>JBDVRS010000001.1:0-2007 GCA_039967435.1 Marinomonas sp.
TCATATTCCTTGGAATAGGAATAACCGCCGTATATCCGCATCGCCTCTTGGCTGTTTTCAACCGCGGCCTCTGATGAGAAATATTTGGCGATTCCCGCTTCCTTGTCGCAGCGCAGGCCTTGATCATAGGCTTCCGATGCACCCAATGTCAGCACACCGCCAAGCACCAGAGCCGTCAATGCGCCGTAAGAATGCCCAGCTGCAACATAGGCCCTCTCACCGATATGCGCAGACAAAGCCTGCATATCCTCCAGCCGCGTGCTCCATGTGGGAAAGCCGGTGTAGGATGCTTTGTCAGCATGCTGTTCTGAATCGGAGTGAAGCGGGGCAAGCACTCACCAGCCTGATGCGGCCCAAGGTTCGATCATTTGCAGATATTGGAGCGGCGCGAGATTGGCTCCATGAGAGAAGACTTTCGTGCCCGCCGCCTTACCTTCAGGCGTCCAGTGGGTCCCATCAATGACCCGCCCGCTAGGCGCGGCAAGTTCGAAGTTCGAGCGGGCGAATGCGGCGCTTTTGGGCGCGCTCGCAAAGGGTGTATTTGCGCAGGATGCGGCAAGAGGCATGGCGCAAGCCGCCGCCAAAAATGCCGCGCCGGTTCTCCGCAAAAATGCCTTCATTGCTCGTCATAAACTCTGCCTCTTTTTCTGCCCGAGGTGAAGAAACGCGCCGCTGGCTGCACCTGCAATATTGGCGCAAATCTATGCTTACCTAGCGGTCAGTCTTTGGATCATAGAGCAAGGACTTCATCGCCCCAAACTCAGCCTAAAAACAGACGATTCGCAGGGTTTAGTTGATAAGGCACATCCGAAGCCGCCCCTAAGTGGGCCTAGAATTTTGGCGAAGCACCTGCGTGCGGCTTAAAATGCGCCAACATGAAAATAACACGCATTGGCTGTGTAGGAAAACCCGCGCTCAAATAGCGCAGCGGTAGCGCATTTAGAACGCGCTCAAACAGCGAAGCAGTAGCGAAGCCCCCACCCTTAACTCTCTCAACAATTTTGTGAAATTGTCGTTTCAATGCTATTTTTCTGCCCCAAATGCGCACACAAACTGCGCCATAAGGTGATCTATCGTGATCGCCAAAAATGACTTGGGAAGCAAAGCTGGCCCCGCGCAAAGAGGAACGCGCAGGGGCTGGCGACGGGGAATAGAAATACAGCTCTAAGGGTCGCACCTGAAGCTTCCTTCGCAACGAACGAGGGAAAGCCACTATGCGAAATTCACTAGAGCAGGTCGGGCACCATACCGTGATCGCGGGATGGCGCGACCTTTTCGCATTCCCTAAAGATAATCAGGAACATTCTCAAAACAGGGGAAATATTATGCGTAACTATCTGATGACAGCCGTCGCCCTTGGTGCTGTGGCCTCAATGCTGGCCGCTCCGCAAGAGGCGCAGGCCGATACATGTCTGCTTGATACAAATGCAGATGACGATGCCGATAGCAATGTCGACACCGATGGCGGTGCGGATGATCAGGGCGATTCTGAATCTGTTGCTTGCGGTAATAGCGCTATCGCTGATCCAGAGAATACAGATGGCGACGGGGCCACGGCTCTGGGCGATACTGCAGTCGCGCGCGGCCCCGGCACGCTGGCAATTGGTAACTCTGTATTGGCCGATGGTATTGGCGCTGTGGCGGTAGGCGGTGATGCTGATAGCGCAGGTGCAAATGTTATAACGCGGGCTGTGGGCGACCGAACTACGGCGCTGGGCAATGGCGCCAATGCAAGCGCCGCTGACGCAATGGCGCTAGGCTTTAACAGCGCGGCTGCTGGCTCCAATAGCATAGCGATCGGCAATGAAAGCGATGCAACCAACACTGGCGCAGTTGCGCTTGGCGGTGATGGCACAGATGCCGATACTCTTGGCGCGCAAGCCACAGGGTTCCAGTCAACCGCAATCGGTACCGATACCAATGCAGTGGGCGGCGCATCTCTTGCATTAGGCGTGGGCGCGGCAACGACCAATAGCTTTGACATTGCAATCGGCGGTGTTGCAAACG
>JBDVRS010000002.1:0-52027 GCA_039967435.1 Marinomonas sp.
GAGGCCTTTGATCAGCCGCATATCGCGGAGCGGGGATTGCTGGTTGAAGATGAAAACGGGGCCTCTCATATCGCCTCACCCATTCGGTTCGCAGGCGCCCAATTCCGGCCTAAAGCGACGCCGCAATTGGGTGGGAAATGAACATGCCGGGACAAGGCGCTCTTCTTCAAACTCTTGCCGCGACATTGGCGCGGCCCGTGGGTGATGCTGAGCGAAAAAGCGCCCGCCTCCTGCTGCTCGATTGGCTTGCTTGTGTTGCGGGTGCGCGAGACAGTGAAGCGGGGCATTTGGGAGGCGAGATTTCGCGGCTTGGCTGGGAGCGCGCAACCTATGTGGGCAATGCGCTAGAGATGGACGATGTGCATGAAGCTGCGCGGGTGCATCCTGGATCAATTGTTTGGCCTGCTGCCATGAGCATGAGCAGCGCGGCAATGGATGCGCGGCTCGATGCAGGCGTTCGCGGTTATGAAGCGATGATTGCGGTAGGTTCAGCGTTAGATACGCATCATCATTCTCACTGGGATGCATCGGCGACTGCGGGCGTGTTTGGCGCAGCGGCAGCCTTTGGTTCGTTAATCGGATTTGCGCCAGTTGAATATGCCAATGCGATGGGCAATGCGGGGTCAGTTGCAGGCGGCTTGCTCCATATGGGTCATGATGATGTTTTGACCCGGCAATGGCATGTCTATCACACGGTTCGTACTGGCCGCGATGCCGCAATGCATGTGCATTATGGGGCCACAGGACCAGTAGGCATTTTGGAAGGTGCGCAAGGGCTGCTCCCAGCGATGACGAAGGAAGCAGGAACGCTTGGTTCGAATGGCAGGGGATGGCTTATCCAACAGGTTAGCTTCAAGCCTCTTCCAACCACGGATTCGCTTGCTCCACCCATTCATCCTTTGGACGAGGCGCAGATCGCTGATAAAATGCACGCGTTTGGCAAAATGGGCGGATTGTCCGCAGAGCAATGCGGCCGTGCGGCAAACCTTGCGCTTCACGGCAATGAACCGGCTGCGATTGATACTATGCTAGAGGAATGGTTAGCATGAGCGTGCGGTTGGAAATTCAGGGTCAAATTGCGCACTTGCTGATCGATCGCGCAGATAAGCGCAACGCATTCACTATTGCGATGTGGCAGGCCATGCCCGATTTGCTTGAGCGCGCAGCAAACAATTCAGATCTTCGCCTGATGGTGATCCGTGCTGCTGAGCCCGGTCAGGCTTTTTGTGCAGGCGCTGATATCAAAGAATTGCTAGCAAATAAGGATGATGAAGGGTGGCGTGTTGCAAATCAGGCCGCAATCAATCGCGTGCAATTTGAGCTTGCGCGCCATCCATTGCCAACCATTGCCTTTGTCGAAGGGGACTGCGTTGGCGGAGGCTGCGGGATTGCACTGGCATGCGATTTGCGGGTAGCGAATGTGAATGCGCGTTTTGGCATTACACCTGCAAAACTGGGCTTGGTTTACCCTCTGCACGACGTAAAGCTGCTCACTGACTTGGTCGGCCCAGGGCAAGCAAGGCGTATTTTGTACACTGGTGGCTTGATCGATGCAGACGAAGCGCATCGGATCGGATTGGTTGAATTTGTCGCCGAAAGCCCTGATGCTTTGGCGGCTGAAATTTCCGCAAATAGCTCGCATTCTGTTCGCGAAATGAAGCGCTTCATACGCCGTGTTTTAGACGGACAAGTGGATGATGATGCTGATACCAGGCGCATCTTCGCAGAGGCGTTTGTCGGCGCAGACTTCCTTGAAGGAACGACTGCATTTGTTGAGAAAAGACAATCGAAGTTTTAGCGGGTTATGGAAGCAGGATCGTTGAGCCTGTGGTTTTACGCGCAACCAGATCGCGGTGCGCATTGGCGGCTTCGGTCAGCGGATAGCTCGCGCCAATCGTGATTTTAACTTTGCCGCTGCCGATCATTTCCCAGACGCGCGCGATGCCTAATGCGGCGTCTTCTGGTGTTGCGAAGTAATGGCCCAAGGTTGGACGGGTGACAAAAACGGAGCCCTTGTCAGCCAGAATACTCAGATTAACGCCTTCCACTGGCCCGCTGGCATTACCAAAGCTGACCAGCAATCCGCGCGGCGCAAGGCAATCAAGCGATACTGCAAAAGTGTCTTTGCCCACGCCATCGAAAACGGTGGAGACGCCTGTGCCGCCGGTAAAGTCGCGCACCTGCTTGGGCAAATCATCGGCGCTGCTTAGAATGGTGTGCTGCGCGCCTGCTTGCTTTGCCAAATCCAGCTTAGCATCGGTCGATGCAGTGGCGATAATATTGGCACCAATCGCGCTGAGCCACTGGACCATAATGAGGCCGACACCGCCGGCTGCGGCATGGACGAGCACCCAGTCACCTGCCTGCACTTTGGCGCAGCGTTCTACCAATCCCTCAACAGTGGCCGCTTTCAGCAAAGCGGCTGCGGCAATGTCGCTGGGGATGGTGTCAGGCAGTTTAAATAGGCCGGCCGCTGGCATGATGCGCTGCGTGGAATAGGCGCCAAGACCGTCTTTGCCTGGCGCCATATAGGCTACGCGGTCACCCACTTTGAGCGTGTCGACACCTTCGCCGGCGGCTGTGATTGTTCCGGCGGCTTCAAGCCCCAAGCCGCTGGGCAAGGGCACGGGATAGAGACCGGTGCGGTGGTAGGTGTCGATGAAGTTGAGCCCGATGGCGCTATGTTCAATCAACACTTCGCCGGCGCTTGGGGCAGGCAAATCCTCAGTAATCCATTCGATCACTTCTGGGCCGCCAATTTGGCTGAATGTCGCGCGCGTGGTTTGTGTGATGGTTCGTGCTCCTAGCGCAGGCTTTGCAAATGCGCGATGATCGCTTCTTCAGAAACGACATCGGCATATTTCGCATCCATGTCGAACAAGTTCGCCTCATGCGGGTCAGGGTGACGATCGCCTACAGCCTCGCGCACGACCGTTGTGATAAAGCCGTGGCTCATTGCATCCACGCAGCTTGCGCGAACACATCCGCTGGTTGTGAGACCGGTCAGTATGACATTGTCCACGCCGAGGCTGGTCAATGTCGAGGCCAATGATGTGCCAAAAAATGCGCTGGGATATTGCTTGGATATGATCAGCTCATCGCTCGTCGGCTCCAGCCCATCCGGCCATGCGCCCATCGCGCTGCCAGCCAAAAAGTTATGCAAAGGCTTGGCTTTTTCATAAAACCGTCCGCCATCCAGCGCCTTAGAATGATAGACAACATTGGTGAGGATAACAGGAATGCCGGCCACATGAGCCGCTTCGCGCACCCGCAGAGCCGAGGCCAAAGTATCATCCACATCGGCATAGAGATCGCATGAAGGATCAAAATACCCTTGCACAAAATCAATAAGCAGAAGGGCAGCCCTCTTTCCGAAGCCCGCCCTTTGCCCATACGCTTTCGCGTAATTATCGTCCAAGTCGCTCATGCTGGCCTCAGAAGTTGAAACCAACTTCGACGCCTACCAAACGCCGTGCGCCAGGAGAGATGAACGATCCGCCAAACTCAATCGCGGGAATGACTTCGTTGAGATATTTCCGGTTGAGCGCATTATTGGCGAAGATCGCTGCGCTGAAATTGCCAGCCTCAATTCCTGCGCGCAGGTTCAAGACACCAAATGCATCGCGCTTTGCCACGCCGTAATTCGCATTGCCGACAAAATCAGGCAGAGCGAGCGCCGAGATTGGCAGTAGGCCAGAGAACAATGTCGGCGCTTCTTGGTTTTGGAAAGAGTGGAACCAAGTCGGGCCAGTGATCCGGTAATCGGCACGCATGATCAAGTCGATGCTGTCGTTGAACGGAACGTCGATCTCTGTGCCGAGGTTGATGGTGTAGTCGGCTGTGTAGGGCGATTTGTTGCCTACGGTGCTTGGGCGCGAGCTGTTCGCTTTGATCTCACTGTCGGTGACATTGACCGAGCCGAAGAACTTCCAGCCTTCGACCACTTCAGCAGATGTGTTGAACTCAATTCCGTAGACATCCACGTCATCGATGTTGGACACCACGCGCAGCAGGCCAAAGCTGCCCACGAAAAACTCGAAGAACTGCATGTCTTCGATGTTGGTGTAATAACCGGCCAGATCGAAAGTGATCGCGCCATTTGCTAGTTCACCTTTCACACCGGCTTCGAATGCGGAGGAGACCTCTTTGTCATATTGGTCTTGGATGTTCACATCCGCGCCAATGAACTGAACAAAGTTGGCGTTGATGATGGCCGATGAGCCTTGGTTGTTGAACCCGCCAGACTTAAATCCAATGCCCCAGTTTGCGTAGAAGTTGAGGTCGGGATTGGGCTGCCAGCTCAGGCTAACCTTAGGCTGCAATTGCTTGAACGTTGCATCAACCGGGCTGAAGGCGCCAAAGGCGAGGCCAGGATTGATCGGGCCGCCGGTGAAGGGGTCGAGCGCGCCGGCCGGCACGAGCGATTCCGAGGTTCGGTCTTCGATATCATAACGCAGCGCGAGGCCAGCGGTGAAATCACCAAACTCATATTCTGCATTGGCAAACACGGCATAGACATTGGTGTCGAACGTATCGTTGAGCAGCAGCGAGGTTGGGTTTGCGCTGCCCGGGGCGTTGAACAATTCGCGGCTGACGCCCGCGCCTGTGTCACCGCCAATGCTGACGCCTGTCTCGCGGTCAATCTTGAGGAAATATGCCCCCAATTGCCAGCTCAGCGCATCGCCGCCATTCGACGCCAAGCGGATCTCACCGCTAATGTCGGATTGCTTGCGAATTTGAAGCTGAGTGCCATCGCATGTACTGGGGCTGTAGGCGCCAAAGGTGGAGCCATTGGCTGGATCGAAAATGAACGGCACGGGAACCGCGCCGACGAAACCGGGCTGATTGACTGGGAAGCCAGTAAGCGCCGCTGTGCTGGCAAAGCAGCTGTTGACGACATTCGCGGCTGCGGGATCAGCGGCGGAAATAAAGCGCGCAAAATCTGCAGACGTGCCGTCAGCGGTTAGGAATTGATCAACGTCTGAATATAGCGCCCATGCGGTGAGTGACATGTCGCCAAAATCATGTTCAATCTTGGCTGAGATGTCGAAGCTGTCTTGCTCATTGGTTGGGCGAATATTGCCGTAATAGCCAAACGGATGCTCATTCACATCCTCGTTAAAGGCTGGGTTTACGCCTGCGAAATTCGGCAAGTGAAAGGATGAGTTGAAGTTGATCGATGCGCCGTTCAGCTTGGAATAGCGTGCCTTTACATCCAGCTCAGTTGCATCACCAAGGCCAGCGATAATGCGGCCATCCACGGTCCATACTTCTTGGTCGTCCACCACTTTCGCATCGAGGAACTCATTGCGGAAGAAGCCGTCCGTGGTGCGGTAATAGCCAGACAAGACGAAGCCGAGATTGTCGCCCAATGGCCCCGCCACATGCGCGGTTCCTTGGATGGTGTTTTCATTGGCGTAAGATGCCTTGATGCCGCCTTCGAAAGTATCGCTAGGCTTGAGCGTTTGCAGCACGATTGCACCGGCGGCGGCATTGCGTCCGTAAAGAGCGCCTTGCGGCCCTTTTAGGATTTCGACCTGACGCAAGGTGCCTTGGGTCTGGTTCAATTGCGCCGTGTTGGTTTTTAAAATGCCATCGACAACCAGAGCAACCGAGCTTTCCGCATCGCGCGCGCCATTGATGCCGCGAATGTTGATCTGCGTATCGCCAGCCTCTGCCGTGCCGGTTACGATAGTAACGCCTGGAGTGAGCTGAACAAAGTCTTCCGCATTGTCAGCACCTGTTTTGGAAAGCGCGTCAGCGGTTAGAACGGAAACGGATGCTGGAACGTCTTGCAAGCGTTCACTCTGGCGCCGCGCTGTGACGATGATCGTATTGTCATCTTCCTCTGCGGCAGGCGCGGTGCCTGCGTCTTGGGCGATTGCTGGCGCTGCTGCGCATGCAATCGCGCCAAAGGATGCAGCGGCGAGTAAGCGGTAGTTACGCATGGAAGTTCCCCTTGAATTCAATGCGGCGTCAGTCCCGCTTTGGGCGCGACCTCTGCCAGTTTTATGCTCATTCTATGTGCGCTCCTCAATTCAACTGGAGGCGGCGCGGTGAAAAACTTTGCGAGCGAACGGTTAAAAACTGCCAGCTTGCGTTGGGAGTGCTTTATTGTATACAATTTGCGAAAGTCAAGCTTTCAAGCATCTTCCTATCACTTAGGTGAAGTCCCGAATATGACCAAAGCGTCAGACCGCGCATATGATACGATCAGGGCGATGATTCTCTCCGGAGAATTGTCGGCAGGCGATGCCTTGGGCGAAGAGGCCTTGGCGGAGCGATGCGGGGTGTCGCGCACACCGATTCGCGATGCTTTGCGGCGCTTGGAAGCGGACCTATTGATCCGCCGAACGGGCACGCAGCGCAGTTTTGTTTCGGACTGGTCTCTGGGTGATGTTGGTGATGCGTTTGAGCTGCGCGCCATGCTCGAAGGCTATGCTGCAAGGCGGGCGGCAGAGGCGATGAGTGATGCTGTTTTGGGGCAATTGCGCGCGTGCAATGCGGCAATTGGTGCGGCGATTTCAGGACGCAAGCCTGACATTCCAACCTTCCTTGATCGCAACCGAGAATTTCATGCTTTGGTGCTCGAAACCGCGGGCTCGCGGCGGCTGACCAATTTGCTGACCGCATTGATTGAACAGCCAATCGTATGGCGCACTGCACATCACTACAGCGAAGAGGCTTTCCAGCGTTCGCACAGCGAACATAGTGATCTTTTATCCGCTTTTGAGCGGCGCGATGGGGCATGGGCAGAAACTGTAATGGCTGGGCACATCCGCCGCGCATTTCATGCCTATTCGGATGCGCATAAGGGGCTGGCAGAAAGTGAGAGGGGAGCAGCATAATGTATACAGAAGAGCAGTCCTCTATCGAAATCGTCGAAGTAAGTCCGCGCGATGGTTTGCAAAATGAAAGGCTGGCTATCCCAACGGCGGAGAAGTTGGCCCTGATCGCCCGCGCTATTGATGCAGGTGCAAAGAGGATCGAAGTCACGAGCTTCGTTAATCCCAAGGCCGTGCCGCAAATGGCGGATGCCGATGAGGTCTGTGCTGGCTTGCCTGAGCGCGACGATGTGACTTACATAGGTCTCGTCATGAATATGCGCGGGGCGGAGCGGGCCATCGCCAGCGGCCGGATCGATCAATTGGGCGCGGTTGCGGTTGCCAGTGACGGGCTGGGCGTCGCCAATCAAGGTCAGTCCAGCGATGAGACGATTGATGTGTGCCGAGATATTATTGCCAAGGCGCAAGATGCAGGTCTCTCTGCTCAAGCGACAATCGCTGCCAGTTTCGGCTGCCCATTTGATGGCGAAGTAAGCGAAGACCGGGTCGTGCACATGGCGCGCGAAATCGCGAAAGCTGGCCCTGCCGAGATCGCTCTGGCCGATACGATAGGTGTTGCCAATCCGGCCCATGTTGCGCGGCTGGTTACCCGGGTGCGCGAGGCCATCCAGCCTTTGCCGGTGCGCGTTCACTTTCACAACACACGCGGCACAGGCCTCGCCAATGTGTGGGCAGCGGTCGCCGCTGGCGCCAGAACAGTGGATGCCTCCATAGGGGGGCTAGGCGGATGCCCATTTGCGCCAGGCGCAGCAGGCAATGTCGCGACCGAGGACGTGCTTTATATGTTGGAGCGGGCCGGCATTGAAACCGGTCTCTCGCTGGAAAAAACAATCGCGGCCAACCATTGGCTTGCTGAAGTCATGAATAAGGAAATGCCGGCGATGGTCGGCAAAGCGGGTGGGTTTCCCCATCCCAAAACAGAAAGGACTGCCGCCTGATGGGCTATCGTTTGGGAGTGGATGTAGGGGGCACGTTTACCGACTTGCTCTTGTTCAATGATGAGACCGGTGCGTTCTGGCGTCACAAGACACCTTCGACACCGCATGACAGTTCAGAGGGAATTTTGAACGGCGTCGATGCGATCATGAAGGAGGCGGATGCCGCGCCCAGTGAGATTGAATATTTCCTCCACGGAACAACCGTTGCGACCAATGCTGTGCTGGAGGGCAAGGGCGCGAAAGTCGGCCTGATCGTGACCGAGGGCTACCGCGATGTCATGCAGATCGCGCGCAGTTTCGTCCCCGGCGGCCTTGCTGCTTGGATTGTTTGGCCAAAGCCGCAGCCATTGGCGCATTTGGAGGACACGATTGATGTGCCCGGCCGGATGGGCGCAGATGGTGCAGAGGTTCGGCCATTGGATGAAGATGCGGTTCGCGCCGCGCTCAGAAAGCTCAAAGGCCAAGGCATTGAAGCGCTGACCGTCAGCCTGATCAATGCTTACGTCAATGGCGCGCACGAAGCACGCATTGGTGAAATCGCCGCCGAGGAATTGCCCGAGGTTCCGATCTCGCTCAGCCATGAAGTTCTGCCTGAAATGCAGGAATATGAGCGCACTTTGTCGACAGTTGCCAATGCGGCTGTGCGGCCGATTGTGGGCAATTATGTCTCAAACCTGCGCGAGCGGCTGGAGAAGGAGGGCCTCCAAGGGAAGCTCTCTCTCCTGCGCTCTGATGGCGGCTTGATGAGCAGCCAAAAAGCAGAAGAGCACCCCGTCAATATTCTCATGTCCGGCCCTGCTGGCGGGGTGACGGGTGCGCTTTGGGTGGCGAAAAACGCTGGCCTTAAAAACATTCTGACATTGGATGTTGGCGGCACCTCTACTGACGTTGCCTTGATCGAAGGATTGGAGCCGCGCCGTCAACGCACCACAGAGGTTGGCCACCTGTCCGTCCGCGCATCGGCGCTGGATGTGAAGACTGTTGGCGCAGGGGGCGGCTCGATCGCTCACGTTCCAGAGCTCACCAAGGCCTTGCGCGTCGGCCCTGAAAGCGCGGGCGCCGTTCCTGGGCCAGTGGCTTACGGAAAAGGCGGCGATGTGCCGACCGTAACCGATGCCAATGTTGTGCTTGGTTACCTGCCAGAGGATTTGCTCGGCGGGTCGTTTCAGCTCGACCGTGAAGGCGCTAAGAAAGCGGTGCAAACGGTCGCTGATGCTTTGGGCGTTGGCCTGATGGAAGCGGCGCGCGGCATCATTGATATCGTCAATGAGAACATGTTTGGCGCGCTGCGTATGATTTCGGTTCAGCAAGGCTATGACCCGCGTGAATTTGCGCTGATGGGTTTTGGCGGCGCTGGGCCTTTGCATGTGAATGCGGTTGCGCGTCTTATGGATAGCTGGCCTGCGGTCTCGCCTGTTTCGCCCGGCGTCCTATGCGCTTTGGGTGATGCGACAACGCGGATGCGCACCGAAACAGCGCGCTCCTTCAGCAAGCTGGCGAAAGACACAGACGTATCCGAATTGATCGCGGTGCTTGAGGAAATGAAATCCCAAACACGCAGCGAATTGCTTGCCGATGGTGTTCCCGAAAGCGCGGTTACCAGCGAGTTTGAAGTGGATGTTCGCTATGCCGGACAAGCCTTCGAAGTGCCGCTGACAATCGATGCAGACTTGCTCAAGAAAGACGGCATCGAAGGCATTCTGGCTCGCTTTGACGAGGAGCATTTGCGTCTCTTCACATTCAACATGGATACACCGCATGAAATTGTGAACCTGCGCGCTGTGGCGATGGGCGAAGCGCCTGCACTGCCTGCGAACCAATTGCCGAAAGGCAATGGTGATCCATCAGATGCAAAAATTCGCGATCACACCATGTGGATGGATGGGGAGGAGCGCGCTGGTGCAATCTATGACCGCGCAAAGCTGAAGCAGGGCGATAAAATCCCTGGTCCCGCCATTATCACCGAGATGGATTCCACTACTCTGGTTGAGAACGGCTGCACCGCCACTGTCGATGCTGTCGGCAATATTCTGATTAATTTGAGCGGAAAGGCCTAAGTCATGCCAGCACAAATCATCGAAACCAATGACACTCCGTTCAAAAAGATCGATCTTGATCCGGTCACGCTGGACATTATCGAAAACGCGCTTCGCAACGCCCGTATCGAGATGGACGCGACGCTGGTGCGCACCGCCATGTCACCCGGCATTCGCGAGCAGGGCGATGCCTTCCCGCTGATCGCTGCGCCTACGGGTGAGATGATCGTGGGTCAGTTCGGCAGCTTTATCGATGGCTTTCTTAAGCTTTATGATGGCACGCTGGAAGATGGCGATATGATCTTCTTGTCCGACCCCTATTCTTGCGACGGCGCGGTCAGCCACTCGAACGATTGGCTCGTTCTGTTGCCGGTGTTCAAAGACGGACGCTTGATCGCTTATACTGCGATGTTCGGTCACCAGAGCGATATTGGCGGAAGCGTGCCGGGCTCTATGCCGATTGGTGCCAGCTCTATTTTCGAAGAAGGCGTGCGCATTCCTCCGGTGAAAATCTGGAAGAGGGGCGAATATAATGATGATCTGATGAAGCTCGTCATGCACCAAACGCGCAAGCCCGATTGGTGTCAGGCCGATCTCAATGCGCTGATCGCATCGTGCCGCGTTGCCTCCAAGCGTGTTGTAGAAATGGCGGAGCGGTTTGGCGATGATGTCTACGTGTCCGCGACCAAGGAGCTGCTCGCCCGCAACCACCGCGCGATGAAAGCTTTGCTGGGTCAAGCGGTGGCAGAAACCAAGGTCAGTTTCGAGGATTACCTGTGCGATGACGGTAAGGGTTACGGCCCGTATAAAATCAAGTGCACCATGTGGCGCGAAGGCGAGAGGGTTATTCTCGACTTCGACGGAACCGATCCGCAATCGGCCGCCTCGATCAATTTTCTGCTGAATGAAAACATGTTCAAAATGTTCTTCGGCATTTACATGATCATGGTCTTCGATCCGCAAATCCTGTTCAATGATGGCTTCTATGATTTGATCGAAGTCCGCATTCCAGAAGGCTCTTTGCTCAAACCGCAATTTCCCGCAGCGCTTTCGGGCCGGACCCACGCGCTTGGCCGCATCTTTGACATTTTGGGCGGTTTGCTGGGTCAAGGAACGCCAGAATTTTTGAACGCCGCTGGCTTTAGTTCAAGCCCGCATTTGTTCTATTCCGGCTGGGATAACAGAGAGGGCAAAACCACAGATGGTAAGCCTGACTGGTTCCAATTGTTCCAAATCGGCTTTGGCGGAATTCCGGGCCGGCCTTTGGGCGATGGGCCCGACGGTCACTCGCTCTGGCCAGGCTTTACCAATGTACCGAATGAATTTCTGGAGCGCTATTTCCCGCTGCGGATTGAGCGTTATTCGACCGAACCGGACAGCGGCGGCGCGGGCCTGCACCGCGGTGGGAACGGTATCCATATGACCTACCGGTTCCTCGCTGATGGCGCGATTGCGATCCATGATGACCGTTGGTTCGTGCCGCCTTGGGGCGTCAATGGCGGCCATCCGGGCGAGCGCGCGACCAAGATATTGGAGCGCCTTGATGGCACTAAGGAAATCGTCGGCAATAAGATTGAGGACGTTGAGGTTAAGGAAGGCGAGCTTCTGCACTTCATCACTTGGGGCGGCGGCGGCTGGGGGGACCCGCTGCAGCGCGACCCTGAACTCGTTGGTCTTGAAATTCGCCAAGGCCTCGTCACGCCCGATGGTGCCAAGCAATATGGCGTGATCGCTGACAGTGAAGGCGTGATTGATAGTGCTGGCACAGAGGCCCTTCGCGCCAAAATCACGGCGGAGCGCGGCGAATTGGAGCTGTTTGATTACGGCCCCGCTATTGAAACCCTGCGCGCCAATTGCGAGGCGGAGACAGGCCTTCCTGCGCCAATTCAACCTGTGTGGCATCACGATGAAGTCGCGGAGGCTGTAGAGTGAGCATTCCGCAGAATGCAGGCGCTTTGAAGGGCCTGCGCGTTGTCGAAATGGGGCAACTTTTGGCTGGGCCGTTTTGCGGGCAATTGCTCGGCGATATGGGCGCTGATGTGATCAAAGTCGAAGCACCGGGCAAGGGTGATCCCATGCGCGAATGGGGCCTTGGCGATGAGAAGGTGCAATGGGAGGTCATCGCGCGCAATAAGCGCTCAGTTACGTGTAATTTGCGTGTCGAAGGCGGGCAGGCAATCGCGCGGGCTTTGATCGAAAAGGCGGATATTCTCATTGAGAATTTCAAACCTGGCACGCTGGAGAAATGGGGTCTTTCTCCTGACGAACTCCACAAGATTAACCCCGGACTGATTATTGCGCGCATGTCGGGCTATGGCCAAACGGGCCCCTATTCCACCCGTGCTGGGTTTGGCGGCATTGGCGAGGCGATGGGCGGATGGCGCTATATTGTGGGCGATGCTGATCGTCCGCCAGCCCGCATGGGCGTGTCCATCGGCGATACACTTTGCGCGACTTACGGAACCATGGGCGTGCTTGCCGCGCTGCACCACCGCGAGAAGACGGGCGAGGGGCAGGTCATCGATACCGCTTTGTATGAGGCAGTGTTGCAGGTCATGGAGGGGTTAGTCCCCGAATATGACTACAACGGCTATATTCGCGAGCGTTCCGGCTCTATCCTACCCGGTATCGCGCCCAGTAATGTCTATAGCTGCAAAGACGGGCCGTTTATGATCGGTGCCAATAATGATGCGATTTTCGCGCGTCTTGCAGAGGCGATGCAGCAACCTGAATTGGCCGAAAGTGACGATTACAAAACGCACCTTGCGCGCGGCCACAATCAAACGGTGCTCGACAATTTGATCAATGAATGGACAGCCACGCTGACCATTGATGAGGTTGATGCACTGATGATCAAACATTCCATCCCGGCTGGCCGCGTCTACACCGCCAAGGATATGATGGACGATCCCCACTTCAAAGCGCGCGAGGCGATCATTGAGGTGGAAACAGAAGGGCGCGGCAAGATCAAAATGCAAAACGCCTTCCCGCGTTTCTCCAAAACTGCATCCGGTTTCCGCAGCAGCGCGCCAACCCACCCTGGACAGCACAATGCCGATGTCTTTGCCGATCTGCTTGGCTGGGATGCCGATACTTTGGCGCAAAAGCAGGAAGAAGGGCTGATTTAGCTTGCACTATCAAGACTGGTAAGGCGAGGCGGTTTGCAATTGCGCCCGCATGATTTATGCTAAGTCCTTACACTTACTGATCGGCATTCCAGCGATTGCTCTTCCGAGCGCGTTATTCATTGCCACACAACCAGCGAAGCTTTGACCCAATCCATGACAACAAGCGACGATTCGAAGATTGCGTCATCCAATTCTGATTTGCCCATCGAACTGCCAATAGTCGATCTGCCTATCGAAACGCACGATAAGGGATTTTATAATGGCTTTAGCCGTGAGGTAACTATCCCTGCGAAGATCATCGTTGCGATGATCATCATGTGGGCGATATTTTTCCCGGTTCGCGCCAGCGAAACTTTGGCCGCTGCGAACACTTCGATCATTGCGAATTTTAGCGGTTGGTACGTCTATCTTGTCGCCGTTTTGGGCTTTGTGTGTTTTGTGCTGGCATTGGTGCCGCAATCAGGGCGTCTTCGTATTGGAACGGCCGAAGAGAAGCCGGAATTCAGCCGTTTTTCCTGGTTCGCGATGTTGTTTGGCGCAGGGATTGGGGTCGGCATGCTGACCTATTCGACCGGAGAACCGCTGGCGCATTGGGCCAACAATCCTGATATTATCCGCGGCACGTTAGAGGCGGCTACGCCAGAGGCTGTTCGCCCCGCTTATATCTACACATTCCTGCATTGGGGCTTTGCCGCATGGGGGACATATGCGCTGGTTGGCCTCGCGATTGGATATGTTTCCTATCGCCGGGATTTGCCGCTGACTATCCGTTCAAGTCTTGCGCCTTTGTTTGGCACATCAATGTCAGGCGCAGCTGGGCACTTGGTTGATATCGTCGCAGTTGTAGCGACGATTTTGGGCGTATCTGTGACCATGGGCCTAGGCGTTGAGCAATTTGTCGCTGGTCTTGCACGCATAGGGCTGGGCGACTGGCTGATGACGCAAGGGGCGGACGGCACGGCATCGGCAAGCAATGCTGCGATTATTGTTTCGCTGCTCGTTTTGGTCGGGGCCTCTACCATCAGCGCATTGTCGGGCGTTGGGCGCGGGATTAAATGGCTTTCCAACCTCAATATGACTTTGAGCTTTGCGTTGCTGGCTCTGTTCGCGATTGTCGGCTCGGGGCTTTATGGAATGAAGCTGCTGGGTGTCGGCATTTGGGATTACATTGTCACTCTGCCCACGAACGCGCTGACATTGTTTAGCGATGACGGCACAGAAATCGGCGCAGCACTGGTGCAATGGCAGCTCGATTGGTCCGTGTTTTACTGGGCGTGGTGGATCGCCTTTGCACCATTTGTGGGCATGTTTATTGCGCGCATTTCGCGCGGGCGTACGGTGCGCGAATACATCTTCGGCGTGGTTTTGGTGCCGTCTTTGATGTGCTTCTTGTGGATGGGATTGGCTGGCGGAACCGCGATTGATCTTGAGATGAGCGGAGCAGCCGGTGGTTCAATCCTTGGAGCTGGCATTTCAGACCAATTGTTTGCAACGCTGGATGTGTTGCTGTCACCGGGCATGGCGCTGATTGTCTCCAGCCTCGTCGTTCTATTGCTGATGACATATCTTGTGACCTCTGCTGATAGCGCAATCCTGATCATCAATACGATCAATGGGGCGGGCGAGGCTGAGGGGCAGCGCCGCTACCATATCCTATTCTGGGGCGCGGCATTGGCGTTTATGGTCGGCTCTATGCTGATCCTTGGCGGGATTGAGGCGATCCGTATTACGATGATTATCGGCGCTTTGCCTTTCTCCGTGGTCACCGCATTGATGATGATCGCCATCGTAAAGGCCATTATCTACGATTTGCGCCGGAAGCATCACGGTATCCCAACAACAGCAGAGGGCTGCGAGGAATGGGACGGTGAAGTAACGGCAGCTGAATAGATTCACTATAGGTGAAGTAGCAAGGCGGTGATCCGCTTAATAAAAGTTTTATATTTCCCAGTCATTTGAGCAATCGTAAGTCCTTACCGTGTATAAAAATAAATATTCGATCTATAGTTATGAATATTTGAACCTTTATCGCTAAGTACTTGAGCGCGGAATTTCGGTGTCACTATTCTGCAACGCCCCTTGATTCATATGGGAAAACTCCCCTTGGCCGGTGGCCAGCACCCCATCTGCTTGTTAGCCGCTCCCAATGCTCCCGCCTCTACTCCTTAGAGGTGTTTGAGTATTGGTATAGCTGAGGTCACTCTGATCTCGCGACCGTCCGACACCTCTTGGGGGAATAAATGTCTAAATTTGTATGTGGCGCGTCTGTCAGCGCGCTTGCTATTGCTGTTGCAGCACCCGCTGCCGCGCAGGATAGCGGAACTGACGCACAAAATGCTGAGCGCGAAGGCGGCGTTGGCGATATTATCGTTACCGCGCAAAAGCGCAGCGAAAACCTGCAGGATGTTCCTGTTTCGGTATCCGCTATTGGCGAGAAACAGCTCGACGAGCTGAACATCGACACTTTTGAAGATTACCTCAACCAATTGCCAACAGTGACCGCTGGCGGCAGTGGCCCTGGTCAAAGCACCATCTACATTCGCGGCCTTGCCTCGACCACGCCGAACCTCTCGGTTGCCGGTGTTGCTGGTCTTGCGCCAAACGTTGCGCTTTACCTCAACGATCAGCCTTTGGCACAGCCTGGCCGTAACCTTGATGTTTACGCAGCTGACCTTGAGCGGATCGAAGTTCTCTCTGGCCCGCAAGGCACATTGTTTGGTGCCAGCTCGCAGGCCGGCGTTGTTCGCTTGATCACAAACAAGCCTGATCTTTCCGGTTTTGCCGCTAGCTTCTCTGCTGGCGTATCCTTCACCAAGGGCGGCGAGAAAAGCTATAAGGGCGAGGCAATGCTCAACGTGCCCGTCACAGACAATATCGCATTGCGAGGCGTGGTCTATCTCGACGATCAAGGCGGCTATATCGACAATGTTCGCGGTACGCGGAATGTCAGCCAAAGCGGCCGTTTCCGTCCATCAGGCACGGTTCGTTCAAACGGTCTTGCGGTCAATGCCAATCGCGGCGGCTTCCAAGCCGGTGCCGATCTGTCTGCCGTGACATTCTTGCGCGCTGACAATCAGGACAGCGTCGAAGAAGATTTCAACGACACGCAATATGCCGGTTTCCGGATCAGCGGCCTGTGGGAAGTGACACCGGATTGGAAAGTCACCGTTTCGCACCAGAGCCAAAGCCTAGAGAGCGACGGCGTGTTCTTTGCTGACCCAGAATTGGGCGGCCTTGACGGTCTGAACATTCAGCGTTTTGAAGATGACACGTTGGAAGATGATTTCTCGAACACCAGCTGGACGGTCGAAGGCCGCCTTGCCATGCTCGACGTTGTCTACACCGGTGCATACACCAAACGCACAGCGCAGCAGCGCTCTGACTACACCGACTATCTGTTCGTTGGTCAGTATCTGCCATATTACATCTGCGATGGTTCGGTGACTTACCCCGGCGCAGCTGCTCCTAGCGGCACGTGTCAGGCTCCTAATCTCTACACAGATGCAGACAATAAGACGACGACCTTCACGCAAGAATTGCGCTTCTCTACGCCATCTGACTGGCGTTTCCGGGCGCAGGCTGGCGGTTTCTTCTCCGATCTTGAACTGATTGAGCGTGTTGATTTTGCCTATCCTGGCAATGTCTTGGCTCAGCCATTTGGTGCCTTTGCGCCAAACTTCCCACAAGACGGGTTCCGCACTGAAGATGGACCGTTTCCGGCAGAGACAATCTTCCGCAACGACATTCGCCGTACAGATAAGCAATACGGTATCTTTGGCGAAGCTAGCTTCGACATTATTCCTGACTTGCTGACGGTTACCGCCGGCGCGCGTTACTACGATATCAAAGTGGATATCGAAGGCAGCGCGAACGGTTCGTTCTGTAACTCAGGCGGCACTGATGCCAACGCATTTGGTACCAACATTACCGACCTGTATGATGGCGATGGTCAGTTCACCTTCATTGGTTCGTGTAATGCGGCCTTGCGTCAAACCTTCAACCAAGGTCAGTCGATTGCTGATATTCAGGCAGCCGGTCTCAGCCTTGGCCAAGCAACGCAAGTGTTCAACGCTCTTGCTGCGCCGGATAAGGCAGAGACAAGCGGCCTGATCTACAAAGGGACCGTGACACTCACGCCCAATGAAGATCTATTGTTCTATGCGACATATTCCGAAGGCTTCCGTCCTGGCCTGCTGAACCGTCCTGGCGGTGCAACAGGTGCGAACGGTTTTGTGGTTCCTTTCGAGCTGGAAACAGACGAAGTGAAGAACTACGAATTTGGCTGGAAAATGGATCTTATCGACGGTCAATTGCGCCTCAATGGTAGTGCGTTCTACGTTGATATTTCCAACCTTCAGACAACCATCTTCGATCCATCGATCACCAATTTGTTCTTCTCGGATAATGCCGCGAATGCAGAGATTAAGGGCGTTGAGGCCGATTTCACAATCGCGCCATATTCGCTTCCTGGATTTACGGTGTCAGGTGCGGTGTCATTCCTCGATACGGAAATTACCGAGGTTCTGACCCCGACCAATGATGTTGTCCAAGGCGAAGATTTGGCGTTTGCGCCAAGCTTCCAAGGCAATCTTCGGGCTCGCTACGAATGGGATGTAAACGATAATCTTGAGGCTTACATTCAGCCGCAAGTGTCGCATTCCGGTTCGAAGTTCACCGACATCATCGAGATCAATAAGATCAAGCTTGATGGCTACACCACCTTCGATCTTGCTTATGGTATCAAGGGCGACATGTGGAGCGCGGAAATTTACGGTGAAAACCTCACCGATGAACGCGCGCAAATCTCGGGCAATTTCGGCAATGACGTTGCACGGATTGTCACGAACCGTCCGACCACCATCGGTCTGCGGGTGAAGTTCGACTACTAAGACGAGCGAAATCAAACAGCGGCGGCGGGTGAGGGAAACCTTGCCCGCCGCTTTTGTTTTGGGCAGAGACATCATCCATGGCGACACGCGAAGAACAATTGGCATCAGCGCAAAGCGCGCTTCAGGCGGGCAAATTTGCTGAGGGGCTGGAGTGTGCCAAGGGTGTTTTGGCGGATGAGCCCAAGGATGGCGAAGCGCTCTATATGGCCGCTGTCGCATGCCGCTATTTGAAACATTCAGACGCCGCTGCCGACTACTTGCAGCAATTGCACGCCGCTATGCCTGAATATGGCCGCGCTTGGCAGGAAGAGGGGCATTTGGCGCTCGCTCGCGGTGATAATGCCGCTGCGCTTTCCGCCTTTGCCAAGGCGACGCGGTTCAATCCGGCATTGGATGCCAGCTGGCGCGAGCAGGCTAGGATAGCGGGAGAATTAGGCCAGCCAGAGGCGGCGAGTAACGCCCGCGCTCAACTTGACCGGCTAAAAAACCTGCCGCGAGAATTGCTGGCGGTGACCAATCATCTGCATGAAGGGCGCGTATTGCGTGCCGAGGAAATTTGCCGGCATTATCTGCGCTCCAATCCGCAAGATGTCGAAGGCATGCGGCTACTTGCGCGCATCGGCGTTGATTTGGGGATTTTAGAAGACGCAGAGTTCTTGCTCGAAAGCGCGGTGACGTTTGAGCCTGATAATATCCAATTGCGCCTCGATTATATTGATGCGCTGCGCCGCCGCCAGAAATTTGCGCGCGCCCATGAAGAAGCCGCCGCTTTGCATGCCCGCGATCCTGAAAGTCCGCTGTTCCAATCGCGCCTAGCGATCGAAAATATGCAAACTGGCGAATATGATGGTGCGTTTGAATTGTTTGAGCGCGTGCTCAAAAAACTGCCCGGAGATCATGCGACGCTGACCAGCATGGGCCATGCGCTCAAGACAATGGGCAAGCAGGATGATGCGGTCGCGCATTACCGTAAGGCCTTTGCCGCAAAGCCTGATCACGGTGATGCGTTTTATGCTTTGGCGAACCTTAAAACATACCGCTTTTCCAGTGATGAATTGGCCGCAATGGAGGCGCAATCTAAGCGCGGCGATCTGGCATTTATGGACCGCGTTCACATCGCTTTTGCGCTTGGCAAAGCGCATGAGGATGCTGGCGATTATGAGGCTAGCTTCAAATATTATGCGCAAGGCAATGAGTTAAAGCGCGCACAAACCCGCTATAGCGCCGATGCCATGACCGAGGAGCTGGCGCGGCAAAAGGAGCTGTGCACGGCTGAGCTTTTTGACAAGCATTCCGGCGCCGGTGATCCGTCGCCTGATCCGATTTTTATTCTGGGTCTGCCGCGCGCCGGATCGACTTTGCTGGAGCAAATTCTCGCCAGTCACAGCCAGGTTGATGGCACGCTCGAATTGCCCAATGTGCTGGCATTGGCGCACCGCCTGCGCGGCCGGACAATGGGCGCGCCGCGCTACCCTGAAATCCTGCATGAACTCAGCGCAGATGACTTTGCCAAATTCGGCGCAGACTTCATGGAAAGCACGCGGCTTCACCGCCAAGATGCGCCGTTCTTTATTGACAAAATGCCGAATAATTTCAGGCACATCGGGCTCATTCAACTGATGCTGCCCAATGCCAAAATCATCGATGCCCGCCGCGATCCGATGGATTGCTGTTTTTCCGGTTTTAAGCAGCTTTTCGCAGAGGGGCAGGAGTTCACTTACGGCCTTAACGAGGTCGGGCGCTATTACTCTGATTACGTCGATTTGATGGATCATTGGGACAGCGTTTTGCCGGGCAAAGTCCTACGCGTTTCGCATGAGGATGTGCTCGATGATCTAGAAGAGCAAACCCGCCGCATGCTCGATCATTTGGAATTGCCGTTTGAGCAGGCTTGTCTCGATTTTCACAAAACGGACCGCGCCGTTCGGACAGCCAGCAGCGAGCAAGTGCGTCAGCCGATCAATCGCAAGGGCCAAAATGCATGGCAGCCTTTTGAAAAATGGCTTGATCCGCTCAAGCTGGCTTTGGGTGATTTGATCTAATTTCACCTGCGCATTCGCCGCGATTTGCAGCGGATTTGCCTCGGTGTTTGCAGGGTGTCTCGGCTTCGGCCTCGTTTGGCCTCATCTGGCCTTGCGCTTCAAAACAGCCGTTCGGACCCAGTTTTCACCTATGAGAAACACGCCTACTATCTGCGCCACCAATGTCCCACCTAGGGTGTAGCGGCGGTCTGATGAAGCCAGTGTCATATTGCGACCAATTTATGCTGGATGAGGGGGAGACAGCGTCTAAATCGTCCTCTTGATACACCGCATAGAGCGCACGGGCGATGCGGTAATCCTCGATATAGTCGATATCGACACCGGCCAGTTTGGAGAGAGGGAATAGGCGCGGGTTCTCGCCGACAAAATACTCCTGTTCCAAGATTTGTGCGCGCGGTGCCATATATAGGCTATTGGTGACTTTGAACCAATCGGGCAGTTTTTGCGAAATGGTATGATGGCGATTTGCCTCATAATTCAACGCGCCATCATGCGACCAATAATAGTCTTTCGCGCGGTTCACACACAGCAGGCTGTCACGGTCGCCGCGCAGCACATGCTTGTGATAGGCGCGGAAAGCATCGACATATTCCTGCGGCGCCATAAGCGGGCAAACGACCGTCGCCCATGCGATATGCTCGTGCGGAATCTCGCGGACTATGCCGGTGATAACATCGCAAAACGGGGCAATGTGATCCTCTGCAAGCCGGCGGTCACGCCGGTGACGCGAAACGCCAAAACGATCTGTCAGCTCAAGGAATTCATCATCCTCACTGGAGAGGTAAATCCGTTCCGGCTCGATTACTTTGCTGAGCTGCGAAAGCTTCCACTCGATCAAAGTGCGATGGTCGCCAAAGGGCAAAAGGCACTTCTCAGAAATCCGTGAACTGCCACGCCGGGCGGGAACGACAACGGCCAGATCATACATGGGGCGGCTCCTTTGTGCGCGCTGAATACTAAATCCATCACAGCAAGGGATGTGCCAAATTTCCGATTGAGCAGATGCGCTTGGTAGGAGCACCTAGGTTTGGCGCAGCGTATCACGACGGGCTGCAGAGTCGTGCCGGATCAGCTTTGGGTGCGAGGCAGAACTTTGCCGGATCAAGCGGCTTTCGTTATAGGCTAAGTTGCACAAACCAGCCGGAGAATGTCCATGCCTGAGAAAATCAACTTGCTCGAGAAATTCGGCCAATTTGACGGTGTTTGGGAACCGCGCATTGCCGCCCATTACAACGATCATGAAGTGCGTATCGCGCGCGCAGAGGGTGAGTTTCCATGGCATTCTCACCCAGATAATGACGAGCTATTTCTGGTGCTTGAAGGCGAACTTGTGATCGACTTTCGCGACCAAAGCCAAAGGCTGTCGCCGGGCGAAATGCTGATTGTTCCCAAAGGTGTTGAGCATCGCACGCGCACGGAAAACGGTCAGGCTAAAGTCGTGATCATTGATCCCAAAGACACGCCCAATACGGGCAATGCGGATACCGCATTCACCGCTGTTGAGGTTTAAGCAGGCTCTGCTTTCCACATTTTGATTTTGGCGGGCGCAGGCGAAGGGTTAAACTCAGTCTCGTCCAATGCCTCCAAGGCGCGTGTGCGCGTGCTGGCGTCAAACGTTCCAGAGGTTAGGCAAAACTCAACCGCATTGCCGCTTGGATCGGTGGTATAGATGGATTTGCACCAATTGTGGTCGATCTCAAACACGGCCAATCCGGCCTTTTGCCATGTGATGCGCCATTCATTCAGTTCTTCATCGTTGTTCACATTAAAAGCATAGTGATTGGTCATTGGCGGCAGCTTGGCCGCCCTATTGAGGTCGAAAATGTAGTCGCTGGCACCCGGGCCATCATGCAATTCCCAAAAGGCGATAAAGCATGTGTCATCGCCGCCAATGCGGTAGAAAAAATGCTTACCCCAACCGCCAGAGGGAATGGGAGCAACTTCGACTTTAACGAGCTCAAATCCCATGACATCCTCGTAGAATGCGTGGGTGGCTTTCATGTCTTTTGCAGCCAATGCGAGGTGGTGATAGCCCATCAGTCTTTGCCTTTGTTCTGGTCAACCATGCCCATGACGTCGTTGTTTGTGCCGCCTTTTGGTGCGGGAATTTCGGTCACGCGTTCCTCCACATCATCATATTCTAGGCGCAGCGCGCGGCTCATCACGGCATGCATCATATAGGTCGCAGTGACATAGGTGAGCTCTAGGATTTGCTCGTCTGAAAGATGCTGCTTTAGGACGGAAAAAACGCCGTCCGGTACGCGTCCATGCTGGAGAACCAGTGCATCAGTGTAGGCCAGTACGGCGCGTTCAATATCGCTGAAGCATGATGCCACCGCCCATGCAGGGATTGCTGTGATCTGCTCTTCGCTCAAACCAACATCGCGGCAGGCTTTGCAATGCTGGGAGAAGACAAATTGCGAGCCCACGGCAAAGCCTGCGCGGGTCTGGCCAAGCTCACGCAATTTGGGGTCTATGGTGCGTTCTGGCGAGCGGTAGAATTGGAACCCTTGCGTGGTGTGTTTGAAAGCATCAGGCACAATGTTGAAAACCGTCCACCAGTCACCGGGCGTACCAGTGGCGGTGCCGGGGTTTTTGACCGGATCGCGATCGCCGAACAGCATGTTGAAAATGGGTTCTGCGTAAGGGTTTCCAGCCTCGCGGCCTGCTTGTTTCAAACGAGGCATAAGCTAATCCTTACTTGAGGTTCTTTACTTCAAACGGCGACCACATTTTGTTCAATCGCGCCAAAGATGGAGTGGTTATCCTTGTCGCGCATTTCAATTCGTACGCTGTCGCCTGCTTTCATAAAGCCGGTTTTGGGCGCGCCGTCAGCTATCGTTTCAATCATGCGAATTTCTGCGATGCAGCTATAGCCAAGCCCGCCTTCTGATACCGATTTGCCCGGTCCGCCATCCGCGCCTTTGTTCGACACCGTGCCAGAGCCAACAATTGCGCCTGCGCCCAGATTGCGGGTTTGGGCTGCATGGGCGACAAGCTGCGCCATGTTGAAAGTTGCGTCTTTGGCGGCCTCAGCGCGGCCGAATGGTGCGCCGTTGTAATCGACCATCAAGGGCAGGTGCACGAGGCTGTCTGCCCATGCATCGCCGAGCTCATCAGGGGTTACGCAAACGGGTGAAAATGCGCTGGAAGGCTTGGATGCGAAGAAACCAAAGCCTTTTGCCAATTCGCCAGGAATAAGCCCGCGCAAGCTTACGTCATTGACCAGCATGACCAGTTTGATGTGGCCCGCGGCATCATCCGCTGAAACGCCCATCGGCACATCATCGGTGATGACGGCAATTTCGCCCTCCATATCGCAGCCCCAGCTTTCATCGCCCAAGGGTATGTCTGCGCGCGGGGGCAGGAATGTGTCGCTGCCGCCTTGGTACATTAGCGGGTCAGAGTAAAAACTGTCGGGAACCTCTGCACCGCGCGCTTTGCGCACCAGCTCAACATGGTTGATATAGGCGCTGCCATCGGCCCATTGATAGGCGCGCGGCAAAGGTGAATGCGCCTCGCGCTCGTGGAAGCGTTCACATGGCACACTTTCATGCTCCACGTCTGTGGCCAGCACTTCCAATTGCGGCGCGATACGTTCCCAATCGTCGAGCGCTGCTTGCAAAGTGGGCGCAATATATCCCGCTGCGCAGCACCGCGTTAAATCCTTGGATACCACCACCAATTTGCCGTCGCGTGTTCCGTTATTCAGGGTTGCGAGCTTCATAGGGTCAGTCTCCTTAAGAGGTTAATTGGCAGCGCCGGAATAGTCCGGGCTGTCGGGCTGGTTATCAGGATGCGCGCGCTGGAAAGCGGGCAGGGCAAGGCAGGCTGCCTCGATGCGTTCCATGTGTGGGTGCTTGCTCATGTCATAGCTGAGTTTGCGCGCGTTGAAGATTTGCGGCAGCAGCACGATTTCGAACAGGCTGGGGGCTTCAAGCAGAAAGTCGTCAGTGCCGATTTCTGCAAGCCGGTGCTCGACTGGGCCAAGCGTGCGGGCGAGCCAATGATGATACCACGCATCGACCGCTTCTTGTGTTTGCCCAAGCTGCTCTTGCAGATATTTCAGCACTTGCAGATTGTTGAGCGCATGGATTTCTGTCGCAATGGCATAGGCCAGCTCGCGCGCCGTATAGCGATCCTCAATGTCTGCTGGTAGCAACGGATTTTCCGGATAGGCTTCATCCAGCCACTCCAGCATCGCCATGCTTTGCACACGGTCGCGGCCGTCCGCCTCCAGCATGGGCACGCTGGCAAAGGGGTTGCGACCGGTGAAATCGCTCTGCTTTTGCGCGCCTGTGCGAAGGTCAATCGTCGCTAAATCATAGGGTAGGCCTTTGAGCTCCAAAGCAATCCGCAAGCGGTAGCTGGTGGAGCTACGGAAATAGGCGTGAAGGCGCATCAAAACGCAGCGATTCCCGTAATTCCGCGCCCAAGGATCAAGGCATGGACATCATGCGTGCCCTCATATGTGTTCACCGTCTCAAGATTCACCATGTGGCGGATGACTTGATACTCTGATGAAATGCCATTGCCGCCATGCATGTCGCGGGCATGACGCGCAATCTCCAACGCTTTGCCAACATTATTGCGTTTCACCACACTGATCATATCCGGCGCAAATCGGCCTTCATCAATCAGGCGCCCAACGCGCAAGGAGGCTTGCAGGCCAAGCGCTATATCAGTGAGCATGTCAGCGAGCTTTTTTTGGAACAATTGCGTCCCAGCCAGCGGACGCCCGAATTGCTGCCGGTCGAGACCATATTGCCGCGCTGCATGCATGCAGAACTCCGCTGCGCCCATCGCGCCCCAGCTGATCCCATAACGCGCGCGGTTGAGGCATCCGAACGGCCCCTTCAAGCCTTGCACATCGGGCAGCAAAGCATCCTTGCCCACTTCAACATCATCCATCATAATCATGCCGGTGGTGGAGGCGCGCAGGGACATTTTGCCTTCGATTTTGGGCGCGGAAAGACCCTTCATCCCCTTCTCAAGGACAAAGCCGCGAATGCCGCCGCCATGCTCTTCTGACTTTGCCCAGACGACAAACACATCGGCAAAAGGCGCATTGGAAATCCAAGTTTTCGCGCCATTGAGAACATAGCCGCCAGGAGTTTTGCGCGCCGTTGTGGTCATGCCCGCAGGGTCGCTGCCGGCATCGGGTTCTGTCAGGCCAAAGCATCCGATCAGCTCGCCAGCAGCAAGGCCGGGCAGATATTTGCGCTTTTGTTCCTCAGACCCAAAGGCGTTGATCGGATGCATCACAAGGCTGGATTGCACGGAGGCCATGGAGCGATAGCCGCTGTCGACACGCTCAATCTCGCGCGCGATCAAACCGTAGGACACATAGCTTGCGCCAGCTCCGCCATATTCCGGCGCAATGGTTGCACCTAAAAGGCCAGCTTTGCCCATCATGGGGAAGAGTTCGGGCGCATCGACTTCATTGTTAAACGCCTCGATCACGCGGGGTTGAAGTTCGCTTTGCGCAAAACCGTTGGCGGCATCACGCACCATGCGCTCTTCCTCGGTCAGCTGGCTTTCGAGGTCAAAAGGGTCTTCCCAATTGAAAGGCACCATATCGGCCAAATTAGTAACTCCTGAAACTTGTTTGCATGGCCTCTCGCAGGCTCAGTTTGCGAGCGCAAGACTTCATGACGGCTCTCACGTCTGCGGCCTATTCTCGACCAGATCATCGACAACACTGGGATCCGCCAGAGTAGAAGTATCACCCAAATTGCTCATATCATTTTCGGCAATTTTGCGAAGGATGCGGCGCATGATTTTGCCGCTGCGGGTCTTGGGCAGGCCGGGTGCAAATTGCAGCACATCAGGCGTTGCGATCGGACCGATTTCCTTGCGCACCCATTTGACCAGCTCGGCGCGCAAATCATCGCTGTCATCCGTACCTGCATTGGTCGTGACATAGGCGTAAATGCCTTGGCCCTTTACGTCATGGGGCATGCCAACGACAGCGGCTTCGGCGACAAGCGGATGCTCCACCAGAGCGCTTTCCACCTCGGCTGTGCCCATGCGGTGGCCGGAGACATTGATGACATCGTCGATCCGGCCGGTGATCCAATAATAGCCATCCTCGTCGCGGCGGCAGCCATCGCCGGTGAAATAGTACCCGGGATATTGGCTGAAATAGGTGTCGAAGAAACGCTGATGATCGCCGTAAACCGTGCGCATTTGTCCGGGCCAACTATCTGTGATGATCAGCGCGCCCGATGTCGCTCCTTCCAGCATAGTGCCCTTTTCAGGATCTACCAAAGCAGGCTTTACGCCGAACATCGGTTTGGACGCGCTGCCTGGTTTAAGGTCTGTTGCACCGGGCAAAGGCGTGATCATCGCCGCGCCCGTTTCTGTCTGCCACCAGGTGTCTACAATGGGGCAGCGCCGCTCGCCCACAACACGGTGATACCAGTCCCAAGCCTCAGGATTGATCGGTTCACCCACACTGCCGAGCAGACGCAATGATGAGCGGTCAGTCCGCGTCACAAACTCATCGCCTTCGCGCATTAGCGCGCGCAATGCGGTGGGGGCAGCGTAGAATATCTCGACCTTATATTTGTCGATCACTTGCCAGAACCGCGAGTGATCTGGAAAGTTTGGTACGCCTTCGAACATCACTTGCGTGGCTCCATTGATCAGCGGGCCGTAGACGACATAGCTGTGGCCGGTGACCCAGCCCACGTCGGCGGCGCACCAGTACACTTGGCCTGGCGTGTGATCGAAGACATATTCATGCGTCATGCTGGCCCAAACGCCGTAACCGCCTGTGGTGTGCATCACGCCTTTGGGCTTACCGGTGGAGCCGGAGGTGTAGAGGATGAAAAGCGGGTCTTCGGCGTACATGACCTCGGGCGGGCAGTCAGCAGATTGGTCAGCAATCGCATCGGCCCATGTCACATCGCGGCCCGCATGCATGGGAACCTCTTTGCCCGTACGCTCCAGCATGATGACGGTTTTGACGTCCGCCTTTTCGCAGGCTGCATCAACATTGGCTTTCAAGGGAATGGGCTTGCCGCCGCGCAATCCCTCATCAGCGGTCAGAACAATGGTTGATCCGCAATCGGTGATGCGTCCGGCGAGGGCTTCGGGAGAGAAACCGGCGAACACGACCGAGTGGATTGCGCCAATGCGAGCACAGGCCAGCATGGCCACAGCAGCCTCTGGAACCATCGGCAGATAGATGGTGACGCGGTCGCCTTTCTTGACGCCGCGGGCTTTCATCGCATTGGCAAAGCGGCACACACTGTCGTGCAGTTCGCGGTAAGTTATCGTGCGGTTTGGTTCGCTCGGCGTGTCCGGCTCCCAGTAAATCGCAACCTGATCACCGCGCGCATCCAAATGCCGGTCAAGCGCATTGGCGCAAAGGTTCAGCTGGCCTTCTTCGAACCAGCGAATATGAAAATCGTCTTTGTTATAGGAGGTGTCTTTGACCGTTTCAAACGGACGGATCCAATCAATCCGCTGCGCTTCCTCGCGCCAAAAGCCGTCCACATTGCCGATTGAGCGCGCATATTTTTCCGCATAGCTGGCCGCATTGATCTTGGCATTGGCAGCCCAGTTTGCAGGCACCGGATAGACGGCTTCGCTCATTCACTTATTCTCCCTAGCTTTGCGCAAGCCTAGGGCAGGAGGCGGGCCTAGGGAAGGAAAAGCTTCAGCCGTTATTGCCAAATTTATCGGCAAAGGCATCTGCGTCGCCCTGTGCTAGATGTTTGGCTTGCTCGACCCAATTGTCGCGGGTGATGCGCCCTTGGAAGCGGCCAAGCTTGGCATCCACGCGCGCGATCTCCGCATCATCCCAGGCGGCAATTTGCGCTATGTCGGTGATGCCCATTTCGCCCAGCATAACAGCAATCTTGGGGCCAAGGCCTTTG
The DNA here is from genome assembly GCA_039967435.1 of Marinomonas sp. Lineage (GTDB taxonomy): Bacteria > Pseudomonadota > Alphaproteobacteria > Sphingomonadales > Sphingomonadaceae > Erythrobacter. The sequence continues at coordinate 27,765 of JBDVRS010000002.1, forward strand.
ATCTGGGTGAGGTCATCGGCGGCTTTAGTGGGTGTTGGAACAGGAGCGGGCTCAGCCTCGGCGGCTGGCACATCGTCTACGCCCGCGCTTTTGACAGGCGCATCGATCAGCGCTTGGTTGCGCGCAGCAGGGCTTTGGTCATCATCCAGCACATCCTTGGAAATCGTCGTGACCGAGGTTTTGCGACTGGCGGCAAAGGCGAACCACGCAACCGCTATTCCAATCACAAAAGCAATGAGAATATAAGGCCAATAGGCTTGGATGAGTTCAGGCATGATCACGGGCTTTCCTCTAAATCTACATCTTTATGGGGACCATCGGGCGTATCTGCAATGCGCGCCGCCTCTGGCCTGCGTCCCCATATAAACCAACCCGCACCAAGCCCAATAGCATAAGCGGCGAGCGATAGGACGAGCACTTCTGACCAGATTGGCATGGCTTGTTCCTTATTACCTTGGGCCCGGCGTATCGACGGGTGTCGGACGCAGTGGGGTCGTGGCGATCACCGCAAATTCAATCCGGCGATTGCCAGGGTCTTCAGGTGCGAAGCCTTCAATCGGGCGCGATGAACCAAGGCCGCGGGCGCGCATGCCTTGGGCCGGAATACCGCGCTTGCGCAAAGCTGTCTCAACGGCGCGGGCGCGTTCCAGTGACAAAGCGAGGTTGTCTTCCTCTGGGCCGGTTGCATCTGTGTGTCCCGTCACAGCGATAATGGAGCCAAGGCACGGCTTTAGCGTCGCGGCGACTTCGTCGAGCAAAGCGTCGGAGGTCGGGGCAATATCACTGCGCGATTCCTCAAAGCGGATGGAGCGCGCAGCGAGCAATGTTTGCACCTCGTCCTGGCAATGGGTGGGGGAGGTTGGGGCAAAGCCTGAGACAGCCAGCATTTTGCCATCTTCCCAGCTAATCCCGCCAACACCGGCGACGCTGCCGACGGCTTTGGCGGCATTGTTCCTTGTGCCTTCATCCAGCGCTTCGCCGCCGGACAAAACAGGGTGACGAGTGGGCCAGCGCCCGCGCGTGATAAAACGCGTTTTAACTGCGCCTGCACCGACGCTTGCAAGTTCAGCATTGGCCTTGGATGAGAGATCGGCTGCGAACGCGCCATCACTCATACGCGCGCCCAATATCGCGATGATGCTCACCACCAATGCACCGCAAATAATGGCGATCTTGGGACTGATGAGGATGCGCTTCTTCATGCGCGCATCCTTAGCCGGTGAAAGCGAGGCTTGGGAAGGGGCTAGCCTCCGCTCCCTGTGTCTTTCAACGATCCGGCGACATCATTGAGACGCAGAAATTCCTGCCGCCAATAATCGGTCTGACGTCCTGCAAGACGTCCCGCGTCGGCAAAATCAAAACCGTTCATCAGTTCATCTCCGCGCAATAGCTGCCCATAGGCCGCGACAGATGCGGCAAAGGCAAAGTCGCCGCGCGGGGCGCGGGCGTTTGCTATGTCGCGATTGGTCACGACATAATCGATCAACTTGGATGTATCGGATTTTGGAAGCTTATAGCGCAATTTCACATGCGCTGCCTCTGTCATCCGACCGGCTGCGGCAACTGAGACTTTGTCCTCATAGCGGCGCGGGGAAATCCAACCCTTTTTGCCGGCGGGCACAATCTCGTAAATCGCGGTGACCTGATGGCCTGCGCCAATATCACCGGCATCGACTTTGTCATTGTTAAAGTCCTGCTCACGTAACGCCCGATTTTCATAGCCGACAAGGCGATATTGGCTGACAACCGCTGGGTTAAACTCGACCTGTATCTTCACATCTTTGGCGATGGTGAACAGCGTCGAACTCATTTCATCGCCGAGCACTTTCTTGGCTTCCAAAGCGCTGTCGATATAGGCGTAATTACCATTACCGTGATTGGCGATCTGCTCCATCATTGCTTCATTATAATTGCCGCTGCCAAAGCCCAATGTGGTCAGTGTAATGCCTTTGTCGCGGCGGTCCTTGACCATATCGACCAAGGCATCACGGCTGGAGGTGCCAACGTTAAAGTCGCCATCGGTGGCAAGGATCACGCGGTTGACGCCGCCTTTGAGGAAATTGTCCTCAGCGATTTGATAGGCCAGTTTAATGCCCGCTCCACCAGCGGTGGAGCCGCCTGCGCGCAAATTGTCGAGCGCGCGGCGAATTTTGCGTGTGTCATTTGTTGGCTCCAACACCATGCCAGCAGCGCCTGCATAAACGACGATAGAAACGCGGTCATTTTTGCCAAGCTCTCCAGCTAGGCCAGCCAGAGCGGTTTTTACCAGCGGCAATTTATCGGGGCTGCCCATGGAGCCTGACACATCCATTAAGAAGACAAGGTTGGCAGCGGGGCGTTCTGCGCGCGGCAAATCATATCCGCGCAGGCCAATACGCATCAGATAGGTGTCGTCATTCCAAGGCGTTGTGGCGACATCTGTAGACACGCTGAAAGGCTGCGAGCGATTGTCGGGCTTGGGATAATTATAGCGGAAATAATTGATCATTTCCTCTGTGCGCACGGCGGCACGCGGCGGCACGCGGCCCTGCGTCAAAAAGCGGCGGGTATTGGCATAGGCGCCAGTGTCCACGTCGACAGAAAAGGTGGAGACAGGCTCTGATGACACCATTTTGACGGGCGAGACTTCCTTGCCGTCATATTGTTCACGGCCCGGATCATTGGGAACGATAACAGGCGGAATACCGATGTAGCCAGGCGCTGGGCGACGCGACTGCGGCATGACACCGGCGCGCGCCGCTCCGTTTCGGACTTTCGCTCCGGACACAACAACTTGCTCAGATGCAACGCTGGGCGGGGCCGGTGCTGGCGGTGGGGGCGGAGGGGGTGGTGGAGCCTGTGCAATGTCGCCTGCGCTTGCATCATTCATCGCTGTATCGTTTGATGTGCTCTGACAGCCTGCCAGCAAGGCAACAATTGCCGCACCGATCAAAATCCGCGAATTACGCATCACCACTTCTCCCATCCTGTTACCCGCCGCAATGTTTGGTAACAGGCTTGAACAACGACTGAATATGCCGTTGCGCAAGCTGAAAGGTTGGCTGATGGATGCCGCTTGCCTGATGAGTTACTTTTTCGCGTCGCCGCCAATATTCTTGCGGAATAGCACGCGGTCTTCCTCGCCGAAGCCGCGCTTCCAAATGACATAGCCATAGGTCGCCAAAATCGCAGGCACGCCCACCAGCAATTCCATCCATTCTGGCAAAAAGGTCGCAAGAAAACCGACGACCACCGCAGGGGCCGTGGCCGTCACCAAGGCCCAGCGCCAATTGCTCACCGGCGCCTTGAGCAGCTTCTTAAGGAACAGAGCCTTGACCAGACTGCTCACTGCCAATGCCAGCATCAGGGCCATGGCTGCACCTGCAGCCTTAAACGGTTCGGTCATGTCCAAATGATCGGCGAGCAGGATCAGCGCTATGGTAAGCACGGCCTGCAGAGCAATCACACCGATAGAGATCAGAAAATTGCGCTTACGGGCGACATAAACCAGCACGCTTTCCGATACGACCGCCATGCTTGCAGCCACTTCTGCGGCGAGCAAAAATGCCAAAGCGCCGGTGCCTGCGACATATTGCGGCCCGATCAATCCCATGAATGCCTCGCCCGGAATGACCAATGCCAATGCAATGCCCAATTGCACCGCGATGATCCAAAAGCCGACTTGGCGAACCTGCGCAGCGATTGCGCCATAGTTCTTTTTCTTCAGATTTTTGGTGATTACGGGCGACAAAATTGGCTCGAAACTGGTCTTCAGCTTTTGCGGCAGACTCGCGATTTGCTGCGCCATATAGTAGAATGCTACCGCAGCTGGTGAGGCAAACAGGCCGAGGATAAAGATATCAACGCGCCTTGTGCTCCATTCCACTGCATCCGCGCCCACCAAAGGCAAAGCGCGGGTCGTCATGTCGACCATATAGCGCCAGCTTGGCTTCCATAATTTGGGCAAGCCATAAGTGCGCAAGAATGACCAGAGCGCGGTGAAGAACGCTGCGTAAATCGATGTGATAAAGGCCAGCGCAAGCCCTGCATCCTTGGTTGGAGGGATGAAGAAAAAGACACCGACCATGATGGAAATCGTCCATGGCTCCACAATCGCACGGGCACGCACGGTGGTCGCAATATCATAGCGGTAAGCCTGCGCTGCGAGCAAAATCTCGGTCATCGCAAAGGCGGGAATGGCTGCCACCAGCCAGATGTCGAGTTCGCTATTCATGCCATTGGGGAACAGCGGTGCAGGCATTAGAAACAATACCAATCCAGCGATGCAGGATAGGATGAAGGCGGTCAGCAGCCCGTCATAAACGAGGTTTGTCGCGTCCCCTTCGCCCTCCGTCAGGCGCTGGGCCAGCCCGCGTTTTTCACCGAGGGAACACATGAGTGCAAACAGCTCAATCAGGATCAGAGCATAGGCATATCGCCCCACTGCATCGAGGCCGTAAAGCCGCCCTGCGATCAACAGAAATGGGATGCGCGCAATCAGGCGCATGACAAAGCCCATCACATTGGTCCGGCCGCCCTTGGCAATCGCTTGCAGATCTTCGCTATCGGCGCCGCTAGCCGCTGAGCTGTCTGCTGATTTATTGCCCGTTACGGTCGTTGAGATCGGCGGCTTGCTCAAGCGGGCTTGCTCTCAGATTGCTCAGCGGTCAGCGGTCTTGCGAGAAGTGCAGCGACAACGCCTGCTGGCTCCGCGCCTTCCAAGATGGTGTGCACCGCGCTGACGATTGGCATGGCAATGCCGCGTGTTTCAGCCAAACCGTTAAGCACGGGCGCTGTGTGTGCGCCCTCTGCCACGGTGCGCCGGTCAGCCATGAGTTCAGCGGCGCTTTGCCCTTCGCCCAGTGCCTTGCCAAGCGAGAAATTGCGGCTGGATGTGCTTGAGCACGTCAGCACCAAATCGCCCAATCCGCATAGGCCCGCCAGCGTTTCAGAACGTGCGCCCAGCGCTGCACCAAAACGCAGCATTTCGGCATATCCGCGCGCGATCAGAGCCGCCCGCGCATTCTGGCCAAGGCCCAATCCCTCCACCACGCCGCAAGCGATAGCGAGCACGTTTTTAATCGAGCCGCCAATTTCTGCACCCGTCACATCATCGCTGTAATAAGGGCGGAATGCAGAGCGCGCGATTTGCGGAGATAACCGGTCCCACTGCGCCTCGCCTCCGCTGCACGCCAGCGTTACCGCGGTCGGCAATCCTGCTGCCACTTCATGCGCGAATGTCGGCCCAGAAAGCACGGCGATATCGCTGGTCGGTGCTGCGGCTTTGGCGACTTCATTCATCAAGCGGCCCGTGCCTGCTTCGATGCCTTTGGAGCAAAGGATCAGGTCGCGCGGCGCATTTGGAAGTCCTGATAAAACACGGCCCAAATGCTGCGCCGGTGTCACGGCGAGAACTGTGTTTATATCCGCAAACTCGTTCAAATCGCTGGATGCGCGGATGGTGGGCGCAAGGCTGGCGGACGGCAAATAGAGGCTGTTGGTGTGGGCGGTGTTGATCTCTTCGACCAATTCCGGCTCCAACGCCCATATCAAAACGTCTCTGCCATCACTGGCAAGCATTTGTGCAAGCGCTGTGCCCCATGCGCCTGCGCCCAAAACGCCGATGGTTGAACTCATGCTTTCACTCCTGCGCCGCGCGCGGCTTCCGCGTCTGGATCAAGCGGCCAACGCGGGCGGGCGACAAAATCCAGCGCGTCAAATTGTCCCATATTCAGCCGTTCGCATCCAGCCCATGCAATCATTGCGGCATTGTCGGTGCAAAGCGCCAGGGGCGGGGCGGAAAAACGCATGTCATGCTCTGCTGCCAAAGCCTCCAATGCCCCGCGTATTGCCCGATTGGCGGCTACCCCGCCGGCCACAACCAATGATGGCGCAGAGTGCTGAGCCAGCGCTTTGCGTAGCCGGTCGAGCAGGCAATCAATCGCTGCTTGCTGAAAACTTGCGGCCAAATCGGCATTGCTGTGCTCGCCCGATTGATGCGCGCGGCTGACAGCGCTTTTGAGGCCCGCAAAGCTGAAATGCGGTTCCTTTGATCCCTTGAGCGGGCGCGGCAATGGCACAGCGGAAGCGTCGCCTTGCAAGGCCAATTGCTCCACCGCAGGTCCGCCGGGATAGCCGAGCCCCATGATCTTGGCGCTTTTGTCAAAAGCTTCTCCCAAAGCATCGTCAATCGTTGTGGCGAGGCGCTTATATTGGCCCACACCTTCAACCAGCAAAATCTGGCAATGCCCGCCGGATACCAGCAGCAGCATATAGGGAAACTCGAGCGTTGGATCGGCTAGGCGCGGGGACAGCGCGTGCCCCTCCAAATGGTTGATCGCCAGCAAAGGGGTGTCAGAAGCCATCGCCAGCGCCTTTGCACTAACAAGACCCACCATCACACCGCCAATCAGGCCGGGGCCAGCGGTGGCAGCAATCGCATCGCAATCCGGCAGGCCAGCGCCAGCATCATCCATCACTGTCTTCAGCATGGGGGCAAGGCGCTGGGCATGGGCGCGTGCGGCGATCTCTGGAACCACTCCGCCATAGGGCGCGTGTTCCTCTATCTGGCTGGCAATGCGCTCGGCACGGATCACCCGGCCGGTGTCGACCAATGCGACCGCCGTTTCGTCGCAGGAAGATTCTATGCCCAATACGAGGCTCATGACGCTTTTCCTTAGGCGATTGCGAGGCTAGGGCAAGCAAACCATGACAACTGACACCGCTTCATACCCGATTATCCGTCTTGGCACGCGCCGCTCGCCCCTTGCGATGGCGCAGGCCCGCGAAGTGCGCGAGCGTCTGTGCACAGCGCATGAATGGCCAGAAGAAGCGGTGGAATTGGTAGAGGTGCAGGCCAGCGGCGATAAGGTACAAGACCGGCCCTTGGCGGAAATTGGCGGCAAGGCGCTATGGACGAAAGAGCTGGATCTGTGGCTCGCCGATGGCACGATTGATGCCGCCGTGCATTCGGCCAAGGATGTTGAGACTGTGCGCCCGTCTGAACTTACCTTTGCTGCCGTGCTTCCGCGAGCCGACCGTCGCGATAGCTTGATCGGCGCTGCGTCGATTGCAGACCTACGGAAAGGCGCGAGGGTCGGCACATCTGCCCCGCGCCGCGCCGCGCAACTGCTGCATTTGCGGCCAGATTTGGACGTCGTGATGTTCCGCGGCAATGTCGCAACGCGGCTCGGAAAATTGGAAGAGGGCGAGGCGGATGCAACGTTTTTGGCCGCCGCCGGTTTGGAGCGTTTGGGCGAGAGCGATGTTGGCACCGCGCTGGATCCAAGCGAATTTCTTCCCGCCGCAGGCCAAGGCGCAATTGTGGTTGAGGTGATGGCCGGCTGCGAGGCGATAGATTTGTTGAAGCCGTTGGATGATCTCACAACCCGCTTAGAGCTTATGGCAGAGCGCGCATTGCTCGCCGGATTGGGAGGCACTTGCCACAGTCCGGTTGCGGTTTTGTGCGAATTTTCAGACGGAACACTCAGTATAGAAGCGTCGATTTTCAGCGGAGACGGCGCCGAGCGAGTGGATGGCGCAGCGGAATTTGACGCCCAAGACACGGATGCTCCCTCTAGGCTTGCTCGCGATCTTCTCAGCCGTGCAACACCCAAAATCCAGCAGCATTTTAACGGTTCTGCATGACGAGGAATATCATCGCGATCCGGCCCGGGCCTGCTTTGTCCGAGACTTTGGAAATGGCGCGCGACACAGGTATGTCGGTGACAGGAATTGCTTTGTCGCAGGCGAAGTCTTGCCAATGGGAAGCCCCTGAACCTGCAGATTATGACGCGATTTTGGCAGGTAGCGCCAATGCGTTTCGGCATGGCGGCAATCAGCTTGACGCCCTCAAATCACTGCCGGTTATGGCGGTGGGCGAGCAAACCGCAAAGGCTGCGCGTGATGCAGGCTTTGCCGTCAGCCATATCGGCACTGGCGGTTTGCAGGGCCTTATTGATGCGTTGGATGATACGCCGCGCCGTCTCTTGCGAATATCGGGTAAGGATCACGTCGCACTGACATGGCCGGATCACATCACCTTTGATACGCAGATTGTGTACCAGATGGAGGCTTTGCCGCTTTCTTATGGTGATGCAGAAACTCTCAAAGCAGGCGCGATTATCCTGCTGTTTTCAGCGAGTTCTGCCGCGCATTTCTGGCTTGAATGCGAGCGACTGAATGTGCCGCATTCTGCTGTCACCGTCGCCGCATTAGGCCCGCGTATTGCCGCGGCAGCAGGCGATGGCTGGCGCGCGGTTCATACTGCCGCAAACCCCAGTACCGCAGAGTTGCTAGCCTTGGCGCAGCAATTGTGGCAATTGAAGTGATCAGCGCCATCGGGTGGCGGCGCTGCGGACCGAAAAAGAGAAACCAATTTATGTCATCGCGTTTTGGATCACGCAAAAAAAGCGGCCAAACTAAGCCAATCTTACTAACCGCGCTTGCCAGCTTTGCGATTGGCGCAGGCGGTGTCGGTTACTATATGTGGCAGATGGACCGCGCAGAAGGCGCGCCGGAAATCGCTGCGCCCGCGCCGACGGAAACCGTTCCTGCCAAGGGTCTTGAAACACTGAACGCTGGCAAAGTGCCTCAACCGACGAGCACGCAAGAAGCCGTGACCGAAGCCGCTGAAGAAGCAACCGAGGCGGTTGAACGTGTAGAGGAGCAGCAGGGCGGTCTGGATTCGCGCCTTGCCGCTGCGGAACAGCGCCTGACACGTCTAGATCTGCAAGCCCAAGCCGCTGCCAGCAATGTCGCGCGCGCTGAGGGCCTATTGATTGCCTTTGCCACGCGCCGCGCGCTGCAACGCGATCAAGAGCTTGGTTATTTGGCCGATCAATTGCGTCTGCGTTTTGGTGACAATTGGCCCAATGCTGTCAGTACTGTCATCGCCTTTTCGCGCGACCCCGTGCGGCTCGACCGGTTATTGGCGCGGCTAGAAGGGCTTGGGCCCAAAATCACTCAGGCGGATGAAGGCTTATCCTTCGCCAATCTCAGCCGCGAGATCAGCGATTTGTTCACTGTTCGCAGCGAAAGCACGCCATCGCCGCAGCCGGAAAAGCGCCTGGAGCGGGCGCGCTATTTCTTGGAAACAGGGCGCTATGCCTCTGCTGTCGCAGAGGTGGAAAACCTCCCCGGTGCAGCAGAAGCCGCCGATTGGATCTCCGATGCAAAGCGCTATGCCGCTGCGATGGAGGCGCTTGAGACGATCGAAACGGCGGCCGTTATTGATGCAGATCGGATGAATGATGGCGCGGGCAACCCGCTGGTTCAGCCGGTTAAAGCAAAGACGAATTAGGCCTTCAAGAGCTCGGGTAAATCGCCGGAAACGCCGCGCGCTTCGTCCATGAAGAAATCCTTCAGCACCGGCGCACGCTCTACGCCCGCCATGCCAAACCTCCGTACTGCAGAGGCCGCTTTACCCGGCACACCAAACAATCGCGTCAATCCGTCTGTCGCCAACGCAACCATAAAGCTGTCGAGCCCGCGCCAGTTCTCATAGCGTTTCAGCAATTGCGCATCGCCTGTATCGAGGCCAATCCTGCGGCCATCATCGAGAACTTCAACCAAAGCGCCAACATCGCGTAAACCCAGATTGAGCCCTTGGCCTGCAATGGGGTGGATACCATGCGCTGCATCACCGATCAGCGCGAGGCGCGTATCTGTGATCTTTGCTGTGTGGTGGAAGCCCAGCGGGTAAGATGAGCGAGCGCCCACGCTGGTGATTTCGCCAAACATATCACCCATGCGCTTTGTAACCTCGGCCAAAAACGCGCGGTCTGACAGTTTCAGCGTGCCGGCCGCATCGCTCTCATCCACGGTCCAGACCAATGCGCTTTTATGCGTGCCATCGGCATCATCTTGCATAGGCAGCAGAGCAAATGGTCCTGCGGGATAGAAAATCTCCCACGCCACACTCTCATGCGGTTTTTCATGGGTGAGGCCTGCAATAATTGCGCGGTGGCTGTAATCCCATTTCGCCAGCTTAATGCCAGCATCATCGCGTGTGGGCGATCCGCGCCCTTCCGCCGCCACCATCAATAGTGCGCGCAAAACCGTGCCATTGGCCAGCGTGACAGATGTGCCGTAATCATCACGGTGGCGCTCAGTAATGTCAGCTTTAGAATGCAATGTGATCAGCGGCGCCGCCGCTCCCGCCTCATGCAAAGCCAAGCGCAAACGCCGGTTGGCAAACATGCGGCCCAATGTGCCATCCTCTGGTGCGGGCTGAAAATCCAAACGGCCGGGCTTCATCTGATCGGTCACCGCAATGCTGGCGATAGGTGAGGCGAAGCTTTCGAGCGCTGGCGCAATCCCGATATTTTCAAACAGGTTCCAGCTGGCGGTGGAAATGGCAGAGGCGCGTCCGTCAAAACCCTCGGCGGTTAATTCCGCAGGGTCTGCGCGGTCGACGACATGGCTGGAAAAGCCCTTGCGCGCAGCGGCCAAGGCCAGCGTCATGCCTACCAATCCGCCGCCTAAAATCAGCATATCTGCGCTCTTTGTGCTCACCGCTGTCACCATTACCCTTCGCGTTGCGAATACCTTGTCATGGCCCTAGAGGTAGACAAGTGATCGACGCAAGAACTCTCCGCAAAACACGCGCTGCAATATCCGCATGGCTGATTGCATGCACCGCATTGATGATGGCTGCGCTGTTGATTGCCGCACCAGCCGATGCGCAAGATACGCCTCAAGAAGTGCAGTTTGGCGATGAGAACATCGGTGTTGAACTCTATGCCGAAACCATGCCTGTGGCGGGCAAGGAGTGGATGCTGGCCCTGCGGTTTACCCCTGATCCAGACAGCGATGAGGAGTGGCATGGATATTGGTCGAACCCGGGTGATGCTGGGCTAGGTATGCAATTGGAGCTCAACCTGCCGGAGGGTTGGAACCAAGGCGAGGCGCTTTATCCTGTGCCGCAGCGTTTCGTGCAAGAGATCGGTGAAGGGCGCAGCTTGATGAACCATATTTATAAGGGCGCATATAGCGTTCTTATTCCTGTGAAAATTCCGGCGGATGCTGATGTAAGCGGTTTGGGTTCGCTAACAGGCTTTGTGAATTTTCTCGCCTGCACCGATATGCTCTGCGTGCCGCAAGATGCGCTTTTGATCGCGAAGCCGCCGACACAATCGCCCAGTCAATTTCTCAAATGGCGCGCGCAGATCGCGCCTTTGCTCGATGCGGATGCGCGCTACAGCATAGAGGGTACCAAGCTTAAGCTTGCGATTCCCTTGCCCGCATCGGCCGCTCTCAATGACCCGCATGTCTTCATCGCCAACACGCAATTGGTGAAGTATAATGCAGCGCAAATTTTCCGCCGCAATGGCGATGTGGTGACGGTAGAAATCCCCTTGTCGAGCTGGCCGGGCGGAGAGGATGCTGAGCCACTTGGCGAAGTGTCCGGTATCGTTTCGCTGTCGAATGGGATGGGTGTGCGGTTTGTGGCGCAAGCTGGCGACGTGCCCAGCGGAGGCACTCGAATAATCAACACTGACGCGAGTGAAACGCCGCCGCTTGCATGGCTATTGCTGGCCGCACTGGCAGGCGGATTGATCCTCAACATTATGCCCTGCGTTTTTCCGATTCTCTCGATTAAGGCGCTGGCTCTGGCGAAAGCGGGTGGCGATCAAAGCAGTGCGCGCAGCGATGCGCTTTCCTATACCGCAGGGGTGGTTTTGGCCTGCGTAGCCTTAGGCGCGGTCATGCTGGCTTTACGCGCTGGCGGTGAGCAAGTGGGTTGGGCGTTTCAATTGCAATCGCCCGGCGTAGTCATTGCGCTGCTCATTCTCGCGGTCGCGATCACAGTGAATTTCGCTGGCATTTTTGAGCTGCCGCAATTGTCCTTTACCGGCAAAAACGGGCGCAGCGGTTCCTTTGCCACTGGCCTGCTCGCAGCCTTCGTCGCCACGCCTTGCACAGGTCCATTTATGGCCGCCGCTTTGGGTGCTGCATTGCTATTGCCGCCAATGCCTGCGCTGCTTTTGTTCGCGGCATTGGGTTTGGGCCTTGCGCTGCCATTTCTCGCCATTGGATTTATCCCTTCTCTGCGCCGGAAGCTGCCCAAGCCGGGCGCGTGGATGGAGCGTTTCCGCCGCCTCATGGCGATCCCCATGGGGCTGACTGCGCTCGCGCTGATTTGGCTGACTGTGCAATTGGGCGGACGCGGTTTTGCGCTGATGGCGCTGATCACTTGCGCAGGCATTGTGATGGCGTTTTTTGTGGTCGGAAGATTGCAGGCCGCTGGCAAAATGGCGTGGCCTGCATGGGGACTGATTGCCGCGCCGTTCTTGATCTTTGGAGCCTTCGCTCTGCCTGCCAGCTATGCAGCGCAAACCTCTGACACAGCCGCGCAATCTATGCATTCGCCGCTCGAATTTAGCGATGAAGCGTTGGCCGAGGCGCGCTCCTCAGGCAGGCCAGTGTTCGTGTGGTTCACCGCCGATTGGTGCGTGACCTGTAAGGTCAATGAAAGCGTGGCGATTGAACGCGAGGAAGTGCGCAAGGCTTTTGAAAAAGCGGGCGTGGTCACAATGGTTGCCGATTGGACGCAGCCCGATCCCGCGATCACCAATTTCCTGCAATCGCAAGGCGCAGCGGGCGTGCCGCTTTATCTTTGGTACGAGCCGGAGGCCGAGGCCGAGCAGCTGCCGCAAGTTCTGACGCCGGATATGCTTATTCAGCGGGCCCAGAAAGCTCAGCCATAGGCTCGGCTTCGTTCGTTTCAGCAATTTCATCGCCCACTTCAAGAATATCGAGCGAAGGCTTCGGAAGAGCCAAAGCGCGGCAATCATTGATCAGTTTCGCCGGACTGATCCCGCCTTCCTCAACCGGATTGAGTGTGACCATGCCTGCACCAGGCAGGGTTGCGGTGACTTCCTTTGGGCCGGTCAGCGCTTCTAAGTCAGGATGATCCGCGCGCGCACTGCCTTGCCACACAAAGCCGCCGGGAACCTCCGTCGCATCCACTGGAATGCGCGCGACATGGCTGTTGCCGACCAGCGCGAAGAACGCTTTGCCGCCTTTGTCCGCTGGGGAAAGCCGCGTAACTTGGAGCAGCGGCGCGTCGGGTTCGTCGATGCATTGCATGGCCATCAAGGGAGCCTTGCCGCCTTGGCCGTAGATGATGCGGCCTTCCTCCTCGCTATTCGCCCAAAATGCGGCTTCGCTATCGGGCGAAGTCAAAGGCGTGGGCGGTGCATCAGGCGCATCGGAGAACACGCGGCCAGTGGTCGCTTCATCGCTAGGCGGGGGTTTGCAGGCCGCCAGTGCTAGCACGGGCAGGGCCAAACAAAGAACCGCGCGCTTCACGGTTTCCCGCCCATAAACTTGGTACGTTTTTTACCATATTTCGTCTTGCGCGTACCGGGACGCCCGGCATCGCTGCGGCCCACTTTGGGCGCTCTGTTCGCCAAGGAGGCTGCGCTGCCAACCGGCGCGCTATCGCCCAGTCCCAGCTCACCTTCTTCCAAGCGGCGGATTTCATCGCGCAATCGGCCTGCTTCTTCAAATTCAAGATCAGCGGCGGCTGTGCGCATGCGTTTCTCTAGGTCTTCGATATGGCTGCGCAGATTGTGGCCGACGAGGTTGTTTTTCTCATCATCGCCGGTGTCGACGGTGACGCCGTCTTGGGCCGCAGTGTGCGCAACAATATCGGCGATATCGCGCTTGATTGTTTGCGGTGTGATCCCGTGTTCAAGATTGTAAGCGTTCTGCTTTTCGCGCCGCCGGTCGGTCTCCGCCATGGCGCGCTCCATGGAGCCTGTAATCCGGTCGGCATAGAGGATGACATGGCCCTCTACATTGCGCGCCGCGCGGCCAATCGTTTGCACGAGTGAAGTCTCAGAGCGCAAAAAGCCTTCCTTGTCCGCATCGAGGATTGCAACCAATCCGCATTCGGGAATATCGAGTCCCTCGCGCAGCAAGTTAATCCCGACCAGCACATCATAGACACCGAGCCGCAAATCGCGGATCAATTCAATCCGTTCCAGCGTCTCCACATCGCTATGCATATAGCGCACGCGCAGGCCCGCCTCATGCATAAATTCGGTCAGGTCTTCGGCCATGCGCTTGGTCAGCGTGGTGACGAGCGTGCGATAGCCTTTCTCTGCGGTTTGCCGACATTGTTCGATGCAATCCTGCACCTGATCCTCAACCGGACGGATCGTGACGGGCGGATCGATCAGGCCGGTGGGGCGAATGACTTGCTCAGCAAAAACGCCGCCGGTTTGTTCCATTTCCCAAGAGCCGGGCGTTGCCGAAACCGCTACAGTTTGCGGGCGCATGGCGTCCCATTCGTTGAAGCGCAGCGGGCGATTGTCGATGCAGGACGGCAGGCGAAAGCCATGCTCTGCCAGAGTGATTTTGCGGCGGTGATCGCCTTTTGACATGGCGCCAATTTGCGGCACGGTCTGGTGGCTTTCATCGACAAACAGCAGTGCGTTTTCGGGCAAATATTCAAACAAAGTCGGCGGCGGTTCACCCGGCAAGCGGCCTGTGAGAAAGCGGGAGTAATTCTCAATCCCTGCACAAGACCCCGTTGCAGCAATCATCTCCAAATCGAAATGCGTGCGCTGCTCAAGGCGTTGATGCTCCAGCAATTTGCCTTCCGCCTCCAGCTCTTTCAGTCGCTCTGCCAGCTCAAATTTAATGGCTTCAGATGCCTGCTTCATCGTCGGGCCGGGGGTGACATAGTGGCTGTTGGCGTAGACACGCACGACCTCAAGGCTGGCTCCTGTCTTACCCGTCAGTGGGTCGAATTCTGCAATCGCTTCAATGTCATCGCCAAAAAAGCTGATGCGCCATGCCATGTCTTCGTAATGGCTGGGGAAGATTTCTAGATTGTCGCCGCGCACACGAAAGCACCCGCGCGCAAAGGCTGTATCATTGCGCTTATATTGCAGCGCCACCAGCTTGCGAATGAGCTCGCGCTGATCAACCACAGCGCCTTTCTTAATGTCGAAGATCATCGCCGAATATGTCTCAACCGAGCCGATACCGTATAGGCAGGACACAGAGGCCACGATGATCACATCATCACGCTCCAGCAGTGACCGCGTGGCCGAATGACGCATCCGGTCAATCGCTTCGTTCACGCTGGACTCTTTCTCAATATATGTGTCGGAGCGCGGAACGTAGGCTTCGGGCTGGTAATAGTCGTAATAGGATACGAAATATTCCACCGCATTGTTCGGGAAGAAGCTTTTAAACTCGCCGTATAATTGCGCGGCGAGGATTTTGTTCGGCGCAAGGATCAGGGCAGGGCGCTGCAATTCCTCGATCATTTTCGCCATGGTGAAGGTTTTGCCGCTGCCAGTCACCCCAAGCAAAGTCTGCGTCTGCTCCTCTGCCTCCGCGCCTGCAACCAGCTCGCCAATCGCGCGCGGCTGATCGCCAGCGGGCGAATAATCAGAAACCAGCTCAAACTTCTTGCCCGGCATGCTCTTTTCCGGACGCGCAGGCTTATGCGGTACGAAATCATCGCCCGTCTCCGGCTCTTCAAGCCCGCGTCTGATCACCAATTCTGACATGGGGGATGATATGGGCGACCAAGCCGTACTTGTGAAGAGGCGACAATATCCCATCGGGGACTTGCCCATAGCTGCGTGCGCAGATACCCCATGGGCATAACAAACAAGGGAATATGATATGAAGCGTTTGGTAGTTTTGGCGAGCGTTTGCGCTCTGGTCGCGGCCTGTTCTGATGATGCACCAGCAGATGCAGACGGCGACGGCGAGGTATCCGCTGCAGAAATGGCCGCCGAAGTAGAAAAGGCCGATATCAAGCCGCAAGCCGGTGAATATAGCGCCTCATCCGAACTCGTCAGCATCGACATCCCCGGCGCGCCGGAAGGCATGGCCGATATGATGAAAGGCGCGATGAAAAGCCAAGACAACAAATTCTGCATCACGCAGGAACAGGCCGACAAGGGCTTTGAGGAAATGGCCAAGGAAAGCCAGCAAGGCGATTGCACCGTCAAAAGCTTTGAAGTGGATGGCGGCGATATTGATGCCGTGATGAGCTGCTCTGCGGCGGGCCAAGGCGAGATGAGCATCACTTTGGATGGCTCTGGCACGGCGACCACCATGGAAATGGAAGTCACCATGGAAGGCAAATTGCCGCAAATTGGTGATGCCAAAATGGTCATGCGCACCACGCAAAAACGCATTGGCGATTGCCCCGCCTAAACCAGGCCTAAACCGCGCGCAAATACTGGGTGCGGCCAGCGTCATTGATTATTCACGCGGCAAAGTGAATAAGAAAGCCCATGGCTGGCCGCATCACCCCTCCCAACATTCCCACCGCGGAAGAAGCGCGCGAAGAGATCACGCGCCGCGTCGCGCTTGCGTCCGAGCCTTGGCCGCAGCGTGATGAAGTCGCGCGGCCGCATGTCACCCGCTTTCTGGGCGAAGCAGAGGCTCTGCCCCAGCTGCTGATGCGCCCCTTCCGCCGCATTCCCATTACCCGCGCCGCCCATCCGCGCACGGTTATGCTGATGCCCGGCTTTGCCACGCACCCCGCGCGTCTGCGCTATTTGGAAAAGCAGATCGCGCGCGCTGGGCATATTCCCAAACGCTGGGGCACGGGTTTTAATCTGGGCGCGACCGAAGAGCGCTTGGATATTGTCGAGGAACGCTTGGTGCAGCTGCATGAAAGCGCAGGCGAGCCGCTGGTTCTGCTGGGTTGGAGCCTTGGCGGTCTATTCGCGCGCGAGCTTGCCAAGCGCCAGCCCGATTGCACCGCCAAAGTGATCACAATGGGCTCGCCCTTTTCCGGCGATCCGCGCAGCAATAATGTCTGGCGCGCTTATCATTTCATTGCCGGGCATAGCGTCGATAACCCGCCGGTGGAGGCCGATATCGCTGCCAAACCGCCGGTCGAGACGGTGGCGCTGTGGAGCCCGCGCGACGGAATGATCGCCCCGCGCAGCGCCTGCGGCACAGCGGCCGAGCGCGACCGAGCGATTGCCCTGCGCTGCACGCATATCGGCTTTACCTATGCGCCGGAGGCTATTCGCACGGTGCTGCGGGAATTGGATTGGTGAGGGGTTTGGGTTTGGCGAAATGGCCTGTTTGGATCGCGGCGCTTTTGGGCGCGGCGTTGGTGCTTTCGGGGTGTTCGATAGTCGATGAGACGCCAAGTTACCGTTACAAACTGACAGTTGAGGTCGATACACCTGATGGTATTAAATCAGGCTTCAGCGTCATTGAGGTGGATACGCATATCGCTAGCGAAAATGCGATTCCGACACCCGGCCTTTTGAGCTTTAAAGTGCGAGGTGAAGCCGCCGCAGTTGACTTGCCGAACGGGCAAACAGTTTTTGCGCTGCTGCGGTCAGAAAGTGAAATCCAATGGGCCGCGAAAATTGTGCCCCATGTCGTTCTCGAAGTTGGAGGCAAGGGTGATGAGCGTATCAAAGCCCAGTTAAAAGCAATCCGCTCGATGAAGGGAGCACGCGCAATTCCGAGAACTTGGCCCAAGGTTGCGTGGATAGAGGAGCGATCGGGCTACCCCATGCTGGTGACATTTGGCGATCTGGATGATCCGACCAGCGTAGCGGAGGTCGATCCCGATGATCTCAGCAGCAGTTTTGGTGAGGGCTATGCGTTGAAGCGGATTACTGTTCAGGTGACTGATGAGGCTGTGACGACTGGCATTGAGAAGCGGTTGGGGTGGTTGAGAACAGCAGAGGGTGCGATCTCAAAAATTCCGATGTCAGAGCGCCCCCCTGTCGGAACGCCTTTGCCCCTTCATGCCACACTGCCGGAGACAAGTTTTAGAATTGGAACCAAACGATGAATCGTGAAGTATTTCTCTCTTCGCAGGCGCTTGATTCTCACAATCGCGGCATAAGCTAGCACCAAGGTTCAAGGCGCTATGCGGCGGGCTCTCGGCGCATGTTGAGTGTTTTTGTTTAGACCCTCAAGCGCCGGGCGCAGCGCGCCTGCGCTGCTTGGCTTCCTCGCATAAGCTCGGGCGGGCATGCGCCCTTGCGGTCACCTAGTCGGTGACCGATCAGCGCCTCCTAGCAGTGTAACACTATGACGCTTGGCGCTTCCATAGTGCCTTGATGGCGGAGCACGGTCGGCGACTAGCCGACCGCAAGCGCGACCGCGCGCCGCGCCTAATGGCGCGAAAGCCTAAGGGGCCGGATGGCCCCGCCGGCGTTTGAGGCTAAACAAACAGAAGCGCGCCCCTTGGTACTAAACTCACCGCAAGCACCAAAACTCCAATCACAACATCCACCCCCAAACCCAAATACCAACCGCCCGAGTCTCACCCAAAACACTGCAAAACCGCGCCAAATTCCCGCCAAAACTCCCGCAAAAACTAACGCCCCGTTAAAAATGCGCATGTCCTTCTGAAAACGCATCCAAAACGGTTAGAGCATTTTACCGAGGGTATTTCGCCGTATCTCAGCGCATTGGCGGCTATTCCCTCCAAAATGGCGCTAACCCTGCGTGATTGGCGGGAACGATTGGCGCAGAACACTGGGCATGACCAGAAAAACACCCCTCCACTTCATCGACAGCTCCAGCCGTACGCGGGCAGAGTTGGCACGGACCGGATTTGATTTGGGCCACCACGCGGAAGTCTATGCAGACGTGTCGGATCTCACCGTCCACCCGCCGCGAGAGGGGATTATCATTGCCCGTGACGATGCAGAGGCGGGCGGCATTGCCATCATCCTCGACCGGCTCAGCCGCCTCGGCATTTGGCTCCCGCTAATCGCAGTGGACGAAGCCCCTCGGCCCGGCCGCATTGTTGACGCGATCAAAGGCGGCGCGCTCGATTATCTCGCTCTGCCATTGGACGCAGAAAAATTCGGTCGCTGCCTCACCCGTATTGAAAGCGAGGCGGAGATATTCGGCGAAGCGCGCAAGCGCATGATCGAAGCCCGCACTCGCATCTCCAACTTGTCACGGCGCGAACGCGAAGTGCTCGAATGGCTGGCGGAAGGCTCCAGCAATAAAGTCATCGCACGACAGCTCGAAATCAGCCCGCGCACGGTCGAAATCCACCGCGCGAATATGATGACCAAGCTGGGTGCGCGCCATGCAGCGGAGGCCGTTCGGCTCAAGTTGGAGGCGCAAATGGATGCCCGTCCGCAAGTGGGAATGGGGTAGGCGATCTCCCTCCCTCTCACCTCTCCATACCGCTTGCGGGTATTCGGGTCGCATCAGGGAATTTTTCCCTGATTAAAATCGGGGCAGGTAACCATAAGCGTTGCCGCCCCGAATAGCCCTTTGGAACTCTTCTATACTTCCCCCTCGGGGCCGTTCACTTGGTGGGGCGGCCCCGCAAAAGGGCGCTTGGCCCTCGGCTCTCCGCTTAACGGCAATAGCCTTTGCCGCTGCGCTCAAGATGGAAATGATCACGGTGCGCGGCATTGTAATCGGGGCCCAAGACTGTGCCAAAACGCTTACAAGCGCTGTTGAACACTGTGCGCAGGAATTGGCGTTCTTTCTGGCTTCCACCATCCCAATCGCCCGCCAAACTGATCCGGCGGCCATCGGCAAATACAAAGGCGGACACGTCAATCGCTTGCGCTGTGGCATGGGCGGATCGCTTGGCAGAGCCCGCCACATTGCGGCAAGAATATGTACCCATTGTCTCAATCCGCTCTAGCCGCGTGCCAAGGATTTGCTGCGCTGCGCGGTCAACACCGTAGCGCGCCCAAGCGGTGAAGGTTGATGCCGTGTCGCATTCCAGCGGACCAACATTCGACAATCCAAAGACGGCCTTATCACCGCGGATGGACGACAGTTTCACCGTGTTCACATTGGAGCATCCACCGCCGAAATATTGGTCTGCCAGCGGTTCAAACTGCGTGCCGGTTTGGCCAAGCTTAGCAAGGCAAGTGCGCGAACCACCGCGAACAGCCACCGGGCGCGGCGCAGAGATCGGCGCTTTCACAGAACCTTGCGTGGCCACTCGGCTCGGGCTGTATCCGCCAGTGCCACCGCCAGTGTTGCCGCCGCTAACCTGAGGCACAACGCCGCCACATGCGGCCAATGCAAATGCGCAACCTGTAACAAGGGCTGAACGAATTGCAGAGCGAATGCCGCGATGGCTATTGTGAAAAGTGCTTTCCATGAAAACACCTATGCGCTGCGCTTAGTTAATTTAGGCGGGAATAGGTTGGGTTAACATGGCCCTAATTTTAACCATGCTTTACAACAGGAAACACCTCGGTGAAACGCGGTTAAAGGCCTGCGTATTCGTTAAGGTTACCGCCGGTTTTTTGAGCGCAATTAGTCGGGTAATTCCTGAGCCACCGCTTCCCACAATTCGATCTTCACGCCGTCCGGATCAAGGATCCAAGCAAATTTGCCATAGCCTTCATCCGCGCTATCGAGCACTTTGACCTTCTTCTTTTTCAGCTGCTTCACCATGCCGTCTAAATCATCGACCCGCAAATTGATCATAAAGGCGGTGTTGCCCGGTTTGAGATAAGCATCGTCTTTGAAATGGCTGATCAGCGAATAGGGGTTGGGATGCGCCTCATCCGCCCAATTGAGCTGCGGGCCATATTCGCCATCAATGCCCAGCACTTCGCGGTACCATTCGCGGGTCTTGGCAGGGTCTTTGACCACATAAAACACGCCGCCCAATCCGGTTACTTTTGCCATGTTTGCACTCCCTCAGTCCGATTTGGTCCCATTTCCTGCGAATCGCAGGATTTGCGCCATTATGGCCGAGTTAGTTGATAAGGCACATCCGAAAGCGCCCATAAAGAGCCGCACAATTTCGGCCAAAGGCCCACGCGTAGCTTAAAATGCGCCAGCATGAAAATAGCACGCATTGGCTCTGTAGGAAAATTGGGTCAAGACAGACACCAAATTGGGCCTCTGAATTCCCGAACGCTGCCAGTCAAATTGATCGCGCGTAGGGCAGCCACAAATTCACAGAACAACCTTCACCTTGTTTGGAACTGTAATCCAGAAAACCGTGAAGCGATTGCGCTCTGGCTTGCATATTGCGCAGGCCTTTTCCGCGTCCGCTCTCTCCCTCGATTGCTTCTGCATCAAAGCCGCGGCCATTGTCTTTGACATGGGACACTATGCCCAAAACGCCGTTTCGGCTGCTTTCCTTGCACCCAATCGCGAGCGCATCAGCCTGTGAATGGGTTAGCACATTGCCAATCGCCTCCTGCATAATCCGCAGCACATGCAAAGCATTGGCTGCATCGAGCCATTCAATCGGCTTGCAATCACCCACTTCCCATTTGCAAGCGATGCCTGCATCGCGCAGATCGCCGGCCATCCGGTGCCGCAGATTGCCGATCAACGCGACCAAATCACCTTCAATCGGTTCCAGCGAATCCACCGTAATCTTCAAATCGCTCAAGGCGCGGTTGAGCGTCTTAATCGTCGTTTCGGGTTGGTTTTGCTGGCGTGCCACTGCGAGGGCCGTGATGAGATTAGAGCCGATCCCGTCATGCATCTCTTGCATCAAGCGTCCGCGTTCATCTGCCAATGTTTGCTCGACCAACAATTCTTGCCGTGCTGCTTCACTGGCCGCCAATTCTGCGCGGGCCTCTGCTATCCCTTGCTCTAGCAGAACATTGGATTTGCCCAGATCAACAAACGCATCCATCGCCCTTTTCCCAAAGGATATGATGAAAGCGGTGGTGTAAAGCAGTCCCCCAAAAATTGCGGCATAGGTGGCGCTGCCGTCGCCTTGATATGTGATCGCGGCGTAAAGATCATACCATGTTGCCAAAGGCGTCGCCATCATCGTGAAGCCCAGAATGCCATGCTCAATGTTGCGATTGCGCTTCAAATTTACGAAACCGAGGATCGAAATCCCCAGCACGATAAGCGATGTTGGCACATATAAAATGAGACCAGTGTCTATGAACAAAGCACTGACCACCGAAAGCACAATCCCCACTGCAAACATGCCGGTAATCATGGCTTTGCGATGCGGTGTTTTTGTGAAGCACAGATAGAAAGCAGCGGTCGCCGCTGTGGCAAAATAGGATGCATGAAGGTGCAGGTTCGTGAATATCGTCATGCCTAATGGTGACAATTCAAACGGCGCTTTATCCGCATAATATTGGTAATTGCGTAAGAACCACAGGACAGTCGATGTCGACAGCCACAGCAGCTCAATCTCTTGCCGGCGGCCCAGCCAAAACAGGAAGACCAGCATGCCAATAAAGACCATCGCAAAATTGGCGGTGGCGGGCGCTGTAATTTGCCAGAAGAACTTGGTGTTGTGATAGGATTGCAGAGCGGCCTGGGGGCCAATTTGAACGCGGCCAACCCCTAAAGATTCCTCTGAATAGACCCGAAAGGCTATCTCATTTTCGCCGGGCTTTAGAACATCATCTGGAAGCGGGATGAGGATAGGCCGATACCATGTGTTCATCTGATCCGATGCCTGCGCAAAATTGCGAAAGACTTCGGTGCCATTGACGTCGACCCTGATATTATTGCGCGTGCTGATCGTGTGGAGCGCCAGTGGCCCGGAGCCTAGCGTGCTGCGGTCAAACCGGAACCGGCCTGTCAGACTGTGAGTGTCGCCAATCCGCCATTTGGTTTCGCTTATTCGGTAAAGCGCCGGATTGGACAATGTCTCCCAACCCTCATCAGGAAACTGTATGCCATCGGCGAGGATAAAGTCGCCTTCGGTGAATTCAATGATTGGCCCTGTTGGGGTCTGTTTGGTAGTATATGCTTCTGCAGACTGCGCAGAGACAGCGCTTGGCAGCGCAAAAAACGCACACAAAAACAACGCCAAAAAGAACGTAAATAAGAACGGGGCAAGCCGCATAGCCATGGCGGGCATATTGATCTTATTCGCGCTCAAGTAAACCTTGCGAGGATGCTTCAAACAATGCCTCCGCTCGGCTGTTGACCTCCAGCTTGCGATAGATGTTTTTGACGTGGGTTCCAACGGTATGCGCAGAGACGCTTAGAATATCGGCGCATTCTGAATTGGAAAATCCGCGCGCCAGCAGGTTAAGCACTTCATATTCGCGCTCTGACAAGGGCGATGCCATGGGCACAGCAGGCTTTGCAGGATCAGGTTTAATCTCACCGAGCAATTGCCGCGCGATCATCGGGCTAATGGGGGAGCCGCCAGAGCGGATGTTGCGGATTGCCTCGATGCAATCCTCGATCCGTTCGTCTTTGAGCAGATACCCGCGCGCACCGGCTCGCACCGCGTCCAAAACCTTGGACTGATTGGCAAAGATGGTGATCACTAGAATGTCAGTGTCGCGGCCAGTTAAGACCTCTTCGCGGATGAGGTCTGCGCCATTGCCGTCTGGCAGGCCCAAATCGCACAGCAAAACGTCATATCCGCCCGCATTGATCATGCCCGATGCCGCGGCGTAATTCTCTGCAGAGCCAGACAGGATCATATCCTCGCAAGCACTAACCGCGCTGGAAAACAGCTCGCGCATGGCTGGATCATCTTCAATGATGGCGACGCGGATCATAGTGCAGCGGCTCCTTTCAAAAAGGCCATTGCGTCCCTTGATACCTCAAAAGCGGTAAAGCGCCATACCGTGATCGCGGTATGGCGTCACAACAATGCTGACCCCTATTACGGCTGCACAATGTGCGATCCAAAAGGGGAAATATTATGCGTAACTATCTGATGACAGCCGTCGCCCTTGGTGCTGTGGCCTCAATGCTGGCCGCTCCGCAAGAGGCGCAGGCCGATACATGTCTGCTCGATACCGACAATGATGGCGTTGTTGATGCCCTTACAGACACCGATGGCGGAGCAGATGATCAGGCCGATAGCGAGTCCGTCGCTTGCGGTAATAGCGCTATCGCTGATCCAGAGAATACAGATGGCGACGGGGCCACGGCGCTGGGCGATTCAGCAGTCGCGCGCGGCCCCGGCACGCTCGCAATTGGTAATTCCGTAGTGGCCGATGGTATTGGCGCTGTGGCGGTAGGCGGTGATGCCGATAGCGCAGGTGCAAATGTTATAACGCGGGCTGTGGGCGACCGAACTACGGCGCTGGGCAATGGCGCCAATGCAAGCACGGCTGACGCAATGGCGCTGGGTTTTAACAGTGCGGCTTCTGGCTCCAATAGCATAGCGATCGGCAATGAAAGCGATGCAACCAACACTGGCGCAGTTGCGCTTGGCGGCAATGGTACAGATGCCAATGCTCTTGGCGCGCAAGCCACAGGGTTCCAGTCAACCGCAATCGGTACCGATACCAATGCAGTGGGCGGCGCATCTCTTGCATTAGGCGTGGGCGCGGCAACGACCAATAGCTTTGACATTGCAATCGGCGGTGTTGCAAACG
>JBDVRS010000003.1:0-16313 GCA_039967435.1 Marinomonas sp.
CTATGATGACCGCCAGCAAAGCCTAGAGTTTGCGGTTGCGGCTAGCGCGCTGAAACACACTATCCTTGGCGACTTTAACCGCGTCACCGTTCCCGAAGTTGAAAAACTGATGAGCGGCGACGGATCAGGCCGCGTGCAAAGATAGTGGCCACAGTTTCTTCCAACCACGATACGGAGCCGTCATGACAGTTCAGGCGGCTCCATCGGGCTGGAGGGCCAAGCTGGCATTATTCCTGCCCGGTATTTTCCTGCTGGGCTTTAATATCGGCACAGGCTCTGTGACCACCATGGCGGCCGCTGGCGCCAATTACGGCATGAGCCTTTTGTGGACTGTGCTCATATCCTGCGCGGCGACCTATCTGATGATTGCGAGTTACGGGCGTTACACTCTGGTGACGGGCGAGACCGCGCTGGAAGCTTTCCGCAAGCATATCCATCCTGCCATTGGCATGTTCTTCATCGCTGCGCTGGGCGTGGGCGTTTGCGGCAGCGTAATGGGCGTGATGGGGATCGTGGCGGAGATCAGCTACGAATGGTCGAAGACAATGATCGCAGGCGGTATCGCGCCGATCTATTGGGCGGCGTTTTTCTGCGCGGTTACCTATTTCATTTTCTGGAGCGGTAAGACGCAGGTTTTTGAGCGCACACTGGCGGTAATCGTCGCGATTATGGCGGCGTGCTTTGTGCTCAATTTCTTCATCCTCATGCCGCCGGTGGGCGATATGGCTGCGGGGCTGATACCGTCCGTGCCTGAGGTCGCCTCAAGCGAAACGGGCCCATTGCTGCTGATCGCCTCCATGGTGGGCACAACGATCTTCTCTGGCCTGTTTATCATCCGCACGACCTTGGTGAAGGAGGCGGGCTGGACAATCGCCCATGACAAGCAGCAGCGCCGCGATGCTGCTTTTGCAGCGATTATGATGTTCGTGATCAGCGCATCGATTATGGCAGCGGCAGCGGGCAGCCTGTTTGTAGAAGGCATTGGGCTGGACTCCGCATCGCAAATGATCGGCTTGTTGGAGCCTTTAGCGGGGCCGCTGGCCGTGTCGATCTTCGCCATTGGCATCATTGCAGCGGGCGTATCCTCCCAATTCCCAAACCTTTTGATGATCCCGTGGCTCCTGTGCGATTATCGCGGAAGCCCGCGCGATATGACTCTGCCAAAATACCGTATCTTCGTATTTGCAATCTCGCTGCTGGGTCTTGTCGTGCCATTGTTTGATGCGCGGCCGGTGTTCGTGCTTATCCTCTCGCAGGCCTTTAATGTCGTGCTGCTGCCGGTGACGGTCGCCTGTATCCTCTACCTTGGCAATCGCGCGGATTTGATGGGCGGGCACCGCAACACAATGCTCAGCAATGCCGGCTTGATTGGCATATTCCTGTTTTCACTCGTCACCGGCTATATGGGTTTTGGCGGCCTGATGGCCATGCTGGAAGCTTAAGGGAAGGGGATGCAAAATGCGCGAATCTTGGCGTTGGTTTGGCCCAAATGATCCCGTTAGCCTGATCGAAATCCGGCAGACCGGCGCGACAGATATTGTTAGCGCCTTGCACGATATTCCGATTGGCGATGCTTGGCCGCGTGACCAGATCGCAGCGCACCGCGCATTGGTCGAGGCGGATAATGCCACGATGACCCCGCTGCATTGGACGGTGGTGGAGAGTATTCCGGTCCATGACGATATTAAATTGGCTGCGCCCGGGCACGCTAAATACGTTGATGCTTGGATCGAAAGCATGGAAAACTTGGCGGCAGAGGGCATTAAAACCATCTGCTATAATTTCATGCCGGTCATTGATTGGACGCGCACAGATTTGCGCTATCAATTGCCCAGCGGCGTCTATGCCTTGCGCTTCGATCAAGACCGCTTTGCAGCCTTTGATCTGTTCATCCTGAAGCGCAAAGGGGCCGAGGCTGATTACTCTGACGCCGAGCTTGCGCGGGCCAAAAGCGTCCATAGCAGCATGGATACCGATGAGCAGGCCAAGCTAACCGAGACGATTATCGCAGGCCTGCCTGGCCGGATGACGGATGCCTATTCGCTGGCTGATTTTCGCGCCGCCTTGGCCCGTTATGCGCATATGGATCACGCTGCTCTGCGCGCCAATCTTGTCGCGTTTTTAGCGCGCGTTTTGCCAGCGGCGGAGAAGCTCGATGTGAAGTTGGCGATCCATCCCGATGATCCGCCATGGGATATGTTTGGCCTGCCGCGCGTTAACTGCACGCCCGATGATCTTGATCAATTGTTCGAAGCAGCGCCCAGTCCCTGCAACGGTATCACCTTATGTGTTGGGACTTATGGCAGCCGCGCTGACAATGATCTGCCGCAAATGGCACGGCAGTTTCGCGACCGCATATTCTTTGCCCACCTTCGCGGTGTGACGCGTGATCCGGCGGAGCAGCGCTCATTCTTTGAGGCCAGCCATCTTGATAGCGACATTGATATGGTCGCAGTGATCCGCAATCTAGCCGAGAATGAAAGCGCATCGGGACGCGAGATATTCATTCGGCCCGATCACGGCCATTTGATGCTGGGCGATATCAGCAAGTCCACAAACCCCGGCTACTCAGCGATTGGCCGGATGAAGGGCCTAGCCGAAATCCGCGGAGTTATTCGGGCTGTTAATGCCCAAGGTTGAGAGGTTAATTTTGTTCGGTTCTAAGGGAGAGCTGATAAGGGCTACTTCGCCAAATGAGCTATTGGCCACGCTGATAAACCCAAGAAATGACCTGATTCATCTCGCCATTTTAATTCATCTCCAGAAGTTATCTGGCTCGTTGTCATGATGTGTGTCTGGTTTCCACTCAGTTTGCGGAATGTAGAAGATTAGGCTGGCTGAATGCGGGATCGATGTCTGCCACGAGACGATAGGGGATGCTCCTTCAGCCAGAGACAAGTTGCGATTAGACTGACAGCGCCGCCACTCCCCCTAAAACAGTCCAGTATTAATCGCCGCGCATTTCATCGTTCATGCGGGAAGTGGTGTGATGATTGCCATATGAGCTTTTCACTGCTGTGTTGGGATCAGAGGGCTAAGCAAGGTGGCAAAGGTTACACCCTGTCACCTTTGCCAATAGCTAGCCGATGCGGAGCATGCGGTATTTAGCGATGGGAAAGAGCGAGCCGCTTTGTGCTGTGATCTTCCCTGTAAAGCGCATTGGCCGTGACGGCGATTTCCGCTGAAGATTTGATTGGCAAGGAAGTTGGCATCACACTGGAAGATGTGCTGTCCGACCAGCCTTATCTCGCGGCCTTGGATGCAGCCACCGAGGATCAACGACTTACCATTTTGGCGCAGCAAGAAAAGACGTTTGGGGCATTGCCAGCGTTTTATCTGGATGTATCGGAATGGTTCCGTCTGCGCGGTGAAACTGCCCTTGCGCGCCAATTGCTTATGTCGGCGCTCGACTTACCCACCAGCGATGATGAAACGCGTTTAATTGTAGCTTTCCGGCTCCATCGCGATGGCGAACATGATGCCGCGATTGCACTCTACGAAGCTTTGGCGGTCACGACAGATTATCGCCCACAGCCCAAGCGGGCCCTTGCCTTGGCGCTGGCAACGCGGGCGAAGACCTTGTCAGGCAAGGATCGGCGTGATGATCTGGAACGCGCTTTTGAGCTTTTGAAAAGTGTTGCTCTTGACCAATTTATATCCAGCTATGCCGGAATTGAAGCAACTGCGCTCATAGAGGCTAACAGTCTCATTCCAAGGATAGAAGCAGCTAAAGGAAAGTGGTCACTTGATGAACGGTTGGTCGCCCTTCTCGATACCGATGTTCGCATTGTTAGCACTTGGACCAATGCTGCTTCCTATGTCGATCTTTGGGTGACAGAACCCACCAACGAGCAAGCCTCATATAGAAATCCCAACACAGAAATTGGCGGCAAAATGTCCGCTCATGCCGAGGTTGGCTATGGGCCTGGAGAATATCTCTTGAAGCGCGCGCCACGCGGCCAATACAAGGTAAGAATACACGGTTATTCAGGAGATCGTATCAATCCCAACGGCCCTGAGCGCGCGACAGTTCGTTTAATTCGAAATTTTGGCAGAATAAACGAAACGCAGGAGCTTATCGATACGGAGGTGAGCTATGACCGCTCCAAAGAAAATGCCAATGATCGCACTGTTGCGACGCTATCGGTCGAATAGGCAATGCGGACCAACCTTGCTTAAGAACCACTCATCGCGGCCAAATGACCGTTAGCCACAACGTCCGCAAATGCATCGTAGGTCTCACAGCACCAACAGGCGTTTTTAACACCATAGTTTTTGCGTGACATCCGAACGAAAGCAGCAGTCCAAATGCAGTCTCAACATCGGCACTAGCCCCACAAACATTGCTATGTTATATAGCATTTTGGGTTCCTACATTCATGCTTAAAGGAGAGGATTATGGCGTTTGTGATCGCTGCACCGTGCGTGGCGGATTATTCGTGCCTCGAGGTGTGTCCGGTCGATTGCATAAGTCCCGGTCCGCATAGCGCAGAGTTCGATAGCGCTGAACAGCTTTATATCGATCCAGCCGCTTGCATAAATTGCGGAGCCTGCGTGGAAGCTTGCCCAGTTTCCGCAATCTACAAGAAAGAGCTGCTTCCCGAAAAATGGGCGCATTATGCCGGTGTGAACGCAGAATATTTTGAGCAAGCGCGCGATGCTGCAACGAACAAAGAGCCTGCTTGATGAGTGCCAATGATCTGCGCGTTGCGATAGTTGGAGCGGGGCCTGCCGGGCTTTATGCGGCCGGCCACCTGCTCCACCAGCATGATGTCACCGTGAATATTGATTTGATTGACAGGCTGCCAACACCGTTTGGGCTTGTGAGAGCAGGCGTGGCTCCAGATCATCCAGAAAAGAAGTTGGTGATCGACCGGCTGTTCGACTTCTATCTTGATCACCCGCGTGTCCGCTTTTTCGGCAATGTCGAGCTTGGGACAGACATAACACATGAAGACCTCGATGCTCGTTATGATGCAGTGATTTACGCGGTTGGGGCGAGCGATGATGTGTCTCTGGGAATTCCGGGCGAAGATCTTCCTGGCAGCCATTCCGCGCGCGATTTTGTCGGCTGGTACAATGGTCATCCCGACTTTCGAGACCTCCGCTTTGATCTGAGCGGCAAGCGCGCCGTCATTATCGGCAATGGAAATGTGGCTCTGGATGTCGCGCGGATATTGACGCTTGGGCCGCGCAATTTGAGCCAGACCGAAATAGCCGATCACGCGCTTGCAGCTTTGACACGCAGCGCAATTGAAGAAGTCATCATTCTAGGGCGCCGCGGGCCTGAACACGCCGCTTTCAACAATCCCGAAATTGAAGAATTCGCGGATCTGGAAGGCATTGACGTTGAGGTCGAAGGCGTAGATTTTGACGGTCTGTCAGAGCAGCCGGTTTGGAATGTGCGCCGCAAGCTGAAAACGCTCAAGCAGCTTGCCGAGGCTCCGTCTGGTCTCCAAGAGAAGCGCATCATTTTGCGGTTCATGACAGCGCCAGTCGCAATATCAGGCGGCGCTAAGGTCGCTGGTCTTAAGACTATAACGAAGACCGCTTCTGGAGAGCAGGCAAACACCATTGAAACCGGCCTAGTCCTGCGCTGCGTCGGTTATCGCGGGGCAGCGGTTCTTGGATTGCCGTTCGATGACGCGCGCTGCACCATCCCGAATGAGCACGGACGAGTGATTGATCCCAATGCGGCCTCTTCAGGCGTGTATGTAACCGGCTGGATCAAGCGCGGTCCTAAGGGCGTTATTGGCACAAATAAAAAGTGCGCGCTGGAAACCGTTCACTGTTTGCTGGAGGATGCGAAGGCTGGCCGTTTGGAGCGCAGCGCCCCGGAAATAGAAGGCCTGGAAGCGCTCCTCAAGCAGCGCAAATCGGATTGGGTCGCAACAGATGATTGGAGGCGCATCGACATGGCCGAACGCACCAATGGCGCCGATCAGGAGAGACCACGTG
The DNA here is from genome assembly GCA_039967435.1 of Marinomonas sp. Classification (GTDB taxonomy): domain Bacteria; phylum Pseudomonadota; class Alphaproteobacteria; order Sphingomonadales; family Sphingomonadaceae; genus Erythrobacter. Next base: position 5,959 of record JBDVRS010000003.1, read on the forward strand.
TGAAAATCTCTTCATGGAATGAACTCCTTCAAATGGCGACGAGCTAACCGCTTAAGCCAATACGAAAACTGAAATGGATCGAGCCACAAATGGAAAAAACAGTCCGAACCTTTTGTCGCATTTGCGAACCAAATTGTCCGCTCAAGGCGAAAGTCAGCGCGGACGGCGATGTTATCGCGCTCGAACCTAACTTCGATCATCCCAGTGGCGGTGTCGCATGCCATAAGGGGCTTTCCTACACCGAAATTCACAATGACCCGGATCGGTTGAACCGGCCGCTTAAGCGCACCAACCCGGATCGCAGTGAGCTAGGCAGTTTCGAACCAGTGAGCTGGGATGATGCGTCTCAGGATATCGCTGATAGGCTCAAGGACATTATCGCTGAGCATGGCCCCAATTCGGTCGCGGTTTTCGCGGGCAATCCTGGGGTCTTCAACTCGCGCGGGATGGTTTATGGCGGAGCCTTCGCCAAAATGCTGGGAACGCAGATGGTATTTTCTGCCAATACGCAGGACATGTCCAACCGGATGGTATCGGCAGCCGCCATCTACGGCACCAATGCTGTAATGGTGCCTGACCTGCCGAACACCGAATTTTTGCTGTGCATGGGATCCAATCCCAAAGTGTCCAAATGGACCGTCATGTCGACCAAGAACGATTCCGGTCAGACTATGGCCGATATCAAGGATCGCGGGGGCAAGATCCTTTTCGTGAACCCGCGCGCAACCGAATCGTCCACGAGCGAGACCGGCGATACTCTGCTGATTAAACCGGGTACCGATGCCTTTTTCCTGGCCTCCTTGCTGCATGAAATTCACCAATTGGGCGGTATTGATAATGCTACGCTGGAAAAATGGGGCTCCGGCTTCGAACGCGTGCTCGAATTTGCAGCGCGCTATCCCGCGGAACGGGTTAGCAAAGTGACCGGTATCAGCCCCGAGCAGATCACCAGCACGGCGCGCAGTTTTATCGCCGCTGATGGAGCCGGCATCTATATTTCTGTCGGCGTCAATCAAGGGCGCCAAGGCGTGCTTGCTGCGTGGCTCGCGGATATGATCGTCTTTGCAACGGGCAACCTTGGCAAGAAGGGCGGCATGTACAAGCCCACCGGTTTTGCAGAATTTTATCAACCCGTCCCGGTCAACAATATTAAGGTAGACACCTCGCTTGGCCAACTGAGCTATACGATGCCTGGCACAATTCCCTTGCCCGCAGCGGCATTACCCGATCTGATCGCAGCTGGAGACATTAAGGCATTCATTAGCCTTGCTGGAAACCCTGTGATGAGCTGCGGCGGCGAAGAGAAATTTCGTAGCGCTGTTCAAAAGCTCGATCTGATGGTCGCGCTCGACATTCTTCCCAACGCCACGGCTGCGATGTGCGACTATGTTCTGCCGGCAACCGACTTTCTGGAGCGGGCGGATATCAACTTGGTCAGCAACGGTATGCAGATCGAGCCTTACGCGCAATTCACCGATGCTGTTGTCGCTCCGCAGCATGAGCGCCGACATGACTTTAGTATTCTGCTAGATATCGCCAAACGTATGGGAGTTTACCCGGGCGATGATCAAGACGGTTGGGCGATCATCAACCAGATACTTGGGGCTAGCGGCCTCAGTATCGACACGCTTAAAGATCTGCCGCACCAGATGCAGAAGATCGAACCAGCACCCTATGACGCACTCTATCAAAAATGCTTGAAGCACGAGGATGGTAAGGTGCATTGCTATCCTCCTGAGTTTGAACAGGCTGGGCTGTTCGATCGATGCGAAGCCATTTTTACGGAGCTGCTAAACGAACCCGATGAGACTTTGAAAATGATCTCGATGCGGACGCCCCATATGCACAACACATGGTTTGCAAATGTGCAGAAGTTCCGCCGCGGCGCTCAAAGCATCAACCCGCTGCATATGTCGGCCGAGGATGCGAAAAGCCGCAGCCTGACCAATGGCGAGATTGTGCGTGTGTTCAACAAGTACGGCGAAATTCAAGCCAAGCTGCGCATTGATGATGGCTTGCGAGCAGGCGCCGTTTCCATGTCGCATGGATATGGCGCAGGGCGAGCGGCGATGCGGGTCGCTGAATCCAACCCTGGTGCCAACGCCAACAGTCTGGTGCCCAATACGCTCGATACAATCGAACCGCTTAGTAATATGAGCTGGATTGGAGCCTATCCCGTCCAGGTCGAGAAGCGCAATACGGTGTTGTCAGACTAAGTGTACCTGATTGAAGTCTGACAACGACTGGGTGGGGCAGAGACCACGCCCCGAAGCAAGAAACCAGTCAGCCTATTCCGATATTTCTACTCCTCGCCTGAGGTCATCCGATTGGTTGTAATGATGTAAATCCGTTTTCCTCTTAGCTTTCGAAATTGGCGCCGGCACGTCGATGAGGTTTTTGTGAAACTCAATGACGACACCCACTATATATGGCGCGCGGTCGATCACGAATGTGAAACATTCGAGCGGAAAACAGTCACCTTCCGTTTCGACGAAAAGAGCGCGTCATGCAGCGCTTCCGGCGAATGAAATCACTGCATAAGTTCGCATCAGTTCACGCCAACATCCACAACCACTTCAACTCCTAGCGCCATCTAATCGACAGACAGACTTACAAGACTTCCCGCTCAGCCGCAGCGGCTGAGTCGCAAAACTTTATGGCTTGAGAACGTAGCGGGGAAAGGTATCTTGCGCCAATCGAAGACAAGTTACGATTAGACTGACAGCTCCGCCACACACCCCTGAAACAATCCAATATCAATTGCCACGCATTTCATCGTTTCTGCGGGATGCGCTGTTACCATTTTCATATGAGCTTTTCACTGCTGGGTTGGGGTGGAGAGCTAAGCAGGGTGACATCGCCGCACAACGCCAGCCTCGCGCGGAGCGGAGAGAGCAGGCGCAGCTCCGATTGGCAGCGGCCAAGTCACCAACCCGTCATCACGCCGCTTTGCCGAATTGGCTGCACAAACTGCGCAACGCCGCGTTCCTCTCACCCGCTGGCAACGTTTTAAGCGGAGCGCAAGAGCGCTCTTTAACCGCAACAAGTAGCAGCATTAGCTTGCTTGTTTACGCGGTCACAATGACTGCTATTAGGTCGCTTGCGGACCAACGGCTCTTCCAAGCTGACCGGCTCCAACCAGACGACCTGCAAGCATCCCAGTTTCAGCAGGAGGTCAGTGACTGATCCACTCGCAGACTTCCAGCCGCAACGTCATAGGGCTTTACCTGAGGTTCAAATGCGCAGATGGTGACGCCAACAATTAAAAAAGTCCCCCAGTGCCGAGACTAGGAAACACTTGTCGCGGCTTTGGCAGAGGGGCGATGGGAGAAATTGATGGCCGACGCAGCGATGGATGCACCTACACACTCGCCTCCTGCATCTGAAGGTTTTGGAACGCCCGGCTACCGCGCTTATGTCTTAAGCGCATTGCTCGTCGTTTATATTTTCAATTTCATCGATCGCACGATTATCAATATTCTGACCGAGCCAATTAAGCTCACCTTTGGGCTTGAAGATTGGCAGATGGGCTTGCTTGGCGGGCCTGCTTTCGCGGTGCTTTATACTTTTATTGGCATACCGATTGCGCGCGGTGCAGAGCGGTATAACCGCGTGCTCATCATCACCGCAGCGGTAGCTGTTTGGAGCCTGTTTACCGCCCTTTGCGGCTTTGCGATGTCGTTCATGATGCTGTTCCTGTTCAGGATCGGCGTGAGCATTGGTGAGGCCGGTTGCACCCCGCCTGCGCAGTCTCTGATTGCTGATTATTTCAAGCCGTCACGTCGCGCAACAGCGGTGTCCGTCTATGCTTTGGGCGTTCCGCTTGGCGGTATGCTGGCGTCGGTTTTCGGCGGTCAGCTGGCTGGTCTGGAGGGCGCGCAATATGGCGCCTTTGTCAATTCGATAGGGCTTGGATCTTTGTTCGGCGATTTGGATTGGAGCCAAGTGGAAGGCTGGCGCGTTGCGTTTGTCGTGGTCGGAGTGCCCGGCCTGCTCTTGTCGCTGATCGTATGGCGCACCATCAAAGAACCGCCGCGCGGCTACACTGATCCTGCTGCACTTCAGGGGTTAGAGAAAGCAAGTTTCAAAGAAGCGCTGGCTGTTTTGGCCAAGAAGCCTGCCTATCGCCACATTGTGTTCGGCGCGACGCTGGCCTCTTTTGTAGGGTATGGAGTCGGCCAGTTCACCACATCATTCCTGCTACGAACCCACGGGCTAACGATCCAGGAAGCGTCTTTGCTTTACGGAATAGTCTTGGGTGTGATGGCTGCGATTGGCGTGTTTAGCTCTGGCTGGCTTGCCGATAAGATGTCGCAAAAATACCCGAATGCACTTTCATGGCTGCCGGCGATTGGCATGGGGCTTTCTGTGCCGCTTTACGCATTTGGCTTTCTGATGCCCAATCTGTGGCTCGCGGTTCCAGCGCTGATGATCGCTGCGATGATCCATTATTTCTACCTCGGGCCCATGTATGCTGTCTCTGGCGGGGTGGTCGACAGCAGGATGCGCGCAACATCGGTGGCGATCACTCTGTTTGTGGTGAACTTGCTGGGTTACGGCCTTGGCCCGCCCGTGATTGGGGTGCTCTCCACCATGTTGAAAACGATGTTCCTTGATGGGCAATCGCTCGGGCTAACGCTTGAGACGTGCAAGCCGCTGCTTTCTCTCACCGCTGAGGCGAAGTCGGCTCTTGGCGGGACGCAGTTGAGTGCAATGGAAGCGTGTTCCAGCGCAGAGGCGCGCGGGTTGCAATGGTCTATCGTGATCTTCAGCTGTCTCTATGGTTGGGCTGCGCTGCACTATCTTCTCGCTGGCCGCACATTGCAGCGCGATATGGTTGCCAATTCTGCATCCTAAGGCTCCGCATGTAGGGCAAGTTGGGGACACGGTTTTGCCGTAGCCTTGCTTGTTCCTGCGAGCCGTTTAGGTTGCATCAAGAAACTTTATGAGGCTGAACGCGGCCTCCTGCGATGAGTAAGGACTTCGAGCAATGGTCAGCATTCGTGTAAACGGTAAGCCGCAAGAGATTGACGCCGACCCAGCAATGCCAATCCTGTGGGTGGTGCGCGAAAAGCTAGCGATGACGGGCACCAAATTTGGTTGCGGCATCGCCCAATGCGGGGCTTGCACGGTTCACTTGGATGGCCAGCCAATCCGCAGCTGCTCGACACCGATATCGGCCGCTGAAGGCAAAGCGATTACCACAATCGAAGGGATCGCCGCAGACGATGGCACGCTGACCAATGTCCAGCAGGCATGGATCAGCGAGCAAGTGCCGCAATGCGGATATTGCCAATCGGGTCAAATCATGTCGGCCACCGCTTTATTGCGCGAAACGCCCCAGCCAACAGATGAGCAGATCAACGCTTATATGAAAGGCAATGTCTGCCGCTGCGGCATGTATGGCCGTATTCGTCAGGCCATCAAGGTCGCGGCTGGCATGGAGCCTGCATCAGGTGAGGCTCCCGCTGAGCAAGCCTCGGTTGAGGAGGCCGCAACATGAGCGAGGGGGCAGACACCAAGCCGCCGCGCAGCAAAGCTGCCAAATGGACGCGGCGCGGATTTATCGGTGCAGGCGCGCTTGCCGGCGGCGCATTGATCGTCGGTGTTGCCGTGCGCAGCGGCAATCCAGTGGGCAAGCTCAAACCAATCGTTGCTGGCGGCGAAGGCGAAGCTTTGGTCAATAGCTGGGTAAAAATCGGCGCTGACAATTTGGTCACAGCCATCGTTCCGCATTGCGAAATGGGCCAAGGCGCCAATTCTACGATCGCGCAAATGCTGGCCGATGAGATGGATGTGAACTGGGAAAATGTCCGCGTGATGGATGCGCCAGCCGATGGCAATTACGTCTCGCAGCATGCAGCGCGGCTGTTCGTTGGGCCCGGCACTTTGCCTGATAAGCCCAATGCAGTCAGCTTTATGGAGCCAACCTATGACGGCTTGTTCACTCAGGTCGCCAAACTAGCCAGCGCCTATATTACCGGCGGAAGCTCCTCTGTGCGTTCAACCGGACAAAACGGCATGCGGATCGCTGGCGCTGCAGCGCGCGAAATGCTGGTCGCGGCGGCGGCGCAGGAATGGGGCGTGCCTGCCGCTGAAATCACCACTGAAAATGCAACGCTGACCCATGCGAAAAGCGGCAAGAGCGCGCTTTATTCAGCGATGGCGGCCCCCGCATCGGAGCAGGATTTGCCCCGCGCGCCAAAAATCAAAGACATTAGCGAATTTAAGCTGATGGGCACGCCCGCGCCGCGCAAAGACATTCCGGTGAAGGTGGACGGCACAGCAATGTTCGGGATCGATGGCGGGCCAGACGGCAGCGATTTGCGCTATGCCGCGATCAAGGCTTGTCCTGTGGTCGGGTCGCAGGTCGCATCGATAGAAACCTCTGCCGCACAGGCCATGGGCGGGGTTTTGCAAATCCTCAACATGGGCGATTTTGTCGCCGTAATTGCCGATTCCTATTGGCAGGCGCAGCAAGCGCTAGGCGCGATTGAGACGACATACACTAAGACCGAGATTGACGATCTCGATAGCGCGCAAATGTTCGCCAATTTTGCATCCGCGCTGGATGAAGCAGGCGATGCTGGCGGCAATAGCAAGGCCGACTATGGCGATGCAGCTGGTGCCTTTGCGGATGCCGCCAACAAAGTGGAGGCAGAATATCAAGTCCCTTATCTGGCCCATGCAACGATGGAGCCGATGAATTGCACCGCATGGGTGCGCGATGGGAAATGCGATATTTGGACCGGCACGCAGGTTCCGCTCATGTCGCGCGATGGCGCGGCAGAAGGTGCCGGTTTGGATGCCGATGATGTCACCATGCATAGCGTGTTTTTGGGCGGAGGCTTTGGACGGCGCCTAACGCCTGAATACACCAATCAAGCCGCGCGCCTTGCCAAAGCGGCCGGCTATCCGATCAAGATGATCTGGTCGCGCGAGGAAGACACCGCGCAAGATTTTTACCGCCCTGCCGATATCAGTCGGTTCACCGGCGGGCTCGATGCCGAGGGCAAAGTGGTCTGCTGGAACAATGTGCATTGCACAGAAGACGAGCCGGCAGAGGCGCCGCTGGTTGAGTTCTACGATATCGCCAATGTTTCCGTCCGCACTTCCGAGGTCGAGCACCCATTGCGCATTGGCGCATGGCGGTCTGTTGCGCACAGCCAGCACGGCTTTTTCGTTGAAAGCTTCGTCGACGAGCTGGCGCATGCAGCGGGCAAGGATCCGTTTGAGTTTCGCCGGTCACTATTGGCGAATTCTCCGCGCCATTTGAAAGTGCTGGAAGGCGTTGCAAAAATGGCCAATTGGGGCGGTGCTCTACCTGAGGGACATGGCCGCGGCATAGCCATTGTGCGCTCGTTCAATTCAATCGTCGCAGAGATTGCCGAGGTGGATATGACCGGCGACAAGCCGCGCGTCACAAAAGTGTTCTGCTGCGTCGATGCCGGTTTTGCAATGAACCCTGATGGGCTGAAGGCGCAGATGGAAAGCGGCATTATCTACGGTCTGTCCGCTGCAATGCATAATGAGATCACGATCAAAAACGGCGCGGTGGAGCAGAGCAACTTCCACGATTATCACATGATGCGGATGGATGACGCGCCCGAGATTGCGGTTGAAATCATCAATGGCGCGCCGAACAATTTGGGCGGTGCGGGCGAGCCCGGATTGCCGCCTGCGGCCCCTGCATTGGCCAATGCCGTTTTCGCCGCGACCGGCAAGCGCATACGCAGCCTGCCTATCGCCAAGCATTTTTCCTGAGCTTAGGAAACCTCATCATGAAACACGCCTCACTCGTCCTACTCATCGGCCTTGCATCGCTCGGCCTTTCCGCTTGCGGTTCTGAATCGCAGGAACCCGTTGAGCAGATCGTAATTCGCGAGCCGGGCGCGGAAGCTCCTGCTGCGCAAAACGTCACCGCTGCGGAAAGCGGCGATCTGGTCGCTGCGGGCAAAGCCGCATTTGCCGTCTGCTCAGCCTGCCACTCGGTAGAGCCTGGCGCGGCATCTGGCATTGGCCCTAACCTCAATGGAGTGGTCGGCCGGGCGGCGGGTTCGCTGGATAGCTTCGGTTATTCTGGCGCGATGACTGGTTCAGATGTGAGCTGGGACGCCGATGAACTGGATGCATTCTTAGCCAATCCTTCGGCCAAAGTTCCCGGCACGACTATGGTCGCAGGCGCCGTCACTGACGCTGACAAGCGCGCAGCCATCATCGCTTACCTCTCATCCCTTTCGCAGTAGGATATTGGGGCGTTGGACAACCGGCGCGTCTTCACTTTTATGCATGACTGCCTCGCCGCTGGGCGGCCAGCGGTTCTGGTCACTGTCATCGCCGTTGAGGGCGCATCAATGCGCGGCCCTGGCACGCATATGGGCGTCAGCGCGGATGGCAATTTCGCAGGTTCGTTGTCAGGCGGATGCATAGAAAATGCCGTTGTCGCTGAGGCCTTGGACGCGCATAAAGAAGGCGAGCCGCGCGTCGTTCGTTTTGGTTCAGGCTCGCCCTATATTGATATCAAACTGCCCTGCGGCGGCGGGTTGGACATTCACTTTCAGCCGCTGTCTGGCACGGAGCTAAGCGCGCAATATCTGCAATGGATTGAGCGGCGGGAACCGTTCTCAATCCAATTGCCACTAGCCTCCGGAGAGACGGCGTGTATCCATCATTGGCCTGAGCCCAAATTGCTGATCATAGGACATGGGGCATCGGTTCCATCGCTAGCGAAACTGGCCCGTCAAATGGATTTGACCGTGGAAGTGCTAAGCCCCGATGAAAAGCTGATCGAGGAATTGCGCGCGCATCAAATCCCCGCATCGCAGCTCTCCAATCCTCAAGATACGAATAAAATCATCAGCGATAAATGGACCGCCATCATCTTCCTTTTCCACGATCACGATTGGGAAACCGCATTGATGGCCCATGCGTTGAAACAGGCCCATTTTTACCTTGGAGCAATGGGCGGACGAATAGCCCATGCGGCCCGGGCAGATGCACTCAAATCAGCGGGTATCGGCGATAAAGCCATTGCCAACATCCATGCACCAATCGGGCTCTTCCATTCCTCGCGCGACCCGGACAGTCTGGCGCTTTCAACGCTGGGCCAAGTGATCGAAACCTATCACGGCCAAGATTTCGGCGATGCCGTCCAATAGCGAATTTTCTCTGTGCGTAGCGGTGCTCGCGGCTGGGCAATCGCGGCGCTTCGTGGGCGCGGACAAGCTCGTCCAACCTTTAGACGGCACCATGTTGGGGCTGCATATTTGCGATGCGATCAAGCCGCTCAATTGCGCGCATTCAGTCGTCATTGCCTCGGCCGATGACCACCCTTGCTCCGGTGGATGGCAAGCCGCCGGTTTTGAAATTCCAGTCAATGAAAATGCGGCAGAGGGCCTTGGCACATCGGTTGCTTGCGCAGCGCGTTTTGCCTCTGACAAAGCGGCCGACGCGTTATTAATCTGCCTTGCCGACATGCCATTTGTACCGGCTGGGCATTTGCAGGATTTGGTCAGTCAGCTTGATCCTGAAAATTTGCGCACAATGTTTGCCTCGGATGATGGGATAAGGCGTTCACCCCCAGCCATTTTCGCTGCCAGTCATTTTGCAGAGCTGACAAAGCTCAAAGGCCCCGCTGGTGCACGCGATCTATTGGCGGTGGCCGACACCATAAAGACCCCGCCGCAATGGCTCGCTGACATCGATACACGCGAACAATTGGCTTTGGCGCAATCGCGACCGATTGACGTGTGAATGGGTAAGCAGGATGACAGGGTGACAGGGTGACAAAGGTTACACCATGTCACCTTCGTGTTTCAGCCAGCTTATTGAATATAAACAGAGCTTTGTTTTGGAAGGCGCCAGAAGGTGACAATTGGTGAGTGGCGCGCCATTTGTCACTTGGTTTGTCACCTTAATGATATTGGGGGGCGTCCATGGAACCGGTGATTGGAGCGGGTGAGGAATTGTAATCCTTAGCACTCTACGGATTCTCCAAAGTGTAGGAAAATGAGAAATCTGAGGTCGGTAAAGCGATTTTGGCTATGCCATTGCGAAACAGTTTAAGAATAAGCTGGAGGCAAATTTGGCTTGTTCCAACGAGCCGGTCCAAGGCAGGTTTACCGATATTAGCTCTGGCTAGATTGCCGAGCAGAATTGCGATTGCCGTTTAGGATTACCTACATGCCCGATGGCTGGCGTCACCCAACCATCACCTTTGCACGCGGCCTGATCCGTCGCCGCTCATCAGTTTTTCAACTTCGGGAACGGTGACGCGGTTAAAGTCGCCAAGGATAGTGTGTTTCAGCGCGCTAGCCGCAACCGCAAACTCTAGGCTTTGCTGGCGGTCATCATAG
>JBDVRS010000004.1:0-2591 GCA_039967435.1 Marinomonas sp.
TGCATCGGAAGCCTATGATCAAGGCCTGCGCTGCGACAAGGAAGCGGGAATCGCCAAATATTTCTCATCAGAGGCCGCGGTTGAAAACAGCCAAGAGGCGATGCGGATATACGGCGGTTATTCCTATTCCAAGGAATATGACATTGAGCGCTATTACCGCGATTCTATGCTAATGTGCATTGGCGAAGGCACGAATGAAATGCAGCGTATGATTATCGCCAAACAGCACCTTAAAGAAAACCAGATCTGAGTTTGTCCAAATGAGTCCATCACTTCCGCTCGCCGGCTTCCGCGTCATTAGCGCAGAGCAATATGGCGCTGGCCCTTATGGCACGATGCATTTGGCGCAGTTGGGCGCAGAGGTCATTAAAATCGAACCTCCGCGCAAGGATGGTAAAGGCGGGGGCGATACAGCCCGCGCTGTTGGCCCGCATTTTTTGAGCAAGGGAGAGAGCCTGTATTTCCAAGCTTTCAACCTCAACAAAAAATCGCTGACTTTGGACCTGCGCACAGATGAAGGTCAGGATATTTTCCGCAAGCTGGCCGCGACCAGTCATGTGGTTGCGAATAATATGCGCGGCGATCTGCCTGAAAAACTGGGCCTGACATATGATGCGGTGAAGGATGTGAACCCCGCTTTGGTTTGCGCCCATTTGTCCGCCTATGGCCGCGATAACGAGCGCAGCAAATGGCCGGGCTATGACTATTTGATGCAGGCTGAGGCCGGCTACTGCGCGGTAACCGGTGAGCCGGGAAGCGAGCCCCAGCGGATGGGGCTTTCGATGGTCGACTTCATGACTGGCACGCTTTTCACCATTGGCTTGCTTGCCGCGCTGACCGATGCCCAGCGTACGGGCAAGGGGCGCGATGTTGACACGGACCTGCTGTCTGCGGCTGTCCACCAGACCAGCTATCCGGCGCTTTGGTATATGAATGAAGGCGATGAAACGCAGCGCACGCCGCGTTCGGCTCATCCCACCGCAACGCCGAGCCAGATGTTTAAGGCCGCCGATGGCTGGATGTTTGTCATGTGCCAATTGCCGAAGTTCTGGGATATTTTGACGCAGCGTATGGGCCGCGATGATCTGCTCAGTGATGCGCGCTTTGCCAGCAATGCAGACCGCTTGGCCAATCGCGAAGTTTTGACGCAAATCTTGGATGATGAATTCACGCAAAAACCAATGGCGCACTGGCAGGAATTGCTTGCCGGCTTTGTGCCAGTGGCCCCAGTTTATGAGCTGGCCGATGCGATGGATAGCCCATGGCTGAAAACCATCGGCATGCGCGACACGGTTGAGCATCCAGACCACAAATCGATCGATGTTCTCGCCAGTCCGATTAAGCTGGATGGCAAGAGGCTTCCCAACCGTGCTGCGCCTTTGTTAGGGGCAGATAGCGATGCAATTTTGGATGAGCTTGGGTATGATGGTGACGCCATCGCCAAGTTGCGTTCTGGCGGCGTCATTTAGCCACGGCACTTTGGGGATTAGGGCAGCATGGGTAAACTTTCTGGCATTAAAGTTGTCGATCTGACGCAGTTTCTGCCCGGGCCAATGATGACCGTTATGATGGCGGATCACGGTGCTGAGATCATCAAAGTAGAGCCCAAGTCTGGTGACCCGGCGCGCGATATGCTGCCAAAGCAGGGCGCGGGTGATGATGCTCATTCGGTGTGGTTTGCCAATCTCAATCGCGGCAAGAAAAGCGTGGTCCTCGATCTGAAAAGCGAAGAGGGTAAGGCACAATTGTCTGATTTGTGCCGCGAGGCTGATGTCTTTGTCGAAGGGTTCCGTCCCGGCGTGATGAAGCGGCTTGGGTTTGATTATGATGCGGTGAAAGCACTGAAGCCTGACATTGTCTATTGCTCAATTTCTGCCTTCGGACAGACTGGTGAATTGGCGCATCATCCCGCCCATGACATGGCGGTACAGGCGCTCGCGGGCTTTCTTGCTGTCAATGATGGAGCAGATGGCGCACCCGTTGTCCCGGGCGCAGCCAGCGCCGATATGGCCGCTGGGCTCACCGCTTTATCGGCGGTGTTGATGGCGCTCTTGGGCCGCAATGCGGGCGGCGAGGGCGCCTACATCGACTGCGCCATGTTCGATGCGATACTGCCTTGGTGCGCGCACACAGCAGGCCGCGCGATTGCGGGCGGTGCAAGCCCGGTGTCCGCTAGCCAGCGCTCCTTGGGTGGGGCGGGTTTTTACCAAGTCTATCAAACAAAAGACGGCAAGCATGTCACCCTAGGTGGGCGCGAGATCAAATTTGCGCGCAATTTGCTGACAGCTTTGGGCCGGGAAGATCTGATCGCCCATGCAGAGCGGGAGGCGGGTGAGCAAGGTGAATTGATCGCATTTTTGCGCGAGACATTCGCCAGAAAAACGCGCGAGGATTGGATCCAATGGTTTGCCGGCAAGGACGTGGCGTTCTCGCCCGTGCTTAATTTCCGCGAGGCCTTTGATCAGCCGCATATCGCGGAGCGGGGATTGCTGGTTGAAGATGAAAACGGGGCCTCTCATATCGCCTCACCCATTCGGTTCGCAGGCGCCCAATTCCGGCCTAAAGCGACGCCGCAATTGGGTGGGAAATGA
>JBDVRS010000005.1:0-1364656 GCA_039967435.1 Marinomonas sp.
CGTGGGCGCGGCAACGACCAATAGCTTTGACATTGCAATCGGCGGTGTTGCAAACGCAGCAGGCGGAAACGCCATTGCTGTGGGTAATGCGGCCACGACAACTGCGGAGGCCGCAATTGCTATCGGCGAACTTACAGATGCGACCTTTGCAGGAGCGATTGCGATTGGCGGTGATGCCGGCGACTCCGGCACAGACGGCGCGCAGGCGCTTAACACCAGTGCGATTGCGATTGGCGCGGATGCTGTTGTGGCCGGGAGTGAGGCGATTGGTATCGGGAGAGGCGTCTCGGTAGCAGGCACTAACTCATTGGCGATTGGCACTATTTCCAATGCTAGCGGCGATTTCGGAACAGCTATTGGGACAAATGCAAGCGCGTCTGAAAGCAGAGCAACATCGCTGGGTGTTAGCGCCATGGCCACAGCAATAGATGCTGTCGCAATCGGCGGTCTGGCACAAGCGCAAGCCAATCAAAGCATCGCAATTGGCACATTTGCTGATACGGGCGTAGGGGCCACAGGCGCGATTGCGATTGGCGGTGATGGCGTTGATAGCGATGGTGACGGCGCGCAAGCGACAGGCGCCAATTCCATTGCTTTTGGCGCGGATGCGGTTGCATCTGAGGTTGGTGCGACAGCTTTGGGGTCAGCTTCCGAGGCAAGTGCCCTCCAAACAGTGGCGATTGGACGCGGAGCGATTGCACGTAGACTCTCTGCGACCGCGATTGGTGACGGCGCGCGCGCGACGGGCCAGCAAGCAACTGCGATCGGCCAGGGCGTAACGGTCGCCAACACTTTGGCGACAGCGATTGGTTTTAACGCGCAAACCGGAGCCAATCAAGCAACCTCCATTGGCTCTCAGGCCAGAGCACAAGGATTGGCCTCTGTTGCTATCGGTTCGGCAGCCAAAGCCAGCCAAAGCGCTTCGACAGCGATCGGGCAAGGCGCGAATGCAGCCGGCATTCTGGCTGTCGCCACCGGTCAATCGACACAGGCAACCGCGTTGCAAAGCAGCGCCTATGGCGCGCGTTCTGATGCCACCGGCGTCAACTCCACTGCGCTGGGGTACAATGCGAATGCTGGGCAGTCAGGTTCAACTGCTGTCGGTGCAAACGCAGTAACGACAGCGGCCAATCAAGTTGCTCTAGGCGGTGCGGGGACATCTGTGCGCGTGAGCGATATTGAAGCCTCCACCGATGCGCAGGTCGGGCCGGTTGATGTTGTGACAGTCGATGCAAACGGCACACTGGGCCGTCAGCAAGCAGCCACCATGTCGTCCGTGCAAAACGTGCGTGTCGCGGTGGATGCGATTGCAGCGGTCAGCGATGCGCAATTCATAGCCCTTTCAGGCCGCGTCGATGCGCTTGGTTTCAAGCTTGAGGATGTCGATAAGCGTGCGCGCGGCGGCATCGCAGCGGCGGCAGCTTTGGGCAGTGCCATCGCTATGCCGGACAAAGACTTCACCATCACCGGCAACATCGCCACCTATCGCGGCGAGCAAGGGTTCGCCGCCGGCGTAACCGGGCGCGTTAGTGACAGCTTTGCGATTGGCGCGGGCGTCGCGGGCAATACCGGTGACGGCGCAGTGGTGGCGCAGGCTGGTTTTGCGCTCGGCTTTTAGGCCGAACCCTAATACCCCGTCGCCCTAATACCCCGCAGCCTGCCCGTCTTTGCGCATTTCGGTTGCGCCGGTTAGCACGCCGGTGTCGGGATCGCGGGCAATGGCTTGATAGCCGCCGAACATAATGCCGTTGGAGACCACTTCCACATTATGGCCTAGGCCGCGCAGGCGTTTGACCGTTGCCTCCGGTATGCCGGGCTCGACATTCAGAGTACCGCGTGGGTCTTTTGCTTTGCCTTTGAGGCCTTCGGTGGGCTGGCGTCCGCCATCATGATTGATACGCGCCGCATCCCCTGCTTCTTGCAAATTCATCCCGAAATCGACCAGATTGATGAGCACTTGCACATGGCCCTGCGGCTGCATTCCGCCGCCCATTAGGCCCAAAGTCATATAGGGTTTGCCGTCGCGTTTGACGAAGGCGGGAATGATCGTGTGGAACGGGCGTTTGGCTGGTTCGTAAGCATTGGGATGCGCGGGATCGAGGCTGAACAATTCGCCGCGATCTTGGAACATAAAGCCCATGCCAGTGGGCGTTAGGCCGCCGCCCATGCCGCGGTAATTGCTCTGGATAAGGCTGACCATCATGCCATTTTTGTCGACCACGGTGAGATAGGTTGTATCGCCTTCGCCCTCTAGTTTTGGCGCGACTTCCACTTGGCCCGGCATGAATTCCTTCGCGGCACTGCGCGGGTCGATCATCTCGAAACGCTTCTTGCCATATTCTTCCGTAAGCAATTCTTCTGGAAGAGCGGTGAAGCTGGGGTCGGCATAGAAGCGAGCTACGTCCGCATGGGCGAGGCGTTTTGCCTCGGTGAGATAATGGATGAGTTCGGGCGATCCGCGCTCATATTGCGACAGGTCGACGTTCTTTAGGATGTTGACCATTTGCAATGCGGCAAAGCCTTGCGTGTTCGGCGGCAGCTCGCACAATTCATATCCCTTGCGGTAGGATGCGCAGGCTGGCGTGACCCATTCGCTGTCATGATTGGCGAAGTCTTCTAAAGTGAAGGCGCTGCCCTGTTCCTGCAAATAGGTGACCATATTTTGCGCCAATGCGCCTTTGTAAAAAGCATCACTTCCGCCGCGGCCAATCGCTTCCAATGTGTTGGCCAAGTCAGGGTTTTTGAAAACATCGCCAGCTTTGGGTGCACCGTCTGCAAACCAAGTCGCACGGGCATTGGAGAAATCAAACGGCGTGTCTTTTTGGCGGCGCTCATATGCCTTTAGAGAGCGGTCCAGATACATCGCAATGACGGGCGCAACAGGATGGCCCTCGCGGGCATATTTTACCGTTGGCGCCAGCACACGGGACATAGGCAGTTTGCCGTAGCGTCCGTGCAAGGTGAACCAGCCATCGACAGTGCCGGGAATGGTGATGGGCAGGGGGCCTACCGCTGGCAATGCGTCCGCGCCGTTCAGTTTTTCCTTAAGCTGATCCAGCGTTTGTCCAGACGGAGAGCGGCCCGAGCCATTGAGGCCGACAAGCTCATCCGTAGCAGGGTCATAGATGATCGCGAAAATATCGCCGCCAATACCATTGCCGGTTGGCTCCATCAGGCCGAGCGCTGCATTGGCTGCAATCGCGGCATCGACTGCGCTGCCGCCATCTTTGAGAATGTCGAGCGCGATTTGCGTCGCAAGCGGATGGGCGGTGGCCGCCATACCGTTTTGTGCGATGACCGGACTGCGCGACCATGCTGCGCCCACTGGCCGTCCGCCTGGGCCAATCGCAAATTCGCTGCCCGATGCGCCAACATCGCTATCAGGAACAGGTTTGCATGCACTGAGGCCCAATGTCGCAAAAGCGGCAGCAATCAGAATGGCAAAGCGCATGGGTTTCTCCGTCCTCAGGGTCTATCCCGAGGACGGTAGGAAACGCTGATGTTTAGTGCAAGCGAGTAGACTTAACCGGCGTCTTTTTTGCGCTTCAGCTTTTTGCGCTCATGCGGGCACAGGGCCGATTTGCGCAAGCGGATGCTTTGCGGGGTGACTTCAACCATCTCATCATCATCGATATAGGCGATGGATTGCTCCAGCGTCATCCGGCGCGGCGGGGTCAGGCGGATGGCGTCATCCTTGCCCGAGCTACGCACGTTGGAAAGCTGCTTGGCTTTCATCGGGTTCACTTCGAGGTCATCGGGCTTAGAGTTTTCGCCGATCACCATGCCTTCATACACTTTGACGGTGGCGCCAACGAACATTTCGCCGCGCTCCTCCAGCATGTTGAGAGCGTAAGCATTGGTGTCGCCATCTGAATTGGAGATCAGCACGCCATTATTGCGGCCGCCCACAGCGCCTTTGTAAGCGCCATATTTTTCAAACAGACGGTTCATAATGCCTGTGCCGCGCGTGTCGGACAGAAACTCGCCGTGATAGCCGATCAGGCCGCGTGACGGGGCAGAGAAGGTAATGCGGGTCTTGCCGATGCCCGATGGGCGCATTTCGGTAAGGTCCGCTTTGCGCTTCTGCATTTTTTCAACCACGGTGCCGCTGTGTTCATCATCCACGTCGATGACTACAGTTTCATACGGCTCCATGCGGTTGCCGTCTTCTTCGCGGAAGAGAACTTTCGGGCGCGAAATGCCCAGCTCAAAACCTTCGCGGCGCATGGTTTCAATCAGAACGCCCAATTGCAATTCGCCGCGGCCAGCCACTTCAAAGCTGTCTTTGTCGTCGCTTTCGGTGATGCGAATAGCAACATTGGTTTCCGCCTCGCGGGCCAAACGGTCGCGGATCATGCGGCTGGTGACTTTGTCGCCTTCAAGGCCGGCAAGCGGGCTGTCATTGACGGCAAAGCGCATCGCCAGCGTGGGCGGATCAATCGGCTGCGCTTCAATCGGCGTGGTCACCGATGGGTTGCAGATAGTGTTGGCAACGGTGGCTTTTTCAAGACCCGCCAGCGCGATAATATCGCCAGCAGAGGCGCTGTCTACGGGAACGCGTTCCAGCCCGTCAAAACTCATCAGCTTGGTCGCGCGGCCGACTTCGACGACATTGCCGTCCATGTCGATGGCGTGGATTGGATCGTTCACTTTCAATGTGCCTGATTGCACGCGGCCGGTCAGAACGCGGCCCATGAAGGGGTCACGGTCGAGCAAGGTCGCAAGGAAGGAAAACTCGCCTTCGGTGTCGAGGCCTGGGGCAGGGACGTGCTTAGTGATGAGGTTGAACAGCGGAGACAGATCGCCTTCGCGTGCCGTTTCATCATCGCTGGCATAGCCATCGCGGCCCGATGCCCACAGTGATGGGAAGTCCAATTGCTCATCATTGGCATCGAGTGATGCAAACAGGTCGAACACTTCGTCCAGCACTTCTTGCGGACGACCATCGGGACGGTCAATTTTGTTGACGACAACGATAGGCTTCAATCCGAGCGCGAGCGCCTTGCCGGTTACGAATTTGGTTTGCGGCATAGCGCCTTCTGCACTGTCGACCAGCAGGATAACGCCGTCGACCATGCTCAAAATACGCTCAACCTCTGCGCCGAAATCGGCGTGGCCCGGCGTATCAACGATATTGATGCGGGTGGTTTCGCCGTCTGGGCCTTCCCACTCAACGCTGGTGCACTTGGCGAGAATGGTAATGCCGCGCTCTTTTTCCAGATCGCCGCTGTCCATGGCGCGTTCTTCAATGCGCTGGTTCTCGCGGAAAGTGCCCGATTGGCGGAACAATTGATCCACCAAAGTGGTCTTGCCGTGGTCAACGTGGGCGATAATCGCGACATTGCGAAGGGATTGGGACATTACAATTTAAGCCTTATGGAAAACGGGGTTTCGGCAGCGCGCAATTTCGCTGCGCCGCACAATATGCCGCGCGCCTAGCGCAAGAGCGGCCCCGCCACAAGGCGTGTGGGCGTAAAACCGCCAGTGCAGGCCATATCGAGCCAGTTTCCCTTACGGGCCTGATGCTGCACTGTGGCCTTGAGGCAACAATATTGGGGAGTGCGCATAGGAATGCTTTTAAACTTGTTTCATAGGCTCGCCGATATTAATGCTGTGAGCGTTCAATTCTTGGGCTGTTTAGTCTGCCGCGCGTGGGGAGCGTCAAAGGATTGAGTTAATTGTGAGAGGAAAATTCATGCGTTCTACTAAGACCGGCCTTAACGGCCAGGCCCGCTTTACGTTGCTGTCTAGTGCAGCGGCGGCGGCCATCGCCCTTCCAGGCGTCGCACAAGCACAAGAAGTCGATAATGCAGCCGAAGACGAAGCTGTCGACGAAAATGTGATCATTGTTACCGCGACCAAGCGGGAACAAACCCTTCAAGAAACACCGATTTCGGTTTCTGTTACCTCGGGCGAAGTGCTTGAGCAGGCACAAATTCGCGATGTTCTCGATCTGCAAACGGTGACCCCATCACTGCGCGTCAGCCAGCTTCAAACATCGTCGGCCTCTACCTTCATCATTCGTGGTTTTGGTAATGGCGATAACAACTTCGGCATTGAGCCATCGGTCGGCGTCTTTATCGACGGCGTATTCCGTTCGCGCTCTGCTGCGGCTCTGTCCGATTTGTCCAATGTTCAGCGGATTGAGGTTCTCAACGGCCCGCAATCGACACTGTTCGGCAAAAACGCCTCTGCTGGCGTTATTTCCGTCATCACCCGCGAACCGCAATTTGAGTTCGGCGGCAAGGTTGAGGCCAGCTACGGCAATTTCAACTCGATCGTTGTAAAAGGCGACCTGACCGGCCCGCTTACCGATAACATTGCCTTCTCCTTGGACGGCAGCATCAATAAGCGCGATGGTTATGCGACAATCGTCAATCTCGACGAAGAGCAAAACAACCGTGACCGTTGGTCTGCACGCGGGCAGCTGTTGATTGAGCCTACCTCTGATCTCAGCATTCGTTTGATCGGTGATTATTCCGAAATCGACGAAGTGTGCTGTCAGGTGACCACTTTGGTCGCGGGCCCTGTTACGGGCGCGATCAACGCAGTGGGCGGCCAGCTCAGCACAGATCGCTTCAGCTATGATGCCTTCCTCAATTTCGTGCCTACCAATGAAGTGAAGAATTACGGCGTTTCGGGCCAGATCAATTGGGACACCGGACCTTTGTCGGTCACCTCGGTCACGTCTTACCGGAAGCTGAAAAACTTCTTCCTGTCAGATATTGATTACAGCAGCGCATCGCTGGCGACAGAAACTCGTGATCAAGACGCCACGACTTTCACGCAGGAACTGCGGGTTGCGTCCGATTTCGACGGACCGATCAACTTCCTGCTTGGTGCGTTCTACTTCGATGAATCGATCAACCAAGACAGCGCTATTCAAAACGGCGATGACATTCGTGACGTGTTCGAATTGCTCGCCGGCGGCAACCCCGCTGACGTGCTGACCGGCGCGCCATCGGTGTTCAACGGCGTGGAAGCAGCGCTTGGTCTGCCGCAAGAGAGCATCTTCCTGACGCCTCTGCTCAGCCAAGAAACCTTCAGCATGGACAATACGTCCTACTCAATCTTTGGTACGGTTGATTTTGAACCAGCGGATGGCCTCGTGTTCACCGCAGGCTTCAACTACACCGATGATAAGAAGGACTTCGCGCTGGCACAGGTTAGCCCGGATCCATTGGGTCAGGTCAATCTGGTCGATGCGTTTATCACTTTGGCATCGGGCGGAACGGTTACGACCCGTGATCAGTTCCAAGCTTTGCCTCAGGCGAACCAAGACGCATTGCTTGCTGCTGCAACCAATCCAGCGGTGAACACTTTGCTGCCATTGGCTGGCTTCCAATTCCAGCCACCTTTCTTGACCATTCCCAACGCTGTTGAAGATGGCAAGACACGCGATGATAAGCTGACATATCTGCTGCGTGTGGGCTATGAAATTTCGCCTGAAGTGAACGTCTACGCCAGCTACGCCACTGGCTTTAAAGCCAGCTCGGTGAACCTGTCACGCGATAGCCGTCCATCGAATGCGGACTTTACTGCGGGCCCTGGCGGGTCAACCTTTGCTGCGCCTTCATCGCCAATTCTTGATGCTGGCCTCGCCATTCCAAACCTTTCAACGGGTTCGCGTTTTGCTGGTCCTGAGAATGCAGAGGTTTATGAGATCGGCGTAAAAGCGCAGTGGGATGGCCTCAGCGTCAATCTCGCTCTGTTTGATCAAACGATTGATGGTTTCCAAAGCCTCGCCTTCACAGGCACCGGTTTTGCTCTGCAAAATGCAGGTCAGCAATCGGTTCGCGGCTTTGAAATGGATGTGAAAATCCAGCCTACAGATGGCTTGCTGCTGACATTCGCAGCCACCCATCTCGATCCATTGTTCGATGATTTCCCAGGCAGCGTTTTGGGCGATCTGACAGGCGTTCGTCCGGCTGGTATTCCGGCATGGGCAATCGCGACATCGGCAACCTACACTCATGAATTTGGCGCAAGCGGCAATCGTCTGATCACCCGCCTTGATTACAATCATGAGAGCAACACAGCCATTAACAATGGTCTGCCAACCTTTAACGCATCCCTTGGCAACACGCAGATTTTCAACCGCGAGGTTAATCTGGTGAACGGTTCGATGACCTTTGCCATGGAGAACGGTGTTGAAGTCGGCATTTGGGGCCGCAACCTGCTCAAAGACGAGTATATCTCAACCGTCTTCGATGGTGTTGCGCAGGCTGGCACAGTGTCCGGCTACCCAAGCGCACCGCGCACATACGGTGCATTGGTTCGCTTCAAGTTCTAAGCCTTGGTTTAGAACTTAAGACCTAAGGAATTGGGGCCTTGCAGCAATGCAGGGCCCTTTTTCTTTGCGCAGCTGTCTGATGGGTCAAGCTTGCATCGTGGGCGTATTTGTGGTGCTTAACAGGGGTTCACTTTGGAGATGGGGGAAACTCAATGGAATATATGTTTATGCCGTTCAAACGGTACTTCGAATTCACAGGACGTTCGCGCCGGATGGAATTTTGGATGTTCATGCTGTTTAATGTGATCGTCTATATCGTTCTGACAGCCATCGCTTTTGGCGTGTCGGGCGGGTTAGAGGCTATGGCCGGTGTCGATCCAGAAGACACACTTGCCGTTTACAGCGCGATGTTCAGTGGGCCATTTATATTGCTTGGCATATTTGCTCTGGCGGTATTCATCCCGAGCATCTCAGTGTCGGTGCGCCGTTTGCATGACCGTGATATGTCCGGCTGGTGGTATTTAGGCTTTATAGTCGGAAGCATGATCCCCTTCATCGGCATTCTAATTTCATTGGCATTTATGGTGCTGATGTTCTTGCCCGGCACGACTGGACCGAACCGCTTTGGCGAAGATCCGAAGAACCCAACGAATGCGAACGTGTTCGATTGAGCCGACTGAAGTCAGCCTAGACCGCGGCGTTTTTAGCTAAAGTCTATCGGAAACACTGAATTGGGGAGGGCTGACGACAGCTCTCCCCTTTTTCGTGGGTCCTACAATTCTCTCAGTGCTTGTGCCGGTTTCGCGTTTAGCAGCGGCAATGATCCGCCCAGCGCAAACGCCATCACAAGACCGAGCCCAAGGCCCAAAACGGCCAGAATTGCGGCCCAATCGGGCAGCCAATCAAACTCAAACAATTGCGTGATGACCAGCCATGCTAGCCCCGTGCCAATCACCAGCGATACAATCGCTAGCACCAATGCGAGCAGGCCGTATTCCGCCAATTGCATGGTCAATATCTGCCGCCGGCTCGCGCCAAGGACGCGCAGCACAACCGTATCATACATGCGCGCCGCGCGAGCAGCGGCGATAGCGCCTAGCAGCACGGCTAGGCCCGCCAGAACAGCGACGGAGGCAGCGGCAAAGGTCGCAAGGCCCACTTGCCCCAGAATGACCTTGGCTTGTTCGAGCACCTGGCCGATTTCAATCGCAGAGCTGGAAGGAAACTCGCGCACCATGCTTTGCAGCAAGCCGCCGGTTTCCGTGCCTTCGGTAAGATCAATCGTCGCGGTGAGATTATGCGGCGCATCGGATAGCGCATTGGGGCTGAAGACGAGCACGAAGTTAAAGCTCATATTCTCCCACTCCAACGTGCGCAGGCTGGCGACGCGGGCGGTGCGCTCCACGCCCAAAATGCCCACCGTGAGATAATCGCCCACTTCCAAATCAATCGCGGCGGCAAATTCTTCATCGACCGAAACCAATGGCTCGCCGGAATAATCCGCGCCCCACCATTCCCCGTCTGTCAGAGCATTACCCTCGGGCAGATCATCGGCATAGCTGAGGCCGCGCTCACCGCGCAGGGGCCATGCGCCATCGGGAATTTCTTCCAGCTCAGACACGCGGATCATCGCGTCTTTTTCCCCGTAAGCTAGGATCGCACCGCGCAAAGTCGGCACAGCACGGATCATGGCATCCGGGTCGGTTTCAGTGACGAGAGTTTCAAATTCACCCAAACGGTCGCGGGGAATATCCAGCACGAAATAGTCAGGTGCCTCGCGCGGCACGCTGCTTTCGATATTGCCATTAATGCTGGATTGGATCGCGGCGAGCAGCACAAAGGCGGATAGACCAAAGCCGAGCGCTGTTACCAATGCGCCTGTCGATGAACCGGGCCGGTGGATATTGGCCAAGGCATTGCGGATCAGCGGATTGGACGGGCTTGCGATTTTCCGCGAGGCCCAAGTGATCGCTTTGCCGAGTGCTGCCAGCAGAATCAGCAGCGCGGCTGCCCCTGCCAGAAACCCGCCAGCAAGCAGTGGATTATTGCTAGTGATGAGGACTAGCGCGACAATCGCCAGCAGGCCGCCGCCGACCCATGGCCATGCAGCTTTGTCCTTCGACAACGGCGCAGCGCGTGCCCGCATTAGCGCCATGGCGGGATAGCTTCGTGCGCGGATGATCGGTGTGACGGCAAAGACCAGAGCGACCAGCAAGCCAAAGCCCGCCGCCAGCAGCAATGCGCCTGCATCGACGACAAAGCCGCCTTCAACCGGAAGCAAACCCTGCAATGCCATGCCGAGGAATGGGGTCACAGCGACGCCCACGATCAAGCCCGCAATGGCGCCCACCAAAGCCGCTGCGCCAATTTGCAGCGCGTAAATGCGGGATATATCGCGGCTGGATGCGCCCAAGACTTTCAGCGTTGCGATGCTGGTGCGGCGCGCTTCTAAATAGGACGAGACGCCGCCGCCAATGCCGATCCCGGCGATCACCAATGCGGCAAGGCCCACAAGCGTAAGAAATTCGCTCATCCGGCCCACGAAACGATCAGCGCCCGGTGATGCACGGTCGCGGGTGCGGAAATCGAGGCCAGCCTCAGGGAATTGTTCTTCTAGTTGTTCGGCGATGTCAGATGGCTCTTCGCTGCCATCAAAACGCACGCGGTATTTGCTTTCATACAATGCACCCGGCGCGGTCAGGCCAGCCTCGGCGGGCAGGCTTTGCGCCACGATGATGGTCGAACCCAGCTGGAACCCTTCTGAAAGTTTATCGGGCTCATTGTCGATAATGCCAGCGACCTTCAATTCGCTTGTGCCGATCTTGAAGCTATCGCCCACCGCAATGCCTAGCCGGTCAATCACGCCCTGCTGCAGCCATGCCTCGCCCGCTTTGGGTGCGCCAACATTGCGGCCATCTTTGAGAGTAAACTCGCCATAGAGCGGCCAATTATCCGCCACCGCTTTCAGCCCTACGGGGGCCGCCATTGCGCCGGTATTGGCCATCGCCTGCATCCGCGTGCCTCCGGACAATTCGCCATATTCTTGTAATGCGGCTTTTTCTTCATCGCGCAAATCGCGCTGCCACACTTCAACTTCCAAATCGCCGCCGAGCAGCACTTGCCCGCGCGAGCCCAGCTCGCCTTCAATCGCGGCGGTCAACGTACCGATTGCCGCCAATGCCGCCGTGCCGAGGAATATGCACACGAGCAGCAAGCGCAGGCCTTTGAAACGCGCATTGAGGTCGCGGCGTGCGATTGTCCATGCAGCGCCCCAGCTTAATTGCGGGGCATCGGGAGAGGGTTCGGCGCTCATATTATGCCCGAACGTCCGAGGCGATCACGCCGTCGGCCATGGTGATGACCCGCTCGCAGCGTTTCGCTAATTGCTCGTCATGGGTGATGATCAGCAAGGTTGCGCCGGTTTCTGCGCGGCGGGCAAACAATAGCTCGATAATTTCCTCGCCGGTCGCAGCATCCAGATTGCCGGTTGGCTCATCGGCGAAAATCAACGTGGGGCGCGGGGCGGTGGCTCTGGCAATGGCAACGCGTTGCTGTTCGCCGCCCGACAATTGCGTGGGATAGTGATCGAGCCTGTGGCCAAGTCCAACCGCTTCCAATTCTGCGCGGGCGCGCGTGTGGCAATCCTTCTCGTCGTTGAGCTCCATTGGTGTCGCAACATTTTCGGTCGCGGTCATGGTCGGCAGCAGGTGGAAGGCTTGCAGCACGATCCCAATCCGTCCGCGCCGTGCCTGCGCTAAGCCATCCTCGCTCATATCCGCAAAATCTGCGCCTGCGACATTCAACGTGCCGCTGGTCGCGCGCTCTAGCCCAGACAATACGGCCATAAGCGAACTTTTGCCCGAACCCGAGGGCCCGAGCAAAGCGGTCACCTCGCCAGCGGCAATATCGAGGTCGATACCGCGCAAAATTTCGACGGGCGCGCTGGCGCTGCCTAAGGTGAGGGTCAGATTGCGGGCGGTAATTGCATTATTGGATGTGGTCACAGGCTTGTCTTTGGGCCTCTTTGCAATAGATGATAGGCGAGCCGGATGAATTTGGCGCGCCAGATGCTTGGCGATACTGTTTATAGATGGGATTAGATACGCATGACAAAAGGTGTTTGGTGCATTTTTGTGTCGCTGCTTGTCGCAGCATGTAACGCTGGCGGTGCAGAAGACGCAAAAGACAACGCGCAAACCGTGGCCGAGGCAGGCGATTTGGCGGCGGATCAGGCGGCCATTCCTGTGATGGGCGAGCCTGTGAACGTGCTGGCGTTCGGTGACAGCCTGTTTGCGGGATACGGCGTTGATCAGGCGGAAAGCTATCCTGCGACATTGGAAAACGCTCTGCGCGCCAAGGGCATTAATGCGAAGGTCGCCAATGCCGGCGTGTCCGGTGATACGACAGCAGCAGGCTTGCAGCGTTTCGCTTTCACCTTGGATGCGCAAGAGACGGAGCCCGATCTGGTGATTGTGGAGCTGGGCGGAAATGATCTTTTGCGGCAATTGCCGGTGGATCAAACGCGCAGCAATTTGGATGCGATGCTGGCGGAATTGCAGAAGCGCGATATTGATGCGCTTGTCATGGGCATGCGCGCTCCGCCCAATTTGGGGCCAGAGTTTCAGGCCAAATTTGACGGGCTCTATGGTGAGCTTGCTAAAAAGCACGACGCTGATCTTGTGCCATTTTTTCTGGAGAGCATTTATCAGTCGCCAGAATTGTTCCAATCGGACCGCATTCATCCGACGCCTGAGGGCATAGAGCAATTGGTTGAGGCAACGGTTGAGAATGTGGTTGCGGCGTTACCCGATAATCCCCAACCCTAAATTCGCTCTAACGTCCCGCCACTGACGCACCAGACAGCGGCCTCGTCCATGATGGCGGCGAATGGCGCGGTTTCTGTGCCGGTGAACCATACCTGCGCTGCGCTTTGACGCAGGCGTTCAAACAGGGCGGCGCGGCGCACTTCGTCCAGATGGGCGGCGACTTCATCAAGCAATAATACGCCGGGGCGGCCTTCTGCGGCCAATGTCGCATGGGCCAGAGTGATCGCAATCAGCATGGCTTTTTGCTCGCCGGTGGAGCAGCGCGAGGCAGGTTGACCGCTTCCCGACATCACGACTTCCAATTCATCGCGGTGCGGGCCGCTCAAGGCGCGTCCGGCAGCGCGGTCTTTCGGACGTGCGCTGCGAAACGCCTCGCGCAATTCCTCAAAGCCAAGCGGGCCGCCTGCGCGGTAGGTGAGCAGCGGCTTGGCGAAGGGTTCATTGGGCAGGGCGGACAATTCATCGGTCAGCGCGGTGATCAAATTCTGGCGGGTGGCTGCAACAAGCGCGCCGAATTCCGCCGCCTGCGCTTCGATTGCATCAAACCATGTCGCCTCGCTGGCGCGGCCCCCGCTGTCTTCGAGGAGCTTATTACGCTCGCGGATCGCTGCCTCATACCGCGAAGTGTTGCGCGCATGGGTAGGGTCAATCGCCAGCGCCATGCGGTCAATATAGCGCCTGCGTGCGCCCGCGCTATCGGTAAACAGGCCGTCCATTGAAGGTGTCAGCCAGCCCATAGCCAGCCATTCGCCCATGCTCGATGCGCTGGCCACTGCGCCATTGATGCGCACCTGTCTGCGGCTGGGTTGGCCGGGTTCTACATGCGTGCCGATCCGCGCGCTTTCATGGCCTTGCTCTTTTAGGCTCGCGCCAATCGCAAATCCTCCCGTTCCGGCCTGCCCCACCATATCGGGCAAAGGCGCACGCCTCAGCCCGCGTCCAGGCGCGAGCAGCGACAAAGCTTCCAGCACATTGGTTTTACCTGCACCGTTTTCGCCAACCAGCAGATTGAACTGCGCGGTTTGCTCCAGCTCGCTGGCCGCATGATTGCGAAAGGTGGAAAGGATGATGCGGTCGAGAGCCATGGCTGTTTCTCAGATAGCATTGGCCACGGATTTATCCATCTTTGCCCGCATGAAATCACCAAAACCAAAAATTGGGAAAATTCACCAACTGTTCGGAATGATGAATTCATGTAAAATCGGGCTATGTGCAAAAAACGGCAGAATTCCGCCATTTTTGAAAACTGGCACGGCCCCTGCAAAGCATAGTTCAACCAGCGGGAGGGTCCCACTGGATTAACTAACCAAGGGAATTTCTACCATGACTGCTTCTTCTGACACCGCCAACAAGCTTTTCGCCGCTGTTTTCTCACTCGCTATTTCAAGCGTTCTGATGGCCACCGCGATCATCCCAGCAACCACCACTGGCGTTTTTGCATAATCGCAAACCGCGCTTCTCAATCAAACACACTCAAAAGGAACCACCATCATGTTTTTCGTATCTGACCACTCAAACCGTTTTGTCGCAGGTTTCGGCGCTTTGGCTTTGTCGGCCGTAATGTTCGCCACTGCCATCATCCCAGCAACCACAAATGTCGCAGGTCTCGCATGAGCAAGATTGCCAAGAATGAAAACGGCGGTACGCCGTCCAAGAGCTTCCGCCTCGACCGCACCAATGCCAAATTGTCAGGCGTGTGCAGCGGGATTGCCAATTACGCCGGAATTGACCCGATTATCGTCCGAGTTGGATTTGTCGTAGGCGCATTCGTCAGTGTCGGCACAGCAGGCCTAGCCTATGTCGCCATCGCATTGATTGCTGACTAGGAGCCTGATCAGATAAGCGGCCCCGGTTTCGATCGGGTCATGCTCCCAATTACTGAAACCGGGAGGGGCCATACCAGAGGGTAGCGGCCCCTTTCTTTTGCGTGCGTTTATTGTGTCCAGACCGCCCGGCCTCCCCGCCCGTCCACCAAATCTCACCGGTATTGTTGGTGGACGGGCGGGGAGGCCGGGCGGGCGGTCTGCGTCAAGATCACATAGCGCTGATACCGCCATCCAATTTGATTTCAGCGCCCGTCATAAACCGGCTTTCATCGCTGGCGAGATAAAGCACGGCATTGGCAATATCATTGGGTTCGCCCACGAATTTGAGCGGAATTTGCCGCGCAAGCTTATCCATCAAAACGCCTTTTTCTATGCCCGCATTCACCGCAGTGCCATCTAGGATAGGCGTATCGACAAAGGTCGGGTGAACCGAATTGCAGCGGATCTGCATGTTCTTTTTCGCACAGTGCAGCGCGATAGATTTCGACAGCATCCATACGCTTGCTTTGGAGGCATTATAGGCCGGCATAGTGTCGCTGGCGATCAGACCCGCAATAGAGCTGATATTGACGATTGAGCCGGGCGCATGTTCGCGCATTAGCGGCAAAGCCTTTTGACAGCCGTGAAAAATCGAATTGACGTTGATGTCAAAGCAGCGCTGCCAATCGTCGAAATCGCACTGCTCAATATTGCCTGCGACACCGATACCGGCATTGTTCACCAGAACATTCAGCCCGCCCAAATTATCGCGCGCAGCATCCACTGCCGCTTCCCATGCTTCTGGTTTGGTCACATCATGCGCGATAGAAAACGCTGTGCCTGCGCCCATTTCTGCATTGATGATTTCGGCGGTTTCTGCGGCGCCTTCGCCATTGATATCGGTGGCGAGCACGCGCGCGCCTTCTTGCGCAAGCCGAATGCAATGGGCGCGGCCAAGACCTTGTGCGCCGCCTGTGACGAGCGCGAGTTTTCCGGCAACGCGGCCAGTTTGAGTTGTCATGATTGTTTCTCTCCCAAGAGCGTGTCGGCATTTGCCGCCGCCATTAATATCGCCATTCTTACATCCACTGCATGCCCCGCCGCGCGCCAATCGGCAACAAATTGCGGCAGGTTTTTGAGCGCGACGCGGTGGACTGTGATATTTTCGCCCGGCGTGCCGCCGCCTTCGCTGACCTTGGTGAGGCCGTGCGCGCGCATCAGAGTGAAGCTTTCAGAGACCATGCCGGGGCTAGAATAAAATTCGCCGAGGTTTTCCATGCGCTCTGCACGGTAGCCGGTTTCTTCTTCTAGCTCGCGCGCAGCGGCGGTCTCGTCCGCTTCGTCTTCATCGCCTTCATGATCGCCGATCAGACCTGCGGGAATTTCGAGTGAGACTTTGCCGAGCGGGACGCGGTATTGCTCCACCAGCAGCACATGGCGCGTGCCGTCTGGGTCACTGTCGATGGCAAGGATTGCCGCAGCTCGAATACCGCGCGCCCGTCCAACATATTCCCACCGGCCGCGGGTTTTGGTGGTGATGAATTTGCCTTCCCAGCGGATTTCTTCTGGCAAGTTTGCGTCAGGGTCTAGGGTAGATGGATCTTGTGGTGTGTCGCTCATAAGAGAGCAGCGTTACACTTCGATCAGCCTATCGGGAAGCTCGTTCTCATCATCATCGGCGCGCGGGAAGTGCTCGGACAAAACCGCGCCCACATCGCGCACGCCTGCGGCCATGCCCTCAGCGATGCTGCCCTCTCTAATATGGTGCAGCATATCGACCATAGCCTCGCCCCAAACATCGGCGCTGACTTTTTCAGCGATGGGCCGGTCGGCGATGATTTCTGCGCGGTGTTCGCGCATGGATAGGTAGATGAGTATGCCGGTGCGGCCATGGGTGCGCGCCTCCGCGCCGACTTTGAAATGTTTGATCGCTTGCGCGTGGACGCGGGCGGTTTTGACAGGGCCGGGAATAGCGAAGAAGCGCAGCGGCTCATAGAGGAATTTCAGCCATGTGATGGTGAAGGCGAGCAAACCCAAGCCGATGGTCATGCTGGCGAGTTCACCAGTTGTCCATTCATGCATCCAACCGCCGATAAGACTGTCCCAAACCCCCATGAAAAAGGCTGGGAAAAGCGCAAACAGGCTCATCAAGGTGAAGGCGCCTGCCGCGGCGTAGACCATCACAACATCGGTATAACCATCGGACCGATCGGCCAGAACAGTGACGATTTCGCCAGATGTGGTGAGCTCTGCTGCGGCGACCGCATCAGAGACAATTTGGTGCTGCGCTTCGTTTAAATAGGCCATGTGTCACCAACCCCCTGAGGCGCCGCCGCCCCCGAATGAACCGCCGCCGCCAGAAAAGCCGCCGCCGAAGCCGCCACCTCCACCAAAGCCGCCTCCTCCGCCGCCGCCCCAATCATCGCCATCAGAGAGCGCGCCGCGCACAATCGCGCTGCCCACTTCCCACAAGATGATGTCGCGCGCGGTGTCGCCAAATTCGCGTCCCTTGCCGCGGTAACGCCGGCGTCCGCCGCCGCGCAGCATAGGTAGGATGAAAAAGAAGAAAATCACGCCGAACCAGATCAATCCGCCAATGGGAAAACCACCTTGGGAGCCGCGCTTCTGACTGGCTTCTGCAGCGATCTGGCGCGCTTGATCTTCGGGCAGGACAAGCAGTGCGATGATAGCGTCTGTCCCTGCAACGATGCCGCCGGGATAATTGCCTGCTTTAAACTGCGGAAGAATGGTGTTTTGAATGATCAGTGAGGAGAGCGCATCGGTGAGATAGCCCTCCACGCCGTAGCCCGTGGCGATATGCACGCGGCGCTCATTGGGCGCGACCAGCAGCACCGCACCATCATTGCGCTCAGCATCACCAAGCTGCCAATTGCGCCCCAGCTGATAGCCGTAATCCGCAATGTCATAGCCTTGCAAATCGGGCACCGTGGCGACGACAAGCTGACGCTGTGATTGCGTCTCTAGCGCCTCCAGCTTCGCATTTAATTGCGCCTCAACATCGGCTGGAATAATGTCCGCTGCATCCACTACGCGCCCCGACAGCGCTGGAAAACCCTGGGCAGCCAGCGGCGCGGCGATGAGTGCAAGCAGAGCTGCAAAAGCAGCAAGGATAGGGCGCATCATGGGGGTGTTTGCGCCGATCACTCAGACGTCATGTCGAGCGTTGGCGCTTCCTCGGCGCCTTCGGTTGTGGCTTTGTAAGGCACCAACGGCTCTGCACCGTGAATGATGTTTGCGCCAATTGTATCGGGGAAGGTGCGGATCGTGGTGTTATAATTGCGCACGGCCTCATTGTAATCGCGCAGGGCAACCGCAATGCGGTTTTCTGTTCCCTCAAGCTGGCTTTGCAGCGTGAGATAGCCCTGTGTTGAAGTAATGTTGGGATAGGCTTCAAAGCTGGCGAGTAGACGCCCAATGCCTTGGCTCATCTGGCCCTGTGCTGCTGCAAATTCGCCCATTTTCGTTGCATCGCCAAGGTCATTGGCGGTGACATTGATGCTGGTTGCTTTGGCGCGGGCCTCGGTTACTTCGGTGAGGATGTTGCGCTCATTTTCAGCAGCGCCCTTGGCCACTTCGGCAAGGTTGGGGATGAGATTGGCGCGGCGTTGAAACTGCGCTTCAACATCGGCCCACTTCGCTTTGGCATTTTCCTCAGCGGTCGGAACCGAGTTAATGCCGCAAGACGCGAGGCCTAAAGATACGGCGGCAACAAAGGCTGCGCGTGTGATGCTTTTGAAGCGGATGGATTGGAAATTCATACTATACGTGTCCCCTCTGGCGCGGATGGCAGTGGCTCAAGACTAAGCAAAAGGCAGCCGCGAATGATCTGTATTGCTAATATAGGACACCGCCTGAGGTTTTTCAATGTGGATATCGAAAAGGCGCCTCCCTTGGCAAAAGCTTAAGAAAATGCGAAAGGGCGCGGGCATCAGGATTTTCCTAGGGGGTTATTATGTTATCTGAATTCAAAGACTTTATTGCCAAAGGCAATGTTATGGAACTGGCCGTCGCGGTTATCATCGCCGGCGCATTTGCAGTGATCGTTGCATCGCTGACCAATGATTTGATTATGCCGATTGTGGGTATGATCTTTGGCGACGTTGATTTCTCCAGCAAATACATCGTGCTTTCGGGCGAAGTAGAAGCTGGCACGTCTTTGGAAGCCGCGCGAGCAGCCGGTGCCAATGTTCTTGCATGGGGCGCGTTTGTAACCGCCATCATCAACTTCGTGATCTTGGCCTTCATCATCTTCATGTTGGTTCGTTATGCTGAAAAAGCAAAAGCGAAGATGGAAGGTCCAAAAGCGGATGAAGATGCAGGTCCAAGTGAGATCGATCTGCTTACGGAAATCCGTGACAGCTTGAAGAAATAGGGTCTGGGCGCAAGGCCCTAAAACCTAATACACTTCACATTAAGCGGGCAGGGTCTATATAGGCCTTGCCCGCTTTTTTGTGGGCTATGGCGATAAACTATTGCGTGCAATAGGCACAACGGACCCGGGGGCAGTACCCGGCGGCTCCACCATAACTCTCTGATTTCAGGGGTTTTGACGGGGCCGAACTAGGATCGACGTGGGCTGAAAAGCGTAATTTTTGCTCGGGCTGAGTACCCGTAAAAATGTTCATAACACATAAGTGCAAACGATAATGAAGCACTCGCAGTTGCAGCGTAATGTGACGGCTTAACGGCCTGAATTTACAAAGCTAAAGCGCGGCTGGGCCGGCCGGGCAACAGAACGGATTCCGGGGCTCCGGGGGTAGCTAGCAACAGAAACCCTCACCTTATTCCAAACTCATGCCAATGCAGAAAATAACGCATATCCACCCAGCGCAATGATCGGATGGAATGTGGCGGCAAAGCCAAAGGCTCTGGCCAAAGGGGTGATCCGATAGCCGATGAAAAACGCGGTGCGGGCAATCACAAACCATAGGCCCATGACGGGCAAACAAATGGCGGCTTCTGTGGGCGCAAAAGTGGCCGCGCCAAAGCTTGCGATTGAAAACAATATGAGCTGCTCTGCCGTGTTGGTCACAAACCGCAAGGTCACATCGAGCGCCGACCCTGACACTGGCGCAGACCCATCGATATTGGATGTGAAATGGCGCAGCCGAGCGGCATTGCCGATGCCTGCAAACAGCGGCAAAACGCCCAGCAGCAGCGCAAATGCTAAAGCTTCAAACGCAGTGGAATCTGCAGGAAAGACAGTTGATGCAAAGGGCGCTGCGCCAAAATAGATAAAGACGATGCTTGCAAGCCAAGCGGCTGCAATGCCTGCCAGCACAAGCCACCGATCCTGGTGTGATGTCGCCATGGTTGCCCCCGCTTAATTCCGAAGTCGTTTTTGGCAGCTTTCTGTCGGTCAAGCAATTTTTGGCGAAAGCGAGCAAAAATCGCCCTGCATTTTAGCGTTCGGCTGCCTCAACCGTCGCAAGTTCTTCAGCCTCGCGCCGCTCGCGCTCATATTTCAGTGCGTCCAAGATCTTCGCGCCGGCCAAGAACACGGCGCCGGTGCAGGCTAGGTACAGCAATTTGCCTTCCCAGCCTGGCCATTGGACGAGATATTCAGAACCGCGCGCTGTTGCGCCCAGAGCAAGCGCGTAAATGATCAGATACGCCTCAAAGCGCGTCTTGATCACAAACAGCCTTTTGATCTTGCGAAACATCCCGGTCCTTCCCGTTAATCTTTAATACTGCAAACCTTGTGCCAAGCATGGTTTCCTGCGGGCTTCAGTGGTTAACGTGGATGCAAGTGTAAAGCGGCTCGACGATGAGTCCAGCGCGTTAACTTTGAACCTAGGATAGCTGCGCCAAATCGAGCGTATCTAGAAGAGATTGGCGCGCGGCGATAACCGTCTTTGCCAGAATGTCAGAGCCCAAATCTGCGGGGTCAATTTCCTCTGGCCAATGGGCGGCAATACATGCCTCAATTGCGTCCGCTTTGGTCTCGGTAAGCAAGAAGCGCGGATCGACGGTGCTTGGATCGCAGACAACACGCAGGCGCAGGCAAGCGGGGCCTCCGCCATTGGCCATGCTTTGTTTGACATCGACGGGGATGACTTCGCGGATTGGGCCATTGGAGGCGAGCATTGCTTCGCAATAGGCCCAGACACTCGCGCTTTTGCGGCATTCCTCCGGCACGATCAGAGCCATTCCGCCTTCTGCGCGTGTCACGAGCTGCGCGTTGAACAGATAGGTGCGGATTGCCTCGGCAAGGCTAACAGCGCTGTCCGGTACTTCGACCACTTGCAATGCGGGAAAGGCGGCGCGCATTGTGTTATAAGCGCCTTGGCGGTCGGCAAAGGCGTGCTCATGGGCGAAGATCACGCTTTCATTGGCAACTGCGACGACATCATTGTGGAAGGCTCCGGCGGCGATTGCTGCGGGGTTTTGCTCAATGAAGACGCATTTGTCAGGCGCGAGCCCGTGCAAGCGAGCGGCCGTGCGGCTGGCCTGCTCATGCTGGCGCGCGGGGAAGGCGCCGCCGGTTTTGCCATAGACGAACACCTCGACGCCCTGCGATGCGTGGCTTTCACACAGCCGCATATGATTGGCTGCGCCCTCGTCGCCGAAAGTGGGCGGCACGGCGTCATGGACGGTAAAATGGTCCGTATCGGCAAAGGCGAGTTTTAGCTGCGCCTGCGTATCGCGCCATTCCTGGCCGCGGTGTAGCATGGTGACGAGGTTGGCGGGCGTGAAATGGCAGCGCCCATCTTGCGTGTCGGGCGCGGGCGATACAGTGGCCGCATTGGCCGTCCACATGCTGGATGCCGACCAAGCCGCCGCGAGCAATGGACGTGGCAAGTCATCGCCGTCGCCCAACTCCCTCAGCAGCATATTGTTGGGGCGCGGCAGAGGCAGCAAAAAGCCTTGATGCCCGAAACGCTCCAAATTGCCGCGCATTTTTGCGACACCCTGAAGGGCGGCGGCGCGCGGGTGCGAGGCGCTGCCCTTGTGGCTGGCGCTGGCGATATTGCCGAGGCTGAGGCCTGCATAATTGTGGCTGGGGCCGACGATGCCGTCGAAATTGATCTCGGTTAGCTTGCTCTCTGCCAAACTGTTCACCGGGCGACGCTCCAGACATTGTCGCCTTCGCTCACATCCAGCGTGTCGGCGGCGACAGAATCAATTGCGATAGAGCCATCAGAGGCAGCCTCGCGCACGCCGTAGCAGGCGGCAAAATCGGCAAGAGTGCCGGTGGCGATCAAGGCTTTTTCACCGCCTTGGCATTCCAGCCCAGACAGATTCGCCTGCACCGCATCTTTCACGCTATTCACATTGTCGGTGCGCGCCAGCATACTCGGTCCGCCGTCGAAAATATCGACATAGCCTTCATAAGCGAACCCCTCTTTCTCCAACATCCGCATGGCCGCGCGGCCGGTGGGGTGGGGCAGGCCGATGACCTTCTTCGCTTCATTGTCGAGCATTTCGACATAGACGGGGTGTTTGGGCATCAAATCGGCGATGAATTGATTGCCATTGATGGCGTTGAAATAGTCAGCCTCTTGAAAGCCCATGCCGAAAAAGCGGCCCGCAACACCGTCCCAAAAAGGCGATCCGCCGCGCTCATCAATGATCCCGCGAAGCTCTGCCAAAACGCGGTCGGCAAAGCGTTTGCGGTGCATGGCGATGAACAGATAGCGGCTGCGCGCAAGCAATAGGCCAAGCCCGCCAGCGCGTTCATTGGGGTGGAGGAACAATCCGCCAACCTCGCTCGCGCCTTCCAAATCGGTCGTCAGGCTCAGTAATTCGGCGCGCACTGTGCGGTCGAGTTCTTGGCTATATTGGGTGAGCGTGTGGAGGCGGTAGGAATAGAACGGCCAGCGTTGCCCGACTTTTGTCATTAGCTGACATGTGCCGCGCACTGCGCCTGTTTCCGTGTTCTCGAGCACCAGCACGAAAGTCTCTTCGGTCAGCTCATCTTTGGTGTTGGCAAAGGCATTGGCGGAGACTTCTAACTTGCCTGCCAAAGCGTCGCGATCAGCTGGCAGATTGGTGAAGCCGCCGCCTGTCAGCTTGGCCATTTCATAGAGATGTTCAAGATCAGAAGGGCGCGAGGCGCGCATGCGGAACGTCATGACATATCTCCATTTGCGATGCGCCCAATGACGAGGGCAGACAGTGCCGCGCGCTCTTTGAGGGAGGGCACAATGAGGAACTCTTGGGGTGAATGAATGGCCCCGCCACGCACGCCCATCGTGTCGACAACGGGCACTCCGCAAGCGGCGATATTATTCCCATCGCATACGCCGCCGGTGCTTTTCCAGCCGATATTCTGGCCCAATTGCGCGCCGCAATCCTTGACCAGATCGAACAATTTTTGCGCCTGCGCATCGACCGGTTTTGGCGGCCGAGTGACGCCGCCGTGGCGGTGGGCTGTGACCTCGTGCGCTGTCTCTATGCTGCGCAGCAAATCGTTCAAATCACTATCAAAACTCTGCATGGCGTCTGTGGACTTTGGACGAATATTGAAGCGCAGAACCGCGTGGTCGGGTACAACATTATTGGCCGCGCCGCCCTCCAATTTGGCGGGGTTCACGGTTAGGTCTGGATGCTCCATCGCTTTGAGGCGCAGGATCAAATCAGAGGCGGCAACAATTGCATTGCGCCCCTCATGCGGATTGCGGCCAGCATGGGCGGATTTGCCGGTGATGGTGATAGAATAATTGCCCGTTCCGCCGCGCGCATGGGCCAGCGTTCCATCGGGCAATGCGCTGGGTTCATAGGTTAGCGCCGCGAGCTTGCCGCGCGCCAATTCCCCGATCAGCGCAGAGGAGGCGAGCGAACCTGTTTCTTCGTCGGAATTGATCAGCACATCATAGCCGAGGCTTTCGATTGCGCCTGCGCTTTCCAACGCTTTGAGCGCGTTTAAAATGACGGATATCCCGCCCTTCATATCGGCCACGCCCGGCCCGCCAAGCACAGCCTCACCTTGCGCTGTGTCCTCTAATGGGGTGAGCGATTGAAACGCGTGATCTTTGGGGAAGACCGTATCCATATGCCCCGTCAGCAATATCCGCCGGTTTGCGCGCGGCCGTACGCGCAATACCATGTGCTGCCCATGCGGCTTTTCAAACTTCCTGCCATCCGCGCCTATCGCTGTGACGGGAGCAGGGTCGACCAATTCCACCTCGCCGGGCAGGGCAGAAAAGGCCTGCGCCAATAGATCGGCTTGGCGCGCGAGCCCATCGAGATTGGCCGTGCCGGTATTGACCGCGCACCATGTCTCCACCTCGCGCAGCATGGCGGCATCGTCGATGGAATGGATGAAGTTGGGCGCTGCTGTTTTCATTTGAAACCATCTCTAGCGGGGCGCGGGTGCAGTTCCAAGTGCGTTCAACCCATTTGCATTCTTAGGCAAAGCTAGCCATAGCTCTCCCGACACGCTCCTCCCCGGACAGATTTGAGTTTTTTACATGCCTGCCGCAGGTTTGGTGGCGGGCAAATTGTGCGAGGAAAAATGAGCGATATAGTAAACCGTGCCGGCCTAAATGTTGATAATGCGCTGGCGACTTTCATCGAAACCGAAGTGCTGACCCCGCTGGGCCGCGATGTGGACGCGTTTTGGACTGGCTTTGCCGATTTGCTGGCGGAGTTCGCCCCTCGCAACCGCGCCGCCTTGGAGCGTCGCGAGGAGCTTCAGGCTCAAATCGATGACTGGCATATTGCGCGGCGCGGTACGCCCCATGATGCAGACGCTTACAAGGCGTTTTTGTTTGAAATTGGCTATCTCGTGCCAGAGCCCGCTGACTTCATCATTGGCAGCGAAAATGTCGATGCCGAGATTGCGACCATGGCTGGCCCGCAATTGGTTGTGCCGATCCTCAATGCGCGCTTCTTGCTCAATGCTGCAAATGCGCGCTGGGGCAGCCTCTATGATGCATTTTACGGCACCGATGCACTGGATGCAGCCCCCGCGAAGCCGGGCGGTTATGACACGGTACGCGGCGATGCTGTGATTGCGCGCGGGCGTGAATTCCTCGACCAAGCGGTGCCATTGGCATCAGGCAGCTGGGCTGACTTAACCGACGCAACCGGCGGCATCGCCATTGCTGATGAGAGCCAATATATTGGCGAAACCGAGAAAGGCCGCTTGTTCAAAAACAACGGTCTGCATATTGAAGTTATCTTCGATGCGGATAGCCCCATCGGGCAAGGCGACGCTCTGGGCATTGCCGACATTATGGTCGAAAGCGCGCTCACAACGATCGCTGACTGCGAGGACTCTGTCGCGGCGGTGGATGCTGAGGATAAGCTGCTAGCCTACACCAATTGGCTTGGCGTCATTCGCGGCGATTTGTCGGAAAGCTTTGAGAAAGGCGGTAAGACGCTGACCCGGCAACTCAATGGCGATAAGGCCTACACTGCCGCCGATGGCAGTTCCGCCAGCCTATCAGGGCGTAGCCTGTTGTTCGTGCGCAATGTCGGCCATTTGATGACCAATCCGGCGATTACATTGCCTGATGGCAGCGAAATTCCCGAAGGCATTATGGACGCTGTCTTCACCAGCGCAATCAGCACAATCGACGTTGAAGGCAAAGCGAAATATGGCAATTCGAAACATGGCTCCATCTATATCGTTAAGCCCAAAATGCACGGGCCAGAAGAATGCGCTCTGACCAATGATTTGCTCGATGCAGTGGAAGATTTGCTCGGCCTGAAACGTCACACGATCAAGGTCGGCGTGATGGATGAAGAGCGCCGCACATCGGCCAATTTGGGCGCCTGTATCCATGCTGTGCAGGGCCGGATCGTCTTCATCAACACAGGCTTCCTCGACCGCACCGGCGATGAAATGCACACAAGCATGCAAGCGGGCGCGATGATGCGCAAAGGCGCGATGAAATCCTCGTCTTGGCTCAGCGCCTATGAAGCGCGCAATGTTGGTATCGGCCTCAAACATGGGCTGTCTGGCAAGGCACAAATCGGCAAAGGCATGTGGGCTGCGCCTGATCTTATGGGTCAGATGATGAAAGAAAAAATCGGTCATTTACGCAGCGGCGCGAACACCGCTTGGGTACCTTCGCCGACTGCCGCAACGCTCCACGCATTGCATTATCATAGCGAAAATGTGTTCGATATTCAGCAAGCTCTGGGAGAAATTCCTAGCGTTGATATTCTCCTGCAAATCCCGCTGGCCGATGGCACCAATTGGTCGGAAGATGAACTGCGCGATGAGCTTGATAACAATGCCCAAGGTCTGCTCGGTTATGTAGTGCGCTGGATTGACGCGGGCGTGGGCTGCTCCAAGGTTCCCGATATCAATGATGTCGGCCTGATGGAGGATCGCGCAACCTTGCGGATCTCCTCTCAGCATATGGCAAACTGGCTGCTGCACGGCGTTGTGACAGAGGCGCAGGTGATGGATTCGCTCACCCGAATGGCGGCAAAAGTCGATGCGCAAAATGCGGGCGATCCAAGCTATATTCCGCTCACTGGCAATGAAGATGGAGCCGCCTTTAGCGCCGCGCGTGACCTTGTGTTTAAGGGCGTCTCGCAGCCATCTGGCTATACTGAGCCGCTGCTGCATGCTTGGAGATTGCGCAAAAAAGCGGGCTAGGAAGCTGCGCCTGACCCGCTGAAAATGGACAAGTCCCCAGCGTGCATGTAATTTGCCGCCATGGTCTTCCCGTACAAACATCCATGGAAAGCGCTTGGTCTAGGTGTTGCGATTGCATTTGCGACAATTGCAGCGACGCACGCCCTGCTCGATGAAACCGCTTTGCAAATGGCGACGCGGTGGACGGGGCGTATATCGGCTTTGCTGTTTATACCGGTATTGCTTGCGCGGCCTCTGGTGGATTTGTTCGGGGGGCAAAGGTTTGGCTTCCTGCTGCGGCAAAGGGCAAGGTTCGGCTTGACCTTAGCCGGCAATCACCATGTTCATATGGTTTTGCTCACGGTCTATTTGATGGGAGAAGGCGCGCCTGCGTCAGACATTTATCTCAATCCGGGGCTCTACATTTATTTTGTGCTGATCGGCATGAACATCACCAGTTTTCCAAAACTGGCGAAAGCTCTGCCGAAAAGCTTCGTCAAATGGCTGCATATCATCGGCATTTATGCGCTGGCCGCTGCTTTTTTCAGCACGCTGATTTTGAGCCAAATAACTGGAGAGGATTCCGACGCATTTCGGCTGACCTATGCGATTGTATTCGCACTTTGCTTCGCGGTCAGAATCGCGGCAGGTACGAAGCGGTTGAAAGCGCGCTTTGGTAAAAAAAGCGCTGCTTGAGCTCGGCGGCAGATGGCCTGCAAGTGCTCAGAAATATTCATCTTCATATGCGCTGACGGCATCAATGCCTTCCTCGGCATGGATCGCAAGCTTCTCTAGCGCGTTCTCAGCTGACATGGTCATGCTCACCAATTCCTTGGCGATTGACCGATCGGATAGGCCGTCTTGGAATGTTGCGGAAACTGTCTGCACCACGCGGCATTTGCCCGGGCCAATTTCTTCAATCTCAACCGTGTCGACCGTCTTGATTAGCCTGCCGACCAGCGGCTCAATCACGCATTCATGCGAATGGACAAGATTGGGCTCGGCTTGGGTTACGTGAAGGTGGAAGGTTAGATCATCTAGGTTCTTGGCTTTGAGCTCAAAGCGGCCAAGACCTGCCGCTTCGCCCTCTTCAATCATCGTGACGGTGCCGCCCATCAAGACATGGGTGAAATGCGGGCCAGAGACATCAAGCAGGCTGTAAATCACGCTTGCAGCCGCGTTGATTTCCGCCTCGCTCGTGAATTCTACAGGCCCCTGAACCAGTGGCTTTTTCTTCCCAAACCCAAACATTGCTTACCTCTATAGATGCGCTGAATAGGCACTAGCCGATCAAGGTTCCTGAGCGGTTAACTGGGGCTGTTTTCGCGTGCTATGGCGTAACATCCACTGTGGTATAGAGCGGCGCTGTGCCGGTCAGATGCGCTTCGACAAAATCGCTGGAGAGCTCCAGCAGGCTGGTTCCGCCAACATTCACGGTTTCAATATTGATCGCGCTGAATGCGTGATCTGCGCCAATGATAGAATATTGGCTATGCTCCACGCCCACCGCTGCGGCCTGCGCCGATAGGTCGAGCGCCTCTTGGTAATCGACCACACTATCGGCTGTTCCGTGCAGAGTGAAGAAGGGCGCTTCGCCCGCTTCAAGGTCACTATCGCGCAGCAAGCCTCCCCAATAATTCATTACAACGCTGGGCTCAGGGCGGGCAATTCCGAACTGGTTGAGGCCATAGGCGACTTGCATCACGGTGAGGGAGCCTGCCGATGATCCCCACAGGGCCAATTTGCTCATGTCTGCGCAATAGGTGTCGGAATTGGCTTGCAAGAAATTGAGTGCTGTTACCGTGTCTTCAAATGCAGCGCCAATCGCGTTGGAGCGGGGCCCCGCCTGTCCGCCAGTCGCAGCGATCAAATCATCGCGAACGTCGGCGAAAGGGGCAGAGAGTATCGGCGCATCGCCTTGCAGCCGGTATTGAATGGAGATGAAGTTAAAGCCGCGTGCGTTTATCGCTTCTGCGAGCAGCCGCGAATTGGCCGTGTCTTTATTGCCGGTAATGAAAGATCCGCCATGCACGAAGACCACTGTGGGGCGATTGGCGGCGCATGCGGTGTCGGGTTGATATATGTCGAGCAGCAGCGGCATCGCGCCATTGTCGGTCGCAGCGCTAGTGTACTCAATATCGGCCAACAATCTCGGCGTTGGTGTTGGGGCCGGCGTTGGCGTGGGTGTCGGTGAGGGCGTTGGCGTCACCGCAACACTGCCAGCGCTGGGCGCATCTTCGCCGCCACATGCCGCTAGGCTGAGGGCGAGCAGGCTGGCTGCGGTGGTTTTGAATGGGAGGGCGAGCGAGGGGGATATGTTGGCCATCGCATTTAAATAGCAGCGAAAGCGGCAAAAGCGGCATTCTAAAACGTATCAAATGGTAACGCGGCCCGATTCATCTCAGCTCAGCTTGCGCGCCACTGCGACAAACTCATCCACGCTCAATGTTTCGGCGCGGCGGGTCGGGTCAATACCGGCCGCCTCGAGTGCGTCCAATGCGCCAGCCACGCCCTTGAGGCATTGACGCAGCATTTTGCGGCGCTGGCCAAAGGCGGCCTCGGATACCCGCTCCAAAACCTTCGCCTTTACGCCTTCAGGGGCATCGCGCGGTGTGACATGGACGACCGCGCTCATCACTTTGGGCGGCGGGGTAAAGGCGCTACGGTGGACTTTCATTGCCAGCTTTGCCTCGCTGCGCCACTGCGCCAACACAGCTAGCCTGCCAAATGCTGACCCGCCGGGCGGCGCGACGATACGCTGGGCGACTTCTTGCTGAAACATCAGCGTGAGGGAGAGCCAGCGCGGTTTCCAGTTTTCGCCGGTCAGCCATTTCACAAACAGAGCCGTGCCGACATTATAGGGCAGGTTGGAGGCGATATGATATGGCTCGCCGCCCATGATTTCATTGTGATCCCGCTTCATCGCATCACCTTGGATGACATTGAGCTGACCGGGAAAGGCTTCGGAAAGTTCGGCAAGGGCTGGCAGGCAGCGCGCATCCATCTCAATTGCGGTTACGCGGGCACCCGCCAATAAAAGCGCGCGGGTCAGGCCGCCGGGGCCAGGACCGATTTCCAGCACATTTTGGCCGCGTAGATCGCCTGGTATTGCGGCAATCCGGTCAAGCAATTGCGCATCAAACAGGAAGTTTTGTCCCAATTTCTTGGAGGCAGAAAGACCGTGCCGCGCAATCACTTCGCGCAATGGGGGCAGATCAGGCATTTGTTCCGGCACTGTTTTGGCGAGCAGCAGCGCTTTCACCCGCCATGCTGATTGCGGCCATCATCGCGCTGGGGTCAGCCACGCCTTTGCCCGCAATATCAAAGGCGGTGCCGTGATCAGGTGAGGTGCGGATGATCGGCAGGCCGAGCGTGACATTCACGCCTTCGTCAAATTCCAAAGCTTTCAAGGGGATCAGCGCCTGATCGTGATACATACACAAGGCCGCATCATAGCCCTTGCGCGCTCTTGGTGTGAACAAAGCATCGCCGGGATGCGGGCCGGATACGTCGATGGGGGCTTCTGGGCCGCCCTCGCGCAGTGCCTCTATCGCAGGGGCAATAATGCGCGCTTCTTCATCGCCGAAGCGGCCATCTTCA
This sequence comes from Marinomonas sp., assembly GCA_039967435.1. Lineage (GTDB taxonomy): Bacteria > Pseudomonadota > Alphaproteobacteria > Sphingomonadales > Sphingomonadaceae > Erythrobacter. The sequence goes on from JBDVRS010000005.1 coordinate 30,022, forward strand.
CCGGCATGCGGGTTGAGGCCAGCAATCGCCAAATGCGGGTTTGTGATCCCGAAATCTTGCTTCAAAGCGCGCGCGACGATCCGCGCCTTGTGGATGATCATATCGGCGGAAAGAGCATGGGGCACTTCAGCGATAGATATATGCACGGTGAGCGGCACGGTGCGCAGCGAAGGCCCTGCTAGCATCATCACCGCATCATCGCGCGCTAGCCCGCAGGCGGCGGCGAGAAATTCGGTTTGCCCGGGAAATTCAAAGCCGACTTTGACCATATGCGATTTTGCGACGGGCGCTGTGACTAGGGCAGCAGCTTCGCCGGTCAGCGCCAATCGCGTGGCTTGCGCTAAGGATTGCACCGCGAGAGCCGCGCCTGCTTCATCAGGTTTACCCGGCGTATATTCGCCCACTTCCCCATCAAGTACGGGTAGCCCGCGTTCAAAGACGTCGGCTGCTTCATGCGCTTCTGCAATTTCCACGATTGGGCAATTCACGCCCCGCATTGCGGCGGCTGCGCGCAACACCTCTGCGCCGCCGGTCACAGCGAAGCTCGGTAAGCCTCCGCGCTGCGCCCAAGCGGCGGCGATTATTTCAGGGCCAATACCTGCCGGATCGCCCAGCGCGATTGCTAAGGGCAAGGGCGCTGGCATGGCTGAGCTCAATTGTACTCGATATAAGCGTCATTGCGCAGGTCGCGCAGATAACGCTGAGCCCGCTTGCCAACGCGCTCTTCCTCAATCTCGGACATAATCTGCTCAATCGAAGCACCAGCGGGAGCCTCCGGATCATCGCGGCCGCACAGCATCAAGACCCGCACGCCTTCGGCAATGGAGCCAAAGGGCGGCGTGGTTTGACCCACTTGCAGGCCCAGAACCAATTGCTGAAGCTGCTCTGGCAAAGAGCGCGCGCGAATTTCATCATTGGTCACAACGCTCGCGCCAAAGGCTGCCGCAGCCGTGTCTGCATCTCCGCATCCGCGCAGAGCAGCAACGCCATTGGTAAAGGCTTCGACCTGACTAGAGGCCGCCGCTTCGGTTGTGCCAGCCGGAAAGGCAATGGAGATTTGTTTCAGGCTAAGCAAAGCATCGCGCGGATCGGCCATGGCGACCTGTTTCTTATCGATCAAATACATGATGACAAAACCGCCGGGAATTTCAATCGGGCCGACCAGTTGACCCGATTGCATTTGGCGCGCGGCATCCGCCATTTGCGCGGGCAAAGTGTTGAGGCGCACAAAGCCCAGATCACCGCCAACAGAGGCCGTGGAGCTTTCAGAGAACTGGCGCGCATAAGCCACAAAGCTGCCGCCTTGCTGCAATTGTTCAACAATGCGCTGACCGTTTTGGGCGACGGCTGCGCGGTTTTCGGTGGTGGCAGAGAGATAAATCTCGCCGATCCGATATTCGTCAGTGCCGCGGTCTGCCTCGCGCTTGGCGAAGACTTCCTTCGCTTCTTCTTCAGAGACGTTCACAAAGGGACGCACATTGCGGCGCAGCAGATTGCTCCACGACAATTCACCCTGAATTTGGCGTTTCAGCGATGAAGCAGAAGAACCTACGCTGGCGAGATATTTGTCCATTGCGGCCAAATCCGTCCCAAAGTTCTGGCTGGCCACACGGGCATAGGTCTGGTCGATCTCGCCTTGGACGGGCGGAATTTCTTGTTCAACCGCTGCTTGAATTTGCAGCGTTTCATCGATCAAATTGCGCAAAACCTGCATTTTGAGGCGTTGACGCTCTGCATCGCCGATCTGGTTTTGCGAGGCAGAGGTCACCAATGCAACGCGCTGCGCAATATCAGTGCCGGTGATGACTTGGCCGTTGACGATCGCCGTTGCGGAGCGCTCGTTAGGATTGTCATTGCCCAAAATCGTGACATTTTGCGGAATGCCCAAGGGGTTCGCTGCAGCCGCCGGGGCAGGGGCAGCATTTTGGGCGCTCACCAAGGCCGGTGTTACCACAAGCGAACCTGCGGCAAGGGCAAGGGTGCAAATTCTAAAAGTCTTCAAAATCACTAGTGTCATTCCAATTGCAGCGCGCAGGGCGCACCAGATATGTAACATAGTCTTGCAGAGCGGTGCTGAACCTTGGCTGAGTGTACCCCAACGCTTCGCTTCATCTCCCACCCTTTGCGCCCAAGCAATTAGCGCGCTTTATCCTTAATGCCAATTGGCGGCGTTACCGGAAGCCCAGATTTTTCAGGCTAAAGAACAATTGGAAGGTGTTGCCGCGCTCTGCATCGCCTGCGGTCACGTAATCGCGCCGCCATGTCAGGCCGAATTCGAGGCAATCGTCCTCATAGGCCACACCAAGCCGTGTGCGGATTGGCTCAAAGCCGTCTGAGGCCTGCGTCGGGTCTTCGTCGCGGTCGGTCAGATTGACCACGCCAGAACCAAATACCGACCAATAGCGGGCAAAGCTGATACGGGCGGCAGCGCGCAATTCTTCGCGATCCTGCAAATCTTCGAAATTGGTGATGTTGCGGTCAAGCTTGAGATAGCCCAGCTCGATATAATCACGCTCATTGCCGATAGTTGCATCAAATTCATTGCGGCGGATCGCCAGATTGTCTTTGTCGAGACGGTAACGATGCGTGAGTTTTACGCGGTCGCGAAAGCGCACTTCTGTGCGGCCAACAAAATCGGATATGCGCTCTGACAGGCCGGTGCCATCAGGCAGGATCGCGGGGTCTTTGTCAAAGCGGTAGGATTGGCCCAGCGTGGTCTTGATCCGCCAGCCTGGACGCAGCAATTCCCAATCGACACCGTAAGTAATCCGCACGCCGTCTTCGATCCGGTCATATCCCGGGAAACGGTTGAGCGCGAACAGATTGCTATCCTCAAGGTCAATCGCGCGCGCATCCTCATTAGGAACGGCGAGATTGCGGATTGGCGGGGTCGCGACCAATTGAATGCGCGGTTTGAGAACCTGCGTGCCGCCAAATGCCTCGCCCACAAGCGGCCATTCAATATCGACAGCGGCCAGCGCAACGGCGCGGGTTTGCCAGCCGGGGTTGCCGCGGTAAATTTGAGTTGATGTGAGCTGTGTGGAATCGGTGTGATACACATCGCCGCGCGCCAAAGCGGTCAGAGTGACGACTTGGCCAAAATTGGTGAGTTTGCGCAAATCCCATTTCGCGCCAGCAAAAGCGCGCTGCGTATCTTGGCCAGCCTTGCGCACAATCGCCAGAGTGTTGGCTTGCAATTCAATTGTACCGCCCAATGCGGGCTCTGCGATACGGCGGCGGTAATCAATCACCGGCAGAGCAAGCGGAACTTGGCCCTGCGGCGTGCCCAATTGCAACGTCTGCGTGGCCCAGCCAGCCAGAGAGAAATAGCTATTGTCGTCAATCCGCTCCAGATTGAAAGTGGAGCGCAACCGGTCATCGCGGCTGATATCATAACGGCGCAGGAAGGTGCGGTCGCTGGCCAAGCGGATAGAACCGGTGAAGCTCCATTCCGGCGTAAATTGGAACCGCCCATTGGCAAACAAATGCCCGCGAAACGCTTTATTGCCCTCAGCTGTGCGCGTTAAGGTCGAGATGCGGCTGGAATTGGTCGCATAGCCAGTGATTTGATAGGCGCCTTTGCCCGTCAAATGGCGCCATTCCGCCGACACCATCGGCGCAACCTGCGTATAGGCATAAGCGCCCAGCAGCAGGTCTTTATTGTCGCCAAAGCGCTTGTAATAATTGCCTCTGACTTCAACCCCATTGCTTTCAGAGATGCGCAGGTCGGGTACCAAAAAGCCGGAGATTGCGCGGCCATCGGTACGCACGGCAAGGCCGGGTAGAGGCAGAATACGGCGGCCGAATAATTCGAGCATAGCGCCGTCAAAATCGACCACATTGGTTTCAGGGTCGTAAGTGACTTGATCGGCGGTGACGCGCCAGCTGGGGTCTTTGCCGCAGCCATCGGGGTCTTGCACTTTACACGCGGTATAGGCGGCATCGTTGAGCACGACGGCGCCATTCTCGCCGCGTTCGCCCGATCGTGCAGCCAGCCGCCCGCCCGCACGCAAGGCCACCAGAACCTCTTCAATCGCGCCGGTTTCAAAGGCATCATCCAGCTCTACCGATTGGGTATAAAGCTGGTTTCCGGCCTCATCGACAAGGCGCACATTGCCGCCCACTTGGATGGTTTTTGTGGCGAGGTTCCAAAGCGCATTATCGCCGCGCACGGAACGATCATCGCGCTTGACCAGAATATTGCCGCTGGCGGTGATGATTTGCTCTTTGCGGTTCCACTCCAATGCGTCAGCGCGCACGGTTTGGGTGCCATCGTTCAACGTTACATTGCCGCTAGCGGTGATAATATCGCGGATGTTATCGTAAGTGGCGCTGTCGGCAGCAAAATCCACTTCGCGCGGGGCGGGGGCGGCTTTCTCGCTCGGCTGGGCGAATGTGGTGTCTGTCGCAACCTGCGCGTCAGTTTGCTCCATCGCTTGTTCAGCGTTTTGAACAAGCGCATCAGCCTTCGCCTCGACAAGTTCCGCTTCGGTATTTGCTGCTGCTGGCGCCGCCGCGACCGCTGCTAGGCTGGCAGCCAAAACTGGCGCGCCAAGGGCACGCATACGGCATTTAGGAGCGTGCAAGCATGTCTGCGGCTTCGGGAACATGGCTTGCCTATCGCACCGCTCGCGCCTAATCGCAATCTCCATTGAACACGTGGCCACAACATTTGGCCTGATCCGGCCACTTTTGGCCGCATATCCTAATTTCTCGCGGGAGCATTCATGAAGATCACATTCGCCCAAAACGCTGCATCAGACACGCGCCTCACAGCTTTAATCGTCAACCAAGGCACCGCGCCTGACGGTTTGGAAACGGAAATCGCCGAGGGCGCAAAGGCCGCCCGCTTCAAAGGCAAAGTCGGTCAAGTTTTCGAAGGTTTCGCCACCCGCGATGGCGCATTGGCGCGCATTGCATTGGTGGGCACGGGTGAGGCAGGTTCTTCGGCCCGCCATTCCAATCTGGAAAAAGCAGGCGCGGCGATTGCGGCGAAATATGGCGCATCGGGCGAAGAAGCCGTGACGGTGGATTTTGCAGGGTCTGGCCTTTCTGGCGAAGAAGCGGCCGCCGTTTTGCTCGGCCTGCGCCTGCGCATGTGGCGTCATGATATTTATCGCACCACTCTAGCAGATGAGAAAAAACTCACGCTTGTATCGGCGACCGCCATTAATGCGCCGGACGGGGCAGAGGCGGCATGGACTGAGCAATCCGCGATTTCAGAAGGGGTGGAGTTCACCCGCACTCTGGTCGCAGAGCCTGCCAATGTGGTTTATCCGATCAGCTTTGTTGAGCGCTGTCAGGAAAAATTCGCTGGCACTGGCGCAGAGCTGACCGTGCTGGATGAGCCTGCGATGGAGAAGCTGGGCATGGGCGCATTGCTGGGCGTGGGCCAAGGCTCTGAGCAACCATCACGCTTGCTGGCGATCCGCTGGAATGGCGGGGATGCAGGCGAGGAACCCACAGTGTTTGTCGGCAAGGGCGTGACTTTTGACACAGGCGGCATCTCGCTGAAACCACCGGGCGGCATGGAAGATATGAAATGGGACATGGGCGGCGCGGGCGCTGTGGCGGGCGCAATGCTGGCTCTGGTGAAACGCAAAGCCAAAGCCAACATTGTCGGCGTTGTCGGCCTTGTTGAAAACATGCCCGATGGCAAGGCGCAGCGTCCCGGCGATGTGGTCACATCGATGGACGGTCAAACAATCGAAGTCATCAACACCGATGCCGAAGGGCGCCTTGTATTGTGTGACGCTCTACATTGGGCGCAGGAGCAGTACTCTCCCAAAACCATCGTCGATTTCGCCACGCTAACCGGTGCGATCATCGTGACTTTGGGCCATGAGCATGGCGGATTGTTCGCCAATGATGATGATCTGGCGGACAAATTGCTGGGTGCGGGCACAGTTTCTGGCGACAAGATGTGGCGTCTGCCCATCGGCCCTGCTTACGATAAGCTGATCGACAGCCCGATTGCCGACATTAAAAACGTCGGCCCGCGTATGGCGGGTTCAATCACAGCGGCACAGTTCCTTGGCCGCTTTATCAAGCCCGGCGTGGCTTGGGCGCATTGCGATATTGCCGGTATGGTCTGGGCCGATAAACCGGGCGCGACTTGGGACAAAGGCGCAACCGGTTTTGGCGTGCGCTTGATCAACCAATTCGTCGCTGAAAACGTGGAGTAATAATCCATTCCTAAGATGCGCAAGAAGGGCGATCTGCCGAGCAAGGTCTGCAAGGCCTGCGGATTGCCCTTCAACTGGCGCAAGAAATGGGCGCGCGACTGGGACAATGTTCTGTATTGTTCAGAGCGCTGCAAGCGGGAGAAGGGTGGCACATGAAAGTCGATTTCTGGCAGCTCTCCTCCGATCCGGTGGAAAAGGTCGTGGCATTGATCGCCGCGCGCGTTCTCGCATCTGATGAGCGTTTGCTGGTGGTTGCCGCCGATGCCGATCAGCGCAAAGCCTTGGCCAAAGGGCTGTGGCAGGCAGGCCCTGACAGCTTCCTAGCTAATGGCGAGGCGGGCGCAGAGGGCGCTGATATTCAGCCGGTCCTCTTGTCAGGAGAAACAGAAGCGCAAAACGGCGCAAGCCATGTCATTTTCGCCGATGGTGTATGGCGGGAGGCATCAGGCTTTGACCGCACATTTCTCTTGTTCGACGATAGCAGCGTTGAGGCCGCGCGGGCGACATGGCGCGCGCTGGATGGAACAGATGATCTGGAACGTGCATTCTTTCGCCAAGACGCCGGAAAATGGGTCAAAGTCGCCTAGAGTTTGCTCCGCGCGGTCAATGCGTGATAATCACGGGCGCTGGGATTAGAGGGATTACAAATATGCGTATTTTTGCAGCAACAGGGGCCGGGGCTTTGGCGCTCACACTCGCGGCATGCGGCGGTTCCAGCAGCGATGCGGAAGGCGCTGGCCAAGAAGCCAGAGTCACTGTCGATGACAAAACAGGCACTGTAACCGAGACAACCAAGACCGCTGATGGCGAGGCAAAGCTAAGTTCCAGCGAGGAGGCTCCTGAAAAATTGCCATTGGGCTTCACGCTTTATCCCGGCGCGAAAGTCACCAATAGCGCCTCGTTTGAGCAAAAGGGCAAGGTGATCAATATGATCAGCATCGTCAGCGATGACAGCCCTGAAAAACTGACCAAGCATTATCGCACTATCGCAGAAAAAGCGGGCATCACCATCAAGCTGGAGATGAAGGTCAATGATGGACAGATGATCGGCGGCGATGATGGCGAGGGCAATTCCTTCTCCTTCAATGCGCAAAAACCGGGCGGCATTTTGGCTGATGATGAGGATGAACAAATTCCTGATCCAAGCGGCCTCGGCTTTGATGATGAGGGCGAGGATGAAGCCGCCGCTGAACCGGATAAAAATGCGGGCAAGACCACTGGCGAATTGATGCTGACGGGCAAATTCGCGAAATGATCGGCTAGCTGGCGAAAGCCGGGCTAATACTCGCAAAGCTTGCAGTGCAGCGCGCACGGCGCTAGGGGCGCGCCAACTCTTGATACAAACCCCCAATTGTTCATTCTAAACAAAGGTATTTCCCATGGCGGTAACTCGCACTTTTTCTATCATCAAACCTGACGCAACACGCCGCAATCTAACCGGCGCTGTCACCGCAATGCTCGAGGGCGCTGGCCTCCGCGTTGTCGCATCCAAGCGCATCCACATGACCAAAGAACAAGCAGAAGGCTTTTACGCTGTGCACGCAGAGCGTCCTTTCTTTGGCGAACTCACCGAATTCATGATGAGCGAGCCAGTGGTTGTGCAGGTTCTCGAGGGTGAAGACGCTGTAAAACGCAACCGCGACATCATGGGCGCGACCAATCCTGCGGACGCCGATGCAGGCACAATCCGCAAGGAACATGCTCTGTCGATCGGTGAAAACACCGTGCACGGCAGCGATAGCGAAGAGAATGCGAAGATCGAAATCGACTTCTTCTTCTCAGCTGACGAATTGGTTGGCTAATTTGCCTTTTCGTTCGGGCGGTTAATCGCCTGAAAATTGTTTAAGCTGGGCGGTGTGGCTATGGTGGCTGCCCGCCTCAGCTTTTTTCATTTCAGCCCGCATGGCTTTCAGGGCAGCGGGCGTGAGATTTAGCTCCAAATCCGCATAGGCCTGCGTGATTTCATGCTCCCAATTTTCGTTGAGGCCAGAATAGGCCAAATGCGAGATGGGGCCCTTGAAGTCGGAGATAGCGCTTTGCAATCGCTCTTCTCGCAAAGACAATTTGCGCCGCCATTCGCTTTCAATAAAGCCCAAATCGGCACTATCGGATTGCACCGCCATCTGATTGGCGACCAGCGAAATACAGCTTTTGAGCACTTCTTCATTATCGCGTTTGGCGATGACCAGCTTGGCGTCTGGAAAGGCTTCCAATAGCGCAGGCAGCATTTCTGAGAATTGCGGGCATTTCATAACGCGCGGGCTTTGCGCATTGCCGTGATACGCCGCATCTGTGCGCAAGATACGCGCAAATTCGCTTGTGATTGCAAAGGGATCGCGGGCCTCGCTCCACTGGCTGTATGATGGAATACGCCACTGCGCTTCGTAGGTCGCATGATCGAGAGCGCCTGCCAGCCAGCCCAATTCCTCATCCGCGCGTGCTGCTCCAAAGGGGTGAACCGTATCGAGCCACGGATTGACCGATCGCGCCATGGCCAATGCCGCCGCGCTGCCGATGGGGCGCAAATCGGGCATGAATTTTGATGCCGGCGATATCGGAGACCAGCTGTCGCAAAACCGCGTGGAGGAATGCGCTGGATCAGCGGCGAGTAGGCGGTGAATGCGGGTGGTGCCGCTGCGCATTTGCCCAAGCACGATGATCGGAGAGGCAAGCCGCGTCACCAGCAATTCAGGCCGCTTCGCCCATAATTCGCCCAAGCCCTGCCGCTGTTTTATCACCCGCACCAGCTGACCATGGGCAATCGTGCGGCCCAAGGAATTGAGCTGTGCCTCATCCACCAGCGCCTTGCAAAGAGCATCCAATCGCTCGTCAAAATCCGCATTGTCGCTGGCATCGCGCGCAGTCAGCGCAGGATTGTAGCCAGCCTTTTCGCGCAAGACATCGCCATCGAGCGAGGGATAGTTCGACCAGCCCCGCGACCATGCTTTGTCCAAATATCCATTGATCCGCTCAACACGCGGGCTGCGGTCTAGCGGGTGAAGGCGCGGAGGGGCATGGCCTAGGGGCATTTGCCAATTTCCGAGTTAAAACTCATCGGCTGCGCTGCGCAATTTCGTCAGACGCTTTGGCGCGACCGTGCTCCAACTGCGCTCCAGCCAATCAGCCACAGTGTCCCAATCGACATTTGGGCGATTGAGGATAATCCCAACCCATCCGCTGGCGCCGTAATAGGCAGGCTTGAAATAGGTTTCGGGCTGCATTTCAACGAGGTTCAGCAACTCGTCCATGCTAGAGGTTTTAACCAGCACCGCAATATGCTCGACGCCGTGATGCTGATCGCTGAAATAGGCGAAATACTTGCCACTCTTCTGAGAGCCGACGCGCCATCCAGGCGAACCATGGCTTTCGCGAGAATGGGTTTCGGGCAGTGCGAGAGCAAGAGCAGACACTTTGTCCAGCAGCCATTTGGGATCGCTTTCGCGCGAAACAAATTCGTTCAGCACATGGGGATAGAGTTGATGCTCGGCCTGCTTCACGCGCTCGGCGAGAGTTTCTGCCGTGTCATCGTCAGCGATTACTACCTCAGCGCAGCCCAGAATATCGCCAGCGTCCAGTTCCGGCGTGACCAAATGCACAGTGCTTCCCGCGACAGCATCACCGGCCTCAATCGCGCGGGCATGTGTGTTGAGGCCCTTGTGTTTGGGCAAGAGCGAGGGATGAATATTGAGCATGCGGCTGGCCCAGCGCTCCACAAACTCATCGGAGAGAATGCGCATATACCCCGCCAGTGCGATAATCTCAGCCCCTGCCTCCACCGCGGCAGCCTCCATGGCGGCATCATGCTCTGTGCGCAGCATGGCTTTGTGCGATAAAGCGAAAGTCTCCACGCCTTCTGCCTTGGCCAGCTTTAAACCGGGGGCAGAGGGGACGTTGCTGGCCACCAGAACCACTTCATAAAGAGCGCTGCTCAAACGGCTGGCATAGAGCAGGGCGGCCATATTTGTGCCGGCGCCCGAGATGAAAATCGCAAGTTTGGTCTTAGCCAAGGTGAACGGCTTCCCAAGGCGCGGTCGCGCTCCAGCAGCCTTGCGGGCCTGAAACGGTGCAGCCTTTGTCGCCCGCTTCAATCGCGCCAATCACAAATGCCGTTTCTTCTGTCTTGGCGAGAGCGACAAGAACATCATCCGATTTGGCCGGATCAACCGCCAGAACCATTCCGACGCCGCAATTAAACGTGCGCGCCATTTCCTCGGGTTCAATATTTCCTTGCGCTTGCAAGAACGCCATCAGGCCAGGCTGTTCCCAAGCCGCAGCGTCAATCTTAGCATGCGCGCCATCGGGCAGAATACGCGGGATGTTCTCCAGCAAGCCGCCGCCCGTAATATGCGCCAATGCGTCAATCTGACCAGCACGCACAAGCGGCATCAGGCTATCCACGTAAATGCGGGTCGGCTCAATCAAAGCATCGATCAGCAGGCGGTCTGCATCGAACAGGGCGGGGCGGTCCAATTTCCAGCCCTTATCTGCCGCAAGCCGCCGCACCAAGGAATAGCCATTGGAATGAACGCCAGAACTGGCCAGTCCAATCAGCACATGGCCCGGTTTGACCTTGTCACCCGTTAGCTGCTCTCCGCGCTCAACTGCGCCCACGCAAAAACCGGCCAGATCATAATCGCCATCTGCATACATGCCCGGCATCTCAGCGGTTTCGCCGCCGATCAGAGCGCAGCCTGCGATTTTGCAACCATTTGCAATTCCGGCGACGACTCGCTCTGCAATGCCGTTCTCCAGCTTGCCTGTGGCGAAATAATCGAGAAAAAACAGCGGTTCAGCGCCTTGGACGATCAAATCATTGACGCACATGGCGACCAAATCAATTCCGACACTATCATGCCGGTCAAAATCAATCGCGAGCTTCAATTTTGTGCCCACACCATCATTGGCTGCGACCAGCAACGGATCCTTATATCCAGCCGCTTTAGGGTCAAAAAAGCCCCCAAATCCGCCGATTTCGCTGTCTGCGCCGGGCCGCGCTGTGGCTTTTACTAGCGGGCCGATGGCCTTCACCAAAGCATTGCCAGCGGCGATGGAAACGCCGGCGGATTCGTAGGTGTAATTGGCGGGTTTTTCAGTTTTGGATGACATAATCCCCATGCTTTAGCCTTTCGTGCTTGGAATTCCACTCGCCTTTGGGCAAAAGGCGCGAGGTTTTCCCCGATGACTCATACACATTCACTCTTCCGCCCCTTGATGCAGCCCCTTTCAGTGCGAACGCGCTGGGCGATTGCGGCTGCATTTGCGGCAGGTGCGGCGCTTTTCTTGATTGCAGGCTCGGCAGGATTGTTTGCGCAAGTGGGCGGTGAGCGCGGGATCGCGCCGATTGTCAGCACCACCGATATTGATGTGAGCGGGATTGAAGTCGACGTAAAAGGCAAAAACGCTACCGAGGCACGTGAAAAAGGCTGGGTTGAGGCGCAGCGCAAGGCATGGGCTAAAGTCAATGGCCCCAAGCTATCCGATGGCCAATTGCAAGGGCTTGTCGCCGCCGTAGTGATCGAGCGTGAGCAAATCGGTCCGCGCCGCTATAAAGCGCGGCTTGGCGTGATTTTCGATCGTGCGCAGGCTGGGCGCTACCTCGGCGGCAATAAGAAATCGCGCCGCAGTGCACCAATGCTGCTTTTGCCGGTCACGAAGAGCGGCGGCACATATCTCATGTATGAAACGCGCAATCCGTGGCAGCGGGCTTGGGCGGAATACCAGTCAGGCGGCAGCCGCGTCGATTATGTCCGGCCATCGGGAGCAGGCGGCGAATCGCTGCTGCTGACCTACGGGCAAACAGGACGCCGCAGCCGTCTTTGGTGGCGCAATATTCTCGATCAGTTTGAAGCAGGCGATGTGCTGGTTCCGGTAGCAGAGCTGAATTATTCTTGGCCCGGTGGCCCGATTGAGGGCAAATTTACTGGCCGCTATGGCCCCGACAGCAATTATCTCGGCAGCTTCACCATGACCGCGCGCACGCCGCGTGATTTGCCTGAAATGATGAAGAAGGCCGTGCTGAAGTTCGACGAAATGTTTGAGCAAGCGCTTGTCGATGGCAAGTTGAAGCCTGATCCAACGCTGAATTCTGGCGGAGTGGGTGCAGCCGATCCGGTGATCCAGCGCCTCATTCAAATTGGCAGAGCCGCGCAAGCAAAAGACGCCGCTGAAAAGGCTGCGAAACGCGCAGCTGAACGTAAGGAGCGTGATAGCAATCGCGCATCGAGCGAAGAGCGCACGGAAACACAGGAAACGGCCCCTTCACCGACGCCTACGCCAACCGAGACGGCTGCAGTGGTCTCATCCTTCACCGTGCAATTCGCAACGCCTGATGCCGGCGCATATGACAGCAGCTTTGCGACTGTGCGCTCCACATCGGGCGTGCGCGGCGCAGCGATTACCAGCACGGCAATCGGCGGCACTTCGGTGATGACGGTCAGCTATGCTGGTTCGCTTGGGCAATTGGCTCAGGCGCTCAGAGCGCGCGGCTTTAGTGTGTCGCAAGGCGCGGGCGCCCTCGCCATTCGCCGCTAAGGCGGGACAGGAGAACGGGCGCGTGTCGCAAATCGCTCTTCCCCTTGGCAGCCGGTCTAAAGGCGATCCTGCGCGTATCATCCTCGGCAATGCCAATGCTGGCGCTTACGAGGCGCTGAAAGACGCGGCCAATTGGCCTTATGGCACGGCCGTGCTCGCTGGGCCGCCGCGTTCCGGCAAAAGCTTGCTTGGCCTATGGGCGGCATCGCAAAGCATTACGGTGCTCGATGATGCGGACAGTATGGATGAGACGGTCCTGTTCCACCGCTGGAATGCAGCACAGGAAGCGGGCGAGAAGCTGCTGATGATCGTCAGTGCACAGCCATGGGATGTCGCTTTGCCAGATCTCCGCTCGCGCCTTTCTGCGGCCATGCAATTGGAAATTGGCGAACCCGATGATGCAATGGTGGGCGCATTGATCGAGGCAATGGCGCAGCAACGCGGGCTAACGCTGGCAGAAGGCGCAGCGGAATATCTCACCCCGCGCACCTTGCGCAGCTTTGCCGGAATTGAGCAGCTGGTCACCGCAATTGATCGATTAAGCCTTGAACGAAAGGCTCCCGCCACCATGTCCATCTGGCGCAGCGCATTGGAAGCGGTGCTGGGGCCGGATCAACAACGCTTGCTCTAGCCGCAGTTTGGTGGGAGATATGCATTATGTTTAAGCGGATCACGACCTATCTGGACTCGATCAATGCGCGCGATCCTGCGCCGCGTTCGCGTATGGAAACGCTGCTTTACCCCGGCGTTTGGGCATTATTCTACCACCGTATTGCGCACCGGCTTTACCGCGCCCGGCTGTATTTTCTTGCGCGGCTGGTGAATCATTTGTCGCGCTTTTTGACCGCGATCGATATCCATCCTGGCGCTAAGATTGGGCATAATTTTTTCATCGATCACGGCTTCACTGTGATTGGAGAAACCGCGCAAATCGGTGATAATGTCACGATTTACCAATGCGTTACATTGGGCGGGACAAATCCCACCAATGGTAAGGGAGGCAAGCGCCACCCGACGCTGGAAGACAATGTGATCATTGGTTCAGGCGCTCAGATTATCGGCCCGATTGTGGTTGGCGCGCGGGCCCGCGTTGGCGCCAATGCAGTCGTCACCGATGACGTACCTGAGGGGGCAACGATGATCGGTCTAAAGGCGCGCTCTACGCTGGTTCCGGCTGAGGAATGGGTGAAGGAATTCATCCCTTATGGCACGCCCAATTGCGAGGATGCAGAGGGCAACCGGATCGATTGCATTGAGAAGCTGGAAGGCGAGATCAGAGTTCTGCGCGAGGAAATGGCCGCATTGCGCGCTGAGGCATCTGGCCAATTGCCGCATGAGACGCAAAAGCGCAGCGGAACCGATGGGTCTTAGGGACAACTGATGGGCGATTATAAAGGCGGCGGTTCAGCAGCGGGCCTATCCTCTGGCTCCGTCGTCGCTTTTCCCGGACAAGCAAATGCGCGCGCGGCGGGCCAAGTCGGCTTCGAGCGCGCAGAATTGCAACGTATTCTCGATCTGTATGGCCGCATGGTTGCCGCCGGTGAATGGCGCGATTATGCGATGGATTTCACCAAGGATGTGGCCGTCTTCGCAGCCTTTCGTAGAGCTGCAGAGCGCCCGCAAGCGCGCGTAGAAAAGCGCCCATCACTGCGCCAGAAACAAGGTATGTGGACGCTTTTCGGCGAACATGGGCAAATCCTCAAGCGCGGACATGAACTTCCAGGCGTTTTGGCACCAATGGAGCGCCGCTTGATGAAAACGGTTGAGGATTAGGCGGAAGCCATTGCGCTTTGCGATGACTCGCCCGCCGCAGGCAATTTGGTCTGCAAATTTTGCGGCAACACGCCTACCACCACTGCGCGGATCGGCGACCAGAATGCCGATAGGCTGAGAAGCGCAGAACCGATTACCAACGCCGTCAGTGCAAAATTCAACTCAACCGCACCAAATTTGTCGAATAGGAACGTTAGTGCGACAAGCACATAGGCAAGGGCGGACACAAGCAAGGCGCGCCGATCAATCGCAAGGGCGATGAGCCCGAACAGTATGTAGATCGCGACCACTGCAAACGCTCCGCCGATACCAACAGAGTCTCCGGCATCAAGCACGCCCATGGCATTAAATACTGGATGCGCGATCATTGGAGCGGCGAGCAGATGCAGCCAAAAGGCCACGTCCGCACGGCGCGTTGTGCGGCTTACGTCGGACATATCCCAGCGCATGGCGAAGGCAAACACACAAAGCCCAGCGACAAACACCAAGCCAAGTACGGCGTCTTCGCTGAAATTGTCTGGGCCCAATGCCGCCACTGCGAGGCTGATCAATGTTCCTGCCACCGCAGCGGCTCCGGCCGCCACCGTGATGGGCACGGCGAAACGTTTCCAATGGAGATAGGCTGCGCCTGCGGCAAAGGCTGCGGCGAATGCGCCGATGATAGCGCCCAATTGGTCATTGCCGTTTTGCATCAGGGTCATGCCAAGGCCGATTGCGGCTGAAAAGCTCCCACAAACAAAGGCTAGCAAGAGGATTATACTGGGCAAAGCCATGCGGCGTTTGCGGGTGAAAAATTCGGCCAGAGACCAAGCGGTTGCGGTGACGAAAAGGCCAGAGAGAGCAAATGCGAGAGACGCCTCTAGCTGACTGGCGTCCTGCCATGCCTTGGTTGCAGGGTCGGATACAGAGAAGTTTGGACTTGCTGCTTCGCGATAAGCATCGGCGCCAATGAAAGCTCCAGCAATCGCCTGTCCAATCGCTCCAACAGCCACCAGCAAGATAACCACACCAATGGCGACGAAAATATCGTTGAAGGAGTTAATGAGCCGGAAATTCTCCTCATCACCGCGCGGCATATCGCGCAATTGGCTGACATGGGAACGAAGGGCTGCTGCGGCCTCTTGGCTCATAACGCCCGCTGCAACGGCTGAGTTTAGATCTTCGTCTGAATAGGCCATGCGTAATTTGCTCCGATATGTGCAACGAACCTAACGCAGTGTATTATGAAGTCAATACACCCCTCACGAGTGTGCCCAAAACAAAACGGCCCCCGATCCGTTGAAGGAGCAGAGGCCGCATTGATGCGTGTATTTGGGAGCAGTCTTACCCGCGTGCGCTGTCCGGGCCGGTGCCGGTCACTTCTTGCATGGCTTTCAGGATAGCGGCGGATTGCTCGCTGCCTGATTGCGGGGCGCGAAGGTTGGTTTGCGCGTTGATCTTTTCCCAATTGGCGGCAAAGCCTTCAACTGTGCGCTCGCCGTCTTTCAGCCAAACTGCGTCATTCATCATCACCCATGCAGAGTGATAGCCGCCGCCGCCAGCACCAACGATAGCATTGGTTGGGCCGTCTTCGCTGACGAGGAAAAGCGCGGCTGGAACCACGTTTTCAGGCGCAAACAGTTTGAATGCCTCTTCTGGAAAGATGTCTTCTGTCATGCGTGTACCGGCCACTGGTGACAGTGAGTTGACGCGGATGTTGTATTTCGCGCCTTCGAGCTGGAGCGTCTTGGTCAGACCCGCAAGGCCCAATTTCGCTGCGCCATAATTTGCTTGGCCGAAATTGCCGAACAGACCGGTGGAGCTGGCTGTCATCAGGATGCGGCCATAGGCTTGCTCGCGGAATGTTTCCCAGCATGCTTTGGTAGCCATGGCTGAACCGTTGAGGTGCACATCGCACACGAAACGGAAATCATCAGGGGTCATTTTCGCAAAAGTCTTATCGCGCAAAACGCCCGCATTGTTGATCAGGACGTGTACGCCGCCCCAAGCTTCTTTGGCCTTGGCGACCATTTCTTCCATTTGCGCATAGTCTGTGACCGAACCGCCATTGGCCATGGCAGTGCCGCCATCAGCTTCAATTTCGGCAACCACTTCGGCTGCTGCATCGGATGAACCTGTGCCATCACGCGAGCCGCCAAGGTCATTGACGACCACTTTTGCGCCGCGCTTGGCCAGTTCCAGCGCATAGGCTTTGCCCAAACCGCCGCCAGCACCAGTGACGATGGCGACCTTATCTTTGAAATCGATGCTCATGAATAAATCTCCGCTTCAATTGAATAGCAAGGGGGAGGCACGCTTTACGCGCCCGTCAACTCTTGCGCGGGGATTGGCACTTTTCACAAGGTCTTGCAACCATGTTTGGGCTGTGGAAACTACGGTTCCAGCATGCCGTAACGGCAGCGCAGAGGCTCTAGAGCGCTTCTAAGGTTGGGATTAGCTGATCGAGCGAATCGATTACGCCATTTGCTCCCATTTCGTGCGGGTCTTTGTCGTGATAGCCATAGGTCACCGCGATGACCGGCACGCCCGCTGCTTTTGCCGCGTTCACATCATATGTGCTGTCTCCGACAAAGGCGATTGGGCCGCCGCCGCCGACTTCCTTGGCTTTGAGGACCGGATCGGGATGCGGTTTGGACAGATATTTTCCGTCTGCGCCTTTGCCCATTGTGTCGCCGCCAATGACGGTCTCAAAATAATGGATCAGATCGAGCTGGGTGAGGACGCTGCGGGCGAACTCTTCGAACTTATTGGTAACAACAACCATTTTGACGCCGCGCGCTTTCAATGCATCCAAGGTTGCAATGGCATGAGGGTAGGGCGCTGAGAAATCCGCATTGTGATCGGCGTAATAGGCGAGCATTTGCTTGTAGAGTTTGCGAAACGCTTCGTGTTCCATGCCGCCTTGCGCATCCACTGCTCGCGACAGCATGATCTTGGCGCCGCCGCCAATGAGGTCTTTGGAGCTTTCAACCGAAACACGCTCAAACCCGCCCAATTCCAGTGCGTGGTTCACCGCCTCGCCCAAATCGCGAAAAGTGTCGAGCAAAGTGCCATCGAGGTCGAAACCGACCGTTTCAAAAGGAAAATTTGTCATATCGCGTAACGCGGTGGCGCAAGGTTCTTCATTCCGCAAGCATTTGCTGGCATAGGGTCAGCCATATGACTGAAAACACAGATTTTGCCGCTATCGTTCTTGCCGCGGGCAAGGGCACTCGAATGAAAAGTGACACGCATAAGGTGCTGCATCCAATTGCGGGCCGGGCGATGATCGATCATTTGCTTGCCGCCGTGGACGAGCTGGAGCCGAAAGAACGCGTTGTCGTTGTCGGGGCTGGACGTGAGCAATTGGAAGCGGCGCTGGGCGACCGTGCCACAACATGCCTGCAAGAACCGCAATTGGGCACGGGCCATGCGGTGCAAATGGCGGAAGATGCCCTGAGCGCGTTCTCCGGCGATGTGCTTATTCTCTACGGCGATGTGCCTTTCGTAAGCGCGAGAACCATGCGTGCAATGATTGCGCGCCTCAACTCTGATGATGCGCCAGCTGTCGTTGTGCTTGGCTTTGAGCCAGAGGATGCATTGCAATATGGCCGCGTCGTTGCGGATGACGCGGGTGCGATCAGCAAAATGGTCGAGTTCAAGGACGCTAGCGATGCAGAAAAAGCATGCCGTATTTGCAATTCTGGCCTGATGGCGGCGAAGTCTGATGATCTCTTCAAACTGCTCGCCCGCGTGGACAATGATAATGCTCAGGAAGAATATTATCTCCCTGACATCGTCAATATCGCGATTGCCGATGGGCGCACTTGCGCGGTCGTCATTACCGATGATCCAGACGAAGTTGCTGGCATTAACAGCCGCGCCGAATTGGCGGAGGCTGAAGGGCGTTGGCAAGTCGCTCGCCGCTATCAAGCCATGACCGATGGGGTCAGTTTAAAAGCGCCAGAGACGGTCTATTTCAGTTGGGATACGGCACTGGGCCGCGATGTGACCGTTGAGCCTCATGTGGTGTTTGGCCCCGGCGTAACAGTCGCAGACGGCGTGCACATCAAAAGCTTCACCCATATCGAAGGCGCAACGCTGGCTAAGGGCGTTCAGGCTGGCCCATTTGCAAGGCTACGCCCTGGTGCCGTGCTGGAGGAAGACGCCTTTATCGGCAATTTTGTCGAGATGAAAAAGGCGACCTTGGGCAAGGGCGCAAAGGCCAGCCACCTATCCTATATTGGAGATGCGACTGTGGGCGCAAATGCGAACATTGGCGCCGGCACAATCACCTGCAACTATGATGGCTACTTCAAATATCAAACCGTTATTGGCGAGCGGGCTTTCATCGGTTCGAACAGCGCCTTAGTCGCGCCGGTCAACATTGGCGCTGATGCAATCGTAGCTGCAGGCAGCACGGTCAGCCGCGATGTTGGCGCGGGCGAGTTGCGCATGGTTCGCGCCGAGCAGCTGGTTAAACAGGGCTGGGCTGACCGGTTCCATGACACGATGAAAAAGAAGAAGGCCGCGCAGAAGAAATAGGCGCCTGCTTATCCGTAAATTTGTGCCTTAAACCGGTCGAGCATCGCGTTTAAATTGGCGTGAGCAGCAATCATCGCCTTCATCGGGCTGGCAAATTCGACATCGCGAATATTGATCAGCAGAGAATAGACCGCTGCATCGGCCATGCTGGGTGATCCGCCTAGGAAAAAAGGCTTTTCGCCAAGGATACCGGCCAAGGCATCAATATCGCGCTGGGCAATGGCGGCAATTTCATCGGGGGAGTGATTGCCCATCCCATGACCGTTCAGCTGTTTACTCACTCCGCGCCGTGCAATCGGCGCGAGCACCATGCGGATGGGCGCAGGGATCGCGCTCAAAACCGTGCCTTTCAATAGCGCCCAATTCTCAGGCCGGCGCCAGCGGTCATAGACCATTGCCCAATAGAGGTTTTCCTCAATCAAACGCTGGATTGCCACCGCCATCCCGCGCTGCTCTGTGTTCAGATGGGCATCGGGATCAACATCAAATTCCTTCATGAGAAAGGCGATTACCAGCGAACTATCGCCCATGGTTTCGCCCTTATACTCGATCCAAGGGGCTTTGTTTTTGGGCGCGGGGAAGGGAGTTGGCGCAGTGATACGCTCATGCGCAATCCCGCTCATCTGCAAAAATGCATCGAGCCGCAGGCAAAATGGACTGACCGATGGCAGGCCCCAAGCGCCCGGCAAATGAAAGACGCGCAGATCGTTCATAAATTCCCCTCTTTGCCTTAGGCTATACTTTTGTAGCGCCCGTGCAATGGCTGGAGCATTTCGGGTTGGTATTCATGCATCCAAACGGGCTCAGACGCCGTAACTCACGATAAGAATTAAGCAAAAGGATCAGTATGAAGCGGATTTTGGCATGGGTCGCAGCGGCATTGGGTGTCGCGGCATTGGGTGCAGTTTTTGCAGCAGCCCAATATCGCGAAACCATTGAAGAGCCTGCACATAAGGTCGTCGCTCGCGGCGAAGGCATCGAACTGCGCGATTACACCCCTATGATTGTCGCAGAAGTAACGGTCGAGGGTGATCGCCGCAAAGCAACACGGGCTGGTTTCCAGCGCCTTGCCGCCTATATTTTTGCGCAAGACCGACCTGGCGCAGCGCAAGACGAGGGCGATGAGAAAATCGCCATGACATCGCCTGTCATGCAAAACCAAAGCGAAAAGATCGCCATGACTTCGCCGGTGATGCAAGACAGTGCCAAAGCGGATGGAACGGAAAGTTCAGATGGGCCGTGGCGCACGCGCTTTGTCATGCCATCGAAATACACCATGGAAAGTCTGCCCCAAACACCGGAGGACATAATTTTGAGCGAAGTCCCGGGCCGACGTATGGCTGCAATTATGTTCAGCGGCATGGGCAGCAAAACGGATTTGGCGCAAATGGAGACCATGCTTCGCAGCTGGATGAAGGCTGAAGGGCACAAGGCTGCTGGCCCGGTCGAATATGCCTTTTACGACGGTCCATGGGTGCCGGCGCGTTTCCGCCGCAATGAAGTGATGATCCCGGTTGTGAAGGCACAATAAGGTAAACGGCGAGTTTACTATAAGAAACTGAAATAGCTACGAAACATGCTTTTACACGGCTGGGTCCAAGCGTGTTAGCAATTGGTCCTTATCAAGGAGTTTGTCGCAACACACCGCATGAAAGGGACCAATAGGCCATGCAATCACGAAGCCGTACCAATCCGCTCAAAAGCGGCGCTCAGCTATTCACCCAAGGGTGTTTTTGGCCGATCGGACTGGTTGCTATGGATGAATTTGAAGCAACCCTATTGGTGCCGGATTCTCTGGAACTAGCGCAGCGTGAGCGCGTGACTTTAAAGCTGGGTGAACTGCCGAGCTTCCCCGCGATCGTGCGCAGCCTATCGGGCGATGTTGTCCAATTGCAATTTCTCGGAGCGGTGCACCCAACGGTGATCGCATTGCTGGAAACGGGCGAAGTTTCGCTTTCATCCAAGATCGCAGCCTGAGTTTAGTAAACATAGGCGCACAACAAAAAGGGCGGCCCGCTCAATTATGAGAGAGGCCGCCCTTTTGCGTTTCGTTGAGGAGTAGGGGCTTAGGCGCCCTCTTCCACATGTTCAGCCAGAACCGTCAGGCCAGCATCGCCAACTTCGGCAAAGCCGCCTTTGACTTCGATCATTTCAGGCTCACCGCCCTCGGTTTTATAGACCTGCACAGCGCCATCGCGGATGGTGGACATGAAAGCCGCATGGCCTTCCAGTACGCCGAAATCGCCTTCAGCGCCCGGCACAACGACCATATGGACGTCTTCGCTGCGGACCTGACGGGCAGGGGTTACGAGTTCAAAGTGGAGAGCCATCGGATGTGTCCTTCAACCGCCCTTAGGCGTCCTCAGCCATTTCGGCGGCTTTCTTGACCACGTCTTCGATGCCGCCAACCATGTAGAAGGCTTGCTCTGGAAGATGATCATACTCGCCTTCGACAACAGCCTTAAACGAGGTGACGGTGTCTTCCAATTGCACGAACACGCCGGAGATGCCGGTGAAGACTTCGGCCACGTGGAATGGCTGCGAGAGGAACTTCTGGATCTTACGTGCGCGGGCAACAGTCAGCTTATCTTCTTCGGAAAGCTCGTCCATGCCGAGAATGGCGATGATGTCTTGCAGCGATTTGTACTTCTGCAAAGTCTCTTGGACCTTACGCGCAGTTTCATAGTGCTCATTACCCACAACGCGTGGCTCAAGCACACGTGATGTTGAATCGAGCGGATCCACCGCTGGGTAAATGCCCAGCTCTGAGATTGCGCGGTTCAGCGTGGTGGTCGCATCCAAGTGGGCAAACGAAGTCGCTGGCGCCGGATCGGTAAGGTCATCGGCAGGCACGTAAATCGCCTGAACCGAAGTAATCGATCCCTTGGTTGTCGAGGTAATGCGCTCTTGCAGGTTACCCATATCGGTCGACAGAGTTGGCTGATAGCCCACCGCTGAAGGAATACGGCCGAGCAGCGCGGACACTTCGGAACCAGCCTGCGTAAAGCGGAAGATGTTGTCGACGAAGAACAGAACGTCTTGGCCTTCTTCATCGCGGAAATATTCCGCCATGGTCAGACCCGACAGAGCAACACGGGCACGCGCACCAGGAGGCTCGTTCATTTGGCCGAACACAAGCGCCACTTTGGAGCCATCGGGGGTTGCGACGCCGTTTGCGTCTTTCTTGATGACTTCTGCGTCGAGGAATTCGTGATAAAGATCGTTACCTTCGCGGGTACGCTCACCCACACCGGCAAAGACGGACACGCCGCCGTGACCTTTTGCGATATTGTTGATCAGCTCTTGAATAAGAACCGTTTTACCAACGCCCGCGCCGCCGAACAGGCCGATCTTGCCGCCCTTTGCGTAAGGCGCGAGAAGGTCGATCACTTTAATGCCGGTAACCAGAATGGCCGCTTCGGTCGACTGGTCGATGAAGGGAGGCGCTTCTGCGTGGATAGGCATGGCCTTGTCCGCGCCAATCGGGCCAAGCTCATCAATCGGCTCACCGATCACATTCATGATGCGGCCGAGAGTTTTCGGGCCAACAGGCACAGAGATTTGCGCGCCGGTTGCGATCACTTCGCTGCCGCGTGTGAGGCCCTCGGTCGCGTCCATCGCAATGGTGCGAACAGTGTTTTCGCCAAGGTGCTGAGCCACTTCGAGGACGAGCGTATTGTCGCCGTTCTTCGTTTCAAGCGCCGAGAGAATTGCGGGCAATTCACCGGGAAACTGGACGTCGACGACAGCGCCGATGACTTGGGCAATTGTGCCATTTGTTGTTTGGTTAAGTGCTGCGGTAGCCATGGTTCTTCCTTAGCCTTCGATTAAAGCGCTTCTGCGCCTGCAATAATTTCGATGAGTTCGGTAGTAATCGCTGCCTGACGGCGGCGGTTGTATTGAATGGTCAGCTTGTTGATGAGGTCGCCTGCATTGCGCGTCGCATTGTCCATCGCGGTCATTGACGCGCCATGTTCGGATGCTTCGCGCTCAAGCAGCGCGCCGAACAATTGCGTCTTCACATAACGTGGGAGCAATTCTTCGAGGATTTCCTCTTCGCCCGGCTCATATTCGACCATTGCGCCCGTATCTTCTGTAACCTCAGGCGAGGGCACTGGGATCAGCTGACCCGTAGCCGGTGTCTGGACCAGAGCGGACTGAAACTTCGGTGCGACCAAATGGGCTACATCAAAAGCGCCTTCGTCAAACATGGCGACCAATTCTTCTGCGATGCTGCCCGCTTCTTCAAAGCCAGGTGTGCGTACAGTAGATGTGTCGAAATGCTTGGCAATCTGCTTTTCGTAGTCGCGCTTAATCGGTGCGCGACCTTTTTTGCCGACGAGGTAGAAGGACACATCCTTGCCCTCTGCGATCAGGCGTTTGGCTTGAAGCTTAGCCTCTTTAACGAGGTTGGAGTTCAAACCGCCGCATAGACCCTTGTCGGTGTTGACCACGACCAGAAGGTGCTTCTGATCCGCGCCAGTGCCGCGCAGCAAAATAGGTGCACTATCGCCGGACACTTTGCCAGCGAGTGACGCCATAACGGCGCCCAAACGCAGGGCGTAGGGCCGTGCTGCCTCAGCAGACGCCTGCGCACGGCGCAATTTCGCCGCTGCGACCATCTGCTTGGCCTTGGTGATCTTCTGGGTGGATTTAACCGACCCGATCCGATCCTTGAGTTCTTTTAGGCTTGCCATTGAGGCGTATCCTTATGCGAACTGTTTTGCGAATGCTTCGAGGGCCGCGACGGTTTTATCCTTCGCATCGCCTTCAAATTTCTTGCTCTCGCGGATGTCTTTGAGAACGTCAGCATGTTCGCTGCGGAAGAAGGAGAGCATCGCTTCTTCATATTCGTTCACGCGATCCACTGCGACATCATCGATGAAGCCATTGGTGCCTGCAAAGATCGACACGGTCTGCTCTTCAAACGGCATTGGCGCGAATTGCGCCTGCTTCAGAAGTTCCGTCAGACGCGCACCGCGATTGAGCAGTTTCTGCGTTGAGGCGTCAAGGTCGCTGCCGAACTGAGCAAAGGCCGCCATTTCGCGGTATTGCGCAAGGTCGAGCTTCATCGAGCCGGAAACCTTCTTCATCGCTTTCGTCTGCGCCGCGCCGCCAACCCGGCTAACCGACAGGCCCACGTTAATCGCAGGGCGGATACCTTGATAGAACAGGTCTGTTTCAAGGAAGATCTGACCGTCGGTGATCGAAATCACATTGGTTGGAATATAGGCCGAAACGTCGCCCGCCTGTGTTTCAATGATCGGCAGAGCGGTAAGCGAACCAGCGCCTTCGTCCTTGTTCATTTTCGCGGCACGCTCAAGCAGGCGGCTGTGAAGATAGAACACGTCGCCAGGGTATGCTTCGCGGCCCGGAGGACGGCGCAGCAGGAGCGACATTTGGCGGTAAGCCACAGCTTGCTTCGACAAATCGTCATAAACGATCACGGCATGCATGCCATTGTCGCGGAAAAACTCACCCATCGCGCAGCCTGTGTAAGGCGCAAGATATTGCAGCGGAGCAGGTTCAGAAGCGGTCGCGGCGATAACGATGGAATATTCCATCGCGCCGTTTTCTTCCAATTGCTTCACAATTTGCGCCACAGTGGAGCGCTTTTGGCCCACAGCAACATAGACGCAGTAGAGCTTCTTGCCCTCATCATCGCCAGCATTGACTGTTTTCTGGTTGATGAAAGTGTCAATCGCAACGGCGGTTTTGCCGGTTTGACGGTCACCAATGATCAGCTCGCGCTGGCCACGGCCAACAGGAACGAGAGCATCGACAGCTTTGAGGCCGGTTTGTACGGGCTCGGAAACCGATTCGCGCGGGATAATGCCAGGCGCTTTCACTTCAACGCGGCTGCGCTTTACGTCTTTGATCGGGCCTTTGCCGTCGATTGGATTGCCGAGCGCGTCAACAACGCGGCCAAGCAGGCCTTTGCCAACGGGAACGTCCACAATCGTGCCGGTGCGCTTAACGCTGTCACCTTCTTTAATCTCAGCATCAGAGCCGAAGATCACGACGCCGACATTGTCCGCCTCAAGGTTCAAAGCCATGCCTTGAACGCCATTGGCAAATTCAACCATCTCACCAGCCTGAACCTTGTCGAGGCCGTGGATACGGGCGATGCCGTCACCAACGGAGAGAACGGAGCCAACTTCGCTGACTTCTGCTTCTGTGCCAAAGTTAGAGATCTGGTCTTTAATGACCTTGGAGATTTCTGCTGCGCGGATTTCCATGACTTAACCTTTCATCGCATTCGCGAGGGAATTCAAACGGGTGCGGATCGAGCCGTCAATGCGCTTCGATCCAATGGTCACGACCAGCCCGCCCAAAAGGTCAGGGTCAATCGTAGAATTGAGTTTAACCGTGCGGCCTTCGCGCGCGGTCAATTTGTCTTTCAAAGTCTTCAGCTGCTTTTTATCCAATGGATGCGCGCTGGTGACTTCGGCGGTTACCTCGCCGCGCTGGGCTGCTGCAATGGTTTGAAACGCGCTGATCACGCCTGGCAATGCGGCCAAGCGGCGATTTTGTGCGACCACACCCAG
Organism: Marinomonas sp.; assembly: GCA_039967435.1. Classification (GTDB taxonomy): domain Bacteria; phylum Pseudomonadota; class Alphaproteobacteria; order Sphingomonadales; family Sphingomonadaceae; genus Erythrobacter. Next base: position 55,583 of record JBDVRS010000005.1, read on the forward strand.
AAAATTCTGAGTGAGAGCCGACAATTTCAGCTTTTTCGCAATCGCTGCCAATGCGCCCTCTGATTCGCTGCGCGAAACCTTTGGGTTGGTCGTCAGCGCGGTCAGCTCTGGCGATTTTGCCAAAGCCGCGCCCAGCGTTTCAAGATCGGTTTCAACAGCAGTGACCGAGCCCGCTTCACTGGCGAGTTCGAACAATGCTGAGGCGTAACGCCCTGGCAGGCTGGCTTGTATACCGGCGGAAATTTCCACGCGTGAAAGGTCCTTTTATGGAGCTTTGAATAAACTTGTATCGCCCCGTGGAGGGTGGGCATCATTACAATACCCGATCACGAAACTGGCGCGCGACTAGCACCCGTCCCCGCCTAAGGCAAGCGGTGACACGCGCCTTTTGCGCCATAGCTGGTTTGTTTGATGCATCTAAGGTCGCTAGAGGCAGAAAAACCACGCTTTTTCGTTCCATTGATTGGTGAGATTGAGCAGATTGCACAAAGTGAAGTGAGTCGTCCTATGACGTTGAACATCGAATTACCCGCCACCATTCGGCTCGGCCGGGCCAGTGATTGGCGCGAAGTGGCAGATATCACTGCCGATGCATTTCGCGATGATCCGGTGAACAGGTGGATTTTTGGCAACGCCAGATCGATTCTGTCAGGCTTTCGGGTGCTCGCTCGCGATATCTACAGCAAGCGCGGCATTTGCCATTTGGCCGGTAATGAAGGCGCTACCATGTGGATGGATTACCTCAGCGGCGATGCAAGTGATGCGATGAGCCCATGGGCGTCTCTGCATTTTGCCTTGGGCCAAAGCATTCACGGCACAAAAGGCGCGTTGAGCCGGGCGACTCAGGCCGGCATTCAGATGGCGCAGCAGCACCCAAAGGAGCCGCATCTATACCTTTTCACCATTGGTACGCGTCGATCGGCGCGAGGAACTGGGCTTGGCAAAGCGCTTCTGGCTCCGGTGCTTGCTGCGTGTGATAAGCAAGGGGCTGCGTGTTATCTTGAAAACTCCAACCCCGACAATCACAGCTATTATGCCATGCATGGCTTTGAAACGCGGGAAAAATTCGCCTGCGGAGAGGGCGGCCCATTGATGGAAGCCATGTGGCGTGACCCGCGCTCGACAACAGGCGCTTGAGGCGGCGGGCAATTTTTCCTACAATAGGTTTCAAACGGACACTTAAAGAGCCGTATCAGGAGAGAAAATCATGCAGACCACACCAATGGCACCGCGCTGCGGCGTTGAAGTTTCCGGGATCCAACTGGCCGACGCTAGCGGTGATGTGATGGAGCAAATCAAGCAAGCCATCTACGAACACGGTGTGGCGGTGTTCCGCGATCAAGAGTTTTCCCCGGAACAACATCTCGCCTTTGCGAAGCGTTGGGGCGGCATTGATGTGAACCAATATTTCCCGCTGCAGGATGAATTTCCTGAAATCGCTGTGGTGCGCAAAAAACCTGATCAACAAACTAATATTGGCGGCGCGTGGCACACCGATCACTCGTACGATCAAATCCCAGCCATGGGCTCTATCCTTGTAGCGCGCGAGCTGCCCCCACAAGGCGGCGACACGCACTATGCGCATATGGGCGCGGCGTACGATTCGCTTTCTGATGAATTGAAAGCTGAGATTGAGGGGCTGGAAGCGTTCCACACAGCCGATCATGTTTATAAAACGGATGGCCTCTATGCCCAAACCGACATGGGTTCAGAATTGCGCGGACAGGATTTGAAGACGGGCGCTGTGCATCCCGTTGTGATCCGCCACCCGCATACGGGCCGCAAGCTGCTTTATGTAAATAGCGGCTTTACAATCAATTTCGTTGGCCAAACCCGCGAGGAAAGCCTGCCCTTGCTGACCAAGCTTTTGGATGCGGCCTTGGTTGAAGATAATCAATGCGTGGTGAAATGGCAGCCGGGCACAGTGGCGATCTGGGACAACCGGAGCAGCTGGCACAATGCGATGAATGACTACCAAGGCCACTATCGCGAGATGCACCGGATTACGCTGAGCGGTGAAGCTTTGGCTGCCTAGTTCGTTGATGGAGGTGCGCGGGGTTAGTTATCCCGCGCAGCCTACGCCTTCGCCGCTGGGCTCAACTTCTTCACCGCGGCGCAATTTGGCTACAACCGCTTCGACAGCTTTGTCGGCTGCTGCATGTGCATGCGGTCGAAGATCGTTACGCCGACCCTCTTCTTGCTCGCTCATCCCGTTCCAGTCAGGGGCATCAGGAAAGCCACTTTCGGCCATAACTTTGTGATAAGCTGCCGAATGCGCTGCTTGCACAGCAAGAGATTCCTTGGCGCTGCAAACACCATTTACTCCGAACCCAGTGGTAACACATGCTTCGCCATCGACCGTGTCGAAACAGACGCCGCTCACAGAACCTAAACCGCAAGCTGTAGCGAACTCACTTTTTACAACACCATTTGCCGCGTTGAATTCACTCCAGCATACATTTTTGTCGTCGGTGGATCGTGTGCACTCGCAGCTTGCTTGAGCCAATTTTTGAAACTTGACGACTACCTCTTTGGGCGCTTTTAGCACTTGATAGTAACTGGCTGATTGCGACTCTTGGAATGCCCAACCGCCCAGTCCGACGATAGCCAGCAATATGATAAGCAGGATCGCTTGGCTTTTCCTCACTCTGTCTTACTCTTACATTCATAGACCAGACGTTCATTCGGCTGGCTCGGCAATAGGGCACGGACGGAGGATTGCTGCTCGCCCAGAGTGCGTGAGGCGTCGGTCACGCCGCATTGCGGTGGCTTATATTTCGCCCGGGCAGCGCGCGCCTTCTCCATATCATTCGCGCCGAGCAGAAAGCGGTCAGTGCGGAATGTGCGCGTTTCGGGGTCGTAATTGTTGATCGCCACCGCATCCTCATTGTTGGGCACGAAGACACGGGTCCATTCCGCATTTTTGAGGCCATATTGGGTGCGGTCATTCACGCAGCCGTCGCTCGCCCATGCAAACTCCACATCATCACTGCGCGCGCCAGTGATGCGGCTGCGTTCAGGGATCAGCGTGCATATAAGGGTGCCTTCCTCAGATGTGCCGCCTTCGCCCGGACTATCATCGCCGCCTTCATTCATGGCAGCAGCAATGCGCCGGTCGATATCTTCCAGCCCAGGCCGGCTGACCCACAGATAGGCCGCTGCCGCCATCGCTATCACTGCGACTGCGCCAAAGATGATGACGCGGCGCTGATTGCCATCGTCTTCGGCTCCATCTTCATCATCGAACACCGCAGTGCGCCGCAGCTGGACCGCGACAAAGCCTGCGCCGATTGCAACCAGCAAAGCGATCATCGCCATCGCCATCGCATTTTCACGTTCGCTTAGAACCGCGATTTGTGCTTCCAATTGCGCGCGGCTTTTCTTCACCGCAATTTCAGCCTCGCGCTTTTCCATCAATTCGCGTGCGGCCTCGCGTTGTTCTTCGACCCGCGCTGCTTCTGATGCGTTGAGGTCTGCGATGGAGCGGCAGGGCAGGGCATTGACCTGCGGCTCAACCCCATTGTCGCGCAGGAATGGCAGAACCTCGCGCATGGAAACGGCGAAGTAAAACTCTGCATCAGACCCATCACTATCCGCGCCAAAACTGTTCACGCCCAGCACCCGTCCGCAACCATCCAGCAGCGGTCCGCCGGAATTCCCGCGCGCAATCGGCGCTGTGTGCAGGATCGTATCGAACTGGCGCGAGGGGCGCGCGCCGGACAGAAATCCGCGGCTTTTCACCGGCGGCTGGGCGCGAAAAATATCGCCAATCTCTAGGCCTTGTGCACGGTCAACATTCATTGGATAGCCAACTGAGCTCACCTCGCCCATATCACCGCCCGAACGCCCTGCCATGGTCAGCGGCGGCAAACGCAGGCTGCCTTGCGTAATCTCAATCAGCGCGAGATCATTGCGCGGGCTGACGGCCAGTGGTTTGCCGTAAGCTGCCTCATCGCCTTGGCTGGGAACAATGCCAATCTCCAGCGTATCGTCTTGCAGGGCTTCTTTAATGACATGCGCATTGGTTAGGATTTTGGTCGGCGTGATGGCAAAGCCTGAGCCATGGCTGACGGGATAAACTTCCTCGCCATCAGAACCTATCAGCACAACCCGCACAACGCCGCGCGCCGCGGCATCAATATCGCCTTGGTCAGCGGCAACATGCGCAGGAATGAGAAGCGCGAAAAGCGCAGCGAGGCTTAGTATAATCCGGTCCATTGCGGATATCTTTACTCGGGTTTTTACATTGACCGCAAGCATCGGGATGCAGGGCGGCGCAAATCATGGCAGAAGGGGCGCGATGATTGATAACGCAGCCCTTGATAACACTGGCCTTACCGATGATGCGCGCTGGCAAATCGCCATGGACAAAAATCGCCGCTTTGATGGCGTCTTCCTTGTCGGCGTGCATTCCACTGGCATTTACTGCCGCCCATCCTGTGCTGCGCGGATGCCTTTGCGCAAAAATGTGCGTTTTTACGATAGCTGCGCGGCGGCAGAGACGGCTGCGCTGCGCGCCTGCAAACGCTGTGCGCCCGATCAACAATCGCGCGAGGAGGCGGCGATTGCGCAAGCGATTGCTGCGATTAAGGCGGCTGACGCCCCGCCTAGCCTTGCGGAACTGGGCGCGCTCACCGGCTATTCGCAGACGCATTTCCAACGGATTTTTAAGCGCGCGACGGGGCTTTCGCCAGCAGCCTACGGGCGCGCATTGCGGGAAGAACGCGCGCGGGCCGCTCTCGTCAGCGAGGACAGCGTGAGCGGGGCAATCTATAAAGCGGGCTATAGCGCGCCTTCGCGCTTTTATGATGGGATGAAAGATAAGATGAGCATGACGGCAAGCGATTGGTCTGGCGGCGGTGCAGGGCGAACGGTGCATTGGGCGGTGATGGCGACCACGTTGGGCGATATGCTGGTTGCGGCGACAAATAAGGGCGTGTGCTGCTTGGCATTTGGTGAGGGCGAGGCGGAATTGCGCGCGCGTTTTCCTAAAGCAGATTTGATCGAAGGCGGTGATGCTTTTTGCGAGTTATTTGAAGAAGTCTTGGCCGCAGTCGAGCAGCCTGGCTCGGCGCGCGATATTCCGTTGGATGTAAAAGGCACCGCTTTCCAGCAAAGCGTATGGCAGGCTTTGCGCGAAATCCCAGCGGGCGAGACACGCAGCTATGGCGAGCTTGCCGCGGCCCTCGGCAATCCCAAGGCCAGCCGCGCTGTCGGCAGCGCAAACGGCGCGAATAATATCGCCGTTCTGATCCCTTGCCACCGCGTGGTGCAGGCCGATGGCAGCATTGGCGGCTATGCCTATGGGCCTGAAATAAAGCGTGAGTTGCTGAAGCGCGAAGACGCGCCAAGTACGAAAACCCAAGAGGAATTGTTCTAATATGACGAAAGCTGATTTTGCGGCACTGCACCGTGCCGATGCGCCACTGGTGCTGTTCAATATATGGGATGCAGCCAGCGCGCAGGCAGTCGCAAAGGCAGGCGCCAAAGCGATGGCAACGGGCAGCGCAGGCCTTGCTGGCGCACAAGGGTTTGACGATGGCGAGGCTATTCCCTTTGCCGCCCTGTTAGAAACTGTACGCCAAATTGCGGGCGTGATTTCAGGCTTGCCGTTCACGGTCGACATGGAAAGCGGATTTGCAGACGGCTTAGATGAAATCGCCAACAATGCCGCTGCGCTGATCGATGCAGGCGCAATTGGGTGCAATCTGGAAGATCGCTTGATCGTTCAGGGCGGTTTGCGCGATCTTGAAGAGCAGGCGGAGCGAATTGCTGCGGTTGGCGAGGCTGGATTGTTCGTCAATGCACGCACCGACACTTTTCTCGGGCCGCTCATGATTGGCGACAATCCGAACAGCGCTGAGTTTGTTGATGCAGCGATTGTCAGAGCTAAGGCTTATCATGAAGCAGGCGCGGGCTGCGTCTTTGCACCGGGACTGAGTGATCCTGACCTGATCCAGCATCTATGCGCCGCTGTCAGCATCCCAATCAACATCATGCGATTGCCAGGCATGGTCAGCAATGCGGAGCTCGCCGGCCTAGGTGTCGCTCGGATCAGCTATGGGCCCGGTCCATGGCGCGATGCAATGGCGAGTGTTGAGGCAGCCGCAGCAGAGGCGTTTGGATTATAGCCAGACACAAAAAGGCCCCGGGAATATCCCGAGGCCTTTTTGCTGTTTGGCGATTTAAGTCGACAGTCAATTACGCGCTGATTGGCTCATCTTCGCCGCTATCGCCTGAGAAAAAGATCGCTCCGGCTATAACACCGGCTGCGATAAGAGCAAAAATCAGACCTGCAATGTTTGTGCCTTCACCAAGTTTGCTTTCTTGTGTAATCGGTTCAGCTTTACGCTGTGTTTCTGCCAAAGCAGGAGTGGCTGCAAGCGCGATGCTGCCGGCGATAAGTGCAATCTTCTTCATGTGTTCGGTACCTTATAAGTCTTGAAGTATGTTTGCTCTTTAGAACAGCAATCCTGTCTTTGCCAATGGGGTTTAACTCTGGGCAGAATAAAGCCTGACCAATTGTGTGCAAAATGCATCATATAGTGCGATCTGCCTCAAACAGCTCAATCCAGCTTCGGCGGAAAACCTGGTTCTGCTTTGGCCATAGCGCGTTGATAGGCATCCCGAGAACCTATGCGTTTTAGATAGGCTTGCAAATTCGGCATATGGTCGATGCTCATATCGCTAAATGCGCGCGCTGTGGTCAGCGAAAAGCCGAGCATAATATCCGCCGTGGTCATTTGCGCGCCGCCGAAATAATCGGCCTCGCCTAGGCGCCGTTCAATCGCGGCCCATGCATTGGTGATCCGCTTCATCAAGGGAGGGGGCATTTCTGCGCCCACTGCATTCACCGCAATGCCCATCATGCCATTGGTCATCAGCGTCGCATTCGCGAAGTGATACCAATAAAGATGCTCGGCAAAATCAGGATGATCCGCACTAGGAACAAGATCGGTATCGGGCGCATATTTGCCGACGATATAGTCCATGATCGCGCCGCTTTCGCCCAGCATCATGTCGCCGTCCTGAAGAAGCGGAGCGATTTCCATCGGGTGCAGAGCTTTCAGCTCGGCTGGTGCAAGGCGCGTCTCCGAATCGCGGTCGTAGAGTTTGAGATCATAGTCGAGGCCCAATTCCTCGCACAGCCAGACGATGCGCTCGCTTTGCGAAATGCGAAGGTGGTGGATGGTCAACATAGCTCAAATCTCTCCCTTATTGTTCTTTGGCCCAACCTTCGCGCGCTGGCTCCAAAGTGTCGAGGAATTTCTGCGCGCTGTCCAAATATTCGCTTTGCTTTTCTTCGCCCATCCGATCCCAATTGGCATAGATGCGGCCAATGCGGTGATTGCTTTTCAGCCGGTCGCGGTGGCGGTCCATAAAGTGCCAATAAAGCGGGTTGAACGGACAGGCATCCTCGCCGGTTTTGACGCTGACTTTATAGCGGCATTCTTTGCAATAGTCGGACATTTTGTTGATGTAATTGCCGCTGGCTGCATAAGGCTTGGTCGCCAGCTTTCCGCCATCTGCATAAAGGATCATGCCTGCAACATTGGGCAATTCTACCCATTCAAATGCATCGGCATAAACGGCAAGGAACCAGTCTTGAACGTCGCCTGGTTCAATTCCCGCCAAAAGGCAGAAATTGCCCAGCACCATCAGTCGCTGAATATGATGCGCATGGGCGTTGTCATGGGTGGAGCGGATGCTGTCGGACAAGCACCGCATATCGGTTTCGCCGGTCCAGAAAAACTCCGGCAAGGGGCGGGTGGCTTCTAGTTCATTGGCTTCGGCCAAAGCTGGGGCGAAATACCAGTAAAAGCCGCGAACATATTCGCGCCAGCCGATGATTTGCCGGATAAACCCTTCGACCGAATTGAGCGGGGCCTTGCCGTTTTTATAGGCGGCCTCGGCACGTTCGCACAGCTCAATGGGATCGAGCAGACCGATATTGATGCTGGTTGAAAGCGTGGAGTGATAAAGATCATCCGAGCCGTAAACCATCGCATCTTGATAAGGGCCAAACTGCTCAATCCTCTCGGCGAAAAAGGCGTCGGCGGCTTTCAATGCGTCTTCGCGGGTGACGGGCCATTCAAACGGGGTCAGCGCGCCAAAATGATCGGGGAAGCGCGCATCCACCAATTCAAGGACTTCGGTTGTGACCTTGTCAGCCGCAAAGCGCGGGCGGGGCGGCACAAATAATGCGCCCTCCAATGCCTCGCGGTTCTCCGCATCATAATTCCATTTGCCGCCTTCTGGTTTGTCTCCATCCATCAGCAGCCCGGTTTTCTTGCGCATCTCGCGGTAGAAATGCTCCATCGTCAGTGCTTTGCGATCCTCCGCCCAATCAGCAAATTCGGTCTTTGAGGCGATGAAGCGGTCATCAGGAAGGATCGTGACATTGCACGCGAATTTGTCTGGCCATTCCTCCATTGCCTGCAACACGCGCCATTCGCTGGCTTCTGTTGTGCGGATTTCTGACGGGTCATGGCATTCGACAGCGCGGGCGACTTCTCCGGTGAAGCTGCCTGCATTGTCTCTATCATCAAGACGGGTGTAATCGACGTTCCAACCCTCGGCGCGCAATTCTTCGGCAAAGTGGCGCATGGCGGAAAAGACCAGCGCGATTTTCTGCTTATGGTGTTTGACGTAGGTCGCCTCGTCCCAAACCTCCATCATGAGGATGCGCGCATTGGCTTTGTCCGCGCCGCGCAAGGAAGAAAGACCATGGGTTAGTTGATCGCCAAGGATCGGGATGAGAATTGTATCGGACATGCCAACAGCTACGAAAGGGCGCGCGGTTTAGACGAAACTATAGGGATCAATATCAATCCCAACGCGCACGCCGGGCGCAAAGCTCTGGCTGCTGGTCCATTGCCGCAGCACATTCTGCAGGCTGGCAGAGCGGCGCGCATTGATCAAAAAGCGGTAACGATAACGCCCGCGCAATAGGGCCAAAGGCGCAGGCGCAGGACCAAGAACCATAACGTCATCCAAATTGGGCCGCGTATCACCCAATCGCTTCGCTGCTTCGCGCGCTTCTTTTTCATCCTCGGCAGAAATAATAATCGCAGCCCATCTGCCAAAGGGCGGCGCGCCGACAGATTTGCGCGCCTCTGTCTCAGCGGCATAAAATGCGTCGCGGTCACCGTTCGCCAGCGCCGTAATCACGGCGGCATCGGGGTGGCGTGTTTGGATGAGCACCTCGCCCGGCTTTGCGCCTCGGCCAGCGCGCCCTGCAACCTGCGCGACCTGCTGATAGGTGCGTTCCGCCGCACGCAAATCGCCGCCCTCTAGGCCCAGATCGGCATCGACCACGCCCACCAATGTTAGCTCGGGAAAGTGGAAGCCCTTGGTTACCAATTGCGTGCCTACAATCACATCCACCGCGCCTTCCTCGGCCGCCGCAATAAAGGCAGCGGCGCGTTCGGGCGAGCCGAGTGTGTCAGAGGTGGCGACCATGACGCGCGCCTCTGGTAAGATCTCGGCAACCTCATCCGCAATGCGCTCTACTCCGGGCCCGCAAGCGACAAGGCAATCGGGTTCGCCGCAATCGGGACAAGTTTCGGGCGGCGGTTTTTCATGCCCGCAATGGTGGCAGGCGAGGCGCCGCGATAGCCGGTGCTCGACCAGCCATGCGCTGCAATTGGGGCATTGGAAACGGTATCCGCAATTGCGGCACAGCGTAAGCGGGGCAAAGCCGCGGCGGTTGAGGAAGAGCAGCGATTGCTCGCCCTTGGCCAGCCGGTCTTCCAGCGCAGCGACCAATGGCCGCGCCAGCCAGCGTCCGCGTTCCGGCTCTTCCTTCGTGAGGTCAATTGTGTGGATCGTGGGCAATTGCGCGCCGCCATAACGGCTGGCGAGGTCGAGCTTTTCGTATGTTCCCGCCTCCGCCATGGCGAGGCTTTCCAGCGCCGGTGTTGCGCTGGCCAGAACCACGGGAATTTTCTCGAACCGCGCGCGCATGACCGACACATCGCGGGCATTGTAGCGTACGCCATCATCTTGCTTGAATGAAACCTCATGGGCTTCATCAACGACGATCAAGCCAAGTTTTGCATAGGGCAAAAACAGGGCCGAGCGCGCGCCTACCACAACCTGCGCGTCACCGCTGGCAATCGCGCGCCATGCTCTGCGGCGTTCGGTTGATTTGAGCGAAGAATGCCACAAGACGGGCGGCGTGCCGAAGCGCTGCTCAAACCGCACAAGGAAGTTCTCTGTTAGCGCAATTTCAGGCAGCAGCACAAGCACTTGGCGGCCCGCCTTAATCGCGGCGGCCATAGGCTCAAAATAGGTCTCCGTTTTACCAGAGCCCGTCACCCCGTCGATTAAGAAGGGCGCGAAGTCGGATGCTTCCACCGCCTCGACTAAACGCCCCGCAACCTCGACTTGATCACCGGAAAGTTCCGGCACGTCGAAATCGGGATCAGGCGCGGGGAAAGGCCGATCAATCGCGACCTCCACTGACTCGATTAGGCCAGCGCCCACCATCCCGCGCAGCACGCCGTCCGATACACCAGCGATTGCCGCAAGCTCGCGGATTGTCGCTTGTTCGCCGGGCAATCGCTCCAAAGCCATTTCGCGCTGCGGCGTCATGCGAATGTCGGGCAAATCGCCTTCTTCCACCAAACGGTATTCCGTCATGGTGGTCGGCCCGTTCAGCGCCCCGCCGCTGGCGGTCACCATGCGCGCGACAGAGGACATCGGCGCGCAATAGTAATCGGCTGTCCATTCAACGAGGCGCCGCAAAGCGGATGATAGCGGCGGCACTGGCATCACTTCGATAATGGGGCGAAGTTTGTTGTCGGGAACCGTATTGGTTACAAGCCTATCTGCTTCCCATACAATTCCGGTTATTTGACGCGGTCCAAGCGGGGCAAGCACAACGCTGCCCAAGGGCGCACGCATATTCTTAGGCAGCCGGTAATCCAGCACAGCCAAAGCGGAGTTGAAAACTAAAAGGCGGATGCGTTGCATTGTGACCCCGCATTATGGGATGAAGGCGCAAATGACTACTAGCTGGAGGGCAAGCCGATGAAATTTTCTGAGAATACGTCCATTGACCGCCGCAATATGCTGCGCGGAGGCGCGGCCAGTGCGCTATTGCTGACACTGCCAGCCTGCGCGGGGGTTCCCGGCTTTGGCCTTACCGAGGCGATCCAGCGCCTGCTAGAAGTGTCAAGCCAACGCGCCTTTGCCCGAATGACGGGCGATGGCGGCTATTGGGACAGTCAAATTGGCGGCCTTGGCGTTGACCGAATGCTCGGCCTCAATTCCAATTCGCTAACCGGCTTGCTTACATCCACCGTGCTCAAAGGGCGGATGCAAAAAGCCTTTGCCGGAATTGCGGAGAAGGGCGCCGAACGCGCCGCGCCGCTTGTGGCAGAGGGCGTGCGCAATATCAGCATTGCCGATGCAGCCGCATTGGTTCGCGGCGGACCAGCGGCGGCGACTGCGCTGCTGCAAGGGCAAATGGGCAATGGCTTGATTGAGACTATGGTGCCCGAACTGGGCCGCGTGATGCGCACCGCCTCTGACCCTGTGGTTGGGCAATTGCTGTCATCGGTCACCGGCGTGGATGTCGGCGGCATCGCAAACAATCTGGCTGGCAATGTCAATTCAGCAATCTGGCGGGAAATTGGCGCGGAAGAAGGCGCAATCCGCGCCAACCCGCGCGCCACCAATGATCCGCTGCTGATTGGCGTGTTCGGCGTGGGCTCTCGGCTCTAGCGAAAACTTTGCGCACATAGCGGGCAAGCGTACTGGCAACCCCTGCTAAGCTGTGCCAATCAGAGCTAACGATTCGATACAGGGCGACCAGACCAATGAAATTCTTTGCCGACACAGCCGAAATTGCCGACATTAAAGAGCTTGCCGAAACGGGCCTGCTCGACGGGGTGACGACCAATCCCTCGTTAATCCACAAGTCGGGCCGCGACTTTATGGAAGTGACCAAGGAAATTTGCGGGATCACTGACGGGCCCGTGTCCGCAGAAGTCGTGGCGATGGATCACGCGACCATGATGCGCGAGGCCGAAGTGCTGCGCAAAATCGCCGACAATGTCTGCATCAAGGTTCCGCTGACAATCGATGGCCTCAAAACCTGCAAAGCGCTGACGGGCGAGGGCACGATGGTGAATGTCACCCTATGCTTCTCCGCCAACCAAGCCTTGCTGGCCGCAAAGGCTGGCGCAAGCTTCATCTCGCCCTTCGTTGGCCGCCATGATGACAATGGTTTTGACGGTATGGAACTGATCGAAGACATCCGCCTGATCTATGACAATTACGGCTATGAAACCGAAATCCTCGTCGCCTCTGTGCGCCATGTCACCCATGTTTTGGAAAGCGCAAAGATCGGCGCGGATGTGATGACCGCGCCGCCCAAAGTGATCAAAGCTCTGTTCAATCATGTGCTGACCGACAAGGGTCTGGCCGCGTTTGAAGCCGATTGGGCGAAGACTGGCCAGTCTATTGTCTAGGTCTCCGCGCTGATTTGATAGGTGGCTTTTTTGGCGTCAGAGACCATGAGGCCACCAGAGGCCAAATGAGGCCAAACGTGAGATGACGCGAGATGACCCCCAAACGACGCTTTAGAAAGACGTAAAACCGCATTGGCTGAAGAGACCCCTCTCGACAAATTCAAGGCTGCACTAACAGGCGCATCGCGGGCCATTGGGCGCGAGCCTGAAGTCGAGGTTGCGTGGAGTGCTGACGCGCCGAGCGAGGCGGGCAAGAATTTTCGTGTGCCTTTGCCGGGCCGCAATTTGCCGCCGGAACAAGTGGCTGAAGCGCGCGGTTTTGCCGATAGTTTTGCGCTCAAATTGCGCCATCACAATGCGGGGCTGCATGCGATGGGGGCGCCGCCGGAACCGGTTGCGCGGGCATGCTATGATGCGATTGAAATGGTGCGGTATGAGGCGCTGGGTTCCAATAATTTCAGCGGTATACGCGAGAATCTTGATAGCGCCCTAGAGGTGCGAACAGCGTCTGATCCGATCACCCGCGCGCAGAGTGAAAGCGAGGTTCCCGTGCAGGGCGCTTTGGCGTTGCTCCTGCGCGAAAAACTTACAGGCCAAGCGGTGCCAGATGCGGCCGCTCCTGCGGTCAATATGCTGCGCGATTGGATTGAGGAAGAGGCCGGCGATAGCTTTGATGATCTCAGCGAATTGCTGGACGATCAAAAGGCTTTTCAAAAGCTTAGCCTCGACATTCTCGAAGACCTCGATCTAACGCATCCCTCGGACAAGCCCGATGACACCGACGGCTCTGATGATGAGGATGAGGAGGGTCAAGAAGAAGAGCAGCAAGACGAGGATGAAGCGGAGGGCAAGGGCGATCCCAACACCGCTGAAATGGCGGGCGAAATGTCCGAAGGCGATGAGGAGGGCGACGGCGAAGCTGAGATGTCCTCCGACGATGAAATGGCGGAAGGCGAGCCGGGCGAAGAGGGCGAAGAAGGCATGATGCCTGTGCGCCCAAACCGGCCCAATAGCGACTTCCCCATCGACCTTGATTACAAGGCGTTTACCGACAAATTTGACGAGGAAATCGCCGCCAATGATCTGTGCGATGCAGAGGAATTGGACCGCCTGCGCGCCTATCTCGACAGCCAGCTAACCGGCCTTCAAGGCATTGTGACGCGGCTGGCCAATCGGCTCCAACGCCGACTAATGGCGCAGCAAAACCGCAGCTGGGATTTCGATCAGGATGACGGCATTATCGATGCCGCCCGCCTGTCCCGCGTCGTCGTCGCTCCGGGCACTGCGCTTGCTTACAAAGTTGAGCAAGACATTGATTTTAAAGACACAGTCGTCACTCTGCTAATCGACAATTCCGGCTCTATGCGCGGGAGACCTATCTCCATTGCGGCGATCAGCGCGGATATTATGGCGCGTACTTTGGAGCGCTGCGGGGTGAAAACCGAAATTCTCGGCTTTACCACGCGGGCTTGGAAAGGAGGACAATCACGCGAGGCTTGGCTCGCCGATGGCAAGCCGCAAACGCCGGGCCGGCTGAATGATCTGCGCCATATCATCTACAAAAAAGCCGATGAGCCATGGCGCCGCGCGCGCCGCAATCTCGGGCTGATGATGCGCGAGGGGCTGCTGAAAGAAAACATCGATGGCGAGGCTCTGCTGTGGGCGCATAACCGCATGATGGGCCGTCAAGAAGACCGCCGCATCCTGATGGTGATTTCCGATGGCGCGCCGGTGGATGACAGCACTCTGTCTGTGAACACGGCGGGTTACCTTGAAGGGCACCTTCGCAAAGTCATCGACTGGATTGAAAAAGCATCGCCTGTTCAATTGGTTGCGATTGGCATCGGCCATGATGTGACCCGCTATTACCGCCGCGCTGTGACGATTATGGATGTCGAGCAGCTGGGCGGCACGATTATCGAACAGCTTGCTGAATTGTTTGAGGATGAGAAAAAATGAACGTCACCGAAGCCATTACATCGCGCCGCAGCGTCCGCGCATTCTCCGACAAACCTGTTGAACTGGACACGATCCGCCGCGTCATGGACACTGCGCGCTGGGCGGCGTCGGGCTGCAATTATCAGCCATGGGAAGCGACCATTGTAACCGGTGAGCCGCTGACAGAATTGCGCGGTATTTTGGCCGAAGCGCAAATGGGTCAGGCGGAATATGATTGGACGGCTCCAGGTCAAGAAGACGTGTATAAAGAGCGGCTTAATGCTGTCTCTCGCGAGATGTTTGGCTCGCTGAATATTGCCCGCGATGATGAAGCGGGACGGGGCGCTGCGATGATGCGCAACCGCGACAGTTTCGATGCGCCTGCACTGCTGCTTTGTTATTTCCCGCGCCTGATGAAAGAGCCGCAATGGTCAGATACGGGCATGTGGCTGCAATCGGTGGCGATGCTGCTGCGCGAAGAGGGCCTCGATAGCTGCTTCCAAGAATTTATGGCGCTTTATGCAACGCAAATCCGCGACTTTCTGGGGCTCGATCATGAGCGGTATATGTTCTTTTGCGGCATGGCTATTGGCTACCGCGATGAGGATGCGCCGATCAACAATTACCCGCGCGAACGGGTGGATCTGGATGATCAGGTCAAGTTTTTGGGCTTTTAGTCCCCGCTCGAATTGGGACAAAACCTCTTCGTCATTCGGATAAAACGCCAGTTTTGCTGTGAAAAACTTGTTTCATATCGAGGCAAATAGAGGTTTCTGTCGCAACCATACTATAATTTGCGCTTAGACTAGGCGTAATAACCCACAGGTCGCCTCGGCGGCTAACAGGGTAAAACAAAAAGAAAAACATACGGTCGCAACATCCTGACGTCTCAAGGCACCCGCTTTGAGGCTTAGAAGTGTTGGAGAGACGTGTGCGTCACCTTTTGTTGCGATCTTTAGCTGTATCCACCGCCATTGCGGCAATCTGTCCGCCTGTCATGGCGCAGGAACGCCCCGTTTTGGTGCGCGACAGTTTCCCCATCGGTGATGCCAGCGGCGTCCTTTGCCAAGTGCAAGACCGGAGCATCGCCAATCCCGCACGACGGACCATGTTCGACCGCAGCTGGGCGGTGGTCTGCCGCGACAGCGCCGTTCCTGTTGCCACGATTTATGCGTTTCAAGGCTTGGACGAAGACGCGCAGTCGCTGATCGCGCCGTTTCGCCGTGAAGCTGTCGATTGCTCTGGTGCATGGCCTGCGACACAAGGCGAAATTGGCTTAACCCAGCGCTGCAAAGTCAGCGGCAGCGAGCTTGGCTGGAATGTCACCCAAACCCGTCAAATGAATGTGACCTACATCGCAGAGGGCTACGAGGCTTACGAAGGCGCATCCACGCTCGCCTTGCGCTCGTTGATGGAAAACAGAACCGCGCCGGGCACCATTGATATTGCAACGACATCGGTGTCCGATCCCTTCGCTTTTGCCCGCGTGCAAGCGGGGACGCTGGAGCCGCAGCAGGCATTGGAAGAAGGCTATCGCCGCAATTTGGGCGGGGACTATGCTGAGGCTGGTGCCTATTTCGAAACGCTGCAAAAGCGGCTTGAGGATGAAAATAAGGGTTCGGAGACCCGCGGCGAATTTTTGATCAACCGCGCTTTGCAAAAATCCAATTTGCAGGAATTTGCGGTCGCGGATCGCTTGTTTATTGAGGCTGATCCGTTCAATTCGGGCAAGCCCGTGTCCGAGCGTTTGCAGCGCAATTTCGAAGCAATTCATCTGATCAACCAAGGCTATTTCGAGGACGCTTTGGAGCGCGCGCGCCAGCCTTTGTCAGCAGGTGTTCAAACCGCCGTGGTGACCGAGACAGGCTTAGAGATTTCGCAACCCATTGCGGCGCGGCTCAATGCCGATACCGAAAGCGCGCGCATGCTCGGCTTTGTCGATGATCTGTCGCTTTCGCCGATTGAGCGGGCGGAGATTATTGATGCACAGGCACTGCAATTGCAGGGTACATCGTTGCGGATTTTGGGCCAACGGGCTGAGGCGCGCCGAGCTCTGCTCGACAGCTACACGCGCGCGATTGCGGTGCGTGATGGCCGCGTTGTGACGATTGTGCGTTTGCGGGCGCAAATCCTCGGCGAGCTTGCGGCTTTGTCAGAGGCAGAGGGCAATCGTTCGCAGGCGGAAAGTTACTTGCGTTACGCTATCGACATTCTTCAGGCGCAATATCCTGAGCGGCGCGCGGTTAGCGGGGCGAAAGCGCGGCTTGCATCATTCTTGCTGCGTGATGGCAAAGAGGCGCAATCCTTAGCGCTTTATACCGAGGTGATCGATGAAAGCCTTGGCAAGCGCGATGCGGCTAGCGGCTTTGCCAATCAGCTTATTCCCTATTTCCGCTATCTAGCGCCAAAGGTTGAAAGCGATCCTGCGTTAGCGGCAGATTACTTCAAAGCGCTGCAAGTGTTGGTGCGGCCCGGCGTTGCTGAAACGCAGGCAATTCTGGCGCGCGAGCTATCGGCCAGCTCCGATGAAGCTGCGCGTTTGTTCCGCCAATCGACCGATTTGGCGCGCGAGATCGAGCAAGTGCGCATTGGCGTCAAAGCGCTCAGCAATTCGGACAAGCCAGCTTTGGTGGCGGCGCAACTAGCGGAGCTGCAGGGGCGGCTTGATGCGCTGCAAAATCAGCAATTGCGCACGCAGGCTAAGCTCAGCGAATTTCCAGAATACCGCGTTATCGCGCCCAAGGCTCTGACGCTCAGCGATTTCCGAGCCAGTTTGGAAGAGGGCGAGGCCTATTTGCGGCTCGCGAGTGTTGGCTCTGAAAGCTTCATGTTCTCCGTTAGCAAAACCGGTGCAAAGGCGTTCCGCATTGATTTGCCAGAGGATGAGATCGACTTTCTCGTCGATGTGATCCGCTCCTCAATTTACTCGCAAGAGGGCGGCCAATTGGTCACCTATCCGTTCGATGTGGAATCCGCGCACGCTCTATATAATGCGTTGCTTGCCCCGATGGCGGGCCAATTGGCGAACGCAAAGCACCTGATCTTCGAACCCGATGGCGCGATGCTGCGTCTGCCGCTTGATCTGCTGGTGGCCGATAAGGCTTCGGTGGAAAGCTATATGGCGCGCACCGCTGATCCGGAGGCCGATGCGTTTGATTTCCGCGGGATCAATTGGTTTGGCCGCGGCCGTTCGATCAGCACGGCGGTCTCTGCCAGCGCTTTTGTCGATGCGCGTGAGGCGCCGACCAGCAAGGCGGGACGCGAATATTTGGGCGTTGGCCGCAATGTACCGGTTGGCGATGGCAGCGGCATTCGCGCGCTTGCCGTCAGCGGGAATGACACTTGCGGTTGGACTGCACGCGAATGGAACCGGCCCATTGCCGACGATGAATTGTTCGCCGCCAGCCAAGTGGTCGGGACGAACAAATCGCAAGTTCTCACCGGAGCGCAATTCACCGATGATGGATTGAAAGCGAAAGAGGATTTGTCTGATTTCCGGATTGTCCATTTTGCCACGCACGGCCTTGTCACACCGCCGCGCCAATCATGCCCAGCGCGCCCAGCTTTGCTGACATCGTTTGGCGGTGAAGGTTCGGATGGATTGCTGAGCTTCCAAGAGATTTTCGACCTCGATCTGGATGCGGATCTGATCATCCTATCGGCCTGTGACACAGCTGGCGGTGCCAGTATTGAGGCAACCAGAGCAGCCGGTGTTAGCAGCGGCGGCGGCACGGCCTTGGACGGTCTGGTGCGCAGTTTCATCGGCGCAGGCGGCCGCGCGGTTCTCGCCAGCCATTGGCCCGCTCCCGATGATTATGATGCAACCGAGCGCTTGATGAGCACGATGTTCAACGAGGGCAAAACCCGCGATTTGGGCGATGCTTTGCGCGCATCGCAATATCAGCTGATGGATCAGGCGCAGACCTCGCACCCTTATTATTGGGCAGGATTTGCGATCATCGGCGATGCCGCGCGGCCACTGCTGAAGGGCGCGGCGCGAACAGCTGAGGCTCCGGTTCCGGCTGCAGATCCGGCACAAAACAACACAGATATGGCGGCAGAATAATCATGGAGAAAGCCATCACACTCTCACGCAAATTTGCTCGCTACAAACGGATTGGCGGGCTTGTCATCGCCGCCGGTCTAGCAATGCCGAGCATGGTATCTGCCCAAGCCATTGGTGCGCCGACCCGCGAGGAATTGCAGCGCCAACAGGTTGAAACCGATCTGCGCTCTGATGCCAATTCGCTGTCTGTCGCCAGCCAGATTGAGCGCGCGCCATGCCCCTTGGCAGCGGCGCAATTTGCCGATCTGAAGTTCACCTTTAGCCGCGCTGATTTCAGCGGTCTTGGCGGCGTGGATGCGGCCATGCTCGACCCTGTTTGGAGCGAATATATCGGGCAAGAAATTCCTGTGGCCACCATTTGCGAAATCCGCGACCGCGCGGCGACTTTGCTGCGGGCCAAGGGCTATCTTGCCGCTGTCCAAGTGCCAGAGCAGCAAATTGGTGAAGGCGCGGTCAAGTTCGACGCTATCCTTGCCCGGATTAAAGCGGTGCAGGTGCGCGGCGATGCCGGAAACAATGCCGGAATGCTGGGGCGTTATCTGGCAAAATTGCAAGGCCAGCCGGTCTTCAATGCCAATGATGCAGAGCGTTATTTGCTGCTGGCACGCGACATTCCTGGCCTTGATGTGCGCCTGACTTTGCAGCCTTTGCCTGCCGATAAAGGCGGCGCACCGGGCGATGTTGTTGGCGTGTTTGATGTGTCGAACCAACCAGTGATTATCGACACGAATATCCAGAACTTTGGCTCGCCAGCCGCTGGCCGTTTTGGCGGATTGGTGCGGATGCGCGGTAATGGTCTGACAGGGCTGGGCGATGAAACCATGCTCAGCGCGTATTCCGCGCAAGATTGGGATGAGCAGCTGGTCGTCTCTGGTCATCACGAATTTCGTGTGGGCTCCGAAGGCCTGACATTCGGTGTGGCGGGAACAATGGCCTATTCAGAGCCTGATATCCCTGGCCCAGACTTGTTCCGCTCAGAAACCTTCGTTGGCTCCATCTATGGCCGCTATCCGATCTTGCGCGGGCAATCGCAAAATCTGGTTGTGTCTGCGGGCGGTGATTTCATCAATCAGAACGTCGATTTTAGTGGGCTTGATTTCAGCAATGACAAATTGCGGGTGGGCTATGCGCGCATTGACTATGCCGGAATGGACCGCAATTCGATCAATGGCGTGGGCGGCTTTTCCTCCATCGAACCGCAGCATTCTTACAGCGTGGCTTTGGAAGTGCGCAAAGGCTTGGACATTTTGGGCGCGAGCCCAGGATGCGGCGTAGGCTTTGCCAACTGCCTCGTGCCCGGCGCATCCATCCCAAGCCGGCTCGATGGCGATCCAACTGGACTCGTTGTGCGCGGAGAAACCATGGCGACTTTCCGCGCGACGCCATTGTTCGGTGTCAGCGCCAAGGCGCGGTTCCAATATTCGCCCGATGCCTTGCTGAGCTATGAGCAGTTTTCAGGCGGCAATTACACCATTGGGCGCGGCTATGATCCGGGCGCAATTATCGGCGACAATGGCATTGGTGTGCAGTTCGAAGCGTTCTACGGATCGCTGGTTCCTGCGACCCCTGATGAGGCTGCGGTTCAGCCGTTTATCTTCCTCGATATTGCGCGGGTATCGCTCAACAATGTCGCGAATGATTTTGATCGCCTGACCTCAGGCGGCGCAGGCATGCGCATGTCGATCGGCCGCCAAGCGGTGCTCGATGTGATCGGCGCAGTGCCGTTTGAGCAAACAAATTTGGCCACGAATAAGGGCAGCGCGCGGGTGTTGATGTCGCTGACAGTACAATTGGCGCCTTGGTTCAAATGAGCCGGCGGGAGAGCATGATGACGAGCAAGAAAATCACCTCAAACCCAAATACAGCGCGCAAGCGTTGGCTTGGCAGCGGATCTGTTTTAGCAGCGGCGACAGCGCTTGTTGCGGTTACAGGAGCCAGTGAGGCGCATGCCCAGCAAAGCATGCCGGGCCCGCGTGTCTATAACAGTGCTCCCAATGTTGTGGCAGCTCGGCGCGCGGTTCAGCGCCTTGCTCCGCGCGAAGTTGCCGGTGAGCCGGTATCTGTCCCGCCTGTGCGGCAAAGTCAGCCAAAGGCTAAGCCTATCCTGCCTAATGCCCGCGTCAACATGGTTGCGCCGACCCAGCAGCAACAGGTCACAGTTGCGCCTGCTCCAGTAGCGCCCGCACCGAATGCGCCCGCGGCCAATGGTCTCTCTGTGCCTGTCCCTCAAGCTCAGTCTCAAACTCAGGGCACGCAGCAAAGCGGCTTTTCCATGCAGCCATTGGCCGCTGCGGTATCAGGCGTTGCAGGGATCAATGTGTCTGCTGAGGCAGCCTATGATGACACGCGGATCGATTTTATTGCCGGTGTACCGGTTGATACAGTCAATGTGCTGGCTTCGTCTGCAATCATTGATTGGACAACATTTACAGCGGGTGCAGCCGGCACAGAAGTGAGTTTTCTGGATGCGGGCCGCAATTTGGAATTTACCTCAGCTTTGGCGGATTACACAGTCCTCAATCGTATATTCACACCGGGCTTTGACAGCGCAATCCGGATTGACGGCAATGTCACATCAACCGTGCTGGGCGGCGCGGCAACAGGCGGCAATATCTGGTTTTACAGCCCTGGCGGCATCGTCATCGGTTCAACCGGATCCTTCAATATCGGGAGCCTACTGCTCACCACCAGCGCGCCTGATCCGCTGGATGTCTCGACCGGCAATTTGGACGTCAGTTTCCTCGGCACGCCCAACACAGACTCGATCATTCGCATTGAGGATGGCGCCACGATCACGGCAAATAACAACAATTCTTACATCGCCATGGTTGCGCCGCGCATTGAGCAAAGCGGCGAAGTGCGGGCCAATGGTTCGATAGCCTATGTGGCCGCTGAACAAGCGACTCTGACCATTGAAAACGGTCTGTTCGACATTAGCGTTGATGTGGGTTCGGGCCATTCCTCAGGTGAGGGTATTTTCCACAGCGAGACGGGCATTACAACGGGCCCAGCGCAGGACAGTCAATTTGACGAGCAAGGCATCTATTTCGTTGCCGTTCCCAAAAACAATGCAATCGACATGCTGGTCAGCGGCAGCGTTGGGTATGAAGCTGCAACAACTGCCACGCAGGTTGATGGCAAGATCATTCTCACGACCGGAAATGATGTGGGAATTACCAACAATTTTGTTACTCCGCCCGGCGGCGGATCGTCGGTTCCGATATCGTCAAACACAGTTAGTAAAGTGATTGATTCAAGCGATGGGGCAGGCAATATCACCATTGCTGGTGCGACTCTTACCTCAGAGACAGAGATGTTCGCTGAAGGTGATTTGACCCTTTCTTCTATTGTCGCGGATCAAACCGATCGCGAGATCGATCTTGAGCTTAGGGCAGGGAATGATCTGACGCTGGATGTCACTGGCGGCAATGCCCTCAATGTTAGCGGTGATCTCAATATCATCGCCCGAAGCGATACAAACCAAGGCGGCAATGTCACAATCAATGTGTCTGGTGCCAGCGCAGGCGGCGGCGGCGGCGGGCCAGTGGTGATCGGCCCAGGCGTTGAAGGTCTTGTGGTCGGTGGTGATTTTACCATTTCAACGCGCGCGCGCGGCCTCGATGATTTCTTTATCAGGCGCAACAATGGCAACACTGGTATTGGGCAGGATGCGGCCGCCGGCGATGTAGCCATCAACATTAGCGATGGCGGCAATCTGCAAGTTGGTGGTTTTCTATCCATCGATGCCAGTGCTCAGGGCGGCAAAGGCGAGCAACAAAATGGCTCGGCTGATGCGGGCAGCTTCACGCTGGACCTTGCAGATGGCAATTTGACTGTCGGTGGCGATCTGGAAATTGTTACACAAGGAATTAGCGCGCAATCAGGCAAAATTGGCGGCAATGGACCAGGTTTGATCGGCAGCGACTCTGTGTCAGGCGATGTTACGATTAACGTGCTGGGAGGTGCGGTAGATATTGGCGGGACTTTGGTCGCTCGATCAGACGTTGCTGCTTCGTCAGGAACCAATGAAAACGTAGAGCAGTCCAATGATGCGACAGCGGCGAATTTTGTACTAAATGTTAGCGGCGGACAGCATAATATTGGCGCGATCGGCGTTGACATGGGCGGAAGGTCGGCCGAATCTTACTTGGCGGATGGAACATCTGTTCCCGGTGCGATTACGCGCAGTACTGCTGTAATTTCGGTTACTGGAATCGATACAGGATTGAATGTCGCTGGCGACGTAAGCCTGGATGTGGGTGTGTCAGGCGCTGCTCCTGATGTGGTGGGTGAGACCGTTTCTGTAACGGTCAGTGATACTGGCTCCAATACAGGCGCGGGTCTTACCATCGGGCAGGATTTAATACTGCGAGCTGACATGTTCGGCGGGCAGGCTGGAACAGTGAACCAAGGTGGATCAGTCAATGTCACCGCAAACAATGGAATAATCTCGGCCAACACTCTTGATATCTCTTCGGCAGCGACAGCGCTCAATGGGGTAGGCGATCAGCGCGGTAGTGACATGACAGGCGGCGATGTCACATTGCTAGCAACCAATGGTGGGGACATCGATGTGGCTGGCAGCGGCCTGATCAGGGTTGATGCGACAGGTTTGACCAGAAACACGACCGAATTAGGCATTGGCCAGGCCGGTACAATTAACCTGCAAGCTGACGGCAGCACAATCAGCTTTGCCGATACGCTCGATATGCGCGCCAGGGGCTTCGCTCAGGCTGGCACTAACTTCAATGGCGAAGTCGGGGAGGGCATTGGTGGTACGATCCGCGTGACTGTTGAGGGTGCTGCCGGTGACTTAAATTTTGCCGATTTGAGCGCGAGTACAGACGGCTCTGAACGAGTTGATGAAGAAGGCGGTTTTGGAATCCCCGGCGTTTCAGGCACCAATAATTCTGGCGGGACGGTCGAGTTTAATATCTTAGAGGGCACTTTGGATGCCGCTGATGTCACCCTTTCATCCGGCGGCTTGGGCGGCCTCGGTTTCGGTGGAGGAGCTGGAACGGGCGGCGATGTCACCTTCAACCTTGATGGCGGTGATGCTGTGGTTGATAGTCTTACAGTCTCTGCAACCGGATCGGGAGGCCGAGGCGGTGAAGGGGACGACTTTTTCTTCGGTGGTTCTGTCGATGGCGGTTCTGGCGGGGAAGCAACCGGCGGAACCGCGACATTCAATGGGACTTCGGGTTCCTTAACCGTAACCAATGTGCTTACCGTTTCGGCTGAAGGCGACGGAGGCAATGGCGGCGATGCCTTTTCGACTATTAGTGGTTCTGGAGGGGCTGGTGCTGGTGGTGATGCGGCGTTTGTTTTGGACGGCACGGCAACAATCAGCGCAAGTCAAATAGTTGTATCAACTCAAGCAACTGGCGGCGATGGCGGTAGCGCATTTAACGGCGTAGTCGGCGTAAGCAACGGCGGGGCTGGCGGCAATGCAAATGGCGGAACAGCGACATTTAGCGATGTTGCTGGCAACCTCTCGTTCAATGATCTCACGGTGAATTCGTCCGGTACCGGAGGCGATGGCGGATCAAGTTCTGACAGTGGCACTGGCACAGGCGCTGGCGGTGTTGGCGGCGATGGTATTGGCGGTGATGCGCTTGTTGAGCTCAATCAAGATGATGCGGTTGGCAAATCCTATAATTTGATCGCGCAAGGTATTGGCGGGGCCGGTGAGGAAGGCATAACGGGTGGCGCTGGCGGCCTTGGGCAAGGCGGCAATGCAGAGATCGCCGTCAATGATGCCGCGGTTGTTTTCACTGGGCTAGTCGTTGATGTGACAGCAAGCGGCGGTGCTGCATCGCGCTCGGCTCCAGCCGATATCAGCGACGGAGCGAATGGCGGGAACGCGGTCGGCGGCACGGCGACTTTGTCGATTGATGGAGCCAATGGCAATTTTCAGGCCAATGGTCTGATTGAATTGCGCGCAGGCGCGACCGGCGCTGCTGGTAGCGCGGGCCGCTCAAGCAATATCGATGCAGAAGCAGGCGGCAATGGCGGCACGGGCGGGAATGCGGCTGGCGGAACAGCGCAGTTCGTTATCTCTGGCGGTGCTAATGTAACCATTGATGCCGACAGCACTGTTCTCAATGCGGATTCCACTGGCGGCGCAGGCGGAGCAGGCGGCGGCAATTTTGGCGGCGGGACTGCGGGCGTTGGCGGTACGGGCGGTAATGGAACCGGCGGTACGGTGGGTATTGTTGCCACGACCGGTGCCAGTGTCGATGTGTTCAGCGCTTCAGTCCCTTTCGCTATGTCAAGCACAGGTCAAGGCGGTGTAGGCGGCACTGGCGGCGGAATTGATATGCTGAGCGGCGGCGGCGCTGGTGCCGGCGGCAATGGCGGTGCAGGCACGGGCGGTTCGCCAACATTGAGCGCGACTGGCGCGACAATAAGTATTGGCGAGGTTGAGCTATTCGCTGAAGGTCTTGGCGGCAATGGCGGGACTGGCGGCGATGATGGTCTCATCGTTTTGGGCGCTGATGGGAATGGCGGTAATGGCACAGGAGGCACGCCTGTTATCGAAGCGATTGAGGGCAGTCCTGGCATCATAACCCTTGGCCCGGTTACAATTACTGCGACAGGTGCAGGCGGCACGGGAGCAATAATTGGTCTGGGAGACGGCGGTCAAGTCACGATACGCGACCTTTCGCCTGATCCTGCAGGCTTGATTACGTTCGATACTTTAACAGTTAATGCCACCGGCGATCCAACCAGCACGGCAGGCAATTTGACGTTTGAATCGGCCAGCGGCCCGATCACGATCAATGGCGCACTGAATGCCGATGTCGCTGGCGATATCGACTTTGTTTTGGATGGAACGGGCCAAGTTGTGGTCGGCGGAGCTGCAAACCTCGATGCCACCAATGACATTACATTTACCCATAGCGGCAATGGCGCTGAGAATATTTCCTTCGATGCAGGCTTCACTTTTGATGCGGCTGCTGGCGGCGATTTCATTGCTGGTGCTGGATCAATCATTGATGCGGAACGCGATGTTAATATCATTGCTCAGAACATCGACTATGATGATATAGCGTCAGTTCGGGCTGTGAGCCTAAATGCTTTGACAGGCTCAATTACTGGCACAGCAACCGGCACTATAACGGCGCGAAACATCAACACTGCGATCAGCCTCATCGCGGGCCAAGATGTTACTTTTGGTGATTTGATAACGCTCGATGCTAATCCTGCAACGCGGGACGGTAACATCACTATCAATGCAAGCGGTGATATCACCGGCATGAATGCACTCACTGATCAGTTCATCACCATGGATGCAGCTGGACTGATTGATATTGAAAATGTGCAATCGGTTGGGGGGCTATCGCTGGTCAATATCGATGGAGGAAGCATAGATATTGAGACGCTCGATTCCGATGGGAATATTAATCTCACCACGGCGACTGGTGATCTGGAGGTCAATGATCTCGATGTTAGAAATGGGGCTACTCTAACTTCGGCTGCCGCAATTGATATTGGTACGGGTGATGTAGCATCGGTCACTGCGACGGCAGCAGGGGACCTTACGGCAGGGACGTTGACCACGACCGGCATAACACGTCTAAATTCTGGCGGTACGGCGACTTACACTCAGATCAATAGCTCCTCTCAGATCAATATTGATGCCGTGGTGATCGAGGGCGGCGACATTGCGAAGACTGGGCTTGGCGTCATTGACCTTGAAGCTGAGCGTATCAATATTGGCGATATTGATCTTGCAGGCCTTGGCTCAATCTCGCTGCTTTCCAATTCTGATAGCGTAACAGCGGGCAATTTGAACGTTGAAACAGGCTCAATTCTCGTTGATTCTGCTGCGGATGTGGTTGTTGGTGGTGCCAACAGCAGCAGCACAACCCGCATAATATCACTTGGCGATATGACCGTTGGCGATATCGATGCGGGCGGCTCAACTGTTCTGACTTCTTCTGGAGATTTGGATGCGGGTGCTTTGATATCACGCGCCAGCAGCCCCGGCTTGTCGGTCACTGTAAATGGCAATGCCGATATCGAAAGTGCCAGCGCGAACGGTCTTTTCACAATCAATGTCACTGGAGATTTGACCGGCGGCAGTTTCACTGGCGCTGGCCCGCTCAGCGGTGTGACTATGAGCGCAGCGTCGGTTGACATTACCAGCGTTCAATCGGTTGGTCAGTCGGTCACAGTGACTGCCACAGACGGCGATGCGAGTGTTGGCACCGCGACCTCTCAACGCAACACAACGATCACGGGTGACAATGTCACGCTGAACAGCGGCACGGTTGGTCAAACTCTAACACTGAACGCTACCGATGGCAGCGTGAATGGCACAGGCACGATTGACGTTGCTGGCAGGATCAACCTTGATGCTACGCAAGACATTACCTTTGGCTCATTGACATCGGGAACCACTTTTGACGTTGATGCAGGCGGTGATATTGCATTCACTACTGCTCTAGCGGGCAGTGTCCTGACAATGGACGCCTTGGGCGATATTACTGGCGGCGATGCTGGCAATACAGACGGCACATTCAGCATTTTTGACTCGCGTCTGACCGCTGCTGGCAACCTCACTTTGGATAGCGTGGTTTCGCCCAATGATATTGATCTGGATGGGATCAATATCGATGTCGGCACTTTGGATGCAGGACGCACGATTGCGGTTGATGCGACTGGTACAGCTGATGTTGGCAATGCGATTAGCGTAGGCGACACCGACATTACCGGCGCTACGGTTAATCTCGACGCTGGCACAATCGGCGGCGATCTGACCGCTACCTCAACCGTTGGCGATATCATTGGCACTGGCACGATTACTGTTGCTGGCAGCGCGTTCTTGGATGCAGCCAGAGACATTGCGATTGGCACTTTGGATGCCAATGCGATGACCCTGTTCGCTGCGCGCAATGTTCTTTTCGATGGTTTGATTTCGCCCAATGATATTGAGATTGATGCAACTGGCGGCGCGATTGGCGCGACCGCCACAGGTTCAGGCGATATCACCAGCACGGCGGGCAATGTTGATTTGACCTCGCTGACGATTGCGGTCGGTGATGTCACAGCGGACGGCGACATTGATGCGGTCGCAGGCGGCGGCGATGCGAGCTTTGGTGACCTGGATTCCGGCGGGGCCATTGTGATCCAAGCGCTGGGCAACCCCAGCGTTGCGAGCCTGACGAGTGTCGGCGATTCCACCATTATTGGTGCTGCGATTACTTTGAGCGGTGGTGATGTTGGCGGCAATCTTGCCCTTGGCTCGCTGACTGGAGATGTCACTCTGGCGCTCGACGGGGCGGATCAAATTCTGGTTATAGGTGTCACCAACATACAATCGCTTGGCGGCATCAATGTGACGCATAGCAATAATACAGGCGGAGTGCTGTCGCTGGATTCCACTGGCGCGATTTTCATGACCGCACAGGGAAATGTGATTTCGACAGATGGCTCGATCATTTCGAGTGATGCCGCTGTGAGCATACGCACCGAAAGCGCCCTTTCGATTGCGGATGTGCGCGGCAATGGGCTTATCGATCTTTCTGCTGCAGGCAATGCGACCCTTAATGACGCAACACTGATCGGAGGTACGACAGCCGTTGGTGCCGGTTCATTTGTCAGTGGCGGTATTATTCTGACAGCGGGCGGTGACAACGGCACAAGCATTGAGATATTTGACCCATCTGCGCAGGCACTGATTACTGGCGATGTAGACTCAGATGGATCGATCCTGGTCGAGGCGGGCGGCAATGCGGTCTTCCAAACTGGTTCCAATACGGTTTCCGAAAATGGCCTCACAGTAAACACTGGTGATGATATAATCGTTCAGACTGGCGCATTGGTGGAAGCGGCTTCTGATCCGGTCGCCATGCCAGATACAGGGACGCCATTTGGTGCAACAGCTGGGAATTTGATCCTTAGTGCGGGCGCGCTTGGTGGGCAGCTGTTCACCACGCCGCTCACGCCGATTGCCTCTATTGTTATCGAAGGCACGGTCGAGGCAAATGATTTCGCAGCAGATCTGACGGCCAATGCTATCGATGGGCTGGGCGGCACGGTTAGCGCCAGCTCCTTCTCTGCTGATATCAATGATGCTCCGAATGCGGGCGTGACACAGATTGATGATAATGGATTGCTCAGCGCGAATTGCCTTGAGGGCAATATCTGCCTCGGCACCATCAATGCGAATAATCAAATCCTGATCGGTCAAAGCAGCAATAATGACACGATAGGCCTGATCATTGAGCAGGGCACGGTCAATGCAAACCGGATCGCGATCACCACGCGCAATGATATTGTCATGGGCACCAATGGTATCGCCACTGTCCTCAATGCCGCTAATAGCTTTAGCGTGCAAAGCGACGCTGGCGACGTCAATCTGGTTGATGCCAGCATCACCTCAGGCATAATCGAAATTGATGCAGCTGGTAGCCTATTGGGCAGCGCCACTCTCACCAGTGCAAATGATATTGGCATTTCAGTGGGCGATAGTCTGCAAGCCTCCGCAATCATCACCGATGGTGAGCTCACCGGTACAGAGGAAATTGGTGCTCCATTAGAGGGTGCATATAGTGTTGCCGGCGATTTTGACGCGAGCACTTTGTCACTGGGCGCGTCTGATGTCGTGGTGAGTGCAGGCGGCGATATCACGATTGACGAGGCGATCTCTCCTGACAATGTCACGCTGACAGCGGATGGTGATGCGTTCCTGGGCGCGACGAATATAACTGGCGATGTGGATGTGTTTGCTCAGAATTTCGGCTTTGGCGACCTAACCGCTGGCGGTTCTATCGTTCTTGAAACCAATGTTGGCGATATTGCCGCTGATGCGGGCGGCACATTGAATGCGGGCGCAGATATTGATCTGATTGCAGCGGGCAATGCAGATGTAGGCGCTCTCAATGCAGGCAATTCAATCGGTGTGGATGCCGGCGGCAATGTCAGCTTCACGGGGATGGATGCAGGCGTTGATGTGGCAGTGAATGCAATCGGCACTGTGAACGGGCAAGACATTGACGCTGGCAATGATGTCAGCGTGCAGGGCGATCTGATCAGCCTTGCTGATGTCACGGCGACCGGCATAGCGAGCATTGATGGCGCATCCATTGCGGTCAGCGATGTATCGGCGGATCAAATCAACTTGGTAAGCGGCGCGGATATTCTGTTCGATACGCTCACTTCGCCCAATGCGATTGCTGTAACGGCGGCGAATGGCACCATTGGCGCAAACACGGGTTCTGGCGATATTGATAGTGGCGCGGGCGTTACGCTTAATGCGCAGGAAATCGCTGTAGGCGCGATTGATGCCGCTGGCAATGTAGATGCCTCAGCAAGCGCGGGCGGCGTCAGCCTTGGCGACGTTACCAGCAGCGGACTGGGAAGCAGTATTGCGCTCAATGCAGGGGGAACTGCAGGCACCATCGAAACCGGCGCATTGACCACAAATGATGGCGATGTTTTGCTTAGCGCAGGCGGCGATATTGCGCTGGCATCGGTGGCGACATCTGCTGGCACACCTACAGCAGGCAGCATCGGCATATTGACGAGCGGTGACGTCACCGCGACTGGCACGCTGACAGCGGGCGAAGACGTGTTGATCCGCACTTTGGGTGATGCGGCGCTGGCCGATGTTTCGGCCGGTGATGATGTCACGATTGCAGCAGACGGTTCGGTAACCTTGGGCACGGCGACGGCAAGCGGAACAGGCATTGATCTGTTCGCATTGGTGGTCGATGAGGTTAATGTCGGCCAGCCGGGTTCCATTACGTTTGGCGTAGAAACACTAGCAGCCTCCAATGTGACCTTGAGCGGTCAAACCATTGATGCCGCCGAAGTCTTGGCTGATGCCAATGTCACGGCGACCACCACAGCGGGCCAATTGGAAATCGACAACGCGATTTCGGGCGGCACGATTACGCTGACGGGCCAAGGCAATATTCTCATCGATCACGCAGAAGCGGATGGTGATCTGATTGCGACTGGCCAAGCCAATCTTACCACCGGTCTCAACTCGATGATCGTAGCGGGTGATATCATCATCAACATGCCGTTTGGGATTGTTGACCTCGGCAATTCAAGTGCAGGCGGTTTGGTCGATGTAACGGCAGAGCAAATTGACTTTGTCACGCTGAGCGCAGGGGAAACGGTTGATCTGCTGACGGTTGATCAAACCGGCGGCTCGGTCACGGTTGGCAATGGCAATATCACCGGCACCGATCTTACCGCGGGCCCAGGCGCGAGCAGCATCGTTGCAACCTTTGGCAATATCAATATTGGCGGCACAGCGTTGATCGGCGGAAGCTTGGACGCAGATGCATCGGGCGATTTGTTTATCAATCTGCTGACAACGCAAGCAGGCGGATATACCGGCACAGCGGGCGGCCAAATCGGCTTTAACGGGATTACAAGTGCCGACTTTGTCGACCTTGATGCTGACTCAATCCTGGGCAATGGCCCGATTGATGCAGTGGGTGAGGTCATTATGCTCGGCACCACGAGCGTGACTGTCAATGGCGGCATAACCAGCGGCGATGCCGTATCGATTACTTCTACGGATGGTCCGGTTGATGTCGATGATGTCGATGCAGATGGTGACATTTCGGTCAATGGCTTTGGCGTCACAATAGGCGATGTGACCTCTGGCGGCAATGTTGATGTGAACGGCAACACCGGCAATGCGACCATGGGCACGATTGATGCGGCAGGTTCCATTGATGTGGTTGCCGATGGAGTGGCCACAATTGCTGCGCTCAATAGCGGCACAAACAGCACGGTAACAGCTGGCACAGTCACCGTAGGCAGCGGAGTGGTTGGCGGCGATCTGACATTGAATGCAACAGCCGATAATTTGGCTGTCACCGGCGCATTTACTGTCGGCGGCGCGATTGATTTGGATGCAGCAGGCGACATTAGCTTTGGCACTTTGGATGCAGCAGGCGGCGCGTTTACAGCGACAGCTGGCGGCGCGATTGGTTACACTGAGGCAAGCGCCAGCGGCCTAGTGGACTTCGATGCGCAAACCACGATTACGGGCGGCGATATCAGCTCCGATACACAGGTTGCATTGGATGCAGTTGCGGGGGCGATCACAGTTGCAGACTTGGCCGCCGATGGTGACGTTTCGGTGAACGGCTTTGGCGTGACGACAGGCGATGTGAGCTCTAGCGGCAATGTTGATGTGAACGGCAACACGGGCAATGCGGCCATGGGCACGATTGATGCGGCAGGTTCCATTGATGTGGTTGCCGATGGAGTGGCCACAATTGCTGCGCTCAACAGCGGCACAAACAGCACGGTAACAGCTGGCACAGTGACTGCAGGCAGCGGCGTGGTTGGCGGGGATCTGACATTGAATGCAACTGCCGATGATCTGACTGTCACTGGCGCAGTTACTGTCGGCGATGCGATTGATTTGGACGCAGCAGGCGACATAAGTTTTGGCACTTTGGATGCCGCAGGAGGCGTGTTTACAGCGACAGCAGGCGGCGCGATTGATTACACTGAGGCAAGCGCCAGCGGCCTAGTGGACTTCGATGCGCAAACCACGATCACGGGCGGCGATATCAGCTCCGATACACAAATTGCATTGGATGCAGTTACTGGGGCGATCACGGTTACAGACTTGGCAGCAGATGGCCCAATTGGGGCAAACTCCGGCGGGGATTTTACCGCGAATGATATCACGCAAACGGATGGCAATTTGGATATTGATGCAGGCGGGAATGTCGCCTTCAACAATGCCTCTGGCGCATCGGTCGCGACGATCACAACAGGGGCAGCTGGTTCGGTAGCTGGCACGACGCTCAGCAGCACGGGCAGCGTCTCTATTGGCGCAGGAACCGGGGGCGTTGATCTGGGCACGCTGACAACCGGCACAGCCAATGTTGAGGCGGCAGGCGGAGCGATTGCGATTGATGATGCGGTGCTAACTGGCCTGCTCACCGCAGATGGCAGCGATGTAAACATCCAATCCAGCACCGATTTGACAGTGGACGCCAATGCTGCTGCTGGCGGTGTCCAAGTGATCGCCCAAGGCGATTTGGATGCCACGGCCAACGCGACCGGCGATATTGCCTTGGTCAGTCTTGGCAATGATGCGGTGATCAATGGTGCAAGCGGCCAGAACGTTAACCTGTCTGCGGGCGGGGCGCTTGATGTTGTCGGCGGCGTTGATGCGGCGCAGGCGTTGGATGTCAGCTCCAATGGTCTCTTCACTTTGGATGCACTCGCCATCGGCGAGACAATCAATGTCGACGCGGGCGATGTCGACATTACGGTGGATGGCCGCTTGGGTGATGCCACGATTACCCAAAGCGTTACTTTCACCGGCTTTGAGGAAATGTTACTCGGCGGAGCTGGCGGCAGCGGCGCTCCATATGAGATCGACAATGCTGAATTCAGCCGTATCCACTCCGGCGGCGATGTCACATTCCAGGTCTTCGCGCAGACTACCGGCGGACCGGCATTGATCACGGTTGATACGCTCGATGTTGCGGCGGGCGATGGCACTGGTTCATTCGATCAAAACATCGGTCAAGCAGCCGGTCTTGTGCTACAGTCGGATCAAGATATTGCCGTGGTTGGCGATCTCAATATCTTCAACGCCACTTTGGATACTCTGCTGATTGCTGAGGCGATTGAGCTAATCCGCGTCAATTCAGAGACAGGCGGTATCTTCATCTTGGATGCCAATGATGCTCTTGCCGGCGTGATCGAGATTACCGCGCGTGACTTTAACGCTGTCACCGATAGCGCCTTTGCCGATATTCAAGGGCTGAGCGTTGCAGATATCGATGCGCGCCTTGCCAATAGTGACGGGGTTGACCGGCCAGATGGTATCTTGCGCGCAGATACGCTCGATATCGACACCACGGCCAGCCAAGTGTTCATCCAGAACACAGTCGCAGGGACAGATTTCGCAGATCGCCGCGGCTTTGATGTGAACACTCTGCTGATTTCGGATAGTGGCGGCACGGTTCAGCCGATTGTGATCAATGGCCTGATTGGCGGTATTTCGGGTATCGATGCGATCCCGCTGGCGACAATTATCAGCACCTTTGATGTGGCCTCCACGATCAATGGCTGCCTGATTGGCAATGTGGCCTCTTGCTCACCCATCATCATCAATCCGGTCACACCGGTTAATCCCGTCGCGCCAAATGACGATTCTCGTGATTTGATTGAGGAAGGGCTTGATCCAGAGGACGCAGAGGGCACCGGTGCAATTGACGCTGGCTTGCTGGAATATCTGCCGGATGCAGAATTTGGCGCAGAACCGCTGATTGATGAGCCGGTAACAGGCGCAGGCAATGAAGATCTTTGGGTTGATCCAGAATGCCCTCCAGGTGCCGATCCTGAAATCTGCGCTTTGGAGCCAGCAGAGTAATTTACCCAAAGGCATGCCCAAATAGCTTGACCAATTAGGGGCGCTGACGCCAGAGCATCAGCCATGACTGATGCGCCCCTTAAACTGTTCAATTCTCTCACCCGCCAGCCGGAAGACTTCACACCTGTTCACCATGGAGAGGCGCGCGTTTATACCTGCGGGCCGACGGTCTATAATTATCAGCATATCGGGAATATGCGCGCCTATATCTTTGCCGATACCTTGGGACGGACGCTGACTTGGAAGGGGTATAAGCTCTCCCATGTAATCAACATTACCGATGTTGGCCATCTGACCAGCGACGCGGATGCTGGCGATGATAAGATGGAAAAGGCGGCGGCGGCTCAGGGCAAGTCAGCTTGGGATATCGCGCGCGATTATCAGGAAGTGTTTGAAGCCGATTTGGGCCGCCTCAACGTGCGCGCACCAGCCCATCCGCGCGCCACCGATTATGTCGAGAGCATGATCGAATGGGGTAAGCAGATGCAAGATAAACACTGCTATGAACTCGACAGCGGGCTCTACTTCGATGTGTCCACAGTGCCGGAATATGGGCGGCTGGCAGGCCCCAATGCACAAGAGAGGCTTGAGGAAGATCAGTCGGCGCATATGCGGATCGACCCAGTCAAAGACAAAAGAAACCCAGCTGACTTTGCAATTTGGCGCAAAACGCCTGAAGGCGAGGATCGCCAGATGGAATGGGATAGCCCATGGGGCAAGGGCGCGCCGGGTTGGCATTTGGAATGCAGCGTGATGAGCAGCGAGTTGCTCGGCCATCCGTTTGATATTCATACCGGCGGGATTGACCACCGCGAAATTCACCACCCCAATGAGATCGCGCAAAACCAAGCGCATAATTGCTCAGAAGGCAGTGCTGCAAACATCTGGATGCACAATAATTTCCTGATCGACAGGCGCGGTAAAATGTCCAAGTCGACAGGCGACTTCCTGGTGCTGCAAACCTTGGTGGATCGCGGGTTTCATCCGCTCGCTTACCGGATGCTATGCTTGCAGGCGCATTATCGCAGCGAGCTGGAGTTCACTTGGGAAGGGCTGGAGGCTGCGCTTACTCGGCTGAAGCGCATGGTGATGCTGATTGAACGCATTGCTGATGCACCATCTGGCAGCGCAATAGATCACCCCAAATTTGCGCCTGCTTTGGAAAAATTTGGCGTCGCTATGTCCGATGATCTCAACACGGCAGTCGCATTGACGGCACTAGAAGATACGCTCGCGACCAAGAAAGTGGATGCCGGTATCAAGCGCGCCGTTGCCGAGCATATGGACAGCGTTCTGGGCTTTGGTCTGTTTGATCTTGCCCGAACAAATCTGCGTATCCGGCCAGCAGACGCGGCAATAGCTGAAGACGAAATCGGAGCCGCGCTCACCAACCGCAAAGAGGCGCGTGCAGCCAAAGACTTTGCCGCATCCGATGCCATTCGTGATGATTTGATGGCGAAAGGCGTAGAGGTTATGGACGGTGACCCGTTGGGGTGGGAATGGAAGCTAAACTAAAACTGTTCGCTTGCCTTTATAGTGATATGAAGTAATTTAGTTGCATGTTGCAACGCATTCTCTGGCTTGTCCTTGCGGCTATTCACGCAATGCCAGCACTGGCCTTTTTCCAGCCGAACACGCTGACCGTGCTGTATAATATCACACCAGACAGTCCCGTATTTTTGCTGATGCACCACCGCGCTGGCCTGTTTCTTGCCGTGTTTGCCGCCTGCGTTTGGGCGGCCTTTATAACGGAGGGCAGGAGGCTGGCTGTGCTGGTGGCCGGGATCAGCATGATCAGCTTTCTAGCGCTCTATTGGATGGCAGGCATGCCGCCTTCGCTCGGGCTTATCGCAATGGCCGACCTAGCAGGTTTGCCAGCGCTGGCAGGGGTAGCATGGTTCGCTTTCCGCCCCTAACGTAACGCCATGACCATAATTGCCATGTCCTCGCTAATGCGGCCTATGATGGAGCCGCTGCTTTCCGATGAATTCACCGTGCATTGGTTTGCCAGCAAGGAAGAGGCGCTTGAGGTTGCGCCATTGGCAGAGATTGGCTGGTTCGATTTGAACGATCAGGCCACGATGGCGGAAATTGTTCATGCTGCAACCAGTCTGAAATGGCTCAATTCGATTTATGCGGGCCTCGACTTTCTGCCGATGGATGTGCTGATTGAGCGCGGGATTACCGTCACCAATGGGGCGGGGATCAATGCGATTACCATCGCTGAATATGTCGTGATGGGCATGCTGAATATTGCCAAGGGTTACCGCGATGTTGTGCGGGCGCAGGATCGCAGAGAATGGCTGCTCGATAGCCCGGGCAAGCGCGAACTAGCGGGCAGCAAGGCACTGCTGCTTGGTTATGGCGCGATTGGGAAACTGATCCAGCCGCGCCTCGAAGCGTTCGATGTCGATGTCACTCTGGTGCGCCGGACGCCAGGTGATGGTGTGCTGACACCTGATCAATGGCGCGCAAAGCTTGGCGAGTTTGATTGGGTCATTTTGGCTGTGCCCGCGACACCGGAAACAGAGGGTATGATTGGTGCGCCTGAGCTCGCGGCCATGAAAGAGGATGCGGTTCTGGTGAATATTGCGCGGGGCAGTGTGGTCGATCAGGCGGCTTTGCTCGAGGCATTGGAAAACAAGCAAATTGGCGGCGCATTTCTTGATGTGACCACGCCGGAGCCTTTGCCAGCCGATCACCCTTTGTGGGAACAAGAAAACGCTCATATAACCATGCATTTGTCAGGCCGCGCACAGGAGAAAATGTTCATCCGTTCGGCTGAGCGGTTCCTCGCCAATTTGGAACATTACCGCAAGGGTGAGCCGGTCGCGCCGATCTTCGACCCTGCGCGCGGCTATTGACCCAAAATGAGCGCAAAGCTCGAATGACGCATTCCGACAATGACAGGCCCAAAAACCTCTGATAGACCTGCGGCCAAGTTCTGAAGATAATAGAACGGTTTTTGGTCGCAAATAGTCTCGGCAGGCATGCAGCATACCGCTGGTGCCGGTTAACAAGGGGTGGGCTGCTATGACCAAAACAACAAAATCTTCTGATCTATTTATCGAGTGTCTTGAGAACGAAGGCGTTGAATATATCTTCGGCGTACCGGGCGAGGAAAACCTCGATTTTCTCGAAAGCCTGTCGGATTCCAAATCGATCAAATTGATCCTGACCCGCCATGAGCAGGGCGCTGGTTTCATGGCTGCAACTTACGGACGGCATACTGGCAAAACCGGCGTGTGCATCGCTACACTCGGCCCCGGCGCTACCAACTTTGTCACCGCCGCTGCCTATGCGCAATTGGGCGGTATGCCGATGATGATGATCACCGGCCAAAAACCGATCAAGAAATCCAAGCAGGGCCGTTTCCAAATTCTCGATGTGGTCGCGATGATGGAGCCAATCACCAAGTTTACCGAGCAGCTCGCCGCTGGCGACAACATCCCCAGCCGCGTGCGCGAGGCATTCCGTCTGGCCGAGGAAGAAAAACCCGGCGCTGTGCATATTGAACTGCCAGAAGATATTGCGGAGGAGCCTGCCTCCACCCGTCCAATCAATCCATCGGTTGCGCGCCGACCTTCGGCAGAAACAAAGGCTGTGCGCCATGCGGTCAAAGCGATTGAAGGCGCGAAAAACCCCGTTCTGGTTATTGGCGCAGGTGCAAACCGCAAGATGACCGGCCGCATGCTCAATCAGCTTATTGAGAAGACCGGCATTCCCTTTGTGACGACGCAAATGGGCAAGGGCGTGATTGACGAACGCCATCCGCTCTTCCTTGGCTGTGCAGCTTTGTCGGCGGGCGATTTTTGCCACCGCGCGATTGAGGATGCCGATTGCATCGTCAATATCGGCCATGATGTGATCGAGAAGCCGCCCTTTTTCATGCATGATGACGGGGTGACGGTGATCCATGTTTCAACCCGCACAGCCGAGGTTGATCCGGTCTACTTCCCGCAAATCGAAGTGATCGGCGATATCGCCAATGCGATCTGGCAAATCAAAGAAGACATCGTGCCATCGGGCGCATGGAACTTTGACCGCATGCTAGAATATCGCGCGGGTGAAGTGGCGCACACTACGCCTTTGGCAGAAGACACCCGCTTCCCGATCTTCCCGCCGCATCTGGTTAGCCAAGTGCGCGGTGCGATGCCGGATGATGGCATTATTTGCCTTGATAATGGCGTCTATAAAATCTGGTTTGCGCGCGGCTATGATGCGTATCTGCCCAACACAGTTCTGCTCGACAATGCGCTGGCGACCATGGGCGCTGGCCTACCGTCAGCGATGATGAGCGCTATGCTTTATCCTGAGCGCAAGGTGATGGCGATCTGCGGCGATGGCGGCTTTATGATGAACAGCCAGGAGATGGAGACTGCAGTGCGCCTCGGCCTCAATCTTACCGTGCTGATCCTCAATGATAGCGCTTACGGGATGATCCGCTGGAAGCAGGCGAATATGGGCTTTAAGGATTTTGGCCTAACCTATGGCAATCCCGATTTCGTGAAATATGCTGAAAGCTATGGCGCGCATGGCCACCGGGTGGAAAGCAGCGATCATCTGACCGAGGTTCTCGCCCATTGCCGCGATACGCCAGGCGTGCATTTGATCGATTGTCCGGTGGATTATACGGAGAATGATCAAATCCTCAATATCGACATCAAAGAGCTCAGCAAAAAGCTATAAGCTTAGCCTCAAACAATTCAGGAGAGGCTGATGCCCACCCTTAAAGATGTTTACCCGCTGTACCTCAACAACAAAGCGGTGCAGCCGAACACGGACCTTGCGGTGACCGATAAGTTCACTGGCAAGGTCGCCTTTCGCACTGCGCTGGCGACGCCCGATGTTATCGAGGAGGCGATTGCGGGAAGCGTGCGTGCAGCTGAACCAATGGCAAGGCTGGCGTCCTACGAAAAGCGCGATGTTCTTGAGCATTGCGTGGTGCGTTTTCGTGAACGTTATGAAGAGCTTGCCTATTCGCTATGTGTTGAGGCGGGCAAGCCGATCAAGGATGCAGAGGGCGAAGTTGACCGGTTAATCGATACGTTCAAAATTGCAGCGGAGGAATCCACCCGCAATTATGGCGAGGTCCAACCGCTCGATATTTCGGCGCGGGCCAAGGGTTATATGGGCATGTGGAAACGTGTGCCGATCGGACCATGCAGCTTTATTTCGCCGTTTAACTTTCCGCTCAATCTGGCGGCGCATAAAATTGCTCCGGCGATTGCGATGGGTTGCCCCTTTGTGATGAAGCCAGCGTCCAAAACACCGCTGGGCGCGATCATTATGGGCGAGGTTTTGGCCGAGTGCGATATCTTGCCAGAAGGTGCGTTTTCGATCCTTCCGGCCAGCCGCGATGGGGCTGATTTGTTCACCACGGATGAGCGGCTGAAACTGCTCAGCTTTACCGGCTCTCCCGGCGTTGGTTGGGATTTGAAGGCCAAGGCAGGCAAGAAGCCTGTGATCTTGGAACTGGGCGGCAATGCTGCGGTGATCGTCGATAAGGACGCTGACCTCGATCATGCATTGGAGCGTATTATCTTCGGCGCGTTCTACCAATCGGGCCAAAGCTGCATTGGTGTGCAGCGGATCATTATTCACGAAGACATTTATGATGAGTTCAAAGCCATGCTGGTCGCGCGTGCGGGGTCTCTGGTCGCCGGTGACCCCAAAGACCGCGACACATTCATCGGACCGATGATTTCCACCAAGGAAGCGGAACGCTTGAAGGGCTGGATCGATGATGCTGTGGGCGCGGGCGCAAGCCTGCTCTGCGGAGGCAATTTGGAAGGCGCGATGCTGGAGGCGACCCTATTGGAAGGCGTACCCGCCGATGCCGATGCGAATACCGAGGAAGCCTTCGGCCCGCTCGCCAACCTTACCAAGTTCAGCGACTTCAACGAGGCGCTTGATCAGGTGAATGACAGCAAGTTCGGTCTGCAAGCGGGCATCTTCACCCGCGATATTCAGCAAGTCATGGATGCGTGGGACGTGCTTGATGTGGGCGGGGTGGTCGTCAATGATGTGTCATCCTACCGTGTCGACAATATGCCTTATGGCGGCGTGAAAGATTCCGGATTGGGCCGCGAAGGCATCCGTTTCGCAATGGAAGATATGAGCGAAATTCGTAATCTCGTCATCCGCAGAGATTGAGGACACGGCTAATCACGAAAAAGGGCAGATGATCGCCGCATAATGCCGCGCTCATCTGCCCCAAACGTGCCTGACCCATTCCCGTCCGGGCGCGTTTATGCATCCACCAGCATTAGCACCGTCACACTGATTACCATGCGAGGGTGCGGATAGACGCGGTGATCAATACTGCTCACCAAAGCGTCTGCTACCAATTGACCGGGGATTGCAAATTCGTGATCGAGCAGAACCGCGCTGAATAGCTCGCCGGATAGCACCGCCTCTGGCCCGTCAAAGTCCAATGTCAGCTCGTGGCGAGAGCCGGAGAATGTCACCGAGGCCCAAGGCGTTTCCTCATGCGTCAGCACGGTTGCATTATCCGCCGCCAGTTCGATCAAGGCATCGCGCAACCGATCTCCAGGAGTACGCCGAGCTGTGAATTTGCCGCGGAATTTGCGGGCTTTTGTCTCTGGAATAACTCTATGCATGGGCTTGTCCTCCGAAGGCTGATTTATATTCGTTCATGAAATGTTCTATACGACTTTGCGTTGCAGGGCGGGGAGTGCGCCCCATCCGCAGGTCTAATACAAAGCGTGGATCATGGGCGGCGAGCCGGCCAAATTTGGTTGCGGGCATGTCATTGTCGCGCAAGAATTTCTCAATGGTCCTGATAAGCATTTGCCGTTCCCTTCGATCTTTTGATTCTCTTCATTTGGGCTGATGCATTAAAACTTGCCTTTCAAATCCTACATGTCTAGGAAAAATACATCATTTAGGATTAAAAGAAAGCAATGCAGTGGCAAATGATCTGACCGGAGTGCGAGCGAGATTGCTTGAATTGGCGCAGGAAAGCGGGTCTAGCCTGTCGTCGTTGTCAGAGTTGATCGGACGCAATACCACTTATTTACAGCAGTTTATTCGAAAGGGGAGCCCGCGAAAGCTGGAGGAGCAGGATCGCCGAACTTTGGCGCAATTCTTAGGCGTTGATGAAATCGAGCTGGGCGCAGAGGTGGAGGTAAAATCCTACGCCTCGCCTATCAAAGCGCAGGAAAAGCTTTCCGTTGCCCCGCGTGACTGGGTTGAAGTGCCCCGCTTGGACCTAGGCGCTTCGGCTGGACCAGGTGCTATGGCGGATAGCGGGGAGCAGGCATTTGACGCGTTCCAATTCTCGGCCAACTGGCTGCGCGAGCAGGGGCTATCGAACGCGAAGCTTTCGGCCATATCGGTGCAGGGCGATTCCATGGAGCCCTTGCTGCGCGATGGCGATGAGATCTTGGTCGACTGCGCCGCCGCCACTTTCCGCGACGGGGTCTATGTTGTGCGTTTGGGCGATAGCTTAATGGTGAAGCGCGTTGCGGCAGGCGCGCCCGGGCGCTTGGCACTGATCAGTCAGAACCTCGCCTATCCACCCATTGATGTGGCGGCAGAAGAATGTGAGATTATCGGATGCGTTGTTTGGAAAAGCGGGCGGCTTTAAGCCGAGGGAAGGCCAAAGCAGGCGCCATTGACGTGATTGCTGTGTTGCCGTATTAATACGGTATGAAGCGTGCCCTCACTATACTCATCTGCCTAGTCTTTCTCGTATCCGGCTTGATCCGCATCGGCGTAAGCACGCTCATGATTGGACAGGCGATGGGATGGTGGGTGTTTGGTGGTGAGGCGGTCGAGGCTTTGGCCGATACTCAGCGCTTCATTGCCGAGCGCGATCATAACCTCATTGGTTTTACGCCGCTGAGCTACTTTGCTTTTATCATGTTCATGGGTGTGACGATCAGCCTGGGCTCAGTAGGGCAGTTGTTGGGCAAGAAATGGGGGCTGCCGCTTATAGGCGTCTATTTGCTCAGTCATGGCGCGCTGTTTATCAACTTTATGACGGTGAACCCGAAGATATTCCTATGGGCCTTGTCGGTCATCGCAGCAGCTATTTTGTACTGGGCAAGTCGGCCAAAATCGTACGAAACTGGGATGCCCGCGCACTAGCATTGGCGTTGCCGATGGCTATGGTCGCAGCTTTTGGTTCACTCATTTGCTTGCAATAACGCACTGCTCCCGCCACATCTCAACCCATGACTGAAGCAACTGCCAAAACGCCGCCCATGAAGGCCGCGATCCTTCCTGTGACACCTTTGCAGCAGAATTGCTCACTGATCTGGTGCACTAAGACGATGCGCGGTGCGCTGACCGATCCGGGCGGAGATCTTGATAAGCTGAAAGCAGCGGTGGCGAAATCGGGTGTGACTTTGGAGAAAATCCTCATCACCCACGGCCATATCGACCATTGCGGCGAAAGCGGCATTTTGGCCAAAGAATTGGGCCTGCCGATTGAGGGGCCGCATGAGGCGGACCGTTTTTGGATCGATCGCTTGGGCGAGGACGGCAAGAAATACGGCATCAATGGCGAAGTGTTTGAACCCACGCGCTGGCTGGGTGACGGGGACACAGTCACAGTGGGCGAACTCACGCTCGACGTTATCCATTGCCCCGGCCACACGCCCGGCCATGTGATTTTCTTCCACGCACCCAGCAAATTTGCGATTGTTGGCGATGTATTGTTCCAAGGCTCCATCGGACGCACCGATTTCCCGATGGGCAATCATCAGGATTTGATCGATGCGATCACGCAAAAGCTCTGGCCGCTGGGCGATGATATCACCTTTATTCCTGGGCACGGGCCGACGAGCACCTTTGGCCAAGAACGCAAGACAAATGCATTCGTCAGCGATTATGCGTTGAGTTGACTTGCGCAAGCGCGTCCGCGCTCGCGATTTCCTCGCTCACACGGCCCAAAGGCCGCGTCGCTGCGGGCGGGCGCTTGCCCTTGCGAGTGCGATGCACTCGTTCAGGCAAGCCACCCGCTAGGCAGATTTTACATCACACCCATACCAATTAGGGCTGCGACAATGGCAAGGCCTAGCAGCGTCAACATAGTGATGATGGTGCCGATAAAGCGCGCTGGCGGTCCGTCTCCGCTTTCCATTCCAAACGCATGAGCAATCCGGCCTAGGAAATAGACGCCCGCGACATAGGCAAGCCATGGTTCGCCTTTGCCCGACAATTCAATCGCCGCAATCAGAACCAAGACAAATGGTGCGCTTTCAATAAAGTTGGCATGGGCACGCATGCGGCGCGTGACCTTTTCATTGCCGCCATCGCCTATGCTGACCTTTTCGCCAACGCGAACTTGACCCACGCGGATCATGAGCCAAATGGCGATAATCGCAGCGGCTGCGGCGGATGATAATGTGACTGGTAAGAGTGCGGTCATTTTGATGTT
Organism: Marinomonas sp.; assembly: GCA_039967435.1. GTDB lineage: Bacteria > Pseudomonadota > Alphaproteobacteria > Sphingomonadales > Sphingomonadaceae > Erythrobacter. The sequence continues at coordinate 98,848 of JBDVRS010000005.1, forward strand.
CTCCCATTAAATTGCATATCGCAACTGATATGCGTGTTTGCAGCGGGTTGCAACCTTGTCCATTTGCGCTATAGGCCCGCCTTCACCCGCAAAAGCTGCGGTCCATTCTAAGCGTACAATCTCTTGTGCGCCGAGGGACCATGGCCTAAGGCGGCTTCATAGACTTTACGTCAACCAACAGATTTACTTGAGGATTAGGTGCCGCCATGGCTGTCCCAAAGAGAAAAGTTTCCCCCCATCGTCGTGGTAATCGACGCGCACATGATTCGCTGAAAGTGGAAGCATTCCACGAGTGCAACAATTGTGGTGAGCTGAAACGCCCGCACAATCTTTGCAATGCTTGCGGGTTTTATAATGGCCGCGAGGTTGTTGCGGTCAGCGTTTAAGCCGCATTTTTAAGTTGGAGAAGCAAGCATGAACCTGCCGCGTATCGCCATTGACGCGATGGGCGGTGATGAAGGCGTGCGCGTGATGATCGAAGGCGCTGCACTTGCGCGCCGCCGGCACTCCAGCTTTCAATTCCTGCTTGTTGGTGATGAGGCCGCGATTGGAGCGGCATTGGAAAACCATCCCAGCCTGCGCGATGCTTCTGAAATTTTGCACTGCGACGATGTGGTCGGCGGCGATGAATTGCCTAGCCGTGCCATTCGCCGTGCCAAAACCACCAGCATGGGCCTTGCGGTAAATGCCGTAAAAGAAGGCAAGGCTGGTGCCGCCGTTAGCGCTGGAAACACTGGCGCATTGATGGCGATGAGCAAGCTCGCCTTGCGCACTATGCCAGGTATCGACCGGCCCGCGCTCGCTGCTGTTATGCCGACATTGGAAACAGATGATGTCGTCATGCTCGATCTTGGCGCCAATACAGAAGCGAATGCACGCAACCTGGTGCAATTTGCGATTATGGGCGCAGCATATTCTCGCATTATCACTGGCCGCGACGAACCGCGTGTGCGCCTGCTGAATATTGGCACAGAAGACATTAAGGGCACAGAAGATCTGCGCGAAGCCGCCGCTCAATTGCAGGCTGCAGACGGCCTTGCGATGTCGTTTGATGGCTTTGTTGAAAGCGATAAGATCAATCGCGGTGAAGTGGATGTGGTTGTCACCGATGGATTCTCCGGCAATATCGCTTTGAAAGCCATTGAAGGGACGGCACGTTTCGTCACCGATTTGCTGCGCAGCGCCTTTACCAGTTCTATCCGGTCAAAGGTGGGCTTTCTGGTTTCACGCCCAGCGACAGAGCTGCTGAAGCATCATCTCGATCCGAACAATCACAATGGGGCCGTGTTCCTAGGCCTCAATGGAGTGGTTGTGAAAAGCCATGGCAGCGCAACCGTTGGCGGCGTCGCCAATGCGGTGGCCGTGACAGCCAAGCTGCTTGAAAACAATCTTACACAGCGCATCACGCAGGATGTCGCAGCTCTCGGCAATGGTAAAAATTGAGCATGATCCGTTCGCATCTTTTGGGAACGGGTTCCGCTTTGCCAAAGCGGCTGGTGACCAATGCGGAATTGGCCGCTCAAGTCGATACGAGCGATGAATGGATTGTTGAGCGCACAGGCATTCGCCAGCGTTATATTGCTGGCGAGGGCGAAACCACTGCAACACTGGCCACGCAGGCTGCGCAAAATGCGCTGGATGATGCAGGTATCGATGCAAAGTCCATCGATCTGATCGTGCTGGCAACAGCCACGCCGGACAACACTTTCCCTGCCACCGCGACCAAGGTTCAAAACGCATTGGGCTGCAATGGGGGGATTGCTTTTGATGTGGCTGCAGTCTGTTCAGGCTTTCTCTACGCGCTGGGCACCGCGGATTCCATGATGCGCAGCGGCATGGCAAAACGGGCTCTGGTTATTGGCGCAGAAACATTCAGCCGCATTTTGGATTGGGAAGACCGAACCACTTGTGTCCTGTTCGGAGACGGCGCCGGAGCTGTCGTTTTAGAAGCGCGAGACGCCTCAGGCGAAACCGGCATTCTGACCACCAAACTGCATGCCGATGGCGCCCAGCATGATCTGCTTTATGTCGATGGCGGCCCATCCACCACACAAACGGTTGGTCATCTTCGGATGAAAGGGCGCGAAGTTTTCCGCCACGCCGTCACCAATTTGGCCGATGTGCTGAAGGAAACGGTTGAGGCGGCGGGCGTCTCCACAGGTGATGTCGATTGGGTCGTGCCGCATCAGGCGAATAAACGTATTTTGGACGCGACAGCCAAGAAAATGGGCATTGCGCCGGAACGCGTGGTTGTCACCGTCGATAACCATGCAAACACTTCGGCGGCCTCTGTCCCACTCGCGCTTGATACCGCGCGCAAGGATGGCCGGATTAAGGCGGGCGATCTTATCCTGCTAGAGGCCATGGGCGGCGGATTTACTTGGGGAGCAAGCTTAATACGCTTGTAAATATCCCAATCTACGCGCCTAGAATGGTTGCGAATTTTTCCAAAAGCTCTATCTTTTGTGCATAACCAGATGGTCTGGCATTAGGAGGAATATGATTATGCGCTCGGTGGGAACGCTAACTCGCGCTGATTTGGCCGAAACAATCAATCGTAAGATGGGTTTTTCGCGCTCGGAATCGCTCGATATGGTTGAGTCAATTTTGGACAAGATGACGGGAGCGCTGGCAAAAGGCGAAAACGTCAAAATTTCTGGTTTCGGCAGCTTTGTTTTGCGCGATAAGCGCGAGCGTGTTGGCCGCAATCCCAAAACCGGTGTGGAGGTTCCAATTACCCCGCGCCGCGTCATGACTTTCCGTGCAAGCCAGCTTCTTAAAGAACAGGTTTCCAAAGGATAATACGCGATGGCTGACTTTGATGATGGCAAAGACGCAGAGGCTCTGCGGACCATTGGCGAAGTCAGCGACGCGCTTGGCATAAAGCCGCATGTGCTGCGCTATTGGGAGCAGCAATTCGTGATGCTGACCCCGCTCAAACGCAGCGGTGGTCGGCGTTACTACAGGCCCGGCGATATCGCCATGGTCGAGGCGATCAATCAGCTCGTGAATGAAGAAGGCTATACGCTGAAAGGCGCGGCCACTGTTCTGAAAGATGCTGATCGGCGCGTAGGCAAGCCCGACCGGCGCAAGCGTGATCGGCGTCACCTAGATGATGAAGAAGGCGGCAGCGCTTTCGGTTTCGCCAAGCGCACGCCTGAAGAGGCTCTGGCATTGTCAGAGGCGATCCCAAAATTGAAGAGTATCAGGGCGCGGCTGGCCGATATTCTCGACGCTTGATTGGAGCGTGAGCAGCTATTCTGCTGCGATCAATTCCGCCTCGCCAAGGTCGACGCTGACTAGCCGGGATACGCCTTTTTCAGCCATCGTCACTCCGAATAATCGGTGCATCCGGCTCATCGTGACTGCGTTATGCGTGACAATCAAATAGCGTGTTTTGGTCGTACCAACCATGGAATCGAGCAGATCACAGAACCGCTCAACATTGGCATCATCCAGCGGCGCATCCACCTCATCCAGCACGCAAATGGGCGCTGGGTTTGTCAGGAACAATGCAAAAATCAGCGCTGTTGCCGTTAGCGCCTGCTCGCCGCCTGATAAAAGGCTGAGTGATTGCAAGCGCTTGCCCGGAGGCTGCGCGTAAATCTCAAGGCCAGCCTCCAGCGGATCATCGCTATCGATCAGAGCAAGATGGGCTTGCCCGCCTTGAAATAGGCGTGTGAACAGTTCGCGGAAATGGCCGTCAACCTCTTCAAAAGCTGTGCGCAGTCGCTCGCGGCCCTCGCGGTTGAGGCTGCCGATGGAACCCCGCAGGCGGCTAACTGCTTCGGTGAGTTCGGCTTGCTCGCTGGCATTTGCACCGTGGCTTTCCTCGATGCGCGCAAGCTCATCTGCGGCGACCAGATTGACCGGGCCGATGCGTTCACGGCTGGCGGAAAGTTTGTCCATATCATCGGATTCCGCGCCGGAGTTGAGCACGTCTTCGGGTGCAAATTCGAACTGCTCGCACAGCATGGGCGGCGGGCATTGAAAGCGCTCGCCAGAGATACGCGCCATTTCACTGCGGCGACTTTCTTGACTTTCGGCTTGCGCGGCTAGTCCGGCACGGCCCTCGCGCGCAACACTCAAGGCCTCATTGGTTTCGCGGTAGGCGGCGTCTGCGATGTTCGCGGCCTCTTGGCACTTTGCGACGTCAGCTTCAGCGGCGGCAAGCTCAGCCGAAAGTTTGGCGCGCATCGCATCGCCCTGCTCAATTTCTTTATGCAGGCCTTCCGGCTTGGCGGCGACTACCGCGCGTTCTTGCTCTATTTCTTCGGCTCTCAAAGCCGTGTCCGACATGCGCTTTGCTGCCTCGCCAGAGCGTGCTTCCCAATTGGTTTTTTCGCTGCGCTGGGCATTGTGGCGCTCGCGGGCCACCGCCAGCCCTTGGTCATGGGCGGCAAGCTGGGCTGCGGCGGCTTGAACGGCCATGCGCGCAGTTTCGTTTTTGGCGCGTGCTGCATCCAGTGAAGCTCTGCCTGCATCAGGGGCGGGTAGGGCGTGCTTCTTCGCTTTGGCCTCGTCCATCTCCGTTTTGGCCTGAGTTAGCCTCTGCGCCAAATCAGCGGTCGCCGTGTCTATTTCGGCGGTGCGAGCAGTCAGCCGTTCTTTGGCAGCTTCGGCTGCATCAAGGCTGCGCAAGGCGCTGCGTTCATCATCGCTCGCCTGCGCCAAAGACCTCTCGCGCGCGACCAGATCGGTCTGCAATGCGGTAAGCTGCGCCCGCGCTGCTTCTTGTTCGCTTCCGCATTTTTCTGCGGCATCGCGCAGCTTGGGCAATTGAGCTTCTAATTCAGAAAGCCTGTTTGCAGCTTCCAAGCGTGCCGCTTCCGCTGCCCCTTCACCGCGCGCGATAAAGCCGTCCCAGCGGCGCAAGTGGCCGTCCTTTGTGACCAGCCATTCGCCCGGATTGAGATCGCGCCCATCATCGGCCGGCGCATAATGCACGAGTGCAAGCCGCGCGGTCAGCTCATCGGGGCAATGGGTGATGCCTTCAAGGATCGTATCGGCCACGCGCTTTGGGGCTTTGCCGCCCGTCCAAAAGCGCCCTTCAGATACGGCTTCCGGCATACCCAGCGGGGACTTCGCATCGCGGCCTAACACTGCGGCAACGGCGCGCTCATAGCCTGCTTTCACCGCTATCCCGTCCAAAGCGGCTGGCAGGCTCTTGCGCTGCTGCGCTTGTTTTGTTCGAGCATCACGGTCGCGGGCGAGCGCTTTATATTCGCGCTCGACTCCAGCCAATTCGGCGTTGGCGGCAGAAGCTGCGCTTGCGGCTTCATCGCGGGTGATTTGCAATGCTGCCTTGCGCGCCTGCCCTTTTTCCAGAGCCCCGCGCAAAGCCTCTACCGCTGCGGCGGCATCCTTCGCCGCTTTGGCGGCTGCATCGACGCCTGCTTGTGGATCGCCCGCTGCGCCAATGTCCTCTCGCATTGCATCATAGCGCGCTTGGTCTTGCTCAAGCCGTTCAAGCCGCGTTTCTGCTTGCGCTATCTCAGCCTCGGCCACGCGCCATTCTGCCTCGACACCGGCATGGTCAGCAGTTGCCTTGGCCAGAGCCAATTCCGCTGTTCTGCTGGCACGGTCGCTATCTTCAGCCTTGTCGGCAAGCTCTGGCCTGCGCGCTTCGTCCGCCTCGAGAGAAGCTCCGCTGGCGATGATTTCTTTCTCAAGGCGGGTCAACGCATCGGCGGCATCATGGGCGAGGCGGTCGGCGGCTCCGCGATCTTCGTCGAGGCGTGTTTTCTGCCGGTCGAGGTCGGCAAGGCGCTGTTCGGCGGCTTCCAATTGGCTGGTAAGGGAGGCCATGCGGTGGCCATGGGCGCTTGCATCATCGCGCCGATCGGTCAGTTCCTCGCGCGCTTCTGATATCGCAACAGCGGCAATTTTTTGTGCTTTTTCTGCTTCGCTTGCGGCCTCTTGAGCCGTAACGACGCGTTCGTTTGCGGCCTTGGCTTTTGCGCGCGCATCTTCGGCTGCCGCCGCCGCATCGCGCCAACGGGCATAGAGCAGCCGCGCCTCCGCGATCTTTATTTGATCGGACAGAACTTTATAGCGCTCCGCCTGTTTGGCTTGGCGGCGCAAAGAGCTGATCTGGCTATCCAGACCGGCCATAATATCCTCAAGCCGCGCCAAATTGCGTTCTGTTTGGCGCAGCTTAAGCTCGGCATCCTTACGCCGCACATGAAGTCCGGCGATGCCCGCTGCTTCTTCCAGCATTTGCCTGCGTTCAGCAGGTTTGGCGGCAATGACTTGCGCGATTTTGCCTTGAGATACGAGCGCAGGGGAGTGCGCGCCAGTTGCGGCATCGGCAAAAGTCAGCGCGACATCTTTCGCCCGAACATCGCCGCCGTTGAGCCGGTAAGCGCTGCCTGCGCCGCGCTCAATCCGGCGGGTAACGACTAGCTCTTCGCCTTCGTCATCTTCGCCTTGCAAGACAACCTCGGCAAAGTCGCGGGGAGGGCGGGTTTGCGTGCCGGCAAAGATGACATCTTCCATCCCGCCAGAGCGCATGCTCTTGGGTGAGTTTTCACCCATCACCCAGCGGATCGCCTCCAAAAGGTTGGATTTTCCGCAGCCATTGGGGCCAACAACGCCGGTCAAGCCGGGTTCTACGCGCAATTCGGCAGGCTCGACAAAGCTCTTAAATCCGCTGAGCTTCAGCCTGCTTATTTGCACCGCGTCCCCCTTATGATGTGGCCCGTGACCCCTACCGCGCTATATTCGCGACTAGCGAGCGCCGGCTTTTTGCAGGATTGGTTCCAGAGTGGTCCAGCTCTGATTGCCAATGCTTTGACCGTTCAGGATAAATGTCGGGGTCGAGTTGATGTTCAACTCTTCCGCTTGCGTTTGCGAACGTTCTGAAATCCCTTCGATTTGCGCTGTGTCGGCGAGGCATGAGCGCGCTTGATCCGCGCTCAAACCGCGTGCTGCGAAGAAATCAATCAAGCCCGTTTCCTGGCCAATTTTCACAAACCGTTGATCCATTGGCAGGCCGTCCAGCCCCGCAAGACGTTCATTGGCAGCCTGTGCATTGGTCATGACTTCTTGGAAGCTTGCCCATGCCTGATCGGACAAGGGCACCATGCTTTCCGGGGCCCCGCAGCGAACCAAAGTGGCAATCGCCAAATCGACAGGATCGCGCACCAAATTGCGCAATTCATAGCTAACCACGCCGGTGGAGATGTATTTCTCTTTCAGCGGTTCGGACGCATCGGTGGAAAATCCGGCACAGCCGCCGCAAGTGTGCGAGGCATATTCGATCAGCTTGATCGGAGCATCGGGATTGCCGGTGATATAGCCATCGCTTTCCGACACGGTCACTGTGTCTGCCCAGCTTGCGCCATCTGCAGCAGCAATCGCTTCGATCGGATCGCCTTCCAATGCGCCTTCGCCTGTCTCAGCAGAATCGCACGCCACGAGGGTCAGCGCGAGCGTGGCAGCAAGAGTAGGGGCGGCAATGTGCTTTTTGAAATTCATCGGGCGAGTTTCCTTTGGTCCAATCGGAGTAGTCTGCACGCGGCATAAGTTCCGCGCAAAATATGGCGTTATGCTATCCACAAGCCCTGCGAAAATCCACACAAAACGCACGAGTTGGGGGTGATATCGCGGCTTATTGTGTGCGTTTGGCAGTAAGAGCCGCGTCGACCCGCATTTGGAGCGGCTGCCAGCTATGCGTGCCTTCTAGCAATGTGTCGTCAATCGCGAAGCTGGGCGTGCCTTCAACGTTCATGCGCTTGGCCTCTTCCATCGACTGAATGACCAGCCTTGTGGCTGCTTCATTGTCGGATAGGCAGCGATCAATATCGACGCGGGAATAGCCGCGCCGGATCATCAGCTCATCAAATCCAAGATCGGTGGCGATGGCTTTGCGGGCCAATATCCGGTTGGGGTTGCTCCAGCGCTGTTTTTGACCGGTCGTTGCGCTGCGCGCTTCCTCGAGCCATTTGGGTTGCTCGCCCATGAAAAGCGCATGGTTTTGCGCGAATTTGCTGGGCTCTCCGCAATTGGTGAGAACCGCCGCAGTCCAATCAATTGGGTCGCGAATGACATGGCGCACTTCAACAGAAACTTGGCCCGATGGCACATAATACAGTTTGAGCGCAGGGTCGCCTTGGCGCGCAAAAGTGGCGCAATGCGGGCAGGTGTAGCTGACATATTCCTTGATTTTGACAGCGGCGTCAGGGTTGCCGAACACATGTCCGCCGCCTGCGCGGGTGACAGCCGTGCCCCAATTTGTGCGCTTGGCATCCGCATTGGCTTTGCCCGGTTGAGCATCAGCAAAAGCGGGCACGGCGAGAATGGCTGCACCAATAGCAGCGGCTCCTGCCAGCATCGCCTGTGTTCCAAATTTCACGCGTTTATCCTTCGCCTTTGTCATCTGCCTTGTCACCCATGCTGCGCGCTAGCGATTCCAGCACTGTTCGCAGTTCTGGGTCGCCAATATCGCGCAGGCTATCGCCCAATTCCATCGGTATGGGTTTGAGCGAGGGCGGCGGCTTTGGTCGCTCTTCAGCAGATTGCGGCTTAACCTCGCCTTGCCGGATTTTGACGCGGGCCACTGCATTATAGCCGAAGAAGCGGTTCACCCGCTCCATAATCTCCGGCGTTACCTGCTGGATCAGCGGGGCATGGGCGGGCACGACGACCAGCTGCAATATGCCTTCTGATTTTTCACCCGGAGGGAAACGAATCGCCTCTGGGCTGCATACTTTCGCATGGGTTGGCCCGACAATTTCCGGCCAGCGGGTGACGACATTGCTTTGCACAAAGCCAAAGCGGCGAAAGGCCGTGCGGCCAATATGTGGCATAAGCTCGCCCACGGATTTTGCCGCCCCGCCGCGCGGGCGCTGGTATTTCTTCACCGCCTTTTTTGAGGCGCGTTTGGCCGGTGGTTTGGGTTTATCGCTTTCCATTTCGCATCCGCCAATGCCATAGCGCGGGTGTGACTGCCAGCGACAAGCCAAATTCCGTGTCGATATCTGCCGCGCTATTGCGATGGTATGATGACCATGCCCGAACATTGCCTTGGCGCAATCCTCCGGGCGCGTCTCGACCTGAAGATCCCGCATGGCCATACCGTGTTTGGTTGTCAGAGGTGATGCTCCAGCAAACCACCGTGGCGGCGGTAAAGCCCTATTGGACGAAATTTGTCGAAACATGGCCCAATATCGAGGCGCTTGCGGCAGCGGATGAGGCCGATGTGATGAGCGCATGGGCGGGGCTCGGCTATTATTCGCGGGCCCGCAATTTGGTGAAATGCGCGCGCGAAGTGGCTGAGCTAGGCGGGTTTCCCGATGCCGAGGCAGAGCTGCTCAAATTGCCGGGACTGGGTGCATATACAGCGGCGGCGATTGCCAGCATCGCGTTTGGGCAGCGCGCGGTTGTGGTCGATGCCAATGTTGAGCGAGCGGTGTCGCGGTTGGCCAATATCACCGCGCCTTTGCCGGGGTCTCGCAAGTCAATCCGCGCTGAGGCAGAGGTGATTACGCCAGAGATGCGCGCAGGAGACTTTGCCCAAGCCATGATGGATTTGGGCTCCAGCATATGCACCTCGCGCGATCCCAAATGCTTGCTTTGCCCGCTCACCGATATGTGCACCGCGCGCAAAATGGGCGATCCGGCCAAATTGCCAGTGAAGCCTCCGAAGAAGGCGAAACCTCAACGCAAGGGCCGCGCATTTTGGATTGAGAACAGCCGCCGCGAAGTCTGGCTCGTGACCCGCGAGGGCACGGGCATGCTAGGCGGAATGCGCGGTCTGCCAGATGATGGGTGGAGCGCGCAGGGCGATGGTTCTGGCGAGGCGATATTTGCAGGAAACTGGGAGGAATTGGGCGCCGTCACCCATGTCTTCACCCATGCAGCTTTAACGCTCAGCGTGCTGCGCACCGCCAGCGATACACCGCCAGAGGGTAAGGGCGAATGGTGGCCCATTGATAGAATCGATCAGGCAGGGCTTCCGACGCTGTTTGCAAAAGCCGCGCGCTTGGCGCTTGCGCAATAACGCCTAGAAAATTCCGCCGCCCAGCGACAGGCGAACGACGGAGATCACGCCGATGATGAGGCAAAAATTGCGGCCAGAATTGCTCGACGACAATTGCCCCAGCACAATGCCGATTACGATCAGCGGCAAGGCGATCCAATTGGCCCAGCCAAGCAGCGGGATAGTCGCCGGAATGACAATGATGAGGGCAATGATACCGGTGAGGAAAGAGAATAGGTTTAGCATGTGTGTTATATGGGTATGACACCTGATGAATTCAAGGGGCTTTCTCCAAACATCCCATCCAATGGCCACAGTTTGCGGGCAATTTGACCGCCTGTCCTAAGTCTTAATTGACCAGACAGGTCCGTTCCCCCAAGGCTCATCGTCAAGGCTCAACGCCAACCCAATTCGAGAGAGGATTTACCGCCATGGCTTTTCGCAATTTTGACAATGCAGGTCTTTCGCGCCGCGCGCTGATGCGGGGCGGCGTTTATGCCGCCGCTGGTACAGCGCTGGCAGGATTGCCGCTAAGCCGGGCAATGGCAGCCCATGATGTTAGCGCAGCATGGACCAATGTTGCTGCCCTGATCGAGAAATATGTTGGTGGCAATAAAGTCCCCAATCTGCTCGTCACTTTGGGGTCGGGGCAAGAAGATCACGCGCACACTGTGGGCGGCGGAAAGCTGGGATTTGGTAGCGGCACTGATGTTGATCAGGATTCGCTTTACCGGATTTACTCCATGACTAAGCCGATCACTGGCATGGCGATTATGATGCTGATTGATGAAGGCAAAATCGGCCTTGATCAGCCTTTGGGCGAGATCATTCCCTCCTTCGCCAATTCGCGCGTTTTGGTTGATCCGGCTGGCTCGCTCGACAACACGGTCGCGGCAGAGCGCCCGATTACGATCCGCCAATTGCTGACCCATACATCGGGCATTGGTTATATCATCAATGCCAAAGGCCCGCTGCGAAAAGCCTATGCGGACAATGGAATTGTTGGCGGACGGGTCAGCCGTCTGCCTATTCCTGGCCTGCCAGAGGTGACACCAGCGCCCAATTTGGAAGTTTGGACAGAGCGTCTCGCATCGCTGCCTTTGATCGCGCAGCCGGGCACGAAATGGCATTACTCCGCCAGTATCGACCTGCTTGGCCGCGTTGTCGAAGTCGCATCAGGCATGGAATTTGAAGCGTTTTTGAAAGAGCGTTTCTTCGGCCCGCTTGGCATGGACAGCACATTCTTCACTCTGCCCAAGGATCAGATCGGCCGCATGACCGACAATTATGGCATTTTGAACGGCATGCCATTGCCCATCGATCCGGCGAAGAACTCAATCTATCTCGACAAGCCAACCATTGCTTCGGGCGGCGGCGGCTTGATTTCCAGCGCGCGCGATTATGACCGCTTCATGCGCATGTTGCTTGGCCATGGTAAGTTTGATGGCAAGCGCGTTATGGGCGAGTTGGCCGTGCGTGTTGGCACATCGAATATTCTGCCCAAAACCGCCTCTACCGAGGGCAGCTGGGTTGCTGGCCAAGGCTTCGGCGCTGGCGGACGCTCTGTGGGGTCAACCTATGGCTGGGGCGGGGCGGCTGGAACGCTGGCGTCGGTCGATTTTGATCTGAACATGCGCGTCGGGCTCTACACACAATATATGCCGACAGAGAGCTATCCGATCCGCGCAGATTTCCTTGCTGCGATCATGAAAGACACTGCGGCGATGAAGGGCCGCGCGATTGAGGAGGTCTAATTTTGGCTGATGCAGGGGTAATCGCTTTCACCGGATCACCGATTGATCGGGCGGATCACATTCGCACCAATGAGGAGAAGCTGGGCGCGCTGATGAATTGGAAGGCGCGGGTTCTCGCGCTGGATGGTTTGCTGCCCCAAATGGGCGATGATGGCGGCCTTGTCTGGGGCACTTTGGCCGATGTGGACGAGGGCGCTGAGCTCGTCTTCCTAGGCATGATGGATGATAAGGCGCATTTCGCCGCTGTGCCCGATGAAGGCGCAACTGGCCCAGCTTATGCCATGCCGCGCGCTTGGCAAGCGATCCAGCAATTGTCGCCGGAGGATCTCGCAATCTACGGCGGCGCGCGCAGCCTTATTGACTGGCATGCACGTCACAAATTCTGCGCCAAATGCGGCGGTAAGACGACACCGGCCAAAGGCGGCTGGCAGCGCAATTGTTCTTTTGATGGCGGCTGCGGCGCGCAGCATTTCCCGCGCACCGATCCGGTCACAATCATGCTGGTCGAGAATGACGGTAAGCTATTGCTTGGCCGCCAACCGCGTTTTCCTGCGCGGTCGTTTTCGGCGCTTGCTGGCTTTGTGGAGCCGGGTGAAACCATCGAGGAAGCGGTCGCACGTGAAGTGCATGAGGAAGCCGGTCTGCGCGTCCATAATGTCGAATATATCGCGACCCAACCTTGGCCTTTCCCCAGCCAGCTGATGATTGGCTGCTATTCGGAAACGAATGAGACAGAGATCACTCTGGATGTCGAAGAATTGGAAGAAGCGCGCTGGTTCACCCGCGATGAAGTCGAATTTGCGATGAACAATATCGGCAATGATGAAGGGGCGTTCAATGCGCCTCCACCTGCCGCAATTGCGCACAGCCTGCTGAAATGGTGGCTGGACAAAACGGCATGAGTGAGGCTGCACAACCCTATCCTCTCACCATCGACATTTACTCCGATGTTATGTGCCCATGGTGCGCGATTGGTTATGGTCAGCTGACCAAGGCTTTGGATGAAATGGGCGATGAGGTGGCTGCACAAATCCGCTGGCGCCCGTTTGAGCTGAACCCCGATATGCCCGAAGGCGGCGAGGAACAGGGCGCGCATATTCAGCGAAAATATGGCCGCACGCCTGAGCAAGGCAAAACTGCGCAAGGCCAGATGAAGCAAATTGCGCAGGATGCAGGCGTGTCGCTTTCCTATGATGGAGACGATGATCGGCCCGGCATGATGTGGAACACGCGCGCTGCCCATATTCTGCTCAGCTTCGCATTGGAAGAGGCAGGGCCGCAGGTGCAAACCGAATTGAAGCTCGCCATGTTTAAAGCCCATTTCAACCAGCGGCTTGATATGTCGGACACGGGCGTTTTGCTTGATCTGGCCGCAGGTGTGGGCCTGCACAAATTAGCGGCTAAAGCGGCTTTGGATGATGCAGAGCTGGAAGCACGGGTTGAAGCAGAAGAGCGTCAGGCTTGGGATCTCAATATCTCCGGCGTGCCTGCAATGATCGTCAACGGCAAGTTTATGATCCCCGGTGCGCAGGCGCCTGAGGTTTATGTCAATGCGCTGAGACGGGCAGTGGACCGCGGCATTTGAGCGAGTTTAACCCCAAAACTGCTGTGATTACTGGCGGGGCAAGCGGGATCGGATTGGCCACCGCGAAAGCTCTGATCCAGCGCGGCGTCAAAGTGATGATCGCCGATCTCCCAGGCGAAAAGCTAGAGAATGCAGCGCGCGATATTGGCGCGGCGCGGCATCCGCTTGATGTGCGCGAAGAAGGACAATGGGAAGCGCTGGCTGAGGCTGCCTTCGAGCAATTGGGCAGTGTAGAACTGTTCTTCAACAATGCCGGTGTCGGCGGGCCGAGCGGTAAATTATGGGAAGTGGATGTGAGCGAGGCCCGCGCGCATTTCGATGTTAATTTTTGGGGTATGTGGAGCGGTATTCGCGCCTTTGCACCGCGCATGATTGCGCAGGATACACCCAGCGCGATTTACAACACGGCAAGTGAAAACAGCCTGTTCTGCGCTGTCCCTCGCACGGCCGCTTACATCGCGGCGAAACATGCAGTGCTAGGCATGACAGAAAGCTTGGCCGAGGATTTGCCAGCCCATGTCCATGCAGGCACAGTTATCCCTGGTTGGGTCTTTACCGGCATTGGCGAGGACCGCTTTATGCAGCACGGCATGGAGACCCAGGAATATGCGGCGATCATTGTTCCGCAAATGCTAGAGCGCGCACGGTTTGTGGTCAGCCACACTAGCAATCTGGCGCATATTGATGAGCGGACGGCCGCTTTACATGCTGCTTATGCGGCCCATGCTTTCGATGACACTGCGGAAGGAGCGCCAGACTATGATGTGCGCAATTTCATCGCTCAGATGCAGGCGCAAAGACGCTAAAGTGGCAATTGGGATGAGCGTGCCGAATACCGGCCACGCCCACCCCAGATGCTCAAATACTAAATGCCATCAACGCTTTTGCTGACCAGAACATTCACTGCAACACGGCGGTTTTGCGCCTTGCCTTGCGCGGTGGAATTGTCCGCCAATGGATCAGCCTCGGCCATGCCAGTTGGGGTGAGCATGCGGTACGGTTTCCAACCACATGCCTGCTGCAAGTAGTTGACCACGCGCGCCGCGCGCTTTTCACTCAATGTCTGGTTGAAGTCGTAGCTGCCCGTTGAATCGGTGTAGCCTACGACCAGCAATAGAGCATTGTCCATCGCCTCTGCTTGAGCGGCGGTGGCGCATAGAGCATCGCGGTCTTGCGCAGACAGATTGTGCCGGCCTGTGTCGAAAAACACATTGGTGGTGTTCTTAAGATTGTATTTGTCGATATCACCCAAGCGTCCGCGCAAAGCCTCTGTCGCGGCGGTCTGCTGGGCGAAACCTTGCGCAGTGCCATTGCGGATCATGCTTGCTGTTTTCAGATCGCTATTGCGCAATTTGATGCGTGTCGCGACGAGGTTGCCGGCCCATTCAACCGTCTTTACTTCGACCGGCAGGCCGTTGAGCAGAGCGTTCTGGGCCAGCGCCTTGCGGTTGATACCGAACAGGCCTTTGCTGGCTCTGATCTCGGTTCCATCGCTCAAGCGGACAATGGTGCCTTGTCCATCAGCATTGGTAACCTGCAATTTGTCGTCACTGCGAGAGGAGATAAAGCCCTTGATTACGGGGCCTTCTTCTAGGCCCGAAAGATCGGCTGGCGGCGATCCGTAGACCGTTGTCAGCACTTCTCTGGCGGGCAATTCATCTTGGCTTTGCGCCATCACTGCGCCGGGCGCGGCAGTTCCGATCAATGCGACAATCAAAAGGGCTTTGGATGTTTTCGATGTGATTTTCATAACTCAGGTCCTTTAAAGCTCAAACAGCCGGCCGCTTCACATTGCGGGCTCTTGTGCCTTCCTTTCCCCAACGAAAGAAGGCCCGGCTATACCGCCCCAAACACAGCGATTTGCCATGAATGTTACATAGTGTTTAGCTGATAAGCTGTCTAGCAGATGAACGGTTTGGCGCTTTGGCGTGTTGGCGCGGTTGGCACGAGGTGTTGTTGCGGCGAATGGTTTTGCCGCGAGGTTAGATCAGTCCAAGTCGTTCCAATTTTGCCGCCATTTTGCCTGGCAACACATCGCCTGCATCCTCCCCCTCGGCCAGATCGGCGGGCGCATTTTCATCGGTGAGATAGCGCCAGCCTTGATGGGCGCGCTTGCGCTGTTGGTGGACGCGGACGAGCTCCGGTTTGAGATTTATATGCCAGCGGCCTTCGTCCGTTTCGGTAAACCCAAGGATTTCGGAACGCGCGACAAGCGAGTGGTTGAGGATCCAATAAAGCGATCCGCCCTCCATCTCCTTATAGCGCGTAGGCCGATTGCGCGTGGTCAGCCTTTTCACGTCCTGATCAATCGCATACCAACCAGCAAGGTCTTCCCAAGATTTCGCGCCGAACGCGATCTTGGTCATATGCAGCGGTGCGCCATTGGGATCGGGGGTGGCGGGTTTCTTGCGGCGGCGCCGTCTTTTCTTTGGCTCATCCATGCCTATCCCACCAATCCGCTAGCGACCGCGAGGCCGAGGAAGGCAAAGAAGCCCATGCTGTCGGTGATCATGGTGACAAACACAGAGGATGCGACCGCAGGGTCTTGATCGAGCCGTTCAAATATCACCGGCACCAAAACGCCTGCTAAGCCCGACACGATGATATTGATGACCATGGCGGCCGCAATCACAACGCCCATCAGCGGTTCAAATATCAAGCCCGCCGCTATCCCGATGAGCACAGCGACTGTCACACCGTTCAGCACGGCCACGCGGAGTTCCCGCCAGACAATGCGCCAAGTGTTCGCCCGCGTCAGCTGATTGGTGGCAATCGCGCGCACGGCGACGGCCATGGTTTGCGTGCCAGCATTGCCGCCAATGCTGGCGACAATCGGCATCAAAACGGCGAGCGCGACCAATTGCTCAATCGCCGCGCCAAAGGCTGCAATAATGAGCGATGCAACGACGGCGGTGCCAAGGTTGGCGATCAACCAGCGCACACGGCTGGAATAAGCCTCGCGGATTGGTTCATTAATGTCGCCGTCGCCCGCACCTGACAGCAGCAAAGCATCCTCGCCCGCTTCTTCCAAGATAATGTGGACGACGTCATCCACGGTCATTTGCCCGACCAGCCGGCCTTCTTGATCCACCACAGCGGCGGAGATCAGATCGTATTTCTGGAACATAAGTCCCAGCTCTTCTTGATCCATAGTGACCGGGATCAGCGTCTGATCGCGCTTCATCACATCGGTCAGCGCAATATGGCGCGGGGTGCGCAATATCCACGATAGCTCGCACGTACCGACGGGATGATGCCGCTCATCAACGACGAAGACTTCCCAGAAATCCTCGGCAAAATCGCTGTTCTTTTCTGGCTCTTCGCGCAGGTAATCAATCAGCTGGCCCACGGTCATATGCTCAGGCACCGCGACAAATTCGCGGTTCATGAGGCGGCCAGCGGTTTCCTCTGGGAATGACAGCGCGGTTTCAATCGCGGCGCGGTCTTCGGCTTCCACCTCTGCCAGAATGGCTTGCTGGTCGCTCTCGTCCAAATCCTCGATCAACTGCACCGCATCATCGGTTTCCAGCTGTTCTACGATGGTGGCGACGGCCTCTGGCTCCAGCGCCTCCATCATGTCTTCGCGGACAAAATCATTGAGCTCGGCGACAACGTCAGACGACATCAAATCGGTGATAGCCGCGGTTAGCTCAGCGCGCTCATCCCTGTCGAACAATTCGAGCAAATCGGCAACATCGGCAGGGTGCAGCGGCTCAACGAGGTCATAGACCGCATTATTATCGCGCGCTTCCAAAGCCGCGCGCACCGATTTCACATAGCGCGGTTTGAGCCGGTTTTCCTCATCATGGCGCTCATCATCCACCCGGTCATCGGGGCGCACGCCATCCATCGCTTGGCGCTCGCTGGCGTCTTGCGCTTCCATCAACGCAATATCATCTGGATTGAGAACCGGATCGCTCATGGCTTCAAAGGTCTAGGGCGGGGCACGCGAAAAGCAAGGCGCGAGGCCGCGCTACGCACATGAAGCTTTACAGTGAGGCGTGACTTATGGGCGCAAGCCATTATATCGGCCCTCAAACATCAATTGGAGACGTTTAATAATGGCCGATACACTCACATTCACCCTCGAAACTGGCGACGTAGTGATCAAACTGCGCCCTGATTTGGCACCGGGCCATGTTGCGCGCATTTCAGAGCTTGCCAGCGAAGGCTTTTACGATGGCGTTGTGTTCCACCGCGTCATTGACGGCTTCATGGCGCAAGGCGGCGATCCAACCGGCACCGGCATGGGCGGCAGCGAGAAGCCTGATTTGAAAGCAGAGTTTAACGCAGAACCACACACACGCGGTACCTGCTCCATGGCGCGTAGCCAAATGCCGGATAGCGCAAACAGCCAGTTCTTCATCTGCTTTGGCGACACCGAATTCTTGGACGGCCAATACACCGTTTGGGGTCAAGTGACCGAAGGCATGGACCATGTCGACGCCCTACCAAAAGGCGAGCCACCTGCGCAGCCTGGCAAGATCGTTAAGGCGACTGTGTCCTAAAAGAACACCCAAACCCTAGGCGTTTTCATGAAACCCACAAAACCTCCTAAGACCTATAGGGTCAAGAGCTTCGGCTGCCAGATGAACGTCTATGATGGCGAGCGTATGGCAGAAATGCTGGGCGAGAAGGGGATCACTGAGGCGCCCGAGGGAGAGGATGCCGATCTGGTTGTCCTCAACACTTGCCATATCCGCGAGAAAGCGGCGGAGAAGATTTACTCCGATATTGGCCGCCTGACCAAAGGCAAAACGCAGAAAAAAGCTCCGATGATTGCGGTGGCAGGCTGCGTAGCTCAGGCTGAGGGTGAGGAGATTATGGCGCGCGCGCCTGCGGTGTCTATGGTGGTTGGCCCGCAAGCCTATCACCGCCTGCCCGATATGCTGGATGATGCGGTGGCGGGCAAACGCTCGACCGATACCGACATGCCGGCCATTGCGAAATTTGGCGCTTTGCCGCGCCGCAAGAAAGTCTCGCCATCGGCGTTCCTCACCATTGCAGAAGGCTGCGATAAATTCTGCACCTATTGCGTTGTGCCCTATACGCGCGGCGCGGAAATCTCGCGGCCATTCAGCGATTTGGTCGCCGAGGCGCAGATTTTGGTCGACGCGGGCGCGCGCGAAATTACCTTGCTAGGGCAGAATGTGTCCGCTTGGTCGGGCGAGGACGATAAGGGCCAAACAATCGGGCTAGCAGGCCTGATCCGCATATTGGCCAAGGTCGATGGTTTAGCGCGTTTGCGCTACACCACATCGCACCCTGCCGATATGGATGACGCGTTGATCGCAGCCCACGGCGAAGTCGATAAATTGATGCCCTATTTGCACTTGCCCGTGCAGGCAGGCAGCGACCGCGTCTTGAAAGCCATGAACCGCAGTCACACGGCGGACAGCTATTTGCGGCTGCTCGAACGTTTCCGCGAAGCACGCCCTGATCTGGCGCTGTCAGGCGATTTTATCGTCGGCTTCCCCGGCGAGACCGAAGCAGAGTTTGAAGAGACTTTGGCGATCGTTGATGAAGTGCGTTACGCGCAGGCTTACAGCTTCAAATATTCCCCGCGCCCCGGCACGCCCGCTGCAACGATGGAGGGCCAAGTCCCCGTAGAAGTGATGGACGAACGGCTGGCGCGCTTGCAATCTGCTCTATCACGCGATCAGCTTGCATTTAACCAAGCAAGCGCGGGCAAAACCTGCGATGTTCTGGTAGAGCGCAAGGGCAAGTTAGAGGGCCAATGGCTCGGTAAATCGCCATGGCTGCAATCGGTATGGTTCGAAGCAGAGGCGCAAATCGGCGACATGCTGAGCGTGGATATTATCGAAGGCAGGCCCAGTTCGCTGATGGGCTCCTTGCAAGGATAGCAGTCTGCGGCGTAAGCTAGCGACTCAGCGCAACAAGGACGCAAGCAAAAGGCAGCACACAGCATTTATGGCGAAAAAAGCCGCACCAAAAACCGAAAAAGACGCCATCGCACCGGTGGATTTTTTGCAAAAATCTGCGATCCAGCGGACCAATAGCGAAATGCATTTTGAGGACACGGCATTGCTCGTGCCTTTGTTTGGTCAGTTTGACGCCAATCTTGTGCAGGTCGAAACCCGGCTTAATGTCACGATCCATGCGCGCGGCGATAAGGTCATGATTGAGGGGCCAAACGACAGTGTCGAGCGCACCCGCGAAGTGCTTCAAACCATGTATGACCGGCTGGCAAAGGGGCAGGAATTGGGCAGCGGCGCGATTGAATCGATCATTTCTATGTCCAATGAACCCACGCTTGAAGGCATAGTCTCCGGCGACAAGGCAAAGGGCGGAGACGGTGCGCCCGTGATGATCCGCACGCGCCGCAAGACCATTGTGCCGCGCTCGCCGGGGCAAATCCCCTATATGCAGCAATTGGCGCGAGATGATTTGATCTTTGCATTGGGGCCGGCTGGCACAGGCAAGACCTATCTTGCCGTTGCACAGGCCGTAAGCCAGCTCATCACCGGCAGCGTTCAGCGCCTGATCCTGTCGCGCCCAGCGGTGGAGGCGGGTGAGCGGCTCGGCTTTTTGCCCGGCGATATGAAGGAAAAAGTCGACCCCTATCTGCGCCCGATTTACGATGCGCTTTATGATTGCATGCCGCCTGAACAGGTCGAGCGCCGGATAGCCAGCGGTGAGATCGAGATCGCTCCGATTGCCTTCATGCGCGGGCGCACGCTTGCCGATGCTTTTGTGATTTTGGATGAGGCGCAAAACACCACGCGCGAGCAGATGAAAATGTTCCTCACTCGCTTTGGCCAGAACAGCCGCATGGTGGTTTGCGGCGATCCGCGTCAGGTCGATATTCCCGGCGGCGACCGCATGTCGGGCCTAGCCGATGCGGTCGATCGTCTCGAAGGTTTGGAAGGCATCGCGACTTCGCGCTTCACTGCCGCCGATATTGTGCGGCACCCAATCGTTGGCCGCATTGTTGAGGCCTATGAGGGGCCATCACAGTAAGTGAAGCTCGATATCGATATTGAAGGCTGGCCGGCACAAGGTTTGGAGGCGCTGGCGCAGACCTGCGCCGAGGCGGTGGAAATTTACGTGCCGGAGCTTTCCAATGCGCGGCTCAGCTCAAGCATCATTTTCACATCTGACGCAGAGGTGCATGCGCTGAACAAGGAATGGCGCGGGCGCGATAAGCCCACCAATGTTCTCAGCTTTCCTATGCTGACCCGCGATGAATTGCTGGCGCTCGGGAGGGATGGCCCGCCTGAAATGCTGGGTGATTTGGCTCTGGCCTATGAAACTTGCTCGCGCGAGGCTGAGGCGAAAAACATCAGCGTTGCCGACCATACTTCGCATCTTATCATCCACGGATTGCTCCATCTCGCCGGTCACGATCATGAGTTAAGCGACACAGATGCGGAAAAGATGGAGGCGCTTGAGGTGCAAATACTTGCAAAAATGGGCATCGCAGACCCATATATGGATGCATCGGCGTAATTAGGAGCGTAACACCAAGGGCATGCCCGAAACTTCACCATCCAAAGCCTCAGGGGCCAAGTCTGCGGCCACCAAATCGGAGCCTGACAGTAGCAGCGGGTTTTTCGCTGCAATTCGCAAATTTCTGCGCTTGGATGATGGTGACCGCTCGCTGCGTGAACAGTTAGAGGACGCGATTGATGAGCATGAGGATGTCGCCGAGGGCGAGCCTCAACCCGAAGACAAAGAAGGCGACCTTTCAACAGTAGAACGCCAAATGCTGCGCAATTTGCTGCATTTTAGCGAGCATGACGCCGATGATGTCGCCGTGCCGCGCGGCGAAATTGTGGCGATGCCGGTCAGCGCAACTTGGGAGGAATTGGTCGCCGCTTTTAGCGAGCACGGTCATTCGCGCCTGCCGGTTTACCGCGAAACATTGGATGAAGTGATCGGGATGATCCATATTAAGGACGTCTTCCCATTCCTCGCCAATGGCACAGAGCCGCCGCGTGATTGGACCACTTTGATGCGCCAACCGCTCTATGTGCCGCAAGTGCGCGGCGCGCTGGATGTGCTGGCCGATATGCGCGCGCGCCGGATGCATCTGGCGATTGTGCTGGATGAGTTTTCCGGCACTGATGGCATCATTACGATTGAGGATCTGGTCGAAGAGATCGTCGGCGAGATTGAGGATGAGCATGATGAAACCCCCGAAGCGTTGATCGTTCCGATTGGCGATGGGATGTGGGATTGCCATGGCCGCGCTGAGCTCGACGATGTTGCAAAACAGGTTGATCCGCAATTGGCCGAGGTTGAAGAGGCGGTCGATACGCTGGGCGGGCTGGCGTTCGTGCTGGCAGAGCAAGTGCCGCAAGTTGGCAGCATGCTCGCGCACCCCAGCGGCTGGCGGATGGAAGTGCTTTCTGCCGATGAAACGCATGTGAAGCGGCTGCGGCTTCACCAGCCATAATTGTCCAAATTGGTGGGCTGATAGGTGCGCCAAATGAAACACATTTGTAAAAATTTCGCCAAACATGCACTTTTTTGCATCCGACCTGTGGTTATTGCGTATCTTCGGGTGAAAGAGAGAGACTCATGCCGACACGCAGACTTCCGCCCCTTCGCGCCCTTGAGGCGTTCATGCGCACTGTGCGCCTTGGTTCTGCCCGTGCAGCCGCTGAAGAGATAGGGCTCAGCCCGTCTGCTTTGTCGCGCCGGATCACCAATCTGGAAGAATTTGTGGGCAAGAAATTGTTCACCCGCGCGCGGCAATCGATGCAACTGACGGATGAGGGGCAGGCCTTTTACGAGGCGGTAAACCCGCATTTGGAAGCGCTCGCCCGCTCTGTAGAAAGCCAGTCGGACAACATTTCTGTCTTGCGGCTTCACCTCGGCGTTTTGCCATTGTTCGGCAGCCAGCGTCTGTTCCCGCGTTTGGGCGAGCTACGCAAGCGGCACCCGCTGCTGCATATCGACATTGATACAGGACCCCATTTGGAAGACCGCGTCGGCGACACTTTGGATGCTGCGATCATTTTGTCGCGCGGGCCGGAAACGGGGCTTCATGCCGTTCGGCTCGATCACAATATGGTTCATGCGATCTGCTCCAAAGAGCTGGCGGAGAAAATCGGCGGCAATCCCGATCGCGAGGCTTTGGAAAAGCAAACCTTCCTCATTCACAATGAGCTACCGGCCAGTTTTGAGGCATGGAAAACGGCGATTGGGATGGAGGATTTGGAGCCTTCTGCAATCGACCACTACGATTCCGGGCAGCTGATGCTGGAAGCGGCCGCGCAAGGCCTGGGCATTGCGATTATGCATGATGATCACATGCGCCGCGCAGCTGATAACCGCGTCACCGATTTGTACGGGCTAGAGGTGGAAAGCCCCTATAGCTATTGGTTCGTTTGCAAGCCCACCGCATTGGAGCAGCGCCCTGTGCGATTGTTCCACGACTGGTTGGTTGGCGCCGGTCTGTAGAGAGGGAACTAATTCTTCGTATCTGCAGGCGCATGATAGCGCACTGGCGGCACATCATAGGGAAAATCACGCAGAGGTTTTTCCAGGGTGTGCAGCAAAGCTTCTTCGATTTGGGCACGGGCCTGCGCGCCAATGGCTTTGCGACCCGCATATTCTGTGGGGCAAAAGGGTTCTAGGAAATGCAGACGCAGTTTAAATGTGCCGCGTCGTGCCATCACGCGCTTGCCGTTGTTGACCCCGCTTTCAAACCCGATCCAGCCCAGCCATTCGGCGACTTCGCCATAATCGAGCAGCACGGGCTGCACCAATACGCCGGGCGGCGGGGGCTCCAACACGCGCAGCATGCTTGTTTTAAATGGCAGCAAAGACTGCCCGTCCGTCGTTGTGCCCTCAGGAAAAACGGTGACGGACCAATTGTCAGCCAGCGCCTCGCGCAATTGGTTGATTTGCTCGGCCACGCCCATGCGGTTTTCGCGCTTCACAAAAACTGTGCGATTGAGCGAGGCCAGCCAGCCGACCAGCGGGGCCTCGGCCAATTCTGCTTTGGAGACAAACGCCGTGCCGCTGGCCCCTGCTAGCGAGAGAATATCGATCCAAGAGACATGGTTGGAGATGAAGAACACATCGCGTTTCAGCGGCACGCCAACGGTTTCGACCTTCGCGCCGACCACGCGGGTTGCAAAGCGCAGAAACCACATGGGGAAGGGCGAGCCATAAGATATAATGCGGAAAATGTAATGCAGCGGCACGAGCACGATTAGGGCGGCGATTAAGGCTAGCCCGCGCAATGTAATTCGCAGCCAGCCCATGGCAGAAACTGGAGTGTCTTCTCCGCGTTCCGCCGCAGCCCGTAGCTCTGCGTCAGCTGTCACGGCTGAGCCGGACCCCGTATAATTCCATGCGGTGATCAACTAGGCGGTAGCCCAATTTTTCTGCGATGATCTTCTGCAAAGCTTCCAGCTCAGGATCGACGAATTCGACGACCTTGCCGGTTTCCACATCAATCAAGTGATCGTGATGGGCCTCGGGGGCTGCTTCATAACGCGCGCGGCCATCGCCGAAATCATGGCGGTCAAGAATACCGGCCTCTTCGAACAGGCGCACGGTGCGGTACACTGTGGCGATCGAGATTTTCGGGTCGATAGCGGAAGAGCGGCTGTGCAGCAGCTCAACATCGGGATGATCATCACTTTCGGACAGCACCCGCGCGATTACGCGGCGCTGATCGGTAATGCGCAAACCTTTGTCGGCACACAATTGTTCAAGATCAATCTTCTGCTGCAATTCGCACTCCAAACATAAAAGCTCCACCCCCTTTAGAGGGGCGGAGCTCTCTACTCAAGTTGGACTTGAGTGTTTTATGCAACCTTCTTGTTGCGGCCTCGGCGTTGACCCGGCTTACGGCCCAAGCCGATTTTCTTCGCCAAATCGCGGCGTGTTTCCGCATAGGCTGGCGCTACGAGCGGATAATCGCCTGGCAGTTCCCAGCGTGTTTTATACTCTTCCGGCGTCATATCATGCTCTGTCGACAAGTGACGTTTCAGCATTTTCATACGCTTACCGCAGTCCAAGCATACGACATGGTCGCGCTTGATCGATGAGCGTACGGATACGGCGGGTTCTGGACGAACTTCTTCCGCTGCTTGCGCATCACCAAGACCTGCCAATGCGCCATACACATTGTTGATCAGTGAAGGCATGTCATCGGCAGACACATTATTGTGGCTGACATGAGCGGCGACGATGTCGGACGTTAAAGTAATCAACGTCTCTTTCATTTCAATTGCGATCTCTTCCATGGAGTTCCTCATAGTCAATTCGGATTTTTCCGATGGAAGCCCTTTGAGCGCTGCAAGCAGGTTTTGCAACCTGAATCACCTTCATTTTACCAACTAAATCCACCGAAATGGGCTAAATCGACAGTCCAAAAGTAATCGCATCCATTCTTTCACCATTAGAAAGTCTGTAATATTTGGGCCTTTTACCAATCGGTTGGAAGTCAATATTGCGGTATAAGTTCTCAGCAGGATTGTTCGCTCGCATTTCGAGGTAAATTCTTGAAACTTCACGGCCTCGCGCATCACGAATCAGTTGCTGAATCATTTTTCGGCCAAGGCCCGAGCCGCGAAATTCCGGTTTTACGCCGATCAGAAGCAGTTCTTCTTCACCTGCAATGCCGCGAGATAGACAAAATCCGGCCGTTTCTTTCATTGCCTCACCATCCATTGCACCTTGGGCATCTATTACAATCGCGTGAGTGCTTGGAATGATGAGAGCATCGCTGACCTGACGGCGGTTCCAAGCCTCGCCCCAGCTTGGGTCAAAGGCGGTGTCCATCACCTCCATTATGTGGTCGACGGCATCTTTCATTGGGCCGGCTTTGCATCGGGCTCGCGGCCATAGATCGGGGTGAGATCATCGGTGAATTTGCTGTCATGCAGCAGATGTATCTTGCTGGCATCGGGCAGCAGGTTGAGCGCGCGCTTGCCGTCTGGGAATAGGGCCGCCATTTGCTCCGCTCGGCTGCCAACAATTGTGTCATGTTTGCAGGCGAGTTTGGCGGCATCAGGGGCAAGCGAGCGTGCTTCATCCGTTTCGCCATTGGCGGCATAATTTTGCACGAACCATTCGCCGTGGCCTGCATTCATGCAAACAGTCACGCCGCGCGGAGTAGGTTGCCAAGCACGCACTGCCACCAAAGCCAATGTCGGATAGCCAAGCACTTGTGCATCCCAAGCAAAACCCAAGGCCCGCGCCGCTGCCAAACCAATGCGCACGCCGGTAAAACTGCCAGGCCCAAGCGAGACGACAATGCGTTCTGCTTTGCCCTTGTCAGGCAATTCCGCGATCATTGGGATAAGGCGTTCGGCATGGCCGCGCCCCAATTCGGCATGGCGATTGGCGATGAGCTGCGAGCCGTCGAACAAAGCGACAGAGCAAGCGTCAGTGGCGCATTCTATCGCCAATTGGCGCATCGCTCAGCCCCCTTCAATAAGGCGGTTAGGCCGCGCGCACTTCTTGCACTTCGGGGACGTAATGCTTGAGCAGGCCTTCGATGCCATGCTTCAATGTCGCGGTGGAGGATGGGCAGCCAGAACATGCGCCTTGCAGCGTGAGATAAACTACGCCGTCTTTAAACCCGCGATAGGCAATATCGCCGCCATCACCGGCCACCGCTGGACGCACGCGCGTTTCCAGCAGGTCGTGAATTTGCGCGACGATTTCGGATTGCTCTGGATCATCCTCAAACAGCATTTCTTCTTCGGCTGGGACAGAAATTCCCGCCGCCGTGGCTTCGTTGAACAAGGGAGCCTCTGAAACAAAGTGATCGAGCAAGATTGCCACCACTTGTGGTTTCAAATCAGCCCAATTGACGCCCGGTGCAGCGGTGACGGAAACAAAATCGCCGCCAAAAAACACATTCACCACCTCGCCCGTGTCATAAATTGCCTGTGCCAACGGGCTAGCCTCGGCTGCCTCTGGCGTAGGAAATTCGCGCGTTCCGGCGGTCATAACTTGGCGGCCTGGCAAGAATTTCAGGCTGGATGGGTTCGGTGTGGTTTCTGTCTCAATAAACATGAGTGATGATGTAGGGGCGCATAAGCCTTTCGGCAAGGTGGCGGCGCATCATTCACTATCCCTTCATAGCTTTGGCGTTTATAACCCATGCTATGACATCGCATTACCCTAGGTTGATCGGGGCGCTTGGCGCCTTTTCCCTCGCTCTTATTCCTTTCACCGCGCTGACCGCACAAGACACGGCCGCTGTGCCGGCTATGCCTCCGGTTGAGGTTACGCCGATTCCTTTGCCCGAAAGCGCGCAAACTGGTGATGAGACACCGTGGATTTACGAGGGGTCTGATGTTCCGCGTGACAAGGATTGGCTGTTTGGCAAGGTCGACAATGGCCTGCGTTATGCCGTGCGCAAAAACAGCGTTCCGCCCGGGCAAATCTCTATCCGCATTCGGATTGATGCCGGTTCCTTGCATGAGCAGGACGCCGAGCGCGGCTTTGCGCATTTGCTGGAACATCTGTCATTCCGCGAAAGCAAATATCTCGGTCAAGCAGAAGCGATCCCCACATGGCAGCGCCTCGGCGCGACCTTTGGCAGCGACACCAATGCAGAGACCAGCCCGACGCACACCGTCTATAAGCTCGACCTGCCCAATGCGAGCACGGCTGATTTAGAAGAGACGTTCAAATTGCTTTCCGGCATGATCCGCGAGCCGATTTTGAGCCAAGCCAATCTTGACGCTGAAATCCCCATTGTTCTGGCTGAAAAGCGCGAGCGCGGCGGGGCGGGGCAGCGCGTTAGCGAAGCAACGCGGGCAACATTGTTTGCCGGACAAAGGCTGGCGGAGCGCTCACCGATTGGCACAGATGCTACGTTGCGCGGCGCAAAAGCGGGCGCGATGCAGGCGTTTCATGATCGTTGGTACAGGCCTGAAAACACGGTGATTTCCATCGCCGGTGATGCGCAGCCTGCGTTTCTTGCGCAGCTGATCGAGCAATGGTTTGGCGATTGGAAAGGCAAGGGCAAGGGCACGCCTGCGCCAGACTTTGGCGATCCGAAAGCACCGGCTGGCGCTGATCCGGCCAACCCCATTGGCGAGCTTAAAGTTCTGGTCGAGCCCGACATGCCGCGCTCGCTCACTTACGGCGTTATGCGCCCTTGGCGTCCGGTTAATGACACGATTGTCTATAATGAAGGCTTGCTGCTCGATGCGGTTTCTCAAGCGATTATCAATCGCCGATTGGAATCGCGGGCGCGCGGCGGCGGAAGCTTCCTTTATGCGCAGGTGCAGCAGGATGATGTCTCGCGCTCTACCGATGCAACCTTCGTCAGCTTTGCGCCTTTGTCTGCCGATTGGCGCGATGCTCTGACCGATGTGCGCGGCGTGATTGCCGATGCTTTGGAAAACCCGCCGACACAGGAAGAAATTGACCGCGAAATTGCTGAATTCGACAGTATTTTCCAAAGCGAATATGAACAGCGCACCGTGCTGGCAGGCTCCAAATTGGCCGATCAAATCGTCAATGCAGTCGATATTCGCGAGACCGTCGCCGCGCCGGAAACCGTGCTCAATGTGTTTCGCGGAATGAAAGCGCGCTTTACTCCCGCAGAAGTGCTGACCCGCACGCGCAATCTGTTCAAGGGCGATGTTCTGCGCGGTGTTTATGTGACGCCGGATGCGGGTTCTGCCGATATCGCCGCCTTGCGCAGCGCCTTTACCGCGCCCGCCGTGGCTGATGCCAGCGCGCGTCTGGCCAGCAAATCCATCAAGTTTGAAGACCTACCTGCGATTGGCAAACAGGGCAGCGTGGCTGAGCGCAAAACTCTCGGCGTGCCCGGCGTTGAAGAGATTGAGCAGATCAATCTGGCCAATGGCGTTCGCGCAATTTTGTGGTCCAATGATGCAGAACCGGGCCGTGTCGCGGTAAAAGTGCGTTTCGGCGCTGGGTACCGCGCATTCGAAGCCGGTGATGCCGCCTATATTGGGCTGGGCAAATCGGCATTGGTTGGCTCTGGCCTTGGCGAAATTGGTCAAGAAGATCTCGACCGGCTCGCCACGGGCCGCAAGCTGGGTTTTGATTTCCGCATTGGCGAGGCTGTGTTTGAATTTGCAGCGCAAACGCGTGGCGAGGATTTGGCCGATCAGCTTTATCTCTTCGCTGCGAAGCTTGGCATGCCGCGCTGGGATCCGAACCCCGTGCTGCGCTCCAAAGCCGCCGCAGAGCTTGCCTATGACACATTCGCGACTAGCCCGAATGGCGTGATCAACCGCGATCTGGATTATCTCGTCGCCAATAAAGACCCGCGCTATGCGACGCCTGACCGCGAAATGCTGAGCAAGGTAACGCCGAAAGGCTTCCGCAAAGTGTGGGAACCGCTGCTCGCGCAAGGGCCGATCGAAGTGTTGGTCTTTGGCGAGTTTGACCGCGAGAAAACGGTTGAGCAATTGACCAAGACTTTCGGCGCTCTGCCTGCACGCACGGAGATCCCTGCCGATGTAGCCGCGCGCATTCCGGCATTTCCAGCGCCAGCGGCCGCGCCCACCGTGCGCACGCACCGCGGCGATGCCAATCAGGCTGCGGCGGTCATCGCTTGGCCAACCAAGGGCGGGGTGGCTTCTTTGCGCGAATCGCGTCAGCTGGAAATCCTGACACAAGTCTTCAGCAACCGCCTGCTAGAGGCGATGCGTGAACAGGCGGGGGCTAGCTATGCACCCCAAGTGGTTTCCAATTGGCCGGTGGATTTAAACGGCGGCGGCAAGATTATGGGCTTTGCGCAATTGCGACCCAGCGATGTGCCGGTGTTCTTTGAGCAAGCCGATAAAATCGCGGCTGACCTTGTGGCGACGCCGCCCACCGCAGATGAGCTCAACCGCGTGACAGAGCCCCTGCGCCAACAGATCAGCCGCGCGCTGACGGGCAATGGTTTCTGGCTCTATCACCTGCAGGGTTCGACCTATGACCCGCGCCGTGTGGGCCTGCTGCGCACGCTGATCGTGGATCATTCGAGCACTCGGCCAGAGATTATGACCTTGCTGGCCAAGCGCTATCTGGGCGCGCGGGAATCGTGGAAATTGGCCGTTATTCCTGAGGGGCAGACACTTGCAACAGATGTGTCTGCGGCGGCCTCGGCTGGCGCTGCGGCGCCTTCGGGGCGCTAATCATTTAACGCGCTTCGAAACTTGCCCTTGGGCCGCCTGAAATATTTGTGCTTCGCGCGGGCGATGCCCTTTGCTATTGCTGCATGAGAATACACAATCGCGCGGCAGATCCCTCTGCGCCACAAAATGAATGAGTACAAAGCGATGGCACAAAATTGGTCCCCTGACGGCTGGAAAGAATTCGAAGCGCGTCATTTGCCGCAATATGAAGATGCGAGCGAATTGGCCGAGGCAGAGGCCACTTTGGAGGCCTATCCCCCGCTGGTTTTTGCTGGCGAAGCGCGCGCGCTGAAGGCGGATTTGGCTGAAGTGTCGCAGGGCAAAGCGTTCCTCTTGCAAGGCGGCGATTGCGCTGAGAGCTTTGCGGAATTTCACCCCAATAACATCCGCGATACCTTCCGCGTGATTTTGCAAATGGCGGTCGTCATGACCTTTGCCAGCAAGCATCCCGTGGTCAAAGTCGGGCGCATGGCAGGCCAATTTGCCAAGCCGCGCTCCTCGCCAACAGAGACAATCGGCGATGTAACTTTGCCGAGCTATCTGGGTGACAATATCAACGGCATTGATTTCGACCCCGTTCAGCGCCGCAATGATCCGCAGCGTATGGTGAAGGCCTATAATCAGGCCGCATCGACGCTCAACCTGCTGCGCGCCTTTGCTGGCGGCGGCTATGCAAACTTGCGCGAGGTTCACAAGTGGACGCTGGAGTTTATGGGCCGCACTCCGTGGTCGACGAAATTCGCTGAAACCGCTGACCGTATCGGCGAAGCGCTTGATTTCATGGAGGCTTGCGGGGTTGATCCTGCGACCGTGCCGCAATTGCAAGCCACCAGCTTCTACACCAGTCACGAGGCGCTTTTGCTGCCTTATGAGCAGGCCATGACGCGGCGCGATTCGCTGACGAATGATTGGTTTGCGACCTCAGCCCATATGGTTTGGATCGGTGACCGCACGCGCTTCCCGGGCAGCGCCCATATTGAATGGGCGCGCGGTGTTGGCAATCCATTGGGCATGAAATGCGGCCCATCGCTGAAGCCTGATGATTTGCTGCGTCTGCTCGATGAGCTGAACCCTGCGCGTGAAGCAGGGCGTATGACGCTGATCAGCCGCTTTGGTCATGATAAGGTCGAAGACGGTCTGCCCGCATTGGTTCGCGCCGTGGCCCGCGAAGGCCATCCGGTTGTGTGGAGCTGCGACCCGATGCACGGCAATGTCGTGAAATCGGAAAGCGGGTTTAAGACCCGACCGTTCGACCGCATCCTGCGCGAGGTGAAGGGCTTCTTCGATGTGCACCGCGCCGAGGGCACGCATCCCGGAGGCATCCATATTGAGATGACCGGCCAAGATGTGACCGAATGCACCGGCGGGGCTGTGGCGATCACCGATGAGCGTTTGGGCGACCGCTATCACACGCACTGTGACCCGCGTCTCAATGCAGAGCAATCGTTGGAACTGGCATTTTCGCTGGCGGAAATGCTCAACACAGAAAACGGCGCACGTCAGGCAGACGCGGCCTGATTGGCGGCTGATTTGAGCAATAGCCTCTCTGGCCAATTTGCCGCGACGCGGCGCCTATCGCAGGAATTGGTCGCGGGGCTAAGCGATGCCGATGCGACGGTGCAATCCATGGAGGATGCATCGCCAGCAAAGTGGCATTTGGCGCATACGACATGGTTTTGGGAGACGTTTTTATTGCGTGACAAGGAGGCGGATTACGTCCTGTTTGATGCGCAATATCCGTTCCTGTTCAATTCCTATTACGAAGCGGAAGGCGCGCGCATCGGGCGGTTTTCGCGCGGCATGCTATCGCGCCCGTCGCTCGATGATGTGCTGGCTTGGCGCGCGCATGTGGACGCTGCAATGCAGCCGCTTTTGGATGATTCTGAGCACGCGGCTCTGATCCAATTGGGCATTGCGCATGAACAGCAACATCAAGAATTGCTGCTAACCGATGTGAAACACGCGCTTTTCCAAAATCCGCTGGGGCCTGCGATGTTCGAAGGCGGGCCCGAGGCGTGCACAGCACAGGCAGACGGCTGGTATGAGCATGCTGGCGGCGTGGTCGAAATCGGTCATTCGGGAGAGGGCTTTGCCTTCGACAATGAAGGCCCGCGCCACCGTGCTTTGCTCGAACCGTTCGCACTATCAAAGCGCCTAGTCACCAATGGCGAGTGGGCGGAATTTATCGCAGATGGCGGTTATTCCAATGCCGCCTTATGGCTGGCGGATGGTTGGGGCTGGCTCAATGAAAATGCCATAGCTGCGCCGCTCTATTGGCGGGATGAGCAGCATTTCACCCATCAAGGTTGGCAGGACCGCGATCCGAATGCGCCTGTCACCCACATATCCTATTACGAAGCCGATGCGTTTGCATCTTGGGCCGATGCGCGCCTTCCAACGGAGTTTGAATGGGAAGCGATTGCCAGCGCTCACGATGCCAACGGCGGTAATCAATTGGATGCTGCATCCGCGCCGCTTCCATCCGGCTCAGACAGCATCTTCGGCGATTGCTGGCAGTTCACACGCTCCGCCTATTTGCCTTACCCTCGGTTCGCGCCAGCAGAAGGCGCGGTCGGCGAATATAACGGCAAATTCATGAGCGGTCAGTTCGTGCTCAAAGGCGCGAGCTGCGCGACGGTACGCGGGCATTCGCGCAGCTCTTATCGCAATTTCTTCTATCCTCATCAGCGTTGGCAGTTTACCGGATTGCGGCTGGCAAAGGATGTATAAGTGAGCGCGCAAGAAGGCCTATCTATCGTTGATCTCGATGATCAAGGCGTCGATCTTGCGTTTAGAGCCGATGTCTTGGCGGGCCTCGCGCAGACGCAAAAAGCTCTACCCGCGCGCTGGCTCTATGATGATGCCGGATCGCAATTGTTCGAGGATATCACCCAGATCCCCGAATATTACCCGACCCGCGCTGAGACACAGATTTTGCAAAGCCGCGCAGGCGAGTTCGCTGCCGGTATTGGTAGCGGCCGAGCCGTCGTCGAATTCGGCTCGGGCAGCTCGGTAAAAACGCCTTTGTTGCTTAGCGCGATTGACCCTGCCGCTTATGTGCCGCTCGATATCTCTGGCGATTTTCTGCGCGCAGCCGCCGCCGATTTATCAGCCAAATTTCCCGGCCTGCCAGTGCATCCGGTTGAAGCCGATTTTATGCGTACAGTCGCGCTTCCCGAGGCGGTGGCGAATATGCCGAAGCTGGGCTTTTTCCCCGGCTCAACCATTGGCAATATGGTCGCGCGGACCTCGGTGGATTTGCTGCGTACCATGCGCGAGACTTTGGGCGAGGGCTCGAAGCTGCTGATCGGCATGGATTTGATCAAGGATGAGGATGTGCTGGTCGCCGCCTATGATGATGCGGGCGGGGTAACGGCTGACTTCAATATCAATCTCGCGCGCCGAATTAACCGCGAGCTTGGCGGCGATATTCCGGTGGATGCATTGGAGCATTTGGCGCGGTGGAATGATGAGCATGCGCGCATTGAGATGCATTTGCGCGCTAAGAAGGCGATTGATTTTACCGTTTCTGGCGAGGCGTTTTCCATGGCCGCTGGCGAGACGATCCATACCGAAAACAGTCACAAGTTTACGCGCCGAACATCGAGCACTTTGCTGCTGGCGGGCGGATGGACGCCGGTGAAGCGCTGGCTGGATGATGAGGAACGCTTCTCGCTTATCCTTGCTGAGGCAACCATTGCGCGCAGCGCTCCGTAACTCATTCCATGAAAGACACATCCAATACAATCGCCGTGGTCGGCGCAGGCATGGCGGGTCTCACCTGCGCGAATGAATTGGCGAAAGCGGGCTTTGCGCCTGTCTTGTTCGATAAGGGGCGCGGGCCGGGCGGGCGCATGGCGGCTAGGCGCGCAGAGGTCGCGGGCGAAACCGTCAGCTTTGACCATGGAGCGCAGGTGCTCACCGCAGAAACGCCGGAATTTGCCGCGCAATTATCCGCTTGGGAAGCGGAAGGCGCGGCGGCGCTTTGGGCAGCCGCAGGCGAGGGCGCTTATATCGGCACGCCCGGTATGAATGGGCCTATTCGCACTATGGCAGAGACACTGGATGTGCGCTGGGGTGTACGGATTGAAACATTGCAGCGTGACGGTGATGTGTGGCTGCTTGGGCATGATGGCGGGCAGGAGCGCTTCGATCATGTCATTTGCGCGATCCCTGCTGAACAAGCCTCCGTGCTGCTAGCTGACGCAGCACCAGAATATGCCGCTCAAGCAAAGAGCATCATCTCCACGCCGTGCTGGGCATTGATGGCGGCGTTTGATACGGCGCTGGACCTGCCAGACACTGTTGAAGGGACCGAAACAGATGCGATCCATTGGGCCGCCCGCAATTCGGCCAAGCCGCAGCGAGCTGGCTCGGAATGCTGGGTCATTCACGCCTCTGCTGATTTCTCGCGGCAAATTTTGGAGCACAGCAAGGATGGTGCGGCCAATGCGCTTCTGGACGCCTTCGCGCAGCAAACCGGCGTATCCTTGCCTGACCCCATCCACACAGCCGCGCACCGCTGGCTCTATGCCTTCCCGCAGGTTGGCGAGGGCGCGGCAGGCCATTTGTGGAATGCAGACGCAGGCCTCGGCGTATGCGGAGACTGGCTCCACGGACCTCGTGCAGAAAACGCCTTTCTATCAGGCCGCGCTTTGGCCGCTGCAATTTTGGCTTAGGGCGCGAAGCCTCGTTCATGGACCGGCAGGGCTGGCCCATGTATACAGCCTTGTATGAGCATCCAGAACTTCTGGGATAATGCAGCCATTGCAATTGCGGCCGTGCCGCGATCAGAGCTGCTCATCATCGCCATTGCGGCGGTGGTGGTTGGCTTTGCCGGTACAATAATGGTGCGTAGGCGCGTGCCGCTTGGCGGGGTTGTGCGCACGGGCAGCACGCTGGTGCTGGTCGGCGTGTTGGTGGTTGTCGTGTTGCAATTGTCGCGCTTTGACCCGCGCCTTGCCGTGGCTTTGCCGCAAATTGGCCTGCCGGAACAAGTGGTTGAGGGCGGCGAGACCCGCATCACAAAGGCAGCAGACGGGCATTTCTGGCTGCGCGCAGAGCTCAATGGCGTACCGGCCAATTTCCTGATCGATACAGGCGCAACGGTCACCGCGATATCGAAAGACTTGGCGGATGAGGCAGGCTTGGAGCCTCGGCGCGGCGGCTTGCCTGTGGCGATTGGCACAGCAAACGGTCCGGTCAATGCGCAGCTCTCCACGATTGATGAATTGCGCTTTGGCAATGTCACGGCGCGCGGGCTGGATGCCGTAATCGCGCCAACATTGGGCGAGACGAATGTGGTGGGCATGAACTTGCTCTCAAGGCTGAAATCCTACCGCGTTGAAAATGCTGCGGAGGAAATGGTGCTGGTGCCAAACAATCCGCAAGACGAGCTTGAGATTAGATAGCCTCCCAGCAATTGGGTTAGTTTACGCCTCTCGCCCCAGCGCATAGCCAATCTTCCGAGAACTTTTTTGGAGAGATATTATGAGCGCGCTATTCGACCTCACAGGAAAAACTGCCGTTGTCACCGGCGCAGGCCGCGGGATTGGCGAGGGCATAGCCACCACTTTGGCAGAGGCAGGCGCAAACATTGTCTGCGCGGCGCGCTCCACCGATCAGATCGAGCATACGACCAATGTGATCAATGCTAGCAACACTGGCGGGCGCGCGATTTTCCACCAGACCGACGTGTCCAAAGCCGAAGATATGAAAGCGCTGGCACAGCGCGCCGTCGATGAATTTGGCAGCCTTGATATTTGGGTGAACAATGCCGGCGGATCGCTCGTGTCTGCGCCCTTGGCAGAGCTGGATCCGGCGGAGTGGGACAAGACGATTGCGGTGAACCTGTCCTCAATCTTCTATTCCGTTCAAGCCGCCGTGCCGCATTTCAGCGATAAGAGCGCGATGGTGAATATCTCCTCCCTCGCTGGGCTAGAGCCATTTGCAGGCAGCGCGCATTATTCCGCTGCCAAAGCTGGCGTGAATATGATGACAAAGACTTTGGGTATTGAGCTTGGCCCCAAGACACGCGTCAATGCGATCATGCCAGGCTTTGTGCCGACAGACACGGTGAAGAAAGCGCTTTCCATGTCGGATGAGGACTTCGGTCCGCTGCTGGAGCAATTGCAGCTACCAGCAGGCCGCCTCGGCACGCCGCAGGATATCGCCGCGCTGGTGCTCTATATGGTCGCACCATCATCGGAATGGCTGACGGGGCAGGCGGTGGCTCTCTCAGGCAAGCCTTAGTCCAAGGCTATTGAGGGAAGGGCCCAAACGGCGCGAAGCGCCGCAAGCGTGCCTACGCGCCCGCAGGACCGTAAGGTCCGAGGATATCGCTGCACGGAGGTGCTGCGTAAAACAAAAACTTAAATAAATTGGCTGGGGCGGCAGGGATCGAACCTGCGAATGCCGCTACCAAAAAGCGGTGCCTTACCACTTGGCGACGCCCCAGCACGAAGGCGCTCTATAACGCCCTTTTTGCAGATGAAAAGGGCTTTGCGCAGAAACCCTGATCACACAGCAAAAAAGCTAGTCCTGCAAACTCTATCTGGTCAGGTTTTTGCCTTCAAAATCAGCGGCAGAATGGCGCTCGGCCAATTGCATGTCGTCCTCGCCCCAAACCTTATTGACGATGCGTCCGCGCTGAACACCGGGGCGGTCAAAAATCTCATCGACCCAGCGAATGACGTTTTTATATTCATGGATGGAGAGGAAGGTTTTCGCCTCATTATAGATGTGCCCAGTTGTGAAGGGGGCCAGCCACGGCCAATTGGCGATGTCCGCAATCGAATAATCATCGCCGCCAAGGAAGCGCGATTCGCCGAGGCGCTGATCGGCCACATCAAAGATGCGCTTCACTTCCATCGCATAGCGATTGATCGGATATTCAAACTTCTCCGGAGCATAGGCGTAGAAATGGCCGAAGCCGCCGCCGATAAACGGGCCTGATGCGACTTGCCAGAATACCCAGCTCATCACTTCGGCTCGCGCGGCGGGATCGCTCGGCAGGAATGCGCCAAATTTCTCGGCCAGATGCACCAGAATTGCACCCGATTCGAACACGCGGAACGGTTTCTCGCCGCTATTGTCGAGTAGGGCGGGGATTTTGGAATTGGGATTGATCGCGACAAAACCGCTGCCAAATTGTTCGCCCTCACCAATATTGACGGTGTAGGCGTCATATTCTGCGCCCGTGTGGCCCGCCTCAAGCAGCTCCTCGAGCATGATCGTGACCTTCACGCCATTGGGCGTGGCCAGCGAATGCAGCTGGAACGGATGGTTACCCTTGGGCAGCTCCTTTTCCTCGCGCGCGCCAGCGGTGGGCCGGTTGATATTGGCAAATTTGCCGCCGTTCTCCGCATCATAAGTCCAGACTTCGGGCGGGGTGTAAGTGGGATCGGCCATTTGCGTTCGTATCCTTTGCATTTTCGCGCGTTCTATTTGTTATTCGTTAGGTGGAGGCTTGCGGTTACAAAGGCAAGAGCCGCCATCTGACTTGCCAAATATATCCTAAAAGGATACCTAAGAAGCCATGCATTTAGCCGGATATAAGATCAGAGCATGGCGCGAGGCGCATAATCCCCCCTTGTCAGCGGAGGAATTTGGCCAGAATTACGGCGATCCTTGGCCTAGCCGCACAGTCTATGGCTGGGAGGCAAAGGGCAAGGTTGCGCGCGCGGCGGTGCAGAAGAAACTGACGGAACTTGGTGTTTGTGAGCCGGGTGACTGGCTAGAGGCTGCGCCCGATGCAGCCAATCAGAGCGGCCAGTCTGGCTCGGCGCCTGAGGCCCATCCCTTCTATGATATGCGGCGTCACGGCTTTGCGCGCATCGCCACCGCAACGCCCAAATCACGCACCGCTGATGTCGCTTACAACGTCAAAGGGATACTGAATGATGCAAAGCGGGCGCATAAGGCTGGCGCGGATTTGGTCGTCTATCCCGAATTGTGCATCTCGTCCTACGCGCTTGATGATCTGCATTTGCAATCCGCTTTGCTTGATGCAGCAGAGGCGGGTTTGCAGGAGATAATTGCCGCAAGTGCTGTGCTCGATCCGGTGCTATTGGTGGGGGCGCCCCTGCGTAAAAATGGGCGGATATACAATTGTGCAGCCGTGGTCCGCGGCGGCGCATTGCTGGGTGTTATCCCCAAAAGCTACTTGCCCAATTACCGCGAGTTCTATGAAAAGCGCTGGTTTGCCGATGGGCGCTCCAGCCAAGGCGGCACAATTCGCCTGAATGGCGCAGATGTACCCTTTGGCACGGATTTGATATTTGCCGCCAACAACCTTGAAGGCTTCGCGCTTTTTGTCGAGATTTGCGAGGATTACTGGTCACCCAATCCGCCATCCACCTTGGGGGCATTGGCGGGGGCAACCGTGCTAGCCAATCTGTCAGCCTCCAACATCACCATCGGTAAATCGGATGAGCGGCATTTGCTCTCGCGCGCGCAGTCAAGCCGCACAGTATCCGCTTATGTGTACTCGGCCAGCGGATATGGCGAGAGCACGACCGACCTTGCTTGGGACGGGCAGGGGATGATCTACGAGTTTGGCGATCTGCTGGCCGAAAGCGAACGCTTTGCCCGTGATCCTGATCTTTGCATCGCCGATGTGGATTGCGAGCGATTGGTGGGGGAGCGTCAGCGGATGCAAACCTTCAACGATGCCGCCGAGGCAGCTGGCCGCCCTGAGGACTCATTCCGTAGGATTGCATTTGATCTCGCGCCCAGCAAGCAGAAACGCGATCTCATCCGCCCAATCCGCCGTTTTCCGTTCGTGCCTAACCGTGCGCATAAGTTGGATGAGGATTGCTTTGAGGCCTTCAATATCCAGGTCGATGCGCTCACCCGCCGCCTTGAGGCGACCCATGCAAAAAGCATGGTCATCGGCATTTCCGGCGGGCTCGATAGCACTCATGCGCTGATCGTGGCGGCGAAGGCGTGCGACCGTCTCGGCCTGCCGCGCAGTTTTATTCGCGGCTACACCATGCCTGGTTTCGGCACCTCTGATCACACCAAGAGCAATGCTTGGAAGCTGATGGAGGCGACGGGAATTCATGCTGAGGAGATCGATATTCGCCCCGCTGCAACGCGCATGCTAGAGGATATGAAGCACCCTTTTGCTGACGGTGAACCGGTGCATGATGTGACCTTCGAGAACGTGCAAGCGGGCCTGCGCACGGACTATCTCTTCCGGCTTGCTGGGCATCATTCCGGCTTTGTCATTGGCACTGGCGATCTGTCGGAATTGGCGCTGGGTTGGTGCACTTACGGTGTCGGCGATCAGATGAGCCATTATGCGGTGAATTCTGGCGTGCCCAAAACGCTGATCCAATATCTCATCCGCTGGACCGCGCAGACCGATCAATTTGATCCAGCGACCGATGCGGTTTTGGAGGCGATCCTCAACACCGAAATTTCGCCAGAGCTGGTGCCTGCGGCGAAAGATGGCGGGATCCAATCAACCGAGAGTATTATTGGGCCCTATGAGCTCAATGACTTCTTCCTGCACCACATTATTCGCTTTGGACAGCGGCCCAGCAAGGTCGCGTTTCTGGCGTGGAATGCTTGGGCCCAAACAAGCGAAGGATTATGGCCAGCCGGTTTTCCCGATGAGAAAAAGAATGCCTATGATTTGGCCGAAATCTCAAGCTGGCTTGAGAAATTCCTCAAACGCTTTTTCGGCTTCTCCCAGTTTAAACGCAGCGCCATTCCCAATGGCCCAAAGGTCAGCGCAGGCGGCGCTTTGAGCCCGCGCGGCGATTGGCGTGCGCCGTCCGATGGTGTGGCGGATGTGTGGCTGGCGGAGCTAAAAGACAGCCTGCCGTCAGAGGCTTTTGGTCAGG
Source organism: Marinomonas sp. (assembly GCA_039967435.1). GTDB lineage: Bacteria > Pseudomonadota > Alphaproteobacteria > Sphingomonadales > Sphingomonadaceae > Erythrobacter. Next base: position 138,123 of record JBDVRS010000005.1, read on the forward strand.
ACTAGGCGCGAAGCTTAAGCGGCAAAAAGCACCGGCTCATCACCCTGCGTCCAAGGCGTATATTTGGGCATAATGCTGGCGAACAAATCCGAGGCGAGATGCGCCTCTAGCCATTCCTGCAGAGGCGTTAGGCTTTGCTCATCAAACCAATCGCGGTCGGTATTGGCAAACTGACGAATAAAGGGGAAAATCGCGATATCCGCCAGAGTGCGCACCTGTCCATTGAGGAAAGGTTGCGATTGCAATCGGTCGTTCAAATCGCTCAAAAATTTGAAGCCATGCCCGCGGTGATCATAGCGGAATGTATCGGTGTCATCGCCGGATTCTTCCGGATAGCGGGTGGGATATTTGTAGCGGTCGAGGTGCTGCTTAAACTGGCCGTCATTGCGGGCGATCAATTCTGCATCATCACCGGACAGCCAATTTTCCGGATCATTTTGCGTCAAAGCCCAGCGCATTATTTCGATACTTTCCTCAAGTAAGCTTGAGCTATCAATTTGTAGCACAGGCACGGTGGCCTTGGGCGATATCTCCAGAAGCTGCGGCGGTTTATTCGCCAGCTTCACCTCGCGCAATTCGCAAGTGATACCCGCCATCATCAGCGCCATTCGCGCGCGCATCGCATAGGGGCAGCGGCGGAAGGAATAGAGAGTTGGGACCGGCGCGCTCACGCTTTTGCATCCTTTAACGCGCCGCCATAGCCCGCTTCCCAGCCTGCGCTATCTTCGTCGAAACCATCCTGCCCGGACTTGGCTGCGCGCTTGGAAATTTGCTCGCCGCCAACATGCTGCTCACCACGTTTCTTGGCCAATTGCTGTTGATGTTGGCGCTCGGCATAGCGAGCGCGCTGCTCTTCGTTGCGCTCGCTAATGCAATGCGGGCAGCTGACGCCTTCGGCATAGGCGTCGCTGGCCAGATCATTGGCGTCCAGAGGGCGGCGGCAGGCAAAGCATAGCTCATAGCTGCCTTCGACGAGCCCATGCCCAACCGATACGCGGCTGTCGAAGACGAAGCATTCGCCCTCCCATTGGCTTTCCGATTGAGGCACATTTTCAAGATATTTGAGAATGCCGCCCTTGAGGTGGAACACATCCTCCACGCCTTCGGATTTTAGAAAGCTGGTCGATTTTTCGCAGCGGATACCGCCGGTGCAATACATCGCAACCTTGGGCGTTTTGCCTTGCTCGAGCAATTCTGCGCGCTGCTCGCGGAACCACCCCGGAAAGTCGCGGAAGGCTTTTGTTTTGGGATCAATCGCGCCTTTGAACTGGCCGATGGACACTTCGTAATCATTGCGCGTGTCGATCACGATAGTATCAGGGTCCGCGATCAGATCGTTCCAATCCAGCGGGTCAACATAAGTGCCGACGCTGGCGTTTGGATCGATATCCGGCTCGCCCATGGTGACGATTTCTTTTTTGAGCCGCACCTTCATGCGCAAGAATGGCATTTCCTCGCAGTGGGAGTATTTCACTTCTAACTCGGCGCAATCAGGGAGCGTGCGGATGTGGTCAAGCACAGCGGCAATGGCCTCTTCGCTGCCTGCAATTGTGCCGTTCACGCCTTCATGCGCGAGCAGAATTGTGCCCTTGGTTCCCGCCGCATCGCACGCCGCTTGCAACGGCCCTTGAAGCTCGGCGAAATCATCGAATTTCACAAAGCGATAAAGCGCCGCAACTTGGATGGGGAGGTTAGTTTTCAATTCGGCAGCCATTATCAGTCCATTTGTGGTTCAGGCCTCGACGTTCGACCATAATTTCTTGCCCAATCTTACAGTCTTTTGCCATGTCCAGATCAGCCGTCAACGTTGCCATTTGACCATCTGCCAACTTCACGATGACATTGTAGGACGTGCCTGAGTTTGATGGAAAGAGAGCAATATTGCTGATTGATGCCGGCACAAGTTTTGGCGGTACTTCGTCGATATCGGTGAGCCTAGACAATCCGATCCAAATCAGGCCGCCAAAAACTACGAAGCAAATCAGAATTGATAGGATCGGATGGTCTTTGAAGATCGAGTTACTTGCAGGCATAAGTCGCGGAAAGCGTCACTTGGCGCTGGCCTTCTGGCGTCATGCTGATTGCGGTCACCATCACTTCGCCTTCGATTTTCGGTTCCCCCAGTTGTTTGGACGCGCAGGCCTCTTTCGCGCGGTTCTTGAGAATTTTCTCAGCCTTCGCAAAATTGGGCATCATAGTATTTTGCTTGAAAGAAAGAACCACATTCGTTTCTAAGCGCGTGTCATCCAGCCAGAGGACGCTTTGATCCGCCGTCATCAGCAAAGCTATGGGAAGCATGCTTGCAAATAGTCCGGTCATATCATTTCCCCTTTTAAAGCCTCATCACCCAGCCATGCGTGTCCTCAACAGAACCGCGCTGGATGCCGACGAGTTTTGCGCGGATTGTGCTGGTTAGTTGGCCTGGCCCGCCATTGCCGATTACAAATGCGCCGTCTTTGCCCTCAACTTTGCCAACGGGTGTGACGACCGCCGCGGTGCCGCAGGCCATGGTTTCCAGCAATTGGCCAGAGCCCGCATCATCGCGCCATTGGTCAATCGAATATGGCTCCTCGCGCACTTCAAACCCTTCTTCGCGGATCAGTGCGATCAGGCTGGCCCGCGTAATGCCGGGCAGGATTGTGCCGGTGAGGGGGGGCGTGATCACGCTGCCGTCTTGCATCACGAAGAATAGGTTCATGCCGCCCAATTCCTCGATCCATTTTTTCTCAACCGCATCGAGGAACAGCACTTGATCGTGCCCGCGTGCAAACGCCTCGCCGGTGGGCACAAGGCTGGCTGCGTAATTGCCGCCGGTTTTGGCTGCGCCTGTGCCGCCGGGGGCCGCGCGGGAATATTCCGACTGCCAAATGCTGACCGCGGGCGCGCCAGATTTGAAGTAATTGCCAGCGGGCGATGCGATCACGATGAACTTATACTGCGTTGCGGGGCGCACACCGAGAAATGCCTCGGTCGCGATCATAAAGGGGCGCAGGTAGAGCGATCCGCCCTCAACGCTGGGGAACCAGTCTTTATCAATGGCGACGACTTGCTTGCAGGCCTCTAGGAACAATTCCTCGGGCAACTCAGGCATGGCCATTCGCACGGCGCTGGCGTTGAAGCGGCGCGCGTTTTCCTCAGGCCGAAACAAAGCCATGGAGCCATCATCGAGACGGTAGGCTTTCATGCCTTCGAAGATTTCCTGCGCATAATGCAAAACGCTGGCGGCAGGGTCGAGCAGGATCGGCTCGCGCGGGCCGATGCTGGCCTGATGCCAGCCGCCTTTGTCTGCGTCATAATCGATCACAGCCATATGATCGGAAAACAGGCTGCCAAAGCCAGGGTCTTTCAGCGCCTCTGCCCGGTCAGATACCGGCATGGGCGAGGGATGAGGAGTGCGAGTAAATTCCATAATGCACGCGGATATAAGCCGCGCGTGTTAAGGGCAATATAAAAAGGGCGGCCCCCAAGTGAATGAGAAAGCCGCCCTTAACATGGTCAGCGGCTGGAAGTGCCGCTCACAAAGTCTTCATCACTTACTGAAATTCAGCGATGATACCTCGTGTGGAACTTTGCCAACCTCTCTACTAAACCATGAGACATTGGATCACCTCCTTTCGCGCTTTAAAGCCAGAACTCCGCCTTCACGGGGAAGTCCAAGACCTGCGTGTGCCGCTGATCTTGGGGAGCAGTCTCCACATTATTTGGCGCGATGCAAGGGGGTGTTTGTGCGTAACCACTTTTGTTTTGCGCAAACGCGTCCGCGTTCGCGATTTCCTCGCTCACACGACCTAAAGGTCGCGTCGCTGCGGACGGCCGCGGGGGCCTTGCGGTCACCTAGACGGTGACCGGTCAGCGCGCAGTATTAGCTTTCTTCTTACCTACAATCCTCGATTACGCGGCTGATCTCTGGCCATGCGGGTAGGTAAAGTGCCGGCAGGCCCTGCGTCTCAACCGCGATACGCCCTTTGGTGATCGCCATTGCATCCAGCAGGCGATCATTGGCCGATAGATTGGCGCGGATCACTGTGACGGAATTGGGGCTGGGCTGAGCGGTCAATGTGCGGGCGGTGGTTTCTGTTCGCACCGTCATAGTGCGCGCAGTCTGCCCGGATGCACTTTGCATTAGGCTGATGCGGCCTTCTGCGCGGTGGCAGTTAAAGGCAAAGCTAGGCGTTGAACCGGCTTGGGCAAACAAGGCTTGCGAGCCAAATGCGGCGGTTTGATAGCTCCAATTGCCGCGCGTTTGCGGCGCATCGAGATAGTTGGAGAAACGCTGCTGCACTGGCTGGGGAAGCGGCTGCACCACGGGACGCGACTGGCTGGCCGTTGGTGTCGGGGTCGATACGGGCTGCGTGTTCTCGGATGGCACGCAAGCGGCGACAGCAATCACAGCGACCAGAGAAATGGGGGCGAGATAAATGTATGGTTTCATAGGCGCTTAATGCAGGCTATTACGCGCGGCGTAAATGAGCAAAGAACATTCATCCTCAACTGGCGCAAAGAGGCGCATCGATCAGCTTTTGGTCGAGCGCGGTCTGGTCGAGAGCCGCACCCGTGCGCAGGCCTTGATTATGGCGGGGCTGGTCTTCTCCGGCGAAACCAAAATTAACAAGGCGGGCCAGCAATTGCGCAGCGATGCTACAATCGATGTGCGCGGGCGCGATCATCCATGGGTCAGCCGCGGCGGCATAAAACTTGCCCATGCGCTGGAGGAATTCAGCATTGATCCTAAGGGCGTTGTCGCCATGGATATTGGCAGTTCCACCGGCGGCTTTACCGACGTCCTGCTACAAGGCGGGGCGGCCCATGTTTTTGCGGTGGATAGCGGCACCAATCAGCTAGCGTGGAAATTGCGGCAGGATGAGCGCGTCACCGTGCTTGAGCAGACCTCGGCCCGCATTCTAACGCGCGATCATATTACGCAGGATTGCAGCCTCGTCGTGTGCGATGCGAGCTTTATCGGCCTTGCCAAAGTGCTGGAGCGGCCGCTCGAACTCGCCGCCGCCAAATGCCAACTTGCCGCCCTTATTAAACCGCAGTTCGAGGTATCCCGCGAGGAAGTGGGCAAGGGCGGCGTTGTGCGCGATCCGGCACTGCATGCACGCGTCTGCGATGAAGTGCGGACATGGGTGGAGGGGCTAGGCTTTACCGTTCAAGGCATCACGAAAAGCCCGATTACCGGCCCTGAAGGCAATGTCGAATTTCTCATTTCGGCACAGCGATAGGCGCGGCTTGTCTATAGCGCGACTTGCGCGCGCGCCTGCGCCTCGGCATGACCTAACCTAGGCGAATCACGTAGATGGGTTCGCATGAGGAAAGCACGGATCGAATATGAATTTCATTGCTTCTAAAGGCCAATTGCGCGCCAGCTTCTTTCGCTGGGCCTTGTTCACCGTTCCGCTGATCGTTTTGCTGGGCTTTGTTGCTGGCACTTCAGGCGGGCCGGACACGGCATGGTTTGCAGATCTGACAAAGCCTTCGATCTTTCCTCCTCCTGCTGCATTCGGTATCGTATGGACAATCCTATACATTATGATCGGCATTGCTCTGGCACTGGTGTGCAGTGCATGGGGCGCGCGCGGACGGGGCCTCGCGATCATATTGTTCGCAGTGCATTTCCTGTTCAATCTGGCGTGGACGCCGGTGTTCTTTGCGATGCAAGACATCCAAAATGCGCTCTATGTTATCATCGGCGTGGTGGTGACATTGCTGCCTGTAATCTGGGCGTTCTGGCGCGTGCGCAAATTGGCGGCATTCCTGCTGCTTCCCTATTTGGCATGGGTGGCTTTTGCTACGCTTTTGAACTATGAATTCCTTCAGCAAAACCCTGATGGCGGGCACTCAATTCTGCTTGAACCCACCCAGCGGTATGAAATTTAAAAGCCCCTCAAGGATACGAATATGCAAAGCGAAAACCCCCTAATCGCCGATTTCGTCAAAGTCGCAAACAGCGCCGCTGGCACCTTTGCCGGCATGACCCGCGAAGCGCGTGAAAGCGCGCGCGAACGCGTGAAAGAAGCGATGGGCGGCATGGATTTCGTGACCCGTGAGGAATTCGACACGGTCAAAATGATGGCAGCAAAAGCGCGCGAGGAAAACGCAGCTTTGTCGGCGCGTTTGGATGCGTTGGAAGCTAAGGGTGCCCCTGCTAAAAAGGCTCCCGCTAAGAAAACCACCAAGAAGTAAGCACGGCGTAAGCGCAATGAACCTGCGCGCACCGGCCATATTATTGGGCTCTCGACCCAATGGTGAGACTGGCAGCATCGCGCGGTTCTTAACCGAAGAACACGGGCTGATCGCAGGCTATGTCGCGGGCGGACGCGGGCGGCAATTGCGACCCATTATGATCCCCGGCAACCGTGTCGCAGTCGATCTGCGCGCCAAATCGGCCAGCCAATTGCCCTTTGCCAAATTGGAGCTGGTGGAAAGCAGGGGGCCGTGGCTGACCGAACCTTTGCCCGCCGCCGCCATCGCTTGGGTCTGTGCGCTCACCGCCAATTCCGTGCCCGAACGCAATGCCTATCCGCAATTATACAGCGCGCTCGCCGGCCTGCTCGATGCGGTGTGCGGCGCGCCCAGTGCACGCGGCTGGCTGCCAGCGATGATCACATATGAGGCGCTGCTTTTGCGCGAGCTGGGATACGGCGGGGCCAAGCCGCAGCTCGAAGACAAACTTGATGCGCTGATGGAAGAATTTGACGCGATGGAGGCGCCGATTGCGCGCTACTTGCTTGCCGAGGCGCGGGGCGATGTTATGGGTGCGCGGCAAGATTTGCGGGCGCGGCTCGCACGAATGAATGAGTGAGGCAGACGAGATGAAAATTGCGGTTTTGGCAGGCGACGGCATTGGCCCAGAAGTAACCGAGCAGGCTTTGCTTGTCTTGGGCGCGTTGGGCTTGGACGGTGTCCAGCTGACCCATGCCGATGTCGGCGGCGCGGCCTATCACAAGCATGGCCACCCTTTGCCGCCAGCAACATTAGACACCGCGCGCGCTGCCGATGCGATATTGTTTGGCGCAGTAGGCGATCCGACGTGCGATGCGCTGGAGCGTCATTTGCGTCCCGAACAAGCGATCCTTGGCCTGCGCAAAGAGCTCGGTCTGTTTGCCAATTTGCGGCCCGCCAAAGTGTTCGCAGGGTTGGAGCATCTCTCTCCGCTCAAGCCTGATGTGGCTGATGGTTTTGATGTGTTGTTCGTGCGCGAGCTGACCGGTGATGTCTATTTCGGTGAGAAAGGCATTCGCGAGAATGAGGCTGGCGAGCGTGAGGGGTGGGATATGATGTCTTACTCGACAAACGAAGTCCGGCGCATTGCTCAGGTCGCGTTTCGTGCAGCGGCATCCGGTAGCAAACCTGTGCTCAGCGTCGACAAAGCCAATGTGCTGGAAACCAGCCAAGTTTGGCGCGACACGGTCACCGCAGAGGCTGCGGGCTTCCCCGATATTGCGCTGGAACACATGTATGTCGACAATGCCGCCATGCAAATGGTCACGAACCCATCGCAATTTGGCGTGGTGCTGACGGGCAATTTGTTCGGCGATATTCTCTCCGATTTGGCCAGCGCCTGTGTTGGTTCCATCGGCCTATTGGCAAGTGCATCACTCGGCGAGCGCCAGACCGATCACGGCACATTCGGCCTCTATGAACCGATCCACGGCAGCGCGCCCGATATTGCGGGGCAGGGCAAAGCCAACCCCATGGCGACGATCCTGTCGCTGGCCATGCTGCTGCGCCATTCGCTTGGGCTGGAGGCCGAGGCGCAGCGTATTGAAGCCGCCGTTGAGCGCGCTTTGGCGGACGGTATCAGAGGCGGCGATCTGGGCGGAAGCCATGGCTGCGAAGCGATTGGCAGCGCGGTTTTGGAACGCCTTTAGATCATGGCCGCCGCTCCCCTAGAGCTGGCGATAATTTTGCCTACGCTGAATGAGCGGGGCAATCTGGCGGCATTGTTTGAACGCATCGACGCCGCCCTTGGCGATACGGCATGGGAAGTCGTCGTGGTGGATGATAATTCCGCCGATGGCACTGCCGATGCCGCACGAGAACTTGCCTTGAATGATCCGCGAATACGCGTGCTCCACCGTATCGGCAGGCGCGGGCTCGCCAGCGCCGCGATTGAAGGCATGTGCGCCACCGCCGCGCCGTTTGTCGCGGTAATGGATGCCGATCATCAGCATGACCCTGCGCTGCTGCCGCAAATGCTCGGCGCGCTTAAAGCAGGCGAGGCGGATATTGCCGTGGCCTCGCGCTTTGCCAATGGGGCTAGCATGGCGGAATGGGATGAGCCGGAGCGCGAGCGCTTGTCGGGCATGGCCAACCGTATCGCGCGGCATATGACGGGCACTAAGCTGACCGATCCGATGAGCGGCTATTTCATGCTGCCCAGTGCGACCGCGCGCAGGCTGGCGCCGCGTTTATCTGGCATTGGTTTCAAGATATTGCTCGATATTCTGGCAACGGCCAAAACGCCGATGCGTCTGCGCGAATTTCCGCTCAATTTTGCCGCAAGGCGCGAGGGAGAAAGCAAGCTCGACCGTGCCATCGCTTTCGATTTTCTCGCCGGGCTTTATGACAAGACATTGGGCCGCATCATTCCCACACGGTTCGCGCTTTTTGGCACTGTCGGGGCCGCGGGCGTGTTGGTGCATATGGCGGTTTTATCACTGCTAATACTCGGCTTTGGAGAGGCATTTGTCTGGGCGCAGGCCGCCGCTGTTCTGGCCGCGATGAGCTTTAACTTTGTGCTCAACAATGCGCTGACCTACCGCGACAAACGGCTGAAGGGCGCAGGTGCGATGCTGCGCGGCTGGATCGGATTTTGTCTGACCTGCGCAGTGGGCGCTGTTGCCAATGTCGCGATTGCCGCTTTGCTAGCGGATTACGGCGTGTTTTGGGCATTGGCCGCGCTGGCGGGCATATTGGCAGGCTCGGTTTGGAATTATGCTTTGTCGAGCCGCTTCGTTTGGGGCCGCTATTAGATCCAACCGTCAATCCACGCGTAATAGCGGAATGCCTGATCATCGCTCAGCTGCGCTGCGGTCAGGATCGGGTAGAAATAGGCAAACATCAGGCCAGAGGCTGCAAGCGCAATCATCACCATGCCGCGCTCACCGACTTTCCACAAAGCCTCCAGCGCAAGCGCCAGAGCGGCCATCAAGAAGATGCTCGGCACCAGATAGTGGTAATAAAACTGCACCGATTTGGGCGCGATGAGCCATAGGCCTAGCGAGACCGCAAAGCCGACCACAACCGCAATCTTTGCCGGATCGCGCCGTTTAAACCCATCATATCCGCACCAGATCAATGCGGGCAGGCCGAGCAGCATGCTGGCTGGATTGCCGATCAGCAAAACGCCGCGCTGCGCCTCATCCACAAACTCATGCAAATACCAAATGCCGCGAAGGTTAAACAGCCATTCGCCCCAATTGCTTTGATAGGGATGCGGCTGAAGCACTTGGCTTTGCAAATCGAGCATCTCAGTGTGCAATGCAATCAAGCCGCCATCGGCCAGCGGGCTGTCTGAATAGAGCAGTGAGGGCACGAATGTCGCAGCGTAAACCACCAGCGGAACCACTCCGAGATAAAACGCCGCTTGCACCAAGGATACGCCGCGAATGGGCAGCGCGCGCTTGGCGAAAAGCACGTCCTCAATCCGCGCGAAAAAGCCTGTATTGAGGCTCCCACGCTGTGCCACGCAGGCGGCAAAAAAGACGAGGCCCGGCACCGCGGCCAGCGGTATCGCGTTCCATTTGGACGCCATCGCAGCGCCCAACGCTATGCCAGAAAGCAGCAGCCGGCGGTGCGCGGTCTCGGGCTCGCGCAGGCCACCAGCGAATTGCCAAGCGGCCACAGACAGCCCCGCCACCATGAAAATATCCAGCATCGCAAGGCGCGAATGCACCAACAGCATAAAGCCAGTAATGATCAAAAAGCCAAACATAAGGCTGGCAAAGCGCGACAGGCTCGCCAGCCAAAAAGCGCGCATCATGGCGAAAAACGCCAGCATTCCAGCAAGGTAGGGCATCACCCGCCAACCAAAGGCATTGTCGCCAAAAATCATAATACCCAGCGATACCATATGCTTACCCAGCAAAGGATGCTCGCGGTTGATATAGCTTGTGCCCTCCAGCAAAGCTTTTGCCGCTGGCACATAATGCACCTCGTCGAAAAAGGTGATTGAGGGCAGGGTCAAACGAATTCCGCACAGCAGAGCAAACAGCCCCGTCAACGCCAAAGTCGGGCGAAGCGGATCAACAGACTGGGCGGATGCGTGCAGCATAGACTTTGGCGCTTAAAGTGCAGCGCCTTGGCCCGCAAATAAAATATCGCATATATATTTGTTACATAATGTAATTTTTCTGCGAATTCTGATCGACCTTCGTGCGTGCATTATGGAGCAATCCTCGCTTGCAGGGGGTTGGCTGCGCGCTTAAAGCTGAGCGCCTTATGAAGAAAACCACCGGACAAGATCGCAGCGTTACTCGCAAATGGCGTCCAGCCACTCAGGCTGTGCGCGGGGGCACTTGGCGCAGCGAGCATGGCGAGACGAGCGAGGCATTGTTCCTCACCTCTGGCTATACTTATGATGATGCGCAGACGGTGGCTGACCGCTTTGCTGGCGATGCGCAAGGCATGACCTATTCGCGCCTGCAAAATCCAACGGTTGCGATGCTGGAGGAGCGCATTGCCTTGATGGAAGGCGCAGAGGCTTGCCGCGCGCAAGCATCGGGCATGGCAGCAATGACGGCGGCTTTGCTTAGCCAGCTTTCGGCAGGCGATCACTGCGTTGCGGCAAAGGCGGCGTTTGGTTCGTGCCGCTGGCTGGTCGATAATCTGCTGCCGCGTTTCGGGATTGAAACCAGCGTGGTGGATGCAGCCGATAATGCGGCATGGGAAGCGGCGATTAAGCCCAACACTAAGGTGTTTTTCTTTGAAACGCCTGCGAACCCGACGCTCGATATTACAGACCTCCAGCATGTCTGCGATCTGGCGCGCGCGCATGGGATCACAACCGTGGTCGACAATGCCTTTGCCTCGCCAGCCTTGCAGCGCCCGATGGAATTTGGCGCAGATGTGGTGGCCTATAGCGCGACCAAATTGATGGACGGGCAGGGGCGCGTTTTGGCTGGTGCTATTTGCGGAAGCGAGGAATGGGTGGAGGAAACTCTGCTGCCGTTCCAGCGCAACACTGGCCCCAATCTGGCACCGTTTAATGCATGGGTCGTGCTCAAAGGTCTGGAGACTTTGTCGATGCGTGCGCACGCTCAAAGCCGCAGCGCTGTGCAATTGGGCGAATTTCTGGAGCCGCGCTTGCTGAAAGCGGATGGCCGCATAATGCATCCCGGCCTGCCGAGCCATCCCGGGCACAATCTCGCCACGCTGCAAATGGAAGCAACCGGCCCGATCTTTGCCTTTGATGTCGGCACGCGCGAGCGCGCTTTTGCTGTGCTCGATGCGCTGGAGCTGGTCGATATTTCCAACAATATTGGCGATAGCCGCAGCCTGATGTGCCATCCTGCTAGCACCACTCATGCCAGCGTTTCTGAAGACGCGCGGGCAGACATGGGCGTGACCGAGGGCTTGCTGCGGATTAACGTCGGCCTAGAGGATGTGATCGATCTGACCGAGGATTTGGATCAGGCGCTGGCTAAGTCAGGCATCTAAGCTTTCAAAATATCGCTGAGGGCAAAGGCCGCCGTTAGCGCCCGTGTGGGCCGGTCATTTTCGGTTAGCGCGGCCAATGCTTGCTTATCGCCCCGCATCACAACCTCGATCATGAGCGCCTCATCTCGCGTCATGCGCGGCGTGCAGCATGATGCGATCTGGATTGTGCGCGCAGATGCCATCGCGGTTTCATGCAAGAGGCAGCGGGTCAGCGCGAGAACCTCTGTAAAGCGCGTCCCGAAACTGCCAAAAGCAATTTGGCTAGCATGGGCATCGCGCAATCCGTGAACCGCCATGCGTCGCAGCATGACGAGCATTGTCTTGGCCACGGGGTCGCTGGGCACAGGCATCGGCAGCAGCGTGCCGATAGCGCTTTGCTTGGCAGAATGTGTGGGGCGGTTTTGCGGCATGGGGAATCTCCGATTGGCTGGAAACATCAATATTACGCTAATGATAATCACTTGCAACAAGGAATTGTGAAAAGGGTGAGTTGGCGCAGGTTTTTTGCTCAATCGGCGCAGCGGCTGCGAAACTTGCCCGTAAGAACTGCATCCAATTAGGCGGTAAATCGGCATTCTGGCGGTTGTGCATTGCAGCAATGGGGCCTAGCGCGAAGCGGAATTGATTTGGCGCGGCAAACAGCTTTGCGCATTTTTTGAAAAAAGAGCTCTCCCCATGTCGGCAACACCCGCAGCATCTGCAAAAATCACACCGCCTAAACGCAGCTTTATTGAAACGTTCAAGCATGATTGGTTTGCTCAGCCGCGCGCCGATATCCTCGCCGGTATCGTGGTGGCACTGGCGTTGATCCCAGAGGCGATTGGCTTTGCCCTGATCGCTGGCGTTGACCCAAGCGTGGGCCTCTATGCCTCGGTTGCGATTGCCATGGTAATCGCGTTCACTGGTGGGCGGCCGGGTATGATTTCAGCGGCCACCGCCGCCGTTGCGGTTGTGGTGATCCCGTTGGTGAAAGATCACGGGGTCGAGTATCTTTTCGCAGCCACAATTTTGATGGGCATTATCCAAGGGATAGCGGCGTTCTTGCGCCTCGACCTGCTGATGCAATTTGTCAGCCGCAGCGTGATTACCGGCTTCGTCAATGCGCTCGCAATCCTGATTTTCATGGCGCAATTGCCGCAGCTTTTGCCCGGTAATGAGGGTGTCGGCCCTTGGACTTGGGCAATGGTCGCAGCCGGCCTTGCGATTATTTACGGCTTCCCGCGCATCACTAAGAGCATCCCAAGCCCGCTGGTCGCCATCGTCATTCTGACCGCCGCCACGATCTATTGGGGCCTGCCAGTTAATGATGTCGCGGGCGAGGGTAAGCTGCCTGACGGTCTGCCGATGTTTGCTTTGCCCGATGTGCCTTTGACGTGGCAGACGCTGCAAATCATTCTGCCATACTCGCTGACCATGGCGGCTGTCGGCCTCTTGGAAAGCCTGCTGACGGCGCAAATCGTCGATGATCTGACGCACACTGACAGCAGCAAGCAGCGCGAGAGCGCAGGCCAAGGCGTTGCCAATGTGGTCGCTGCTTGCTTTGGCGGCATGGGCGGCTGCGCGATGATCGGGCAATCGGTCATCAATGTGGTCTCCGGCGGGCGCGGACGTTTGTCGAGCTTCACTGCAGGCGCGTTTCTTTTGTTCCTGCTCTCAGTCCTCGGCCCGCTTGTCGGTAAGGTGCCTATGCCTGCGCTGGTCGCGGTAATGGTGATGGTGTCGATCGGGACATTCAGCTGGAACTCTATTCCAAACCTGCGCCGCCATCCCCCCTCCAGCAGCGTGGTGATGATCGCCACCGTCGTGGTCGTTGTGTGGACGCATGACCTTGCAATGGGCGTGCTGATCGGTGTGCTGCTATCGGGTATATTCTTCGCCAATAAAGTGCGCGGCATGTTCAGCGTTGAGCGCGAACGCCGCGAGCACAGCGCGGTTTACCGCGTGACCGGCGAATTGTTCTTCGCCAGCGTCGACAAATTCATCGCTGAGCTTGGCCCTGAAAGCCAATATGAAGATGCAGCGCATAATGTTGTGATCGACGTCTCAAAGGCGCATTTCTGGGACATTTCCGCCATCGGTGCGCTCGACAAAGTGGTGGAACGCATGCGCCGCAATGGCCGCCACACGCGGGTCGTTGGCCTCAACCAAGCGAGCGGCGATTTGCATGATAAGTTTGCGCTGGAAGACCGGTTGGGTCTGGAAGATGGTTTGGCGCCGCATTAGTTTGTTTTACGCACGCCGTCCGGCGCGCGATATCCTCGGCCCTTTCGGGCCTGCGGGCGGCCGGTCGGCCTTGCGGTTGCCTAATCGGCAACCGAGCTCCGCCATCAAGCTGATTGCTTTGCGCCAAGCGTGTTATCGCTATCCTGCATGGAAGCGCTGATCGGTCACCGACTAGGTGGCCGCAAGGGCGCCAAAGAACGAGGGTGCCCGCCGGCCGGTTAGGCCGAAGCCAAGCAGCACGGAGGTGCTGCGCCCGGCGCTTGAGGGTCTAAACAAACAAAACCCTCGAGGATATCGCACCTGCGGAGGCAGGTGCACGAAACAAAAAATCAAACATTGCCCCAAGCGCCTCCCTATGCGACCCATCCTGTCTGTCCATAAAGGAACCATGATGCCCAACCGCGTAGAACTGATCTTCGATTTTGTAAGCCCCAATGCCTATCTCATCTGGTGGCCATTGCGCGATATGCTCAAGGATACGGGCGCTGGCATAGATATTACGCCGGTGTTTTTGGGCGGCATGCACAAGCTTACGGGCAATGCTCCGCCAATGATCCGCGATGCCGATGTGAAGGGCAAAGTGGAATATTCCATGCTGGAAATGCAGCGCTTTATCGCCAAGCATAATCTCAGCAATTACCGGCTCCATCCGCAATTCCCGTTCAACTCGATCACTTTGCAGCGCATGCTTTTGGCCGCCGATCAAGATGGCCGCGCGGTGCAATTTGTCGAAGGCATGCTGCGCCCGATTTGGGAAGAGGGCCTTGATCTGACTGATCCCGAAGCCATTGGCGCAGCGATCACCGCAGCGGGCTTTGATCCAAATGATCTGCTGAAACGCGCAGGCATGGATGAAGTGAAACAAGCCCTGATCGAGAATACATCCAGCGCGGTCGAGCGCGGCGCCTTTGGTATTCCGACGATGTTTGTTGGAAAAGAATTGTTCTTCGGCAAAGAACGCTTGGCGCAAGTCAAAGAAGAGCTTGCTAAAGCTTAGAGCACTTGTCTTAATGGCTCCAAAGAATTTGGAGGTTTGCGATTGATGATGCTGCTTTACCTGCATGAATTAAGGCGTGTGTGTTTTCTGCTTAGTCTTATGGCGATGAGTCTTTCACCTGCCTATGCCCAAGCCGTTGCATTTGAAGTCACCGCCGATGGTCAGGCAGACACTTCCCCTCAAGAGGAAACTGTTCCTCAAGTCGAGGCGGCTGCGGTTTCGCCAGAAGAGGATGAAGAAAAGCCTGCACCCGTGAGTGAGGGTGTTGCAGATGGGCTCAAGGAAAAACCGGCTGAGGAACAGCAGGCCGGCCGGCCAGACATCCCTGATATTGATGCCAATGGTCGCCCGGGTTTAATTCCGACATCAGCATTTGCAGGGCGTGCGCAATTCACCGACGCCAAACTTTCACCAGACGGGTCGAAATTCGCTTTTCGCCAACAGTTTGGCAAAGTCAGCGCAATCGTGGTCGTGGATGCCGATAACCGAGATATCATTGCGCAATTCATTCCCAAGGGCTTCGGCGACCTCATGTGGTTCCGATGGGCAGGGAATGAACAGATACTGTTTTCCAACGGTCGATACAGCGTCACGATTGGCGCATACAAAATTTATGCAGGCCGTAGAACGCGAATGCGTGTGTTCGACCTCAAAGACGAAACAATGCGCGACATAAAGTTAGAAAAACAAGGCGCAGTTGGGGATGATGTTTTGTTCGTCGATCCGCATGGGCGGTATATTGTTTGGGCTGCAGCAGAGGACTCTTTCAATGAGCCCGACGTGTGGCGTTTTCCCTTGGATGGAAGCGGTCAAGAAAAGGCGGTTATGGTTCAAAAGCGTCTACGTAAAGTAGATGATTGGTGGGCCGATGATACAGGCACCGTTCGGCTGGGGGTCGGCTATACCTCAGGAGGCAGCGTGATAGTTTATTACAGGCCCGATGGAAAATCCAAATTTGAGCGCGTCACAAAGATGAAAAAGGGCTCTGACCAGCTAAAGCAATGGAATGCGAACGGCATATTCGCAGGCAGCGATGAAGGCTTTGCTTTAGTTGAGGGGGAGAATGGGCGATCACAGCTGCACCGGTTCAATTATGCGACCTCAGAGCCTGCCGAGCTTATTTATGCCAATCCGGAATGGGACGTGGACGCCGTGGCGATGGACCCCACAGGCAAACCGGTCGGCGTCTCCTTCACCGATGACAAAATCAAAGCCGTCTGGTTCGATGAAACACTGGCTAAGGAGCAGCGCAATCTCGAAGCGGCTTTGGGCGCAGGTGATGTGTCGATCATATCCTTTGCTGGTTATGGCCGGATGCTGGTCTATCATAGCAGTGCAGGCGATCCGGGTGCGCTCTATATTTACACCCCTGCTGAGCGGCGGATAGATCTATTCGCGGATGTCCGTCCGGCTGTCGATTACCGCTTGCTAGCGACCCCAAGGGCCATCACGTATCAAGCGCGTGACGGCACCGATATCAGGGCATTTGTTACGCTTCCAAAAGGAAGGGGCGATGGCGATTTTCCTTTGATTATTTTGCCTCATGGCGGGCCTTTTGGGGTGCGAGATAGCCTAGCCTATGATGATGAGGTTCAGTTCCTCGCCAATCGTGGTTATGCTGTTCTTCAACCTAACTTTCGCGGATCTGGCGGCTATGGAGATGAGTTTTACGAACTAGGCATAGGTCAGGTCGGTCGCGCGATGCAGGATGACATTGACGATGCGATGGATTGGGCTGTCGCTGAAGGATTGGCTGATCCAAAGCGGGTTTGTGTCGTGGGTGGATCTTATGGCGGCTATGCGGCGCTTTGGGCGGTATTGCGTAATCCGGAACGCTACCGATGCGCGGCCAGCTGGGCAGGCGTGACCGATTGGAAGAAGCTGTTCAAACATGATCGCAACTATCTGACCCGCAAAGTAGGCAAGCGCTTTCGGTCGCAGATCGAAGGCGACGATGATGAGCGCGATCTGAATGATTACTCGCCATACCGCCTTGCTCACAGGTTGAATCGGCCGGTGTTACTGGCGCATGGCACAGCAGACCCGCGCGTGCCGATTAGCCAGTTTGAGCTGATGAAAAAGGCCGCCGAGAACGCGCCCATACCGCTCACGACGTTGAAGATTAAAGGAGAGGGGCATTCCTTCTCCAAAGCAGAAAACGAACAGGCCTGGTACGATGCACTCGAGAGTTTTTTGGCAGAGCATAATCCGGCGGATTAGAATGTGTGGTGAGTGTTGGTGTTAGTTAGCTAGGCATTGCCAAGGTTCTGGGTGTACCCCTTATGGAGCGCGCTGCCCGGCCGACGCGCGTGCGCCCTTGCGGTCACCTCAATGTAGTGTGTTGACGCTTAGTGCTATGCAGTCGGCTCTCGGTTTTTGCCGCAGCTATTTTTTGTTTTCCGCACGCCATCCGGCGCGCGATATCCTCGCTCATGCGACCTAAAGGTCGCGTCGCTGCGGGCGGCCGCTTGGCCTTGCGGTCACCTGGTCGGTGACCGATCAGCGCTTCCCATGAATGTCGCTTTATGACGCTTGGCGCTTACCTCTTGTCTTGATGGCGGAGCTCGGTCGGCGACCAGCCGACCGCAAGCGTGACCACGCGCCCGCAGCGGCGCAAGCCGCGAGGATATCGCGCCTGCGGATGCAGGTGCATGAAACAAAAAACACAAAACCTCTGCCCACGTGCCGAGAGCCCTCCGCATAGCACCTGCGAACCTTTGCGCTCCCTCGCTAACTCGCACCCTCCACCCAGAGCCACCGCGCAGCACCTACGCGCAATCCCTCCGCACCGGCCTCTATCAACTTCAACCCCCAACAAATTCGCCGCGCCCTCTTGCCGCGGCGCGCAGGCTCGCTACCTTTAGCGCTGATATGAAAGAGTTGTTCAACCATAGCGCCACAACGCATGATATGACTGTACGAGTGGCCGTCAATTTCCTGCCCGAGCAATCGCATCCAGAGGCGGGTAAGTGGTTTTGGGTCTATCATATCCGGCTCGAAAACCATTCGCATGAGACTTTGAAGCTCAAGACCCGTCATTGGCGCATTACCGATGCGCGCGGCATGGTGAACCATGTCGATGGCGAGGGCGTGGTGGGCGAGCAGCCCGTGCTGAAACCGGGCGATACCCATGACTACGTCTCCGGCTGCCCGCTGACAACGCCGCATGGCTCGATGGAGGGGTTCTACACCTTCACCCGCGAAGACGGCGAACCTATCGAAGTGCGCATCCCGTTCTTCCCACTCGCGGCGCCTGCTACGGCCGATAAGTAAAGGGATTGAGGGTGACGAGCTCTCAGTATTCTAAACCTCTGATCGCGCTGTTGCTGCTTTGCGGAGCGGCCTGCGCCCCAACGCAAAATGAAGCGCCGGTTGAGGTAACTGCAGACGGCCCTGATTTGAGTGAGGCCGAACTAGCCTTGGCGATCAAGGCAGCAAAAGCTGGCGATGAAACGGCCTATCAGAACAGTATGGCAATGCTTCTTGGTTCAAATAAATTTGAGGCCGCTGAAAAACTGGCGTCAAATTATACTGTGTACGACAAAGGCGTCTCGGCCAATCATTTGTGCGAACTGCGCGACGTTTACAATTTAGAATTGAAGGCCCGTTCTGAGGCTATCATTCAAGAGCAAGGCGGCACTTGCTAAGATTGTGACTTGGCGGCGGAGCTCGGTCACCGGAGTCGAAGAGGGCGGTAGGCCACCAGGTGACCGCAAGGCCGCCAAAGAACATGAGCGCCCGTCCGCAGGCGCGGTAGGGCCAAGGAAAACTTAGCACGGAGGTGCTGCGTAAAATAAGATTGCCCCGCTAACCTGCGCGCATTACATCCGCCATTGATATGAAACGCACCCATCTGCCTTTGAACGCTTTGCGCGTCTATGATGCTGCCGCGCGGCATTTGTCTTTTACGCGCGCTGCTGATGAGCTTGCCGTGACGCCGGCCGCTGTCGGTCAGCAAATCCGAGCGTTGGAGGATCATCTGGGCGTGGTGCTGTTTCGCCGCACATCCAAAGGTTTGGAATTGACGCCGGAGGGTACAGCGGGGCTGGACGGTTTGCGCGAAGGTTTCTTGCGGTTTGAAGAAAGCGTGCAGGCGATGCAGGCGGGGCAGGCTTCTGACCGCTATACTATTGCGGCACCGCGCGAATTTTACGCGCAATGGTTGTCGGCGCGGCTGGCGGACTATCAGGCGAAGAACCCTGATGTGCAGTTTCATTTGGTCGCGAATGAGAACGCTGACTTTACCGAGGCGAATTTGGATCTGGCGATCCGTTTGGTTGACGGTCCGGGCGAGCTTGAAGGCGTGCAATTGGCGCCGGCTGAGCGGGTGATTGTGGCGGCTCCCGGTGCGCCGAAGACTTGGATCGAATGGCCCGGTGCGAGCCTTCCTGAAGGCGCAAATGCGCAGATAAAGGCGGGCAATCCGGGGCAAGCATTGAGCTCAGCGATTGCGGGCATGGGGCGCACGGTATTGCCGGGGCCCTTGGTGGCAGAGGCGATTGCGGCTGGGCGTTTGGAAGTGCTCGATGGGCCGGATGAAAGCCACCGCGCCTATTGGCTCCTCGCACCGCTTCCGCAATGGCGCCAGAAGAAGGTGAAGGCGCTCGTTAGCCATCTCACCGATGCGTGAGATCACGCCTCTAACCACGGCCCGTTTTACGATGCGCCCGCTTCAGCGCTCTGATGCAGCGGCGCTGCTGCCGACGCTCGGCGATGAGGCGCAATGCCTGTACCTCACGCGGCCTGCGTTTGCCGATGAGGAAGAGCTTTGGGGCTGGCTCGCGGACCCGTCATGGAATGGACGCAGCTGGATCGCGGTGGATGATAGCGGCGCGGCCATCGGGCGCTTTGTGGCATTTCCGGCGCATGAGGATGGCATTGAGGAAATTGGCTATATCGTCAGCAAAGACCGGCAGGGCGAGGGCATCGCGAAAGAATGCACCGCCGCGCTGATCGACTACCTGTTCACAAGGGACACGGCCCGCAAACTCACCGCTGAGGTGGATACGCGCAATGCGGCGTCTGTGGCTCTGCTGGAGGCGCTTGGGTTTACGCGGGAGGCGCATTTTCGCGAGCATGAAACCACCCACGTCGGGCTGTGCGATGTCTACATGTATGGGCTCCTCAAAAGCGAGTGGCAGCCGCAAGGCTAGTCCTTACCGCCATCGGCCTCACGCGCCGCAACATCCGCCTCCACCATCAGGCGCATTTCCTCAATCTTCGCATCCAGACTTGCGCGCACCCTTGCGATAGCCTCGGGGCTGCTGGCAAGCTTGCGCTGATGCTCCGCATAGTCGCGCATCACCCGCTCATACACCGGATGACCCGGCCCGATATTGGCCCCGCGATCATAGCGCTGGGGCAGCCGCGCCCGCAGGAAAAACATCACCAGCCGCTCATCATGGCGCTGCTCTTTGGCCACCACTTCTCCGCCAGAGACGATGTGGCGCGTGTCGCCCTCAATGGCACGGGCGAGCGCGCAATCCTCCAGCCGCGACACCCCGCGATCAATCGCGGCATCCCATGCGGCGCGAAAGCCCTCTGCACCGGGCCGCTGGCGCAATTTATAGATCGCCTCCAAGCTCTTGCCGATTTGCAGGGCGGCCTGCTTGACGATGCCGGTCGCGGCGAGATGGGCGATAAACTCGCGCTGCAAAGCGGGCGTGATTGAATTGGAGCGCGGCGCGACATGGGGCACCGGCACAAAGTTCAGCAGCGGATCATCGGGCGAGGGCGGATCGGTGGGAAAAGCCACACGCGATGTCGCTTGGCGAGGAGTGGCGCGGGTATTTTTGATTCTTTGTTTCATGCACCTGCCTCCGCAGGTGCGATATCCTCGCTCACACGATCAAAGATCGCGTCGCTGCGGGCGGGCGTGCGCCCTTGCGGGCCTTTGGCCCGTTGGGTGCCAACATCGAGCACTCTACTCAAAGTATCCGGCCACATAGGAGCAGTTCATTGCGGGCGTGGGTGAGGCGCTGGGCGGGAGTGGTGCCGGGGCCTTTGCCGATGCGGCCAGCGTGGACATGGGCGAGCCAGCCGCGCGCAAAGTCTTCGTCTGTCTGGCCGCCCTCTTCGTAAATGTGAGGGCCGCGTGAGGGCTGCGGGCCGAGTGGTTTTGTCGGGTCATAGGGTGTGTGGTTCATGGGGGAGGGGTGTCCTTTGTGTTTTGTTTTTTTGTTTTCCGCACGGCCTCCGCCGCGCGATATCCTCGCGGCTCACGCCGCTGCGGGCGCGTGGTCACGCTTGCGGCGCTGCGCGCCGAGCTCCGCCACCTAGACATTTTTGTTGGGCCTAGGTTCTTGGAGTGTGTTTGAGAGGTTGCGGTGTTTCGAGTCGAGCTTAGCTAGACCAAGCGCATGCCTGTAGGAAAATGGAAAATTCGCGCGACCTCGGCGGGAGGCGAAAGCTCGGTCGCTGACTAAGCGACCGCAAGCCCGCACGGGCGCCGCGTCTTATGGCGCGTAGGCAAGGGACACGGAGGTGTCCCGCCCGCCGCTTGAGGGTCTAAACAAAAACACAAAAGGTTACCCCACGCGCCGAAGCCCTCCGCATGGTGCCTGTCGCGGCTGGGTGGGAGTTGGCGGGGGAGCGCAGTATAGGCGATGCCTTCAAATAATACTCGACCCTCTGGTAAACTAAGTTACTCCAGCAGATACAAAAAATGTCGTAGAGTTCAGGACAGGAAATTGGAAATGGGCGCCGACTTGAACGACCGTAGAAAACGAGGTCGAACTTTGATTACTTATTACACCATATCCATTTGTTAGCGCGATCGCAGCCAAGTAAATTGTAGTCTGATCGTTGATCCGAATTGGTGGTGTAAATGGTAATTGAGAAATTTCTGCGGCTCTAGCGTAACTTGCTTGGTCAGGTTCGCAAACGCATTGATTGTCCTTGATGAAAGGCGCAGCCATGGATTGATGTACTCTAAATAGTTCTTCTTCAGTATGGCAGAGAAAGAGTTCACCTGTTTGACACAGACCGGTCAAATGCGCGATTCCCGCATTGTTTTGGCCATCATAGATGGGTGCCGCTGTTCGATAGTCGATCAGCCATCCGTTTACAGCGGGTAATGTCACGATGAGAGGGCTGCCTCGATGCGTCGGGCAGCAAGATCAAACGCTTTTTCTTGTGTTGGAAATGCTAGACTAATCGATTGCTTTACATCGACTTTATCAATCTGATCTTTGTCAATTCCAACCTTGGCGAGATAGATTGATAGATGGCCGAGTTCGGCAATTCTCTTTGCGTGTTGCCACCCAAATTCGTTACTTTCTTCCAGCTGTTCCTCGGTCTTTTCTTCACGCCTGTTAAATCGGTAAAGCTCCAACATTTGCGTGAGGCTTGTCTGATTTATAAAACCGAGTTCAAAGGCCCGAACAGCCGAGGCTTGTTTGCTTAAGAATGACCTACGCGAAATGGTCTCGGTTAGCGTTTGTGGGTCATCGCGTGCCGTACGTCCTATGCCCTCGACAATTTTACGAACTTCAGCTTCAGGTGCAATGAATTCAGCTGCGAACCGGTTGCAGCGACGCTCAATGTCATTTTGAAGAACGAATGGGTCAGAAATCCCTTCTGCGTTCATTAATGCATGAGAGTATTCATGCATCAAAGTGAATAGTTGCGCCTTTTTCGAAGAAATTTTTCGATTGATATAAATACTTGGTAGACCGACTTCTGGTTCGATATAAAAACCCATATAGTCTTTTGGCGGGGCGTCATCTGTCCGTGCGACCCTTCCGTGGCATTCTGCAAAGAGCTTTAACGCACTTATGGTTTGGGTAACGTTACTCCCAGCGAAGCCTAGCTTTTCTCGCCTTGGCTTGAACCAATTATCAAACGCTTCACGTAAAAGGTTTGCACTAGAAATTGGGTCTTCAGCATTTTTGGCCGGAGTCTCGAGGTCGAGTTGTTCGATAGGGTTTATACCAAGCATCTCACCGCTGAATTCGGAGAGTCGTTCAGTTTGAAGAATCGTTCGGAGTCCCTGTGGGGTTAGCTCAGCAGATTCTTGGGTGGGCTTGCGATAATCGTGGGGCGGCGGTGGCACATTTGGCACGCCTTCGATTGCCAATAAGTACGAAGGAACGCCATAAAGTTTTGCGAGACGCGAAACCTGTTTATATGTAGGTGATCGTTCCCCGCTCTCGAATTCGGATATTCTATTAGCCGATATCTTGGTAAATTCAGCAACCGAGTTAATTGCTAATGCTCTTTGCTGTCTGACACTACGAAGAGCAGTTGGATTAATTTGAACAGTCATTGAGATTTTCTATGCCTACATTTTCAGATTTTTCAAGTTTAGTTCAACTTGGCGCCGCTGTTGGAATTGGCTTGTCACTTTTTCGTGCCCCTATTGAAGGTAGGCTCAAAGCGCTGAATGCCCAACTAAGCTCAGAGATTGGAGCTATTGACGGGCTGAATTCTGAGAAAGCTCGGCAACGGCGGCGAAAGGTCTACGGGATACGGCTAAAAGCAAATTTGTGTGAGCAGCGAGTTAAAAAAAGGGCTAAGCCACTGCTCGGGGCCTTGATATTTGGTGCGATAATCAACGTCCTAACTCTGATTTGTTTTGGTTTCGTTGCAGATCAAGAAATTGATAGTCATTGGTTTGCGTTCACGATTTTCACTACGGTTCTCTATTATCCATCGATATATCTCTTCCTCTCCATCCTGGCTTTAGAAGAGATTGGTCCTATTCAACAAGAGCTTGATGAAATGGCGGGGTAGGGTTTTGAGCTAACTAATTAGGCAGCCACCAAAACCACCAAACCCCCACCAAGCCGCGACAGGCGTTACAAAGCCAGCTCCGCCCCAAGCGCACCGTTTTGTGTTTTTTGTTTTCCGCACGGCCTCCGCCGCGCGATATCCTCGCTCACACGACCTAAAGGTCGCGTCGCTGCGGGCGGGCGTGCGCCCTTGCGGTCGGCTGGTCGCCGGCCGGTCAGGGCTTACCTCTCAGCATTGTGCTGTGCCTCTCTCATCCTTCGACAAGCTCAGGACGAACGGTGTGTGTGAACGCGGGCAGGGCGTACAATCTCCAACAACTTCTTGACCTCCTCCATCCACCCCGCTAAGCGCGCCCCTTCACGGTCATAGGCTTGCCTTTGTCCGTAACGAATTTGAGCTGAACATTGGCGGGCTACTCTCTCCTAACCGAGGGGATATCCGGCAAAGTAATCCGGCGCTTTTGGGCATACGGGTGGAGAGTTTTCAGTCTCGCGCAAAGACACAGGGACGCCTTGCGGCGGTTTTGTTGTCTCGCTTTATTCCGGATCACATCCGGCAATGACGGATGCGCTAGACCAATTCCTCCATTCTGAAATCCAACAAGCGCCAGTTTAGGCTCTTCCAAGGTGCTTTGTGCTTCCGTGCAAGGTTCGTGGGAGGGCCGAACCTCATCAGGGAAAGTGGGAACCGGTTTCCCGCCCGGATGAGGTGAGAATAAGAATGCAAGGAACGAGCATAATATGCCAACGATTAACCAGCTGGTCCGCAAGGGCCGCGTTCCGCAGAAGACCAAGAGCAAGGTCCCTGCAATGGAAGCAAACCCGCAGAAGCGCGGCGTTTGTACACGCGTTTATACAACGACACCAAAGAAGCCGAACTCGGCTCTGCGTAAGGTTGCCAAGGTTCGCCTGACCAACCAGCGCGAGGTGATCACTTACATCCCGGGCGAGGGCCACAATCTGCAGGAGCACTCTGTTGTGCTCATCCGCGGCGGCCGTGTTCGCGATCTTCCCGGCGTGCGTTATCACGTGCTCCGCGGTGTTCTCGATACGCAAGGGGTCAAGGACCGCAAGCAGTCTCGTTCGAAATACGGCGCTAAGCGGCCGAAGTAAGAATTTTGGTGCAGCGGGCTTTGTTGCCGCGCGCCAACTCCAGAGGAGTATAATATATGTCACGTCGTCGTAGACCAGAGAAGCGGGTCATCCTGCCCGATCCCAAGTTTGGTGATCACATTCTGTCGAAATTCATGAACAACTTGATGCTAGATGGTAAGAAGTCCACTGCAGAAGGTATTGTTTATTCAGCGCTCGATACAGTTGAGGCGAAGGCCAAAACCGATCCGGTGCAAGTGTTCCATGATGCTCTGAACAACGTAAAGCCTCAGGTTGAAGTGCGCAGCCGCCGTGTTGGTGGTGCGACTTATCAGGTTCCTGTTGAAGTGCGTCCAGAGCGCGCTCAGGCACTTGCCATTCGCTGGATGATTACAGCGGCTCGCGGCCGGTCGGAAACGACTATGTCTGCGCGCCTGTCATCCGAGCTGATGGATGCCGCCAACAACCGCGGAAATGCTGTGAAGAAGCGTGAAGACACGCACCGGATGGCTGACGCCAACCGCGCCTTCTCGCACTACCGCTGGTAACCCCTTACTCCTACGGAGAACACTGATATGGCACGCGAATATCCGCTAGAGCGGTACCGCAACATTGGCATCATGGCTCACATCGATGCTGGTAAAACCACCACTACAGAACGCATTCTGTACTATACGGGCAAATCCTACAAAATCGGCGAAGTGCATGATGGCGCGGCGACGATGGACTGGATGGAACAAGAGCAAGAGCGCGGGATTACGATCACGTCTGCTGCGACCACGACGTTCTGGCAAAATGATGACGGCAAAGGCGAAAAGCACCGCATCAACATCATCGATACACCGGGCCACGTTGACTTCACGATTGAAGTTGAGCGTTCGCTTCGAGTTCTCGATGGCGCGGTTGCTGTTTTTGATGGCGTCGCTGGCGTTGAGCCGCAATCTGAGACCGTTTGGCGTCAAGCTGATAAGTACGGCGTCCCTCGGATGTGCTTCATCAACAAGCTCGATCGCACTGGCGCAGATTTCTACTACTGCGTTCAGTCGATCATCGACCGTTTGGGCGCGACACCTTTGGTGCTTTACCTCCCTATTGGTGCAGAGAGCGACCTTAAGGGCGTTGTTGACCTCGTGAACATGCGCGGCATCGTTTGGGAAAATGACGGCCTTGGTGCTGAATTCTCCTATGTCGATATCCCCGCTGACTTGGCCGACAAGGCTGAGGAATATCGCGAGAAGCTCGTCGAAACGGCTGTTGAGCTCGATGATGATGTGATGGAGAAGTATTTCGAGGGCGAGATCCCCGATGCCGCTACTCTCAAGCGTCTCATCCGCAAGGGCACCATGGCGCGCAATTTCGTGCCAGTGATTTGCGGCTCTGCGTTTAAGAACAAGGGCGTTCAGCCTTTGCTCGACGCGGTTGTCGATTACATGCCTTCACCGCTCGACGTTCCTGCGATTAAAGGCATCAAGCCTGACAGCGAAGAAGAAGATGAGCGCGAATCTAGCGATGATGCGCCGTTCTCTGCGCTCGCGTTTAAGATCATGAACGATCCGTTCGTTGGCTCCTTGACCTTTACCCGCATCTATTCGGGTAAGCTGGAAAAAGGCGCGGTTTCCAACTCTGTTAAAGAGAAGAAGGAAAAAATCGGCCGGATGCTGCTTATGCATTCCAACAACCGGGAAGACATTGATGAGGCGTTTGCCGGCGACATCGTCGCTATTGCAGGTCTGAAGGCGACCACCACTGGTGACACGCTTTGTGATCCAGCCCATCCGATCATTCTTGAGCGTATGGAATTCCCTGAGCCAGTGATCGAGCTGTCTGTGGAACCAAAAACCAAAGCTGACCAAGAAAAGATGGGCGTTGCGCTCAATCGTCTTGCGGCTGAGGATCCATCATTCCGCGTGACCACTGACCATGAAAGCGGTCAGACGATTATTAAGGGTATGGGCGAGCTTCACCTCGACATTCTCGTTGATCGGATGAAGCGCGAATTTAAGGTCGAAGCGAACGTTGGTGCGCCGCAAGTTGCGTATCGCGAGTCACTGGGCCGTGCGATGGACATTGACTACACCCATAAGAAGCAGTCGGGCGGCACCGGGCAATTTGCTCGCGCCAAAGCGACCTTCACACCGGGTGAGCGCGGTCAGGGTATTGTCTTTGAAGACAGCATTAAAGGCGGTAACATTCCGAAGGAATATATCCCGTCGCTGGAAAAGGGCATCCGTGAGCAAGCCGAAAGCGGCTATCTCATCGGCTTCCCGATCATCGACTTTACCATCCACGTAACTGACGGCGCCTATCACGATGTTGATAGTAGCACCGTGGCCTTTGAAATTTGCGGTCGCGGCGCAATGCGCGAAGCGGCAGAGCGGGGCGGCATTAAGCTGCTTGAGCCGGTTATGAAGGTTGAAGTCGTCACACCGGAAGATTATCTCGGTGATGTGATCGGCGATCTGAACTCGCGGCGCGGACAAATCCAAGGCACTGATAGCCGCGGTAATGCCCAAGCTGTGGAAGCTTTCGTTCCGCTGGCCAACATGTTTGGCTACGTGAATGAACTGCGCTCCTTCAGCCAAGGCCGCGCAAACTACTCGATGCAATTCAGCCACTATGAAGAAGTTCCGGCGGCTGTTGCACAAGAGGTGAAGGAGAAGCTTGCCTAAGCGCAAGCTTACGTCTAGGGGCGGCGCCTGTGTTAATGGGTGCCGCATCACCCTGTGAATTTGTTTTGAAATTGACTTAGAAGGTTATTGAAAATGGCGAAGGCTAAATTTGAGCGGAATAAACCGCACTGCAACATCGGCACCATCGGTCACGTTGACCACGGTAAAACCACACTGACTGCGGCAATCACCAAAGTGATGGCTGAAGCATCAGGCGGCGAAGCCGTTGATTTTGCAAACATCGATAAAGCTCCTGAAGAGCGCGAGCGCGGGATCACAATCTCTACCGCTCACGTTGAGTATGAAACAGACGCGCGTCACTACGCACACGTCGATTGCCCAGGTCACGCCGATTATGTGAAAAACATGATCACTGGCGCGGCGCAAATGGACGGCGCTATCTTGGTTGTGAACGCAGCTGACGGCCCAATGCCACAAACACGCGAGCACATCCTGCTTGCGCGTCAGGTTGGTGTGCCAGCTCTGGTTGTTTACATGAACAAGGTTGACCAGGTCGACGACGAGGAAATCCTCGAACTCGTTGAAATGGAAGTTCGTGAACTTCTCAGCGAATATGGTTTTGACGGTGACGCGATCGCAATCACTAAGGGTTCAGCTCTTGCTGCTCTCGAAGGCCGCGATCCTGAAATCGGTGCTGAATCAATCAAAGCCCTGATGGCTTCTGTTGATGAGCAAATCCCGCAGCCTGAGCGTCCAGTCGATCAGCCGTTCCTGATGCCAATTGAAGACGTGTTCTCAATCTCTGGCCGTGGTACTGTTGTAACCGGCCGTATTGAAACTGGCATCGTTAATGTTGGCGACGAAGTTGAAATCGTTGGCATCAAAGACACTGCGAAAACCACCGTTACTGGCGTTGAAATGTTCCGCAAGCTGCTCGACAGCGGCGAAGCAGGCGACAACGTTGGCGCACTGATCCGCGGCGTTGCCCGTGAAGAAGTTGAGCGCGGTCAGGTTCTTTGTAAGCCTGGTTCGGTTAGCCCGCACACTGAATTCGAAGCGAGCGTCTACGTTCTTTCGAAGGACGAGGGTGGTCGTCACACACCATTCTTCGCGAACTACCGTCCACAGTTCTACTTCCGTACAACTGACGTGACCGGTGAAGTGATCCTTCCTGAAGGCACTGAGATGGTTATGCCTGGTGATGACGTGAAAATCAGCGTTAAGTTGATCGCGCCAATCGCTATGGACGAAGGTCTGCGTTTCGCGATCCGCGAAGGCGGCCGTACCGTAGGTTCAGGCGTTGTTGGTAACATCACCAAGTAAGCGTTTCGCGCCAAACTCTTGGCGCTAACCAAAAATTGGCCCGGTTCTCTTCATTGAGAGCCGGGCCGTTTTTTTGAGCGGTGTATTTGGCGTGAAATCAGTGTTTTTTTGGACGGCTTGTAGGTGTCAAAAATCCCGCAAATTCAACGCTGGTTTTGCGGCTGGAATTCACGGCGTAAATTGGGGGCAATTATAGGCTGAAAAAAAGCCCGAGAAAAAAGGTTGCCAGACTCAGCACTCGAACGTATACGCGCCCTTCAAGGCAGTGGATTCGTTCACCGCCACGTAATTTTGTAAGGCCCCCGCCGTGGCCAACTGGTCAAAGCCAGTGATCATAGCGGGTAGGCCTTTTTGTTTTGAGAGGCGTTAAAACCTCTTTGGCTCTTTCGCATTGGTAATAGGTAATGGAAGCTCAGAATATCCGCATTCGCTTGAAGGCGTTTGATCACCGTGTTCTCGATCAGGCAACTGGCGAGATTGCAGAAACAGCGCGTCGCACAGGCGCTCTTATTCGCGGCCCCATTCCCATGCCAACGCGTATTGAGAAGTTCACGGTGAACCGTGGCCCGCACATCGACAAGAAGTCGCGGGAACAGTTCGAAGTGCGCACCTATAAGCGGTTGCTAGACATCGTGCAGCCTAACGCCCAAACGGTCGATGCTTTGATGAAGCTCGACCTTGCTGCAGGCGTAAACGTAGAGATCAAGCTCGCTTAAGCGAATTGGTCAAACGTCCTTCGGTTAGGACGTTAAACGAACCGAGGATTTCAGGAGCTCTTATGGCTCCGCTGGTCTTTTGAGATCGGCAAGACATAGGGATACCGCCGGCGCTTCGCTGTTGAAGCAAAGTGTCCGGGCCGCGTCCCCCGTCTCGCACCTTCCTTAGCCGGTTGGTGCATTCAGCCCGGACGGGGCGACGTTACGAAATTTTTGGGTTGGCACGCACGTAAGGAATGGTCCTTGCGTGCCTCTGTGTTAGGAGTATTTGACGATGCGCACTGGCGTGATCGCGAAAAAAGTCGGGATGACCCGCCTGTTTCAGGAGGATGGACGGCACGTACCTGTGACCGTTCTGGCGCTTGAAGACTGTCAGGTTGTTTCCCACCGTACTCAAGAGCGTGACGGCTATGTCGCGCTTCAAGTCGGTTCCGGCGAAGCGAAACAAAAGAACGTTGCGAAACCGCAGCGCGAACATTTTGCCAAGGCAGGCGTTCCACTGAAGCGCCGCGTGGCTGAATTCCGGCTTGAGAATGAAGAGGGCTTTATGCCTGTTGGCGCTGTCATCAGTGCAGAGCACTTCATCGCCGGTCAAAAAGTTGACATCACTGGTCACACGCAAGGTAAAGGCTTCGCCGGCGCCATGAAGCGTTGGGGCTTTGGTGGTTTGCGCGCGACACACGGCGTTTCGATCTCTCACCGTTCGCACGGTTCGACGGGTAACCGTCAGGATCCGGGCCGCGTGTTTAAGGGCAAGAAAATGGCGGGTCACATGGGTGATCGCCAGCGCACGCAGCAAAATCTCGAAGTTGTTCGCACCGATGCAGAGCGCGGCCTTCTCTTCGTTAAGGGTTCTGTCCCTGGTTCGAAGAATGGTTGGTTGGTTGTTCAGGACGCTGTGAAGCTTCCTATGCCATCAGAAGCGCCTTTCCCGGGTGCGGTTCTCGACCTGAATGCAGCGGTTGACGCTGCTGTTGAGGCGGAAGCGGCTCCTGCGGTTGATACGCCAGCGGCGGACACTCCTGCACCAGAAGCGGCACCTGCGGCCTCTGACGAAAATAAGGAGGGCTGAGACCATGAAAGTTAAAGTCCAGAAAATCGACGGTAAGGCGTCAGGCGATATTACGCTCAACGATACCGTTTTCGGTGTTGAGCCGCGTGCTGACATCCTTCACCGCATTG
The DNA here is from genome assembly GCA_039967435.1 of Marinomonas sp. Classification (GTDB taxonomy): domain Bacteria; phylum Pseudomonadota; class Alphaproteobacteria; order Sphingomonadales; family Sphingomonadaceae; genus Erythrobacter. Next base: position 168,682 of record JBDVRS010000005.1, read on the forward strand.
TCACATGGCAGCTTGAAAAGCGCCGTGCGACGGCTCGCCCAACGCGTGAACGTTCAGACGTTGCTCGCACCGGTGCAAAGTTCGGTAAGCAAAAAGGCTCCGGCGGCGCACGTCACGGTGAGCGCAGTGCTCCGATCTTCATCGGCGGCGGTAAAGCTCACGGTGCGCGCAAGCGTGACTTCAACCCATCGCTGAATAAGAAAATTCGCGCATTGGGCCTGAAGATGGCTTTGTCGAGCAAAGCGAAAGACGGTCTAGTCATCGTTGACACGCTTGAGCTGAAAGACGCCAAGACCAAAGCGCTGAAAGCTCACATGGAAAAAGCTGGCTATGCCGGCAAAGTCCTCGTGATGGACGGCGAGAACGTCAATGACGGCTTCTCTAAAGCAGCTGGCAACATCCCGAACATCAATGTGATGTCTGCGGCCGGTGCCAACGTCTATGACATTTTGAACCACGACACTTTGGTCCTGACCAAAGATGCTGTCGAAAAGTTGGAGGCGCGCTTCAATGGCTAAAAAGCAAGAAGTAGACGCGCGTCACTATGACGTGATTTTGGCTCCGCACATCACTGAGAAAGCCACTTTGGCTTCTGAGTTCAATGCGGTTGTCTTTAAGGTTGCGAATGATGCGACGAAACCGCAGATCAAAGAAGCGGTTGAGGCGATCTTCGACACCAAAGTGGCGGGCGTGAATACGATCGTGACTAAGGGCAAGACCAAGCGCTGGAAGGGTAAACCTTACAAGCGTTCCGACATGAAAAAAGCGATTGTGACTTTGGCTGAAGGCCAAGATGCAATCGACATCACAAGCGGGATCTGAGGCGAGATATGGCACTCAAGCAATATAAACCGACGAGCCCCGCGCGCCGCGGGCTAGTTCTCGTCGACAAAACATCGCTGTGGAAGGGCAAGCCTGTAAAGGCTCTGACCGAAGGCAAGCGCAAATCCGGAGGCCGCAACAACAAAGGTCATATCACTTCGCGTGGTATTGGCGGCGGTCACAAGCAGAAGTATCGTCAGATCGACTTCAAACGTCGGAAATGGGATATGCCTGCCACGGTAGAGCGGATCGAATATGATCCTAACCGCACTGCATTCATCGCGCTTCTGAAATATGAAGATGGCGAGCAAACCTACATCATCTGCCCGCAGCGTTTGGCAGTTGGCGATACGGTTGTTGCTGGTGAGAAAACCGACACAAAGCCTGGTAACGCCATGTTGCTGAGCCAAATGCCGGTTGGCACGATCTGCCACAATGTTGAAATGAAGCCAGGCAAGGGTGGTCAAATTGCTCGCTCTGCCGGAACTTACGTTCAGCTTGTTGGCCGTGACCGCGGAATGGTTATCGCCCGTCTCAACTCTGGCGAGCAGCGTTACCTGCGCGCCGATTGCATGGGTACGGTTGGCGCGGTTTCTAACCCTGACAACCAAAACCAAAATCTGGGCAAGGCTGGACGCCGCCGCTGGATGGGCATTAAGCCTCTCACGCGCGGTGTTGCGAAAAACCCTGTCGATCACCCGCACGGTGGTGGTGAAGGCCGCACCAGCGGTGGCCGTCATCCAGTGACTCCATGGGGCAAGCCTACTAAGGGTGCCCGCACTCGCAAGAACAAGCAGACGGATAAGATGATTATCCGTTCGCGCCACGCCAAGAAGAAGAGGTAATCCGACATGGCTCGTTCCGTCTGGAAAGGTCCCTTCGTCGAACTTAGCCTTCTTAAGAAGGCAGAAGAGGCGCAGGAAGCAAATGGTGCCAAGCCGATCAAAACATGGTCGCGCCGCAGCACTATTTTGCCACAATTCGTTGGCCTGACATTTAGTGTCTATAATGGTCATAAGTTCATCCCGGTGTCCGTGAATGAGGACATGGTTGGGCACAAGCTCGGTGAATTTGCGCCAACGCGCAGCTTCCCCGGCCACGCTGCCGACAAGAAGGGCAAGCGATAATGGGCAAGGCAAAATCACCACGCCGCGTCGCGGATAATGAGGCATTGGCCGTTGGCACCTCAATCCGTGGCAGCGCGCAAAAGCTGAACCTTGTTGCGGAATTGATCCGCGGCAAGAAAGTTGAAGAAGCGCTCAACATTCTCTCCTTCTCTAAGAAGGCTATGGCGCGCGACGCCAGCAAGGTGCTCGCATCTGCTGTCGCTAACGCAGAGAACAACCATGATCTCGACGTTGACGCATTGGTCGTCGCCGAAGCGAGCGTGGGCAAAGCGATCACCATGAAGCGCTTTCATACGCGTGGACGCGGTAAATCGACGCGCATCTTGAAACCGTTCAGCAAACTGCGGATTGTAGTTCGCGAAGAGGAAGAGGCGTAAGATGGGTCAGAAGAGCAATCCGATCGGTCTGCGTCTGCAGATCAACCGCACTTGGGATAGCCGGTGGTACGCTGAAGGGCGTGACTATGCAGGTCTTCTCAATGAAGACATCGCGATCCGTAAATACATCTTCAAGAACCTGCCGCAGGCAGCCGTTTCGAAGGTAGTGATCGAGCGTCCGGCTAAACTTTGCCGCGTGTCCATCTATGCTGCACGCCCTGGCGTCATCATCGGCAAGAAAGGCGCAGACATTGAAAAGCTGCGTTCTAAACTTGCGGCAATGACTGACAGCGAAGTGAAGCTGAACATCGTTGAAATCCGCAAGCCTGAAGTTGACGCGAAACTCGTCGCTCAAGGTGTTGCAGATCAGCTTATCCGCCGGATCGCATTCCGCCGCGCCATGAAGCGCGCTGTGCAATCCGCTCTACGTCTTGGTGCTGAAGGCATTAAGATCACATGCGGTGGCCGTCTCGGCGGCGCTGAAATCGCACGTGTCGAATGGTACCGCGAAGGCCGCGTGCCACTTCACACACTGCGTGCAAACATCGATTATGCTGAAACCGAAGCGCTGACCGCTTACGGGATCATCGGCATTAAATGCTGGATCTTCAAAGGCGAGATTCTCGCCCATGATCCAACCGCTCAAGATCGGCTGATGATGGAAGCGCAAACTTCCGGCGTCCGTCCGGCTCGCTAAGGGTAGGGTAGAGCAATGCTACAACCGAAGAAAACTAAGTACCGCAAGGCCTTTAAGGGCAAGATCAAGGGCGACGCCAAAGGCGGCACGACTTTGAACTTTGGCGCTTATGGTCTGAAGGCTCTTGAGCCTGAGCGGATCACTGCTCGTCAGATCGAAGCGGCTCGCCGTGCGATTACGCGTCACATGCGCCGTCAAGGTCGTCTATGGATCCGCGTATTCCCTGATGTTCCTGTATCGAAAAAGCCTGCCGAAGTTCGTCAGGGTAAAGGTAAAGGTTCTGTCGAGTTTTGGGCTGCACGGGTTAAGCCTGGCCGCATCCTGTTTGAGCTTGACGGTATTCCCGGCCCGCTCGCTGCAGAAGCGTTTGAACGCGCTGCGATGAAGCTTCCGATTAAAACCAAAGTTGTTGCTCGTTTGGGCGACACCTCACACTTGGGAGGTGAATAATGGCTAAGGTAGAAGACCTTCGCACGAAGAGTGAAGATCAGCTCAGCGAACAGCTTACCGAGCTGAAGAAAGAGCAGTTCAACCTGCGCTTTCAGGCTGCAACCAACCAGCTCGAGAAGCCGGCGCGGATCAAGCATGTTCGCCGTGAGATCGCTCAGATCAAAACGCTTCAAAACGAGCGCGCGGCATCTGCTGCGGCTGCGAAAGCATAAGGGGTAGACAATGCCTAAACGTATTCTCGTCGGAACTGTCACCTCTGACAAAACCGATAAAACAGTGACCGTGAAGGTCGAACGCAAGGTTAAGCACCCGCTTTACGGGAAGATTATCCGTCGTTCGAAGAAGTATCACGCGCACGACGAAACCAACCAATATGGTATCGGCGACACTGTCCGCATCGAAGAGACCAAACCGATCTCTAAGACAAAGACATGGGCCGTGCTCGACCGAGTGAATGCTGGCGGAACGCAAGCGGTGGAAGCCGATCTTGACGTTGAAGCGGCAAGCAACTGATTTAGTAGACGTGAAGGAACTGCCAGACGTGTTCTGGCAAGCCAGTGAGAAGGAAACGGATCTATGATCCAGATGCAATCCAATCTCGAAGTCGCGGATAATAGCGGCGCAAAGCGTGTCCAGTGCATTAAAGTGCTGGGCGGGTCTAAGCGTCGGTTTGCCTCCGTTGGCGACGTGATCGTGGTTTCCATTAAGGAAGCCCAGCCACGCGCAAAGGTGAAGAAGGGCGATGTTCATCGCGCTGTCATCGTGCGCACCAAAAAGGATGTTCGCCGTGCCGATGGCAGCGTCATCCGTTTTGACAGCAATGCCGCTGTTCTTGTGAATAAGACCGAAGAGCCTATCGGCACTCGGATCTTTGGCCCAGTGGTTCGCGAACTTCGCGGCCGCGGCTTCATGAAGATCATCAGCCTCGCACCGGAGGTATTGTAAAATGGCTTCTGCAAAGATCAAAAAAGGCGACAGCGTTGTTGTCCTGTCCGGCAAGGATAAGGGCCGCACTGGTACCGTTGAAAAAGTGCTTCCAAAGGACGGCAAGATCGTCGTTGAAGGCATCAACGTAGCTGCGCGTCACCGCAAGCCAAGCCAGCAAAACCCACAAGGCGGCATCGACCGTTTTGCCGCTCCTATGGATATTTCCAAGGTTGCGGTTGCTGATCCGAAAGATGGCAAGCCAACTCGCGTCCGTTTCGAAGAGAAGGACGGCAAGAAGGTTCGCGTCGCAGTAAAATCGGGGGAGACTATCGATGGCTGATTATACCCCACGCCTCAAAGCCAAATACAACACAGACGTCGTGAAAGCGATGACTGAAAAGTTCGGCTATAAAAATGCGATGGAAGTTCCAAAGCTCGAGAAAGTGACACTCAACATGGGTGTTGGCGAGGCGAGCCAGGACAAAAAGAAAGTGGCAATTGCCGCTGAAGAAATGGCACTGATTGCAGGTCAAAAACCTGTCATCACCAAGGCCAAGAAGTCGATCGCTCAGTTTAAACTGCGCGAAGGCATGCCGATCGGTTGCAAGGTTACCTTGCGCAAGGATCGCATGTTCGAATTCATGGACCGTCTGGTAACAATTGCCATGCCACGCATTCGAGATTTCCGCGGTGTGAACCCGAAAAGCTTCGATGGCCGCGGCAATTACGCAATGGGTCTTAAAGAGCAGATTGTCTTCCCAGAGATCAGCTATGATAAAATCGATGTCGTTCGCGGCATGGATATTATTGTGACCACCACTGCGAAAACAGACGAGGAAGCGCTTGAATTGCTGCGTCTCCTTGGCTTCCCGTTCCCGGTTGAAGAAACCGCCGAAAAAGAAGCAGCGTAAGCCGCTTCTCATGACAGAAACACGAAAGCAGAGAGCTTAAGTCCAATGGCGAAACTGAGTTCCATTAACAAAAACGAGCGTCGCAAGAAGCTCGTTAAGAAATATGCAGCGAAATATGCCAAATTGAAGGCGATTGCTGATGACAAGAGCCTTGAAGAAGGCGAGCGTCTGATTGCACGTTTGAAAATGGCAGAGATCCCGCGGAACGGTAACCCGACCCGCGTGCGCAATCGCTGTGCCACCACTGGCCGCCCGCGCGGCTATTATCGCAAGTTCGGTCTTAACCGGATTGAGCTTCGGAACCTTGCCAATCGCGGCATGGTCCCTGGCGTGACTAAGTCGAGCTGGTGAGGAATTAACCAATGGCTATGACAGATCCACTGGGTGATATGCTCACCCGTATCCGCAACGGTCAGCAGGCGAAAAAGGACTCCGTCCTTTCACCTGCGTCCAAATTGCGCGCTAATGTGCTCGAAGTTCTCACTCGTGAAGGCTACATCCGTGGCTACTCACCTGATGATAGCGGCAAGCACGCTGCATTGCGGATTGAATTGAAATATTTCGAGGGCGAACCTGCTATCAAGTATGTTGCCCGTGTCTCCAAACCTGGCCGCCGCGTCTATTCGGGTTCGAAAGAACTGCCGACGGTGCGCAATGGCCTGGGCATCACCATCGTATCGACCCCGCGCGGCGTCCTCTCGGACAATGAAGCACGGCAAGAAAACGTCGGCGGTGAAGTTCTCGCGGAGGTCTTCTAATGAGCCGGATTGGCAAAAAAGCGGTGGCGATCCCTGCTGGGGTCACAGCCACAATCGCAGACGGCACTCTTACAGTGAAGGGCCCTAAGGGGCAGCTTACTTTGGGTCTTTCGGACTTCATCAACTACACGGTTGAAGGTGACGAAATTCAGGTCAAGCCTGCCAATGACACCAAAACTGCTCGCTCTTTCTGGGGCATGCAGCGGACTTTGGTTTCCAATCTGATCGAAGGAGTGACCGAAGGGTTCTCCAAGACTTTGGAAATCACAGGTGTTGGTTATCGTGCCAAGTCACAGGGTAAAACCTTGAACCTGCAGCTCGGTTTTAGTCACGATGTTAATCTTCCAGTGCCCGAGGGCCTCGAAGTGAAAACGCCGGATCAAACCACGATTGAAATCAGCGGTAGCGACAAGCAGTCGGTAGGGCAGTTCGCTGCTGAAATCCGCCGCTGGCGCAAGCCTGAGCCTTATAAAGGCAAGGGTATCAAATATCGCGGTGAGTATGTCTTCCGCAAGGAAGGGAAGAAGAAGTAAGATGGCAAAGCTCTCTCTCTTTGAACGTCGTCGCCGCCGTGTTCGCACGGCACTGCGCAATCGCGCTGGCGGTCGTCCTCGTCTCTCAGTGCATCGCACTGGGCGTCATATCTATGCGCAAATCATCAATGATGCAGATGGCCTTACGGTTGCAGCTGCTTCAACACTCGGTGAGAAGTCATCCGGTGCAAATGTTGATGCCGCGCAAAAGGTTGGCAAGGATATCGCTGCAGCTGCAAAGAAGGCCGGTGTTACCACTGTTGTCTTCGATCGCGGCGGGTTCCTGTTCCATGGCCGCGTGAAAGCGCTGGCCGATGCCGCTCGTGAAGGCGGGCTGGAGTTTTAATTATGGCTGATGAAAAGAACGCACCAGAAGCAGAAGCGACAGCGGAAACTGCTGCTCCTGTAGAAACAGCTGCGGCTCCTGCTGAAGCGCCTAAGGCTGAAGAAGCTCCTGCTGCTGCGGAAGCTGCACCGGCTGCCGAAGCGCCTGCGGCTGCACCAGCAGCTGAAGAGCCTAAGCGCGGACGTGGTGGACGCGGCGGTAACAATGACCGCGGCGGACAAAACAAGGGCCGTGGACGCGGCGGACGGGATGGTGGCCGTGGCCGCCGCGAGGAAGAAGATGATGGTATCATCGAGAAACTCGTTCACATCAACCGCGTGTCGAAAACGGTTAAAGGCGGTAAGCGCTTTGGCTTTGCGGCACTCGTCGTAGTTGGCGATGGCTCGGGCCGCGTTGGCTTTGGTAAGGGTAAGGCACGCGAAGTGCCTGAGGCAATTACCAAGGCAACCGCAGCTGCTCGCAAAAAAATGGTTCGTGTGCCTTTGAAAGAAGGCCGCACTCTGCACCATGACGCCAAGGGCCGTTTCGGCGCTGGTAAAGTCACCGTGCGGTCTGCGCCAGCGGGTACCGGCATCATTGCTGGTGGTCCAATGCGTGCCGTTTTTGAAAGCCTGGGTGTTGCAGACGTCGTGACCAAATCGGTCGGTTCGTCCAACCCTTACAATATGGTCCGCGCCACTTTTGACGCGCTGACAAACCAGACTTCACCGAAGTCTGTGGCTCAGCGTCGCGGCAAAAAAGTTGCTGACCTTCTGGGTCGCGGCGGTGCGAGCGCAACCGAGGCGGAAGCAGACGCTGCCGCTGTAACGGAGTAAGCCCACATGGCTAAGATCAAGATCAAACAGATCGGTTCACCGATCCGTCGCCCAGACAAACAGCGCCAAATGCTGATCGGTCTGGGTCTGAACAAGATGCACAAAGTCGTCGAAGTTCAGGACACTCCAGAAGTGCGCGGCACTCTGGCAAAGCTGCCGCACATGGTGGCAATTGTAGACTAAATCTATCGGGCGCTCGGCAGCACATGCCGGGCGCTCATTCTTTCAGCGCGAACAGAAGCGAAAGCGAGTGCAAACATGAAACTTAATGAACTCCGTGATAATGAAGGTGCCCGCAAAGGCCGTATGCGCGTTGGACGCGGCATTGGCTCAGGCAAAGGCAAAACCGCTGGACGCGGTCAAAAGGGTCAGAAGAGCCGCGAAGGCGTAGCCATCAAAGGCTTTGCTGGCGGCCAGATGCCTCTTCACATGCGTCTGCCAAAGCGCGGCTTCAACAACCCATTCGGCAAAGACTACGCTGAAGTGAACATTGGCATGGTCCAAAAGTTCATCGATGCGAAGAAGCTCGACGGTAAAAAAGACATCACCGAAGAAGCATTGCGTGCTTGCGGCCTTGTTCGCGGCGGCAAAGACGGTGTTCGTCTGCTTGGTAAGGGTGAAATCAAAGCAAAGGCGAAATTCGTCGTTGCTGGTGCTACTAAAGGCGCGATTGCTGCGGTTGAAAAGGCCGGTGGCAGCGTCGAAGTGACCGCACCTAAACCGCAAAAATCGGACGAAAAAGCCGACTGATAGTAAAAAGTTAGGGGGCAGGGGTTCGACATCGGGCCTTTGCCTCCCTATCTAACCAGTCTGAGCCGGTTTTGCCGGCACCCAACAAGGGAATACTGGACAGACAATGGCATCACGCGCCGATTCTATCGCGAGCAATCTTAGCCTCGCCAATTTCTCGAAAGCCACCGAGCTGCGCCAGCGTATCTGGTTCACTATTGGTGCGCTGATCGTCTTCCGCTTTTTGAGCTTTATTCCGCTGCCGGGTATCAATCCGCTGGGCGTCTCTCAGCTGGCTGACCAGTTGCAGGGCGGCATCATCGGCATGTTCAGCATGTTCACCGGTGGTTCGCTGGAGCGGATGAGCCTGATTGCGCTTGGCGTTATGCCCTATATTACCGCTTCGATTGTGGTGCAGATGGCCTCCGCCTTGCATCCGACATTGGCGGCGCTGAAGAAAGAAGGCGCTGCGGGGCGGCAGAAACTCAACCAATACACCCGCTATGGCACGGTGTTCCTGTGTACCATTCAAGGGTATTTCTTGGCCGTTGGCCTAGAGAGTTTCGCGAGTTCTGCGGGCATTCAAGCGGTAGTTGATCCTGGCTATATGTTCCGCATTGGCGCGGTGATCAGCCTTGTCGGCGGCACCATGTTCCTGCTGTGGCTGGGTGAGCAGATCACCGCACGCGGCATCGGTAATGGCGTATCGCTGATTATTATGGCGGGCATTGTGGCACAGTTCCCAAGCTTTGCGTCAAACCTGTTTGAAGGCGGCCGCACTGGTTCGATCTCTCCCACCATCATCATCGGCTTTATCATTATGGTCGTGGTGCTGATTTTGGGGATTTCCTTCTTCGAGCGGGCGCAGCGGCGCTTGCTGATCCAATATCCAAAGCGCGCAACGCAGCGCGGTATGATGCAGGCGGATCGCTCGCACTTGCCACTGAAGCTGAACACCGCCGGCGTTATCCCGCCGATCTTTGCCAGTTCACTGCTTCTTTTGCCGCTGACGATCTCTCAGTTTGCCGGTAATTCGGTCGACACTGAAAGCGGTGTTGGCGGTGTCATTGTTACACTCAACCAATACCTGCAACATGGTCAGCCGATCTATATGGCGCTCTATGCGCTGGGCATTGTGTTCTTCTGTTTCTTCTACACAGCGGTTGTGTTCAACCCTGAGGAGACAGCGGACAATCTGAAGAAGAACGGCGGCTTCATCCCAGGCATTCGTCCGGGTAAGCGCACGTCCGATTATCTCGATTATGTTCTGACCCGCATTACCGTGGTTGGTGCGATCTATCTGACGGTCGTTTGTGTCGTTCCAGAATATATGATTGCGCAAACCGGCATTCCTTTGTTCCTTGGCGGAACCAGTCTGCTGATTGTGGTCAATGTGACTGTGGATACGATCAGTCAGATCCAATCGCATCTGCTCGCGCATCAATATGATGGGTTGATCAAGAAGGCGAAGCTGAAGGGCCGCAAGCGCTAAACACGCGCATTAGTTAAGCTTTGAGGGAAGTTGTTAGCTCATGAATATTATTTTGCTTGGACCGCCGGGAGCCGGCAAGGGCACGCAAAGTGCTCGTCTGGTCGAAAATCATGGGATGAAGCAGCTTTCCACTGGCGACATGCTGCGTGCAGCGGTGAAGGCCGGTTCGCCTGTTGGGCTGAAGGCTAAGGCTGTGATGGATGCTGGCGAGTTGGTCTCTGATGAAATCGTATCGGAATTGATCGATGCCGAGCTAGAGGCTTTGGGCAGCGACACTGGCGCGATCTTTGACGGTTATCCCCGCACAGAGGCGCAAGCAGGTAGCCTTGATGAAATTCTCGCACAACACGGACGCACCCTTGATCACGTGATTGAGCTGGCTGTGGATGTGGATGCTTTGGTAGAGCGTATCACTGGCCGTTTTTCCTGCGCGGAATGCGGCGCTCTTTATCACGATACGGCCAATGCGCCTACGAAAGAGGGCGTTTGCGATAGCTGCGGTTCGACTGAGTTTAAGCGCCGCCCTGACGATAATGAGGAAACTGTGCGTACGCGCATGGAAGAATATCGCGCGAAAACGGCGCCGATTTTGCCCGGCTATGAAGCGCGCAATATCGTAACCCGCGTTGACGGCATGGCCGATATTGACGCTGTGACCGGCTCGATTGAGGCGATCCTCGCCTAAATCACGGCAAAACCTGTCGCATTGATACTTTCCACGCTCCTCTGCTTGGCCTAGACCATGAGGGAAGAAGGGGAGGGTATGATTCAAAAACTCACTGCACGTCTGTTTGGCGCAGCTGTGATGCTGGCCGCTGGCGTAGCTTTATCCATTTCCGCGCCCATTTCAGCCAAAGTCACCAAGGCCGATGATAAGGGTTTTGTCACGCGTGACACTGCCGTGGTGGAGGCCGAACCGAAAGCGGTTTGGCTCGCGCTGATTTCTCCATCGAAATGGTGGAACAAGGCGCACACATGGTCTGGCGATGCAGCGAATTTGACCTTGCGCCCGCAAGCGGGCGGTTGCTTCTGTGAGCGTATCCCCGAGGACCCCGATTCTGAAGAAGTCACGCTAGAAGGCAGCGTTGAGCATTTGCGCGTCATTCAGGCATTCCCTGAAAAAGTACTGCGGATGCGCGGCGGTCTAGGCCCCCTGCAAAGCGAACCTGCGACCGGCGTTCTCACCATTGCAATTGGCGCGAACGAAGACGGCGGCACGCGGATCGTGTTTGAATATGTGGTGGGCGGTGCCATGCGCTACAAGGTGCCGGTGATTGCCAAAGCGGTTGACGGTGTGATGACACAGCAATTGAACGCGCTAGCCGCGATGCTGGGCCGCATTGATGAGCCGACTGTGACGGAGCCTAGTGCTGAAGGCGCGCAGGAAGAGGCCGTAGAGCCATCAGATGAGGCGTCTTCTGAAGAAGAGGCCAGTTCAGAGGCCAGCGCCGACCGCATGGCTGAATTGACTGAAGCGGTTGAGGCTTTGGATGAGGAATAAATGACAAAGTGAACAATCCAGACGCACCGCAATAAGGCGCGCTGGGGATACGGGACGCATAAGTATCAAACAGGCCTCACCCATGGTGGGGGGCAAGCATCAGGAGAAGATACAATGGCAGTTTCCGATCACGTCGATCTTTCGACATTCATGGAAGGTGTGAAAAAACGCAATCCGGGGCAGACCGAATTTATTCAGGCGGTCCAAGAGGTTGCTCAAGATATTTACGGCTTTATCGATGATAAAGAAGAGTATCACGCAGCCCAAATCCTGCGCCGTATGGCAGAGCCGGACCGCGTCATTTCCTTCCGTGTTTGCTGGGAAGATGACAATCACAATATCCGCGTTCAGCGCGGCTATCGCATTCAAAATAACAATGCGATCGGGCCCTATAAGGGCGGCATTCGTTTCCACCCTTCGGTCACGGAAAGCGTGCTGAAGTTTCTCGCTTTTGAGCAGACGTTTAAAAACTCGCTCACCGGTCTGCCAATGGGCGGCGGCAAGGGCGGGGCAAACTTCAACCCGCGCGGTAAATCCGACAGCGAAGTTATGCGGTTCTGCCAAAGCTTTATGACAGAGCTTTACCGCCACATTGGCCCCGACACCGATGTGCCAGCGGGCGATATTGGCGTGGGCGGGCGCGAAATTGGCTATATGTTTGGTCAGTACAAGCGCATCACCAATCGCTGGGAAGGCGTTCTGACGGGCAAGGGCCAAGAATATGGCGGCAGTCAAATGCGCCCAGAGGCCACTGGCTATGGCGCGGTGTATTTCATGCAGAACATGCTGAAACACGCAGGCCACGAGGTTGAGGGCAAGACCGCCGTCATCTCTGGCTCGGGCAATGTTGCAACGCATGCGGCGGAGAAAATCACGCAATTGGGCGGCAAGGTTCTGACTTTGTCAGACAGCGGCGGCTTCATCCATGATCCCGACGGCATAAGCCAAGAAAAGATCGACTTTGTGAAGCATTTGAAGACGGTCAAACGCGGCCGGATCAGCGAATATTGCGATGAGTTCAAAGGGGCATCTTTCCATGAAGGCAAGCGCCCTTGGGATGTGACCTGTGATTTGGCTTTGCCATGCGCGACCCAGAACGAGCTCAATGAAGCAGAAGCGGCATCGCTGGTTAAGAACGGCGTTCAGGCCGTGTCAGAAGGCGCGAATATGCCTACGACGCTGGAGGGTGTGAAAGTCTTCCACGATGCCAAGATCCTCTACGGCCCAGGCAAAGCGGCGAATGCTGGCGGCGTGGCTGTGTCTGGCTTGGAAATGAGCCAAAACTCAGAGCGCATCAGCTGGAACCACGAACGCCTTGGCGAGATGCTGACCGAACTTATGGAAGGCATCCACGAGAAATGCGTCGAATATGGCGAGCATGATGGCCACGTTGACTATGTGAAGGGTGCGAATATCGCAGGCTTTAAGAAGGTCGCAGACGCTATGCTCGCTTTCGGCGTCGTCTAGCCCTCACAACAACTGCATAAAGGGCTGCGCGTCTATTTAATACGGGCGCGCAGCCGCAGTTCGAAATTCGGATCGCCACTGCCGGTATCCCCGCGCATCGCGCCGGTTGGTGTCACGCGAATATGGGTTACTGCTGGATCAGTGCCGTCTCCGCTATCTGTCGGCACGTAGCTAAAGTCGCTTCCATCTATCGAAAAGGCAATGCAATCCCCTGTGTTGGCCAATGACACGAACGGACAGGTCAAAGTTGTCGCTGGCGACCCATCGGTAAATTGTACAGGCCCGCTTCCCGGCGCGGCAAAGTCGGTCACCACCAGAGCAAGCTCTCGGGGTAGAGCGTCTGTCACCTCGACAGTGTCGTAATTGGGCGGAGCGTTGCCCTCATTGGTCACATTGATTTGATATTCGACCAAAGCGCCTGGCAGTTCGAAATCAGCATAGGTGCCTGAGGTTGAAAACTTGACCTTGGATGTGGTCAAATCCGCGGCGAGATTGGCATGGAAGGCTTGGCTGAAGGCAACGATCGCGGCACGCTCTGCATCGCCTGCGGCGATATTGCGTTCTGTATCCTGATCGCGGTCTTCATCCACGCGCAGAGTGACGGAATTGGAGCTGATCGCGCAATAGCGGAGCCAGCCGCCATCATCATTCCTGCGCGATAGTTTCTTGGCTACGACAATAGATGTGCCAGTGCTGATGCCAGTTGGATTGGCCGTACAACCGTCATCCCAACCGCGAATATTGAAGCCTGTGGTTGTGGCGCTCCAATCAATTGCCGTGCCTGCGGTATTGGGGAAATCACCGCTACCTCCTGACGGAAATGCGATCCAACCAATGACTTCTGTGCTGGGGAAGGGGCCGCTGTTTGCCTGACTGCGGTCGATGGCAAGCTGAAATCCGGTCAATGAAGGGCTTTGGGCGATGGATGTAATATGAGGCCGAGACGCAGCGTTAGCAACGTTGCTTGTCTCGCTATTGGTGGTTTGGAGGTGGTGCAAAATGGTTGGTGTATTCGGCAACGAACTGCTGAAATTCACCGTGTCCCAGCCAGTGGTGCCGCCCGTAAAACCTGTTCCAAATTGCACAGTGGTGGTGGAGTGCAAGCCAGCTTCGATGATTTGACCATCGGGCAGAACATGGCGGCCTGGTTCGACAGCAACATAATGGACGGTCATAGCAAGGTGACGGCCATCCCAATTGTCAGGCTCCACGATCAATTCGTCAAAGCCAGTCGTGGTGACATTCTGAACCGTGACCGTTGCGGAGTTGGCGCCTGTTTGAGAGGGTAGAATGATAACAATCGGCGGTGTGTCAAAAGTCTGTTGAAATGAAACGAAATCGGGTGTGCGGTTTGTTCCCAAAGTATCGTGCGCTACAAAAGTCCCCGCTTCTATTCGACCTGCATGGGCAACGCTGGGTAACAGGCAAGACAAAGCGATTGCTATACACAGTAGCGAAGCGGCTATATTTCCGCCAAATAGGAAAGGCCCCTTTTTCATTGCGAATACTGTATAACGCAAAAATCAACCGGGTCTTAGGAGTTTACCCCATTTTACACCGAACGGATTCGCGGTTGACGAGGGCGACGAATCGTCTTAAGCGCGCCTTTCATTCGACAGTCTCGAACGGTCCGGCAGGCAGCAGCTTTTCATAGATGTGCGCTCATCCGGGCTTTTGCCGTTTTGGCCTTGGAGACTTTATCGAATGTTTGGAAGCGTTGAGATGGAGATAAGGCCGCAGCGACACGCGCTGTGTAACCTGTAAATCTCTGTGGAGCATGGAGAAGTAAGTGGCTCGTATTGCCGGGGTAAATATCCCCACAAATAAGCGCGTAATTATCGCGCTCACATATATTCACGGAATTGGCCGAACAACTGCGGTGCAAATCGCTGATAAGCTTGGCATTGATCACAGCCGCCGGGTTCAAGACCTGAGCGATGCTGAAGTTCTTTCAGTCCGCGAAGCGATTGATGCAGAACACACCGTTGAGGGTGATCTGCGTCGCCAAACTGCGATGAACATTAAGCGCCTGATGGACCTTCGGTCTTATCGCGGTCTTCGTCATCGCAATGGTCTGCCCGTTCGCGGTCAGCGCACCCACACCAACGCCCGCACCCGCAAGGGTAAGGCTAAGCCGATTGCTGGGAAGAAGAAGTAATCATTTTGCTGGCTGCCAAAATGGCGGCCAAGCTCAGTGGTTTTCCCTGTCTTCTCTCGTATATTTAAGGAATACGTATAATGGCACGCGAAGCAGGTCGGGTTAAAAAACGCGACAAGAAAAATATCTCAAGCGGCGTTGCGCACATCAACGCCAGCTTTAACAACACCATGATCACCATCACCGATGCACAGGGCAATGCGATTAGCTGGTCCAGCGCCGGTACGATGGGCTTTAAGGGTAGCCGCAAGTCTACTCCTTATGCAGCGCAGGTTGCAGCGGATGACGCTGGCAAGAAAGCTGCTGAGCACGGTGTGCGCACGTTGGAAGTTGAAGTGAAAGGGCCAGGTTCGGGCCGTGAGAGCGCATTGCGCGGTCTTGCAGCTGTTGGCTTCACGATCACTTCGATCCGCGATGTCACCTCGATCCCGCACAATGGGGTCCGGCCATCGAAACGTCGCCGCGTCTGATCCGTAGCTTTCTGGCGACAGAGCAATCTGCCGCCAAATAAGTCCCACAGGATCAGCGCCGCGGCCAAATGGCCAAGCCGATCCTTCACTGATGATTTAAATCCAGGGGAAATCCATGTCCGTCAATATCAAGAACTGGCAGGAACTTAAGAAGCCCAACACTCTCGAGATTAAAGAGGGCGGGGATAAAGGCCGTAAGTCTACGTTTGTCGCTGAACCGCTTGAGCGCGGCTTTGGCTTGACACTCGGCAATGCTTTGCGCCGCGTTCTGCTATCTTCGCTTCAGGGTGCTGCGATTACATCGATCAAGATTGAGAACGTGCTGCACGAATTCTCATCGCTGGCCGGTGTTCGCGAAGATGTCACCGACATCGTTTTGAACGTGAAGCAAATTGCTTTGAAAATGGAAGGCGAAGGCGTGAAACGCTTGCAGCTTTCCAAAACTGGTCCTGCCGAAGTGAAAGCGGGCGACATCGCTGTTACCGGCGACATTGAAGTGATGAACAAAGATCTCGTGATCTGTCACTTGGATGAGGGCGCGACGCTCAACATGGAACTGACCGCTGACGTTGGCAAAGGCTATGCGCCTGCGGTTCAAAACCGTCCTGCTGATGCGCCGATTGGTCTTATTCCGGTCGACTCGCTTTATTCACCTGTTCGTCAGGTCAGCTATAAAGTGGATAATGCGCGCGTTGGCCAAGAGCTCGACTATGACAAACTCTCGCTGAACGTTGAAACCGATGGCACAGTCACTCCAGAAGACGCTGTGGCTTACGCTGCGCGCATTCTTCAGGATCAGCTGACATTGTTCGTACACTTCGAAGATGGTGTGCCGCAGCCGCAATCAGCAATGATTGGCCAAGCCGCGACCCCGCAAGAAGACGATGCAAACCAATTGAACCGTTACCTTCTCAAGAAGGTCGACGAATTGGAATTGTCAGTGCGTTCGGCCAATTGCCTCAAGAACGACAACATCATCTATATCGGCGATCTGGTGCAAAAGACCGAAGCCGAGATGCTGCGTACGCCAAACTTTGGCCGCAAGTCCTTGAACGAAATCAAGGAAGTGTTGTCTAGCATGGGTCTCCGTCTCGGAATGGATATTCCGGGTTGGCCGCCTGAAAACATCGAAGAAATGGCTAAGAAGCTCGAACAAGAACTTCTCGGCTAAACACGGTACCGGCGGCGCGCCAATCAGGTTTTGAGAAAGCGCCGCCAGCACTGGGCTACCTTATACGGGCCCTTTTCAAACGCGTTCCCGCTTATGGGTGCGCACATAAAGGAATAGATTATGCGTCACGGACTTTCACAACGTAAACTCAGCCGTAAATCGGGCCACCGCAAGGCTTTGTTCCGCAATATGTCTGCTGCTCTCATCAAGCATGAGCAAATTCAGACCACTTTGCCAAAGGCGAAAGAACTGCGTCCTTACATTGAGAAGCTGATCACTTTGGCCAAGCGTGGCGGTCTTTCGAACCGCCGTCTGGCGCAAAGCCGTCTGCTCGACGAAACACAGTTGAAGAAATTGTTCGACATTCTGGCTGAGCGTTATTCAGACCGGGATGGAGGCTATACCCGCGTTATTAAAGCCGGCTACCGTGCCAGCGATAGCGCGCAAATGGCCATCATCGAGTTGGTCGACCGCGACGAAGACGCAAAGGGCCAAGACAGCGGCCCTGTCATGAATGCGGAAGAAGAAGAATTGGCTGAAGCGACTGCGTAAGCGCGGCTCAATCAACGATATTTGAAGGGGCTGGCAGAGCGATCTGCTGGCCCCTTTTCTTTTGGGCGCGTGGGTTTAAACTCAGATTCATGAGAAAAACGCTTTTAGCCGCTGCAGCCGCTGCATTCACCCTATCAACACCCGCTGCGGCGCAATCAAGGCAGGACACACTTGACGGCAAATATGATCGAGCCTTGGCCGCCGGTTACAAGGCGCTGATGCTATGCAGTGCGATTGGGATTGCGGAGAGAAACCGGACCAAGCGTACGCCGGAAAGCGTTGAGGAATTGGAGCTGAGGGGCATCCAGAAGCCGCTCGACGCGATTGTTGATGAGCTCGAATATGAAATTGTTCGGCGCCCGTCGGGTCAGATCGCCCATGTCGCAGTGGATTGGGACGCGCAAATGCCCCCGAGGATTGCTGCATTCTTCCACGAAAGCGGATGCTCAGCACTGCCAATCGGCACCTCAGAAAGCTGGACCAAGCCGGATGAGCCAATCAAGATGGATTTGCTCCACCCCTCTGTGCCAGAACGTGGATACCGCAGCCCTAGATTCGGCGAGACAGTGGATGCGGCCTTTGCACAAGCATACGGCCAAGGCACACGAACTACGGCGGTTCTGATAAGTGAAGATGGTACGACGTGGGGGGAAAGATACGCGCCTGGCTTTAGTGCAGGCACGCCCCAGCGCACATGGTCGGTCGCTAAAAGCATCGCTGCGACTTTGGTCGGCGTCGCGGTTCACGAGGGCGAGGCGGATGTGAATGAACCGGTCGGTATGAACTATTGGCGGCAAGGCGGCAGCGCGGAACCGCGCAATGCCATCACGCTCGATAACCTTCTGCGCATGGCATCGGGGCGCTACACCGATACGCCGGGCAATCGCAGCTTAGGGCTGTATTGGGGCGGTTCGACCGTTAACGAAACGGCCACGGGATGGCCGCTGATCCATAAGCCGGGAACAGTGTTCCGTTATGCCAACAATGATTCGTTGATGGCTGTGAAGGCGATCGACAATTACATCAGCTATTATAAGCCAGCGGAGTTTTTCAAGAAAGCCGGCATGCGGCATACGGTGGCCGAAACCGATATTCGCGGCGATTACATCCTTTCCAGCCAAGTGTGGTCAACTGCGCGCGATTTGGCGAAGCTGGGCCAGCTCTATCTGGATGACGGAATTGTCGGTTTGCGCCAAGGCGATGATGAAAATGCTGAAAGAGTGCTGCCCGAAAACTGGCGTGATTATGTCTCGTCGCCAAGCGGCCCTCAACCACAGGGGCGCAAAGCTGGTTATGGCGCAGGCTTTTGGCTGATGAACAAATCCGAAGGCGTGCCCAAGGATACTTTCTATGCAGCGGGCCGCCGCGGGCAATTTATCGTGATCGTGCCCAGTAAGAATGTGGTTATCGTGCGGCGCGGCGAAGACCCTGGCGCTGCCCGCTTTGACATCATCGGCTTTACCCGCGATGTGTTGGCAGCGCTTTAGGCGCCGCGCAAATCAACGACCGATTGACCTGAACATTAAGCGAGTTTCCAACCCTATGATCCGTGCTCCTTATCTGGCGCTTGTTGCTGCAAGCCTCATGACCGCTCCTCTATCTGCGCCCCTATCTGCGGAGAATGCCAAATTGCCTCAATACCCCGAAACCCGCACAGATCCGGTTGTTGAGACGTTCTTTGGCGAGGCTGTTGCCGATCCCTATCGCTGGTTGGAAGAGGATGTTCGCAATAGCGAAGAGGTCGCCGATTGGGTTTCGCGCCAGAATGCTGTGACCGAGGGTTATTTAGAAGGCCTCAAAGGCAATGCATGGTTCAAACAAAAGATCGGCGGACTGCTCGACTTTGAACGCTTTGGCATTCCGCGCAGAGCCGGTGAGCGTTATTTCTACACCCGCAATTCAGGCCTGCAGAACCAGTCGCAATTGTTTGTTCAAGACGGGCTTGAAGGCAAACGCCGTTTGCTGCTTGATCCAAACGCTTGGGCCGATGATGGCGCCACCGCGCTTGCGGGCTGGGTCGCGTCTGAAGACGGATCAAAGCTCGCCTACAGTGTTCAAGATGGCGGAACCGATTGGCGTATCATCCGCGTATTGGATGTGGAAACCGGCGTGGTGGAAAGCCAAGATGTGCGCTGGGCCAAATTCAGCGGGATCGCTTGGCTCGGCAATGAAGGCTATTTCTATTCGCGCTTTCCAGAGCCGCAAGAAGGCCAGGACTTCCAAGCGCAAAACTTCAACCAGACGGTCTATTTCCACCGCATTGGCACGGATCAAAGCGCAGATGAGCAAGTGTTCGCAACCCCTTCCAATAAGGAATTGGGTCATGCGGCCCAAACCACAGAAGATGGGCGCTGGCTGGTTATGAGCAGCCGCGTCGGCACAGAAGCGCGGCAATCTGTGCATTTGGTCGATTTGGAAAAGCGCGAGACCAAAGGATGGGAGACCATCCCGCTGGTCTCTGGTTTTGAGAATGAGTGGAACCTGATCGATAGCGTCGATGGCACGCTCTATTTTGTCACCAATCAAAGCGCCCCAAAATTCCGCATCGTGTCCATCGATATGGATGCAGACAAGCCGGAATGGACAACATTGATCGATGAAAAAGAACAGCCGATTTCGGGCGCTTCCATCGTCGGCAACCGTTTGGTGGTGGAATATTTGAAAGATGCTGCCTCCAATGCTCTATTGTTTGATCTGACGGGCAAGCATGTCGGTCAGATTGAGATGGGCTCATTGGGATCCGCAGGCGGTTTCCTCGGCAAAGCGGGCAATCCAGAGACATTCTACAGCTACACTAGCTTTAACCGCCCGAGTTCAATCTACCGGTTAAACTTGGAAACGGGGGAAACATCGCTCTTTGCCAGCCCAGAGCTCACCTTTGAGCCTGATGATTATGCGGTGGAGCAGCGCTTCTTTGCCTCCAAAGATGGCACCAAAGTGCCCATGTTCATCGTCCGCAAGAAATCACTGGCTGCAGCGAAAGCTGCCGCACCGACATTGCTTTATGGCTATGGCGGGTTTGATATTTCGCTGACCCCGGCATTTTCCGCCACACGCATGGCATGGATGGAGGCGGGCGGCGTGTTCGCTCTGGCCAATATTCGCGGAGGCGGTGAATATGGCAAGGAATGGCACGATGGCGGCCGGCGCGAAAACAAGCAGAACAGCTTTGATGATTTTATCGCGGCTGGCGAGTTCTTGAAAGCTGAGGGTTACACCACGCCAAATGGCCTCGCGATCCAAGGCGGCTCCAATGGCGGATTGCTGGTCGGCGCCGTGACCAATCAGCGGCCCGATCTGGTCAATGCGTCTCACGCCGCTGTTGGCGTGATGGATATGCTGCGGTTCAACCGCTGGACCGCTGGGCGCTATTGGGTGGATGACTACGGCTATCCTGACCGCGAGAAGGATTGGAAGCTGCTGCGGAGCTATTCGCCCTATCACAACATTAAGAGCGGCACGGACTATCCCGCCATATTGGTGACCACGGCAGACACGGATGACCGCGTTGTGCCCGCTCATAGCTTTAAATATGCCGCCGCATTGCAAGCCGCCGACCTTGGCGACAAGCCGCATATTATCCGAATTGAGACGCGGGCAGGGCATGGCTCGGGCAAACCAACGGATAAAGCCATTGAAGAGGGCGCAGATATCTTGTCTTTTCTGGCCAAATTCACCGGTTTAACCGTGCCAGACGATAAGTGAGCCCCTCGGCAAACGACTAAGCGTTCAGAAAAGGTGCCAGTTTCCTGAACGCTGTCTGACAAGGGAATTCAGGCTCACCTCACTCCAGTTCATCTATCACTGTAATTGCAGTCGGGACATCCCGTTCCAGGCTAGCAAATCAGAAGGATGAAACTGATGAAGACCATTACCAAAGCAATAGCTGGAACCGTCGCGGCTGGCGCGATGGCAATGACTTCTGCTGCTCCGGCATATGCGGGCAATCACCGCGACCGTGTCGATGCAGGCGATATCATTGCCGGCGCACTGATACTGGGCGGCATCGCCGCTGTGGCCTCGTCTGTAGGCAATAAACGCGGCTATCGTGACCGGAATTATCGCTCAAACAATTATTACAGCCAGGGCAACCCCCGCGCCGCAGTGGAACGCTGTGTCCGTGTCGCGGAGCGCCGGGCCAAACGCGCCGGATATCGCTTCGCTGATGTGACGCGGATCCGTGATGTAGAAAGCACTCGCTATGGTTGGAAGGTGAAAGGCCGGATGGTTGTCGATGGAGCGCGCGGTTACCGCGGCGCAAATAACGGCCACCGTTACAATGATCGCTACCGTCATGATGACCGCGGTTATGGTTATTACAATCGCGGAAGCCGGGCCGATCGCGGCAAGTTTACTTGCTATGTCGAGCGGGGCAGCCGCCCACAGGTGAACTTCCGCGGCATTCGCGGCCTGTAATCGCCGCGCAATAAAGCGAAACAGACATCCTGCCACCACCAGGATGGGGAGCGCCGAGCAGCAATGCTCGGCGTTTCTTCGTTTTGCCTGAGTTGGGGAGTTGTTAGGAATAGGCCGCTAAACTTTGGTTCAGCCTAAAGACATACAGCATGGCGCATAAGCCGCTCAATATTAGCTGTTTTATGAAAGGTCGCACGCATTATGGCCCGTATTTTCAAGACTTCCGCCTCCACCTTAGGTCTCGCTGCTGCGGCATCTATGGCTGCCACTCCTGTGCTCGCGGCTGAAATGCCGAGCGCTTCTGTGCAAATGCCCGTGGATATGATCGGTGATTTTGAAGCCGAAGAAGCCAATGCGGAGCATCACCGTTGGCGCCGCCACCGCCGCGGCCGCGTTGATGCTGGCGATGTGATTGGCGGTATTCTTGTGCTGGGAACTATTGCGGCGGTCGCTAGTGCAGCATCGAACAATAAGCGGCGTGATCGCGATTACCGCCGCGAAACACGCGATTATCCTCGCGAAAGCGCGCCGCGCCGCGGCTCTTCCACTTCTCAAGGGACACGCGGCATCGACAATGCCGTATCGCGCTGTGTTGGCTCGATTGAGCGTGATGTGCGCGTTGACCGTGTCGACAATGTCAGCCGCAATGCAGGCGGTTGGCAGGTGAACGGCACGATCTACAATGGCGAAGGCTTCTCCTGCCAGATCGACCAAAATGGCAAGATTGAAAATATTGCCTATGGCAGCAATTATTCTGCGCAAAATGCGGCTCCTGCATCCGCCCCAGCGCAAAATCGTCAGTGGAGCAATGATCGCTATGCAGCGGCTTGGGAGCGTGCAGAACGCAACGAAGCGGCTCAGCAAACTCCGCAAGCGCAAAACACGCGTTATGAGCAGGCCGCCACCACTTATGGTGAGCCGCGCTATACGCCAGAGCAAACCCAGCAGCGCGCTGCCTATCCCGGCGGTCCATTGCTGAATGAAGCTGAGGCCGAAGCGCCGCAGGTTCGCACTCGCGTCGCTCAAGCAGGGCAGTAAACCTTCGCTAAGGGGCGCTCCGTTCGCGGTAGGTGGGAAGCGCAATCTCCCACCGTATCGCTGCGCTCCTCAGAGTAAATCCAGCCAGCCACGCTGCTGCCCACACCCATAGGTTGGGCAGGCTGGCGAGCATGCCGCCCACCGTTAGAACGGCGGAAAACGCGGCGGCAGTCACATATAGCTCTGGCCGCATTATGATAGACGGGCGGCCCGCTACGACATCGCGGATAATCCCTCCGACACAGCCAGTGATGATGCCCATCAAGACGGCTGGTACGGGCGGCACACCAAATGACATAGCCTTCGCGCTGCCCAGAACGGCATAAGCGGTCAGCCCTGCGCCATCTGCAAAGTCGAGCAATTTGCCTTCCCACCAGCGCACCGGCGTAAACCAAGCGATCAGCGCCACGGCAAAACATGCCGCCGCAATCCACGCATCCTCAATCCAAAACACCGGCGCACCGATCAGCAAATCGCGCACAGTGCCGCCGCCAACGCCGGTCACTAGCGCAAAGAACGCGACCGTCACGAAGGTCTGCTTTTCTTTCGCCGCCAGCAAGGCTCCTGTCAGTGCGAACACCGCAAGGCCCGCGTAGTCGAGCACGTCGAGCACGGGGGTGAGAGCAGGAACAAGGGCGATTGGGGGCGTCATCTTATGGCCAAGCTATCCATTGACGATGGCATCAATGCCGCGCGCAATCGCAATTCCATCAAGGTCGCGCCAGCGCGGTGCGATGACTTGCAAACCGCAAGGTAGTCCGCCGCTTTCACCGATTGGCAGCACTGTTCCCGGCAAATTGGGGAAAGTTGCGATACCTGCCCAAGCAAGCCCGCGTGAAGCCTCAACATCCTCACCATTGATACGGATCGTGGTTTGGAAAACCGGGCCATCTGTGTGCGGAACCGCAAGCACAGGGGCAGGCGGGCACAGCACCGCATCATAGGTTTCAAACAAAGCTTCCCATGCCAGCTCATTGCGGGCCTGCGCATCGAGCAGATCGAACCAATCGCTGGCCGTGGCGCGTGTGCCATTGGGGGCGGGCGCACCGCGCGCCATCGCCGTGTTGAGCATGCGGAGGTAATCGGCCTGCTGCTGAGCCAGATCAGGCAACAGGTCGCTGGTGCGGTCGATGCGAGCGCCAGCCTTTTCCAGCTCTGCGGCGGCAGCTTCAATCGGGCCAGCCACAGCCGCATCCACAGGTGCACCGGGATAATCCAGCGCCAGCAATAGCCTGCATTCTTTCAGCGGTTTGGGCTTAGCGGTTAAGGGCACTTGCGAGGTGAGCCGCATTATGGCTTCTATGTCTGCGCCATGCCGAGCAAGCGGCCCTGCCACAGAAAGGGCTCCATCATGGGCGTCTTTCCCGCCCAGAGCAGGGTGGTCGTGGCCATGTTTGGAGAGCAATCCCCAGCTTGGCTTATGCCCCCAAACGCCGCAGAAATGTGCAGGCACACGCACCGATCCGCCAATGTCTGTGCCGATTTCGCAAGGGACCATGCCTGATGCGACCGCGGCGGCAGAACCGCCAGAGGAGCCGCCGGGTGAATGATCGTGGTTGTACGGATTATTGGTGCGGCCATAGACGGCGTTGAAGCTTTGCCAATCGGACAGATCAATCGGGACATTGGTTTTGCCAATAATGATTGCGCCCGCCGCCTTTAACTGGCGCACCATTTTGGCATCGCGCTTGGCAATATTGCTCGCAAATTTCGCATGACCAAATGTGGTCGGCAGCCCCGCAATATCGAAGCTTTCTTTCACCGTCATCGGCACGCCAAACAACAGCTGATCAGCGGAAGGTGATTTCCTATCCATGGCCCGCGCTGTGTCCAGCGCCCGCTCAAAATCGCAGACGACCACAGCATTCACATGAATATCCAGCTTTTCAATGCGCGCAATTGCCGCCTGAACCGATTCCAGCGGCGACATTTCGCCCGCTTTAACAGCGGCAGCGGTTTCAAGCGCGCCGGGCTGCTCGGTCAGTTTGGGATAGGCCATATTTCTTTCTCCTGATGGGCAGCTTAGGCTTGTCAGGAGAGAGGATCAATTCACATATGGATAGGTTTTCCAGTGACCGCCATTGCCGCTTCTTTCATCGCCTCGGCATGGGTCGGGTGCGCATGGCAAGTGTAGGCGATATCCTCTGACGTTGCGCCAAATTCCATCGCAATGCCTGCCTCTGCGATCATCGTACCGGCAACGCTGGCAATCGCCCAAACGCCGAGCACGCGGTCTGTTTCAGCATCGGCAATGACTTTCACAAAGCCATCTGGCTCGTGATTGGTCTTTGCGCGGCTGTTCGCCATCATCGGGAATTTGCCAACTTTTACGGCTTTCTTATCGCCGCCCGCTTGTTCAATGGCTTGCTCAGTTGTCAGGCCAACACCGGCAATTTCGGGCAGTGTGTAGACGACGCTTGGGATGACATCATGGTTTACAATGCCGGTCTCGCCAGCGATGTTTTCCGCCACGGCAATGCCTTCATCCTCGGCCTTATGGGCGAGCATGGGGCCGGGAATGCAATCGCCGATGGCCCAGATGTTTTGCGCGCTGGTCTGGAAGTCGTGATTGGTTTCAATCTGACCGCGCTTATTGGTGGAAAGTCCGACATTCTCGAGGCCAAGCCCGTCAGTGTTGGGACGCCGACCGATGGAAACCAGGACGCAGTCCGCTTCCATAGTTTCTGCATCGCCTCCTGCAGCAGGCTCTAGCGTGAGGACAGCTTTCTTGCCTTTAACACTGACGGCGGTGACCTTGGTGGAGAGCTTAAAGTCGATGCCTTGCTTCTTAAAGATCTTGCGAGAATCTTTGCGAATATCGCCATCCATGCCGGGCAAGATTTCATCGAGGAATTCAACGCAAGTGACCTCGGCGCCCAGACGGTTCCACACAGACCCGAGCTCCAAACCGATCACGCCGCCGCCGATGACGACCATTTTCTTGGGGACTTTGGCAAGTTCAAGCGCGCCAGTGCTGTCGACGATAATGCCCTTGTCATTGTCCACATCAACGCCGGGCAATGGCGTGACGGAGGAGCCGGTGGCGATCACAATATCCTTTGCCGTGACCGTTTCTGATCCGACTTTGACGGTGTGCGCATCTTGGAAGGACGCGAGGCCTTTGACCCAAGTTACTTTGTTCTTTTTGAATAGGAATTCGATGCCCTTGGTCAGGCCATCCACCGCATCCAGACGCTGCCCATGCATTTTGACAAGGTCGAGCTTTGGCTTCACCTCAATACCCATGTCCGCCATCGTGCCATTAGCCGCTGCATCGAAATATTCCGATGCATGCAGCAAAGCTTTGGAAGGGATACAGCCCACGTTGAGGCAGGTTCCGCCCAATGTTTCACGCGCCTCTGCGCAGGCCACTTTGAGGCCCAATTGCGCTGCACGGATTGCCGCGACATAGCCGCCCGGGCCTGCGCCAATGACAAGAACGTCGTAATCGTAGGAATGGTCAGCCATGGGGGAGTTCCTTAAGGTCTTTTAGCCTTCAGCCGTTGCAGAGACGCCAGATTTCGCCTCGCATTCGCTGGTGATGGATTTGTATTCATCTTGATCGATTTTGGCGCGTTCGCCCATGCCGTCGCTTGGCAAATCGGTTGCTTCAACCATGCCTTCTGCAACGCAATTGCAGACCGCTTCTTTTTGTTCAGCGGTTACGTCTGAACCGGCGTAATTCATCGAGCAAGAGCCATACATTTGCTTTGAGAAATTCTCAGCGATTTTGGCTTCGAGCTCAGGGTCGCCGCCGCCGCAAGCGGACAACGCAAATACCAGTGAACCAAGGATGAGGGGTGTTTTCAAATTGCGCATAGTTTCTGCCTCCCGAGCAGTTTTGGATTTAAAGGTCGATCAGCATGCGGGTCGGATCTTCGATCGCATCCTTGATGATTTTCAGAGCTGTCACTGCCTCGCGCCCATCGATCAAGCGGTGGTCATAAGACAAGGCGATATACATCATCGGACGGATCACAACTTCGCCGTTGATGGCAACAGGCCGGTCTTCAATCCGGTGCAAGCCAAGTACCGCGGATTGCGGCGGATTGATGATGGGCGTCGACATCAGCGAACCAAACACACCGCCGTTCGAAATAGTGAAAGTGCCGCCGGTCATATCGGCCATGGTCAGCGATCCGTCACGCGCACGCGCACCGAAATCAGCGATGTCTTTTTCAATTCCGGCAAAGCCCTTTTTGTCGCAGTCACGGATCACCGGCACGACGAGGCCATTGGGCGCAGACACAGCCACAGAAATATCGACATAGTCGTGATAAACGACCTCATCGCCTTCAATATAGGCGTTTACCGAGGGTACGTCTTTCAGCGCTAGGCAGGCTGCCTTTGCGAAGAACCCCATGAAGCCCAATTTGATATCGTGCTTCTTGGCAAACATATCTTTGTATTTGCCGCGCGCCTCAATCACCGCTGTCATATCGACATCGTTGAAAGTGGTGAGCAGCGCGGCTTCTTCCTGTGCGCCTTTCAGACGCTTGGCGATTGTTTGGCGCATGCGGGTCATTTTGACGCGCTCTGTGTTGCGTCCTGCAGCGGCAGGTGCGCTGCCCGCAGGCGCATCAACGGCCGGAGCGGGCGCTGCGCCGCTTTGCTTGTTCTTCGCCGCAGCGATCACGTCTTCCTTGGTCAGGCGGCCATCCTTGCCTGTGCCTTTGATTGTGCTGGGGTCGACCCCGTGCTCCAGAACTGCGCGGCGCACAGCGGGAGAGAGCGTCTGTGATGCATCACTCGTAGGCGCTTCAGCAGCAGGCGCGCTTTCCGCCTTCGCTGCTGCAGGTTTGGCCGCTCCGCCAGATGCAGCCGCACCTTCCTCTACCAGCGCGAGCAAAGCGCCAACCTCAACCGTGTCGCCAACGGCAACCTTATGCTCTGACAAGACGCCATTGACGGGTGAGGGCACGTCAACCGCGACCTTATCCGTCTCTAGGCTAGCAATCGGTTCATCAACCGCGACTGCTTCGCCCGGCTGTTTCAGCCATTCGCCAACGCTGGCTTCGGTTACGGATTCGCCAAGGGCGGGGACAGTGATTTCAGTAGCCATGATAGGTTTCCTTGAACCTTGAAAGGTCTAGTCTTGTGACAGGCCCAGCGCGTCAGCGACCAGGCGTTCTTGTTGTTGGAGGTGGCGTTTGGCAAAACCTGTTGCAGGCGAGGCCGCCGCATCGCGTCCGGCGTAAACCGGACGTTTGCCAGCATGACCGGCCTCGGTCAGAGCGTCTTCGATCTGGTCTTGCAGAAAATGCCAGCTGCCATTGTTCTTCGGCTCTTCCTGACACCAGACTACGGTTTCCAGATTTTTCATACGCTCAAGCCGGATCGCCAGGGGATTGCCGGGGAAGGGATAAAGCTGCTCGATGCGCACAATAGACACATCCTTCTGCTTTGCCTCGTCACGCTTCTGCAGCAGATCATACGCAACCTTGCCGCTGCACAGGACCAAACGCTTGATCTTGGCATCGTCAATTTCGGTCGTGTCTGACACAATACGGCGGAATTGGTGCTTGCCCAAAAATTCATCCGAAGAGCTTTTAGCCAAAGGATGCCGCAGCAGCGATTTTGGCGTCATAATCACCATCGGCTTGCGGAATGGACGCAGCATTTGACGGCGCAATACGTGGAAATAATTGGCCGGCGTCGTGATGTTGCATACCTGAATATTGTCGTTTGCACACAATTGCAGGAAGCGCTCGAGCCGCGCAGAGCTATGCTCTGGCCCTTGCCCTTCAAAACCGTGGGGCAGCAGCAGAACAAGCCCATTCGCCCGCAGCCATTTGGCCTCTCCACTGGCGATATATTGGTCGATCATGATCTGCGCGCCATTAGCGAAATCGCCAAATTGCGCTTCCCACATGACCAGGCTTTTGGGGTCTGCCATGGCAAAACCATACTCAAAGCCGAGCACGCCATATTCAGAAAGCGTGCTGTCATAGACCTCAAACTTGCCGTGGGGCAGGGTTGTGAGCGGTATATATTTGCGCTCTTCTTTCTGGTCGACCCAGACAGAATGGCGCTGGCTGAAAGTGCCGCGGCCGGAATCTTGGCCGGACAGGCGCACGCCGTAGCCTTCTGTGACGAGGCTTCCGAAAGCGAGTGCTTCTGCGGTTGCCCAGTCAAAGCCTTCGCCGCTTTCGAACATGTCCGATTTGGCTTTAAGCACGCGGCCCAAAGTGCGGTGAATGGTCAAATCATCGGGCACTGTCGTCAGCGTGCGGCCAAGGCTTTCAAACAGCTTGGGTTCAATCGCGGTTTCGACATTGCGCCGCGCGCTTTCATGATCAGCAGGCTTGTTGAGACCGGCCCAGCGTCCGCCGAACCAATCCGCTTCATTGGCCTTATAGCTTTTGGCAGCGGCGAAATCTTCTTCCAAACCGGCGACGAAATCATCGCGCAACTGGCCCACATCACCGTCGCCAATCACGCCCTCATCGCTGAGGCGCTTGGAGTAAATGTCAGACACCTTGGGGTGCTTTGCAATCGCATCATACATCAGCGGCTGTGTGAACTTGGGTTCATCGCCTTCATTGTGGCCAAAGCGGCGATAGCACCACATATCGATCACAATGTCGCGGCGGAACGTCTGGCGATATTCCACCGCCAGCTTGCAAGCGAATGTCACCGCCTCTGGATCATCGCCGTTTACATGCAGAATTGGCGCCTGAACCCCCTTTGCAACATCGCTGGGGTAGGGCGATTTGCGGGCAAATTTTGGCGAAGTGGTAAAGCCGATTTGATTGTTAATGATGAAGTGCAAGCAGCCGCCCGTGTCATAGCCATTGACGCCCGATAGGCTTAGGCTTTCCCACACGACGCCTTGACCGGCAAAGGCCGCATCGCCGTGGATGAGGACGGGGAGGACTTGTTCTTTCTTGTCCAGATCATCGCGGATCGCTTGCTGCGCTCGGGCCTTGCCGAGCACGACAGGGCCAACCGTTTCAAGGTGCGATGGGTTGGGCACGAGGCTCATGTGAACTTCGATATCGTCAAAGCTGCGATCGGTGCTGGTTCCGAGGTGATATTTCACATCGCCAGAGCCGCCCACATCTTCGGGGTTTGCGCTGCCGCCGGAAAACTCGTGGAAGATCACTTTATATGGCTTGGCCATCACATTGGCGAGGACGTTCAAACGCCCGCGGTGCGCCATGCCGTAAATGATCTCGCGAACGCCGGTTGAGCCGCCATATTTGATGACAGCCTCTAGCGCAGGGATCATGCTTTCGCCGCCATCCAGGCCAAAGCGTTTTGTGCCGACATATTTCTTGCCGAGGAATGCTTCAAACTGCTCGCCGCGAATAACCGCCGCCAAAATGGCGCGCTTACCTTCCGGCGTAAACTGGATCGTTTCGCCGGGGCTTTCAAACTTATCCTGCAGGAACCGCCGCTCTTCTGTGTCGGCGATATGCATATATTCAAGGCCAACCGCGCCGCAATATGTCGCGCGCAGCGTAGCAAACAGCTCGCCAATGGTGACCCATTCAAAGCCCATCGCACCGCCAACATAAACCTCGCGGGCCTCTTGCCCTGCAAGCCCGTGCCACGCCAAAGTCAGCTCTTCCGGCTCTTCATGCCCAGCAAGACCAAGCGGATCGAGATTGGCGGCCATATGACCGCGCACACGGTAGAGGCGAATAAGCAGCATCGCCTTGACCGAGCCATCGGCTGCATCGAGCAGCGCGGCCTCGTCCATGACTTTACCGCTGGCTTTCGCGGCTTTCTCAACTGCCACTTTCATAGTGGTCGGATCGAGCGCCTGCGTCAGATCATCTTCGGCATCGCCGCCAACACGCGGCCAGCGCGGATTGCCCCACGAAGGGCCGGGTTGAGGATCATCAGGATAGAAGTCTAGCGGTTCATTGCCCATGGGGAATACTCCGGGGGAGGAGGGGTGGGACCCCGCCCAAAAGAGCGGGGTATCCCAGCAAAATTAGGCCATTTCCTTCAGCATCGCATCCAGAGTAGTGCCTAGTTCAGATGGCGAAGGCGAAACGCGGATGCCCGCATCTTCCATCGCTGCGATTTTATCGTCTGCGCCGCCTTTGCCGCCCGATACAATCGCACCGGCATGGCCCATGCGGCGTCCCGGAGGAGCCGTGCGGCCTGCGATAAAGCCAACGGTTGGCTTGCTGCGGCCTTTGGCGGCTTCTTGTTTCAAGAATTCAGCTGCTTCTTCTTCAGCCGATCCGCCGATTTCGCCGATCATAATCATCGAAGTGGTTTCAGGATCGTCAAGGAACAGGTCGAGCACGTCGATAAAGTTTGTGCCGTTCACGGGGTCGCCGCCAATGCCAACTGCTGTGGTTTGGCCGAGGCCCACCATAGTGGTTTGGTGCACGGCTTCATAAGTCAAAGTACCGGAGCGCGAAACAACGCCGACGCTGCCTTTTTTGAAGATAGAGCCGGGCATAATGCCGATCTTGCACTCATTGGGCGTGAGAACGCCGGGGCAGTTCGGGCCGATGAGGCGCGATTTGCTGCCGGTGAGAGCCGCTTTCGCGCGCACCATGTCGAGCACAGGAATGCCTTCTGTAATCGCAATGATCAGCTCAATTTCAGCATCAATCGCTTCGCAAATTGCGTCTGCTGCAAAGGGAGGCGGCACGTAGATGCAGCTAGCCGTCGCGCCGGTAGCCGCTTTGGCTTCGGCAACAGTGTTGAACTGCGGCACGCCGACATGCTCGGTTCCGCCTTTGCCGGGCGTGACGCCAGCAACCATTTGGCTGCCATATGCGATGGCCTGTTCCGTATGGAATGTACCGGTGTTGCCGGTCATGCCTTGCGTGATGACTTTAGTGTCTTTGTTTACGAGGATGGACATTTATTCACTCTCCAATCGAGACGGCTCCGCCGTCCAATTCGCTTTAAAAATCAATCGCGACATCCGACCAACCACAAATGCGCAGATGCCGATGGCGGCTAGAACTAAAAAGAACACGGGTGTCACTTGCGCTCCCCATTCTTCAGCAGCAGGACCGCGAGCACCGTCAAACCATTGGTAATAAGATGCCACCAATAAGACGGAAGCGATCAGCCCCAAGGCGACTTTATCGCTACGGTAAAATCCAAGTCCTAAGAAAGGGATCGCTGCTATCATAACAAAGAGGATGGCAGCTGAACTCACGCCAGCGAGCTATCCAGCGCCTTACATGCTTCGAGCAATTCCTCGACTGCATCAACGCTGACTTTAAAGCCGGCTTTGGCTGCGTCATTGAGCTCAATCTCAACAATGCGCTCTACGCCGCCAGCACCGATTACAATCGGAACGCCAACATAGAGACCGTCGACACCATATTGCCCTTCGAGGAAGGCTGCGCATGGCAGGACGCGCTTTTTGTCTTTGAGATAGGCTTCTGCCATTTGGATCGCGCTGGTTGCTGGCGCATAATATGCCGAACCATTGCCAAGCAGGCCTACAATCTCGCCGCCGCCGCTGCGGGTGCGCTGAACGATGGCGTCCATTTTTTCTTGCGTGGACCAACCCATTTTGATGAGGTCTGGTACAGGAATGCCTGCAACGGTGGAATATTCCAGAACCGGAACCATCGTGTCGCCGTGGCCGCCCAGAACAAACGCGGTCACGTCTTCAACAGAAACGTCAAATTCTTCGGCGAGGAAGCAGCGGAAGCGCGCGCTATCCAAAACGCCTGCCATGCCAACCACTTTGTTGTGCGGCAGACCAGAAAATTCGCGCAATGCCCAAACCATCGCATCCAATGGATTGGTGATGCAGATTACGAAAGCGTCTGGGCAATTGGCTTTGATGCCTTCACCAACAGCTTTCATCACTTTCAAATTGATGCCGAGCAAATCATCGCGGCTCATGCCGGGCTTGCGGGCAACACCGGCAGTCACGATTACGACATCGCTGCCAGCGATATCCGCGTAATCATTGGTGCCTTTGAGATTGGCATCGAAGCCGTCGACAGGCGCGGCTTGGCTAAGGTCGAGCGCTTTACCAGCGGGCATGCCTTCTGCGATATCGAACAGGACGACATCGCCCATTTCTTTTGCAGCGGCGAGGTGGGCCAAAGTGCCCCCGATCATTCCTGCGCCAACGAGTGCAATTTTGTTACGAGCCATGATTTAGGGCTTCCCTTTGCGTCTATGGGGACGGATTGCATAAAGGTGCTATTCGCGCCGCCCCCTACGTCCCAAGGGTTCTGGCGCAGCATTCATGGAATCGGGTAAGCGCGGGCAAAGGGGATTGCAACCGTCAATTGCGCCATATTAGCACAAATTTATGCAAGCGCTTCGCAATAGCAATAAACCTAGGTGGAGCGACGTATTTTTGCGCTGGATTGGTTCAATGTGAAGGTGTTTGAGAGGTTTAGACCCGTGCCTGTTTTGGGGCTACGGTAAGCGCGTGCAGTTCTGCCTGCGATGAATCAGTCACTTTGGGTTGATGTCCGCGGTTCTCCGACAACAATAATGCTGCCTCATCAGCAGGCACGGCGGGGCTGTAGTGATAGCCTTGGCCCATCGTGCAGCCCGATTGTTTAATCCAATCGACCTGATCGGCGGTTTCCAGCCCCTCTGCCACGATTTCCATATCCAGCTGCTTGCCCATTTCGGCAACGGCGCGAATGATCGCCCTGCTTTTCTCGCCAGCGTTTTGGCCAGAAACAAAGCTGCGGTCGATCTTGATCTTGGAGAAGGGATAGCGGTGGATATAGCCTAGCGAAGAATAGCCCGTGCCGAAGTCATCCAAAGCGAATTTCACACCGCGCGCGGACAAGTCTTCGATAAAGGCGGCGGTCGCAGCATCGTCCTCAACAAACAGGCTTTCGGTAACCTCAAGGATCAGCCGTGACGGGTCCAAATTGGCAGAGCGCATTGCGTTTATGATGCCCAATGTCGCCCCGGGCGCGCGGATTTGTACGGGCGAAAGATTGACCGCAATCGCGACATCTTCTGGCCATTCCGCAGCCGCTTTTGCTGCTTGTGCAGTGATCCAATTGCCCAACGTTAAAATGATCCCGCTTTCCTCGGCAATGGAAATAAATTCATCGGGACGGATCTGTCCCTTTTCTGGGTGGAACCAGCGGATCAAGGCCTCAAAGCAGCGGATTTTCCCTGTTTTCAAATCCACTATCGGCTGGAAATAGACTGAGAGCTGCCCTGCTAGGATCGCTGCACGCAGTTCGTCTTCCAATTCGCGGCGGCGCGTTAGCTCCTGGGTCATTTCTGGCGCGAAGAAACAGGTCTGCGCTCTGCCTGAAGTTTTGGCGTGATACAAAGCCTGATCGGAACATTGCATTAGCGCTTCAATGTCGCGTCTATGATCGGACGAGATTGCGACCCCGATGGAGGCGCGCACTTCAATGCGCACCTCGTTAGAATATATGGGCCGCATGATTTCAGCGTGAATTTCACTAGTTATCTGCATAATGTGTTGATGGTCGCGCACATGAGTGAAGATGATGAATTCGTCACCGCCAAACCGCGCTACTGTCGCTGTGGCTTCGCTCCCCTCAGGCCCGCAGACGTCCAAAAGGCGCTGGGCCACCGCGCGCAGAACTTCATCGCCCGCGGGATGGCCGAGTAAGTCGTTCACTTCCTTGAACTTGTCGAGGTCAAGCCAGATTAGCGCCAATTGGTCATCATCAACGGCATTCATCACAATCTCGGTCATGGCGTGGTTCAGGCCAGCGCGATTTGCGAGCCCGGTCAGCACGTCGGAATGCGCCAACTCCTGCATTTGATCTGCCAATCGTTCGTTCGTTTTCGCGGCCGTGATCGAGTTGCTCAGAACGTCAAACACATTGGTTGTGATCGAACCCATGGCAGGCAGAAGCAGGAGAATATTCACGAACAAGGCCAAATGCGCGATGGAGCCAATCAATATCGACACCGCCATGACGGGGGCGCAGGCCAAGGCCAATTGGCCAATCGCGATCATCGGGCGCGCTGCATTGCGTGCGCTAATCCCGAGGCAATAGCCCAGTGCGTTGGCTACCATGAGCACTTGAACGCCCGCGCTGGCATCCAACCAAAGGGTCATTGCGGCAAGCGAGCCGATAGCCATCGCATAGGCAAAGGCACCGGCTTGGTAAGCCAATTCTAGCTTTACGGTGCCGTGCTTATGTTGCTCGCGCGACAAGGTATAAGCGCCGATGAAACGCACCGCGGAAATCACGAAAAGCAGCGCGGCGCCGTAATAGAGAATGGGGAGATTGGCGGCATAGGCAGCGATTGTGGTGGCAGCGATGCCATTGATCGCGCCAAGAGCAAGGCTAGCAGGCTGAGCATAGAGCGTTTCTACCAATGTCCGACGCACGCGCTCCGGCAGGTCATCACTGCCTTTTTCTATCGCCATCGCTTTTCGCAATACGCCGAGTGATTTTGCAAAATCCATTTCGGCAGCATAGACCGTTTAGGTCACTCAATGATTAACTGTCTTGAGGGTGGTTAAAGGGTTTTTACCCAATAAACGCAATCGCAGAGCGCCATAACTTGCAGCGCACTTAAATCTCTAGCGTTTGAACTGCCTGACGCGCCATACGGCGGTCGAGTGTGCGGCAAATCGCGAGCCAGTAATTATATTGAGCTTTGTCTCCGGCATAGAACGCGGCCTCGGCTCGATCGCGGGCGTCTTTTGCAGCGCCCAAACCATGCTTGGCAAAATGATGCAAAGCATCCTCGAACACCAGCTGGCTGGCCGGTGCATTGGCGTTATTGTCATTGGCGCTGCGGCCATGAGGCTTTGGGGTCAAGACGCGTGCAATTGGAGAATTGGCTGAATTGCGCGCGGTGGCTTGAAGAAGCGTCATAGATGAGAGTGTCCTAATTTCTCGAGTGCCTGAAACATCCCTATAAGAGAGGTACAGCTAAGGCTTGGTTCTGTCTTAAGGTTTCGGCGGAGTTAACATTTCCGGCCCTAGCGCATCGCGTTTACCGGAGGGTTTTAGGGCAGTCTCGGAAAGCCCTTATTTTACAATTCATTGAGGGCGTCGGGATCGGGAACCTTGTCCAAAACTTCGCCCGGCTTGGGCTGCTCCAACCATTGCCCAGAATTTGCATATTCTTCTTTTACTTGGCCTGAGCCCGGCAAAATCGAACTGTTTGCGTATGGATCAGCGGGTTTCGGGGCCGCATTTCCGGCTCCTGCGCCAGCACCGATTCCAGCGCCATTGTTGGCTGCTGCACTATTGCCTGCGCCAGCTCCTGACCCAATCGCAGGAGCAGGTGGAAGCGGCGTGAAGCCTGTGTAGGTAGAGCCCGGTATATAAGTGTCTGCCGGGCTAAAACCTGCGCCAGACGGGCGGCCATAATTGGGCGTTGGGATGCGCTCAATACCGGCATAGCGGCCTTTAAACGCCGCCTGCGTGCCATTGCGGCCGCGCATTTTATAGAAGCGGTGCGCGCCAATCGATCCGATGAAATTGAGCGAAGGCGCCCAATAAGGATTGACCCAATTGGTGTGATAATGGGTGGCGAGGCCGACCTGCTTGAACACTTCGCCTGACAATGAGCGCGAGGCAACACGCTGCGCGCGCGCCCAGCTGCTGCTGCCCGGTTTGCGGCGCATGGAGCCATCGCAAGTAAAACTAAACTGGCAACCGGTTGAGCGAGTGGAACCTTCGTAAACCACGCCGCACACGCTTGATGGCCATGCACTGTGAGCGACACGGTTCAGCACGACCTGCGCAACCGCGCGCTGGCCTGCTTCGCTTTCACTCGCGGCTTCATAGTAAATCGCCTGCGTCATGCAGCGAAGCGCGCGGGCCTTGTTCATGCCGGTGCCGTAGGATGAGAATGCGGCTGCCACGGGCCCTGCGTCAATCCGCGTTCCTAGCGTTGCCACCATTTCTTCATCGGGAGCCTGAGTAGGATCAAGGCTGGGCAGAACATAGGCTGCCTCTGGTGTATCTTCCAAATAATAGAAGGCAGAGCCGGGGAAGCTTTCGCCGCCCACTTCAAACGGCATTTTTGCAATGCTGGCATCATCGGC
This sequence comes from Marinomonas sp., assembly GCA_039967435.1. Lineage (GTDB taxonomy): Bacteria > Pseudomonadota > Alphaproteobacteria > Sphingomonadales > Sphingomonadaceae > Erythrobacter. The sequence continues at coordinate 205,405 of JBDVRS010000005.1, forward strand.
TCTAGCCAATTGCGCAGGGCCGGGGCCGATTTGCGACCAATCAGATGGAGCCGCCACCGCCGGAACTGCTACGGCTGCGGCGAGCACGAGAAGGCGCTTGCCGGTATGCTTGCCGGAGTTCTTTCCCTTAGCATTGCGGTGCTGAAAGGAGCGGGAGGGAGCGGTGTTTTGCATGAGTCGGTTCTGTGATTTTGCGCCTATCGCAGGCATCGTGTCTTGGCGAGCGCTCCCTCGGCGGCGTCCCAATCTCGAACAGGGGCGCATGAGAAGTTAACGGCTGTAACCTTGCGTTAGTGACTTGTGGTGCGCCACCGCCTCACTTATCGCGTTTGGGTGAGCGGAATTTTGGGCAAGATTTGGTATGTGACGGGCGGCGTATTGGCGTGCCTTTCGCTTGGCGCGTGCAGCGTGTCTGAAACGGCGCAGCCATCATCCAAGACGCCCACAATCGTCAGCCTCAACCCATGCATTGATGCGATATTGGTAGAGGTTGCGCAGCCGGAGCAAATCCTCGCTCTGTCGCACTACAGTGGCGATCCAAACGCGGCTTCCATGGATGTGAGCCGAGCGCGTGAATTTGGCGTCACTGGAGGCACGGCGGAAGAGATTATCGCATTGCAGCCAGACATCGTTCTCGCCAGCAGCTTTATCGCGCCAGCGACACGCAATGCTTTGGAACGGCTGGAATTGAATGTAGCCACTTTCGGAATTGCCAGTGATGCTGAGACCAGCGCGGCGCAAATCCGCGAGGTCGCAAAGCTCGCTGGAAACACAGAAGGCGGTGAGGCGCTGATTGGCCGTATCAATGCGGCATTGGCGAAAACGCCAAATGGCAAGCCGCGCTCAGCCATTTTGTGGCAACCAGGGCAAATCGTGCCCGGCAGTTCTGCCTTGGTAAGCGAGTTGATGGCTGCATCAGGCTTTTCAAACCACGCGGCAAGCAATGGCATGGGCCAAGCGGATTATCTCAGCCTCGAGGCATTGCTCGCCAACCCGCCCGAAGTGCTGCTGATCGCAGGTGACGCCAGCGGCCAGCGTCATAAGGCGCTTGAGCAATTGCCCGATACGCAGATTGCATCCTTCGATCCATCCTTGCTTTATTGCGCAGGGCCAACAATCATTCGGGCGATGGAGCGGCTTGAGGACATTCGCGAGGAGGCGGCCATATGAACCGCGCCTCCGCCATATTCGCCGCGCTGCTCATCATAGCTTTCCCGTTATCGCTGCTGGCGGGGCGCGTGTGGATTGATCCGTTTGATGTCGCAGGCTCGGGCGCGAACGCTGCGCTTATCCTGATGGAATTGCGATTGCCGCGCGGATTGCTGGCGGTGATTATTGGCGGCGGATTGGGCGCGGCTGGTGCGGCCATGCAGGGTTACCTCCGCAACCCTCTCGCTGACCCCGGATTGTTTGGCATCGCGCCGATGGCGGCATTGGGAGCGGTCGCGAGTTTTTGGTTTGGCCTCTCCAGCAGCGCTTGGGCACTGCCATTGGCAGCATTGACCGGCGCAGGGCTCGGCATGGCAATGCTCGCCATGATTGCAGGGCGAGCGGGCGGCATTGCGCTGTTCACGCTGGCGGGTTTGATGATCGCCAGCCTAGCGGGCGCGCTGACTGCGCTGGCGATAACGCTCTCACCCAATGCCTTTGCGATGAGCGAGATTGTCATGTGGCTCAATGGCGCGTTGACGGATAGATCATGGGATGAGTTAACGCTGGCTGCGCCTCTGGTTACGCTTGGCATTGCCTTACTCATGATGGCGGTGCGCAGCCTTGATGCGCTGACCTTGGGCGAGGATGCAGCGCGGTCGCTCGGCATCAATGCATCTGCGCTGCTGTGGCTGCTGATCGCGGGCATTGGGCTGACTGTGGGCGTCAGCGTTGCGGTGGCGGGTATCATCGGATTTGTCGGCCTAATCGTGCCGCATTTGGTCCGGCCATTAACCGATCGCCTTCCTTCCAGCCTTATCCTGCCCAGCGCATTGGCGGGCGCATTGCTGGTGCTGATCGCGGATAGCACGGTGCGGATATTGCCGCTCGTCACAGAGCTGCGGCTGGGCATCGCCTTGTCGCTGATCGGCGCGCCGTTCTTCTTGTGGCTGCTGCTGAAAATGCGGCGATCTTCTGCGGGAGGGCTGGCGTGATGCTAACGGCTCAAAACCTCACTTTACACCGCAATGGAAAACGCGTGTTGGACGGTGTTTCTGCCGAATTGCGCGGCGACGAAGTCACCGCGATTTGCGGACCAAATGGCGCTGGCAAATCGAGCCTACTGTTGGCGCTGGCAGGTTTGCTGGAACCATCAAATGGCGATGTGTCATTGGCTGGAAATTCGCTTGACGCATTGCATCCGCAGGCCCGCGCAAAGGCCATTGGCTACCTCCCGCAATCAGCCGAGGTGGCGTGGGATGTGTCGGCGGAAAACGTCGTGCGGCTTGGGCGCCTGCCATATAGAGATCGCGGTGATGCAGCGGTGGAGGCGGCCATTGCGGCGCTCGATCTGCAGGCGTTTCGCGGCCGACCCGCATCGCAATTATCGGGCGGGGAACGAGCGCGGGTTTTGCTGGCGCGCGTGCTTGCAGGAGAGCCCGATTGGATCCTCGCCGATGAGCCTCTGGCCGCGCTGGATTTGGCGCATCAACTCAGCCTGCTTAGGCACTTGAGAGTGGCGGCAAATGCGGGCGCTGGCGTGGTACTTGTGCTGCATGATCTTGCCCAAGCGATGAATTATGCTGACCGCGTGCTGGTTTTGGGTGACGGCACATTGGTCGCTGATGGCGCGCCGAAAGCAGCGCTTTCTGCGCAAATCATCAAGGATGTTTGGGGCGTTGATGCGCATTGGATTGGGGATGAGCGCGCTCATGCGCTTGTGACGGCTTAAGCGCATTTCTTGAATTGCCTGTTCAAGCCGCTGAAATGTCTTTGTGTTTACGGCTCTTACCAAGCAAAGCAGATCACGAGGGCAAAATGAAACGCATCATCTTAAGCGCAGCCGCCGCGATATTGGCCACCGGCATCGCGGCACCAGCCAGCGCATGCCTAACGGCGCAGCATCAAGTCACGATTTACCCGGTTATGGAAACAAAACCCAACGCAGGCGAGGGCGGTTTGGGCAGCGTATTCAAGATCCGTTATGCAGGCGAGCGTTCTGGTGAAATCAACAAACTCTGGCCCAATTATTATGTGGTTGAAGTTCTGTTAGGCAAAATGAAAGGCGAAAAAGTCGCCATTCCCGCGCATGTCACCTCCTGCCATTCGGTCCATATCGCCGATGGTGCAGAGGGCTATGTCGTGGGCAGTCTAAGGACGCATGATCGCGATGGAAAAGCCTATGACATGCCGATCCTTGCAACCATGATGAATGGCCGAAGAAAGAAATTTGGAATTGTGCGCTAGTCAAAGAGCCTAGAGTTGGGCGGCATTGTTATTTCCCTCTAAGCTTTCACTACTAACTTTGATGCGCAGTGGTCACTTGTTGGCTAAGCGCAATGTTCAATTCGTACTCAACCGTCGTTTTGCTCCTATTCAGCGGATGAATTTTCGTTAGGGTAGGCCAAAATACTGAAGCGAGGGGTGGGAAATGACTAAAATTGATAGAGAATTTTTCTTCAAAGAGGTGCGCGCGCGACCTTTTGGCGGCGACTTGCAGCAGCGCCATGTTGATGGTTGCAATGCAATTTTGAACTTTTGGGAAGAGAAATATTCAGACAAGGATGATCGCTGGATCGCCTATGCGCTTGGCACTGCCTATCACGAAACCGCCTACCGAATGGAGGCTATTAACGAGTATGGCGGACCAAATTACTTCAACGCTCGATATGGACCTGGGACGCCTGTTGGCCGTGTATTGGGCAACACTGAGGCAGGAGATGGTAACCGTTTTCGTGGTCGCGGCTTTGTCCAGCTGACGGGCCGTGCAAACTATGCAGATTGGTCCGGGCGGCTGGACGTTGATCTTTTGGCTGATCCAAACAAGGTCCTCGACACTGAAGTTGCTGCGCGAATATTGGTTGAAGGATCAGTGCTGGGCACGTTCACTGGCGTCAAATTCAGCAACTACCTCAATTCGGGCAAGGATGATTGGTTCCACGCGCGCCAGATCATCAATCGCCTCGATAAGGCGCGGCGCATTGCCGACTATGGCAAGCAGTTTTGGGCTGCCATCAGCTATGAAGGTACCGGTCAAGTTGGGCAGGCCGATCACCGCCCCATACTGCGCGAAGGTGCAGATGGCGAAGATGTACGTTTCTTGCAGCGCTATTTGGGACTCCATCCTGATGGTGGTTTTGGTCCTATGACCGATGATGTGGTGAGGGCGTTTCAAGACCACAATGGCCTGAGCGTCGATGGAATTGTTGGCAGGGCAAGCTGGAGCAAATTGCTTACGCTGGGGCTGGATGTGCGCGATGCTCCCGACGATAGCGACACAGCTTCGAGTGGCGGCTCCAGTGCAGGAGGGGACGGTGAAACTGGCTCCTCGCCGGTTCCGGTGGGCAGCAGGCCGCTGCTCAAAATGAATTCACGCGGGGATGCTGTGAAGGAGCTGCAATCTCTGCTGGGTATTTCCGATGATGGAATCTTTGGGTCCGGCACACTGGAGGAGGTCAAGAACTTTCAACGCAACGCACAATTGCAGGCCGACGGTATCGTCGGCCCCGCGACTTGGCTTGCCCTTCTCAATCAATAGACTACTCCACTAATTCGGCGGACTTGCTGATTGGTTATAAGGTTCGGGAGGAGGGCGACACCGGTCGTCCGCCCTCCCGGCTCCCAATCGTGGCCCGTTCTTACTGTGAAGTAAGCCCGCGCGATTCCAGCATTGGCTGCACATCCGGCTGGCGGCCGGCGAAGTTTTCGAACATTACGAAATAGTCCATTGTTCCCCCGCGGCTCAGCACGGTTTTGCGGTAATGATCGCCGTTCTTGCGCGTCAAACCGCCATTATCCATGAACCATTTGCGGCTGTCCTTATCCAGCATTTCGGTCCACAAATAGCTGTAATAGCCCGCAGAATATCCCGCAGGTGAGCTGAAGATGTGGTTGAAATAGCTGCTGCGATAACGCGGCGGCACCAGATCAATTTCCAGCCCCAGCTCTTTCAACGATTTGCGCTCAAACGCATCGACTTGCGCCGTGGTTGTGATGCTGCGCGCCTGAGCCGGGGTTAGCGAATGCCATTTCATGTCGAGCAGAGCGGCTTCAACCACCTCGCCAAAATCATAGCCTTGGTTAAATTTCGACGCGTCATCGATCTTCTTGATCAGCGATGCAGGGATCGTCTCACCTGTCTCATGATGCTTGGCATAATTTTGCAGAACCTCAGGATAGGTCACCCACATTTCATGCACTTGGCTAGGGTATTCAACAAAGTCACGGGCCGTGGCTGTGCCAGAGATTGAGGCATATTGCTGGTCGGCAAACAGGCCGTGAAGTGCATGGCCAAATTCGTGGAATGTGGTGTTCACCCAGTCAAAGCTGACGAGTTGCACTTCGCCCGGCGCTGCCTTGGGGATATTCAGCACGTTGTAGATCACTGGCTTTGTGCCGCGCAATTTCGACTGATCCACAAAGGTGCTCATCCATGCACCGCCGCGTTTTGATGGGCGCTGGAATGGGTCGAAATAGAACAGGCCTAGCTCTGATCCATCGGCCTCAAACACGGTATAGACCCACACATCCTCGTGATAGGTCGGCAGATCGGTGCGGCGTTTGAAGGTCAGGCCATAGAGTTTTTCCGCCATGTAAAACACGCCGTCTTCCAGCACGTTTTCCAGCTGGAAATATTGCATGACTTCATTTTCATCGAGCTCGTAACGCTCCGCCTTGATTTTATTGGCATAGCGGTACCAATCCCACGGCTTCACATCGTAGTCACCGCCATCTGCTTTGATCACATCGTTCAGCATGGCAGCCTCTTTGCGCTGTGTTGCGGCAAGGGCGGGGACCATTTGCTCCATAAAGCCAAGCGCGGTCGCAGGCTTTTTGGCCATACGGTCATACATCGTATAACTCGCCCAATCAGGCTCGCCGAAAAGAGCCGCTTTTTCTGCGCGCAATGCGGCGATTTTCGCAAGCAATACGCGTGTGTCATTGTCATCACCAAGAACCGCGCGGTCGTGGCTGGCTTTGAACAAAGCTTCGCGGGTTGCCCGGTTTTCAAGGCTCGGCAAAAGCGGCTGCTGCGTGGTGTTTTGCAGGGCAATGGCAAATTTGCCAGCCATCCCTTTTTCTTTGGCAAGCGCTGCTGCGCCTTCGATCTGACCGTCTGACAATCCCGCTAGCTCAGCCTTTGTGTCCACGATCAGCGCGCCGTCCACTGTGGCATTGCGCACGTTCTGGCCAAACTGAGTGGTTAGCGTGGATAGCTTGCCGTTGATCGCTTTGACAGAATCGCGCTCAGCATCGGTCAGCAAGGCGCCGGCATGCACCATATCGCGGTACATGTTTTCCAGTAGAACGGAATCCTCCGCCGTCATCGCCATCAAAGCGCGCTTGTCATACACCGCTTTCACCCGTGCAAACAGTTTTGGATTGAGGGTGATGCTGTCGCTGTGGGCGGACAGTTTTGGGCTAATGTCCTTATTGATGTCATCGAGGCGGTCGGTGGTGTTTGCCCCTGTCAGCGCAAAAAACACGGTGGCCACGCGGCCCAGCATTGCGCCCGATTGCTCCAAAGCAATAATGGTGTTCGCCATTGTCGGTTCAGCCGGATTGTTGATGATCGCATCGACTTCGGCTGCGTGAATTTCCATGCCTTGGGTAAAGGCGGGCATGTAATCATCCTCGCTGATTTTGGTGAAATCAGGGGTTAGGAAGGGTAGAGTGCTGTCGCTGGCGAAATAGCCTGTGCCAGTGGGGATTACGGGTGCATATTCAGTCGCTGTTTCAGCGGCAGTAATCGGGTTTGCTGTGCCGTCATCAGCATAGGTTGCGCAGCCAGTGATAGCGGTTGCGGATAGCGCGATAAGCGCGGTGCGGGCCATAAGTTGGGCCTTCATAGTCTCTCCAAACATGTCATTGCGCCGCTGCCAATTACCGGCACGCAGCCTGCATTCTGATGCGAATGCTAATGCAGCGAAGTTGAACAGCAGATTGCGTAAAAGGGCAAGGGGCTTAAAAGCAGTTCATATGACCAGCATTCAATCCTACGCGGACGATCCGCTCTGGCTGCCGCATCAATTTAATGCGGGCGCACGCGAAGTGACTTTGGTGAAGCTGCCGCGCAGCCGGTTTGCGCAAGCGGAGTTTCTGGCCAATCACAAGGCATCTGCTGGTGATGAAGCGCGTATATCTTTGAACGACTTTACTGGCGCTAAGGTCGAAGCGGGTCCGTTCCATTTTATCTTTCACACCGCCTTTTGCCGCTCGACTTTACTGGTACGGGCACTCAATATTCCAGGGCATTCCGTTGGACTGAGCGAGCCAGGTGTCCTCGCCAATTTGGCTGGACAGGCTGCGCAATCGGGTAAAGCGGACGGCGCTATGATTGCGGCCAGCACGGCGTGGCTTGGCCGCCTTCAATCTGACAGCAAAGCCGTCTTTATCAAACCCACCAATCACGCCAATGCGCTAATGCCTGCGATGATGCAGGCAAACCCCGATGCGCGCGCGGTGCTCATGTCCAACAGCCTGCATGATTTCCTGAGTGCAGTGAATAGGCGGGGGCTTTTGGGCCGCGAATGGGCGCGCAAATTGTATTTGGAAGTGGGGCGTTATGCACCGCTTGATCTGGGGTTGGATGGTGCGGCGCAATTTGCGCTTAGTGATATGCAAGTCGCAGGGATCGCGTGGCTGCTGCAGCGCCGCTGGATGCTGATGGTGATGGAGCATGTTGGGCAAGGCCGGTTTGTCTCCCTTGATAGCGCGGTGTTTAACGACAATCGCGCCGCAAGCTTGGCGGCGGTAACAAAGGCTTGCGGAGTGCCGTTGAGCGTGGCTGATGCTGAAAAGGCAGCGAGCTCCAATGTGTTTACCGCACACGCCAAATTGGGTGGTGACTTTCAAACGCGCGAAAGCGAACAAGCCACGCGCAGTACGAGTGCGATTTGGGAAGAAGAAGCGGCGCAAGTCGCACAATGGATCGGGATTATCGCAGGACAAGCAGGTATACCCGAGACGCTACCGAATGCTGTGATTTAAGAACCGCTCAAGCATCAAATCTTGATACGATTTTGCGGCGGCAAGCTGAGTGGGGAAAGCCTCATTGGTTGAGGGGCTCACCGCCGCAAACTGTATCTCTTAAAAACCGATATGCCCACATGACAATCCAAAGATGCGACCCAAAGGACTCGCGGGAAGATGCGATCAAAGAGAGGTTTAATCTAGAGGCTCATGAGCAGCTGCGCCCCTTTAGTTTTTCTATAGGGCTAAAGGGGGAGCGTCCGTGTTTTTGGCCGCAAAGAGCCTGCCACCTTGACCAAATACAAGGGTAAGGCATTGGGCGAAACTCTTTACAAGCTGTTCAGTTTGCAGACCTTGAAGAACATGTGGAGAACATTGCTCTCCACAGGTCAACTCCGCATTGTCCCCTAGACTCTGCGGCGCTGACGCCCCATTTGAAGTTTTATGGCTTTGACGAAAATCTCGGTTCGCGGTGCAAGAGAGCACAATCTTAAAGGCATTGATATTGACCTGCCGCGCGATGCGCTGATCGTGGTCACGGGCTTGTCGGGATCGGGCAAATCCAGCCTCGCTTTCGATACGATCTATGCCGAGGGGCAGCGACGCTATGTTGAGAGCCTGTCGGCCTATGCGCGCCAGTTCCTTGAGATGATGCAAAAGCCCGATGTGGAGCATATTGACGGGCTCTCGCCTGCGATCTCCATCGAGCAGAAAACCACATCCCGCAATCCGCGCTCGACCGTCGCGACTGTGACCGAGATTTACGATTATATGCGGCTGTTGTGGGCGAGGGTGGGTGTGCCCTATTCGCCCACCACCGGCAAGCCGATCTCCGCGCAAACCGTGTCGCAAATGGTCGACCGCGCGATGGAATTGCCTGAAGGCACGCGCGCCTATTTGCTCGCCCCAGTGGTGCGCGGACGCAAGGGTGAATACCGCAAGGAAATGGCCGAATGGCAAAAGGCTGGCTTCACCCGCGTGCGGATCGATGGCGAGCTTTACCCCATCGAAGAAGCGCCTGCGCTCGATAAGAAATTCAAGCATGACATTGAAGTGGTCGTCGACCGGCTGGCGATCAAATCGGGGCTGGAAACGCGGCTTGCAGATAGTTTTGAAACCGCGCTGAAACTGGCGGAGGGGCTGGCTTATCTCGATCTAGCCGATGGCGTAGTTCCGGGGCGCGAGGATGAAGCGGCGGCTCAGGATAAGAAGATGAAGGGCGCAGGCATTCCGGCCAATCGCATCGTCTTTTCAGAGAAATTCGCATGCCCCGTATCGGGCTTCACCATCGAAGAAATCGAGCCGCGCCTTTTCTCCTTCAACGCCCCGCAAGGCGCATGTGCGACCTGCGACGGGCTGGGCGAAAAGCAATTGTTCGACCCGCAATTGGTCGTGCCCAATGAGCTGCTCACGCTGAAAAAAGGCGCAGTAGCTCCTTGGGCGAAGTCGAACCCGCCATCGCCCTATTATATGCAAGTGCTGACCAGTCTCGGCAAAGCTTATGACTTTGACGTCAACACGCCGTGGAACGAGTTGGAGCCGGATCAACAGCTGATCATTCTGCACGGCACGGGCGGCATGCCGGTGCAGCTGACGTTTAAGGATGGGCGCAAGAACTATACGGTGAACAAGCCGTTTGAAGGCGTCATTGGCAATCTCAACCGCCGCCTGCTGCAAACAGACAGCAATTGGATGCGCGATGAGCTGTCGAAGTTCCAGACCGCTCAACCTTGCGAGACCTGTGGGGGCAAGCGCCTCAACACCAAAGCGCTGGCGGTGAAGGTTGCCGGCACCGATATTGCCGATCCGGTGAAGATGAGCGTTGCGGACGCCAAGGCCTATTTCCTCGGGCTGGATGAACAGCTGACCGAGACGCAAAGCCAGATTGCCAAAGCGATTTTGAAAGAGATTAACGAGCGGCTCGGCTTCCTCGATAATGTCGGGCTCGACTATCTAAACCTCGACCGCACTTCAGGTACTTTATCGGGCGGAGAAAGCCAGCGTATCCGCCTCGCCAGCCAAATCGGCAGCGGGCTTTCCGGCGTGCTCTACGTGCTCGATGAGCCCAGCATTGGCCTTCACCAGCGCGACAATGACCGCTTGCTCGAAACCCTCAAACGCCTCCGCGATCTCGGCAATACAGTCATCGTGGTGGAGCACGATGAAGATGCCATCCGCCAAGCCGACCACGTTGTCGACCTTGGCCCGGGCGCAGGTGTGCGCGGCGGCGAAGTCGTAGCACAAGGCACGCTCAAACAAATCATGAAGGCGAAGAAGTCGCTCACCGCCGACTATCTCACCGGCAAGCGCAAAATCGAAGTTCCCGCAAAACGCCGCAAGGGCAATGGCCACAAGCTGACCGTGCACGGGGCAAAGGCGAACAATCTCAAAGATGTCACCGCCTCCATTCCTTTGGGCACATTCACCTGCATCACCGGCGTCTCAGGCAGCGGAAAATCCAGCTTCACCGTTGACACATTGCATGCAGGCGCGGCCCGCGTCCTCAATGGCGCGCGCGTTATCGCTGGCCCGCATGACAAGATCACGGGCCTCGAATATTGCGACAAGATCATCGAGATCGACCAGTCCCCGATTGGCCGCACACCGCGCTCCAACCCCGCCACATACACCGGCGCCTTCACCAATATTCGCGACTGGTTCGCCGGCCTGCCCGAAAGCCAAGCGCGCGGATACAAACCGGGGCGCTTCTCGTTCAATGTGAAAGGCGGACGCTGCGAGCAATGCACCGGCGATGGCCTCATCAAGATCGAAATGCACTTCCTCCCCGATGTCTACGTCACCTGCGAGGAATGCGGCGGAAAGCGCTATAATCGCGAGACCTTGCAGGTAAAATTCAAGGGCCTGTCGATTGCCGATGTGCTCGATATGACGGTTGAGGATGCAGAAAGCTTCTTCAAAGCCGTACCCCCCATTCGCGACAAAATGGCGATGCTCAATGAGGTGGGCCTCGGCTATGTCAAAGTCGGCCAGCAGGCAACCACTCTGTCCGGCGGCGAGGCGCAGCGGGTGAAACTGGCCAAAGAGCTATCCAAACGCAGTACCGGCCAAACGCTCTACATCTTGGATGAACCCACCACCGGATTGCATTTTGAAGATGTGCGCAAACTTTTGGAAGTGCTGCACCGGCTGGTCGATCAGGGGAACTCTGTTGTCGTGATTGAGCATAATCTCGATGTGATTAAGACCGCCGATCATGTGATTGATTTGGGCCCAGGCGGCGGCGTGCGCGGCGGAGAGATTGTCGCGACTGGTACGCCGGAGCAAGTGGCGAAGGAGCCGAAGAGCTTTACTGGTGGGTATTTGAAAGGGATGTTGTAAGGCCGCGTGCTGCCTATCAATTTGCAGCCCAAGCCTCCCATCAATCACTCCTTTACCACCTAGGCTCTAAACTCCTTGGCAAATCATTGGTTTTGGAGCATTTATGTCATTCCCACATCTCGCGCGCGCGGCCGCATTGGCGGCGGTTATTGGCCTCACCGCCAGCATACAAGTTACCGTGCCTGCCGCAGCCTCTGAAGCGCGTTCGCAGTCTGCTCCCAAAGTATGTTTGAAAAACGAAAGCGGCCAAGAGCTCTATTTCAAGGCAGTCTATCCGGGCGTCAGCACAGGCGGCAGCAAGCTATCGAGTGGTAGCAAGTTCTGCTCGCGAAACCCCTTGCCATCTGCCGTGCGGGTCAGCTTGGAGCGCAAAAGCGGAACATTGTGCAGCGCGCCGGTCTCCGCTGGTTACACCTATACACTCACCGCGCCTCCCAAGGGCGGGCAATGCCAGTGGACCCGCACCGCGAATTGAGCGCGCTTGATGTCACATAGACGGTGATCGGTCAGCGCTCCCTATAGGCACAGCACTAAGAGCCTTGGCGCTCCCTCAAAAACACCCAAACTTGCCATACACTTCGCTGCCAATTACTATGCTATCCATCGAAATGAGGGGGAGGGCACTATGCTTCGATATACAGTTCTTACGCTTGCCTTGCCTGCTTTGGCGCTGACCGGCTGCGGGCCGCAGACACCGGAAGACATTCGTGCTGCCAGCATAGCCAAATGCGAGCGGCAATTTGGGCAAATGGCGCCCGACCCTGAGAAAGGTGCTGCCTTTTGCGGATGTTTGACCGACAAGCTCGCCGATCAGGGTTTGGAAATCACCGATATGCTTGGCTCAGGTCGCGAGAAAGTTATGTCGGCCGCACGGTCTTGCGGGGCAGCCAATGGGATCGCAATGCCGGAGCGCTAAGCGTATTGTCAGTGGACCCGTACCGCGAATTGAGCGTGCGCTTATTTGGTTAGGGGCGTTCTCTAGAGCTCCAAGTGATAATTCTCACATTGCATTTTACTCAAAACCCGAAATAATCGCCTGAAATATGCAGCACTGTATTTCTTGCATTGGGGTGGACGATGAAACGGTTAGTCATTTGTTTGGATGGGACTTGGAATCAAATCGATTCCGGCGACGCGACCAATGTCGTTAAAATGGCACAGGCGGTGGCTTTGTCAGACGGGGATACCAAGCAGGTTCTCTATTATGATGAAGGCATCGGAACCGAGGACGGCGAGGGTATCCTCGATGAAGCCTCCAACTACTGGGATGGTGCATTCGGCCATGGTTTGATGAAAAACCTCGCTGATGCTTATTCCTTCCTCGTACTGAACTACGAGGTGGGCGATGAAATCTATGTTTTCGGCTTCTCTCGCGGAGCCTTTACCGCTCGCTCCTTATGCGGCTTGATCCGAAATGCCGGAATTGTTGATCGCCGCCATCTGGTCAACATTCGTGAGGCGATTAATCTCTATATCAGCCGCAAAGCCACAGAGAGCCCAGATTCAGATTATTGCCGCCGTTTCCGCAATGAACGCCAAACCGGCATTTGCTTGAGCCAAGACCTTGATTGGCTCCGGCAAAATTATCCTGACGAGGATCACGGCAGCAAGACGATTTTGAAGGTCAATTTTCTTGGTGTGTGGGATACTGTGGGGGCGCTTGGTTTGCCGGTTCCTGATGAATTCAAGCACGTCTTCAATAAGAAATATGGGTTCCATGACACCAATTTGAGCACTTTTGTACATTCCGCCCGTCATGCGGTGTCTGCCGATGAAAAACGCAATACATTCTCGCCGACTTTATGGGCTAATATTGATCACCTGCGCAGCGAATATGGGGATCGCTATGATGAGAAGATCTTTCCCGGCACCCATAGCGGTGTCGGCGGCGGCGGGCCGATTGTGGGGTTATCGGACATATCGTTTGAATGGATTTTCAGAGGCGCAGAGGCCGCTGGCTTGGTGTTTGATAAAACCGATGGGGCGGTGATTTACCGCTTGCAGCCCAATCATTTGGCCAGCCTTCACAATGTGCGGGGTAAGACCAGTTGGTCGGCCAAGGACTGGCTTATGGGCGTTGGCACCAGCACGCGAGAATTTGCCCGCCTGACCGCCGATGATCTGCACGAATCTATCATCCACCGCTATCATGATGATCGCTTAAGGCGCTTGCCTGACGGTGAATATCGTCCGGGTTCACTCTCTATTGTGTTCAATGAAATCGAGCATCGCAAGGTGGAGGTGAAAGGGGTTATCGATGACCGCTTCAATGATCTGTTCGACGATTCTGGATTGCTCGTCGCACCGGCTCGCATAGTTCCTCACACGATTGTGGTGGGCGAGGATTTACATGCCATCTCTAAATTTCACTACGGAAAAGACAGTTTTGCCGATCTAATATTTGCGCATAATTTTCAGCTTGGCCGACTTCACAATAAGTCGCAGCTTTACGTCGGTAGAGAAATTCAAATCCCGTTTTATGACTTGTTTTAGTTTTGTGCTTGTTGGGATTTTCCGCGCCTCTTAGCTGCAATTCCCCACAAGTCCTGACACGATAGCCATTGTCTTCACTGTGCGCTGCGTTACCCTGCGCGCAGGCACATCTGCCAAACAATACGCAATTACATAGGGGACCTGTTTCATGGCCATTTCGACCAAATATTTCGCACTTCCTACGCTGATCGGCGCGGGCCTGACTTTGGCTGCATGCGGCGGCGCTGGCAACAATGAAGCCATCTATGAGGAATTTGCGAAGAGCTGCGCATCCTCTTTCGCGACAGAGGGCGGCTCTGGTGAAATGGCAAAGGCGATCTGTGATTGCACCGCAGACGAAATGCGCGCGCAAGAAATGGGCCCGCTCGATATGATCGATCAAGAAAAGACGACAGCAATCGGCGAGAAATGCGCGGCCGAATTCATGAGCGGCGATGCTATGGATGCCAGCGGCGAGGAAGCGGCTCCGGCTGAGTAAAATTCGCAAGTGAGTTTAAGGGCGCGGGCGGCTGCTTTTGGGTGGTCGTTTGCGCCCTTTTTTCGTGTTGGACAATTATTGCACGAAATTGGGTGTTAATACATTGATTTAAATGAATTTGTGGCGTTTTTAGCGATTTGAGAAAAAACAGCCCCAAGGATGGCTTTCATCAACTAACGCACAATATCCAGCTTAACTCGCGCATGGCCAGAACTGATAAAACCGAGCTTGCGTGCCGCTCCTTTTGACAGGTCGATCGTGCGCCCTTTGATGAACGGTCCGCGGTCATTGATCCGCACAACGATGCTGCGGCCATTGCGCGGATAGGTCACCCGAACCTTCGTGCCAAAGGGCAGGGTTTTGTGCGCGGCGGTCATCGCATTCATATTGAACCGCTCGCCATTCGCCGTCAGCCGCCCGTGGAACCGCTTGCCATAATAGGACGCGACAACCGTGCCGAGCGACCGGACAACGCCGCCATAGCTGGCTGACTTGGGGTTGGTTTTGGGCTTTGGCTTGGGTTTCGGTTTTGGGGGCAATTCGCGCTTTGGTTTGAAACTGTCCAAATCCACCGCATCGCTTGCTTGTTGCGGCCGGACATTGGCAGCGCCAAGATCGCTGAATACGCTATTGAAGCTGGGCGGGGCGGCCTGAACTGTTGCTGGCACAGTGTCTTGCGCAAATGATGGCGCCGACATCCAAGCGGCGGCCCCAATAGCTATCGCTGAAAGGCTGAGTGCAGCGCGGTGTAAAATCTTGGTCATTTGCGATTCCCCTAGCCGCTCAATCTAGAGGCGTGTTCCCACCTCAAGCAATCGCTGAAAAGCGGCTTGGCGTGCAAATACAACGGGCTGGCCCAAACAGAGCGCGGCCAGTTCGCCGCGTTTCCTATCCCTTGCGTCCGCGTTTCGCGAGCAGTTTCAGGCGCAATGCATTGAGCTTGATAAAGCCTTCAGCATCCTTCTGATCGTAAGCGCCGGCATCGTCTTCAAAGGTCACAACATCCTCGCTGTAGAGGTTGAAGTTCACATCTGCGCGGCGGCCAACCACTTGCGCATTGCCTTTGTACAATTTCAAGCGAACATCGCCGGTGACGCCCACTTGGCTGTGATCAATTGCCGCTTGCAACATCTCGCGCTCAGGCGCGAACCAGAAACCATTGTAGATGAGTTCAGCATAGCGCGGCATTAGCTCGTCTTTGAGGTGAGCCGCTCCGCGGTCGAGGGTCAATTGCTCAATCCCGCGGTGGGCCCGCGCGTAAATCTCGCCGCCTGGTGTCTCATACATGCCGCGCGATTTCATGCCGACAAAGCGGTTTTCCACCAGATCGAGGCGGCCAATTCCGTGCTTGCGGCCAAGCTCATTGAGCGCGGTCAGCAAGGTCGCTGGCGACATCGCCTCGCCGTTCAGAGCAACACCATCACCGTTCTCAAATGCGATTTCGATATATTCTGGCTCATCAGGCGCATCCTCAGGATTGACGGTTCGCGAATAGACGTAATCGGGTGTCTCTTCCCATGGATCTTCCAGCACTTTGCCTTCAGATGAAGTGTGCAGCAGGTTTGCATCGGTGGAAAACGGGCTTTCGCCGCGCTTATCCTTTGGCACGTCGATCTGATGCGCCTCTGCCCATGCGATGAGCGATGTGCGGCTGGTCAAATCCCATTCGCGCCATGGTGCAATCACTTGGATGTCGGGGTTGAGCGCATAGGCGGATAGTTCGAAGCGAACTTGATCATTGCCCTTGCCGGTTGCCCCGTGAGCAATCGCATCCGCGCCGGTTTCAGCCGCAATCTCAACCAAACGCTTGGAAATCAGCGGGCGGGCAATCGATGTGCCGAGCAGATAATCGCCTTCATACCGCGCATTGGCCCGCATCATGGGGAAGATAAAGTCGCGCACAAATTCCTCACGCAGATCTTCGATGAAAATGTGCTTGTCTGGAATGCCCATCGCGCGGGCCTTTGTACGGGCCGGTTCGATCTCTTCGCCTTGACCAAGATCAGCGGTAAAAGTCACCACTTCTAACCCGCGCTCCACCTCAAGCCATTTGGCAATCACGGAGGTATCGAGGCCGCCGGAATAGGCGAGGACAACTTTTTTGATATCGGACATGGGGTAATGCGCTCCAATAGGCGGCAAATAATGGCATAAGTTTCAGTGCGCGCGGCTAGCAAGTAAGGCGGCTGGGGGCAAATGATTAGCGCGGTTTGGGCGGGTCAACAAAGGCTAAACCCTTGCCAAGCTATGCTTCGCTTCCAATATAGTTTGGGAAATTTGAGCCGGGAGGGGCTCCTCAAATGACCGATCAAACCGCCGAAACTGCCACGCCGAAGACCCGCAATAGTCTGTGGGGCAACGCGCGCGAAATGGCGCAGCTGGCCCCGCCAGAGCGCAACCGCTGGGTGGATTTTCTGCGTGCGCTTTCGATCCTTGCTGTCGTGATTGGCCATTGGCTGGTGGCAGCGCCCTATATTGATGGCGCTGGCGATATTCAGGGCGGGCATTTGCTGGGCATATTGCCTTGGTCGCAGTGGCTGACTTGGGGTTTCCAAGTGATGCCGATTTTCTTCCTTGTTGGCGGCTATTCCAACGGCGTGAGCTGGGGCGCGCAATTGCGCAGGGTGGAAGATGGTGAGAGACCCTTAGGCCTCTACCGCGATTGGTTTGCAAGCCGCGTCCAGCGACTGATCAATCCAGTGTTCCCCGTGCTGCTCTTATGGGCCGTACTCGCACTCATACTGACGCAATTTGGCATCGAGCGCGGCACAGTGAAAATGGCGACACAATTGGCGCTCGTGCCGGTGTGGTTTTTGGCGGTCTATTTGCTGGTGACGGCGATAACGCCGCTGTCGCTTTGGGCTTGGCGGCGGTTTGGTTTTCGTTCGTTTTTCCTATTGCTCGCAGCAGCTGCATTCGCTGACCGGTTTTTCCTAATCGAAGGCTCGAGCTTTCTGCACTTTGCCAATTTCCTCTTCGTGTGGGTTGGTATTCACCAGCTCGGCTATGCTTGGTTGGATGGAGCATTTAAAGATACGAAGCTGCGGATCGTTTGGTTCATCGCGAGCCTTGCCAGTTTGATTGCCCTTACTTTTATTCTCGACCTCTACCCCGTCGCCATGATTGGCGTTCCCGGGGCGGAGATGACCAATTCCATGCCGCCAACGCTTGCGCTTTTGCTGCTCGGAATGGCGCAAACTGGCCTTGTGCTGGCGCTGGAGCCGTGGGGACGCAAATGGCTCGATAATATCAATGTTTGGACCGCGACCGTGCTGATGAACGGTATGATTATGACAGTCTACTTGTGGCACCTCACCGCCTTTGTGCTGGTGATGGTGGCGGCATGGATGGCGGGCGGTATTGGCCTTGAGATGTTCCCAGGCACGGGCTCTTGGTGGTGGACGCGGCCCGTGTGGTTTGCGCTTTATATCCTAACGCTGCTGCCCATGATCGCCGCGTTTGCAAAGCATGAACGCAGCTTTGGCCCCATTCGCGGCGGGCGCACAGTGCCCAAGGCGCGGGTGGTGTTTGGCGTAGCGATGATCTGCGTCGGTCTTGCGATGACAGCGGCGATCAGTATCGCTAGCCCCGAAGGGATATCAGGCGTGCGGATTTGGGTCGTGGCGCTGCCTTTTGTAGGCGCGGCATTGCTGGGCTTTGGGCCGGTTTACAAGATGCTCACCGGCCACAAAGCCTAAGTATTATTCTGCCGCTTCGCGCTGGTGAAAGCGCCAATCGGGTATTTCGCCAATGCCGCGCAGACGCTCGCTCTCGTGGTGGATATATTCGCGCGTCATCGGGATAGCATCGCGGCTCTTCACATATTGGATCTGCCAATTGACCATCGTGCCATTGCGGAAGGACTGCTCTGCACCGGCGAGATAAAACAACCACATATTGTAGAAGGTCTCATCATACATTTCGGTGATTTCTTCGCGGTGCATGACGGTGCGTTTGTACCATTCCTCCAACGTGTATGAGTAGTGATAGCGCATGGCCTCCACATCCATAACCTGCCAGCCATAGCGTTCTGACTGCGTCACAAGCTCTGACAAAGCGGGGATGTAGCCGCCGGGGAAGATATATTTGCGCGTCCATGCATCGGTAAAACCAGGCGCGCCGCTGCGCCCGCAGCAATGCGAGATCATCACGCCGTCCGGTTTCAGCAAGCGGTTGGTGTGCTCAAAGAATTGCGGATAATGGATAGTGCCGACATGTTCGAGCAGACCGACGGATGAGATGCGGTCAAACTGGCCTTCAACATCGCGATAATCGCATAGCTCAAATTTCACCATATCGGATACGCCCAATTCTGCGGCGCGTTCGTTGGAGAATTTGATCTGATCAGGGGCGAGGGCAACGCCCAAAACCTCGACGCCGTACATCTTATTGAGATAGAGCGCGAAGCCGCCCCAACCACAGCCAATGTCGAGCACTTTCATGCCTGGTTTAAGGTGCATTTTGGCCGCGAGATGCGCCTTCTTATCCATTTGCGCCTGTTCAAGGCTGGTCGCTTCGGGATCATCCTCCCGGTAATAGGCCATGGTGTATTGGCGGTCTTCATCGAGGAAGCGCTCATACAATTCGCGGGTGAGATTATAGGTATGCTCGGCATTGGCGCGGGCGCTGCTGCGCAGATTGATGCCGTCAACTTTCGCTTTGACCTTCTGAATGAACTTGCGGAACGGGCCTTTTGGCTTGAGCGAGGAATCGCCCAAACGCTTCGCATTCATCGTCACAAATAGGATCATATCGCGCAGATCATGTGGCTCTTCGATGACCAGCCAGCCCCACATAAACGCCTCACCAGCGCCCATTTGAGGATAGCGCGCAATGTGATTGGCTGCCTTTTTATTGGTTAGACGCGCGCGGATCGGACCGGTTCTGCCGCCGACTTCTGGAAGGTAGTCTTGATGCCCTTCGCCATATCCCGGGCCGTAGCTATATTCCTTGCCGTCATAATCGGTGATAATCAGCTGCCCGCGAATAATCGCATGGCTCAAAAATTTGTCCAACAACCACATAGCTACAAAAATCCCCCAAAGTCCTGATTTGGCGATACACTGTGTCGCGCAGGCAAAAGTGTCAATTGGGAGGATGCGAATTATGTCGAAAGCAAAAGGCGAGACAAAGACTATCCCCACGGTTCAATCGGTGGCGGATTTTATCGCTCAGGTTGAGCCGGCGGCCAAGCGCGAGGATGCCGCAGTGCTCGATGCAATGTTTTGCAAGGTCACCGGGGCTAAGCCGACAATCTGGGCGGGCGGCATTATCGGCTATGGCGAGTATCGCACCACCTATGACAGCGGGCGCGAAGTGCATTGGATGCGCGCAGGTTTCAGCCCCCGCAAAGCCAAGCATTCGCTCTACCTCCAAGGTGGCTATTGCGATGATATTGCGGCCAAGGATCGAGCGGGCTTTTTGGAAAAGCTGGGCAAACACAAAACCGGCGCAAGCTGCCTGTATATCAACAAGCTAGCTGATGTTGATCTCACCGTACTGGAGCAAATGATCGCAGCAGACTGGGCCGCGATGCAGCGCATTTATCCCGAGGGCTGAACGCGCCTATATACCGGCATACCATTGATAGCCTGCACGGTCCTCCCAATATCCGCCATTGCCGCCTAGAATATCATCAAAGCTAGCAACCGCCTCAATCGCGGTTAGATATTTGGGGTGTTTATACCCTAGCTGCCGCTCAATCCGCATGCGCAGAGGCGCGCCGTTCTTTTGCGGCAAGGGCTCACCGTTGAGCATATGCGCAATGATGGTCTGCGGGTGATAGGCGTCCACCATATCGACGCTTTCATAATAATCGCCGCCCGCCAGCGTATCGGCGCAGCGAAAGACGATGAAGTTTGCGCCTTCCTGCACCTTTGCCATATCGAGCACATCGGACAGTTGCGGGCCGGTCCATTCGCCAATCGCGCTCCACCCCTCAACGCAGTCATGCCGCGTTATCTGGGTTCGCTGCTTCATGCCGCGCAGATCGGCCATGGAAAGTGACAGCGGCGCATCAACCAGCCCGCGCACTTCCAATTTCCAATCGGCAAAGCCGCTTTCCAGCGCCGCTTGATAGGCTTCATCCGGAATGCGCACAGTGCCATTGCCCTTAAATGTGGGCGAGCGTTCTGCGCGGCTGTATTCAGGTGCCAAAGCTTGGCGGCTGGCGAGTGTGCGGTGCGCGCCGCGGTGCCAGCCCTCGGCAGCCTTTGCGACTGTGCGGCCCGTATCGCTTTCCGCGATTTTCGAACATGCTCCCGTTGCCAAAGCGGCAAGACCAGCGAGGGCAGTGCGGCGTTTCATTGGAGCGCTCATGCTTTTCCTCCGGTGATCATGTCTTTGAGTTGCTTGATCGGGCCTGTTACCAGCACGAGGGCGATATGCACGACGAAGAAGGCCAGCAGACCAAACGCCACGATAAAGTGGATGGAACGCGCGCTTTGCCGTCCGCCCAAAATATCGACCATCCACGGTGCAGCAGGCTCAAAACCCGGGCTGATCGCAAGGCCGGTAAAGATCATCAGCGGCAGCATAATGCCCAGCACAAATCCGTAGGAAAACTTCTGCAGGAAATTGTACTTGCCATGGGCCGGATCGTGATCAAAGTTCAGCTTTGCGTGGGCGACAATGTCTTTCCAAACCGCAGCTGGCTTCCATTCTGCCCGCGTCGTTGTCAGATCACGCTTGAAATGACGGTTCACCGACATGGCGACCCACATGAATAGCAGCGCAAGGGCAAAGGGCCATGCAAAGATGGTGTGCCAATCGCGCGCCTCGGCCAGATTGTAACTGCCCGGGATCGTCGCCCAATCGGGAAAGCGGATGACGGAAAGCCACGCATCCTTTTTATCAAAACCGTAATCGCCCCAATAAAGATAGCGATGGGCATTGGAGATATTGAGCCCCGACATAAATAATATGATCAGACTAATGGCATTGATCCAATGCCAGATGCGCGTCGATAATACGTGCTTCTTCATGTCCTTTTGGCCTCCACCTTTGCTGCCTCTTCCGCTTCTCTGGCAAGGTAAATAACATCTCGCGGCTGATCGAGCAGATGTTGCCCGCTATCAACGAAGATCGTCTCGCCGCTGCGCAATTGCCCGCTCGCCAAAAACAACGCTGTGTCCGCGATTTCATCCGCACCCGTTTTGCGTTTCAGTGGATTTAAGCGGTGGGAGATTTCTGTCTCTTCCTCGCTTTGATCATGGCTGGCTAGGATAGCGCCGGGGGCAAGGCCATAGACGCGGTCCAGCGGCAAGGGCGCGCCTTTGGCGAGCATTTTGATGGTCGCATCCAGTGCGTGTTTGCTCATCGTATAGCTGAAGAAATCGGGGTTCGAATTTTCCAGCTTTTGATCGGTCACTTGGATCACACAGCGACCTGATTTGGGCGCGCCTTGGCCGCTTAAGAAAATTTGCGCCATGCGCGCAGGAGTGACGGCATTGATCTGCATTGCCTTACTGTTCGTGGCCGAATCCAGATTGGTTACACCGTCATATTCGAAAACCGATGCGCAATTGATAAGCGCGCTAAATTCAGGATGCATTTCAGCGATGTTTTGAACCATGCGCACTGCTGCATCCCCATCTGTCAAATCGCATTGTAGGGCTTCGGCCGAAGGAAGGGCCGCCGCCAATGTCTCTGCTTCATCGCGCGATCCGCCATAGTGGATGATCACATGCCAACCGGCCTTGCCGAAGCGCTTAGCGATAGAAGCTCCAACCCGTTTTGCAGCGCCAGTGATGAGAACGGTTTTGGTCATAAGCATGGCGTAGTGCAGGGGCGCTGTGGTCGCAATCCTTGCATAAAACGCATTGCTGTATGTGAAGAGTAAGCGCGGAGTTTATAAGCTCTAAGTGATTTGATCCACGGCGACCTGAACCCTCGTGCGCCATAAAGTGCAAAGCTTTTCTAGCGCAGCGATTTCGCGCAGTTCGTCCAGATCGGCCTTGTGGTCAGGGTCGTAGAGTTTCGCAAACAGTGTGGCGACGCTCCAATCCTTATGGCCAATCGCGGTGCGTTCCAGCGTATCGCCAGCGCAGGCTTCGCCTTCTTCGATCACGCGGTAATACCATCCGCAATTGTGCTGCTTTATGATGGCGGCCACCATGGCCTTGCGGTCAAAGCGGTGTTCGATTTTCCAGCAGGGTTGGCGCGGTTGGCTGATCTCTAACAAGGCGCTGCCAAGGCGGAACTGATCGCCAATATGCACGTCAGCCTCGGTCATGCCGGTAACTACGAGGTTTTCGCCAAAAGCGGGCGCAGCGGCAAGCAGTTCGTGCCCGCCCAAATGCGCGTCCCACCATGCGTAATGGTCTTGAGGGTATTGATGCACGGCCATATCCGTGCCGCCATGGTTCTTGCGGTCGACTTGAACATCGCCCTCAATCCCAAGGCTGCCAATTGTGGCGGGGCCGTTTAACGGTGATTTGACGAAGGCGCTTTGCTCTTCGCCGCGAAATATGCGCGCTTGGCCAGTGCAAATGGCGTCGACGCACGCCTTCACGCAGAGGCCTCTGCTTCTGCCGCTGCTGCCTCGCGGTCGCGTTCCGCGCGGCTTTTCTTTTCCGCCGCCGTTTTCAATTGCCCGCAGGCTGCATCAATATCGCGGCCTCTGGGCGTTCGCACGGGCGCGCTGATGCCGGCCTCAAACACAATATTGGAAAAGCTTCTAATCCGGTCCGGTTCGGAGCATTCATAAATGCTTCCGGGCCATGGATTAAACGGGATGAGATTGACCTTGGCGGGAAGGTCATATTCTTTCAGCAGCCGCACCAGCTCATGCGCGTCTTCGTCGCTGTCATTCTTACCTTTGAGCATCACATATTCGAATGTGATCCGCCGCGCATTGGACGCACCGGGATAATCCGCGCATGCCTGAAGCAATTCTTCGAGGCCATATTTGCGGTTGATCGGTACGATTTCGTCGCGAATATCCTTGCTCACTGCATGCAGAGAAACCGCCAGATTGACGCCAATCTCCTCGCCGCAGCGCGCCATCATCGGGACAACGCCGCTGGTCGACAAAGTGATCCGGCGTTTCGAGAGCGCCAGCCCGTGGCCGTCCATGACCAATGAAAGCGCATCGCGGACATTGTCGAAATTATACAGCGGCTCGCCCATGCCCATCATCACAATATTGGTGAGCAGGCGGCCATCGGCGCGATATTCGGCTGCATCGGCATCGTCGGAAATGTCCATCTTGCCCTTGGGCCATTCACCCAAAGCGTCGCGCGCAAGCATCACTTGGCCAACGATTTCACCCGGCGTCAAATTGCGTACAAGCCGCATGGTTCCGGTTGCGCAAAAGGTACAATTTAATGTGCAGCCAACTTGGCTGGAAACACACAGAGTGCCGCGGTCTGCATCTGGTATGAAGACCATCTCAAAATCATGGCCATCATCGGTTTGCAATAGCCATTTGCGCGTGCCGTCTGTGCTATGCTGAGCCTCCACAATATTGGGGCGGCCAAGAACAAAGCGTTCCTCCATCCAAGGGCGCATAGTCTTGGAAATATCGGTCATAGCGGCAAATTCGGTCGCGCCGCGGTGATAGAGCCAATGGAAGATTTGCTTTGAACGCAGCTTTGCTTGCTTCACGTCCAGCCCGGCTTCTTCCAAAACTTCGCGGATACGCGATTGCGGCAGGCCGATCAGATCGACACGGCCATCAGCGCGCGGGGTCACATCACGCGGAGTGGGGACCGGATCATCGTGTCCGGCAATGGGCATAAGGTTGGTATCGGGCATATCGCGCCCGCATATAGGTCGCAGTACCGACTATGGCTAGCTTTTCGCGCATCCCAAAGTGGCAGCATCCATCGCGGTGGCTGCACCGGCGAGTTTGTACGTGTTGGAGAAGCGCCGCCCTCTGCTGTCAGTGGCTTTCACCACCATCTGCTTGGCAGAGCGCATGGCGGCCACAATTTGCGCATCCATCCGCTTATCCTTGGCCCAAGCATCGCCGCCGCTACCGGTGAGTGAGAACGATTTATCGCCCATAGTCAGAGTGATCGCTTTTGTGGCCGTGACATTGTGTGACAGACGAAAATGCATCTGGCCGCGTATCTTTCGCGCTGGCCATGTTGCGACAGAGGCAAAGGGCGAATGATCGCGTTGCTTCGTCGAGGGCGCAGCCTTTGCAATTGCGTAGCAGCGCGGGATTCCCTTATCCCTGAAAGCGCCCCAATCATTGTAGACGCCAAGGTGATCCTTCGCCGACGCTGGCAAAGCGAGCATACCCGCGCCTAGGCCGAAAATGACGGTACCAATGGCGAGGGATGCTGCGCGTTTCATTATGGCTAAGCGCAAACTGGCTTAACGCAGGAAAGCAGAGGCCGTGCGCGGCCCGCCAAATCGTGCGTTTTGCGGATAGAGATGCTCATAAACAGCGGCATTCTCGATAACGCGGCCAACATAATTCTTGGTCTCATAAATCGGAATGCGTTCGATCCAGGTTACCCAATCAATGCTGCCATTGCGCGGATCACCATTGCGGCGCAGCCATTTGTTCACATTGCCCGGGCCAGCATTATAAGCCGCGATAGCAAGCGGGTAAGAGCCGCCGTAATAATCCATCATGCGGGCGAAATAGCCATCTCCCAGACGGATATTATAGCTGGGGCTGTCGATTAGATTAGCGCGCATATAGCTCATGCCAAGCTTGCCCGCCTGCTCGCGAGCAGTACCCGGCATCAGCTGCATCAGACCGCGCGCACCAGCATGGCTGATCGCATTTTGCGCAAATTGACTTTCTTGGCGCGCGATGGCGTGGACCATGGTCCAATTGCTGCCAGCGGGCACTTGCAAAGTGGGATGACCGATAGAGGTAAAACCGCCGAACCCGTCAGCCTGTGCTGCATCTGACAAGTTTACTGCCAAATCGCGGCGTCCGGTTTGCAGGGCTAGATCAGCGACCATCAGATGATCGCCCAATGTCTCTGCATCGCGGGCAATTGCGCGGTAGAATTGAATGCCGGTGCGCCACGGAGCACCGCGCGCAACATGGCGAACAGCCTTGGTCAGAGGGCGTGCATCAAATGCGGCGCGTTCCTCTGCTGAAATGGCTGTCGCCGCGCGCGCATCCAATGCAGGCAGCGCACGGCCCAGTTTTTCTAACGCAAGCATGCCGTAAAAACGATCAGGATAGCTTGCGGCCATTTCCCAATATTGCTGCGCTTGAGCGATATCGCCCGAACGCTGGCTAGCGAGACCCGCCCAATAAAACCCTTTTGAACGGGTTTGCGGCGTACGCGCTGCTGCGCCGTAACGGTAAAACAGCGGGGCAGCCGTGCGGCCATCACCGAGGCTCCAAAGAGCTTTCGTACCGCCCAGCCACATGAGCGAGGTATAATCATCGCGCAATTTATATGCGCCCTTGCTCACATCGGTGTTGGCAGGGAACAAATCATCGACAGAGCCTGCAATTTGTGCCGCTTGACGCGATCCACCACCTTTGGCCACGCGCAACATTTCACCGATCATCACTTCTGGATCATGGGCTGGGCGGTTAAAACCCGGACGCGTAGAGAGCAGGTTAATCGCCCGCGATAATTGCTTGCTGGTGCGGTAATAGCGCGCCAAATTATAGACGTAGCCCGGATCATTTAGCGCGCCGTTTGGCACTTGCAGCCCAGCAGCACTCGGTGTTGAACCGCGGAGCAAAGCCAGACGCGCCATATAAAGGCCCTGCTGCGATGCGGGAACATTGATCATATGCCGCGATGCAGCTGCGGCATTGCGCTGCCACAATAGGGCATCCATCCGCGCCGAATGATCATCGGCGGTGAACTGCGGTCCATATAGACCCAAAATATATGTTTCTGACGATGCGCTCATCGAGCCGCCGCGCCATGCATCGCGCGCGACTTGAGACGCCTCTGGACGGCCAACCGATTGCAGCGACAAGGCATAGCGCGCTTTGCCGGAATTGGTGACGGGCGGCATGCGGTCAAAATAGGCAACCAAAGTGTCCGCGCCGGGCGCAGAACGGTCTAGCGAGTTTTCCGCCCGTGTCCGCAAAAGCGATTCGCGCGGAAAATCAGGATAGGTCAGCACAAA
Source organism: Marinomonas sp. (assembly GCA_039967435.1). Taxonomy (GTDB): domain Bacteria; phylum Pseudomonadota; class Alphaproteobacteria; order Sphingomonadales; family Sphingomonadaceae; genus Erythrobacter. The sequence continues at coordinate 231,902 of JBDVRS010000005.1, forward strand.
GCCGGCATAGGCATTGAAGCCTGCGGTGCGCTTATTGGTCAGCTCGCCCCAACGCGAAATAGCCTGAGCCATGCCGGTTGGTTGCTGCGCAACAAGATTGCCGCGCGCTTGATCCCACCTTTGTGCAGTCTGTGACGCGTCAGGAGACTGCGCGGAACAGGCGGTGGAAATCAGTGTAGCCGACAGCGCCATAGTGATTGCTGCGACGGGGATGAGGGGGCGGTTAATGTTTAGCATGCTGGACATTGTAGTGTTCGGTTCCTTAGTAGGCGCTGAACTGATCAATGCCCCCTATAGAATTAAGATTTGGTTTACCATAATCTCTAGGGGCCAAATAAGGCTTATCCGCAATGTTTAATGGCTCCATACCGGCTCTAGTGACTCCTTTTCGGGACGGATCGCTTGATGAGGCAGCGTTTCGCAAACTGGTCGATTGGCAAATCGAGCAAGGCAGCAGCGCGCTCGTTCCCTGCGGGACGACGGGCGAGGCGTCGACACTTTCCAATGCAGAGCATCACCGAGTCGTGGAAATTTGCATCGAACAAGCCAGCGGACGCGTGCCGATTATTGCTGGCTGCGGCTCCAATGATACGCAGAACGCATTGCTGCATATGAACTTTTCCAAAAAGGCGGGGGCTGCCGCTGGGCTATGCGTTGCGCCTTATTACAATCGTCCCAGCCAAGCGGGTCTGGTTGCGCATTTTAGCTATTTGGCAGAAAACTGCGCTTTGCCGATTGTGCTGTATAATGTGCCGGGCCGCACGGTGACCGATATTGCGCCGGAGACCACAATTGAGCTTGCGAACAAATTCCCTGAGCAAATTATCGCCATAAAAGACGCGAGCGAGGATCTCTCCCGCGTGGCGGACCACCGCATGGGAATTTCGAAAGAATTCTGCCAGCTATCAGGTAATGATGAGCTTGCGTTGCCGTTCAATGCGGCAGGCGGCAAAGGCTGCATTTCAGTCACCGCCAATGTCGCGCCGGCGCTGTGTGCTGAATTTCAAGCGGCCTGTGCTGCGAATGATCTGGTAGAGGCTCGGCGCTTGAATGATCTGCTTTATCCGCTGCACTATGCAATGTTCTCCGACAGCTCGCCGGGCCCGGTGAAATATGCATTGTCCCGCGTTCAAGATTGGATTGAGCCGGGCGTGCGCCTGCCCTTGTGCGAACCCAGCGAAGCTTCGCGCAAAGCGGTTGATGCAGCGCTTGTGCATGCAGGTCTTGTGTAAGAATAATGGCGCGCCCCAAACCAGAAACCTTTGATAAGCAAAAGACCGTCGCGGAAAATCGCCGTGCGCGGTATGACTATGCGATTGAGGATAAGTTTGAAGCGGGGCTCGTGTTGCAAGGCACAGAGGTGAAGGCTTTGCGCGCAGGTCATGCGACGATTGCGGAAAGCTATGCTGAAATCCGAGATGGGCAGGTGTGGCTCGTCAATGCCAATATCCCTGAATTCAGCCATGGCAATCGCAACAATCACGAACCCAAGCGTCCGCGCAAATTGCTGCTCAACATGCGTGAGGTGAACAAATTGTTTGGTGCAGTTGAGCGCAAGGGTATGACGATGGTTCCGCTATCGGTTTACTTCAATTCCACTGGGCGGGCGAAGGTTGAGCTGGCTTTGGCAAAGGGTAAGCAGGCACATGATAAACGCCAAACAGCCAAGGACCGCGATTGGAAGCGCGATAAAGCACGGTTGATGCGCGAACAGGGTTAAGGGCTTTTCCGCCTCTGCCCAAGCACATGCAAAACTGCGTAAAAGAATAAAGCGCGATTCACCCCTTGGTCATCGCTGCTGCGCTACCCATATCGTCTATGGTGAACAGCCTGCCGAAAAGGTGCAGGTTTTGCCCGTGTTTGGCTTGCGAAAACCAACCGGCGCGCGCAAAGCCAAAAGGGCACAAATAGAGCGAAACAACCACTACGATGGCAATAGCAGATGCATTCCGGTTCAAGATGCCCAAGCGCGAAGAGCTTGCGGGCAACAAATATCTTGCGCCCATTGCACATCGCTTTTTGAACCCAGAGCTGTGGCGCTTTACCCGCCGCTCGGTTCCGCGCGGCGTGGCGCTGGGATTGTTTTGCGGTTTTATCATTCCCTTGGGACAGATATTTTTAGCGGCCTTTATGGCTTTGCCGGCGCGGGCCAATGTGCCCTTGGCAGCGGCAGTAACTTTCGTCACCAATCCCTTCACATTCCCTTTCTGGGTGGTGGTTGCCAATTGGGTCGGGGCGACGGTGCTCAATATTGATGCAGAGATGGGCGGCATAGCCAATGAACAATTGGCAAGCGGGCGCTGGGCTTGGCTGATCGAATTGTTCGAAGCGGCGGGCGTGACTGTGTTCGGATTTGGTGTGCTCGCGATTGTAGGCGCAGCGCTGGGTTATCTTTTGTCCGGCTGGGTTTGGCGCTTTATGGTTGGGCGGCGGCGCAGACGCCGGTTGAACCGCATGGAGGCTCGGCTCGATGAGCGGCTGGAGATAGGCCAGGGATGAGCGTTCTGGGGGGACTTGAAAAAACGCAAGTTGGAGCGGGAACAGGGATAACGCAGCGGCCAAGCGTTGCGGTAAGTTTGGTCGTGTTCGCTCTCATCGCAAGCACAGTGATCCTTTGGTTCGTGACCAGCGATCTGACATTGGTGGCGGCCTATGCGCTTGGCTTGATTGTGATCCTTTCCGGTATTTTTGCCTTTCAGCGAATGAAAGTGGCTCCCGTAGCGAGCACAGATTTCACGACACCAGATTGGTCGGTGACCGTGTCTGCGATGGAGCGGCCCGGTGTCGCTATTGCGGTGACAGACCGCGCCAACCGTTTGACCTGCGCCAGTCAGGATTTTGCCGCTTGGTTCGGCACAGATAATTCGCCGCCTTTGCTCAACCTTGGCCGTATCGCACAAGAAGAGCTCTCCCGCCTCACCCGAACGGCATGGCGTGATGGCGCCGCCGTGCAGCAAGAGCTGAATTCCGAAGGGCCAGATGGCAAAGGCTACAGCCTTCGTGTGGAGCGGGCAGGGCGCGGCGAAGACCATTTGATCTGGCGTTTCCGCCGCTTGGATGTCGAAACCGACGAAGCGCTCAACCGCTATGATGTCGCTGGCCCGTTTGGGCGAATGCTATCACGTGCCGGCATTGAGTCCGCAGTGACCGAAGCAAATGGAATAGTGCGCAATGTCTCCGCCGGTTTTGCAGAACGTGCAGCAGGCGATGGCGAAGCGACGTTGGTGGGACAAGACTATGTCAGCTTCTTGCGCTCTGATGAGCGAGAGCGGATTTTCTTTGCCCGCGAAGGGCGGGGCGGAACGCCGCAAACTCTGATCCATATTCCGCTCGATGATCCTGAGGCAAAGGCCAGCCAAACACCCACGGGCCCGAGCGAGGCTCCGTCCCTGATGCTACTGGTGGATAGCGGCGTTGGTGTCGGCGGCGGCTGGGACGGCACCAATCAAGCCGGTGTTGCTCAGTTGGAGGCGCTGCTTGCGCAATTGCCGCTCGGCCTTGCGATGACCGACCGGGATGGGCGGTTCCTGTTTGGCAATGATGCGTTCCTGCGCTCGGTTGACCGAGAAGGGCGCGGCCTTCCGCCATTCCCAACTGATTTGGTTGTGGCCGAGGACAAAGCCGCGCTTTCCGATGCTGTTCGTCGCCATGGACGGGGACCAACATCCAATGGCGATATGGCGATCCGTTTTGCGCATTCGCCCGAAGAGCCCGTCTCGCTTGGCATGGCCGGTGTGCGCGGGCTGGGAGAGGCATCTGTTCTGATAAGCCTTGCCGATAGCAGCGAGGAAACGCAGCTTAAACGCCAAGTGGCACAGGCCACCAAAATGCAGGCGGTTGGCCAGCTTGCGGGCGGTGTTGCGCATGATTTTAACAATGTTCTCACCGCAGTGATTGGCACATGCGATCTGATGTTGCTGCGCCATACGCCGGGCGATAGCGATTATGATGACATTCAGCAGATCCGCGCCAATTCCAACCGTGCGGCATCTTTGACGCGGCAATTGCTGGCCTTCTCGCGTCAGCAAACCTTGCGTCCTGAAATCATCCAAGTGCCTGATGTCGTCAGTGAAGTCGGTCCACTGATTACGCGATTGCTCGGCAGTAAAATCCAATACCGCGTTCAGCATGACCGCAATTTGGGTCATGTTCGCGCCGATCCTCAACAGCTTGAGCAGGTCATTATGAACTTGGCTGTGAATGCCCGCGATGCGATCCATTCGCGCGGCGATGGCACCGGGCTAATCTCTTTGCTGACCCGCAGGATGGCGGCGAAGGAAGTGGAGAAAATGGGCTCTGACATTCTGCCAGTCGCCGATTACACGGTGATGGTAGTGCAGGATAATGGCGGCGGCATTCCGCCAGAGGCTATGCCCAAATTGTTCGAGCCATTCTTTACGACCAAGGATCAGGGCAAGGGGACAGGCCTCGGGCTATCGACCGTTTACGGCATTGTGAAACAGTCGGGCGGATTTATCTTCGTCAACAATTTCAAGAATTCAGAAGGGCGCATTTCAGGCGCGCGCTTCACCATCTATCTGCCGGTTTATAAGGGCGCGATGCCCAAACCAAAGAGCGAAGAGCCCGAAGCGACCGTCTCAAGCGATTGGTCGGGCGGAGGCAAAGTCCTACTCGTCGAGGATGAGGATATGGTCCGCGCCGTGGCAGAGCGCTCGCTTGCTCGCGCTGGTTATGAAGTGACTGCATGGGCGGATGGCGAAGAAGGCCTCGCTGATTTCACCGCCGGCAGCCGTTATGATCTGATTGTGTCGGATGTCGTAATGCCGGGTCTGGACGGGCCTGCAATGGTGCGCGGGATTCGCGAGATTGACCCGAATATTCCGGTGCTTTTCATGTCAGGCTATGCCGAGGAGCAATTGCGCAAGGATATTGATGTGCCCAATATGCACTTCATTCCCAAGCCGTTTAGCGTGAAAGAAATTAGCGCCAAAGTCGGCTCGGTTATGGGCAGCGCGAAGCAGTCGAGGGCACAAAAATAGATGGCAATGCTGCGCCTTCAAATGTGGGCTGAATTGGGGCGATATGCGAGTGGCGTGCTGCTTCGCTTTTCCCATTCATCTTGAATACAGCACGGTGCGTCATGCTTTAGCGAATGGTTCTTGAGGGAGTGGGATTTTGGTGAAATCACGGGTTTGGGCAGCAGCCAGTTTCGTAGCTTTGGGTATTGCGGGCGCTGCTACAGCAGCCATAGCCCAGCAGGATCAATCGCAGAATATTGGCGATCCCGATGCCACCGCGCAGGGCGATGTTGCCGTCACGATTTACAACAACAATCTCGCGCTGGTGCAGGACGTGCGTCAACTCAATATTGGTAGTGGCCGGACTAAAATTGAATTCCCCGATGTGTCTGCGCAAATTCGGCCTGAAACACTCAGCTTTTACGCACCAAACACCACAATCATCGAGCAGAATTTTGATTTTGATCTGCTGACCCCAACCAAGATGATGGAAAAAGCCATCGGTCAAACGGTCACTTTGCTGCGCACCAATCCAGCAACGGGCCGTGAGACACGTGAGCGCGCCAAAGTGCTTTCAACTGCTGGCGGCGTAGTCATTCAAATTGGCAATCGGATCGAAGTTCTGCGTGATGATGGCCTGCCGGTGCGAGTCATTTTTGATAAAGTCCCGCCCAATTTGCGCGCGCGGCCGACTTTGTCTGTCAATTTGCAGAGCAATCGCGGCGGCACGCGCCCTGCATCTATCCGTTATCTCACTCCTGGCCTCGGTTGGAAGGCAGATTATGTTGCGCTTTATAATGAAGCTAATGACAGCATTGATATGCAAGGCTGGGTTACGCTGACGAATAACACCGGCACAACCTTCCACCGTGCCGATACTCTGCTTGTCGCAGGCAGTCCCAATGGCCGAGGCGGAAATCGCCGGAACAATAATCGCAATATGGTGCGGCCCGGTACTGAAACGGCAGGACGCGAGCAGCTTGGTGATTTTTATCTCTACCCCATTTCTGGCCGCACAACGATTGCCAATGCGCAAACGAAGCAGGTTAGTTTCCTCGATGCGCAAGGTGTCCTAGCGCGCAAAGTCTATGCGCGTTCTATCGGCTGGCTGACCAATGACAGCAGCCCGCGCAATGTTGCCAGCAAGATCAGCTTTTCGTCATCGCGGGACCAAGGGCTGGGCGATGCTCTGCCTGCGGGCACAGTGCGCTTTTATCAGCGCGACAAGCAGGGCACGCCGCAATTCATTGGCGAAAACTCAATCGGACACACGCCTATGGGCAGCGAGCTGTCGCTAAAAACGGGCGATGCCTTTGACGTTTTCGTGCAATCCGAGGTCGAAAGCCGCAAGGAAATCACTTCCGGCGAATGGGAGCGCAGTGCGCGCTACCGTGTCATTGAAGATGGAGCCGTTACCCGCCAAGTCGATGTTGAGCGGCCCAAAAAATATTACCGCACCACCATGCGCTATACCTTCACCAGCGCTAAGAATGCGCCGATTGAAGTTGATCTGACACAAAGCGGATTGATGCGCGGTTGGTGGGCGAATGATTACCGCATTACCTCAGAAGATATCGAAGGCCGCCAAATCAATGCCAATACGCGCAAATGGACTGTGCCTGTGCCAGCCAATGGCACGCGCACTATCCGTGTGACTTACGAAACGCGTTACTAAGGCGGGGCGCGCGTGATGCGGCTTTTCTCCTCTTTAATGGCGGCGTTTGCTGTGGTCGCAGCAATGCCTGCGGTAGCGCAAGAGCCACGCACGGTGGTTGATGCTAGCGCCGCGACCGATTTGTCGGTCACGGTTTACCGCGATCCCAACCGGCGCGAAGGGCAGAAAATCAACAAGAATTGGCCGCGCGGCTTTGCGATGATTTCGGAAACGCGCACCGTTACTTTGCCAGCGGGTATCAGCAAAATCCGCTTCGAGGGCGTCGCAGAGGGCATGGTCGCCGTCAGCGCGATTGTAACCGGATTGCCCGGCGGCACGATTGAGAAGAACCGAAATGCCGCATTGCTGTCTCCCGCCTCGCTGGTGAACGGCAATTTGGGGAATTTGGTGCAAATCACCCGCACCAATCCCGGCACGGGTGAGGCCAAAACTGAGGACGCCTTTGTGCGCACGCGGGCCGATGGCGGGCTGGTTCTAGAGACGCAGGGCGGTTTCGAAGCGATCCGCTGCGCTGGCCTTCCTGAAAAACTCACCTTTGACGGCGTGCCTGCAGGATTGTCGGCCAAGCCAATTTATTCGGTAAACACCAACAGCCCGCGCGGCGGTACATATGAAGTGGTGCTGACCTATATTTCATGGGGATTTGACTGGCAGGCCAATTACGTTGGCACGCTAGGAGAAAGCAGCGGCGAAGGCGATTTCGAAATGGGCCTGCTTAGCTGGCTGACCCTTGTGAACAATAATGGGCAGAGCTTTGATAATGCAAAGCTATTGGTGATTGCTGGCAAGTTGAATGTTCAGAGCAATTACCGTGCATTGGCGGCGACTCCGCGTGCAGCCCCGATACGCCTGAGATGTTTTCCTATTGGAAGCACGTCATCAGGATCACCAATTAGTAATTCCAATTTTCGAGACGAAATAAAAGTTACTGCCAGTCGCAGAAATAGAGATGTGCCAATGATGATGGAAGCGGCTGCACCTGTTGCCGTTATGGGAGCAGCAGACGCCCGCGCGCAAGTCATGAAAGCGGTTGAGGAGAACCTCGGCGATCTCAAACTCTACCGCGTTCCAAAACGCGTCGATGTCTCGGCCAAGGGCATGAAGCAAGTCGCCTTCCTCAATGAAGATGCGGTAAAAGCACGCTATATTTACCGCGCGCCTTGCAGTTTCGCGGTGACGCGGGCCGGGGTAGGAGCGCCAGGATTCTTTGCCGCCAATATGCTGCTGGTGACGAAAAATGAGGAAGAACGGGGCTTGGGAATGGCTTTGCCGCAAGGCGGGCTCTCGGTGTTCGAACCAAACCCGCGCGGCTCACAATTGGTCGCGGAGACCAATCTGCGTGACTATGCTGAGGGGCAGGATGTTGAATTGCCCATCGGTTCCAGCAGCCAAGTTTTCGCGAAGTGTATTCCTGCGCAAGGCCCCGTCACAGAAGGAAATATGCGCAAGTGGTTCACAATGGGCGCGAAGCTTACCAATGCCAATTCACATGCGGTTCGTGTGCGCATGGAACTGGGCGAATCGGGCGGATGGGAGGCGCGTTTCAAGGGCGCAAAGACGCGTTTGAAGGATGGCAAGATCATCGCTGAGGTGAATGTTCCAGCGAATGGAGAACGGCAGTTTTCATGGAGAATCCGCTCCACAGAGTAACTTTAATGGAAATAAGTATCATTTATTTTCAACAACTTACGTCCAAAGTCGCGCAACTCAGCCAAAAACACATTGTTCCCTACTTGTTCTTTTGGAACAAACTGCGTACAAAATATCTCAACAACTGATTGGGGCTGGTTACGGGTTTGTAACTAGGCAAGCAAAGGAGACCATGCGATGGCCACGTCACTGAAACTCGTTGAGAAGGAAAAGTCTGTGGATCGTCAAAAGGCATTGGATGCCGCACTCGCTCAGATCGACCGTGCATTTGGCAAGGGATCAGCGATGAAATTGGGCTCGAAAGAGGCGATGAATATCGAATCGATCTCGACCGGATCGCTGGGCTTGGATATCGCACTCGGAATTGGCGGCTTGCCTAAGGGGCGCGTCATTGAAATTTACGGCCCGGAAAGCTCGGGCAAAACAACGCTCGCGCTGCATGTGATTGCAGAGGCTCAGAAAAATGGCGGCACGGCTGCATTCGTTGATGCGGAGCACGCTTTGGACCCAGTGTATGCCAAGGCATTGGGCGTCAACACAGATGAGCTTATCGTCTCCCAGCCTGATACAGGTGAGCAGGCGCTTGAAATTACTGACACGCTGGTTCGCTCAAATGCGATTGATGTGCTGGTGGTTGATTCGGTGGCCGCTCTTGTGCCCCGCGCTGAAATTGAAGGCGAAATGGGTGATGCCCATGTCGGCCTGCAGGCGCGGCTGATGTCACAATCTTTGCGCAAGCTAACCGGTTCGATCAATCGTTCCAAATGCATGGTGATCTTCATCAATCAGCTGCGAATGAAAATTGGCGTAATGTACGGTAACCCAGAGACGACAACTGGCGGTAATGCGCTGAAGTTTTACGCCTCTGTGCGCTTGGATATTCGCCGGATCGGTCAAATTAAGGATCGCGACGAAGTTGTGGGCAATGCGACCCGCGTGAAAGTGGTCAAGAATAAGGTTGCTCCGCCGTTTAAGCAGGTCGAATTCGACATCATGTATGGCGAGGGTGTCTCCAAAATTGGCGAGATACTCGATCTTGGAGTGAAGGCTGGAGTTGTCGAAAAATCGGGTAGCTGGTTCTCTTATGACAGCATTCGAATCGGCCAAGGCCGCGAAAATTCAAAGACATACCTTAAAGAAAATCCAGAAGTTTGCGACAAATTGGAAGCCATTATTCGTGGCCGCACCGATGAAGTCGCCGAGGAAATGATGACAGGCCCTGACGCGGAGGACTGACACTTTTCTCAAGCGAGCGATTGTTTGCTCGGAGACATGGAAAGCCGGAGCTGGCCTGCGCATTTTGCGCTGGGGTGGCCCGGCTTTTCTTTTGGGCCCGCATCTGACCAAAAAAACGGCGCGGACAATTGCTGCATTCTCTTGTCGCCCGCGGCTTGAACGCCTAACTGCATTTACATGACGTCCACGAACGAAATCCGCAGGTCATTTCTCGACTATTTTGCCGGTGAGCAGCATGCCGAAGTGCCCAGTGCGCCTTTGGTCCCCTACAATGATCCGACATTGATGTTCGTCAATGCAGGTATGGTGCCGTTCAAGAACGCATTTACCGGTTTCGAAACGCCGCCATCTGCCCGTGCCACAAGCTCGCAAAAATGTGTTCGCGCAGGCGGAAAGCACAATGATCTCGACAATGTCGGATACACAGCGAGGCACCACACTTTCTTTGAAATGCTTGGGAACTTTTCCTTTGGCGACTATTTTAAAGAGCAAGCGATCCTCAATGCTTGGACTTTGCTCACCCGCGAATGGGGTCTAGCCGCAGACCGCCTCACGGCGACAGTCTACCACGATGATGACGAAGCGTTTGACCTTTGGCGCAAAATTTCTGGTCTGCCAGAAGAGCGGATCATTCGCATTTCCACCAATGACAATTTTTGGTCGATGGGTGACACGGGGCCATGCGGACCGTGCTCTGAAATATTTTACGATCACGGCGATCATATCGCCGGCGGACCTCCCGGAAGCCCCGATGAAGACGGCGATAGGTTTGTGGAGATTTGGAACCTCGTCTTCATGCAATATGATCAGCGTGAAGGCGGCGCACGTGAGGCTCTGCCCAAACCCTCGATCGATACCGGGATGGGCCTTGAGCGCGTGGCGGCCGTTATGCAGGGCGTGCATAACAATTACGACACAGATACGTTCAAAGCATTGATTGAGGCTTCGCAAAATATTGCAGGCGAGCACACATCAGATGAGCAATTGGCCAGCCACCGCGTTATCGCTGATCACTTGCGTTCTACCAGTTTCCTAATGGCTGACGGCGTGCTGCCGTCTAACGAAGGCCGCGGATATGTGCTGCGCCGGATCATGCGCCGGGCGATGCGTCACGCGCATTTGCTTGGCACGAGTGAGCCGATGATGCATCGTTTGGTGCCTGCGCTGGTTACGGAAATGGGGCAGGCCTACCCTGAGTTGCAGCGCGGTCAGGCGCTTATCCAAGAAGTGATGGAGCGCGAGGAAACCCAATTCCGCAAAACGCTTGAGAAAGGCCTCGGCCTTCTTGATGAAGCGACTAGCTCGCTGGAGTCCGGAGCTGAGTTGAGCGGTGAGACAGCATTCAAACTCTACGACACATACGGCTTCCCTTATGATTTGACCGAGGACGCCCTGCGCCCGCGCGGAATCGGCGTGGATCGTGCGGGATTTGACGCTGCGATGGAGCAGCAAAAGGCTGCCGCACGCGCGGCTTGGAAAGGCTCCGGCGAGGCTGCTTCTGACGAAGTGTGGTTCGACATTGCTGAACGCCAAGGAGCAACCGAATTTACCGGCTATGCTTCCACAGCAGGTGAGGGAACAGTCCTTGCCCTTGTGAAAGATGGCGCTGAAGTCGCTTCGGCCTCCAAGGGTGACGAAGTTTTCATCCTGACCAACCAAACGCCTTTCTACGGCGAAAGCGGCGGACAGGCGGGAGACATGGGGGCGATTGCCTCGACCGCCGGACTGGCTGCTGATGTGCGCGACACTGCCAAGCCATTGGGCCGCTTGCATGCCCATAGCGCGGTGATTTCATGTGGCGTGGTTGCGGTTGGCGAAACAGTCCAGCTGCATGTCGACAACACCCGCCGCGATCAAATCCGTGCCAATCATTCCGCCACGCACCTTGTTCACGCCGCGTTGCGGGGGCAATTGGGCGAGCATGTCACGCAAAAGGGATCGCTCGTGGCTGCTGAGCGGTTCCGTTTCGATTTCTCGCATCCTAAGCCGCTGAGTATCGATGATATTGCTGCGATTGAAGCTCAAGTGAATGCTGAAATCCGTGCTAATGAGCCGGTAACCATAGGCCTGATGAGCCCCGATGAAGCGGTCGAAGCAGGCGCTCTTGCGCTGTTTGGTGAGAAATATGGCGACGAGGTTCGCGTGCTTTCCATGGGACGGCGCAGCGATAATGGCCGCAATTATTCAGTTGAATTGTGCGGCGGGACACATGTCAAAGCGACTGGCGATATCGGCATTTTCCGGATCGTTTCCGAAAGCGCTGTCAGTTCTGGTGTTCGCCGTATTGAGGCGCTGACCGGAGAGGCGGCGCGTGAATGGCTTGTCACCCGCGAAGACGTGCTGAAATCTGCAGCCAGTGCAATTCGGGCTACCCCTGAAGAGGTGCCCGCGCGAATTGCCGCGCTGATGGAAGAGCGCAAACGGTTGGAAAAAGAACTGGCTGAGGCGACCAAGGCGCTCGCGCTTTCCGGTGCTGGCGGCGGCGGTGCAGAAGGCGGTGCGTCTGCTGATGAAGATATCTCCGGCGTAACCTTTAGCGGACAAGTGATCGAAGGTTTGAGCCCCAAGGATTTGCGGCCGCTTCTTGATGAGGCAAAGCAGCGCATGGGTTCGGGCGTCGCGGCAATTTGCGCGGTAAATGACGGCAAAGCGGCTTTCGCAGCGGCGGTGACCGATGACTTAACCGAGCGGTTTAGCGCGGTGGATTTGGTGCGTGCAGGCGTCGAGGCATTGGGCGGCAAAGGCGGCGGCGGCCGGCCTGATATGGCGCAAGGCGGCGGACCGGACGGCAGCAAAGGCGATGATGCGATTGCAGCGGTTCGCGCCGCGCTTAGCTAAAGGCGCAATAAGAACGCGTCAGCTTTCGGCATTGCTCGTGCGCAATTTGGGGCGGTGATCCATATCCCCATCGCGCTCGATCTTCTTGCGAAAATGGTCACGCTTTTCGTGGATTGAAGCGATCACTGGTCCCATGGCAACACCAATGTCGACCAGCACGGCCTCTGATAATTGCAGAGAGCTCTCCAAAGTTTCCGGCACAGCATGGCTGGCGCCTGCGCGGTAAAGTTCGGCCGCGTGGCTGGAATCCCGCGCGCGGGCGACGATTAGCAAATCGGGATAGGCCTTGCGCAATTTCGTAGTGAGCCGCTGCGCCAGTACGGGCTCATCCATAGTCAGTACGACAGCAGGCGATCGCTCCACGCCGAGGCGCGACAATGCCTCGCCGCGGGCTGCGTCCCCAAAGACAGCTCGGTAGCCATCGCGTTTCGCGCGCTCAATCAAATCACCATCGGAATCAATCGCCACGTAGGGCTTTTCATGCGCATCAAGCATTTGCGCAATCAAACGGCCCACGCGGCCCACGCCGATAATGATGACATGCGGCGCGGACGGGTCATCTGGCGGAAGCTGAGGAATAGGCTCAACGCGCCGTGCGATCATCCGGCCCAAACCAGCCAGCATTGGAGTAACCGTTAGCCCGATGGCGGTAACGATTTGCCAAAACTGGGCCGTGCCAGGCTGGATCAACATAGCGGAAGATGCCGCCGCCAAAACGATCAGCGTGGTTTCAGACGGGCTAGCCATCAACGTTCCGGTCTCTGCTGCGGTGCTGCGCCGCGCGCCCATTAAACGCAGCAGCATTCCGGTCACTACGGATTTGAACACGAGCACGCCGACAACTGCGAGAGCGATCTTGCCCAAATTGTCCCAAATGGTGGTGAGGTCGATGCTCATGCCGACAGTGATAAGGAAAATGCCGAGAGCGAGGCCTTTGAACGGCTCCATAATGCTCTCAACTTCGCCGTGATATTCGGTCTCTGCGATCAATAGGCCCGCAATCAATGCTCCCACGATTGGTGATAGGCCGACAGCAGCCGTCGCAAGGCTGGCTCCAATTACGACCAGCATGGATGCGGCGAGGAACAATTCGGGGCTTTTGGTGCGTGCGGCTTGCGCAAACAGCCGAGGCAGGGCGATGCGCCCGAAGATCAGCAATGCGGCGACAACCAGCCCCCCTTTCCACAAGGTATCGACCATGCCCTCCAGCCCATCGGCCTGTGCGTAGGGAGCCATCGCTCCAAGGATAAAGACGATGGGGACGATCATAATGTCTTCGAACAGGAGCATCGACAAAGCTGCGCGGCCAACGGGGCTGGTTGTGCCCGATATAGGCAAAACGATGGCGGTACTCGAGAAGGCAAGGGCGAAACCAAGGGCCAGCGCGCCTGTCCAATATTGCCCCATCATCGATAGAACCATGGCAAGCGATCCGCCGATAATCATCAGCTCCATCGCACCAAGGCCAAAGACGAGCCGCCGCATTTGCCAAAGCCGGTTAAATGACAGCTCTAGGCCGATTGTAAAAAGCAGAAGGATGATCCCAAATTCGGCAAAGGGATCAAGGCCTTCGGGATCTGAAATGGTGACATGAGAGAGCCACGGATATTCGTAGACCAATGTGCCAAGGCCAAATGGGCCGACCGCAATGCCGATCAGGATAAATCCAATGACGGGCGTAATGCGAAAGCGGGTGAAGACGGGAATGACAATTCCGGCAGCGCCCAAGATCACCAACGCATCGGAAAGGATGGGGGAAGGGGCGAGTTCACCGGCCATAGGCTTGTGTTAAGCCGCGCGGGCCAAACTGTCACGCGCGGGATTTGCCTAGGCTGGGAACAATTCAGAAAGGCACAAAAAAGGGGCAGCCCAATTCAAGACCGCCCCCGTTTTAGCTTTGGCACTCGCGCAAGTTTCTCCGCGCGATGCTGAAAGGCTTACTTCGCCATTTCTTTTTCAAGATTGGTAACAATCGATTCGAAGAATTGCTCAGTCGTCTGCCAGCTTTGGCTCGGGCCGATCAACAGCGCCAAATCCTTGGTCATGCTGCCATTTTCAACTGTCTCGATGCACACGCGCTCAAGCGTTTCAGCGAATTTCACCACTTCAGGTGTTTCGTCGAACTTGCCGCGATACATCAAGCCGCGCGTCCATGCGAAGATCGATGCAATTGGGTTGGTTGATGTCGCTTTGCCTTGCTCATGCTGGCGGAAGTGGCGGGTCACGGTGCCGTGCGCCGCCTCTGCTTCGACGCAATCGCCTGATGGTGTCATCAGCACTGATGTCATGAGGCCAAGCGAGCCAAAGCCCTGTGCTACAGTGTCAGACTGAACGTCGCCGTCATAGTTCTTACAAGCCCAAACGAACTTGCCGCTCCATTTCAGAGCCGCGGCAACCATGTCATCGATCAAGCGGTGCTCGTAAGTGATACCAGCTTCTTCGAATTTATCAGCAAATTCGGCATCGAAGACTTCTTGGAACAAATCTTTGAAGCGGCCGTCATAGGCTTTCATGATCGTGTTCTTGGTTGAGAGATACACTGGCCATTTGCGGTCGAGACCGTAATTCATCGAGGCGCGTGCGAAGTCGCGGATCGAATCGTCGAGGTTGTACATGGCCATGGCGACGCCGGATGATTGGAATTCAAACACGTCGAGGTCGATTTTCTTGCCGTCTTCACCTTCGAACACGAGGCGCAGCTTACCAGCGCCCGGGATCAAAGTGTCAGTTGCGCGGTATTGGTCACCAAAAGCGTGGCGGCCAACAACAATCGGATCAGTCCAACCAGGCACGAGGCGCGGGACATTGTCGATTACGATCGGCTCACGGAAGACAACACCGCCCAGGATGTTGCGGATCGTGCCATTGGGCGAGCGCCACATCTTCTTAAGGTCAAATTCTTCAACGCGGTCTTCGTCAGGCGTAATCGTCGCGCATTTAACGCCGACGCCATATTCTTTGATCGCATTGGCTGCATCGATGGTGATCTGATCGTCTGTTTCGTCGCGCTTCTCAATCGAGAGGTCGAAATATTTCAGATCGATATCAAGATAAGGCAGGATCAGCCTTTCGCGGATCCACTGCCAAATGATTCGTGTCATTTCATCGCCGTCGAGTTCGACGACCGGATTTTTCACCTGGATTTTTTGCATAATAGCCCTGTTGTTTTAAATGCCGGGAGGAAAGGTTCGTGGCGCGCCTTAGCATAGGGGCGCAACTGTGCAAGTTCGCACGGCTACGAATTTGCATTCACAGGGTTTTAAGAGGAACCGATGGTGGGCGTAGAGAGAGTTGAACTCCCGGCCCCTACAATGTCAATGTAGTGCTCTACCACTGAGCTATACGCCCACTCTATCGGTTTTTGCGCTGATTGTTCATCAGCGAAGGCGCGCTCTAACTTGGCCGCTGCAAGGGTGCAAGTGCCGTGGGCGTCTTAGATCATCTTATTTTGGTTTAGCGTTGGAAGGAGGCTTCTAGCTTCTCTTCAAAAACACGTTCAACTTCGAGCACCAAGTCACGCAAATGAAATGGTTTCGAGAGAACTTTTGCCGCAGGCTGTTCCTTGCTTGCGCGAAGGGTAACGGCGGCAAAACCCGTAATAAACATGACTTTAGTGGTCGGCGAGACCTCTGCGCAGCGCTGGGCCAGCTCGATACCGTCCATTTCTGGCATGACGATGTCAGACAGGAGCAGGTCGAAATGTTCGCTTTCCAGCAGAGGCACAGCTTCCGTTCCGCGATCAACCGTGACAACCGCATATCCGGCCTTGGTCAAAGCGCGCTCCAGATAGGTGCGCATTGCAGTTTCATCCTCAGCCAGGAGAATTTTGAGTTTGTCGTTCTGATCCATGCCGCTTCCCTAGCGCGAAGGTTTTAATAAATCTTTCCCTTCGCCCTAGCTGACCTGCTTTGACACAGACTGCAAGAGCGGGCAGCAATTTGCGCGATGAATGAGCGCAGAAACACGGCAGCCGATTCGGCCCCAAGCGATTCGCACAATAGCGGCGCTGCTTTTCACACGCTCTTCGCCCCAGAAAAGCCGCCAATGCCCATTTTAATCGCTGCACCTCATGGTGGCCGCGACTATCCCGCTCATGTGCTGGAGCAGATGCGCGAGCCGGCGTTTTCGCAATTGCGCTTAGAAGACCGTTTGATCGATGAAATTGCGCAAATGGTGGCGCAGCAAACCGGCGCTTCGCTGCTGATGGCAAAGGCGCCGCGCGCGATGCTTGATCTCAACCGTTCTAAGGATGATGTGGATTGGGAGATGATTGTGGGCGCAGATAAGAAGTCTACGCCGCACAGTCAGGCCAATCGCCGCGCGCGCAGCGGCTTGGGACTGGTGCCTAGGCGATTGCCCAATTTTGGCGAGATTTGGCGCGGAAAAATCCCTCTGGCAGAGCTCGATGCGCGGATTGATCATATTCACCGCCCCTATCACCGTGCCCTGGGCAAAGAACTCGGGCGGATACGCGATCATTGGGGCGCGGTTTTGCTGGTGGATTTCCATTCGATGCCGCCGCTCAAGAAGCGTTATGGGATGGACCATATTGCCCGCTATGTCATCGGGGATAGGTTTGGAGCGTCTTGCGATAATAGAATATCGGCAAGGGCGCTGAATTACCTCGATCGCCAGCATTCGCCAGCCAGCCACAATCGCCCTTATTCCGGCGGTTATGTCTTGGATGCGCATGCGGCGCCCACGCGCGGACTGCATGCGATGCAGTTGGAGGTCTGCCGCAGCCTTTATCTGGGCGACGGTTTGGCTGAGCTAAGCGATGGGGCCAAGCCTTTGGCAGCTATGCTGGCCGGTTTGGTGCGAGAGCTGGGCGCGGTAACGGCGCGTCTTGCAGAAAGCGGGAGCTTCGCACAAGCAGCTGAATAATCAGCGCATTTCTATAAAAAACCGCCCCGCACAAATATGCACGGGGCGGCCCGAAATTCGGGTAAAGGTTCAGGGAGAACATGCAGGCCAAAAGGGCCGCATGGTTGTCAGCGCAGCCAAAGAGGGGGGAGGCCGCACCGACCCTTCAGATGTAAGAAAGGGGGCACTGCGTTTCAACCGCAGCACCCCCTTTTTCAAAGCTGTTTGTCGCTAAATTTTAAGCAGAAGCGGCAGGCGCCTCAGGAACCTTGCCCTGTGCTGCTTGACGCGAGAAAATCGTACGCATCAAATTGAGCGAGAAGAGGTGTGCGTGGATCAGCATCAACATGCCGTTCTTGTTCAGCTCTTCAATGGTTTTCTTCGGCAGTTCGCGAAGCTTGTTTTCGTCGACCATTTGGAAGCCGCGATAAACGAATGGATTGTCAGGCTTGTCATTTTGCGTGATCGCAATTTCGCCATCCATCAGCAATTCGTGCTTCGCCAGTTCATCCATGAAGGATTTTGTGCGCTGGCCGGATTCTTCAAATTTCTGACAGAAATCGAGAACGCCCTTGGTGAATTCGGTTGGCTGCGCGTCTTTCTCAAACAGAGCATTGCCTTCTTTAAACTCGCCAACCACGCCCGATGCAGGGTCAAAGCAGAGCGACAATTCTTCAGTTTCCTGTGTCAGCTTTGCGAGCATGAACGGATAGCGGCGCGCATATGCTGGCAGATATACACTCTCTGTCATCATGCCTTTTTCATCAACAAATGTGTTCACACCTTCGTTAAGGCCCATCATGATGATTGGCAGAGAATTTTCGCCTGATGTGAAAACAATTGGGTAGCAGCGCTGTGCGTCGACGAATTCATCAACTGTCACAGGAATTGCGTGGGTTTCAGCCAAGAAACTGGCATCATCAAAAGTCTTGCTGTGCCAGCCCGCGTGATCGCGGCTGTTGAGCGGCATAAGGTCTTTGTAAAACAATGGCAGTTGAGGTTGCGGCGCGGTCGCCATGGCAAAGTCTCCGGAAAAAAGTGATCAGTCCTATTGCGGCCGTCCAGTCTCCCCCGAAGGCCGCGCGATGCGCTCTTTAGGGCTAAGCGCCTGCGGGCGCAAGCGGCACGAGCTTACCGGGGTTGAGTATCCCTTGCGGGTCGAGCGCCTGCTTCACCTGCCGCATCATCACCAGCGAGACAGGATCACCCAATCGGGCGAGTTCATCGCGCTTCATCTGGCCAATGCCATGTTCTGCGCTGATCGATCCGCCAAAGCGCGTGACGGCATCATGCACGAATGCGGAGATGTCCTTGCCTTGCGCCTCTTCCCATTCGCCCGGTGTGACGCCGGGAGGGGCGAGCACGTGGAAATGCACATTCCCATCTCCCAAATGGCCAAAGCAAGCAGCGATTGTGCCGTCAAAGAGGCTCTCAACTTCGGGACTGACCTTGGCAATAAAGTCAGGCATTTTGGCAACCGGAACGGAAATATCATGCTGCATCGCTGGGCCAATCGCGCGTTCTGCGGCTGAAATCGAATCGCGCAAAAGCCAGAAAGCCTCCGCCTGCGTTTCATTGCTGGCGATCACGACATCGCTGACGAGCTCATCTTCCAAAGCATCGCCAAGCACGGTTTCCACCGCCTCTTTCAGCGCGTCTATGTCGGCTCCGGCGGTGACAAATTCCAGCAGAGCATTCCACGGATGCATCTCATCAAGCGGATTGCGCGCATCAACTTCATTGTTCAGCACCGCCTCTAGGCAGTGATGGGGCACGACTTCAAACCCTTCGAGCGCATCAGGCAAAGCGCGCTGGCATTCCACCAGCAATCGGCGCGCATTATGGATGGAAGGCAGGCCCGCCCACACCACAATCCGCTCGCCAATGGCGGGCACAAGCCGCAAGTTCGCCGCCGTCACAATGCCCAAGGTTCCTTCTGATCCGATCAGCATTTGTTTCAAGTCGAACCCGCGATTGTCTTTCTTCAGCGCGGTGAGCCCGTCGAAAATCTGTCCATCGGCCAATACCGCCTCAACGCCAAGGACCTGCGCGCGCATCGTGCCGTGGCGTAAAACCTGCGTGCCGCCAGCATTGGTGGAGATCAGTCCGCCGATCGTGGCGGAGCCTTTCCCGCCAAGGGTGAGCGGGAAGCGCAGGCTCTCTGCCTCTGCCGCCTCGTGCAAATTCTGCAAAATCACGCCTGCGTCGCAAATGATATTCTGCCCACCGACATCAAACTCGCGCACGCCGTTCATCCGGCGCAGCGACAATATAACCGATGCGCCGCTGTTATCAGGGGTCGCGCCGCCGGACATGCCGCTATTTCCGCCTTGCGGCACAATCGGCACGCCATGCTCGGCACACAATTTTACAAAGCTCGCGACTTCCTGCGTAGAGGCGGGCGAGGCCATGCCCAGCGCGGTGCCAGTATAACGCCCACGCCAATCGGTCAGCCATGGCTCCAGCAAGTCAGGGTCGCAGGTAAAGCCGCGCGGGCCCAAAAGCTCCGTTGCGGAGGCGGCAAATGTGGTTTGGTCAGTCATCGGCGCAGCCTATGCCACAGCTTTGCTGAAAGATGCCAGAGAACATGCGGAAACTTGTATTGCAAAAAAATCCAATTAAGCCAGTGTTCAAGACCTGCTGTTAGAGAGCGAAATCTCAATTGCTTTGAAAGGGTCCATTCCGGACGCGTCACAACGTAGAATTATGAACTCTCTGATCGCCTCTCTTGCGCCTTTGGCGTTGATTCTGCCTTTTGCAGGCGGCGCAGAGGATGTGGGTTCTGAGAACGCGGCCTCCAAAGCGAATGAGCAAAACTCTCCGGTCGCAGACACGTGCCGCGATCTCAGCCCAAAACATGCTGAGCAAATGGCGCAAAGCGAGGGAACTATTGCCGCAAACGGTCTTGAGACCGACAGCAGCTTGCCGCCCATTCTCAATCAAATTCGGATCGAGCGCCGCGTGATTATCCGTGTCGCCCCGCAAAGCGCGCGGCAACGCAGCAATCTGGTGGCGGATTTGCCGCGTCAGGCGCCGACCAGCAAATGGGTCGAGCGCAAGATTGGCAAATGCCTTCCCGTCTCGCGCATTGCTGGCGTACAAACCGCGAGCGGTTCCAAATTGCTGCTCTATTTGCGCGACAAGAGCATCATCAGCCTAAAGTTGGAAAAATCCTGCCGTGCGCGCGATTATTACAGCGGCTTTTATGTTGAGAAGAACAAAGACGGCAAATTATGCGTCGACCGTGACAAGCTGATGTCGCGCTCAGGTGCCAAATGCGAAGTGGAACGCTTGCGCCAATTGGTGTCCGTTTCGCGTTGAATGCTAGCGCTCCACAATAGTGCCCTAGCGAAATAGCTGATTTCTTGACTTAACCGACTGTTTGCGCGTAGGCGCGGCAACACTGAAACGGGGCGCGAAAATAGGCGTCCAAGTCGCAGGCGTGTGGCCTGCCTCAATCCGGACATCTATACGCTTATGACCTTTGCCGACCTCGGCCTATCCGACGAATTGCTTAAAGCCGTCACTGACGCCGGCTATACAGAGCCCACCGCCATTCAAGCAGGGGCGATCCCGCCCGTCCTTATGATGAAGGACATTATCGGGATTGCGCAAACAGGCACGGGCAAAACCGCCAGCTTTGTTTTGCCCATGATCGACGTTTTGTCTTCAGGCCGCCGCCGTGCGCGCATGCCGCGTTCGCTGATCCTTGAGCCTACGCGGGAATTGGCTGCGCAGGTGGCTGAAAACTTTGAGAAATACGGCGCGAACCATGATCTCAAAATGGCGCTACTTATTGGCGGCGTGCAAATGGGCGATCAGGTAAAAGCTCTGGATGAGGGCGTTGATGTTCTCATCGCAACACCGGGCCGTCTTATGGATTTGTTTGAGCGCGGTAAGATCATGCTCAATGGCTGCGAACTGCTGGTCATCGATGAAGCGGACCGTATGCTCGATATGGGCTTTATTCCCGATATTGAGTTCATCTGTTCAAAGCTTCCTGAGACGCGCCAGACTATGCTGTTTTCAGCAACGATGCCGCCGCCCATTGAGAAGCTGGCGAAGAAATTCCTCAGCAATCCCAAGCGCATCGAAACCGCGCGGGCGGCCTCGACCAATAAGGACATCACCGCCTTTAAAGTGCCGGTCAAAGCACGCCAAAAGCGCGACACGCTGACATGGCTTTTGCGCAATGATTTGGTCGATACAGCGATCATCTTTGCCAATCGCAAAACGACTGTGCGCGATTTGAACAAGGCTTTGTCGAAGAGCGGTTTTGCCAGCGGAGAGATCCACGGCGATATGGACCAGACAAGCCGTCTGCGCGAACTTGAGCGATTTAAATCCGGCGATATCAATATTTTGGTGGCCTCCGATGTGGCCGCACGAGGCCTCGACGTGAAAGGCGTTTCCCACGTCTTCAACTATGACACGCCCTGGCATCCTGATGATTATGTCCACCGCATTGGCCGCACAGGCCGCGCTGGGGCTAAGGGGCGTGCCTTCACTCTGGTGTCTGACGAAGACGCCGAGGCGATCAGCAATGTTGAGAAACTCACCGGCAGCAAGATCAATGTCTTCGGCAAGAAAGATGTTCGCGTTGAGATGAAGGAAGCGCCGGAGAAAAGCGCGCCGAAAAAAGAGAGCAAACCGTCCGAGGATGAGGCCAGTTCTGCAGATGATGCAGAGAAGCCAGCGCGCAAACCGCGCCGCAAATCAGCTGACAAACAGATAGAGAGTGCTGAGCAAAAGACCGCGAGGCCAGATGAGGCCAAACGAGGCCAAAAGCGAGATGCCCGCGAAACCTCCTCAGATGAGGGCGCTTCTGAAAGGCCAAAACGCAGTCAGAGACCGCGCAAATCCGATGATAATGATGCGGCAAAAGACGGCGAATGGAATGGCCCGAAACCCGGCTTTTTGGATGTTGGATTGGGTTAAGTCACCGCGATGAACCTGCTGCGGATCTTGGTGATGATTTTTGGAGCCGTGTGCTGCGTCATTGCTTTGACGCACGTCGTTTACGGCCCATCATCAATACCCGGCTCTGTTCCCGTGAATGCGACCATGGATAGCGAAGACCGCTTTTACTCCACGCTATTTCTGGGTTTTGGAGCGGCTCTAATTTGGAGCGCTCAGGATTTGATCGCGCGGCGCGGCGTCTTCCATTGCTTGCTGGCTGTGTTCTTCTTGGGCGGATTGGCGCGGATCGTTTCGGCCATTGATGTGGGCTTGCCAAATCAGCTTTTCCAATTCTTAGGGGCGGTGGAGCTCACCCTGCCGATCATCTTCTATTTCTGGCTTAAGACTTTGATTAAGCGAGCGTAACAAAGCTGTCGATCACGCGTTTTAGGCCGTGATCTTCAAACTCAATTTCCAGCTTATTGCCTTCTTGGCCTGTCACCACGCCTGAGCCGAATTTGTCGTGGTTCACCTGCGCGCCGATAACAATATCGTCGCGCGGTTTTGCCGCAAAGCTAGCGGCAGAGCGCCCGCTTTCTCGCACATTTCGGTTGGGCTTAGTTTGATAGCCTGTTTCCAAAGCGCGCTGCCAACCAGGGCCGCGCTTTTCAGAACGGGAGGTTGAGACATGCGCGAAGGGGTCTTCGCTTTCCGACCAATTGGCGCGCCACATTGATGCGCCGCCCGACATGGTGGTTTCAACTTCGACATGATCTGCGGGTAATTCTTCGATAAACCGGCTAGGGATTGAGCTGGTCCATTGGCCGTAGATCCGCCGGTTGGCCGCATGGAAAATCGTGCATTTTCGCCGAGCGCGGGTGATCGCCACATAGGCTAGCCGGCGCTCTTCTTCCAAGGAGGCAAGGCCCCCTTCATCCAATGATCGCTGCGAGGGGAAAACACCTTCTTCCCAGCCGGGCAGAAAGACATTGTCGAACTCCAAACCCTTTGCGCCGTGCATGGTCATAATGGTGACTTTCTCGTCATCATTATTGGCTTCATTGTCCATCACGAGGGCAACATGCTCGAGAAAATCGCCGAGCGTTTCATACTCTTCCATCGCGCGGGCAAGCTCAGACAGGTTTTCTTGACGGCCCGCAGCCTCCGGCGTGCTCTCTTTCTGGAGCATTTCATTATAGCCGGTTTCCTCCATCACAGCGCGCAATAGCTCTGCTGGGGATTCCTTTTCCGCCCGATCACGCCAGTCCAAAAACTGCCGCATCAATGCGCCAATTGTGGTTGCGGCGCGGGCGGGCAATTCGTCGCTATCCGCCAATTGCAGGGATGCAGCGGCAAGCGGCTGGTTTGTTCGCCGCGCATGCTGGTGCATTTTTTCGAGCGTCTTGGCACCAAGCCCGCGCTTGGGTTGGTTGTAAATCCGCTCAAACGCCAGATCATCTTGAGGCTGAGCGATCACGCGGAGATAGGCGAGGGCATCGCGAATTTCGGCGCGCTCGTAAAAGCGAAAGCCGCCAATGATGCGGTAATTGATACCGATTTGGATAAAGCGATCTTCAAATTCGCGGGTCTGATATTGCGCGCGGACAAGGATTGCGACTTCGTCCAGATTGGCGCCTTCGCCTTCTAGCCGTTCGATCGCTTCGCCCACGCGCCGCGCTTCTTCAGGCGCATCCCAAACGCCGGTGACTTGTACCTTCTCGCCGCCATTGGTTTCTGTCCAAAGCGTCTTACCCAGCCGTTCTGAATTGCTTTGGATAAGGCCGGATGCCGCGCCCAAAATATGCGGCGTGGAGCGATAGTTTTGCTCCAGCTTGACGACCTTTGTGCCCGGAAAATCCTTTTCAAACCGGAGGATATTGGCGACTTCTGCCCCGCGCCACGAATAGATCGATTGGTCATCATCACCGACAACGCAAATGTTCTTATGGCTTTGCGCCAGCAGTCGGAGCCACAAATATTGGACCGCATTGGTGTCCTGATATTCGTCGACCATGATATATTTAAAGCGCCGCTGATATTGCTCCAATACCTCGCGGTGCTTGCGGAAAATATTGAGCACATGCAGCAGCAAATCGCCGAAATCGCACGCGTTGAGCGCCTTCATCCGGTCTTGGTAAAGCCCATAAAATTGCTGACCGCGTCCATTGGCGTAAGTCTCATTATCGACCGCATCCAAATCTGCGGGGTTGAGCCCGCGGTTTTTCCACCCATCAATCAATCCCGCCAATTGCCGCGCGGGCCAGCGTTTTTCATCAATGTCATTCTCACGGATCAATTGCTTCAAAAGGCGCAGCTGATCGTCTGTGTCGATGATCGTGTAATTGCTTTGCAAACCGACAAGCTCGGCATGCCGGCGCAGCATTTTGGCGCATATGGAATGGAATGTGCCAAGCCACGGCATACCTTCCACTGCATCGCCCAAATGCTTGCCGACACGTTCGCGCATTTCGCGCGCGGCCTTATTGGTGAAGGTAACGCAGAGAATTTCGCTGGGCCAAGCCAGCCGCATCGCGACCAAATGCGCAAGGCGCGCAGTCAGTGCCGCGGTCTTGCCCGTACCAGCGCCAGCCAGCATCAGAACAGGGCCATCTGTGGTCAGCACAGCCTCGCGCTGAGGTGTGTTCAGCCGCGCAGCATAGGCGGGAATGGTTTCGCCGGTGGAGGGCTCAATCTGCTGGCCAGAGCTTTGGGCAGGAGGGGAAGAATTATCGCTCATATTGGTGCGAACATCTAGAGAACGCGGGCGCGCGAGGCAAGCATATGTCGCGCGCGGGGCGCAGGTTCTCCCCCCAATTCAACTGAGCCCGTTTTGCGCACGGCTTCCGATAAAGCGGCGCGAATGCCGGTTCAGCGGGGCGGGGCGCTGTTGCCAGCCAGCCTTCGTACCTTCATCACCGCTGCAGGGTTTGCTTCGTCACGCATGGATTGTTCCAACCAAGGAGAATTTCCATGCGTTTTTATAAAGATATGATTGTCATCGGAGTGTTTGCCGCGGCTTTATCTGTGCCAGCAAATGCGCAAGATGGTGGAAACAGTTCCGGGCCGCCTGCGCCTCCCGCGGCGCCTGATGCTGGTTTTGATGCGACGTTTGATGCACCGATGAACGAAGAGCAAAAGCTCGCCTATGAGATGTGGGGCGTCGATCAGCAGGCCGCGTATAATGCGTGGGCACCTGAGGCGAAGGCCTATTTCTGGACTTTGCCAGAAGGGCGCCAGCAATTGTTTTTCCGCCTGAGCGAGAATGACCGTGCGACTTTGCTGACAATGCCCGATGCCGAGCGTGAGCAAGCCTGGACGATGGTCGAAGGCCAAGTTCAAAGCGGCGCATCGGGCAGCGAAATGCCGGCTCCTCCTGCTGACGCACCGCCTGCGCCAGAGGCTCCGCCCCAAGCAGAAGAAGCGATGCCGCCTGAAGGGAAGTAGTTCGCTGAACACCTCCCAAGCGTGCTTGGCTATGGTCCGGCTAAGCTGCGTTAACTGGCCGCGTTGGTATCGCTGGATTATGCCTGCCTGAGCAGGTGCAATTTGGCTTTGCCGACGCGGCGCTCTTTTTCGAGAGAGAGCCCTTTGACGGTGACCTCCTCATGGCCTGCGGTCTCCACAGCCATCCATGTGTCTGGGCCGATCCATCCGAGGCGCAGCATGCGGTCGAGCGCCACCGCGCCTGCGCCTGTGTCATAAGGCGGATCGAGCAAGATCAGGTCGAGCGGCTGCTGCGCGGCTGGCAAGGTCATCACTGATGTTTGTCGCACATCGCTGCGATTTCGTGCGTCTAGAGCGCTGATATTAGCACGGATCGCATCCACAGCTGCGCGGTCCTGTTCAACAAAAATACAATGCGCTGCGCCGCGCGACAAAGCCTCTAGGCCGAGAGCGCCTGAACCTGCGAACAGGTCAGCGACGCGCAAATCATTGAATGCGCCCAAGCGGCTGGTCAGCATATTGAACAGAGTTTCGCGGGTGCGGTCAGCGGTGGGGCGAGTTGCCTCACCCTTTGGCACAGTCATTTTGCGGCCGCGCCAATCGCCAGCAATAATTCTCAAACCGGCCATAATACTATGCGCGCCCGCCGCGCTTTAAATCGCTTTGGAAGCGGCCAAGGTCGCCCTTGCGCACTTCGACAGCCTGCCCGCGGCCAAGCTCGCCCAACTCAAACGGGCCATATGCAGTACGGATCAAGCGGCTGACTTTCAGGCCGAGATGTTCAAGGACGCGGCGAACTTCGCGGTTTTTGCCCTCTGTGATGCGCACTTCGATCCATTGATTGCTGCCGCTGGCGTTTTTGGTGCGCGCCTCCAGATTGGCATCGATAGGCCCGTAACGAATGCCATCCACTTCAATACCATCCATCAGGCTTTCGAGCATTTGCTGCGTGACATCACCAAAAGTGCGGGCGCGGTAGCTGCGGGTGATGCCGGTGGAGGGTAGCTCCATCTGACGTTTCAGCCCGCCATCATTGGTGAGCAAAAGCAGGCCTTCTGTGTTCAAATCCAAGCGGCCAACCGGCATAATGCGCGGGGTGTCTGCTGGCAGGGCATTACGCAAAGCATCGTAAATGGTCGCTTTGCCAGAAAAATCACGCTCAGCGGTGAGCAGCCCTGATGGCTTGTGAAAAGCAAACAGGCGCGTGGGTTCCGGCTTTCCAACGGGCTTGTCGTCCACCGTCACACCGTGCAGATTAGGAATGATGGTGGCGGGCGTATCGAGCACTTTGCCGCGAATGGCCACGCGGCCATCGGCGATCATACGCTCCACCTCGCGGCGGCTGGCGACACCGGCGCGGGCCAGCAGTTTGGCAATGCGTTCGCCTTCGGGGCGGCCTTCTTGGCGGGGAGTGTTAGTCATAGGGGCGCGCCTAGGCGGTTAGGGCGCGACCCGCAACGCTTCATCGACGATTTCGCTAAAGCGCGTGATGCCGGTTTCTAGCGTGCCAAGCGTCAATTGCTCGATCGCGCCGCTTTCTAAGCCTTGCTGGCCAAGCTCTGCTGCACGGAAATCTTCAGACGCAAACACGCCGCCATCCAGCAGATTCCAGCTGCGCTCCCAATGGCCCAGTGCTTTGTCCGTTTTGGGTTCCTCGGGGATCAACATGAAATCTTCGACCAAGGTTTCATCGTGAGCTTGAGGCATCAGCACCATGATGTTCACATAGTCGGGACTGGGGATGACAATGGTTGCAGGCAGCAATTGATAGGCGAAAGTGACGACGCGGCGCATTGCTTCCATATCGCCGAAGTCGACCGCTTCCATATCTTCCAACCGGGCGACCGCGCTGCGTGAATGCGGGCCCACTTGATCGCCAGCGGTCACGCCATCTGTAAAGAACGGCCCGATGGTGTTGGCATGCAGTCGGGTGACATGATAGCTTTCTAAAAAAGCATCCATGATCAGCTTCCAGTTGCCTTTGACCGTATGTGTCTTGCGGCGGAAGAGATGCATATCCTCCATATCAAAGGCGCTGAAATCCTCGCCCAATCGCGCGGCATCGGCAAAATCAGCGCCTTGGACAGGCGCAAACCAGATCATGCCGCCGCTTTCAAAGCTGGGCAGTTCCTTCAAGGAATGATCGGATTTATCGAGACCGGGGAAAGTTTCAGGGCGGGGCAGCGCCAGCAGCCTGCCGTCCAAGGCATAGGTCCATGCGTGATAGGGACACACAAGGCGTTTCGTGCATTCAGCATCGCTGCCCTCAACCAAACGCGTGCCGCGGTGCTGACAGACATTAAGAAAGACATGCGCTTTGCCTTCTGCATCGCGCGTGATTAGCAAAGGCCGGCCCGTGGCATCATGGGGCACGGCCATTCCGGCATCGGGCAGCAAAGCGCTGGGGCAAAGAATTTGCGGCAAGCGGTCAAACAGCGCCGCCTTCTCCGCGGAAAAATGCTCCGGATCGGTGTAGAGCCGCGCAGGCAAGGTGGTGATGCGGTCGGCGCGGCGATTTTTGCCGCTCTTAATCGCCTCGGCCAAGGCCAACTGACCGCTGGTGGGGGAGCGTTTTGGCTGCAAACTGGGGACATGCGTTGCGCTAGCGTTCATCGCGGCATTCCTATTTGGGTTAAGCACCGCTAGAGATGGCATAATTATTCGGGTTGGGGAAGGAAGTACCACAATGTCAGCAGCTGCGGCAGAACCAAAGAAGTCGTCCATGCGCGCGCTCGGATTGGCGCTGACCAATCGCAAGACCGGCTATATGCTCTTGTTTGGCTTTGCCAGCGGGCTTCCCTATGCGCTTTTGTTGGGCACGCTTTACGCTTGGCTGACCGATGCGAAAGTGGACGTGGAGACGATGGGCGTGTTTTCGCTGATCGGTCTGGCCTATGCGTTTAAATTCCTGTGGTCACCGGCACTTGACCGCGTGGATATTCCCTTTCTGAACAGGCTGGGTAAGCGCAAGCAATGGATCGTCACGGCGCAAATCCTGCTGGGGGCGATCCTGTTTGTTCTTTCGCTGATTAATCCGCTGACGGCATTGGGCATGTTCTCTTTGCTGGCAGGTATCGGCGCTTTTGCCAGCGCGACACAGGATGTTGTGATCGATGCATGGCGGGTGGATGTGGCGGATGAAACCGCCTCGATCGATATTCTCTCCACCGTATACCAAATGGGTTACCGCGTTGCGGCCCTCGTTGGCGGTGCACTGGCTCTGTTTATGGCAGAGCGGCTGGGCTGGCCTGCGGTCTATGCGACGATGGGTGTGATACTGCTGGCAGTCGGTTTCCTCGGATTGTTCGCCCCTGATGCAGAGCGCAATGCAGAGGCGAAGGCGGCGGAAAAGGCCAACCTCAACACCCTGCGTCAACCGGGGCAATTGAACCCGAAAGTCCGCGCTGCGGCGCTAGGCGGCGTAGGCGCATTGTGGCTATGGGCGCTGGTGACGGTGCTGGTGTTTATGGTTCGCTCGCTCAATTCTGATCCCGATGCGCGCCCCGATTCCACGGCATTCGTCAGCCAGATGGGGCCGCTTATCGTGCTCGCGACGGTGGTAATTCCCGGCATCATCGCGGCATGGCTCGAAAGCATGCGCAAGAAGGGCAAGCATGTGCTGACCGCAGAAGCGCCAACGGCTGGCAAATGGGACAATGCTTTGGACCACGGTTACCGCGCGCTGATCTTGCCATTGGCAGAGATTATCGGGCGGCTGCGCTGGGCAGCGATCCTCGTGATCGCGCTGGTTCTGACATATCGGATCACTGATGCGATCTGGGGCAGCTTTGCCTATCCGTTCTACCTTGGCGAGTTGGAATATACTAAGGATGAGGTTGCGGTTGCGTCGAAGTTCTTTGGCGTTGGAGCGCTGCTTGTGGGCCTTGCATTGGGCGGCGCGTTGCTGACCATTATTGGCCGTATGACCACGCTGACATTGGGCGCGCTGATCGCGGCTTTGACCAACTTGCTCTACGCTGATCTCGCCATTGGCGGTGCGCGCATGCAAGCGGCGAGTGATGCGATTGGTTTTACTTGGCTAACCGGATTGTTCGGCGCGGATGAGCGACTTTCGAAACTGATGCTGACAATCGGTATGGAAAATATCGCGGTGGGTATCGCGGGGGCAGCTTTTGTCGCTTACCTTTCCAGCATCGTGGCCAAGGGATATTCAGCGGTGCAATATGCGCTGCTTTCCTCGCTCACATTGCTGGTGGGCACATTGGGGCGGCCAGCCTTGGGACAGATGATCGAGGAACAAGGCTATTACGATGTCTTCATCCTGACGACGATGATCGGCCTGTTTGCTGTGTTCCTGTGCCTGATCGAATGGGTGCGTCAAAGCCGGATGGGGACGGCCAACACCAATGCGCCGCCGCCCGAACCTGATCAGGTTTAATCCGGTATCTCATCATTGGCGCGCAATACTTCGCCCGCGAGGTAAAGCGAGCCTGCGATAAGGATGGGGTAATCGTTTGAGGAGACGCAGAGTAGCGCCTCCTCGACCGATTCCGCCGCGCGTGCATTGGGGCCGAAAGCGGATGCTGGGTGGCAATCGTATCCGTCTATCGGCACAGCTGTGATGCTGTGGATGGAGCCTGCAAGCGGTTCTAAAACCGCCGCTGGGTCTTTTGCATCGAGCATGCCGATGACGAGGTGGATTTGCTGCCCCTCGAACTCCGCCGCAAGCGCTTCGCCCGCGCTGCGATTGTGTCCGCCATCAAGCCAGACCTCGCTTGTTCCAATTAGCGGGCCACTGGCAAGCCGCTGCATTCGAGCAGGCCATTGGGCGCTTTTGACGCCAGCCTTAACCGCTTCGGCAGAGACTGCGACCGCCTTCTGCGCGCGTATCATTGCCGCCGCCAAAGCCGCATTTTGCAATTGATGTTCGCCGCGTAAAATTGGTGGAACGGTGCCTAATTCAAGTTCCTCGCCCACTTGCATCTCTTCCAGAGATGCGCCTGCATCATTCGCACTTTTGCGAAGCTGGCGCAGCACCGCCTGCGAATATTGCTGCGCCATTACCACCAGTGGCACACCCGCCTTCGCAATGCCCGCCTTTTCAAACGCTATCCGCGCCATTGGGTCAGCAGGAACACCGTTTTCAGGCGCAAGCAAAAACCGCTCATGATCAATGCCCAGCGCCGCAATCCCGCAGGCGGCGAGCACGTCCGGCTCCAGCACATTGGTCGCATCAAACCTTCCGCCAAGACCGACTTCGACCACGCAGGCATCGGCGGGCGTTCGGCTGAATGCGAGGAAAGCAGCAGTGATGGTCACCTCGAAAAACGATGGGTTGAGATCGGAGCCTTTATCGAGAACCTCCTCAAGCACATCCGCCAAGGCTTCGTCAGAAATCAGCTCACCCGCTAGCCTTATGCGCTCATTATAGCGCACCAAATGCGGGCTAGTAGTGACATGCACGCGCTTGCCATCTGCCTCCAACATCGCGCGCAGAAATGCGCAGGTCGAGCCTTTGCCATTCGTGCCAGCAACGTGAAAAACAGGGGGAAGCGAGCGATGTGGATTGCCGAGGCGTTCCAGCAAAGCCCGGATTGTCTCCAAGCCCAGTCGCCCTTGCGGCACAGTCAGCGCGCCAAGACGGTCCAATTGTGCTTGAACGCGCGGATCATCAGAGCGCCCGAAATCGCGCATCCGGTTTAAGCAGCTTCGTCTGCAGAACCGGCGGGCGTGAGATAGTCGAGCAAATTCGCCAGTGTCGCCTTAAGCTCGGCCCGCCTCACCACCATATCGACCATGCCGTGCTTCAGCAGATATTCCGCGCGCTGGAACCCTTCGGGCAATTTCTCGCGGATTGTGTCTTGGATCACCCGCTGCCCAGCAAAGCCGATTAGCGCGCCCGGCTCGGCAATTTGAATATCGCCTAGCATTGCGTAACTTGCGGTGACGCCGCCCGTGGTCGGGTCGGTGAGTATGACGATATAGGGGAGGCCAGCCTCTTTCAGGCGCCGCGTCATCACAGTGGCTTTGGGCATTTGCATGAGGCTGAGAATGCCCTCTTGCATCCGCGCGCCGCCCGCCGCTGTCACGACGATATAGCCGCAACCCCGATCCAAAGCTTCCTGCGCGCCGGCGCAAAATGCCGTGCCCACAGCCATGCCCATACTGCCGCCCATAAAGCCGAAATCTTGCACGCCGACCACCGCATCGCGTCCGTCAATCGCGCCAGAGCCAACCGAAAATGCATCATCATGCGGGTTCTTCGCACGCGCATTTTTCAGCCGTTCAGTGTATTTCTGCGAGTCCTTAAATTTCAGCGGATCCTCGGCAACTTTGGGCTGGTCGAGCATGGCAAAGCCTTCATCCAGCAGCAGGTTCAGCCGCGCATCCGCAGTAATCCGCCCATGATATTCGCAGCGCGGGCAGACGGAGAGGTTCTCCTCATATTCCTGCGCAAACAGCATTTCCTGACAGGATTTGCATTTGACCCACAGATCCTTTTCGGTGCTGCGTTTGGGGGCAAAGCCAATGGTGTTTCGAACGCGGGTGAACCAGCTCATATTGGTATTCCTAAAGCCTCAATTGCGGGCCGAGTGAACGGCGTCTGCTAGGGATCTGGTGTATGTCTCTAGCTGGGCGGGCGCGTCTTTGCCATGCTTGCCGACAATTTCCACCAGCGCGGAGCCTACCACCACGCCATCTGCATGTTTGGCAATCGCGCTGGCTTGCTCAGGAGTGCGCACGCCAAAGCCTACGGCGATGGGCAGATCGGTTGCGGCTTTGAGGCGAGCAACAGCGTCTTCTATGCTGGATTGCGCAGCCTGCTGCTTGCCCGTGACCCCTGCGACAGAGACGTAATAGACGAAGCCGGATGAGCCTTCCAAAACTTGTGGCAGGCGCGCTGTATCTGTGGTGGGCGTGGCAAGGCGTATGGGCGCAATGCCAGCTTCGCGCAGAGCAGGGCCGAGCGCTGCGTCTTCCTCTGGCGGAATATCGACACAGATCACCCCGTCGACGCCGGCCTTCGCGCATTCATCTGCAAACCATTCAGGCCCGCGCCGGATCATCGGATTGGCATAGCCCATCAGCACCAGCGGAACCTCAGGGTGACGGGCGCGAAAATCGCTTGCAAGCCCGAACACATCCGCTGTGGTTGTGCCTGCGCCGAGCGAACGCAAATTGGCCGATTGGATCGCGGGGCCATCGGCCATCGGATCGGTGAAGGGCATACCCAGTTCAATCACATCCGCGCCGCCTGCGACCAGGGCATCAAGATTGGCCGCCGTGTCGCCATCACCAGCGGTGATGAAACAGACAAGCGCGGGGGAGGTGAAGGCGGTTGAGATGCGGGTCATTGGGTTTTCCGAATACGTGAAGCTATCGCGACTGTTAGTTTCCAAAGGGCTAGCACGCAAATCAATAGCCAGAAGCCAATGCTGATCGATAACTTCCATTCTGGTGTCCAAGTCCCGCATCCATCAAATTGGAAAACACCTTCGGGTAAAATGACTTCGGGGCAACCTAAATCATTCAGGAAAGTCGAAGAAACCAGAACTATAGAAAAGCCGTACATGACGAGCACGATGGCCAGAAACCTGTGGCTATTGCTTAACGGACCCAGAGACAGCCAGCGATTGCTTTGCTTTAAAAAGTCAGCAATGTGCCAGACGAGTATTGGAAGAAAGAGAAACGCATATTGTTCCAAGACAACCCTGATTGGAATGGAAAGCTCATCAAACCCGGAAATGTACTCCATTCTGTAAGGTAGTAGAAAGAACCAAAAATACAGAAGAGGGATAAGTGCAATCAGCAGCACAAGCAGCATGCTGCAAAAAAAGTTCCGTAGTTTTAGGCGATATTCCTCGCTCACCGTTTCACATCTCCACTCCCAGCTTTTCAGCGACGGTGAAAATGTCCTTATCGCCGCGCCCGCATAGGTTCATCAGGATGATTTTATCTGCATCCATTTGCGGGGCGAGCTTTGTGACAGCGGCAATTGCATGGCTGGGCTCTAGCGCGGGGATAATGCCCTCAGTCCGGCAGAGCAGTTGGAAGCCTTCCAGTGCTTCATCATCAGTGACAGCGGTATAGTCCACGCGGCCAGTGTCTTTGAGCCAAGCGTGTTCTGGCCCGATACCGGGATAGTCGAGGCCTGCTGAGATTGAATGGCCATCGGTGATCTGGCCGTCCTTATCTTGCAGCAAATAGGTTTTATTGCCGTGGAGTACGCCCGGCGCACCGCCCAGCAGGCTTGCGGCATGCTCATCGCCATCCAGCCCGTGTCCGCCAGCCTCTACGCCCAGCATTTTGACATCCACATCGTCAAGAAACGGGTGGAACAGGCCCAGCGCGTTAGAGCCTCCGCCAATGCAGGCGACCAATTGATCGGGCAGGCGGCCCGTGCGATCGAGCATTTGCGCGCGCGCTTCTTTGCCGATGACGCTTTGGAAATCGCGCACGAGTTCGGGGTAGGGATGCGGGCCAGCCGCCGTGCCTATGATGTAGAACGTGTCATGGACATTGGCGACCCAATCGCGCAGCCCTTCGTTCATTGCGTCTTTCAATGTCGCGCCGCCGCTGGTCACGGGGACGACTTCAGCGCCCAGCAGTTTCATGCGGAAGACATTGGGTGATTGGCGGCGCACGTCTTCTGCGCCCATGTAGATGACGCAAGGCAAGCCAAAGCGCGCGCAGACGGTGGCGGTCGCAACGCCGTGCTGGCCCGCGCCGGTCTCGGCGATTATACGCGTTTTGCCCATGCGCATGGCGAGCAATATCTGCCCGATGCAATTGTTGATTTTGTGTGCGCCTGTGTGGTTGAGCTCGTCGCGCTTAAACCAAACCTGTGCGCCTTTTCCGGCCGGAGCATCTTTGCGGAGTTCCTCGGTTATCCGCTCGCCATAATAGAGCGGAGAGGGGCGCCCGACATAATGCTTCATCAGATCATCGAACTGCGCGGCGAACGCTGGGTCGGCCTGCGCAGCGCGATATTCCCGCTCCAAATCAAGGATCAGCGGCATGAGTGTTTCGGCTACATAACGCCCGCCGAAATCGCCGAAATGCCCGCGATCATCAGGTTGGTTCATAAAAGAATTCGGCTGATCGTTCATAATGTCCTCACGCTTCAAGAGCGGCTTTGCAGAAGGCCCGGATCAAGTCCACATCCTTCACGCCCGGTGCGCTTTCAACGCCAGACGAAGTGTCCACCATTTCAGCGCCGGTGGAACGGATTGCCTCTGCTACATTGTCAGGCGTCAAACCGCCCGCCAGCGCCCAAGGCACTTGATGTGTGTGGCCGTGGAGCAAGTCCCAGCGGAAGGTTTCGCCATTGCCGCCGGGCAAAGCATCATCCTTTTTAGGCGCAGGGGCATCGAACAAAAACCGGTCCACCTTGCCGAGATATTGCGCGGAGCGTTCCAGCGTTCCGGCATTGCGCAGGCCAAGCGCTTTCCACACTTCAACGCCGACTTTCTCGCGGATCAGGCCAGTCCATTCTGGTGTCTCGCGCCCGTGAAACTGCACGATGTCAGGCCTAATCGCATCAAGCGCCATGCCCGT
This sequence comes from Marinomonas sp., assembly GCA_039967435.1. Classification (GTDB taxonomy): domain Bacteria; phylum Pseudomonadota; class Alphaproteobacteria; order Sphingomonadales; family Sphingomonadaceae; genus Erythrobacter. Next base: position 267,005 of record JBDVRS010000005.1, read on the forward strand.
CGTCTGGGCATCGGCATTGCTGAGCAAAAGCACGACCTTGGCGCGGGCCTTAATATGGCCGCGCAATTCCTTCGCCTGATCAAGGCCAACATGGCGCGGGCTGGGCTCAACATGGACAAGGCCAATATGCGTCGCGCCCGCTTCAATCGCGGCATCCACGGTTTCCAGCGTCGACAGACCGCAAATCTTGATCAATGGTTTGGATTGCATGGCGCTGCTCTAGCCAAGGCGGCTGCCAAGGAAAAGCAGGAAATACTTGTCGCAGCCCATGTTTTGGCTATCTTCGCGGCAATTCATTTTGAGGGTATGTGATGAAATTTGGAGCGTTTTTTGTTGGAATGGCGGCGTTTATGCTGGCCGCTTGCAATCCAGTTGAGGTTTTGGACGAGACTGACACTCTGGTTGACCGCTATCAGGCGCATTGGAATGGCGGCCGGATCGACCCCATTTGGATCGAGGCTGATGAGGAATTTCGCGGCAATGTCTCCAAGGCGCAATATGCCGCATTGATGACAGATTTTCAGCAGATTTTGGGCGATGTCAAAAAGTCTGAACGCGCCAGCTTCAACGTCAATTCCGACAATGGTGTAACAACGGTGAAAGTCGCGATGAACACGCAATTTGCCAATGGCACGGGCGTTGAAAAGTTCGAATTTATCGAGCGCGAAGGCAAGATGGGCTTAAAGGCCTATCACGTGGAAAGCGGCCTTTTGGAAGGTTATGACTTTTCGCAGCATGATGGTCTGGCGGATAAGCCTGCGGATGAGGCTGCTCCGGCGGAATAAACCCTAGCGCGGGCTGAGTTCAAACATCACGCTGACCGAAGCTGTGATTGCCTGTTCACCCGGAGAAATTGGAACGCTGGAATCGGCGGCTTCCATCCTTGCGAAGCGCATTTGCGGCCTTACGATACCCGGCGATTGGTCGGAAATCAGCATGATGCGCTTGACCCGCAAGCCTGCAGCGCCAGCGTAAAGTTCGGCTCTTGCGCGTGCATCCTTGATCGCATCCACGCGGGCCCGATTGCGCTCAGCATCGCTATTGGCGAGGCCGAATGTCGGTCCATTGACGCGGTTCGCGCCGGCTGTAACCAAAGCATCAATCGTGCGGCCCAAATTATCGAGATCGCGCTGGATGATGCGCACCGAATTGCTGGCATTATATCCCGTGATGCGCGGCGTTTGGCTCTCTTGCGGACCATTGCGATTGAAACGTTGAAACTGCGGCTGAAGGCTGACGCTGCTGGTCTGAATATCCTTCTGCGCAATGCCCAGACGGCGCAAAGCGGCAAAGACGTTCTGCATTTGGCGTGAGTTATTTTGCAAAGCCTGCGATGCGGTTGAGCCAGTGCTGACCACGGAAACATCGAAATTGGCGATGTCAGGAGCAGTGGTCACTTCGCCTGTGCCGGTAACCGACAATACGGCATTGCCCGGTGAAACAGCCGCAAGGGCTTCTTCTTGGGCATGGACAGGGGCGCTGATGATAGTGGCTGCGCATAATGCGCCAAAGACCGCGAAAGAGTTCTTCATGAGTTTCATATTTCCCTCTCTACTAAGGCCTGAATTAACGACCGCTGAGCGTTACAAGGTCGCCTCAATCGCGCGCGCGGCGGCGGCGGGATCGGGTGCTTTGCTTATCGGACGACCAATGACCAGGACGCTTGCGCCGTCATCGCGCGCCTTTCGGGGTGTCACGACACGTTTTTGATCGCCAACTGTACTGCCCGCTGGGCGCAGACCGGGAACAACAAAGAACCCGTTCTTCCATTGCTTGTGAACCTTGCCGACTTCTTGGCCTGAACACACAATTCCATCGAGCCCAGCGCTTTCGGCAAGCTCTGCTAGACGCATGACTTGATCCTCGGCTGAGCCGGCAATGCCGGTGGCGCTCATATCGCGCTCATCCAGACTGGTGAGCATCGTGACCGCAACGACTTTGCAGCCATCTGCCGCAGCCGCCTTCGCATCCTCCATCATCGCCCGCCCGCCGCTGGCATGGACAGTGACGATTTTGGGTTCAAGCACATGGATTGCCTGCATGGCGCCGGCGACGGTGTTGGGAATGTCGTGCAGTTTCAAATCAAGGAAAATCGGCAAGCCCATATGAGCGATTTCATGGACACCGTGGGCGCCATGCGCGCAGAAAAACTCTAGGCCTAGCTTCACACCGCCAATGTGGTCTTTGACCTTTTCGAGCAGAGCCTTGGCTGGCTCCATGGTCGGTACATCAAGGGCAAGATAGACCGGATTGCTCATGGTGTTTTTGTGTCCGTTGGCGAAAGCGTGTCGTCGGCTTTCGCAGCAGGGGAGGTGGCTGCAGCAGAGCTGGGATTATGCCGCGACAATGCCGCTGAACGCGCCGCATTCTCCAAAGTTTGGATGCGCCGGCTCAGACGCCACTTTGTGCCGCGGTGGAGCAGCCACATAGGGATTAGGCCCAGGACGAATGATACGATGGCCACCGCTGGCAAGCGCGTGTCCCAGACCAGATCGCTCCAGATGTTCACTGTCGCGCGCTCGTCCCAATTGGCGAAGGTGAACAGGGCGATGACCACCAGCACCAGAACCCAAATTATCGTTCGGACGATTTGCATGCGTGTTCCCTCTCAGCGTTTAATTGCTTACAAATCTAGACTTTTTGCGCGGCGAGTCCAGCCTAGCCAAATACTCGGGCGAAGATCGTGTCGACATGCTTGAAGTGATATTCGAGGTCGAATTTTTCCTCGATCTCTTCATGCGACAAAGCCGCGGTGACCTCCTCATCATCCTTCAGCAGATCGAGGAGCGATTTCTTGCCGTCCGCTTCCCACACCTTCATCGCATTGCGCTGCACCAGCCGGTAAGCATTGTCGCGGGTGATGCCCGCTTGCGTCAGGGCCAGAAGAACGCGCTGCGAATGGATAAGCCCGCCCATGCGGTCCATATTGGCCTGCATGCGCTCTGGGTAGATCAGCAGCTTGTCGATCACGCCGGTGAGGCGCGCCAAAGCAAAGTCTAAAGTGATGGTCGCATCCGGCCCAATGAAGCGTTCGACCGAAGAGTGCGAAATATCGCGCTCATGCCATAGTGCCACATTCTCCAAAGCAGGCATTGCATAGCTGCGGATCATGCGCGCTTGGCCGGTCAAGTTTTCCGTCAAGATTGGATTGCGTTTGTGTGGCATAGCGGAGGAGCCCTTTTGCCCCGGCGCAAAATATTCCTCAGCTTCCAAAACCTCGGTGCGCTGCAAATGGCGCACTTCAACAGCAAGCCGCTCAATCGAACCTGCGATCACGGCCAGCACGCTGAAGAACATGGCATGGCGGTCACGCGGAATGACTTGAGTTGAGATTGGCTCTGAGGTCAGGCCCAATTTCTCCGCCACATAATCTTCCACTTGCGGATCGATATTTGCAAAAGTTCCGACCGCGCCAGAAATTGCGCAAGTGGCGACTTCTTCTCGAGCTGCGATCAAGCGTTTTTTACATCGGTCAAATTCGGCGTAAGCTTGGGCGAGTTTGAGGCCGAACGTCACGGGCTCTGCATGGATGCCGTGGCTGCGGCCGATGGTTGGCGTGAATTTGTGCTCTTCGGCGCGCTTCTTAATCGCGGCAAGCAGTGCATCCAGATCTTCCAACAAAATGTCAGACGCTCGCGCCATTTGCACAGATAGTGTCGTGTCGAGCACGTCAGAGCTGGTCATGCCTTGGTGCATAAACCGTGCCTCTGGCCCAACTTGTTCCGCCACCCAATCAAGGAAAGCGATCACATCATGTTTAAGGATCGCTTCTTTGGCATCGATGGCTGCAACGTCGATCTTGGGGTTCGTCGCCCACCAATCCCATAATGCCTTCGGGCCGCTTTCCGGGACAACGCCCAGATCAGCGAGCTTTTGCGTCGCATGCGCTTCAATCTCGAACCAGATGCGATATTTCGCCTCTGGCTCCCAAAGCGCGCTCATAGCGGGGCGGGCGTAGCGGGGGACCATGAAAAACTCCGTGCAGAATTAAGAATGTGACTGCGCGGCTAGTCCCATGAGCGGGGCAATTCAAGAGAGGCGGGGCAACGCGCTGGGTAATAAAACGCAGGAATTCGCATGCACTTGGTCCAAATTGGATGTTGGGCGCTATGAATGTTTGACAGGATGCGCGCGGCTGATAGCGTCTGCGTCAACTGAATAAGAGGCATTTTGATGAGATTTTCGCGCGCTAATACTTCCATCGCGGCAATTGTTCTGGTCGCGGCGGCACCGGTTTTGGCGGGCGAAGAGCCTTTGTACAAACCTGCGCCGGAATGGGCAGAGGCCACTGAGGTCAATGCTGAAACGCGCGGCGGAACCTCGCCAATTGTTTTGCTGGGCCAGCAGGCGCGCATCGCGGTGGGCAAGCTGACTACATATTCCGAATTCGTAGTCGCGCTCGATTCGCCAGAGGCACTCAATCAATTCGGCACGATGCAGGCTTCGTGGCTGCCGGATAAAGGCGACCTCATCATTCACGAGGCCGTTTTACTGCGCGATGGCAAAGCGGTGAACCTGCTAGAGGGTGATAAGAAGTTTGAAGTTCTGCGGCGCGAGCGGCGCTTGGAATCGCGCATGCTTGATGGGCAATTGACCGCGACCATGCCGGTTGCGGGAGCGCAATTGGGCGATCTTTTGCGGCTGACATATTCTGTCACCTTGAGCGATCAGGCAATGGGCGATGATGTCCAATGGCAGGCTGGAATTTTCACCGATCCATTTCCATTGGGCGATGGTTATCTCAGCATTTCTTGGCCCAAGGATATGTCGATTGCGACCGCGACAATGGGCGGGGTCAACTTACCTGCTCCTGCGGTAAAGGGCGACCATATGGAATGGCGCGTGCAAATGCCTTTGCCAGAGCCTGATGACAAACCCGGCAATGCGCCTGCACGTTATTTGGCAAGTCCGGCAATGCAGGCGACGACCTATGCCGATTGGCAGTCCGTGTCGCGCTCTATGGCGCCGCATTATGATGTGACCGATACGATCAAACCGGGCAGCGCTTTGGCTGGGGAAGTCGCGAGGATCAAAGCCGCTAGTGACAAGCCGATTGATCGGTTGGCGCTCAGTCTTGAGACGGTTCAAGAGCAGGTGAGTTACCTTCTCAATGGCCTCAATGGTGGAAACTATCTGCCGCAAATGCCAGCGGAAACATGGGAAAAGCGCTTTGGCGATTGCAAGGCGAAATCCGTTCTATTGCTATCGATTCTGCGCGAATTGGACATTAACGCAGAGGTGGTTTTGGTGCGGTCACGCGGCGGCGACATCTTGCCTGAAACTGCGCCCATGCCCGGCAATTTTGATCATATGATCGTGCGTGCCGAAGTGGATGGCGAGACGTTCTGGCTCGATGGAACGGGCACAGGCGTGCGCAAGGACACGATGTATGAAGTGCCGCGCTTCTTCTATGCTTTGCCTGTCCGCACAGCGGGTGCTGACCTTGTTGAAATGATCGAGCGGCCCCTGGTCTCGCCTGACCGCGCAGTAAAGCTGACCATTGATAATCGCGCCGGCATCAAAATGCCTGCATTGTTTGACCTTAAAGCGGAATATCGCGGATCGATGGGATCACGCTGGCGCGCGGTTGCTGAACAAACCGATCTCGACCAGCAGGAAAGCGCGGTTGATAATGCCGTCTCCAGCCTGATCGGTGCGGCCAGAGTGACTGATTACACCGTAACTTACGACATTGAGCAGGGCCTTGGCACTGTCGTCGCCAAAGGGGTGATGGGCAATGCGTTCAAACGCGACCGCGTGATATACGAGATGACAGCGCCAACGCAGCCTGTGCGCAATGTTTCCTACACCGCTAACCGAGCACGGCCCGAATGGCGCGATGTGCCTTTGCGTTTGAATGGCCCGAATTATTTCACCAGTGATTTGGAAATTCTGCTTCCCAAAGAGAAAAGCGATTTTTCGGTGAAAGGCCGAATGAATGTTGATGAGATCATCGGCGGAGTTGAAGTCAAATCCAGCGGCGCTTTGGATAAACGCCGCTTTACGTTGAAGCAGTCCACACGCAGTTTGCAGCGGGAATTGCCTGCCGATGAAATTGCCGGCGCAAGGCGCGCGATCACGCGGCTGAAACGCGCTCTTCCCAAAATCCAAAGCGGGCGCGAGTTTCGCCGCGAATGGGATTATATGGGCAAGGATGCAAAGGCATTGGAACCCATCAAGGCTGCATATGCGAAGATCTTGGCGGATGCAGGTGATGACGAAGATGATTTGGTCTCTGCGCTCAATTACCGCGCTGAGTTCCGCCGCGATATCTTTGATTTTGCCGGAGCGCTCGAAGACACCAATGCCGCGCTTGCATTGAAGCGCAGCACGGGCCTTTTGCGAAAACGCGCTGGATTGCTGCATGAATTGGGTGATTTGAACGGTGCTTTGGCAGATTATAAGGAAATCGAAGCGCTCGATCCCACTGGCAAAACCTATGCCGATCAAATCGAAGTCCTCGCCCTGCTGGGCCGAACGGATGAAGGTCTGGCGCTAGCGCAGGATTACCGCGGATTTGGCCGCAATGAGATGACGGAGGATATCGTCATGTCCGCCGCGATGGGCTGGTCGGGCAGGGCCGCCGAAGGGCTGCAATTGCTAAAAGATCGCCGCGCGGTTCGCCCGGGCGACGGACGCTTGCTCAATGCGATTTGCTGGCATGCGGGCATTTGGGATTTGGTTGATGAAGCGGAGCTTACTACCTGCACGCAGGCGGTGGAGCGCGCATCCTACTCACCCAGCGTCCTTGATAGCCGCGCTTTGGCTTATTTCCGGATGGGCAATCTCAGCAAGGCTAAGGAAGATTTGGACGCTGCATTGCTGCTGGAGCCGGGCCTCAGCGAATCGCGACTGTTGCGCGGGATCGTGCGGCTGGCGCAGGGCGATAAGAAGGGGCGCGATGATGTGAAATTGGCGCTGGCGATTGAGCCTTCGCTTGAGGCCAATTACAAGAAATGGGGTCTCACGTTTTAGTCCACAAATTGGGGTGCGCCTAAATTAGGCCCTTTGCCCGCAAGGACACATGCCCCTCGCGTCCAACGATCACATGGTCGTGAACGGTCACGCCCATCAGGCGGCCAGCCTCAGCAATCTTCTTGGTGATCTGGATGTCCGCCTTGCTGGGTTCAGCATTGCCGCTGGGGTGATTATGGACAAGGATGAGCGCAGCGGCGCCCACATCCATCGCCCGCTTGATCACTTCGCGCGGATGGATGGATGCCTCATCAATGGAGCCATCGCCAACATGGTGATCATCGATCAAGCGGTTACGCGTATCCAGATAAAGCACACGGACACGCTCCACCTTCAAATGCGCCATATCGATGACAAGGTAATCGATCAGCGCCTGCCAGCTTGCCAGAACCGGCTGGTCGGCGACTTCAGAGCGCGCCATGCGGCGTGCTGCCACCGCGACGCTTTTGAGTGCGGCCGCACTGTGCTCGCCAACACCGTCTGTCTGCTGCAAAGCCTTTGCATCGGCATTGAGAACATCGGACAAAGAACCAAACCGCGCGAGCAAAGCCTTGGCGATGGGCTTGGTGTCGCCCTTTTTAATCGCAGCAAACAATAGAAATTCGAGAACTTCGTAATCAGCCAAAGCCTCTGGCCCGCCGGTCAGCAATCGGTCGCGCAATCGCGAGCGATGGCCAAATCCGTAATGCGCATTGGCAGGGGTGGCTGGCGTAGTCTTTTTAAAAATGGTCAAGCCCCGCGGCAAACGCCTTTGTCTATTGGTTAAAGGCTGCAAAAGCCCGTGCCCCTGCATTGCCTTTAGCACAGCTTGCGCGCAAGGGTAGAAACACGATGGCGAGCGCCGACAATCCCGATGATATGCCTTTGGATGATATATCCGCTGAAGCCGACGCTTTTAATAGCGATGAGGGCGAGGTGTATGGTGCTGCGCGCAAGCCATGGACCCACAAAAAGCGCTGGCAGCTGTCGATCATTCTATTTGTGCTTATTGCGATTGCATTGGGTCTGGCTTGGTCAAACCGCAAGGAAATCGCCGATGACTACATTGTTCAGCAATTGGAAGCGCTCGATTTAGAGGCGCAATATGACATTGCCGAAATTGGCCCAGAACGTCAGGTATTGCGCAATGTCGTGATAGGCGATCCTGACCACCCTGATCTGACGATTGAGGAGGTGTCGGTCGCGATTGCCTTCGCTGATCTTGTCCCAAGCATTGGCCAAATCACTCTAGTAAAGCCGCGCCTCTATGGAACTTATCGCGAAGGCGTTTTGAGCTTCGGGAAGCTCGATCCGCTGCTCTTTACCGAAAGCGAAGAGCCGTTTGAGCTGCCCGATTTTGACATAGCGGTCAGTGATGGGCGCGCAGTGTTGGAAAGTGATTTTGGCGATATTGGCGTGAAGCTTGATGGCGCTGGCCAGATTAGCGACGGTTTCGCAGGGGTTGTCGCGGTGAATGCGCCTGAAGTGATGCTAGAGGGATGCACGGCCAAAGAGGCCACCATCTATGGCGACATTGCGATTTCCGGCGGCTCGCCTAGTTTCTCAGGGCCAGTGCGTTTGGATGCGCTCAAATGCACCGCTCAGTCATTGGCGCTAAGCGATTTCGCCGCGGACGTGGACTTGGTCATGCCGGCCGATTTTGCCAGCGCTGATGCGAAAGGCAGCCTTGCGCTGGCGGATGCAAATTATGGAGGCAATCGCGCTAGCAAGACGGCGGGTGAGTTTACCGCTGGTTGGGATGGGGCCGCTGAAGATGGTGAAGGCCTGTCCAATGTGAAGTTTGCTTTGACGAGTGATGCTCTGAGCGCGCCTGAGGCCAGTATCGCCAATTTCACCGCAGATGGCGCGGTGCGGGTGCGCGGTGCATTTGCGCGGACAGAAACGGACGCCGATATCACCGGCGACAATCTGCGCGCGGGCGAGGGTGCGATTGCTGCGCTGGTGGATATTCAGGCGGCGGCAGAAGGAACATTGGGTGCGCCTTTGATCGCCAAATTGCGGCGCGGATTGGCGAGCCTTGGCAAAGCGAATCGTTTGACGGCGTCTGTCACCGCAAAGCAAACGGGTTCCGTGCTCACGGCGGTCATTCCAGAGGCGCGGCTTACGAATGGTGCGGGCGAGGTCGCGCTTGCGATCAGCCAATTGCAATATCGCAGCGGCGAGGCGGTTGGAGCGCAGCTATCCGGCAATTTCGTCACCGCTGGGCGCGATCTGCCGCAAATGCGCGGGCGGATGGAGCAAAATGGCGGCGGGGCGCTGGCGTTTCGCGCACAAATGGATGAATTCCGCGAGGGCGATGCAGCGCTCGCCCTGCCGCAAATGGAAGTGCAGCAATTGCGCGGCGGCGCAGTGCAGTTTGATGGGCGTGTAATTGCCTCTGGCGCAATCCCAGGCGGAATGATGCGCGAACTGAGCCTTCCGATTGAGGGCGATTATTCCCGCAATGGCGTGCTTACTATGGGCCGCAAATGCACCGATGTGAGCTTTGCTGCGCTGACGCTGGATAGTGCTGATCTGGCATTGAACCGGCGCAATATCCGCATGTGTCCAAAGGGCGGGGCGCCTTTGCTCACCTATGGTGGAGGGGGCATGAAATTTGGTGCTCAGCTTCCCGCGCTAGCTGTTCAAGGGCAATATGGCGGAGAAGCTTTTGCCGTATCGGCCGGCGGCGCGACATTGAATGTGACTGCCGGATCAGGCAGCGCGCTTGCACTATCAGGTGATTTGAGCGGTCTTCGCCTTAAAGGAAATTTCGTCGGTGTTCCGGTGAACGCGCAGAGCAATAAGGCCCGCTTTGCGATGAGCAGCACACCAGGCACGCCGGGCTTTGCTTTAACGAGCGATATTGCTGGCTTGGACATGACAGGCCGCTTGGGCAGCACTCCTTTTGCTCTAACAACTGGTGCGGTGGACATTGGCTGGCCCGGACGCGGCACTCTGCGCAATGCCGAGATGGTGATCGGTAGCGCGGATGCGCCCAATCTTTTTACTATAGCTGAGATCACCGGCGATTTGGGCGAGCGTTCCAGCGGCACATTTGCAGGGGCACAGGTGCTGCTCGATGCGGTGCCAATGGATATTACCGAGGCAGCGGGCGAGTGGGGCTTTGCAGATGGCATACTCGCACTAAACGGCGCGACGTTCAATCTGTTTGACCGCGAAGAAGTGGACCGGTTTGAGCCGCTGATGGCACGCGATGCGACGCTTACGTTGGAGGGCAATCAGCTCGCCGCCAATGCGTTGATCCGCCACCCTGCAACAGACACTGCGATTGCCGGCGTGGATATCAGCCACCATTTGAGCAGGGGCACGGGCAGCGCTGATCTCAAAGTAAGCAATCTAACTTTTGGCAAAGGGTTCCAACCAGAAGATCTGACGCAATTGGTGGTCGGCGTCGTCGCTTTGGCTGAGGGCCGTATTACGGGCACAGGCCGGATCGATTGGACGGCCGATACGATTGACAGCTTTGGCACTTTCTCAACCGATGATTTCGATTTCGCCGCAGCGTTTGGCCCTGTTCAAGGCGCGAAAGGCTCCGTTACCTTTACCGATCTGATCAATCTTACAACAGCGCCGGACCAGACCATCACGCTCGCCTCGATCAATCCGGGTATCGAGGTGCTGGCAGGCGAAGTCACCTATGAGGTGCGCGATGCTCAAGTGGTCGATGTAAAGGCTGCACAATGGCCCTTCATGGGCGGGACTTTGATCATGAAGCCGGTCGTGCTCGACTTCTCGCAGGAAGAAGTGCGGGCCTATGTGTTCCAAATGGAAGGCTTGGATGCCGGCACGTTCATTGCCCAAATGGAGCTGACCAATCTCAGCGCATCGGGCAAATTTGATGGCAAAGTGCCGATCATTTTTGACAAGGAAGGCAATGGCCGCATTCAAAACAGCGTTCTGGTGGCGCAGCAGCCGGGCGGTAATGTCTCTTATGTCGGGGCGCTCACCTATGAAGATATGGGCTTCGTTTCCAATTTCGCCTTCAACATGCTCAAGTCGATCGACTACACCGGCATGGAAATTCGCATTGATGGCCCGCTAACTGGGAATTTGATCACAAAGGTGAAGATTGACGGTGTTCAGCAAGGCGTTGACGCGAGCCGCAACATACTGACCCGCGAGATTGCGAAGCTGCCGATCCAGCTCAATGTCAATGTGAATGCGCCGTTTTACGAGATGATGACGACCATGCGCTCGCTGTATGATCCCGAATTTATCGACACTAGCCGGATTGAGACGCTGACAGGGCGAAAGCCGCTATCGGTCGAGGAACAGCCGACTGAAGAAGCGCCGGTTGAAGAAGGTGTGTCTCCGGAGCCGCTGCTAAAACCGCGCGATATTGACGAAACAAAACCGACTATTCAGCTTGAGGAAAGCGAGAGACTGCCATGAAGGGTATGAAATTGACCAGAAGTGCAGGTGCTGCCACACAATTCGCCAAAGTTAGCGAGGGCGGGGCAGGCGCAATGAAAGGTCAGATTGGATGGAGATGGCGAGCTTTGACGCTTGCGGTTCCGCTGGTTTTGGGAGGGTGTATCAACCTAACTGCGCCAACTGAGCCGATTGTGATCGAACTCAACATCAACATCACACAAGAAGTTATATATCGATTGGCAGAAGACGCATCCGACGCCATCGATGAGAATGCAGATATTTTTTGAAGAGGTGCCCAAGGGCGCCGGAAGGTAGAAGACACATGAAAATGCTCCGTAACCTTGCTTTTGCTGGCACGCTTGCTGCTGTTGCAGCGGTGGGCATTATGGCTCCTGCTCAGGCTCAGCGCGATCCTGCCTATTCGGCTGCGCGCAGTTCTGGTCAAGTTGGCGAACGCCACAATGGCTACCTTGGCGTGGTTGGCGCAGAAACGCCTGCGCTTCGCCGCCTGGTGAATGATATCAATATTAAGCGGAAGGCCGTTTATACGCGCCGCGCGCAGGCAGAAGGCGCCACTGTTGAGCAATATGCAAAAGCAGCGGGTTGTCAGGCGATTGCTCGCACCGTTCCTGGTGAAAAATACCAAGCTCCTGATGGCTCTTGGCAGACCCGCACCAGTGCGGCGCCAGCGCGTGATCCCGTCTGCTCATAAGCACAACCAAGTCACTACATCAAAATAAGCGCGTTCAACCGGCCCCGTGCCGGTTGACTTGCATTTGGCCCATGCCTAAGGGGACGACGCCCTCGGCGGGTATCTGAACCCATCCCCCGCATTCCCTTATAAAGGAGGCTGGTTATGAGTGATGAAAAGCCTGCACGAGAACCCATTGCTGAGGATGCGCGGATCGATGCGCTCGAAGAACGGCTTAAAGCTGCTCAAGAGCGCGAAGAGGAACGCAACCAGCCAAAAATTTCGGGTGTTGATGCGAATTACCGCAGCGGCAACCGGGTATTGGCTGACCTCTTAGGTGGGATCTTTGGCGGCATTGTTATCGGCTGGACGTTTGACTATTTCGCCGGAACAACGCCCTGGGGTCTGTTGGTTGGTCTATTCCTTGGAATAGGCGTCGCCTTCAGGAACGTTATTCGTAGCGCCAATGCCGCTGCGGCTGAAACTTCTTCGGAAGACTGAACCGCAACACATTGGCTTGTATCGCTTTTTAAGGACTAAACATCGTGGCAGCCGAAGAAGGCAAAGTCGATCCGATGCACCAGTTCACTATCGAACCTTTGTTCGGTACTGAGAAACTGTTCGAGCTTGGCGGCTTCAATCTAGCGTTTACAAACTCCGCGATGTGGATGGCTATCACCACCGTATTGCTCACTGTGTTTGTTGCAGGCGGCATGAAGCGTCAGCTGGTGCCGGGCCGTTGGCAAATGGCGGTGGAGTTTTTCACCGGCTTCATCGACGATATGCTTGAGGCGAATGTGGGCAAAGAAGGGCGCAAATATGTGCCTTATATCTTCAGCCTTTTCATGTTCATCCTGTTTGCAAACTTGCTCGGCCTAATGCCTTTGGGCGTTATTGGTGTGCATCCCTTTACTTTCACCAGCCACTTTACCGTGACCGGCGTATTGGCTGTCATCAGCTTTGCAATCGTATTGGTTGTTGGCTTTTGGAAGCACGGCTTCAAATTCTTCAGCCTGTTTGTGCCGCACGGCACGCCGCTGCCGATGGTTCCGGCAATTGCGCTGATCGAGTTTTTCTCCTTCCTCATCCGTCCATTCAGCCTCGCTTTGCGGTTGTTCGTGGCGATGATGGCGGGTCACGTTTTGCTGAAAGTGCTTTCCAGCTTTGTCATTGACGGGATCAATGCAGGCGTTGGTATTGCGGCACTGGTCAGCCTGCCAAGTTTCGCTTTGATGATCGCCATCAGCGCGCTGGAAATCTTGGTTGCTGGCATCCAAGCCTATGTTTTCGCTCTGCTGACGTCGCTGTATATTAATGACGCAGAGCACCTTCACTAAGTTCACAATTTTCCATTCAATTTAAGTAATACACACAGGAGTTTATATCATGGAAGCAGAAGCAGCAAAGCTCGTTGGTGCGGGTCTCGCAGCTATCGGTGCCGGCATGGCCGCCATCGGTGTTGGCAACGTATTTGGTTCATTCCTCGAAAGCGCTCTGCGCAATCCTGGCGCAGCAGACGGTCAACAGGGCCGCCTGTTCATCGGCTTTGCGGCTGCCGAGCTTCTCGGTCTGCTGGCCTTTGTTGTGGCGATGATCCTGATCTTCGTTGCTTAAGACACGCATTTGATATCTGAGCGGGCGGCGCATTTGCGCTGCCTGCCGGATGTCACCCCTCCTTCGTTTTATACGGACGCACACGCATGCCTCAGATAGCCCAGCTAGCAGAGACCTACGCCAGCCAGATTTTCTGGCTCTTGATCTTTTTCGGCTTCACGTTCTTCGTCATTGGACGCGGAATGGTGCCCAAAGTGATGGATACGGTCGCCATGCGTGACAAACAAATCGCAGACGATCTTGCCGCGGCTCAGGCTGCGCAAGACGGAGCGGAGGAGCAGGAAGAGGCGTGGCGTGCGCGCGAAAATGAAAACCGTGCTGCGGCGCAGGCTTTGATTTCCGATGCGAAAGCAAAGGGTGCGGCATCTTCTGAAAAGAAAATTGCAGCTGCGCAGAAACGGCTCGACACCAAATTGGCAGAAGCAGAGGCACGGATTTCCGATGCTCGCGGTTCTGCCATGAAAGAGGTTGAAGGCGTTGCTGCGGAAGCGACACAGGATATTGTTCAGCGGCTTGCTGGCGCGAAAGTGACCAAAGCCGCAGCGAGCAAAGCCGTAAAGGAGGCATTGGCTCATGGCTAATCTCTTGACCATTTTGGGCGGCGGCGCAGCAGATATCGCTGACGGTAGCGAGCCTGTTGCACATGTCGATCCAACCGCTCTGGGCCTTGCGCCTTACAATTGGGTTGGCGTGGCGATGTTCGTCCTGGTGCTCATCTTCCTGTGGAAGAAAGTACCCGGCCTGATCACCGGCGGGCTGGATGCAAAGATCGCAGAGATCCGCAGCCAGCTTGATGAAGCCAAAAAATTGCGCAGTGAAGCTGAAGCTTTGCGCGCCGAATATGCGGCCAAGATCACAGGCGCTGAAAAGGACGCAGAAGCCATGATGGACAATGCGAACCGCGAAGCAGATGCCATTGTTGAAAAGGCAGAGGCGGACAGCAAGGCAATGGTCGCACGCCGCAAACAAATGGCGGAAGACAAAATCGCTGCGGCTGAACGCGAAGCGATTGAAGAAGTCCGAAGAGCAGCAGCATCTGCGGCGGCTGTGGCTTCTAAAAAGCTGATCGCTGGCAAGCATGGCGCAGAGGCTGACAAAGTACTCGCGGATGAGCTGATCAATTCAATTTGATCGCTGGCTAGTCCGGTTATTGGAATGAGGCGGCCTTGCGGGGCCGCCTTTTTCGTATGGGAAGCAATTTTCGGGTCAGCATCCAGGTTCAAATACCACTTTGCCGACAAGTTCGCGGTTTGCCATAGCGTCAAAGCCCTCGCGCCATTGGCTTAAAGGCAGGTTGCGATCAATCGCAGGAGTGATACGCTTTTCCTCGGCTAACTTGGCAATGGCAGCGTTGATCGCTTTGCCGCGCTGGGGAAATCGCCGCGCATATTCACCGGCTCGCAGACCAACCACGCTGAACCCCTTTATCAGCGGTATGTTAGTAGCGATGTCCGCAATGCGTCCGCTGGTGAAGCCGACCACTTGGAGTTGGCCTCCAAACGCCACGCAGCGCGTCGATTCATCGAAGACGTCACCGCCTACTGGGTCGAACACGATATCGCAAAGTGCGCCGTCAGTGATGTCGCTGACTGGCTCTCTGAAGCGGCCCTCAGCTAGAATACAGGCATCGGGCTTGGCCAAGGCTTCAATCCGCGCGATCTTGCTCTCTACGCCCGTGGTCGTGATGACTTTTGCACCCATGGCTTTGGCCAGATCAACCGCCGCTAGGCCAACACCGCCGCTCGCCCCGTGTACGCACACCCATTGACCGGCCTGTAAGCGGCCCAGTTCGACTAGCCCTGTGTAGGCGGTTGAGTAGGCCGCGCCCATCGCCGCTCCAGCCGCGAAACTCATCCCATCGGGCAGGCGCGAAAGCCCGCGCAGCGGAATGCTTGCAACCTCGGCGAATGCGCCGGTTTTATTGCCGCCCATGACTTTATCGCCGGGAACAAAGCCGCTACTCTCATCCGCTTCCAAAACCACGCCAGCCATTTCTAAGCCGCTTGTGAATGGCGGTTCTGGCTTGAACTGATACTCACCGCGCGTCATCAGCAGGTCTGGGAAGTTCAATGAAGCGGCGCGCACTTGCACCAAAACCTCGCCCTTGCCGCGTGTCGGCGCAGGCATATCTACCAATGCTGCGCCCGAAAGGTCGCTCGATAAAGTTTCAACCCTTAGAGCCTGCATAATCGCTTAGAAATTGTCCTTGGCGGCGCGCAATGCGGCGAAGGTTTCTGCAGGCGTAGTGCCTCCCCATTTCGCCGCCAAAATGGGATCATCAGCGCGCAGAAAGGGGTTGGTCGCAAGTTCCCGCTCTAGACCGATCGGCACCGTGCGTTCGCCGCGTGCCCGCTTGTCGGTAATCTCCGCCACATAGTCCTTCAGAGCGGCATTGTCCGGGTCAGCATGGCTCGCAAACTTCGCATTCGCCGCGGTGTATTCATGCGCGCAATAAAGCGTGGTTGAGGCGGGCAGGGCTTTGATGCGGCTGAGGCTGTCCCAAAATTGCTGAGGCTCGCCTTCGAACATCCGGCCGCAACCCAGTGCAAAGACTGCATCGCCAACGAAAGCGACGTCAGCTTCGGCAATGTGGAGCGCGATATGGCCATTGGTGTGACCGGATACGTCGATCACATCGGCTGTAAATGCGCCCAATTGCACGGTGTCGCCATGTTTAACTTCAGTATCGAGCGGCGCGATTTTTGTGACTTCTTGAGGCCCGCTAATGTCGCAACCTGTCGCCTGCTGGATCGCTTCATTTCCGCCCGCATGATCGGGGTGCCAATGAGTGTTCCAGATTTGGGTGATGGTCCAGCCCTTGGCCTCTGCCTCAGCAAGGTAAACCTTTGCATCGGGCGTATCGATAGCAGCGGTCTCGCCGCTGGCAGGGTCATGGATGAGATATCCGTAATTATCGGACAGACATTCGAATTGATGGATTTCTAGCATGGCTGCGAAACTAACACACTCGCGCCAATAAGAAAGGCCCGCCAACGCATCTGCGCTAGCGGGCCGTTTCTTTGTCTTTGTCTCAGCCGATGAAGGCCAAGGCGAAGTGCTTACTCGTCGTCTTTCTTGAGCGCTGCGCCCAAGATATCGCCGAGCGATGCACCCGAATCGGATGAACCGAACTGTTCCACTGCCTCTTTCTCTTCAGCGATTTGACGCGCTTTGACAGAGAAGTTTGGTTTCTTGGAACGGTCGAAGCCGGTAACCATTGCGTCGAGCTTCTGACCGGCTTGGAAACGGTCAGGACGTTGCTCGTCACGGTCACGGCCAAGGTCGCTGCGCTTGATGAAGCCGGTCGCGCCGTCTTCGCCAACTTGCACTTCGAGGCCACCATCGCGAACTTCGAGAACGGTGACAGTGGCTGTCTGACCCTTCTTGAGCGATCCGGCGCTGCTTGCGCCTTCTGCAGTAGGAGCGCCTTTTTCAAGTTGCTTCATGCCCAGAGAGATGCGCTCTTTGTCGACATCAACGTCAAGCACGACTGCTTTGACTTCTTCACCCTTGCGGTGGAGCGCCAATGCGTCTTCGCCTGAGATGCCCCAAGCGATGTCGGACATGTGAACCATGCCGTCGACGTCGCCATCAAGACCGATGAACAGACCGAACTCGGTGGCGTTCTTAACTTCGCCGTTGACTTCAGCGCCCACTGGGAACTTGTCAGCGAACTCTTCCCAAGGATTGCCTTGAGCTTGTTTCAGACCAAGCGAAATGCGGCGTTTTTCGGAATCGACTTCGAGAACCAGAACGTCAACTTCTTGGCTGGTCGATACGATTTTGCCAGGGTGTACGTTCTTCTTCGTCCAGCTCATTTCAGAAACGTGGACAAGGCCTTCGATACCGGATTCGATTTCAACAAATGCACCATATTCGGTGATGTTGGTCACTGTGCCGGACAGTTTCGCGCCCACTGGGTATTTGGCTGCAACGCCGTCCCATGGATCGCTTTCCAGCTGCTTCATGCCGAGGCTGATGCGCTGTGTTTCTTGGTTGATGCGAACGATCTGCACCTTCACCGTCTGACCGATTTCGATCAGCTCGGATGGGTGATTGACGCGCTTGTAGCTCATGTCGGTGACGTGGAGCAGGCCATCGATGCCGCCCAAATCTACGAACGCACCGTAATCGGTGATGTTCTTCACGACGCCTTCGATCACTTGACCTTCGGCCAGCTTGTCAATCAGCTCGCTGCGCTGTTCAGCGCGTGTTTCTTCAAGAACGGCACGACGCGAGACAACGATGTTGCCGCGGCGGCGGTCCATTTTGAGGATTTGGAAAGGCTGGGGCACATCCATCAAAGGAGCAACATCGCGCACAGGGCGGATGTCGACTTGTGAACCAGGCAGGAAGGCCACGGCGCCGTCGAGGTCGACCGTGAAGCCGCCTTTGACACGGCCAAAGATACGGCCTTCGACGCGGGCGCTTTCGCCAAATTCGCTTTCCAGCTTGTCCCAAGCAGCCTCGCGGCGAGCGCGGTCACGGCTGAGCATGGCTTCGCCATCAGCGTTTTCAACGCGGTCGACATACACTTCAACTTCACCGCCAACGGTGAGGCCATGGTCGTCGTCACCACGTGCAAATTCTTTAAGTGAGACGCGGCCTTCAGATTTGAGTCCTACGTCGATAACAGCCATGCCGTTTTCGATGGCTGTGATGGTGCCCATAACGACGCGGCCTTCAAAGCCTTGGTCGCCTGCGCCGCCGAGTTGTTCGTTGAGAAGCGCTTCGAAATCGTCGCGCGTTGGATTGGCTTCAGATGCCATAGGAAGAAATTTCCTGTTTTACATTTGCTACCGGCCGCCGGTTTTACCGGGGTCTTAAACTGCCTCCCATGCACGATTGCAGGGGCTAGCAGGGCAAGAGGGCCGCTATCTGCACGGGGCCGAATGCCGTCGAGCAGGTTCACTTTAATCGTCTGATTGAAGAGAACGTGTGCGCGGCTAGGGGAAACACGGCGTAAAGTAAAGGTGTTTGCGCCCTAATGCAGCGCGGCGAAGCTGAGCTAGCGTAGTGCAGCCTCTACCGCTTCGATGGCGCCTGCAATCGCTTCGGCTTGGCCAAAGGCTGTGGTGTCGAACAGAATTGCGTCATCTGCCGGTTTCAGCGGAGCATCCTTGCGATTCATGTCGCGAGCATCTCGGCGAGCAAGATCTGCCTCAATTTCTGCCAATGTGGAGCCTTCCCCGCGGCGCTGCATCTCGGCATGGCGGCGAACAGCGCGGGAGCTAACGGAGGCTGTGACGAAGAGCTTTACGTCCGCTTTTGGCGCGATGATCGTGCCGATATCGCGCCCATCGAGCACCGCGCCGCCTTCTTGATTGGCGAAAGCGCGCTGGCGTTCAAATAGCGCTTTGCGCACGGCAGGGTGGATAGAGACACGGCTTGCGAGACTGCCGGAGCCTTCGGAGCGCAAGATATCATCCGCCATCAGGCTGTCGGGAAAATCGCAGGCGGCAAGAGCGTCGGCCTCGCTGTCAGGATCGCCGCTGTTCAAGCTAACCTGACGGCCAACCGCGCGATAAAGCAGGCCAGTGTCGAGATGGGCGAGGCCAAAATGGGCCGCAAGCGCTTTGGATATCGTGCCTTTGCCGCTTGCTGTTGGGCCATCCACTGCGATGATCATGCCTCTGAGCCTTCAGCAGCGGCCTCGAGCAACTCCATAAAGTTAGGGAAGCTGGTTGCGATTGGGTCGATGTCATCCACTTCAACGCCGTCGCGGCTTACAAGGCCGGCAACCGCCATGCTCATCGCAATGCGGTGATCGAGGTGGGTTTTGGTGCGAGAATTGGCGGTTCCGCGCAAGGGCTCCCCGCCAGTGCCGTGGATAATCAGGCCATCCTCGCGCTCTTCGACCTTCGCGCCTGCGCCTGCTAGCGCATTGGCCATGGCGGTCAGCCTGTCGCTTTCCTTGACGCGCAATTCATCGAGGCCGCTGGTGGTTGTGGTGCCTTGAGCAAGTGCGGCGGCAACAAACAGCACAGGAAACTCGTCAATCATCGCAGGGGCAATTTTGGGATCGACGGCAATGCCATTAAGCTGAGAATGACGCACGCGCAGATCCGCAACCGGTTCGCCGCCGACTTCGCGAGGGTCCACCTTTTCAATATTGCCGCCCATTTGCGTGAGCACTTCGACAAGGCCAGCGCGGGTCGGGTTTAGGCCTACGTTCTCAATCGTCAAATCGCTCCCCGGCGTAATCAGAGCGGCCACCATGAAGAATGCAGCCGATGACGGATCGCCGGGAACTTCGACCACTTGCGGCTTTAAATCTACCTCGCCGGTGATGCGGATAACGCGCCCCTCGGCCGTTTCCTCAACCTCAAGCTGAGCGCCAAAGCCTGTTAGCATCCGCTCTGAATGGTCGCGGGTTGGCACAGGCTCAATCACGGTGGTGATGCCCGGCGTATTGAGCCCAGCGAGCAAGACAGCACTTTTTACCTGAGCGCTCGCCACCGGCAGCCGGTAAGTGATCGGTACGGCGGGATAGGTTCCGCGCAAGGTTAGCGGAAGGCGGTCTGATGCGGACGCGGTTTCATCCGCTTCAAAGTCTGCACCCATTTCGCTCAAAGGTGTGATCACGCGCTCCATCGGGCGGCCCGATAGGCTGGCATCGCCGGTGAACTGCGCGGTAATCGCATGGCTGGCGATCAATCCCATCAGCAGGCGGGTCGATGTGCCCGAATTGCCCATGTCGAGCGGGCCAGCTGGTTGAAGTAATCCGCCAACACCAACGCCCGATACGCGCCATGTTCCATCATTATCCCGCTCAATCGATGCGCCCATCGCCCGCATGGCTGCGGCAGTGGCCAGCACATCTTCGCCTTCTAGTAGGCCAGTGATGCGGCTTTCCCCAATAGCAAGAGCGCCGAACATCAGGGCACGGTGGCTAATCGATTTGTCGCCAGGCACGCGCAGGCGGCCGGTCAATGGAGATGATTGCGTGAAACGATGCGCGGGCAAGTTGCGAAAATCCGAAATAAGAGAGCGAAGAAATACCATGCGTCTTTGACAGCGCACCCTCCTTCTGGCAAGGCGCGCCCCGAACTTGATTTGCGGGAATACGAACGCCCGCTAAAGAACATTTCAAATATTTGATCCTGCATCTTTGCGGGCACATCTTTAAGGACACGAATGATGGCTAAGCCAGAATGGGGCACAAAGCGTTCTTGCCCCAAATGCGGGGAACGCTTTTACGATTTGGGTAAGGACGAACCGGTCACTTGCATTGAATGCGGTGAGGAATGGTCGCCTGAGCCTGTGCTCAAATCCAAACAGCCTATTCCGTTCGAACCGGACGATAAGAAAAAGAAAGACGGCGAGGCCGATAGCGACCTGGCTGATGATGAGGATGATGAACTCAAAGGCATCGAGAATATCGATGACGAAGAAGATTCGCCCGACAATGATGTTGACCTCGGCGGCGACGATGACCTTGGCGTGTCCAAGGGCAAAGGCGACGATGATGAGGCCGAGACTTAAGATTTAAGCTTGCGTTTTAGGGGAGTGCGCCATAAACGGCGCCTCCTTGCTTGAGTGCGGGGAAAAGCGGGCAGCAATGTTCGCTACACAATGACTGGTTACGGGGCCTTAGCTCAGCTGGGAGAGCGCAACACTGGCAGTGTTGAGGTCAGCGGTTCGATCCCGCTAGGCTCCACCAGTCACACAGATTAAGCCGAGTTTCCTTGATAGGAAATTCGCACGCTGGCCAACGAGGTTTCGTTCGCCGGCGTTTTTTGCATGTTTTCGGTTCGCTATTTTGCGGCCGCGTTTGAGGAAGGAAGAAGGCGATGTTTGACACTCTGTCCGACCGTTTAGGTAGCGTCTTTGACAAGCTCAAAGGACGCGGCGCGCTGAATGAACAGGACGTGCGCGATGCCATGCGCGAGGTTCGCGTTGCTCTGCTAGAGGCAGATGTCGCCCTGCCGGTTGCGCGCCGCTTTATTGACACGGTTACCGAAAAAGCGATCGGTTCCGAAGTTCTCAAATCGATTACGCCCGGCCAACAGGTCGTCAAAATCGTCAGTGATGAACTCACCGAAATGCTCGGCGGTGAAGAGGTTGCTGACCTCGAATTGGACGTAAAGCCGCCGGCCGTGATCATGATGGTTGGCTTGCAGGGCTCTGGTAAAACCACCACCACTGCCAAGCTTGCGAAATTGCTCAAAGAAAAGCACGGCAAGAAATCGATGATGGCGTCACTGGACGTCAATCGTCCTGCTGCGCAAGAGCAGCTCGCTGTTCTGGGTGAACAGGTTGAAGTTGCGACCTTGCCGATCGTTGAAGGGCAGCAGCCCGTTGATATTGCGCGCCGTGCGATGGAAGCCGCCAAGCTGGCCGCCGCCGATGTGCTCTTGCTTGATACCGCGGGCCGTTTGCACGTCGATGAGGCGCTGATGGCAGAGATGAAGGCGGTTGCCGGTATCTCTACCCCGAAAGAAGTGCTGCTGGTTGTCGACAGCCTGACCGGCCAAGACGCGGTCAATGTCGCGCAGAGCTTTACCGGCGAGGTTCCGCTCACCGGCGTTGTCCTCACCCGAATGGACGGCGATGCGCGCGGCGGTGCTGCGCTTTCCATGCGCGCAGTAACAGGCAAGCCAATTAAATTTGCGGGCACGGGCGAGAAATTGGATGCGATTGAGGCGTTTAGCCCATCGCGTGTAGCCAGCCGTATTCTCGGCATGGGCGATGTCGTCTCTCTGGTTGAGAAAGCCGCTGAGAGCATCAAGGAAGAAGAAGCCGAGGCGCTCGCCAAGCGCATGGCCAAGGGTCAGTTCGACCTCAATGATCTGCGTATGCAGCTCAAGCAAATGCAAAGCATGGGCGGGCTGGGCGCGCTGGCAGGCATGATGCCGGGCATGAAAAAAGCCAAGGCAGCGATGGCAGCGTCCAATATGGATGACAAAGTACTGGTGCATATGGATGCAATTATTGGCTCCATGACGCCAAAAGAACGCATCAATCCCAAGCTGATGAATTCCAAGCGCAAGAAACGCGTTGCGGCGGGCAGCGGCACCTCTGTTCAAGAAGTGAACAAGGTGATGAAAATGCACCAAGAGATGGGCCGCGCGATGAAGCAGATCAAGAAGATGGGCGGGTTAAGAGGCCTTGCATCCATGTTCGGCGGCGGCGGAATGGGGGCGGCCATGCCCGGTCTTGGCGGAGGTATGGGCGGCGGAATGCCTGGCTTAGGCGGCGGAAAAGGCGCGCCCCAATTGCCCGGCGTTGACCGTGACACCTTGCCGCCTGAACTGCGCGATATGCTCGATAAAAAATAGACTCAAATTCATTAATTACAGAATATTACACTTGAAAGGTAAACTATTATGGCAATTGCATTGAGGCTTTCTCGCGGCGGCGCAAAGAAGCGTCCTTACTACCGCATCGTGGCAGCGGACGAACGCGCACCGCGTGATGGTAAGTATCTGGAGCAAGTGGGCATTTATAACCCGCTGCTCGCCAAAGACGATGAAGGCCGCGTAAAGCTGAACGAAGACCGCATCCGCTATTGGCTCGGCGTAGGCGCACAGCCTTCTGACCGTGTTCTGCGTTTCCTCGACGCTGCTGGCATCAAGAAGCGTGAAGCGCGCAACAATCCTAACAAAGCGAAGCCTGGCGAAAAAGCCAATGAGCGTGCTGAAGAGCGTGCTGAAAAAGCGGCTGCTGCGAAGGAAGCTGAAGAAGAAGCGAAAAACGCTCCTGTAGAAGAGGCGCCAGTGGAAGAAGCAGCGCCAGAAGCCGCTCCTGAGGCTACTGCGGAAACTCCGGCTGAAGACACTGCAACTGAAGCACTTGCGGAAGAAGCGGCTCCTGCTGAGGAAGCCAAAGCTGAAGACGCTCCAGCCGAAGACGCAAAAGAAGAGAAGTCGGAAGACTAATCTAAAGCCATGGCGGATCAGCCTGCATCAAAGCCGCTTGAATTTGCCGCCGTCACCGGTGCGCATGGGCTGAATGGCGAGGTCCGTTTGAAATTGTTCGGGGAGGGCGTGGAAGCGCTCTCCCAGATCAAAAAATATACCGCGAAAGCATCTGGAGCGCCGCTCACTCTCAAAAAAGTGCGCAGTGACAGCAAGGGCGGAGCAATCGCCCGCTTCGCCGAGGTGCAGACCCGCAATGATGCGGAGAAAATGCGCGGTACCGTGTTAACGGCCCCGCGCGATGCTCTGCCGGCTTTGCCAGAGGGCGAATATTACCACACAGATTTGATCGGACTGGACGCTGTCACTGACGCTGGGACGCGTGTGGGCAAAGTGATTGCGGTCGAGAATTTCGGCGCGACGGATATCGTTGAAATTGTCCATGAGCCGCCGCCTGAAAAGGGCACGAAAACCTTCATGGTCCCGCTGACGAAAGAAGCAGTGCTGGAGTGGGATGAGACAAAACTTGTGATAGCCGCCGATTTCGCCGAGGGTTGAGGGATGGATTTGGCCAGTGCCTTAGTCGAGCTTTGTCTAGTTGGAGCGCTTGTCTCATGGGCTTCCACAGCCTTGCTAAATCGAAAAGCAGGGGCTGTTTCATGGATTGTCAAAGTCGCCATCGTGGCACCAGTATTTCCAGTTATTTTGATTTTGATGATTTTGGCCGTGAAGTACCTATTTGGCGGCGGAAGTTTGGCTGATACGCTTCATAGTACATTTCCCATAACGGCTTCTGACCAAAGAGTCCTTCTCTCCGTTTTTTTGATTGGGATTGTGTTTGCTCTGATTTCGGCAATACGATTTGAAAAAAGGGCTTCCGCTTCTGCCAACAAGCAAATTGAAACCTTCGAATGACCCATAAAAACACCCTCAACGCCGCCATCATCCAAGCCGCGCCAATTCCGCTGGATTTCACCGCTGGGATTGAAAAGGCCGCGCGCCTTGCCAAAGCCGCGATTGATGATGGCGCGCAAATGGTGACGTTTGGTGAGACGTTCCTTGGCGGCTATCCGTTGTGGCTGGATGAAGCACCCGGCGCGGCCTTGTGGGACCATCCCGGCACGCGCGCGCTCCATGCTATTATGCTCGACCAGGCGATTGTAGCGGGCGATGAGCGCCTGCTGCCTCTGCAAGAATTGGCAGATAGCTCAGGCGCGGTGATTTCCATCGGCGCGCATGAACGTATCCGGCAAAGCCTCTACAACAATCAACTGATGTTTCGTAGCGGACAGCCTCCACTTGATCACCGCAAGCTTGTGCCGACGCATGGTGAGCGCCTGATTTGGATGCGCGGAGATGGCTCGACCTTGGGCGTGCACTATGCCGAGTGGGGCCGCGCGGGCAATCTGATTTGCTGGGAGCATTGGATGCCGCTGGCGCGCGCCGCGATGCACAATTTGGGAGAGAGCGTGCATGTCGCCGCTTGGCCGACTGTACGCGAGGAATATGCGCTGGC
The DNA here is from genome assembly GCA_039967435.1 of Marinomonas sp. GTDB lineage: Bacteria > Pseudomonadota > Alphaproteobacteria > Sphingomonadales > Sphingomonadaceae > Erythrobacter. Next base: position 292,038 of record JBDVRS010000005.1, read on the forward strand.
TTCGCGTCATTATGCGATGGAGGGGCGCTGTTTCGTTCTTGCTGCAGGGTTGGTGCAGTCCCGCGATGATCTGTTCGATGGGTTGGAGCGGGTCGGAGGTTCACCTGAGGCTTTGGAGCTGTTCAATGCTATCGAAGGTGAGGCGCTTAACCGCGGCGGTTCGATGATTATCGCGCCTGATGCGCGGGTTTTGGCGACTGCGGGCGAGGGCGAAGAGGTTTTGCACGCGGAGCTGGATTTGTCAGAGATCAGCGGCGGCTTGGCGAGCCTTGATGCAGACGGGCATTATTCACGCCCTGACGTGTTTGAGCTCACCGTCGATACGCGCGCGAAGGATGGGGTGAAGTGGACGGACTACCTACCATGACTTCACTGCTTTACAGTGTCTCGAGTGTTTTGTTTTCTGTTCAGATGAGTTTGTTGTTTATCTGGTTGTACCAGGGCGCTTACGCCCGCCATAAGGTCAAACCAAGCAAGGCTGCATCGGAGTTATTGGTTCCGGCATTCTTTGCTTTGCCACTTTCACTAGTTTGGGTAGTTGGGGTTGGCGATGCCATCTACAACTCTCAATTCACATTTGCATCAGTTTGGGTTTGGTGGATGCCTATTGGAGCTTGTGTGGTGTTTTATGCGGGGAGACGGTTCGCGCGTTGGAACATCTGTCGATTGAGAGAAAAGAACCGCAATCTGATATGACCTTCGCCGCCACCATCCTCACGCTCTATCCTGAGATGTTCCCCGGTCCGCTGGGCGTGTCGCTTGCTGGCCGCGCTATGGCGGAGGAGAAGTGGTCGTGTGACACGGTGCAAATCCGCGATTTTGCCAAGGATAAGCATAAGAATGTCGATGGCACGCCAGCAGGCGGCGGCGCGGGTATGGTTCTGAAACCGGATGTGCTGGGCGCCGCGGTAGATCATGCGATTGAGAAGCAACCAGACGCACCGATCCTCGCCATGACACCGCGCGGAAAACCGATCACGCAGGAGCGTATTCGCGAAATTTCTGAAGGCCCCGGCGTCACCATTTTATGCGGGCGGTTTGAGGGCTTTGACGAGCGTTTGTTCGAGGCTCGCCCGCAAATTGAGCAAGTCAGCCTAGCCGACATCGTCCTATCGGGCGGAGAACCTGCTGCGCTGGCGATCATTGATGCTTGCATTCGGTTGCTGCCCGGCGTAATGGGCGCGGCTTACAGCGGGGAAGAGGAGTCGTTTGAAGACGGTCTTCTTGAATATCCGCAATATACCCGACCCCAGGAATGGGAAGGGCGTATGATCCCTGAAGTGCTGCGATCGGGGGATCATGCGAAGGTCGCAGAATGGCGTAAAGCCAAATCTGAAGATCACACTCGGTTACGCAGGCCGGACTTATGGGAGCGTCATGAGGATGCTCGGGTCCAGTCTGCCTCTGGCGTGCGGCGTAAAGAAAAGGACCAAGGTCAATGAACCTTATCCAACAAATTGAAGCTGAAGAAATCAGCAAAGTAACCAAAGAGATTCCTGAGTTTCAGGCTGGTGACACCGTGCGTGTCGGCGTGAAAGTCATCGAGGGTACCCGCGAGCGTGTTCAGATCTTTGAAGGCGTAGTGATCGCCCGTTCTAACCGCAGCATCAACAGCAATTTCACCGTTCGCAAAATGAGCTTTGGTGAAGGCGTTGAGCGTGTGTTCCCAATCTATGCCCCAATCGTCGACAGCATCACCGTGGTTCGCCGCGGGGTTGTGCGCCGTGCGAAGCTTTACTATCTGCGCGGCCGTACTGGTAAGAGCGCGCGTATCGCGGAACGTCGGATGAACGCGCCTAAGGCGTAAGGCAAGCTGTCGAGAAATTTTTAAAAGGGCGGTCCTTAGCGGGGCCGCCCTTTTTCGTTGGGGCTGCCTTTTTGCTTGGGTTGGGCTTAAGTGCCTTTGCATTCAGCGCGTTTTGCAGTCATGCATTGGGTATGTTGAAAACAAAGGGGCTGTCCTTGAAATGCGTCTATCAATCCTTGCTGCAGGCTTGCTTGCATCTTCTGCTCTTATTGCCGCGCCAGCCTATGCGGAAAGCAGCGAAATGAGCGCTGCGAATGCAGTTGAAACGGGCGATCTCAGCTTTGAGCGCGTTTTTGCCTCACCATCTTTGAACGGCGCATCGCCGCGGCAGGCGAAACTCTCACCAGATGGGCGCTATCTCACCGTATTGCGCAATCGCAGCGATGATTTGGAGCGCTATGATCTGTGGGGCTTTGACCGTGAAGCCGGCGAATGGACCATGCTTGTCGATAGCGAGAAACTGGGCAGCGGACGCGAGCTGTCCGAAGATGAGAAGATGCAGCGCGAGCGCGCGCGTGTAGGAAACCTAAAGGGTATTATTACCTACCAATGGTCGAGCGATGGCAAAGGTGTTCTCGTGCCGCTGGACGGGGATTTGTATCTCGCGCAGCTGGATGGTTCAGTCACGCGTCTGACCAATACAGAGGAAAGCGAACTCAACCCTAAGCTAAGCCCGACAGGCAAGCATGTCTCCTTTGTTCGCGACCGCCAATTGTGGATTGGCGAAGTCGGCAAGGAAGCGGCTCCGATAACGCCTATGGAAGACGACACCATTCGCTGGGGCGAAGCGGAATTTGTCGCGCAGGAAGAAATGGGCCGTCTTACCGGCTATTGGTGGAATGGTGATGACAGCCGCATCGCTGTTCAACGCACCGATGAAAGCCCCGTGGGCATTGTAACCCGCGCCGCGATTGGCGCGACGGGTACGAAGGTGTTCGACCAGCGCTATCCGGTTGCAGGCAGCGATAATGCGATTGTTGAGCTGTTCGTGATGGATGCCGATGGCGGCAACAAGGTACAGGTTGACCTTACCAGCAATCAGGATCCGGACCAGTACAACGTTGAAGATCCGAACGACTTCTATCTCGCCCGCGCGGATTGGGCACCCGATGGCAATCTGTATGTTCAGCGTCAAAACCGCGCTCAGACTTGGCTTGATGTGTTGAAAGTCGATCCCGCCACCGGCTCCACGCAAGCGGTGCTTCAGGTGGGGGCCGCAAATATTGCTGCGACAGGCCCTGCAAATTACTGGATCAATCTGTCGGATAACTACCGCTTTTTAAAAGGTGGCAGGCTGCTGTGGTGGTCTGAACTCAGCGGCTATGGGCAATTCTATGTCCATTCTTTCGGCAAAGGTAAAGAAGGCTTTTTTCAGCTCACAAGACGACCGCTGATGGTCACGAATTTGGTGGGAGTGGACGAGAATGCGCAGCGTATTTTCTTCACAGCCAATAGCAGGGACAATGTGCTGGAGCAGCATGTCTATTCTGTCGATCTGCAACCCAAAGGTGGTTCAGGGTTCTCTCCTCAGAAGTTGACCGAAAACGGTTTCACTCACAGCGCATCCATGGATCAAAATGGTCAGACACTTTTGATAAGCCGGTCTAGCCATAATCAGCCACCACAAAGTTATTTGGCAGATCAGGAAGGCAATCGCCTCGCATGGGTCGAAGAAAACAAGCTGGATACAGAGCACCCTTACGCAGCCCATTTGGCTAGCCATGAACCGGCGAAATTCGGCACAATCAAGGCGGCCGATGGCGCCACCGATCTGCATTACAAGATGATCACGCCCAAGATGGAAGCGGGCAAGAAATACCCGGTCTTCTACTACCATTACAGCGGCCCAGGCCCGCAGGTCGTCACCCATGGCTGGGATGGCGCATTGCAGCAGGCGGTCGTCGATGCTGGCTACATTTGGTTTGAGCTCGACAACAGAGGTTCTGCCAATCGCGGGGTGGCATTTGAGCAGCCGCTCTACCGCGCCATGGGCGGGGTTGAAGTGGATGATCAGCGTGAGGGTGCAAAATTCCTGAAGACCCTGCCTCATGTCGATGCGGAGAAAATCGCGCTCTACGGCTGGTCCTATGGCGGCTACATGACGCTCAAGCAGATGCAGGCTGATCCTGGTCTTTATGCTGCCGGTATTTCAGGGGCGCCAGTTACCCGCTGGGAGCTCTATGACACGCATTACACAGAGCGTTTTATGGGCGATCCGCGCGAAGTGCCAGAGGCCTTTGAGAAAGCCAGTGCCATTCCCAATGCAACGAAAATCAGCGATCCCTTGCTGCTGATCCACGGTATGGCGGATGACAATGTTGTGTTTGAAAATTCTTCGGAGCTGATCAGCGTGCTTCAAGAAGGCAATGTGTCGTTCGAGATGATGCTGTATCCCGGATATACCCACCGTGTCGCAGGCGAGAATATCTCGCCGCATTTGTGGAACACCATGTTCCGCTTCTTGCGAGCGCATGGTGTTACGCCACCCGATTGATGGGCCTGAGTAAGCAAACAAATAGAAGGGCGGCTTGCTAGGGGTAACAAACCGCCCTTCCTGCTTGGTAGGGCACCGTGAACATTGGCGACTAGAGGACCAGCGCCTTGGCCCACTCGCGTTTTGGGCGCTGAGTTCATAAGGGACGGTGAAATTTCACGGTGAGCGGATTGTTGCTGGCTACTTAGGGGTTTTGCGTGGGCTCCGCTATGCGCCATTGATAGGTCAGCTTGGGGCCTTGCATACGCTTTCCGCTTGCCAAGCGGCGCAGGGCGGGGCAGCGCATTTTTGAACACGCAAATTTCAAGGATTTGGAGAATTAAAAGTGGGTTACCGGGTGGCAGTTGTCGGCGCGACAGGCAATGTTGGACGCGAGATGATGGCAATTTTGGCCGAGCGCGAATTTCCTATTGTGGAAGTGGCTGCGGTCGCCTCAAGCCGTTCACACGGCAGCGAAGTGGAATTCGGCGAAACCGGCAAGATGCTCAAATGCAAAAATATTGAGCATTTCGACTGGGCCGGATGGGATATTGCCTTGTTTGCTGCGGGCTCTGGCCCGGCGAAAGAATATGCGCCTAAGGCTGCGGCGGCGGGCTGCGTTGTGATCGACAATTCCTCGCTTTACCGCATGGACCCCGATGTTCCGCTAATCGTGCCAGAGGTGAACCCTGATGCGATCGACGATTATGCAAAGCGCAATATCATCGCCAATCCCAATTGTTCGACTGCGCAAATGGTCGTCGCGCTTGCGCCTTTGCACAAAGCTGCGGGCATTAAGCGGGTGGTTGTCTCGACCTATCAATCGGTGTCGGGCGCGGGCAAATCGGGCATGGATGAATTGTTTGAGCAAAGCCGCGCGATTTTCGTTGGTGATCCGGTGGAGCCTGCAACTTTTACGAAGCAGATTGCCTTCAATGTGATCCCGCATATCGACGTTTTCTTGGACGATGGTTCGACCAAGGAAGAGTGGAAGATGGTCGTCGAAACCAAGAAGATCATGGATCCCAAAATCAAGGTTGCAGCGACCTGTGTGCGTGTCCCTGTGTTTGTCGGCCATGCGGAGGCGATCAATATCGAGTTTGAAAAAGAGCTGTCCGCCGAAGCCGCTCAAGACATTCTGCGCGAGGCACCGGGCATTATGCTGGTCGATAAGCGCGAGGACGAGGGCTATGTCACGCCGGTTGAGGCCGCTGGTGACAGCGCAACCTTCATCAGCCGCGTGCGCGAAGATCCGACGGTCGACAATGGCCTGCAAATCTGGTGCGTTTCTGACAATCTGCGCAAGGGTGCGGCATTGAACGCGGTACAAATCGCAGAATTACTGGGACGGCGTCATCTGAAAAAAGGGTGAGGGGCATTCGTGCCTTAGCTCTGATTGCAGCAGCGTTGGCTTTGGCTGCGTGCGACAGCGGAGCTGTGCCTTCGCCAGCAGAACGCCAATTGCAGCAAAGCGCAGCGCCTGTGCTGGCCGAAGATGTTATTGTGCTTAGTCCGCAGGGCATTGGTCTGGGTGCCAAGACGCTATATTTCTCAGCTGACAAGGCAGAGGTTATGAGCGCGCTTGACTTGGCGCTTGGGCAGCCGATTGCGAGCAATGACAATATGGAATGCGGTGCTGGCCGGGTGGCCTCGGCCACCTATGCCCTTGGGCTCAGCGTGAATTTCCAGAATGATCACTTTGCCGGTTGGAGCACCAATGATCGCACAGGCGCCCTGCGCGTGGCCGGTGCTGTGCAAGTGGGCATGACGCGCGATGCGGCGGAGACGGCAGCGGGTTACAGCCTCATTGCGGGTAGCTCGCTGGGTGAGGAGTTCACGCTCGGCGCTCAAATGGGCGGCTTTGTTGAGGATGACGGGGTCAATATGATCTATGCCGGAACGCAGTGCTTTTTCAGGTAGCGCTTTTCACTGGTGCATTGCGCGATGCTTGCGCTAGTCTGCGGGCATGACTTTAAAAGCAGACCTCTATTTCAGTTATCGCTCACCCTATTCCTATCTAAGCGCTGGGCGGTATTACGCTATGACGCAGCAACATGATCTCGACATTGCGCTGCGCACGGTTTGGCCGATTGCCATTCGCGCGCCAGAGCTATTGTTCCAAGGTAATCCGGCAGCACCGCGTTATATTCTGATGGATTCGATGCGCTCGGCTCAAATGCTCGACATTCCATTCCGCTGGCCGCGCCCTGATCCGATCAATCAAGATTTGACGACCTATACGATTGCAAAAGAGCAGCCGCTGATCCGCCGAATTTGCCGAATGGGTCAAGCGGCCGCTAGGCGCGGGCTTGGCCTGCCATTTGCGTATGAAGTGTCTCAGATCATTTTTGATGGCGGAACCGATGATTGGGACAAGGGTGATCATTTGGCCAAAGCTGCTGAGCGAGCCGGCCTCGATTTGGCTGAATTGGACGCAGAAGCGGTCAGCAATGCCGAGGCGCTGGATGCAGAGATTGCCGGCAATCAAGAGGCTTTGGAGGCCGTAGGCCATTGGGGTGTGCCAACGCTGGTGTTCGATGGTGAGCCTTTCTACGGCCAAGACCGGATTGATATGGCGCGCTGGCGGATGGAGCAAAAGGGAATGGTGAAACGGTGAGCGAGGTTCAGGCAGAACGTTTCACTTCCTTTGATGGAACCAAGCTGGCGATCTACCGGACGGGCGAGGGGCCGCCGGTTGTCCTTCTCCACGGACTATTCTCCAGCGCCCATATGAATTGGATCAAATGGGGGCATGACAACGCCATTGCCGCGCGCGGGTTTGAAGTCATCATGATGGATTTCCGCGTCCATGGCGAAAGCGAAGCCCCGCGCGATCCCAGCAAATATCCCAGCAATGTGCTCGTCCGCGATGCAGCGGCATTGGTCGAGCATTTGGGGGTAGAGGATTACGCACTTGGCGGATTTTCGCTCGGCGCGCGCACCTCTTTGCATGCAGTCGCTCACGGCATTTTATCGCCAAGTCGCTTGATCGTCGGCGGCATGGGCACAGCGGGTTTGGGCGAATGGAACAAGCGCTCTGCTTTCTTCAAACGGGTAATCGATGAATTCGACACAATAGAGCGAGATGATCCAGCCTATTACTCGCGCCAGTTCCTCAAATCGCAAGGCGTTGACCGAGTGGCCGCGCGGCTGCTGCTCGACACTATGCCCGATATGGATTTGAGCGTGCTCGCCAATGTCACTATGCCTGCATTGGTTGTCTGCGGCGATGAAGACCGCGACAATGGCAGTGCGGAGGAATTGGCAGGGCATCTCGCCAACGCCGATTTTAAAGAAACGCCGGGCAATCATTTGATGAGCGCGACCAAGCCTGAAATGGGCCTGACCATGGCGGATTGGTTGGAGAAGACGTGATGAATGCGCATGCGCCGACAATCAAACTTTGGCTTGTCGGTCTTGCGATGTTTGTCATCGTGATCGCGATGAGCCCGTCAGGCAGCGATGCGAGCCAGTACAGCATTATCGATCACCAAGCTGCGGGTACGGCGGCCATGGTCGACACAATCCAAGCCGATTGGCGCGGGGCAGGCCTACGCAATATGGCGATAGCTTCAATGATTGGCGATCTGATCTTCATCGGTTTTTACGGTTGGGGCAGTGTGGTCGCAGGCCGCAGTTTCATGCGCGCCGCCAGCGGCAATATGCTGCGCATCACTGGCGTGATTATCGCTGGCGCAGGCTTTGTTTTCCTGTTCACCGATTATGTCGAGACGATCTGCCAAATGCTGCAGATGTGGCCGGAAAAGGGCAGCGATCCGCTCGCCGCCACAGCCGCCTTCATGCAGCCGATTAAGAGCGCGTCTTTTGTCGTAACCTTCATCGGTGTGATCGCGGCGCTCATCATGCACCGCCTATTAAACCGAGGCGCTTGATTGACGCCTTGATAAGTGCGGCGCTTCCCGCCAAACTGATAACAATAGAAACAAATTTCCTTGAGAGGATATGTGATGAAAAAGTTCGCCCCGATTGCGCTGAGCGCGCTGGCCCTAGTGATGGCTGCGCCTGCCTATGCCGATGGTCATGCCGATGGCTCCCATGAAGAGGCCGCTGATCCCTATCCGCTCACACCCAAAGGCGCATCGGATTGGGTCGATATGGTTGAGGCCGATATGGCCAGCTTCGGGATTGATGCCGCCCGCATCGCATGGATCAATTCCACCTATATCATCCATGATAGCGACGAATTGGCCGCGAAATATGGTGCAGAGGGAACGAAGAAATCGGTCGCCTATGCCAATGAAGCGGCAAAATATGCGGGCGTGGCTGGCCTTGATCCAGAGGTGAAGCGCAAGCTTGATATGTTGCGCAATTCCATCGTCATGCCAGCGCCCACACGTGAAGGCGCCGCTGATGAGCTTGCCGGCATCGCCACCAAATTGGGCAGCGCCTATGGTAAGGGCAAAGCGACACTCAATGGCGAAGAAATCGCCGGCGTTGATGTTGAGGCGGAGATGGGCAGCTTGGAACGCACGCCTGCTGAAAAAGCAGAAATGTGGGCCAGTTGGCACGACAATGTCGGCGCGCCGATGAAGGATGATTATGTGGCCATGACGGCCATCGCCAATGAGGGCGCCAAGGATTTGGGCTATGATGATTTGGGCGCAATGTGGCGTTCAAACTACGATATGGACCCCGATCAATTCGCCGCTGAAACAGAGCGTATGTGGCAAGAAGTGAAACCGCTCTACCTCGCATTGCACACTTATGTGCGCAGCAAGCTCAACGAAAAATATGGCGATGAAGTGCAAGCCGCCACTGGCCCAATTCGCGCCGATCTGCTCGGCAATATGTGGGCGCAGGAATGGGGCAATATCTATCCGCTGGTCGCACCAGAAGGCGCAGGCGATATTGGCTATGACCTCACCGAATTGATCGAGGAAAAAGGCTGGGACGAGAAGGATATGGTCAAAGTGGGCGAGGGCTTCTTCAGCTCACTCGGCTTTGATCCTTTGCCCGAAACTTTCTGGGAGCGCAGCCAATTTGTGAAGCCCGCCGACCGCGAAGTTGTTTGCCATGCCTCTGCTTGGAACCTCGACAATGTCGATGATCTGCGCATTAAAATGTGCATCAAACGCAATGCGGATGATTTCAAAGTGATCCACCACGAGCTGGGCCACAACTATTATCAGCGCGCCTATAATAAGGAGAACTATCTCTATCTTACCGGCGCAAATGATGGTTTCCACGAAGCAATCGGGGATATGATTTCGCTATCGATAACGCCGGAATATCTGGTGCAAATCGATATGCTGGACCGCGATCAAGTGCCCTCTGCTGACAAAGATATCGGCCTGCTGCTGCGCGAGGCGATGGATAAGGTTGCCTTCCTGCCGTTTGGTCTGATGGTTGACCGTTACCGGTGGAGCCTTTTCGATGGTTCGGTCGCGCCGGAGAATTACAACAAGGCCTGGACTGATCTGCGCCGCGAATATCAAGGCATCGTCCCGCCGGTGGAACGCCCCGCTGACGGTTTTGACCCCGGCGCGAAGTATCACATTCCGGGCAATGTTCCCTACACACGCTATTTCCTTGCGCGCATTTTGCAGTTCCAATTCTACAAATCCGCTTGCGACACGGCGAAGTGGGAAGGGCCGCTGCATCGCTGTTCGTTCTATGGCAATGAAGAGGTCGGCGAAAATCTGAATGCAATGCTGGAAATGGGCGCGTCAAAGCCTTGGCCCGATGCGCTGGAAGCCTTCACAGGTGAGCGTCAAATGTCAGGCAAAGCCATGGTCGATTATTTCGCACCGCTGATGGAATGGCTTGAGGAGCAAAACAAAGGGAAGCCGAAAGGGTGGTGAGAGCCTTAGCCCTTGCTACTGGGCTGGCGGTTGCGCTGAGTGGGTGTGCCGTGTCAGCAAACGAAGCCACTGGTGCAGTTAGCGAGGCTTCAAGACCAGCAATCGGTTCAAAAGGATCGTTGCTGGTCGCGAACAAGCGCGGCAATACACTATCGAAAATCGATCTCGCCACTGGCCAAGAGCGATTGCGTAAGAACAGCTGTAAAAACCCGCATGAACTTGCTGTCAATCCTGGAGGGCAGGTGGTGGCGCTAGCGTGTTATGGCGGCACTACGGTCAATATTTTCCGCAACAGCGATTTGCAATTGATCCAGCAGATAGAGCTGGGCAAGAATGCCCGTCCGCACGGAATTGTATGGTATCCCAACGATAGAATTTACGTCACTGCAGAGGGTCGCGGTTCAATCTTTCGCATTGATGGTCTGCTTACCAATACGCCTGAATTGACCGAGTTTAAGACGGGTAAAGAAGGCAGCCATATGCTGGCGGTGTCGCCTGATGAAAACGCTGCACGGACGACTGATCTCGGCTCCAAAACGGTGACGCGGATTGATCTTAGCGGCGATAGGCCATTGCCGCTGCACGTAACGGTTGGCGTCGAGCCTGAGGGCATTGCGCTCACCCCTGATGGCAAGACGCTGTGGATATCGGCGCGCGGATCGAACAAGGCATATGCGCTTGATCCCGACACTTTGGAAATTCGCCGAGAACTGGACACAGGAGCGTTCCCATTGCGTCTAGCAATCCGTCCGCAAGGCGATTTCGCTGTCACGTCCGATTTGGCGGATGGCGGGCTGACGGTGATTGATTTAGGAGAAGGCGAAGTTGTGCGCCAGATCGCTGTCTCCAGCGCAGCAGAGGCTGAAAAACGCCAACAGGTAACTATCCTCTGGTCAGAAGACGGGAAACGCATTTACGCCGCCGAAACGGGCAGCGATACTGTAGCTGAAGTCGATTTTGCCAGCGGCAAAGTGCTGCGCCGCCTCAAGACTGGCAAGGGCGGCGATGGTCTGGCGATATTGGATTGAGTTAGAGATATGAAAGCGATGACTATGCACAATACATTGAAGGTTCTCGGAGCTGCAGCGGCGCTAACGCTTGCGGGGATGTCCAATGCGGTTGCAGCGCAAGGTCAGCCTCAAGTTGTGACGCAATTTGACGATGCGACGATTGCGCGCCTGCTGCTCGATGTACAGGCGAGCTGGCAGGTTGAGGCGGGCACAAATGGCCGCTCCATCTACCGCGCGAGCGCTGATGGCGGGATTGCTTTTACGGTGATGCCGCGCGCCTGTGATGAGCGTCTGACATGCCGTTCGCTGATGGTGCTGACACCGTTCACGCGCAGCGATAAGCGCAGCCTGGCTCAGCTCGATGCCTTCATCAGCGCGTTCAACGATCAGACACCGTCGGGCAAAGCCTACCGCATGCAAGATGGCACGGTTGTGCTGCAAAGCTATCTTAATGCAGCTGGCGGGATCAGCTTCGCCAATGCCCGCGCGCAAATGCTGGTCTACGGACAGAATTTGGTGAAATTGCGCGAGGGACTGGCGGCGTTTGCTGCGGGGTGAGGGGTATGGTTAAAAACCCAACTCGAAGAAATCGGAATATCGGCACAAAAAAACAAGGCCATGGGAAAGGCAACTCGCTGGTTATTCCTGATCGTTTAGACGGTACCTATTGGCTCAATTCAATCGGTGAATGTGAAGTCGAAGACCGTCAAATTGCTGGACGGAATGTTCGTTTTATTGTGGAATCAAATCAGATTGGCTGCATCCATCCTTGCACCGTTTCGGATGTGGCGTTTGTGCTTGCGAACCTTCCTCAAAGCGATTGGGCTGGACTTCAAACTATCGTATTTAGACTACCAACTCGAAAGCAGCTTACTCTTTCTCCAGTCTGGGGAAGGTTGTTGTATTACGCCGAAGTCACAACTGAGCGAGGCAAGCCTTTGGCTAAAGGGCCTGCAATATTTCTTGAAGCCGTTGATGTTGGTAGAGAAATCACATGGAGCACATCATTGGACCCGGACGACTTTGCGGAGCTTGAACGGCTAAAGTCGGACGGTCATTCTGTTCAAAGGTTTGGCCGAAAGCACATAATTGCTTTGTCTCGAGAATCAGCGCGCAACACGCAGTTGTACAGAACCTTTTTACATGAAGTAGGGCATTGGTTTGATTGGCTTTCTAAGGTTGAGGAACCATCTATGAAGGGTAAGAATTTCGAGAGGCTTGAGAATGACTACTTCGCAAGAGCCAAGGCCGAGCGCAAGGCTTTTGCTCATCGCTATGCCGACCGGCAATATTCTCGGCTGAGAGATTCCGCGAAAATCCCTTTTGAATTGCTCACCTAAACGGCGGCTCGTTAAAAGCGCGCAATTTGCGGGAGTGTAGCCTGTCGCCTTCATCCCTCAAACGCCTGCATGCTTCCAGCCCAATTTGCAGGTGAGCGGCGATGGCTTCCTCGTAGAATTTGTTTGCTTGGCCCGGCAGCTTGATTTCGCCATGCAAAGGCTTGTCGGAGACGCATAATAGCGTCCCATAAGGCACGCGGAAGCGGTAGCCTTGGGCAGCGATTGTTGCGCTTTCCATCTCGACCGCAATCGCGCGGCTGTGGGAGAAACGCTTGGCAGAGCTGGAATAGAGTAGCTCCCAATTGCGGTCATCGGTCGTCACAACCGTGCCGGTGCGCATGCGCTGTTTGAGGTTTGCGCCATGCGATCCGGCGACTTCCTCTGTCGCGCCTGCCAAGGCTTGCTGAACCTCTGCAATGGGCGGGATGGGGATCTCTGGTGGCAGCACGCTGTCGAGAACATGGTCATCGCGCAAATAGGCATGGGCGAGGACAAAATCGCCGATTTTTTGAGTAGAGCGAACGCCGCCGCAATGCCCGATCATCATCCATGCATGCGGGCGAAGCACGGCCAAGTGATCACAAATCGTCTTTGCATTGCTGGGCCCGACGCCAATATTGACCAGCGTAATTCCGCGCCCATCTTCGCGCATCAAATGATAGGCGGGCATTTGGTGCCGCCGCCAAGCAGTGTCGGACAATTGCGCATGGGCATTGTTTGTCTTTGCCTCAATATGAAGCCCGCCAGCGCCAGTCAGCGCGGTATAGCCGTCTGTGCCAAGTTGCTCCGCGCCCCAATCGACGAATTCATCGACATAGCGGTGGTAGTTGGTGAACAGGATAAAGTCCTGAAAATCGGCGACCTGCGTGCCGGTGTAATGCGCCAAGCGTGCCAGTGAATAATCCGTGCGCAATCCGTCAAACAGTGAGAGCGGCATGGGGGCGTTTTCATCGAGCTCAAACCCATCGGCGAGCTCATCGCCGATCAACGCCAAATCGGTGGAGGGAAACAGCTTGGCAATTTCCTGCGGCTCAATCCCAACCATCGCAGCGCCCGCGCCGCCATCCAGTACATAGGGGAAGGGGATTTCTTGATCTGAGCGTCCGACCTCAACTTCAATGTCATATTCTGCACCGATCAGATCGAGCTGCTCGCTCAGATATGGCGCGAACAAATCGGGCCGCGTGATGGTAGTGGAATAAGCGCCTGCTTGCTCTAAGCGGCCAAAGGCGCGGGAGCGGTCAATAGGCTCGCTAATCCCGGAATAGCTGAGCCGCAATTCAGGATAGGCATAGGAGCCGTCTTTGCGCTTTGCAGGGTCAGGGACTTTGCCATCTCGGCCAAAGGCAATCACATCTTCGCGAAGGTTAGAAACCGCCTCATCATAAATCGATTGAAGCTGCGCGAGGATGGTTTGAGATGATTGCATGGATGCCTTTCTAGCTTTTCTTATCCGACATTACAAAGACAGCGATGGAAATATGTGCCTCTTACAAGAAGGGGCGCGAAGCTTATTCAGCCGCGCGCCCCTCAATTGCTTTAGATGAAATGCCAGTGATTAGGCTGCATCATCACCCAATGTTGTTTCAGCGTCTTCAGCAGGCGCTTCTTCTGCTTTTGCAGCAGCTTTGGCTTCGGCTTTCGCCGCTGCTTTGGTAGCCGCTTTTTCGTCGGCTTCAGCTTCAGCAGCCGCATCGGCTTCTGCATCGGCTTCGATTTTCTCAGCAACGCCTTCTTCCATCATGTCAGCAGGGATTTCGCCCGGCTCAAGTGATGGATCAACAGCTTCGGTGAAGCCTTTCTTCTCAGCCTGTTCGTCTGCGAACATTTGCGCCAGAACATCGACGCCTTGGCTTTGCAGTTCAGCTTCGTCGTCACTGCGGGCGACGTTGGCTTTCACGATCACGCTGACTTCAGGGTGAAGCGCAACGGTCACATCGTGCATGCCGATGGTTTTGATCGGGCTGCCCAAGATGACTTGCTTCTTGTCAACCGCGTGACCTTGCTCACCAAGACCAGCAACGATGTCGCGAACGCTAACCGAGCCGTAAAGCTGGCCAGTGTTTGACGCAGCGCGGATCAGGATAACAGCAGCGCCGTCAACCTTGCCGCCAGCTGTTTCTGCTTCACCGCGACGTTCTGCGTTCTCTTTTTCGAGACGCTCGCGGTTGGCTTCAAACACCTTTTTGTTGGCGTCATTGGCGCGGAGGGCTTTTTTCTGCGGCAGCAAGAAGTTGCGCGCATAGCCGTCTTTAACATTGACGACATCGCCAATCGTGCCGAGCTTTTCAATCCGTTCAAGGAGAATGATATCCATGATGTATTCTCCTCTTACTTAACGATGTAGGGCAGCAGGCCGATGTGACGCGAACGCTTGATCGCCTTGGCGAGTTCACGTTGCTTCTTGCCTGATACAGCGGTGATACGCGAGGGGACAATCTTGCCACGCTCGGACATGAAACCTTGAAGAAGGCGCACGTCTTTGTAATCAATCTTAGGGGCATTCTCACCTGAAAACGGGCAAGATTTGCGGCGGCGGAAAAACGGGCGGGCCATCAGTCGCGCTCCTCACGGTCAGAGCGACGCTTACGGTCGCGGTCATTCTTGCGCATCA
This sequence comes from Marinomonas sp., assembly GCA_039967435.1. Classification (GTDB taxonomy): domain Bacteria; phylum Pseudomonadota; class Alphaproteobacteria; order Sphingomonadales; family Sphingomonadaceae; genus Erythrobacter. The sequence continues at coordinate 307,104 of JBDVRS010000005.1, forward strand.
TGACAGATGGGCCTTCTTCATGCTCATCCATGCGGATAGTCATGTAGCGGATTACATCTTCGTTGATGCGGGTTTGACGCTCCAGCTCTTCAACAACAGTGCCCGGGGCATCAATGTTGAGAAGCACGAAATGTGCTTTGCGGTTGCGGTCAATTTTATAGGCGAGCGATTTAAGGCCCCAAGTTTCAGTCTTGGTGACTTTGCCTTTATTCGCTTCGACGATTTCGGTGGCTGATGCCGCCAACGCGTCAACTTGGGCCTGCGAGAGGTCCTGACGCGCGAGGAAGATATGCTCATATAGAGCCATCTCGCGTCCTTTCATTATCTATGCCGATCGTTGGCTTTCCCGCGCGGATCGCAGGGGCCCCTCCGGCTTTCTTAACACGCCCTAGTAATAAGGCGATGGGCGCACATAGCTTGTGGGTGCAGGAATGCAAGTGGAAAGCGTGAGGAACGCCCTTGTATGCAGCGGGGGGAGGGGCCACACAGAGGCCGACAGTTTTTTGGAGCGTTTGAATTATGCCATCCGGCCTTGTTGCCTTGCTTGACGATGTTGCGGTTATTGCCCGCGTTGCTGCCGCCTCTATCGATGATATTGGTGTGGCTGCTAGTAAGGCAGGCACGAAAGTTGCGGGTGTGGTGATCGATGATGCTGCGGTGACGCCGTCTTATGTGACAGGGCTTTCAGCCAAGCGCGAGCTGCCTATTATATGGAAAATCACCAAGGGCAGTCTCAAGAATAAGCTGCTTTTCCTGTTTCCAGCGGCCTTGGCGCTCAATTATTTTCTGCCTTGGCTCATTACGCCGATCCTCATGCTGGGCGGGGCGTTCCTGTGCTATGAGGGCGCGGAAAAGATCATCGAAAAATTGGGCGGCGAAAAGCACGGCAAGACTGCCGAGGATGTGATCACCGATCCGCAAAAATTTGAGGATGAACGGGTCGCAGGCGCAATTCGAACTGACCTTATTCTCTCCGGAGAAATCATGGCGATTTCCTTGAATGAGATCAAAGCGGTGAGCGATGAATTTCTGGTGCAGGCTGGCGCTTTGGCGGGCATTGCTGTCGCGGTTACCGTGGTGGTTTATGGCGCGGTTGCGATCATTGTGAAGATGGATGATTTCGGACTACATTTGGCAGACAAAGACAGCACGGCGGCGCAAAAGCTTGGCCGGTTGTTGCTACTCGGAATGCCAAAATTCCTCACGGCGCTGACCGTGATCGGAACCGCCGCTATGCTCTGGGTGGGCGGCGATATTCTTATTCATGGAACCCACGAACTTGGTCTGCATGCGCTGTATGATCTGGCGCATGGGATCGAGGACACCGTTTCAGCGGCAGCGGGCGGCGTGCTTGGATGGTTGTCAGCCACGACGTATAAAGCGCTATTTGGGACAGTCATTGGCGCGGTGATTGTCTTCATCTTGCACAAGGTGTTCAAAGTCGGTCACGCACCCGGAGCGCATTGAGGGGGCGTTAAGGGCTAGCGTTTCTTAAGTCCGCTTTGCGCTTGCAAAATTTGCAAATGATTGTCTGCTATTGGGGTGGAAAGCGAACGCCGTAAACTATCGCGTTTTCCCCCAAGCCTGCATGTTACGCAAGGCGCTCAACGACTTCTCAACTTCGACGTCACTCGTTTCCTCAAAACCAAGAAGCAATTTTGCTGCCTCTCGAGCCGGACCGTTACTCGGGTCGTCGTTTAGTATCGCCTCTAGAGGTTCCGCAGCTTGCCTGTCGCGGCGCCGACCCAGTCCAATTGCAGCTTCTAGCCAAACATCTTCATCGTCATCATTGAGTGCATCGGTAAGGGCTGCTCGCACTTCCTTATTGTCTGCATCGCCTAGTGAACAGAGACTAAAGGTTGCCCAGTCTCTGATCTCATGGTCATCGTCTTTCATTAAGGTGAGCAAAGCTTCGATACTCCTCTGATCGTCGGCAAACGATCCGAGCGCAAATGCGACAGCATACCTCACGTCCGGATCAAAGTGCTTTGTGTAACTCACGATCATTGGAATAGCCGCTGGTAGACTAAGGTGACCCAGTGCTGAGATTGCCGACACCACTGGAAGAGCCGCTTTTTCTTTCTCTAGCAGTTCAAGAATTATGGGAAGCGCGCGCATTTGAAACGACTCAATAGTCTCCGCATCACCTCCGCTTCCAAGCTGAGCGAGGATGTCTACACCTCGTGCTCTTTGGCTACCATTGGATGATCGGCACCATTCAACAGCGCGATCAAACACTTCTGGCGTGCCTAATTTACGAAGAGTGTGAACAGCTTTCCATGGTTCATCATCGTCATAATCGTCTTCCAAAGTCTTCAAGAACAAGGCGTCCAGTTCGCTTACAGCCAATGAATGTTCCTCATGATGACCGGTTTATGAATTTGATATGGGGCATCTTTGGAATGGTCGCAATCGGGTCGTTAGCCGAAGGTCCGTTTCCAAATCTCAAGCTGCTTGATCAGGCGTTACGGGACGCTGTGACAATTCCAGCCGTTGCAATTTGCCAATCGGATCGCGCGGCAATGTGTCGACGAACTCAATATAGCGCGGGCGTTTGTAGCCTGCGATTTGATCTTTAAAGCGGGCGCTGATCTCTTCGCGAGATAGCTCAGCGCCGGGCGCCAGAACGACAAAAGCTTTCACCGCCTCGCCCCATTTTTTGTCCGGCACACCGGCGCAGCCTGCATCGGCGACCTCTGGCATAGCGGCGAAAATCGCATCGACTTCGGCAGGATAGACATTCTCGCCGCCGGTTTTGATGAGCTCTTTCGCGCGGCCCAGCAGATAGCCAAGGCCGCGCTCATCCATCGTGCCCAAATCGCCTGTTCGCAGCCAGCTGTGCCCAAGCGCTGCCTCGCTCGCCGCTTCATTGCGCCAATAGCCCATCATGACAGAGGGCCCGCGCAGGCAAATCTCGCCTTCTTCACCGGGTGGCAGCTCGTTTCCATCAGGGTCGAGGACCGTCATCGTGATATGTTGCATGGGCCAACCGAAGGACTTGGGGTTCGCGATCATATCTGGATAATCCATGAAGGTCGCAAAGCCGCAAATCTCGGTCTGGCCATAGCCGCCGACAACGCGGCAATCCCAATGCTCCTCGATGCCTGCATAGATCGCTGGATTCATCCCTGCACCGCCGGTGTAATTGGTCAGCGGCATAACACCGTCTCTAACCGCATCCATCTCAAACCATGGGAAGGCGATGGTGGGAAAGGCGGATGTTGTCGTGCAGGCCTCGCGGTGAACCAGATCAAGCACGGCGGCGCTATCATCATCGCGCCCTGCAAACACGCATGTTCCCCCGCAAGCAAGCATGGCGGCGACCTGCTGCATGCCGACAACGTGAAACATGGGATTGATCGAGAGCAGGCGCTCATCCGGCCCCCATCCGCGCCGCACCGATGTGCCCAATGCCGAAGATGCAACCGCGCTGCCCGATTGCATGCAGCCCTTTGGCTTGCCGGTCGTACCGCTGGTGTACATCATATAAAGCGCACGTTTTTCGGGCAGGTCGGGGAAGGCAAGCGCCGTTTGATCATGCGCGGTGATCGCTTCGAAAGCGCCGTCTGCATCATGCGCTTCATCCACGCTGATCACTTCGCCTGTATGATCATTGCCCGCCAGCAATGCGTCAAAGCGCGGGTTCACCAATGTCATCGCAGGCTCGGCATTGCTGCAAATCCACGTCAACTCCGCAGGTGCAAGCCGCCAATTGAGCAAGGTCGCGGTCGCGCCAATCCGCCCGCAGGCCAGCAATGCGGTCACATAGGGCGCGCCATCGGTCAGCAGCAAAGCAATACGGTCGCCTGGCGCTATGCCCTTGGCCAATAGCCAATGAGCGAGGCGATCTACGCGCTGGTCGAGCTCAGCATAAGTGAGCCGCTGCGTGCCATCGACCACAGCCTCGCGGCCAGAATGCAGCACGGCATTGGCACGAAACACCGTATCCATCGAAAAATCATGCGGGCTCATATCGCTCTCCTATTGGGAGAGGGTTTAGCGTGCCTAGGAAAGCCGCTCCACCAGCGATTTAGCGAAGTCTGACAAAGTATCATCGCGCGCGCCCATCACCACAATGCGGTCTTCAGGCTGGGCAATGTCGACGATCCGCAAGCGGCACGCATCGCGTTTCGCCAAATATTCAGCGCGGCGGCCATTGGAGGCGATTTGCGTGATTAGCTTATCCGTGCCTTCGCTGCGGTCGACTGTCCCGCCGTAATAGACAGGGTCACACATGATCACGATGTCGCCTTCATCCAGCTCGCGCACGAATGTGTCGGCCAATTCCTCGCCCATTTGGCGCAGCGGGCCATATCCATGCGGCTGGAAGAATGCGATCACGCGGCCCGGTGTCGCTTTTAAAGTGCGCAGGGTCGCTCCGCATTTCTCAGGATTGTGGCCAAAATCATCGATGACGGTGATGTTGCTGTCGGTTACCCCGGCAACATCAAAGCGCCGCGCCAATCCGTCAAAATCACCCAAGGCGTCCACCGCTTTATCGAGCGGGATGCTGGCGGTTTTCGCCACGCCAAGCGCTGCCAAAGCATTGGACAAATTGTGCAGGCCGGGCATCGCCAGATTGAGCTGGTATTTATTGCCAGTGTCTTTCTCAAGAATCGTGGCGCGCTGACCAAATGAGTTTTGCTGGATAGAGCCAGGCTCAACCGTAATATCACTGGCCTGCGCTTCAATCCCAAAAGAGACAATGCCCTCCATACCATCGGTTAGCTGGCGGACCTCCGGATCGTCATAATTGACCACGCGCGCAGCCGACTTGTTCAGGAAATCGCCGAAGAGCATGCGCAGCTCTTCCATGCTCTTGTGATCAAGGCTGACATTGAGAAGCACGCCAATGGTGGGCCGGTACAATGCGATCGAGCCGTCGCTTTCATCCACTTCGCTGATGAACAAGGGCGAATTGCCCACTTTTGCTGTGGCAAAGGGATTGTCGTCGGTTTTGAAATTCTTCATCACCGCGCCGTTCATGATCGTGGGATCATAGCCCTGCGCCTCGATCATCCAGCCGGTCATGGCGGTGACTGTGCTCTTGCCCGAGGTTCCGCCAATCGCGACAGAATATCCTGCTTCGTTGAATATTCCGCTTAAGGCTTCTGCGCGGGTCATCCGCTTGCAGCCAACGCGGCGGGCGCGCACCATTTCTGGCACGGTGTCTTCGACTGCAGCCGAGGCAATCAGAACTTGTTCGCTAGAGACGATGCCGCTGCCGTCTTGCGGGGACAGCTCAAACCCGTTTTCTTCCAGCCAAGCGAATTTTTCAGGCGAGCGGCCTTGGTCATGGCTACGATCAGAGCCGCTGACCTGCGCGCCATGCCCCTTTAATATTTGTGCAAGCGGCAGCATGCCAGATCCGCCTATACCGCAGAAAAAATAGCGTTTTTGCTTTTGAAAACGCGGGCTTGAAGAAGTTTCTGTGCTTTCTGTCATGTTGTAAACACCGCTATTCAGTTGTGCGCGCCATTACAAGATGGCTATCATGCTGAAATGACAAGAATAGCAATTTGTGCACCAGCAACTGCGATAACCCGCGAACATGCCGCCGCATTGGATGATTTGATCGCGGCAGAGTTCCCTGAACACACTGCCACGTTCCATGAGCAATGCTTTGCATCGCATGGCCATTTTGCCGGTCCAGACCTGATGCGGCTAGAGGCGCTGCTGGAATGCGCCAATGATCCAGCCTTCGATGCGGTGTGGTTTGCCAAGGGCGGATATGGGTCGAATCGGATTGCAGAGGCAGCGATTGCGCGCATGAATGCCTCGGCCAAGGCAAAAACCTATGTGGGCTTTTCCGATTGCGGCTATTTGCTGGCCGCGCTCTACCGAAACGGGATCGGCCAGCCAGTGCATGGCTCTATGCCGGTGAGTGCGCGCAGTGATTATGGCCGCGATGCTGTTCGGCGCGTGCTCAAATGGTTCAGCGGAGATGCCAGCGGCTTGGAGCCCAGCCTTGATGGGCAAACGCCGGTGGTGGCATTCAATCTGATCACGCTTGCAATGCTGATTAATACGCCGCTGATGCCGGATTTGTCGGGTCATGTGGTGATGGTGGAGGAGGTGAGCGAGCATCTTTATTCCGTCGACCGTCTGTTCTTCAGCCTTGCGGGCACTTTGCCGCGGCTTGCCGGTCTGCGGCTGGGAACGGTCAATGCCGTACCAGAAAATGATCGCGAATTTGGGCAAGAGGCGGAAGACATTGCCAAGTTTTGGTGCTCAAGAGCGGGGATACCCTATTTGGGCCGCGCGCAAATTGGGCATGATGCGGGCAATATGATCGTGCCCTTCGGCCTTGCGAGACCGGCTGGGCGCGTTTAGTCAGCGCCGCATATTCAATTGAAGGACATTACATGAAACGCGCATTCGTTTTTCCGGGGCAAGGAAGCCAAAAGATCGGCATGGGCAGCGAGTTAGCCGCAGCCAGCGCCGCAGCGCGCGAAGTGTTTGAGGAAGTCGACGAGGCGCTTGGGCAAAAGCTGTCCGGCATTATGTCCGATGGCCCCGAGGATCAGCTCACGCTGACAGAAAATGCGCAGCCTGCAATCATGGCCAATGCGATGGCGACCTTGCGCGTGTTGGAGCGAGAGTTTGGCGTTGTGCTGGCCGATAAGGCCGCATGCGTGGCGGGCCATTCCTTGGGCGAATACACTGCGCTGTGTGCAGCGGGGGCGTTTAGCCTGTCCGACACGGCACGGCTGTTGAAATTGCGCGGGCAAGCCATGCAGGCCGCTGTGCCAGTGGGCGAGGGCGCAATGGCCGCTTTGCTTGGCGCAGACATTGAAAAAGCGACTGCTCTGGCCGCTGCTGCTGCAGAAGGCGAAGTATGCGAAGTGGCGAACGACAATGACCCCGCGCAAGTTGTGATCTCCGGCCACAAAGGCGCGATTGACCGCGCGATTGCTCTGGTAAAGGAGCACGGCATTAAACGCGGCATCGCTTTGCCGGTTTCTGCGCCATTTCACTGCTCGCTCATGCAACCTGCTGCTGACCGTATGGCGGAAGCATTGGCCGATACGCCTCCGGGCGCTTTGTCTTTGCCGCTCTATGCCAATGTCACCGCCAGCGCGGTCACCGATCCAACCGAAGAACAGCGCCTACTGGTTGAGCAAGTCACGGGCCGCGTGCGCTGGCGTGAAAGCGTCGCGCAAATGCACGGTGACGGCGTAGAGCAATTCGTAGAACTAGGCGGAAAAGTGCTCGGCCCGATGATCCGCAAAATCGCGGGCGAAGCCGAGGCGCTTAGCCTGATCACGATGGAAGATTTGGAGGGCTTTGCGAAAAGCGCTGGTTGATGAATGGAGCGATTTCGACACATTGGATTGATGCAGAAAACAAAGCCCTGCTTCAAAACATTGCGTCAGGCGTTTTCGATGAGCCCATTCGCCCAGACCGCTTAACGCGCTATCTTGCCAATCCGCACAATTGGATGTGTGTGGCGCTGCAAGAAGACTTGATCGTCGGCATGTGTATGTGCGTGGTGCATCATCATCCGGATAAAGAAACTGAGCTTTATCTCGATGAAATTGGGACAGGCGAGGATTGGCGCCAGCGCGGCATTGCGAAGCAATTGATGCAGGCTGTTTTTGACCGCGCTGATGAGGCAGAGATTGAGGAAATTTGGCTCGGGACAGAGCCTGATAATCTTCCCGCGCGTGGACTTTACGAAGGCACTGGCGCTAAGGGCGAAGAGGCCCTGATCTACTATTTGGACTGGTAAGGAATTTGTATGTTTTCGCTTGAAGGAATGAACGCATTGGTCACTGGCGCAAGCGGGGGCATTGGCTCTGAGATTGCACGCGCTCTGGCAGGCCAAGGTGCACGGGTCGCTTTGTCTGGCTCCAATGCGGAGAAGCTGAACGCCTTCCGCGATACTTTGAACGGCGAGACCGGCGGCGATCATGTCGCGCTGACCTGCAATTTGGGCGATGCGGCTGAGGTCGATGCGCTCATCCCCTCGGCTATTGAGGCGCTGGGCGGCCTAGATATTCTCGTCAACAATGCCGGTATCACCCGCGATAATCTGGCGATGCGTATGAAGGATGAGGAATGGGATGATGTAATCCGCATCAACCTAGAAGCCGCATTTCGCCTGATGCGCGCCAGCGCTCGTCCGATGATGAAGGCGAAATTTGGCCGTATTATCTCGATCACCAGCGTTGTGGGCGCCACCGGCAATCCCGGCCAAATGAACTATGCCGCCGCAAAAGCGGGGCTGGTCGGCATGTCGAAAAGCTTGGGGCAAGAACTCGCCAGCCGCGGCGTCACGGTCAATTGCGTTGCTCCCGGTTTTATCCGAACAGCCATGACAGACGAGCTGCCCGATGCGCAAAAAGACGCGCTTAACGCTCGCATTCCAATGGGCCGCATGGGCGAGGGCGGCGATATTGGTGCAGCCGTAGCCTATCTCGCCAGCCGCGAGGCCGGCTATGTCACGGGTGAAACCGTGCATGTGAACGGCGGAATGGCGATGCTGGGCTAGGTTGGCATAGGCAAAAACGCCTATCTGACGCGCATAGAGCCTCTCTCAGCCACTTTATCCCCAAAGAAGGCTCATTCACCCCCTTCGCCGCCTTGCTGCGCTGATAGGCTGCGGGCTACTAAAGCTCATGAATTAACTCGCGCGCATCCCAAGGTGATTCCGCTGCATTGGAACGCATTTGGCCCCGCGCAATTAGGGCATGAGTAAAAACGCAATGAAGGCCACAATCGAACGCGCAACACTGCTAAAGTGTCTCTCCCACGTGCAATCTGTGGTGGAGCGTCGCAATACGATCCCCATCCTCTCCAACGTGTTGATTGAGGCGGATGAAAGCGGATCATTGAAAGTGATGGCGACCGATCTCGATCTGCAAGTGACCGAGAATATGGCCGCTGCCTCTGTTGAGACAGCTGGTTCGATCACGGTCTCTGCGCATTTGCTCTTCGATATTGCCCGCAAATTGCCCGATGGCAGCCAGGTGAGCTTGGAAACAGGCGATAACCGGATGGAAATCAAAGCAGGCCGCAGCCGGTTTAAATTGCCGACTTTGCCGCGCGATGACTTCCCCGTAATCGTCGAAGGCGACTTGCCAACCAGCTTCGAGCTTCCTGCTAAGACATTGGCGGAAATGGTTGATCGCACACGCTTTGCTATCTCGACCGAGGAAACGCGTTACTATCTCAACGGCATTTTCCTGCACGTTACCGATGATGATAAGCCTGTGCTAAAAGCGGCGGCAACAGACGGCCACCGCCTCGCGCGGTTTACGCTCGCTCGCCCTGAAGGCGCCGACGGAATGCCAGACGTCATCGTGCCGCGCAAAGCGGTCGCAGAATTGCGCAAATTGCTCGAAGAAGCGCTCGATGGAAACGTCCAGATCGATCTGTCCGCCAGCAAAATCCGCTTCACTTTGGGCGGTGAGGGCGGCGTAGTCCTCACTTCCAAATTGATCGACGGAACCTTCCCCGATTACAGCCGCGTCATTCCCACCGGAAATGACAAATTGCTGAAAGTCGACCCGAAAAGCTTCTTCCAAGGCGTCGACCGCGTTGCAACCATCGCGACGGAGAAAACCCGCGCTGTGAAAATGGGGCTGAGCACGGACAAAGTCACGCTTTCCGTCACTTCGCCAGACAATGGCACAGCGGCCGAGGAATTGGCGGGCGAATATGGCTCTGGCGAGATGGAAATCGGCTTTAACGCCAATTATCTCAAGGACATCTTGAACCAGATCGATAGCGATTTGGTCGAGCTGCATCTGGCCGACGCTGGCGCACCGACACTAATCCGTGAAAGCGAGAAGAGCCCTGCGCTCTATGTTCTGATGCCAATGCGGGTATAGCTTTGGCTGCGCCGATGGAGCCGCGGCTCCGCATCTTTGGCACGGTCACATCGACCTATACGCGTATTGTTCAGATTGCTTGTGAAGAATCGGGCGTAAGTCACGAAACTATCGCAACTGCTGCGCATTCGCCGGACAATCGCCATCCCTTTGGCAAAGTGCCTTGTGTCGAAGTGGATGGGCTGGAGCTCTATGAGAGCGTCGCCATCACGCAATATGTAGACAATGCGCATAATGGAGGCGCTTTGCAGCCGAAAAACCCTGCGACGCGCGCGGTGATGGATAAGTGGATTGCGATAGCGAACAATTACCTCTTCCCAATGTTTGAGCATGGCCTCGTCATGCCTTGGATTATGCATAAGGTGGCGGGGATGGAGCTGGATCAGGAGCGCATTGCCAAATCTTTGCCCGATATCGCCCGCGCCCTGAGTTTTTGCGAAGCGGAAATCATGAAGGATGGCGCTTTTGTGCGGGGGCCGTTTTCGCTCGCCAATGTGTTTATCTATCCGGTTTTGCGCGGTGTTCAGATGACGCCGCACGGGGCCATCGGCATCGGGCAATGCCCTGCGCTCAGCGATTGGATGGCGGAAATGGACGAGCGGCCCAGTATCATAGCGACGCGCTGGGCAAGTGAAGGGGAAAGCGAGTGGGAAAGCGAAAACTAATCGGCTAGGCTCCCAGCAATTATTGAGGAGTCCGATTCCATGCCTGTTTCCCAAGTTCACGTCCAAAAAGATGCACTCAGCAACGCCGCGCTCGTTCAAGTCGAGGCAGGGGAATTGGGCGAGGGCGCTGTCCGCCTCAAAATTGAAAGCTTCTCCGTCACCGCCAACAACATCACCTATGCGGTCGTGGGCGATGGCTTCGGCTATTGGAATTTCTTCCCAGCGCCAGAGGGACACGGCATCGTTCCGATGTGGGGCCATGCCGAGGTAGTGGAAAGCAATTCACCTGAAATCACCGTGGGCGAGCGCGTCTACGGCTACCTTCCGATGGCGGATCAATTGGACGTTGTGCCGGGCAATATTTCGCCCAGCGGCTTTGTCGATACCACCGATTGCCGCCAGCCAATGAGCCCGATCTACAATCAATATGCGCGGCTAGCGGCGGATCCAGAACATGATCCGGCGCGAGAGAATGAGCGCATGATCTTTGGGCCATTGTTCAAAACTGGCTTCTTGATCGAATATTTCATGCGGGCCGATGATTGGTTTGGCGCAGAGGCGGTGATCCTGACCAGCGCATCCTCCAAGACCGCCATGGGCCTTGCCAGCACGGCAAAGCAAAACTCACCGGAGACAAAACGCATCGGTGTAACATCGGAACGCAATGCCGATTTCACCGAGGAAACAGGGCTTTACGACAAGGTCATCACCTATGGTGAAATTGGCAATTTGCCGATTATGCCGTCTGTTGTGGTGGATTTTGCGGGCAATGCAGAAGTCCTGGCGAAAGTGCATGAGCATTTTGGCGATATGCTCAAATATTCCTGCCTCGTGGGCGCGACCCATATCGAAGATCGCGGATCAGCGGGCATGAATGATGATCGCGGATTGCCGGGTGCCAAGCCGACATTGTTCTTCGCCCCCGATCATGCAGTGGCTTTGTTTAAAGCGCATGGCCCAGCAGAAGCTGGCGCGATGCTGGCCAAAGCGTGGCAAGGTTTCCTAAGCGCGGCCGAAGGAACGGTGGCCATCGAAGAACACGCCGGTCTGGAAGCGGCCCGCGCAACCTATCTGGAAATGATCGGCGGCCATGTCGATCCCTCCAAGGGTATCATGATTAAGCCTTAAACGCTTTGGGCTGTGGGGCCGCTAATAGGTGCGCTGCCTTGCATTTCTTTCGTCTGTATCTGCGGTGGAAAGCGGACATACACCGCTTTTACCAAGCGGAGGATCTCGGGTGATCAGCTGATGTCACCTGCCGGACTGTCCATTTTGTGAGGCCTTAGCCCCACCGATAGAAGTCCCCAAAAGAAAAGCAGTATGCTAGGCGCGCCGAACCGCTTTGATTCAACATCATTTCATATTCTGATGCTGCGCGGCTAACTCATAGGAAAATCGATGACATCAGGTGAACCTTCTAAATTGGGTAACAGAAGAGCCCACAATGCCTTGATGCCCGATGAGGCTCTGGTTGATCGTATTTTCGGCCACATCGACCATCAATCCACCGACCAAGGAACAGCAAGCTGGAAAGAGCCGACAGAAAATTATCGATCAGCCGAACGCCTTGATGCAGAATTGGACCTGCTAAAGCAGCGCTGGATTGTTTTTTGTCCATCAGCTGCCTTGCAAAAGTCAGGGGACTATATCGCAAGAGATGCAGCCGGCGTTCCGGTGATCGCTGTGAAGGGTGCAGATGGAAAGGTGCGCGCCTTCCGCAATGCTTGCCGCCACCGAGGCGTTCAAGTTGCAAAAGGTCAAGGCTGCACCAGCGTGTTTGTCTGCCCGTATCATGGATGGTCTTATGGAACCGACGGTTCGCTACGCAGTGTTCCGCATAGTGATGGCTTTCCCGGACTTGAAAAAGACACGCGCGGTCTCGCGCCTTTAGAATGCGTGGAGCAAAACGGGCTTGTTTTCGTAAGGCAGAACGGTGCCGAAGCCAGCGAACCAGAACCCTGCGATACCCCAGATATTATTCCGGATGGATACCGCGTTATCAAATCAGAAGCATCAGAGATCGCAGCGAATTGGAAGCTCCATTTAGAAAGCGCGCTTGAAGGGTATCATATCCGGTCCACCCACCAGACAACGTTCTTTCCGCTTCAATATGACAATCTGACAGTGGTTGAGGCCTTCGGTAACAACAGCCGCATCGCCTTTCCCTATCAAGCGATCGAAGCCCTGCGCGACAGAGACCGATCACAATGGTCGATAAATGGCCGCGCTACGCTAGTGTATCATCTCTATCCCAATGTCATCATCTCGACTTTTCCCGACTGCATGCAGGTCGTTGTGATTGAGCCAATTGGGCTTGAACTTACGCGTCAGCATATGTTCCTGCTAACTGCAGCGGAGGAAGGGAGTGATGCCCTCGATGAGGTCTTAAAAGGGCAGGAATTTGCGGCAATTGGAGCGATTGAAGACCGCGATATCGTTCTATCCGCGCAGCGCGGACTTAAAAGCGGAGCCAATGATGTCCTGGAGTTCGGCCTGTTTGAAAGCGCAATTGGACGGTTCCATGCGGCGCTTACGAACGATCTGGACAGCGCCGCCCGTTAGCCAAGCCAATGGGCAGGAAGACAGATCATCAGTATGTCAAGAAGAGTGGAACGCGCCATTGCGCGCTGTCTATGACATTGGCGCGGGGCAGTACTTCTTCAGATATTCATCATGCGTTGGCATTTGACCAATCAAGAAGCGTATAGACTTCTCCATCTCATCCAGCTCGGGCTTCAGCTTGGCCATATCCAACGTTGCTGCCATCGCATTATTGCCCTGCATATGCAGGCCTTGGCCCATCATAACGGCCGCCCAGCTGGTCTCAGTAAACAGCTCATCTTCCTCGCGGAAAATCTGGCCATTGGTGCGGAAGAGTTCCATTTTCTCAGACAGACTGTCGGGCACGCTCATCGTGCGGCAGTAGTTCCAAAACTCGGAATCATTGCGGTTGGTTTGGTGATAATGCAGGATCAGAAAATCGCGGATCCGCTCGTATTCCTTATTGGTCAGCCGGTTGAATGTGTCCTGCTGATTTTGCGTAATTCCGTCGAGCGATAGAACGGAGATCAGCTTGTTCACGCCTGTATTGATAAGGTGGATCGAGGTGGATTCCAGAGGCTCCATAAAGCCTGCTGATAGGCCAAGCGCGACCACATTTTTGTTCCAGAATTTTTTACGGCGCCCGGTTTGAAACCGCAAATGATTGGGTTCCGCGGTTGGCTTGCCAGCGAGGTTGGCGACAAGGATATCATGCGCCTCATCGGCTTCCATAAATTGGCTGCAATAGACGTGACCATTGCCATTGCGGTGCTGCAAGGGGACTTGCCATTGCCAACCGGCAGCATGGGCGGTTGCGCGGGTAAAGGGCGCAGGCGGGCTGCCATCATCACGGTTGCAGGGTAGGGCGACCGCGCGGTCGCAAGGCAGCCAATGTGTCCAATCCTCATAGCCTGTTTCCAGTGCCTGCTCGATTAAAAGCCCGCGAAAACCGGAGCAATCAACGAACAGATCGCCTTCAACATGCTCGCCATTGTCCATTTGAACCGATGTGACGAAGCCGGTTTCACTGTCTAGCGCAACGTCATCAACTTTGCCCTCGCGCCGAACAACACCTCTCGCTTCTGCATGCTTTCGCAGGAACTGGGCATATTTGCCCGCGTCGATATGATAGGCGTAATTGACGGGCGGCAAGTCGTCGCGTGGGTGATCTTCTGTGCGGGAAAAACGCCCGAAATAGGCTGCCATGGTTTCCACATTAAAGGCTTGGATCGGGCGCTTATCGCCCGCTTCGCGGCTCCGGTGCCAGACATGGTGGAAAGATACGCCTTCCATATTATAGCCATAGGCACCGAAGGGGTGGATGTAGCTGTCGCCCTGATTGCCCCAATTCACAAACTGGATACCGAGCTTGAATGTGCCTTGGATCGCGGAAAGGATCTCGCGCTCGTCGATCCCAAGCAGGTCGTTGAACTCGACAAAGGGCGGGATAGTTGCCTCGCCGACGCCTACCGTTCCTATCGCTTCTGATTCGATGAGTGTAATTGCAACGGAGCGGTTTTTGGTCAGCCGTGAAAGGGCCGCTGCTGTCATCCAACCAGCGGTGCCGCCGCCAACGATCACGATATTTTTGATGGCCATCACTCAACCTTCTTTTTGCAAATGTCGCGCAAACCCCAAGTCTGGCAACTTTGTTCTAATCCTAAACGCCTCTGCGCGATTCTCTTGTGGCAAATCTACAACAAGCCTGCCCGATGACTCTCCCAATCTTTCAGAATTAGTACCGAGAAAGCCCAGAAACTCTAGGGTTAGCTAGCAGAAAAACGAAAAATTGTGAACGTTCATTTTTACTCTTGTGAACGCTCACAATTTTGCATAGCTTTAGGCCAGAAATGCACAGAAGTGTATCTTAAAACGCCAAGGGAGAGTAATTTGTCCAGCGAAACCCTCGTTCAATCGGGCCTACCATCCATGCGCAATCTTGCGCTGGGAACAGCCTCATCAATTGCCATGACCATTGCGATGACCGGCACGGCTCACGCGCAGGATGCTGATGCTGCAAGCAGCCAAGAGGTTGCCTCAGAGGATGAAGAGAACGCAATTGTCGTGACCGGTTTCCGTGCATCACTTCTCAATGCCCAGAACATCAAGCGCGACGCGGACACATTTGTTGATGCCATTACAGCGGAAGATATTGGCGCGCTTCCAGACCGTTCGGTTGCAGAGGCGCTGCAGCGCGTACCTGGTGTCAACATTGGCCGGTTTGAGAAAACTACCGACCCTGACCGTTTCTCGGTTGAGGGCACGGGTGTTATCATTCGCGGTCTTCCCTATGTGCGTTCAGAGCTGAACGGACGCGAGATCTTCTCCGCGACAGGTGGACGCGTGTTGAGCTTCAATGATGTGTCACCAGAATTGCTTGGCCGTGTAGAAGTCTTCAAAAACGTCACGTCTGACATGGTTGAAGGCTCAATTGCCGGCACCGTGAATCTGGTCACACGCAAGCCGCTCGACACCACTGGGCTAAAAATCGCAGGTACAATTGGCGCCAATTATGGCGATCTTCGCGGAGAATGGTCACCTGAGTTCTCCGGTTTGATTTCGAACACATGGAATACAGAAGCTGGCACGCTTGGCCTGCAATTTGGTTATGCCAATTCAAAGCTAAAAAGCCGCACGGATGCATCGCAAGTTGCTGATCCGTGCTACCGCGCCAACACATTTGACGGCGGCTGTTTGCGTGCGGTTTCAGTTGGGTCTGGCGGATTTGTCGGTGATCCCAATTTTGATGCCGCCAATTTCCCACCGGACAATGCTCTCGTTGTGCCAAAGGGCGCAGGCGTTCGTACGACCGATCTCGATCGTCAGCGCGAGGCATTTTCTATCACTGGCCAATATGAAAGCGCCGATGGCCGCTTCTTGGCGACGCTCGAATGGCTTCGTTCAGAGACCAGCTTCGAAACAGAGGAATTTGCGCTGATCGCTCGCGTGGATGATGACGGTTTGTTCCCTGTGCCAGCGGCTGGCAGCACGTGGCAGTTTGACGATAATGGCGTGTTTGAAAGCGGCGTTCTGACGCAGCGCCCCGGCGATGCTTATGCCACACCATTTGGCCGCGGTGGTCTCCCGATTGACTCGCTGCGCTTCTTGCGCGGGGCGGATTCGACCACCGAAGATTTCTCGATGGACATTAAGTTTGACGCGACCGACCGGCTGCGTTTCAACCTAGAGGTGCAGCATATTGAATCGCGCCTTGCTCGCGACTCTGTGTTTGGCGCGCTGAGCACATTTGCCAATGTTGATTTGGATCTGACGGGCAAGACGCCAAATGTGCAATTTTTGGCACCTCCCGGATCACCTGCTGATTACTTCTCCTCTGGCGAAAGCACATATTATTGGTTCGGCCTAGACAGCCGCGAGAAGAACGAAGGGGAACTGGATAGTGTCCGCTTCGACGTTGAGTATGACATCAGCGATGATGGCTTCTTCAAAAGTGCACGCTTCGGTGCGCGCTGGGCCGACCGTGATCGGACAACCCGCAACACCAACTTTAGCACTTGGGGCAATCTGTCTGCACCTTGGGCTGGCCGCGCAGGTTGTGCGCCATGGAACGCTGGGCCAGGCTGCGCAG
Source organism: Marinomonas sp. (assembly GCA_039967435.1). GTDB lineage: Bacteria > Pseudomonadota > Alphaproteobacteria > Sphingomonadales > Sphingomonadaceae > Erythrobacter. The sequence goes on from JBDVRS010000005.1 coordinate 323,735, forward strand.
CAACGGGCGGCTTCCAACCAGGCCGCTGGTTCACTGGCTTGCCGGGACAAGACTTTGCGATTGCAGGCGGCGCGTTCACTGATGAGTTTCCAAACTTCTCGCAATATCGCGATCCGTTCAATGACGGCTTCCAACGCGGCAATTCGCCGACACCGATTGAAAATGGTTCTGCTTACTTCTTCGGAGGGGATGATTTCCTCGGTGAATATCTTGCAGGAACGACGGATGAGCAGTTCGCTGAAATCCAAGAATTTGGGCAGTCACCAGAGCGTTTCAATTACGGCGTAAATGGCCGTTCTCGCCCTGATCCGATCACAGGTGAGATTATCCCTTGCGATATTGAAGGCGTTTATTGCCCCGGTGAAGTCTCAACCGTTTCAGAAGTCACGAAGGCTGCCTATGCCCGCCTTGACTTCGGTCATGATTTTGCAGGCGGCGTGAATATCACAGGTAACGTCGGCATGCGCTATGTCGAAACAGAGGTGTCCAGCGGCGGCCGCATAGGCTTCCCAGATGCAAGCCGTTTCGACGATCCAAACAATGGGTTCGCCAATGGTGATGGCATCGTTCAAGTTTCTGAGTTGCAAGCCATCTGTGCCGGACCTGCCATTCCTGGTATTGATCGCGGTTATTGCAGCCTTTCGGCTGGACGCCTTGCTGACTTCGCGGCCGTTCACACTGGCGAAGTGATCAATGATGACCGCACCATCACATTTGCAAATTGGTTGCCAAGCTTCAATGCGAAGATGGATGTCGGCGGCGGCCTTTTATTCCGTGCAGCTGTATCGAAAGGTCTTTCGCGGCCCGATCTTCAGCTGTTCCGCGCTGGCGGCGGTATTGGTGACAATACCAACGCCCTTGAGCAAGCGGGCACGCTTGAAACTGGTCCACTGTTCGCATTGGAAACGGGCAACCGCAATCTGCGCCCCGTAACCTCATGGAACTATGATCTGTCGGCCGAATGGTATTTCGACGATGTGGGCTCACTAACAGTTTCACTGTTCATGAAAGACATCTCCGGCATCGTGAACACTGGTTTTGACACAGTGAATTACACCAGCGGCAGCGGCGTTTCGACCGATGTGCAGGTGAAAGGTCCGATCAATGATCAGGGCGGCAATCTCAAAGGCTTTGAGATAACCCATCAGCAAACCTATGACTTCCTACCGGGCTTGCTGAGCGGATTGGGTTCGCAATTCACCTACACCTATGTGGATGGCAATGATTTCACCAACCCGAACCTAGCAGCCGTTGGGCAGGCTTCGGTCACAACCGGCGTAAATGAACTGGGAGGCGGCTCGTTTGTCGGCTTCCAACCACTCGCTGGTCTTTCCAAGCACACTATCAACGGCACTGTGTTCTATGAAAAAGGTCCATTGGCTTTGCGCGCGGCATACAATTGGCGCTCCGCGTTCTTGATCACACCGCGTGATGATATTTTCCCATTCTCGCCAATTTGGCAGGAAAGCACCGGACAGCTCGATGCGTCGATCTTCTATGCGGTGACTGACAATATCAAGCTTGGCATCCAAGGCGTGAACTTGCTGGACGAGGTGACCCGCACATCGCAGGTCGTAAACTTCGATGGCCTGCGCGTACCGCGCTCAGCCTTCCGCAATGATCGCCGCTACACATTCTTGGCTCGCTTCGACTTTTAAGCCTGCTGCGGACTGAATTTCAAAAAGGGGCCTTTGTTTCATGCAGAGGCCCCTTTTTTGTGACAGAGTGAGTGATCATGACTGAATGGAAGAATATTGTTTGGCCAGCTGCAATACTGGCTATGCCTTTGGCCGGGTGCAGCGCTGAAAGCGAAGCAGGCGCGGTTCAAAAGAGCGAAGAGATTGAACGTGTGGCTTTGCCCGCCGCTGGTGAATCGCGCGAGCCTGCCTCTGAACAGGGATGGAAACTGGTTTGGTCCGATGAATTTGATGCTCCCGAAATCGACCGCACAAAATGGGCGTTTGATGTCGATTGCTGGGGCGGCGGTAATGAGGAACGGCAATGTTACCGCGATGATCCGGCCAACGCATCTATCAGTGACGGGAAATTGATCATTACCGCATTGAAGGGCGAGCACACAGGGCCTGCTCTGCCGCCCCATATGCGCGCCGAAGCAGACAAGCCCGATGCCACAGCGACCAAGCCTTACACCTCGGCTCGGCTTGTCACGCGAGGGCTTCATTCATGGCGATATGGCCGGATCGAAGTGCGCGCAAAATTGCCGCAAGGGCAAGGCACATGGCCCGCCATTTGGATGCTGCCTGAGGATAGCGCCTATGGCACTTGGGCAGCCTCTGGCGAGATCGACATTATGGAGACGGTCAATTTGGGCGTGGAATGTGCCGATTGTCCTGGCGGCAAAGAAAGCACTATTCTTGGTACGCTGCATTTTGGATCTGAATGGCCCAACAATTCGCTCGACAGCAGTGAAATGTATGCGCCGCAAGTGCTGGATGGCTTTCATACCTTTGGCATCATATGGGCGCCGGGCGTCATCGAATGGACGCTTAACGGTAAGGTCTTTGCTCGCAAAGAGCAGGCAAGCTGGTGGAGCAGCAATTCCGATACCGCAGAAGCGCCGTTTGATAAGCCATTCCATCTGATCCTCAATCTGGCGATTGGCGGCGGTCTGCCGGAAAAGCGCAATGGCGGCGGAGTTGATCCAGCGAATTTCCCGAAAGATATGCAAATTGATTGGGTTAGGGTCTGGCAATGCGAGCCACAAAGCAATATCATCCAAAGCTGTGATGGGGATGATTGAGTAATGGCGAGACGGCGCCAATCAGTAACAATCAAACATGTGGCTGCCGATGCAGAGGTGTCTCTGCAAACGGTGAGCCGCGTCATCAATAAAGAGCCGAATGTTCGCCCTGCGATGCAAGAGCGAGTGCAAGCTTCGATTGATAAGCTGGGCTATGTTCCTTCAATCGCAGCGCAGCGGATGAGCGGATCGCGCTCTTATTTGATCCTTGCGCTCAATGACCGCGAAAGAACAATCGCGGATTGGCGGGCGCGTGAAGGCAATGATTGGGTTGACCAAATGCTGCTTGGCGGAATGCTGAAATGCGCAGAGCATGGCTACCGAATGATTGTGGAACTGGTCGATACACATAGCGACCATGTCGAGCGCGAACTGTCTGCCGCTTTGGCATCGCTGCAACCTGACGGTGTGATTTTGACGCCGCCGCATTCTGACAATCCGCTCATCACAGGCCTCTTGGCCCGCAAATCTGTACCTTATGTGCGGATCGGCTCGCTGGGCAATGGCTCGGGCATTCCGGTTTCCATGGATGACGAAGGCTCAGCGCGCCTCGCGACCGAGCATTTGATTGGTCTGGGTCATAAGCGCATTGGTTTTGTCGCTGGCCCAGATGATTACAATCTGAGCCAATGGCGCGTGGATGGCTGGAAGGCATCGATGCAGGCCAACGGAATGAGCACGGACGGCCTGCTTTATGCCGGCGATTTCAGTTTAGCATCTGGCGTGGATGCTGGCGCAAAATTGCTCGCAAATAGCGAGCGTCCCACAGCGATTATCGCAAGCAATGATCAAATGACCCACGGCGTTTTAAAAGCGGCCTTGGAATTTGGCTTAGAAGTGCCGCGTGACCTTTCCCTCATCAGCTTCGACAATTCGCCAAGCGTGCGCTTTACCCAGCCGCCGCTTACCGCGATTGATCAGCCCGTTGCTGAAACCGCTTCGATCGCTGCGGAATTGCTTATCGCTGCGCAAAAGGGCGAAGAACCGCCGAAGGAAAAAGTGGTGGTTCCCGCCAAATTGATCGAGCGATCATCTGTAGCTCCACCGGCGCGCTAGATCTGTGCCGCAGAGCCAATCGCCTGACCGGCAAAGTGCGCGCTTTTTGCTGCTCTATGCGCTTGCCTCTGCTGGCGGTGCGATCAGCTATGTCCCGTTCCTAACCATTCTTTTGCCTGCTCGGGTCACTCAATTGGCGGGTGATGAAGCGGTTGGGTGGCTAGCCTATATTGCATTTGTTGGAGCAATCGCAGCAAGCATCGGCAATATCGGTTTCGGCTGGCTCAGCGATATCACACGCAATCGGCGCGGTTGGATATTGGCGGGACTGGCGCTGTCTTCGTTGGTGCTGCTTTCCGTTGGCCCGACACAGACGCTGATGTCGCTGCTGATCCAAATTGCGATCTGGCAATTGTGTCTCAATATGATGCTCAGTCCGCTTGCTGCATGGGCGGGGGATTGTGTGCCTGATGCGCAAAAAGGATTGCTTGGCGGGCTATTGTCGATCGCCCCTGCGGTTGGAGGCTTGTCTGGCGCCTTGGTAACGTGGCCAGGAGTGGCAGAGGGATCTGAGCGCTTAACCCTTGTGGCGATAATGGTGGCAATTTGCGTTGTGCCAGTGGTGCTGCTTGGAAAGCCGCGACCCATGCCCGCGCTGTCTTCTTCCTTGGCGCAAGCGGTTGAAGGCGCAGCCGCTTCAGACATTGGAGACTATCCGCCCTTGCAAACTGCGGTACGCCAAGCCGTCCTGCGCATGTGGTTTGCACGGTTGCTGATCCAGATTGCAGAGGCCGCTTTATTCGCCTTTTTGCTTATCTGGTTGATTTCGCTCGATCCCAGTTTCACCGAAAGCGAAACGGCGGGAATTTTCAGTCTGGCATTGATCATAGCCATACCGGTCGCTTTGGGCTTTGGACGCTGGGCCGATGCATATGATCGCCCGATTGTGCCGCTTTGGATTGCCGCTTTGGTTTGCGCAGTTGGCTTGAGCATTATGGCGCTGTCAGATGTGACCAATTGGGCGGTGGCAGGCTATGTTGTTTTTGGCGTGGCGGGCGCTGTCTTCCTTTCGCTTCATTCAGCCCAGACTTTAAGAATTTTGCCGCGATCAAGCACGCGCGCGCGGGACTTAGGTATTTTCAATCTGACGAACACGGTGCCATCGCTCATTATGCCGTGGCTAACGCTGGCTTTGGTGCCGCTGTTTGGCTTTGCAGGATTGTTCATTTTGCTCGCCGCAATGGCGATAATTGCGGCAATTTTGCTGTTTTCTATTCCCTTGCGCAAATAGGCGCTTGATTTCCCTCTCATGCGCTGTAGTTTCACAAATTGAGAACGTTCACATACGAGGAATTTAAACTATGCGACGCGGTTTGTCGGGGCTATTGATTGTTGGATTGCTGGCAGGTTGCGCCGCAGTTCCCCAAGCTGAGCGCACAGTTGAAAGCGCCTCCTCCGATGTGCAGAGCGTTGCGAGCGAAGCGGCGCAAATCGAGGCTCTCGTGGCAAGAATGAGCCTAGAGCGCAAAGTCGCCCAATTGCTCCAACCCCAAATCAACTCCTTCACCGCTGAAGACATGCGCCGTTACCGTTTCGGCAGCTACCTCAATGGCGGCAATGGCGGGCCCTATGGCGATGAGTTTGCACCCGCTTCGCAGTGGCTCAAATTGGCAGATGAAATGTGGGATGCATCCACCGCGCCTTTGCCTGATGGCGAGCCTGTGATCCCGACCATCTGGGGCACGGACGCTGTGCATGGCCACACCAATGTTATTGGCGCGACGATTTTCCCGCACAATATCGGACTGGGCGCCGCGCGTGATGCCGATTTGATCCGGCGCATTGGCGCAGCGACTGCGACCGAAATTGAAGTCACTGGCATCGATTGGAATTTCTCACCCACTGTGGCTGTGGCGCGCGATGACCGTTGGGGGCGCACATATGAAAGCTATTCCGAAGACCCCAAATTGGTCGCGCAAATGGGCGCGGCATTGGTTGAAGGTTTGCAGGGTGCAAAGGGCACGGATGCGTTTCTGGGCGATGGCCATGTGATTGCCACCGCCAAGCATTTCTTTGGCGATGGCGGCACAACACGCGGCGTCGATCAAGGCGATGTTGATGGTGATATTGACGAGCTGAAATCCATCCACGCTGTGCCATATCCCGCTGCAATCGAAGCAGGCGTCGAAACCATCATGGCCAGCTTTAATTCGATCAATGGCCGCAAAATGCACGGCAATGAGGCACTGCTAACAGGCGTATTGCGCGGTGAGCTAGGCTTCGATGGATTGGTTGTCGGCGATTGGAATGGCCACGGTCAGGTCAAGGGCTGTACTGTCACAGATTGCCCGCAGGCCCTGCTGGCTGGGCTCGACATTTACATGGTTCCCGATGATTGGAAGGCGCTGCATGCCAGCCTAACCGCACAGGTCAAAGACGGCAGTATTCCTACGGTGCGCCTTGATGAAGCAGTAGGGCGCGTATTGCGGATGAAAATGCGCAGCGGACTGCTGGGCGACGATGCGAAGAAGCCATCAGCGCGCCCGATTGCGGGCGATATGACCAAGCTCGGTTCGGCAGAACACCGCGCGATTGGCCGCGAGGCTGTCGCCAAATCGCAGGTCATATTGAAGAATGACGGCGCTTTGCCGCTAAACGCAGGCGCAAATGTTCTCGTTGCAGGTGCAGCGGCAGACAGCATAGCGCAAACTGCGGGCGGCTGGACGCTGACATGGCAAGGTGGGCGCGAACTAACCAATGATTACTTCCCAGGCGCAACCTCGATCTGGTCCGGCATAGAGCAAGCCGCGAAAGCCGGTGGAGGCAGCGCCAGCCTATCGGCAGATGGCAGCTTCACCGCGCGGCCTGACACAGCAATCGTGATTTTTGGCGAACAGCCATATGCGGAATTTGCAGGCGATAAGAAAAACCTCGTCTTTGGCGATGAGGAAGGCCTAGCTCTGCTGCGCAAATTCAAAGCTGAGGGCATTCCCACGGTCGCAGTGTTCCTATCTGGCCGTCCGCTTTGGGTGAATCGCGAGCTTAATGCCGCTGATGCTTTCGTCGCATCGTGGCTGCCGGGCAGCGAAGGCGCAGGCGTTGCAGACGTATTGTTTGGCGCAGCACAAGCGACTGGTAAACTATCTTTTAGCTGGCCATCAACATGTGAAGGTGAGCCGCTAAACATAGCCACAGGTGCGCTTTTCCCAGTTGGATATGGCCGCAGCCTCAATGACACTAAGCCTCTTGCTGCGCTGGATGAAACATGTGGTTTTGTTGGCAATGGCGCGGCAATTGATTGGTATTCCAATGGCCGTCTCGCCAGCGAAGTCACGGCAATGGCTGATGGACAAGCACTGGCGAATTTAACCGGTGCGGCCGGCGGCATTGTCGCGCGCGGCTATGACAAGGACCGGCAAGAAGACGCGCGCGAAATCACCTTTGGTATCGGAAGCACACTGACGCTGACTGGCGATGCGTCATCCAAGGGTGCTGCATTCCTGATCACCTATGAAGTCACTCAGGCTCCGGGCGCATCGGTAGAGATCGCAAGCGGCTCCGCCAAAGCGGACATAACAGAAGGGCTGACCGTGGCGGCAGGCAAAGGGTGGCGCAACATGGTGCTAACAGCGGAATGCGTCGCCGATTTGAACGACAATCTGACCATCACAAGCACCGCTGCAATGCAAATTCGTATTGCCAGCATCGCAAGACAAGAAATGCCGCAAGGCACGCAGTGCTCATTCTAGAGCCGCAACACTAAGCAAAGGGGCGATGGCCAAAAGGCACGCCTGACACGGGAGAGGAAACCCATGACGCTTGAGACGATCGATATCATCATCATTGCTGGCTATGCGCTGGCACTGCTCGGCATTGCATTGAGCGTCAGCCGCGAGCCCGCGGGCCATGAAAAGACCACAGAGGATTACTTCCTTGCGGGCCGCGCTTTGCCGTGGTGGGCCATTGGTGCCTCGCTAATCGCATCAAATATTTCGGCGGAACAAATCATCGGCCAGTCGGGCGAAGGCTTTGCCATAGGGATCGCGATTGCCGCCTATGAATGGCAGGCGGCGATTGTCCTTTTGATCGTGGCAAAATACTTCCTGCCGATCTTCCTGAAACGCCGTATTTACACAATGCCGCAATTCCTTGAGCAGCGCTACGGCAGCGGCGTCAAAAACCTGATGAGCGTCTTTTGGGTGTTCCTCTATACGGCTGTAAACCTCACCGCTGTGCTATGGCTTGGCGGGCTGGCTGTCGACACGCTGACCGGCTGGGGCGTGATGCCATCGATGATGGCGCTGGCGGCATTTGCATCGCTCTATTCGCTTTATGGCGGACTGAAAGCGGTTGCTTTGACCGACATCATCCAAGTCGTCATTCTGATCATTGGCGGCTTTGCGATCACTTGGTTCGCATTGGATGCATTGCCGGCGGACGGAGCAATTGCCGGCTTCGGTTTCTTGATGCAGGAAATGCCGGGTCACTTTGAAATGATCCTTGATGAAGGTGATAATGGCTATGACAAATTGCCAGGCATCTGGACGCTGCTGGGCGGGCTCTGGGTGCTGCATTTCAGCTATTGGGGCTTCAACCAATATATCATCCAGCGGGCGCTCGGAGCAGAGAATCTGGGTGAAGCGCAAAAGGGCTTAGCCTTTGCTGCATTCCTGAAATTGCTGGTGCCGTTTATTGTTGTGATCCCTGGCATTGCGGCAGTGATTCTCGCGCAGCAAGGCGTCCTTGACGGCGGAGCATTGGCTGAGAAATCAGACCGTACATACGGTCAGTTGATGGGCTTTGCCCCTGCTGGACTGCGCGGCCTTGTTTTTGCGGCCTTGATCGCAGCGATTGTGAGCTCGCTTGCATCCATGATGAATTCAATCTCGACCATTTTCACCATGGATTTGTATCGCAGCGTTAAGCCCAGTGCGGCTGAGCAGCATTATGTAACCGTGGGCCGAATCACTGCCTTTGTCGCCATGGCCTTGGCGCTGGTTCTTGCTCGGCCATTTCTCGGCGGTTTTGAAAGCGCGTTCCAAACGGTGCAGGAATACACCGGTTACATCGCGCCGGGCGTGGTGATCGTTTTCGTGCTGGGCTTCTTTGACAAGCGCGCGAATACGGCGGGCGCTTACACTGCGCTGATTGGGTCGATTGTGATGAACTTTGCGATGGCGCAATTGGCCAGTGACATGCCATTTGTGATCCGCATCTGGATCGTCTTTGTGGTAGCACTGACCGCGGCCTTCATCGTCTCACGTCTGACGCAGGCCCCTGATGACGAGCAGACAGTTCAGCTCGGCGATATCGGTTTTGCGACCAGCATGCTGTTTAACACTCTAGCGGCCATCACAGCGGCAATCCTTGTTGGACTGTATGCGGTTCTTTGGTGATCGGAGGTTGGGCTTGTCCGGAATTCGTTAATGCTCGTAAGCCAAATGTCCGCTTCTAATCAGCCCTCACCCTAACTCACAGCCCCAATCATGCTTTCCACATTGACGAATTTCTCGCGCGGAGCGCCTTCGCGGGCGGCGGCGGTTTCGGCTTCTTCGATTTTCTTCCAATCTTGGAAAGTGACCACATCCAGTCCGCGTTCCTTTGCCAAAGCATCAAAGCCATCGCGGCCTTGTTTGTTTGCTCGGCCAAGCGTGCCGCTACTGACATCTTCGGCGATTAAATCCACCACGCTATAGCCGTCGGGGCGGTTTGTGCCGATGGTTCCGCTTGGCCCTCTGCGTGCCCAACCGACGCAGTAAATGCCGGTGAGAATGCGGCCTTCATCATTGGCAAAGCGCCCCATGCGCTCATCAAATGGTACGCCGGGGATGGGGGAAGAGCGGTAGCCGATGCAGGCCACCACCAGATCGGCGGGAATGTCGTAGAATTCGCCTGTGCCGACCGCGCGGCCGGCCTCGACCTTGGTGCGCTCAACGCGGACCGCGCTGGCCTTGCCGTCACCCAAAATTTCGGTGGGGCTAGCGAACATATCGAAATGCACATTGATCGGCTTTTCGGCGTGTTGATCCTCTGGAATGGCAGCGAAACTGCGCAAGTGAGTGACCGATTTGCGCAGGCCTGGCTCCAGCAACGCGTCCTCCGATTCTTCTGGCAAATCATCGCGGTCAACGCGCGGGGAGGCGCGCTCCAAAGCGCCAAGTTCTCCCAGTTCCTTCGGCGTCATCATAATCTGATGAGGCCCGCGCCGTCCGACTATGGTGATGGTTTCAGGCTGGGCTGCTCGCAAAGCGTCCAATGCGTGTGCGACAATATCCGCGCCGGCAAATTCTTGCTCGGTCTTCGATAAAATACGCGCCACATCCAGCGCGACATTGCCCATGCCGATAACCACGGCGTTTTTGCCAGACAGGTCTGGCGCTAGCTCGGCAAATTCAGGGTGGCCATTGTACCAGCCGACAAAGGCGGCAGAGCCGAAAACATTGGCCTTGTCCTCGCCTGCAATGCCCATCTGCTTGTCATTGGGCGCGCCAGTGGCGAGTACGACTGCATCGTAGAGCTCTTGCAGCTCTGGGATGGTGATGTCTTTGCCAACGGTGACATTGCCGACAAAGCGGACATTATCAGTCAGCGCGACTTTCTCATAGCGGCGCGAGACGCCTTTGATCGATTGGTGATCGGGGGCCACGCCAAAGCGGATGAGGCCATAGGGCACGGGCAGCATGTCGAATATGTCGACGCGCACATCCTCATGCTCGTCTTTGGCAAAGTGCTTTTGCGCCGCTTCTGCTGTGTAATAGCCAGCTGGGCCGGAACCGATAATCGCAATATGCCGCATAAAGTCTCCCCGTATGAAACGGAGGCTAATGCATTGCGCGCAAAAGGCAATTGGGCAGGGCGCGCGCTAACTAAATGCGCAGGCTATTGGGCGGCTTAGCTTAGGCGGCTGCGCGTTCCTGTGTATCGGGCGCGTCCAAAAATTCGTGGATTGCCTCTAGGCTTTCATCCTTATGCGTCAGAAGGAACAAATGTCCGCCGCCTTCGAGCACTTTGAGCTCGGCATTGGGGGCAAGCGAGGTGATCATCTTGCCATTAACCAGCGGCACGATTTGATCGTCATCGCCCATCATTACCAGCATCGGCTTTTTCATGAACGGCAGTGCAGGCGCACTGGTCCAGCCCATCATCGCGAGCAATTGGTAGAAATAGCCGCGCGCTGAGGGCGGGGTGAGGCGCGATGTGTGTCCTTCTTTGCCGCCGCCAGCATTCTCTCCGCCAGCAGCAGCGCCGCCGTAAAGCGTTTCAAAATGATTCATCATATAATCGGCATCAATATAGCGGCGCGGATTGGCCATTTTTGACAGAGCCGCCGGATTACCCGGAACCATAATCATGCCCATGCTGGTCGCCGCCAGCACTACGCGGCGCGTGCGGCCAGGGTGCTGAATGGCGAAATGCTGCGCCATGGCGCCGCCCCAGCTAATGCCCATCACATCAACTTCATCTGCGCCAAAACGGTCGAGCAGCAGCGTGGCTGTGTAGGCCATAGTGACCGAATTATACGGGAGTAGCGGATCAGGTGAGCCGCCAATTCCCGGCATATCGAACATGATGAAAGGGCGATCGTTAAGCGCCGCGGCTAAAGGCGCGACGGCTTCGATATTGGCGCCAATTCCATTGAAGAAGAGCACGGGCAAATGCTCGCTTTCATCATCCCAGCGCCAACGCGCCACGCGCAAAGTGCGCCCCGCCACAGATTCCATGGTGACTTGAGCGTCATGCATGGGGTCACTTTGCGGGTCCATTTGCGGGTCGTTTTGGGAGTCGGTCAAAGGTGCTCTTTCATGTTGCGTTGCACAATAGATAGGGGGTGGAGACTGCATTTACTAGGTGCAAACGCCCTAGGCCTTTATCTTTCCTCAACTACGTAGAGCCCTGGGGCCGGTTCGAGCGGCTTGTGCGTCTTATTCCCCAATGTGCTCGGCGCGGCCTTGGGCTTGCCAGAGCGTTTTTGTAGCCACTCCATCCAGAACGGCCACCAGCTGCCTTTCACTTCCTCAGTGCCTTGCAGCCATTCATCCGCAGTTGCCGGCAGCTTGCCCTTCTTCTTTTGAATGAAGTATTTGGACTTGGGGTTGCCGGGAGGGTTCAAAATCGCCTGCATATGGCCCGATTGCGACAAGACGTAGGTCACGTCTTTCGAACCAAACAATTGCGTTGATCTGTACGTGGCTTTCCACGGGGTGATGTGATCGGTGACCCCGCCGAGGATGAACAGATCCGATTTCACCTTTGACAGATCTACCAAATGATCAACCATCTCCACCTCACCTTTTTTGGTGAAGGCGAGACTGTCGGATACCTCAAGAAAATCACCCATAAGGCTGGCGGAAAGATTGGTCGCATCCGCATTCCAGAACAAGACATCAAAGGCTGGCGGATCAGAGCCCAGCAGGTAATTGTTGATGACATAATTCCAGATAAGATCATTGGGCCGCAGCCATGCAAAACTGCGCGCCAAATCATCGGCCTTAATCACGCCTTTTCTGGCAGCGCGCTGCTTGGCCAATTTCATCCCGTGATCAGAGACAAGCGAGCCCGCCTCGATATCGGTGGCTTTCGGGTGCAAAACGCAAACCATGAGCGTCAAAGCGCCAAGGGTCGCATCCTTATCCGATGCCAGTTTCGAGGCCAGCATGGTCGCGGTTTGCCCGCCGGAGCAGCCCGCTGAAACATTGACCGTTTTGGAGCCAGTGATCGCAGCGACCGCATTCATCGCCTCGCGGCAGGAATTCACGTAATCGCTCATCCCCCAAACGCCCTGTTCCTTCGACGGATTGCGCCAGGAAATCACAAAGGTCTGGATGCCATTTTTAACCTGAAACTTCACAATCGACTTATCGGGCGACAGATCATTGATATACATTTTGTTGATCTGCGGCGGGATGGTCAGCTGCGGGATTTCATGCACTTCATCGGTGGCAGGGCTGTAATGAATAAGCTCCATCATCTCTGTGCGTAGAACGACAGAGCCTTTTGAATTGGCGACGTTTTCGCCCACTTTAAACGGGCGCTTGTCGACTTGGCTGACCATGCCGCGATTGTTGACCATATCCTCATAGGCGTTTTTGAGGCCCTTGATCAGCGACAAGCCGCCGCTGTCGATCAAGCGTTTTTGCGCGGTTGGATTGCCAATCAGAGTATTGGTCGGGGCAAGACCATCGATGATGATATTGGCGACGAAATTGGCGCGGTTGCGCTCTAGTTCATCGAGCTCCAATTCCTCCAGCCAATTGGACATGCCTTTTTGAACGGCGAGGTAATATTGCGCGCCTGCCCGAAAGAAGGGGTTATATTGCCATGCGGGGTCCATGAAACGCTTGTCTTTGGGATCAGGGGCAAGGTCGGATTTGCCGGTTAGGATTTTGACCATATCCCCGCCAATCGCTTGGCTGTGACGCATCAAACGCTCGGGATCGCTGGCAGTTTCGCGCAGCAGCAAGGCCACCGCACCGACAAAGTCCTCTCGCGCTACACCGACTAGGGGCCCAAGCGCGCTGGTCGATTGTGCGGCCTCGTTTTCAAGCTTCACTTCGTCTTGCATAATGTCCACTTTTTCATCCCACTCATCAGCCTGCATCATTGGCGGCTTATTATGGGCGGAGCATGGCCAAGGCGCAGGGCTTTGGCAAGTTTACGTAATGGTCAATGAAAGGGGCCTCATTGAGGGAGGAATGCCTCGGCTGGATTGGGGAGGCAATATGCATCTCCGGCCCAGTTCTGACTGCTTACGTAGAATTACTTGGTTTTGATTTGAGCCCCGCCTTGAGAAAAGATCATTCATCGAGGAGCATATTATCAAATTTGCAACCAAATCCGCTTACCACGCGAAAGGTAACACGATGCATTGTGTCGGGGACCCTTCGCGAGGACCCGATTGAACGGAGATTTGGGACTAACTTCAGTTCGTACTTAGTATGGCCAGCTTGTTTTCAAAAATGCGGCAATCCAACCAGCCGGAGGTCGAACTGACCCCGGAGAACACGCCCGTGTGTCCGATCGAAGAATCCGATACACGCCGCCGGATTGAACTGCTTGATAGCTTTGAGCAGGCGGGGCTGGGCTGGTTCTGGGCAACAGACTCCTTTGGCCGGATTATCTACCTTTCTGAATCCGCAACCAAGTCACTTGATTTGGAGCAATCGGCCATTTTGGGCCAGCCATTCAGTGATCTGTTCTGCGCGGATGCGGAGGATGATGATGACAAGCCGGAGCGTCCGCTCGCCTTCTTGCTCGGCGCGCGCAACTCCATCGTTCAACTGCCCCAAAAGTTGCTCAGCGGCGGAACAGAGTTCTGGTGGGAAATTGCAGGCAAGCCGCAATATGATGATGCGGGCGAGTTCACCGGCTATCGCGGCAGCGCCAAAGATATCTCTGCGACGATTGATACCCGCCGTGATGCAGAGCGCCTGTCACAATTCGATTCCTTAACGGGTCTCGCCAACCGCCACCGCATGACCAAGCGTTTGGAAAAAACGCTCGAAGCATACCGCAATTCCAAACGTTCTTGCGCTTTGATGATGCTCGATCTCGATAGGTTTAAGCAGGTGAACGATACGCTGGGGCATCCGGCGGGCGATGAATTGCTGCAACAAGTGTCTGCGCGTTTGAAAACCATCGTTGATAAGCGCGGCGAAATTGGCCGGATCGGCGGGGATGAGTTCCAAATTCTGCTGCCCGACATTGATGATCGCGGCGTGCTGGGTGAATTGAGCGAACGCCTGATCCAGATGGTTTCGCAGCCCTATTCGATCAATGGCTCGCGCGCGATTATCGGGACATCGGTGGGTGTCGCGATTGCGCCTTATGACGGTTTGGACGCTGAAGAGCTGGTCAAGGCCGCCGATATGGCGCTTTACGCAGCGAAGGCTGGCGGACGCGGGCAGCACCGCTTCTATCACAGCGACCTTAAAGATGGCGCGAAACAGCGCCGCCAAATCGAGGAAGATCTGCGTGATGCGGTCGCCGCGGAAGAGCTGGAGATGCATTACCAGCCTATCGTGGATGCTAAGACGCATGAAGTTGCTTGCCTCGAAGCTTTGATGCGCTGGAACCACGAAGAGCGCGGCTGGGTATCGCCAGGCGCCTTTATCCCTGTGGCAGAAGATTTGGGCATTATTGTGCAAATGGGCGAGTGGGCGCTCAATCAAGTGTGCCGCGATGTGTGCGAATGGCCTGGCGAGGTAAAATGCGCAGTCAACGTATCTGCGGTGCAATTTGCCCGCGACGACTTCCCTGAAATTGTCGCAAGAGCTTTGCACAATTCCGGTGTTGATCCTGCCCGCATTGAACTGGAAATCACCGAGAGCGTGTTTGTTGGCGACCTTGAGCGCACGATCCGCATCTTTACAGAGCTAAAGTCCCTCGGTGTGCGCCTGTCGCTCGATGATTTTGGCACCGGCTATAGTTCGCTGAGTTATTTGCGCGATGCGCCCTTTGATAAGATCAAGATCGACCAAAGTTTTGTTCGCGGCTCAACCGAGGACGACAATAATAATTCGCAGCTAATCGGCGCGATTGTCAGCCTGGCTGGCGCGCTGCAAATGGTCACCGTTGCAGAAGGCGTTGAGACCAAGGATGAGCTGAAGCTGGTCAAGAAACTGGGCGCGACATATATTCAAGGGCGCATCTTTTCATGGGCGGTTTCGAACAAGGAACTGCACGAGAAGTTTGAAACAGGCGATTTGGCCTATGAAGCCAAGGGCCCTGAACGCTATCGCTCAGAACGCCGCACAGAATTCCGCCGGATTGGCGTGATCCATGAGGATCACCGTTATAATGTCATGCTAAGGAACCTGTCGAAATCGGGCGCGAAAATCGAAGGCCTTTTGGATGTTCCAATGGGCACGGGCTTAGTGATTGATTTGGGCGAAGGGCAATTGGTTGTTGCGACCGTGCGCCGCTCCAATGGTTTCTCTCAAGGTGTTGAGTTTGAAACCAATTTGATCAGTGATGGCGCAGAAGGTCTGTGCACCCGTCACCGCGTATCGCCCTATCAAATCGAAGCGGCTGGCCGGCCATTGCAAGCGCTTGGCACTGATGCTTATTCGCAATTGATGGGCAATCAGGGGCAGACCACAAAGATGTTTGCCGAGGTAGATATCACCAATCCGCAGAACCGCCACAAATAGCTCAACAATTGCGGCGAGTTCTGTCTCGCGAAATTAGGATAAAAGTAACCATCTGTATTTACACGTAGGTCTCATTGGATCGCTGGGCATTTCCTGGCGCGGCTTTGGGGATTTATACGGTGCCGATCAAAGGCTTTTTGGCGAAGAAACGGGCTGCCGCAAATGCGCAGGCAGAGGACATTGCGCCAGTTCCCGCACCTTTTTCAGGAGCTGGCTCGGTTAGCGATGCTGAAAAGTTGTCGCTGCTGGCTGATCTGGAGCAATCGGGCCTCGGCTGGTTCTGGGCCACTGATGAAGAAGGACGCCTGTCTTATTTAAGCGACGCCTTTTGCGCGCGCATGAGCCTGAAACTGGATGCCATTGCAGGCAAACCTCTCGCTGAAATTTTTGCTGTCCGCGATAGCGGTGACCGAGCGCAATCGCTCGCGCTGAAATTGGGCATGCGCAAAGCTTTTTCCTCGCTTGCTGTCTCTCCAATTCAAGCAGAACAGCAAGTGGTGGTCAGTCTCTCAGGCCGCCCCATCCTGACCAGCGAAGGGGCGTTTCGCGGATATCGCGGCACGGCCAGCGACATTACCGACCAGTTTGAACGCGAGGAAGAAACCGAGCGGCTGGCCAAATATGACTCCCTAACAGGCCTTGCCAATCGTCATGAGATGGCGCGCAATATTGACGCGACACTCACTGCCTTCCAATCGGCAAAACGCAATTGCACGCTGATGATGCTCGACCTTGACCGGTTTAAGCAGGTCAATGACACGATGGGTCATGCTGCCGGCGACGAGCTTCTCAAAGAGGTTGCCACGCGGCTGAAACGCGCGGCTGGCCGCGAGGCAGAAGTGGGCCGTTTGGGCGGCGATGAATTTCAAATCATGCTGCCCGATATGGATGATCGCGGCGAGCTGGGCGAAATTGCGAAAAAGATTATCGCCATGCTCTCGCAGCCATTCTCGCTGACGGATGGGCGCTGCGTTATTGGCGCATCGATCGGCATTGCGACCGCGCCGCATGACGGCGTAACCCGCGATGAAGTTGTGAAGTCCGCCGATATGGCGCTTTATGCCGCAAAAAATGGCGGGCGAGGGCAGTTCCGCTTTTACTCCGGCGATCTTGCCCATGAAGCTTTGTTCCGCAAACGCTTGGAAGACAATTTGGCCGAAGCGGTCAATGAAGATCAATTGCTCCTGCGCTATCAACCCGTCGTCAGCCTTGAAACCCATATGGTTGAAGCCTTGGAAGCGCAGCTTTGCTGGCAGCATCCTCAGCGAGGGCTGATCGATCATGAGGAATTGCAGCCCATCGTTGATGCCAGCGCCATGGCGCAAGATATTGGCGAATGGGTGATTGACCGCGCTTGCCAAGATGCCAGCGCATGGCCGGAAAGCTTACGCGTGGCGGTCAATGTCCCATCCAAGCAATTTACCGCAGACGGGTTTTTGGTCAAAGTTAGCGCAGCGCTGACCTCCTCCAAATTGGAGCACGGCCGCCTTGAATTGGAAGTCAGCGAGGCTGTTTTCGAAGGCGATTCCAATGCTGTCGACCGCACTTTGGGCGATTTGTTTAAGCTGGGCGTTCGCCTGACTTTGGATGAATTTGGCAATGGTCATTCCTCGCTCGGCTATCTGCGCCGCGCGCCGTTTGATGCGATCAAAATTACGCCAGAGTTTTACCAAAGCGAGGGCAATGATGACGCGCGCGATCTGCCGCTGATCAATGCGCTAAGCGCTTTGTCCAAGGCGCTGGGCATGTCGATTATCGCTGCCGGCGTCGAGACGATGGAGCTTTATGAAGCATTGCGTTCTAGCGGCGTAGGCAGCGTCCAAGGGCCGATCTTTGCCGACAGCGTAGACGCGGAAAAAGTCGCGCAAGAACTCGCCAGTGGTAGCTGGAAAATTGAGCCAGTGCCGGCTCGCAGCGCGCGGGCTAAACGCCGCACGGTCTACCGCAATATTCAGGTCATTCACGCCGATCATTCCTATGATGTCACTCTGCGCAATCTGTCGAAAACCGGCGCTTTGATTGAGGGCCTGAAAGATGTGCCGGTGGATACGCAATTTGTGGTCGATTTGGGCGGGGGTCAATTGACTGTGGCCGTTGTCAGCCGCAGCAATGGCGATGTTCAGGGCCTCGTGTTTGAAACGCCTCTGGTCGAAGACAGCGGCGGCGGTCTGTGCACGCGCATCCGCGTCTCTCCCTATGCTTTGGCCAGCGCCGGCGCACCATTGGAAGCGCTATCGGATGGCGATTATAAGGGGATGAAGGGCGGCATGCTCGATCCCAATCAATCCATTCCGCAATTCGCCTATTCCTCCGGCGAGCCTGCGTAAAATCAGCGGCGCAATGCGCGTCCAATAATAATGGCTGACAGACGGCAGCATGCCCGCTAATTGCGGCAGCCAATGACTGATCTTTCCAAAATCCGCAATTTCTCGATTATCGCCCATATCGATCACGGCAAATCCACGCTGGCTGACCGGCTGATCCAGCACACGGGCGGCCTGACGGAGCGCGAGATGAGCGAGCAAGTGCTCGACAATATGGATATTGAGCGCGAGCGCGGCATTACGATTAAAGCGCAAACCGTGCGCCTCGATTATACGGCTAAAGATGGCGAGACCTATCAGCTCAATCTGATGGATACGCCCGGCCACGTCGATTTTGCCTATGAAGTATCGCGCAGCCTCGCCGCTTGCGAAGGCGCGCTGTTGGTGGTCGATGCCGCCCAAGGCGTTGAGGCGCAGACTCTCGCCAATGTCTACCAATCGATCGAGCATGATCACGAGATCGTATCGGTCATCAACAAAGTCGATTTGCCCGCCGCCGAACCAGAGCGCGTTCAGGCAGAGATCGAAGAAGTTATCGGCCTCGACGCATCCGATGCGGTTATGACCTCTGCAAAAACCGGCATTGGTATCGAGGATGTGCTGGAAGCCGTGGTGCAGCGCATTCCGCCGCCATCGGGCGACCGCGACAAACCGCTCAAAGCAAGCCTCGTTGATAGCTGGTATGATCAATATCTCGGCGTTGTTATTCTCGTGCGCGTTATCGAGGGCGTTTTGACCAAGGGCGTGAATATCAAATTCATGCAAGGGGAGACCGAACACCTCGTCGACCGCGTCGGCTGTATGCGCCCCAAGATCGAGCAATTGGAAGAGCTCGGCCCCGGCGAAATCGGCTTTATCACAGCCCAGATTAAAGAGGTCGAGCAAGCCCGCGTTGGTGACACGATCACCACGGTGAAGGGCGGGGCAACCGAGGCGCTAGCGGGCTATAAGGAAGTGCAACCCGTGGTGTTCTGCGGGCTCTTCCCCGTCGATGCCGCCGACTTTGAAAAACTGCGCGAAAGCATTGCGAAACTGCGGCTCAATGACGCCAGCTTCAGCTTTGAAATGGAAAGCAGCGCGGCGCTTGGCTTTGGTTTTCGTGCAGGCTTCCTTGGCCTTCTTCACCTTGAGATCATTCAAGAACGCCTAAGCCGCGAATATGATCTCGACCTGATTACTACTGCGCCATCAGTTGTCTACCGGCTGCAATTGTCGAAATCGAAGACCGAAGACGCCAAGGAGATCATGCTCCACAATCCCGCCGATTGGCCCGATATCAACCGCATTGCGATGATTGAGGAACCGTGGATCAAGGCGGTGATCTACACCCCCGACGATTACCTCGGCTCAATCCTGAAACTGTGCCAAGACCGGCGCGGCGTGCAGACCGATCTCACTTATGTGGGCGGCCGCGCTCAGGTGACTTACGAGCTGCCGCTGAATGAGGTTGTGTTCGACTTTTACGACCGCCTCAAAAGCATCAGCCGCGGCTATGCCAGCTTTGACTATGAACAAATCGGCCTGCGCGAAGGCGATCTGGTGAAGATGAATATCCTCGTCAACGCCGAACCCGTCGATGCCCTGTCACTGATCGTCCATGCGGGCGTTGCGGAAGAACGCGGACGCGGCATGTGCGAACGCCTCAAAGATTTGATCCCGCGCCATCTGTTCAAAATTCCCGTGCAAGCAGCCATTGGCGGCAAGATCATCGCGCGCGAAACTATCGCCGCCATGCGCAAAGACGTGACCGCCAAATGCTATGGCGGCGACATCAGCCGCAAGAAAAAACTTCTGGAAAAACAGAAGAAAGGCAAAGCGAAAATGCGTGAATATGGGAATGTAAGTATTCCGCAAGAAGCGTTTATTGCTGCGCTGCGGATGGGGGAGGAGTAGTATTGAAGCTATAGCGTGGGTGAAGTAAGCTCTTGATGCAACTTAAGTGTTATTTAGGAGAAACAAATTGCCAGCACCAGTTCTATCAATTTTAAACATGAAGGGCGGCGTTGGGAAGACTACAATTTCGGCACATGTTATTCGAGTTCTTTATCACCGCCATCAAAAACGCGTGTTACTAATTGATTTGGACCCTCAGTTCAATTTGACACAAGCTGTTCTAACGCAGGAAGATTACGACAAAATTGTCGATGAAAAGTCGACTGTGATGGCCGCTTTCGAACCTCAGCCCTCGAACGACTTCTTTCAGGTTCAATCAAGCAAAGAGCCACCTCCAGAAGCCAAAAATTTAGCAAAAAGACTTCGAAAAATTGGTAAGGGTGAAAAAGCAGCGTTGGATATTTTACCGGGTTCGTTTGACCTTATGAAGTACACGATGATTGACGACGCTGCGCAGCTAAAAATAGCGGCGGACCATTTCAAATGGTTCATCTCCAATGCTAGGGACGAGTATGATTTGATTGTGCTCGATTGTAATCCAAGTAGCTCCTTTGTTACGAAATGTGCATTGGAGAATTCGACGAGCGTGCTTTCGCCTGTTAAGCCCGATAAATTTTCAATTTTGGGCGTTGGTATGGTCGATAGGCTTTTTGAACATCTTGGCATTGCACCGATACATATGACTCTGATTAATGGAGTTCGTCGGCACGATCCAGTTTCAGTTGTGGAATTGGAGTTGCGTGCTCATGAAAAATTTGGGCAGACTGTGCTGAATCAACGACTTCCGGTCAGCACTCATCTAGAGGCAAATGCGAGTTACACAGGTTTCGCTACCGATAGAGGAGGTCCTTATTCTGGCGTTCTGCGTACTGAAATTGGTTTGATTGCTCGCGAAATCGTAGACAGATTGGGGGTCTGGCAATGAGAGTAAAGCCTCATCAAGTTCGGGCGATTGCTGCTGTTGCTATCCAGCGAGCGAGCGAACGTGAACTTCGCGCACTTTATGAAGTGATCAATGATCTAAGCGCTTCGGCTTTTGTAGAACTAGTTCGCGATATAGAGGACGAAATTGATAGTTCACTTGCGATTGGGCTTGAGCGAGGCCTAGATCAAAACTTACCAGGGATAGAATCTTCCAATTTATACAGCGAACTTGAGAGAATCAGAAGGCAAGAGCTAAGAGTTCCTGTGTATCGTTTCGCCGAATTTCTTTCCGAGAGTCTGAAAGAAGACCCTTCAATTGCGAGATCAGAGTTTCCTGCATTTGATTCGCGTCGAGGCCTTCAGGTTTGGATTAGACGACTTGTAAGAGCCTACTCAGAGCAGCAAATTTATCGGGCGGTGATGAACTTACGTGATGGACTTGGGAAGGCCGGTGGCACAGCATGGAAGCTGCGATGACTAAGTCGCAATACACCTTGCTTGCAGAAGAGGTCACCAAGAAAACCAGCGATTTAGAAGAAACTGCCAATTCGGCTGCAAGTGAATTAAAGCTCTCTATGACTTGGGTCGGACACTATCATAATTTGGCCTCCGACGCTCCGGCGACTATTGTTCTGAAAGGGGCCTACGGTTGTGCTGTGGAGAGCATTAGCCTTTTGTCATTTGGTTTGCTCCGCCCAGCAATATTATCTCTGCGTTCACATTTCGAACTATCGCTGCAATACCTCTATTTGCGAGACCACCCCAGAGAATTGCAAAGCTGGCAGGACTACCGTTGGCAAGCCCCTCTGCCCGGTGCTCTAAAAAAGTATCTGAGAGAGCACTGCCCTTATTTTGAAGGGCGTTTAGCAAAGCTTCAGAAAGTGCGCTGTCGTGATCAAGAAGAAATATATGGGCTTCTCTCTGCAGTAGCTCATGGCAACGCCATAAACTCAATTTCCTTAGCATCCCAGCCGATTGAACTCGTTGAGAAAGACTCAGAGCTTGCAAAATCAATAAAGGTATTTGGAGCTGTTAGTGAGTTTATTTCAGACTATTATGTAAGCGAATTTTCCAACAACTGGTTATCTCTTCCTACAGAAGTTCAAGCTAATTTAACGGAACGCTTTGATGCAAAGCTGCCAAACAAAGAGTTAGGCTTTTAGTATTTTGAGTCTATGAAGCGTGCTGAATGATGCGGGCAATATATCGGGGAGCGCGCAAGCAGCGGTGCGGCCTTTATCCGCTGCCGACTTTGCCCGCATTGTGGAGGCGGGGCTTGCCGATGATGATGTGCTGCCGCGCGTCGATAGCGTTTTGGAAGAAAGCGCGGTGCGAGAAGAGCGCGTTCCTTTCGACTTTGAACATCCGATTGTCCAATCGCTCACCAATCGCAAGCAACGTGACCGGCACTTTCGTCGCAGTGTGTTGGCCGCCTATAGCGATCAATGCGCAGTGACAGGGTGGAAGCTGATCAATGGAGGAGGGCGCGCCGAGGCGGAGGCCGCGCATATCAAAGCGGTTGAGCATAATGGTCCCGACAGCGTGCAGAACGGGGTGGCTCTTTCCGGTACAGTCCATTGGATGTTTGATCGCGGTCTAATCGGGTTTTCTGACGAGCTCGAAATTCTCATCCACCGCAAGGTCAATGATAGACCGGGCGTGGAGACGATTATCAATCCGACTGGCCGCCTGATCGCTCCGGTGCGTGCATCGCAAAGGCCGCATCCCGCCTTCCTTGGCTGGCACCGCAATCATCACGGTTTCTAACGCGCCAAAAACGCCCCATTTTCCTACAGAAGGCTTTGCTGTTACTTTTGCTCTGGGGCATTTTGCGCTGAGCCCATGTGTCTGGCCGGTTTGATCGGGCCTGCTTCGGGCGTCTTCGGATGCCTTTCATCAACTAACTCGGCGAATCGCCCAATATTTCGGCAATTGTGCTGGTCAATTTGCCAACATCCAAAGGCTTGACCATATGCACATGGCGCTGGTCGCTGCGCAGCCATCCGGTCTTGCCGGGAAAGGAGGTTTCCAAGCTGACGCCGGACACAGAGATGATCGGCAATGTTCGAAGCCGCTCCGCTGATTGCATGCGGATATTGCGCATCAAGGTCAGCCCATCCTCGCCCCGCGTTCCCTCTGGCCCGAAGATGTCGGTAATCAAAAGGTCGAAGCGCGCAAGACCGGTCAATTGCTCCAGCGCATCCTTGGTGTTGGTGGTGATGGCGGTGTCATGCCCGTCCATATCGAGCCAATCGCTCAGCATCATGGCTTGCACTGCGCAATCTTCCATCAGGAGTATTCTTGCCATAGTGCTCGCCTAACTGCTTTCTTCTGTATCGCCGAGAGCCGCACGCAGCTGGCCTGAGATAACGCTGGGTGATGATGGTTTCGGCAGAAGCGGGGCGATGACTGCGCCCATTTCTTCATCGGTAAAACCGGTATAGCCCGACATATAAATGATCGGCACAAGCGGCATGATTTCGCGCGCTAACCTCGCCAGTTCAAACCCGCCAATACCGCCAGGCATCACTACGTCGGTTAGGATCAAATCGGGCTTTGCACCCGCTTTCAGCATGGCCACTGCATCGCGGCCGGATTCTGCTTCCAGCACGTTGTATTTCAGCTCTTTCAAAAGCTCGCCCAATTGATCACGCAAGAACTCTTCATCCTCGGCGATGAGGATGGTTTCGCCCTTGCCATCTGACAAAGGCGCGAGGGCAAAGGGTTCTTCTAGGCCGGTGCTTTCATTGCCGCGCGGCAGGAACATTCGAACGGTCGTGCCGTGACCTTCCTCTGAATAGATCCGCATTTCACCGTCTGACTGCTGGACGAAGCCATAGACCATCGACAGGCCAAGACCGGTGCCGGAATTGACTAGCTTGGTCGTAAAGAACGGATCAAGCGCGCGCGATGCCACGGCTTTCGACATACCGGGGCCATTGTCGGATACCGAGATTTCGATGTATCTTTGAGCGTGGCCGTCATTCCGCGCTGCATCGGCTTTCCCTTGCGAAATGCGCCCCTCCGTTTCAGATGGTAGTCGCTGTTCAGAGGCCGCGCTAATGCCGGTTGGCAGAAAATCGACAGCCCGTGCCCCGATCTTTATCGCATTGCCTTGACCCGCTTCCATGATCGCATCGCGGCTGTTTAGAATGAGATTGAGCACGGCATTCTGCAATTGCCCTTGATCGCAAAATGCGAGCAATTCTTCTTCAAACGTACCGAACTCCACTGTCACCGATGCCTCTATCGACGGGGCGGCTAGCTCTTTCAGTTCGGCAAATGTCTCTGACAGTGATCTTGCATGGGCCCGCTCCGGCTGTTTCTTGGCAAAGGCCAGCAAGCGCCCGGTCAGCTCTGATCCGCGGGCAATGGAATTCATCGCGGCATTGGCAGAGCGCAGCCCGCGCTCGCTCAAATTGTCGCGCCGGATAAGCTCAATTGCAAATTGCATCGTGTTGAGCAGATTGTTGAAATCATGCGCAATGCCGCCGGTTAGCTGGCCCAAAGCATCGAGCCGCGACTGGCGTTCAATTTGCTGGCGATTGCGTTCAGCCTCGGACACATCATCCAGCACAATCACGCTGTGCAGCGGGGAGGAATCGTTATGAACCATGCGGGACGTGACGCGGATATAGCGCGCATCTTCCGATGATCTGCGGGTCATCAAATGCACCTCGCCGCCGATCTCTTGCCCGATCAAAGCGCGCGCAACGGGATCATGCGAGGATTCCAACGGCTGCATATCTTCTGGGTCAAGAAAGCCAATTTCCCTCGGCCAAGCAAAAGGCACTTCGGCGGAATCCTCGCCCAGCATATGGCGCCCAGCATTGTTGATCATCACCACTTGCCTGTCAGCATTTAGGCCAATGATCGCGCCAGACACTGTATCAAACACGCTGTTGAGGAGGGCGAGCGAGAACTCTTTCTCCTTCCTTGCATCGACCAATTCGGTGATGTCACGCCCAATGCCGAGGACAAATTTATTGTCCTGACTGTCTTCAAATCGGACCTTGCGGGTGAGCAAAGTGCGCCGTGCGCCATCGGGGAAATCAATGCTCTCCTCGACCTCTGAAATCCCCTCATCAAAGGCAATTTTGTCTTGCACTAAGAAGGCGTTGCGCTCTTCCTCATTATATTGCTCAATCGTCGTCGTACCCAGAATAGAGTCGCGCATATCCTCTGGATACACGCCCAGAAAATGTTCATTGGCTTGAACAATCCGAAATTCTTCATCCTTCACGAAAATGAGGTCGGGGATGTGCTTGAAGATAAGCTCTTGGAAAGTTCGAGCTTCCGATAAGCGCTGCTCGGCAGCTTTGGATTGCTCCGCGCTCTGCGAATTGGCTGTGTCAGCGCCCGCCTTTGACCCTGTTGTCTTTGCCAAAACTCTACCCTTGTCTTTCTAAACCGCAGTTTGAGGCTCAAGTATTAGCGTTTCATTGCTTTTTGGAAAGGTGAAAGCGCCTATATTATTCAAATAGACCGTAGTTTTGATCAGTTTTACTAGTTCTATGGTGGATTTTACTCAAAACTCGAGGCGTTGTGGAACCTCCAGTCGGTGTGATTGACACACTCTGACAATACTGGTGCATTCCATTTTCGCTCTTGTTCGAACAAACAATCCCTCGCTTGCCGCAGTGCTGCACCAAAGCTTTCGGGCAAAAGCTGCGATTGGTGCGCGAACTTCACTTGGCGTTCAGCGAGGGTGCGATTATAGGGGCCTCTATGGTGAACACTTCGCGCAAATCTCGCTCCTCGATTTCCAAGCTGGCTCTAGCGGGCAGCATGGCGGGCCTTACATTCTTGGTTTCGGCCTGTTCTAGCGGGCCGTCTGGCAATGAAGACGTGGCCTATGTCGCCCGCGATGTGGAATCGCTTTATAATGAAGCGCGGCGGCGGCTCGACCGCGGCAATACCGTTTTGGCGGCGGCTTTGTTTGACGAAGTGGAGCGCCAGCATCCTTATTCGCCGTGGGCGCGGCGCGCGCAGTTGATGAGCGCTTTCAGCTATTACGTGGCGCGAGATTACAACAAATCGATCCAAAGCTCGCAGCGATTTCTGTCGATCCACCCGGGTAACAAAGATGCGCCTTATGCCTATTATCTTATCGCTCTGTCCTATTATGAGCAAATCAGCGATGTGAACCGCGATCAGAAAATCACCGAGCAAGCGCGAACCGCTTTGCGCGAGGTGAATCGCCGTTTCCCGCAAAGCGAATATGCCGCCGACGCGCGTCTAAAGCTAGACCTTGTGGCAGACCATTTGGCCGGCAAGGAAATGGAAATCGGACGCTATTACCAAAAATCAGGCCGCTGGCTCGCTGCGCAATTGCGGTTCCAAAATGTCATCGACGAATATGACACGACCAGCCACACGCCAGAGGCTTTGTACCGCCTAACCGAAAGCAGCCTTGCACTGGGTATCCGCCCTGAGGCGGTGAAATATGCCGCCGTTTTGGGCGCAAATTACCCCGGTAGCGAATGGTATGAGAAAGCGTATAAGCTGGTTGAACGCCATGCGGCGGGCGTAAGCGCAAGCTGAGTTCGATTAGCGTCGTCGCCTTTCTCGGATCTGTTGACGACAAGCACTGCGCCAATTGGCTTGAGACGCTTCAGCGGTTGTCAAAACGCAGCTCGATTTGAGTTTTTTTTCCGGAACTTTGACATCATCGCTGATTACAAAAGTAACCGCTCTGCTGCCTCTAAGGCCAGCGGGCCAAGCCTCAACATTTTGTAGGACAACCAACCTCGATTTAGCGTCGGGCTGTAAAATGCCTTCGTCGATCATCTGCGCAATCCCATAATGCTCGGGGCTCACCGCATATTTGCCAACGGGTTCGCTAGCGACCACGTCTTTTGGATCGATGTCGACTAAGTAATTATGATCGTCACTGGTTATGTATTGCCATCGTTTTGACACATACCCTGAGGATGCTGGTGCAGGGGGCGGAGGGTACGGATCTGTATTTGCCTTTTTAGGCGAGAGGGCGGATGGCACGGCAATATCAAATGCATTTTCGATCGAGGCAAATACGCCTGCGGGCCGTTTGGCAATGATTTGACTAACAATGTCTGCATTCATTCGGTCAAAGCTTGATCGAGCGAAATGTTGGCTGAGGCAATCCGGGCCAACGATGGAAACTTTTTCTTTTGGTAAGCCGATCAAGCCAGCTGCTGAGGTCGCTGATTGGGCGTATTTATCGCTTGGAAGCAGACGGTTGACGCTGTCTTTCGACCCAATGATGGCTTTTTCGATACGTTTCGTCGCGCCGGTAACGCGCCAAACCATCGGCGACGAGCTGCCAAGAACGAGGTATATTGGCTTCTTGCCTGGCTCAATTGTAACATCGACGACTGAAGTGACTTTCTCTTCACTCCCGACAAAAGCAGCCGATACCCTCTTCGCGTAATCCGCTCGTAAGAATACGAGTTCAGCCTTCCTGGAGGCAGGAGGAAAGGTGCAACCCGCCTGCCGAACCTCAGCGGATCTCGTGGCAATGCGTTCGACCTTTGATACTTCGCCATGTTCTGCTTTGTCGATGGAGCCATCGCCATTGCTATCGAAATGATCAAAGGTTTTTTCGGCAAGCGTAACCAGTTCGCTTGCAATAACACGGCCGTCACCATCTGAATCGAGTCCCATAAGCGATGATAGCCTATCAACCTGAAATGGCCTTTGACGTTTTGGCTTCATGTTCGCTTCTTCCAGCGTAGCGATCCCATCCCCATTGTTGTCAAAGCGAGCCATAGTTCGTTCAGCGCGTTTTCGTGCATCGTCGAGGTTGGTTGCAGAGGAGAATTGTACAATCTCATCAACGTAAAGTTTCCAGTCGCCATTGTAGTCATAGCGAAGGAAATCCCCAATTCGCTTGGCCCGAGAAAGTGTTTCTGAAATGGTTTTGCCCATCTCAACATCAGCTTTGATCAAGCCATCACCTTCCCGATCCGCGACCCGAAGCGGGCCAACCACTTGAGAAATATATTGTTCGCGGACAGCCCCTTTGCGCAATGGTTTCAATAATGGCACCATCCGGTCGTAGCTGATGTTGATCGGTGGTTTTTGTGCATCTTGTTGCTGCGTCTGCGCATTTACTGGTGCGCAAATCGCTCCGCCAGCCAGAGTTGTGATCATTATCGCTAAATGGGCTGATCCAAGCAGTTTGATTGATTTATTGCTGATCATTATATTTCCCTAAATGGAAATTAAGTATTCGTTTGGTTTGAAAGGTAAATAGATCAAAATCATTAAGTGTTTCCAAATTCAGATACACTTAGATTGAGGTTGGCGAAGGTCAGAACAAATAGGCATCAAAGCTGTTCGAAAGTCGCGCGGTTAAGCGTGACTGAGGGTGGGCCTTAGGCTAGACTAATGGCAATGCTGACCCGTCTTTCCATCCGCAATATCGTATTGATCGAGGCGCTTGACCTCGACTTTGCGCATGGGCTTGGCGTGCTGACTGGCGAAACCGGCGCGGGTAAATCCATCTTGCTTGATGCATTGGGCCTAGTGCTGGGTGACCGCGCGGAAACATCGCTTGTGCGCAGCGGAGAGGCGAAAGCCAGCGTGACCGCCAGTTTCGATTTTGCCTCTGTGCCTCCAGCGATCGCGGGCGTTTTGGACGATGCTGATTTGGAGATTGAGCGGGGCGAACCGCTTATGGTCCGGCGTCAGGTTAAGGCCGATGGCGGCTCCAAAGCCTTCATCAATGATCAGCCTGTTGGCGTCGCTTTGCTGCGTGATTTGGCCCGCAATCTGGTGGAGCTGCACGGACAGCATGATGATCGCGGATTGGTGAACCCCGCCGGTCACCGCATTCTGCTCGACCTTTATGCGGGCGCGAAATCTGAAGGTGTGGCGGCGGCATGGAATATCTGGCGCGAAGCTCAGGAGAAGCTTGAGGCGGCCAAAGCTTCCATCGTTCAGGCCAAGGAAGATGAGGAACTGCTGATCGCGCATTTGGCAGAGCTCAATGAGCTGCGTCCTGAGGCTGGCGAGGAAACGCAGCTCGCGGGCCTTCGCTCTGACATGCAAAAGGGCGAGCGTTTGCAGGGCGAGTTGGAGGCTTTGCGAAAAGTGTGGGACGGGTCCAATTCTCCCCTCGCATCGCTTCGCGCCGCTGCGCGCAAGATGGAACGCATTGCAGAGGAGCATCCGCTGTTGGCCGAGGCGCTCGAATATCTCGACCGCGCCGTGGTTGAGGCGGGTGAGGCGGAGGATAAACTCACCGAGGCAGGCTATCAATTGCTGCATGATCCGGCCGCTTTGGATGATGCTGAAACGCGGCTCTTCGACCTGCGAGCGGCGGCACGCAAGCACCGCTGCGATGTGGATGCTTTGCCCGAATTGATGATCACGATGCGCGCCAAGCTGGACGCGATTGAAAGCGGCGAGGCGGGCGTTGGCGCTCTGACAAAAGCGGCAGAGGCAGCGGGCGAAACTTACCGCAAAAAGGCGCAGGCTCTGCATGATTTGCGCACCAAAGCTGCGGCGAAATTGGACAAGGCTGTGGCGGCTGAGCTCGCTCCGCTCCGGTTGGATGCGGCCAAGTTTCAAACGCAGGTGGAGAAGCTTGCCGAGGACCGCTGGAATGCTAATGGCATGGATGCTGTCGAGTTTCTCATTTCTACCAATCCCGGCGCGCCCTTCGCACCCTTGGGCAAAATCGCATCGGGCGGCGAGCTCTCGCGATTTATCCTCGCGCTGAAAGTGGCCTTGGCGGAGCAGGGCGGGGCGGCAACGGTGATCTTTGACGAGATTGATCGCGGTGTCGGCGGCGCAGTGGCAAGCGCGATTGGCGACCGCTTGGCGCGGCTTGCAGGCAGTGAAGGGCAATTGCTGGCCGTGACGCACAGCCCCCAAGTCGCAGCACGCGGGGAGCGGCATTATTTGATCGCAAAAAGCTCCGCTGGCACGGTTACAAAAACCAGCGTCGTGCGGCTTGATGAGGCGCAACGGCAGGAAGAAATCGCGCGGATGCTATCGGGTGCAGAAGTGACACCAGAAGCGCGGGCGCAGGCGGTGCGTTTGTTGGAGGGGGTTTAGTGAGCGCACCAATTTCCGAAGCCGAAGCAGCCAACGAACTCATGCGGCTGGCGCGGCAAATTGCGCGCCATGACAAGCTTTATCATGGCCAAGATGCGCCTGAGATTACCGATCAAGAATATGATGCGCTGACCCGCCGCAATGCGGAGTTGGAAGCGGCGTTTCCGCATCTTGTTCGCCCTGATAGCCCCTCGCAAAAGGTCGGGCATGAAGTCGTTGCATCGCCTCTATCGAAGGTGACGCATGAGCAGCGTATGATGAGCCTCGATAATGCGTTTAACCGTGAGGAAGTGGCCGAATGGACCGCGCGGATACGGCGGTTTCTATCCTTGGCCGAGGATGCGCCGGTTGCGATTACGGCAGAGGATAAGATTGACGGGCTTTCCTGCTCGCTGCGCTATGAGCAGGGCAAATTGGTCCGTGCTGCCACGCGCGGGGATGGGCAAGTGGGTGAGGATGTCACCGCCAATGCGCTGCATATTGCCGACATTCCGCAGGAGCTTCCAGCAGGTGTACCCGAAGTGTTTGAAGTGCGCGGCGAGGTCTATATGGCGCGCGCTGATTTTGCGGCTTTGAACGCCGCGCAAGAGGCGGCGGGTGAGAAGCTTTTCGCCAATCCGCGCAATGCGGCGGCCGGCTCGTTCCGGCAAAAGGATGCGAGTGTTACGGCGAAACGCCCGCTCAAGTTTTGGGCTTACGGATGGGGCGCAGCATCTGAGGTGCCATGCGAAACGCAGAGCGAAATGATGCGGATGATTGAGAGCTGGGGTTTCCCGCTTTCGCCATTTCTCACGGTTACAAATGATGTTGATGCGATGATCGCGCACTATGATGAAATTGGCCGCCAGCGTCCTGATTTGCCTTATGAAATTGACGGCGTGGTCTATAAGGTTGACCGGCTCGATTATCAGCAGCGGCTTGGCTTTGTTGCCAAGGCTCCGCGCTGGGCACTCGCTCATAAATTCCCCGCTGAGCGCGCGCAAACAACTCTGGAAAGCATTGATATTCAGGTCGGGCGCACGGGCAAATTGACGCCAGTTGGCAGGCTTGCGCCCGTGCTGGTTGGCGGGGTGACGGTGACCAATGTGACGCTACATAACCGCGATGAAATTGCGCGGCTTGGCGTGCGGCCCGGCGATAGAATTGTGATCCAACGGGCAGGCGATGTAATCCCGCAAGTGGTCGAGAATTTGAGCGCGTCTTATGGTGCGCGGGAACCTTTCGCCTTTCCGGAAAGCTGCCCCGAATGCGGAAGCGAAGCCGTGGCGGAAGAGGGCGAGGTTGATGTGCGCTGCACCGGCGGACTGATCTGTCCGGCCCAGCGAATTGAGCGCCTCAAACATTTCGTCAGCCGCAAAGCGCTCGACATTGATGGGTTGGGCGAGAAGACTTTGCAGCAGTTCTTTGAAAAAGGCTGGCTGGAAAGCCCCGCAGATATTTTCCGACTTAAGGCGCGGCGCGAGGACATTTTGAGCCTAGAGGGATGGCAGGATAAGTCTGTCGATAAGCTGTTGGCATCTGTGGAAGATAAGCGCGCGCCCGATGCCGCAAAGCTCTTGTTTGGTCTGGGCATTCGGCATGTCGGTGAAGTGACGGCGCGCGATTTGCTCAAGCATTTTCATGAGCTTCCTGCGCTTCGCATTCTCGCAGAAAAAGCACGGGCCGAAGATGGGGAGGCAGCGGACGAGATCACCGCAATCGACGGGGTCGGCGAAACGGTTGCACGCGCGCTCGGCGACTTTTTCCACGAACCGCACAATGTTACGGCTTGGGAAGATTTGCTCAGCGAAGTGTCGCCGCCGCGTTATGAAGTCGAAACCCTCGACAGTCCGGTGGCCGGTAAGATCGTTGTCTTTACCGGCAAGCTGGAAACTATGAGCCGTGATGAAGCGAAAGCGCAGGCTGAGCGCTTGGGGGCAAAAGCATCGGGCTCCGTTAGCGCGAAAACCGATCTGCTGGTCGCAGGGCCGGGCGCGGGATCGAAGCTGAAAAAGGCCGAAGCGCTGGGCATTGAAACCATGGATGAGGCCGGCTGGGCCAAGATTGTTGAGGAGGCGGGCTAATGGATCTTTTGCATGAACTCCACCCGCAGGCTTTGCGTATTGCTGGCCTTTTGCGCGAGCGCGAAGAGAAAATCGCGATTGCTGATGGCGCGACGGGCGGCTTGCTGGCCGCGACCATGCTGACTGTGCCGGGGGCATTGGATTTCTTTGTGGGCGGCGGCGTTGTCTATTCTTTGCGCGCGCGCGACGTTTTGTTCGATCAACCGCGCGAAGCTTACAAAGGCATGCGCGGTGCGAGCGAAGAATATGCTTTGCTACAAGCGCGCTCCATCCGCGATAATTTCGGCGCGGATTGGGGGCTTGCAGAAAGCGGCAGCGTAGGGGCGAGCAAGCATCCCAGCGGAACGCCTTCGGGCACAAGCTGCGCGGCTTTGGCGGCGCCCAGCGGGGATCACACGCAGATTTTGGAAACCGGCAGCGAAGATCGCATCGCCAACATGGGCGCTTTCACACGGAACGCTTTGAACCTGCTGGAGGATGTCCTGCAAAAGGACAGGGCTGCGAAATAGCTGCACGGGCTTTGCCGCGATACGCCCGCCGCGTTAGAGACCCGCTATGAATTCGCAAGAACCCAAACGTAGGCCTAAACGCCGCGCCCCGCAAAATGACAGAGCGGTCTTGAAAAAGGTCGGCTTGATGGCTGCCTTCGTCATTATTGCGGCGCTTCTGGCGTTGTTGGCGAGTGTATATGCAGAGCGTTTGGCGGGGCAAAACAAGTATGTGGTTGAGGCCGACGAAAGTGCTTCAAGCGAGGCCGCCCCGAGCGCGGCCGCCGACACCCGCGCGCCCAAAGTGCAATTGCTGGAGGCATCGCTTACCCGCATCGGCAAGAGCCTCAATTCGCGTCTCGGAATTGCGATGGTGGATCTGCAATCGGGCGAGGCGGTGCATTACAATGGCGAGCAGCTGATGCCGCAGCAAAGCGTGAGCAAATTGTGGGTCGCGCTCACCGCATTGGAGCAAGCGGATCAAGGGTTGCTTGATCTGGCGGAGCGCGGCACTGTGAGGCGGGGCGATCTGACATTGTTTCACCAACCGATCCGCAAGAAGGTGCTCGCCAACGGCAGCTTCACCTCGACCTATGCTGACTTCATGAACCGCGCTCTGGTGGGCAGCGACAATACCGCGAATAATACGCTGCTCGAGAAAGTGGGAGGGCCAGAAGCGGTGCGCCGCGTGCTGGAGGCAAAAGGGCTAGGCGCGATCCGTTTTGGGCCGGGCGAGCGGATAATGCAGTCGCAGCTGGCGGGGCTTGAGTGGGATCAAAGCTACTCCTTGGGCAAGACATTTTTCGAAGTGCGCAAGAGCGTGCCGCATGCAAAGCGGCGCCAGATATTCGACGATTATGTGAGCAATCCGGTTGATGGCGCCACTACGCTGGCAATGGCGCAGGCCTTGGCGAAATTGGCCTATGGCGAGCTGTTGACAGAAGCCTCGACGAACACTTTGCTTGGCCTGATGCGCGATGCGAAAAGCGGCCCGAACCGGCTCAAAGGTGGCCTGCCGGAAGGGTGGCAGATCGCGCATAAAACCGGCACCGGCCAAGTGCTTGATATTGTCCCGCCCGGCGTCATGGGCGAGCAAACCGGATATAATGATGTCGGCATTCTCACCGCGCCGAACGGAGCGCGCTATGTGGTGGCTGTGATGATCGGAAACACCAAGGCGCCGGTGCCGCAGCGCATGGATATGATGCATGCGGTGGTCGCCGCGATTGCAGAATATCACGGCAGTTAAGCGGGCGGATCAACCCATTTCGTTACGCCGCCAGCAATCGGTGTCCACCATCCGGTTTTAATCCCCGCAGCTGCCAAAGTGTTGCTGGTCCATTGGTTGCAAGTGTGGCCAAGGTGATAGGTTAGCTGCGTGTCGTAGAAAACGTCATGCGCGGCGTAACCATCATAGGCTTCGCGCTGCGGTGAGACGGGCGGAATTTGGTCAGCAATGATACGCACCAAGGCGGCATATTCATCTGCGCCAATCGTGAGTTCGCGAAAGTCATTGGCTGGCATGGGGCGCACATAATGGGCGATATGGAGCAGACCGTCTCCGCCAAAGGCTGCGCCTACGGCTGTTCTCACGCTAATCTCAGCTAAAGTTGGTGTGTTAAGGAAGGTTTCTCGCTCGCCAAAGCTAACCGAGACATGGGTGTAGGGCCTATCCGGATTGTCCAAATCGCTGGCGGGAAAAAGCGTGCGCCAATCATGCTGAGGCGTGACAAGCGGCATAATGATGCCGGTGTGCACGTCATTGGTCTCCAGCATGATGGTGACGCCGGTTTCGGGTTCCTCCCAATCGGAATTGCGCGGAATGCTGGAGCCGATCCATGCGCTCAAAAAGAAGGCGGCGACAACCAAAACTAGCGCCGCTGCGATCCATTTTGCGGCTTGCGCGGTGCGGCGCATCACCGTCTTTTGCGCAGCCACAATATCGACCAATCGCCATTGATGAGGCGCGCAGAAATGCGGAAGCCTTGCCTGCGATAAGCGCGCCGCACCTCGGGTTCTTGCGTGGTGAGTAACCCAGCCAAAACCAAATGTCCGCCCGGCGTAATCGCGTCTGAAAAACTGGGGGCAAGATCGACCAAAGGCCCGGCTAGAATATTGGCAAGCAGCACATCATATGGCCCGCGCGCGGCCAGCAATTGATGCTCCATTCCATCCGCGATCAACATCGTTAGCGCGCCGGCTTTTGCGCCCATCTTCATCGCATTAAGCGCAGCATTATCCTCAACGACGCCGGCGCAAACAGGATCAATATCAGACGCTGTGGCAAGCGCGTTCGGCCATAGCTTTATAGCGGCAAAGGCAAGCAATCCGGTGCCTGTGCCAATGTCGGCAATATTGCGGGCTACAACGCCTTGAGCTTTCATTGTGTCGAGAATTTTTAGGCAACCGGCGGTGGTCTCATGCTGGCCAGTGCCAAAGGCTTGGCTGGCGGGAATGGCGAGATTGACCTTGTCAGGATCGGGCGCGTGGTCTGGTGTATGGACGTAAAAACGCCCCGCGTGAATGGGGTCAACGCCTTGCTGGCTGAGCGTCAACCAATCTTCATCAGGCAGTTGCTCCGCGGTGAAAGCGGGGGGCGTTCCTGTGAACAGTTGCGCCAAAGCCTGTGATTGTGCATCGCCAGGCTCATTAGGATACCAAGCCTCCAACACCCAATCATCCGGCTTATCCTCGGCGATTTCTCGGCCTGAAATTACCAGCTCATAATCCCACTCCTCCAGCGCATCATGCGTCAGCAGAGCGTCTTGGATTACGGCTTTTGTGCCGTATCCAGTGAGTTTCCAGCTGGTGGTCATGGGGATTTCGTTTCTTTTATCAGGCGCTGCTCAATATCCATCAGCTTACCCGCAGCATAGTCTTTGCACGGCGTTTCGCCCGGCGCGTTTTGGATGAGCTTGCCTGCGTTCATCCGTTTAATCATCTTGCTGTGCGATGGATGAGGCGTGAGCAGTATCTCGCAACCTTGCTGAGCAATGCGCGCCAAACCAGCGCGATATTTCGCGAGGTATTCAGGATGGTCGGAGAATTTGTAATCATCGCGGCTGACGGGTGAAAGGCTGTCGGCATAGAGGATATTCTCGCATCGATAGGTGCATTCTTGCCACGCCCAGCTGAGCGCGCCGGGGGAATGGCCCAGCGTTTCTATTGCGCGGATTTTGATATCGCCCAGACCAATTTCCGTGCCGCCCCAAATTGGTCCGCCGACCGTAACAGGTGCCATAGGCTCATGCGTATCATGTTGCGGGTCATTGGCCGCAACAACGCCTGACTTCAAAACTTCGGTGGCTGGCAAAGAAGCCATGATTTCTGCGCCGGTTTGTCCCTGCATCCATGCAAATCCGCCGACATGGTCGAAATGCTCGTGACTGTGCAGCATGATTTCCACATCCGACAATTTGAAGCCCAATTGCTTGATATTGCCTGCGACCACTTCGGCACCTTTCCGCGTGCCAGAATCGATCAGGACATGCCCCTTATCGCCAGTGATCAGAATAGCGGATATGCCGCAAGTTCCGACATGATATGTGTTGCCAAATACTTTGAAGGGCGGTGCGGGTTTGTCCCATTCGTCCCACGCCTTGCATGTGTTTAAGAATGCCTTTTGGTCAGCGGGAATTGCCACTGCTGCTTCAACCGGAGCGACCTGCGCCTCATTTTCTGCTGGCGTTGCGCAAGCCGTGACTGTCAGCGCCAAAGTGGCGGCCAATAATTTAGCGTACATAGCTCGCTCCATTCGCATCGATGACCGCGCCGGTCATGCTGGCGGGCGCATCCAGCGCGCAAAATGTGATGATGCTGGCAATCTCTTCTGGCTGCGCCACGCGGCCCAGCGGAATATCGCGCAGCAAATCTGCACCGCCGCGGCTCTCCAAATAATCGCCTGCCATGGCGGTGTCGACAAAACCGGGGGCAATCGCAAAGCTGGCTACGCCTGCATTGGCGTAGGCCCGCGCTATGCTCTTGTGCATGGCGACCATGCCTCCCTTGGCTGCCGCATAATGCCAATGGTCCGGCGAATCCCCGCGGTGGGCGGCGCGGCTGGCGACATGGACTATGCGTCCCTTTTGGCCAGTCTCCAGCCAATGGTTCACGGCAAAGCGGCTAAGCTGGGCGGCGGCGGTCAGATTGATTCTCAACGTCTCCTCCCACTTATCCAGCCATTCAATGTCAGAGCCGCTGACGGGATTGGGATCAAACAATCCGGCATTATTGATCAGAACATCAATCGTACCGCCGCCTGCCTTGAGTGCGCTTTGCCACAGGCTTTGCGGGGCAACGGGCTCTGTGAAATCGGCTGCGATCACGCATGATCCAGAAGATTTTGTTGCATGGCCAATGACTTGCGCGCCGCGCGCTTCCAGAGAAGCCTTGGCCGCGGCGCCAATTCCTCGGCTTGAACCGGTTAGAAGGATGCATGTCATGCAATGCTGTATCCGAAACTTTGCATGCTGT
Organism: Marinomonas sp.; assembly: GCA_039967435.1. Lineage (GTDB taxonomy): Bacteria > Pseudomonadota > Alphaproteobacteria > Sphingomonadales > Sphingomonadaceae > Erythrobacter. The sequence goes on from JBDVRS010000005.1 coordinate 360,851, forward strand.
GTCGAGCGTTTCAGTCATATAGCTGGGTTGCCACAGGCGATGAACGCGCTAAGTGAAGAGAGAACTGGGGCAATTTTAAAAAGAAGCGCTTAGATTTATGGCAAACAGACCTCTCTCGCCGCACCTACAGATTTGGAAATGGGGCCCGCATATGGCGGTGTCCATTCTGCACCGCGCCACGGGCGACGGCATGGCTGTTATCGGCCTTGGCGTTCTGGTTTGGTGGCTTGCGGCTTTGGCCAGCGGACCCGATGCTTATGCCAGCTTTACAGGCTGGATGTGGGCTGATTTGGGCGCGCTGGAATGGAGCGGGGCGGCTGTCATCGGCTCAATCGTTAAAGTGCTTTTGAAGATTGTTTCTGTCGGCCTCAGCTGGGCGTTCTTCACCCATTTGATGAGCGGGCTGCGGCATTTCGTGCTCGACATTGGTGCAGGCTATGAGCTGGACACCAACAAAATGTGGTCGATCGCATCGCCGATCATCGCCATCCTTCTGACATTGGGCTTTTGGGCCCTCATCCTCTTTCGTTAAGGGCTGAATATCCATGGGTAACGGAACCTCCATCGGAAAAGTTCGCGGGCTGGGCTCGTCGCATCACGGCGCGCATCATTGGTTGCTGCAACGCTTTACAGCTGTTGGCAATGTGGTGCTGATGGGCTGGCTTGTGACCAGCTTTGTCCTGCTGCCGAACCTCAATTACGAAACGGTCAGCACTTGGCTTGCCTCGCCAGTGTCTGCGACCGCCATGGTCCTGCTTGTCATTAGTGTGTTCTGGCATGCGCGCCTCGGCCTGCAAGTTGTGCTGGAAGATTACGTCCATGACGCGGGCACGAAATTCGGCCTTTTTGCTCTACTTAACATTGCTGTCTTTGGTGGCGGCGCATTGGCGATCTTTAGCGTTGCCAAGCTGGCTCTTGGAGGAGCCGCATAATGACTGATACTTCAGCATATAAAATCGTCGATCACACTTATGATGTTGTCGTAGTCGGAGCCGGTGGTTCAGGCCTACGCGCAACAATGGGCGCGGCAGAAGCTGGCCTGAAAACGGCGAATATCTCCAAAGTTTTCCCAACCCGTTCGCACACTGTTGCGGCACAAGGCGGCATCGCGGCATCGCTGGGTAACAATTCGCCCGATCACTGGTCGTGGCATATGTATGACACGGTGAAGGGGGCTGATTGGCTCGGCGACCAAGATGCGATTGAATATCTTGCCCGCGAAGCCCCTCAGGCTGTTTACGAGCTGGAGCATGCTGGCGTGCCTTTTTCTCGCAATGAAGATGGCACAATTTATCAGCGCCCCTTTGGCGGTCACATGCAGAATATGGGCGAGGGCCCTCCGGTTCAGCGCACATGTGCTGCTGCCGACCGTACGGGCCACGCAATGCTGCATGCGCTCTATCAGCAGAGCCTGAAATATGACGCAGATTTCTTCATCGAATATTTCGCGCTCGATCTGATTATGAAGGACGGGCAGTGCGTCGGCGTAATCGCACAGTGCCTTGATGATGGCGTGATCCACCGCTTTCGCGCGCAAGCCGTCGTGCTGGCAACCGGCGGTTATGGCCGCTGCTATTACACAGCCACATCCGCGCACACTTGCACAGGCGATGGCGGCGGCATGGTGCTGCGCGCTGGTTTGCCATTGCAGGATATGGAGTTCGTGCAATTCCACCCCACCGGCATTTACGGCGCGGGCGTTCTTATTACTGAGGGTGCACGCGGCGAGGGCGGCTATCTGACGAACTCAGAAGGCGAGCGCTTTATGGAGCGTTACGCGCCGTCTGCAAAAGACCTCGCATCACGCGATGTTGTGAGCCGTTCTATGGCGCTGGAAATGCGTGAAGGCCGCGGCCAAGGGCCCGATGGCGATCACATTCACCTTCACCTCGATCATATTGACCCTAAGGTATTGGCAGAGCGTTTGCCGGGTATCACCGAAAGCGGTAAGATTTTTGCAGGCGTCGATCTGACGCGGCAACCTTTGCCTGTGACGCCAACCGTGCATTATAATATGGGCGGAATTCCCTGTAATTATCACGGCCAAGTAGTTGCCCCCAAAGGCAAAAACCCTGACAGCGTTGTCGGCGGATTGTATGCCGTAGGCGAAGCAGCTTGTGTTTCGGTACACGGCGCAAACCGTCTCGGTTCTAACTCGCTGATCGATCTGGTGGTGTTTGGCCGCGCAACTGGCTTGCACTTGAAAGAGAACATTGTCAGCGGCGCGAAGCAGCCTGAACTGCCCGCCGATAGCGCGGATCTGGCACTGGGCCGTCTCGATCACTTCCGTTATGCTGATGGCTCACTGTCCACCGCAAGCATCCGCGGTGAAATGCAGAAAACCATGCAAAAACACGCGGCCGTTTTCCGTGATAGCGAGCTGATGGCGGAAGGCGTTGAGAAGCTGACCGAGATCAACACAACGATGCAGGACATTAAAGTGTCCGACCGTTCGCTTATCTGGAACTCTGATTTGATTGAGACTTTGGAGCTCGACAATCTGATGGCGCAGGCCTGTGTCACCATGACCTCGGCAGAAAACCGCAAGGAAAGCCGCGGCGCCCACGCGCATGAGGATTTCCCGGATCGCGACGACAAGACTTGGATGAAGCACACATGTGCGACATTTGATGGTTGGGGCGGAAAAGGCGGAAAGATGAAAATCAATTACCGTCCGGTGCATGAATATACGCTCACCGATGATGCGGAATATATCAAACCGAAAGCGCGGGTGTATTGATCGCCTGCGTGCATGTTGACTAGTCGATGAGGCGCGCTGCAAAGCCCCTCATCGCGGCTGCGGCTGCGGTTTTTCTATCCTCGGCATCTGCGCAAGATAGGCCTGCTGAAGAGCGCGGGCCCAATGATCCGCCTGCTCATAATTTGCCTGCGCCTGGCCTTGTTGGCGGTACAACTAAAGAAGAGCGTGAAGCGGCATTGGCGCTTGGACCTGAGCTTGAACGCGGGCAATCGCCGCGCGAAATCCTCGCGCAGCGGCGCAAATTGGATGCAGCGTTTTTCCAGCTTCAGCCGCAGCGTCCAGGCACGGTCGATGCCTATGTTCTTTCCATCGCATTGGACAGCGACCCTGTTTTTGCTCGCGAAGCAAGAGAGGCGAGCGCGGTGCTTTCCCGCCGCTATAATGCAACCGGGCGCACGCTAACGATTGCTGGGCCTGATGGGAAAAGCGATGAGCATCCGCGTGGTTCAATCACGGCACTGACCCTCGCATTGACGCATCTGGCGGATGTGATGGATACCGATGAAGATGTGTTGGTACTCTATTCCACCAGCCACGGCCTGCCGCAGGGATTGTATTATCACTACGGTGACACAGGCTACGGCGTTTTGTCACCTGAGCGGTTCAAAAATGTGCTGGAGGAATTGGGGCTGAAGCGGCGCGTATTGGTCCTGTCGGCCTGCTATTCAGGCGTATTCGTGCCCGTGCTGGCCAGCGATGACACGGCGATTGTAACCGCCTCTGCGGCGAACCGCACCAGCTTTGGCTGCGCGCCCGACAATGATTGGACCTTCTTTGGCGATGCGATGATCAACCGCGCTTTGCGCAAAGCTCAGCCGCTGTCTGCTGCGTCGAATGAAGCGAATTTGTCCATTGCCGATTGGGAGTCGCGTAGGAAATTGTTCTCTTCCTTGCCGCAGCGCTCGATTGGCAGCTCGGCGCAAAAATGGCTGGCCGCATTAGAAGCGCAAATTCCAGCAGAACCGACGCAGCCCACAGGCAGGCTTACCGACGCGCAGTAGCTTAAAAGCTGCGCCATTCTGCTGGGACTTCGCTAGAAGCAGCTTCGCGCGCAGCGATCGCCTGAGCCATGCGCGCCTTTGCGCCCTCGCGCCCTTCCTGCCGCAGCAAGATCGCCAGATTGGCGTGAGATTGTGCATCCAAAGGATCGTTAGCAACAACGGCTTCAAGGCGCGCAATCGCGGCAGAAAAGTCTGAGCGCTTTATCGCCATAGTGGCCAATGCGCGGCGTGCCGATTGCGCTTTTTCTGCGGGCAGAGTGCCGCTGTCATCCAGGCGGATTAAGGCTTCTTCGCGCAAGGTTTCATCGCCTTGGCTTTGTGCAAAAGCATACAGCCGCTGTCCGCCAGCGAGGCGTTCTTCTGGGGTAAATTCATCAGAGGAGACAAGGTGGCGATAAAGGTTGGCACCGTCTGAGACATCGCCTGCCTCTATGCTGGTATCCGCGTTCAGCAAAATACAAGCTGCACGCGCGCCAACCGCTTCATTGTCAGATTTACAGCTAGAAATTTTGGTCCGAGTGACTGGGTTTTGCAGGTCAAGTGGCTGCATCCCTGAACCGGGTGTTAGGCCGCCAATTCCCGTTGAACTACGCACATTAAGTTGGGTCGCACCGAACCGCGGCTTGCGAGGAATCCGTGACCCGGTTTGAATGCCATGCTCGTCATCGGCATTTGTCTCGCCTGTAACGACGATAGGCATTTCGCGCGCATCGGCTTCTGGATCAGGTGCTTTTGTAGCGGCGCTGTCGGGCGCCGGAACGCTGGCTTGCAGCAGCAATACAGAGGCTATCGCGGTCATTGTGAGCATAAGTTTTCCTTTAGGCTTGAAGTATGTGCGGCCAGCGGCGCACCAGTGACAAGGCAGATGCGACTGGGTGGTGTCGCTGCGCGCTAGAATGGAATGCAAACAAAGTTCACACAGCATTCATTCGCCGCGCCTAATGCACGGTTCGTCGTAGGATCAATGGAGGCGATAATGAGTGAAGATGGTGTAATAGAAGGGCGACCGGAAAGAAGTCCGGGCGTAAAATTGCTATTTGTGGGGCTGATTGCAGCGGTGCTGATTGTGCCGCTAATGCTCGTTTGGGCGTTGGTCTATGACCGGCAGAACCAAGCGGAAACAGCGCAGTCATCTATCGTTGATGGGTGGGGCGGATCACAAACTATCGCAGGGCCAATGATCTCTGTGCCTTTTACAACAACCGAAGAACAAGCAACCGAGGTTGATGGCAAGGTGACAACGCGCACGGTTGAAGTGGAGCGCACGCTCTTTCTCTCGCCCACCAGCAATGATGTTGAAACCGCGATTGATCCCAAGCCGAAAAAACGCTCCATCTATCAAACGGTGGTTTATAATGCGGATGTGAAGGGCAAGGCGAAGTTCGCTCTGCCGGCTGATCTGGAGCGTTTTGGTATTGATGCCGCCAGCCTGCAATGGGGCCAAGCGCAATTGCGTGTGGGTATTTCCGATGCGCGCGGTCTGACGGAGGGCGGCAAATTGCTGGCCAATGGTGAGGCATTGCTGCTTCGCCCAGGACGCGGTCCCGCGGCGACAAATGGCCAAGGTTTCTTTGCTTTTCTCGACTGGGCAGGCGAAGATGAGCTTACCGTCGACTATGAATTCGGACTGCGCGGCAATCAGTCTCTCAATCTGGTTCCGCGCGGCGGACGCACGACTTGGGCGGTCAATTCGACTTGGCCAAGCCCGAGCTTCTATGGCTCGTTTGGCACCGATGCATCCGAGGTGAGTGACAAGGGTTTCAAAGCGAGCTGGCTGGTGGATAAGCTGGCCTTGGGACAGCCGCCTGTCTCAACCGATGATTATGGTCCGCCTCAGATCGATGCATCAAAGAACGGGTTTGGTCCGGTCGAGAGCTATCCTCGCGAAGCTGCTTCATCGGGCGAGAGCCGCGTGATCAGCGTCGACTTGATCGAGCCGGTTGATCTGTATTCCAAGGTTGATCGCTCGGTAAAATATGGCTTCCTGTTTATCGGCTTTACGTTCTTGGCTTATTTCCTGTTCGACATTGTCGGCGGAGCAAGAGTGGCCGCGGCTGAGTATTTGCTGACAGGGGCAGGACTGGTCTTGTTCTTCATCCTGCTGTTGGCTTTTGCAGAAGTGGTCGGGTTTACTTTTGCCTATATCGCAGCAAGCGCGGCGACGATTGGCTTGCTTGCAGCCTATAGTGCTGCGGTGCTGGGCAGCCGAAAGCGTGCGATGTTTATGGGCGCACTTTTGGTTGGCCTCTACGCATTGCTCTTCGTCTTGCTGAACCTTGAGGGGCTGTCGCTTCTGATTGGTTCTGTGATGCTCTTCTTGGCTCTGGCAGGCGTGATGTATGCAACCCGCAACATCGACTGGTCGTCAGTTGGGCGGGCAGGCAAAGTCGAGGCGCAGACTTCCGCTTAAGAAGGGGAACCTCTCAAACACAAGAAAGGGCGCGGGCTGTGATGGCTCGCGCCCTATTCGTTTGGGCTTTCAATGTTCCGCTAGACTCTAGCGGATTTGCGTAATCGCATCACATTGGCGGTCATCACCGCGAAAGCCCAATTGCAGAGCCTTCATCCGTTGATCGCTGGTGCCATGCGTAAAGCCTTCTGGGTTGACGCGCTGGCCGGCACGCTTTTGCAGCGTGTCATCACCGATAGATGCTGCGGCGCGCATGCCTTCTTGCAGATCGCCGCGCTCAATACGGTCAGAGTTTTTCGCAGCCCAAACACCGGCGTAACAATCGGCCTGCAATTCCATCAGAACTTGCAATTGGTTGGACTGGCGCGGGTTTTGCGCCTGCGCGCTGCGGATGGCATTGGAGATGCCGGTAACTGTTTGGATGTGGTGACCATATTCATGCGCAATGACATAGAGCCGCGCAAAATCGCCGCGGTCACCGCTCATTTGGGCGAGTTGATCATAAAAGCGCGTATCGATGTAAATGCCTTGATCTGCAGGGCAATAAAACGGTCCCATAGCAGAGGACGCCGCGCCGCAACCTGTGCGTTGACGTCCACCCTGAAGGAAAGTCAGAGATGGTGGGCGGAAGCCGGTGACGCCTTGCTCTTCAAACACGCGCGCCCAAGTGGTGTTGAGCGAGTCGAGCGCATTGCAGGTCTCTGTCGCATAGGCATTGGCGGTGCAAAGCTCTTGCTCGCTCGCACCAGAGTTTTGCGTTTGCTGCGTGCCGCTATCCATGCCGCCAATCGTCGACAACGTGTCGGCGGGATCAATCCCGAATATCAAAGCACCGGCCAGAGCGATCACAATTGCGCCGCAACCAACGCCTCCAGCGCGGCGCCCGCCGCCCCCGCCGCCGCGAACATCAATGTTGGATGTATTGAATGGATTTAAGCGCATGGTTTCCCCTCCTCAGCGCGGGTGTAAATATCTGTCTAAACTCTCTTTAGGCTGGACAGAGCGCAAAGCGAAGGCAAAAGCTGTTCTCAACACCAAAGCATTGAGGAATTGGGCATGGTCTTAGAAGGCAAACGCGCGCTGGTAACAGGCTCAACATCGGGCATCGGGCTGGCGATGGCGCGAGCTCTGCATGCCGAAGGGGCTGAGGTCATCCTCAATGGTTTCGGCGATGATGCGCTGATTGCTGAATTGCAAACTGAACTGGGCGGTGCAGCTCATTATGCTGCAAACCTGTTGGATGTTGGAGAAATCGAGGCGATGATGGCAGGTGCCGGTCCCCTCGATATTCTTATCAATAATGCCGGAATGCAGCATGTCGCACCGGTCGATGAATTCCCTACCGATAAGTGGGAAGCGATCATTGGGCTCAATCTGACGGCGGCTTTTCACACCACGCGGCTCGCCGTGCCAGCCATGCGGGAAAAGGGTTGGGGGCGTTTGATCAACACAGCTTCCGCCCACTCGCTGACGGCATCCCCGTTTAAAAGCGCCTATAATGCATCCAAGCATGGCATTGTCGGCTTTACCAAAACAGTCGCGCTGGAATTGGCACAAGAAGGTGTCACGGCCAATTGCATTAGTCCCGGATATGTCTGGACCGAACTGATCAAGGGGCAAATCCCTGACACTATGAAGGCGCGTGGGCTTAGCCGCGAAGAGGTCATCAATGACGTTCTGCTCGCCAAGCAGCCGACCAAGAAATTCGTACAACCCGAGGAAGTCGGCGCGCTTGCGCTGTTCCTTTGCCGCGAAGAAGCGGGCAATGTGACCGGATCAAACTGGTCAATGGACGGAGGCTGGACCGCCGAATAATGGTCAAATGGGGCAAATCAATCGGGCGGTATTTAGGGCTGGCGGCAGGCGCATTGGCGCTGTCTGCCTGCGCCAGTACGCGCGGCGATGCCAGTTTTGAGGCGCAGTTTGAACTGGCAGAGGCCGCTCTATCCAAAGACATTGCCGTTCTGGCGAGCGAGGAATTCATGGGCCGCCGCCCTGCCACGCAAGGCGAGGCGAAAACGCTCGACTATATGCAGAGTGAGCTAGAGCGCGCTGGCCTTGTCAGCGGCACAAATGATCCTTCCAACCCATGGCGCGCGCCTGTGCCTTTGGTCACATCGGCGGCGCTGGCCGGCAATGTTGTCTTTCATATTGGGGACACAAACATCACCATGGCGGACGGTGAAGCCGCCGCACTAACAGGCAGCAAACGCGCGTTGGTCGAAGAAGGCGCCTTGGTTTTCGTAGGTGAAGCTGAGACCGGCGTTGCTGCCGATCAAGTGCTGGGCAAGGTCGCTGTGCTGCAAGGAGAGCCCGGCAAAAGCCCCGCACGCCGCGCCAAATTGTTCGAGCAAGGCGCCTCGGCAGTCATCACGATTGTGGCATCGACAGATTCTATTACCAGCCTCCAGCGTTTTTCAGGCCGCGAACGGTTCCAGCTGACCAGTGAATTGGACGATAACCTCAGCGCGTTCGTCACCCGTGAAGCGATGGAGCGTGCCTTTGGCGATTGGGCCAATTGGGAGGCGCAGGCCGCCGAGGAAGGCTTTGCGCCTATCGCGTTACCCGCCACTGTGCGGATTGAAGCAAGTTCAGATCGGCGCGATGCCATCTCGCACAATTTGATCGGCAAACTGCCGGGCATGCGTCCAGATGCTGGCGCGATTTTGATGCTGGCCCATTGGGATCACTTTGGCGAATGCGGAGAGATCGGTGACGAAGACCGTCTCTGCAATGGCGCTGCAGACAATGCCAGCGGGGTGGCCGCCATGATGGAATTGGCACGGCGCTTGTCAGCCTCTGGTCCGCATGACCGCGATATTTTTGTGCTGGGCACGACGGCAGAAGAGTGGGGATTGCTAGGCGCACAGGCCTTTACGGAAAACCCGCCAGTGCCGCTCGATACATTTGTGGCGGCGTTTAACTTCGACACGGTGGCAATTGCTCCGCGCGGCAGTGAAATTGGTTTTATCGGCGAGGGGGAAACCGCGCTTGATCCATTGGTGCTTGATGCGATCAAAGAAAGCGGCCGCGAGCAGGGTAGCCGCGTTTTGGCCGAGCAATTTTTGCGCCGCCAAGATGGTTGGGCATTGTTGCAGCGCGATGTACCCACGGTGATGGTGTCCAGCGCCTTTGGCAATGAAGAGCAGCTCAATGGCTATATCGAAACCCGCTATCACAATGCCAGCGACGAGGTTGCGGGCTTGGAATTGGGCGGCGCGGTTGAGGATTTGCTGCTTCACGAAAGCCTGATCACGAAAATCGCCAATGCCAGCGAATATGTTGTGCCAGCAAAGGCGTCAGAGCTCGTACCAGCGGGCGCAGCGTCACAATAGCGTCACATAACGCGCATATATGCGTATATGTTGTGGTCGCGGCGCAATAAGCGCGCCTCCCCCCTAGCGATTTTGGCAAAGCTTGATTACATGGGCCGTCACGATTCTCGGCAGGCATAGCTTTTTGCCGCCGTTTGATTTTAGAAAGTGACGCATATGGATATCCCCCTTGGCCTGACATTTGACGACGTATTGCTACGTCCGGCTGAGAGCGACGTGCTCCCATCAATGGCCGACACCTCGACGCAATTGACGCGCGGCATCGCGCTCAACATTCCGGTTTTGTCAGCGGCGATGGATACGGTGACAGAAGCGGATATGGGCATTGTCATGGCGCAATTGGGCGGCATTGGCGTTCTGCACCGCAACCTAACGATTGAGCAGCAATGTGCAGCGGCACGGGCAGTGAAACGCTTTGAAAGCGGCATGGTCGTCAATCCGATCACCATTGGCCCTGATGCGACGTTGGGCGAGGCGCAAGAAATGATGGCCGCGCATAAGATCAGTGGCATTCCTGTAACCGACAGTGCAGGCAAGCTCGCCGGTATTCTCACCAATCGCGATGTGCGCTTTGCGGAAAATCCAGCTCAGCCCGTGCGCGAATTGATGACGACGGAAAATTTGGCGACTGTTCCGCTCGGCACAAGCCAAGAAGAAGCGCGCCGCTTGCTGCATGCTCGCCGGATTGAAAAACTGCTGGTGGTAGATGATGCGCAGCGCTGCGTTGGCCTGATTACGGTCAAAGATATTGAGAAAGCGGTGAACTACCCTGATGCGACCAAGGACGAGGCCGGGCGGCTTCGTGTGGCAGCAGCAACGACCGTTGGCGATAAGGGTTTTGAGCGCACTGAAGCTTTGATTGATGCAGAAGTCGATGTCGTAATTATCGACACTGCGCATGGTCACAACAAGGAAGTGGCTATTGCGGTTGAGCGCGCCAAGAAGCTGTCCAATTCTGTACAAGTTGTCGCAGGAAATGTTGCCACGGCGGAAGCTACCCGCGCTTTGATTGATGCGGGCGCAGATGCGGTGAAAGTCGGCATTGGCCCAGGTTCCATCTGCACCACACGCGTTGTTGCGGGCGTCGGCGTACCGCAACTTACAGCCATTTTGGAAAGCGCTGCAGAGGCTGCAAAGTCTGGCGTTCCGATTATCGCTGATGGCGGCCTTCGCACCAGCGGCGATGCAGCGAAAGCTTTGGCGGCTGGCGCATCCAGCGTGATGGTCGGTTCGATCCTTGCAGGCACAGCAGAGGCACCGGGCGAAACGTTCCTCTATCAAGGGCGCAGCTACAAATCATACCGCGGCATGGGCAGCGTCGGTGCAATGGCACGCGGAAGCGCAGACCGTTATTTCCAGCAAGATGTTTCTGCGATGAAATTGGTGCCCGAAGGGATCGAGGGGCAGGTGCCTTATAAAGGTCCAGCAGCCGACATCGTTCACCAGCTAGTTGGCGGGGTGAAAGCAGCAATGGGTTATACCGGTTCTAACACGCTGGCTGATCTGCGTGAACGCGGCAAATTCGTTCGTATTACCAATGCGGGACTTTCTGAAAGCCATGTGCATGATGTCGCCATCACGCGTGAGGCACCGAATTATCCGACGCGCTGAGGCTGATTGAATGCGTCCCGCAGCCCGCGTCCAAGCCGCCATCGAATTGCTCGACGGTATCATTGAAGCCACCCGCAAGAAGGGTCCGCCCGCGGATCGCTTGATCGGTGATTATTTCAAGCAGCGCCGCTATGCCGGCAGCAAGGATCGGCGCGCTGTTCGCGAGCTGGTCTATTCTGCCATTCGCGCCTGCGGGCCTGTGCCTGAATGGGGCCGAGCCGCTATGCTGCGGCTGGCGGAAACTGACGAGAGCATCAGAGAATTGTTCGATGGATCTGATCACGGTCCAAAGGCTTTGCTTAAGAATGAAGTCGTCGCCAAGGGCGGTGTTGCACCGCAATGGCTGGTCGAGCGTCTGGCCGTATCTGGCGTAAAAGACAATGATCTTGCCAGCCTGTTGGAGCGCGCACCGCTCGATATTCGGGTCAATACTTTAAAAGCAGACCGAGAGAGTATTGAACTGCCAGATGAAGGCGAAAAGCTTGCCTCGCCCAATGCTCTGCGCTTTCCTACTGGCACGAAAGTTGAGCAGTGGGATGCATACCGTGACGGTGTGATCGAAGTGCAAGACCACGGCAGTCAATTGGCATGCAGCGCTGTTGATCCTCAGCCAGGGCAGGTCATTATCGATTTGTGCGCAGGGGCAGGAGGCAAGACCCTTGGGTTGGCGGCCAAATCTGATGGCAAAGCGATCATCATTGCCGCGGATACAGACAAACGTCGCTTGGGTAATTTGGCGCCGCGAGCCCTCAAAGCAGGTGCGCAAGTTAATCACACTGTCCTGCTCGATCCGGGTAAGGAATTGGAAGCGCTGGCCGAATGGGCAGGCAAGGCCGACACCGTGCTGGTCGATGCGCCATGTTCGGGTACGGGAACTTGGCGGCGCAATCCAGAAGGGCGCTGGCGGATTACGCCGAACGAGCTTGATAAGCTGGCCGCGACGCAAGACCGTTTGCTCGATATTGCTGCGAAATTGACCAAGCCTGGCGGACAGATCACCTATGTCACTTGCTCTTTGCTCGATGAAGAAGGCGCAGACCGGATCACGGCATTTCTGGCGCGGAACTCCAAATGGGTCGCCACACCGCCAAGCCTTCCGCTGGGCGAACCGCATGGCAAGGGACGGGGCAAAGGCCTACGCCTAACCCCGTATCAACACGGCACTGATGGATTTTTCGTCGCCATGCTGCGTTCACCATGTTAGCTCTATAGCTTATGGTTCAGCCTTCATCGCCGCGATCAGCGCCATTTAGGCATTCAAAGTTTGGGGATTTATTGATGCGTTTTGGTCCGGCTGCTGCGGCTTTGTCACTGTTTCTTGCTGTCAATGCGAGCGTAGGCCACGCTGACAATCACGTCGCAGATCCCCGCGCCGCCAGCCTTGTGGTTGAAGGGCGCGCAGCGCTTGCCGCCGGCAATGCGCAAGGCGCGATTGATGCATTTGAAGCTGCATTGGTGATTGACCCTGCTCATACGGCAATTTTCCTTGAGCTCGCCGCTGCAGCGCGGGTTGACGGCTTGCAAGGCAAGGCCATCCGCTATTACCGTGAGGCTTTGGAGCGTGATCCTGGCAATTATGCCGCCATTTCAGGTGAGGGAGAGGCCTTGGTTGAAAAGGGCGCACTAGAAAAAGCCAAGCGCAATTTGGCGGTACTCAAAAGCCAATGCGGCAGCGAATGCCCAGAGACTTTGGCGCTGCAAAAGCGCGTTGATCGCGGCGTCCCCGTTCAATTGCCGGAACAAATGGCGGCGGATACAGCCAGCAAGGAAGACGGTGTTGCGCAAAACTAGCCGCGCTTAGGCTGGTTTAGTATTGCCCTCGAAATGCGTTTAAAACTTCTTCATAAACTGATCTTTTAAAAGGGATAATTAGATCAGGGAGCCTCTCCGCTTGAGCCCATTTCCATTTGCAAAATTCGGCGGGGTCGTGGGCATTGAGGTTTACGTCACCGTCTGATCCGGTGAAGCGCATCAAAAACCAAATTTGCTCCTGACCGCGAAATTCTCCGTTCCACAATCTGCCCATCAAATTGGGCGGCAGATCATATTGAATGGGGTCAAGCGTCTTAGTGACAATCTCAGCATGCTGAGATGAAATGCCGGTTTCCTCGTGAAGTTCGCGAAAAGCGGCTTCTTCCAAATTCTCACCCGGATCAACGCCGCCTTGCGGCATTTGCCACCAATCGGCGGAGGGATCGTTGTCGCGCGCATCGATCCGCTGGCCGACGAACACTTTCCCTTCTGAATTCAGCAGCATGACTCCAACACAGGGGCGATAGGCGGTGGGTTCAGCGCTCATGCGGCATTCCCAAGCATCAATTTCATTGCAGCGAATATGCGCTCCAATTCGCCTTGCGTGCTGGGCACAGCTTGGCGAAGGTTGGTGAAGGAATGGGTGAGGCCTTTGACCTCAATATGCATATGATCTGCGCCCGCCTGCGCCAATGCCGCACCATAATCACGGCCCGAATCGCGGATCGGATCAAGGCTGGCTGTGACCAGCACCGTTGCAGGAGCGGCTGAGTGATCGCCAAGGATCGGGAAGGCGCGCGCATCGTCGCGCGGCGCACTATACGCAGCATCGAAATAATCAATCGATGCCTTTGTCAAAACATAGCCATCGGCAAATTGTTCCATGCTGGCAGAGCCTACGGCATCACTAGCCAGTGGGAACAATGGAACTTGCAGGCTCACTGGCGCATCAGCCGGCGTGTCACCCAGCAGTTGCGAGACAACAATGCTGGCATTTCCGCCTGCGCTGTCTCCGATAAGAACCAAAGAGTTTGCCGCGCGGTCAAGCGCATCGGGGCTGCCCGCGATCCAGCGCGCCGCTGCTTCGCAATCATCAATCGCAGCAGGGAAGGGGTGCTCTGGTGCAAGGCGGTAATCCACAGCGACCACGGGCAAATCCATCTGCGCCGCGATTTCCGTGCAAAGTGAATTATGCGTATCGAGATCGCCAATCACAAATCCGCCGCCGTGGTAGAACACAATCACCGGGCCCGCACCACGCGTCTCGCGTGCGTCATACAGCCGCAATGGAATATCTCCGCCGGGGCCCGGGCAAGTCAGGTCGCGAATAATGGGCAATTCACACGCTGGACGATCTGCCATGCCGTGCAACGCGACATAGCTTTGCCGCGCCTCTTCCAAAGTCATTTCCGCCAATGTCGGGCCGTTCATTGCGGCGAGTGCGTCAAGGAAAGCCTGCATATCAGGACGGACGTAAGGCGCATCATTGGGTGTGTTTTGGGGCATTTGGGCACTCTCTTGCTATTCAATTGCCTAGGTTTAGCGCGCCTGATGCACTTTTCCACTCGACATTTGGTGCATGGTTAGAAAAACTTCGTTGCGGGTAAGAGAGTTGCTCCATAAATGCACGCTCAAGCTCAAGGAGAACGCGCAATCGGCGCAACGACTCCGCGAAAAGGAATGTCCATGGCGACCAAGGCCGCAGAAACTACGAATGCTCCCGAAACCGCTCCTGATGCGGTGGTTGTCCGCTTTGCCGGCGATAGCGGCGATGGAATGCAGCTGACCGGCGGTCAGTTTACCATGTCCACCGCATTGGCTGGCAATGATTTAGCGACTTTCCCTGATTTTCCTGCAGAGATTCGCGCGCCGCAAGGCACGCTTTTCGGCGTATCTGCGTTTCAGATTAACTTCGGCAGCCGCTCAATCAACACAGCAGGCGATGCGCCCGACGTGCTGGTGGCGATGAACCCTGCTGCGCTGAAAGTGAATCTGCCCTCGCTCAAACCGGGTGGTCTGGTGATTATCGACACGGGCGAATTTACCAAGCGCAACCTCGACAAGGCCAAATATGATGTGTCGCCTCTGGATGACGACAGTCTCGCAAAGCATGACGTGCTGGCCTTCGATATTAGCGAACTCACGATTGAAGCGGTGAAGCCCTTCGGCCTCGGCAATAAGGACGCGCTGCGTTCCAAGAATATGTGGACGCTTGGTCTCGCGCTTTGGATGTTCGACCGTGAGCGCGGCCCCGTTGAAGATTGGCTCAAGGGCAAATTTAAATCCAAGCCAGAGATTGCGGACGCCAATATTGCTGCGCTGAATGCAGGCCATGCTTACGGCGAAACCGCTGAGCTATCAGGCCCATTGAAGCAGCTTTCCGTGCCGCCTGTGCCCGCAGAGCCGGGCCTCTACCGCACAATCACTGGCGCAGAGGCGGTATCGCTTGGTCTGGTTGCTGGTGCGCAATTGGCGGAGCTGCCAATGTTCTTTGGCGGCTATCCCATCACACCAGCTTCCGCGATCCTGCATCATCTTGTGCGCCTTAAAGAATATGACGTTACGACGTTTCAGGCCGAGGATGAGATTGCCGCGATCTGTGCCGCGATCGGTGCATCCTATGCTGGCAGCCTTGGCATAACTTCGTCTTCTGGCCCGGGAATTGCTTTGAAGGGCGAGGCGATGGGCCTTGCGATTATGACCGAGCTTCCACTGGTTATCGTCAATTCACAGCGCGGCGGGCCGTCAACAGGCTTGCCGACTAAGACGGAGCAATCCGATCTCTATCAAGCCGTCTACGGCCGCAATGGCGATGCGCCGATGCCGGTTGTATCCTGCCGATCACCCGGCGATGCGTTTGAAGTCGCGATTGAGGCCTGCCGTATTGCGGTGGAATATATGACGCCGGTGATGCTGCTGACAGATGGTTACATAGCCAATGCGGCGGAACCATGGGCCGTGCCTGATCCAGAGACTTTCACTCCGTTCCCAGCAAAGTTCCTCGACAAAAAGAACGGGCCTGATGATACGTTGCTGCCATACAAACGCGATGAAAAGGGCGCGCGTCCTTGGATTAAGCCGGGCACGCCTGATCTGATGCACCGCATTGGCGGGATCGAGAAGGCGGTCGACACAGGCCACATCGATTACGCCCCTGAAAACCACCAAGCGATGACCGATGCACGCGTCAATAAGGTTGCAGGTGTGAAGGTTCCTGATCAGGAGCTTTCCGCAGGTAAAGCTGGCGGCAAGCTGGCTGTTGTGGGCTGGGGCAGCACATATGGCCCGATCCATCAGGCCGTAAACCGCAGCATCGCCAAAGGCATGGACGTATCGCATATTCACGTACGCCATATCTGCCCAATGCCAGCCAATTTGGGTGAATTGCTTGAGGGCTATGACACCGTGTTGGTGCCGGAAATGAACACCGGCCAGTTCAAGACAATTTTGCGCGATCAGTACCTGGTTGATGCGCAATCGCTTACCAAAACCAGCGGGCAACCGTTCACCATTGCCGAGCTTGAGGCTGCTATTGAAGGAGCGCTATCATGAACGAAATGAGCCCGAGCTTACGCTTTTTCTTGCGCGCAGTAGACGGTGCTATGTTGGTCTATTGGGGAGCAAGCGCCTTGGCGTGCCTTGGTATGTTGGTTCTGCCCGCAGGCATGATGTATGGCGGTTATGGAACTGCACATGTCGACGCGTGGAATTGGTCATTTGCTCCTCTCGACTTAACGTTTGCTATCATCGGTCTTTGGAGCGTTAAGTTAGCGCAGGCGAATGATCCGCGTTGGCGCCAAGTCTGTTTGATCTCTCTTGTCCTCACAATGTGTGCTGGCGGAATGGCCATTAGCTATTGGGCAGTCTTAGGTGAATTTGACTTCTCTTGGTGGAGTGCCAACCTCCTTTTACTGGTATTGCCGATGATTTGGCTGCCAGCACTTCTTAAACCTGCAATGCATGCGCCGCGAAAGGCCAGTTCATGAACGCACCTGTAAAGTTTGAAACGACGCTGAAAGATTGGGAAACTGATCAAGAAGTACGCTGGTGCCCAGGCTGCGGGGACTATGCGATCTTGAAAGCGGTTCAGCGCACATTGCCGCAATTGGGCGCCGACCCTGCGAACACAATGTTCGTGAGCGGTATCGGCTGCTCAAGCCGCTTCCCCTATTATATGGAGACATACGGCTTTCACACGATCCACGGACGCGCACCTGCGTTTGCGACCGGTATTAAGCTGGCCAATCCAGACCTCGATGTGTGGCTGGTAACCGGTGATGGTGACGGACTATCTATTGGCGGCAATCACATGATGCATGTGCTGCGCCGGAATGTGAACATGCAGATCATGCTGTTCAACAATGAGATTTATGGCCTGACCAAGGGACAATATTCGCCCACATCACGCGAAGGCACGCCAAGCCCATCGACGCCGGTTGGCTCGGTCGATCGCCCTGCAAATCCAGCGGCGTTTGCCATTGGTGCAGGCGCGCGTTTTGTGGGCCGCGGCTTTGATGTGTCGAAGAATTTGCCTGATGTTCTTAAAGCAGCGCATGCCCACCAAGGCGCCGCTTTCATCGAGATTTTCCAAAACTGCATCGTTTATAACAAGGATGTGTTCAATGACTTTGCCGCTCCGAAAGGGGCAGGCGATAATCAGCTGTGGCTGGAAGATGGAAAGCCGATGCTGTTCGGTGATCCAAAAGCTGGCTTCGACAAAGGCATCGCGCTTGACCGCGATACGCTCCAATTGAAAGTGGTCGAGGCGACTGCGGACAATTGGGAAGAAGCGGGCGTGCTGGTGCATGACGCGAAAAACCGTGTTTTGGCCCATATGCTGATCGAAATGCCTTTTGGTCCGTTCCCGATGGCGCTGGGTGTGATCTATGATGATCCGGCCCCTACGTTTGAAGCAGCCGTTGCTGGCGAACGCGTCAAAGCAACCAAGGGCAAGATCGCGAACCTCGGTAAATTGCTGGGTTCAGGCCAAACTTGGACCGTTGATGCAAATGAGGGCCATCCAACCGATTGAGGGTTTTGCAATTGTGTGCGCTGACGTGAAACCTTAAAGCGCTGAGATGGATAATCTCACACATTCGCTGGTCGGCGCTTTACTGGGCCAAGCAGGCCTGAAAAAGAAAACCGGCCTTGCTATTCCTGCGCTGATCATTGGTGCAAATTTGCCCGATGTCGATGCGGCGTGTTTCTTCTGGTTGGAAGGCACAGAGCATCTCGGCTTTCGGCGCGGCATTACGCACGGCCCGCCTGCGCTTATCCTATTGCCGCTGGTTTTGGCGGGACTGTTGTGGGCTTTTGACCGCTGGCAGACGAAGCGCGGGAAAAGGCCTGAGAAACGCCTGCCGGTGAGCTTTAAATGGCTCTATATTTTGAGCTTCATTGGCTGTTTGACGCATCCTGCTTTGGATTGGATGAACGTTTACGGCATCCGTTTCCTAGAGCCATTTTCCTCAGTTTGGTCCTACGGCGACACGTTGTTCATTATCGACGTGTGGCTTTGGGCCTTGATGGGTTTTGCAACGTGGTTTTCGCTGCGCAGAGAGAAGCGCGGCGGTGATTTTATGAAGCCTGCTCGGGTCGCGATAGCGGCGGCGTTGGCGTATATTGGGGTCAACGCTGGCATCACATTTGATGCAGAAAGCAATCCTGCAAATGCGCCCACCGGCAAAGATCAAGTGATCGCCAATCCGCTGCCGCTCGCATTCTGGGAACGCGAAGTTATCACTGGCGGCAATGGTCTATATGCTCAGGATGGCGTGGTGCTTCCCGGCATTCCAATCGACCGCTGCGACTTTACTGAGCTTAAGGCGAGTAATCCCAATGTTGAGGCGTTTCTGTTCTGGGCGCGCGCGCCGCTGGTTGTGCCGCAAGAGGATGGCACGTTTGCACTGCGCGATGCGCGTTTCATGATGGAAGGAGCTGGAGGCGAACAGTTCAGTGTCGTGCTGGATGAGGCTCCATGCGAGGGTTTGGTTCAATGACCGCGCCGCAAATAGTCTGGCTTCGGCGTGACTTGCGTATGGCCGATAATCCGGCGCTTGCGGCGGCTGCGAGCAAGGGCCCTGTCATCGCGGTCTATGTGCTCGACGATGCTTGCGCAGGGACACATGCCTATGGCGGCGCATCGCGTTGGTGGTTGCATCATTCTCTGACTAGTCTTGCTAAGAACTTTGAGGCGCTGGGTTCAAAACTGATCCTTCGGCGCGGCGATGCGGCTGACGAGCTTGAGAAGTTGGCGACAGAATCAGGCGCGAACACCATTCACGCAAATCGTCATTACGAGCCATGGTGGCGTAAGGTACAAGGGGAGCTAAGCAAGCGCCTCGATCTTCAACTCTATAATGGCAATTATCTGCTGGAGCCGGGCACGGTGAAAACCGGAACGGGCGGTGACTATAAAATCTATACGCCGTTCTCTCGGGCAACGCTCGCTATGTTGCCGCCGCGTGATGTGGTTCCTGCACCAGACACACTGGCCGCACCGGAAAACTGGCCCGCCTCGGATGAACTATCAGATTGGGACTTGCTTCCAACGCGTCCGGATTGGGCAGGGGGTATGCGTGATTTTTGGGAGGTGGGTGAGGCCGCCGCGCATGAACGCCTTGAATGGTGGGATGATCACACCGATGATTACAAAGACAAACGCAACCTGCCTTCGCTCGACAGAACGTCGCAATTGTCGCCGCATTTGCATTTTGGCGAAATTAGTCCGGTGCAAATTTGGCATGCTCTAAAAGACAAAAGCTCAGATGGTTGGCGCACCTATGAAAAAGAACTGATTTGGCGTGATTATGGCACGAATGCGATCTGCCAGTTTCCCCAATATGCCTACAAAAATTACCGCGATGAGTATGACGCGATCCAGTGGCGTGACCCTGAAGCAGATGAAGCCGCCGCGCGTGATTTAAGGGCATGGCAGCAGGGCCGCACAGGCTATCCCATCGTGGATGCAGGCATGCGGCAGCTCTGGAAAACAGGATGGATGCACAACCGCGTGCGCATGATCACCGCAAGCTTTCTGATCAAGCATTTGTTGATTGATTGGCGGCGCGGCGAACAATGGTTCTGGGACACTTTGGTGGATGCCGATTATGCCAGCAACGCCAGCAATTGGCAGTGGAATGCAGGCACCGGCGTCGATAGCAATATGTTCGTGCGAATTATGGCGCCGCTGACCCAATCAGAGAAGTTTGATGGTGCCGCCTATATCCGTGAGTATGTGCCGGAATTGGCCGATTTGGACGAGCCCTATATCCACGATCCCGAGGAACATGGGGTTCGGCCAATGGGATATCCAAAGAAGATCATTGCCCACCGTGAAGGGCGTGAACGCGCCTTGGCTGCGTATAAGCGCATGAAAGGCGACTAACATCGCTTTGCGCGGCGCGGCGCGGTGGCTATAGCGCGCATATATGACGGTGCATGACGGTATAAAACGCGGAGAAGACCTGCTGCGCGGAGGTGAACGCTTTGGCAGCAAGCCGGGCCTTTTCGCCAGCACGCTAGCCCGTGTTTTTGAGCCGGGTTTTCAAAAATTGCTCGACCGTTTGGATGCGGGGCTGGAGTCCGGCTCTATCCTTGGTCATTTGCCTGATGGCTCAACACGTCTTCTGGGTGGACGCAATCCTGGCTTTGACGCTGTGGTGCATTTGCACGATTGGCGCGGGTTAATCCGATTGGCCACCAATGGCTCTGTTGGATGGTATCAAGCTTGGGAAGCGGGCGAGTGGACGACGCCTGATCTTGTGCCAGTGTTTGCAGTGTTCGGCGCCAATGCGCGCAAATTGGGCACAAGCGGTCGCGCCAAAGGGCCGTTTCGCGCTGCATTGAAACTCGCGCATTTATTCAATCGCAATTCTAAGGCTGGCGCTCAGCGTAATATCGCGGCGCATTATGATCTTGGGAATGATTTTTACGCGGCATGGCTCGATCCGACGATGACCTATTCCAGTGCATTGAAGTTGGAGGCAGGCGCGGAGTTGGAAGAGGCGCAGCGCACCAAATGGGAAGCGCTCGCCAATAGGCTTGGCAATCCAGCAGAGGTTTTGGAAATTGGCTGCGGTTGGGGCGGGCTTGCTGGACATCTCGCGGATAAAGGCGCGCATGTCACCGCGATCAGCCTTTCGGAAGAGCAGCTTGCCTTTGCTCGGCGCGAGCACCCTGATCACATCACCTTCCTCAAACAGGACTACCGCGACACATCAGGCGAATTTGACGCTATTGTCAGTGTGGAAATGGTTGAGGCATTGGGGCGCGAATATTGGCCGATTTTCATGGATTGCATCGCGCGCAATTTGAAACCCGGTGGGCGCGCCGCGATCCAATATATTGCCATCGCAGACGATATCTTTGACGCTTACGCTGACAGCGCGGATTTCATCCAAGCCTATATTTTTCCTGGTGGATTGCTGATCCGGACCTCGGAATTTCGCAAGCTCGCCGAGGAGCGCGGTCTGACTTGGAAAGATCAAGCCGACTTTGCGCTGGATTACGCGGAGACGCTGAAAATCTGGCGCAGCTCGTTTGATGCAGCGGTGAGTGAGGGGCGGTTGCCCGAAGGTTTTGACGAGCGTTTCATCAATTTGTGGCGGTTCTATCTCGATTATTGTGAGGGCGGGTTTCGCTGCGGCTCTATTGACGTGCATCAAGTGACGCTGGAAAAAGGCGCATAAGCCCAAAGCGGGCATTGGGGAGAATTGCCGTGAAGAAGATCATACTTGGTATCCTGATTGTCTTGGGGCTTGGGGCAGTGGGCGGCTATCTTGCGCTCGACGATGAAGAGCGCGCGCTTGTGGCCAATATGCCCACTGACACCAATGTGTTGTTCTGGACAGTTGAACAGCGCGATGCCGCGTTTCGCCGTTTGGATGCGATCCCTGTACTCGCGCAATCCAATGTGATCGAAGCGGGCGATGCGACCTATCCATTGCCGCAAGGCGCGCCGCTGGAAATCGGTATGGATCTGGATGCTTATATGAAGGAGCAGCGGACCTCCGCCATTGTCGTCATTCATGATGGCAATCTTGTGATGGAGAAATACGGGCTGGGTTTTAGCGACACTGGCAAATGGACCAGCTTTTCCGTTGCAAAAAGCCTGACCTCAACCTTGGTCGGGGCTGCGGTTAAGGATGGTTCGATTGAGTCGATCGATGACCCTGTCTCTAAATATATCAAAGGCTTGGATGGCTCTGCTTATGAAGATGTTTCAGTCGAGCAATTGCTGACTATGACTTCGGGTGTGGCGTGGAACGAGGACTACGAAGATCCCAATTCTGACGTTGCGAAGTTCAACAATCATCAGCCTGAAGATGGCGAGGATGCCACCGTCAGCTATATGAGCAAGCTGCCGCGAGAGGCTCCAGCGGGTGAGAAATGGGTTTATAAAACCGGCGAAACCAATCTCATCGGCGTGTTGGTCAGCGAGGCCACTGGCAAAACTCTGGCGGAATATCTGTCAGAGAAAGTTTGGTCGCCTTACGGAATGCAGCAGGATGCAACATGGCTGCTTGGCTCAACCGGTGCAGAGATTAGCGGTTGCTGCATACAGGCGGCAACGCGCGATATGGCGCGCTTTGGCCAGTTCATTTTGGACGGCGCGAAAATTGATGGGGCGAGCATTGTTCCACAGGGTTGGATTGCTGCGGCCACGACAAAGCAGGCTGACATCGGTGCGCCTGGACACGGTTATGGCTATCAATGGTGGACCTATGATGATGGCAGCTATGCCGCTCAAGGGATATTTGGACAGGGCATTTTTATCGACCCGGCAAGGCGCCTAGTGATTGCCTCTAATAGCAATTGGCCCAAAGCAACCGGTGATGATGTCGGAGCGCAGCGCCAAGAATTCTACAAAACAGTGCAGGCCGCGATTGATGCAATGGGTGTTGGGCAAGAAATAGGCGAGCCGGCGACCGCTGAATAATCTACCTATTCGCAGGTGAGTTTAACGCGCGTTAGGCGCAAATTGTTTGAGCAAATTCTCATGCACAATGGGGCTCATCAAATCACTAAATGCGCAGCCCGCTAGGCAGTCTTCCCACCAGATGATCTCACCCTGCATGGAGCCCATGCCCGGCAGCGTCAGCCAGCACAATTGACCAACATGCATGCGGTTGATTGAGCGCGCGGAAAATCCAGATATCGACAAATCATGGACGATAGTTTGAAAGGCGCGGCCGCCAGAGGCCCGCAATTGCGCAGGTATCTCTAGCCGCGTGCGCGGAGAACAGCGGTCCTCTTGTGCGGCAAACTGATATCGATCAATCGCTGATTGCATTGCGTGCATACTCTTGTTCGAACCCCGTCCAGTCGTCAGGACGGCAATCAGGCAAAACGCCAGAAACTGTCCAGCAGGATGCCAGGCAGCATGCAGGTTTTGCCAAGGCACACTTGCCAAGCACTTTCGAAATGGGGTTACGCAAAATTAAGGATGTGCGGAGACAGCCTGCAAAGATCAGCGACTCGCGACGCGTTCCTTGTGACCGGTTTCAAATCCAGCCTCCAGCAATTCAGCAATGCGTGCGGCCACGTCTTCAGCCGGTTTGACAGTCGCTGGATCCTCGCCGGGATAAGCGCGCGCGCGCATATCAGTGCGGGTCGCGCCCGGGTCGAGAATAGCAACGCGGATATCGCCAAGCTTTGCGACTTCTTGGCCGTAAGCGCTGAGCAAATTGTCAAAGGCTGCTTTTGTCGAGCCATAGGCTGACCAGAAAGCGCGGGGGCCTTCACCAACGCTGGAGGTTAGGCCAATGATGCGGGCCGCCTCTGCGCGCTTCATCATCGGGTCAAACGCGGCAAGTATCGCCTGCGTCGCCACCACATTGGTCATCAAAGCCTGGTTGAATTGCTTGGGATCAATCTGTGTCACCGGCGTCAAATGCGGCAAATAGGCCGCCGACAGCACCATATAATCAAGGGTGTCCCAGCGCCCTGCGATTGCATTGGCAAGCCGCGCAACGGCATCGCTTTCGGTCAAATCAATCGGAGCAATGGTGGAGGTGCCGCCAATTGCATGAATCTCGTCCTCAACCGCCTCAAGCTTTTTAACATCGCGCGCGGTCAGGATCACATGCGCGCCCTTTGCCGCCAGCGCTTTGGCTGTTGCAGCCCCAATGCCCTTGCTTGCGCCAGTGATTAGGGCGAGGCGCCCTTCAAACGGTTTGCTCTCGCTCATGTGTCTGCCTTGTGGTCGGAAAAGCTTAGCTGCGCGGATTTCTCTTTGCTCGCGGTGAAATCCGTGAGCGGGGTAGGGTAGTCGCCGGTAAAGCAGGCATCGCAGAACTGCGGGCATTCGCTTTCGCGCTTGTCGGAACCGACCGCCCGGTAAAGCCCGTCGATGGAAATAAAGGCGAGGCTGTCTGCGCCAATATATTCGCGCATCGGTTCCAATTCCATGCGTGCAGCCAGCAGCTTTTCTCGCTCTGGCGTATCGACACCGTAGAAGCAGCTGTGCGCGAAAGGCGGGCTGGCAACCCGGAAATGCACTTCGGTTGCGCCGGCATCGCGCATCATTTGCACGATTTTGATGCTGGTGGTTCCGCGTACAAGAGAATCGTCAATCAGCACGATGCGCTTGCCTTCGATCAGCGCGCGATTGGCATTGTGTTTGAGCGATACGCTGGATGTTCGTGCGCCATCGGTTGGCTGAATAAAGGTGCGTCCGACATAGTGCGAGCGGATAATGCCCAGCTCAAACGGCACTCCTGCTTCCTGTGCGTAGCCAATGGCAGCCGGAACGCCGCTATCAGGAACAGGAATAACCAGATCGACATCTGCGGGGCTTTCAATCGCCAATTCAACGCCGATAGATTTGCGCGAGGAATAGACCGATTGCCCGGCGAACACAGAATCTGGACGGCTGAAATAGACATGCTCAAAGATGCAGGGGCGCGGCTTGATATTGCCGAACGGATGCAGCGTTTCAATTGAGCCATCAAAGCCAACGTGAATGAGTTCGCCCGGCTCTACCTCTCGGATCATTTCCGCGCCGATAACATCAAAGGCTACGCTTTCGCTGGCGAAGACTGTCGCATCTCCGACTTTGCCCATCACAAGCGGGCGAATACCGTAAGGGTCGCGGCAGGCGATCATTCCCTCTGGCGTCATCACGATCAGGGAATAGGCCCCTTCGACCATCCGCAAAGCATCAACCAAGCGGTCTACCATAGTGGGGTAGCGACTCGTCGCGACGAGGTGGATGATCACTTCTGTGTCGGAGGTCGATTGAAAAATTGCTCCGCGCCGAACCATATCATCACGCAAGGTGCGCGCATTGGATATATTGCCATTGTGCGCCACAGCAAATCCGCCGCTGGCAAGATCAGCGTAAAGCGGCTGAACATTGCGCAAGCCAGACCCGCCCGTGGTGGAATAGCGCACATGGCCTGCTGCCATATGGCCGGACAGTTCCGCCAGCGCTTCTTCGGTTGAGAAATTGTCGGCAACATGGCCCGTGCCGCGCACAGAATAGAACCTGTCACCATCATAGCTGGTGATGCCGGCGGCCTCCTGCCCGCGGTGCTGCAAAGCGTGAAGGCCGAGCGCTGTCACAGCGGAGGCGTCGGATGCGTTTATGGCGCCAAAGACGCCGCATTCCTCGCGAAGCTTATCGCCATCGGAGTTGAGGAAAGGGTGGGTCACATTCATGGCCAAGCCTGCCTGTTTTGCATGACGAATAAGGAGCCGCGTCAATGGCCATGTTACGGTTTAATTACAAGAGGTGATTGCCGCCGTTAAACGACGCATCCACAATCAGAACGCATGTGCGCATTGCGCGCGGCTGTTCGCCCCCCTACATCGCGGGTTCATCACCAGTCACACAAGAAGCTTTTGTTTTGCTGCTTTCACCCTTTGAACGAATGATCGCCAGTCGCTATTTGCTCCCGGGTGGGGGTGAGCGCTTTATCGCACTGGTCGCAGGAATCAGCGTGGGCGTTGTTATGCTTTCCGTCGCATTGCTGGTCGTCGTGATGAGCGTGATGAACGGCTTTCGCGCAGAATTGTTCGACAAGATCGTGGGGCTGAACGGCCATGCCATTGTCCAAGCTTATGGCGGTAAGCTGGAGAATTGGGAAAATGTGCTGGAGCAGGTGCGTTCCACAGAAGGCGTTGTCGAAGCATCCCCACTGATTGAGCAGCCATTGCTTACCAGCTTTAACGGGCGGGTTGAGGCGATCCTCGTTCGCGGCAACACCAAGGATGATATTGCCAGCCTCGCCGACAAAGTCGTGATGGGCAATATTAGCGAGCTGAGATCGGGCGCAAGCAATGTCGCCATCGGCGTACGCCTAGCGCAGAATATCGGCGCGCGGGTTGGCGATACGATCACGATTATCAATCCTCAGGGGCGCTCGACACCTTTCGGAACTGTGCCGCGTCAGATTGGCTACAAGGTCTCCGCCATCTTCGAAGTTGGCATCTACGATTACGACCAAGCCTTTGTTGTGATGCCGATGGAGGATGCGCAAACGCTGCTGCTAATCGGCGACAGCATTGGCATGATCGAGGTGACAGTTACCGATCCCGACCGCGTGGGCGAAATTATTGAGCCTGTGCAAAAGGCGGTAACAGGCAAAGCGGTGGTATCCGATTGGAAAACGATCAACTCGGCCTTATTTGAAGCCATTCAAGTCGAGCGTGTTGTGATGTTTTTTGCATTGAGTTTCATTGTTCTAGTGGCGGCTTTTAATATTCTTTCTAGTTTAGTGATGCTTGCGCGGGCAAAGACCCGCGATATTGCGATCATGCGCACAATGGGCGCAACGCGGCGCTCCATTCTCAAGATTTTTGTGACTACAGGCTTCACCGTCGGTACAATCGGCACAGTGGTTGGGCTGATCCTCGGCTTTGTCATTCTGTTCTTCCGCGAGCCCATCGTCAGCTTCTTTGCATGGGTGACGGGGCAAGAATTGTGGGACCCAGAGGTGCGTTTCCTCTCCACATTGCCAGCGCGAACAGATCCGTGGGAAGTTGCAGGGATCGTTGCGCTTGCCCTGATCCTCAGCTTCCTCGCCACATTGTATCCCGCGTTCAAGGCGGCCAATACTGATCCAGTTCAGGTGCTTCGCTATGAGTGATCCCGTCGTAAAATTGGCCGGCGTTGAGCGCAGCTTCGAGCAAGGCGGTGAAGTCATTGAGGTTTTGCGCGGCGTCGATCTGACTGTGCAGCCGGGCGAGATTGTTGCTCTGCTTGGGCCGTCGGGTTCCGGCAAGTCGACAATGCTGCAAGCAGTTGGATTGCTAGAGGGCGGCTTTAGCGGCTCGATCGCGATTGCGGGTATTGAGGCCAGCCTGCTTCCATCTGACGGTCGCACGAAGGTTCGGCGCGATCATCTGGGCTTCGTCTATCAATTCCATCACCTTTTGCCTGATTTCAACGCGCTCGAAAATGTCGTCATGCCGCAAATGGTGGCGGGCGCTGACCGAAGCTCCGCAGATGCGCGGGCCGAACACTTATTGAGCGCATTGGGCCTCGAACACCGGCTCACCCACCGGCCAAGCCAGCTCTCAGGCGGTGAGCAGCAGCGTGTTGCCGTGGCTCGGGCTTTGGCGAATAGGCCAACGCTTGTTCTGGCGGATGAGCCCACTGGCAATCTCGATGAAGTGACCTCTGACCGCGTGCTTGGCCAGTTTTTGGAATTGGTTCGCGGCGAAGGCAGCGCGGCTTTGGTTGCAACCCATAATGAACGCCTTGCTGCCCGAATGGACCGGGTTCTGCGCTTGCATGAAGGAAAGCTTGTATGACCTCTATTGCTGATTTCACCGTCAAGACAAATCGCGGTGAAGAGCTCGATTTGGCATCCAAAAAAGGTCAGGTTCTGCTGGTCGTTAACACCGCATCCAAATGCGGCTTTACCCCGCAATATGACGGGCTGGAGAAGGTTTTTCAGCAATTCAAAGACAAAGGTTTCGAGGTTCTCGGATTTCCCTGCAATCAATTCGGCGGGCAAGAACCGGGCGATGCCGATGAAATTGCTGAGTTCTGCAAATTGAACCACGGCGTCACTTTTCCGCTGATGGCAAAAGTGGACGTGAACGGACCGGATGCCTCGCCGCTATATGATTGGATGAAGGGCGAGGCCAAGGGTCTGATGGGCTCCAAGGGCATCAAATGGAACTTCACCAAATTCCTGATCAACCGCGATGGCGAAGTGGTCGAGCGTTATGGTCCTCAGGACAAGCCTGAAGCGATTGCGAAAGACATCGAAAAATTGCTCTAAATCTATCCACTAGCTGTGGAGAAATTGGCCGCGCGAAGGCTTTAGATTTTCCGCGCTATCAATAGAGTGATGCCTATGGCTTTTGCTCCCTTTGTCCCTTTGCGCGTCTTATCTTCCTATTCCATGTTGGAAGGGGCAATTGACCCCAAAGCCATTGCGAAATTGGCAAAAGAACGCGGTTATCCCGCCATCGCTATTTGCGACCGCAATGGGCTTTATGGCGCGGTGATGTTTGCCAAAGCCTGCGTAAGCGAAGGCATTCAACCTATTATCGGCACGCTGCTGGGCGTGGTTCGTGAGGGACGCGAAGGCGAAGAAACACCCCCCGTCGATTACTTGCCGCTCTATGCTCAGGATGAGGCTGGCTATGACAATTTGTGCCACCTTGTCAGCCATGCACATTTGGCGCGGCCATTGGAGCTTGAGCCGCATGTTTCTTTGGATGATTTGCAAGGGCACACGGACGGGTTGATCGCGCTAACGGGGGCGGGTGAAGGCGGCCTGACGCGGCTATTGGCAGAAGGGCAAATAGATCACGCTGGCGCTCTGTGTGACAGGCTGCAGGCGCTGTTCCCAGACCGGCTTTATATTGAATTGGCGCGTAGCGGTGAAGCCGCGGCGCAAGCGGGCGAGGCGGCTCTGATTGATCTGGCTTATGCCCGCGATTTGCCCTTGGTCGCGACAAACCCTGCGCATTATGCAGAGCCGCATTTCCACGGCGCGCATGATGCGATGCTGTGCATTGCAGGCTCCACCCATATTGAAGCAGAGGACCGCGCGCGCTCCAATCGGCAGAGTTTCGTTAAATCCGCGGCGATGATGGAAGAGGCTTTTGCTGATTTGCCAGAGGCCACTGCCAACACGCTGACGATTGCCCAGCGCTGCGCCTATGCGCCGCCCAACCGCGACCCAATTTTGCCCAGTCTGGCTGGTGATTTGGAAGGCGAG
This sequence comes from Marinomonas sp., assembly GCA_039967435.1. Taxonomy (GTDB): domain Bacteria; phylum Pseudomonadota; class Alphaproteobacteria; order Sphingomonadales; family Sphingomonadaceae; genus Erythrobacter. The sequence goes on from JBDVRS010000005.1 coordinate 389,905, forward strand.
GCGAAGGCGTTGGCGGATGATGCGCGCAAGGGTTTGGAAGATCGCCTCGCCCCTTATGGCGAGCTAAGCGAGGAAGAGCGCAAGGAATATTTCGACCGGCTTGATTTCGAAGTTGAGATTATCGTGGGTATGGGCTTCCCTGGCTATTTCTTGATCGTTGCGGACTTCATCAAATGGGCTAAGGATAATGGCATTCCGGTGGGCCCGGGTCGTGGTTCTGGTGCGGGCAGTCTAGTGGCTTGGGCGCTTACGATTACCGATCTTGATCCGATCAAATTGGGCCTTCTGTTTGAGCGGTTCTTGAATCCAGAACGCGTCTCCATGCCTGACTTTGATATCGATTTTTGCGAGACACGCCGCGGCGAAGTTATCCGCTATGTTCAGCAGAAATATGGCGATGATCACGTCGCGCAAATCATCACTTTCGGTAAGCTAAAAGCGCGCGCTGTGCTGCGCGATTGCGGCCGGATTTTGCAAATGAGTTACGGTCATGTTGACCGCCTCTGCAAAATGGTACCGAACCATCCAACCGATCCATGGACTCTGCCGCGCGCGCTGAATGGCGCAGCTGATTTCAAGGCGGAATATAACAATGACAATGATGTAAAGCGGCTTGTCGATCTAGCGATGCAATTGGAAGGTCTGCCGCGCAATAGCTCCACCCACGCAGCGGGCGTTGTGATTGGCGATAGGCCGCTGGCGCAGCTGGTGCCGCTCTACCGAGATCCGCGCTCCGATATGCCGGTGACACAGTTCGATATGAAGCATGTCGAATCCTCCGGCTTGGTGAAGTTCGATTTCCTCGGGCTGAAGACTCTGTCGGTTTTGCGCAAGGCTGTGGATCTGCTCGAAAAGCGCGGGATCACTCTCGATCTCGGCACGCTCGAGTGGGATGACACCGCCGTTTACGACCTGCTGCAATCGGGCAATACGGTCGGCGTTTTCCAGCTTGAATCTGACGGCATGCGGCGCACGCTATCTGCGGTGAAACCCACCAATTTCGGCGACATTATCGCGCTCGTCTCGCTCTATCGTCCCGGCCCAATGGATAATATTCCGCTGTTCGGAAAACGTAAGAATGGCGAGGCTGAGATTGAGTTTCCGCATCCCAAGCTGGAAGGCATTTTGGCAGAGACTTACGGGATTTTTGTCTATCAGGAACAGGTGATGCAGGCTGCGCAGATCCTTGCTGGATATTCGCTCGGCGATGCGGATTTGCTTCGCCGCGCTATGGGTAAAAAGGTGCAGGCTGAAATGGATGCGCAACGCACGCGGTTTGTTGAGGGCTGCAAAAAATACTCGGATATTGAAGCCAAGCAAGCCAATGAATTGTTCGATTTGATCGACAAGTTCGCAGGCTATGGTTTCAACAAATCGCACGCGGCGGCCTATGCTCTGCTGGCCTATCAAACCGCTTGGCTCAAAGCGCATTATCCAGAGGAGTTTTACGCCGCCTCTATGTGCTTCGATATGCACCAGTCTGAAAAACTCACGATCTTTGTCGATGATGCGCGGCGTTATCCCAATGATCGTGGCGGGATCGAGGTTTTGGCGCCAGATATCAATGCCTCCGAAGCGCGCTTTACCGTTGAACAAACAGATGATGGTTACGGCATTCGCTATGCGCTCGCTGGTATTCGCAATGTTGGCGAGAAGGCGATGGATGCGATCGTTGCCGAACGCGAAGGCAGCGGCACATTTGAAAACCTAGAGGATTTGTTCGAGCGCATGCCGCAAGGCTCCATGAACCGGCGGCAATTGGAAGGGCTCGCCGGAGCGGGTGCGCTTGACGGGTTGGAGCCAAACCGGGCCGCGATCCTTGGAAATGCAGATTTGCTGCTGGGTATTGCCGATGCGGCCGAGCGCGAACGCAGCAGCGGTCAGGCAGGGTTGTTTGGCGGCGAGGATGCGCCCGCGCAAGAACTGCGCCTGCAACCGACGCCGGAATGGCCGCGCGCAGAACGTATGGCGAAAGAGCGCGAGAATTTCGGGTTTTATTTCTCTGCCCATCCTGTCCAGCAACACCGTGCTGTGGCCTCAGCCAATGGCGCGCGCACGTTCCAGAATTTGATGGAAGCGGGCGCACCTGCGGGTGGGCGCGCTTCTGCGCAAATGGCCGCGATGGTGGAGGGCGTGGACAAAGGCCGCACCAAACGCGGGGCAGAGTTCATTCGCGCGGAGTTTTCTGATCAGTCGGGCCAATTCCGCGCTGCTTGCTTTGAAGAATCGCTTGTGGGTCAGTTCGCCAAATGGGCCGAGGATGGCACATGCTTGCTGCTAACAGTGGAATTGGATTCGCCCAATCCCGATGAGCCTCCGCGCATTACCGTTCGCGGCGCGCGGCCATTGGAGGAAGTGCGCGGCGCGACCCGCATGATCCTGAGCCTGGACGTGATGAGCGAGGAGGCTTTGCAGGCTCTGCAACTTGAACTGGGTGCTGGCGATGAGGAGGCACACGGCGAGGTTGTTGTGCGTTTGCTAATCGAAGAGCATGGCAATCCATCGCTCTGGCTTGGGCGCAATTTCAAGCTGGACGGGGAAATGGCTGAGCGGCTGCAAATGATCGAAGGCTTGCGCAAAGTAGAGCTGAAACCTGCGCGCGCTGGCCGAGCGGATTTGAAATTGGTGGCTTAGTTTTCGTCGCTATTTTCCACCTCATCGACCGGAACTTCCTCAGGCGCCACGCGCTTTTCAAACACGCGCGTAAAGCGTGCCGCCAGCCACAATATTGTCGGCGCGATCATGGTGTTGATCATATCTTTGCCGTGAAAATGCCAAAGCGTCGCTTGATTTGGATAGTCGGGATAGCCGTTCTTCAAGACGCTCTGCCCGTCCACATATTCGCCAAACACCGCCAGCGCGATAACGGCAAACCATGGCCGCAAATCATACGCTTTGGCGCGAAGTACAAAACATGCGAGCAAGTAAGCTAAGACGGAAACATGGATATGCAAGCTGTCGCGGTCGAGGGTGGAGAACTCCACAAAACTCACCTTGGTAGTGTGTATAAGATCAAAAATGTTAATCGCAGCCTGCGTTGAAGAGTTTCGATTGCAAACCGTTATGCGCACCGGCATGAATGGTTTGCAACGAATAAACCGGACAATAGATAAAACGAGCCACGGGCAAACCGGGCGATGAAAAACGGAGAGAGGGCAAAAATGCTTGGAGCAATGCAAGATTGGACGATGCGGGTCACTCATGTGATTGACGCCGCCGCGCGTGAAAGCGGAACGCGCGAGATTGTGACGCGCTGGGCCGATGGTCAGGAAACGCGCACCAATTGGGCGGGCATTCGCCGCGATGCGCTGAAAATGGCGCAGGCTTTGGAAGCGCTTGGCGTGAAAAAGGGCGACCGCGTTGCTTCGCTTGCAATGAACCATTCGCGCCATTTGGTGAGCTGGTACGGCGTTGCTGGCATGGGCGGTGTCTTGCACACTGTGAACCCGCGCCTGTTTGACGATCAGCTGGAATATATCGTCAATCACGCCGAGGACAAAGTGCTGCTCTATGATGCCGCGTTTCAACCCATCGTCGACAAAATGCGTGACCGGTGGACGACGATTGAGCATTATGTTTGCTATGATCCTGCAGACGGTTTTGATGGTCATGCGTTCGAAAGCTGGATTGGTGCGCAAGATGGCGAATACACTTGGGCAGAAGGCACAGAGCGCGATCCATGCATGCTGTGCTACACTTCTGGGACCACCGGCAATCCCAAGGGCGTTCAGTACGAGCATCGCTCCACCGTCATGCATGCCATGGCCGGATTGCAGCCATCGGCGTTCAACTTTGGCCCAGCTTCCTGCATGTTGCCGGTCGTGCCCATGTTTCACGCGGCAAGCTGGGGCCTTCCTTATGCTGGCGCGATGGCGGGGATCAAATTCGTCTTTAGCGCGGTGAATGATCCTGCGGTATTGCATGAGCTTATGATCCGCGAGAAAGTCACTGACAGTGCGGGCGTGCCGACTGTTTGGCTGGCACATTTCCAATATTGCGACGCGCAGAAAATTGATCTGCCGCCATTGAAAGCCGCAACGATTGGCGGCTCTGCTTGTCCGCGCTTTATGATTGAGCGCTTGATGAAAAACGGCACCCGCGTTCAGCACGCTTGGGGAATGACCGAGACCTCACCGATTGGCACTGTCGGCGGGCCGACATCGGATTGGGATGAGCTTTCATTCGATGAGAAAGTCGACAAGACCGCCATGCAAGGCCGCCCAATCTTTGGCGTAGAATTGCGCACGGTGGACCTCGATGACAATGTCACGGAACTGCCGCGCGATGGCGAGGCATCCGGCGCTCTGCAAATTCGCGGGCCCTGGATTATTCGCCGCTATTTCAAGGCGGAGGAAGACGCAACCAGCAATGATGGTTGGTTCGATACCGGCGATGTGGGCATCATCCATCCTGATGGCACTTTGCAGCTGACCGACCGCACCAAGGATGTGATCAAATCGGGCGGCGAATGGATCAGCTCAGTGGAGCTTGAAAACGCAGCGGTCGGTTGCCCCGGAGTGGCAGAAGCAGCCTGCGTGGGCATGTACCATTCCAAATGGGACGAGCGCCCCGTATTGTTCGTGGTCAAGAAAGAAAGCGAGGATGTGACGGCCGATGCTGTGATGGATCACCTCAAGCCGTTGATTGCGAAATGGTGGATGCCGGATGCGGTCGAGTTTGTGGATGATATTCCGCACACCGCCACCGGCAAGATCAGCAAGAAAGATCTACGCGCGCGCTTTGCCGATTACTCGCTCGAAGGCGCTTGAGGCCACTAGTGGAGAGTCCGTAATTTCTCGCCTTATCCTGCTGAACAAGCCGTTTGGTGTGCTCTCGCAATTTAGCGGCGGGAAAGACGGCGCGGACGATACGCTGGCGCATCTGGTTGATGTGCCGGCGGTCTATCCGGCGGGGCGGCTTGATAAGGATAGCGAGGGCTTACTGCTACTCACCGATGATGGACGCTTGCAGGCGCGCATTGCAGAGCCGCGTTACAAAACCGCGAAAACCTATCTTGCGCAGGTTGAAGGCGTGCCGGACGCACCGGCGCTTGATAATTTGCGCAGAGGTGTCGCGTTGAAAGACGGCCAAACGAGGCCAGCTGAGGTCAAGGCGATAGATACGCCCGTACTATGGGACCGAGATCCGCCAATCCGCTTCCGCAAAAGCGTGGCTGATAGTTGGCTTTCGCTCTGCATTTCGGAAGGCAAAAATCGCCAAGTGCGCCGGATGACGGCGGCTGTTGGATATCCGACTTTGCGGCTGGTGCGCTGGAGTGTGGGGGATTGGACAGTGGAAGGTTTGGCGCCCGGTGAATGGCGCGAAATTGACGTTTGAGGAGAGACGAGCATGACCTATTTTATCGATCCATCACCGCATCATTGGAAAGCCTTCAAAGACTTACCGCGCGATGAGCCGATCCACATGCTCAACCTGCTGCGGTTCCGCGAGCTTGCAGAATATCCGCAAGGGCACGAGCATCACGGCAATGGCTGGAGCGGGCGGCGGGCTTACGAAGAATATGGCAAAACCTCCGGCCCAATTTTCCGCCGCGTGGGCGGTACGATTGCATGGCGCGGCGCGTTTCAAACTATGGTGACGGGGCCTGATGATAAGCATTGGGATGATGGCTTTGTCGCCGAATATCCCGGCGGATCGGCGTTCTTGGAAATGGTGATGGATGCCGATTATCAGAAGGCTGTGGTGAACCGCGGTGCCGCTCTGGTTGATAGCCGATTGATCCGGTTCAAACCGGGCGTTGGCGGGGATGGCTTCGGGTGAATGATCTTCCGCATAGTGGATTGACCGAAAGGGTTGCCGAGCTTAAAAAAAGGACGCCTGATCTTAGGGCTGAAGTTCTTTTCTACGCACTAGAAGATGGTGGACGAAAAACTCCGGTTCCATCAGGCATTGGTTTTCCTTGCAAGCTCACGCAAGAGAGTAGCGTTGCCAATGACGCCGCAGTAATTTTCGACCGTAATTGGGTTGATCCGGGGAATACTGCAATCGCTGACTTCTATTTCCTGCTCGGCGAAGAAGCCGCCGGTAAATTTCGATCGGCTGGAAAGTTCTATCTATGGGAAGCGGGGATCGTCGCGGAGGCTATCGTTTTGCGGATCGAAGAATAAACCTTTTCGCCCACAAACTCAATTAACCAACAATCGACACCCGCCATTATCCAACCGGGTCAATGCAAGTGTAAAATCCTGTCTCTAAACCAGCATCATATTCGGTGTTATGGACAACGGGGACAAAGCCATGATCAAACTTTCAAAAAGCCTATGCGTCGCAGTCGCTCTTCTTTCGAGTAGCGCTGCTTGGGCGAATGATTCTGGTTGGGCTATTTCTGAAACCGATGGGCAAGTGTCGATCATCCGCGGCGGCCAATCTGTTTACGGTGCAGAAGGTACACGCCTGCAAATTGGTGATGTTGTTCGCACCAGCAAGAGCGGGCGAGCCGTATTGGCGCGCGGCGATAAATTCGTTGTTGTCACTTCCAAATCGCAAGTGCGGATCAAACCGGCCAAGCAAAAAGGCAAGATCATGCAAATGGTCGAATATATGGGCGATAAGCTCCAAGACCTAACCGGCAGCAGCGGGCGCAGAAGCTCTGATGACACACAGGTTATGGCCGCTGTAGTAAAAGGTTATGGCGACAAGCCTGCCATGCCGGCTTCTGGTGATCTTGAAGGCTCAATGAGCACTTTTAACCCCGGCGAGTAAGCCAGCGAGCTAGCGTATTACGCTATTTCTCTTTGAGCCTCGGCATCAATTCCACAAAGTTGCATGGGCGATTGCGGCTGTCCAATTGCTCAGCCAAAATTCCGTCCCATCCATCCTTCACCGCGCCATTGGAGCCGGGTAGGGCGAATAGATATGTGCCGCGTGCGACAACCGCCAAAGCGCGGCTTTGCACGGTGCTGGTGCCGATGGTTTTGAAGCTTAGGTAGCGGAACAATTCGCCGAAACCTGGGATCTCTTTGTCTTGGACGCGGGCCAAAGCCTCCGGCGTAACATCGCGGCCCGTAAGCCCCGTGCCGCCGGTGGAGACAATCGCGTCAATGCTCGCATCATCGATCCATGCGTTGAAGCGCGCTTCTAAAACGCTCGCATCGTCAATTTCAATCACGCGCTCCGCCAATGTGTGGCCGGCATCTGTGATCCGCTGGGCGAGGATTTCGCCGGAGGTGTCATTTTCGGCTGTGCGCGTGTCCGAAACGGTCACGAGCGCAATACGTATCGGCTTAAATTCGCGGGACGTATCAACCGCCAATTTGCGTCTCTTCAGTGGAGACTTGCGCAGCCGGTTGTGAGGCCATTTGCTCGGCAATGGATTTCTCAATCACCGGACCGGACGTGGATGCTGACACCGATACCGGTGCAGGCGCTGGGCGCTCAATCATCCGAGAGGCTGTGCGATAAGTCTGCGGCTGCGGAAAGCCGGGCCATTTGCCCTGTGCCATCGCTTGACGCGCAGGCGAGTCTTGGCCCTCTGCGCGCTGATACATCCAGTAATTGCGCATCACGATAGAGACATAGCCGCGCGTTTCCCAATAAGGGATCGACTCCATATAGAGCAGCGGATCATTCTTATCATTGATCTCGCTATTCCAGCGAGAGATGGGGCGCAGGCCAGCGTTATAAGCGGCCATGATCTTGGGCAATTTGCCTTGGGTCGCGCCGCTATCGCCCAGCATGGCGAGATGTTCTTGACCAAAGGCAAGATTGACCTCTGGCTTGGACAGATCGCTCGCCGTGCCGCGCACGCCCAATTTGGAAGCATGATCGCGCGCCGCCGCTGGCATGATTTGCATCAGGCCGCGTGCGCCCGCTGGGCTGACGACAGAAGCGCGGAAATTGGATTCTTGCAAAGTGTGCGCAAAGGCGAGGCTCGGGTCGACGCGCCAGCCATTGCTGGGCTGCCAATTGGCGACGGGATAACGCATTGCGCGCTCAGAAACTGTTCCGCGCGGGGCATTATGCGCCATCCACAATTGCGTGGCGGGCATGCCGAGCTCGCGGGCAAAGCGGGAAAGCGCCTGATATTCTTGCGGGCTGCCGATCTTTGCTTGATGGCGAAGCACTTCATCGGCGAGCTTGCTGCGGCCAATTTGTGCAAGGCCAGCGGCCACTTTGACATTAGAATTATTGCGAAGGTTCTGCCAATCTTGGCGGCTTAGCTTTGCGCCTTGCTCGCCTTCTGGAAGACGAATGCCTAGCTGCTCCATTGCAAGCATGCCATAAAGCGTTTCGTCCGAACGCGCGGCCATACGCAATTGCTCATCGGCATCACCCGGGCGGCGGCAACGCATATAGCTGCGTCCGGCCCAATAATGCGAGGCTGCGGTCAGTTCGATATTGGTAGATCGCTGCGCGCCGCGTGCAAAGGCATCAGCGGCAGCCGCGCAATTGTTCAAGCGCCATGCGGCAAGACCGGCGACCCATTCGCCTTCTGCAACCCATGCGCCGGAACCTTGGCTAACGGTGCGGGCAAGCGAAAGGGCGGCTTGGTCATTGTTCTCAATATAGAAGCTCCAAGCAACACGCTGGCGCCATTCGGCACGCGCTGCTGAGCTAAGTGATGCATCAACGCCTTGGAGCAGGCTTTGCGCGCCATAGGGATCATCATTCTTAATCCTGTCGAGGATTGCAGACCGCGTGCGGCTGGACATTGTGCCGTCTTTGACGCTCTTGGGCCGTATGCGTTTGGATGCATAAGGTTGGCGCGAAAAATTGCGGGTTTGCGGCAGGGCTGGAATACCAGATAGGCCGCGGCGTTCGCCCAAACGGCTTAGCTGCGCTGCTTGGGGAAGCGATGTTCCGGCATTAAACCAGCCAGCGATTTGACCCGCGCTGACCTTTGGGCTGTTGGCATGTGTGTAATATTCCGCTCTGGCAACTTGGTGAAGCAAGCCGCCTTGGCGCGAATTGAGCATGTTTTCTACGCGGTCCCATTGCTGGCGATCAATTGCGCCGAACAGGTCGCGGTAAAAGCGTTGCTCTGAATTGCTGAGAACGGTGGGGATTGCGCTGCCGCGTTCGGACATGCGGAAATTGTCGGAGCTGGAATTGGCGCTGGCGGGCAGGGCCGCCACTCCAACGAAGCCAGCGAGACACAGTTTTGCAATTTGCCAGCTATTCTTATTGTTCATCAAACCAACCATTCCGTATTTTTACCCAGTGACGCCAGAACCTAGCTTTCAATGATGGTGATCCCATCAAGCCGCCGAGGCTCTGTGCAACGAACAACGGGGTTGTGCGGTTGTCATGGTTAATTTGTTGTAAACTACCAGCCTCTTTTTGCAGTTCTTCCGCCGCTCCGTGCTGCAAAAGCGGTAGGATGTGTGAACCGAAGGCAAGTATGCGTTTTGGACGGGCCAAAGCAATGTGCAAATGCAGCACTTCGGCGTAGCCTTTGGCTGCCAAATCGGCTCCATCCGCCATGGGCGTGTGGCGCGGCAGGGCGGAGGCATAGTAAACATCGCTGGGTTCTATCGCGCTGGCCTTGAGGATTTTCTCGAGCAATTGCCCCTGAGCGCCGCTCAACAATTGCGCGCCATCATCACCCGCTGGATCGGGCACCAGAACCATCAGCTCAGCGCCTACTTCACCGCGAGCCGCAACACGTCCGCGCGGCCCGATAGCATCCAGAGCGGGGTCTTCCATCCACCACGCATGAAACGCATCCAAATTGTTAGGTGCACCGGCTTGCGGCAAAATCCGCAAAATTTCCGGTTTTTTCTCCGGTTCTGGTTCTGGCTTAGTGGCGCGTTTGGCGAGCGCAGCTTTAGCTGGCTTAGCCGCCTCTGCCTCGGCAAGCCAATCCGTAGCGTCATCGGCAAAGTCAAAGTCGACGCCTGCACCGCGCCACCATGCGATGGCTGCACCGAATTGATCGGCTAAAGAGGGGGGCTGCTCGGTCATATTGCTTAAAGCGGGTCTTGACCTTCAAAGGCGCAGCAATCAAGGCTTATGGCGAGTTTGAACACGAATTTATCGGTTAGATAGGAAGCGCGAGATGAGCGAACGGGAATCCATGCCATGCGATGTGGTGATTGTAGGCGGCGGACCAGCGGGTCTATCGGCGGCAATCCGGCTTAAGCAGCTCAATGAAGAGCTCGAAGTGGTGGTGCTGGAAAAGGGCTCTGAAATCGGGGCGCATATCCTTTCCGGTGCAGTCGTTGATCCCAAGGCTCTGGAGGAGCTTTTGCCTGAATGGCGCGATATGGATTGCCCGATGTCGCAGACGCCTGTGACCGACAATTGGCACTGGGCCCTGACCAAGGGCGCGAAGTTTAACATGCCGCACATCATGATGCCGCCTTTGATGAGCAATAATGGCTGCTACACCGGTTCGCTGGGCAATATGACCCGCTGGCTGGGCGAACAGGCCGAAGGTCTAGGCGTGATGGTCTTCCCCGGCTTCCCCGCCAATGAAGTCATGTTCGACGATAAGGGCGCAGTGCGCGGCGTTATCACGCAGGACATGGGCATTGCCGAGGATGGCAGTCACAAGCCTGACTATCAGCCGGGCATGGAAATCGAGGCGAAATACACTCTGTTCGCAGAGGGCGCGCGCGGTTCATTGACCAAGGAAATGAAGGCGAAATACGACCTTGAGGCCAATTGCGAGCCGCAGGTTTACGGCCTTGGCATTAAGGAAATTTGGGACATTGATCCGGCCAAGCATGTGCCGGGCCGCGTGATCCACACGCAAGGTTGGCCCTTGTCGGAAAGCGATAGCTGGGGCGGGGGCTTCCTCTACCATCAGGCTGACGGGCAAATTGCCATCGGTTTTGTTACCGCGCTCGACTACAAAAACCCATACGTCTCGCCGTTTGAAGAGTTCCAGCGTTGGAAAACGCACCCTGCGATCCGCGAATATTTAGAAGGCGGCAAGCGCGTTGCTTACGGCGCGCGGGCCATTAACGAGGGCGGCTGGCAATCTGTGCCGAAATTGGCCTTCCCCGGCGGCGCATTGATTGGCTGTGCAGCAGGCTTTGTAAACGTGCCGCGCATCAAAGGCTCGCACACAGCAATGAAGAGCGGCATGCTGGCTGCAGAAGCGCTTGCGCAAGCTATAAGTGATGGCAAAGAGCATTCGGAAGTATCTGAATATGAAGCCACTTTACGTGAAAGTTGGATTGCGGATGAGCTGAAGAAAGTTCAAAACGCTCAGCCTGCCGTTGCCAAGTTTGGCGGCGATTTCGGTACTGTGATTGCCGGTGCAGATATGTGGATGCGCACTCTGAAGATTGGCCTGCCGATTTCTATGAAGCATGAGCCTGATTATGAGCTGACCGGCCGCGCTGATCTGTTCAAACCCATCGACTATCCAAAGCCCGATGGCAAAATCAGCTTTGACCGTTTGACGTCCGTATCCTTCAGCTACACCAACCATGCCGAAGACCAGCCAGTGCATTTGCAATTGCGCGATGCTGGTTTGCAGAAGAATAGCGAACTTGCGGTCTTTGCAGGCCCATCCAATCGCTATTGCCCCGCAGGCGTCTACGAATGGATCCAAGAGGACGGGCAGGAGCCCAAATTCCAGATCAATTCGCAAAACTGCGTCCATTGCAAAACTTGCGATATCAAAGACCCGAACCAAAACATCAATTGGGTCACGCCAGAAGGCGGTGGCGGGCCTAACTATCCGAATATGTGATTGATCGCTTTGCCGCAGATCAGTTTTTCTGAGACCGCATACGCCAAGATAAATCTTGCGTTGCATATTCGTGCACGCCGAGATGATGGCTATCATGTGCTCGAAACGCTCTTCGCTTTTGTTGATTGCGGAGACACTCTGACCGCTAGACCTGCGGCGCAAGATAGCGTCATGACGTCAGGTGAATTTGCAGGCGGCATTGATAATCCGATGGATAATCTCGTGGCACGGGCTTTGTCTGTGCTGCCTCGCAGCGAGGGTCTCGCGATTACTCTGGAGAAAAATCTTCCCGTCGCCGCAGGACTTGGCGGGGGATCGGCGGATGCGGGCGCCATTTTCCGAATGGTTGAAGACACGCACGGCCTTCCCGATGATTGGGAGCAGCGCGCGGCAAAGCTTGGCGCAGATGTTCCTGCTTGCGTGCGCAGTGATATGGCGATTGGGCTGGGCACTGGCACTGAGCTTGCGCCGGTAGGTAATGACCTCAAGGGCACAGCCACTTTGCTGGTCAATCCGCGTATCCCGCTCTCCACAGGGCCGGTGTTCAGAGCGTGGGCCAGTTTCGGGGACGGCCAAGATCGCGGGACTTTACCGGCAGGGCCCGCCTCCAGCATCGCCATGTATGGCTGCAATGATTTGGAAGCACCCGCAATATCGCTATGCCCGCAAATCCGAGATGTTTTGGATGCGTTGGAAAACACCAATCCAAGCCTTGCCCGCATGTCAGGTTCCGGCGCGACGTGCTTTGCCCTTTATAAAACAGATGCTCTGCGTGATGCCGCTGCCGCTGAAATCCGCGCGAACCATCCAAATTGGTGGCAAATGGCGGGCGCCTTGCGCTAAAGAGGCGCGCATGAGAAAACGGGCAATGCAAGATGGATTACCTTTTCGCCAGATCGGCACGCCGCAGCGCGGCGGGCCGAATGCAGACACGATTGTGTGCGTTGCTGACCATGCCTCCAACCATTTGCCCGATGATTTGGAGCTCGGCGTTGCGCCTGAATTGATGGAGCAGCACATTGCCGTCGATATTGGCGTCGGCGGGATCGCTGGCCGGATGGCGCGCCAGCACAATATTGCCGCGCATATCGCCACTGTCAGCCGTCTTGTCGTCGATCTTCACCGCGAGGAAGACCACGCGGGCGTTGTGCCAACGGAATCTGATGGGCACCTCATCCCCGGCAATATTGGCGCCAACGTAGAAGGCCGCTTGGACCGGTTTTACCGCCCCTATCACGCAGCGCTGGAGGCTTGGTTGGAGGCGGCCGACCCCAAGCTGATCATCTCCTTGCACAGCTTCACACCCAAACTCGCCACCAGCGACGCAGCGCGACCTTGGGAATGTGCTCTGCTCTATAATCAAGATGACCGCGCCGCACGTCACGCTATCCGCCTGTTTGGCGAGCAAGGTTTAACCGTCGGCGATAATGAGCCTTATTCAGGGCGTGACCTCAATGCGACGATGAACCGCCATGCAGAGGCACATGGGCGGTATTACCTTGCATTGGAGGTTCGGCAGGATTTGATTTCGAACCGCGCCGACCAATCGCGCTGGGCGGCAATGATTGCAGATGTTGCGGGCAGGGTTGCGCTAGCGCTCGACTAGGGGCAGTGAGAGCGTGAACCCACGCAATATTGAAAGCTTCGTACCATGCCTGCCTATCGTTCCCGTACCACCACCCATGGCCGCAATATGGCGGGCGCACGCGGATTGTGGCGCGCAACGGGGATGAAGGATGATGATTTTGGCAAGCCGATCATCGCCATTTCTAACTCCTTCACGCAATTTGTGCCGGGCCATGTTCACTTAAAAGATCTGGGCCAAATGGTCGCGCGCGAGATTGAAGCGGCGGGTGGCGTCGCCAAGGAATTCAACACAATCGCAGTCGATGATGGGATTGCGATGGGCCATGACGGCATGCTCTATTCCCTGCCGAGCCGCGATTTGATCGCCGATAGCGTGGAATATATGACCAATGCGCATTGCGCCGATGCGCTTGTGTGTATCTCCAATTGCGACAAGATTACGCCCGGCATGTTGATGGCCGCTATGCGCCTCAATATTCCTGTTGTCTTTGTCTCTGGCGGGCCGATGGAAGCGGGTAAGGTCGTTCTGAATGGCAAGGAAAAGGCGCTCGATCTGGTCGATGCGATGGTTGCCGCCGCTGATGAAAGTTTCACCGACGCGCAGGTTTCCGAAATTGAGAAAGCCGCCTGCCCCACTTGCGGCTCATGCTCGGGCATGTTCACAGCCAACTCGATGAATTGCCTGACAGAGGCTTTGGGATTGTCGCTGCCCGGCAATGGTTCAACCTTGGCCACTCATGCTGATCGCAAGGGATTGTTCCTGCGAGCAGGCCGGCTGATCGTTGCCCTTGCTAAGCGGTATTACGAGGAAGACGATGACAGCGTGCTGCCGCGCAATATCGCCACTTTTGAAGCGTTTGAAAATGCGATGAGCCTCGACATTGCGATGGGCGGCTCGACCAATACGGTTTTGCATTTGCTCGCCGCTGCGCATGAGGCTGGCGTGGATTTCACCATGGACGATATTGACCGATTGTCGCGGCGAGTGCCGTGCCTGTCGAAAGTCGCGCCTGCCAAAGATGATGTCCACATGGAGGATGTTCACCGTGCAGGCGGGATCATGTCGATCCTCGGCCAGCTCGACAAAGCAGGCTTGCTGCACACCGCTTTGCCCACCGTGCACAGCCCCACCATGGGCGATGCTCTGGATGATTGGGACATTAGCCGCACTGACAATGGCAAAGTGCGCGAGTTCTTCTCCGCTGCACCAGGCGGGGTGCCCACGCAAACAGCGTTCAGCCAAGAGCGCCGCTGGGAAAGTCTCGACACCGACCGCGAAAATGGCGTCATTCGCAGCGCAGAACATGCCTTTAGCAAGGATGGCGGTTTGGCCGTTCTCTCCGGCAATATTGCGCTGGATGGCTGCATTGTGAAAACGGCGGGCGTGGATGAGAGTATCCTCAAATTCACCGGCCCTGCGCGCGTGTTTGAAAGTCAAGATGACAGCGTGACGGCAATCCTGACCGGCCAGATCAAGGAAGGCGATGTGATCGTTATCCGTTACGAAGGGCCAAAGGGCGGACCGGGTATGCAGGAAATGCTCTATCCGACCAGCTATTTGAAATCGAAGGGACTAGGCGCGGCTTGCGCCTTGCTAACCGATGGGCGCTTTTCCGGAGGTACATCGGGCCTGTCGATTGGCCATGTATCGCCAGAAGCGGGTGAGGGCGGCGCGATCGCTCTGATCGAGGAAGGCGATGTGATCGAAATCGATATCCCCGGCCGCTCCATCTCTTTGGATGTGTCTGACGATGTATTGGCGAAGCGCCGCGCGGCGATGGAGGCGAGAGGCGATGATGCTTGGATGCCTGCAGAAGAGCGCCCGCGCACAATCTCTGAGAGCCTTCAAGCCTATGCAATGATGACTACCAGCGCATCGCGCGGTGCGGTGCGCGATTTGTCGCAATTGAAGCGTAAGTGACCGGCATGCGTTTGCTTGCCGCAGCCTCTGCTGCAATCTTGCTGAGCGCTTGCACTGGTGAGGTGTCGCCTGAACCAGAAGGCGAGACAATCACTTGCGCGATTGGTGTTGGCGCGGAAATGGGCCCCGATTGCACCGGCGAACAAGTCGCGGGCAGTGACGGGCAATTCTTTGTCATTCATCACCCAGATGGCAGTTTCCGCCGGTTCGAAATGCTGGCCGATGATGCCGGTATCGGTCTTGCCGACGGCGCTGGTGTTTTGAGCCAAGAGATGAGCGGAGATCAGCTGCTTCTTTCGGTAGATGATGCGAGATACCTGCTTCCCATCGCCAAACCCGCACCAGCTGAGTGAGCTATTTCCGGTGGACAGCAATCAGGTTTTAACCACCGATCAAATGCGCGCAGCAGAGCAAGCATTGATTGATGCAGGCTCCAGCGAAAACGCGCTGATGGAGGCGGCTGGGGCAGGCTGTGCCGATTGGATTTGGCGGATCGCAGCGGGCCGTAAAGTCACTGTGCTGTGCGGGCCGGGCAATAATGGCGGCGATGGTTATGTGATCGCGCGGGTTTTGGCACAGCGCGGGCTCGATGTGAGTGTGATTGCGCCGATGCCTCCGAAAACGGAAGCGGCAACGGCAGCAGCGGGCTTGTTTAAGGGTGATGTCATGACGTCAGCGCATGAGGGGAATGGAGAAGTTCTCGTCGACTGCCTGTTCGGATCCGGGCTGTCTCGCGCTTTAAGCGAAGAGCATTCGGCGATGCTGCGCGATTTGGCGGCAAGCCATGATTACAGGATCGCAGTGGATGTGCCATCCGGCGTAGAAAGCGATAGCGGCGACTTGCTTGGCGAGGATTTGCCAGAATATGATTTGACGCTTGCTTTGGGCGCATGGAAGCCAGCGCATTTCCGCCTTCCCGCCCGTGCAAGAATGGGTGATCTACGGCTCGTTTCCATTGGTGTCGGCGCGGTGGAAGGGGCAGCGCATTTGATCACGCCTCCCACCATTGCTGTCCCTGCTGATAACGCACACAAATATACGCGCGGTCTGGCCTGCGTGGTCGGCGGAGCCATACCGGGCGCCGCTTTGCTCGCGAGCGGCGCGGCGCAAAGGGCTGGCGCGGGTTATGTGAAATTGCTCGGCAAAGTGGGCAATCGCGCAGTCCCGCCAAGCCTCGTTACGACTGGCAAGCCGCTGGATGAGGCGCTGGGCGATGATCGCATCGCTGCGCTTTTGATCGGGCCTGGACTGGGGCGCGATGAGGCGGCCGAAACACGGCTGACTCAAGTGCTGAGCGCGAATAAACCCACGATACTCGACGCCGATGCGCTCCATTTGCTGCACCCTGAAATGCTCCAGAGCGACGGGCTATATATCGCGACGCCGCATGATGGTGAGCTTGCCGCATTATGCGCAAGTTTCGGTGTTTCTGAAACGGACCGCCAATTTCGCGCTGCCGCATTGGCCAAGGAAAGCGGCATGGTGGTGCTCGCCAAGGGGCCCGACACGATTCTCGCTGCGCCTGATGGCACCATTCGCATCGCGCCGCCCGCGCCTAGTTGGCTTTCGGTCGCAGGCACGGGGGATGTTCTGGCAGGCATTGCGCTTGGACGCTTGGCAAGCGGAAGCAGCGCTGTCGATGCTGCCTGCGAAGCGGTGTGGCTCCACGGCGAAGCAGCGCGGATTGCTGGCGCCGCATTTACTGCGGATGATCTGGTGCTTTGCGTCAGTGCAGCTATGGAGGCGGCATTATGAGCGGATCAGAAACCATCTTGCGCATTGCCGCCAAGGGCGATGGCGTCACGGCGTCAGGTGCGCATCACAAGGGCACAGCAACGGGCGACACCGTGCTAGTCGATGGCACAATCGAGCGCGGCGATCATTATCAGAAACCACCATGCAAACACTTTATAAACTGTGGTGGGTGTGCGCTCCAACATGTTGATGATAATGAACTATTGAATTTCGTGACGGAGCGCGTTGTCAATGCAGCAGAGGGGCAGGGCATCGCGCCAAAGACCCTGCTGCCAACGCATCTTTCTCCACCCAAAAGCCGCCGGCGCGCCACTTTGCATGGGACGCGGTTGCAGCGCGGCAAGAGAGGCAGCGCGCAGCTCGGCTTCAAACAAAGCGGCTCGCACAACATCGTCGATATCAATGAATGCCACATCATGCGGCCTGAACTGTTCGCGCTGGTCGCGCCATTGCGCGCGTTTCTTGCCAAGCATGGCAATAAGCGCGGCATTGATATTGATCTGGCGCTGACCGATCAGGGTGTCGATTGCGCGATTAAGAACATTGAGCTGGACGGCTTAGAAGCAACCGAGGCTGTGCTCGATTTTGCCCGTGATGAAGGGCTCGCGCGGCTCTCGCTCGATATGGGTTACGGGGCCGAGGCGATGTGGGAGCCGGAGCCGGTCACGATCACCCTGTCAGGCGTCGCGGTTCCATTCCCAAGCGGGGCCTTTCTACAGGCCACTCAGGATGCACAAGAAAAATTGGCCAGTGATGCCGCGCAAGTGCTGGCAGGGGCAGGCCGTGTCGCGGACCTTTTCGCAGGGCTGGGAACCTTTGGCTTTGCGCTTTCGGGAGGTTCAGAAGCGGTAGCCGTAGAAGCCGCAAGAGATGCGCATCTCGCATGCAAGTCAGCGGCGGCACGGGGCCAGCGCAATGTTACCGCCGTGCACCGCGATTTGTTCCGTAATCCGCTTCAGGCTGATGAACTTAAAAACTTTGATGCCGCTTTGCTTGATCCGCCAAGGGCAGGTGCGCGGGAGCAAGTCGCCGCGATAGCCGAGAGTGATCTGAAACGCTTGGTCTACATCAGCTGCAATCCGGCAAGCTGGGCGCGCGATGCAAAGCGCTTAGTGGATGCAGGATTTACGCTGGAGCAAATGCGTCCGGTTGGGCAGTTTCGCTGGTCAACCCATGTGGAATTGTTCAGCTATTTCACGCGCTAAGCTGCGCGCCTAATGTGCTCTTAGGGCCTTCAAGACTTCAGCTTTGAACCACTCACGAGCATGCGGTTCGACATAAGCATGGCTCGCGCCTTCGCAGCGTTGAATACGCGGGTCTTTCTTGTCCCAATGGCGCTCAAATTCCTGCGCCGTGCGGTCGGCGCTGGCGAGCAATATCGAGATGGGGCCGGTGAAGCCGTCAATACCTGCGCCAATTTCCCGCGCCAGAGTGTTATCAGATGGGTCAGAGCGCATTCCGGCGGCCAATCCGCCCGCTAGCTTGCGCAAGTCGACACCGCCGCGCAGCAATCGCCAAATTTCCGATGGATTGCGCAGCTTTTCTAGGTAGCGCGAGCGAATTGCGCCAGAGCTGAGATTGCTGCCGTCAGAAGAGCCTGAGGCATCGCCATGATCGCTTTCTTCAATCGTCCATGGATTGGATAAAATCAGTCCATCACAGCCTGCGCCGCCTGCGAGCATTAAGGCTGAGGCTGCATCGCAATTTCCCAAAGCGATGACGCGGTTGAGGCTCGGGGCCATTGCACGGAAAGCTTCCAATGCGGCTGCGATGTCCTTGGATGATTTGCGGAAGCCGCGATTTTCGCCTTCGCTATCGCCGATACCGCGCCGGTCGTAGCGGAACACGGGGAAGCCCGCCTTAGCGATGGAGGCTGCCAATTCAGCTTGCCCTGAAAACGCGCCAGAGCGCAGTTCATTGCCGCCTGTAACGATTAGCAATCCCGCCGAGCCAGGTGCAGTGTCGAGCGTTCCGGCTAGCGCGCATGATCCGCAAGCGAAGGGCAGGTGGAGCCGGCTCATGTTGGCATCAACGTATTTGTGATTAGCGCGGCGAGTGCCTTGACCTGCGCCATATCGTCGCCAGCCTCTGCCCGCAGCCACAGCCCCGCGCCGCCCAAATCGCTTTGCGCGATGATGCTGTGCTGATCGCTGGTTTCGGGCTCAGCATCTTGCAATTCGCCGAACATCTTCGCGCCAAATTGCCAGCCGGCCAGTTCTATTCCGTCTTTGCGGCCCATTTCGCCTAGTTGCGCGGTGCTTTCCTCGCGGCCCGCCTCTTTGGAAGCGAGAATACGCGATCGCAGCATATTGCGCAGCAGGCGCGCGCCGCTGGCCGGGGCATAATGCCAACCTGGAAGGCTTGTTGGCGCAATCAATGCACCGCCGCGGATCGCCAAAACATGGGTTGCGCCCAATTGTTCAGCGGCCAAGACTGCGTCTGCGCGCCACTGCGTGAGGCTTTGGCTGGAAAGCGGTTGGAGGCTTTCATTCATGCCGGGAAGATCAGGTAGGGCGCTGGCTAGGCCCGCTGCGTTTAATTCGCGCATCAGCAGCATCGTTTGACGGCGCATTTTGTTCGCTTCATCAAAGATGGCTGGCAGGATTAATAGCTTCTTTTCGGCGAATGCCGCATCACCATCAAATTGCAGAGCAAGCTCAGAGCTGGCTGCGCCTTTTTTCCGCGTGCATGTCCATTGGCTGATCATGACGCGGGCGGATTAACCCTCAGCGACTTTGGTTTGCGCAAAACCGAGCAGGCCGCCGTAGGTTTCCAGCATCTCGCCATCGACATCTTCATCCTCGATAATAATATCGAGGCGGTCTTCCATTTCGGTTAGGAGCCCAGCGACAGCCATGGAATCCAGTTCGGGCAAATGGCCGAACAATCCAGTGTCCTCATCAAAATCGGCGACGTCATCTGCGTCCAGTCCCAGCACATCGCAAAGGATCTGCTTGAGTTCACTATCGACTTTAGCTGCAGCGGCTTCTTCGGTGTCGCTTACAGCTTGCTGATCCGCGTCAGTCGCTGCTTCGCGTGCCAAGTCTTCAGGCGCGTTAGTGGCTGTATCATCGCCTGCATCAATGCCGGATTGTTCAATCATGGCTTTTGCACTTCCCCTTGCAGAAAAACCCTGCGTCAAAAACGGCGTTCGCCCTAGCTTCGCCTTTACCACTAGGCAAGCTTCGAACGCATAGCGCGCACTGTGCGTTTCGCTAGGGCTGGCCATGCCTTGGCTTGGCGCGGGTCAAGGCAATCGAGTCTATAGCGCGGACGGATTTCTTCCATCCAATCGGCCTTATACGCATCATTGCCTGTTCCAAAGTCGATCAGTTTGACGCCGTCTTTGTCAATTGCGTGCTCAAACAGCGCGGCTGTCAGAGTGGTTCCGGCGGATAATGGCTTGTGGCTTTCCAGATGGGCGAGCTTGTGAATATAGGCTTGACCGTTCTCCACCGTCCAAAACTGGGCGGCAACCGGCGTGCCCTCATGGGTGGCCAGTGCAAGGCGAATGCGTCCTGCATCGCCTTCTTGCATGGCAAAACGGCGCAAGAGATCGGGCTGATCCTCTGCAGTTTTCCAGCTTTCGGCGTAAATGGCTTCGTAAGCTGCCCATGCATCTGCATCGAAACGTTCAAGAATTTGCACATCGACCTTCTTGGCCTTGCGTTTCAGCGTGGTGCGCATGCGTCCTGCGCGGCTCGCCCAATATTCAACAAAGCTGCGGCCATTAACGGCAAGCACATGGTTTTCATCGCACTGTGTGCGTTCAACCCGCCAACCCGCCTCGGTGAAGCTGCGCTCAAGCAGGGTGGCAGAGCCATCTTCCTCGGGCACGGGCCAAAGGGTGACGCGGTGCGAGCGTCCGCGCAATTGTGCTGCGATTTCTTGCAGTAAGAGCTCACCGGATGGGCCATCAGAGGTGAGCTGCCGCCATGTGAAGCTGTACCAATTGCGAAGCGGTTCGATTCGCCCGTTCGCCTCGGTCAAAGCAAGCGCTGCGGAATTGTCGCCGTCGCTTGCCAGCACCACCAATGGGGCCAGCCCGCTCTCGGCCAATAGCGAAAACCACTCTGACCGTTCAAAAGGCGAAGGTGCAGGCTGACATAGGCCATGCAGAACGTTAACCGTATCGTGGTAGCTGGACGCTGTCACCGTAACCTGCCTTTCTTTGCTTTGCCCAAACTGGGCCTAAATGGAAAACGTGAATGTCTGTTTCGCCGCCTGATCCTACACCGCGTCCTCTGGACCACCTTGCGATGTGCGGGGCGGATGAAGACATGGCGCTGATCATGCGCGATGTTTCCTATACGCATCAGGAGTTAAGACAGCGTGTCTCTTTCCTAAGCGGATGGTTGGCGCAGCAAATCCCCAATAAGGGCGCGCGGGTTGCGACTTGGGCGGCGAAGGGCGAATTGACTTGCCTGATGCCGTTGGCGGCGGCGCGAGCGGGGCTGGTGCATGTCCCGATTAATCCGCTTTTGAAACGGGCGCAGGTTAAGCATATTCTCAGTGATAGCGGCGCGGAGATGCTGATCGGAACAGCGGCGCGGCTGAAATCGTTGGAGGATGGCGATGCGGCGAATTGCGCAATTTTAGAGGAAGACACCGCAATTGATGCGGCAATGTCAGCTGAGCATGGTTTAGGCCCCTCAGATGCCGATACAGACGATCTGGCGGCGATTCTTTACACATCAGGCTCAACGGGGCGTCCAAAGGGCGTCATGCTGTCGCATGCCAATATGTGGCTGGGCGCGGTGAGCGTGGCGCATTATCTTGGGATGGAGCGCGATGACCGAACTTTGGCGGTGCTGCCGCTGTCGTTTGACTATGGCCAGAACCAATTGCTTTCCACCTGGTACAAAGGCGGCTGCGTGGTTCCGCTCGATTATCTTTTCCCGCGTGATGTCATGAAGGCCTGCGCTGTCCATCAGATTACAACGCTGGCGGCGGTTCCGCCTCTATGGGTGCAATTGACGGAATTGGAATGGAGCGAAGACGCTTCTGCGCCAATACGGCGTCTCACCAATAGCGGCGGGGCGCTAACGACGGATTTGGTGCGCGATTTGCGCGCGGGCTTCCCCAATGCGCGGCTGTTCCCAATGTACGGCCTGACAGAGGCGTTTCGCTCAACTTTTCTCGATCCCGATTTGGTCGATGCGCACCCCACGAGCATGGGCACAGCAATCCCATTTGCTGAGATACTGGTGATCAATGATGCGGGCGAGCGCGCCAAGGCGGATGAGGAGGGCGAGCTGGTGCATTGCGGGCCTTTGGTCGCGCATGGCTATTGGCAAGATCCAGAGCGCACAGCGGAGCGGTTTAAGCCTGCACCCAATATGTCAGAATATGGCGGCATGGCGGTTTATTCCGGTGACCGCGTCAAACGCGCAGACAACGGCCTCCTCTATTTTGTTGGGCGCCGCGATGCGATGATCAAATCGGCGGGCAATCGGATCAGTCCGGCGGAGGTCGAAGAAGCAGCGCTCGCCAGCGGTCTAGTCGCAGAGGTGATTGCGCTCGGCATACCGGATGAACGCCTTGGCCATGCGGTGCATCTGGTGGTGCGTGCAGAGCCGGGGCACGCTGATGATAGCAAAGCCTTAGCGAAAGCTCTGGCCAAGGAGCTGCCAAACTTTATGCATCCTAAGCACTATCACTGGAAGGCCGCGATGCCGCTCAATCCCAATGGCAAGATTGACCGCACGGCTCTCTATCAGGAGATCACGGCATGACCGCCGCAAAGAAAACCAAACGCGCAGACAGGCCGACGCACAAGCCCCTTGGTCCGATCCCTGCTGGATTTGACACAATCGATGGCGAGTTGGCCATTGGCGGCAAGACGGCCAGCGCATTGGTGGCTGAGGCCGAAGCAAGGGGCGCACGCACGCCTTTGTTCGTCTATTCCAAAGCGCAATTGGACAATCGCATCGCGGAATTGCGCCGCACTATGCCTGCGCGGCTGGGTATCAACTATGCGGTGAAAGCCAATCCCTATGCGCCGGTGCTGAAACATATGGCGCCTTTGGTTGATGGGTTTGATATCGCCTCGGCTGGCGAGCTTGCCATGGTGGAGGCCGCTGGGCTTGATCCAGCGCGTGTCAGTTTTGCAGGGCCTGGCAAGCGCGATGATGAGCTAGAGGCTGCGGTGCGTGCCGGTGTAACGTTCAATTGCGAAAGCGAGGGCGAGGCGAGGCGCACTTTTGCGATTGCAGAACGCATTGGCGTGACGCCCAAAATGGCGATCCGTGTGAACCCTGAATTTGAACTGCGCGGCTCCGGTATGAAGATGGGCGGCGGAGCCAAACCCTTTGGTCTCGACACAGACCGCGTGCCCGCTTTGGCGAAGGAAATCATTGCGGCTGGCGCGGAATATCGCGGGCTTCATATCTTCACCGGCAGCCAAGCGCTGGATAGTGAGGCGTTGATAGAGACGCAGGGTAATGTTTTGGAATTGGCTGACAAACTGTCTGGTGAAATCGGTATTAACTGTCCCAAGCTCAATATGGGCGGCGGCTTTGGCATTCCCTATTTCAGCGGTGATGAACCGATTGATTTGGAACGGATTGGCGAGGCGCTGGAGCAGCGGTTCGCATCCCTTCCCGATAGCCTTAACGAAACGCAACTGTGCATCGAGCTTGGCCGGTTTCTTGTTGGCCAATCAGGGGTTTACCTCACAAAGGTAATCGACCGTAAGATTAGCCATGATGCCGTTTACCTAATTACCGATGGAGGCCTGCATCATCAGTTGGCGGCATCCGGCAATTTTGGGACAGTGGTGCGCCGCAATTATCCCGTCGCTGTGGCGAATCGCTTTGCAGATCAGGTCGGTGAAGGGGCTAACCTCGAAGAAGTAAATGTCGTGGGCTGCCTGTGTACGCCGCTCGACCGATTGGCTGATAAAGCCTTGATGCCTCAAGCGGATGTGGGCGATATTATCGCGGTATTCTGCGCCGGTGCATACGGTGCCAGCGCGTCTCCTGCCAGCTTCCTTGGCCAAGGCCCGGCTGGTGAAATTCTGACGTAAACAAAACGTCAACGCGCTGTCCCAAAGTGGGATAAGTCGCTAGAATTAAAGCAATCCTAACACTTTGTTCACCCTTTTTAGCGAGGGGTCATGCCTGTTCCCGTGAGCGTGGGGCAGCGGGTAGCTCCTGCTGCGATCACTCATACTCACCTGCCAAGGCAAGGATATACAAGTGATGGCCAAGTTTTCGTTACCTTCTTCACGTGCTGCATACTTAAGCACAGCGGGCGTTGCCGCGCTGACGCTGCTGGGTGGCTGCTCATCGGTTGCTCAACAAGAGCTTCCGTCGGCTAGCTCGACAGCCATTCAAGGTTCGCAGAGCGAAGAATATGTGATCGGCGCCAATGACGAGCTGAGCATTCACGTTTGGCGCAATCCGGAATTGTCGGCTGACAAAATCCGCGTTCGCCCTGATGGCCGCCTGACCATTCCATTGGTTCGCGATATGCCAGCGGCGGGCAAAACGCCGACAATGCTGCAAGAAGACATTCGCCTGCAATTGTCGCAATATATTGAGAACCCGATTGTCTCCGTCATTGTGAACGAGGCTGTGGGTTCATTCGACCAGCAAGTGAAAGTTGTCGGTTCAACCGCTCAGCCGCTCGCCATTCCGTACCGCGCCAAAATGACGGTGCTGGATGCGATGATCGCTGTAGGCGGCCTTGGCGAGTTCGCCGCTGGGAACCGTTCCAAGCTGATCCGTCAAGATCGCCGCACAGGCAAGACCGCGGAATACCGCCTGCGTCTGTCTGATCTGCTGCGCAAGGGCGACAGCTCAGCCAACGTCCTGCTGATGCCGGGCGACACCATTATCATCCCTGAAAGCAATTTTTAAGGATCGGCTCGTTTCATGAACGAAGTATTCGAAGAACTGCGCACAGCGCTCTATTCAGTCTGGCACAGGCGCTGGTTGGCGCTGGCTGTGGCTTGGGTGGTCTGCATTTTGGGGTGGCTGGTTGTGGCCCTGATCCCCAATACATATGAATCGCGGGCCCGCGTCTATGTTGAGCTCGATGATATTCTGACCGAGCAAATGAAGATTGCTGGCGATGGCAAGCAGGAAATCATGAAGGTTCGTCAGACGCTGACGAGCACGGTCAACCTTGAGAAGGTGATCCGTTCGACCAAGCTGGGCGAAGAGATTGAAGACCGTTCTGACATGAACGCAGCGGTCGCCAAATTGGATAAGGATGTTGAAGTCACCTCTGAGGAGGACAACCTCTTTGAATTGACCGCATCTGTTGGCAAAAGCGAATATAGCGACGCGGAAAACGCGGCCTTGTCGCGCGACGTGGTGCAAAAGCTGATCGATATTTTCCGCGAAGAAAACATCGCTGGTAACCGCAATGAAATCGCCGACACGATGGTGTTCCTCGACCAGCAATTGGAAGAGCGCAAACTTGAGCTGGAAGCTGCAGAGCAAAAGCGTCTGGCTTTCGAAGCGCAATATCCAGAGCTGATCGGCGGCAGCACAACGCTGACCACCAAAATCCAGCAGTCACGCACAGAATTGCGCGGTATTGATGGCGATCTGGCTGGCGCACAAAGCGCGCTTGCTGCGATTGAAGGCCAATTGGCCGGAACGCCTGCGACAATTTCATCAGGCTTTACGCCAGCAGCGCGTGAAACCGGCGCACGTGCCGCTTTGGCAACGGCGCAGGCTCAGCTTGCGCAATTGCGCGGACGCGGCCTGACCGACAATCACCCAGACGTTGTATCGAGCCGCCGCCAAGTGGCTATCCTGAAGCGCCAGGCAGCGGGTGAAAAAGCGCCGTCTTCTACTACCAGCACGCAGCCTAACCCTGCCTATTCATCGCTGCTTGCGATTAAGGCTGAGCGTCAGGGTGATGTGCAGGCAATGAATGCGCGCCGCGCCGCTTTGCAGGCCGAAATCACTGGTCTGATGGCGAGCCAAGCAACTGAGCCAGAAGTGGCAGCCGAGGCAAACCGCATCAGCCGCGACTATGAAGTGCTCAAGACCAAATATGACGACCTTCTCAATGACCGGGAAGAAATCCGTCTGCGGGGCCAGGTTGATACCAATCGCAGTGCGTTCAAGTTTAACGTGATCGACCCACCGGTCGTGCCGCGCAAACCTGCTGCACCGAACCGTCCATTGTTGCTCTTCGGTGTCTTGTTCATCGGCTGTGCAATTGGTGCCGGTGTTGCTTTTGCGATGAGCCAAATGCGCTCAACCTTCAGCACGACAGCGAAATTGGAACGGTCAATGGATCTGCCGGTTATCGGCGCGATCTCCATGACAATGAAAGAAGCGGGCCGCGCGCTCCAAGCCAAACGATTGAAACAATGGGCAGGGGCAAGTGCTGCACTGGTCGGGGTCTTTGTGATCCTGCTGGTGATCGAATTTGTCCAAGTCGGCGCAGTGGCCTGAGGAACTGAGAGATGACTGAACATAAGAAAATCTCCATCCGCGATGCGGCTCGCCCAGCGAAGGCTGGCGAATCGCTGTTTGAACGCGCCGATGGTGCGTTTGGACTGGAAGGGTTTGCACCCGCGGCTCCGCCAAAGGCGCTGCGCGATGCGCCGCGTCCGGTTCGCAAGTCGCTGAAAGACAAAAAGGCATCGGCTGAACAAGCGCGGGCGAAGCTTGCTCCAGAGGCGGCGCCAGCTGCTCCTGTTGCGGCACCGGCTGCGACGCCGGCTTCTGCGCCATCTGCAAATCCTGCGGGTCGGCGCAAGTCTGATGAACTGGGCCAAGCGGCACCAGCACCTGTGACAGCGCCTGCTCCAGTGGCTGAGGCTCCCAAAGCTCCGGCTCAAAAAGATGTGGCGTTTGGCAGCAAGGTTCATTCGATCGACCGCGAACATCTGGCTGAGCAGGGCATGATTGTGCCCGATGGCCCAGTCACCGAATTGCTCGAAGAATTTCGCATCGTGAAACGCCAGCTGCTTGGCGATGCGCGCGATACGGGCACAGCTATGGGACGCCGCATTCTCGTGTGCTCACCGCATTCGGGCGAGGGTAAAACCTATTGCGCGGTCAATCTCGCGCTGGCTTTGGCCGCAGAACGCGACATTGAAGTTTTGCTGGTCGATTCTGATTTCCCATCACCCTCCGTCATGACGACATTGGGACTAGAGGCAGAGCGCGGCTTTATGGATGCGCTTTCCGACAAATCGGTCAAGCCGGAGAACCTTGTTCTGCGCACCGATATTGATGGATTGTTTGTTCTGCCCGCCGGCAACCGCACCAATTCCGATGCGGAATATCTGGCCAGCACGCGGACCCGCGATGTTTTGTCGCGCCTAACCGATAGCGCGCCTGACCGGATCGTGATTTTTGATACACCGCCTGCTTTGGCTGCCTCTCCGGCGGCTGAACTGGCCAAGCATGTGGGGCAGGCCGTCTTGGTTACCCGCGCAGACGACACTGGGCGCAATGCGTTGGAGGATGCCTACCAACTCTTGTCCGCCTGTCCTGACATTAAACTGCTTCTGAACGGAGCACAATTTAGCCCAAGCGGTCGGAACTTCGGTTCCTACGGCGATTACGGGGAGTAAGAAGAATGCGTTTTACAATCACCTCCACACTGCCAGTTGCAGCATTGCTGTGCGCAGTGCCTGCCGCTGCACAGGGCCAAGCGCCTTTGCCGCAAGCGCAAGCTTCGCAAAGCGATCGTTCGGTTGATGTCACACCCTATATTGAGGTGTCGCAAATCCTTATCGCTGAGTTCTCTCCCGGCGATGAAGTGCTGACCTACACCCAGCTTGCAGCGGGCGTTGAAGCATCGGTTCAAGGCCGTAACAATGGCGGGTCTGTCTCGCTGCGTTACGAGCGCAATATTGGCTATGATGATCAATCCATCGATAGCGACACGATTAGCGGCGTAGCTCGCGGTTATGCGACCATCGTGCCGAATGCCCTGACATTTGAGGCAGGCGCTTTGGCTAGCACCACCAATGTCGATGGCAGCGGTGCAAGCACGGTCAATCCTCTGGTTAGCCAAGGCAATAGCAGCCAGATCTATTCCGGCTATGCAGGCCCCAATGTCAGCGCCCGCGCCGGTGATGTGTACATCAATGGTCTGGCCCGTGTTGGCTACACCCGCGTTGAAACAGAAGCCGATGTTGCGACCGCCACGGGCGGCGCAGATCGTCTCGACGTGTTTGACGATTCTGTAACATACCAAGCCAACCTTCAGGTTGCGACCAAAGCTGGCGAAGCCTTGCCAGTGGGTCTGGCTGTTGGCGGCCGTATCTATCAAGAAGATATCTCCAACCTCGACCAGCGCGTGCGCGATATGAATGTGCGCGGCGATGTCACCGTACCTGTCACATCGGCTTTGTCGGTTGTCGGCGGTGTCGGCTATGAAAAAGTCGAAGTATCCAGCCGCAATGCGCTGCTCGATGGTGCAGGCGATCCTGTCATCGACGAAGATGGCCGCTTTGTAACCGACGGTTCTCAGCCGCGTCAGATCGCATTTGATGTCGACGGCATCATCTGGGATGTTGGCGTTGTTTGGCGCCCCTCCAGCCGCACGGCATTGGAGGCGCATGTTGGCCGCCGTTACGATTCGACCACATATTACGGCAGCCTCGCCTATGCGCCGAGCGCGCGTTCATCGGTGAATGTCTCTGTCTATGACGGCGTCGCCGGATTTGGCGGAACATTGACCAATTCGCTGGCCGCATTGCCAACCGACTTCACCGCATCGCGCAATGCGCTAACCGGTGATTTTGATGGCTGTGTTGCAGGCGATAGCGGTGCAAACTGTGTCGGCGGAGCCTTTGGTTCTATCCGCTCAGCCACATTCCGCAGCCGCGGTGTCCAAGCCAGCTATTCGCAGCAAATCGGCAGCCGCTACAATGCGACCATCGCGGCCGGTTATGACCGCCGCAAATTCCTTGCTGCAGAAGGCACCGTTCTTGCCGCTGCAAATGGCCTGGTGGATGAAAGCATCTATGCAACAATTGGTTTGAACGGTCAGATTGGCCGCAATGCCAGCTTTGCCCTGAATGCTTACGGCAACCGCTTCGACACGCAGACAAATGGCGGCCAAACGGTGACGGCAGTGGGCGGCTCAGCCGGTTACAACCGCACCATCGTACCGCGTCTGTCGGCCCGTGCCGCAGTTTCGCTCGATCACTTCGACTCTGACGTATCTGCAGAAGACATCACCGCCGCTAGCGGTCTTGTCGGCCTGCGCTACGACTTCTGATCATCCTGAAAGGTCACTAAGACATGTATGAGCAATTCTACGGCCTGACCGGACGCCCGTTTCAACTGACGCCCGATCCTGACTTTTACTTCGAAAGCGTGAGCCACAAGAAGGCCTTGTCCTATCTTGGCTATGGCCTTTCGCAGGGTGAAGGTTTCATCATCGTCACTGGCGAAGTGGGCGCAGGCAAATCAACATTGGTCGCGCATTTGGTTGAACGGGTGAACCCTGAACAGCTGACAATCGGCCAGATTGTAACCAGCGCCTTGGACAGCGAAGAACTGGTCCATGTCGTTGCGCAAAGCTTTGGCCTCGAGGTGGAAAGCCGCGACAAGGCCAGCGCATTGGGCGCCATTGAAATGTTCCTGCAGGAAGAGGCGCGCGAAGGCCGCCGCTGTCTGCTGGTCGTGGATGAATGCCAAAACCTTGACGTTGAAGCGCTCGAAGAGCTGCGGATGCTGTCAAACTTCCAAATGGGCGCGCACCCATTGCTGCAAACCTTGCTGCTGGGTCAGCCAGAGTTTCGCCGCATGGTCGCCAAGCACCCTGATCTTGAACAATTGCGCCAGCGCGTGATTGCCTCGCATCACTTGGCCGCTTTGGAGCAAGAAGAGGTGGAAGCCTACGTTCGCTACCGTCTTGAAATGGTCGGTTGGAATGGCAATCCTGAAATCACCAATGACGTTTATTCAGAGCTGTATAATGCGACCGCGGGTATTCCGCGCCGCATCAACCAGGTCATGAACCGTCTGCTGCTTTTGGGCTCTATCGAAGAGCGCGCTGGCTTTACGGTCAAAATGCTCGACGATGTATGCGCTGAAATGGTTCTGGATGATGAGCAGGGCACAATTGCGCCGCCAGCTTTGGTTCCTGACGCTGCGCCAGTAGCGGGTTCGGTGGCTGCTTCAGTCGGGGCTTCTGCTGCTGCAACCCCGGCTGCACCAGCCGCTGCGATCAGCAGCGACGTCAGCAAAGCGATTGCCGACCTTGAGCGCCGACTTGATGATCAAGAACAATCGGTTCGCCATGTTCTGACATTGCTGGTCGAGTGGTTTGAGGAAGAAAACCAAGCCGAGGCTGCCTAATGAACGCGCCCAGCGCCTTTCCTGAGGCCGCTGCAAATCAAACCATCATCAATGGCCTTTCGGTCGATGTTGAGGATTGGTTTCAGGTCGGTGCATTTGAAACCGTCATTGAGCGGGACGATTGGGATGGGCTGACATCGCGTGTTGAGCGCAATGTCAGCGAAATTCTCGAATTGTTCGCAAAGGCGGATGCAAAGGGCACGTTCTTTACCCTTGGCTGGGTGGCAGAACGCTTTCCCGGGCTCATTCGCTCTATCGCGGATCAAGGGCATGAAATCGCCAGCCATGGCTATGACCATGCGCGCGTGTTCAATTTTACGCGCGAAGAATTTGCCGCAGATATCGCCAAGGCGCAGGCCATTCTTGAGGATGTCTCTGGCCAAGCGATCAAAGGCTACCGTGCGCCAAGTTTCTCCATCGACCCGCGCACGCCGTGGGCTTTTGATGTGCTCGCGGAGGCGGGCTATACCTATTCCTCCAGCGTGGCACCTGTCACCCATGATCATTATGGTTGGCCGCAGGCTCCGCGCTTTGCATTTAAGCCGGTCAGCGGCTCTGACTTAATCGAAATTCCGGTGACAACCGCCATGGTTGGCGGACGGCGCGTAGCAGCGGGCGGGGGCGGTTTCTTCCGCGTCTTGCCATATGCTTTTTCGCGTTGGGCGATCCGTCAGGTAAACTCTCAAGAAGAGCGTCCGGCGATCTTTTATTTCCACCCATGGGAAGTTGATCCGGGTCAACCGCGCGTTGAAAATGCTCCCATGCGTTCACGCCTTAGGCATTACACAAATCTCGACAAAATGGCGGGCAAGCTTGCCGATCTGGTCGATGATTTTGCGTTTGGCCGGATGGATGATGTTGCCGCGCGCGAGCTTTTGCGGGCGGAACCTTGGAAACAGGAAACGGCGGCATGAACGCACCTTTCCCCTATCCAGAATTGCAAGATGATCTGGTGATTTCACCGGTGGATTTGAATGATGCACAGCTGGCTGCGCGTATCGAGGATTATGTCCGCGATGCGCATGGCGCACTCTTTCAGCGGCCCACTTGGCTGAAAGCGGCAGAGGCTGCTTGCGGGCACAAGGCAACCGGATTGATTGCAGAACGTGTTGGCCAAGGCGAGCGTGCAATCGCTGGCTGGCTCCCGCTTAGCGAGGTTCACAGCCATATCTTCGGCCGGGCAATGGTATCCTCCGGCTTTGGGGTTGGCGGCGGCGTGCTTAGTCACGATGATGGTATCGCCCATGCACTTGGCCATGCAGCAACCGAACTTGCGCAAAGATCAGCCTGCGCCAGCGTTGAATTGCGCGGCGGCGTTATTCCTGAAGGTTGGCAGGTTCAAAACGAAAGCCATGCAAATTTCGTGAAGGACTTGGCCGAGGATGACGAAGCGCAATTGCTCGCCATCCCGCGCAAGCAGCGCGCCGATGTACGCAAAAGTCTCGGGGGTGATCTGACGATTACAACCGGCCGCAGCTATGCAGAGCGCGATGCGCATTACGCCATCTATGCGGAAAGTGTTCGCAATCTGGGCACGCCGGTTTTCCCGCGCGCTTTGTTTGACACAATGCTGGATGCATTTCCGGATACGTCCGATATTCTCACCGTCCGGTATGAAGGTGAGGCGGTCGCAAGCGTTCTGTCCTTTTATCACGATGGAACTGTTATGCCCTATTGGGGCGGCGGTATTTTCGCAGCGCGCCGTTTGAAGGCGAATGAGCGGATGTATTACGAACTGATGCTGCATGCCCGCGAACGCGGCATGACACGGTTTGATTTTGGTCGCTCAAAAACGGGCAGCGGGCCGTATAAATACAAAAAGAACTGGGGCTTTGAGCCCGAACCGATGAGCTATGGCACTTGGTCCGCTGATCCAAGCAGTGCACGCAATGTCGATCCGACCGATGCGGCCTATGCTAAGAAGATTGAGCTTTGGAAGAAGCTGCCCTTGGGCGTGGCCAACCGGCTCGGCCCGATCATCGCGCGCGGTCTGGCGTAAGGGCTGGGCAAGGCTGTGAGCGGCATTCTTTTTCTTGCACACCGGATCCCTTTTCCGCCCAATCGCGGAGACAAAATCCGCGCGCATCATCTGCTGAAAGCTTTGGCGAAATTGGCACCAGTGCATGTCGGGTGCTTTTCTGAAAGCGAAGAAGATCGCGCAGGCGAGGGCGAGCTTGCTGATATCGCCGCCAGCTATGGCTTGATTGAACGCACAAAGCCTCTGCCTTTGGCGGGCGTTGAGGCTCTGCTGACGGGCAAGCCGGTCAGCTTGACCGCCTTTCACCACAGCGATCTGACCGCTTGGGTAAAGCGCACGATTGCCGAGCAAGACATTGGCACAATTGTCGTGTTCTCAGGGCAAATGGGGCAGTACATCCCCGCTGATTTCGCAGGCCGTGCGGTGATTGATCTGTGCGATGTGGATTCTGCCAAGTTCGATGCCTATGGCGAAACAGGCGCTTTCCCGCGCAAGCTAATCGACGCCCGCGAAGGCCGCCTGCTGCGCGATATTGAAGAAGGGCTTGTAAGCCGCTGTAATATAACAACTTTGATCACCGAGGCGGAGGCGGCATTGCTGCGCTCCCGCCTGTCAAATCCAACAAACGGCGATGTCCGCGCGATTGGCAACGGCATTGATGCCCAATTCTTCGATCCAATAAATGTAGAGTCTCACCCCGAACTGACAGGCGAAGGACCGCATTTCGTCTTCACCGGCCAGATGGATTATCCACCCAACATTGCAGCCTGCCTGCGGATGATAGATCAAATCCTACCGGCGGTCCGCGAAACTCTGCCGGATGCAATGTTCCATGTCGTCGGACGTGCACCCGTCGCTGAGCTAACCCAGCGAGACGGCAAAAACGGCATACGCGTCTGGGGCGACGTACCCGATGTCCGCCCCTTTATCCAAAGTGCCACTGCGGTCGTCGCCCCGCTAACAATTGCGCGCGGCGTTCAAAACAAAGTCCTAGAAGCAATGGCCATGGCCCGCCCGGTTGTTCTGTCAGAAGAAGCCGCAACCGGCATTGAAGCGGCAGACGGAACGCATTTTGCGATTGGGACAAGCGATGCTGCAATTGCAGCTCATATGCTTCATTTCGCGCAAAATCGCCGCTCAGGCGAGGCCATGGGCAAAGCCGCCCGCAAGTATGTGTTTGATCAACAAAGCTGGGATGCAATGCTTGCCCCGCTTGCAGGCATAGTTTCAGGCGTGTCGGAGGCTCCAGCCAGTGACGCAGCCTGAAACCGCTTTGGACGAATTGCGCGAGGGAACATTGATCTCTCGCTTGCCGCAGGCTTGGCATATGCCATTGGCTCGGATTGTATTGGCTTGGGCGGCTTTGATTGCGCTCACCCGCAGTGAATGGGCTGAGATGATCCACCAATGGTGGAATATCGACACTTACACACATATTCTGCTGATCCCGCCCTTGATTATCTGGCTCACTGTCTTGCGCCGCGAAGGGCTAGCAAAGCTGACCCCCGCCCATT
This sequence comes from Marinomonas sp., assembly GCA_039967435.1. Lineage (GTDB taxonomy): Bacteria > Pseudomonadota > Alphaproteobacteria > Sphingomonadales > Sphingomonadaceae > Erythrobacter. Next base: position 423,617 of record JBDVRS010000005.1, read on the forward strand.
GGTTTCCGGGTATTTTTGTCGTTGCGGCGGCATTGGCGGTTTGGCTTGCTGGCAAGGCTTTGGACATCAATTTGATCGCGCAAGTCGGCGCGGTTGGCGCGTTGCAGGCGTGTCTTCTCACATTCCTCGGCCCGCGCCTGACCGCTTATCTATTACTGCCGATTGGAATGATGTGTTTCCTTGTTCCGTTCGGTGATGAGGTCATTCCATTTCTGCAAAGCATCACCGCAGAGATTGCCATCGCGCTAACCAAGCTCAGCGGCGTCGAGGCCGTCTATGAGGATATTTATATCCATACACCGGTTGGCCTCTTTATCGTGGCAGAAGAATGCTCCGGCGTGAAATTCCTTGTCGCTATGGTGACATTGGGTGTGCTTGTTGCCTTTACCAGTTTCTCCACTTGGAAGCGCCGCGCGCTGTTTATGGCGGCCTGCGTCTTGGTTCCGATTATCGCCAATGGCATCCGCGCATGGGGCACGATCTTTATCGCGCAGAGCCAAGGCGTCGAGTTTGCCGCAGGTTTTGACCACATCATCTATGGCTGGGTGTTTTTCGCGATTGTCATGGCTTTGGTACTAGGCGGAGCATTCCGCTTCTTCGATAGAGAGCCCGATGACGCCGGATATAGCGCTGAGGAATTGTCGCAAATGGGCTGGCTGTCTGCATTGGAAGCGCGGGCAGGCAATGCCAATGCTGCGCTGCTAGCGGCAGGCGCACTAATTATCGCATTTGCGCTGGCAGCGATTTACGCCAGCGCTCCAACCGTCTAACGGCAGGCTATATGTGCGGAATTGCTGGAATATTTCACGGGCCAACGCCCAAGCCGATTGATCCGCGCCGCGTAGAGCGGATGTGCGACGCACTTGTTCATCGCGGCCCAGATGGTGCCGGCGTTTGGACCGATCACGGCATTGGCCTTGGCCACCGCCGCCTCTCCATCATTGATCTCGAAGGCTCCCCTCAGCCGATGCATTCCGCAGATAAACGCGCGGTGATCGTCTTTAACGGTGAGATTTACAATTACCGTGAATTGCGCCGCGAGCTAGAAGGTGAGGGCATCCGTTTTAACACTGGCGGTGATACTGAAGTCATTCTGGCCGCTTATCAGCGTTGGGGCGTTAGCTGCCTTGAGCGGCTGAACGGTATGTTTGCATTTGCCTTGTGGGACATGGAAAAGCGCGAGCTGCTTTTGGCCCGCGACCGGCTTGGTGTGAAGCCTTTGTTTCTCGCTGAGCTTAGCGATGGAAGCCTCGCCTTTGCATCGGAATTGAAAGGCCTGCTTGCTCATCCGCTGCTGAAACGCCGCGTCGATGCGCAGGCTTTGGATGATTATCTTGCGTGGGGATATGTGCCCGATACGCGCTCAATCCTGCAGGGCGTGCGCAAATTGCCAGCGGGGCATTTTGTCCTGCATGGGCAGGGCAAGCCGCTGAGCCAGCCCAAGCAGTGGTGGAACATTGATTTCACGCAGCGCCGCAAGGGGAGCGAGGCGGATTTATCGGCTGAGCTGGTCAACCTTTTGCGCGAAGCTGTGCGCAGCCGGATGGTTTCCGATGTGCCATTGGGCGCGTTTTTGTCGGGCGGTGTGGACAGCTCCAGCGTGGTTGCGCTGATGGCGGAGGCCAGCGGCGATCCGGTTCAAACCTGTTCCATCGGCTTTGATGTCGGCGCTTTGGATGAGACATCCTACGCGCAGCAAATAGCCGAGCAGTTCAAAACTGATCACCGCGCGCGGACGGTTGGCAATGACGACTTTGCCCATATCGACAAGCTTGTTGGCATGTTCGATGAACCGTTTGCCGATGCCTCTGCTTTGCCGACATGGCGGGTGTGCGAGCTGGCGCGGGAAAATGTGACAGTGGCCTTGTCGGGTGACGGGGCGGATGAAGCCTTTGCTGGATATCGCCGCCAAGTGTTCCATGCACATGAAGAGCGCGCGCGTTCGATGTTGCCAGCGGGCTTTCGTAAGACCGTGTTTGGATCGCTTGGCCGCGTCTGGCCAAAAGCGGATTGGGCGCCGCGACCTTTGCGAGCGAAATCAACATTGCTGGCGCTCGCCGGGGACGGAAATGCGGGCTACGCGCGCGGATTGTCTGTTCTTACCGCAGAGCAGCGTGATGGCATTTATGCCGATCCTGCGCGCCGTGCTTTGGCGGGATATGCCGCCGAGGATGAGCTGACAGAATTGATGGCTAATGCGCCAGCACGCAGCGGTTTGGACCGGGCGCAATATGCCGATCTTAAGTTCTGGTTGCCCGGTGACATCCTAACGAAAGTCGACCGGACCAGTATGGCGGTTAGTCTTGAGGCGCGTGAGCCACTGCTCGATCACCGCTTGATAGAATTTGCCGCGACCTTGCCGGAGAAATACCGAGTGAAGGGTAGCCAAGGCAAATATCTGCTCAAAAAGAGTATGGAGCGTTATCTGCCGAATGACATCCTCTATCGTCAGAAGCAGGGTTTTGTAACGCCGATCGCGCAATGGCTGCGCGGACCATTGGCAGGGCAGGCGCGGGCGATTTCGCAAAGTCAGACTTTGGTGAACACAGGGTTTTTCGACAGCGCGTCTTTGGCCGATATTGCCGAGGCGCATATCGCAGGGCGCTCTGATAATTCGCGGCTTTTGTGGCAGCTTATCATGCTGGAAAAAAGCCTCGATGGGTTGAATATCTCAGCTTAGCTTTAGGCTTTTATGCGGCGTCCGCGCCGTCTTCTACACCGTGACCCAAAGCCATATATTCATCGCTCTGCATTTCCATTAAGCGGCTGACGGTGCGTTCAAATTCAAATGCGCCATCGCCTGACGGGTAGAGTTGTTCCGGCTCCGCCTCGGCGGTAGCGAACAGTTTGACGCGGTGCTCATATAGCGCATCGATCAGCGTGACGAAGCGTGCCGCCTCATTGCGCATTTCCTTGTTCATTTGCGGAATGCCAACAATGATGACGCTGTGAAATTCGCGTGCAATGGCGAGGTAATCGGGCGCGCCGCGGGCTTCTTTGCACAGGCGTTTGAAGGAGAAGACCGCAACACCTTTGAGCAATTTGGGCACATGCATTTTGCGGCCAATGCCAACGTCTAACTCGCCGCTGGGGACGTGTTCTGCATCCTCTGGCTTGTAATCTGTCAGGCGGAAGAAAGCCTCGCGCACCTGCGCCGTGGCCGCATCGCCCAAGGGCGTGTGCCAGCTATCGATATCGCCCAGTCGATCGAGCCGGTAGTCGAGCGGGCCGTTGAGTGGCCGCACATCAAGACGCTCTTCGATAAGGTCGATGAATGGCAGAAAATGCTCACGGTTGAGACCGTCTTTATAGAGGTCGCTGGGCGGGCGATTACTGGTGGTGACGACCGCGACGCCTTCATCCACGATCAGCGCGCGGAACAGCCGGCTCATAATCATCGCATCGGCAGAATTGCCCACCACCATTTCGTCAAAAGCAAGACAATCGAGATCGCGGCCAAGCTTCGCGGCGACCGGCGGGATAGGGTCGCCGCGCTCTTTCTTGCGTTCCTCGCGCAAAGCCGCGTGGACTTCTTGCATAAAGGCATGAAAATGGACGCGGCGCTTTGCTGAGATATTGAGCGTTTCATGGAACAAATCCATCAGCATGGACTTCCCGCGCCCGACGCCGCCCCACATATAGAGCCCGCGCGGTGCCTGTATCTCAGTGCCTACAAGCCGCGCAAAAAAGCCGGTCTTGCGGTCTTTCTCTAATGCGGTTTGTAGCGCCGCAAGTTGCTCAACCGCTTCACGTTGATCCGCATCTGCGCGCAATTCGCCGCCAGCTATCAGTGCATCATATCGGGCGAGAATACCGGACATGCCTAGCGATCAACGCGGCACAAATTTGCGCACGATCCCAGAGAAGGAGGCGACCGTTTCGTCTTCTTGGACGACTGTTCCGCGGATGAAAGCCAGTTTGCCGGTTTCGCGCATAATTTGCGTCACTGCATCCAGCGGCTTGTCGCCATTGCCCGCACCGATGAATTGCGTGGAGATTTCCAGCGTCACAGAAGGGCCGGCATTGCCGCTGCCCAAAGAATGCATCGCAGTGAACAGCGATATATCGATCAGCGACTGTGTAATCGCGCCGTGTATCGCATTTTGCAGATTGAGATGCTTGCGCTCTGGGAACATCCGCAGGCGGCAAAAATCTGTGCCGCCCACTGTTTCCTTGCGGGTGATGAGATCGCCCATCACCGCGCCATTGAACAGCGTTTGATCTTTTAAATTCCACCTATTCCAACCCGGATTATTCGGGCACGGCAAATGGTCGAACGCATCGTCTGTGATAGCCACGCTGTCTCTCCAGCGGTTCTAGATTTGGCGTTCGGCCATCATCTTCTTGGTTTCAGCGATAGCCTTGGCTGGCGAAAGCCCTTTGGGGCAGACATTCGCGCAATTCATGATCGTGTGGCAACGATAGAGGCGGAAAGGATCTTCCAGCTCGTTCAGGCGCTCACCCGTCATTTCATCGCGGCTATCGGCCAGCCAACGGTAAGCCTGCAAAAGGATCGCAGGACCGAGGAACTTGTCCGAATTCCACCAATAGCTCGGGCAGCTGGTTGAGCAGCAAGCGCACAAAATGCACTCATAAAGGCCATCCAATTGCTCGCGCTGCTCTGGTGATTGCAGGCGTTCCTTGCCAGATGGCGTGGTCGAAACCGTTTGCAGCCAAGGGCGGATCGATGCGTATTGCGCATAGAAATGGGTGAAGTCTGGAACCAAATCCTTGATCACATCCATATGCGGCAAAGGCGTGATACGAACTTCGCCTTTCAAATCTTCAATTGCGGTGGTGCAGGCAAGACCGTTTTTGCCATTCATATTCATTGCACAAGAACCGCAAATCCCCTCGCGGCAAGAGCGGCGAAATGTCAGCGTCGGGTCGACCTCGTTCTTAATTTTGAACAAAGCGTCGAGCACCATTGGGCCGCAATCATCAGCGTCAATTTCAAACGTGTCATAGCGCGGGTTCGCGCCGCTATCGGGATCGAAGCGATAGATCTTGAATTTTTTGACCTTGCTCGCGCCATCCGCCTTGTAAGCAGTGCCCGATTTCGAGATCTTGGAATTCTTTGGTAGGGTGAAAGTTGCCATTGGGTCTTCGATCCTGTGATTTTGAACCCTCTATCTAACGGCTTTGCGCGCGAGAGCAAGGCGCAGCTGTTGAGCAATTTGACAGGGTTTTTGCTTGCTTTGCATGTGGAACGCTGCGGCGAGGGTGGTAAGATGCCCCTCATGACGGAAATCCGTCATGAGAGCCTTGCGTCTCACTTGAGGAAAATCATCTATGCCAAGCGATCCAAGCACAGCCATTCGTTCCGCTGCTATCTTCGGCGCATCAGGCGGGATTGGCGCGGCGTTGGTTGCTGAATTGGCAGAGCGCGGGGTGGGGCAAATTTGGGCCGGTTCCCGCAGCGCTGGGCCCATTGCTGGCGCGATATGCTTTGCTTTCGATATGATGGAGGAGGCGAGTATTGCCGATGCGACGGCAATGATGCGCGATAATCCGCCTGACTTGGTTGTTGTCGCAAGCGGTGTTTTAACATTGTCCGACGGTAGAGGGCCAGAGCGAACATACAAACGCCTCGATTCCGGCACTATGGCTCAGGTGCTAGCGCTTAACACCATCGGGCCAGCCTTGATTGCAAAGCATATGCTGCCGCTGTTCCCGCGCAATGGCCGCGCGGTTTTCGCCGCTTTGTCGGCCCGTGTGGGCTCGATCAGTGACAATTGGTTAGGGGGATGGCATTCCTATCGTGCTTCGAAAGCTGCGCTCAATATGCTGCTGAAAAACTTTGCGATTGAGCTGGCGCGGACGCATGAGGATGCGATTGTTCTAGGCCTTCATCCTGGCACAGTGGACACCGCATTGTCGCAGCCATTTCAAAAAGGCTTGCCCGATGGCCAATTGCTTAGCCCGCAAGAATCCGCGCGCAGCCTGTTGAATGTAATTGAAGCAGCAACCCCGGAGAAAAGCGGGTGTGTGCTGGATTGGAAAGGCGCGGAAATTCCGGCGTAATCCAAGGCTAGTCCATCAAACCGCTGCGCCGAAGACCCTCTGCCAGAATGGTTTCGATCAACTGTTCCTGTGTCCAACCGGCCAATTCCGCCGCGCGGCCAAAGACCTTTTGCGACCACAAATTGCAATTGAGATTGAGCTCTAGGAAGGTGATCTCGCCTGTCTCTTCATTGATACGAAATTCGAACCGGCCATAATCAAATGGGCGATATTCTTCCCAAGCCTTGCGGGTCAATTGTGCGATGCGCTCCACCATTTCAGGGTTCGTAAACGGATCGAGCGAATATTTCTGGCTGCGGTCCACCAGATCGCGCTTTTCCTGATAGGTCCGCAAATGTGATGGGTCCGCTTGGCGGAATATCATCATGGGAAGGATTTGCGGCTCACCATTGATCGTGACAACGGGCACTTCGACATCGCTACCGTCAATAAATGGTTCGACCAAAGCGTCTTGACCGCCATTTTCTGCGTCATTGTGGATCGCTTCTACGGCGGTCTTTACGCCTTGCCAATCGCGCGCATCGCCCACACCCCAGCTGGCAGAAGAGGCATTGGGTTTGATGACATAGCGGGCCGCCTTGGGGCATTTGGCTGGATCAATCGGCGCGCCCTTGCGGTAAATTGCCCAGGGCGCAGTTGGCACGCCTGCCTGCGAAACGGCGCGTTTGGCGAGGTGTTTGTCGTCGGAAAGGCCGCGCAAAATGGGGCTTGCCCCGATATAGGGAATGCCGGCACGCTCACACAATAGTGGCAGCAGCATTTCTGAATTGAAGAAGCCCGCGCGATTGAGCAGTGGGAAAACAAAATCGACGTCAGGCTTGTCGAACAGAACTTCAAAAGAATCCTTGATCGTCAGGTTGAGGCCAAGCCCCTCAAGCACATTGCGCATCTCGCGGTGGTACAACGCATGGTTGCCATCCTCTGGGTGAAGCTCGCCTTCCCATAACGCATTCTTGGCAATGAAAAGCAGCCTGACGCGTTTTCGTGTGCTTTCATCAATTTTTAAAGGGGTAAGTGGGGTCGCCAAGAGTTGGATGCCTTTTCCGATGGTTACGTCGCCGGTAGAGGTGGGGCCTATAGAGATAGAGCGTCGCGCTTCCAAGGCGAAAACGAGAAGGACAAATATGCCCATCGCCTCTGCAAAGCTTGCCCAAGCGGCGAGTGGATTTACTTTGGACGATACTGCCCGCGCGCTTATCGCGCTTTTGTCGGGCGGCGGGGACGCGCGCATCGCGCTTGATCCAGAAATGGGATTGAACCGCTATTTGTCTGCGCCTTACCCGCGCGATGTGACGGCATATGCATCCTCCACCGCCAATGATATTTCCGCATCGGCCTTTGCTTTTTTGCAGGAGCAGGGCGTGCCTGCTGATTATGGTGCCGCGCTTGATGCTGTGCGTGCGCGGATACGGCATGCTTATGGTCTCGCCGAGGATGTCGGGATTGTTTTTGCGCCATCGGGGACGGATTTGGAATATGTGGCGCTGTATTTGGCTGCATCAAAGTCAGGCGCGGGCGTGCACAATATGCTGCTGGGCGCAGATGAAGTGGGCAGCGGCTGTATCCACTCAGCCCATGGGCGCTATTTCGCGGAAGAGACTGCATTGGGTTTTGCCGTCAAACCAAAGCAGGTGGTGGAAGGATTGGACGATGTGTCGCTCACCGATATTCCGCTACGCTGCCTCGAAGGCAAGGTTCGCAGCAGCGCGGCGATTGCAGAACACGTGCGGCAAGAAATAGGCATTGCAGCGATGGATGGGCGCCAAGCATTGCTGCATATTGTTCATGGCTCGAAGACCGGTCTGATCTTGCCGTCGCCTGATGATATCGATGCATTGCGCGCTGAATATCATGACCGCCTCAGCCTTGTGATCGATGCGTGCCAAGCGCGGATTACCAGCGCGGCTATTGGCGAATATTTGGCGCGTGATGCGATCGTCTTCCTTACCGGATCGAAATTTATGGGCGGCCCTCCGTTCAGCGGTTTTGCTTTGGTGCCGCCAGCCTTGATGGGGGACGTGCCGCCGCTTCCAAGCGGCTTTGCGCAGATTTTCCGGCGTGCAGAATGGCCGCACAATTGGAGCGGCGCAGATTACTTGGATGACAGCGCAAATATGGGTCTGGCCTTGCGCTTGTCTGCCTCCATCTTCGAGTTGGAGCGATTTGGCCTCATTTCGCCTCAACGTGTCGCTACCATCATCACCGCTTTCAGAAGCGCGGTTCTGGGCGAAATCATAGAACCGCTCGGCCTCAATATTGTGGAGCCAAGTGATGATAGCGAACACGCAGAATGGCGCGAGCATCCCATTGAAATGCAATCGCTAATCACGGTGGATGTCTCCAACCTTTCCGGAATGCAAACCTTTGATCAGGCGCAAGCTGTGCATAAGGCGATGGCGGCTAGCGGGCTTCGGCTTGGGCAATCGGTGAAATCACTGCGAACCAATGCAGGGGAGTGGGCAGGCACTTTGCGGATTGGGCTTTCCATGCCGCAAATCACAGATTGGGCCGCAATGAGCGAGGCTGAATTTGCGGCTGACCTAACTGCAGATATGGCAAAAGTGGCTGAGGCGCTAAAAGCACACTCAGCGTGATTTACTCATAATATGCTCAATACGCGGGATTTTGCGAAGCAATATGTTGCGCGTGACCGATTTACTGATAGCTTTGTAAACATCTGATGCCTGTGGGAGGGGTGACGATGGGAATTGCAAGCTGGTATGACGCCAATATCATGCCGAAATTGATCACCTATGCCTGCGGGCAGGGGCAGATCATGAAACGGCGCAGCCAAGTGGTGCCCTTTGCCACTGGTGCGGTGTTCGAACTGGGCTGCGGCGGCGGCCTTAATCAAGAATTTTACGATACGAATGCGGTTACCAGCTTTGCCGGTATCGACCCGCATGGCGGATTGCTGGAGCAGGCTCGCTCGTCCGCAGAGGCGAAAGGCTGGACCACTGAGATTCAAGAAGCCTCGGGCGAAGCGATCCCGTTTGGTAATGGCCGGTTTGATACGGTGGTGTGTACTTTTACGCTTTGCTCGGTCGATGATCCGGCGCAGGTTATGTCCGAAATGCGCCGCGTGCTTAAACCGGGTGGGCGTCTGCTTTTCTTGGAGCATGGCCGTGCGCCTGACGCCAATGTGGCCAAATGGCAAGACCGGATTGAACCGACTTGGAAGCGCCTTGCTGGCGGCTGCCGGTTAACGCGCCCGATTGGTTCCGGATTGCGCGGGGCGGGTTTTGATGTGGAGCCAATGGGGCAGGGTTATCTGCCCAAAGCGCCGCGTTTTGCCAGTTGGAACGAATGGGGCATTGCGCGCAAGGCTGGCGCTTAGGCATGCGCCCAAGCTACATCAAAAGAAAAGGCCCGGAAAAGACATCCCCTTACCGGAGCGCTTTTCCGAGCCTTTAAACTCAACTATATTTTAGCCCTATTCGCCGAAGGTGCGCTGCCACCAACCGCCGCGCTTTTTGGCGGTAGGCGCGTCTTCTGCGCCTTTGGTTTCGGTCTCGGCCTGAGCCGATTCAGCCTTAGGCTTTGCTTTGGTGCGTGATGCTTTCTTCGGTGCTTCTGTTACCTCTGCATCGCCTGCAGCGTCGTCAGCTTTGGGTTTCGCTTTAGCGCGAGGCTTACGCTTCGGCTTGGGCTTCTCCTCAGCTTCCGGAGTGGCCTCATCTGAAGCTGTATCCGCATCCTCTGGCTTCTTCTTGGCGCGCGAAGCCCGCTTGCGTTTGGGCTTCTCCTCGGCAGGGGCTTCTTCTGCAGCGGCACTCGTTTCAGCAGTCTCAGCGTCTGCATCAGCCTTCTTCTTGCGAGGTGCCCGCTTACGCTTTGGTTTCTCTTCTGCCGGAGCCTCTTCAGCAGGTCCCTCTTGTACAGGTGCATCATCAGATGCTTCCGAAGACGGTTCGCCTTCATTGCCTTCGGCGCCCTCTATTGGTGCGCCATCTTCATCCGCATGCTTGCGGCGGCGACCGCGACCACCGCGGCTGCGGCGGCGGCGTTTTGGCTTGTCTTCATCATCGTCAGACCGAGATTCGTCACCATCATTAGGGCGATCATTGCCGCGATTTTCGTCATCACGGTTTTCACCGCCATCACCATTGCCGCGATCACGGTTTTTGTTCCGGCCTCGACCACCTCGGCGGCGGCGGCGTTTCTTAGGACGATCGTCCTCTTCCTCGTCTTCGTCCCGCTCAATGATTTCACTGTCATCGTCGTCGTCATCAACAATTGGATCAAACTTTGGTGCTTCTGTTGGACGAGGGCCAGAACTGACCACGGACATTTTCGCGCCTTCATCTTCGCCTTCGGGGACGACTTGGACGCTAACGCCGTAACGGTGCTCGATTTCCACGAGCTCGTCGCGCTTGGAATTGAGCAGATAGACAGCCGCTTCTGTGCTGGCGGACAGGGCGATGATTGTGCCCTTGCCGCGAGCCGCTTCGTCTTCGATGAGGCGCAATGCAGAAAGGCCTGCCGATGAAGCGGTGCGGACAAGGCCCGTACCATCGCAATGCGGGCATTCGCGCGTTGAAGCTTCAAGCACGCCGGTGCGCAAACGCTGGCGGCTCATTTCCATCAAGCCAAAGCTGGAGATGCGTCCGACTTGAATGCGCGCACGGTCGTTTTTCAGCGCGTCTTTCATCGCCTTTTCGACTTTGCGGACATTGGAATTGTAATCCATGTCGATGAAGTCGATCACGACCAGGCCGGCCATATCGCGCAGGCGCAATTGCCGTGCGATTTCGCGCGCGGCTTCTAAATTGGTCGCTGTCGCGGTTTGCTCAATGCCGTGTTCTTTCGTTGAACGGCCTGAGTTAATATCGATGGAGACCAATGCCTCGGTTGGATTGATAACCAAATAGCCGCCCGATTTGAGCTGCACGACCGGATCATACATCGCCCGCAATTGATCCTCTGCGCCGTAACGCTGGAACAAAGGCACTGGGTCTGAATAGGCTTTTACCCGGCGCGCATGGCTGGGCATGAGCATTTTCATGAAGCTCTTGGCGGATTTATATCCGTCTTCACCTTCGACGATCACTTCCTCAATCTCGCGATTGTAAATGTCGCGGATGGCGCGTTTGATCAGGTCGCTGTCCGAATGCACTAAGGCTGGGGCGGTCGAGGAAAGCGTCTTCTGCCGGATTTCGTCCCACAGGCGCGCAAGGTAATCAAAGTCGCGCTTAATCTCTGTCTTTGTACGGGTGATACCAGCAGTCCGCACGATTAAGCCCATGGTTTTGGGCAGAGACAAGTCGGACACAACTTGCTTCAAACGCTTGCGGTCAGAGGAAGAATTAATCTTGCGGCTGATACCGCCGCCATGGCTGCTGTTAGGCATGAGTACCGTATAGCGGCCAGCAAGGCTGAGGTAGGAGGTGAGGGCAGCGCCCTTATTTCCGCGCTCTTCTTTTACGACTTGGACGAGCAGCACCTGACGGCGGTGGATAACGTCCTGAATTTTGTAGCGACGACGCAGGGCCATACGCTTGGCGCGAACCTCGTCGACTTGCTTGGAGCGGCTACCGCCCTTTTTGCCATCGCCTTTTCCGCCCTGACGGCGCCGACCACGACCATGGCGGCGCCCGCGGCGCTGCTTGTCGTCATCTTCTGAGGCTTCTTCTTCCTCGGAAGAATCATCATCAGAACCATCATCGTCATCACCTTCGACGGTGCCTTCTTCGATGGTGGCGACTTTGTCTTTTTCCGATGTATCGATTTCTTCAACACCGTCTTCGGCTAGGTCTTCTGCAAGAGCTTCTGCAGATTCGTCTTCTGCATCATATTCGTCACCGGGAGCATGGCCGTCTTCCTCGTCTTCATTGCGAAGGCGCGCTTCTTCCTCGGCGGCTTCTGCTTCTTCAGCGAGAAGGCGTTCGCGGTCATCCTGCGGGATTTGGTAATAATCAGGGTGAATTTCGCTAAAGGCGAGGAAACCGTGACGATTGCCGCCAAAGTCCACAAATGCGGCCTGCAAAGAGGGTTCGACCCTCGTCACTTTTGCTAGGTAGATGTTGCCCTTGATCTGCTTGTGATCAGAAGATTCGAAATCGAATTCTTCAATTCGGTTGCCTTTGACGACTGCTACCCGGGTTTCTTCCAGGTGGCGCGCGTCGATTAGCATGCGCGTTGCCATTATTATGTCTCCGAACGCCGCCGGAAGGGTCTAGGCCCGTAAAAGAGCGGCGTTGATTTGTGTGATTACCGAAAGCTGCGAAAATTGCAGGACGTTCGGTGTTTAAGGTTCGGCCCGTAGCGAATGTGCTGCGGGGCGAAATGTCTGTGTCTGCTGTGACCAGAGCGTGCTGCGGAATAATCCTATCCAGCACTGCCTTTGCCGCATTCACCGCTCCATTCAATACTGCGCGCGCCGCTGAACTTTTTGGGCGCTGCTGGAGGGTTTGCGGAAAGGAAAATCGTGTCACTGCATCAACCTGTTATCGGGATTCGCGCAGCGTGTGATGCTTCGCAAACCAAGGAAATTGTCAGTCTATGATGCGCCGAGCGCGCCCAATTGCTGTAAATTTCTCTTGCAACTAGCAGTAGCAGTGTGGGTTTCACCCTGCAACCATATTGCGTTTGTTAGCCGCAACATTCTAACGCATGGTAACGATGTCATTATCCAAACATCTTTTTTGGATCCTTGTGGTCTTTGTTGTGCTGCCCGTGGCTGTGCTGGCTGCCTATGCCTTAACCGGCAACCGGTTGGCGGTGCCGGCAATGGGCCGCGGCTATGTGGTGCAGCTCACCCTGCCGGAATTGGAAGAGCAAGTTGTCCTGCCCGACGTGTTTGGTCCGCAAGACGCATCGCGGCCCTTAGTGGTGATCGATGCTGGGCATGGCGGGCGCGATCCCGGGGCCAGCGGAATTGGTGTGAAGGAAAAGGATGTCGTCCTTGGTCTTGCCATAGCTTTGCGCGATGAATTGCTCAAACAAGGCGGAATACGTGTTGCGCTGACAAGAGAAGATGACCGTCTGCTTGTTTTGGCAGAGCGTCCTGAAATCGCGCGGCGGTTGGGCGCTGATCTTTTCCTATCGATTCACGCAGACAGTGCGGGCGAGGCGAGTTCGGTGCGCGGCGCGAGCATTTACACTCTTTCCAACGAAGCATCGAGCGATGCCGCTGCGCGTTTTGCAGCCCGCGAAAATGATGCCGATCGGCTAAATGGTGTGTCGGTAGAGGGGCAAAGCGAAGCGGTTAGCGATATTCTGGTCGAGCTATCGCAGCGCCGCACGCAAGAGGATTCTTCGGGCTTTTCATCCCTCATTATCCGCGAGGCGAGCGGGACATTGCGGTTCCATCCTCAGGCGAAGCGCTCGGCTGAATTGGCTGTGCTTCGAGCGCCCGATATTCCGTCTGTATTGTTCGAAAGCGGCTTTATCACCAACCCAGAGGATGCGCGGCGGCTGACGTCTGAAGAGGGCAAGGCGCAATTCGCCAGTGTCATGGCGCGCGCGATCCAAGTGTATTTTGCCCGCATTTCCGACGAATAGAGCACAAATGCGGTAGCGCCGCGGCGTTTTGCCGTGCTATAACCCAAAGCAATTATGGAAGAACAATCAAGCATATCGGGTCTGCGTTTTAGCCTTCAGCGTCATTCTGGAGAGTTTTTCGAACGCATGCGTGCCATTTGGCGCGGCAAGAAATTGGTGCGTTGGGCGGTCTATGCCGGCGTATTGCTTATCATTCTTTGGGCGCTCTTTTGGGTGTTTTTGACCCGCGATCTGCCGGATGCCGAAAGCTTGGTTGATTACGAAACACCGCTGCCCACGGTGGTGCGCGGTATCGATGGCGACATCGTCCATTCCTACGCCCGCGAACGCCGTGTGCAGCTGCAATATGCCGATTTCCCTGAGACTATGATCGAATCGTTTTTGGCCGCAGAGGATAAGACTTTCTTTGATCACGGCGGCGTGGATTTGCCGGGCACGCTTAATGCGGTGTTTGATTATGTCACCAAATTCGGCTCGGGAGAGCGCGCTGTTGGCGGCTCGACTATTACCCAACAGGTCGCGAAAAACCTGCTTTTGGGCGATGAATATTCGGTCACGCGCAAGCTGAAGGAAATGGTGCTGGCCCGCCGCATCGAGGCTGTGCTGAGCAAGGAAGAAATCCTTGAGCTTTACCTCAATGAAATCCCGCTTGGTCGACGCAGTTTTGGCGTGCAGGCCGCAAGCCGTGCCTATTTCGACAAGGATGTAGGCGATCTTGAGCTGCACCAAATGGCCTTTCTTGCCATCCTTCCAAAGGCGCCGGAACGTTATGGCCGCGCGAAGAATGAGGATGCTGCACTCAATCGGCGCGGGATTGTTCTGTCGCAGATGGAAGTGAATGAGTTTATTACCGCTGCAGAGCGCGACGCCGCGAAAGCAAAACCGCTCGGACTGGTTAGCCAGCGCTCGGCTTCTACCGAGGTTGATGCGGGCTATTTCCTTGAGGAAGTGCGCCGCGATCTGATTGAGCAATTTGGAGAAACGGCTGAGGATACAGGCTCGAGCGAAAAGCTCGGCAATAGCGTCTATGCAGGCGGTCTTTGGGTGCGCACTTCGCTGGACCCAGAGATGCAGAACGCTGCCAGTGCGGCTTTGCGTGAAGGTCTGTTCCGCTATCACGGGCGGCGCGGTTGGACTGGGCCGATTGCGACGATTGACTTCGATGATGGCCCTTGGGCTAACCAGCTAGCCAGCTCCAACATTGGGATCAATTACAAGGACTACCGCGTTGGTGTTGTAACGAAAAAGTCAGGCGTCACAGCCTCGATAGGCTTTGGCAATGGCGAAGAGGCACCGCTGATCGGGCTACCGGCTAAGCTGAAAGAAGGCGATGTGATCGCGGTCAGCCCATCGGGCAATAATTTCAAAGTGCGCACTCTACCAGAGGCGCAGGGCGGTTTGGTTGTGCAGAATGCGCAATATGGCCGCATCCTCGCGATGCAGGGCGGGTTTGATTACCGCCTGTCTGATTTTAATCGCGCAACACAGGCTCAGCGCCAGCCAGGTTCAACCATTAAGCCGTTTGTTTATGCCACTGGCCTTGACAATGGAATGACCCCGTCGAGCGAAATTCAGAATGGTAAATATTGCTATTACCAAGGGCGCAAATACGGCAAAAAGTGCTTCCGAGGCGGCCGTGCGGGAACCTTCCCTCTGCGTTATGGTCTTGAGCAATCGCAAAACGTGATGACAGTGCAAATCGCTATGACATCGGGCATGGAAAACGTCGTCAAAACCATCGATAAGATGGGCATCGGCCTCTATGATCCGTACCCTGCATTTGCATTGGGTGCGGGCGAAACAACGGTCGAGAAAATGGTTGCGGCCTATTCCGCTCTGGCCAATCATGGCCGCCTGTCGAAACCATCCGTCATCGACTATGTCCAAGACCGCCGCGGCAAAGTGATCTTCCGCGCGGACAAGCGCGAATGCGAGGGCTGTAATATGGCGCAATGGGATGGGCAGCCTATGCCGCGTCTCGGCCCTGTTGGTGTGCAAGCCATGGATGCGCGCACAGCCTATCAAACCATGCATATGCTAGAGGGCGTGGTGACGCGCGGCACAGCCAAAACACTGAACAAAATGGGTCTGCCTCTGTTTGGCAAAACCGGCACGACAACGGGTCCCAAAGATGTGTGGTTTATCGGCGGTACGCAGGAACTTGTGGCTGGCGCTTATGTTGGCTTTGATCAGCCGCGCAATATGGGCGGCTATGCCCAAGGCGGCACGATTGCAGCGCCGATTATTAAATCCTTGATCAAGGGCTCGCGGGATCGTTGGTCCGATTTGCCTGCCGTTGCGCCATCGGGCGTGCGGATGGTGCGTGTCGACCGGACCTCTGGCAAACGCGTATTTGCAGGCAGAGCCAGCAAGGCGGAGAAGGCCACGGTGATTTGGGAGGCTTTCAAGCCCGATACCGAGCCACCGCGTGAAACGCGCAAGGATGTGATCGCGGCCAAGCGCGAAGAGATTTTGGCGCTTGTCCGCAAAGGTCGGGGCGCTGCTGTGCGGGCGAAACCGAAGAAAAAGCCTGAGCCGAAGCCAACGCCCGAAGCCGCTGCACCAGCGGAGGCAGGCGCGGACTTTACCGAGGATCAGGGCGGTATTTATTAGGTCACGCAAAGCGGTGTGATCGCCGCTTGAAATTTGCCCTCGGCTTTACAATTTCAGCTTGCGCGCTAATCGCAGCTAAGAACTTTACTTGAAGGAATGACCATGCGGGCCGAAGGTCAGGCTCATATTGCACGCATTGAAGCGGCACTGGATTTGGTTCGTCAATCGCTGGATTGGGAGCGCGCTTTGCGGCGTCTGGATGAATTGAACGCCCGCGTTCAAGATCCATCCCTTTGGGACAATCCCAAGGAAGCGCAGGCCGTGAGCCGCGAGCAGAAAATGCTCGAAACATCGGTCGCTACGGTGAATGAAATTTCCTCCGAAATGTCGGATGCGGTGGAATTTATCGAAATGGGCGAGGCTGAGGGCGATGCGGATATTGTCGATGATGGTCATGCATCACTGGCCAAACTCGCTGACCGGGCAGATGCTGACAAAGTGCAAGCGTTGCTGTCAGGCGAAGCGGATGCCAATGACACTTACGTTGAGATACACGCAGGGGCTGGCGGCACTGAGAGCCAAGACTGGGCCGAAATGCTGCAACGCATGTACACCCGCTGGGGCGAGCGGCGCGGTTATAAGGTTGAGCTCGTCGATTATCACGCAGGCGAGCAGGCTGGAATCAAATCGGCCACTTTGCTGATGAAGGGCGAAAATGCCTTTGGTTATGCAAAGACGGAAAGCGGCGTTCACCGGCTTGTCCGCATCAGCCCTTATGATAGCGCGGCAAAACGGCACACCAGCTTCTCTAGCGTCTGGGTTTATCCCGTGATCGATGATGATATCGATATTGAGATCAATGAAGGCGATCTCAAGATCGATACATATCGCGCATCCGGCTCTGGCGGTCAGCACGTCAACACGACCGACAGCGCCGTGCGCATTACGCACCAGCCCACCGGCATTGTTGTTGCCAGCCAAAATGACCGCAGCCAGCATAAAAACCGCGCCACCGCGATGAACATGCTGAAAGCGCGTATGTTTGAGCGTGAAATGGCGGAACGTGAAGCGGTCGCATCGGGCGAATATCAAGAGAAAAGCGAGATTGGCTGGGGCCATCAAATCCGTTCCTACGTTCTTCAGCCCTATCAAATGGTCAAGGATTTGCGCACCGGTTATACCTCCAGTTCGCCTGACAAAGTTCTCGACGGGGAGATTGACGAGTTCATCTCAGCCGCACTTGCCCAGCAAGTCACCGGCGAGACGGTTGAGGTGGAGGACGTAGAGTGAAGCGCGGGCACCGCATGGTTCTGCGTTCTGGAGCGCTTGCAATGGCGCTTTCACTTGTTGCTGGCTTATCCGCCTGCAAAATGGCGGACGCGCCATCTGACCGGCCCGAAACCGCGCTGGAATTTCCGCTTCCCGAACGGCCCGTCTCCACCGTCACTTCGAACCAGTTCCAAAATGAAGATGTCCGCGATAGCCGCGGTGAGGCGCAAAAGGTTATGGACCTTGCCGCGATTAGCGATGGTATGACTGTCGCCGATATTGGCGCGGGCGAGGGCTATTACACCGTCCGCTTGGCACAGCGTGTCGGCGAAGATGGCCGCGTTCTGGCGCAAGACATTGACCGTGATGCACTAGAACGCCTCGGCAGCCGGGTTGAGCGCGAGCGGCTTGAAAACATCTCGATTAAGCTTGGCGCAGAAGATGATCCGCAATTGCCTCATGACAGCTTCGACCGCATTTTCCTCGTGCATATGTATCATGAAGTGACCGAGCCTTACGCGTTCCTGCACCGCTTATGGCCCGCTTTGGCAGAGGGCGGCCAAGTGATTGTTGTCGACACTGACCGACCCACAGATCAGCATGGCATTCCGCCTTTGCTGTTATCTTGCGAATTCGCAGAAGTCGGTTTCCGGTTGATCGAGTTTGTCGAAAAGCCCGATATTCGCGGATATTTCGCCCGGTTTGAACGCGTAAAGAGCCGCGCAGAACCTGCCGATATCAAGGCGTGCAGCAATGGCGCGGAATAGCTGCCTCGTGCGCTCTATCCCTTCTTGCACAGTTTCCATCCAAAAACCGTTACGCCTTTGGTGCCAATCTGGTCTAGAGAGCGAATAAATACCGGCCGTATATGCTGCACATTGGTTTGCAGCAGGCCATAGGGGAGCGTTTCATTGTTTAAGGGATTAAGTCCGATCATCTATGGCGGGCGCGAAGTTTGGCCGCTGATCGAGGGCGGCAAAGGCGTTTCGGCCACCAATCATTTGAGCTCCGGCGCTTGGGCCGCAGCTGGCGGTATCGGCACGGTCAGCGCAGTGAACGCCGACAGCTACAATGAAGATGGCAGCCTCGTGGAATACACCTATCCGCAAGACACCCGCAAAGGCCGGCATGACCAGCTCATCGAATATTCGATCCGGGGCGGGGCAGAGCAGGTTAAACGCGCCTATGAAATGTCCAATGGCAAGGGCGCGATCAACATCAACATCCTTTGGGAAATGGGCGGCGCGCAGGCAGTTCTCGAAGGCGTGCTAGAAAACACCAAGGGCATGGTTACAGGCGTGACTTGCGGGGCCGGAATGCCCTATAAATTGGCAGAGATCGCCGCGCGCCACAGCGTTTATTATCTCCCCATCGTCTCCTCCGCCCGCGCGTTTCGTGCGCTTTGGAAACGCAGCTATAAGAAAGTGCCGGAATGGCTCGCCGCTGTGGTCTATGAAGACCCATGGCTGGCTGGCGGACACAATGGCCTGTCCAACGCGGAGAGCCCAACTGATCCGCAAGACCCTTATCCGCGCGTCAAAGAATTGCGCGAAACCATGCGCAAGGAAGGCGTCAGCGAAGATGTCGCCATCGTTATGGCAGGCGGCGTTTGGTATTTGCGCGAATGGAACGATTGGATCGACAATCCAGAGCTTGGCAAGATCGCTTTCCAATTTGGCACACGGCCTCTGATCACAGAGGAAAGCCCGATCCCACAAGTCTGGAAAGATATGCTGCGCGATGTGAAGCCGGGCGATGTTCTGCTGCACAAATTCTCGCCCACTGGCTTTTACTCCTCGGCTGTCAAAACACCGTTTCTCTATGAGCTTATGGGGCGCAGCGAGCGCCAAATCCCTATCTTTAAAAAGGGCGCAGAAGACGGCACGGTTCAGCTGGGTGACACCGGCAAGGCGCGCAGCATGTGGGTCAAGCCAGAGGATCAAGCAAAGGCTGCCAAATGGATTGCGCAAGGTCACACAGAGGCTCTTAAGACCCCTGACGACACAGCCATTTTCGTCGAGCCCGACGCACGCGATGTTATTCGTAAGGATCAGCAGGATTGCATGGGCTGCCTGTCGCATTGCGGCTTTTCCTCATGGAAAGATCACGATGATCACACCACCGGTCGGCTCGCTGATCCGCGCAGCTTCTGCATCCAGAAAACCTTGCAGAGCATTTCGCATGATGGGCATCCCGATCACAATCTCGCCTTTGCGGGCCATTCGGCATACCGCTTTGCGCAAGACCCATTCTTCTCGAACAATTTCACCCCCTCGGTGAAGCAATTGGTCGACCGGATTTTGACAGGGGATTAATCCGCCAATGCAGCATGGCGCCGCGCAGCCTCCGTCTCTCCGCCTTTGGGCAGGGGAATTGGCCGCGCTGCCAAAGCTGGTTGCATCACCTTTGCGCAGAGCGGTTCGGGCGCCAGAGTTTGGCGAAAACCGCCCTGTGCTGGTGATACCGGGAATGCTGGCGGCTGACGTGACCACCGCATTGCTGCGCAAAAGCCTAAAGCGGGCTGGCTTCCATGCCTATGGCTGGGGGCAGGTGAACACCGGCGTGGCCAATGAGCAAAAGCTCGCCAGTCTGGCTGCGCGATTGGATAGCATTGCACAGGAGCATGGGCAGCCGGTTACGCTGATTGGCTGGAGCCTTGGCGGTTTATTCGCGCGCGTTTTGGCGCAGCGTGCGCCGCAGTCGGCTGCGCTCGTGATGACATTGGGCTCGCCATTTTCGGGCAATCCGCATGCAAATAATGCGTGGCGATTGTATGAGCGTTTAAACGATCACCGCGTCGATGCGCATCCATTTCCAGAGGATATTGCGGCCAAGCCTGCGGTGCGTACAATTGCCGTATGGTCAAGGCGTGATGGCATCATTGCGCCGGAATGCGCGAAGGGATTGGCGGCAGAGGCTGACGCGTGCGTAGAGGTGGACGCGCGCCATTTGGAGATGACCTGTTCGCGCCGTGCAGTGGGACAGATTATGACCGCTTTGCACAATGAGTTGAGCAGCGGAGAGCAAGCCTGATGATCATCAAACGCAGCGATTTAACCGAGCTAGCCATTACCGATTTGCTCGCATTGCATCATGCCGAAATGGTCGCAGGCTCGCCGCCGGGGACTTGCCATGTGCTTGATCTGTCAGGGCTGAAAGTGCCCGAAGTTACCGTCTACGGCGTTTGGGATGGCGAGCATGATGATGCCGCTTTGCTAGCGATTGGCGCGCTTAAACATCACGCAGATTTCGCCGAGCTTAAATCCATGCGCGCGCACCCTGATGCACGCGGGAAGGGCGCGGGCAAAGCGATGCTGACCCATCTGCTGGATACAGCGAAAACCGCTGGCTTTACCGAGGTGAAGTTGGAGACAGGCAATGGCCCGCTGTTCGAAGCAGCTGTCGGCCTTTACCGGTCGTTCGGCTTTGAAGATTGCGCGCCCTTTGCCGGATACACACAGGGTGATTTCACGCAATTGATGGCGCTGAAGATTTAACTCAGATCGCGGTTTAGTCGAGTTCCCAAGCGCGCTCACCGTGGCTGGTAATGTCGAGCCCTTCTTGCTCTTCATCCTTGCCGCTGCGCATGGGGAATACCATTGAAACCATCAAGGCTAGGATCGCAGTGCCTACCGCGCTCCACACCGCAACAATACCGATCGAGGCGAGTTGGCCGATGAACTGGCTGCTCATGGTCACGCCTTCGCCATAGCCTACGCCGCCGAAGGTTTCGGACATAAATACCGCGACCATAATCGCGCCAATCATGCCGCCAACACCGTGGACTGCGAAGACGTCGAGCGTGTCATCAATGCCCATACGGTGCTTGATCTGCTGGATCGCAAGATAGCAAATGACTGAACCCATAATGCCAAGCAGAATGGCTGCGCCTGGTCCGATCGACCCTGCCGCTGGTGTCACCGTTGCAAGACCGGCAATAACGCCCGTGGCCCAGCCAACCATGGTCGGCTTGCCTACCGCAAATTTCTCAATCAGCAGCCACACCAATGCCGCAGAGCAGGCCGCTACATGGGTGTTGATGATCGCGCTTGAGGCGTCATCGGTAGCCGCAAATGCGGAGCCGCCATTAAATCCAAACCAGCCAACCCAGAGCAAAGCTGCGCCTACCATTGTCAGTCCCGGTGCATGCGGCAGCATGGCTTTTTCAGGGAAACCTTTGCGCTTGCCCAGCAACATAGCAATGACCAGCGCGGAGACACCGGCCGTGGTGTGGACCACAATTCCGCCAGCAAAATCGACCGTGCCGAATGTTTGCGAAAGCCAGCCGCCGCCCCAAATCCAGTGGGTGACAGGAGCGTAAATCACCAGACCCCAAAGAGCGCAAAAACCCATGACCCAGCCGAAACTTGCGCGCTCCACCCAAGCGCCAATCATCAGGGCCGGGGTGATAATCGCAAAGGTCATTTGAAACAGAACGAAGGTGCTCTCAGGCATTGTTGTATCGGCGCGCACATTGCCGAGATTGTTCAACATCCACGCATTGCCGCTACCCAGCCAGCCATTGGTGACATCGCCAAAGGCAAGCGTATATCCAACCACAACCCATAAGACAGAGGCAATCGCTGCAACGCCGCCGCATTGTATAAGCACGGAGAGAAAGTTCTTTGAGCGGACCAGACCGCCATAGAAAAGCGCGAGACCGGGCAAGGTCATCAGCAGAACCAAGGCAGATGAGGTCAAGATCCAAGCGGTATCGCCGCTATCGCTTACCGCCATTGGAACCGACTCTTGAGCCAGAGCCATGCTCGGCACAGCGGCCAAGCTCAAGAATCCTGTGAGAAAACGCGCAATCATCAAATATCCCCTCGCGGCGCAAAAGCGCGGCGTAGCCATAGTTCATTGAGCCGCTGATTTGGCGAAAATTGCGCGCAGGCACAAGGGGACAAATTGATAATGTCCTACATTCGACAGATTGGATTGCTTTTTTGCGGACAAACAATTGTTTGGAGATGTGGGGTAGATAAGTCGAGATCACCCTTAGATGGCGCGAAATATGTACAGATCAGCGGCAGACTTTGTCGCTTTTTGGGTAGGTCAGGCGTTACCTAAACCAGCGCATCCAGAACCTGATCAGGCGGCCTGTGACCATCCATCCAAAAGCGGATATTGGCGATGATTTTCTCGCCTGATGCCTCGCGACCCTCCGCCGTTGCGCTGCCAATATGCGGCAAGGTCATGACATTGGGATGGCGGATAAGGCGCGGGTCCACTTTGGGTTCTTCAGGATAAACATCGAGGCCAGCGCCCGCCAAATGCCCGCTTTCCAATGCTGCGATCAACGCTTCTTGATCGATCAGTTCGCCTCGGGCTGTGTTGATCAATGAGGAGCCCGGTTTCATCAAAGCCAGGCGCCGTGCATCAATCATGCCGCGCGTGTTTTCGGTAAGCGGGCTGTGGAGAGTGAGTATATCCGCCTGAGCGACCAATTCATCAAGGCTTTCGACAAAACGTGCGCCCAGCATTTTCTCCACCGCACCAGGCAGCGCTTTGCGATTATGATATGCGATTTCAAGGCCAAAGGCGCGGGCACGGTGCGCGACCGCTTGGCCAATGCGGCCCATTCCAACAATGCCGAGCACTTTGTCACCCAGTTTGCGCCCGAGCATTCCTGACGGTGCCCAGCCTGACCACTGACCGCTGCGCACCAATTCAACGCCTTCGCGGATACGGCGCGGCACGCCGATAATCCCGCATAGGGCAATGTCGGCTGTGTCATCGGTAAAGACGCCGGGGGTATTGGTGACTTTAATCCCGCGCGCGGCGGCGGCTTTCAGTTCAATATGTTCCGTGCCTGCGCCGAAACTGGCGATCAGCTTGAGGCTGTCACCGGCAGCAGCAATCATCTCTGCATCGATTTGATCGGTCACGGCGGGAACCAGCACATCGCATTTTTGCATCGCCGCGATCAATTCATCGCGGGTCAGCGGCGTGTCGTTTTCGTTCAACGTGGTTTCGAACAATTCCACCATGCGTGCCTCGACGCTGGGCATAAGCTGGCGTGTGACCGCGACCTTTGGCGTTTGGTTGATCGGTTTTCGGGCGTTTGCTGCATCGCTATCCATATGTCCCGCGCTAGGACGCCAGACCAGATCGGGTCAAGTGCGCATGAAGCAGCTCTTGTCCAAAAATGCATCTGTGTTCTAAGGGATTGGCCATGATACGCCATTTACTCTGTCTGTTAGCCGCGATTGGGACTTTGCTCACCAGCACGGGGGCTGCGGCCCAATCGAAAGAGGTGCCTTATTGGGCATCCGTTCGCTGGACCGAGGTGAATATGCGCGTTGGGCCGAGTGAGAATTATAAGATTGAATGGGTGTATAAGCGCCCGGGCTTGCCGCTAAAAGTTGTGCGCAAAGCAGAAGGGTGGCGGCTTGTCCAAGATCCTGACGGGACGCAGGGCTGGGTAACGGCGCGCTCTCTTGTTCTTAAACGCACAGCGATTGTTGCGGGAGAGGGGCTGGCCGCGATGCGTGCAGAGCCCAATGCCTCTGCTGCGATTAAGTGGAATGCGCAGGTGGGCGTCGTCGGCGGCTTAGGTGACTGCGAAGCTGGATATTGCGAGTTTGACGTAAGCGGCCGAAAAGGCTGGGTGCGAGAAAACCGGCTTTGGGGCGCGGGCAAACCCTAAATTCAAAGGCGAATGGGACGCGCCCGAAAGCGCGCCCCGAACCGTCTAAACCAATTCAATCGCAATCGCTGTTGCCTCGCCGCCGCCAATGCACAGCGACGCGACGCCTTTGGTCACGCCGCGTGTTTTCATTGCATTGATCAGCGTTACGATGATCCGCGTGCCGCTGGCGCCGATGGGGTGACCCAAGGCTGTGCCGCCGCCGTTCACGTTGATCTTCTCATGCGGAATGCCAATGTCGCGCATTGCGAACATAGCGACGCAGGCAAACGCCTCATTCACTTCCCACAGCTCAACATCATCAACCGACCAACCTGCTTTTTCGAGCAGAGTGTTGATCGCGCCCACTGGGGCGGTGGTGAAATCGGCAGGCTCTTGTGCGTGAGCAGATAGCGCAACGACCTTGGCAATCGGCGCTGCGCCCTTAGCCTTCGCAACGCTTTCGCGGGTGAGCACAACAGCTGCTGCGCCATCAGAGATGGAGCTGGAGGTGGCCGCTGTAATCGTGCCGTCTTTGGCAAAGGCAGGGCGAAGGGCAGGGATTTTGTCCGGACGACCTTTGCCGGGCGCTTCGTCTGTATCGACGGTGACTTCGCCCTTGCGGGTTTGGATCGTGACCGGGACGACTTCACCAGCAAATGCGCCGCTTTCAATCGCTGCATTGGCGCGGGCCAAGCTAGCGATGGAATAATCATCCATTTCCTCACGCGTTAGCTGATAGGCATTGGCTGTGTCTTGCGCGAAAGTTCCCATGGCGCGGCCCGGTTCATAAGCGTCTTCTAGCCCGTCGAGGAACATGTGATCATAGGTGGTGTCATGGCCGATGCGTGCGCCGCTGCGGTGCTTTTTCAGCAGATAGGGCGCATTGGTCATGCTTTCCATTCCGCCGGCAACGACCATATCAATAGTGCCCGATGCCAGTGCCTCTGCGCCCATAATCACCGTTTGCATGCCGCTGCCGCACACTTTGTTGACGGTGGTGGCTTGGACAGATTTTGGCAGGCCCGCTTTGATGGCGGCTTGGCGCGCAGGTGCTTGACCAAGGCCCGCTGGCAATACGCAGCCCATATAGACGCGGTCGAAATCCTCGCCAGCGATACCGGCACGCTCCACCGCTGCGCTCACCGCAGTCGCACCCAAATCCGTGGCCTCTACATCGGCCAATGCGCCCTGCATCGCGCCCATTGGTGTGCGGGCATAGGAGAGGATAACGATAGGGTCGCTTGCGGAAAATGCGGTCATGATTGTGTCCTTGGATAAAGGGTGTTCAATGCTTGGCTGCGCTCCTTAATCAAGGGGGGAGAGCTTGGCAAACCCAGTGCCTTTACGTGTGCGCGCTTGCCAAGGCCCCTTTGCGTCGGCAGAACGGTATGCAAACAAAACCTATCTGGAGAGAGAAAACCATGGCCAATGATAAGCGCGCCGAAATGGAAGGCATTCTAGCCAAGCAACGCGAAGCCTTTACCGCCGACCGGCCAGAGCCGATGTCGATCCGCAAAGACCGGATCAAGCGCGTGATGGCTATGATCAAAGACAATTGCGATGATTTCTGCAAAGCAATGTCGGATGATTTCGGTAGCCGTTCTGTCGAGCAGAGCTTGCTGACCGATATCGCCGCAGTTGTGAGCGCAGGCAATGATGCGCTGAAACATATGGATGGCTGGGCCAAGACGCAAAAGCGCAAGGTTAAGTTTCCGCTTGGGCTGCTGGGTGCGAAGGCTGAACTTCGCTATGAGCCCAAAGGCGTGATCGGCATTCTGAGCCCATGGAACTTTCCTGTGCAGCTGGCTTACGGCCCACTGATGCAAGTCTTTGCCGCGGGCAATCGCGCAATGATTAAGCCAAGCGAATTTACAGAGCGCACATCTGATTTGATGGCGGAGCTAACAGCGAAATATTTCTCCGAGGAAGAGCTAACCGTAACGACTGGCAGCCCAGAGGTTGCCGCCGCATTCTCGTCCCTGCCGTTTGATCATCTTGTGTTTACCGGCTCGACCGCAACCGGCCGCCGCGTGATGGAAGCGGCGTCTAAAAACCTCGTGCCCGTTACATTGGAACTCGGCGGGAAAAGCCCTGTTATTATGGGCCGCAGCGCAGACTTCGCAAAAGCGGGTGAGCGAATTGCTTTGGGTAAGATGATGAATGCTGGGCAAATCTGTCTTGCGCCGGACTATATGTATGTGCCTGCCGATAAACAGGATGAAGCGGTGCAGGGCGTAACGGATGGCGTGACCAATATGTATCCCACGCTGCTAGAGAATGATGATTATGCCTCTGTGGTGTCGGACCGTCATTTCTCGCGCCTGCAAGATGTCGTCGCCGATGCACGGGAGAAAGGCGCTGACGTGGTTGAGGTCAATCCAGCGGATGAGGATTTCAGCAATTCCAATGCGCGCAAAATGCCGCTCACGATCCTTAAGAATGTGACCGATGAAATGGATGCCATGCAGGAGGAGCTGTTTGGCCCCGTTCTGCCAGTGAAGACCTATTCCTCCATTGATGAAGCCGTGGACTATGTGAACGCCAATGACCGGCCTTTGGGGCTCTATTACTTTGGCGAGGATAAGGCTGAGCAAGAGCAGGTTCTGACCAAAACCATCTCAGGCGGCGTCACGACCAATGATGTGCTCTTCCACATTTCTATGGAAGACCTGCCGTTTGGCGGTGTCGGTCCATCAGGGATGGGCGCTTACCATGCAGTTGAGGGCTTCCGCGAGTTCAGCCATGCGCGCGCTGTCTATCACCAACCTAAGATTGATATTGCCAAACTGGGCGGTTTCAAGCCGCCCTATGGCAAGGCAACGCGCAAGGCCGCTGAGCAAATGATGAAGTAAGGGCTTTTACGAGGATTTTGCGCTGTAGTTGCGAGCCGTTCGCAGCTGCGGCGCAAATATCCCCAAACTGCAACGAAAGCGGTGCAAATTGCACGATTCGCAGCCTTGCGCGCCGCGTTTCACACGCCTAAACGCGGGCGCAGTTTAAGAAGCTCTAGGAGACCCTCGTGGTCGATCTAAGTCAATATTTGCCGATTCTGATCTTTTTGTTCATCGCATTGGGGCTCTCATGCCTGTTTGTGTTCTTGCCGATGGGCGTTTCGCGCCTTACCGGTACGCACAATCCAGACGCGGAAAAACTGTCCGAGTATGAATGCGGTTTTCCAGCCTTCGAAGACGCGCGCAGTCAATTTGATGTGCGCTTCTACCTTGTTGCGATCAGCTTCATCATTTTCGATCTAGAGGCTGCGTTTCTCTTCCCATGGGCGGTTAGCCTTGGCGAAACAGGCTGGGCCGGCTGGATTGGGATGATGACATTCCTCAGCATTCTGGCGATTGGCTTGGCTTATGAATGGAAGAAGGGAGCTCTGGATTGGGAATGAGCAACACAATTATCACTCCGCCCACCGCTCCGATCACTGCGGCTGAGGCAGCGGCCACCATGCCAACAGCCGTCGGCGGCGAAATCCGCACGCCTGACGCTGATTATTTTCAGGCACTCCAAGATGAGGTCAACGATAAGGGCTTCCTTGTCGCCTCGACAGAAGACGTGTTTCAATGGGCGCGCACAGGCTCGCTGTGGTGGATGACGTTTGGTCTTGCATGCTGCGCTGTGGAGATGATCCACGCCAATATGCCGCGCTATGATATGGAGCGTTTCGGCGCTGCCCCGCGCGCATCACCGCGTCAGTCTGACCTCATGATTGTGGCCGGAACTTTGTGCAACAAAATGGCGCCGGCGCTTCGCAAAGTTTATGATCAAATGTCCGATCCCAAATATGTGATCAGCATGGGCTCATGTGCGAATGGCGGCGGCTATTACCATTACAGCTATTCCGTTGTGCGCGGCTGCGACCGGATCGTTCCCGTCGATATTTATGTGCCCGGATGCCCTCCCACTGCAGAAGCGCTGCTTTACGGCGTTATGCAATTGCAGCGCAAAATCCGCCGCGCTGGCACGATTGAGCGCTAATATGGCTGTCCTTCACTCCGCTCCGAAATTCGCCAGCAATGACGGCGTGCTGAAAGCGCTGAAAAAGGCGCTGGGTAAGAATGTGACCGGCGCACAAGAAGCGCATGGCGAGATCATTCTGACGGTAAAGCGTGAGAGAATCGCAGAGGTGCTCGAAACGCTTCGTGATGAGCATGAATACCAGCAATTGATGGAAATCGCAGGCGTCGATTTTCCTGAGCGTAAAGAGCGTTTTGAATGCGTTTACATGTTGCTCAGCCTCACGAAGAACCACCGCATCATGGTCAAGTGCAGCACCGATGAAGCAACGCCTGTGCCGACAGTGACCACGCTTTGGCCCAATGCCGGTTGGCTGGAGCGCGAAGTGTTCGACATGTACGGGGTGCTGTTTGCGGGCAATACCGACCTTCGCCGTATCCTCACCGATTACGGTTTCGAAGGACATCCTTTCCGCAAGGATTTCCCGCTGACGGGCTATACCGAATTGCGCTACTCTGAGGAAGAGAAGCGCGTTGTTTATGAGCCGGTTGAGCTTGCGCAAGACCTGCGCCAGTTTGATTTTCAAAGTCCGTGGGAAGGGGCAGAATATGTTCTCCCCGGCGATGAGAAGGCGGATGATGAGGAGAAGGGCAAATGAGCGTCGAACTCCAAGAAAGCTTGACCACCGAAGGCGAAGTCGTCTCCAATTACACGATTAATTTCGGCCCCCAGCATCCCGCCGCTCACGGCGTTTTGCGCATGGTGATGGAGCTGGATGGTGAGATTATCGAACGCATCGATCCGCATGTGGGCCTGCTGCACCGCGGCACTGAAAAGCTGATCGAACACAAGACTTACCTTCAGGCTCTGCCCTATTTCGACCGGCTCGATTATTGTTCGCCGCTCTGCATGGAGCATTCCTATGTTCTGGCGATTGAGAAGCTGCTGAACATCGAAGTGCCAGAGCGTGCGCAATATCTACGGGTGCTATTTGCGGAGCTATCGCGCATCTGCAATCACTTCCTCAATATGGGCGCGCATGTTCTGGATGTGGGCGCGTTTACGCCTAACCTGTGGATGATGGATCTGCGCGAAGATTGCATGAACTTCTTCGAGCGAGCCTCTGGCGCGCGCATGCATTCGGCTTGGTACCGTCCCGGCGGCGTCCATCAGGATGTGCCGGAAAAACTGCTGGTTGATATTGGCGAGTGGCTGGATGAGCGCCTGCCCGGATTGTTCGGCGATGCGATGAGCCTCGTGATCGACAACCGCATCTTCAAACAGCGCAATGTCGATATTGCCGTGGTCAGCCGCGAGGATGCGACCCGCTGGGGTTTCTCCGGCCCGATGATCCGCGCCGCTGGTATCCCATGGGACCTGCGCAAATCGCAGCCTTATGATGTCTATGACCGCATGGATTTTGACATTCCTGTGGGCACCAATTCGGATTGCTATGACCGCTTTATGGTCCGCGTGCGCGAGATTGAAGAAAGCGCGAAGATCATCAAGCAATGTCTTGCTCAAATCCAAGAAGGTCCGATTGCCAGCGATGACCGCAAAGTCTCCCCACCCAAACGCGGAGAGATGAAGCAATCAATGGAAAGCCTGATCCACCACTTTAAGCTGTATACAGAGGGTTTTCATGTGCCCGCTGGTGAGGTTTATGTGGCCACCGAAAGCCCAAAGGGTGAGTTCGGTGTTTATCTGGTCAGCGATGGTTCGAACAAACCCTATCGCTGTAAAATCCGCCCAACGGCATTCTCACATCTTCAAGCGATGGATTTCATGAGCAAGGGGCATATGCTGCCCGATGCTACCGCGATCCTTGGTGCGATCGATGTGGTGTTCGGGGAGTGTGACCGGTGAGTCTTAGTATTTGGCAGCTTTTGATCATCGTCATTGCCTTGGCGTTCAACTTTATCCCTTTTGTCGTCGCTTCACGCAGACGCCACAAACAAAAGTGGCTTGTGCTAGTTGTTTCCTTTCTGACGTTTGTCGGTTGGATTGCCGCACTAGTCTGGGCGATCAATGGCGAAACGGAGGAAGACAACTCCTCATCAGTTGAGACATTCGCATGACACCTTTGGATCAATCACAAATCAATGCAGTGTGTGGGGAAGAGGCATAAATGGCTGATCGTACACCCGCACCCGATACGCCTGAACTGCGTGCGCGCTGGGACGGCTTCAAATTTAAGGCCAAGTGGAAGAAACGCGCCGATGCTTCGATCGCGAAATATCCCGATGGGCGGCAGAAATCCGCTGTTATGTCCCTGCTCGATTTTGCGCAGCGGCAAGTGGGCGAGGAAACCGAAACGCAGGGCTGGCTCCCGCTTCCGGTGATCGAATATGTCGCGAAATATATCGATGTTCCGGTGATCCGCGTGCTCGAAGTCGCAACCTTTTATTTCATGTATAATATGAAACCGGTCGGTAAATTCCACGTACAAGTGTGCGGCACAACGCCCTGCATGCTGCGCGGGTCGGATGACATCATCTCCGCCTGCAAAAAGCGCGGAATGGAGATGGGTCACGTCTCTGAAGACGGTCTTTGGACCCTGACCGAGGTGGAGTGCATGGGCAATTGCGCCACCGCTCCCATGGTTCAGATTAATGACGACAATTTCGAAGATTTGACGCCTGAACGCCTCGATACGGTTCTCGACGCGCTGGCTGCTGGTAAGAAAATCAAAGCGGGCACTCAGGAACCGGGCCGTCACACATCTGAGCCATCAGGCGGACCGACGACGCTTACTGACATGGTGAAGAAGAACCATGACTACAGGAAGGAATGGTGATGGAGTTTGACTGGATCACCATTGTCATCGCGCTTGGCCTTGCGTTCGTCGCTTGGAAAGTCATCAAGGGCATGCTGAAGTTTGGCGCAATCGCGGTCATATTGGCCGGCGGTTTTTACTTCTATTCGCAAGGAGGTTTGACATGAGTCTCCTCGATAAAGACCGGATTTTCACCAACGTCTACGGCTATCAAGATGCCGGACTAAAGGGTGCGCAAAAGCGCGGCGATTGGGACAATACCAAGGCGCTGATCGCGCGCGGCAATGACGCTATCATCGATGAGATGAAAGCATCGGGCCTACGCGGACGGGGCGGGGCAGGCTTTCCCACCGGCCTCAAATGGTCTTTCATGCCGAAGGAAAGCAAGGATGGCCGTCCAAGTTTCCTCGTTATCAATGCCGATGAATCAGAGCCGGGATCCTGCAAAGACCGCGAAATCCTGCGCCATGATCCGCACAAATTAATCGAAGGCGCGCTCGTCGCTGGTTTCGCCATGCGCGCGCGAGCGGCCTATATCTACATTCGCGGAGAATATATTCGCGAAGCCGAGGCTCTGCAAAAAGCGATTGATGAGGCGAATGCTGCCGGTCTTATCGGCAAGAACGCATCCGGCTCTGGCTATGATTTTGACGTGTTTATGCACCGCGGTGCAGGCGCGTATATTTGCGGCGAAGAAACCGCGATGATCGAAAGTCTCGAGGGTAAGAAGGGTCAGCCTCGGCTGAAGCCGCCTTTCCCTGCGGGCGCGGGCCTTTATGGCTGCCCCACGACAGTAAATAACGTTGAGAGCATCGCGGTTGTGCCAACCATTCTTCGGCGCGGGGCCTCATGGTTCTCAAGCTTTGGGCGCGAGGGCAATCATGGAACGAAGCTGTTCCAAATCAGCGGCCATGTTGAAAAGCCATGCGTTGTTGAAGAAGAGATGAGCATCCCGTTCGAAGAGCTGATCGAAAAGCATTGCGGCGGCATTACCGGCGGTTGGGACAATCTGCTGGCGGTAATTCCGGGCGGTTCCTCTGTGCCATTGGTTCCCGCCGATCAAATCCGCCATGCGCATATGGATTTTGATGGCCTGAAAGAGCTTGGCAGCGGGTTGGGGACTGCGGCGGTTATCGTAATGGACAAGTCCACCGATATCGTCCGCGCGATTTCTCGTCTTTCCTACTTTTATAAACATGAGAGCTGCGGCCAATGTACGCCCTGCCGCGAAGGAACCGGTTGGATGTGGCGCATGATGGAGCGCCTGCGCACCGGTGATGCAGCGATTGAAGAAATCGACATGCTGCACGAAGTGACGAAGCAAGTCGAAGGCCACACGATATGCGCTCTGGGTGATGCCGCGGCATGGCCAATTCAGGGGTTAATAAAGCATTTCCGGCCCGAGCTGGAAAAACGCATTCACGAACACAACGCACAATTCGCGGAGGCAGCCGAGTAATGCCTAAAGTCACCGTAGATGGAAAAGAACTCGACGTACCCGCAGGCGCAACTGTGCTGCAGGCTGCGGAACTTGCGGGCAAGGAAATCCCGCGTTTCTGCTACCACGAACGCCTGAGCATCGCTGGTAATTGCCGGATGTGTTTGGTTGAAGTGAAGCCTGGTCCGCCCAAGCCACAAGCCTCTTGCGCTTTGCCTGTGGCAGACGGTCAAGAGATCCGCACCGACACACCAATGGTCAAAAAGGCCCGTGAAGGCGTGATGGAATTCCTGCTGATCAACCACCCATTGGATTGCCCGATTTGCGATCAAGGCGGTGAGTGTGATTTGCAGGATCAATCTGTGGCTTATGGCCGCGGGGAGTCGCGCACAAAAGAGCATCGCCGCGCTGTCACGTCCAAAAACATGGGGCCGCTGATCAGCACGACCATGACCCGCTGCATTCACTGCACGCGCTGTGTCCGGTTCAGCGAAGAAGTGGCTGGTGTGGATGAAATCGGCGCGCTTTATCGCGGCGAAGATATGCAGATCACGACCTATTTGGAGCAGGCGGCTTCACACGAACTGTCCGCCAATGTCATTGATCTGTGCCCTGTTGGTGCTTTGACGTCGCGGCCTTACGCGTTTGAGGCGCGCCCTTGGGAGTTGAAAAAAACGCTCTCTATTGATGTGTCCGATGCGGTCGGCGCGAATATCCGTCTGGATAGCCGAGGCCGCGAAGTTATGCGGGCTCTCCCCCGCATCAATGATGATGTGAACGAAGAATGGATTTCTGACAAAGCGCGCTATCAGGTAGATGGCCTGACCAAACGCCGCCTCGATAAGGTGTTCATGCGCAAACGCGGGGGCTTAGTTGAGGCAGGTTGGGACGAGGCCTTCAAAGCTATCGCGACTCGACTCAAAGACGCGCCCAAATCTATCGCAGCGGTTGCTGGCGACATGGTCGATTGCGAAACGATGTTTGCGGCCAAGACTTTGCTAAAGGCGTGCGGTTCGAATCTGCTCGAAGGTCGTCAGACAGGCATGGATTATGATGTGTCGAACCTCGCTGCGGTGAATTTTAACAGCGGTTTTACAGGGATTGAGACAGCAGATGCGGTCCTGATCGTGGGCAGCCATGTTCGCTGGGAGGCGGCTCTCGTCAATGCACGCATCGGCAAGGCGGCGATGGCTGGCGCGAAAGTGTTTGTGATTGGGCCAGCATGGGAGACGACATATCCTGCGACGTTCCTCGGCAATGATGTCAGCATTCTGTCGAAGCTTCCCAAGGATGTGAAAGACGCATTTAACGCGGCAGAGCGTCCGGCTATGATTTTGGGCGGTGCGGCTTTGGCCAAAGGCGCGCTTGCAGGCGCACTTGCGGCGGCGGATAAATTGGGCGTCGTGACCAAGGATTGGAATGGCTTCAACGTGCTGCATTTCTCTGCAGCGCGCATGGGCGGATTGATGCTTGGCTATGCGCAGAAGAACGGCATGGCGGATATTACGACGACTAAGCCCAAGGTTCTACTCGCGCTTGGCGCGGATGAGATGGATTTTGAGCCCTTCGCCGATAGTCTGAAAGTCTATATTGGGCATCACGGCGATAAGGGCGCGCATTCGGCGGATATTATCCTGCCGGCGGCTTCTTACGCTGAGAAAGACGGGACCTATGTGAACACGGAAAGCCGTGTGCAATTTGCTGAGAAAGCTGTGTTTGCGCCGGGTGATGCTCGTGAGGATTGGACGATTTTGCGTGCGATGGCGGATGCGTTAGGCGTTGATGTTGGCTTTGACAGCTTTGCAGAATTGCAGAACGCGATGATCAAAACGGTGCCGGCACTTGGCGTAGAAGGCGTCGCTGATCTGGGCAAGATGCCCAAGGTTGACGCGAAGGCTAAAGCTGAAGGCGTTATCGATGCCTATCCCGTCAAGGATTTCTATCTCACCAATTCAATTGCCCGGGCCAGTGCAGTGATGCAGCAATGCAGCGACGAACTGCTCAACGGTGATGAGTTGAAGGAGGCGGCAGAGTGACCGAATTCTTCCAATCCTTCGGCATGAATTATGAGTGGGCGTGGTTTGTCGCCACGGTTTCCGGAATTCTGCTGATCGCTTTGCCACTGATGTTGGCGGTGGCGATGGTGATTTATGTAGACCGTAAGGTTCTCGGCGCGATTATGATGCGGCGCGGGCCCAATGTGGTCGGGCCATTTGGCTTGCTGCAAAGCTTTGCTGACGGCCTCAAGGTTTTCTTGCAAGAAACGATTATTCCGAGCGCGGCAAACAAGGGTATATTCCTGATCGCGCCGATCATTACCTTCACTGTGGCGCTTCTGGCGTGGGCAGTGATCCCATTTGATGCCGGAATGGTTCTGGCGGATATCAATGTCGGCCTGCTATATGTGCTCGCGATCAGTTCGCTTGGTGTTTACGGCGTCGTGATGAGCGGTTGGGCGAGTAACTCCAAATATCCGTTCTTCTCCGCAATGCGGGCGGCTGCACAGATGATCTCTTACGAGGTTTCCATTGGCTTCGTGCTGGTATGCGTGGTGCTCTATGCCAAGACGTTCAATATGAGCGGCATTGTCATGGCGCAGCAAGGACACGGGCTGGGCGTGGTGAATGGGTTCTTTTTCAACCCGCTATTGTTCCCAATGTTTGTAGTGTTCTTCATCTCGGCCTTGGCAGAGACAGCGCGCGCTCCGTTCGATTTGACCGAGGCTGAGTCCGAGCTGGTTGCGGGTTACCAAACCGAATATTCCTCCATGAGCTTTGCGCTTTTCTGGTTGGGTGAATACGCCAACATCCTGCTGATGTGTTCGCTGTGCACATTGCTGTTCTTTGGCGGATGGTTGCCGCCAGTGGAATGGGCGCCGCTCTATTATGTGCCGGGGATCATCTGGTTCCTAGCAAAGACGTTCTTCTTCTTCTTCCTGTTTAGCTGGATTTGGGCGACCGTGCCGCGTTACCGCTATGACCAATTGATGCGTCTGGGGTGGAAAGTATTCCTACCGATGAGCTTGATTTTCGTTGCCGTAATTAGCGGTTGGCTGATGTCACAGGGGCATTTCGGATGATGTATTATTCGACCTTAGCCTTATCCCTCGGTAGCTTGTTCGCGGCGGGCTCAGTTGCTGCGCATGACCAGAGCGTCAATGCCGGGCCGACTGCAGTTTCAACGGCTTGGATATGCTCATTCGGAGATTTCGCGGACGTAAGTTCCGGAAAAGGTACTCCTTCGAAGAATATCTTTATAGCCATGTCGGGTGATGCTGATCGGCCGAGAATAAAGAATTTCGTCCAAATCGATCCAGAAGATTTGCTTGAGGGGTCTATCGTCACCAAATTCCAGAAGGGCGATGGAAAGCAAATAAAGACGATGTTGTTGACTGACGACAAAGCACTTTTGGTGCTCAAGCAGCAAGGGTCGGAAGGGGGCTATGTCTCTGTGATAGCCAACAAAAACGAACTCTCAAATGGTGCCTCCTCCGCCAAATACGCAGGCTATTGTTCGCAAATTTTTGAGGAAATGACCCTCCTTGAGATGAAAGAATTGGGCAATCAAATTTTGGCGAAGGCAGCTGAGGAACAGCAATGACCACCGTAACCCAGCTCATCAAATCCTTCACCCTTTGGGAGTTTCTGAAAGCGCATGCGCTGACTTTGAAGTATTTCTTCAAGCCCAAGGTGACGATCAACTATCCGTTTGAGAAAAACCCACTGTCCCCGCGTTTTCGCGGTGAGCATGCTTTGCGCCGCTATCCCAATGGCGAGGAGCGCTGCATTGCGTGCAAATTGTGCGAGGCTGTGTGCCCTGCGCAAGCGATCACGATTGAAAGCGAACCGCGCGATGATGGCAGCCGCCGAACAACGCGCTATGACATCGACATGACCAAATGCATCTATTGCGGGTTCTGCCAAGAAGCGTGTCCGGTGGATGCTGTGGTCGAAGGGCCAAACTTCGAATATGCGACCGAAACGCGTGAAGAATTGCTCTATGATAAAGCAAAATTGCTGGCTAACGGGGACAAGTGGGAGCGAGCCATCGCTGCTAACCTTGAAGCCGATGCGCCCTATCGCTAGGCGGCTGCGGAAAGATTAGTCTGACATGATCCAAACTCTCGCCTTTTACCTCTTTGCAGGACTTGTTTGCGGCAGCGCGCTGATGGTTATCGCTGCGCGCAATCCCGTGCATTCCGTCCTTTGGTTGATCCTGGCATTCTTCAACGCGGCCGGTCTGATGGTGCTTGTGCATGCAGAGTTTATCGCCATGCTGCTGGTCATCGTTTACGTTGGCGCGGTGGCGGTTTTGTTCCTGTTCGTCGTGATGATGCTGAACATTGACTATGCTGAAATGCGTGCAGGCTTTGTCCAAAACTTCCCGTTGGGGATATTGATTGCGGTAGTGCTTTTCTCTGAGTTATTTATCGGCATGGGCGCATATGCGGCCGGCGGATTGGAATTGGGTGCGGCAGACGGTACGGCCAGCGCGAAAATGGGACAAAGCAATATCGAGGCAATCGGCGCTCTGCTTTATGGCCGCTATATTTTCCTATTTGAGATCGCGGGCATCATCCTGCTTGTTGCAATGATCGGCGCGATTGTGCTGACCCACCGTCAGCGAGCCGAGGGCGCGCGCGGGCACCAAGACATCGGCAAGCAAATCGCACGCCGTCCGCATGAGGCGACAGAAATGAAGAACCCTGAAGTGGGTAAGGGGATCGAGCTATGATGGAAGGTTCCTCAATTGGGATCGAGCATTTTGTCACCGTCAGCGCGATACTATTCGTGCTAGGCGTGCTGGGCATTTTTCTCAATCGCAAGAATGTGATCGTGATTCTGATGGCGATTGAGCTGATCTTGCTTGCGGTGAATATCAACCTTGTCGCATTCAGCGCCTTCATGGGTGATCTAGTCGGGCAAGTGTTTGCAATGCTTGTGCTCACCGTTGCTGCGGCAGAGGCGGCCATCGGGCTAGCCGTTCTGGTGATTTACTTCCGTAATCGCGGAACGATTGCTGTCGATGATGCCAAGCAGATGAAGGGATAGCCGCAAGTGCAGAGCATTCATTTCATCGTATTCCTGCCATTTCTAGCAGCGATTGTCGCGGGTCTGGGCAACCGGATGCTGGGCAATGTGATTTCGAAATCTATCACGACGGCGGCGCTGTTTATTGCTGCCGGGCTGAGCTGGCCGATTTTCATCGGATTCCTAACGGGAGATGCGGAGGCCGCAGTCGTTCCTGTCCTGAAATGGGTGGAGAGCGGCACGCTGACATTCGATTGGGCCTTGCGCGTCGATACGCTGACGGCGGTAATGCTGGTGGTGATCACAAGCGTTTCGGCGCTCGTGCACCTTTATAGTTGGGGCTATATGGATGAAGATCCTGACCAGCCGCGCTTCTTTGCTTATCTCTCGCTGTTCACGTTTGCGATGTTGATGCTGGTGACAGCCGACAACCTTGTTCAAATGTTCTTTGGTTGGGAAGGGGTAGGGCTCGCATCCTATCTGCTCATCGGGTTCTGGTTTAAGAAGCCAACCGCCAACGCCGCCGCGATCAAAGCATTCGTGGTCAACCGCGTGGGTGACCTTGGCTTTATGCTAGGCATCTTCGGAACTTTTGTTGTGTTCCAAACCACCAGCATTCCTGAGATTTTGGAAGCTGCGCCCGCGATGAGCGGTTCGACCATTGGTTTCCTTGGCTACCGTCTGCAAACGATGGATATTCTGTGTATCCTGCTGTTCATCGGCGCGATGGGCAAATCGGCGCAATTGGGTCTGCACACATGGCTACCTGATGCGATGGAGGGGCCAACGCCCGTCTCCGCACTGATCCATGCGGCAACGATGGTTACAGCCGGCGTGTTTATGGTGTGCCGACTGTCGCCCATGTTCGAAGCGGCTCCGATTGCGCTTGGCGTGGTGATTTTTGTAGGTGCGGCAACATGCTTCTTTGCGGCAACCATTGGCACAACGCAGTGGGACATCAAACGTGTCATCGCGTATTCGACCTGCTCGCAATTGGGCTATATGTTCTTTGCTGCTGGCGTTGGCGCATATGGCGCAGCGATGTTCCATCTGTTCACCCACGCATTCTTTAAAGCGCTGCTGTTCCTTGGTGCGGGCTCTGTCATTCATGCGATGCATCACGAGCAGGACATGCGGTATTACGGGAACTTGCGGAAGCATATTCCGATCACATTCTGGGCGATGATGGCAGGTACATTGGCGATCACAGGTGTTGGCGTTTTGTATGTCTTCGGTTTTGCAGGGTTCTATTCCAAGGATGCAATTCTAGAGGCCGCCTATGCTCGCGGCACAGGACTATCGAACTTCGCCTTTTGGATGGGCGCGGTCGCCGCATTGCTGACAAGCTTTTATAGCTGGCGTCTGATGTTCCTAACGTTCTGGGGCAAGCCGCGTTGGATCGAAAGTGAGCATATTCAGCATTCTGTTCACAAGACACCCGAAGAAGCGGGTGAGGATACGACGGGAGGCTATCATCCACATGAAAGCCCAATGTCGATGTTGATCCCGCTCGGTGTGCTGACCATAGGCGCGGTGTTTGCTGGCTTTGTCTTTAAGGATGGTTTCATCGATGGCGAAGCGTTCTGGGCTGGCTCAATCTACTTCAATGCAGAATTGATCCACGCCTTGCATGTCGTGCCATATTGGGTGAAATTGACCGCAACCTTCGTGATGGTACTAGGCTTCTTGACGGCGGTTTACGCCTATTTGATCAAGCCTGATCTTCCGGCAAAATTCGTTGAGCAGTTCCGCTTCATCCATCAGTTCGTGTTCAATAAATGGTATTTTGACGAGCTCTATGACCGCATCTTCATTCGTCCAGCCTTTTGGTTTGGTCGTAAGTTTTGGAAGTGGGGAGATGTCGGTACGATTGA
The DNA here is from genome assembly GCA_039967435.1 of Marinomonas sp. Classification (GTDB taxonomy): domain Bacteria; phylum Pseudomonadota; class Alphaproteobacteria; order Sphingomonadales; family Sphingomonadaceae; genus Erythrobacter. The sequence continues at coordinate 462,678 of JBDVRS010000005.1, forward strand.
CCGGTTCGGTCCGGACGGAGCGGCTTGGTTGGTTCAACGCGGCGCGCTTGTCGCGAAGAAAGTCCAAACGGGATATTTGTATAGCTACGCGCTCATTATGCTCATTGGCGTGGTGGCTGCGATTACTTGGGTGCTGTTCTAATGGTCGGTTTTCCCATTTTGACAACGATGTTGCTGGTGCCGCTGATCGCGGCGATCGCTTGTTTTTTTCTTGAAGCGAAAGCAGCTCGGCAGACGGCTCTTGTCGCAACCTTGATCAACCTTGCCTTGGGCATTTTGCTCTGGGCGAAGTATGAAATCGGCGGGCCGCAATGGCAATTTGTCGAAGAGGCCCCGCTCTTTGCAGGATTTAGCTATGCGCTGGGTATCGATGGTATCGCGCTGATGCTGATCGTCTTGTCCGTCTTCCTAATGCCAATCTGCATCCTTGCCAGCTGGGAAGGTATTAAGACCCGCGTTGGAGAATATATGGCCGCATTCCTGATCATGGAATTGCTGATGGTCGGCGTCTTTGCAGCGCAAGATATCTTCTTGTTCTACATCTTCTTTGAAGCGGGCCTTATTCCGATGTATTTGATCATCGGCGTATGGGGCGGGGCCAACCGCATTTATGCGAGTTACAAATTCTTCCTCTACACATTGCTGGGATCGGTTTTGATGCTGATCGCAATGTTCTGGATGGTGAATGAAGCAGGCTCCTCGAGCATTCCGGCTTTGATGCAATATGACTTTGAGCCAGGCGCACAGACGTGGTTATGGCTCGCTTTCTTCGCCAGCTTCGCAGTAAAGATGCCGATGTGGCCAGTGCACACTTGGCTGCCCGATGCGCACGTTCAGGCGCCGACGGCGGGCTCGGTCATCCTCGCGGGCGTATTGCTGAAAATGGGCGGCTATGGCTTCATCCGTTTCAGCCTGCCGATGTTTCCAGAGGCGTCTGCGCAATTTGCATGGCTTGTGTTTATCCTGTCGATGATCGCGGTGATCTACACATCACTGGTCGCTTTGGTGCAAAGCGATATGAAGAAGCTGATCGCTTATTCATCCGTCGCGCACATGGCCATCGTGACGGTCGGCTTGTTTGCCTTCAACGTACAAGGTCTTGAGGGTGCGATGATCGTCATGCTCAGCCATGGTCTGGTATCTGGCGCGTTGTTCCTTTGCGTTGGCGTGATTTACGACCGGCTGCACACGCGTGAGATTGAGCGCTATGGTGGGCTGAGTATCAACATGCCGAAATATGCCATTTTCTTCCTACTGTTCACCATGGCCAGTATCGGCTTGCCTGGAACAAGCGGCTTTGTGGGCGAGTTTCTATCGCTGGCGGGCATCTACAAAGTCTCCACACTCGTGACGCTTGTCTGCACAACGGGTATCATTTTGGGCGCGGCCTATATGCTTTACCTCTATCGCCGCGTGGCTTTTGGCATTCAAAAGAATGAGGATGCAGCGGCTATGTCTGATCTCAACTTGCGTGAATGGGTTATGTTGACCCCTATTGCTGCGGCGGTTTTGTGGATGGGCGTTTATCCTGAAAGCTTCCTTGCGCCGATGCGTGCGGACATTGCGGCACTTGATGCGCGCGTTTCGCGTGCTGCTCCCGAAGGGGATAGCAAGCTTAAGATTGGCGAGCCCAAAGCAGAGGCTGCCAATGCACTAAAACATGTTGAAATCAGCGAGGGAGCACACTGATGGATTACGCAGCATCTTTTGCTCTCATTGGACCTGAACTCACTTTGGTTGTCACAGGTCTTGGACTGCTCCTCGCCTGCGCTTGGGGCGGAGATAAGATTGCTAGTCCAATCGCGATGATTGCAGCGGCCGCTTTGTTTGCGGCAGGGTTCCAACTGTTCCCAGTTCTGCATTCGGGGCTGATGGGGATCGAGCAGTCAGCTTTTGGCGGTCTGTTCCGCGCAGATGCTTTCGCAGCCTTTGCCAAAGCTCTGATCTATCTTGCTGCCATCGCATCCTTGATGATTGCGCCCAATTTTTTCGGGCATTTGAGGGCCATGCGAGCGGAATATTCCGTGCTTGTGCTGTTCGCTGCATTGGGCATGAGCATCATGGTGTCAGCGGGCGACTTCCTGACACTTTATGTTGGTTTAGAGCTGAACAGTCTCGCCGCATATGTGCTCGCTTCTATTTTGCGGGATGACAGTAAGTCGGCCGAAGCAGGCCTTAAATACTTCGTCCTTGGCGGACTTGCCTCGGGCATTTTGCTCTACGGCATGAGCCTGCTTTACGGTTTCACTGGTGCGACGGAATATGCCGCGGTTTCCGAAGCGATATCGGGTGAGCTTTCCACCGGTGCTTTGTTTGGTGTGATCTTGGTGCTTGCTGGATTGGCATTTAAGATTGCCGCCGTTCCCTTTCATATGTGGACGCCTGATGTCTACGAGGGCGCACCTACGCCGGTCACAACATTCTTCGCCACGGCCCCCAAAGTCGCCGCCGTTGCGCTAACGGCACGTGTTGCCATCGAAGTGTTTGGTACGCAGGTTGATGCATGGCGCCAGATTGTCATTTTCATGGCGCTGGCCTCAATCGTTGTCGGAGCATTAGGTGCCATTGGGCAGGACAATATCAAGCGGCTGCTTGCGTATTCCTCTATCAACAATATTGGCTTTGTGCTGATCGGTTTGGCGACTGCAACACCAGCAAGCTTGAGCGGACTGCTTGTTTATCTTTGGATCTACATTGCGATGTCGATTGGCAGCTGGGTTGCTGTTTTGATGTTGAAAGATGATCAAGGGGATCAAGTCGAAAGCATCGCCAGCATGGCTGGTTTAGTGCGGAACAAGCCATTGCTCGCATGGTGCCTGTTCTTCCTGATGCTAAGCCTCGCCGGCATTCCGCCATTGTTCGGGTTTTGGGGCAAGTTTGTTGTTTTCCAAGCGGCGGTTGAGGCGGATCTCTTGGCGCTGGCTGCGATCGGCATTGCAGCGAGTGTTATCGGTGCCTTCTATTACCTTAAGATCTGTAAGGTCATCATGTTCGATGATCCGGCGAATGAAGTTGTGGGATCAAGCCCAGCTTCGCATTGGACGCTGCTCCTGATCACTTCTGCGATCATTTCGCCGCTTGGCTTTTTGCTGACACCATCGCTTGGCGATTTGGCCGACAAGGCCGCTAGCGTATTGTTCGCTGGGCTTTGATGCGCCCCCGCGTGTGATTGAGCTTCTCGAACAAACTGGTTCCACCAATGCTGATTTGATTGCTCGTGTGGCTGCACAAGAGCGTGTGGCTGAAGGGTCTTGGATTGTGGCCAAACGTCAAGATTCTGGGCGAGGGCGGCAGGGCCGTGAATGGTTCGATGGCGCTGGCAATTTCATGGGTTCGACAGTGGTCGCGATTTCGCCGCAAAGTCCGCCGGCACATACTTTGGCCTTGGTGACTGGTTTAGCGGTTTATGAAACGGTAAGCGCGCTTTTGCCCGACCCATCGTCTCTAAAGTTAAAATGGCCCAATGACCTTCTGCTGGGCGGAGCGAAATTGGCTGGGATCTTGCTCGAAACTTCAGGCGATCATGTAGTTGTGGGCATAGGAGTCAATTTGCGCGCTGCACCGCAATTGCCTGATCGTCAAACAACTGCTCTTGCCCAATTTATGCCGCCGCCTGAACTTGATCATTTCGCAAATAGCTTAGCGCGATGCTTTGACGCCGAACTAGAACGGTGGCGCAATTTCGGGCTCGAAACGTTGATCCGGCGCTGGCTCGCTTGTGCATATCCAGTGGGTACAGCGATTAGCGTGCATGATCCAGCGGGTGAGACTTTGCTAGGCAGGTTTGACGGCTTGGATGAAAATGGTTCATTGCTGCTTCTCACTGTCGATGGCACGCGCCGTGTTATTCACGCTGGCGATATTGTGATTGCACCCGGCGACGAAACTTAGGGGTTTGGATATGCTGCTTGCTGCCGATGTCGGTAATACAAATGTGGTTTTTGCGCTGTTTGATGGGCGCGAGATTAAGGCACGCTGGCGGATCGCCACCGATCCACGCCGCACTGGCGATGAATATGCCGTTTGGCTTTTGCAGCTTTTGAGCATTGAGGGTGTTGATCGCAGCGAAATCACGCAAATAATCTTCGCCTCGGTTGTCCCGCGAGCCGATCATAATCTGACTGTGCTGGCGCAAAAGTACTTCGGCATCACGCCGCTCATGGCAGGCAAAGGCGATGCGGCATGGGGTTTCGTAGCAGATGTTGATCAACCCAGTTCACTTGGAGCAGACCGCGCACTGAATATCGTCGCCGCGCATGAGCAATATGGCGGGGACCTAATCGTCGTAGATTTCGGCACAGCAACAAAGTTCGAGGCGGTTGATTTCAACGGAGCGTATAAAGGCGGGATAATCGCGCCTGGCATCAATCTGTCGCTCGACGCGCTCGTTGGCAAAACGGCAAAATTGCCGCGCATCGCGATTAAGGCACCGGCCAGCACCAGTGTGATTGGCCGCAATACCGAGGATCAAATGTTGGTCGGCGTGTTCTGGGGCTATGTTGCGATGATGGAAGGCTTGATCGAGCGGATGAAAGCCGAAATCGGTCGGCCTGTAAAAGTCGTCGCGACAGGCGGCCTAGCCATATTGTTCGATGATCAAACCGAGATATTTGACCACGTGGATGCTGACCTGACAATTCAAGGTCTCGCCATTCTGGCTGAACGCGTTTTAGCTAAGGGGAATGGCGCATGAAAAAGAACTGTACGCCAGAGCAAGAATTACTGTTTCTTGCGCTGGGCGGATCCAACGAAATTGGCATGAACGTCAATCTGTATGGGGCTGACGGCAAATGGATGATGGTCGATCTGGGCATGACGTTTTCGGGTGATCAATATCCCGGCGTTGATCTGGTGTTCGCCGATTTGGAGTTCATTGAAGAGCGTGCCGATGACTTGCTCGGTATTGTTCTGACGCATGCCCATGAAGACCACATTGGCGCTGTGCCATATTTTGCGGCTGAGTTGGGCGTGCCGCTCTATGCCACGCCATTCACAGCAGACCTTGTAAAGCGCAAACTGGAAGAAGCTGGCATTGCGGGCGAGGTGGAGCTCAACGTGATTGATGAGGATCACGGCGCGTTTGATGTCGGCCCGTTTAATGTGCGTTACGTCCCGCTTGCCCACTCCATTGCAGAAGGCAATGGTCTGGTCATCGACACGCCATATGGCCGAGTCTTTCATACCGGTGATTGGAAGCTTGATGAAGAGCCGATCATTGGTGAACCAACTTCTGAAGACGCTTTGCGGGCAATTGGCGATGAGGGCGTTCATGCATTGGTGTGCGATTCAACCAATGTGTTCAATCCTGAACCAAGCGGTTCTGAAGGGGCCGTGCACCGCGGATTGATGGACGAGGTCGCCAAACACGCTGGCAAACGAGTGCTGGTCACAACCTTTGCATCCAATGTCGCACGTTTGCAGACATTGGGCGATGTGGCGCGTGAGAATGGCAGAAAACTGTGCGTTGCTGGCCGTTCGCTCGACCGAATTATCGAAGTTGCGCAGGACAATGGCTATCTCGCTGACTTCCCAAAACCAGTGGATTTCAAAACAGCGATGGGGCTACCGCGCGGTGACGTGCTGATCGTAGCTACAGGCGGGCAAGGCGAGCCGCGAGCAGCCTTGTCTAGGGTTGCAGAAGAGAACCACCCGCTGGAACTGGTCGCTGGTGATGTTGTGCTTTTCTCAAGCCGGCAAATCCCTGGAAATGAAATTTCCATTGGCCGGATCCAGAACCGCTTGGCCGAACGCGGTATCAAAATGGTGACAGACAGGCAGGCGATGATCCATGTTTCTGGTCACCCTGGACGCCCTGAATTGGAGGCTCTTTACAGTTGGATCAAGCCAGAGGTGCTGGTTCCTGTCCACGGTGAAATGCGGCATATGCGCGAACAAGCAAGGGTAGGGCGTGCTGCCGGAATCCCTCAAAATGTCGTGCAGCAAAATGGTGAAATTATCCGACTTGCTCCGGGAACTCCGAGCAAGCTGGCTGAGGTGCGTTCAGGCCGACTGATCCTAGACGGTGATATAATCGCGCCAGCAGATGGTGAAGCCATCGCAATGCGAAGGCGTCTTGCACGCGAAGGCACCGTGATGGTTGTACTCGATCACAAGCTGCGCCCGACAATTGAGGCTTTGGGCATTCCCTTGGACGAGGATATGCCGGACTTCATCTTGGAAGCCTGCAAGGATGTGACCAACGCAATCGGCAAGCTAAAAGGCCATCAGAAGAAGGACCGCGCTGCGATCCATGAAGCCGCGCGCTTGGCCGCGCGCCGCGCCGCACAGCGCTGGTCAGGTAAGAAGCCTCAAACACGCGTGATTATGCTGGGTGAGGCTGACTGATGGAGTGGACGTCGATCGTTGCGATCTATGTGCTAATATGGGTGATGACGGCGTTCGTAATGCTGCCATTCGGCATCAAAACACATGATGAAGCAGGCGTGGCTAAAGTCACCGGGCAGGCAGACAGTGCACCGGTGAACTTCAAGCCGGGTGCGCTGGTTCTACGCGCCACAATTGTCGCAGCCTTTGTGACCACGCTCTATGTGCTCAACTATATCAATGGCTGGATCGACGTGGATGACGTCAACATCTTGGCAGGGTTTTTTGGCGCTAAATAGACGAGCGGGATTTTGACCTAATTGCGCAGCCGGTCAATGGCCTGAGCAAGCGCAACATAGAGCTTGCCCATGTCAGAGCCCAGAACGGTCACGCCCAATGCATTGCCATCACGGGTCGATAGAACAGACCGCAGCATGCCTTCAAAGTCATGGATGAAGCGGTTCACATGCTCACGGAAATCATCATCAATACCGTATAGCTCGGTCAATTCACGTGCCTCAGTGTTGTCGATAAGGCGCACGGCGCGGCGCGTGAAAATTCCGCGATCACCCTTAAGATAAGCAGCCCAAGCAGTATCTGTGACATCACTGGAGAGTGACTTGGAGATATCGATTGCGTTGGAGTTTAGAGTTTCAGTGATGAGCGCCATCCGGCGAGCGAAATCATTGTCTATTTGCTCTTCGGCTTGATCACGGGCGCGGGTTACACGCTGTTCAAGGTTGCCCGCAAGCTCATTGACCTTACCCAATTGGTCACGCAATTGGACGGCGGTCTCTCTTCCGGAAGCTGCCGCATTTTCTGTTGCTTTTTCGAGGCGAGCAATAGCTTCTTCGCTATGGCTTTGGATCGACTGTTCAAGCGTTTTGATCGCTTGCTCACTTAGGCCTTTCGACGCATTTTCCAGACTGTCTTTAAGACCTTGGTCGAGTGCTGCAAAGGCGGACTTTGTGGCTTCATCCAATTGTTTGATTGCGCCGGTAAGGCGGCTTTGTGTTTCAGTGCCAAGCTTATCATTCGCTTGCGCCAACTCGTCCATGGCCCCCTGAAGCCCTCGCATCTGCGCCAGATTGCTTTCATTGGACTGCGCAAATTTTGCGTTGGCAGCTTCTACCGCACTATCGAATTTCTCGACATTGGCCTGCGACGCAATGACATAATCGGAAAGCTGGCTACCGATCTTGCTCGAGTTCTGCATAGCTGTGTTGAGCTGAACAGCGCGCTCTTCAAAATCACCGAGTTTCGCCGTCGCGGCATCAATAGCTTCCGGCAATTCCTCACGGCTTTGCTTTGCGCCTGATTGTATGATTTCGAGCAAGCGGATGCCGTCCTCGGTCAATTCACCGAGCGATGCTTTGGTCTTGGCAAGCTTCGCATCGTTCTCTTCTATGCGCTTCGTCAGCTCTTCCAAATTGTCTGCAAATTTGTCCTTTGCGCCTTCGGAAACCTGGCTTGCATCTGCGATCAAACGGTTAAACTCAAACAAATTGTCCGTGATCGCTTTGCTTTGCTGCGCGATTTCTTCAGCATGTTTGATATGATCTTGAGCGCGTTCGGCAAGGCCAGCATCCATAGTCGCGAGCTTTTCATCGAACACCGCAATTGCGGCTTTTTCACGGTCTTGGAACTGCTCTTGGCGTTGCACCATATCTTCAGCGAATTTGGTGTCGCGTGCTGCCAAAATTTCATCGAAGCGAGTAGCTTCTTTGAACAAGCGCTCCATGCGCTCCTTTGATGACTGCGTGGCTTTTTCATCCATTGCATGCAATTGCCCAAAGATTTCTTCAAGACCCGAGCGGAGCCGTTCTTTAGACTGCGTAACCGCTTTGACTGCGCTTTCGTGGGACTGCACCAAGGCGTCACCGATCTCGCCGCTCTCATCCTTCATTGCTGAGATTCGCGACTTAAGTAGATCGAGAGACTTCTCTTCTTGTTGATGAAACTCATCCATGACTTCATTGACGCGGTTCTTAACGTCATCTGCGCGCCGCTGCATGGCAGCCAATGTGTCGACTTCGCGGTTGTCGAGCTCGTTGCGGAAGGCTTTGCTCTTGACCTTCAGTGAATCAAATCGTGCATTGGATGTCTTGTCGAGCTTGTTCAGCTGACTATCAAATTCGTTTAAGGCTTCGTCTATTTTTGCCGTAATAGCTTCCACTTGGCGATCACTTGCTCCGCCAAATTCGTTCAAACGCTCGAAGCCATTAATCAGTGTGCTCAGCTGGTCTTCCGCAGTGTTACCGGCATTGCCGATTTGGTTGGATACATCGCGTGCAGATGTTGCCACCACTGGCAAATCATCGCGGAGTTTTTCCATATTGCCGAGCGCATTTTCGCTCACTGAGGCGATAGCTTTGACCTGCTCTCCATTGCTTTGGATCAAACCTTGTAAAGTGTCTGCGTGGGTTGAGAGGTTTTCCGTCGCACTTCGCCCAAAATATTCGAGTTCGCGGGTTTGTGTGCCTAAGAATTCACGCGCCAGACTCAGTTCGCGGTTAATCGTGCTGAGCTTGGCTTCAAGATCGGCGGTCTCGCGGCCCAATTGGCTGGCGGTATCCGAAAAGCGCCGGGCTTCTACCTTGGAATTGCGCATCGCTAGCAACCAAATGGTGCATATGAGCAACACTGGGAGCGACCACGCGCTGATCCAGCTGATCCATTGCTGGGCACCCGCGCCGGCGATAGCATTCGCATAAATCGACCAACCAAAAACGCCAGTCCAAGCTGTGACTGCAGCTACAGCTATTGCAGGTAAAATCCAGCTGCGATCGGGCGTTTCAGCGAGGAAATCCGCATCATCTGCATCCCAATCGACAGTATCTTCTACCCACTCATTTTCCAACGCCAATGGCTCATCGCCTTTGGTAGTTTTGGAGTTGGCCTGCGCATCCTGTGCGTTTTCCTGGGCGACTGCCCTGATATGTGATCCCTCGGTCATGGCGAGATATTACCATCTTTTCCACAAGGTTAAACCCGATTTAACTCTCGTAGGGGTATTGCACCAATATGGCCTATGAAAGCGGTGCCCTTGATGCGACTTTAGCGGCGGCTGCAGGTGAAGATCCTGCGCTGATAGCAGAATTGCGCACAGCGTTCTTAGAAAGCGCGCAAAAGCAGATGGATTTGCTAAAACGGGCACGCTGCGATGGCAATTGGGACGTTGCGGCAATGCGCTTGAAAGGTCTTGCCGCCAGTTTTCATGCCGAGGAACTGCTGATTTTGGCTGATGAAGCGTTGATCAGCGCGCCGGGTGAACCGGTTATCATTCGCAAAATTGAAACGTTCCTCACAGATTTCGCCATTAGCCAAGACTAATTAGGGCCGCCAGCACTTGGCATCCGGCCGCGCAAGCGCATAGATATATCCTTCTCAATCAGAAGGACTGTCCAAGCTTTGCGTATCGCTCTTCTTTCAGCAGTCAGAGCTTCCTCAACTGGAGGGATTGCAGCGCTGTCGCCCTTTATCGCGCGAACCGTGCTTGCCGCGCAATTTGAGCGTGCGTGTGAGTTAGGGGCGACACGTATTGTCTGCTTGGCTGAAAGTCAGTCTCCCGAAATTCTGGCTCTTCAGCTTGAAGCTGAGAAACGGAAGGTGGAATTCCACCTCATTTCTGAGCATTTGGCTCTGGTTAGGCTTGTGACTGCCGATAATGAGCTGATCCTGTTCCAAGATGGAGTACTAATTGACCGCGCAGCGATTGCTTCAGAATTGTCGGAAGAGCGCGGGATTTTGGTTGTTCCTGCCGACGCTGGTGTAAGCAACGGGTTGGAGCGGATCGATGCAAAATGGGCTTGGGGCGGGCTTCTCATTGCACGAGCGGATATTGTTGCAAAATTGGTGGATCTGCCATCGGATAGCGATCCAGCTAGCCTGTTGTTACGGCTTGCCCTGCAGGCCGGAGTGCCGTTGAGCGCCCTGGATGCTGATCATCTGTCGGCAGGCACGATATTGCTGGTCGATGATGCGGAGAGCTTGACGAAACGCGAGGCTGCGATCCTCCACGGGGCAATGCAAGAGCAAAGCTGGGCCGGTCCGAGCACAAAACTTGTCAGCTCTGCAGTGAAAGCGATGTTTCCTAAAGTGCTGGATTGGCGCGGCGGATTAGCCGTTGGAGGAAGCGGGCTTGCAGTTGGCGCGCTGGTGTTGGCCATTTTGGGGTCCTTGCACTTTGGGGGGGGATTTCTAACCTTAGCAGCCTTCATTTTTGGTGCATTGTACTTGGTTGATGCTCTGTTGAAGAAAGTGTCGCATGGCTCTCAGCCTACTTGCAAAGCAAGCATATTCAATGTTTTATTCGACATTTCTATCGTTGTATTCGTAGGTATAAGTTTGTGGGCGACAATGAATTTGGCAGCGATTGCTTTGGCTCCGATTTTAGTTGGGCTCAATCGTCTTGCAGGCATAAGTGCTGAGCGATTTGAACTGCCAACCTGGCAGGATTTTTGGCAGGATCGCGTGATTCTAACGCTAAGCATCTCGCTCGGAATATTCTGGGATGCAATTGTCCCAATATTGGCCACTCTCTCCCTCGCTATGCTCGCTTTTGTTTTGATATGCGAAGAGAGACGAGCGAATTCGCGCGTAATGTAGATTGGCCGTGCCTGAGACTATGACTAGACAAGGCGTTGAAACCTTAGATGCCGCGGCAATGGCGTCTGCATTGCGGGCCGATTTGGCAAACGATGACCATGTTCTTGCAACTGCTGTTCCGGTGGTGGCGCATATGCTTGGTGATCAGGCCAGTGCCTTGATGCGTGATGACGTGATTGCTTGTATGCGCGGAACATTGATCGCAATCGCACGCCAGCTTTTCTCCTTCGCAGGCTTCAGTGAAGACACGGCTGATTTACGTTCGCTTGAAAGCATGTTTGCGAGCAATGGCAACTTGGTCAACCACTGCTATTCTTTGGCTGTTGAAGGGGTGATAAACCAGCAGCTCAGCGATGAGCATGGGATTGATCCGGCATTGCCTGCATTGTTGCAGGAGTTGATTGAGTCACGGGATGCCAATATTTCTCAATTGGCGATGGACTTATTGGCATCGCAGACGCGTTTTGTCGAAGGGCAGAGGCGAGGGGGCAGCGCAGCACTATTTGAACTTCCACCAGAGCATTTTGATGCTGCGCTAAGCGTTTTCAAAAGCTGGATTCTAAAGCGCGGTCTGTCATGTTCTGACAAGTTAGATCTTGAGATTAGAGTCCAATATAATGAAGGGGTAACGCGGCTCAGCATGCTGACGCGACTTTTGATCGCCGTGGGTGCGAGCGCAGAAATAGTCACTGAGATCGAAACCGCTGGACTGGCACTGTTTATCAGCGCGATCTCTAAGTCCACTGGACAGCCCCGTGAGTTGATTGCGCTTTCATGCCAGCCGCAACAGAGCCTGCGGCTTGCAGTTGCGATGAAAGCGGCAGGGCGGTCGAGCGAAGCCGTTATCCGGCAGCTTATGATAGCGGGCGCCGATATTTCATTGCCAGCAGGCTTCATAGACTTGGAGGCGAATGAAGCTTTTGCTCTATTGAAAACGTCCTCCCTTGGTTCGCAACAAGACCAACGAACGGTGCCTAAAAATGGCTAGTTCCGAACCTTACCCTTCTATTCGCGCGATGACCGATTGCGATGATCGACTGCTTGACGCTGATGAGCCGTTGGCTCAGCTTCAAATGCACTGTGGGGGCGTCGTGCCAGGTATCGTGGCGGTTCCAGAATTATTGGAGGTGGTTCAGCAATCGCGCTCTAAGGGCGTAAGGATTGCTCGAGAATTTCATGCATTTGACGGGAATGAGACAGTTTCCGGTTTTGTGAGCGTAAGCCCGCTTAGAGGTGACGGCGAAGACGGCTGCGAGCTTCTCATTGAAGGGTGGAAGCAAGACAGTCGGGCCGAAATTGGCGCACAGGAATTGTCTAATCAGCTCGATATGATCGACCGTCTAGCAGCCGACATGACCGTAAGGCTGGATAGGGATCAGCGGGTCTTAACAGCAAGCACTGATGAGCCTGATCTATTGGCATGCAAAGAGGCAATGGAGGCCAAGCCTCGGACAATATGGACAGATTTTGTTGCCTTGATTGAAGAAGAATACCGCCAACCCCTGCATTGGCGCCTGCTGGATAGAGCGCTGGCAAAGGTCGGGGGCTCGGCGCGAGAATGGCGCATTCGTCTTATGCCGCTTGGTGGCCCACGCGAAAATCCTGATGGTTTTGAATTGCTGTTATTGGCGGATCAGCCCTTGAACGAAATTCGCGAACAGGCCGCACACAGCGCAGGCAACACTGGAATGGTCGGAGGCATGCTAAGCCGTGTTCTGCGCCAGCCAATTGGCCGCATTATCTCCAATGCAGAGACAATACGCGCACGGCTCGCTGGTCCATTGCGCACAGAATACACAAACTACGCTGGCGATATTTCTTCTGCGGGCAGTCATTTGCTCGCATTGCTGGAGGATCTGGCCGATTTAGAGGATGTTGAATCCAACGAGTTTGCGACAAGGGCAGAAACAGTCGATTTGACTGATGTCGTGCAAAGAGCATCAAGTATTTTGAGCGGGAAATCGCAGGCAAAGCGTATCTCGGTTGAGATCGAAGCAGGTGAGAATGCGAAAAATTCGCTCGGTGTTGCGAAGGCGGAATTTCGCCGTGTACTCCAAATTCTCATCAATGTTTTGGGTAATGCGATCAATTACTCACCAGAGGGCAGCATAGTTACAATCAGCGTCAGCGGTTCAAGTGCAAAGGTCGATCAGGTGATGGTCAGTGTTGCGGACCAAGGTGGCGGGCTAACGGCTGCACAACAGGCACGCGTATTCACTAAATATGAGCGTTTGGGCCGCGAGGGTGATGGCGGCACGGGACTGGGCCTCTATATTTCACGGCGCTTGGCACGGGCTATGAGTGGCGAACTCAGTGTTGAAAGCAATCCGGGCGAGGGTGCAAAATTCACTCTGACATTGCCTGCGGCTGATTAAGCCGCTAACGCAAGCGGGGCGAAGTTTCCTCCGCCCCGCTCAACTTCAAAAATGTGAACTATTAGCGCTTGTCGAGCGGCACATAGTCGCGGCTTGTCGGGCCAGTGTAGAGCTGACGCGGACGGCCAATAACCTGGCCCGGATCGGAGATCATTTCGTTCCATTGCGCAACCCAGCCAACTGTGCGCGCTAGGGCGAACAAGGCAGTGAACATAGTGGTCGGGAAACCGATCGCGGAGAGGATGATCCCGGAGTAGAAGTCTACGTTCGGGAACAACTTCTTCTCTTTGAAATAATCGTCATTCAATGCCATTTCTTCAAGCTGCAGTGCAGTTTCGAAGACAGGATCTGTGACATTCAAAGCTTCAAACACTTCGCGTACTGTCTTTTGCATAACAGTCGCGCGCGGATCGTGGTTTTTGTAAACGCGGTGACCAAAGCCCATTAGGCGGAACGGATCGTTCTTATCCTTCGCACGCTCAATATAGTGCGGGATGCGGTCCGGTGTGCCGATCTCTTTTAGCATGTTGAGCGCAGCTTCGTTTGCGCCGCCGTGCGCCGGGCCCCAAAGACAAGCAATACCCGCTGCCATACAAGCAAATGGGTTCGCGCCAGAAGAACCGGCAAGGCGAACGGTCGAAGTTGAGGCGTTTTGCTCATGATCGGCATGTAGGATGAAAATCCGGTCCATTGCCCGCTCAACCGCAGGGATCACTTCATATTCCTCGGCCGGAACGCCAAAGGTCATACGCAAGAAATTCCCAGTGTAGCTGAGTGAATTGTCAGGCTGCATGAATGGCTGACCAATTGAATATTTATACGCCATCGCCGCGATTGTCGGCATTTTGGCGATCAGGCGGTGTGAGCTGATCTTGCGGTGCTCCGGGTCCGAAATATCCGTGCTGTCGTGATAAAAGGCTGACAGTGCGCCAACCACACCGCACATGATTGCCATTGGGTGCGCATCACGGCGGAAGCCATTGTAGAAGGAATTAAGCTGATCATGCAGCATTGTGTGGCGCGTAATCGTATCGTTGAATTCATTGAGCTCATTGCCCTGCGGCAGCTCACCGTTGAGCAGCAGATAGGCGGTTTCCATAAAGCTGGAATGCTCTGCAAGCTGACCAATCGGATAGCCGCGGTGCAGAAGAACGCCTTCATTACCGTCGATATAGGTTAGAGCGCTCTCGCAAGAGGCGGTGGATTTATAACCAGGATCAAACGTGAATGCTCCAGTTTGACCGTAAAGTTTGCGAATATCGATTACGTCTGGGCCGGTTGCGCCCTCTAAGACTGGAAAGTCGAAGCTCTTACCATCAAAGTCGAGCTTTGCCTGTTTATCCGCCAAAATCTATCTCCTCAATAATTTCAAAGCCATCAACCGCGCTGCGATGTTGGACCGATCCCAATGCACTTAGCCGGTTGGTGCTGCTTGCGCGTCAATCCGCGCGAGAGCCTCTTCCCGTCCAAGTAGGACCAGAACATCGAAGATACCGGGCGAATTCATCGTTCCGGTAAGGGCTGCGCGCAGGGGTTGCGCGAGCTTGCCAAAGCCCAATTCATGGACCTCAGCCGTTGATTTTGTAGTGGCTTCGAGTGCCTCGAATGTCCAGTCTTTTTCCGCCCGAAACCGCTCAGAAAGTATCGCTAAGCGTGCACGGCCATCATCATCGAGTGCTTTTGCGGCCTTTTCGGTCATTTCAATTGGCTGTTTGGCGAAGAGAAAGCCTGCGCCTTCAGCCAGTTCATTGAGGTTTTTAGCCCGTGGTTTCAGCACTGGCATGGCTTTTTCAAGCAGTTCAGCGTTGGCCTCTACGCCAATCATCGGCACAATCAACTTCGCCAGCATGGCATCATCCGCTTCGCGAATGTAATGCCCGTTGAGATTTTCCAGCTTCTTCAAGTCAAACCGTGAAGGGCTCTTCCCAACCCCTTTGAGGCCGAAAAGCTCTATCGCTTCTGAGCGCGAAATTTCTTCGCGGTCGCCAGACGCCCATCCAAGCCGGAGCAGATAGTTGAACATCGCCTCGGGCAATATGCCGAGCTCGTCGCGATATGCTTCTACGCCCACCGCGCCGTGACGCTTTGACAACTTTGCGCCATCCGCCCCGTGGATCAGCGGAATGTGTGCATAGGTCGGCAGCGGCCATTCGCCCTCAATTTCATCCATAGCCGTGTAAATTGGCAATTGGCGGAAGGCATTGTTCAAATGGTCATCGCCGCGGATTACATGTGTGACGCCCATGTCATGATCGTCGACGACCACCGCGAGCATGTAAGTCGGCGTGCCGTCAGCGCGCAGGATGATGTAATCGTCCAATTCCTCGTTCTTGACGGAAACATTGCCTTGAACGGCATCGGCGATTGTTGCTTCTCCGGCGGTCGGTGTTTTAAGCCTCACGGTGAAACTCGCTCCTTCTGGAGCTTCAGATGAATCGCGGTTCCGCCAACGGCCATCATAGCGAAGCGGCATTTTCTTCTCGCGCTGTTCGGCGCGCATGGCTTCCAGTTCTTCCTGAGTTGCGAAGCACTTGTAGGCATGGCCAGCGGCGAGCAATTTATGGGCAACTTCAGCGTGCCGCTCAGCCTGCTTCGATTGAAAGGTCGGGGCTTCATCATAGTCCAAGCCGAGCCAATCCAAACCGCCCAAAATTGCATCGATAGCTTCTTGGGTAGAGCGCTTTCTATCTGTATCCTCAATCCGCAGCAAAGCCTTGCCGCCATGATGACGAGCGAAGAGCCAATTGAATAAAGCAGTACGCGCACCACCCAAATGAAGGAAGCCAGTTGGTGAAGGGGCAAATCGCGTTACGATTTCTTGTGCGCTTTTACTTGCCATTACTTAGTTTGTTCCTTCTAATGCCCAAATATACATGGCGAGAGATCATACGCCTCTGATCCCCATCGAAGGGAACCTCAGTGGCGGTACTACGCCGGAGCCGCGCCCTTGGCGCAGCCTGCCCACATTGTCCAGCATCACAGCTTTTGTCGAGCGCTTCTTAGCTGGCGCTGGTTTTGATCGTGCGCCTTGGTTGGCGGTGGTGATGGGCTGCGGGATTGTAACTTGGTTTGCTCTGAAGTCACCTTGGCAGTGGGTATCGGCGATCGGATTGGGGCTATTACTGGCATTGGCTGGGGCCGCCTTGTTGCAGGTCGAAGCTGATGATCCCGCCGATGATAGGCCTCATCTGCGGGCGGGAATGATTGCTGTCGGCCTGATCTTCGCCTTGGGTGTTTCATTGATTTGGGTGCGGTCTGAAGTCGTGGGGGCCGAGGCGGTCGAGCGGCCCGGTGTGGAGCGCGTCCAAGGCCAAGTTTTGGTGCGCGAAGACCAGCCTGCGCGCGGCCGCGTTCGGCTAACGATGGCAGTGCGTGATGCGTCGAGTGGCACAGCGCGCAAGATTCGTATCAATGTTCCCTTGGAGCATATCGGCGAGGGCATGGCAGAGGGCGCTGTGCTGGAGATGCGCGTCCGGCTGATGCCGCCAGCCTCACCGATGTTACCGGGCGGATATGACTTTGCTCGGGCTGCATGGTTCAAGGGATTAGCGGCGACAGGATCGCTGGTGGGCGAGATTGAAGTGGTGAAGCCATCGGCCAATGATAGCGGCTTGCCAGTGGTACAGCGCTTTCTTTCCAGCCATGTGCGCGAACGCCTAAGCGGTTCGCCCGGTTCAATCGCAGCAGCATTTGCCAGCGGCGACCGGGGCGGAATTTCGGAGGCTGATGAGGAGGCAATGCGCGATTCGGGCCTTACCCATTTGCTCTCGATCAGTGGCCTGCATGTCAGCGCCGTAATCGCAGCAGGTTATGTGATTGCGCTGAAGTTGCTGGCGCTTTGGCCGGGTTTGGTTTTGCGGGTACGATTGCCAGTTGTCGCCGCCGGTGTAGGGGCGCTGGTTGGTATAGGTTACACATTGCTGACCGGTGCAGAAGTGCCGACCGTTCGTAGCTGTGTGGGGGCGGTGCTGGTGCTGATCGCATTGGCCATGGGCCGAGATGCATTGTCTCTCAGAATGGTCGCGGCCGCTGCATTTTTTGTCATGCTGTTTTGGCCTGAATCCTTGATTGGACCAAGTTTCCAAATGAGCTTTGCAGCCGTTGTAGCGATTGTCGCTTTGCACAATAGTGGGCCAGTGCGGGCATTTCTTGCTCCTCGAGAAGAAGATTGGGCGGCAACCATATTGCGGCGCGCAGTGATGTTGCTTGTGACCGGTTTTGTGATTGAGATCGCGCTGATGCCGATTGTCCTGTTCCACTTTCACCGTGCTGGTGTTTACGGAGCCTTGGCCAATGTCATTGCCATACCCTTGGTCACTTTTGCCTCTATGCCTTTGATTGCGGTTGCTTTGGTATTCGATCTGGTGGGCCTTGGCGCGCCTTTTTGGTGGCTGGCCGGTAAGTCGTTAGAGCTATTGTTGGGGATTGCGCATTTCACGGCAGATCAGCCGGGCGCGGTGAACTTGATGCCGCAAATGAGCTGGTTCAACTATGCTCTGTTTCTTGCTGGCCTTTTATGGTTGGCCTTGTGGCGAGGCGGCTACCGGCTGCTTGGTTTCGTGCCGATTTCGTGCGCAACAATCATGCTGCTTCTGACGCCTATTCCCGATGTGCTTATCTCAAGCGATGGCCGCCATGTTGGCATTACAATGGACGACGGGTTTAGCGCAGAGAAGCGGCTGTTGAGCCTGCGCGACAGCCGGTCATCCTATTCCAAAGACAACCTTCTTGAACTGGCGAGCGTGAAGAGCGAGCCTATTCCATTGGCGCAGTGGGATGGGGCGCAGTGTTCAAGTGAATTTTGCGTTGTGACGATTGAACGCGGAGGACGGGATTGGTCGATCCTCATGGCGCGCAACCGTGAACGCGTTGAGGTTCGGGCGCTTGCCGCAGCCTGTGAACGGACCGACATAGTGATCGCAGACAGGTGGTTACCTAGCTCTTGTCGGCCCAAATGGCTAAAGGCTGATCGCAATATGTTGGTGAGCAGCGGCGGTCTTGCAATAACACTGACTGACCGCCGAGTTAAAAGCGTTGCAAGCGGTCAGGGGGAGCATGGATGGTGGCGCGGCGAGCCTCGATAGACACCTGATCAAATGGAGATAGTGTCAGCTGGGGACAGCTTGATGGCCGAGACCCGCCCGCGCGGGGGAAGTTCTTGTCGCTTCAATGATAACGGCGCAGCAAGCCGGCAAGCTTTCCTTGCACAACCACTTCGCCCGGATTGTAAACCTGCGCATCATAAGACGCGTTTGCAGGATCAAGCCGAACCATACCGTCTTCCTTCGCAAGATATTTCAGCGTGGCCTCTTCATTGCGAACCAATGCCACGACGATCTCGCCGCTGCGTGCGCTATCTGTGCGTTTCACAAGGGCAAAATCGCCATCGAAGATGCCAGCCTCAATCATTGAGTCGCCGGAAACTTCCAAAGCATAATGCTCGCCTGGTCCAAGCAATGCTGCTGGAACGGGAAGGCTGGTTTGTCCTTCTAGCGCCTCAATCGGGGCGCCAGCGGCAATGCGGCCATGCAAAGGAATTTCGATCACATCATTGGCGGGCTCAGGCGCGGATGCTGCTGGAGTAGTTACTTTAGTAACCGCGTCATTGGCCGCTGGTGCGCGGGTCGCATTGGCAGGCGTTGCGTCTTCTGGCTGCTTGATAACTTCCAAAGCGCGCGCTCGGTTCGGCAAGCGCCGGATAAAGCCGCGCTCTTCCAAAGCAGAGATCAAGCGGTGGACACCTGACTTGCTTTTGAGATCAAGCGCCTCTTTCATCTCTTCAAAACTGGGCGAAATTCCAGTGTCTTCCAAGCGTTGTTGGATAAACTGGATCAATTCGTGCTGCTTAGCCGTCAGCATGGCGATTCTCCTCTTTGCTCGCCTTAGGTTTCATCCACCTATATAGTGAACGAATAAGGAACAATTAGGCAACCTTGTCGATCAAGTCAAGCGTGGCCATCACCTAGGAGATAGACGGGGACGATATCGCCGGCAGCCGCCTCTGATGATCGTGCGGGTCGATCAATCAGGCAATTGGCATGCGACAATGCAGCCAGGGCACTGGAGTCTTGCGAACCCACTGGTGATACGGAGACGCCGTCCCAATATGCGCGCATGAATTCTCGGCGCGGACCGATTGCAGGCAGAGCCGTGCCAGCTGGCAAATTCAAGGCTGCGTTGCCGGGCCGCATTGCGCCCATGCTTGCGCGGATAACGGGCAGAGCAAAGTGGAATGCGGTAACATAGGCAGACACGGGATTGCCAGGCAGCCCAAAGATAACTTGCGTGCGTCCCACAGTGTTCAGGCGAGTCGCCAGCATGATCGGTTTGCCCGGTTTCATCGCGACGCGCCAAAAGTCCATTTCAGCGCCCCATGCTTTGAGGGCTGGCTGCATTAGGTCATGATCGCCGACAGATGCGCCGCCCGTGGTGATCAATATGTCCGCGTCTTCTGCGCCATCCAATGCCGCGGCTAATGCGCCCGCGTCATCACCAACAGGGCCAAGCCGTGAGACCGTGCATCCTAAAGGACGGACCATCGCCTCCAGCATGATGCCATTGCTGGCGGGAAGTTCGTGTTCGGCAGCAGAAGCAGGGTCCGCAACCAGCTCATCGCCGCTGTCTAAAATCGCGATATGGGGCGCTCTGACAATCGGCAGCGTTGACTGCCCAGCGCTAGCAGCCAAGGCGATATGCGCCGCATTCAACCTTGTGCCAGCCTCGATCAAAGCATCTCCCTTGGCAAAGTCAAAACCGCGCAGTCTGACGTGGCGCAAAGCGGTGGGGTAGTCGCTGGTGAGAGCAACTTCTTTGCCGTTAACATCGGCATTTTCTTGGATCAGAATGCGGTCTGCACCTTCAGGAACATGTGCTCCTGTTGAGATGCGGATTGTCTCTCCGGCATTCAGAGTTTGTCCCCAGGGCGTTCCCGCGCGGCTTTCGCCTACTAGCTGCCATTGGTCGTTTTCTGGTCGCTCTGTTCCAATTGCATAGCCATCCATGGCTGACAGGTCAGCGCTTGGTTGCGTGCGGCGGCTTGCAATATTTTCGCTGAGGTATCGGCCGACCGCTTGCGCAAGTGGCACATCTTCGCTCTGCATGGGCTGGGCGAGGGCAAGGACGCGGGTTTGCGCTTCTTCTAAGGTGAGGGCAGGCTTCATGCCGGAGTGTACCCTTCAGCAACCCAATGGCCGCTTTTGCCGCCGCGCTTTTCCAGCAATTTTACCGCGCCAATCACCATGCCTTTATCGAGTGCTTTTGCCATGTCATAAATCGTGACTAGCGCCGTTGTAACCGCGACAATTGCCTCCATCTCAACGCCGGTTTTGCCGGTGAGCGATGCGGTTGCGGTGACCGCAATGCGATCCGCTTCAAAAGCAAAGTCGACGTTGACTGCATCCAATGCGAGCGGGTGGCACATGGGAATAAGCTCGCCTGTTTTTTTTGCCGCCATAATGCCCGCAATTCGCGCCGTGCCGAGCACATCCCCCTTGGGCGCATTGCCCGCTTTGACGGCTGCCAAAGCCTCAGGCGTCATGGTGATTATGCCGCCAGCGACAGCCAGCCGAGTGGTTGCCGGTTTTGCGCCAACGTCGACCATCCGCGCATCACCGGTTTCGTCAATATGCGTGAGTTTTCTTGTCATGACGGCGTTATGCCATGAGCGCGCGCTCTGCGACAGTAGCTAGTTTGCTAAAAGCTCAGCGGTTGCGGCTGCAATATCATCGGCGCGCATCAGACTTTCCCCGACGAGGAAAGTGCGCACACCGGATTTGGCAAGTCGCACGCAATCGGCATGGTTCGTGATGCCGCTTTCACCAACCAACAGGGCACCCTTAGGAGCAAGCGGAGCCAGCCTCTCAGTTACGCCAAGGTCTGTGACAAACCGCTTGAGATCTCGGTTATTGACCCCGATTAGCCTTGATTGAAGGGCATGAGCTCGCTCCATCTCAGCCTCATCATGCACCTCAACCAGCACATCCATGCTGTGCTCAATTGCAGCAGCTTCGATCTCTGCCATGGCGGCATCTTCTAGCGCGGCGACAATGATCAGAATTGCATCGGCACCAAAGGCGCGGGCCTCTGCAACTTGCCAAGGGTCAACCATGAAATCCTTGCGCAAAGCAGGCAGAGTGCACGCTGCCCTTGCTTCGACCAGATAATCCTCATGCCCTTGGAAATAAGGGGCGTCGGTTAGCACAGAAAGACACGCTGCACCGCCAGATTGATAGGCGCGGGCATGGTCAGCGGGACGGAAGTCTTCGCGGATCAGGCCTTTGGACGGCGAGGCCTTTTTAATCTCAGCGATGAGCCCAAAGCCGGTAGCCGATGCTTTGCGCAAAGCTGCCTCGAACCCGCGCGGCTTTGTTTGCTCAGAAGCATGGGCGGTCAATTCGGCCAGCGTAGTTTTCGTTTTACGCGCCGCCACTTCCTCGCGCTTGGTTGCGCAAATTTCGTCGAGTTTGTTCATACCGCCAGCTCAATCCAGCGGTTCAGCAAATCATGCGCACGGCCTGAATCCAAAGCTTCAGCGGCCATGGTAACACGGTCAGTCCAATCTGAGCCCTCGTCAGCGACCATCAGCGAGCCTGCCGCATTGAATAGAACAGCATCACGGTATGGTCCCGGCGCTCCGGTAAGAAGAGCTTTGAGCGCAGCGGCATTATGGACGGCGTCATCGCCTCTTATAGCTTCAACTGGAGCATTCGGCAGGCCTGCATCCTCAGGAGAGATCCGCATCATTTGGAAATTGTTTCCGCGCACTTCGGCGACTTCATTACCGCCTGCAAGGCTAAGCTCATCCAAGCCTTCATCGCCAGAAATAATCAAGGAACTTCCTGTGCCCAATTTCGCCAAAGCATCGGCATAAATTGGCACATATGCTGGCCGCGCAATGCCGATCAATTGGCTGGATACGCGCGCGGGATTGGACAGTGGCCCCATCAGATTAAAGATCGTGCGGCGACCAATGCGCTGGCGGATTGGCTGAATGCGGCCCATCGCAGGATGGTGGTTTTTGGCAAACAGAAAGCAGATACCAATTTCCGCCAAAGTCTTTTCTGCTGTGCGTCCGGCCGCGTCCATATCAAGGCCGAGCGCCTCCAGCGTGTCTGCTGCGCCGGCCTTTGAAGAGGCAGCGCGATTGCCATGCTTTGCCACAGGAACTCCGCAAGCGGCCACCACCAAGCTAACGGCAGTGGAGACATTTAAAGTGTGATGCCCATCGCCGCCCGTGCCGCATACGTCGATGGCATTGTCTGGCGCGCTGATAGGGATGAGCCGAGCGCGCAATGCCCGCGCAGCGCCAGCGATTTCCTCGGCCGTTTCGCCGCGATCTGACAAAGCGATCAAAAACTGCTCAGTGGCATCCTCGCTCGTCTCTCCGTCGAGCAGAGCGCCAAATGCTTCTTCTGCTTCGATCTCCGAAAGGGGAGTGTCATCGGTTGGTAAAGTCGTCATTTTTCTGTGTTCTCAGGCGTTAGACCGCAAATTTTCATAAAGTTCGCAAGCAGCGCGTGGCCATGCTCGGTCGCGATGCTTTCAGGGTGGAATTGCACCCCGTGAATGGGAAGCTCAGCATGACAGAAGCCCATAGTGAACCCATCATCCGATGTCGCGTTGGTGTGTAAGACGTCGCTTTGGCCTTCTACCACTAGGCTGTGATAGCGGGTCGCGGTGAAGGGCGAGGGGATGCCTGAAAAGACGCCGCTGCCATCGTGTGTAACAGAAGAGGTCTTGCCATGCATTAAACCGCCGCGCTTAACGGTTCCGCCAAAATGCTGACCTATGCTTTGATGGCCCAAGCACACGCCAAGCAAGGGTTTATTTGCCGCGGCGCAGGCTGCAACCAAATGGAGACTAATGCCCGCTTGATCAGGGGTGCATGGGCCAGGTGAAATGAGAAAACCCGCAGCACCCGTTCCCAAAGCTTCTTCAGCGGTCATCGCATCATTGCGAACCGTGCGGACATTCGCGCCCAATTCCATCAGGTAATGGACGAGGTTGAATGTGAAGCTGTCGTAATTGTCGATTACGAGAATGTCGGGAGCATCGGGCTGGCTCATGAACCAGCCTCTCGCTTGGTGACCACGATAATCGGGCCAATGGGCGCGCCAACATCCAGCCGCTCTGTCGCCGGATCCCAAAGTGCAGAAACATTGCCATCAAGATAAAGCGCATTTTGAACTTTGAGCTCATCTTTAAAATAACGCGCGAACTGACCGAAGGATATCGGCGCCTCTGACAAGACGAAATGCGCCTTGCCGGCTGCATCAACGCCAACGCCATTACGGATGGCGCGCGATGGGCCATTCTCGGCGATCTCTGGGTGAAGGTTGCTGCCTGTCACCAGCATTGGGCCTGATTGTGTGCCGAATTGTGGGCGGTCGCGCACAGTTTTGAAGAACCATTCTGTGCTGGTTGAGCGCCATGTGCCGCCGCTGCCATAGAAAACGCCATTGGGTTTCATATGGAAATTGCCCGCGCCATCGCCGCGATTAAGCTCAACCGTGCGTTTTGATTTCTCGACATAATAGCCAAGCGGCTCACCCTGCTTGTCGAACATGCCTGCATTCATTGCAAAAGCGATATTATTAGCCTCGCGCCCAATTGCATCGGCATAGGCACGCAGGGACCGGAAGGGCTTGCCGGCCTTGTCCTTGTATGCGGTCGTGATCCGGTGCTTGGACGGGTCTGCTATGCAGTGGGTGAGGGCAACGCCTTCGAAATTGGCAGGTTTGCAATCGGAATTGGCGTTTACTTCTTCCACCTTGGTGGAATCATTGGGTTGAGGTGAGGGGGCCGCGGCAATCTCTTCCATTTCGCCAGAGCCAATTTCTGTGCGCATAACAGGTTCGCCTGCCGGCTGCTGATCACAGGATGCCAGCAAGAGAGCGCTTGCTGCTACGCCCAAAACTTTCCGCTGCAATGCCAAACGCTTCATTGTCCGTACCCTATTTCGGTGGCGACGGTGGCCGCCTCTTTAGCTGCTGCGATCAAAGCGCCAGCCTTTGCCTTACATTCCGCCAATTCATAGTCGGGATCGCTGTCAGCAACGATGCCGGCTCCTGCTTGAACATGCATCATGCCGTCTTTGACAACGGCTGTGCGCAAAACAATGCAGCTGTCGACAGAGCCATCAGGCGCGAAATAGCCGACCCCGCCAGCATAGGCGCCGCGCGCTTCGCTTTCCAGTTCGGCGATGATTTCACAGGCACGGATTTTTGGCGCGCCGCTGACCGTGCCAGCGGGAAAACCTGCAAACAGAGCATCAAGCGCATCACTTTCCGGCGCGAGCGTGCCGATCACATTGCTGACGATATGCATCACATGGCTATAGCGTTCTGTTGTGAAACTGGCGGTCACTTCAACAGATCCGCGCGTCGCCACTCGGCCCACATCATTGCGGCCCAAATCGAGCAGCATAAGATGTTCGGCGCGTTCTTTTGCATCGGCGAGAAGGCTGGCCTCATTCGCGTCATCTTCTGCTGGAGTGCTACCGCGAGGGCGCGTTCCGGCAATGGGCCGAATGGTTACTTCATTGTCACCGGCGACATTGGGGCGAACGCGGACCAATATCTCTGGGCTTGAGCCAACCACGGCAAAGCCAGGCAGATCCAGAAAATATAGGAATGGCGATGGATTGACTCGCCGCAAAGCCCGGTAGAGCGCGAATGGCGGTAGTGGGAAGGGGCAGGTAAAGCGCTGCGCCAGAACGACTTGAAAAACATCGCCTGCAAGAATGTAATCCTTAGCCTTGGCCACCATCGCCTTATAGTCATCTGCTTCCAGCACGGGCGACAATTCCATTGCTGGTAAATCATCTGCATCCGTGCGCGGCACAGAGCTGCTGGAAAGCTGGGCCAAAGCGCTGTCGATCCGTTCGCTCGCTTGTGACACTGCAATCGCGGGATCACTGTCATCGGCGAACGGCCAGATCGGGGCGACGCAAAAAAGCTCATCCGACAGACTGTCAAACACCAGGATTAGGGTGGGGCGCACGAACAACATATCGGGCAACTCAAGCGGACTGTCGGCTGCGCGCGGCAAATCCTCGACCAAGCCAATGGTCTCATAACCGAAATAGCCGACAATGCAGGCAAGCGCTGGTGGAAGTTCGTCCGGCACATCAATCCGGCAAGACGCAACCAGCTTGCGCAATTCGCTGAGGCCATCGCTGGGCAAAGGCGCAAAAGCCGCCCTGTCATGCCGCCAGATTGTGTTGACTTCAGCGGTCTTGCCAGAGGCGCGGAACACCAGATCGGGATCAAGCCCCAGCAAGGAATAGCGTCCTCGAACCTCGCCGCCCTCTACCGATTCCAGCAGAAAATCGCCGCGTTCAGCCTCGATCAGTTTGGCCGCTGCGCCCACAGGCGTTTCGGTGTCTGCAATGATCCTGCGCCAGACAAGCGAGGGTTTGCCCGCTGCCAAATCCTGGCATGCCTGATCAGCGTTTAAAGGCGCATTGTGGTTCGGCATTGCCTTGCGATTATGTCTCGCCGAGCAATTGTTTGCGTACAGCCTCAATCGCTGCGTCATTGCGTTCGACGCCGATTTCCTCGCTCATCGCTGCGGTCAATTGCTGCGTGTATTCTGCCACCAATGCAGCCTGCAATTGCTGCGATGCAGCGGCAATCAATTGTTCATTGCCCTCGGCATTGCCGGCTGAAATTTCATCGAGATTGACAATGAACCAGCCAAGGTTATTGGCGGCTTCCAGCTTTTTGGTGGTGCCGGTGGCCATAGAGAATAGCAGCGCGAGCGGCGGAGGAACTTGACGATCCTGACCTACGATCTGGCTGCGGTTCAAATTCACATTCTCCGCAGGGGGCAGGCGTTCTTTTTCTTTGCCGACGGCAGCGCTCAAAGAGCTGTCACCGGCCATGCGTTCCAAGATACGGTCTGTCGCTGCCTTGGCCAGTTTCGCGCCTTCGTCCAATTTCCAACCTGTGATGACTTGATCCTTGATCTCGTCAAGCGGCGCGGTTGAACTTTCGGTGATTTCCGAGGCTTCAAAAATCAGGAATGTTTCGCCGCGAGTAATCTCGGCCAATTGCGGTTCGCCTTCTTCCATGTCGAAAGCGGTCTTGAGTGCGCCTGCCAATTCTTGCGGCGCGGTTTCTTGGGCGGTGCCATAAACGCGGCCATCGGCTGTTACCGGCTTGGTTGTCGTGATTTCTACGCCCAAATCCTTGGCTATTTCGGTGAGCGGTGTGCCGCCATCGACTTCTTCCTCAATGCGTGCGCTCAAATCAGCCAAGGCTTTAACTTGCAATTCTTGTGCAAGCGCTGTGCGGATTTCTGGTGTCGCTTGCTCCAAGGAGCGCGCGGCGCGTTTCTCGGCGCTATCCACGCGCGTCACATGCCAGCCTAGCGAGCCGCGAACAGGATCAGCGATTGATCCGCGCGCCGCTTTAAATGCAGCATCGGCAACCGCGCTGCTGGTGTCAGAGGCGTAACCAGCGCGGTCAGTCGCAGCCACTTCAGAGGCGCTGAAGCCAGCTTCTTTCGCCACTGCGCTCAAGGTTGCTCCGGCCTCTACCTTGGCTTTGATTGCCTTGGCTGCATCTTCGGTGGGTACGATCACTCGGGTAAAGCTGCGGCTTTCCGATGCAGCATATTCCGCTTTGTCGCGTTCAAACCTTGCGGCAATCTCTGCATCAGACGGCTTGGTGCGCGCATCAATGTTCTTCTCTCCGAATGTCGCAAAGCGAACAATGCGGCGTTCTGGGCGCAGATACTTCGAAGTGTTCTCAGAGTAGAACGCCTTAAGCTGTTCATCGCTTGGGTCATCCTTAGGCGCAAAAATGCCGCTTGGGACAAATGCGATAGAGCCCTTGCGGCTTTCGCTCAGCAAGCCAGCATAGCGCTTGGCAAATTTGTTGGGCATGCGTGCACCGCGCACCGCTGTCAGCGTCATTTGATCGTTGAGCAAACCTTGCATCAAATCATTGCGAACAAGCGCATCGGTCAAGCTGCGCTGCGTCAGCAAGCTGTCATAGGCCGCTTGCGAGAAATTGCCGTCAGGCCCGCGGAACGCAGGCATCTGCATAATCTCACTGTTTACAAGGTTATCCCCAGCTCTGAGGCCATATTTGCGCGCATATTCGGCCAAAGTGCTGCGATCGACCATGCGATCAAGCACATCTTTTAGCCCATCATTGTTGATAAAGGCCCGCATTGTGACGGTTGGAGTCTCTTGACGAATTTGATCCACAGCGGAACTCGCGGTGCGTGCAAATTCTGCAGTTCCAATCTTATCATCACCCACAACTGCCACAGAATCGCTGCCAGAGATGCCGCCGAATGTGCCCGTGCCAGAGACGTCTGCGCTGGCAAAAGCCAATGCGATCAAGCCGATAAAGGCAATAGTTATACCGAGCCCAATTTTGGAGCTGAATATTCTGCGAAAGAAACTGATCATGGGTAAAGCAGGGCCTTGATACAAAAGCGGCGAAAAAATGCCTCGTTAAACTCACAGAATGCTCTATCCGCCCTGCGACCTGCCCGCAACAGGTGGCAAAGGGTTTTGACTGAATTGATCACCTCGGCTAGCGGGATGCCGCCTTAACCCCCATAAGACCGAAGAACAGATTCGGTTTTGATTTTAGGAAATACTCATGGCCAAGCGGCCTTACATTATTGGCAATTGGAAGATGAATGGCACTCGCGCCATGCTCTCAGAGGCGCGCGCGATTGACCGTGCTGCACAGCGTTTGATGAAAGTGGAGGTCGCGATTGCGCCTCCAGCCACTCTTATTCACGCGGTGCATAAAGAAGCCGAGCAAATTTGGGTTGGTGCGCAAGACTGCCATCAAGCTGACGGCGGCGCATACACTGGCGATATTTCTGCAGCCATGGCCGCAGATGCTGGCGCAAAATTTGTCATACTCGGGCATAACGAGCGGCGCGGCGGTCACGGTGAAAGCGATGCCTGCGTTAAAGAAAAGGCTCAGGCGGCTCTTGATGCTGGTTTGGCTGTCATTCTTTGCTGCGGCGAATCAGAAGACGTCCGTGACAAAGGCAAGGAGCTTGCCTTTGTAACTAAGCAATTGCGCGCATCGCTTCCTGAAATGGAAAATGCAGCGGAAAAACTCACCGTAGCTTATGAACCCATTTGGGCAATCGGCACGGGTAAGACTGCAACGCCTGACGATGTGGGCGCTGTCCATGCTGCGATCCGCAAACTGCTTATCGACCTTTATGGTGCAGAGCAGGGCTCAGACATTCGCATCATTTACGGCGGCTCGGTCAAACCCGAAAACGCCCGTGAATTGATGAGCGTGCCTGAGGTGGGCGGCGCTTTGGTCGGCGGTGCAAGCCTTTTGGCTGATAGCTTTATGGGCATTGCGGCGGCGGCTGCGGACGCATTTGAGGAATAGGGCTTTGATGAGGGGGCCTTGCCGAAAGGCGCTGCGCTCCCTAAATCACCCGAAACTTATATAGAGAACTGAACGAATATGTCGCTTTTCCTGTTTCTTACCGTTGTTCAAGCCATTGTCGCGGCGGCACTGGTTGCCGTGATCCTTATGCAACGCTCCGAAGGCGGCGGGCTTGGCATTGGCGGCAGCCCTGGCGGTGTAATGGGCGCGCGTGGTTCAGCCGATTTTCTTACCCGCGCAACCAAATGGCTCGCGGTATCTTTCGTGATCTTGTCGATCACTTTGGCAGCCGTTGCTGTGCGCGCGACCGGCGGCAGCGAAATTAGCTCTGACCTCGACCGCAATGTGGCGAGCGAGCCTGCCGATCCATTGGCGCAGCCTGCTGATCCATTGGCCGGCGCTGGAGAAGGTGAGGCTCCGGCAGCAGCTCCCGCTGAAAATGCTGACCCATTGTCGGAAACCTCTGAGTAAAACCCGCTTTTGCGATCCGCATCTGTGGATTGAGGAATAAAGCCTGCGCAATTTGCTTGCGCCGAATCCAAAAGGCTCCTTAAGCCTTTCCTCCCATGGCGCGGTACATTTTCATCACCGGCGGCGTGGTCTCCTCGCTCGGCAAAGGTCTCATGGCAGCTAGTCTCGCAGCGCTTCTACAAGCGCGCGGGTACAAGGTGCGTATTCGTAAATTCGATCCTTATCTCAATGTCGATCCAGGGACGATGAGCCCCTATCAGCATGGCGAGGTTTATGTCACCGACGACGGGGCAGAGACAGATTTGGACCTTGGGCATTACGAACGTTTTACCGGTGTTTCTGCGCGTCAGTCTGACAATATCACCTCTGGCCGTGTCTACCGCGATATTATCACTAAGGAGCGCAAGGGCGAATTTTTGGGCGCAACCGTGCAGGTTATCCCGCATGTTACCGATGCCATCAAAGAGTTTGCTTTGGATGATCAGGACGATCTCGATTTCGTTTTGTGCGAGATTGGCGGCACTGTCGGTGATATTGAATCGCTGCCCTTTATGGAGGCGATCCGTCAGCTGCGGAATGATCTGGAGCCGCTGCAAACACTCAGCGTCCATGTGACATTGGTGCCGTATATTGCTGCTGCTGGTGAGCTGAAAACAAAGCCGACGCAGCATTCGGTTCGCGAACTGGCCAGCCTTGGTATTAAGCCCGATGTGCTTTTGTGCCGTGCTGAACATCCTATCCCTGATGGGGAACGCACGAAAATCGCCAATTTCTGTAACGTGCGCAAAGAGGCTGTAATCCCTGCGCTTGATGCCTCCTCAATCTATTCCGTGCCGTTGCAATATCATCAGGCCGGTCTTGATAGCGAAGTGCTGCGCGGATTTGGTATCACGGATGCCAAAGAACCTGATCTTAGCCGCTGGGATGATGTGGTCGATCGCCGCGAAAATCCAGAAGGCGAAGTGACCATTGGCGTGGTCGGCAAATATGTTGGCCTGCAAGATGCCTATAAATCCTTGAACGAAGCCTTGGTCCATGGCGGAATGGCGAACAGGGTTAAGGTCAATATTCGCTGGATCGATGCCGAAGTGTTCGAGCAAGATCAGTCTGATATTGCCGCTGCTTTAGAACCTTTGCACGGTATTCTTGTGCCCGGCGGCTTTGGCGAGCGCGGCAGCGAAGGCAAAATTGCCAGCGTCAGTTTTGCGCGTGAACGCGGCGTGCCTTTCTTTGGTATATGCCTCGGTATGCAAATGGCCTGCGTGGAGGCAGCGCGCGCTGCGGGCGTCGACGCGGCGTCTTCGACTGAATTTGGTGAGACGACCGAACCAGTTGTCGGCATCATCACGGAATGGATGACCGAAGAGGGCATTCAAGAACGTCAAGAGGGCGGCGACCTGGGCGGTACAATGCGGCTCGGCGCTTATGATGCTAAGCTGAGTGCGAA
Organism: Marinomonas sp.; assembly: GCA_039967435.1. Lineage (GTDB taxonomy): Bacteria > Pseudomonadota > Alphaproteobacteria > Sphingomonadales > Sphingomonadaceae > Erythrobacter. The sequence goes on from JBDVRS010000005.1 coordinate 493,283, forward strand.
CAGCCATGTCTCGCAAATTTACGGCGGAGTGCTGGAAATTTCTGAGCGTCACCGCCACCGCTATGAGGTCAATGCGGCCTATATCGACCGCCTTCAGTCTCAGGGATTGGTTTTTTCAGGCATGTCGCCCGACGGCTTGCTGCCGGAGATAGTTGAGCGGCCCGATCATCCATGGTTCGTTGGGGTGCAATTCCACCCTGAACTTAAATCACGGCCTTTCGATCCGCACCCACTGTTTGCTGGCTTTGTGGCGGCGGCTGTGGAGCAGTCCAGACTGGTATAAGTCGCGGCGTTTGGAATCTGTCCCCAAAGTTTTTCTTCAGATTTGCGCTTTATACTTGATATTTAACACCATTTAACATTATGGCGCAGGCCTCGCAGCTAGGCTCACCATCGATGTGCGACCCTGAAGGTAAGCCTTGTGAGAGGCGGCAAAAGTCGCGGGGGCGGAACCCAAGCTCCGCCCCCAACTTGTTACTGCAAAATTGTAGTTAAGCCGCTGAGGCTTCGCCGGACTCGTCCGAACCATCTGTCTCGTCAGGTACGGCAGTAAGCATCGTCGCCGATGCGCCGCCAACGGCGATCTTCTTCGGCTTCATCGCTTCGGGCACTTCGCGCAGCAGATCGATGACAAGCAGGCCATCGGCCATATCAGCGTTCTCAACGCGAACATAATCAGCCAGCTCAAACTTGCGCTCAAAGCCGCGATTGGCAATGCCGACATGCAGCATTTCGCCATTTGGCGTGTCCTCGCGCTTTTTGCCGGTGACCGTCAGCAGGTTTTGCTGGGCGGTGATATCGAGGTCAGCAGGGCGGAAGCCTGCAATCGCGAGGGTGATGCGATATTCATCTTCGCCGCGGCGCTCGATGTTAAATGGGGGGTAATTGTCGCCTGCATTTGTGCGACCTTGGCTTTCCAGCAAGTCGAACAGATGGTCAAAACCAACGGTGGTGCGGCGATAAGGCGTAAAATCTAAACGTGACATAACAAATCCTCTGTGTGAGCAATCTGACAAATATGAGGCCAGCAAAAACTGCGCCTCGGTGAAACTACCGAATGATCCCTTGCGGCAATCTCCGGTACACTCCAGATAGGAAGCATGAATTTCGCTTTCAAGGCTCCGGCATGGAGACACCTATGGAAGCATATTGAGAGGAATGCACATGGCGGTTCAAATTGACGTCTACTCCAAAGGCTATTGCCCCTTTTGCACGCGCGCCAAGGCGCTGTTGAAAGGCAAGGGCGCAACGTTCAACGAAATGGACATCACGCTTGGTGGGCCCAAAAAGGCGGAGATGCAGGAGCGGGCACCGGGCGCTCGGACCGTGCCGCAAATCTTTATCGGCGACACACATGTCGGCGGTTATGATGATCTTGCTGCGCTGGAATCCGCGGGCAAGCTTGACGCTCTGTTGGCAGGATAATTTGAACTAATGCCCAAGATTGCGGTTCTTCAAATGACTTCGGGCATTGATCCTGAGGTGAATTGTGCTGCAATTTTGCAAGCCGTTGAGACGGCGGCGAAGGGCGGGGCGGCCATGCTGTTCACTCCGGAAATGTCAGTCCTGCTAGACAAAAATCGTAAGCGCGGCGCTACTTGGATTGAAAGCACTGGGCCAGATGCTTTCGCCGATCAATTGGGCAAGGCGGCGACCGAACACCAAATCGAAATTTGCCTCGGCTCAATGCCAGTGCTGGCACTTTCGGGCAAATACGCCAATCGCAGCTATTTCTTCAGCAAGGACCACGGGCAAACTCCACGCACTTATGACAAAATTCACATGTTTGATGTGGAGCTTTCAACCGGTGAAACCTGGCGTGAAAGCAGCGCATATGAGCCGGGCAAGAAAGCTGTCACGATTGCGGACACAGCCTTGGGCCGCCTTGGCCTGACCATCTGCTATGATCTTCGTTTTCCAGCTTTGTTCGAAAACTTGGGCCAGCAGCAATGCGATGCGATTGCTGTGCCTGCCGCTTTCACTCGGCCAACGGGCGCAGACCATTGGCATGTCTTATTAAGGGCACGCGCGATTGAGGCCAGCGCCTATGTCATTGCCGCTGCGCAAGTGGGCAAGCATGAAGACGGGCGCGAAACCTATGGGCATTCCTTGGTGGTCGATCCATGGGGCCAAATTCTGCTCGATATGGGCGGCGAGGAAGCTGGCCTGGGCTTTTGTGATATTGATTTGGGCCGTATCGCAGAGGTGCGGAGCCAACTACCTAGCCTTGCCAACCGGCGCGTAATCCCCAATTAAAGCGCAATCATGATCGTGTTTGACCTCATTTGCGGCGAAGGCCACACCTTTGAAGGCTGGTTCGGCTCCTCGGATGATTTTGCCGATCAGAAAGACCGAGGCCTGCTGGATTGCCCTAGCTGCGGCTCACCCAATATTGCCAAAGCACCAATGGCGCCCGCTGTGCCAGCCAAGAGCAATACTCGCGCTGACACCGTCTCTGCTGCCCCCGCAGAGAAAATGCCTCAGAACGCACATGAGGAATCGCACCCCGTCGCCAGTCAGCCCATGCCGGAAGACGTGCAAAAGGCCTTGAGTGCGCTCGCAAAGGCGCAGGAGAAGGCTCTGAAAGAAAGCACTTGGGTCGGTGACAAATTCGCTGAGGCCTCGCGTGCGATGCATTACGGCGAGACGGATGAAAAACCGATCCATGGTAAGGCCAGCGTGGAAGAGGCGGAGGCTTTGTCGGATGAGGGTATTGCGGTCGCGCCGCTGCCATTCCCGATTGCGCCGCCCGAAGATTTGAACTGATTGCGCAGAGCGCGCGCTCGGTTTAAAAGCTCAGGCAAGCACCCGTAGCTCAGGTGGATAGAGCATCAGATTCCTAATCTGGGGGCCAGTGGTTCGAATCCACTCGGGTGCACCACAATAGTTTTAGCTTGCAGCTGCACTCAGTTTGTTTTGGCCTGCGTCATTGCGAAGCATCTTGGTGACAAAATCATCACTCGAGAGCGGCTTGGCAATATGCCAGCCTTGCCCCGTATCGCAACCAAGTTCTGACAGCAGCGCAAGGCATTCTGCATCCTCAATCCCTTCGGCAACCACAGTTAACTCGAGCGCGTGGGCCATTTGGATGGTGGATTGCACCAGCACTTTATTGCCCTTGTTCGACACCATAGTCTTCACAAAGCTTTGATCGATCTTGATCTCATCAATCGGCAGGCGCTGGAGGTAGGACAATGTCGATTGGCCTGTGCCGTAATCATCGATGGAAACCTTCATACCAGCCTCGCGTATCCGCTCAAGCGCGGCGACTGTGGCGTCTTGATTGGCGAGGGTGGCGGTTTCTGTGACTTCGAATACCAATTGCTTGGCATCAAGGTTCGAGCACAAGACTTCTTCAATGGCCGCTTCAACAAACTTCGCATCGCCCAAAAGAGCGGCAGAAATGTTGACGGAGCAATTGAGATCAGGGAGAATAGTGTTCCAGTGAGAAAGGTTCGCAACGGCGCTGCGCAGAACATGAAGCGTTAGCTCATCAATGCGGTTTTCGCGTTCAAGCAGCGGAATGAAAATTTCTGGGCTGACAAAGCCGAGTTCTTGATGCTCCCAGCGGACCAGGGCCTCTGCACCTTGAATGCGGTCCATTGCGATGTCCCATTTGGGTTGGAAGACGGTGGTAACGTCGCCGCCTTTGAGGGCGCTTTCCAAATCGACCAATAGCCGCTGCTGGAAATCCACCGCCTCTTGCGCCGTATCATCGTGCCACGCCCAGCGTTCGTTCTTACCTGACGCTTGATCCGCCGCCATTTTGGATTGCTCGATTTTGCCGATTGATGCGCCGAATACCGCTTTGAGACTTAACTTCTTATCGCCAGCCATAAAGGGAGATTGGAACAATGCGGCTGCCGTTTCGCAATGCGCTGCGACAGAGCTGACTGTTCCATCCTCCAGTACCCAAGCAAAGCTGTCTGCATCAAGGTGGAAGACCTTCTCTCGCATAGCGAGGAAGCTCAGGCGCTGCGATAGGCTGGTGAACAGCTCTTCGCGCGAGGCGCCATTGGTGAGCGCCGCCACGTCACGGAAATTGTCGATCTTCGCCACGATCACCGGCAGGTCCGTTTTGTCGCTGATAAAGGCGCGCATGGCGGCTTCGTTCGGTAGGCCGCTTTGGGCATTCCGCATCTGGCTGCGGTGCAGGGCGGTGGAGGTGACGAAGAATTTTTGGAGCGTCAAAAATATCGCAAGGAATACCAGCATTGGGACATTGGAGAATGTTGCAATATGGGCAGCTTCCAGAGCGAGTTGCAGTCCGGTAAAGCCGATCGCGATGGCCGCGCTGGCAAGAAACACGCGGCGCATTTTCAGCACTCGGAAGCAAAATAGCAGCAATCCTGCGGTGATGATCAGTGAGAAAAGCGTGCCTAAATCTACTGCAACTGCGTCTTGCAGCAGGCTTTCCGTCGCCAGAGCTTGGATCAAAACGCCTGGAATTACGCTAAAACGGCGGATGGGATAGCGATCACCCAACTCAATTGCTGTCGCGCCGATCACGACCTTTTTGCCGCGCAATTCTTCGATCATGGGTTCGCCATTGACCAAATCGACAAAGCTGATCCGAGGAATGCTCTTGGGATCGATCGCCTGATTAATGGCGAAGCTTTCTTCAACCTTGCCGGCGGAACCGGACAGCATGCTGGCAAGGGTGGGGCGAGGGATGCCGCCAGTCTTAGTGCCATAGCTATAGTGGTTGAGTTGCCCGTTGTAGTCGGCCTTCACATTGACCGAGGCAAGAAACGCGTTCTCTGCCAAAATGGGAATTGGAAAGCTCTCGAGCTCATCTTCGCTGCCCTCTGACCCGCTTTGCTTCAGAGTGGGCAGGATTACCGTCGCATCAGACGCTGCAATCGCATCGGCGAAGGCTTTGTCTTGAGCTGGATCAGAATGCGCAGAAAAGTCGATATCAAATGCGATCTGGGTGACGCCAGCTGCGTTCAGCTTTTTCACCGCATCACCGTAATGCTTGCGCGGCCAAGGCCAGCTGTCCATTTCATGCAGTGATTGTGCATCAATCTCGACCAGAACCAGATCACCTGTGGCGGGCTTCTGATTGACACTGTCACGCCAATTTTGAAGCTGATCTTCAAGCTGAGTGCCGACACCGAAAATAGCCATCAACAGCGCAGCGACCAAGGACAGCGCCCAAGCAGAAAACTGCTTTTGCGGCATGCGAAGCCATCGAGGCAAAGTGGGTGTGGTCAATTGCGTGTCCGTCCTATCGAACACGGGCAATAAAGGCCGCCGCTCAAAAAACGGTTAATTCAGCAGCGATCCGATTGCCGGGTGAACTGCTTTGAGCATTGGGGCGGGGCGTTATTTAGTCGTCGCCGCCGTTGTTTCCGTTGCCCCCGCCATTGTTGCCTTGGTCGTTTCCGCCATCGTCATCGCTGTCATCGTCATCATCATCGTCGTCATCGCCGCCGCCTTGATTTCCGTTGCCAAACAAGCCTCCTTGGCCGCCAGGACCATTGGCATTGTTGCCCTTATTGGCTTTCCACTCTTGGTAACCATCAACAATGCCGTTCACGAGGCCTTTTAGGATATCCAAATTCGTTGGGGGTTCTGGGGCTGCTTCATTGCCGCTATTGCCAGTTTCTGGATCTGCGTTGTTAGCGCCTCCAAGTCCGTTAGCATTTCCGTTTCCAGCTCCATTGGCACCGGTGTTAGCGTTGGCATTCGCATTAGCATTTGCGTTTCCTTCGACACTGGCATTGGCATCAGAACCAGAATTTTCAATGCCATTCCCGCCAGAATTCGCATTGGCGTTGCCAGACGCATTGGGGTTAGGGCCGCTTGCGCAATTGGGGACACCGGCACAGGTGCCATCCGGCTGGTCGCCGCCGTAATTCAGCGGCTGACCATTGTTTTGGCCGCTATTGCCATTGCCGTTTCCGCCAGCATTGCTGTTGTTGTTGCCATTGGCAGCAGACCCACCTGACATCGCTGAACCTCCTGAGGTAACGCTATCGTCGAGCACATTGCCTATTCCGTTGCCGCCAGCGTTGCTATTGGCGCCTGCGTTGGCGTTGGCGTTGGCGTTGGCGCCAGCGTTGCTAATAGCGCTTGCATTGCCGTTGCCAGCACCGGCGCTGTTAGAGGCGCCCATGTTCGCATTGGTGTTATCCACGGTATTGCCGCCAGCATTGCTATTGCCACCAGAATTGCCCGGTTGAATGACTGACCCGCCAGCGTTTGAATTCACTAGCCCAGGCGTAATTGCACCTGAAGAGATGGGGTTTGAAGCCGCGTTTCCTGGAGTAACCGCACCTGACGCAATTGCGCCCGCATTGCCAGACGAGTTGACCGCTGAATTGGCAGCTGCATTGGCAATGGCGTTGGTAATCGCGTTTTGACGCGGGGCAGCGACAGCTTGGCTCGATGCTATCAAAGCTGCACCCGGCGCGGAGGCTGAATTGCCATTTGAACCAGTGGTACTGCCTGAAGCATTACTGTTGGAATTGCCTGAGGTATTCGCAGCGGAATTCGCATTCGTTGCCAAGACGTTTTGAATGGCGACCACTGGCTTTGCGGATTTTGCGCCTGCGATTGCGCTAGACGAATTTGCCCTTGGCGCGCTCGGCTTCAGCGCGGATACCGTGCCGGAAATCATGCCGCCGGTTGCTTTGGCCAGTGACACTGGCTTGGACACAGCCGCTTTGCTGATTGTCCCATCAAAGCTCTTGCTTGCAATGGAGACGAGTTTCGCCTCGCTCATAGGTTTAGGCGTTGCTTTGCTTCCCGCAGGCGCGTTTGGCGAATCGATCACGCGGTTTTCTGGGCCGGTGATATTGAGACGGAATTGCTGAGAGCTTTCGACCATGCCGATCATGCCCGGTGACAGCAACTGGGTCGCGCCGCCATCGCGGGTCGCGACTTGAACGGCGCCTTCGGTGACTTGAACAGCCGTGCCCGATTCGCTCACGGTGACGCTGAAGGTTGTGCCTTTAACAACAGCGGCGAGGTAAGGGGTGTCGACGCCAAAGTGAGGGGTCGATTTCTTGTCGATGCGAAACAGGACGCTGCCGATTTCTTCGAAGAATTGGACCACACCATTGCGCGTTTTCGGTTTTGCGATGCGCAGACGGCTGTTGGGGGAGATCACCACATACTCACCGCCGCGAACCAGCACAGCACGACTTTTCTTGCCTGTGCTGATGACATCGCCAGCCCGCAAAGTGCCGCCGCTTATCGCTGCTTTCGAAATGCCGGCGCGCTGCACGTTAACAGTTCCGCGTTTTTCCGAAAGAACCCATCCAGGCGTCTGCGCATAGGCTGTGCCTGATGCACAAAGTAGTGCAATTACAATGAGTTGAACAAATTTACGTAGCATTTTCGCGGCTCCACCGGTCGTCATTAAGTTTCTCTATTTGATCGGATTAGCAGCGCAGTATCTGGATTGGGTTCAAGGACAGCGTAAAGATGAAGTTAAAGTGCTGATCCTGGACATGAAATTTTTACATTTTCCCTTTAGCGCCAAGTCCGAACCCCTCGGAGTATTGCGTGCGTTCTCTAATTTTCCCTGTTGTGAGTATGGCGCTCTTTGCTGCGGGCACATCTGTGTCTGCTCAAGAAGTTGCTGATCCTTTTGAAGGTGTGAGTGGTTCGCAGGATCGCATGCAGCCTCAAGAGGATAGCCAAGCTGATATTGCGCTACCTGCCGGGGCATCCCCGCGTATTGAAATGGATTTTCCGATGACTGTCGCGGCGCAAGCTGCTGGCATGACCATTGGTGCGGTCAACATTGCCGCCAATGCTGATGTGCCGCGTGAGCGGCTTGCGCAAAGCTATCAAGCCTTCATCGGCATGGAGGCAAATGAAGAAAACTTGCGCGCCTTGGCCAGCGCCGTATCGACCGCTGCGCGTGAAGAGGGCTATATCTTCGCCAGCGCAGAAGTGCCGCCGCAATCGGTTAAGATCGGTGTTGTATCCGTAAATTTGGACCCCGGTTCGATCGATGAAGTGCGGATTTTAGGCTCTGACAATTCACGCCTGCGCGCAATTTTGAATGAGCTGGTCAATAATGATGCCAAGCAGGATTTGATTGAGCGGCAATTGCTTTTGGCGGGTGACCTCCCCGGTATTCGCATCAAGGATACCCAATTCCAGCGCGAGGGTGATGCTGGCATCTTGGTGGTTACCGTTGACGAAGACCGCATTTCGGGCCGCGCCACTCTCGACAATTACGGGCCGGATACTTTGGGGCCATATAGAGCGCGGCTGAGCTACAGCCTCGCTGGCCTGCTCAGCGATGATGATGTGTTCTCGGCTAGTCTCACCAATACGCTGCTCAATCCCAAAGAGCTCGCCTATGTTCGCATCCGCTATGCCCGCACGTTAAACGCAGGCAGTACGGTCGTCGGCTTTTCCGGTGCCGCAGGGCGGACATTGTCTGGCGGACGTCTCAGCGATTTGAAATATCGCGGGCGCAATCGCTCTGCTTCCATCTTTGCCAACCAAGCGATTGTGCGCAGCAATGATATGAACCTTTGGCTCAATGCTGAAGTTGCTTATCGCCAGGTGCTGCAATCCCAAGCGGGCATTGGTTTTCAAGATGATCGGATCACCACCGCATCCCTCAATTTTGCAGGCAATGCGAATATTGGGATCGGCCGCATTTATGGCGGTATCGGCGTAACGCAAGGCCTCGGTGTTTTAGGCGCAAGCGAAGCGGGCGATCCGATGAATTCGCGCAGCAATGCAGATGGCACGTTCACTAAGGCAAATGCGTGGGTGAACACTTTGATTGATATTGGCGACACATTCGGATTGCGCCTTGCAGCCAATGCTCAGATTGCCTCGGCACCTTTGCTAGCCTCGGAAGAAATGGGATTGGGCGGAGCGTATTTTGGCCGCGGCTATGACTTTAGCGAGAATTACGGTGATGAGGGCATTATCGGCCTCGCTGAATTTCGCATGGGCTTCAGCAATGTCACAGACTGGCTCGACTGGGTGCAGCTCTACAGCTTTGTTGACGGTGGTTACGTCAATCACATCGGCACAGGTTTTGGCGATGGCTCTTTGAGTTCAGCAGGCGGCGGTTTGCGCGCACAAATTGGCAAGTTTGATTTGGGAGCCGAAGTGGCAAAACCAATCAGCGATGACCGGTTTGAAAGCGGCGACAAATCACCCAAGGTGAACATGCAAGTGGGTGTGCGTTTTTAGGGCGCTTTTGCCGCATTATTTCAGACGTTTGCCTCACCATCTCGGCTTTGGCCTCATTTGGCCTCGTTTGGCCTCACCATCTCAAATGCCGTTTTGGAGTGCCTTTTTTGCGTTCTGCCTGCGCTCTGCAAACCAGCTTAGGCTGGCCACACACAGTGCAAATCCAAACGCAATCGCGCAATTGCCGGCCCATCCAGCCGCATCATAAGCGGCGGTCGCCAAGGTGCTGGCCACTGCGCCGCCGGTGAACATAATCACGACATAGACGGTGATCAGCCGGTTGCGAATGGCGGGCTCCTGCCGCAGGATTGTCATTCTGCCGGTCACATCAATGACGGGGCCAACCACCGTATTCATAAGGATCGGGATCATCAAAAGCGCTAAATTCCAACCAAACAGATAGAGCAAAACAGCCGCGACAATCTGAGTGCAAGCAAGGATCTTTCGCGCGCGTTCCGGCCCCATTCGGTCCGCCCAAACACCCATGCGCGGCGTGGTCACCATGCTAAGCCCGGCAGTGAAAGCGAGATAGCCAACAAGGTCGACGCTATAGCCCATTTCAGGGCTCGTGAGATGCAGCGCCAGCCCCAACCAAATCGCGATAAACATCCCAAAGTTCAGCGATTGAATACAGCCTGACAAGGCGGCCTCTGGATGCTTTTTCACCAAAGGAAGAAGCGAGGCAAGTAGCTTTGTATAAGGCTCAGGCGCGGGCGCATCAGGCGCAGGTTTTGCCTTGGCGCGCATCAAAAAACGCAAGGTCACAACCAGCACCAGCATCAAACCCGAGGCCAGATAATACACCGTCTGCCAGCCGAAATATTCCGCCATCACGCCGGCACCGACCCGCGCATACAAAATACCGAACAATATGCCCGCTGTCAGCAATGCCGTGACGCGCCCCAGTTCTGCAGGCGCAGTGCGCTTGGATGCATAGGCGGGAAGCAAATAGGGCGCGATAGTGACCGTGCCCAGCAATGTGGATGCAGCGGTAAAAATCACAAAGCTTGGCGCAAATGCCATCACCGCAAGGCAAACGGCTTGCAGCGCTGAGAAGATGAAGACCAAGGTGCGATTGCCGACCCTATCGCCGAGCGGAAGCAGGAACAATATCCCCGCCGCCAGCGCCAATTGGTTGAGCGTCGGGACTATTCCAATCGCCGCTTTGCTCACGGAAAAATGCTCCGCAACCTCAGAGATGATCGGATGGATATAATAGGCATTTGCCACTGACAAAGCGATGACAATGCATAGCGTATACTCCTCAAAGCGCGATAATGGCGCGCCAGATGAGCTGGCCGAGGGGGATGCTTTAGAGGCGGATGTTTGGCTCAGCTTAGGAAGCCCGCTTTGCGTGCCGTATCGATTACCCCTTGGGCAAGTTCCACGGGCCGATCTTCCTGACAGAAATGCCCGCAGTCACTCAGCATCGCATGGGGCTCGTCCTTTGCGCCAGCGATGCGGTCAATCAGCGGCTGCGCCAACCCGCCGGTCACTGGATCATTCTCGCCAAACAAGGTCAAGAAAGGCCGATCATAAGCGGCCAATCCCTCCCACGCCGCAATGTTCTCAGCAATGCCAGCCATGCCATCCTCAACCGGAACCAATGCCGGGAAGGCCCGCGCACCGGTCTTGCTGGGCTCGTCGGGGAAGGGGGCATTGTAAGCTGCTATTTCTGCATCGCTCAACTCGGTTTGGCAGGCACCGTTGAGCACGCCGCCAATTTTGAAATCTGGGCTGCTCTTCGCAAATTCGCGCCATGCAAGAAATGCAGGGGAGGGTGTTCCGCCTGTGGGTAAGAAAGTGTTGCTCGCCACTACGCAGGCAAAGTCTTGCGGATTTTCACCCACCATATTGAGGCCAAGCAGACCGCCCCAATCCTGACAAAACAGCGCTGCAGCTTGCGGGCACACTGCGGCTCGCCATTGGTTCAGCCAACTCAAATGCCGTTCATATGTGTAGAAGTCGATATCATCAGGTTTGTCGCTCTTGCCAAAGCCGATCAGATCCGGCGCAAGCACGCGAAAGCCTGCATTCACCAGCAATGGGATCATCTTGCGGTAAAGGAAACTCCAGCTCGGCTCGCCATGAAGGAGCAGCACGGGCGGCGCGCCCTTTTCCCCTTCGTCAACATAATGCATCCGGCCTGAGTGGCCATCTCCCAAATCAATCTCGGTCCAATTTTCTGCAAAGGGATAGTCAGGAATATCGGCAAAGCGGGCGGGGTCATAAGACAAAATGTTCATGGGCTTTTCAGTCTCCGATTTGCAACTGACCTTAGCCGTGCTTTATAAATGTGCCAGCACGAATATGCGGCTTTATCTAATCGGCTAGGTGGACTTGGAGACCGCTTGCAGGCAATCAGCGGATAACTTTTCAAAGGACGAAACCCGCGATGCAATTGGACACTGACGAACTTGCCGAAATCCGCCGCGCTGTGCGGGCATTGTGCGAGGAATTTCCCGGCGAATACTGGCGCGAGAAAGACCGTGACCGTGCTTATCCCGCAGAGTTTGTTGATGCGCTGACGAAGTCGGGTTTTCTTGCCGCGCTCATCCCAGAAGAATTTGGCGGCAGCGGCCTGAAACTGGATGCAGCCTGCGTGATTATGGAAGAGGTGCAAGCGGCTGGGTGCAATGGCGCCGCGGCGCATGCACAAATGTATGTGATGAACACGCTACTGCGGTACGGATCAGACGCGCAAAAGCAGGAATATCTGCCCAAGATCGCTAGCGGCGACATGCGCCTTCAGGCGTTTGGCGTTTCCGAGCCAACCAGCGGAACAGACACGCTCAGCCTTAAAACGCGCGCTGTGCGGGAAGGCGATGAATATGTCATCAATGGCCAGAAAATCTGGACTAGCCGGGCAGAGCATTCCGATCTTATGATGCTGCTGGCGCGCACCACGCCCAAAGATGAAGTCGCGAAGAAAACCGAGGGGCTCTCGCTATTCCTTGTGAATATGCAGGAGGCGCTAGGCAATGGCCTGACCATCAAACCCATCCGCACAATGATGAACCACTCGACCACAGAGGTGTTCTTCGATGATATGCGTATTCCGGCCAGCGCATTGATAGGCGAGGAGGGCAAGGGCTTTCGCTATATCCTTTCCGGTATGAATGCAGAGCGTGTGCTGATCGCATCGGAGTGTATTGGCGATGCGAAATGGTTCATTGAGAAAGCGACCGCCTATGCCAATGAGCGCGAGGTGTTCTCCGGCCCGATTGGCAAGAACCAAGGCGTGCAATTTCCCATCGCGCGGTCATACGCTCAGACATGCGCAGCAGAGCTGATGGTGCGTCACGCAGCGCAGGTTTACGATGAAGGCGGCAATGCTGGCGCTGAGGCCAATATGGCCAAGATGCTAGCGTCTGAGGCCAGCTGGACCGCGGCGGATATGTGCGTGCAGACGCATGGCGGCTTTGGTTTTGCGGAGGAATATGATGTGGAGCGCAAATTCCGCGAGGCACGGCTTTATACTGTCGCGCCGATCTCAACCAATTTGATCCTATCCTATCTGGCGGAGCATGTTTTGGGCCTGCCAAGATCGTATTAAAACCAAGGAATATTACTCAATTTAAAGAAAGTGCTTGCGCCCGCGAATCAACTATGATTCTAGAGGGGCATGCCCAAGGTAAGTTCCATCAACAAAGCGCTCTCGCGGCTTTCTCCTGATCAGACCAGGAAGATGGGCGTGCTCGCGGCGTTGCTGGTTCTTGCAGCATTGGCGATTGCTGGCCCAACGGGACTGTTGGCGTGGAATGAAAACGCCAATGTCTTGGAAGAGCGCGCCGAGCATATTGCCAAATTGTCGCAGCACCGTGATGAATTGGCGCACCGCGTTGCTTTGCTCGATATGAAGGGGGCAGACGCTGATCTGGCTGGTGAACTGATCCGGCAGAACCTTAATGTGGTTCACCCTGATGAGATCGTCATAACGCTGGGCGAATAATAGGCGTTTCTTTTACAAGTTTCGGTATTTCGTATGCACGACGTGTCCATTGCCGTTGCGTCAAGCTGGCGCTTCGTCTTATAGGGCGCAATACGCGTAAGCATGCCTCATCTCTCCCCAGGGGCTCAATATACAAGGACATAAGGCTTGGCCAAAGCACCCAAGAAGTCAGCAAAGGCGTCTGCGAAGGCGTCTTCTAACACCTCTGCCAGTGACGAGTTCGCGCTGTCTGCGCTGCAAGATGCGCATGTGACAGCGGGCGCATATGATGCGTCGGACGAAGAGAAAATGGCATTGTATGAGCAGATGCTGCTTATCCGACGCTTTGAGGAAAAGGCGGGCCAGCTTTACGGTCTCGGCCTGATCGGTGGTTTTTGCCACTTGTATATCGGCCAAGAAGCGGTGGCGATTGGCCTGCAAAGTGCGCTCGACAATGACCGTGACAGCGTGATCACCGGATACCGTGACCACGGCCATATGCTGGCTTACGGCATCGACCCCAATGTCATCATGGCAGAGCTGACGGGACGCCAAGCAGGCATCTCCAAAGGCAAGGGCGGCTCCATGCATATGTTCAGCACGGAGCACAAATTCTACGGCGGCCACGGCATTGTTGGCGCGCAAGTATCGCTAGGCGGCGGATTGGCGCTGGCCCACAAGTATAAAGAAGACGGCGGATTGTGCCTTGCCTACTTTGGCGATGGTGCAGCCAATCAGGGCCAAGTGTACGAGACGTTCAACATGGCCGCGCTTTGGAACCTGCCAATCGTGTTCGTGGTAGAGAATAATCAATATGCCATGGGCACAGCGGTCACCCGCTCCAGCGCAGAAACCGAATTTTACCGCCGCGGTGCAGCCTTCCGCATTCCTGGTATGGATGTTGACGGCATGGACGTATTGCAGGTTCGCGGCGCAGCCGAGATCGCGTTCAAACATGTGCGCGAGGGCAATGGCCCCGTGCTGATTGAATGCAACACCTACCGCTATCGCGGGCACTCAATGTCCGACCCTGCAAAATATCGCAGCCGCGAAGAAGTACAGGAAAAGCGGGATACGCAAGACCCGATTGAAGGCATGAAGAAAATGCTGATGGATGGCGGGGTATCAGAGGCCGATCTGAAGATTCTCGACAAGGCGATCCGTGCGCGTGTCGCAGCCTCTGCTGACTTTGCAGAAACATCGCCGGAGCCGGAGCCTTCTGAGCTCTACACCGATATTCTGGTGGAGAAATACTGATGGCTATTGAACTAAAAATGCCCGCGCTTTCACCGACCATGGAAGAAGGCACGCTCGCCAAATGGCTCAAGGCCGAGGGCGATACGATTGCGCCCGGTGATATCATCGCTGAGATCGAAACCGATAAAGCGACAATGGAATTTGAAGCAATTGACGAAGGCACGCTCGGCAAAATCATGATTGCTGAGGGGACAGAGAATGTCGCCGTCGGCACTGTGATTGCCACGATGGAAGGTGAGGGCGAGGAAGCAAGTTCTCCTGCTCCAGCACCGGCGCCGACTCTAGCTGCTGCACCCGCGCCAACTGCCGCGCCATCAGCGCCTCAAGCCTCGCAGCCCAAATCTGATCCATCTGTGCCAGAAGGCACCAGCTTCACCAGCACGCCCGTGCGCGAAGCTTTGCGCGATGCGATGGCCGAGGAAATGCGCCGCGATGACCGCGTGTTCGTGATGGGCGAGGAAGTCGCTGAATACCAAGGCGCCTATAAAGTCACGCAAGGCCTGCTCGATGAGTTCGGCCCCAAGCGCGTGATCGATACGCCAATTACCGAATATGGCTTTGCCGGCATTGGTACAGGCGCGGCGATGGGTGGATTGCGCCCTATCGTTGAGTTCATGACTTTCAACTTTGCGATGCAAGCGATTGACCACATCATCAACTCGGCGGCCAAGACCAATTATATGTCGGGCGGCCAAATGCGCTGTCCCGTCGTATTCCGCGGCCCCAATGGCGCGGCCAGCCGCGTTGGTGCGCAGCACAGCCAGAACTATGGCCCTTGGTATGCAAGCGTTCCGGGGCTGATTGTTATCGCTCCATTTGATGCAGCGGATGCCAAAGGGTTAATGAAAGCCGCCATTCGCTGCGAAGACCCAGTGGTCTTTTTGGAGAATGAGCTCGTCTATGGCCGCAGCTTTGATGTGCCCGATCTGGATGATCACGTTCTGCCCATCGGCAAGGCGCGGATCATGCGCGAAGGCGCTGACGTAACCATAGTCAGTTACTCTATTGGCGTAGGCATGGCGCTAGAAGCTGCAGAGACATTGAGCGGCGAAGGCATTGATGCAGAGGTCATCGACCTGCGCACTTTGCGTCCTCTCGATACTGCTACGGTATTGGAAAGCCTCAAGAAAACCAATCGTCTCGTTATCGCTGAGGAAGGGTGGCCAACGTGTTCCATCGCCTCTGAAATCATCTCAGTTTGCATGGAACAGGGCTTCGACGATCTAGACGCCCCAGTCATGCGCGTATGCAATGAAGATGTGCCGCTGCCCTATGCGGCCAACCTTGAAAAGCTGGCGCTGATTGATGCAGGCCGGATTGTGACAGCAACCAAGGCAGTTTGTTACAAATCGTAAAGGCTTAAGTGGGTAACGGAAAATTAACCTAGCCGCTTGACCAGTGCTTAGGAACTGAGCGCGTATGTCCGTCGCATATATTTTATGCGGGGCATGTACATCGTGACTGATTTTAAAGTTAAAGCAAAAGCCAACAAGGCCAAACTCCTTCGGGATATCAGCGGCAGCATCATGCCGATGAGTGCGGTCGCAATGATCGCCCTTGCAGGCATGGTCGGTGGCGGCGTGGACATGTCACGGGCTTACATGGTTCAAAACAAGCTTCAGAACGCTTGCGACTCTGGCGTGCTCGCCGGACGACGCGCGGTTCAGGCCGATGGTTTCAACAATGCAGCCAAGGCACGGGCCAACGCATTCTTTGGAACCAACTTCGATGAAGCCAATGAAGGTGTTTCCGATACATCCTTTGCTGCCACTACTCCTGATGAAGGCAATACGGTCGAAGGCATTGCGACTACTACCGTAGATACGGTTGTCGTTCGCCTGTTCGGCTATGAGCAGGTTCCGCTGACAGTGAACTGCTCTGCATCTATGTCCGTCGGCAATAGCGATGTGATCATGGTGCTGGATGTTACCGGCTCAATGGGTGGCAGCATTTCAGGTGGCAGCTCGCGGATTGCCTCGCTCCGAAGCGCAATGAAATCATTTTATGATACCGTTGACGGCGCAGCATCAGGCGGCAACAGCCGTATCCGTTACGGTTTCGTACCTTACAGTTCAGGCGTAAATGTTGGCAATCTTATCCTTGCTCAGGATGCCTCTTACCTTGCAGACACACATACGGTTCAATCTCGTGAGGGGATTTTTGAAGACACCACAGTGGACACTTTGGCTGGGTATGGCGATCCGTATACGGTCAACGATACAGGTTCGAACGATAGTGATTACGACTATGGAAGCTGGGTGTATTTCGATGGTTCTTATCGCAAAAATAGGGACTGCAAAAACAACATTCCTGCCGACACGAATTGGACCAATTCGGGCGGGACAACGACGTCCACCGTCGGGCCTTATATCAATGGATCAGGCCAGCGCGTTACCGAAACTGTTACGACGCAGCAACAATCGCGCACCGAATACACCTGCACACGCGTGAGCCGCAAAAATCACTGGGTCATCAAACGTGATGTCACTCGGGATTACAATGAAACGGATTCAACGATTGAAGATCCGGTGTATGCCACCGAAACAGTTTCGACCTTCACCGGCGACTTTGAGTATAAGCCTCGCAGCGATTTCGATTTCGCGAGCTACAAAAATGGTGGTTCAGTCACCACGCCGCGCACGGAGGCCGATGGCTTAGACGGTTCATCCTCTTGGAATGGTTGTATCGAAGAACGCGCAACCACCCCAGCAGCGACATTTAACTTTAACTCCATCCTTGGCGTTACGCCTGCAAGCGCGCTTGATCTCGACATTGATAGCGCGCCAACGTCCGATGACGACACCAAATGGAAGCCTGTTTGGAACCAAGTGGCCTATTATCGTTGGAACAATAGCGGTTCATACACGACCTCTAATACCAACAATGGCAGCCTTGCCTCTTCCACATGCCCGAAAGCCGCACAGCTTTTGGATACGATGACGGAATCCGAGTTTGATACTTATGCTGACAGCCTGAACGCTGGCGGCAATACCTATCACAACATTGGTATGATCTGGGGTGCGCGTATGGCGTCGCCGCAGGGTATTTTCCAAGACAATGTCAATGAAGCACCAGCCAATGGCGGTGATGTTGCGCGCCATATCATCTTTATGAGTGATGGTGAGATGCAGCCTTACAGCTTGCTGATGGGTGCATATGGCATTGAACGGATTGATCGCCGGGTAACAGCCAACGGTACCAGCCAGCACGCTGAACGGCATACGGAACGTTTCCTGACCGCTTGCGAAGTTGCAAAGTCGAAAGGTATTCGAGTTTGGGTCATCGCCTTTGGCACCGATCTGACGACCGATCTTGAGACTTGTTCATCGGATGACAGTGCCTTCACGGCGGCTTCTTCGGCCCAGCTCAACGAAGCGTTCCAGGAAATCGCCAAGGATGTTGGCGAGCTGCGGATCACGCAATGATGCGCTCGCTCACCTCTTCTGTCTCTCGCCTCGTCATCGCTTTGCGCGATGATGAGCAAGGCACCACGATCATGGAATTTGGCTTGATGGCCACCGTGTTTGTGACCTTGCTGCTGGGTCTTTTTGACCTCGGCCAATTGGCTTACACCCAGTCTGTCTTGAACGGTGCTGTGCAGACAGCGGCGCGTTCCTCCTCTTTGGAATCGGGCAATACCACCAATGCGGATGCGGAAGTCACAAGCATTGTAAGTTTGGTCGCGCCTGGCGCTACCGTGGCGACATCGCGCGTTAGCTATTACGATTTCGATGATATCGAGCGCGCAGAGAGCTGGAACGATTCCGATGGCAGCGGCGTTTGCGATAATGGCGAAAGCTATTCCGATGAAAATGGCAATGGCCAATGGGATGAAGATATCGGTACCGATGGCAATGGCGGCGCGAGTGACGTGGTCATTTACGCGGTGACAGTTAGCTACAAACCACTGTTTCCGAACCCTTTCGTACCGGGCGGTTCTAAGAACCGAAACCTAACCGCAAGTACTGTGAAAAAGAACCAGCCATTTGCCGATCAGCCCGGTTATGGCGCGACAGCAGGGACCTGCGACTAATGAAAAAATTTGGCTCCATTTCGCACGCTTTGAAGCGTCTGCGCAGCGACACTAGCGGTATTTCCCTTGTTGAGTTCGCGCTGATCCTGCCGATCATTTTGACTTTGGGCCTATACGGTACAGAAGTCGCACGGATGGCGAACACAAAAACCAAGGTAAGCCAAATTGCCTTGTCGATGGCGGATAACGCCTCTCGGCTCGGACAGACTGATAATAGCGGTGTGACCCCAACAATTACAGAAAATGATGTGTTGGCAATTCTGAATGGAGCCCAGCGTCAAGGGCAGTCCATTGACATGGCTGAGAACAGCCGCATCATTATTTCTAGCCTCGAATATGATGATCCAACTGATCGTCAATTCATTGCTTGGCAGCGCTGTATTGGCGATCTGGATGTCGATTCGCGCTATGGCGATGATGAGGACAATAACGGTCTTGTCGGCGATGAACTTCCGGGTATGGGCGAGGGCACGACCAAGATTACGGCCTTGTCCAATACAGCGGTAATGTTCGTTGAAGTGACCTATCAATATAGCAGCCTGTGGGACAATCCATTCGGCAGCGGCGATGGTATCTTTTACGAGGAAGCAGCCTTCCTCATTCGCGATGACCGCAATTTGGAACCAGGCCTAACTGGCACCACGCCAAGCGAATCTGAGTGCAGTTGACCTAAGCCAAGCTTTGCCGCAATCGCCTTGTCCATGACTGGCGATATCGAGGCGGCCGAGTCGCTCGCTCCTGAAATTGGCATAGCGCTAAGCTATACACCGGCGCCGGTGCGCGGCGCTTTGCGCGCGTTCTTCATGCTTGACCGGCGGTTGGGCCAGATCGTTACGCAGACCAGCGAGCCCATGCTGGGGCAAATGCGCCTGGCTTGGTGGCGCGATATGTTTGGCACAGCTGTTGAGCAGCGTCCCACTGGCGATGCTGTGCTGGATCATCTTGGCACGCATTGGGCGGGTGAAGAGCTGGCTTTGGTCGACCTCGTCAATGCGTGGGAAGAACTGCTTGCCGAGCCTCCACTCCCCAAACAATCCGCGCGCGATTTTTCCGCAAGGCGCGCCGCTGGCTTTGCTGTGATCGCGCATAGGGCAGGGCATGAAGGCATAGATGGTGCAGGAGAATTGTGGGCGCTGGCCGATGCTGCGGCCCATTTCCCTGATGGCGAAGAGCGCGCAATGCTAATCACATTGGCAGCGGATTATGAGCCGACGCCGCGCCTGCCGCGCAGCCTTCGTGGGGTTGCTATCCTCGATGCCCTAGCGGCGCGAGCCATTAAAGACGGCGGTGCGCCTTTGATGAAAGGGCGGGGCGCTGCACTATTGGCTCTAAAGCGCGGCTTGCTAGGGTAGTAAAAAGCTATACACTGCCTCCTTGTTGAATAAATATTGAGGATGGCATCGATGAATAAAATATTCCTTGGAGCTTTTCTTGGACTTTTTCTTGCTGGAATCGGGTTTTATTGGTGGCAAGGACGCGCTCAGGTCGAGGCTGCTGCCCCGCTTCCGCCGGAAATTGCAATTGAAGAGGCCGCTGAAGAAGACGAGCCCAAAGTTATCGAACTGCCGATTGCTGACCCAGGCAACAAACGCGGGCCAAAGCCGCCCGCTGCGACCGAGCTCACCAAGGAGGAAAAACGCTTCTTTCGCTATGATCGCAACCGTGACCGCTCTATCAGCCGCGCAGAAATGCTCTCCACCCGTGCCAGCGCGTTTCGCAAGCTGGACAAGGATGGCAATAATCTCCTGACCTTTGAGGAATGGGCGCACACTACGGTCAAGAAATTCGACGGAGCTGATCGTAATCGCAACAATGAATTGACCGAGCGAGAGTTTAGAACGACGCGGCCCAAACCGCGCAAGAAAAAGCCAAGCTGCCGCTGCTAAACCGCGGGAGCCGGCTCACGCAGGAACCTTGTCCAGCTTACTGAGCCAAGTCCCGAAATCTTGCTTGCCACGCTCCGTATAGGCTTCTTTTCGCTGTTTTTTGTGCACCTTGTGCAAAGGTGGAAACAGGCCGAAATTCACATTCATTGGCTGATAAGTGGCCGCTTCTGCATCGCCAGTAATATGGCTGAGCAGGGCTCCCAAGGCTGTGGTGCGCGGAACAGGAGCAAATTCCTCACCCGCCAATTCAGCGGCCGCCATAATGCCTGCGATCATACCAATTGCGCTGCTTTCAACATAACCTTCGCAGCCAGTGATCTGCCCAGCAAAGCGGATGTGGGGCGCATCTTTCAATCGCAATTGCCGGTCCAAGACCAGCGGCGAATTAAGGAAAGTGTTGCGGTGCAATCCGCCTAGCCGTGCAAACTCGGCATTCTCTAGCCCGGGAATAGTGCGGAATAATTCCACCTGCGCGCCATATTTCAGCTTGGTCTGAAAGCCGACCATATTCCATAGAGTGCCAAGCTTATTGTCTTGGCGCAATTGCACCACGGCATAGGGCCAGCGGCCTTGCGGAAATTCTTCGGTCACATCGCGCGGATTGTCGAGACCCACCGGCTTCATCGGGCCGTAACGCAAAGTGTCCACGCCGCGCGACGCCATCACTTCGATTGGCATGCAGCCATCGAAGTAAGGCGTGTCGGCTTCCCATTGTTTAAACTCGGTCTTCTCGCCATCCATCAGGCCTTGGTGAAAGGCGGCATATTGCTCCTTTGTCATCGGGCAATTGATATAGTCGCCCTCTGGATTGGAGGCTTCTGTCGTTTTGTCCCAGCGCGATTGGATCCAGCAAATATCCATATCGATGCTGTCACGGTGAACAATCGGTGCAATCGCATCGAAAAAGGCGAGGCGCTCTTGGCCGGTCGCGGTCACAATGCTGTCGGCCAAAGTCGCCGCCGTCAGGGGGCCGGTTGCAACAATCGTGAGGCCTTCTGTTGGCAAGGTATCGACGCGTTCGCGCACCACTTCGATATTGGGGTGCTCTTGCAAAGCGCGCTCTACCTCGGCGGAGAACACATCGCGGTCGACCGCCATTGCGCTGCCGGCGGGCACCTGCGCCTTTGCACCGGCGCTCATCACGATGCTGTCCAATCGCCGCATCTCATGATGGAGAAGGCCAACTGCGTTCTTGGTGTCATCATCGCTGCGGAAGGAATTAGAGCATACTAGCTCAGCCAGACCGTCGGTCTGATGCGCCGCCGTCATTTCGCCGCCGCGTTCCTCCGGCGCACCGCGCATTTCGGACAAGCGTACTTTCACGCCGCGCTGCGCCAATTGCCAAGCCGCCTCGCTGCCCGCGAGACCTCCGCCGATAATGTGAACCTGATGTGTCATATGCAGCGTCAATTAGGCGCGAAGATGTGTGCCTGCAATCATTTCAACGCAACCACTGGTTTTATCGCCTTGCGCAATTGGGGAATGGCCTGTTCCAACCGCCGAGCTAACTCCGGCAGGCGCTTGACGGGAACAGCGGGGAACAAGTGATGCTCTAAATGGAAGAACATATTGTAGCTAACGGCATTGATCAGACGTCCGCGTTGGCTGCGAGCCATCAACGCGCCGTTTTCGCAGCCGCGATGAGTGATCCACACTGCAAACAGTGCAGTAAAGCACTGCGCGACCAGCATCATCGCAAAATGGTAAGCGATGAAATGCATGCCGCCTAAATAGGCGAGGGCAGGCAGCGCCATATTGAGCGCCAAATCGATCAGCACTTTTCTGCGCCAAACGACGCCGCCTTTTGTCAGAGCCGCAAGGTGACACTCGATTGGAAACACCGGCCCATAAGCGAGGACACGCCACAGGCTCATATTACCTGCTTTGCCCTCTAAGTCTGCTTCGGTGTTGATGTGTCTGTGGTGGCGCAAATGGTTGAAGGCTACGCTGTGATTGCTGCCCAGCATGACGAGGCTGAGTGCGTGCAGCACCATGCGGTGACCGAGCGGGCCAAAGCCGAGATTGTGATGGATTGCCTCGTGATTGACGCGCAATGCAGTTAGAAAGAACATGAATTCAGCAAGGATTGCCAGCGGCCACCAGCCTTGATCAACGCAATACAGACCGAGTGCAAACCATGGTAAGGGATGAAGGCATTCTAGCAGACCATCGCGGTTGTTCATCGCGGTTAGGTCTTGCCAATAAACGTCGTGGGCCGCTTTTTTGAGGGTCTTATCGCTGATGTTTTGTGCCATGATCATTCCCCTATCTGGAGCAAAATGACTATAGCAATTAAAGCAAATGTAAGTGATGCTTTGTAATCCATGTTTGATGCATGGAATGCAAGTCACTGCGAGACAGGAGAGAAAATTGCCTCAGCGCGCATTATCACAGCACCGGCCATGGCTGCTCGTCGCGGTCATTGCGGCGATTGCCTATTATGTCCTGAAAGATGGCGCATTGGGCGGGCTTTGGGTGATGCTGATTAAGGGCAGCGCGGCCGGGGCCTTGGCGCTGTATGCTTTGATGCGCGGGCCTGGAGGTGATGCGAAAATACTGACGCTGTTCCTCGGCATATCCGCGCTGGGCGATATGGGCGTGAATTATCAATTGGAGTTGGGAGGCGCGATTTTCTTCGTAGCGCATTTGGCTGCGCTGACGCTTTTCTTGAAAAACCCGCGCCCTGCAACATCGGGAAGCCAAAAGGGATTGGCGGCGGTTTTGCTGCTCGGCACTCCGCTGATTAGCTGGTTGATTTCTGGCGACTGGCAAGTGGCGGTCTATTCGGTCGCTTTGGGCGGAATGGCCGCGAGCGCTTGGATGAGCCGCTTCCCAAGGTACCGCGTTGGCATTGGTGCGGTGTTGTTTGTGATTTCGGACTGGTTGATCTTTGCACAAATGGGCGTGCTGGAGGGCAGTGCGCTACCCGAATGGCTAGTCTGGCCGTTTTATTTTGCCGCGCAGTTTTTGATCGCAACCGGCGTGGTGCAGACCTTGCGCGGGGAACATCCCGAGACTGCGAAAATGCCTACTTAAGCGGGTTCAAATGCCGCAACAGTGGTGCGGTGAAGCTCGCGGCGGTGGCCTTCATAGCCGCCAGTGGCCTTATGCAGAACAGCGCTATTGTCCCACATAATCAGCATGTTCGGCTCCCATTTGTGGCGGTAGGTGAACTCCTCGCGCGCCTGCCATTCGTGCAATTCAGCAAGGAAGGCAATGGCTTTATCCTGTGCCATGCCCTCGATCCCAATGATGTAGCCAAGGGTGGAGTAGATCGCCTCTTCGCCCGTTTCAGGATGGCTGCGGATCAGCGGGTGGGAAAACGTGTTGTTGGCGATGGGGTCAGGGCGGATCGCCATCGATCTGTCGCCTTCACCCTCGTTCTCGCCGTAAGTTCCATCGGGCGCATAGGCCAGCTTGGCGGAATGTATCGCGGTTAGGCCGCGCAATTCATCCTTGCGATCATCAGAAAGCGCAGCAAAAGCAGCAGCTTGATCGGCGAACATAGTATCGCCTCCATGGGGAGGGATATCGACCGAAAGCAGGCAAGTGGCCGCCGGCGGCTTTTCAAGAAAGCTCCAATCGGAATGCCAATTTTCAGCGAATAAAGGTGATTTCTCATCCGCTTCCCGCAAAATAGCAGCGATGTTTTTGCGTCCTTCGATGGGATCGAAAAACGGATCTTCGCCAAAGCCGCCCATGGCAATTGTGAAGCGCTCCAACGCATCGTCATCCATGCTCTGGTCCGCGAATGCCAGAACGCGGTGTTTCAGCCAAGCTGCACGGATTTCAGCGATCAAATCATCGGATAAAGGGGCGGATAAATCCACGCCGGTGACAGTTGCACCGCAAGCCTGACCCGATGATTTTATCTGCATATTGTCTCTACTCGTCTGCTTCTGATGAAGGTGTGTCTGAAGGCGTCTGGGGGGCATCTCCCGTTTGGCCTTGTTTGGCCTCATCATCTCCAGATGTCTCCGGCGCGCCATTTTCAGCGCCTTCTTCACCCTCGGGAAGATCTTCTTCCTCAGGTTCTTCGATGCGAACAGCGCCAACAATCGTCTCGCCTTTGGCCACGTCGAACAGGCGCACACCTGCACTGCCGCGCCCGATAACCCGCAGGCTATCTAGGCCGATGCGGATCAATTTGGCTTGGTCGGTGACCAGCATCAATTGATCGTCGCGGGTGGCGGTAAAGCTGGCGACGACTTCGCCATTGCGTTTGATGTTGTCGATATTGGTGATGCCCATGCCGCCGCGGCCAGCACGGCGATATTCATAGGCGCTTGAGATTTTGCCATAGCCATTGGCGCAGACGGTGAGGATAAACTGCTCCTCCTCAGCCATGTTTGCATGTTCGCCGGTCAATTCCGGTGCATCCTCGTCGGCTTTCCACGGCGCGACCTTGAGGTAAGCATCGCGTTCCTCTGGCGTGGCTGCGCCGCCGGTAAGGATAGAAAGCGAGACAACTTCGTCGCCTTTCTCCTTGAATTTCATGCCTCTAACACCGGTAGAGGTCCGCGAAGTGAATGACCGCACATCTTCGCCTGCAAAGCGGATTGCCTTGCCTTTCAATGTCGCCAGCAGCACATCATCACCGTCTTCGAGCAATGCCACGCCGATGAGCTTATCTTCGCTCTCCGCATCGAATTTCATTGCAAACTTGCCGTTGGATGGAATGTTGGTGAAGGCATCCATGGAATTCCGGCGGACATTGCCCTTGGCGGTCGCAAATACGACCGACAATGCGCCCCAGCTATCCTCATCCTCGGGCAGGGGAAGCACGGTGCGGATTGTTTCGCCATCATCCAAGGACGGCAGCAGATTGACGATCGGACGCCCGCGTGTCGCTGGCCCGCCTTCCGGCAATTTCCACACTTTAATGCGGTACACTTTACCCGATGTGGAGAAGAACAGAACCGGCGTATGCGTCGAGGTGACGAACATATCGCTGATCGCATCCTCATCCTTCGTCGACATGCCAGCACGGCCTTTGCCGCCGCGATTTTGTGCGCGGAAGGTCGAGAGCGGTGTACGTTTGATGTAGCCATCATGGGTGACGGTCACGACCATTTCATCGCGCTCGATCAGATCTTCATCATCAAGACCATCCCAAGCAGGCGCGATTTCCGACACGCGCGGGGTCGCATAGGTGTCGCGCACTTCTTGCAATTCTTGGCGCAGCACAGCGTAGAGTTTGACGCGGTCAGCAAGAATTTCGAGATAGCCTGCGATATCAACCGACAAGCCCTTCAGCTCATCGCCAATTTCATCACGGCCCAATGCTGTCAAGCGGTGGAGGCGCAGTTCCAAAATCGCCCTGACCTGACGATCGGACAATTGATAGGTTCCGCCAGCTTCATCGCTGCTCGGTTCAATTGCTTCGACCAGTGCAATATATTGCGCAATGTCGCCAATGGGCCATTCGCGGGCGAGCAATTTTGCGCGGGCTTCAGCAGGGTTTGACGCCCCGCGAATGATCGCAACCACTTCGTCCAGATTGGACACAGCGACAACAAGGCCAAGCAACATGTGCGCGCGGTCGCGGGCTTTGTTGAGCTCATACTTCGTGCGCCGCGTAATGACTTCTTCGCGGAAGCTGATGAAGGCTTGGATGAAGTCGCGCAGCAGCAGCGTTTCCGGCCGCCCATCACGAATTGCCAACATATTAGCAGGGAAGCTGGATTGCGCAGGGGTGTGGCGCCACAATTGGTTGAGCACGACTTCTGCGGTGGCATCGCGCTTCAGATCAATCACGACGCGCACGCCCAAACGGCTGCTTTCATCGCGAATATCGGAAATGCCTTCGATCCGCTTTTCCTTGGCGGCATCAGCGATTTTCTCGACCAGACCAGATTTGCCAACTTGGAACGGGATAGAAGTGAAGACGATGCTTTCGCGGTCGCCGCGTTTCGTCTCAATCTCATGACGGCAACGCATAATGACCGAGCCGCGGCCCGTGGTGTAGGCAGATTTCGCGCCCGCCGTGCCGAGGATTAACGGCTCTGTCGGGAAGTCTGGGCCGGGAATATATTCGATCAATTCCTCAGACGTAATCGCTGGATTATCGAGATAGGCAAAGCAGCCATCGATAATCTCGCCCAGATTATGCGGCGGAATATTGGTCGCCATACCCACAGCAATGCCGCCAGCGCCATTGACCAGCAGATTGGGGAAGCGCGCGGGCAGAACGCTAGGCTCTGTCTCGCTGCCATCGTAATTGGGGACGAAATCGACAGTGTCTTTATCAAGGTCCGTCAGCAGCGCCTCTGCGACCTTGGCGAGGCGGCTTTCGGTGTAGCGCATTGCCGCTGGCGGATCGGGGTCCATGCTGCCGAAATTGCCCTGACCATCGATCAGCGGCACGCGCAAAGACCAATGCTGCGTCATGCGGGCAAGGGCGTCGTAAATCGCGCTATCGCCGTGGGGGTGATAGGAGCCCATAACCTCGCCGACGATTTTCGCCGATTTGCGGTAGGGTTTGGTGGAGGTGTAGCCACCAACTTGAGCAGCGTAGAGAATACGGCGGTGAACCGGTTTCAACCCATCACGCACATCGGGCAAAGCGCGGCTGACGATCACGCTCATCGCGTAATCGAGATAGCTCGTTTTCATCTCATCAACGATGTCGATGCGTTCAAATTCGCCCATTGGGGTGGGGGTTGGCAAAGTTTCGGTTTCGTCTGTCAAAACAGGGGCCGTTTCCAATATTTAAAAGTGACCTGCAATGTAGGCAAAACGCCCCCGATGCGCCACCAAAGGAGGGGCGAGAAGGGGGATAAACGCCGCTTTATCCACATAAAGAGCCGTGCAGGTCGCCAGCGGCGCAATTGGCCGCAAAATCGGCGCATTTTGCAGCTATTCAATGCTCATTCAGCCAGCATGCGCTAGTTATAATTGCATTAAAGGCGAAGTAAGGCCATTGGCGTTCGCATAAAAATCACCCGCGCATCAAAAACTGCGCGCACAGGTTTACATTAGGAGAGAACCACACATGTTTTTCACACAGACAAACCTTCAAAAGCGCTCGAAGCCAGGTCGCCACTTTGCGCTTGCGCTCGCGCTGGCAACGGGTTCCGTCGTCGCAATGTCGGGCATGGTCGCTGACCCTGTTCACGCGAAGAAAAAGAAGAAAAAGGCTAAGAAGGAATATTCTGAGACCTTTATTGCCGCCTACAATCCCATCAATGAGGCGCTCAACGGCGATGCTCCGGATATCAATGCGGTCAAAGCTCAGATCCCTGGCTTGATCGCGGCTTCTGTCTCAGCTGACGAGCGCTATGTCACTGGCAACACCGTCTATTCCGTTGGTGGAAAAGCGCAGGATAAGGCCATGCAATTGGATGGCATGAAAATGATGCTGGACAGCGGCCAAGTCGGCGCTGAGCAATTGGGCCAGTATAACTTCATCACTTTCCAATTGGCACGCACATTGAACCGCCACAGCGAGTCTCGCCCGTATTTGCAAGGCGCGATTGATAATGGTTTCACCACAGCTGATATCAATGCCACAACCATGCGTATCGAAATGGCAGAGACATTCTTCCGCGAAGACCGCTTCAAAGAAGGCCTGTCCAATCTGTCCTCTGCGATTGACGCGCAAAAAGCATCCGGCCAGCCGGTTGATGAGGCATGGTACAAGCGCGGGCTTTCGATTGGCTTCAACGAGAATGTGCAGCCTGAGGTGTATAACTTCCTTCAGAGCTGGATCGCTGCCTATCCAACCCAAAGCAATTGGCGCGATGCGGTCAACATTACCCGCCAGTTGAATGATTATGGTATGGCTGAAACGCTCGATCTGATGCGCCTCGGTTTCCGCAAAGATACGCTGCAAGATAAGGTCGAATTTCTCGACTATGTCGAAGCTGCCGATCCGCGCCGCCTGCCTAAAGAAGTGCAGGCTGTGATCCAAAAGGGTTATTCGTCCGGCATCGTTAGCCGCAACGACAGCTATATTGCAGAATCATTGCAAACTGCCTCAGGCCGCATTTCGGCTGACCGTGCAGAATTGCCTGCGCTAGAGCGTGACGCACGTTCTGCCCGCGCTGGCCTTCGCACAGTAATGGCGGCAGGTGATGCCTTCCTGAGCTATGGTCAAGCATCCAAAGCCGAAGAGTTCTACACCAAGGCTCTTAGCATGGGCGGTGCAGACACTGGTTTGGTCCTGACCCGTTTGGGCATTGCGCAATCGGATGCTGGTAAGCAGGCAGAAGCCATTGCAACGTTTAATCAGGTCCAAGGACCGCGCCGGGCTATTGCTCAGCTATGGTCAGCTTATGCATCTGAAAAAGTAGTGCCGGCGGTTGCTGCTGCTTCTGCGCCATCAGCGCCAGAGGTTGCTAGCGCTGCGGTCGCAAACGCGAACTAAGTTCTACGGTTCATTGAAAAGCGGACGGCGCGGGTTTCCAATCGGAAGCTCGCGCCGTTTTCGTTTTAGCGTAAGCGCTTCACATACACTTGATTGCCGTCGCGGGTTTCCAGCTTATAACTCTCAAGCGAGGCAAACATTTCCTTCAAGTTTTTATAGCCATAATTGCGGACGTCGAAACTCGACCGATTGCCCGCAATTTGCCCAAGTTGTGACAGGCGGGCATAGCCCTTTTCATCGCGCTTGGCCTCAGCATAGGCGGCATGAACCAGCGCCTCCAGCTCATCCAATTCCGCTTGCGAACTTTGGCCGCGCTGAGACGTGTCGCCTGATGTACTGGCAATCAAATCATCGATATAGAGAAACCGGGTGCACACCGCTTGGAAGGCTTGCGGGGTTTTCTTCTCGCCAAAGCCATAAACGAGGATACCGTCCTGCCTCAGGCGCGTGACGAGCGGCGTGAAATCGCTATCCGATGTCATCAGGCCAAAGCCATCGACTTTGCCTTGATTGAGCAAATCAATCGCATCGATGGTCATCGCCATATCGGTGGCGTTTTTGCCCTTGGTCACGTCAAATTGCTGTTGCGGCATGATCCCGAATTTGTTGGTGATCTTTTCCCAATTTGCCAAATTGCTTTTCGCAAAATTACCATAAGCGCGGCGGATGTTCACTTGGCCCAGCTTTGCCATGACGGTCAAAACCGGATCAATGCCCTTTGGCGTTGTGTTGTCTGCGTCGATCAGCAGGGCGATGTTTTTAAGCTCAATATCGGACATGGGCTTTAGAGTGACGCCCTAAGCCATTTCCGGCAAGTCCCAATTGGCTTCAATTCACGCCGCAGCGAAATCACCGCTGCTCTGATCGAGGATACGCAGCACACCATCGGAAATTGCAAAATGGGTGCCGTTGAGCTTCAGATCGCCGCTCGCCACTTTCTCAGCTACGAAGGGAAAGGACATCAAATTGGCAAGGCTGACTTTGACCGCAGCCAGTTCCATGGCCAATTCTGCCTCGCGCGTCTCTGTTCCGTGAGCCTTTGCCACGGGGCCGCGTGCTTCATCCAGCAGGCCGATCCATTGCTGAACAAAGCCGCCTTGACCTGGTTCTGCGCCTTCCATGACTTGGGTAAGAGCCGCCGCGCAGCCGCCGCAAAGGCCGTGCCCCATAACGAGGATTTCTTTCACCTTGAGCACTTGCACCGCAAACTCCAACGCTGCTGATACTCCGTGCTGACCCGGGGAAACTTCGTAAGGCGGAACCAATGCTGCAACATTGCGCACGACAAAAATCTCGCCGGGATCAACGTCAAAAATCTGCGAAGGATCAACGCGGCTATCAGAGCAAGAGATCACCATAACCTCCGGTGATTGCCCTTCTTTTAGTTCGGCCCAGCGTGCGCGCGATGCTGTCCAACCATTCTTACGAAAGCGGTGATAGCCAGCAAGAATATCGGGATGAATTGTCACGCGTTATTGTCCTGTTTTACCGGTGTAATCGCGTTCGGGCTTAGCGAGCGATAGACCTTACGGCAAGCAAGCCATTGCGCCTCTCCCCGCTCATCCCTAAATGCACATTTATGAATGATCTGACCAATGTCCCGCCTTCATCTGCCCCATCGGAAGAACCGCGTCCAAAGCGCACGCGCAAACCGGATTGGATTCGGGTGAGGGCGCCCACCAGTGAGGGCTATAATGAGACGCGCAAATTGATGCGTGAGCTCAACCTTAACACTGTTTGTGAAGAGGCGGCTTGCCCCAATATTGGCGAGTGCTGGACGAAGAAGCATGCAACCGTGATGATCCTTGGCGATGTGTGCACGCGGGCCTGTGCTTTCTGCAATGTGAAGACTGGCATGCCGCGCATCGTTGATCCGATGGAGCCTGAAAACACCGCTGTTGCCGCAGCGAAAATGGGCCTTGAACATATCGTCATCACCAGCGTTGACCGCGATGATCTGCCCGATGGCGGCGCTTCGCAATTTGTGAAAGTGATCGAGGCTTTGCGGCGCAATACGCCCAAGACGACAATTGAAATTCTAACGCCAGACTTCCGCGGTAAGATGCGTCCAGCGGTTGAGGCTATCGTTGCCGCTGGCCCTGATGTGTATAACCACAATCTGGAAACGGTGCCGCGGCTTTACCCAACCATTCGGCCCGGTGCGCGCTATTATGCGTCCTTGCGCCTGCTCGAAGAAGTGAAGAGCCATGATCCGATGATCTTCACCAAATCCGGCATTATGCTGGGGCTGGGTGAGCAGCGCTTAGAAGTGCATCAGGTAATGGATGATATGCGCAGTGCGGAGGTCGATTTTATGACCATGGGGCAATATCTTCAGCCAACGCCGAAACATGCCAATGTTGAGGAATTTGTGACGCCCAAAGCGTTTGATGCTTATGGCTCCATCGCGCGGGCCAAAGGCTTCCTGCAAGTGGCGTCCACGCCGCTCACACGCTCCAGTTATCATGCCGGCGAAGATTTTGCTCAAATGCGTGCAGCCCGTGCTGAAAAACTCGCCAAGGCTGCAAAGCAAAAGCACAAATAATCCGCCATGCCGGGAATCAATGAAACGCGGGAGCTTCCCTACAGCGCGCAGCAGATGTTCGATCTGGTCGCGGATGTAGGCAGCTATGCGCAGTTTCTACCCTGGGTTGTCGCAACGCGCATTCGCTCTGACAGCGAGACAGAAATGGTCGCCGATATGGTGGTTGGTTTTAAGTCTTTGCGAGAGCGTTTCACATCGCAAGTGATCAAAACACCGTCAGAGGCAATCGATGTGCATTATGTCGATGGGCCATTGCGCGATTTGGAAAATAGCTGGCGGTTTTATCCGCGCGATGGCGGCGGCTGCACCGTCGATTTCCACGTCAATTTCGCATTTAAGAACCGCGTGTTTGAAAGTATCGCGGGCCAGTATTTTGACCGCGCCTTTCGCAAAATGGTCGCCGCGTTCGAAGCGCGTGCAGACGAGCTTTATGGAAGCAATAATTCCAGCGCGACCAGCGTGGCCTGATGACGAATTTCTGCACGGGTTTTGCCGTCGAGATGTTTTAACTCACCTTCAGGTTCGCCTTCTGCATTGCGGATTGCGCGCGCAAAAACCACCGTTCCAACCGGCTTTAAATCTGTACCGCCGCCCGGGCCAGCCACGCCGCTGATCGCGACAGCCACATCGGCTTTGCTGTTTTCGAGCGCGCCCTTTGCCATCGCCCAAACGCAGGCGATGGAAACCGCGCCAAAGGTTTCGATGATGTCGCTGGCAACGCCGAGGCTCTCCATCTTGGCGTCATTGGAATAGGTCACAAAACCGCGGTCAAGCACGGCAGAGGAACCTGCAACCTCGGTAACAGCGGCCGCGACCAATCCGCCGGTGCAGCTTTCCGCGACGGTTACAGTGCGTCCCGCTGCGGCGTTTTCAGCCACGACCCGCTCGGCCAATGCGCCAATGTCAGCGGGCAGCAGGCCCGACGTTTCAGCTCCGCTCATTGGTCACCGCGATAAGGGCACAGATTTGGATTTTTAACCTCAGCCATATCGAAGATAAACGCGGCCAAATCGCCAACATTTTCTTCTGGCAAAGGCGCGATCAGCGCGATGCCGCGCTCAATCTTGCCGCAATCTGCGGGTTTGATTTCCTTGCCAACCATGGTGACGATAACAGCATCGACGAATGGACGCAGAGCGCTTTCAGGCAGGCTATCTATCATGTCGCCCATTCCGCTGGGGGCTTTGCCCTTTTTGCTGAACATTTTCAGCAGACGGAAGGCGCCGGGCCAGTTTGCATCTTGCTTGGCGCGATAGGGGGCGAGGAACGCCTCGCTTTTGGTGGCCATAAAGCCTGTCGGTGACAATTCCTTGCTGCACTTTTCGTTAACAGCATCGCCCAGCAGCGGCATGGCATAGACCACGGTCGCAGACAGGTCGGCTTGCTCAACGCATTCTTCTGCCATCGCAATTTGCGGCTGCGCCAACGCGCAAAGGGCGAGGGCGGCTGCGGTGCTTTTGGTTTTCCAGCTTGTAATCATTGGTTTTCCTCTTGCGTGAGTAATATTGTGGCTTGAGCGGCAATCCCTTCGCCGCGTCCGGTGAAGCCTAATTTTTCAGTCGTCGTGGCTTTGATGCTGATTTGGTTCACGTCTGCATCCATAATGTCTGCAAGTCGCGTGCGCATGGCATCGCGGTGCGGGCCGATTTTAGGGGCCTCACAAATAATCGTAAGGTCGAGATTGCCGAGCGCATAACCCGCCTCGCGCATCAGTTTGCAAGCATGTTCCACAAACATTGGCGATGCTGCGCCTTTCCATTGCGGATCAGAAGGCGGGAAGTGTGTGCCGATATCGCCGTCTCCTATTGCGCCCAAAATAGCGTCGACCACCGCATGCAAAGCAACGTCTGCATCGCTATGCCCGGCAAGGCCCATATGGTGATCGAGTTTCACTCCGCATAGCCATAGCTCTTCGCCTGTGGCCAGCGCATGAACGTCATATCCTTGGCCAATACGCATGGCTGCTCCTTGGGTTTGCATGTCTGAGGCGATGGTCACTTTTTTGAGTCGCTCATCGCCTTCGACCAAGGCGATTGTACCGCCATTGGCGCGCAGCACTTGGGCGTCATCGCCTGCGGTTTGGTCTCCGCTCCATGAACGGTGAGCGGCAAGAATAGCTTCGAAACGGAACGCTTGCGGTGTCTGTACACGGCGCAGGGTGTCGCGGTCAGCAGCGCCGATCATCACACCGTTTTCCTCTACCGCAATGCTGTCGACAACGGGCAGGGCGGGGATCGCACCTTTGTTCTTGGACAATGCTGCCAGTAACCTCTCCGTCACTTCAGGAGGAAGAAACGGGCGCGCGGCATCGTGAATTAGGACGTTTTGATGTGCATCTGCTGAAAGCGTTTCGAGCGCATTGCGCACCGAGGCTTGCCGTGTCGCTCCGCCGGTCACCAGATCGATATTCTCAAGGCCAGCCAGCGCCGCCTTCGCCAATTCCTCGCCGCCTTCGGGAATAGCGACCATTATTCGGTCCGCGCCATGGGCAAGCAACCGTTCCGCAGAATGGCGCAGCAATGGTTTGCCGCGCAGTATGCGGAATTGTTTGGGAATGTCGCCGCCCACGCGCAGCCCCTTGCCCGCTGCGATAATCACAGCGGCAAATGTTGAGGCAAGGGCGGTGTCCTTTGTCATGACTGCCGCGCTTAAGGTCTGGACGCCACTTGCGCAATCCACTATGCGCTGCACAAATTTTGGGCACTGCCATTCTTATGACCACATTACCATCTCCTCCGGCATTAAAGCCAATCCAGATCGGCAATATCGAAGTCGACTGCCCTGTGTTGCTCGCGCCCATGACTGGCGTGACTGATATGCCGTTTCGCACATTGGTGCGCCGATATGGTTCCGGCCTCAATGTGACCGAGATGATAGCGAGCCAAGCGGCCATTCGCGAAACGCGCCAAAGTATCCAAAAGGCAGCTTGGGACGCGATTGAAGAACCTGTCTCCATGCAATTGGTCGGCTGCGATCCGGAAAGCATGGGAGAGGCGGCGAAACTTAACGAGGATCGCGGCGCAGCGATTATCGACATCAATTTCGGCTGCCCTGTGCGGAAAGTCACCAATGGCTTGGCCGGTAGCGCACTAATGCGCGAGGTTCCGCTTGCGACTGAGTTGATGCGTGCGACGATCAAAGCGGTCGATGTGCCGGTTACTGTGAAGATGCGGATGGGCTGGGATCATGACAGTTTAAACGCGCCAGAACTTGCGCATATTGCCGAGGACCTCGGCGTCAAAATGATCACCGTGCATGGCCGCACCCGCAATCAAATGTACAAAGGTGATGCGGATTGGTCCTTCATCGCCAAAGTCAAAGAAGCGGTAAACATCCCCGTTATCGTCAATGGCGATATTTGCGGAGTTGCCGATGCCGCAAAAGCTCTGGAACAATCGGGCGCAGATGGTTTGATGATCGGGCGCGGGGCTTACGGTAAGCCGTGGCTGCTTGGTCAAGTCATGCATTGGTGGCAAACCGGCGAGATGCGCGAGACGCCCAGTTTTGATGAACAATATGCCGTTCTGGTTGAGCATTATAACGGCATGCTGGAACATTACGGACGCGAGGTTGGCGCGAAGATCGCGCGCAAGCATATTGGTTGGTACACCAAGGGCATGCATGGCTCCGCTGAGTTCCGCAACAAAGCCAATTTCATCGACGATCCAGAAGAAGTGCTGGGCGAGATCGAGCGTTTTTACACGCCATTTCTGCGCCGCCGCGCCGCTGCTTGAGCGAAAGTATTGGCAGGGGCAATGGCACAGGTCATCAACAAACCCGAAGCATCTGCCCAAATCGGCAGTTTGATCTTCGCAATGATTTTGATCGATGCGGATAACTGCATTGCGGAAAGCAATCACGCAGCAGAAAACATGCTGGGCCGAAGCTCCAAGCGCTTGCTTGGCAAGCCTATCGCTGATGCGGTGAACCTATCCGATGAACGCGTGACTGAGCGAATGTCTGAGCACAATGCAGACCTCGTCGCACGCGATGTTGGGTTGATGGTTGATGGCCAGGAACGCCGCGTGAATTTGACGCTCTCCACCTTGCCCTCGCATGAGGGATGGCGGGTTCTGACCTTGTCGGATTCTGGCCGCGACGATGCCAATAAAGGCAGCGCAGGCAAGCAAGCATCACTCGGCGCGCCGTCTATTCTTGCCCATGAGATTAAGAACCCGCTCGCAGCCATTCGCGGCGCGGCGCAATTGGTTGAGCGTAAATTGCCCGACGCCAACAAAGCGCTGGCCAAGATGATCCGCGATGAAGTGGACCGCATCGCAAGGCTGATCGACCGGATGCAAAGGCTGGGCAGCACAACGCCCGAACCTGAAGAAGCGGTCAATCTGCATGAAGCTATACGCGCAGCTATTGGCACGGTGCGGGCGGCGAATGCAGCCTCTATCGAAATTGTCGAGGAGTTTGATCCTTCAATCCCGCCCGTCATGGTCAACCGCGATGCCTTGGAGCAAGTGTTCATCAATCTGATCTCCAATGCGCGCGATGCCGCATCTAGCGCTGACGATGCAAAAATCTGGGTGCGAACACGGTTTGTCAGCGGGCTAGCGTTCAGCGCCATGCGCTTTGGTCAGCCGGTGAAATTGCCGATTGAAGTCACCGTTAGCGACAATGGAGCAGGCGTTCCGTCAGAGCTCCGCGATCATTTGTTTGAGCCATTTGTGACCTCGAAAAAGTCGGGGCAGGGACTGGGGCTTGCCCTGGTTCGCAAGCTGCTTGCCGATATGGGCGGGCGCATCGGGCATGAGCGCGATATGCGCGCAGATCGCACTCATTTCCGTATCCACCTTCCTATCGCTGCTAAGGTGCCCGCGAAATGAGCCGCAATATTCTGTTGGTTGAAGATGATGCCGGCATTGCAACGGTCATTACCGCGGCGCTGGAGGATGAAGGATTTACTGTCCATCATTGCGAATCCATTGCGGGACGCGACAGATTGCTCGCCGAAAACAGCTATCTGGTCATGCTCACCGATGTGATGCTGAGCGATGGAGACGGGATTGAGGCCTTGCCGCGCATGCAGGCGGACCACGCCAAGCTGCCGATCATTGTTCTCTCAGCGCAAAACACGCTGGATACAGCGGTGCGGGCGAGTGAAAACCAAGCCTTTGAATATTTCCCCAAACCGTTTGATTTGGATGAACTGGTGCGCGCTGTTGTTCAAGCGGCAGGGCAGCAATTGGAGACAAAAGACGCGCCGGCGATAATGGATGACGGCATGCCTTTGGTCGGGCGCAGTCAGGCGATGCAAAGCGTCTACCGGATGATTGCGCGCGTGCTGCGCAATGATCTGACCGTTTTGATCACTGGCGAATCTGGCACAGGTAAGGAGCTGGTGGCAGAGGCGATCCACCAATTGGGTGCGCGCAAATCCGGGCCATTTGTTGCCGTCAATGCCGCCGCCATTCCGCATGATTTGATCGAAAGCGAATTGTTCGGCCATGAGAAGGGCGCATTCACCGGCGCAATTGGCCAAGTGATCGGTAAGTTTGAGCAGGCCAATGGCGGCACTTTGTTCCTCGATGAGATTGGCGACATGCCCGCAGATGCGCAAACGCGGCTGCTGCGGGCTTTGCAATCGGGCCGGATCAGGCGCGTTGGCGGTCGGCAGGAAATCGCCGTTGATGTGCGGATTGTGGCAGCGACCAACCGCGCACTTATGCCGATGATTGAAGACGGATTGTTCCGCGAAGATCTCTTCTACCGTCTGAACGTCGTGCCAATTGAACTGCCGCCCTTGCGCGAACGAAGCGAAGATGTCGAAGTGCTTGCGCAGCATTTCCTTGCGCAAGCTGCTGAAGATGATTTGCCGCGCAGGCAATTGACCCGCGATGCTTTTCGGGAGCTCGAAAACCGCCAATGGCGCGGCAATGTGCGCGAATTGCGCAATGTGGTGTACCGGCTCGCGCTGATGGCGCGCGATGATACTGTCGATGCTCAATCTGTGCTGGATATTATTGGCAAGGACAACACATCGGTTGAGGGCACGAACGAGAGCACGATGGGCAAGGCCGTGAACCAATGGCTGGACAATAATCGTCCGCCGCATGGGGCCGTCTATCACAGCGCGTTGGCGGCATTTGAAAAGCCTCTGATTGAACATGCTTTGGAGCAAACTGGCGGCAATCAAGTGCGTGCAGCGCAATTGCTCGGCATTAATCGGAACACTTTGCGCAAGCGTTTGGGCGAGCTTGATCTCAATGCTGAGAGTTTCACGCGGCCTACTTGACGTAAAAATGCAACAAAAGACTTGCTTTGCGGCCACACCTATGTGGTAAACAAGTCACGATGGTAACGAATGCACCTTCTTTGAGCCGCAGATCACCGCGATGGTGGCGCAGGTTTATGGTGGCATCGCGCCATGCGAACATCTTTCTGTGGCTAGAGGTTGCTGCGGTGACCGTGTTCTTGTTGGGCGTTTGGGCGACTTGGTTCGCCTTCACTAATGCCCCCGACGATGGCCGGTTGCTGCCCACGCCGCAGGTGGCCGTACTGCTTATGGCGACCTTGCTTCCAGCCATGGCCATCTTAGTTTTGCTTGGGCGGCGCTTGGCTCTTCGCCGGGCGGCAGGCAGCACAGCGCGGCTGCATGTGAAGCTGGTTTTCTTTTTCTCGCTGGTGGCTGCTGTTCCAACTTTGCTGGTCGCTGGTTTTGCAGCGGTCCTTTTCCAATCTGGTGTCGATTTTTGGTTCTCTGACAATTCGCGCGGATTGATGGAAAATGCCAATCAGCTGGCTGAAGATTATTACGACGAAAATCAGCGTAAGGTCGGCGATGAAACCCTGACAATGGCGGGCGATGTGCGCTATTATTTGGGCGGAGTGGACGCCATTTCTGCTGAAGAATTGGCGGGCGGTGCGTTCACCGAGTTCGTCGCTTTTCAATTGCGGGGGCGCGACCTCAATGAAGCGGTGATCTTGCAAAAGGTTGAGGCTGATGAATTGCGCGTCGCTGCAGCCTATGACCTCACCGAAGGGCATGATCCGCTCGCTATCACGGCCCCTTCTTTGGAGGCTTTTGCGCAAGGGGAAAGCGTCTTCATTGCCGCGAAACCAACGCGCATCGAAGCCATTGCTCCGATTGATGCGGATAGCGGCATATATCTTTACAGCGCGCGCAATTCAGAAGCAGCCTCTTTCCGTTCTTGGCAAAATGCGAAGTCTGTTTCGGCCGCTTATGACGAGCTGACTTCGCGGGCGAGGGCGCTGCAATTGCGGTTCAACCTTGCTCTGTTTGTTGTCAGTCTTGCGCTGGTTGGCTTGGCCGTCTGGTTCGCTCTGCGCTTCGCTGACCGGCAAGTGGAGCCTTTGACTGATCTCGTTAGCGCTGCGCGCAAAGTGGGCTCAGGCAATTTCGCGATGCGGGTTGAAGGACGCACGGGCGCGGATGAAATCGGCATGCTCAACCGAGCGTTTAACCGCATGACATCGCAGCTTGAGCGGCAAACGGATGATCTGGTTACGGCAAACAAACAATTGGATGATCGCCGTACCTTTATGGAAGCCGTGCTAGAATCTGTAACCGCGGGCATCATCTCGCTTGATGATAGGGGCCGCGTTTTGCTGATGAACCCCACCGCGCAAGAATTGCTGCTGGAGCAGGATGTTTCCACCCTCGTTGGAATGCCCATCGCTGATCTTGCGCCAGATCTTGCTGCGATGATCGATGCGAAAGTTAGCAGCGGCGTTGTGACCCATTCAACCGCAGGCGAGCTTCTAACCTTAGCGGTAAAGATCGCGCCTGAACGCGGCGGACATGTGATCACATTTGAAGACATTACGCGCCAATTGCTCGATCAAAGGCAGGCGGCTTGGTCTGACGTTGCGCGCCGGATCGCGCATGAAATCAAGAACCCGCTCACTCCCATTCAATTGGCAACCGAGCGGCTCAAACGCCGCTACCGTAAACAGATCGACAGTGATGGTGAATTGTTCGACGAGCTGACCAGCACTATCGTTCGGCAAGTGGGCGCATTGCGCAATATGGTCGATGAATTTTCCAGCTTTGCGCGCCTGCCAAAACCCAATTTCCGGCAAGAAGATGCCGTCGATTTGGTTCGCCAAGCGGTCTTCTTGCAAGAGGTAGCGCACCCTTCTGTCAATTTCGACCTTTCGCATGCGGATGTTGAGTCCAGCATGCTGAGCTGTGACCGGCATCAACTTGGTCAGGCCATGACCAACTTGCTAAAAAATGCGGTTGAAGCGGTGGAAGAAAAAGCGTTGAGCGCAGAGCCAGATTTTCGCGGCTCAATCGCCATAGCCATGCGCTCTGATGATGCGGCGTTGACGATTGCAGTTGAGGACAATGGCGTTGGATTGCCGCAAGAGCGCGAGCGGATCACCGAGCCTTATATGACAACGCGAGAGGCGGGCACGGGCCTTGGCCTCGCGATCGTCAACAAAATCGTCGATGAGCATGGCGGCGATATGGTGTTCTCGCCAGGCCAATCGGGCGGAACCAAAGTCGTCGTCCGTTTCGCGCGCGAGCCTTTGTCAGGCGAAGCGCCGCAGCAAAAGGACGCTGCTGAATGAATTGTCTTACCCCCATTATTCCCATGAATTTTGCAATTAGGAGGTGCCGCTAATGGCACTCGATATACTTGTAGTCGACGATGAGCGGGATATCCGCGAGCTGGTGTCCGGCGTCCTGAGTGACGAGGGATATGAATGCCGCACCGCTGCAAACAGCACCGATGCGCTGGCCGCGATTGATGAGCGCCGTCCTAGCCTTGTGCTGCTCGATGTGTGGTTGCATGGCAGCGAACTAGACGGCCTCGAAGTGTTAGACGCGATCAAAACGCGAGAGCCTTTGCTCCCTGTAATTATCTTCTCCGGACATGGAAATATTGACACTGCGGTTGCCGCCGTCAGCCGCGGCGCGATGGATTTTATTGAAAAGCCATTTGAAGCTGAGCGTCTGTTGATGTTGGTTGAGCGCGCCACCGAAACAGAACGCCTTCGGCGCGAGAATACACGCCTGCGCGAAGGGTTCACTAGCGGGGAAGAGTTCACTGGAAATTCGGCGCCAATCAACTCCGTACGCGCCACTTTGAAACGCGTTGCTAGCACGGGGAGCCGCGTGTTGATTTCGGGCCCAGCGGGGGCAGGCAAGGAAGTCGCCGCGCGGCTTTTGCATGCATGGAGCGCGCGCGCTGACCACGCCTTTGTCATCGTCAATTCTGCACGGATTACGCCGGAACGTTTTGAGCAAGAATTGTTTGGTGAGGAGGCTGACGGAAAATTGATTCGGCCCGGTCTGTTGGAATTGGCCGATGGCGGCACGCTCTATCTCGATGAAGTCGCGGACATGCCCTTGTCCACGCAGGCGCGTATCTTGCGCGTTCTGACAGAGCAAAGCTTTGTGAGGGCAGGGGGCACACGGCAGATCGGTGTGGATGTCCGCGTGGTGTCCTCAACTTCGCGTGACCTATCTGTTGAGATGGAAGAAAAGCGGTTCCGCGAAGACTTGTTCTACCGCCTTAATGTGGTGCCTGTGGCGATACCATCGCTGGCCGAACGCCGCGACGATATTCCGGCACTGACTGAGCATTTCTTCACGCGCTATTCCTCTGACCAGGGGATCAAACCGCCGACGCTGTCGGATGAAGCTATGGCCGCTTTGCAAGCCTATGATTGGCCGGGCAATGTCCGCCAATTGCGCAATGTTGTGGAGCGCACAATCATCATGACCCCGCGCGAGCAATTGGAAGAGGTTGAGCCCGACATGCTTCCATCTGAAATCACGGGCGGAAAACTGTCGTCAGCAGGCTCTGGCTTAACGGCTATGATGGGAGTTCCTCTGCGCGAGGCCCGCGAGAGTTTTGAGCGCGAATATCTCAGCATTCAGATCCGGCGCTTTTCCGGAAATATCTCCAAAACCGCGACCTTTATCGGGATGGAGCGCTCTGCATTGCACCGCAAACTCAAATTGCTTGGAATGACCGAGCGGCGCGAGACACAAAACGAGCAATAGTTTCCGCAGCTTGCGTAATGAAGCAAGAGGCCTGCATATTTTCGAATTGCGCTCGGCGACGTTTGCCGCCATTGTCTCCTAACTAAATCGGCCCGAGCCAATAGTATTGGCCTTGACCAGATCGCGGAAGTTCCCTCATTTTCCGCCAATAATAGGAGACACATAATGTCCACTGGACGCACTTTGTCCGCACGCCCGCGCGCGGTTTCAGAACCCGAAACTGCCCCGCATGACGATGCAAACGACCACAATGCTCACCCTCAAGATGCTTTGACCAGCGAGGAATCGCGTCAGGCCAATTTGCAGGATGCGTTCCTCAACCTTTTGCGCAAGAGCAAAACCTCCGTCACCATCTTCCTAGTGAAGGGCGTGAAGCTGCAAGGTATTGTGACGTGGTTTGACAATTTTTCGATTTTGCTGCGCCGCGATGGTCAATCACAATTGGTTTATAAGCATGCAATCTCGACCATCATGCCCGGCGTTCCGGTGGATGATCAGCAATTTGCAAACCAAGGCAGCAATAAGAAGCAACGCTTGCTTCAAGATGTGTTCTTGTCCCGCGTCAGCGAAGCGGATGTTCAGGTCACCATGTTCCTTGTGAACGGCGTCATGCTGCAGGGACGTATTGCTGCCTATGACTTGTTCTGCATGTTGCTTGAGCGTGATGGCTTCGTCCAACTCGCCTATAAGCATGCCGTCTCCACCATCCAGCCCGCATCCGCTGTCGATCTCAGCGATGATTGGGAAGAAGGCGACGAAGACTGAGCTTTGATGATGATCTGTTAGGTGAGGTAACGCGCGGCGCGCGGGCGCTTGTGCTGTGCCCGAATGTCCACCGTGTCTCCTATGACCTTGATGCCGAAGACCGCTTGGCTGAGGCATGCGGACTTGCGCTTGCGATCGGCGTGGAGATCGCATTGTCGCGCGTTGTGCCGGTGCGTCAGGTCAAGCCGAACACATTGTTTGGCTCTGGCCAAGTCGATGAAATCGCCGTTCAATGCGAGCAATATGAAGCGGAATTGGTCGTCGTCGATGGCGCGCTAAGCCCCATTCAGCAGCGCAATTTGGAAACCGTGCTCAAACGCAAGGTGATCGACCGCACTGGTTTGATCCTTGAGATTTTCGGCGAGAGAGCGGCCACTGCAGAGGGGCGTCTGCAGGTTGAACTCGCGCATCTCGATTATCAGCAAAGCCGCCTTGTGCGCAGCTGGACTCACTTAGAGCGGCAGCGCGGCGGCTTTGGTTTCCTTGGCGGGCCGGGCGAGACCCAGATTGAAGCTGATAGGCGGATGATCCGCCAGCGCATGGGACGCCTACGGCGAGAGCTGGAGCAAGTGCGCAAAACCCGCAGTCTGCACCGTGATCGGCGGGGCAGGGCACCTTGGCCAGTTGTCGCGCTGGTTGGTTATACCAATGCCGGTAAATCTACGCTTTTCAACCGCTTAACTGGCGCAGAGGTGATGGCGGAGGATTTGCTGTTTGCCACGCTCGATCCCACCATGCGTGCTATTGCGCTGCCAGCGATTGAGAAAGTGATCTTGTCCGATACGGTTGGTTTTATCTCCGATTTGCCAACGCAATTGGTCGCAGCATTCCGCGCTACCTTGGAAGAAGTAACGAGTGCTGACATCATTTTGCATGTGCGTGATTTGTCGAACTCGGCCAATCTCGCGCAGAAAAAGCAGGTGTTGGAAGTGCTCAGTGATTTGGGCGTGTCGGCTGCGGGTGATGACAGCGGTGTGGCAGGAGACGCAATCCCCATTCTTGAAGTGTGGAATAAGCTGGATTTGATCGATCAGGCGAGCGCGGATGAACTGCGCCAAGTTGCTGCTGAACAAGACGATGTGATGATGGTGTCTGCCTTGACCGGGGAAGGGGTCCCGGACCTGCTCAAGACGGTGGAAAGCAAGCTGACCCGCGCGGCCGTTACCGTGGAACTGCGCGTTCCGTCTGCCGATGGTAAGCGTCTTGCATGGCTTTATGCGCATGGCGATGTTTTGGATGATGCGGAGGCGGAGGTGTCAGACGGGCAACCAATGCGCAGCGTCACCGTTCGGCTAAACCCCAAGGAATTGGGCCAGTTTGAGACCTTATGAGCGCTCTTGCTGCTTGGCTTCTTGCCAAAGCAGCTCTTGCTGATCGAGGCTTAAATCAGCGAACTCACCGTCAGCCATTTCTTCCATAGACCGGAAACGTCTTTCAAACTTGGCATTGGCGGCGCGCAAGGCATCTTCTGCAGCGATACCATGGGCGCGTACGTAGTTCACCGCGGCGAACAGCAAGTCACCGGCTTCCTCGATCTTGTTCTCAGGTGAAGTGGCCGCTTCAAGTTCTTCAATTTCTTCGTCAATTTTGGCTTTTGAGCCGCTTGGGTCTGGCCAATCGAAGCCAGTGCGGGCGGCGCGCTTCTGCAATTTTTGTGCGCGCATTAGAGCTGGCAAAGCTTTGGCAACGCCGTCCATCGCGCTTGTCGCGCCTTGCTTGCTGCGTTCTTCAGCTTTTAACGCCTCCCAGCGTTCCTCGCGCATGCCGCCGGGCATGTCTTCATCGCCGAAAATATGCGGATGGCGCGTTTCCAATTTGTCACTGATGGCTTTGGCAACGCCTTCAAAATCGAATTTGCCAGCTTCTTCAGCGATGCGGGCTTGGAAAACGGTTTGGAATAAGAGATCGCCGAGCTCGCCGCGCAAGTCATCCATGTTGCCGTTTTCGACTGCGTCCGCAACTTCATAGGCTTCTTCAAGCGTGTGCGGTACAATGCTGGCGTGGGTTTGCGCTTTATCCCATTCGCATCCTTTAATCGGATCGCGCAGGGTTTCCATGATTGCGAGGAGGCGGTTGATCTGC
This sequence comes from Marinomonas sp., assembly GCA_039967435.1. Classification (GTDB taxonomy): domain Bacteria; phylum Pseudomonadota; class Alphaproteobacteria; order Sphingomonadales; family Sphingomonadaceae; genus Erythrobacter. The sequence continues at coordinate 537,315 of JBDVRS010000005.1, forward strand.
TGTGTCACGGCCAAGCCTTTAGAGTGATAATATATATTATGTTAAATTAAATGAGAGAGCTTAAGGGCGGGCTCCTTATGCTCCAGGCCCCACCCATGTGAAGATCACAAACACAAAGGCAAAGATCGCGACCCAGGCGAGCACCATTGTTAGGCTCTTCTTCCAGCTCAATTTGTAAGAAGCAAATGCGCCGCCCATCAAAACGAGCCATCCAACAAGCGCGATGATCTGAACTGTATTTGCCTCGGTCATGCTGTCATCTCCAAACCATCATAGCCAACGGTAACGAAGTCTGGCGTTTCATCGCACAGACTGCGGTAATCCATCGATTTGTCCAAATGGCTTAGCACAAGTTTCCCCGCACCGCATTTCTCTGCCAGTTCCAATGCCAAGGCCAAATTCGCATGCGTGGGATGCGGATCGCGGCGTAGGCAATCGCTGACCAATATGTCAGCGCCTTCGAAAGTCTCGACCATTTCATCCGTAATTGCTGAATAATCAGTAGCATAGACAATTGTCTTGCCATCCGCTTCAAAGCGGTAACCGGTTGTTTCGGATGGACCATGCGGCATTTGGCACCATTCGACACCAAATTGCGCAAACATCCGCAATCGGTCCAATTCTTCCAGCTCAACGATCGTGTGATAGCCGTGTTGTCCTGCAAAAACATAGCCGAAGCGCTGCCTCAGGCGGTAGACTGTGTCTCGACCAGCAAAGCCAGGAATCGGTCCGCCGCGGCCATATCTAAGCGCGCGCAGATCATCGATGCCGTGGCAGTGATCGGCGTGATCATGCGTCCAAAAGACACCGTCTAAGTGCTCAATATTATTGGCGAGCAATTGTTGGCGCAAATCGGTGGAGGTATCGAGCAGCAAGCGTTTGCCGGCATCATTCTCGACCATGATCGACACGCGCGTGCGCCGGTTGCGCGGTTCTTCTGGGTCGCAATCGCCCCAATCATTGCCCACGCGCGGCACACCGGTTGAGGTGCCCGATCCGAGCATGACGAACTTCACAGACTGGCTTTCTTAAACAGCTGTGCAAAATTGCGCGAGGTGTTCGCCGCCAAGGTTTCCAGCGTTTCGCCGCGCAAATCGGCCAAAAATTGCGCAGTGCTTGCAACAAATGCTGGCTCACACGGACGGCCGCGATGCGGAACAGGCGCGAGAAATGGACTGTCTGTTTCAACCAGCAAGCGGTCTGCAGGAATGGTCTTTGCAACCTCCTGCAAATCCTTGGCATTCTTGAATGTGACAATGCCCGAAATCGAAATGGTGAGGCCCAGCTTCAGCACCTTCTCGCCAAAATCGGCAGAGGCCGTGAAGCAATGGATGAGAGCGGGAAAGGCCCCCTTCCCCAGCTCATCCTCCAAAATGCTGAGTGTATCTTCCTCTGCATCGCGGGTGTGAATGATCAGCGGTAAGCCTGTTTCGCGCGCCACACCAATATGCATTCGGAACAATTTTTGCTGAACGGCGCGGTCGGAATGGTCGTAATAATAGTCGAGGCCGGTTTCACCAATAGCGATGACACGCGGATTATCAGTAGCCCGCCGCAGTACATCCACATCCAAATCGGCGTGGTCATCGGCTTCATGCGGATGGATGCCCACGCTGGCCCAAACATCGTTTTCACGCGTTGCCGTGGCGATGACTTGATCCCATTCAGAATGCTTGGTTGAGATGTTCAAGAATTGCTCAATGCCCGCCGCACGCGCTCTTTCGAGGACGCCCTGCTGGTCTTCAATCACGCCCTTATATTCAAGGTGACAATGGCTATCGATAAGCATGATTTAATCGCTAGCTTGGCCAGCGCGCGCGAGCAAGCCAGCAGCTTCCATAATGAGCAGACCTGTGTCGAAATTATAGGTCGCGGCTTGCCCTGCGAGGATGCCCAATTCGCGATTGGCCTCGATTGCGGCGAGCTGCGCTTTGGCGGGCCGGTCCGCAATTCTATGCGTCAAAGTGGACTGCGCAAGCCCGAGCACTGCGGCGATTTTTGCGCGGTTTGGTCTTTGCCCGAGCGCTTTAACGAGGCTCGCCCGCTGTCCCAAAGTGTGATCGCCTTTGGCCACGATTGCGCTGAGAATGGCCGCAATTCCGGTTAGATTGTGCTCAATGAAAGCGGACGCAATGCCGGGTGATCCGCCGCATGCTGCAATGGCGGCATCGACGCTGGCGGGATCGGCCTCTGGCGCATCGTCTGATAAAAACTGCCGCAGCATAGCCTCGTCAAGAACAGGAAAACGCACCATGCGGCAGCGTGACCGGATCGTCGGCAATAGCCGCGCGGGACGGTGCGAGACGAGCAGAAAGAATGTGCCCTGCGGCGGTTCTTCCAAGCTTTTGAGCAAAGCGTTTGACGCAGATTTTTCCATATCATCGGACGGATCAATGATGATGGCTCGGCGCGCGCCCAAGGTTGGCCGCGTGGTCAGCCTTTGCTGCATGCCCCGAATTTGACCGACGGTAATATTGCGCTTTTTCTCATAGGGTTCACCCTTTTCACGCTTGCGCTCTTCCTTATCATCCTTGGGAAGATGGGTGAGCGTGAGGATGTCGGGATGGTCGCCCGCTGGCTGAGCCACGCCGTCTTCGGCCACCAATTCGCGCGCGGCGGCATGGGCGAAATCATGCTTACCCAGCCCTGACTTGCCCGCGAGCAGCCAGCCATGATGCATCCGGCTGCCTGACATGGCTGTGCGCCATTCGCGCCAAGCATCGCTGTGATTGGGCCAATCCATGATGCTCTAAAGCCCCAACCGCTGGCTGATGGCCTGCATGATAGCAGCGTGAACCGCTTCAATTGTTCCAGAGCCGTCGATGATTGCAAAACCATCGGGATCAGCCTCGGCAAGCACGCGAAAACTGGCGGCGACATCTGCGTGATAGGCAGCGTCCCGCCCGCCGATTGCATCGCTATCATTACCGTCACGTTCTGCCAGTCGCTTGGCCACTTTTGCGGGGTCGGCTTCGATCAATATGGTGAGATCAGGGCGCATTCCGCCGCTGCCAATTTCGTGAAGGGCTGTGATCGTTGCATCGCCCAATGCCCCTGCCCCGCCTTGATAGGCTCTGCTGGAATCAACGAAGCGGTCGGTGATGACCCAGTCGCCGCGTTCCAATGCAGGCTTGATCCGCTTTTCAACATGGTCGGCGCGGGCGGCGGCAAATAGCAATGCTTCGGCAGGCGCTCCCCATCCTGTTCCAGCATCATCATGCGGGGGATCGAGCAGCAAGGCGCGAATGGCCTCGGCCCCGGCGGTGCCGCCCGGTTCGCGGGTCAGATCGGCAGTAATACCGTGCTTCTCAAGTGCATCAACGAGCAAGCGGGCCTGCGTCGACTTGCCCGCACCCTCACCGCCTTCAAAGGCGATGAATTTGCCCATATGTTCCGCCGCGCTCAATTCAGCCACCCGTGAAACCCGTTATAGATATGCTGCAAGGGATTGGCCGTGCCCACGTCTTCTTCCGCCACTAGAGGAAGGTAGGAAACCGGCATGCCCTCAACAGTCACTTCGAGCTTCGCGACTTCTTCGCCCGCCGCAATCGGCGCGCGCAAAGGCCCGTGATATCGGATTGCCATGGTGATTTTAGGGTCGGTGCCAGTGGGAACGGAGATTTTCACAGGATTAGCAGATATCAGCCCAACACTGGTTTGCGCGCCCGATTGTACCTGTGCGTGCCCGATACGCTGATTTGCGGGAAACATCTCGCGCGCAGCAAAATTGGAAAAGCCCCATTCGATAAAGCGCTGTGCCGCAATCGCGCGCACCTCTTCGCTAGGGCTTCCGCCAACGACCATCACCAGCCTGCGCCCGTCTCTTTCCGCAGAGCCCAAAAAGCCGAAACCGGCCTCATTGGTGAAACCTGTTTTGATGCCATCCGCGCCGTCCACAACACCAATCAGCGGATCATGATTGTCCTGACCAACACCGCCATAGCGGAAGCCCTTATTGCCAAAATAGCTGCTGTATTTTTCGGGATGACGGCGGATCATTGTGCCTGCCAATGTCACCAAATCGCGCGCGGTGACGAAGGTTTTGCCTTCATCGGGCCAGCCATTGGGCGTGCCAAAATGACTGCTCGCCATGCCAATTTCGCGGGCTTTATCATTCATCATCACTGTCCATGCATCGACAGCTCCCGCCACGCTTTCAGCGAGCACAATCGAGCCATCATTGGCCGACACCGTGGTGATGCCGCGGATCAGATTATCTGCAGTGACCGGCTCGTCTGCGGGCAGAAACATGGTGGAGCCCTTGCGGTACCATTCTGCATGTGTTTCTGGCCGGATAGAGAAGCTTGCATCGGGGCTTAGCTTGCCTGCTTCGATCAGTTCAAAGGCAAGAAATGCGGTCATCACCTTGGTGATGGAGGCAGGCAGAAAACGGCGATCTGCTTCGCGGGCCTGCAGCACTTGGCCGCTGGTCAAATCGACCATAATGGCAACCGGCGCTTGAGCAGGGGTAGGAACGGCAGCTGATGCTGGAGCCGAGGCTGCGAATAGGCAAACGGCGGCGCATAACGCGCGGCACATGCCCTTCCCATTCCGCCGGTAATTCAGCACTGCGCTCTCCTGCTGGGGAGAAGCGCGGTGATTAAGCGCTAGCCCCCGATAACGATCTGAGCATCCCTATAACCGGCTGCACGAACCTTTGCGAGGCCTGCTTCAGCCTGTCCACGGCTTGCATAGGGGCCGGTGCGGACACGGTGGTAGCCGCCGCCCGATTTCACAAAGCCGTTAATGGCCTTTGCCAGCTTCGATGCGCTGGTGAAATTGCGGAAAGCTGCAGCTTGCACAGCGTAGCGGCCCTTTGCTGCCGGTTCAGAAGTGCTGGCTGCCGGAGCTTTAGGAGCAGGCGTAGAGCTTACTGCTGGAGCGGGTGAAGGTGTCGCCGAAGGTGCCGGCGATGCCTCTGGCCTCGGGCCAACCGCGACGCGGCGCGTTGGGCGCGGATTTTGTATGCCGCGATTGTTGTTCGGTTTTGGCGTAGCAGCAGCTGTTGCCGGTGCTGAGCCTGGAGGCGGGCCGCTTGATTGGCTGGCGGTGGCGCTTGCCAAGGATGCAGAGCCGACGTTGGGCAATTTCTTGCGCAGAACCTGCACCAGAGATTTTGGCGTATCGATCCGCTCTGGGCCTGCTTTGCCGGAGCGCAATACGGCGCGTTCATATTCAGGCGGATTGACGCGGCGGACGCGCACTGGCCCAGCCTCGCCCACGCCCAACTGCGCTTGGGCAGCTGGTGACAGTGCGATCAGGCGCGCATTGTTCATGGGGCCTCGGCGCGAAACGCGCACAAGAACGGTTTTGCCAGATTGCAACGAGGTTACCTCAACATAGCTGGGCAGCGGCAAAGTCTTGTGCGAGGCACTAACGCCCTCGCCCTGCTCTCCCGTGGCATAGCCAACCGAATCGTAATTCCAGCTATTGCTAGGGACATATTCGACGCCATCGACCTTAAAGGCATCGCCCAGAACGACGGGATAATCGGCCTCTGGTCCGGTGGCTTTGTCCGCGCCAATCACCGCAGGCGTATAGCTAGCGGTCTTAGCCGATTGCTCACCGCCCAAGAAGCCGCAACCGGCCAGCGATGCTGTTAATCCAAGCCCAATGGCCCAGCGAATTTTCTTATCTAGCAATCTCATCTGCAAGCAACCCAACACTCATGGCGTAATAGTTCGAGCAGTTATATTCGAGGATAACCCGATAATTTGTAGTTAACAGCCACGCTTTTGTTCCTGGGCCGTCGGGTTGGAACAGCGATGTCATCACGTTATCGCCGATTACGCGCTGGGGCTGAACGCCCAATTGGCGCCATTCGCGCACAGTCTTCCATTGGCTGTGACGCTCGTGAACGCGCGAGCATACAGGCGATTTGAGCTTGGTTTTCACCGCGCTCCAATTGAAGCCTGCCGGAACTGTTGTGCGCACGCCCCATGGCAGGCCAGTGCGCCAACCTGCATCGCGAAAATAATTTGCGATGGAGGCGAAAGTATCAGCACGATTGTTGAAAATATTGGCGCGGCCATCGCCATCACCGTCAGTTGCGAGTCGCAAATAGACGCTTGGCAGGAATTGCGGATTGCCAAATGCACCCGCCCAGCTGCCCACGAGGGTGGAGCGGGAATAGCCCCGATCGGCAACTTTCAGCAAAGCGAGGAATTCGCCTTCAAACAACTCGCGGCGGCGCCCTTCCCATGCCAATGTCGAGAGTGATCGGGCGAGGTCGAAGTTACCGCGGATGCGGCCATAGCTTGTCTCATGACCGAAAATCGCAACGATAATCTCTGGCGGAACACCGTGATTGCGGCTTGCGCGGCTGAGTGAGGCTCGTTCTGCATTGTAGACAGAGCGCCCGCCATTGATCCGCACAGAGTTCACATGCTTCGAAATATAACGAGCAACGGAAGGAAAACCGCGGCGCGTAGGCGAACCGGGCTGCCCCTTGTCCAAAGTGATCACGCGCTGATTGGGCGTGAGGCCAGCGGTCATGCGGGCAATCGTGCCTTCACTCACGCCTTGTGCGCGCGCCTTCTGCTTCAGAACCTGCACATAGGCGGCATAGGACATGTCCTGAGCGCTAAGGGTGCTAGTCGGCAGAATGAGGGAAGCAAAAGCGGTAATCGCAGCGCCAGCGGCAAAAAGGGGGTTTTTGATCATGGCTTCCTCAATCGCACAGCTAAACTGAACGGCCAATTATTGGCAGCTACTTATCGACACTTAGATGTTGCAGCGCCGCTTAAGCAGCAAACAGAGAACGCTCATGTAAATAGTCGTAATCATCGCGGCAGGCTGCCGCAATATCGCGGTAGGCGCCCGTTAGCTCCGGCAAATCACCCTGTGGCGGGCCGAAACCGGTGGAGGCATTGACCTTATCATACCAATGCGTCCCCCAAACCCCGTCATCGGGATGCGGGCCCTTAGCCCAAGCCAGCATCGCCTCATCCCATGCAATGCCAAGGGCTGCACATAGAGCGCTGAGCGCTTTTTTCGGATCGTTCAATATTTGATCGGAATCCACGATTGGCAGCGCTTCTCCCGCAAGATCGCAGGCCGCATCATAATAATCGCGCATCTGTTTAAAGCCGAGCAATTCTGGTTGGCGCAGCTCATTCTTGGCCCTGTAGCTGGCGACAACGCGCTCCGGTGCTCTGATCAAAAACGCATGGCGGTGATCGGGCATATCGCGCAGATCAGCAGAGCCGACCATGTGATGCGGCATATGTTTTTGATACCAGATTGGACAATCGCCCGGCGCGGCTCCGGATTGCGCCTTCAGAACCGATTGCCAATCACAATCCATACTGGCGATGGTTTCTTCGCCCATGGGATGCACTTCGCCGCTGTGTTTGAGGAATGCGCCATAGAAAGGCTCATCGCTGACCGCGCAATCTGCGCGCGCGCCGAAGCTGCGCATCATGGCTGTGGAGATATTGCGCGGCCCCGACCACATTGCAATTCTGATGGGAGCGTTCCTAATGGCCACTAGGCGTCTCGCTCCATCAGAGCTTTATAGAAGCCCTGCAGTCGCTCCACCATCGGCCCCCTACCCTGCGTCATCGTGCGGCCATCAATATCGGTAACGGGCACCACGCCGGCAAAGGTTCCGGTCACAAAGGCCTCATCCGCGCCGTAGACATCGGTGAGGGAGAAGTTCTTCTCGAACACAGGAATGCCTTCCTCGCGGCAAATTTGAATGACATTGGCACGGGTAATCCCGCCGAGGCAATAATCCCCGCTAGAGGTCCAAACTTCGCCCTTGCGCACGATGAAGAAATGGGTCGAATTGCAGGTCGCGACAAATCCATGAGGATCAAGCATCAGCCCCTCATCCGCGCCCGCCTGCGTCGCTTGAATGCAGGCCGTGATGCAATTGAGCTTGGAATGCGAATTGAGCTTTTGGTCCTGCACCGCCGGATCGCCGCGCCGCACATGCACGGTGAACAGGCGAATGCCGTCCTCAATCGTGCTGGGCAGAGGCGCTTTATATTCAGGGATAACCACAATGGTCGCAGGCGAGATAATCACGCGCGGATCTTGGTAGGGCGTAGAGCGAATGCCGCGCGTCACCATCAGGCGAATGTGCACACCTTCGGCATCGCGCATATCATTGCCGTCGATAGTCTCATCAAGGCGCTGCGTCAGCTCATCACGCGTCAGACCAATATCCATCGCAATGGCTTTGGCCCCTTCGTAAAGCCGGTCGAGATGGGCATCCAGGAAAGCGATTCGTCCGCCGTGAACGCGCAATCCTTCCCACACACCATCGCCCAGCATAAATCCGCTGTCGAACACCGAAACGGTGGCCTGTTCGCGGGGCACAAGCGCGCCATTTACGTTGATCAGAACCGCGTCATTGCGCGAATCAGCGGTGAAATCATGTGTGCCTTTAGCCATTTTTTCACATTAAGCGTGAAGAGGTGGGTGACAATGGCTGACAAGCACGCTAGCAGCCTTTCCCGCGCGGACAGTTGGCAGAGTGGTCGAATGCACCGGTCTTGAAAACCGGCAAGGGTGCAAGCCCTTCCAGGGTTCGAATCCCTGACTGTCCGCCATTGAAAGGCCTCACCTTAACCGGTGGGGCCTTTTGCGTTTCTGGGCCGTTTTTCGCGGCATGCAGCCGAACGCATGCTCCTTTACAACCTACCATCGTTAGATTAAATTTGCGGGGTAGATACCGGCGGTGCTACTTTCCGCTTAATCAAAATAATCGACACAGGCTTGGTAGAGGAAGAACAGCAAATGACGTTTCTGAAAAATGTTTGGTATTGTGCAGGGTTTTCACATGAGCTTGATGATGGCGCATTGTTGGGCCGCAAGCTGGTGGGAGAGCATGTCCTTCTTTACCGCAAAGAGGCAGGCGAAGCGGTGGCAATGTCTGACATTTGCCCGCACCGCTTTGCCCCGCTCAGCGAAGGCCGCCGCTTTGGTGACAATATTTCGTGCCCTTATCACGGCCTCGAATTTGCCTCAGACGGTCAATGCGTCCGCAATCCCAATGGAGATAAGGGCACCAAAACCGATCTGAAACCGCCAAAGGTAGCGAAACTGAAATCCTATCCCTTGGAAGAGCATTGGGGCATATTGTTCATTTGGATGGGCGATCCGGCCAAAGCCGATCCCAAGCTGATCCCTGATTTCTCAATGACCGAGCAGCGTGAAGGCGTAAAGACGGTTTGTGGTCATCACCTTACACCGGCGCATTATGAGCTTGTCACAGACAATCTGCTTGACCGCACCCATGTTCAATTCCTTCACCCGCTACTTGATTTGGGCTTTGAATTTCCTGAAAATTTCGACCGGAAGTACAGCACAGAGCAAAAAGGCAATGTGATTTGGGATTACCATTGCGAGCTGAACAGCCCAAAGCTTCCATTGCTTAACCTGCTTTGGCCTGACGCCCCTGATATTGTTGAAAATTATTTCGATGTGCGTTGGGAGGCCCCAGGCCACATGCTCCTCGATGCTGGCGTTGTCGAAATGGATACGGATCGCAAAGTCGGTTCTCATACTCCCGGCGCAAACATGCTGACACCGGCGGATGAAAACTCGACCCATTATTTCTGGAACAATTGCCGCGACCAGAACATTGAATCTGAAGAAGCAAGCGAAGGTCTAAGGAAAGGCATCGCCCATACTTTTGCCAATGAAGATGGCCGCATGGTTGGCCTTGTTGCCGAGAATATGGACACCAATGATTTGCTGAGCATGAAGCCATTGCTTCTACCAAGCGACGAGGCAGCCGTTCGTGCGCGCCGGATCATTGCTTCGCTTTTGAAAGCGGAAGCAGAGGAAGCAGCAGCAGAAGCAGCGGCGGGATAATCGCTAAAAACGGCGGGTGCGAAACGATCAAATAGAGTTTCGCGCCCGCTGTATCCTGCATTTTCCTACAGCGTTTGTGATTGCTATGGAGTGGGTCATGAGTTTGGGCTTGTTTGAGTCCAACGGTGACAAACAGCCTGACACCCCCAATGTGGACACCTGCGCAGGAACTTTGCGCAAGTCTCTGAAGCAGAAGATGAAAAACAAACGAAGCTAAGGTGACAGGGTGTAACCTTTGTCACCTTAGGACTTAGATCGTGGTCTTAAATATGCAGCGCCTTACCGTAAGCGCTCAGCACGCTTTCATGCATCATTTCGGACAATGTCGGATGCGGGAAGACGGTCTGCGCGAGCTCTTCTTCCGTCGTCTCCAGCGTTTTGCCAACGGTGTAGCCTTGGATCAGCTCGGTAACCTCTGCGCCGATCATATGCGCGCCGAGCAACTCGCCCGTGCTGGCATCGAAAATGGTTTTGATGAAGCCCTCTGCCTCGCCCAGTGCAATGGCTTTACCGTTGCCGATGAAGGGAAAATTGCCGACGCGGACCTTGATGCCTGCGTCTTTTGCCGCCGCCTCTGTCATGCCGACACTGGCGATTTGCGGGTGGCAATAGGTACAGCCCGGGATGTTGTTGCGGTCGAGCGCATGGGGGTGAACGTCTGTGTTCCCCAATTCCTGCGCAATTGCCTCGGCGCAAGAGACGCCCTCGTGGCTGGCTTTGTGGGCGAGCCATGGGCCGGGTGTGCAATCCCCGATGGCCCACAGGCCTTTGGATTTGGTGCGGCCAAAAGGATCGATTTGGATAAATCCGTGGTCCATTTCTGCATGAGCTTCAAGGCCGATTTTCTCGGTGTTAGGCTGGATACCAATCGCGGTGATGACATGGCTAAATTCGCTGGTTACGGCTTTGCCATCCTTGGCTTTGATCGTCGCGGTTACGCCTTTGGCATGGGGTTTGATCGCCTCGACACCGGCGCCAGTTTGGATTGTAATACCTTGTTTCGTCAATGATTTCTGCAAGAATGTGGAGACTTCTTCATCCTCAACCGGAACGATCCGGTCGAGCATTTCAACAACGGTCACATCGGCGCCCATGTCATTATAGAAGCTGGCGAATTCAATGCCGATTGCACCGGACCCAATGACTAGCAATTTGGTCGGCATTTCGGAAGGAGTCATCGCATGGCGATATGTCCAAACCCGTTTTCCATCAGCAGGGGCAAAGGGCAGATCGCGGGCCCGCGCGCCGGTGGCAACGATAATATGTTTGGCGGTGAGTTGCTCCTCGCCCTTCTCGCTCCTCACCGTCATGGAGGTTGGGCCGGTCAAAGCGCCCTCACCCATGTGAACGGTGATTTTGTTCTTTTTCATCAGGTGTCCAATGCCCTGATTAAGCTGTTTGGCAACGCCGCGGCTGCGCTTCACAACTGCATCCAAATCGGCCTCAATGCCCTGCGCTTTCAGGCCGTAATCACCGGCGTTTTGCATATAGTGGAATATCTCAGCCGAGCGCAGCAAAGCCTTGGTGGGGATACAGCCCCAATTGAGGCAAATGCCGCCCAAATTCTCGCGCTCAACAATGGCGGTTTTCAGCCCCAGCTGCGCGCAGCGGATCGCCGCAACATAGCCGCCGGGGCCAGAACCAAGAACGATGACGTCGTAAGAAGCGTTAGCCATTGTGAAGAATTGTCCTCGTTAGAAAATCTAAAAGCTGTTTGATTGTGGCCTATATCTGTCCAAAATTGGCGGTTTACCCCGCCATCAACGTCACATAATCCTTGCTGATCCAGCCAGAATCGCAAACGCCTGTGTATGTTGTTTCTTCTGGAATGGGCGAACCTGTGCCGCAGTCTTTCTCGCCGGATTTGTCATAGACGATGCCAACCCAATCGCCGTCATATTCGCACATGATGACGCTTGCGCCATTCAACAATCTGTCGATCTCAGCGGCGCTTGTTGAAGGGACCGCGCGAACGGAAAGAAAATTGTCTCCGCCGGCTTTGAGCCCGCTGACTTCGCCGACGGATCCACAAGCATCAAGCTCCTCGGCTTCAATGCCGTAGCGCACTGGCCGCGCGACGAGCTCGCCATCTGCTTTTGCCGGTTCTTCAACGGCTTCTTTGGCAGCCGCGTCTTCGGTCGTTTCAACCGCTGCTTCGGCCACTTCTTCAGTGGGAGGCGTTGAGGCGCTTTCTTCTGCTGTTTCGTTGCCGGCAGTGTCGCCGCATGCTGCAATCGCAAGGCAACTGCTAAGCAAGATCACATGAGAATATTTCATTGTATTCGGTCCCTTTATACCACCAAGCCAATCGGATTTTCGATCAACTTGCGCAAAGCATCCAGCAATTGCGCTCCATCCGCGCCGTCGATGGCTCTGTGATCGAAGCTGCCGGTGACGCTCATCACGGTGGCGACTTTCAGCTCGCCGTCCACGACATGTGGGCGCTGTTCACCGGCGCCGACCGCCAAGATCATGGCTTGTGGCGGATTGATGACAGCGTCGAATTGCTTGGTACCGAACATGCCGAGATTGGACAGCGATGCCGTGCCGCCCTGATACTCATGCGGCTTCAATTTGCCCTCGCGCGCTTTGCCAGCGAGCTCTTTCATTTCGGTGGAAATGGCGGCCAAGCTCTTCGTTCCTGCATCGGTCACAATCGGCGTGATCAGGCCCGAAGGCGCAGCGACCGCGACCGAAATATCGGCGCGGGTAAATTGGTGCAGCATATCGCCTTGGAAGCTGACATTGCATGCGGGCACTTTGGTCAAGGCGCGAGCCAAGGCTTTGATCAGCAGATCATTGACCGACAGCTTGACGCCGTCTGCCTCCAACTCCGCGTTCATCTGCTTGCGCAGGCCAAGCAGTGCATCGAGCTGAATATCCACGGTGAGATAAATATGCGGAACAGTTTGTTTCGCCTCGGTCAGGCGGCGCGCAACCACCTTTTTAACATTGTTGAGCTTGACCGCTTCATAAGGCGCTCCGCCGTCTTCCGGCGCGATAGTGGGCGCCGGTGTAGCACTTGCGGCTGCAGCAGGCGCGGCGTCCGGCTTCGCGTTTTCGACATCTTCCTTGATGATGCGTCCGCCCGGACCGCTGCCGGTAATGGCCGACAGGTCGAGGCCCTTTTGCTCGGCAATACGTTTGGCCAAAGGTGATGCTTTGACCCGCCCGCCGCTGGCAGGAGCAGGTGCTGCTGTGGGTGCAGGAGCCGGTGCAGCAGCAGGTGAACCGCCGCCGGATGCAATGGCTTCCTCAACATCGCCCTTGGTAATTTTTCCCTTGGGGCCAGAGCCAGACAGGGCGGCCAAATCAATACCGTTCGCCTCGGCCAACTTGCGCGCTGTTGGAGATGCCGCAGGGCCACTTTTTGCAGCAGGAGCAGGTGCAGCAGCGGGCGCTGGTGCCGGTGTAGGGTCTGCTGCGGCCGCAGGTGCGCTCAAATCGCCTGCGTCCTCGCCGTCTTCGATCAGCATCGCAATATCTGCACCAACAGCCACATTCTCTGTGCCCTCTTCGACAAGGATCGCGCCAATCACGCCTTCATCCACCGCTTCGAATTCCATCGTGGCTTTGTCGGTTTCAATCTCGGCCATGATATCGCCGGAATTGACTGTATCGCCCACTTTGACCAGCCATTTGGATAGCGTCCCCTCTTCCATGGTTGGAGACAGAGCGGGCATCTTGATTGCGATTGGCATTGCCGGACAATTTCCTAGTGTTTTGACGTTACGGTAACTGGGCACAAGCTCTGACGAATTTACACCGATTGAGCAAGCGTCTTGCGAAGAATACGTTTTCAGCCGATATCTGGCATTAAAGGGGTAGCGGTCAATGCGTGTTTTTCTTGTGGTGATGGATGATACAGACGAGGCGCGCGCTGCTTTGCGCTTTGCCGCGCGGCGGGCCGCGGCGGTTGAGGGCGCTGTGCATATTCTCGCCCTAACCCCTCAGCAGAACGTCAGCGCTTTTGGCGGCGTGCAAGCGACCATTGAACAAGAGGCACGTGACCGGGTTGAAATGCTCGCCCAAGGCGCGGCGGGCAATCTCTTCAGCGAAAGCGGCATTATGCCCGCGATCAGTGTGAAGGTTGGCAATGGCCACAAGATGGTTGTGGAATTTCTGGGAGAGCACGAGGAAGTCGCTGCGCTGGTTTTGGGCGCGGCTGCATCGGGCAATCCCGGGCCATTGGTGACGCATTTCTCCACTCAAGTCGGCAGCCTGCCCTGCCCGCTCTATATTATTCCCGGCAATTATGACGAGGCGTCTGACGCGAGCTAATATCACTCATGCGGAGTTTAGCGCTTTTTGCGTCCCTGATGGCGGATGTTCGCAGGGCGTCCGCGTTTACCGCTAACAAACTTGCCCTTATGCTTTTTCCCATGTTGTGGCCTGGGACCGCCGCGCGCTTCAATCGCATTGCCATCGGCATCGACGGTCACAAATTTCAGCGCGCCGGTTAGCGCATTCGCCTCTGCCAATTTCAGCTTGAGCCGGTCGCCGGAAGCATAGCGGGTGCCGCTGCTTTCCCCGATCAAAGCCTGCGCAGCTTCGTCATATTTGAAATATTCGCGGCCCAAAGTGGAAACCGGCACAAGGCCGTCTCCGCCAAGGCCCACGATGGTCGCGAAAAAGCCAAAGCCCTGGACACCGGTGATGCGGGTTTCGAACACTTCGCCAACGCGCGCAGACAGCCAAGCGGCGACATAGCGATCAACCGTGTCGCGCTCGGCTTCCATCGCGCGGCGTTCTGTTTGGCTGATCTGGTCACTGATTTGCTGGAGGCTTTTGCTGTCTACCTCCGAAAGCCCGCTGGTCTTGGGGACATCGGCGGTTTTGACGGGTTCATCCAGCTTGTAGGCATCCACCAGAGCGCGGTGGACTAGCAAATCGGCATAGCGGCGAATGGGCGAGGTGAAATGCGCGTAAGAGCCCAGCGCCAAACCAAAGTGCCCGGCATTGGCGGGCCCATAATAGGCCTGCGTCTGGCTGCGCAGCACGGCTTCCATCACTTGCTGCTTTTCATCCTCTTCCTCAACATCTTTGAGGATACGGTTGAATAGACTCGGTTTCACGACTTGGCCAAGCGCCAGCTTTTTACCCAAAGTGCCAAGATATTCGCGCAGGGAAATCAGTTTTTCGCGGCTTGGCGTTTCGTGGACGCGGTAGACCACTGGTGCGGTTTTGTTCTCTAGCGCTTTGGCTGCGGCAACATTGGCCGCAATCATAAAGTCTTCGACAACGCGGTGGGCATCCAAACGCTCGCGAACGGCGATTTCTTCAATCTGTCCCGCATCGTTCAACACAACGCGGCGTTCGGGCAGATCGAGATTGAGCGGATCACGGTCAGCGCGCGCTTTTGCCAAAGCCTCCCATGCAGCCCACAAATTCGCCAAATGCTCTGGCGGATTGCCGCTGTCGATGGCGGCCTGTGCGTCTTCATAAGCATGGTTATGCGCGATTTGCACGAGCGCTCTGGTAAAGCGGAAGTTTGATATTTTGCCGCTCGCATCAATGTGCAAATGGCACGCCATGGCCGCGCGGTCTGCGCCCATTTTTAACGAGCAAACTTCATTGCTGAGAATTTCGGGGAGCATCGGCACAACGCGGTCAGGGAAATAGACCGAATTGCCGCGCTTTCTAGCCTCGCGGTCAATCGGGCTGCCGGGCCGAACGTAATAGGATACGTCCGCAATCGCGATGACCGCGTCAAAGCCGCCCTTGCCGTCTGGCGTCGCGCATATCGCATCATCGTGATCGCGGGCATCTGCTGGATCAATCGCGACAATAGGAAGCGCGCGCAAGTCTTCGCGCCCCTCACCCAGCGGAATTTGCGAAGCGAGCGTGGCTGCCTCGGGCACTTCGAGCGGGAAGCTGTGCGGAATGCCGTGTTTAGCAATCGCAATCAGACTGAAACATTTTGGCGCAAGCGGATCGCCGACGACCTGCGTGACTTTGACCGCGGATTTGGCTGAGCGGCCCGTGCTTTCAGCAAAGACAAGTTGACCGTTTTCAGCCCCGCCCAAATCTGAAATCGGCGAGGAATGGCGGATGCGTTTATCGACGGGGGCGAGCCATGCTTTGCCCGAACCATCCACTTCGACAACGCCCATCATGCCTTCACTGGCGGCGGGCAATTTTTTCATTACCTCGGCGCGCCATACGCCGTCTGTTTGCTCTGTCCGGGCAAGCACTCTGTCGCCTACTTTCAGCGCAGGAAAAGCGCGGCCATTTTTCGCCTTCTTGCCCTCGCGCACGATCAAACGCGGCGGGTCTGCCGGCGCGTCGGCGGACCAATTGTCGGGAATAGCAACTGGCTCGCCATCCTCTATTTCAACAACCCGCAGCGCAGTCACTTTGGGCACGCCGCCCATTTGCGTGTAAGCCGATTTCTTGCCGTCGATCAGGCCTTCAGCCGCCATGTCTTTGAGCAATTTTTTGAGCGCGATTTTCTCTTGGCCTTTGAGCCCGAAATGCTTGCCGATCTCGCGCTTGCCTGCTGGCCCCTCAGACGTTTCGATAAATTCTAGCACTTGCTCCCGCGAAGGAAGGCCAGCGGGCGGGCGCGGTTTGAACTGAGCCAATTTAATATGACCGCGCGAGCAGAATGCGTTCGGCGGCAGGCTCGCCGGTAAATATGCAAGCGCCATCGGCAGGTTCTGCGCCAATGGGAACATTGCGAATGGTGAGCTTATGCTCTTTCAAAGTCTCGACCACTTTTTCCAATGCTGCACCGGTAGGCTTGGCCCATTGAACCTCAACCCAACCTGGGTATTTGGCATCGCTGGAATAATGCGCTGCCACATCATCAAGCGAGCTTACACCGCGCGTGATATTGGCATCGCGGCGCGCAGCGGCTTCAGCGAACAAGGCGGTTTGGATATCTTCCAGCATGGCGCCGATACCGGCGGCGGCTTCATCGCGCGAAGGCGTTTGGAAATTCGCTTTGCCGGTTTCCATGTTCCACAATTGGTCGCGGCGGATTAGGCTGACGACGCCGCCTTCCATATCGCGGCTGCCGACTTCGATAATTACAGGCGCGCCTTTGCGCACATAAGCCCAGCGTTTCGCAGCAGCCTTGCCCGGACGCGTATCGAGCAGCACGCGCACGCGTTCATCGAGCGCGCGTTCTTTGGCGATATTGGCGCGCAATTCCTCGCAATAGGCGACCAAAGCCGCATCCGCTTCTGCATCTTTGCCGCGCAGCATGGGCAGGATCACCACTTGCTGCGGCGCAATCGCAGGAGGAACGCGTAAACCATCATCATCGCCGTGGGTCATAATAACGCCGCCGATCATGCGGGTAGAAACGCCCCAACTGGTAGTGTGGCACAGGGCTTCTTGCCCCTCTTGGTTTTGATATTTGATGCCGGCCGCTTCGCTGAAATTCGTACCGAGATAATGCGATGTGCCAGCCTGCAAGGCTTTGCCATCCTGCATCATCGCTTCGATCGACCATGTTTCAACCGCGCCGGGAAAACGTTCATTCTCTGGCTTCTCACCCGTCACAACCGGCATTGCGAGATCTTCCTCGGCGCAGGCCCGGTACATTTCCAAGGCCCGCTGCGTTTCGCTTTCGGCATCAGCCTGAGTCTCGTGGGCCGTATGCCCTTCTTGCCAGAGAAATTCGCTCGTGCGCAGGAACATTCGCGTGCGCATTTCCCAGCGAACCACATTGGCCCATTGGTTCGTCATCAGCGGAAGATCCCGCCAGCTTTGCACCCAGCGCGCCATTGCATCGCCAATGATGGTTTCAGAGGTAGGTCGCACGACCAGCGGCTCTTCCAATTTCGCGGCAGGATCAGGGATCAATTTGCCGTAACCATCATCTATCAAACGGTGATGGGTGACGACCGCCATTTCCTTGGCAAAACCGTCGACATGTTCCGCTTCACGCTCAAAATTGGCGAGCGGGATGAATATCGGGAAGTAGCAGTTTTGCACGCCAGCCGCTTTGATCCGGTCATCAAGCAGACGCTGGATACGCTCCCATATTCCGTAGCCCCACGGCTTAATCACCATACAGCCGCGTACACCCGATTCCTCGGCCATATCGGCGGCAGTGATGACTTCTTGATACCAAGCAGCAAAATCGTCTTCGCGTTTTTTGGTGAGGGCGTGGCGGATTTCAGGCATAAGGGTTTGCGCAGCTTTCGTTTGTCTAATTATCGTGTTCTTGGAAGGTATGCAGGCTGTTCGCCCTATTTCCCAAGCTCGTCCAGCTTCTTTTGCATCTGCGCCATTTGTTCGCGCAAAAGAGCGATTTCGCTGTCTGAAGTATTTTCAGCGGGCGCAGGTTCTGGCGCTGGCTTGGGAGATGGTGAGCTGCCCGGCATAAAGGCGCTAGTGGCCGCTTTCATCATCGCCATATTGTTCTCATGGATTTTGGCGAAGGGCGTGCTTTCTATCCCTTTTTCCAAAGCCTCGCGGATTTTGCCGGGGTTCTGGCTAAAATTGGCCATGCTCGCCTCAAGGTAAGACGGCATTAGTGACTGCATGGAATTGCCATACATGCCGATCAATTGGCGCAGGAAACTGACGGGCAGCATTTGCTCGCCATTGGTTTCTTCCTCAACAATGATTTGCGTGAGGATGGTATGGGTGATGTCATCGCCCTTCTTCGCATCAATCACTTGAAAATCGACGTTTTCACGCACCATTTTCGCCAAATCATCCAGCGTAATATAGCTGGAGGAGCTAGTGTTATAGAGCCGCCGATTGGCGTATTTCTTGATGATTACGGTCCCGCCGTCATCTTTAGCCTTTTTGGCCATTTCGCAATTCCTTGGTTGTAGATTGCGCACCTCTTAGCACCTGCACAATGTGCAGTGCAACATCGCAGCAATGGGCGCTGTACGAAATGTGCTAAATGCGCTCAAATCTATAGCCGAGGATTGTCAGCAATTCATATTGAGAAACAGAGCTTTGCTGCGCAGCATGCTGCAACATATAGGGCAGCGAAAGCCAGTCGCCTTCTGTCAATTCCGGCGCCTGTGACAGATCCACCACGACCATATCCATGGATATTTTGCCGAGCAATGGGAGGCGTCTTTCGCCATGCAGCAAATAGGGGCCATTTGTGCCTGTGTGCCAGCTGCGCAGGAGACCGTCAGCATAGCCGATGGAGACGACGCCCACTTCCATCGCATTAGGCGCGGTGAAGGTGCAATTGTAACCAACCCCCTCGCCCGCGGACAGCGTGCGTTTTTGCATGATGGCGGCTTCTGGGTAAGCCACTTGGCGGATCACTTCAGCCAATTCTGGCCGTGCTATTCCGCCATAAAGCGACAATCCCGGACGCGTTACATCGAATGCGTATTCCGAGCCCAGCGCGATGCCTGCGCTGTTCGCCAAGCTGAGGCGTTTGTGGGCTATAGAGCCCGTGCAGGCTTGGAACGCAGCCAGTTGGCGCGCATTCATAGGGCTGTCTTCATCCGCGCTGGCGAGATGCGACATGAGGCAATCCACATTGAGCGCTTGAACAGCGGGATCGCCGATCTCATGCGCAGAAATGCCGAGCCGGTTGATACCTGTGTCGATCATTAGATCACACAACTCGCCGCTAGCGCCAGTCCAAATCTTCGCCTGATGCAGCGAGTTGATAACGGGAACCGCGCCCGTCGCTTTTGCATAGGCGGCTTCTTCCGGATTACCCACGCCGTGCAATACGCGAATATTGCTTGCATCCACATGAGGAAGCAGGGGCTCAACCTCACCCCAATGCGCGATATAAAATAGATCGGCACCAGCATCGCGCAGCACCGGCACGCAAGTATCCACTCCAAGGCCATACGCATTGGCTTTGACAGCTGCCCCCGCTTTTGCGTTGCCCGACATGGCATCCAAAGCGTGGTAATTATGCGCCAGCGCCTGCGTATCAATCCGAAGCCGCAAGCTTGGCGGCGGGGCTTCAACCATTGTTTGTGTATTCATCGCTAAAGTCTGTTGGAGGTCCGCCAGCAAGGCCCCACCATGCGACGACCAAACCAAAAGCAACCACGCCCCATGTGTACCAAAGTCCGGAGTATATATTGCCCGTACTCGCCACAATGACGCCCGCGATCAACGGCAGGAAACCGCCCAAATAGCCTGCGCCAATATGGTAAGGAATGGACATGGAGCTGTAGCGGATTTTTGGTGGAAACATCTCTGACAGGAGCGCTGCAACCGACCCATAGGTCAGAGCCGATAAAAGGCCGAGCGCAAGCAATGCCGCGATGATACCAATGATGTTTGCTATCGGCGGAACCTGACGCGTGAAATCAAAACCTGATTTCGTCAGCGCTTCTTGCAAGCCAGTGCTGCGCAATGTCGCACTGCCTTCAGCCTCTTCGAGCCATTCGGGTGCAATCGTGACAGTTTCGCCGCCAACGGTCACACCCAGCTCGCCGCCTGCCTCCAGATTGTAAGACACACCGCTGCCGGTCAAAGTGCTCAAAATCTTGCCGCAAGGCGTTTGTTCACGGTCGAACAATTCCGCGAAGGGATCGGTGACGCATTGCTCGCCGCTGACCACAACGGGTGTGCGCTCAGCTGCTTCGGCAAGGCCCGGATTGGCAAGGCTGCCCATGAACCAGAATATAGGGAATAGGGTGACCAAAGTCGCCAATGCGCCAATGATAATCGGCTTCTTACGGCCCACACGGTCCGACCATTTGCCAACGATCAGATAAAGGCCGAGCGACAAAAGGCCAGCGATAAGCAGGATGATTTCCACCGTGCCTTCATCCAGCCGCATATTGCCTTTCAGGAAGGACATGCTGGAGAAGAACGCCGTGTACCAGATCGTGGTCAAAATACCGGAGACTCCGAAAAGCGCGACGAAAATGCGCTTCTTATTGCCGGGGTAAGTGAAGCTTTCGATGAAGGGATTGCCCGCCGTCTCGCCCGATGCTTTCATCGCTTGGAAAACGGGGCTCTCTGAAAGCTTCAGGCGCATCCACAAGGAAATCGCGAGAAGGAAGATCGACAGTAGGAACGGCACACGCCAGCCCCAATCTGCAAAGGCTTCATCAGGGATGAGCCAACGGCAAAGCAAGACCACAATGATCGAAAGGACAAAGCCCCCGGCGACGCTGGCTTGGATAAAGCTGGTGTAAAACCCGCGCTTTTCAGGTGGCGCATGTTCAGCCACATAGATCGCCGCGCCGCCATATTCACCGCCAAGCGCCAAGCCTTGGATCACCCTGAGGAATATCACGATAATCGGTGCAATGATGACATATTGCTCGCCGTAATTGGCCTTTAACGTGTCCACTGTCGGGATGAGGCCAACACCGGCCGTGGCGATGCCCATGAGGGTAACGGTCACAAGGAAAGTGTATTTGCGCCCAAGCTTATCGCCAAGATAACCGAAAAGGATCGCGCCAATCGGGCGGAAGGCAAAGCCGAGCGCAAAGGTCGACCACACCAGCAACAATGCCAGCGTCGGGTCGCTTACATCGTAAAACGCATCTTTCAAAATATAGGCCAGCGTGCCGTAAATGAAGAAATCATACCATTCAAAAATTGTGCCCGCAGAACTGGCACCGATGACAAGCTTGATCTCATTTTCGCTTGGCTCACGGATTTCCGCTGTTTGAGCGCTGTCTGACATAATTCCCCCGAACGTCTGTTGTCTTGCGCCTGCTTTAGCTTGCAGCTTCGCTGATGGAAAGTGCCCCTAATGCGGCTTGCCAGGGCAGAAGCAGTGCGCCATGGCGCCCCGCATGTGGGAGGACGGGAAGCAGGGCGTCAAAGCTGGGCCATTCCGGCGCATTACCGCCCTCTTTTAACCAGCCTTCAATTTGGGATA
The DNA here is from genome assembly GCA_039967435.1 of Marinomonas sp. Taxonomy (GTDB): domain Bacteria; phylum Pseudomonadota; class Alphaproteobacteria; order Sphingomonadales; family Sphingomonadaceae; genus Erythrobacter. Next base: position 558,934 of record JBDVRS010000005.1, read on the forward strand.
GAGCGCGCTGAACGTCGGCCAGCGTCCGGCCCTTGATGTCGCTTGCCATGATGGCGGCAGCGGCTTGACCGACAGCGCAGGCGGAAACTTTGCAGCCTATGCGCTCAATTGCATCGCCCTCGCCCAGCTTTAGCCCGACCGTGACCGTGCTACCGCAAGTGCGAGACCGTGCTTCATGGGCGTGCGGCAAATCTTGGGTCAGTGGGAAATTGGCAAGCTGCGTGGCGAGCCCCAATAATTGCGGGGAATAGAGTTTGGCTGCGGCAGTTTTGCGGCCAGACGCATCTATCGCTTCACTCACTATTGGCTTCGCTTTGTTCGCGTAGCTCTTCGCGGCGTTCTGCAATCATTGTCACAAGGCTGCGTGAACCTGCATCCACCACCGGATACGTGCGCGCTGTGCTGATCCAAACGGGTCGTCCCTTATAACCCCAGATCGTGTCATAGCCCAAGGCCAGCACGGAAAAGGCAAAGATCGCGATCAACGTGCCCTTCACCGCGCCAAAGCCAAAACCCAGCACACGGTCAATCGGCCCCAAAACAGAATTGCGTGAAGCCTCGCCTGCATTGCCAGCAATCAATTTCATCGCAGCGTATGGGATGAGCAGCAGCAACGTAAACGCCAGAAGCGATGTAGCAGGCTGCGTATCGAGGTAATTGAGCAATGCCGCTGTCAAAGGCTTATGCAGATAGAGAATCGCAAAGCCCGCCAGCACCCAAGCGGCTAGCGAGAGCACTTCTTGCACCAATCCGCGCATGAAGCCGCCCACCGCAGCCACGCCGACGATAATTAAAACGATGATGTCGAACCCGGTCATTATACCATGTGACTATGCTGATCCCATGATCCGGTCAACGAGGTTTGAAGCTTGCTTGATTGAGCCATATTCAAGCTTGGCGGTTTTTACCTTGCTGTCCGGCGGGCCAAAGCCTTTGCCAAAACCCAGTTTTGCCGCCTCTTTTGTGCGCAAGTCTGCATGAGAGACGGGCCGTACTTCGCCCGCCAAGGACAGCTCGCCAAACCAAACACTTTGTGAGGGCAAAGGTTTATCCGCCAACGCGGAAACCAATGCAGCCGCCACGGCCAAATCGGCGCCGGGATCAGACAAACGATATCCGCCTGCAATGTTCAAATACACTTCTGCCGAACTAAAATTCAGCCCGCAACGCGCTTCCAAAACGGCAAGCAACATCGCTAAGCGGCTGTTTTCCCAGCCAACAACAGAGCGCCTCGGGGTTGCACCAGATTGCAACCGAACGATCAGCGCCTGTATCTCCACCAGCACGGGCCGCGTTCCTTCCAATGCAGGGAACACCGCGCTGCCTGCTAATGGTGCGTCGCGCCCTGAGAGGAACAGCATAGAGGGGTTAGAAACTTCCGTTAGACCTTCACTCTCCATGGAGAACACGCCGATTTCATCGACTGCGCCAAAACGGTTCTTGAGCGCGCGCAAGATGCGGTATTGATGGCTGCGCTCACCTTCAAAACTCATCACAACATCGACCATATGTTCCAGCACGCGCGGGCCAGCGATATTGCCATCCTTGGTCACATGGCCAACCAGCACAAGCACAGTGCCAGCCTCTTTCGCGTAACGAATCAATTCCAGGGCGCAGCCGCGCACTTGGCTGACTGTGCCCGGTGCGCCTTCGATTGTGTCGGAATGCATGGTTTGGATGGAATCGATCACTAGCATATCGGGCGCGCCCATTGATCCCAGCGTAGTGAGAATATCGCGCACCGATGTTTCTGACGCCAATTGCAGCGGCGCATCCGCCAGCCCCAACCGCGCGGCCCGCATGCGGACTTGGCCCGCCGCTTCTTCGCCGCTGACATAAACGACATTGCCGCCATCCTTGGCAATACGTGCGGCTGTTTGGAGCAATAGAGTCGACTTACCAATACCCGGATCACCGCCCATCAAAATGGCAGAGCCGGGGACTAGCCCCCCGCCCAATGCGCGGTCCAACTCGCTGGAGCCGGTGGGGCGGCGCGTCGGCAATTTGGTTGGGGCATCCAAGGGCACGAATTTCACCGCCCGCCCGCCGCTCGACAAATCATGCTTTTGTGAAAACACCGTTGCTGGTGCTTCTTCGCTCAGCGTGTTCCATTCCCCGCAATCGGGACATTGCCCCTGCCATTTTTGGGAGACACTGCCGCAAGATGCGCAGACAAAACGTTTTTTCGACTTAGCCATGCACAGGCTTTAATCAGAACATAAGTGGAACGCAATTGCATTCGGGAAATATCCCCTTATTCAGAAGCTATGCGTCAAAAAGAACTCCGTCTTGCCCTCGTTTGCTACGGCGGTGTCAGCCTTGCGGTCTATATGCACGGCGTCACCAAAGAAATCTGGCATTTGGCGCGGGCCAGCCGCGATACGCATGATGGCGCTCCGGCAAAGGGCGGCGTCGGCGATATATACCGCGATTTGCTGGAGACGATTGCGGACCGGCACGAGCTGAAATTGCGCTTCATGCCTGATATTTTGACCGGCGCGAGTGCGGGCGGGATCAATGCGGTGTTCCTTGCGCAAGCCATTCATTCGGGCCAATCGCTAGAGCCGCTAACCGATCTGTGGCTGGAAAATGCTGATATTGACGAGCTTGTCGATCCAGAGGCGGAGCCACTGTGGCGTTACGCAAAGATCTGGGCACAGCCGCTCGCTGAATGGGTGCTGCGCCGTCCGGGCAATGCGGTGAGCGAAAGCGTCGCGCCTGAAACCCGCAGCGAAGTGCGCGCGAAAGTTTCCAAGTTGGTGCGGGGACGCTGGTTCAGCCCGCCCTTCTCCGGCCCCAATTTCAGCGCTTTGCTATTCGATGCTTTGACCGCAATGCAGGAAAGCGAGGTTGAGAAGCCGCTGCTTCCGCCGGGTCATCCGATTGATCTGTTCGTAACCGCCACTGATTTCCGCGGGCATTTGGAATTGCTGCGCCTCAACACTCCGCCGGTTGTGGAAGAGACTGAGCACCGCATGCCTATTGCCTTCTCCAGCCGCACTCCGCCGGTAGCTGGCACTGGCATCACCAATCTGCTTGAACTCACCATGGCCGCGCGCTCGACCGCCAGTTTTCCGGGCGCCTTTCCGCCTCTGCAATTGGCAGAGATTGATGCATTGGCCGCAGAGCGCGGTCATGAATGGCACGGACGCGAGGCGTTCCTAAAGCGGATCATGCCGATCCATCTGCGCGAGGGAACGGCGGATAGTATTTCGCTGATTGATGGCTCTGTGCTGGTGAATGCGCCCTTTGGTGGAGCAACCGATGCGCTTGCGGGCCGCCCTGCCCAGCGCGAGGTTGATCGGCGCTTTGTCTATATCGATCCGCGCCCCGACCGGTTCGGCACGATCCGCGAGGAAGTGGGGCGTCCCGTTGGTTTCTTCGCTGCGATCTTTGGCTCCTTGTCGACCATCCCGCGCGAGCAGCCTATTCGCGACAATCTGGAAGAATTGGAACAACAATCGCGCGATGCGGAGCGGATGAAGCGCATCGTCGCTGGCCTGCGTCCTGAGGTGGAGGCCGCCGTTGAAAAACTGTTTGGCCGCACGCTTTTCCTCAATCGGCCCTCGCCCCCGCGCCTCAAAAACTGGCGCAAAAAAGCGCAGCAGGCCGCCGCAGAGCAGGCGAGTTACGCCTATCATTCCTATGCTCAGACAAAGTTTTCCAGCATTATCGAACGGCTTGCGCGGGTCACATTGCAGGCGGCCCCGCAATTGGGCTTGCCGGATTCTGGCCCTATCGAGGATGCGTTCCGGCGCGAGTTAGAAACGCGCGGATTGGTCTCTCTAGCGGAGCCTTCTGGCGGCGCAAATGAAGAAGCCATCGCCTTTTTTAAAGGGCACGATATCGGCTTTCGCCTGCGCCGTTTGCGGTTGCTGGCTCGGCGTTTATCGCGCGATTGGGAGCGTGATCCGACGATTTCCGATGATGCCCTCGATCTGGCGCGCGAGACGATTTACGAGCTGCTTGGGCTTTATTTTGAGCGTGAGAAGATTGAGCGGCTTGGTGATGAGTTTGGTGGATTATCGGCCAATTGCCTCGTCAATCCGGGCGCTGTTCTGGACCATTTGGCGCAGGTGCGCGACCTTTCCAGTGCCGATGATTATGCCGAGGAATTGCTCGCCCAAGCTTTGGAAAAAATGCCCAAATCCCTTCGCCGCCGGATGCTTTTGACCTACCTCGGCTTCCCATTTTATGATGTCGCGACCTTCCCGCTGATCCGCAATAAGGGCCTCACGGAATATGATGCAGTGAAGATTGATCGCATCTCGCCTGATGACGCGCGCTCCATTCGCGATGGCGGAACGCGCGCGACTTTGAAGGGCACAGAATTCTATAATTTCGGTGCGTTTTTCAGTCGCGATTACCGCGAAAATGACTATCTGTGGGGACGGCTGCACGGGGCAGAGCGCATGGTCGATTTGATCTGCTCAACGCTGGATGAACCCATGCCAGAGGCTTTGGTCGCAGGCTTTAAAAAGCGCGCATTCCTCGCCGTTATGGATGAGGAATTAGCCGCTGGACGCTGCGCGAAACGGCTCGTCAAACAGCTGCGAAAAGAAATTGTGCAGCGCTTTAAATAGCCATTTTGGAGCGCGAGGCCAGACGAGGCCAAATGAGGCCAAAGCCGAGATGGGCTGAGATGTGCGCCTTTAATCGAGGCTGCGCCACACTGCGCCGACAAATGCATCACCGCTGATAAAGCCCTCGCCGCGCTCAAAACTGTCCAAAGGTTTTGCGGCAATGGCTTCCTCCAAGCTGGTGCCAGAATTCTTCAACGCTTTGATCCGTGTGACCGCTTCGCCCACAACATTGCGGTAAGCAATCAGCTCAGCGCGGTTGGACATGGGGCCGTGGCCAGGAATGACACGGGTGTTTCCATCCATCATGGAAATCGCGCTATCGATGGAGAAAAGCAAATGCTCAACATCGCCGCCTGACTGTGTGTCGACAAAGGGCCAGCCGGGGATTTTGAAGTAGAGATCGCCCATATGAACGACGTTCTTTTCGCGCCAACGCACGATGCTGTCGCCGTCTGTATGCCCGCCGCCAAGGAAGATCACATCGATCGTATCGCCGTTCAAATGCATGGTGACGCCGCGTTCAAAAGTGACAACAGGCAGTGCATCCTTTGGTGCCGGCGGAGTATCTGTGCCGCCTGCCATGCCGCCCGATGCCATGCGCACGCGGACATTATCATGGGCAAAGATCGTCGCACCGGTCTTGCCGAAATGCTCATTCCCGCCGGTGTGATCATAGTGCCAATGCGTATTGATCACATATTTAACCGGCTTCGCGCCAAGCTCCGCAATGGCTGCTTCAATCTTGCCTGAGAGCGGCGCGAACTGATCATCGATGATCGTGGTCGCGTCTTCGCCGTGACTAACGCCGATATTTCCGCCAGCGCCGAAAAGGACCGCGATGCCGGGTGCGATTTCTTCGGTTTTGATCTCGACTTTCTCAAAATCATTTTGTGCAGATGCGTCTGTTGCAAGCAATAGGCCGAGTGCGAACGGTGCGGTGTATTTCAGCATTGCGGAGTTCTCCCTGTTGGCCACTATAGCTAACGGGATGCGCGCAGAATGTCGAATGGCTAATGCGGTATTGGGCGCCAAGCAATTAAGTGGTGAAAGCGTCCTTGAGCTTGTCGAAGAAACCTCGGCTTTCGGGGCATTCTTCGCCTGTCTCCGTTTCCCTAAATTGCTCGAGAATTTCGCGCTGCGCTTTGCTGAGTTTGGTGGGTGTTTCCACTGCAATCTCGACCACAAGATCGCCGCGTCCGCGCCCTTGCAGAACAGGCATACCTGCCCCGCGAATGCGCAATTGCTTGCCCGATTGTATCCCTGCTGGAATGTCGAGCGTGTTGGTGTCGCCGTCCAAATCAGGAATATCTACACTGCCGCCCAGCGATGCAGTGGTGAAGCTAATCGGCACTCTTGTGGCGAGCGTGGTGCCCTCGCGCACGAACAGTTCGTGCTCGCGCACGTGCACGAAGATATAGAGATCACCAGCCGGTGCGCCGCGCGGGCCAGCCTCGCCTTTGCCAGACAAGCGGATGCGCGTGCCCGTATCGACGCCGGGCGGAATTTCCACCTCCAGCGTTTGCGGCATGTCGACGCGACCTTCCCCGCGGCATTCGCGGCACGGATCCTCGATAACAGCGCCGCGGCCGTTGCAAGTCGGGCACGGCCGCTCGACCACGAAGAAGCCTTGCTTGGCGCGCACTTTACCCATGCCGCCGCAGGTGTTGCATCCGCGCTCGCTCGTGCCCGGTGTTGCGCCTGAGCCTTCGCACGGCTCGCAGGCGCGCGAGACTTCGATTTCAATGGTGGAGGATTTGCCGTGGAAGGCATCATCCAGCGTGATTTCCATGTCATAGCGCAGGTCTGCGCCGCGCCGTTGTTGCTGACGTTGACCGCCGCCACCGCCGCCGCCAAATGCGCCGCCGAAAATGGATTCAAATATATCGCCAATATCGCCGAAATCGCCTTGGGGGCCACCAGCGCCGCCGCCCATTCCGCCCATGCCTTGCTGGAAGGCTTCATGGCCATACCGGTCGTAAGCTGCGCGCTTTTGCGGATCTTTCAACGCTTCATAAGCCTCACCGATTGCTTTGAAGCGCGCCTCAGCGGAAGCATCACCCGGATTGCGATCTGGATGATATTTCATTGCGAGTTTGCGGTATGCAGATTTTAACGCAGCAGCATCGGCGTCGCGCGCGACCCCAAGCTCCTCGTAGTAATCTGTGCCGGTCGTTGCCATCGTCGCTATCCTCTAAGGCTGAGCGTGCAAAACCAAAGGTCCGCTGCACCTATAACGGCACGGCGGACCTTGATCTTAACCGGTGTTAGTCTTTCTTCTCGTCATCCACTTCGGAGAATTCAGCGTCTACGACGTCTTCATCAGCCGAAGTTTCGCCAGCATCATAGCCCTCTTCTTCAGGTGAAGGAGCATTGGCTTGCTCGGCCTCATAGATTTGCTGGCCCATTTTCATGGCGCTTTCTGTAAGGACCTGTGCTTTGGCGTTGATCGCATCGACGTCATCACCCTCAAGAGCGGTCTTGGTTTCAGCCAATGCGGCTTCGACTTCGGCCTTCGTATCGGCATCAACCTTCTCGCCATGCTCTTCGAGCTGCTTTTCAGTGGCGTGGACAAGGCTGTCCGCTTGGTTCCGACCTTCAGCCGCCTCGCGTCGCTTCTTGTCTTCATCTGCGAATTTCTCCGCGTCTTGAACCATTTGATCGATGTCATTGTCTGACAAACCGCCAGAGGCTTGGATTTTGATGTTCTGCTCTTTGCCGGTGCCCTTATCTTTCGCAGATACGTTCACAATGCCATTGGCATCAATATCGAACGTCACTTCAATTTGCGGAACACCGCGCGGCGCAGATGGAATGCCAACCAGATCAAACTGACCGAGCATCTTGTTGTCAGAAGCCATTTCCCGCTCGCCTTGGAAGACGCGGATGGTCACGGCCTGCTGATTATCCTCAAAGGTTGAGAAGGTCTGCGACTTTTTCGTTGGGATCGTCGTGTTGCGATCGATCATGCGGGTGAAGATACCGCCCGCTGTTTCGATCCCGAGCGACAATGGTGTCACGTCGAGCAGCAGAACATCTTTAACATCGCCCTGCAAAACGCCGGCCTGAATGGCGGCGCCCATGGCAACCACTTCATCGGGGTTCACGCCGGTATGTGGTTTTGCGCCAAAGAACTCTTCTACGACTTCGCGAACTTTAGGCATGCGGGTCATGCCGCCCACCAAGATCACTTCGTCAATGTCGCCTTTGGAAACGCCAGCATCGGCAATTGCCTTTTTGCAAGGCTCAAGCGTGCGCTTGATCAGATCGCCAACCATTTTTTCAAGGTCAGCGCGTGTGATGGTTTCAACAAGGTGCAAAGGTGTGGAGCTGCCGCCATCCATGCGCGCTGTGATAAACGGCAGGTTGACCTCGGTCGTGGCCGAGCTGGACAGTTCGATCTTCGCTTTTTCAGCGGCTTCTTTCAGACGTTGCAGCGCAAGCTTATCCGCCTTCAGATCCATATTTTCTTTCTTGTTGAAGGCTTCTGCGAGATGCTCAACAATCGTATTGTCAAAGTCTTCACCGCCAAGGAACGTATCGCCATTGGTGGATTTCACTTCGAAAACGCCGTCGCCAATTTCTAGCACGGAAACGTCAAACGTACCGCCGCCAAGGTCATAAACAGCGATGGTTTTCCCATCGTCCTTGTCCATGCCGTAAGCCAGCGCCGCCGCCGTTGGCTCGTTGATGATGCGCAAAACTTCGAGGCCAGCTATTTGGCCGGCGTCTTTTGTCGCCTGACGCTGTGCATCGTTAAAGTAAGCAGGCACGGTAATAACCGCCTGCGTCACTGTTTCGCCGAGATAACTTTCCGCTGTCTCTTTCATCTTTTGCAAGATGAATGCGGAGATTTGGCTAGGCGAAAATTCATCGCCGCCCGCCTTGACCCAAGCATCGCCGTTCTTACCTTTGACGATGTCATAAGGAACAAGCTTCATGTCCTTTTTCGTCAATGGATCGTCAAAACGGCGGCCGATGAGGCGCTTGATTGCGAACAAAGTGTTGTCAGGATTGGTGACCGCTTGGCGTTTCGCAGGCTGACCGATTAGCCGCTCTTCTTCCTTGGTGAAAGCCACAATAGACGGCGTAGTGCGCGCGCCCTCTGCGTTTTCAATTACCTTCGGCTTGCCGCCGTCCATAACCGCCACACACGAGTTGGTCGTGCCCAGATCAATACCGATAACTTTTGCCATTATATCTTCAATTCCATTCTAGTTCAGGACACCGCTGCGTTGGTTTCCCCAATGGGCAAAACCGGTAGGCGGCTCGGTCCGTCGTTGCGTAAATTACATGTTCTAAAAGGCGATATAGGTGCGGTTTTGCTTGGCACAAGGGATTGACCGCTCTAGATTCACAGAGATGTATTACAGGGGGTATTATTCAAATGAACATTAAGAGCCTTTCAGCGGCACTATTGCTCGCATCAACCTTCACACTCACCGCATGCGGAGGCGCCGAAGAAGCGCCGGCCGAGGTCGACGGTATCCCCGGTCTTGAAATCAGCGATGCCCGCATGGTGCTGAACGCGGTAGAGGGCAATCCGGCCGCTGTGTATTTCGAAGCCAAATATGACGGCGATCGTCCGTTTTCTCTCCGAGCGGCCGATGTTGAAGGCACCGGCAGCGCGATGCTGCACACTTATGGCGAATGGAACCTAGAGGTCCAGATGATGGATGCTGGCATGATCCCCGTAAAAAAGGGCGATACGGTCAGCTTTAAGCCGGGTGATCTGCATATAATGGCGATGGAGCCGTCTGCCGATTTGAAACCTGGTGGCACCGCAGAGGTCACGCTAATCATTTCCGGCGGTGACAAGCATAGCTTTGACGCTGAAATTCTTGCCGCCGGTGATGCACGCTGAACGCAGGTCACTCTAACGATATGACGGATATGGCCATCCCCTCCTGCCCTGTGGGAGGGGAGCGTCTATTGACGCCGGGCGAGATAGCGCTGGCCAAGACGATGTTTGGTACGGCGATTGACTATGCCGCTGTGAAAATCCGGCGGCGCAAGTGGTTTCCGTTTCAGCCCAAGCACATAACAATGGCCCCGCGCGGTCACATGCATTTCCATCCCAAGGGCGATGGCTATTGCGAGGATTTTGCGACGGAAAGCATCTACCGCCAAGCGCATTTCATTCACGAAATGACCCATATTTGGCAAACACAGACGCGTGGAAGCTGGTATCTGGTGCTGAACCGCATGCCGTGGGCGCGTTATGATTACGCGCTGAAACCGGCATGGGCTCTCAGCAAATACGGCATTGAGCAGCAGGCAGAGATTGTGAAACACGCGTTTCTGCTGAGGAACGGCGTGCCTGTTACAGGCGTGAGTGACGTCTCTGTTTATGATCGTTTGGTGAATTTTCCGGGAGCGGATGGGTAAAAGCCAACACCCGCTCCGAGGAACACATTTACATTAATCCGGCTTCTTCGCGACACCCACCATGGCTGGGCGCAGCAAGCGATCTTTGATCATATAGCCTGATTGCATTTCTTGAATAATCGTGCCTGGCTCGTGCTCGTCTGTTGGCACTTCCATCATTGCTTGGTGCTGGTTGGGGTCGAGCGGTTTGCCCATTGCCTCAACGCGTTCAATGCCGTGCTGGCCGAACACTTTGTCGACTTCGCGCTGGGTGGCTTCGATACCGGCAACCAGCCCTTTAAGCTTCTCATCATCGCGCAATTCTTGCGGGACCGATTCAATCGCGCGGCTGAGGTTGTCGGCCACGCTGAGAATGTCGCGCGCAAAACCAGTTGCGGCATAGGCGCGTGCATCGCTGATGTCTTTTTCCATCCGGCGGCGCACATTTTGCGTTTCCGCCTTGGCATAAAGCACTTCTTGCTTTTGCTTTTCTACATCGTCGCGCAGCATCGCCAGCGCATCCTCGACGCTGTCTTCTTCCTCATCGCCATTGCCATCATCGAGGAATTGCTCCGGTACGCCCTCTAATTCTTTCGCCATTTCCTCGGCGATTTCGCGGTCGGCTGCATCCGTGTTGATGGCTTCCGAGGTGTCCTGAGGGCCACCGGTTTTTTCATTTCCGTTCATTGTAAAAAGGTCCAGCTATCTAATAAGTTTGCCCAGCGATCGGGCTGTTAAATCAACCATGGGGACGACGCGCGCGTAATTCAAGCGCGTGGGGCCGATTACGCCCAACACTCCAACGACGCGGCCTTCGCGGTCACGGTAGGGGGAAGCGATGACAGAGGAGCCAGAAAGCGCGAACAGACGGTTCTCGCTGCCGATAAATATGCGCGTGCTATCGGCATCGCGCGCACTGTCGAGCAAAGCGGCGACAGATTGCTTGTTTTCCAGATCATCCAGAAGCGATCGCACGCGTTCAATATCACCCAATGCTTCGTCGTCCAGCAGGTTTGCTTGGCCGCGCACGATCAAGACAGGCCGCTGCGCGGTGTCCTCGCTCCAAACGGCCAGCCCGCTTTCAACAAGGCCGCGGCTAACGGCGTCCAATTGCGATTTTCCTGCCGCAATTTCGGCCCGCATGGATGCGGAGGCTTCGCCGAGAGTTCGGCCCGTTAGGCGTGCGGTGATGTAATTGCTGGCCTGCTCCAAAGCGCTAGCTGTCACCGGCCCACCCAATTCAACAACACGGTTTTCAACCGCGCCATCCTCGCCCACCAAAACCGCCAAAGCCCGTCCTGAACCCAAATCGACCAAGCTGAACTGCGCCAATTGCGCCTCGCGCTGAGGCACCATCACCATGCCTGCTGCACCTGACAGGTCAGACAACATCGCGCTGGCGTTTTCTAGCGCCTGCTCAATCGGTCCGGGCTCTGACAAGCGTTCTTCAATTGCGGCGCGCTCTGCTGTGCTGGGTTCTGCAACCCGCATCATGCCATCAACAAATATGCGCAAGCCGCTGTCGGTTGGCATGCGGCCAGCGCTAGTATGCGGCGCGGCGAGCAATCCATTTGCTTCCAAATCTGCCAGAACACTGCGGATGGAGGCGGGTGAAAGGTCAACGCCCCCTTCCCCTGACAATGCTTTGGAGCCCACCGGTTGCCCATTTTCTAAATAGCCCTCAACCACGCGGCGGAAAATCTCCTGCGCGCGGGCGGACAATTCTGTGAGAGGCAGTGATGGCATAACGCTTATCTAAACGCTTTGATTGTGGGGACAAGGCTTGCCGAGCGATAGCGGCTGCGCGTAACGCGTTCCCAAACGAATCCATCAAAAGGAAATCCCATGCGACCTTCTGGACGCGCGCCTGATGAAATGCGCGCTATCACTATCGAAACCGGTTTTACCAAGCATGCTGAAGGCTCATGCCTGATCAGCTTTGGCGATACGCGCGTTTTGTGCACCGCCAGCGTTGAAGAACGCATTCCGCCATGGCTGCGCGGCAAAGGTGAAGGCTGGGTCACTGGTGAATATTCCATGCTGCCCCGCGCCACCCACACACGCGGGTCGCGCGAAGCAGCGCGCGGTAAGCAATCGGGCCGTACGCAAGAAATTCAGCGCCTAATCGGGCGGAGCCTTCGTGCAGTTGTCGATATGAAGAAGCTTGGCGAACGCCAGATCACTTTGGATTGCGATGTTATCCAAGCCGATGGCGGCACACGCACAGCCTCCATTTCCGGCGCATGGGTAGCTTTGCGCCTTGCTGTGAACAGTCTAATGAAATCGGGCGACATCACGCATGATCCTATCACTGCTCAAGTCGCAGCGATTTCCTGCGGCATTTATAAGGGCACGCCTGTACTCGACCTCGATTATCCTGAGGATAGCGACGCGGATGCAGACGCTAACTTCGTGTTGATCGAAGGTGGCCAAATTGCTGAAGTTCAGGCAACTGCCGAAGGCGCGACATATGATGAGGAGGGCTTGCTTCGCCTCCTTCGCCTCGCGAACATCGGCTGCGAAGGCATCTTCAAAGCGCAATTGGACGCTGTGAAGTAATGAGCGCCCGTCTCGGTTCTGGCTCGCTAGTGATCGCAACGCATAATGCAGGCAAGCTGAAAGAAATTTCTGCGCTGCTTGAACCTTTTGGGCTGAAGTGCATTTCTGCTGGATCGCTTGGCCTGCCGGAACCTGCCGAGACGGGCACCACCTTTGCTGAGAACGCGCTGATTAAAGCGCGCGCTTCGGCCGAGGCATCTGGCCTTCCCGCACTTGCTGATGACAGCGGGCTCTCAGTCGATGCACTCGGCGGGCGTCCTGGGGCTTACACTGCCGATTGGGCGGAGAAGCAGTGGTTCGAGGGTGAGGCGGGCCGCGACTGGTATATGGCGATGGGCAAGGTCGAAGGCATGCTGCAAGAGCTTGGCCCTAATACGGCTCGCGGTGCAGCGTTTTACTGTGTTCTCGCGCTTGCTTGGCCGAATGGCGATCACGCCGTTTACGAGGGCAAATGCACAGGCTCGATGACTTGGCCGCCGCGGGGTGAGCTAGGGTTTGGCTATGACCCAGTGTTCGTGCCAACCGGCTCTGAACTAACTTTTGCAGAGATAGACCCAGCCGAAAAACATGCAATCAGCCACCGCGCCGATGCTTTTGCGAAACTAGTTGTAGAGCAATTCGGCGGCTAAGCCAGACAGCTATTTGCCTAGCTGGACACCCCGAATATTGCCTGCAGGCCAATAGCGGCAGACGAGAAATTCATCCATCCGGTTTTCCGCAATTGCGCAGCCAACTTCTTTGGTTTCAGGCCAAACAAGCTGAGTATAATGACCAACATCTGCCCAATTGCCTGACTTTGTCACCTTCGGGAATTTCCCCGGCTTAAAGTCTGACTTCTCGGCGATAAACGCATCAATCATTTGCTTTGTCGTGTAGCGCCCGCGCGTGCCGACCCAGATGTTTTCGCCCGCACCGCCACGTATTTCAAAGCTGGCATGCTCCATCACATCACGCTTGGCCAAGTCATCGGCCCATTTTTGCGCTTCACCCGCCAATTTGGGGCTCCATGTCAAAGCGCTTGATCCAAACACTTTGCGCTCGCCATTGTGGGTGTCGAGCAATGTTTGATAACGCGGTGACAATTGCACCGCATCCGGCGCAGCAGGGACAATTTCATGTGCCAAAGTCATCACGTTTAATTCGCGCGCATCCGCGACATTGTCCGGCCACATGGGGCCAGCGGCAACAGCGGCTACAGCGACGAGGCTGGTGATGATTGATGCTTGTTTTAACATAGGTCCTGTTGACAGCCTCTGCCTGATAGCGCGTAGGAATACCATAGTGGCAAAATCAATTTACATTCATTGGCCCTTCTGTGCCCGGAAATGCCCTTATTGCGACTTCAACAGCCATGTCCGCGATACGGTGGATTTTGCGCGGTGGGAGGCGGCTTTGCTGTCCGACATGCGTGTTGAGGCGGAGGTAGCAGGGGGCGAGCGCCTTCAATCGGTGTTTTTTGGCGGGGGCACGCCATCGCTAATGCCGCCCGCTTTGGTGGAGCGTTTGCTGGTTGAGGCCGAAAAGCTCTGGGGTTTTGAGCCTGATATTGAGATCACGTTGGAGGGCAACCCGTCCTCAGTAGAAGCCGCGCGCTTTGCAGAACTGGCGAGCACAGGCGTTAACCGTATTTCCATTGGTATTCAGTCTCTTGAAGATCAAACCTTGCGCTTTTTGGGGCGTCTGCATTCCTCGCAGGAAGCTTTGGGCGCGCTCGATATTGCGCAGAAGAATTTCGAGCGTGTCAGCTTTGATTTGATTTATGCCCTGCCCGATCAAACCGAAGAACAATGGCGCCAGCAATTGGAGCGCGCGCTGAGTTTCGGCACGGATCACCTTTCGCTCTATCAACTGACGATTGAGCCCAGCACGCGTTTCGCCACAGACGTGCGGCGCGGTGTGTTTGATCCGCTGGATGATGACAATGCAGCGAGCCTTTTAGACGTAACGCGCGAGCTAACTGCCGCTGCTGGAATGCCTGCCTATGAAGTCAGCAACCATGCGCTGCCTGGTCAGGAAAGCCGGCACAATTTAACCTATTGGCGCTATCTTGATTATGCCGGGATTGGCCCCGGTGCGCATGGCCGGCGCATGAATATTGCGACTGAGCGACACAAAAAGCCAGAGATATACCTCTCCAAGTGCGAGACGGGGCGAGATGGTATCCAAACCTCGCGCTATTTGGAGGCCAAAGAGCAGGTGTCCGAAGCTTTGCTCATGGGTTTGCGATTGGCTGAGGGGCTTGATCTGGATGCGCTGGAGGAGCGTTTCAATGTGCCTGCTAATGCTATGCTTGATGCCAGCAAATTGCATTTGCACGAAGGCTTGGGTTTGGTTTGGCGCGATGGTTCGCGATTGGGTGTGACGGCCAAGGGTATGCCGGTTCTAAACGCTTTGCTAGCCGATTTGGTCAGCGCGGAATTGGTATCAGCATGAGCGGCATTCTTGACCAATGGCGTGTGTATCTAACAGAGGCGCGCAGGCGCTCTCCGCATACGGTGCGGGCGTATGTTGCTTGCGCTGGGCGACTGATTGAGACGCAGGGGATTACCGATTGGAATGCCGCCGCTCAGGTTGAGGCGCATGATCTGCGGCGGCATTTGGCCAGCCGACGCGCTGAGGGTATCGGTAATGCGACCACCGCGCGCGAACTGTCTGCATTGAAAGCATTCATCGCCTTTGCCCGCGGGCAAGTCGGCGAGATTGACCCCAGTGCACCGCGCCTCAGAGGACCGCGCATTAAGAAAGGCCTGCCCCGCCCCATCACTCCCGATGATGCGGGCAATCTTGCGGACTTGGTTGCAGGAGACGCTTCGCAAGATTGGATAGGCGCGCGAGACCGTGCGGTGCTTCTGCTGCTCTATGGAGCGGGTTTTCGGATTGCAGAGGCATTGTCGCTGAAAGGATCAGACGCGCCTTTGGGTCAAACTCTGCAAGTCACTGGCAAAGGCGGCAAGCAGCGAATTGTTCCGATCCTGCCCATTTGCTCAGCAGCAGTGGCGGAATATACGAAAACCTGCCCCTTTCCCTTGGAGCCAGACGAGCCTCTGTTCAAAGGCGCCCGCGGAGGAGCTCTATCCCAAGGTATGGTGCAAAAGGCGACGGCGAAGGCGCGCAAAGCCCTCGGCCTGCCCGACACTGCCACACCCCATGCCCTACGGCATAGTTTCGCAACCCATTTGCTCGGCGCAGGCGCGGACTTGCGGAGCCTGCAAGAGCTGCTCGGCCATGCTTCACTAGGCTCGACCCAAATTTACACGCAGGTTGATGCAGCGACCATGCTGGAAAATTACCGAGATGCGCATCCTAGGGCAGGCAGAAATGCGGTTAAGAAATAGGGTGATAAGACCTGTTCCAGCCTAAGTTCAGCAAGCGCAATTCGAACGTCAGAGCCATTGTGACGTCCAAGGCTATCGTGACAAAGACACAAATATTGGATACTATTCGACCAAAGAGGGGGACACATGCCAGCAACTGACAACAGAGCTTTTATCGGGAAATTGCTTCTTACTGTAGGAACGGCAATTTACACGTTCCTTCCGCCGGTAGTCGACATCCTCACCCCAACGCATATTTTCCACCCCGATTGGGTTCCGCATGCAAGGTTTCATACTATGTGGGCGATCATCTCTGCCTCAACCATGGGGTTGATTGCCCTGTGGATGCTCTGGCGAAAACCATTTGGTGAGCAGGCTGGCGTCACAACGGCAGCACTCATGAGCAGCGGCGTTCTTGGATCTTTCATGGTCGCAGCGCTGGCTTTACCGCTTTATGGTGGAGCACTTTCCGATCCAAACGGGCCGCCGCCGATTGCGGAAGGAGTTGATGCAAATCTCGTCACCTTCTTAATCGCCCTGACCATGGTGCTAGTCGGTTGGCGGCTAGCGTCTCGCGCTGAGAATTAGGTCACCGGCGATAAAATCTAGCCAAGCCGCCCCTCAATCGCGTCCCAAATCATCCCGGCCAAATCCGTCCCGTCGAAGTTTGAAATCGCAACAATGCCCGTAGGCGAGGTCACGTTGATCTCGGTCAGCCATTTTCCGCCGATCACATCGATGCCAACAAATGTCAGGCCAAGCCGTTTCAGCTCAGGTCCCATGGCGGCGCAGATCTCTTCCTCGCGTTTCGTCAGGCCTGTTTTTTCAGCGGAGCCGCCCATCGCCAGATTGCTGCGGAACTCGCCCTCGCCCGGAATGCGGTTGATTGCGCCTGCCACTTCCCCGTCGATTAGGACGATGCGCTTATCGCCTTCGGACACTTCGGGGAGGAAGGGCTGCACCATATGGGGCTCGGGCCAAGTCTGGTTGAAAACTTCAAACAATGCGGTCAGATTGTCGCCTGATTCCGGCACGCGAAAAATCGCTTTGCCGCCATTTCCGTGGATGGGTTTAACGACAACCGCGCCGTGTTCCGCCATGAAACTTTTCACCTCGTCAGAGCTACGCGTGATGAGCGTGGGCGGCATAAATTCGCGGTAGTCGAGCACCATGACCTTTTCAGGCGCATTGCGGACAGAGGTGGGATTGTTGACCACCAATGTCTCATTCGCAATCCGGTCGAGCAGATGGGTCGCGGTGATATAGCCCATGTCAAATGGCGGATCTTGCCGCATCAATATGACATCAATCTCTCTGCCTAGATCAAGGCGCTGATATGCGCCCTTGGTGAAATGATCGCCCTCGACTCGCTGAACAGTGACCGGCGCGCATTCGGCATAGAGCCGGTCGTCCGCATCCAAGGTCAGCGTCTCAACATGATATTCGTAAATTGTATGCCCGCGCGCCTGTGCCGCTTCCATCAGCGCAAAAGAGCTGTCGCCCTTGATATTCACGCTTTCAATCGGGTCCATTTGTACGGCAATTTTCAGTGACATGCGTGCGTTTTCCTTAAGGCATCCAAGCATTGATGATGTGGCGCGGAGGGACGCCGGGTGCAAGGAGTATCACGTCAATGCGGATATCCTCGCCGTTTGTGGCATAATCATAGGCCGCAATTTCGGTGGCAGCGGCTACGCGGGCAAGACGGCGCTCATCAATGGCTGTGTCCAAGTCAGCAGCACGTTTGCGCCATTTGACCTCTATGAAAGCGATGAGACTATCCTTGCGCGCGATAAGATCCACTTCACCAGCGGCATTGCGAACGCGCTCGGCGAGAATTTCATAGCCCTGTCCTTTTAGGAAATGCGCAGCGACTTGCTCTGCGTCGCGGCCCTGCTGCTCAGCGCGCTGCTTTTTATGGGCGGCGGTCATCGCGACTTGAGCTCCATCGCGCGCGCATAGAGCGTCTTGCGATCGAGGCCGGTTGCCTTGGCAACTTCGCCAGCCGCTTGCGATGCTTTGAGTGTTTTTAATGCTTCCAACAGCAAAGCGTCGGGGTCGCCGGAAAATGCTTCATCCTCCGGCGGGCCGATGAGGAGGACAATCTCACCCTTGGGCGGATTGTTTTCGTAATATTGCGCGAGTTCTTTGGCAGGGCCCTTGCGGCATTCCTCATGCAATTTTGTAAGCTCGCGCGCCACAGCAACCTCGCGTGTTGGCCAAAGTTCGGCAATGGCATGCAGGCTTTTGACCAGACGCGGGCCTGTTTCATAATAGATCAGCGTGGCGTTGGTAGAGGCGAATTCCTCCAATGCTGCGAGGCGCGCTTTTCCTTTAACAGGCAGAAAACCGGCAAACAGGAACCTATCATTAGGCAGCGCGGAAAGCGTTAGTCCGGCGATGGCTGCGCAGGCTCCCGGCAATGTCGTGATGGGAATATCGGCTTCGTGCGCATCACTCACCAACCGAAAGCCGGGATCAGAAATAATCGGTGTGCCGGCATCGCTCACCAAAGCAACTGCCTCGCTGCGGGCTCGCTCTATCAATGCCGCCCTAGCACCCTCGCCCGAGTGATCATCATAACGCTGCATCCGCTTTGAGATATTCAGCGCTTTCAGTAGCTTGCCCGTCACCCGCGTATCCTCGCAAGCGACCACATCGCAGCGTTGCAAAATGTCGACAGCGCGAAGAGTTATGTCTCCAAGATTGCCAATCGGTGTGGCGACAATGTAAAGGCCATGGTTAAGAGGCTCAGATATGGGCGATTTGGTCTCAGTCACAATTGTGGCTTTTGGGACTGTAAAGTGGGAACGGCAAGCATGAAGCGTATTTTGTTCAATCGGCGTTTGGTTTTGGTAGCAGGCACAGCGGCCTTTTTGGCCGGCTGTCAGGTGGTGCCGAAAACCGGCCCTAGCACTTCGCAAGCGCCGCAGCCTCGCCCAAGCGCAACCACTTTGCCAACCGATCAAACACGCCATCGTATCGCGTTGCTAGTGCCGATGACCGGAGGCAATGGGGCGGTGGGGCAAGCGCTCGCAAATGCGGCGAATATGGCTCTGCTCGACACCAACGCGTCAAACCTGCGCATCACAACTTATGACACATCAACCAATCCCGGTGCGGCGGCGGCAAAAGCTGTGGCTGATGGTAATCGGTTGATCCTTGGGCCGTTGATGGCGCAAAACATCCCAGCAATCGCGCCAGTTGCGGCGAATGCGGATGTGCCGATCATCTCATTCTCCAACGATTCGACAGCGGCGGGCAAAAATGTGTTCGTGATGGGTCATGTGCCTGAGCAATCTATCGACCGCTCAATCGCTTATGCGCGCAGCCAAGGTGCGGTGCGTTTTGGTGCACTCGTGCCCAATGGCCAATATGGCAATCGTTCGATGACGGCTTTGTCGAGCGCCCTGCGCCAACATGGCGGAGCCCTGACTGCGACCGAACGCTATGCCCGCGGCAACACCAATATTTCCAATGCAGCCACGCGTCTTAAAGCTCGGGGCGGTTTTGATACTGTCGTGATCGCAGATGGAGCGCGGCTTGCGACCCGCGCTGCGGCAGAGATCAAGACTGGCAGTTCTGTCGGCACCCGAGTTATCGGCACCGAATTGTGGGGCGGTGAAGGTTCGCTCACACAAAGTAGCGCGATGCGCGGTGCGATTTTCTCCGCCGTGTCTGATGGCCGGTTCAAACGGTATAGCGATTCTTACGACAAGCGTTTTGGCCGCAAGCCATTCCGCATCTCGTCGCTCGGTTATGATTCTGTGCTGCTAACATTGCGCGTTGCGCGTGATTGGAAGACGGGCCGCAAATTCCCGACAAAGCAATTGCGCGAGGAAAAAGGTTTCGTTGGCGTCGATGGGGCGTTTCGTTTCCGCAAGAACGGTGTGATTGAGCGGGCTTTGGCCGTGGTTGAAGTGCGCAATGGCAGTTTCGCCACAGTCGATCAGGCACCCGCCTCCTTCTCAAAATAGAATAAGCCCAATTAGAGCGAGCCAAGTCTGGCGAAAACTCTGTCGGCGCGCTTGTCGGCGCTGGCCCGCGCGCGCATAGCTATACGCTATGGCTGATGATCTTTTTGAAGGCACTCCCGCTACCAGCGGTGATTATGATTCCTCCTCGATTGAGGTGCTGGAGGGGCTAGAACCCGTTCGCCGCCGTCCCGGCATGTATATTGGCGGCACGGATGACCGCGCCCTGCACCATTTGGCCGCAGAAGTTATCGACAATGCAATGGATGAGGCTGTTGCGGGTCATGCCAGCCGGATTGAGGTTCGCTTGGAGCCGGGCAACAAATTGTCAGTGTCTGACAATGGCCGCGGCATTCCGGTCGACGAACACCCAAAGTTCCCGGGCAAATCAACGTTGGAGGTGATCCTTTCAACGCTGCACTCTGGCGGTAAGTTCTCCGGCAAGGCCTATGCCACGTCGGGCGGTCTGCACGGTGTCGGCGTTAGCGTGGTCAATGCGCTGTCCTCACTGACACGGGTCGAAGTTGCGCGTGATAAGCAACTTTACGCGCAGGAGTTCAGTAAGGGTGAAACGCTCGGCCCGATCCAGCAATTGGGTGCGGCCCCCAATCGTCGGGGCACCACTGTGACTTTCACCCCAGATGAAGAAATCTTCGGTGATCGTGCGTTTAAGCCAGCGCGCCTCTTCAAACTCGCCCGCTCGAAAGCCTATTTGTTTGCAGGCGTTGAAATCCGCTGGAAATGTGACGAAAGCTTGGCGACGGAAGAAGTGCCTGCTGAGGCCACGTTTAAATTTCCCGGCGGACTAGCCGACCATCTCGCCGAACAAATTGGGCCGCGCGAATGCGTGACCGCGCAGCCTTTTACGGGCCTCCAAGAATTCCCAGAAGATGATGATGGCCAATCAAAAGGGCGCGTTGAATGGGCTGTGGCTTGGCCGCTCTATTCCGATGGCTCGACCAGTTGGTATTGTAACACTGTACCCACCCCTGATGGCGGGACACATGAACAAGGTTTGCGCGCCGCATTGACCAAAGGCTTGCGTGCTTTTGGCGAGCTGACGCAGACGAAAAAGGCGAAGGATATCTCCGCCGATGATGTGATGACCGGCGGCGAGATAATGCTCTCTGTCTTCATCCGCGATCCGCAGTTCCAATCGCAAACCAAGGATCGCCTGACTTCGCCAGAGGCAACGCGTTTGGTTGAGAACGCCGTGCGCGATCAATTCGACCTGTTCCTGTCCGACAATATGGACCGCGGCAAAGCCCTTCTTGGTCAAGTGATGGAGCGCATGGACGAGCGTCTGCGCCGCAAGCAAGAGCGCGAGATTAAGCGCAAATCGGCAACAAATGCCAAGAAACTGCGCCTCCCAGGCAAGCTGACAGATTGCAGCGGCGAGAGCGACGCCGAAACAGAATTGTTCATCGTGGAAGGCGATTCAGCGGGCGGCAGCGCCAAACAAGCGCGCAATCGCAAGACGCAGGCGATCCTGCCTATCCGAGGTAAAATCCTCAATGTGGCCTCCGCCAGCGCTGATAAGATCCGTGCGAATAGCGAGATTGCTGACCTAGCGCTTGCGATGGGCTGCGGCATGCGCAAAGACTGCGATCCAGAAAACCTGCGCTATGACCGTATCATTATCATGACCGATGCGGATGTTGATGGGGCGCATATCGCAACGCTCCTCATGACATTCTTCTTCCAAGAAATGGCAGAGATCGTGCGCGGGGGTCATCTCTATTTGGCGCAGCCGCCATTGTATAAGCTGACCGCTGGAAAAGAGAGCCGCTATGCCGCTGATGATGCGCATCGCGCTGAATTGGAAGCGACCGTGTTCAAGGGTAAGAAAATTGAGGTTGGGCGCTTTAAGGGGCTCGGTGAAATGAACCCGCAGCAGCTTCGCGAAACAACCATGGCACCCGAAAGCCGCAGCCTAATCCGCATTACCTTGCCGCAGGAATTTGAAGACCGTGCCGTGGTCAAAGATCTTGTTGACCGGCTAATGGGCCGCAATCCAGAGCACCGTTTCAACTTTATCCAAAACCGCGCGGGCGAGGTAGACCGCGATCTGATCGATGCCTGATGAAAAGGGCTTACCGCAACGGCTAAACCCGCGCGAAGACGATATCATGGCGGGCGACCGGCGGATATCGCGCCCTGATAGCGCCCTGCCCGATTGGCATATTCCCGATGCCTCTTACCGGCCTATCCCCATTGCTTGGTTTGCAGGTGCATTTTTGCTGCAAATGGTGGTTCTTTTCGCAGTGTTTGTTGTTTTGGCGAATGTGAATGCTTGGGCGACGATACTGATATCTGCGATGGTTACCGGCGTGATTGGCGCATGGACATGGGCACGGGGAATGCGTGATGCAGGCAGAGGCTGGAGGTTCGCAACAATCGCGGTTTTGACGCTGCAATTCGCCTTCGTGGCTGTCGGCGCTGGGTCGCGGCTCTGAATGCGCTAGCTTGACCCTTTTGGGTCAACTGATACCCTTGGGCCATGCTCAAACTTATTGCTCCCGCCCTCGCCCTAATTTTCACGCCTTTTGCCGCAATTGCGCAGGATGTTAATCCAGCAGAAGAGGTTAAGGCGCCATCTGCTGTGGAGACACGCGCAGCGGATGTTCTCGCGCTCATCAAGGGTGAGCAAAAGCTGCAAGATGTCTTCGCACCCGTTTTTCTCAATGCGATTTCACCAGAGCAATTTACTGGATTGAGCAATCAAGTCACAGCCCAGTTCGGTCAGCCTTTGGCCGTTGAAAACCTCAAACCCTTTGGCCCGCATAAAGCCGCGTTTGATATTCGTTTCGAAACCGGCATTGGCAGGATCGAAATGGCTCTTTCACCGGCTGCGCCCAACCGCATTACTGAATTGCTGATCCGGCGGATTGACCCGATTGGCGATGATTTGAGCAAGATCACAGAAGAACTCAGCGCGCTTCCCGGCGAGGTCAGCGTCTATTTTGGACCGCTTGATGGCACGGATCCTGTGATTGCGATCAACACAGATAGGCAGATGGCCATTGGCTCAACGTTCAAGCTCTATGTCCTGTCCGCCTTGGCCCGCAAGATTGCGGCGGGCGATGCCAAATGGGACGATACTTTGCCCCTTACACGTCCTAGTTTCCCCAGCGGCATGACACAGGAATGGCCACAAGGTTCACCTTTGACCTTGCAGAGCCATGCTGCCTTGATGATTTCGATTAGTGACAACACAACGACCGACAGTCTGGTGGATTTTCTGGGACAAGAATTTCTTGCGAAGGAAGTGCGCGACAGTGGCCATTCGCAGCCCAATCTAAATGCGCCATTCCTGACGACACGGCAGATGTTTACGCTCAAAACATTGGAGGATGAACAGCTCGAAATGTATCGCAAGCTATCCGTTCCAAAGAAGCAATTCTTGGTTCAAGAATTGGCCGCCCGCGATATCGAGCAGGATGACGTTGAGAAAGCTTTTGCCAATGGCCCCCATGCGCTCGACATAGAGTGGTTCGCCAGTGCGCAAGATATCCGCAAATTGCTGGCCCATATGCCAAAGGGCGGTGATGACACTTCGCTCGAAATCATGGCGATTAATCCGAGCGCACCCGACACGTTCTTCGCGGCATTTCCGAGCATTTATTACAAAGGTGGCTCCGAGCCTGGCGTCTTGAACTTCACATGGTTGCTGAAGGACAAGCAAAGCGAATGGCAGGTTCTTACGATGAGTTGGAACAATCCCGACGCTGTGCTTGAGGAGCAGCGCTTTGAGCTGTTGGCGCAGCGGATATTTGCCACTGCGCAATGACTAAAACCCTCTAAAAAACTAGCCCATTGCCCCCTTGCGCCTAGCGGCCTGCGCCACTAACCCTTGGCGCCAAGTAAACAGTTTCATAGGACAACCCATGACCAAGCGTTTTGACGGCACTTCCAACTATATCGCCACCGATGATCTGAAGGTGGCGGTCAACGCCGCTGCGACTTTGCGCCGCCCGCTGCTGGTAAAGGGCGAACCGGGCACTGGTAAAACCGTCCTTGCGCATGAAATCGCCGAAGCCATGGGCGCGCCAATGATTGAGTGGAATATCAAATCCACCACAAAGGCGCAGCAGGGTCTGTATGAATATGATGCGGTTGCCCGTTTGCGTGACGGTCAGCTCGGTGATGAACGTGTCCATGACATCGCGAACTACATCAAGAAGGGCAAATTGTGGGAAGCGTTTACCTCCAAAGAACTGCCCGTTTTGCTGATCGACGAAATCGACAAAGCCGACATCGAATTCCCGAACGATTTGCTGCAAGAACTCGACCGGATGAGCTTCGATGTTTACGAAACGCAAGAGACTGTGGCGGCGAAAGAGCGGCCCATCGTGATCATCACATCGAACAATGAGAAAGAACTGCCTGACGCATTCCTGCGCCGTTGCTTCTTTCATTATATCAAGTTCCCAGACCGCGACACAATGCGCGATATTGTGAATGTCCACTTCCCCGACATTCAGAAAACGCTGGTGACCAAGGCGATGGATATTTTCTACGATTTGCGCGAGGTTCCGGGCCTGAAGAAAAAGCCAAGCACGTCGGAATTGCTCGACTGGCTCAAGCTTCTTCTCAATGAAGATATGCCATTGGAAGTTCTGCAAGACCGCGACCCATCCAAAGCTATCCCGCCATTGCACGGAGCCCTGCTCAAGAATGAGCAGGATGTGATGATGTTTGAACGCCTCGCCTTTATGGCGCGCCGCAACCCAACATAACAACCATGCTAAAACTGGTTCGTCTTGCTGGATTTCTGCTGATTGGCGGCATAGCAACGCCCGCTTTGGCGGAACCAGAGACAGTTGAAATTGCCGAAGATGCCGACTGGTCGCACCAATGGACCGCCATGCGTTTTCCGGCGCATTGGGGCGATTTTCAGCGCGAACAGATCATTCAATTTCAAGAACGCGAAAGCGACATTTCCGCACGCTATTTGGATGCAGCAGGCGACGTTCTCAGCATTTATATTTACCGCCCGGGCCTCGCAAATGCTCCCATTTGGCATGACCGAGCCCTGGTTGGAATGGGCGCGAATGACGTAATGTTCGGCAGCGACGGCGTGCAAGGCAAGCGCAGCGCCACTTTCGCGCCCAATGGCAGCAAAGTCGAAAGCGGCTTGCTGACGGTGCTGACCTCAAACGGCGATTTTCGCAGCACGGGGCTGGCTATCTATCAGGCCGGCGAATGGTTGGTGAAAGTACGGCTAAGCTCGCGGCGGCTTGACCCTGAAGGTTTAGAAGAGCTGCTGCGCAAGGTTCTTCGCACTATGCCGAAGCTGGAGAATTACGGCAAAGACGCTGCCTATTTGATCGAGCCGTGCCTGGATGAGGTCCAATACACCAATGCGGAGCGGTTTAAGCCTGATCCGGATGCGGGCCCATCGGATGCCCTTGGCAGCGCTATGATGACATTGCTTGGCGGCGATGTGTTGGCAGAAGCAGAGACTGGCAAGTCTGCGCAGCCATATTGCCGTGAGGGAAATGGTGGTTCGCAAGGAAGTGTTTATCGTAGGCCAGGCGAGCAAGAAAGCTACATCATTGCGTTTGGGGATTCGGGCACTTCGGCGCAAGCTGGGCCAGCGCTGTCTCTGGACACAATTTTGTCAGAAGAAGATCCCGATGCTCCCCAAAGGGCGCATTTCACCGTGACCTATTCTACAGCAACACATCGGCGTACATTCATGCCTTTTGTGTCTCTGCCACAGCCCAATCAAGCAGGCAGAGCAGTGTTTCGGGAAGAACCAGTAGTAACTTACAAGCGGCCCTTAGGTGATGAGGGGCCGGAGATTGAAATTGGCACGAGTGTTTTGGGCAAATCCGACAAGCCCTGAGCATTAAGCTGCAGTTTAACGCAGTTGATATGCCATTTCGAAGTCACCCCAGCGCTTGCCTTCAAAATACAGCGGAATGTAGATATTGCGCACTAGCACATAGTTTTTGCCATCACCTTCTTGGCGGTATACTCCCATTGTGAACGGAGCGTCACTGGCTTTTGCGATTTTGTCCCGGGCGTCGAAAATAATCCGGCCATTGCGGCAATATTTCGTGTCATATGCAAGGTCGCCGGTGGGCTCTTTGGAATGTTCACTAATATGCGTCGGCAAATAGCCATTTACGTCTGTACATGCGGCCGCGGTTAAGTTGCTATTCGAAGCCCTTGCTTCATCCAATATGGGGCGCCAATTTTCATGCGCCCAATCCCAAAGTTGGGTTTGGTATCGTACTGGATTGCTGTCTTGAATTTCTATATAATTGCGGTCGAACAGAGCATCTGCACTGAGTTCTCCCCTCGCCAGTCCAGCCTCTGTCAGGTCTTTGATAATCTGAGCATAGCTCTGGGCCAATTTCACATTCATGCTGTCGTTCGGCGATAAGCCTGCATGGACAATCCGGTCAAACATCGTGTTGGCTGTGTCTTCGAGCCCTTCCATCCGTTCATGCGCGTTGGCTAGCTTTGCTTCATTATCCAAAGTCGCAGAATCAAAACTATCAATAGCCTGCTGGACGCGGCCAACATGATTGCTGATCGTGGAAGTTGAGCGTGTTATTTGTTCATTTTGACGGTCGACCTGACTCAGCAAATCACCGGCCCCGTTAATTGTGCGCTTAATTTGAGCGACGGAACTTTTCGCTTTATCGCTGGCTCTTGAACCCTGTTCAATCTGTTCGATCACAGCGCCTGCCTCTGTCCCGAGGGTCTCAACCGTTTTGGATATCTCCTTGGTCGCGCGGCGTGTGTCATTTGCAAGATTTTTGACCTCCCCAGCGACGACAGCAAAGGTTTGTCCCGCTTCGCCCGCGCGCATTGCCTCGATCGTGGCGTTGAGCGCAAGAATATTGGTGGTCTCAGCAATGTCCTCAATGTCTTGGGAACTGCGCCGGACTTGTTCCATGGCAGACGCAAAACCGGTGACATGGCGCGACAAAGTTTCCACAAGCTCAAGCAATCCGTTGATTTCGGAAAGGGAACTCTCAATCAGCAGGGTGCCCTCACCCAATTGCGCAGTGGCACGGGCAGACAAATCACGGGCCTCATCGCTAGCCAGCGCGACTTTGTTTTGGTCCGCCTCTAGTTCTTTGACCGTCTCATTGAGGGCGTTATGCTCTTGGCGCAGGCGTTGAGAAGATTGCAGCACCGCGCTTACAATACCAGCGACATCGGTGCACCCTACGGTGACATCGCCGCAACTTTCCGGGATCAAATCCAGCGCACTTGCAGCCGTCTGGTCAATGTCTATCGGTTTCATTCAGGGTCCACCCAATAATACTATCAAACTTGCCGTAACCGGACATGGTTAGCGTTTCCTTAAAAGTGAGAGTGTGGCGAGGTGCCGCTGGCAATCCCATGAGCCCCGCGCTAACACCGCAGGCATGTTTTATGATTTCATGGATGAGCTGCGCGACGCCGGCATTGGCGCGAGCTTTAAAGAGCACCTCACTTTGCTGGAGGCTCTGGAGAAAGACGTAATCGAGCAATCGCCTGAGGCGTTTTATTACCTCAGCCGCGCAACCTTCGTGAAAGATGAAGGCAAGCTCGATTTGTTTGATCAGGTCTTCAATAAGGTCTTCAAAGGCATTCTGTCTGATTACGGCCAGAACCCGGTAGAAATTCCAGAAGACTGGCTCAAAGCCATAGCGGAAAAATTTATGTCGGAAGAGGACATGGAAGCGATCAAATCCCTAGGTGATTGGGATGAGATTATGGACACTCTCAAAAAACGCCTTGAGGAGCAGGAAAAGCGCCATGAGGGCGGCAATAAGTGGATTGGAACAGGCGGAACATCGCCTTTTGGCCATTCCGGCTACAATCCCGAAGGCGTGCGCATTGGCGGCGAAAGTAAGCATAAACGCGCGGTGAAAGTTTGGGAGAAGCGTGAGTTCCAAAACCTTGATAATACGAAGGAATTGGGAACGCGGAATATCAAAATGGCTTTGCGTAGACTTCGCCGGTTTGCACGTGAAGGCAACCCTGATCAGCTTGATATTGATGCAACGATTGAAGGCACGGCCAAGCAGGGCTGGCTCGATATTCATATGCGCGCTGAGCGTAAGAATGCGGTGAAACTGCTGTTGTTTCTTGATGTAGGCGGATCAATGGATCCCTTCATCAAATTGTGCGAGGAACTGTTCAGCGCGGCCACATCTGAATTCAAAAATATGGAATTTTTCTACTTCCACAATTGCCTTTATGAAGGCGTGTGGAAGGACAACAAGCGCCGCTGGCAAGAACGCCATAAGACATGGGATATCTTGCATAAATATGGCCATGATTACAAAGTGATCTTCATCGGCGATGCTGCGATGAGCCCCTATGAAATCACCCATCCCGGCGGCAGCGTTGAGCATATGAACGAAGAAGCCGGCGCGGTGTGGATGCAGCGCGTGACCAACACCTACCCTGCGACCGTATGGCTTAACCCCGTGCCCGAAAAGCAATGGGGTTATTCGCAAAGTACCAAAATGCTGAAGGAAGTGATGAACGACCGGATGTACGGGCTGACCTTGGACGGGCTGGATGATGCCATGCGGGAGCTATCACGGAAGCAGGGGCATTGATTTCTAGTTACAATATAGTGGCAGTCGTCGCCCCTATGCTCATTCTTGATGTTGTTTTGGCGGATCCGGCACGCTCAGCAGAATTAATTTCTCTGAATGATCGTTTCGAGTCTGCTGCCAATGCCCTAGCTTACGTCTCCCCTTGCAAGAACTTTAAATACCCGGTGGATATCGATAAGATTAGGCGAGACGTACGAGAACTCCAAAAAGACGCTGTTCAGCAAGGTATGTCAGAACAGGAAGCAGGCGATCGATTGCGCTCTTTGGTGCAGCGAAAGTTCGTGAAACTTAATGAAGCCATTACGCTAGCAAGCGTGATGTCGATAAAATCGCAAAATCGACATAGGTTTGAACGGAAGATGGCCCGTGAGTGCGCAAAAATTGCACCGCGGTCCGACAAAACTGACTAATAAAGCAAAACCTCTTTCACCGCCGCGACCCAGCTTGCCTCGTCATTGGCGGCCAGCGCGTCTAGATCATGGGGCGTTGCTTGCGGATTATCGACCCATTCGCGCAAAGCTGGCCCGCCATTGATCACATCAATCGCCAGCACATCATCGGTGTATTCATACTTAAACTCTTTCCCGCGCCACAGCGGATAGTCGGCATAGAGTTTGCGGATTGCTTTGAATGCGAGCGCTTGCAGTCGCCATGGTTTGAACGCATGATGGGTGTAAGCGGGGCCTTCTGCATGCACCATCAGCGCATTGGAAAGCTCGCCCGCATGCTTGTGGAACGTCGCCTCAAACCAGCATTCGCGCAAAGTGCACCCCGCTAGCCATTCCGGCGCGAAATTCTGCATCTCCACTAAAACTGCTTTAGCATCGATATCGGGCGCTCCAAACAATACTTCGAGTGGGCGCGTTGTCCCCCTGCCCTCGCTCACAGTAGCGCCTTCGATCATGACCGTACCGGCATAGGCGCGCGCCATATTGACGCTTGCGGCATTGGGCGAAGGATTGATCCAAATGCGGCTTTCTGGCCAGCCAAAACCGGGGCCATCGGGCTCCCAGCCTTGCATCGCGACGACCTTATATTCCACATTGAGATCGAAATGGGCGACAAACCAATGCCCCATCTCGCCCAAGGTCAGCCCGTGCCGCATGGGCATCGGTGCAGCCCCGACAAAGCTCTCATGCCCCGGTATCAGCAAAGTGCCTTCAACCGGACGCCCTGCGGGATTGGGCCGGTCAAGCACCCACACCGCTTTGCCAACCTTTGCCGCTTCTTCGAGCAGATAGAGCAGCGTGGTCACAAAGGTGTAGATGCGGCAGCCAAGGTCTTGCAGATCGAATAGGAACACATCCGCGCTATCCATCATAGCGGGCGTCGGGCGGCGCACTTCGCCGTAAAGCGAGAAAATCGGAATGCCGTAATGCGCATCCACCTCATCCTGCGTCTCAACCATATTGTCTTGCTTATCGCCCTTTAGACCGTGCTGCGGTCCAAAGGCGCTGGTAACGTTTACGCCCGCGGCAATCAAAGCATCGAGGCTGTGCGTCAGGTCTGCCGTAACAGATGCAGGATGCGCAACCAGAGCGACACGCTTGCCCTCAAGCTCGGCGAGCAAATCTGGATCAGCTAGCAGGCGATCAATGCCAAACATCACAGTCATATTGAGCGGTCCACTTTCTTGGTGCGGCAGTCGATTGAATGAAATTCTGGTTTACCCTGCGGAAATGCTAGAGCCCAGAATTGGATATTGCCGTCGGTGTCTTCGATAATTGCGTTGAGCGCCACATCAGCAGGGTCAGGCAAATCGCTGGCGATGCTGACTTTCATGACCATTTCGCCATCATTGCTTGCGCTGGAAAAGGAGATGGCACTGACCGGCGCATCGCGCATGCCTTTGCGAAAATCGTCAAAGTCATAGCACGCCCAGCGGCTTGATGGAGAGAGGTTGAACTCGCGGTAATATGTGCCACCTTCAGGTTGCCAGAAGATTTCGAAACAAGTGGTCTTCCACAAGTCATCCTCGCGCGCGGAGCTACGGCTTTCCGGCATTTTGACACGGGACAAATCGCCCTCAATACGAAACTCCACATTGCAACCATCTATGCTGCCGTGGATTTGCGCCGAGATCGCCGTGATCGGGCCTTTGGCGCAAGTCGGATGGAGGATCAAAGGTATCATGGGCAAAAGTCCTAGTGGAAGTGCGCGGCAGGTCGCAAGAGGCTTACACACAGGCTTACATCGTGCCGCAAGCGCTGCTAGAGCGCGCTGCATTATGAGCGAATACAAATCAGAGCTTCTCAACCTGCTGTCATCACGCGGGCACTTGCACCAAATTACCGATGCGGGCGCGCTTGATGCGTTGGCGTCGAAAAAGGTCGTGACCGGCTATGTAGGTTTTGATCCGACTGCGCCATCGCTCCATATTGGCAACCTTGCCTCGATCATGCTGCTTAAGCGTATGCAGGATGCAGGCCACCGTCCGATTGTGATTATGGGCGGCGGCACGGCCAAGGTCGGCGATCCATCAGGCAAGGATGCGACGCGCACCATGCTGACCGATGAGAAACTCGCCAGCAATATCGCCGGTATTAAGGGCAGTTTTGAGCGCATCTTGCGGTTCGATGATAGTCCAACCGGCGCTTTGCTGATCAACAATGATGATTGGCTTTCTAAGCTTGGCTACATCGAATTGCTGCGCGATGTCGGCCAGCATTTCACTATCAACCGGATGCTGACTTTTGATTCGGTGAAAACGCGACTTGACCGCGAGCAGCCGCTGACCTTCCTCGAATTCAACTACATGATCATGCAGGCCTATGATTACCTCGTCCTGTCACGGGACTATGATTGCCAGCTGCAATTGGGCGGCAGCGATCAATGGGGCAATATCGTCAATGGGATTGAGCTGACGCGGCGCATTGATGCCAAAGAAGTTTACGGATTTACCGCGCCGCTGATCACACGGGCGGATGGCGCGAAGATGGGTAAATCTGTCGATGGCGCGATTTGGCTGAATGAGAGCGAGTTACCGGCATATGACTTCTGGCAATATTGGCGCAACACAGATGACCGCGATGTTGGCAAGTTCCTCAAGCTGTTCACGGATCTATCATTGGATGAGATCGCTCGTCTTGAAGCGTTAGAAGGTGCTGAGATCAACGATGCCAAAGCCATCCTCGCCAATGAAGTCACCCGTATGGTTCGCGGCGAAGAAGCGGCCGTCGCTGCAGAAGCCACTGCGCGCGAAACTTTTGCAGGCGGCGGCGCAGGCGAGGATTTGCCGACTCTATCCGTGGGCCCAGAGGGCATGCGTATTGGCGCGGCACTAACGGCGCTCGGCTTTGTCGGATCAGGCAAAGAGGCGAAGCGAAAACTGGCTGAAGGTGCGGTTAAATTGGACGATGAAACCGTGCAGGATGCTGGGTTTTTGATCCTTCCTGCGGGCGATTCCCAAGTAAAAATTAGCTTAGGTAAGAAAAAGCACGGACTAATTTCGCTTTAGTTAGACCGTAACTTGCCGAGGGCGCGTGTTCATTTTGGGACAGTTTTGTTCCGAAACGGGATGTAACAACTTTACCAAATATCAGCCTTTCCGGCTCACTAGGGGATCACCGCAATCTTCTCTTGGAGTTATCGAAGCTGTGTCATCTGGAGCAAACCTTAGCGTGACCGATCTGCGTCAAGCAGCCCGTCACCCTGTCGACTTTCCCGTTATTGCTGAACACCAAAAGCACGGTGATGTCGAAATGCATGTGTCGAACCTCTCGGCCCATGGCTTTATGATTGATGATGCCAAAGGTTTAGCCAAAGGCGACCGCGTGATTATCCGCCTGCCTATCGTTGGCCGGATTGAAGCTTATGCCATTTGGATTAGCGGCGAACGTGCCGGTTTCCAATTGGAGCGCATTCTTCGTCTTGATGATTTCATGGCGATTGTCGAATCTCTCCAGCCCAATCCGCGACTTCGTCGTCCGCGCTAAACCGCGCTAAACAAATCCTAGCTTGGCAGGCCCAATTGAGGCTGCCATGAGCGCAGGGTGAGCGACACACCACCCTCCCCCAAAATACCGCACCCGCTGCAAATCTCCAATTTCCGCGCTTACTGGATAGCGCGGCTCGCGATGACATTTGCACAATATGCGATGCTGCTGATTATCGGTTGGCAGACATATAACATGGCCCGCGATGGCGGGATGAGCATTGCCGAGGCCTCCGGCCAGTTGGCCCTCATTGGCCTTCTCCAGTTCGTTCCGCTTTTTCTGCTAACACCCTTCGTAGGCCTTGCCGCCGACAGGTTTGATCGGCGCACTATCAGCCGGTTGACGATTTTCCTGCAGTTCCTTTGCGCATCATCGCTAGGCTGGTTCACTTGGACCGAAGCAATTAGTTTCCCGATTTTGTTTTGCGTCGCGGTTGCATTGGGCGTGGCGCGGGCATTTAACGGCGCTGCCCTTTCTGCTCTTGCGCCGAACCTTGTTCCCAAAACGATACTGCCAACCGCGATCGCTTTGTCCTCGATTGGTTGGCAGGTTGGTATGCTTGGCGGGCCGGCGGTGGCCCCTGCGCTCTACCGCATTACGCCTGCGCTGCCCTATTTCGTCGCAGCCGGATTGCTGGCATTTGCGATTATTGCGCTGAGTTTTGTTGGTAAGGTTCCGCAGCCAGCCTTGAAGAAAGGCGTGCGTCCGATTGGTCAAATTGTTGACGGGCTTTCCTACGTTGTGCGCAATAAGATGGTGCTTGGCGCGATTACATTGGATTTGTTCGCCGTATTCCTCGCTGGGACAGGTGCGCTCTTGCCCGCCTTTGCTCGCGATATTCTTCAGGTGGGTGAGGAAGGCCTCAGCCTGCTCGCCCCTGCCCCCGCCGTGGGTGCAGCGGTTACTGCGCTGTGGTTCTCATTCCGGCCTTTGAAAAGCAATGTTGGCCCTATGATGCTGATGGCGGTGGTCATGTTTGGTATCGCCACCATTGTGTTCGGCTTTTCAACCTGGCTCCCGCTTAGCATTGCGATGCTATTGATTGTCGGAGCGGCTGATATGTTTAGCGTTTATATTCGCCAGTCTCTTATCCAATTGCACACACCTGATGATAAGCGCGGGCGCGTGTCCGCTGTGTCCATGATGACGATCAGCGCATCGAACGAGGGCGGCGATGCATTTTCTGGCAGTCTCGCTTTTGTCATCGGCCCAGTGGCCGCCGTGGTCGCTGGCGGAGCAGGCGCAATTGTCACCGTTTTGGTCTGGGCCCGCATTTTTCCAGTGCTGCGCACAACAAAGACCTTCGATCCGCCCGCAGAACTGCTAGAAGAGGCGCAAAGCAAAACCTCGCAAGGAGAATAATCGATGAAAGCTGCAAATGTTCTTGAGACGATTGGCGGCACGCCGCACATCCGGCTAGCGCGTTTATTCCCCAATCATGAGGTGTGGGTAAAGTCGGAGCGATCCAACCCCGGCGGCTCGATTAAAGACCGTATCGCTATGGCGATGGTGGAAGATGCGGAGAAGTCAGGTGCGCTGAAACCGGGCGGAACAATCATTGAACCGACTTCCGGCAATACGGGCATTGGCCTTGCGATGGTCGCTGCGGTGAAAGGTTATAAGCTCGTGCTGGTTATGCCGGAGAGCATGTCGCTGGAACGTCGTCGCTTAATGCTGACCTATGGCGCTAGCTTTGATCTGACCCCCAAGGAAAAGGGCATGAAAGGCGCAATTGAGCGCGCGACTGAGCTTACCGAGCAAACAGATGGCGCATGGATGCCGAGCCAGTTTGATAACCCCGCCAATGTTGCTGTGCATCTCGCTACGACCTCGCAAGAAATTCTTGCTGATTTCGGCGATACTCCCGTGGATGTGCTGATCACTGGTGTCGGCACAGGCGGCCATTTGACCGGCTGCGCACAAGCTTTGAAAAAGAGCTGGCCCGATATGAAGGCCTATGCGGTGGAGCCAGAACTCTCACCCGTCATCAGCGGGGGGCAGCCCGGCCCTCACCCATTGCAGGGCATTGGCGCGGGGTTCATCCCCGGTAATCTAAACACCGCCACGATCGATGGCGCGATTGCCGTTGACGCAGAGGATGCGCGTGAAATGGCGCGGCAATGCGCTCTGACAGAAGGGCTGCTTGTGGGCATATCTTCCGGCGCGACACTGGCAGCGATTGCCAAAAAGCTCCCTGATCTGGCTGAGGGCACGCGCGTTCTTGGCTTCAATTATGACACGGGCGAGCGCTATCTTTCTGTGCCGGACTTCTTGCCGGTTGAGTAAGCTGGGCTTTCGGGCTCGGCTCAAGAACTAGGTGTAATTACCAGGGCGGCACTTTGCTCCAATTTGGTGCGTTTGCGCGATATTCATCGTTGCAACACGAACCATGGAGTGAATTACAGTGACCTCGCCTGTTTCTAGATATCCTGAATCTGGGCCGCTTCCTCACAATGGCGGCTCCAAAGTTGATCCGCAGGCAAAGCTTCAATTCACGCCGGATCAGATCATGGTCGCTTTGCTTGAACGTAGCAGAGACTGCGTTGAGATTTTGGGTATTGATGGGACATTGGATTTTATGAATTGCGGAGGTGTGGACACTCTCTCGGAAGACAAGTTCAAAGGTGCCCGCGGTCAATTGTGGTGGACGCTTTGGCCAGAGCACACTCAAGCCACAGTCAAAGCCGCGTTTGAAAAAGCGCGCATGGGTGAGGAGATGCAATTCACTGCGGAATGCCCCACTGAGCAAGGAAACTTGCGTACATGGACTGTCACTTTGAAACCTATGCTAACCTGCGAAGGAGGCGTTGCAGGTGTCGTGTGCAAATCGCGAGATATAGAGACTTCTGATTGCGGCTAAAGTGGACACCAAAAGGCCCGAGCAATCGCGCCCGGGCCTCTCGATTAATTTCAGTTGTGAAAGCGTTTAAGCAGCTGTCCCAAACGCTTCTGCTGGCAATGCCATCATATTCTCGCTGCCCGCTTCCAGCTTGCGACGAAGTGCGCCTGCATCTGGCAAATAGCGTTCAGCGTAATAGGCCGCCGAGGTCATTTTTGCCTCGTAATAGGCTTTGCCATCGCCTGCATTGGCGAGCGCTGCATTGGCCGTCTTCGCCATGCGCAGCCACATCAGGCCAAGCGTCACAATGCCCATAATGTGCATATAATGATGCGCGCCCGCACCGAGGTGGTTCGGATTTTGCATCGCATTTTGCATGAACCACATCGTTGCTGCTTTTTGCTCGCCCAACGCTTTTTCAAGCTTTGCCGCGATATCGGCCAAAGCTTCATTGCCTTTGGCCTCTGCAATTTCATCGTCGATCATTTTGAAGAAAGCTTGGATGGCCGCGCCGCCCTTGCTTGCCAGTTTCCGGCCGCACAGATCCATCGCTTGCACGCCATTGGCGCCCTCGTAGATCATCGCAATGCGGCTATCGCGAACGAACTGCTCCATGCCCCATTCCGAGATATAGCCGTGACCGCCAAAGACCTGCTGCATATTGTTCGCAATGTCATAGCCTTTATCTGTGCCATATCCTTTGATCACAGGCGTAATCAGGCCAAGCATTGAGTCGGCATCGGCACGCTCTTCTTCGGTTTGCGCATTATGCGACAAATCGACCAGCAGAGCGCCCCACATGCAAAGCGCGCGCTGCGCTTCGTTGAACACTTTGGCATCCATCAACATGCGGCGCACATCAGGGTGGACAAAGATTGGGTCAGCTTTCGCATCGGTATCCGCAGGGCCAGTTAGAGCGCGGCCTTGGCGACGGTCCAATGCATAGGTGACAGCGTTTTGGTAAGCGACTTCGGCCTGGGTATATCCCTGCATGCCTGTGCCCAAGCGTGCATGGTTCATCATGACAAACATAGCTGCGAGGCCTTTGTTTTCCTCGCCAACCATCCAACCGGTCGCGCCATCATGATTGATTACGCAAGTTGAGTTGCCATGGATGCCCATTTTCTCTTCGATGGAACCGCAGCTGACGCCATTGCGCTCACCCAATGAACCGTCCTCATTGACGAGGAACTTGGGCACGATGAAAAGCGAAATGCCTTTCGAACCATCAGGTGCGCCCGGTGTTTTCGCCAATACGAGGTGAATGATGTTCTCGGTCAGATCATGCTCGCCTGCGGAAATGAAAATCTTTGTGCCAGTGATCGCATAAGAGCCATCGCCATTGGGTTCAGCTTTGGTGCGGATCAGGCCAAGATCAGTGCCGCAATGCGGCTCTGTCAAATTCATGGTTCCGCCCCATTTTCCCGACACCATATTGTGGACGTATTTCTGCTGCTGCTCTTCGCTGCCTTTGGCAAGAATCGCGGAAATCGCTGCTTTGGTCAGGCCGTGATACATGGAAAAAGAGTGATTGGCGGTGCCTGCAAATTCCTCAACGATAAAACCCACTGCATTGGGCAGGCCTTGGCCGCCGAATTCTTCGGGCAAGGAAATCGTGCCCCAACCGCTTTCGCAATATTGTTCGTAAGCTTCTTTAAAGCCTTCAGGCGTTGTGACAGAGCCATCCTCATGGCGTGTGCAACCTTGCTCATCGCCAATGCGGTTGGTCGGCGCGAGAACTTCTGAACAGAACTTGCCAGCTTCTGTGATCACAGTGTCGATCATATCAGGGGTGGCATTTTCAAAGCCGGGCAGATTGCCGTAGCTGGCCACATCCAAAACTTCGTTGACGATGAAGCGCATTTCGCGGGTCGGGGCTGTATATGTTGGCATAATTAGGGTTCCTAAGGTCGGAAATTGTGAAGGCCAAATGGCCGTTTAGCCAAGAGTGAGTTTTTCAACTTCGGCAATAAATCCAGACAATTCATTGATCGAAGACTCGATATCGGCTCGCTGTTTTTTCAATTTGGCAATGTGTTTGCGGCATCGCTCGATTGTGACACGGCGCTGTTCAACCCGTCCGTCATCCAGATCGTAAAGATCGATCATCTCGCGGATTTCGATGAGGCTGAAGCCCACGTTTTTGGCTCGCATAATCCATGCAAGCCGTGCGCGATCACGCTTTGAGTAAACCCGTGTAAGGCCTACTCGTGCTGGCGAAATCAGGCCCTCATCCTCGTAAAACCGCAGCGCGCGGGCGGTGCAGCCAAACTCGTTTGTGAGATCTGAGATCGAGAACTGATCGCGGTCTTGAAGGTCAGGTCGGTCGAGATGGGCGCGCCCATGTTCTGCCGTGCCATTTGTGCTTTGCGTTGTGTCAATCGAAGTAGCCATGCGTGGTTACATAGCTTCCCTTTACGTTAGCGTCAAGAAATGACCCTTACGAGAGCCCCGCCCTTTATCCGCCGGTAGAAACAACTGGTCTCACCAGTGTGACACGCAGGACCAGCAGGCTGCGCGATAACAACCAAAGCATCTTGATCGCAATCAACCCGCATTTCCCGAACGTTCAACACATTGCCGGATGTCTCACCCTTCTTCCAAAGTGTCTTGCGAGACCGCGACCAAAAATGCGCAATGCCAGTCTCTTGCGTCAGAGCCAAAGCCTCCGCATTCATATGCGCAACCATCAGCACTTCCTTGCTCGACGCATCGGTAACGACCGCGGTTAGCAGGCCTGCGGCATCAAATTTAGGCAAGAGTTGGCTCCCAGTTTCGATTTGTTCGCGGGAGGCACTGGCGCCGTTTTGAGAGCTCACACACAATTCCTTCGATGAAACGACGCTGATATGCGACAGGTTGTTGCACTATAACCACAGAACTTGATCAAAATGCATCCCTAACAAATATGAGGCTTTTATGAGGGCGCGTGTCCTGTGAGAAACCCTTAGTGCGCTTTCACTAGGGCACCAACCTATTATCAGATGCTCAATCGTATCAGGTTCAGGGGGTTGCCGCGGCGCTGTTGTCATGGGGGTGATGACGCGAGCGGACAATACGATGAGGGATAGAACCTTCGGCGGCTATCTAGGGGGACTGTCGCCGATATCCTTGAAAAAGGATGGTTCACAATGATTCGTCACGTGGCGCCCGAGGTTTAGCGACCTCGGGCGTTTCGCGTTTTAGGGACGTCAGTCTCTAACGCCAAACCCTTCCACGACCCGCGCAAAACATGCGATCCTTACAGTTTCGGCGCCCGCATCGCGCAAGGCACGAATGCATGCATCGCTGGTCGCGCCGCTGGTCAGCACATCATCGACCAAGATCACATCGCGCCCAGACAGCTTTGGCAAACGGCTCCGGCGCGGTTTGATCGCTCCATTGAGTGCGGTTTCGCGCTGATGCTGACCCAGCCCGCCGAGCGAGGGCGTCATTTTCCGGCGGACAAGCCCATCAACCAGAAGCTCTCCCTTCCCCAATTTCGCCAATTCGCGTGCGAGCAAAGCGGACTGATTAAAGCCACGCTTCCACATGCGTACTGGATGCAAGGGGACAGGTATCAGCAAAGGCTGCGGCTGATCAGGATCATGCTGCTCCAATCGCGCTGATATGATCCGCGCGAGCATTGGGGCGAGCGCGATTTTCTTGCCATGCTTGTAGGATAGGATCAGCTTGCGCGAGGCGGCATTGTAGATCGTGCCAGCGGCAATTCCGTCATGCAGCGGCGCCTCATCATAGCAAATATCGCAATATTGCGGCTCTTGCTCAGCGTCTGGTGCCTCGCCGGTCTCATCCTTAGGCAGCGGCTTTTGACATGCGCCGCACACATGCAGGCCCGGCATTTCCAGCTCGCTCCAGCACGGCACGCAAAGCCCGCCCTGCTCGCC
This sequence comes from Marinomonas sp., assembly GCA_039967435.1. Classification (GTDB taxonomy): domain Bacteria; phylum Pseudomonadota; class Alphaproteobacteria; order Sphingomonadales; family Sphingomonadaceae; genus Erythrobacter. Next base: position 597,965 of record JBDVRS010000005.1, read on the forward strand.
CAAGCCATCGCCGCAAAGCGGGCAACGCGGCGGGTAAAGCAGGTCGACCAATGGCGCGAGGCCTTGCTTTAGTTCCATTGCCAAATCCATATCGGCCATGCTGCACCTCTTGCATGTCGCTGGCAAGCACGGCAGGCAGCGCAGCGATGCAAAGCCCTAAACCCCAAGCGCCCAATATCTTCGCCCGCCAGCGTGTCGCGGCCAAATTTGCGCGTGCCCGTTTGCGACAAACAAGAGCCGGCGCGGCTTCTTTTCTCAGCGATGCGATTGCGGAAGATTTGGCCGAACGGATGGATTTCATGCAGCTGTCTCCAAAGCGTGCATTGGTCGTTGGCGACGGTTCTGGCAGCCTATCCAAAGGGCTCAATGCACTGGGCGCCCAAGTGACCAATGGCCTGCTTGGCCAATTTGATGAAGAGGTGCCGCAAGAAGCAGGTGAAGCCTATGACACTATCCTGCATTCCATGGGGCTCGGTATGGTCAATGACTTGCCCGGTGCTTTGATCCATGCGCGCCATTCTTTGGCAGAGAATGGGTTGTTCTTTGCTGCCTTTCCGGGCGCAGGCAGTCTGCCCGTTTTGCGCCAACTTGCGCTGGTAGCTGATGGAGATCGTCCGGCGGCCCGCATGCATCCCTTGGTCGATAACCGTGCCGGAACTGCCCTGATAGAGCGCGCCGGATTTAAGCGCCAAGTGGTCGATTCCTGCCCGCTCAATGTGCGCTATTCCTCGCTTCACCAATTGGTGGAGGATTTGCGCGATCATGGGCTGACCGCCTCGCTGACTTCGGCCGCACCGCCGCTCACCCGCGATGGCTGGGCCAAAGCCAAGGATGCCTTTGACGCTCTGCGTGATGCTGATGGCAAAGTGACCGAGCGGTTCGAGCTGCTTACCCTGACGGGCTGGCGCTAGTCCTTCAGCGCTGCCTGCGCCGCCGCCAACCGAGCAATCGGCACGCGGTATGGCGATGCGCTGACGTAGTCGAGACCGACTTCCTCGCAGAAGTGGATGCTCGCCGGATCGCCGCCATGTTCCCCGCAAATGCCAAGCTTAATGTCGGGGCGCGTTGCCCTGCCCCGTTCCGCTGCCAGCTCAACCAATTGGCCAACACCGTCAATGTCGAGGCTGACAAATGGATCGCGCGGGAAGATGCCCTTTTCAACATAAGGTGCAAGGAAGCGTGCGCTGTCATCGCGGCTAACGCCGAGCGTAGTTTGCGTCAGATCATTGGTGCCGAAAGAGAAGAACGCGCCTTCTTTCGCAATCTCGCCCGCCATCAATGCGGCGCGCGGTAGCTCAATCATTGTACCGACGAGATATTCAACCGTGATGCCTGTCTCCGCAAAGACTTCATCCGCAACCCGCTCAATCAATGCGCGCAGCAGTTCCAACTCGCGTTTGGTCGCGACGAGCGGAACCATGACTTCGGGGATGGGAGCCTCGCCTGAGGATTTGGCCACGGCACAAGCCGCTTCGAAAATCGCGCGCGCCTGCATCTCGTAAATCTCAGGATAGGTGATCCCTAGGCGGCAACCGCGGTGACCGAGCATGGGGTTAAACTCATGCAATTCTTCCGCGCGGCGTTTGAGGTGGTCAATGCCGTATCCTGTTGCATCGGCCAGCTCCGCAAACTCTGCATCACCATGCGGCAAGAACTCATGCAATGGCGGATCGAGCAGGCGGATAGTGCAAGGCAGGCCCGTCATAACCTCGAATATGGATTGGAAATCTGCGCGCTGTTCCGGCAGCAATTTGGCCAAAGCCGCTCGGCGGCCATCTTCGTCTTCCGCCAAGATCATCTGGCGCACGGCGCTGATGCGGGCCGCGTCAAAGAACATGTGCTCTGTGCGGCAAAGGCCAATCCCTTCGGCACCGAACTGGCGCGCCTTTGCACAATCGTCAGGCGTTTCCGCATTGGTGCGCACGCGCATCCGGCGGTGGGCATCGGCCCATTCCATCAGAGTGCCGAAATCGCCGACAAGCTCTGGTTCGATTGTGGCAACTTCGCCTGCCATCACTTGACCGTTGGAGCCGTCGAGCGTGATGATGTCGCCCTCGGAAAATTCGCGGTTTCCGATGCGCAAAGTGCGGTTGCTAATGTCGATAGACACTGCCGAAGCGCCAGAAACACAGGGGCGTCCCATGCCGCGGGCAACAACGGCTGCGTGTGACGTCATGCCGCCGCGCGCGGTGAGAATGCCTTGGGCGGCATGCATGCCGTGAATATCCTCGGGTGAGGTTTCCACCCGCACCAGCACGACTTTCTCGCCGCGTTCAGAGAGCTGCTCTGCTTTGTCCGCGTCGAGCACAATTTGACCCGATGCGGCACCAGGAGATGCTGGGAGGCCGGTGGTCAAAACATCGCGTTTGGCTTCAGGATCGAGCGTTGGGTGGAGCAATTGATCGAGCGCCATTGGGTCAACGCGAAGGATAGCTTCCTTCTCGTCGATCAAGCCTTCGCCTACCATCTCAACCGCCATTTTCAGCGCGGCTTTCGCAGTGCGCTTGCCGGAGCGTGTTTGCAGCATCCAGAGTTTGCCCTGCTGCACGGTGAACTCAATATCCTGCATATCGCGGTAGTGATTTTCGAGCAGATCGAACACGCGCGCCAGCTCCCCGTATGCATCGGGCATGGCCTCTTCCATCGAGAGCGGTTTGGCATTCGCCGCCTCGCGCGCGGCCTTTGTCAAATATTGCGGTGTGCGAATACCGGCGACAACATCCTCGCCTTGCGCATTGATCAGATACTCGCCGTAATAAGCGCGTGTTCCGGTGGCGGGGTCGCGGGTGAAGGCCACGCCGGTCGCGGAGCTATCGCCCATATTGCCGAACACCATCGCCTGCACATTGACGGCTGTGCCCCAATCACCGGGGATATCATTCAGGCGGCGATAGACCTTGGCGCGGTCCGCATCCCAGCTGTCGAAAACGGCGGCAATAGCGCCCCAAAGTTGCTGCGACACGTCTTGCGGGAATGGCTTGCCGAGTTCCTTTTTCGCAATCGCTTTATATTGCGCGACCAGCTCCTGCCAATCTTGAGACTCCATCTCAGTATCGGCGTAGTAACCCTTGTCTTCTTTAGCGATTTCAAGCGCTTCTTCAAAGTGACCATGGTCAATTCCAAGCACCACATCGGAGTACATTTGGATGAAACGACGGTAGCTATCCCAAGCAAAGCGTTCGTCGCCCGAGGCAGCGGCCAAACCTGCGACAGTGTCATCGTTCAGGCCAAGGTTCAAAACCGTATCCATCATGCCGGGCATCGACACGCGCGCACCAGAGCGAACGGATACGAGCAGCGGATCGCTCGCATCGCCGAATTTCTTGCCCACGGCCGCCTCGATATGAACGAGCGCCTCTGCCACTTCACCGCGAAGGCTGTCGGAGAAATCCGCACCTTCTTGCAAATAGCGCACCGATTCCTCGGTGGTGATCGTAAATCCAGGAGGTACCGGCAGGCCGATACTGGCCATTTCAGCAAGGTTTGCGCCCTTGCCGCCGGTGATCGTTTTATCCTTTTGGCGCGGATCGCTATGCGGGGCTGATCCGCCGAAACTATAGACCGATTGCTGCGACATGTGATTTCCTAGAATTTGTACGTTTGGACGTGGTTTGGCTTAGCTAAGGTGACAAAGGTTACACTGTGTCACTTTCAACAAGGCCACCTAAACATTTGAACTTACAGTAAAACACGTTTTTTTGAATCTACGGACGGACAGTGGGGGCAGGCAGTCATTTGTCACCTTTACCCCTCAATCCGAGAGAAATCGGCGACCTGATGCACCGCACCACGGAAGCGCGCTAGCAGATCAAGCCGCGCAGACCGCACAGCCTTTTCTTCAGCGTTGACAATCACATCTTCAAAGAACCGGTCGATGGGCGCGCGCAAGCTTGCAAGCGCAGACATGGCAGAGGCGAAATTCTCCTTAGCAAGCGCATTGGCTGCCAAAGGTTTCGCCGCGTCCAGCGCATCGATAAGCGCCTTTTCGGACGGTTCGGGCGTGTAGGAAAGCTCTGATTGGCTCTCCCACTCCTCTTTTTTGAGAATATTGGCCGCGCGTTTGTAGCCAGCGAGGAGGTTTGAGCCGTCTTCTGTTTTGAGGAAATCGGCCAGTGCCCGTGAACGCGCTTCCACTCGGTCGAGGCGCATATCCGCGGCACCGCTCCACGAGCGCGATGCAAGAATATAGTCATGCCGCACCCCATCATCTCGGAGCTGGACAGCCAATCGATCGAGAAGAAACTCTGTGACCTTTTCAGCAAGACTTGCATTCGGACGGCCATCCCAAGCATGCACAACGGTATCGAGCGATAGCTGCAGATTGTTCGCCTGCAATAAGCGCAAATAGCCGAGCGCCGCGCGCCGCAAAGCAAACGGATCTTTTGAGCCAGTGGGCAGGATATCAATTTTGAAAAAGCTCAGCAGATTGTCGAGCTTGTCTGCAAGGCTCACCGCGACCGTGGTCGGTGCAGTTGGCACTTCGTCACTTTGCCCGACGGGCTTGTAGTGATCGCGGATAGCCTCGGCGACCTCGGTTGGAAGCCCTTCTTTCGCTGCATAATATCCGCCCATCAGGCCTTGCAGCTCTGGAAACTCGCCCACCATTTCTGTCACAAGATCAGCTTTGGAAAGTTCTGCGGCTTGCCTTGCTAGATTGTGATCTCCATTTGGCGCCTTTGCATCGAACACCAGCCAATCCGCCAGCTTCGCAACGCGGTCCACCTTATCGGCGACCGTGCCGAGCTTTTCATGGAAGGTAATCCGCTCCAAGCCCTTGGCGTGCTGCGCGAGCGGTTTCTTCTGATCCAATTCCCAGAAGAAGCGCGCATCGGCGAGGCGTGCGGCCAGAACCTTGCGATTGCCATCGACCACGATAGCGGGATCGGCGGCATCAATATTGGCGGTGCAGATGAAAGCGTTTGCGAGTTTGCCGGAAGCATCTTCGCATACGAAATATTTCTGGTTCACCCGCGCGGTCAGCTGGATTGTTTCGGGCGGTACATCGAGGAAGTCGTCCTCAAACCGGCCAAGCAAAGGCACGGGCCATTCGGTCAGGCCAGCGTTTTCGACAACCAGACCTTCATCCTCAACCAACTTTAAGCCAGCAGCTTCTGCAGCGGCTTTCGCACCATCGCGCACGATGCCTTCGCGCTCCTCATGATCGACAATCACATGGCCGGCGCGCAATGTTTCGGCGTAAGTGTCGGCGGAGGCAATGGTTACGTCACCATCGGAGTGAAAACGGTGTCCGATTGTAGTGTTGCCGCTGGCAATACCTCCGGCATTGCAATCCACTATCGCTCCATCGAACAAAGCCACAATGCCCGACAAAGGCCGGACCCAGCGCGGGCTTTCCGTGCTGATCGAAGCTTCGCCCCAGCGCATGGACTTGGGCCAGCTAAAGTCGCGGATGATGGCAGGGATCGCCTCGGCCAAGACATCGGCCACGGCGCGACCGGGGATGTCTTTCACAGCGAAATAGGTATTGCGACCTTTCACATCGCGCACTTCCAATTGGTCGCGCGTCACGCCGTTCTTGCGGCAGAAGCCATCCACGGCTTGATCGGGCGCACCTTCTGGCGGGCCCTTTGCTTCTTCGCTGACAGCTTTGGTGGCTGAAGGCAGATCGCGGAGGATCAACGCAAGGCGGCGCGGTGTGGAATAGATGCTGGGCTCGCCAATGACCACGCCAGCGGCGGTCATTTCGCGGGCGAACAATTTGTCCAATTCAGCGCGCGCCGCCTTTTGCATGCGGGCAGGAATTTCTTCGCAGCGGATTTCTAGGAGGAAGTCGCTCATGCGCTCCACTCCGGATATTTCCCCGCCCAGATAGGCGCTTCTTTCTCCATATGCTTTTCACATGAACCGCGCGCCAAATCGCGCACCCGGCCCATATAGCTGGCGCGTTCCTGCACGCTGATTACGCCGCGTGCTTGGAGGAGGTTGAAGATGTGGCTGGCTTCCACCGCTTGCTCATAAGCGGCAATCGGGACATTGGCCTCCAGCGCATTATTGCACTCCGCCTCGGCCTTATTGAACAGGTCGAACAAGGCATCTGTATCGGCGACTTCAAAATTCCATTTCGACATTTGCTTTTCGTTCTCAAGGAACACATCGCCGTAGCTTACGCCCTGCTGGTTGAACGCGAGGTCGTAGACACTATCCACGCCTTGGATATACATAGCGAGGCGTTCGAGGCCGTAGGTGAGTTCGCCTGCAACAGGCTTGCAATCAAAGCCGCCCATTTGCTGGAAATAGGTGAACTGCGTGACTTCCATACCGTCGCACCACACTTCCCAGCCAAGGCCCCAAGCGCCCAGTGTCGGCGATTCCCAATCATCCTCAACAAAGCGAATATCATGCTTCAGCGGGTCAATGCCGATCTGTTTTAGGCTCTCAAGATAAAGCTCCTGAATGTCGCTGGGCGATGGTTTCAGGATCACCTGATATTGGTAATAATGCTGGAGCCGGTTCGGGTTCTCACCATAGCGCCCATCGGTTGGTCGGCGGCACGGCTGAACAAAGGCGGCGTTCCACGGCTCTGGGCCAAGCGCGCGCAGAGTGGTCGCGGTGTGAAATGTGCCCGCCCCCATGCGCATGTCATAGGGTTGCAGAATGACGCAGCCTTGTGCGCTCCAAAAATCGTGGAGCGTCAGGATCATATCCTGAAAGGATGCTTTGGGGTCTCTTGAAATGGGCGCGCTAGTCATGGCGCGAGGCCATGGCGTAAGGCGGCGAGAGGGTCAATGCTGTCCTAACGGTAACGCACATTGGTCTGCTGTATCATTCCGCGGGAACGGCTTCGCGCAAATGTTCATGCGCCAACTCCACCTCGACAGGTGTGCCGTTCAGAACCGCATTGCCCGATAGGTGGTCATACCGCTCTGGATCGGTCAAATCATTGATCGACACGCCTGCATTTTCCGCCGCCGTTTTCCAGCTCAACCCTTCGCGGTTGTGGCCATAGCCATGGGGCAAAGAGACAACGCCGGGCATGATTGCCTCGGTAATTTCCGCGCTGGTTTCAACTGCGCCAATGCGGCTTGCGATGGAAACGATGTCGCCGTTTTCTATACCGCGCTGCTGGGCATCTGCAGGGTGGATCATCAAGGTGCAGCGATCCTTACCTTTGATCAGGCGCTTTGAATTGTGCAGCCAGCTATTGTTGGAGCGCACATGACGCCGCCCAATAAGGCTGAGTGCTCCTTCTGGTGTTTCATTCATTTGGCTCTCAAACCTTGCGCATTCTGCGACCAGTTCATCGGAGACAGCGTGGATCAGCTTATCATCGGTGCAAAGACGCGCGGCAATGCAGGGTTTGAGCGGGCCGAGATCGACGCCGTCATGCTGTGCCTCCACTTCGGCTAGGGTCATGCCAGCTGGCGAAGCACGCAGCATTCCGTCGAGCACTTCGCGCGGAGTGGGAAGATTGGGCATCGCCTCGCCCTTCTCTTTCATGATCGCACCCGCTAGCTCAGCGGCGATTTGCCAATCGGCTTTCGCGCCCTCTTCCATTTCCAATGTTGGCGCGGAGTATGAGCCGAAATTGCGCACGGCCAAGGGCCCAAAGAAGAAGGTGTAATGATCCTTCTCCAGCGGACCACAAGGCGGCAATATGTAATGCGCGTGCCGCGTTGTTTCGGTGATTTGCATGTCCATGGCGACCATCAAGTCGAGGTCTTCTAAGGCGCGCTCTGTTGCGCGGCCATCGGGCGCAGACAGCACGGGGTTTGCGCCAATGACATAAAGACTGCGGATGCGCTGATCATCTTCGCGGGTCAGCTCTGCGGTGAAGGCAATCGCCGGAATTTCACTCATCACGCTGGGCATTGGCCCGCGCGCCGTTTCAATCGTTTTGACGCCGCCAGTGCCGACTTGGCCGACCAGATCGAGCAGAGGCTCGGGGAACATAGTCCCGCCTTCGCGGTCCAAATTGCCGGTGGCCATATTGATAAGCTGGATGAGGCACTGGTTCAGACCGCCAAATTCGCAGACGGACACGCCCATGCGGCCATAGATCGCAGCGGGCCTGCCATCGGAAAGCTGTGCTGCGAGGCTGCGGATAGTGCTTTCATCCACCGAGCAATGCGCGGCGAGATCGGCCAGAGCAAATCCATCAACCATGGGCTTAACGCGCGCCCAGCTGCCGTCGGTGATGTCTGCAAGGCCTTCGCGCAAATCATCGCCATCGGCCAGGATGCATTGCAATATCCCGATAAGCAGAGCGGTATCGCTGCCCGGCTTAATCGGGTGCCAAGCATCGGCCAGCTTAGCGGTTTCGGTCTGGCGTGGGTCAACCACCACAAGCTTGCCGCCGCGCGCCTGCATTTCTTTCACGCGTTTCTTGAAGTCTGGCACAGTCCACAAGCTGCCATTGGAGGCTGCTGGATTGCCGCCAAGGATCACGATTAACTGGCTGCGATCAATGTCCGGCACGGCCGCCAAGGTGACATGGCCGTACATTTGATATTGGGCATAATGGTGCGGGATTTGGTCAAGGGTGGAGGCAGAGAATGTCTTGCGTGCGCCAACCGCGCGTTGAAGGTGGCTTGATTGTGTCGAGAGCGCATAATCATGTGCCCCGGGATTGCCGCGAAAGAATGCGGAGCGCGCGCCCGCGCCTACTAATGCAACTTGTTTGGCCGCGATTTCGCTGAAGGCTTGTTCCCAAGTGATGGACTGCCATTCGCTGCCGTTGCGTTTCATGGGAGTGCGCAGGCGGTCTGGGTCTTCTTGGATATCGGCAATGGCTGTGGCTTTTGGGCACACATGGCCGCGGCTCAAGGGATTGTCAGGATTGCCTTTGATAGACACGACTTTGCGTCCGTCCAACTCGACCAAAACTCCGCAATTCGCCTCACAAATATGGCATGTGCGTTTGTGAATAGTGGTCATCCTCGCGCCTCTCCCTAAGCTGTGTGCCGATTGTTTAGGGGTATTTGGAGGGAATATCCAACCTTTGCTTTTTGAATATTCGAATAAATTATGATTTTCGAAAAGGAACTTGTGTCAGGTTCTCTTGACATAGTCAGTGAATCGCGACATATAGTCAGGTATACCTTACACCATCAGCAAGGTTCACGACTATGAACAACCGCCTCAAAATACTGCGCGCTGAGCGAGATTGGAGCCAAGCCACGTTGGCTGTGCATCTCGACGTATCGCGCCAAGCGGTGAATGCGATTGAAACCGGCAAGCATGATCCATCCCTGCCCCTCGCCTTTCGCATCGCCCGCCTTTTTGACCTCTCTATCGAGGAGATTTTCCATGATGAAGTTTGAGAAATCAGATCCCAATCAATCAGAGTCCGCCCCATCCAGCACGACCAGAATGGTCAAAATCGGAATTTGCGCAGTTGCTTATGCTGCAGCGCTATTCATCTTAATCTGGTTCGAAAATGTTGCTGAGAGCGGATTGAGTTATGGCCTGGAGGCCACTCTTGTTTTGAGCGCAGCCGCGGTCGTGGTGGTCATGCCATTTTTATGGATGAAAGCTCTTGGTCTTCAAGAGACAAAGGGCACTCCAGTTGCTCCCAGCACCAAACGATCGCGCCAAATAATTGCCATTTGCGGTCTGTTCGGTTTTGCATGGGGGCTACTCTTCTTCTTGGCCCCCGCGCCGTTTACCGAAACCAATTGGAGCGAAATTTCACTCTTCAGTAATTCACCACTGTCGCCTATTCTAGCAACCGGCTCAGCTATTATCCTTGCAATTGGTTTGATCTATTTATCCATTGAATGGCGCAAAAGTGCTGATGAGCACGAGCGTGCTGCGGTCAATGCTGGTATGTACGGCGCGATTTTTTTCTACTCCGTGGCGACGCCCGTTTGGTGGATAATGCAACGATCTATGTTGGTGCCCGCGCAAGATCCAATGATCATGTATGTATTGGTATTGATCATTTTTTCCGCTGTCTGGACTTACAAACGAGGAGAGTAGGCCCTTTCCCTCAGCTCAATCCCGTTCAATCCCGTTCAATCCCAATTCACGCACAATCCTTAAAGGAAATTCTCATGCAAACATTCAAACAAAAAATCGGTCTCGCTCTTGCCGCGACAACCATTCTTTTCACCGCCCCTGCTTGCGCACAAACGCAGACACTGCCGACGCCGGTTGAAACCACTCAGGTCGCCGCTGCTGAAGTTGAGTCCGCTGGCCCCGCCCTGTGGATGGTGAAGGATGCGGACACAACGATCTACATGTTCGGCACAGTGCATGCGCTGCCTGCTGGGCTGGATTGGTACAAAGGCTCCATCAAGGATGCGCTGGCCTCATCAGACACCATTGTGACTGAGATTATGATGGATGAGAGCATGGCAGCAGAGGCTGCAAAATTGGTTGCAGAAAAAGGCACTTTGCCTGCAGGAACCACATTGCGCGGGCTTATGACGGAAGAGCAAAAGGGCGTTTACGAAGCGGCTCTTGCAAAGCTTCGTGTGCCAGCGGTTGCGCTCGACCAATCGGAACCATGGAGCGCGGGCATGACAATGGCGATGCTGCCATTGCTGCAGCAGGGATATTCTGCAGAGAACGGCGTGGAGAAGGTTCTGCTCGCCAATGCCGATGGCAAGCAGCGCAAGGCGCTTGAAACGCTCGCTTTTCAAATTTCTGCTTTTGATGGTCTGCCTCAGGATTCCCAGATGAAATTCCTGATCGATGCAGCAGAAGGCATTGATGAGATTAAGCCGCAGCTTGATGCGATGGTTGCTGAATGGATCGTTGGCGATGCCAAAGGTCTGGCCGCTTTGATGAATGAAGGCATGGATGATGAAGCCTTGGCCGAGGCTCTGCTATATAGTCGCAATAAGAACTGGGCGGTGTGGATTGATGAGCGTATGGAAGCGCCCGGCACTGTCTTTATCGCCGTGGGTGCCGCGCATCTTGGCGGAGAGAAAAGCGTTCAGGATTATCTGAAGGGCGCCGGCATTAAGACATACCGCATCCAATGATCCGAAACCTCATGTTGCTGGCCGCGGGATTGTTTCTCGCGGCCTGCCAGCAGCACAGTGCGCCTGCTGTTAATCAGCCGCCTCCTGCCCCGCTTTTGTATGAGATAGCAAATGCCGATGGCGGGGTGGAAGGCTGGCTGTTTGGCACTATTCATGCCCTGCCCGATGGCGTGGAATGGCGCACCGATGCGCTCGCCGCTGCCAATGCAAAGGCCGATATGCTGATCGTAGAGATCGCCGCATTGGATGACAGTGCGGCGCTTTCGCGCATCTACACCCGCCTTGCCCGCAGCCCCAATCTGCCGCCGCTCACCAGCCGCGTAAGCGAAGCCAATCGTGCAAAGCTGGATATGCTGATCGCGCGCTCCTCATTTAACGCCTCCGATTTTGACGCGGTTGAGACTTGGGCCGCCTCCCTAATGCTCGCCCAATTGGCGAAAACAGGCGACAATAAGAACGGCGTGGACCGCGCAATGATCAAACTGTTCGAAGGGCGCAAGTTGCGCGAGTTCGAAGGGGCCGAGGCCCAGCTTTCGATCTTTGACCAATTGCCAGAGGCCGATCAGCGAGATCTGCTGGATGGAGTGATTGAAGATATTGAGCGTGCGGAAAATGATCCTGCTGAATTGCGCAATGCTTGGCTGGCAGGGGATGAGGACGCCCTGATTGAGGCCACGCAAACCGGCATCATGGCGGACCCCGAACTGCGCGAGGCTCTCTTGGTGCAGCGCAATCGTGATTGGATCAAACAGCTGGAGACCATTCTTCCGCGTGAGGAACGTCCTATGATTGCTGTAGGCGCTGGCCATTTGGTTGGGCCCGACGGTATGCCCGCAATGCTTGAGCAGGCAGGCTACTCCATCCGCCCCCTCCAGTAATGCTTGCCTTTATACCCGCACCGCCGTAAGGGCGCGCTCTTCGTATCGTTATGGTCATCCCTGGAGGCGTGGCGAGCGAAGGTATTTTTAACTGAAGCATTTTGAAAGGTACGTAACATGAGCGACGCTCTGAACCTGCCGGCTGAGACGCGCGAACGGGCTGGCAAGGGAGCCTCCCGTGCACTGCGTCGTGAAGGCCGCATCCCCGCTGTGATCTATGGCGGCAAAGAAGAACCCACATTGATTCACGTTGAGCAAAAAGAACTGGTTCGCCAATTGGGCACCGGCTACTTTATGAACTCCATCGTGATGGTCGATGTTGCAGGCAATAGCGTGCGCACCCTTCCAAAGGACGTTGCGTTCCACCCGGTCACTGACCGTCCGACCCATGTTGATTTCCTCCGTCTGGCAAAAGACGCGAAGATCGACGTCAGCATTCCGGTTATCTTCGTCAATGAAGAAGAATCACCAGGCCTTAAGAAGGGCGGCGTTCTTAACGTGGTCCGTCACGAGCTTGAGTTGGTTTGCGAATCTGACAAGATCCCTGATCAGATCGAGATTGATGTCACTGGCAAAGAAGTCGGCGATTCGATCCACATCAGCGAAGTCAGCCTTCCTACTGGTTCTGAAAGCGCGATCACTGACCGCGACTTCACCATCGCGACACTCGTTGCTCCGTCAGCTCTCAAGAAGAGCGAAGACGAAGCCGAGGAAGAAGGCGAAGAAGTCGCAGCAGATGCAGTCGAAGCCACCGCACAGTCTGGCGGCGACGATGCAGAGGGCGAAGGCGGCGAATAAGCCCCCTTAACTCGCATACAAATCACCAAGGCGCGGGGCTGGGAAACCAGTTCCCGCGTTTTGTGTTTTAGGATCGGGGCGCTAGAGAAAACCCATGCAAATTTGGACAGGCCTTGGAAATCCCGGACCGCGCTATGCCCTGCACCGGCATAATGTCGGTTTCATGGTGTGCGACGTTATCGCCGACATGTATAATTTTGGCCCTGAGCAAAAGAAGTTCCTAGGCTGGGTGCGCGAGGGCCGTATTGGTACAGCCAAAGTGTTGCTGCTTAAACCGGCGACTTTCATGAATGAAAGCGGGCGCAGCGTGGGCGAGGCTTTGCGGTTTTATAAGCTGGAGCCAGCGGCGCTTACGGTCTTTCATGATGAGCTTGATCTTGCGCCCTTCAAAGTGAAGGTAAAGCAAGGCGGCGGGCATGCGGGTCACAATGGTTTGCGCTCTATCGATCAGCATATTGGCGCAGACTTTCGCCGTGTGCGGATCGGCATTGGCCACCCTGGTCACAAGGAAGCGGTGAACGGCCATGTGCTGGGCAATTATGCCAAGGGGGAGCAAGATGATCTGATCGCTATGCTCGGTGCAATTGCGGGCGAGGCTGAATGGTTGGCTGAGGGCAATTTGCCGCGGTTTATGAGCGAAATGGCCCTGCGACTGGGCGACAGCTAAAACGCCCTTGCCCCATGCTAAACCGTCTCACTTTGGGGCGGTTACCAGACTCTTCACGCTCACCCTTAATTGGTTGCTAACCGACCTTTCGGATTCGTAAAGATACGTAGGGATACACAATGACCAAACTCACTTCCATGCTAGCTGCAGCTGGCTTTGCTGCTGCCTTCGCCGCCGCACCTGCTGTTGCGATGAAAGATCCACCCAAAGAGCCAGCTTCTTCGAGCTCCAGCTCGGGCAGTTCTAGCTCAGGTGGCACTTCGGTTCCTGAACCAGCTGGCATTGCTTTGCTTGGCCTTGGTCTTGGTCTCTATGTTGGTGGTTCGCAAATGCGTCGCCGCCGCAAGCAAAAGTAAGCAATAGGCCTTTCTGTCATAATAACTGCTGACTCTGGGCTTCGCGCTCGGTAGTCAGCAGTAATGACACATTTTTCCAGACGCTCGCTCATCGCCTCATCCGCCGCAACGGCTGTTGGGGCGTTTTCTATTTCTGCCGCGACTGCGCATAATGATGGCGATGCAGCGGTCCCTTCACTGAATAAGCTCAGGGGCAGTTCGGTGTTGATCACCGGATGCTCAACAGGGTTTGGCCGGTTGAGCGCAGAGTATCTTGCCCATAGCGGCGCCAAAGTCTTCGCGACAATGCGCAACCTCCCTCGACCAGAAGCCGATGAATTGCGCGCTTTTGCCAAGGACAAAGGTGTCGATATCACCGTCCTCGAAATCGATGTGACCGATGACGCGTCTGTAGCCAAAGGCGTGGCCGAAGCGGAGCGTTTGAACGGCGGCGCATTGGATGTGGTCATCAACAATGCGGGCATCTCTTACGGAGGCCCGATTGAAATCCAAGATTTGGAAGCGACCAAGCACACGTTTGAAACCAATGTGTTCGGTCCTCAGCGCATGATCCGCGCCGCCCTGCCCGCTATGCGCGCGGCAAAGAAGGGCCTCATCATCAATATCACCTCGCAATTGGGCCGCGTGATTGCGCCGAGTTACGGGCAATATTCGCCGACCAAATTTGCTCTTGAGGCAATGAGCGAAGCGCTGGCCTATGAGCTCGTGCCGCACGGTGTTGATGTCAGCATTATTGAGCCGGGCGGCTATCCCACCAACATCTGGGACAGCGCGAATAAGAATAGTCTGGCACTGCTCGAACGCTCCGATGATACGCACACCTCTGGCTATCCTGAATTGGTTGCGCGGCTTGGCAAGCGCACTGGCGGCGGTTCAACCAATCCAATGGATGTGCCGATTGCCATTGCAGAATTGATCAACACAGGCGCTGGCAAACGGCCTTTGCGCAGAGCTGTGCATCCCGGCAGCAAGCCGCAAGTGGCGATCAATGACCTCACTGCAAAGGTTCAGGTCGCATGGTTGGGGCAATCCCCCTTCGGTCCGTGGATCAAGGATGTGCACGGCGTTACGGCTTAAGGCGCCCTTCCCCCTAGCGTTCCTAACCGGCCACCGCTAAAGGCTGCGTTTTACGCACCCAAAAGAGAGAATTGATCATGGGTTTCCGTTGCGGGATCGTGGGCCTGCCCAATGTTGGCAAGTCCACCCTATTTAACGCTTTGACAGAGACGCAGGCTGCGCAGGCTGCGAACTATCCCTTCTGCACGATTGAGCCCAATGTCGGCCAAGTGTCTGTGCCCGATGAACGGCTCGATAAAATCGCCGCCATTGCGAGCAGCGCAAAGGTGATCCCAACCCAGCTCGGCTTTGTCGATATTGCGGGCCTTGTGAAAGGCGCGAGCCAAGGCGAAGGTTTGGGTAATCAATTCCTCGGCAATATTCGCGAGGTCGACGCCGTGGTGCATGTTCTGCGCTGCTTTGAAGATGACGATATCCAGCATGTTGCCAATAAGGTTGATCCGGTCGCCGATGCGGATGTGGTCGAAACCGAACTCATGCTCTCCGATCTGGAAAGCCTTGAGAAACGTGTTCCAGCCGCGGAGAAAAAGGGCAAGGCTGGCGATAAAGACGCGAAGGCCTTGGCAGAAGTGCTCGGCGCGGCATTGGAGCTACTGCGTGATG
Organism: Marinomonas sp.; assembly: GCA_039967435.1. Taxonomy (GTDB): domain Bacteria; phylum Pseudomonadota; class Alphaproteobacteria; order Sphingomonadales; family Sphingomonadaceae; genus Erythrobacter. The sequence goes on from JBDVRS010000005.1 coordinate 613,293, forward strand.
GCAAGCCAGCCCGCCTGTTTGAGCCAAAGGATGAGGAAGAAGAGCGCATATTCAATCAGGCCCAGCTTCTCACCGCAAAGCCTGTGCTGTATGTCTGCAATGTCGCCGAGGAAGACGCAGCAGACGGCAATGAATTGTCGGCGCAAGTTGCAGCAAAAGCCGCCAATGAAGGCGCGCAATCAGTGGTTGTCTCCGCCGCCATCGAATCTGAACTGGTCGAAATGCCAGAGGAAGATCGCGGCGAATATCTAACCGAGCTTGGCCTCACCGAAAGCGGCCTCGCCCGCGTTGTGCGTGCCGGTTACGAATTGCTGCAATTGCAAACATACTTCACCGCGGGGCCCAAAGAAGCCCGCGCATGGACTTTCCCCAAGGGTGCAAAAGCCCCGCAAGCCGCCGGTGAAATCCACACGGATTTTGAACGCGGTTTCATTAAGGCGGAAACCATTGGCTATGATGATTTCATCGCCTCGAATGGCGAGGCCGGTGCGCGCGAAGCTGGCAAATTGCGCCAAGAGGGTAAGGATTATGATGTGAAGGACGGCGACGTTCTGAACTTCAAATTCAACGTCTAAAGCGCAGGTGAGATAGAGGCCGATATGAAAACTGATAACCGCCTCTATTATGAAGACATCATCGTCGGCAAAACCAATGCCTATGGCCATTATGAAGTCACGCGCGAGGACGTGCTGGAGTTTGCGGGCAAGTATGACCCACAACCTTTCCACTTGGATGATGAGGCGGCAGCAAACACGCATTTCGGGCGGCTATCAGCCAGCGGTTGGCACACCGCGGCCATGACAATGCGGATGATCGTCGACAATTTGAAAGCGATCAAGCAGGCGGGATTGGGCTCACCCGGGGTTGAGAAAATGCTCTGGCCAAAGCCTGTCTATCCCGGCGATGTTCTGCGCTGCGAGGCAGTGACCCGCTCCAAACGGCGCAGCAAATCACGGCCCGAAATGGGATTGCTGGATGGCCGCGTTGAAGTCTTCAATCAAAACGACGAATGCGTGTTGGTGCTGGAGAGTATCGGCCTGATTGAGGTGCGGGATGTGGATGGGGAATGAGGTGTAAGGCCGATTTGGGGTGGAAAGCGAACTTTTGCATTGCCCCACCTAGGCTGTCATTCATCCCGAAGCTTTTTGGGATTCCAACGTTCACTTGGCCGACTGGTGCACCATTTGAGAAGGTCCAGTTGCTGATCTGTTGGCGGTTTCTCAGACCGAAGAGAGACCACAGTATTCGATTTGTTTAGGCCAACGAACAGGCGTGAACGATTTCTGTCCAGCAGGACGTCATTAAATGGGTCACGAGTGCCTCTAGGTCTCAAAGTACCAACCTTCTCAAATGCTGAGAATGCACTGCTTCCATTGCCTTTTAGAAGGCAAAATTTGACGTCAGAGAGCGGGAATCGCGAGACTTCATGAAAAACCAATGGTGGCCAATGTTTTTGCTGTTCTGGGTTCTGCGCACGCCATGCCAGTATTACCGTCCCTGTGACGGCTACTACTGTTAGAATACTCGCCATCTTCTTCATTCAATTTTCCGTCGATTTATCATTGAACATATAGGCATTACCCACCGCACCCACAATTGGGCCGAAAGCGGATATCCCGAGCGCTCATTTTTGCCAGCGCAGCTTCTAAACCTCTTCCATCGCAGGCATCGGTTAAAGCGCACATTTGCTAATCAACACGGCCTTCCCGCAGTGCCTCATCGGGATAGCGTCCTAAGCTCAGATACAGGACGATGGTCATCGCAAGGCAGCCCATGCCCAAATAGAGCGGCGCATGGTAGCTGCCCGTGCTTTCCGCCATTGCGCCGAAAATTGGCGGAGCGACGCCTGCGCCAATGGCAAACATTGCAAATATCCCGCCGAAAATCTCGGTGTAATTTCTTGGCCCGAAATACTTGCTCGTCAAATAGGCAAGCAGGTCCAATTCGGCCCCCGAAGCGATCCCGATGGCGACCGCAATTCCTACTCCGACAGCCATTGATGGCGGCGCATAGATAATCAGCAAAATGCCCATTATTGGTATAATGAAGGCCACAGCTGCGACGGCCGGTGCCCAGAACCTATCGACCAAAGCGCCAACGCCCACTCTTGCCACGATCACGGATATGCCAAGCAATGCAGCAAAGATCGCAATCGTGCCGCGTTCATATCCTTTTTCGCTCAATATCTGTTCGAAATTGGCGAGCAATCCCACGACGACGAAAACTGTGAGAAGCAGCACCACTGCAAGCGTCCAGAATTTGCCAGTCCGCAGCGCTTCCTTGCGGGTCAGCCCCCAAGACTGCGCTGGATTTTCTGTCCCCTCAACCGGGCCTGATGGCTTCTCTTGGAACCAGAAGAAAACAAATGGCAGAGCAATAAGCATCGCGCCCGCACCAATGGCTCTATAAGCAAATCGCCATCCATAATCGGCAATCAAAAACTCAACAATCGGCGGCAAAAGAAACGCGCCAATTCCGGTTCCCGCCATAGTAATACCAACCGCTTTGCCGCGGTTTTTCACAAACCAGCCATTGAGAACACTTGTCCAAATGATGGGAAGCGATCCTGCGGCCAAGAAGGATATAAGCGCCCAAGTCAGATACCAAAGCGGCAGGGAATTGGGATTGAAGGACAGCAAAATATATCCGAGCGCATGGCCGATTAATCCCGCAATACCTAAGGTTCGAATGCCATATTTCTGGGCAAGTGACCCGACAAGCGGCGCGGCGAAAAGCCCTAAGAGGCTCATCACGGTGAAGCCTAAGAAGAACTGGGCAATCGACCAGCCAAACTCCTCTGTCACAGGGCCGACAAAGAAACCTTGCGAATATGTTGTAAGCGTCATCGCGCCGCACATTGTGCCAATTAAAGCTGCTGCTAAAGGGCGTGCACCCTGCTGAAACTCACCCATTCCCATCATCCCATCGCCAGTTAAAAGCCTAAGCGCGACCTATGTTTTGGGCATGCTTATTGCACAAATGCTCAATGCCGCCCGAACAATTTTTCAACATCTTCCATGCTGAGTTTCACCCAAGTTGGGCGACCGTGATTGCACTGGCCAGACCGCGGCGTGGTCTCCATTTCGCGCAGCAAAGCGTTCATCTCCGCTGCGTTTAAAACGCGCCCTGCCCGAACCGATCCGTGGCAAGCCATGGTGCCGAGGACCAACTCCATACGTTCTGTCAGCAGCAGCGCCCCGCCCTCTTCATGCGGCCCGTGTTTGGCAATGTCATCCGCGCAATCTTGCAGCAATTTATTGGGATCAGCTCTGGTCAAAGCATGGGGCATAGCGCGCACGATCATGGCGGCAGGGCCAAAGCGTTCAATCACTAGGCCAAGCGAGGCAAAACCGGAGATAGCATCCTCCAAACGATCACAATCCGCCTCATCAAGCTCAACCACATCCGGCACCAGCAGAGCTTGCGAGCGCGCTATCGCATCGCCAGCCCCTGCTGCGCGCAAACGCTCCAAAACCAGGCGTTCATGGGCGGCGTGTTGATCAACCAACACAAGCCCATCCGCCGCTTCTGCTACGATATAGGTGTTTGCGACTTGGCCGCGCGCAACTCCCATCGGATATTGCTCTGGCGCTTCTTCAGGCGCATCGTCTGGGGCAACCGATCGGCCTTGCGGCGCGGCGAGTTCTTGCTCTTGATAGCTGCGAAAAGCGGAGCGTGTGTCGGCCACATGGGATCGTGATGGCGATGACCAGTCGCGGTTTTCGAACATGGACCGCAAGGCGGGCGCAGGTTCAGAAGTGGGCTCGCTCTGCCACCGCTCCATTGCGCCACGATCTGGCCCTTGGTTGGAGCGTTGATCGCCGGTCGCCAAAGCTTGACGGAGACCAGATACGATAAAACCGCGCACCGCTTTTGCATCGCGGAAGCGCACTTCTGTTTTGGCGGGATGGACGTTTACATCCACGTCCTCTGGCGGAATATCGAGGAAGAGCGCGAGCACCGCATGCCGGTCTCTCGCCAACATGTCAGAATAAGCGCCGCGGACTGCTCCGATGAGAAGGCGGTCTTTGACGGGGCGACCATTCACGAAGAGATATTGGTGATCGGCAACCCCGCGATTGTATGTCGGCAGACCTGCGATGCCGGTCAGGCGGATGGGGCCATTCTCTCCGTCCCGCTCAAAATCAATCGCGACGCTATTGTCTTTCAGTTCGCGCGCTACAATGCCTGCGACACGGTCGGCGAGCGCCTCATCACCTTGAACATTGATCGTACGGCGCTCTCCATGTTGCAACGAAAAGGCAATATCCGGCCGCGCCATGGCTAAGCGGCGCACGACATCGAGGCATGCGCCATATTCACTGCGCGGTGTCCGCAGAAATTTGCGGCGAGCTGGCAATTTGGCAAAGAGGTTTTCAACCCGAACGCGCGTTCCAGGAGGCATAGAGGCTGGCCCGCTGGATATTTCCTCGCCGTGATCGACGATGCGCTTCCAGCCATCATCCGCGCCGCGCACTCTGCTCTCTACCGTGAATTTGGCGACACTGGCGATGCTGGGTAAGGCTTCACCGCGAAAGCCCAATGTGCTGACATGCTCAATCGCTTCGTCTGGCAATTTGGAAGTTGCATGGCGTTCCAGAGCCAGCGCCATTTGATCGGTGTCCATGCCGCAACCATCATCGCTGATTTCAATTGAACCAAGCCCGCCATCGACCAGCTTGATATCGATTCGCGACGCGCCCGCATCAATTGCGTTTTCGACCAATTCCTTAAGCGCAGCGGCGGGCCGTTCAACCACTTCACCCGCTGCAATGCGGTTAACTAATGTTTCAGGAAGGCGTCTGATTTGCGGCATTCCCCCCTAGTAGCGACCAAGTGCGGCATATTCGAGCCCGACGGTGGAAAATTGCCCTGACTTTGAACAATTATTTTGGCCTTTTCGTTCTGGTTTCGCTAGAGGGATGCAAGTTTATCACCACACGGTCGCATTGGGTGCAAAACGGCGGGCTTACGCTCACACCATTTGGCACAGAAAATGCGGCTCCAAAATTCAGGGAAATACCCCTCAAAAATGAGCTTCTTCACCAAACTTTTCAATTTCGGCCCCAAGAACATGGCAATTGATCTGGGGACTGCCAATACGCTGGTCTATGTGCAGGATCAGGGCATCGTTTTGAACGAGCCATCGGTTGTCGCAATGGAGACAATCAACGGTATCCGCCGGGTTAAGGCCGTTGGCGATGATGCGAAGATGATGATGGGTAAGACACCTGACAGCATTGAGGCGATCCGGCCTCTGCGTGATGGTGTGATTGCGGATATTGATATTGCTGAGCAGATGATCAAGCACTTCATCCGCAAGGTTTTGGGCCGCCGCACCACATTCCAATATCCTGAGATTGTGATCTGCGTACCATCGGGCGCGACATCGGTTGAGAAACGCGCAATCCGTGATGCGGCATCCAATGCTGGCGCTTCAGAGGTGTATTTGATCCTTGAGCCGATGGCCGCGGCGATCGGTGCTGACATGCCTGTGACAGAGCCTGTGGGCTCTATGGTTGTCGATATTGGCGGCGGCACGACAGAGGTTGCCGTATTGTCATTGCGCGGACTTGCTTACACCACATCTGTGCGCACCGGCGGCGATAAGATGGATGAGGCAATTGTCTCTTACGTACGCAGGCACCACAATCTGCTGATAGGTGACGGCACCGCAGAGCGCATCAAGAAAGATTACGGCGTGGCCATTCCCCCAGAGGACGGCGTAGGCGAAACGCTGACTATTAAGGGCCGCGATTTGGTCAATGGTGTTCCCAAAGAGATCACCATCAACCAAGGCCATATCGCAGAAGCTTTGGCTGAACCAATTGGTGCCATCGTTGAAGGCGTGCGTATCGCTTTGGAAAACACCGCTCCTGAATTGGCGGCGGATATTGTTGATCAAGGGATCGTACTGACTGGCGGCGGCGCGCTTATCTCTGGTCTTGATGAACATCTTCGCGAGGAAACTGGCCTGCCGGTAAGCATTGCAGAAGATCCATTGTCTTGCGTGGCGCTTGGCACAGGCCGGGCCATGGAAGATCCGATTTATCGCGGCGTCTTAATGACTGCCTAAACGCGCTTGAGAAGGAGTTAAGGGGGCATGGCGCCGTCATCATCCCATCGCTCTGGACATTCGCGCAGAGCGCAATTCTCTCTGTTCACAGGGTATATGGTGGCCATAATTGGCAGCCTGCTGGGTCTTGCCTTGCTCGCAGTTTCAATCTGGCAACCGCAATGGGTCAGCGGTCTGCGCGGCGGCGCGAATGATGTAACGGAGCCAGTGGGTCAAGGCACTGCTATGGTCCGCGAAGAAGGTAAGGGTTTTATAGATTCCGTCCAAGGCTATTTGCGCGCAGGCAGTCAGAACTCCAAGCTGAAGCAAGAGGTCGAACTCGCCCGCATCAAAATCGCTGAAGGTGAAGCGGTAAAGCAAGAAAATGGGCGTTTGCGCGCCTTACTCGAATTACGCCAATTGGATGAAGAGCCAGTAACCACTGCGCGGCTCATCGGCTCTAGCTCCACTAGCTCACGCCGTTATGCGTATATCTCTTCCGGCAGCAAAGATGGCGTGATGCAAGGTATGCCCGTACGCAGCTCCCGCGGCGTGGTTGGGCGCATTTTAGAGACAGGGCGCTCAACATCTCGCGTATTGCTGCTCACCGATAGCCAAAGTATTCTCCCTGTTCGCCGTTCACAAGATGAAGTGGTGGCGATGGCTCAAGGGCGCGGAGATGGCCTGCTCAACATCCGCCTGCTAAACCTTGGTCTTAACCCTCTCAAAATCGGCGATATGTTCGTGACCAGCGGAACAGGCGGCTATTACCGGCCGGGCGTTGCCGTTGGAATTGTTAGCGAGATTACCGACGAAGGCGCTTTGGCCCGCGTTGTCGCAGACCCTGCCGCCGCCGATTTTGTGTCAGTTGGGCAAATTTGGGTGCCCGAAGTGGTTGAGGTGGCGCAAACGCCATCGGATGAGCCGCTCAATGACACGGAACAGACCAGCGAAGAGGCGGATGCTTCCGAACAGGCTGAGTAATGGCCCGCATCCAACGCGCTCCTTTACGGTCTGACAGCTACTCACGTGAAAGCATGCGCAGCCATTCAAAGCTGCGCGCTTATGTAATTCCTTATCTGTCGATCATGCTCGGCTCTATCTTGCCGTCCTTATTCTTTGCCAGCGCCATGCCCTTTATCCCGCCGATGGGATTTCTCATGCTGCTGGCCTGGCGAATTATGCGCCCTGGTTTCCTGCCGATGTGGATTGGCGTGCCGCTGGGGGCGTTTGACGATCTGTTTAGCGGTCAGCCATTTGGCAGCGCGATCTTCCTTTGGTCGCTGGCGATGATTATCATCGAATTTGTCGAAGCGCGCTTTCCATGGCGCGGTTTCTGGCAAGATTGGTTCACCGCAAATATAGGTGCCCTGCTCTATATCGTGCTAGCAATGTTCGCATCTGGCGCCCTTCCCAATTTGCATCAATTTACCGCAAGTGCGCCGCAGCTCTTGCTGTCTGTGCTGCTATATCCCATTATCGCGCGCATGGTCGCACTTCTCGACAAAATCAGGCTCAAGCGTTTCAAGGATATTTCGTAGTGTTCTGGCGCAAGAAACGGGTGATCGTCAGCGCCAACACCCTGAAAAACGAATTTGACCGCAGAAGCTTTTTCATTGGTTCGGTCCAAGGCGGGATCGGTGTGCTTTTGGCTGGGCGGCTTGGCTATCTCGCGATTGCTGAGAATGAGAAATACCGTACGGAAAGTGAAAGCAACCGTGTCAATCTCACGCTGATTGCGCCGCGCCGTGGTTGGCTGCTTGACCGCAATGGCGCGCCTCTAGCTTCCAACCGTGCCGATTTCCGTGTCGATGTGATCCCAGAGCGGCTGACGAACCCAGAAAAATCCATTGCTGATTTGGGCGAATTGCTTGGGCTGGCTCCTGACCGCGTCGCGGATATTCAAGCAAGGGTGAAAGACAGCAAGGGCTTCCAACCTGTCGAAGTCGCAGCGGGCCTCAATTACGAACAATATGCCGCACTAAGCGTGCGCCTTCCCGACATGCAGGGCGTTTTGCCACAGCGCGGCTTCTCGCGATATTATCCAACCGGTGCCGCTGTCGGCCATTTGATCGGTTATGTTGGCCCCGCCAATGCCGAGGAATATGAAGAAGATCGCAATCCTCTGCTCGTCACCCCCGGTTTCAAAATCGGCAAAGATGGTCTGGAGAAGCAGTTTGAGCAGGAATTGCGCGGCACGGCCGGTGCGCGCCGCGTAGAAGTTGCCGCCAATGGCCGCATTCTGCGCGATCTCGACACTCGCAATGATATTCCGGGCCAAGGCGTGAAACTGACAATCGATGGACCGCTGCAAGATTTTGCAGCTCGGCGCATCGGTCTGGAATCTGGCTCGGTCGTCATCATGGATTGTGAGACGGGCGAAGTTTTGTGCATGGCCTCCATGCCAAGCTTTGACCCCAATAGTTTTTCCGACGGCATCGGCAGCCTAGAATATGCCATGCTGAGCGAGGACCCGCGGGTGCCGCTGCGCAATAAAGTGCTGAAAGGCCTCTACCCGCCGGCCTCCACCGTCAAACCAATGGTATCCATGTCCTTCCTTCGTGAAGGCATTGATCCTGAGGAAACCGTCTATTGTGGCGGCGGGCTCAAAGTTGGCGACCGCTATTTTCGCTGCTGGAACAGGCGCGGCCATGGCAATGTGAACATGGCCAAGGGCATCGCGCAAAGCTGTGATGTGTATTTCTACCATTTGGCGCAGCGTGTGGGCATGGACCCAATTGCGGAAATGAACCGGGAGTGCGGACTTGGTCAGACGTTTGAACTTCCTGTCGTCAGCCAATTTTACGGCACCGTTCCTGATCCCTTGTGGAAGGAAAAGAAGTACGGGCGCCCATGGTTTAACGCCGACACGGTGAACGCGACCATTGGTCAGGGCTATATGCTCGCCAATCCGCTGCAACTGGCGGTCAGCGCAGCGCGGCTTGCAACAGGCCGGCAGGTTATGCCGAAACTGAAGATGGATTCGGTTGCTCCGCAGTTTAGTCCGCTTGGATTTCCTGATGAGCATGTGAGCTATGTACGCGAGGCGATGCGCGACGTCGTAAGCGGGCGCGGCACAGCCAACCGGGCAAGACTGCCCATTCCTGGCGTTCGCATGGCGGGCAAAACCGGTACGGCGCAGGTCGTCAGCTTGACGAAATCGGATGGTCGGTCTGGCCCATGGAAATACCGGGACCATGGTCTCTTCACTTTCTTCGCGCCCTTCGACAAGCCCAAATATGCCGGCGCTGTTGTGATTGAGCATGGCGGCGGATCAGGCTCTGCCTATCCGATCGCGCGCGATGTCATGACATTCTTGTTCGATCCGCAAAAAGGTCTTGCTCGTCTGCGCGCATTGGAAAGCGGATGGGGCGGCACAGCGCAGCAGCGGCTTGAGCGCAAATATGTCGCCTATGCCGAGGCTGCAGGCGAGATAATTAAACCGCAACCCAAAGAGGCGGATGATATCTTCGCACGGGTCGATGCAGAGGCTCGTACCGCAGCGCAGCAATCAGAAGAAATCGCTGAAAGCAATGTGGCACCGCGCGCAGATCCGGCGGCTACTGGTGCGCCGCGACCCAATCCCGAGCAGCAGGTGATCGACGGGGCGCGGCAATGAGTTCGATCATACCAGCCCCCATTGCGCGCCAACCTTGGCAGATGTTGATCCCATTGTTCCTGCTCGTATTGTTTGGGGCAGCTGTTCTCTATTCAGCGGCGGGCGGCTCAATGGATCCCTTCGCCAGCAAGCATTTGATCCGCTTTGGCGTGTTTCTGTTTATGGCATCGATAATTGCCAGCCTCTCGCGGAACCTGGTTACCAAATTGACCTACCCCGCCTATATTGGCGGCCTCCTACTCTTGCTCGCAGTTGAGGTGATAGGCACGCTTGGTGGAGGCAGTCAGCGTTGGCTCGACCTTGGCTTTATGCGCCTGCAGCCGTCAGAATTGATGAAGCCCATCGTCGTGATCGCGCTTGCGCGGTTCTATGACACTTTGCCAGCAGGCATGATCCCGACATGGCGCGCGCTTGTGCCGGCCGGCATTGTCATCGGCCTGCCAATGGCGCTTGTTCTAATGCAGCCAGATTTGGGCACAGCATTGGCTATTGGTTTTGGCGGCGGGTGCGTGATGTTGGTGTCTGGTTTGCCGATGCGTTGGTTTGTTATGGCGGGCAGCGCAGCAGGAGCTGCCATCCCCATCGCCTATTTCTTCCTTTTGCAAGATTATCAGCAGCGCCGCGTCACGACGTTCCTCGATCCTGAAAGTGATCCCTTAGGGTCTGGCTACCACATCACTCAATCCAAGATCGCCATCGGTTCCGGCGGCTTCAGCGGAAAAGGTTTCAACGAAGGTTCGCAAAGCCATTTGAACTATCTGCCGGAGCCTCACACTGATTTCGTATTCTCAACGATGGCAGAGGAATGGGGCTTGATCGGCGGTATCTTCGTACTGGTCATGTTTGCACTTATCCTGAGCTGGGGCCTTAGAGTGGCACGCAAATCCAAGGATCGCTTTGCGCAATTGGCAGCGATTGGAGTGACTTCGACGATCTTTTTCTACACTGCTGTCAATTTGATGATGGTGATGGGCATGGCGCCGGTTGTTGGTATTCCGCTGCCTTGGATGAGCCACGGCGGGTCATCTATGATGACTGTAATGATCTGCATCGGAGTGCTGATGATGATCAATCGTTGGAATAGAGAAAATCCGCAGGGGCGCAAAACGGGTTGGTGAGTCCGCAATAATCTGTGCCACCCCTTCCTATCCCTCAAAACGTGACTATATGCGGCGCCTTAGCAAGTTCTATCGGGCTCCAATCGCAGCTCGGCAATTGTGAATGGACGCATAGCTCAGTTGGTAGAGCAGACGACTCTTAATCGTCCGGCCCTTGGTTCGAGCCCAAGTGCGTCCACCACAAAGCTCCAATTGCATATCACATTACACTGTTGATAATGATAACTTGCGATCACATTGAAATGTGATATTGATGTTCTTCATGAGCACAGACATTCAAAACCAAGCCCGTGAAATGGTGACTTCTGGCACCATGACCCGCGCCGGCCTTGCCCGCGCCGCCGGTCTCCACGCCAACACTTTGCGCGATTGCGGAGAGCCCAACTGGAACCCCACTGCCGACACATTGTCAAAGCTGGAGAAATTCCTGCTTGCCCATGATGATGATCGCCCTGCCCTAGTTGGAATTGAGGAAATCATCGACGAAGCGCGCAATGGCCGCATGTACATCCTTGTGGATGATGAAGACCGTGAGAATGAGGGCGATCTCATTATCCCTGCGCAAATGGCCACGCCTGATGCTGTCAATTTCATGGCGACACATGGCCGCGGGCTAATCTGCCTAACCTTGGACAGCGAGCGCGTTGCCAAGCTTGAGCTTGAACCGATGAGCCGCAACAATAAGGAAAGCATGCAAACGGCTTTCACCACCTCAATCGAGGCGAAAGAAGGCGTAACCACTGGCATTTCTGCCGCTGACCGTGCGCGCACAATCTCTGTTGCTATCGATGCTACAAAGGGCCCTGATGATATCGTGACGCCGGGCCATGTGTTCCCGCTGACTGCGCGCGACGGCGGTGTGCTTGTACGTGCTGGCCACACGGAGGCCGCGGTGGATATTTCGCGCCTTGCTGGCCTTAATCCATCCGGCGTGATCTGCGAGATCATGAACGAGGATGGCACGATGGCGCGACTTGAGGATCTCGTGATCTTTGCCCGCAAGCATAACCTCAAAATCGGCACCATCCGTGATTTGATCGAATACCGAATGCGCAATGATCATTTGGTCGAGCGTTTGGATGAGCGCAGCTTTGAAAGCGATTATGGCGGCGCGTGGAAAATGCTCACTTACCGCAATACGGTTGATGGCAGCGAGCAATATGTCTTGCAGAAGGGCAATATTACACCGGGTGAAGCCACCCTTGCCCGCGTGCATCCTATCTCTGTGTATGACGATGTTCTGGGTCAACCGGGCCCGCGTAAACGCACATTGCAACGCGCGATGCAGGCCATTGGTGAACATGGCAGCGGCGTGATCGTCGTGATCACCGGCCGCCCCGCATCCGGTGATGGCTACACCCAAGAAGACGAAGTGCGCAATGTCGGCATCGGCAGCCAAATCCTCGCCGATTTGGGCGTTGAAGATATGGTTCTGCTGTCTAACTCTCAGCCCAATTTGGTCGCGATTGAAGGTTACGGCCTCAATATCACCGACCACCACCCCATTCCGGAGTAACACAATGGCGCGTTTCCTAATTGTCGAAGCCCGTTTTTACGGCGATCTCAATGATATGCTTGTCGCAGGCGCCAAAGCTGCGCTTGAGGCTGCGGGTAATGAGGCCGAAGTACTGACCGTCCCCGGCGCGCTTGAGATTCCCGGCGCGATTGCGCTCGCGATGGAAGGCGGCGGCTTTGCAGGCTTTGTTGCCATTGGCGTGGTGATCCGGGGCGAGACCTATCACTTTGAAATCGTCGCTGGCGAAAGTGCGCGCGCAATTATGGCGCTAACAATGGACGGTATTGCGATCGGCAATGGCATTTTGACGGTTGAGAACGATGCCCAAGCATTGGTTCGCGCCGATCCAGCGCAAAAGGACAAAGGCGGCGAAGCGGCAAAAGCGGCGCTGGCTCTGTATGAATTGCAGGGCAAATACGCCTAAAAGGGGTGGCTTAACTGGCGCCGTCAAACAATTGCGTAAGGCCAAGCGGAGCATAGGGGCCAATCGCCAGCTGCTCAAACACGCCCATGCCAGTTGAGGCGCCGCTATCCGAGAGGGCTGTGGCTTTACACAATATCTGCACATGAAGATTGTCAGGGCTTAGCGGATCAAGGCTGTCCAGAGCCCATTCCTCGCGCTCCACTTTAAGTGGGCCATGATGCAGGCCGTGGTTCCAGATTGGATGAGTGTACCCCAGCCCCTTCATCTGGAAACGTTGCACAGGTTTCAGCGTTACGGTTTGCGGCCCTGATGCAAGTTCCAGAGCAATCGTGCCTCCATCAGGCCACCGTGTGCCAGCCTCGCAGCCAGAGGCGAGTAAACCCCGTCCCTCGATGATACCGCCCTGCTCTGCGCCATCGGGAGCATAGGCTGCGCGCGTATTCCAAGCATTGCCGGATGTGTCGGCGTTGATATGGAAGAACAATGATCCCTCTTCCAAATTGATCGGCGTCCATTGCCAAAAGAAGCTGGGAGCAGGCGCGCCGGGAATAGCCTGAGGGTCCTTTGCACCGACAGGCCGAATGCCCCAGCTTCGGTCACGCGTACCGCAAGTGCCCGCCGCTAAATCCTCGCGCACGCCGTCCAGCGATAGCCAACCGGTGTAGTGCCCGTTCTGCGTCATGCGCGTGTAGTCCATAAACGCACGCGGGCCGATCCGGTGGGTAAAACGCGGTTCTTCGATGGGAGCAGAGCGGGCTGTAAAGATCAGCTCGCCTGCGATCCCGTCTGTTTCGGTGATCGTGATTTTGAGCGAATGGAGCGGCTCCAACACTTCGATCGCAATCGGTCCTGCCTGCATGGCCATGCGTTCCATCCCCATCTCGCAGCTGGCATGGAGAGAATATTGCTTTGCGCCGCGAATGAAACTGACATGCGCATCAACAATATCAAGCTGCGGATAGACGCCTAAGGCAACCGCGAAGAAGCCTGATCCATCAGGCGCATAGCCATTGAAGAAATAGCGGTCATAAAAATTGCGGTCCGTGCCTGCATAGGCAATTGGATCTGCGCTTTGATGCAAGGGAAAATCATCGCCTTTCGTTAAAACCATGCTCTAATCCTCCAATATTCGTAAGGCGCCGATTTCGCGCACTAGGCTGCACGCCCCTTCAGCCATGGATTGAAATATGGCTTTAGCGCGGGCGTTATCCTCGACAAATGCAGCTGAAAATACCGCCGTCGCCACTCCGTGCAGCGCGCCATGTGCATATCCATCGCCGGACTTTATTCCAGTGAGAACAGGCCCACCATTGTCGACAAGCGCCTCGGCATAGGCCCCAATCAACGCATCACCATGTGACGCGCGAAGGCCTGAACCAATGCCCGCACCCATGAAATAGCCCAGATCGGTGAGCGGATTGCCTGCGACAACCGTTTGCCAATCAAGCGTTGCCATCGGTTCCGCGCCGCCGCGAATAGCAAAGAGCATATTATCGAGCCGGAAATCGCCATGAACTATGGCCTTCTGTGCCTCTGGCTCACGCTGCCATAATCTCGCACTGAGTTCGCCGGTTGCGGCAATCACGTCCAAATCATCCTGCGTCATCACTCCAGCATATTTTGCAGCGAAGGCTTGGCATGCGCCAGCATAGGCGGTGGCAGTGAACTGCCGAATGTCATCGCTGGTCTGCAAAAAAGCGAGGCCAGTCAGCGCATCATTGCCATAGCTTGGCCCGTGCAAAGCGCCGAGCTCCCTAACGCATGTGTGTGCCTGATCGCTGCTGCATCCGGCCAATTGATCGCCTTGTTGTGCCGGCCCGCAATCCTCCATCAGCAGCAGGAAATCACCGCTGGTCTGATCATGTTCAGCGAAGAACACCTGCGGTGTTCTAATCGCTAGATGCTCCGCGATATGCTGGTAAAAGCCGACTTCTTTTTCATAGAGGCGGAGTGTTTTTGCTGTCGTGCGGCTTGTTTCATCAGCGGCAGGAAACTTTCCTGCAAGCGTTGCTGGCCCGCGACTTCCATCAGCATAGGTAATGTCGAAGCGCGCCGAATCCCCAACAAGACCGTTGCCTATGGCGTCTTGGCTGACACTGGTAATTTTAGCGTCCAGAACCTGTTCCAGAAACGCTGGATCAACATCCTCTGGTCGCGCTGGAAAACGTCCCATCAGCCTCTCCCTCTAATAGCTATATAGGCACATATAGGCGGCAAGGCGTCAAGTCCTGCCTAGTAAGCCATTTAGACCCTTCCCAGTATCACTACTTAGGTCTGGAACCGCTTTTGATGCCAAGCGTATTTAGGAGAGGTAACCGTATGTATCTCCGCATTACGGTTCAAACAAATTGGGTGCCAAATGCAACAAAACACAGCGCAATCCTTCGCATATCACCGCAAGGCCATTTTGGACCTAAGGACAAACCTTGCAACTCTGGATGCTCTAGGAGCGAACATCGCCGCAGCGCATGTCAACTCTGCGATTTTCCAATTGGAAGAGGACGTTTTGCAACTAATGGGTGAGCCGCGCTATTAGTATAAATCCTTAGGGATCACCCTAGGCAGTGATCCGTAATGCCAGCCCATTGAAAACGCGTTAGAAAATCTCTCATCAGGGGCAATCATGTGGAAATTCATGGCCGCTCCATCTGGCAGGAGAGACCCCATGGACTATCTTCCCGACTATCTGTTGGAGGCGCACTGAATGGATCAGGATGCCCCTTCACTTGAAACACACAATCTGGCGGAGATCGCCAGCCAACTGGCGGCATTGGCCGATGGCTTGCGCTCAGGTTCGGAGCGAACTGGGGAAGCCCCACCATCCTCTGCGCCAGATATGCTAACGCCAGACGAAACGCGTAGGCAATACATAAAGATGGCGCGGCAAACCTATGGTGATCGCAGGCGGCGCGAATCTATTTTGGGGAGCACCGACCTGCTTGGTGAGCCTGCCTGGGATATCTTGCTTGATCTCTATATCGCGCAAGGAACGGCTCAAGAGGTCTCTGTTTCGAGCGCATGCATCGGGTCAGCGGCACCGGCCACGACGGGTCTTCGCTGGCTTGGAGTATTGCAAGAGGCTGGGTTGGTGGTCCGGATCAATGATGACGAAGACCACCGCCGCGTCCTGGTAACCCTATCGCCAGAAGGAGCCTCGCGGATGGATCGCTATTTTGCTGAGGCGGCAGGAATGGTTAACAACCAGTCATTGCAGAAACGCGCCGTGTCCGGGGATGCGGCTCAATCAAGACGTCAGGAAGCACTTTGCGCATTGCCAGCCAGTTCAGCGGGCAATGCGCATGAGCTTCACAATGACTGATGGCTTATCCGAAGCAGGCGCTTCCAGCATAATGCGCGCTGGCGCCCAGTTCTTCTTCGATACGGATCAATTGGTTGTACTTCGCCAGACGGTCAGAGCGCGCAAGCGAGCCTGTTTTGATCTGACCGCAATTGGTTGCAACCGCCAAATCGGCAATTGTTGCATCCTCGGTCTCGCCCGAACGGTGGCTCATAACCGATGAATAGCCTGCACGGTGTGCCATATCGACGGCGGCTAAAGTCTCTGTCAGGGTTCCAATCTGATTGACCTTCACCAATAGCGAATTGGCCAGACCTTTTTCGATCCCCATCGCAAGGCGCTCTGGATTGGTGACAAACAAATCATCACCAACCAATTGAACCTTGTCACCGACCATTTGCGTCAAAGCCGCCCAGCCTGCAAAATCATCTTCATCCATTCCGTCTTCGATTGAGCGGATGGGGTAGTCAGCGCAAAGCTTAGCAAGGTAATCCGCCATGCCTTCGCCATCGAGCGACAGCTTTTCGCCGGAAATTTCATATTTGCCGTCGCGATAAAATTCGGTTGCCGCACAATCCAATGCCAGCGCCACGTCTTCTCCAGGCTTGAAACCAGCCTTTTCGATCGAAGTCATGATGAAATCGAGCGCATCGCGTGTGCTGGCGATGTTCGGGGCAAAGCCGCCTTCATCGCCCACTGATGTCGCAAGGCCTTTGTCATGCAGGCCGCTCTTCAACGTATGAAAAATTTCAGAGCCCCAACGAACGGCTTCTGCAAGACTATCAGCGCCGATCGGCATGACCATAAATTCTTGAATATCAATAGGGTTATCAGCATGTTCGCCGCCATTGATGATGTTCATCATGGGTACGGGCAGCACATGAGCAGAAACGCCGCCAAGGTAAGAGTATAGTGGCAAACCCCGCGCATTCGCCGCCGCCTTTGCCACCGCTAGGCTAACGCCGAGGATCGCATTGGCACCGATGCGCGCTTTGTTCGGTGTGCCGTCCAGTTCAATCATCGCCAGATCAATGTCGCGCTGATCTTCGGCGTCTAGGCCCAGCACAAGGTCAGCAATTTCGCCATTGACGGCATCGACGGCCTTCAACACGCCCTTGCCCATGTAGCGATCCTTATCGCCGTCGCGCAGCTCCACCGCTTCGTAAGCCCCCGTCGATGCGCCCGATGGCACGGCGGCGCGGCCAAAGCTGCCATCTTCGAGCAAGACATCGACTTCTACCGTGGGATTTCCGCGGCTATCGAGGATTTCGCGGCCATGTAGATCGAGGATGCCTGTCATTTTTTACTCCGGTAGGTGTTGTAATGTGCTAAGACACCTCCCATATATCAGGAAGTGCAATGAGTTATTTTGCGCGGCATATGCGCCAAGCCGACTTGGTGCAAGTTGCGTTGCAGCATGAAAGCTAAGATAAGCGCTCAAAGCTTATGTATTCGCGCGATATCCGCGCCTCGGAAAATTTACAAAGGAGTGCCACCATGGCCCAGAAAAAAGCCACCTCTAAAGCAGCCGCGAAAGCCGCTGAAGTCGTTGAAGATACAGCAGCTGCCGGAAAAAGCCGCTTCACTGCTGCGCTTGACGATGCGAAGGCCGGCGCTGCCGCTCTGAAAGACGGCAAAGGCGGAGAGCTGATGGAAGACGCCAAGAAATATGGCGGCGAAGCGAAGGAACGCGCAGGCGAATTGGCCGTTGAAGGCAAGGCAAAAGCCAGCGACGCTATCGCATCGCTTGGTACTGTCGTTGCCGACACTGCGTCCACAATTGATGAGCGTTTCGGTGAGCAATATGGCGATTATGCCCGTACCGCTTCGCGTTCCTTGCAAGAAGCCTCAGCCAAATTGGATGCGAAAAGCGTCGACGAAATTGGCGAAGATGCACGCGAAATGGTCCGTAAAAGCCCAGGTGTGGCGATCGGCGTTGCTGCCGTCGCAGGCTTCGTCCTTGCCAAGCTTTTCAGCAGCCGCAATTAAGCGCGCTTGATCGGCCTTAGGGGGTTTGGCGATGGCGCAAGATGCGCTGACAGGTGGTGTGCAAAAGCCAACCGGAACCGGCAGTGCGCCGCGCATTGATCCGGTGACCGGCGAAGCTGTGGCCGATGTGACTGCACCGCCCCCACCGCTAAAGGAAGAGATTGCCGCGCTAGTTGAGGACGGAAAAATTTATGCCGAGGCTGAGTTTGCGTTTCAAAAGACGCGGCTCTCCTTTGCTGCGGATAGAGGAAAATCCGCCCTGATCTTAGGCGTGCTCGCATTCGGCTTCGTCCATTTGATGCTGATTGCTCTCGTTGTTGGCTCGATCATCGCTTTGGCCCCAATGGTCGGCGGATGGGCGGCAATGGGCATAGTTGTCGGCGTCCTACTACTGGCGACGATAATTTTTGGGCTGATTATCCGGTCAAAGATCAAGGATGTCACCCGGGCTTTTGCAAAGTCTGATCCATGAGCAATCTGAAGAAGCAGCTCGCACTGGACAAAGCCCTGCGCGATGAAGCACGTGCGTTGATTGATGCAGATATTGCGCATGCCAAGACCTTGGTGGCTCCGGATAATATGCGTGAGCGTACGGTTCCCCTCGCCAGTGAGAAAGCGCAAAGTTTGCTAAGCGGGACGCGCGCATCAGCGCTGGATAATAAGGGCACTATTGCTGCAGTCGCGGGAGCGGCCATCAGCGCTGGGATCTTGTGGATTGTGCGCGAACCTTTGATGGAATTGTTCGGTCAGCTGACTGCGAGCGGTGAGCAAGACGAAGCCAGATCCAACGGCTCCATTAACAGCCCTGAAGACGCGGAAAATACACCATGAGTTTAGATGAAAAACGCCTAATCTTGCGGGATAAGGTTGAGGCCAGCAAACAGCGTCTTGCAGACAACCTTGGAGACAGCGGCATCACAGCCGATGCCAAGGAAGCCATTGGCGGAGCCGCTGACACTGCCAAGGATATGATTGAAAAGCATCCCTTCGCGGTTCTGGCTGGCGCGGTTGCAGTCGGTCTTTTCATTGGTTCCAGCGGCAAGAAATCTGCGGTGAAGGCCGCTAAAAAGCCGGTCAAACAGCCTAGCGTAATTGCAAAACTGCTGAAAGATGCAGCGATAGCCTACGGTTTAAAGATGATGGACAATGCCCGAAAGGATGGCGAGGCTCTGCGTTCATCTGTGAAGGATCGTACCTAGCGCACTTGAACCTTACGCAGCGTAAGCTAAGAGCGGAGCAGTTTTAACGCGTCCACCTTGGACTCCCCCTCTATTCAAGCGCAGGAATTCTCCCCATGAGCGAACAAACAGCCAAGCAGGAACTCTACCTCGTGATGGGCGGCAAAGTCGTCGATCCGCAATCTTATGAGTTTCAGGATCCTGAAAGCCTTCACGTTGCTGGTGTTTATAGCGATTTTGATGTCGCAAAGGACGCATGGCGCGGAAATGCGCACCGCACCGTGGATGATGCAGAAATGAAATATGTGATCGTGCATCTTCACAAGCTGCTCGATCCCGACGCAGGCTAAGATGCATTACAGCGTCCGGCCATACAAAGATCAGGACGCTGAGTGCCTTTCTAACATTTGCCGTGATGCTATCACAGCGATAGGCAGCCATGCGTATTCAGAAGAGCAAGTGAGCGCTTGGGTTGCCAGACATCCCGGAGCAGAGCGTTACCGTGAGCGCGTGGCTGGCGGATCAATGATTTGGTGCGCGGTGGATGGGAGCGACAATCCCGTCGCTTACGCTTTGCTCGAGCCCGATGGCCATCTCGATCATTTGTACAATCACCCTGAGCATACGCGCCAAGGCTTGGCCGCGCGCGTCCTCAATGCCGCTGAAGAGCACGCGCGAGCTTTAGGTCTCACGAGGTTGTATACTGAGGCCAGCGAATTGGCTCGCCCAGCATTTGAACGGGCGGGCTACACACTATTGCAAAGGCGCGAGTTTGAGATCGAAGGCGTCGCCATTCACAATTATGCGATGGAAAAGCACCTGCGATAACTGGCTAGCGAGGGCTCAAATAAATTCGAGCTTTTCAACGAGGTAGAACTTGTCACCAGCAGGCACGGTCACTTCGATCTCGTCGCCTTTACTGCGGCCGATCAAAGCCCGCGCCAAAGGTGAACTATAGGAAATACGACCTTTGGTAGCATCGGCTTCTGTTTCACCAACGATCTGATATTTAACCGGCTTGTCGTCATCATCGAGCAGGGTGATGGTTGCGCCAAACACAATGCGGTCGCCCGACAATGTGGTGGGATCGATGATTTGAGCGCGGCTGACCTTGCTTTCGAGATCAGAAATCTGCGCCTCAACCTGGCCTTGGCGTTCTTTTGCCGCGTGATATTCTGCGTTCTCGGACAAATCGCCGTGCGCGCGCGCTTCTTCGATTGCATCAACAATCAATGGGCGTTCCGCGCGAAAGGCTTTGAGTTCCGCCAGCAGCGTTTCGTAGCCTTCTGCCAGCATGGGCACCTTTTCCATCGCCATAATCCGTTCTATTTTGTCGCCCTACCCGCCCCCAGTATTGGTCATTTCAGCAATGCTTCTATTAGGCCGCGCGCGCCCTGTTTAAGGGAAAATGCGGCTATAGAGGCTCGAAATGTGTGGGTGGAGCTCTGTTATTTCTAACTATAATAGTCTTGCAATGAGCACACTTCAAGGTCGCTGGCTTTTACAGCCCTAATTGCAGCGGCTGCGGCAACAGAAGCGGTGGCGGTTGTGTAATATGGGACTTTCTCTTCCAAGGCCGATGCCCGGATCGATTTGGAGTCGAGAAGGCTCTGCCAACCTTCGGTCGTGTTGAAGATCAAATCGACATCACCATCGATGATTTTGTCGACGATATGCGGCTGTCCTTCAGCGACCTTGTTGACGCGTTCGACCGCAAGACCTTGCTCGGCAAGATAGCTTTGCGTGCCGCCCGTGGCGATCACGGTGAAGCCTTGCTCTATCAAGTCTTTAACCGCTGGCAGAATGATGGTCTTGTCGCCCGATTTAACCGAGACAAACAATGTGCCTCCTTCTGGAAGCTTATTGCCTGCACCCAATTGCGATTTGAGAAAGGCTGCTTCGAAATTCCGGTCAATTCCCATAACTTCGCCGGTAGACTTCATTTCCGGTGTTAAGATCGGATCGGCGCCGGGGAAGCGAGCAAATGGGAACACGGCCTCTTTGACAGCCATGTAAGGGAACTCGCGTTTGAACGGTTCGAATGAGCTGAGTTTCTCACCCGCCATAACGCGGGCTGCGATTTTCGCGACTTGTTGCCCAATGGCTTTGGCAACGAAGGGAACGGTCCGGCTTGCACGCGGGTTGACCTCAATGAGGTAGACCTCGCCATCCTTCACCGCAAATTGCACATTCATCAAGCCAATGACGCCCAGTGCCATCGCCAGAGCTTCCGCCTGACGTTCCATCTCCGCCACGATATCCGCAGGCAAGGAGTATGGCGGCAAGGTGCAGGCGCTGTCGCCGGAATGGACGCCGGCCTCTTCGATGTGCTGCATGACGCCAGCGATGCGGACCTCGTCCCCATCACACAGAGCATCGACATCGCATTCCGTCGCATCACGCAGATATTGGTCGACCAGCACGGGGCTTTCGCCTGACACATTCACCGCCGTTTTGATATAATTGTCCAATTGCGCTTCGCTATCGACGATCTCCATCGCGCGGCCGCCAAGTACATAGGAAGGGCGCAGCAATACTGGATAGCCGATGCGCGCAGCCACAGCGGCGGCTTCATCACGGCTGTATGCAATGCCATTGTCAGGCTGCTTCAGGCCAAGTTGATTGACGAGTTTCGCAAAACGCTCGCGGTCCTCGGCCAGATCAATCGCATCGGGCGACGTGCCGAGGATCGGAATGCCAGCATCTTCCAAAGCCTGCGCCAATTTCAGCGGAGTTTGCCCGCCATATTGCACAATTACGCCGGCGAGCTCTCCGGTCGATTGCTCAAGTTTCAAAATCTCAAGCACGTCTTCTGCCGTCAGCGGCTCAAAATACAATCGGTCAGATGTGTCATAATCGGTGGAGACGGTCTCTGGATTGCAATTGACCATGATCGTTTCATAGCCCGCTTCTTCCAGCGCAAAACACGCATGGACACAGCAATAATCGAACTCGATCCCTTGCCCGATACGGTTCGGGCCGCCGCCGAGAATGACGACCTTTTTGCGGTCAGACGGCGCCGCTTCGCATTCTGCCTCGCCAAAGGTTGGCGCTTCATAGGTGGAGTACATGTAAGGCGTGATCGCTTCGAATTCCGCCGCGCAGCTATCGATGCGTTTGAACACAGGTTTGACGCCAAGACGCTCGCGCAATTCGCGCACTTCGGTCTCGCTGGTCGCGCCTGCCATGGCTTGCAAAGCGTCATGCAATAGGCCAGATCGCCGCGCCTGTGTCTCGCCCATCCCGCCTGCTACACCAACGGAGCGCACAGCCAAAGTGGCGAGGCGTTTGTCGGAGAAACCCATGGCTTTCAAAGCGCGCAATCCGGCCGCATCCTGGGGCAAGCCATTGGCGCTGACACCGCGTTCGGCTTCGATGATGGCTTCAATCTGGCGCAGAAACCATTTGTCATAGCCGGTGATCGCATTGATCCCGTCGACATCCATTCCTTCGCGGAAAGCCTGCGCGACTTTTTGCAAACGGTCAGGGGTGCGCTGCGAGAGCGAGGCGGTCAGCACGTCGCGTGCGACGCCTTCCAGCTCGGTCACGCGGTTAAACCCATCGAGGCCTGTTTCCAGCCCGCGCAATGCCTTTTGCATGCTTTCTTGGAAGTTGCGGCCAATCGCCATCACTTCGCCAACCGATTTCATTGCGGTGGCCAGATCATCCTTCGCGCCTTTAAACTTCTCAAAAGCAAAGCGCGGGATTTTGGTGACGACATAATCGATGGTTGGTTCGAAACTCGCTGGCGTTGCACCAGTGATTTCATTGGTGATTTCATCCAGCGTATAACCGACCGCCAGTTTTGCGGCGACGCGCGCAATCGGGAAGCCTGTCGCTTTGGATGCCAATGCGGATGAGCGCGACACACGCGGGTTCATCTCGATGACGATCAAACGGCCATCAGCCGGATTGACCGCAAATTGCACGTTCGAGCCGCCCGTTTCCACGCCAATTTCGCGCAATACATCCAGCGATGCGGTGCGCATGATCTGATATTCTTTATCGGTCAGGGTCAGAGCAGGGGCCACAGTGATGCTGTCGCCGGTATGCACGCCCATTGGGTCGACATTTTCAATCGAGCAGATGATGATGCAATTGTCATTGCGGTCGCGCACGACCTCCATCTCAAACTCTTTCCAGCCCAGCAGCGATTCCTCGATCAGAACCTCTGTGGTTGGCGATGCATCAAGGCCAGAGCGCACGATTTGGTCGAATTCTGCCTTATTATAGGCAATGCCGCCGCCCGTTCCGCCAAGGGTAAAGCTGGGGCGGATAATGCTGGGAAGGCCGGTGCGCTCTAGGATTTCGCGCGCTTCTTCGACCGTATGCGCCACGCCGCTGCGCGCGCTTTCGAGGCCGATTTTGTCCATCGCATCGCGGAATTTCTGGCGGTCTTCAGCCTTGTCGATGGCCTCCGCATCCGCGCCAATCATCTGGACACCGTGTTCTTTCAAAACACCCATTTTTTCGAGGGACAACGCACAGTTTAGCGCCGTTTGCCCGCCCATTGTAGGCAGGACCGCATCGGGCTTTTCCTTGGCGATGATTTTGGCGACGATCTCTGGCGTAATCGGCTCAATATAAGTCGCATCGGCAAATTCCGGATCGGTCATGATCGTGGCCGGATTGGAATTGACGAGGATGACGCGGTAGCCCTCCTCCTTCAGCGCCTTGATCGCTTGGGTTCCGGAATAGTCAAATTCGCAGGCCTGCCCGATAATAATGGGCCCTGCGCCAATGACGAGGATGGAGGATATGTCAGTACGTTTGGGCATTAGTCGGCAACTTCCGTATTTGAAGTATTTTTCCATGCAATCGCGGTCAGCTTCCCACCTTTCGGCCCATTGCTGCATCCGAACCTGATTGTTTGCGCACGTGTTCCAGAGGGTCCCAGAATGCGAAAATAGCTTCCGTTTTCCGACATAAAAAGAGCCCCAGATTTTGTGGCTTCTTGAGCAAGAAATTTCTCTAATGCTCGACCGTTTGATCCAGTGGTTACTGTACCCGTGGTCGGGCCTTCATCGTCGTCGACCACTATGAATTTTTTCAATTCTTCAGCCTGAACATCGGCAATGTCATAGGTGTAAGATGGCATCAGTTGCTGCACGTCAGCATAGCCATCGAGATCGAAATCTTCGGGAGCAAATTGCTTCTCACAATCCTCCGGCGTAACAGGCTTGCTCGATCCGCAGGCGTTGAGCGCAAGTGCGGCTACGATACCTAAAACCCACTTCACATCGAATCTCCAACAAACATATCAACCGTACAAACCAACATCACTGCCCCGCCCCGCTATCGCTCAAGCGAATACCGTTATCCTCGGCAGACTTCACGCAATCCACTTTTGACTGCGCCAGAGCATTGTCCAAAATATACAGAACGGACACGCCATCGGTTGCCTGTGTGTAAACAGTGGAGCCCAATTTGCAGGTGTCGACGATGGCTTGCAAAACTTCGCGCGGCTTGCGGTAATATTGATCTGCGCCGGGCGTACCGGGGATGCCCGCGCCTGAATGGATCACTATGCTGTAACGCGATGCGCTGATCTTGGCGCGGTCGCTGTCAGCGGTGAATTCGCGGATTGTGCTGCTTTCGCCCGCTTCCGCTTCGCTGGTCATGCAAGCAGACAGAAAAAAGACCGCCATTGCTGCGACCAAAGCGATTGCAGGTTTGCGGGCAGCTTTCATTATGAGAGGCCCCCAACAAATTTCTCAAACAGATAGAAGCTGTCCATTGGGCCCGGCGATGCCTCTGGGTGATATTGGACGCTAAATGCGTTTTTGCCTTCAATCGCAATCCCGCAATTGGAGCCATCGAAAAGGCTCTTATGCGTTTCCAAAACACCTGCCGGTAATGTCGCGCCATCTACCGCAAAACCGTGGTTCATACTGGTGATCTCCACGAGATCTCCCGTTTGGCCTTGTTTGGCCTCGACCCGCTGAACTGGGTGATTTGCGCCCCTATGGCCTTGGTGCATCTTGATCGTTTTTGCGCCTGCTGCCAGCGCAAGCATCTGATGTCCCAAGCAAATTCCGAATAGCGGCATGTCCGCATCGAGCAATGCTTTGATCACAGGAACGGCATATTCGCCCGTTGCCGCCGGATCGCCTGGGCCATTGGAGAGAAACACGCCATCCGGCTTATGCGCCATAATTTCATCAAGCGAAGTCTTGGCAGGAAGCACGGTTACGCGCGCTCCGGCCTTCACCAGATTGCGGAAGATATTGTCCTTCGCGCCGAAATCCAAGGCGACAACATGCGGCTTCGCATCCTTTGCCGCCCGCGCAAATCCCTTGCCCAGAGCCCAAGAGCCGCCGGCTGTATCGCCTTGGCCCCAAGCCTCCACATCGCTGCGAGTGACACGCTTGGCGAGGTCCATTCCCTCTAGCCCAGCCCATTCCGCCGCGCGGGCTTGCAAAGCACCGAGATCGAATTTTCCATCGGGTGAATGTGCAATCACAGCATTGGGCGCGCCCGTTGCACGGATACGCCGCGTCAATGCGCGGGTATCGACGCCGGACAGGCCGATCTTGCCGTTTGCCGCCATCCATTCTGCAAATTGCTGAGTGCTGCGGAAATTGCTCGGCGCGGTTACGTCTTCGCGGGTGATGCAGCCTACCGCTGCCTCTACGCCGCTTTCCAAATCCTCGTCATTCGTGCCGACATTGCCGATATGCGGGAATGTGAATGTGACGATTTGCGCGGCATAGCTGGGATCGGTCATGATCTCTTGATAGCCGGTGATCGCAGTGTTGAAGCACACTTCGCCTACTGCATTGCCGCTCGCGCCAAAGCCCCTGCCCCAGATCACCGTGCCATCGGCCAAAACACAGACTCCCGTCGCGTCTTTGGGTTGCGCAGGAGTGGATGCGGGGTCGGCCATTGGGCGCTCCGATTGCTAGTGTTTTCTGACGATGTCGCTAAGAGATGGGCGCTAGGCTTGCCTTGCCCCGACGTCAACCTATCTCGGGCCGGTATTTTGGGCTAAAGCCCGCTTCAACACGATTGTTCCACAAGAAAGAACCGCCATGATCCGCGACGACATTAAATCTGCCACTATCACTGCGATGAAAGCCAAGGAAAAAGAGCGAACTGCAACGCTCCGCCAGATTGCTGCGAAGATCAAGGATAAGGACATTGAGCTGCGCACCTCGTCTAAGGAAGCGCCAAAGGATGATGAGCTGGTCACGCAGGTTCTGCAAAAGATGGCAAAGCAGCGCCGCGAATCGATCACCATGTACACAGATGGCGGGCGCGAGGAATTGGCCGCGGCAGAAAGCGCAGAGCTGACCATCATCGAGGAATTCTTGCCGCAGATGATGGATGCCGATGCGACTAAGGCTGCTATTGAAGCGATCAAAGCAGACGTTGGCGCCGAATCGATCAAGGATATGGGCAAGGTTATGGGGCAACTCAAAGCCAAACATGGCGCAGAGCTCGACATGGGTCTCGCCAGTGGATTGGTCAAAGCGGCGCTTTCTTGAGCGTCGAATGCGGCGTTACAGTGGGTAAGTCTGTGGAGGCCTACACCTCCTGCCGCAGACCCTCTCGACTTGCGCCTATATAAAGCGCGATAAGGGCGCATGGCACTTTCCCCGCAATGGCTGGACGAATTGCGCGCTCGCGTGACTCTGTCGTCGATCATCATGCGCACGACCAAGCTGCAAAAGGCTGGGCGTGAGTGGAAAGCCTGCTGCCCGTTCCACAATGAGAAATCGCCCAGCTTTACGGTGAATGACCAAAAGGGTTTCTACCACTGCTTTGGCTGCGGGGCGCATGGCGATGTGATCCGCTGGATGACCGATCAGCGCGGCCTTGGCTTTATGGATGCGGTGAAGGAATTGGCGAGCGGCGCAGGGATGGAAGTGCCCGCGCCTGACCCCGTCGCTGCAAAAAAGGCGGAGAAACGCGCAGGCTTGGTCGATGTGATGGAAGCGGCGCAAAGCTGGTTCTATGGCAATCTGCGCGAGGACACTGGCGCAAAGGCGCTCGATTATTTGAAGGCGCGCGGGTTTAAGCCGGAGATTTGCCGCGAGTTTGGATTTGGCTTTGCCCCCGACAGCAAGACAGCGCTTAAAAGTGCGATAGGCGAGTTTGACCCCGCCATGCTGGTCGAAGGCGGCCTGCACATTGAAGTCGACAATAAAGCGCCTTACGACCGGTTTCGTGACCGTCTGATGCTGCCCATTCAGGATGCGCGCGGCCGTGTGATTGCTTTCGGCGGCCGGATTTTGGACAAGCGTGACGGTGTTGCGAAATATCTCAATTCGCCCGACACGCCTTTGTTCGACAAGGGCCGCACGCTCTATAACCTCCACCGCGCTTCGCCTGCATCGCGCAAGACCGACCGCGTTATCGTGGTCGAGGGTTATATGGATGTGATCGCATTGGCGAACGCTGGTTTTGAAGACGCCGTTGCGCCGCTTGGCACGGCCTTGACCGAAACACAGCTAGAGATGCTTTGGCGGATGGTCGAAGTGCCGGTGCTTTGCTTTGATGGTGATGCGGCAGGTCAGCGCGCGGCCATGCGAGCGATTGAACGCGCCCTACCCATGCTGCGCCCCGGTTATTCGCTGAGCATTGTTCGCTTGCCCGCAGGAAAAGACCCTGACGATTTGATCAAGGAACAAGGCGCAGGGGCAATGGAGCAATTGCTCAGCAATCCTGCGAGCCTGCTGGATATGATCTGGGATGTGGAGCGCGCCGCACAATCGCTCAATACACCAGAGGATAAAGCCGGCCTCAAAGCGCGGCTGCTCAGCCATTGCGACAATATTGACGATCAGGACATTCGCGCGCTGTACCGGCGTGAATTGCTAGAGCGGTTTTCCGACTTTGCGTTTCCCAAGCGGCAATTTCAGCCTCGCAATCAAGGCGGCGGCGGTTTTAATCGCGGTCAGAACAAATGGAATGCTGCACCAAAGCGTCTTTCCAGTGACGCCCTCTCTCAGCTTCAACGCGCCATATCAGGCGGCGCCCGGGACAACTTCACCCTCGCCGTGATCACCGGCCTGCTGCGTTTCCCGGCGGAGATTACGCGCCACACAGATGCTTTGGGCCAGCTGGCGCAATATGACCGAAAAGCCACCGAAATGGTGGAAACTCTCTTTGAATTGGCAGAAACGCTTGATTCGGCTGAAAATGACGCCATATCGGTTGAACACGGCCTTCCCGCCCCACCGGCTCAAAACCGCTTCGCCTTCCTCCGAGAAGGCACAAATCCGGTAGATGCGCGCGAGGAATTGGCCGAAGCTGTTTCGTTGCTGGTTGAAAAACCTGCGCTGGAGGCTGCCATTTCGGCGGCCACTTTGCGGTTTGACGCCGATCCAGAAGGATCCATGGCAGAGCAAGCACGCTTGCGCGAACGGCTCAAGGAATTAAACGAGCGCCTGAAGCAATTTGGGCGACGCAAGGCAGCCGGCGCGGCGGCTGCGAATGATGACATACCGCCATCGGACAACGATCCGGTGGGCGACTTGGAAAATGGACTGAATTGACGCTTATGGCCACTAATGCGAAAACTCCTGACAAGGATGATGCTCCTCTGATCGACCTCAATGAGGCTTCGATCAAAAAGCTGATCACCAAGGCGAAGAAGAAAGGCTATGTCACTTATGACGAGTTGAACGCTGCTTTGCCTGATGATATGGGCTCTGATCAGATTGAGGACATTCAAACCGCTCTGTCGGAAATGGGTGTCCAAATCGTCGAGAACGATGAAGAGGCTGAGGCCGAGGCTGAACAAGAAGCCGAAGTCGAAGAAATGTCGGTCGCCACAACTGGCGATAAGAAAGACGCAAAGAAAGCGCCTGCCGCTGCCAAGAAAACCGGCACGGGCGAACGCACAGACGACCCCGTCCGCATGTATCTGCGCGAAATGGGCGCTGTCGAATTGCTCAGCCGTGAAGGCGAAATTGCGATTGCCAAGCGTATCGAAGCTGGCCGTGACACTATGATTATCGGCCTGTGCCAAAGCCCGATCACATTCCACGCCATCATCCAATGGTCCGAAGCGCTAAACGCTGAAGAAATGCAATTGCGCGAAATCCTCGATTTGGATGCGATGCTTTCCAAAGAACCTCCTGCAGACAAAATGGAGGAAGAAAACGCCGAGGATGACGGCGAGATTTCTGAAGAAACCGCCGGGCCCAGCATCCGTGACGACGACGAGGTCGAAGATCACAAGGAAGACGGCGAAGAAGACGAAGACGGTGAAGAGGGCTCTTCCAAACGCGAGGAAGAGGAAGAAGAGGATAACACCATGTCCCTCGCCCAGATGGAAGCTGCGCTTAAGCCAGATGCCATCGAACGCTTTGCCCGCATCACGTCACTGTTCAAGAAGTTTGAAAAGCTTCAGATTGAGCGCGTGGACACGATGGCCCAAGGCGGCGCTCTCACCAAGGCCAAGGAAAACAAGTACGAAGCATTGGGCGAAGAGCTGACGGCGGAAGTCGAAAGCATGCAATTCCATGCGACCAAAATCGAATTCCTGGTGGACAATCTCTACGCCTTTAACCGCCGCCTGACCGCTCTGGGCGGCCAAATGCTGCGTTTGGCAGAACGCCATAAGGTGAAGCGGATCGATTTCTTGCAGGCCTATGTCGGCAATGAACTCGATGATAGCTGGATGGTCGAGAAAGCGAAGAAGGACAAGAAATGGGCCGCCTTCGCGACCAATGAAGGCGAAGCGGTCGACCGTATCCGTACTGAAATCTCTGACATTGCCAGCAATACCGGCATGTCCCTGCCTGAGTTCCGCCGCATCGTGAACATGGTGCAAAAGGGTGAGCGCGAGGCGCGCATTGCGAAGAAGGAAATGGTGGAAGCCAACCTACGCCTCGTGATCTCTATTGCTAAAAAATACACGAACCGCGGCCTGCAATTCCTTGATCTTATTCAAGAAGGTAACATCGGCCTGATGAAGGCCGTTGATAAATTTGAATATCGGCGCGGCTATAAATTCAGCACTTATGCAACTTGGTGGATCCGGCAAGCAATCACGCGCTCAATCGCAGACCAAGCCCGCACGATCCGTATTCCGGTGCATATGATCGAGACGATCAACAAGCTGGTGCGCACATCGCGTCAATTCCTGCACGAGGAAGGCCGCGAGCCTACTCCAGAGGAAATGGCCGCGCGCCTCTCCATGCCATTGGAGAAGGTTCGCAAGGTGATGAAAATCGCCAAAGAGCCGATCAGCCTTGAGACACCCATCGGCGACGAGGAAGATTCGCATCTGGGCGACTTCATTGAAGACAAGAACGCGATCATCCCCGTGGATGCCGCTATCCAAGCCAACCTCAAAGAAACGGTCACCCGCGTGCTGGCGTCCCTCACTCCGCGCGAGGAACGCGTGCTGCGTATGCGTTTCGGTATCGGCATGAACACTGACCACACTTTGGAAGAAGTGGGCCAGCAATTCTCTGTGACACGTGAACGTATCCGTCAGATCGAGGCAAAGGCGCTGCGCAAGCTCAAGCATCCAAGCCGCAGTCGCAAAATGCGGAGTTTCTTGGATCAGTAACTTTCGCCAATTTAATGGTGAATTCTTGAAGAGGCTCGCTGGCAATCAGCGGGCCTTTTCCGTAAGGGAACCCCATGAAAATAGCTCTCGCATCCGATCACGCCGCCCTCGACCTTAAAGCCCAGCTTGCTGAATGGCTGATCGAGGAAGCTCATGAGGTGGCCGACCTTGGCCCCAATGCGCCCGATAGCGTTGACTATCCCGACTATGGCTACAGTCTCGCCAGCGTCGTTGCGGATGGCACGGTGGATCGCGGCATTGCCATTTGCGGCAGCGGCATTGGTATCTCGATCAGCGTCAACCGAAATCCGGCCGTGCGCTGCGCTTTGGTCTCGGAACCGCTTTCTGCCGCTCTGGCGCGTGAACACAATGACGCAAATGCTATTGCAATAGGTGCACGTTTGACCGGCTTGGATATGGCCAAAGCATGCGTTACAGCCTTCCTCGAAACGGAGTTTGCCGGTGGCCGTCACCAGCGCCGCGTCGACAAACTATCCAACCCGACCCTTTAAGCCCTCTCAAGCCGAGTATCTCCCCAATGAGCACACAGCCCGACACCGCCACCAACATTATGCAGCGTTTCTGGGGTGATGACCTCGCCACTGCTGACCCTGAAATTGCTGCAGCGGTCGGCAAAGAGCTTTCCCGCCAGCAAGATAAGATCGAGCTGATAGCGAGTGAGAACATCGCGTCTAAGGCTGTCCTTGAGGCGACTGGCAGCGTCTTCACCAATAAGTACGCAGAAGGCTATCCGGGCAAACGTTATTACGGCGGCTGCGATTATGCCGATGTCATCGAAACGTTGGCGATTGACCGCGCGAAGGAATTGTTCGGCTGCGCATTTGCTAATGTTCAGCCCAATTCCGGCAGCCAGATGAACCAAGCAGTGTTTCTTGCTCTGCTAGAGCCGGGCGATACATTTATGGGCCTCGACCTCAATTCCGGCGGTCACCTAACCCATGGCTCGCCCGTCAATATGAGCGGCAAATGGTTCAATCCAGTCAGCTACGGCGTGACGCAAGGCGAAGAATTGATCGATATGGATGCGGTTGCGGCAACGGCCCGCGAGCACAAGCCAAAGCTGATTATTTGCGGCGGGACAGCCTATTCGCGCACTTGGGATTTTGCCGCTTTCCGTAAAGTTGCCAATGAAGTGGGCGCCTATCTGCTTTGCGATATGAGCCACATTTCTGGCCTCGTTGCAGGCGGCGCGCATCCCTCGCCCTTCCCGCATTGCGACATCGTGACCTCGACCACGCACAAAAGCCTTCGCGGCCCGCGTTCTGGTATTATTTTGTGGAATGATGAGGCCCTGACAAAGCCGCTTAACATGGCAGTATTCCCCGGATTGCAAGGCGGCCCGTTGATGCATGTGGTTGCCGCCAAAGCGGTAGCGTTCCGTGAAGCCTTGCGCCCCGATTTCAAATCCTACGCCGCTAGCGTTGTCGAAAATGCGCGCGCACTTGCTGCATCGCTGGAAGAAAATGGTCTGCGGATTGTATCGGGCGGCACGGACAATCACTCCATGTTGGTCGATCTCACTGCGAAGGATGTGACCGGCAAAGCGGCTGAGAAAGGCCTCGACCGCGCCTTCCTCACTTGCAACAAAAACGGCATTCCCTTCGATACGCGCTCACCATTCGTGACCAGCGGTATCCGCCTTGGCACGCCAGCAGGAACGACGCGCGGCTTTGGTCCTGCTGAATTCCGCCAGATCGGTGCCTTGATTGCTGAGGTCATTGACGGCCTTTCGAAAAATGGCCCCGAAGGCGATGCACAGATTGAGGAAAGCGTTCGCACCCGCGTCTCGGCCCTGTGTGCGGCCTTCCCAGTCTATCCAGACGCGTAAGATAGATGCGCTGCCCCTTTTGCGCCCACGATGACACGCAGGTAAAAGACAGCCGGCCGACCGAGGACAACACTTCGATCAGGCGCCGGCGGCAATGTGCCGGGTGCGGGGCGCGTTTCACCACATTTGAGCGCGTGCAATTGCGCGAAATATCCATCGTCAAATCAGGCGAGAATGGCGAGGATGCTAGGCGTGAGGCGTTTGACCGCGGCAAGCTTGAGCGTTCGGTCAGCCTCGCTTGCCGCAAACGCGGCATTGGCGAAGAGCGTATCGACCAACTAGTTTCGGGCATTCAGCGGCAGGTTGAAACCGCCGGCATGAGCGAAATTCAATCGGCGCGCCTCGGTGAAATGGTGATGGATGGACTCAAACAGCTGGATACAGTCGCCTATATCCGTTTCGCCTCGGTCTACCGCGATTTCAGCGAAGCCCGCGATTTTGAGGAATTTGCAAGCACTGTCCAAGAAGCGGCTGCGAAAAACAGTGAGTGAGAACCAGCCTATCATTGTGCTGGTCCGACCCCAATTGGGCGAGAACATAGGCAAGGCGGCGCGGGCCATGCTAAACTTTGGCCTTACTGAGATGCGGATCGTCGCGCCGCGTGATGGTTGGCCCAACCCCGATGCTGGCCCAAGTGCAGCGGGCGCAGACCAAGTGCTCGACAGTGCCAAGATTTATGACACCACAGCAGAAGCGGTGGCCGATTGCGCACATATCTATGCGACCACTGTGCGCAAGCGCGGCGTAACCAAACCTGTCGTGACGCCGGAGCAAGCCGCGCGCGATATGCACGGAGAAACCGGCAAAAGCGCGATCCTGTTTGGACGTGAGGCATCGGGTTTGGAAACGCAGGATGTGGCGCTGGCTCGCTCCATCCTAACCGTTCCGATTAATCCTGAATTTGGTTCGCTCAATCTTGCCCAGGCTGTCATTCTTTGCGCCTATGAATGGTCAAAGCAGATGGAGTTGGTGCAGCCCACAGCGGCAGATGATATTCTCCCTCCTGCCCCGCAAGATGAACTCGATGGATTGGTTGGGCATTTTGAGAAGCTGCTCGAACCCAAGGGCTATTTTCTGCCCGCGCCGCGCCGCGAGGCAACCTTGCTTACACTTCGCGGTGTTCTCAGCAAGCCGGCATGGAACACGCTGGAACTGCGCACCTTGCGCGGAGTGCTGTCCACCTTATCCAAACGTGATCGGTCTTGATTGGCTGAAAGGCACGGACTAGTTTGATACTTAGTCACATTGCCCCTCCCATTACACGAGAGACAAAAACCAATGCGCCTTTTTATCTTGGCCGCCGCTTTAGCAGCGTTCATTTCCACACCTGCCTTAGCTGACAAAAACCTCGCCGAAACGCTCACTCAACCCAAGCAGAGCCAAGAAGCATCTGCTGAAAAGGCTGATCCCAAACCCAAGGCTGAGAAACGGATTTGTCGCCGTATCCGCACTGATGCAAGCAGCCGACGCAAAACCAAAATATGCATGACATCAGCTGAATGGCGTGCGGCCAATCAAGGCAGCTAACCTAGTTCCTCACTAACCCCTTGACCTACACGCCACGCCTGCTAGTGCGCGCATTCGCAATTGGCCCCGCACCCCGGTGAAGCGGTGGCCGCGCACGAAGTTTACTTCATGTGGAGCGATGCCGGGTTAAAGCGCCATCAATTGGGTGGCGAGAGCATAATTGAAGGATGACATATGTCTAAGCGTAAATCCGCTAAGTATAAACTCGATCGCCGTATGGGCGAGAACATTTGGGGTCGCCCAAATTCACCCGTAAACAAGCGTTCTTATGGTCCGGGCCAACATGGTCAGCGCCGCAAGAGCAAGATGAGCGATTTTGGCCTGCAATTGCGCGCCAAGCAAAAGCTCAAAGGCTATTACGGCGATGTGACGGAAAAACAGTTCCGCAGCACATATAAGGATGCGACCCGTCTCAAAGGCGATACTGGTCAGAACCTCATCGGTCTTCTTGAGCGCCGCCTCGACATGATTGTTTACCGTGCCAAATTCGCGCCAACAATCTTTGCCGCGCGTCAAATCGTCAACCACGGTCACATCTATGTGAACGGTGTAAAGTGCAACATTCCATCGCGCCGCATTAATGTTGGCGAAGAAATCAGCCTTGGTTCAAAAGCCAAGGAAATGGCTCTCGTGATCGAAGCACAAAGCCTGCCTGAGCGTGAAGTTCCGGATTATGTTGCACCAGATGGCACTGACAAAGTGACCTTCAACCGCATCCCGAAACTGGATGAAGTGCCATATCCGGTAACAATGGAACCGAACCTCGTGGTCGAATTCTACTCGCGCTAAAACGCGGTATTTGCGATTTTAAAAGGGCGATCCTGCGGGGTCGCCCTTTTTGTATGTCGGGCGATATGAACAAATCTACTTATTCAGACTTACCCAATGCTCCGTTTAAAAAAAGATCAATTTCCGTGAGCATTTGCGTGCGGACTTTGGAATCCTGCAGGCCGTGCTGCATTTCATCAAACTCAGTGTAGCTGACTTGTTTACCCGCAGCCTTAAGCGCGCGTTCCATCGCGGCTGAATGACGTGATCTCACGTTCAAATCCAAATTGCCATGAAACAGAGCAACCGGGCTTTTAAATTCATTAGCATGACGCCGCGGGCTACCTGCTGCGATGTGATCGCCGCGACCTAGCTGTTGGTCGCGTAGTGACGAGAAAGTATACTGGCGCGCATCTTCTCGTAAATACTCCAGATCGGTGACTGGTGCGATCGCTACCACTGCTTTGTAGAGATCTGGATCAACTACTTGGGATTGCAATGCCGCATATCCTCCATAAGACCAACCCACGATAGCAAGCTTATCAGGCATTGCGATGCCTTGGCTGATTAACCAACGACCAGCATCATTCACGTCACCAATAGCAACATCCCATGATTTGTAGCCATTGCGTCCGTACCAAGCTTCACCATAGCCCGACGAGCCGCGATAATTGGGTTGCAACACTGCGTATCCCCGAGCAGTAAAAAACTGCACCAGCCAATCAAAACCCCAAACGTCTCGGGAAGCGGGGCCGCCATGCGGCAACACTATTGCAGGTAAACCCTTGCCGTCAGAACCAGGCGGAAGAGTAAGGTAACCAGGAATTTGTGTCCCATCAGAAGCTGG
This sequence comes from Marinomonas sp., assembly GCA_039967435.1. GTDB lineage: Bacteria > Pseudomonadota > Alphaproteobacteria > Sphingomonadales > Sphingomonadaceae > Erythrobacter. The sequence goes on from JBDVRS010000005.1 coordinate 649,008, forward strand.
GTAGTTCACCGGTTTCATGGAACCCATCGGCCAATCGACCAGGTAATCGCGTACTGGCACAATGGGTTCAAGGCTGCTTTTGACCTTGTCGAAAAGATAGACCATTCCGGGTTGTGTATCGCTGGAACCAATAATCAGCAGGCGGTTTTCATCTGCACTGGCCCCGACAATATTAATTATTGGCGTGTCTGGCAAAGCCCTTCCAAGGCCCTTTGCCAATTTGTTCAACTCGTCATCAAAATAGGCGACAGTTCGCTTTTCTGTAGCATAGCTTGCGCCAACAACGCGCCGCTGACGGCCTATCCGTATAACCCGGTCGACATCGACATCATCGCGATTGAGCAAGAACTTCCCTTGAGGAGCTTTGCCCAAAGTAACTTCTATCAATGCATCATAGCCGTCACGCGTCACAAAACCAAAAGCAACATCGCGTACGCTATCAACGGATACCAGTGAAAAATCTCTGACCGGTTTGCCTTCTATTTCAATCTCTTCCAACTGATTCCAGCTATCGCTGCCTTTAGAGCGAAAGAGGTAAATGCTTTTTCCGGTTAAGCGTCCAGTTGAATTGTAAAGCACCCGCACTTTGAGCCTTACCCTGCCATTTTGATCCGCGACATAGCGCGTGGCGCCTTTGTCTGGGCGCACTTTCGATCGGCTCTTCCCAGTTTCAATGTCAACCAGCTCGACGCCCATTCCCTCCTTGTCGCTTGCAAGCCGGGTGCCCATGCTGTTTTCGGGCACAAAGTTCTTCGTCAGCAGTACGTTTCCTTCGTCACCCGCAACATCAAGGGCCACAATATCGCCGCCAAACTGGTTAAATCCCATTGCTCTAAACGTACGCTTCTGACTCAGTTGGCTTGCATTCTTCCCATCCGCATCAACGGCAAACAAGCGATCGAAGGGAATCAGCAAATTTCCGGGAGCTTTACCCATTCCAACCATTTGACATACCAGACGCGTATCGGTCGCCCATTCACACCAATCCAAATCACCGATCTTTTCTGTGTTGCTGAGAACGGGAGTGACCGCGGCGGCACCTTCCAGATCGATGATTTTGAGCACTTCGGAATGGCCAGGACCAGCGCCAATAATGGCAATTTTCGTACCTGATGGAGACAGGCTGATGTCCAACACGTTGCTCCGCAGCCCGAAACGCGCCGCGCTTTCTTTTGTGGTTTCTCGTTTCGCTTCAGTGGATCTATCGGATTGAGCAGAAATCGATTCAAACGGAGCTAAAAAGCTGGTGCAGGCGAGCAATGCACTTAAAAACACAGCCGAAGACGGCTTTGACCAATGACACATAATAACCCCTGCAAAAATAATACTTCGCAGATTAGCCACTTAACTCACCCAATCAAGGCTCAATTCCGCAAATATTCGCGGCGGAATTCCGAAGCAAATGCAGCGAAACGTCCCTCGGATATTGCGCTGCGCATGGCCTGCATCAACTGTTGATAAAAGCTAAGGTTATGCTCGGTTAGCAGCATTGCGCCCAATATCTCGCCAGACTTCTGCAAATGATGCAAATAGGCGCAGGAATAGGTCGCGCATGTTGGGCAGGTGCAGCGCTCATCGAGCGGCCCTGTTTCCTCGGCAAAACGCGCATTCTTCAAATTGAGCGGGCCGCCCCATGTGAACGCCTGCCCATTGCGCCCTGAACGTGTTGGCAGCACGCAATCGAACATATCAATCCCGCGCTCAACCGCGCCAACCAGATCATCGGGCTTACCCACGCCCATTAGGTAACGCGGGCGGTCAGCGGGCAATTGCTCTGGCGCAAAGTCCAGCGTTGCAAACATCGCCTCTTGCCCCTCCCCCACGGCCAGCCCGCCAACGGCATATCCATCAAAGCCGATATCCGTCAGAGCCTCAGCAGAACGCTTACGCAGTTCCTCATCCAACGCGCCTTGCTGAATGCCAAACAGGGCAGAGCGTGCCGCATGCTCGCCGCCGCTGTCAAAGCCATCGCGGCTGCGCTTGGCCCAGCGCATCGACAATTCCATCGATTTTGCAATTTCATCACGCGGTTGATCAGCGCGCGGGCATTCATCGAAAGCCATCACAATATCGCTGCCGAGCAGGCGCTGAATTTCCATTGAGCGTTCCGGCGTCAGCATATGTTTTGAGCCATCAAGATGGCTGCGGAACTCAACGCCTTCCTCGGTCAGCTTGCGCAGGTCAGACAGGCTCATCACTTGATAGCCGCCGCTGTCTGTCAGGATTGGCCGGTCCCAATTCATGAATGCGTGCAAGCCGCCCAACCTTGCAACACGCTCTGCCCCGGGACGCAGCATCAAATGATAAGTGTTGCCAAGGATGATGTCCGCACCCGTGGCGCGCACGCTTTCCGGCTTCATCGCTTTTACTGTGGCTGCCGTGCCAACGGGCATAAAGGCGGGCGTCTGGATCGTGCCGCGCTGCATGGCGATGCTGCCCGTGCGTGCGCGGCCATCTGTGGCGTCTAGAGTGAAGGCGAAACGTGTTGTCATTGCGCCGCGGGCCCTAGCGCGTCACTCGCGCAGCCGCCAGCCTGTCTTGAAAATATAAGCGATGATGCCGGTGCAAATGGCAAGAAAGCTGAGCGTTATGCCAAGAGACACCCAAATATTTACGTCAGAAGTCCCGTAGAAGCACCAGCGCAAACCATTGACCAGATAGACGATTGGATTGGCCAGAGCGATCTGATCCCAAGGCTTGGGCAGCATATCGATGGAATAGAAAGTTCCGCCCAAAAATGTCAGCGGAGTTAGGAACAGCAAAGGGACAATTCCCAGCTTTTCAAAGCTATCCGCCCAAACGCCTAGGATAAAACCAAACAGGCTGAAACTGGCCGCGACCAGCACAATGAACCCAATCGCAAAGAATGGGTGCGCAATCGAGTAGTCCACGAAAAGCCGCGCGGTGATAAGGATGATCGAAGCAAGGATCAGACTCTTTGTCGCCGCTGCTCCTACGAAACCGACCAATGTTTCTGCAACGCCAACCGGCGCGGAAAGCAGCTCGTAAATCGTGCCGGTAAAGCGCGGCATATAAATGCCGAAGCTGGAGTTGCTCGTCGTCTCGCCCAGCAAGGTGAGCATCAAAAGGCCGGGAATGATGAAGGCGGCGTAATCCACACCGCCAAGGTCTGGCATGCGCGAGCCGATAGCTGCGCCAAACACTATGAAATAGAGGCAGGTGGTCAGCACAGGCGCGAGCAAGGACTGAAACGCTGTGCGCAAGAACCGCCAAAGTTCACGCTTGTAAATCGACCAGGTGGAGCGCCAATTCATGCGGCCTCTCCTTGCTCTGCTACAAGCTGCACGAAGATATCTTCCAAGCTGCTTTCGTGCACATCGATTCCGACATAATCGACGCTGTTCAGGGTTAGAGCTTTGGTCAGCGCTGCAACTTCTGATGTGCCGCCATGGGCCGTATCACCGCCATGATATTTTAGCACGGTTCCGCCCTGTTCTAAAACGATGGGAAATTGCTCCAGTGCTTTGGGAATAGCGGTCATTGGCTCAGCCAAAGTGATCAAGGCCTCTGTCCGGCCAAGCCGCGCCATCAAAGCGTCCTTCTCATCCACCATCAGAATCTGACCATTGCGGATTACTCCGATACGATCGGCCATTTCCTCCGCTTCCTCGATATAGTGAGTGGTGAGAATAATGGTCGTGCCTAGTTCACGCATCGCCCCGATCAGTCGCCACATATCCTTGCGCAATTCCACATCAACGCCGGCGGTCGGCTCATCAAGGAAAAGCAACTCGGGGTCATGCGCGAGAGCCTTGGCAATCAGAACGCGGCGTTTCATTCCGCCAGATAATGCCATGATTTTCTCGTCGCGCTTGTCCCACAGGCTTAGACTGCGGAGGATTTCTTCTATCCGCGCTGGGTCTGGCGCGAGGCCGAACAATCCGCGTGAATAAGCCACAGCTTGTTTCACAGGCTCAAACATATCGGTGGCGAGTTCTTGCGGGACAAGGCCGATGCGCGCGCGCGCTTTGCGCCAGTCATCGGCTAAATCGCTACCAAAGGTTCGAATGGTGCCAGAGGTCGGCCTAACCAATCCGCAAACCGCGCCAATCAGCGTCGTTTTGCCTGCGCCATTGGGGCCAAGCAGAGCAAAAATCTCGCCCTTACGGATCGAAAGATCGACATTGTCGAGAGCCTTCAGCCCGCCGGAATAGACCTTGGTTAGGCCGCGCAATTCTAAAATAGGTTCGCTCATGAAACTGGGTTACGGCAGCAATAGCGATGAGTCACCATAGGAATAGAAACGGTACTCATTGGCGATGGCATGGGCATAGGCATCTTGCATCCGCTCGCGCCCCATTAGTGCGCTGACCAGCATGAACAGCGTGGACTTCGGCAAGTGGAAGTTGGTCATCAAACCACCGACCGCGCGGAATGTGTAGCCAGGCGTGATGAATATGCTTGTGTCGCCTTCAAAAGGCTCGATCTTGCCGTCTTCATTGGCTGCGCTTTCCAGCAAGCGAAGTACCGTTGTCCCGACCGCAATGATACGCCCGCCTCTGGCCCGTGCCTCGTTCAAGCGCTGAGCCATGTCTGGATCAATGCGGCCCCACTCTGCATGCATCTGATGGTCATTGGTATCATCAGCCTTAACTGGTAAAAAGGTCCCCGCCCCTACATGCAAAGTCAGGGTTTCACGGGCGATGCCCGCAGCATCAATGCTAGCGATCAGCTCTGGCGTAAAATGCAGCGAGGCAGTAGGCGCCGCGACCGCGCCATCTTCCTTCGCAAACATTGTTTGATAGTCCTTGCGGTCCTGCTCATCGAGCGCTCGCTTGCTGGCGATATAGGGCGGCAGCGGCATGCGCCCTGCCCGTTCGAGCAATACTTCAACTGGCTCATCCCCATGGAAGCAAAGCGTAAAACTACCATCCTCGTGACGGGTCTCAGCCTTAGCCTCAACACCGCCGCCAAAGATTATGACATCGCCTTCTTTCAGGCGCTTAGAGTTGCGGATGAAGGCCTGCCAACGGCGCAGATCAATACGCTTGTGCAGGGTCGCGCCAATCTTCGCCTCGCCGCCAGCTCGTCGCCCTTCCAATTGCGCTGGAATGACGCGCGTATCATTGAAGACAAGCACATCATTGGCGTTCAAAAGCTGCGGCAGATCGCGCACGCCCTTATCGGCAAAATCGCCATCGCTTGGCACGAACAACATGCGCGCAGCATCGCGCGGCTTTGAAGGCCGGAGGGCTATCCGCTCTTGCGGGAGCTCGAAATCAAACAGATCAACGCGCATAAGCGCACGCCCTTAAAGTGCCGCCCATTGATTGGCCAGAAATACTCGCGATACGCGTCAGCTAATCGGTGCGCTCAGATCGTCTAAAGTGACTTCTGTTTGGATACGCGGAGCTTGGCCAGGCGCGGGGCGCGGCTTACCTTGTGACGCCAAAGAAGCCTGCACGATCCGAGTAGGGTTCGCAGGTGGCTCGCCCTTGTTGATCGCATCAACTGCAGCCATGTTTGAAATCACGCGGCCAAAATTGGTGTAGCGCTTGTCCAAAGAAAAACGCGGGTAGAACACGATGAAGAACTGGCTATTCGCGCTGTCTTCACCCGTGGCCCGCGCCATCGACACACTGCCGCGTACATGCGGCATTGGGTTAAATTCCTCGGCAAGGTCAGGCATCGCAGAGCCGCCCTGGCCCGTACCCGTTGGATCACCACCTTGCGCCATAAAGCCGTCGATCACGCGATGGAAAATCACGCCGTCATAAAAATTCTGGCTGGTTAGCTGTTTGATGCGAGCAATATGCGCCGGTGCCCATTCTGGCATCAAGCGGATCGCTACGCGTTCACCATTGGACAGATCGAGCAACCATACGTTTTCTGGCTGGACCGACTGATCGAAATTTATCGCTGGAAAGCTGCGCTTAGGCTTTGGCGCTTCTGCAGGAGCCGTGACTGCATCGACAACTGCTTCTGCCGCAGTTTTTGCTGCATCAGCCGGTGTTCCTTGCGCAAAACTGTTTTGCGGCGCGGCCAAAACAAGCAGTGAAGCAGCAGCGGCGAGAGTGGTTTTCAACATAGTAACCCTTGGAGTAAATTTTGAATATTGCATCAATGTTGCATGCGACCTAGCGGCGGCGGACTGTCACTTCAATGAATGAACGTGGCCTCACGCACAGCTACGAAGTCAGATTGAGCTCAATAATCGCCCAAAAGGCCCTTTTCCTTGACCCGATTTGTGACGTCATGACGCACGGCACCGCTAACAAAAGGCGTTATATCCCCGCCAAATAGCGCAATCTCTTTAACCAATTTAGAGGCAATCGGTTGGAGCGACACATCCGCCATAAGAAAAACCGTTTCAATATCGGCATCAAGCTGCTGGTTCATCCCTGCCATCTGATACTCATATTCAAAATCAGCCACTGCCCGCAGTCCGCGTATCAGCACATTTGCGCCTTGCTTGCGGGCAAATTTCACCAACAATGCGTTGAAGCCGACCACTTCGACATTGCCGAGATCAAGCTCTGCGACCTCTCGCTCAACCATCGCAAGGCGTTCTTCAGTTGAAAACATCGGATTTTTCGACGGATTGGTCGTTACCCCAAGGATAAGTTTATCCACCAGCTTCGACCCGCGCCGGATGATATCTGCATGCCCAAGTGTAATGGGATCAAATGTTCCGGGGTAAATTCCGATACGCTGCGCCATTACCGATCCCTCTCAACAATAAAGCGAGCAAGAGCCCGCAAAAGCTCCGCCTCTTCGCCATGACTGGCCAAATGCGCCACTGCTTGATCCGCTAGGGCGGCGGCCTGCTCGCGAGCCTTCTCAGCTCCCATCAGAGTGACAAAAGTCTGCTTGCCTTGGCTCTCATCTTTTCTAAGCGCTTTGCCTGCTTTGGCCTCATCACCAGACACATCAAGCAGGTCATCTGCGATTTGAAACGCCAGACCAATATCGCGGGCATAGGCGCGCAAATGCCCCCTACCCTCTGGCGCGATTTTCCCAAGCACTGCACCCATTTCTACCGAAGCGGCCAGCAATGCGCCTGTTTTTAATTGCTGTAAGCGTGTGATGGATCGCAGATCATAGTCGGATTTCTCGGCCTCCATATCCATCATTTGTCCGCCCGCCATGCCGTTCATTCCGCTGGCTGTGGCTAACGTTGCAATCAATTCGGCGCGGGTAAAGGGATCGGAACTGGTCGCGGTATCGGCCAATATTTCAAATGCCAAAGCGTGCAGAGAATCGCCTGCTAAAACGGCGGTTGCTTCATCGAATGCCTTATGAACAGTGGGCTTGCCGTGGCGCAGATCATCATCATCCATGCACGGCAAATCATCATGGATGAGCGAATATGCATGGATAGCCTCTACCGCGCAGCCTGCCCGCAATGCTGTGTCGCGGTCGACACCGTAAAGTTCCGCTGTCGCGACAAGTAACAACGGCCGTACGCGCTTTCCGCCGCCAATTGCTGCATAACGCATGGCCTCAACCAAGGGCGCCCGCGTATCCACGGGCACAGGCAGAAACGCATCGAAAACCGAATCTACCTCGCGCTGAACCCGTGCCAATTGATCGCTAAGCAAATTGCTACTCACGTCGCGCAGCACTCCGCTCAGTTGCCCGCATCAAACGGTTTTGTGCCGACGGCATTGCCATCCTTATCGGCTACGATTTGCTCAATCCGTGCTTGCGCTGAATCAAGCCGCGCTTGGCATTGCTTCCGGAGAGTTTCACCCTTTTCATAAAGGGCAATGGATTGGTCGAGCGGAACGCTGCCGCTTTCCAATTGCTGCACAATCTCTTCCAAAGCGCTCAAAGCCTGCTCGAAGCTCATTTCAGAATTATCAGTGCCGGAATCAGAAATCGGATTACCCTTTCCATAAATACTGGCTTTAGCATTGACCCCACTGCACCAGTCGGTCAAGTCTGTGATCAACAGGGGCATCAATAAGGAGAGTGATAGCCCATATGTTTATTGGACATTTTGCCCCAGCATTTGCCGCCGCTGCTTGTTCAGAGCGCGCGCCCAAATTGGCCGTTTTATTCATTGCCGCTCAATTGGTGGATTGGGCATTTTTTGCCTTCACGCTTGTCGGTATTGAGAACATGCGCATTGACCCGGACATCACCGTGATGGTGCCATTTGACCTCTATGACATGCCCTATACCCATTCCCTATTGGGCAGCTTTGTGTTTGCCATTGTGTTCGGAATGCTGATCTGGGGCCTATCACGCAATGTGCTCGCCGGAATTTTGGCAGGCAGCGTCGTGGTGAGCCATTGGGTGCTCGATCTATTGGTGCATGCGCCTGATCTAACGCTGGCGGGCGGCGCGCATAAAATTGGGTTTGGCCTGTGGAATTACCCATTGATCGCGATGCCGCTGGAATTGGGCATTACTCTACTGACTTTCTATTGGTTTATGCGCGTGACAAAAGGTCCGGCTGGCCCGCCTGTGGTTCTTTTGGGCGTGATGCTGATCTTTCAAGCGGTCAATTGGTTCGGTCCTCCGCCTGCTGAAATGGCTCCCTCGGTGCCTGCTATTTCACTTCTCGCCTTTGGAATAATCACAGCGCTTGCGTGGTGGGTTGGGCAAAACCGGCGGCATAAGCGCGCTCGGGGCTAGCGAGGGCAGACACGGCTCGCTAAAGGCAAAGCCATGTCTCAAAACACACCTGAAATTACGCCCGAAGTTGTCGAGCAGCACGGCTTCTCTCCCGAAGAATACGAACAAGTGCTCAAATCGCTTGGCCGCACGCCCAATATGGTGGAGCTCGGCATATTCTCGGTCATGTGGTCAGAGCATTGTAGCTATAAATCCTCGCGCTTCCATCTGAAGAAATTGCCGACAGAAGCCCCTTGGGTCATTTGCGGACCTGGCGAGAATGCGGGCGTCATTGATATTGGCGACAATCAAGCGTGTATCTTCAAGATGGAGAGCCACAACCACCCATCTTATATTGAGCCATACCAAGGTGCGGCCACCGGCGTAGGCGGCATTTTGCGTGATGTTTTCACCATGGGTGCGCGCCCTGTCGCCAATGCCAATGCTTTGCGCTTTGGCCGTCCTGAGCACCCTAAAATGCAGCATCTTGTTAAAGGCGTAGTGTCCGGCATTGGCGGCTATGGCAATTGCGTGGGCGTGCCAACTGTTGCGGGTGAGACGAATTTCCACCTGGCCTATGACGGCAATATCCTCGTCAATGCGATGACCGTTGGCGTGGCGGATCAGGATAAGATTTTCTACTCGGCCGCAACCGGCGTAGGCAATCCAATCGTCTATGTTGGCTCCAAGACTGGCCGCGATGGTATTCACGGCGCGACAATGGCCAGCGCGGATTTTGGCGAAGACACAGAAGCCAAACGGCCTACGGTGCAAGTGGGTGATCCCTTCACTGAGAAACTGCTGATCGAAGCCTGCCTTGAGCTGATGGCGACCGATGCCATTGTCGCGATCCAAGATATGGGCGCAGCAGGCCTGACATCTTCCAGCGTCGAAATGGCGACCAATGGCAAATGCGGTATCCGGCTCGACATGGATATGGTGCCCTGCCGCGAAGAAGGCATGACGCCTTACGAAATGATGCTGTCCGAAAGCCAAGAGCGCATGCTGATGGTGCTAAAGCCCGGCAAAGAAGCGATGGCGGCGGAGATTTTCAAGAAGTGGGAATTGGACTTTGCCGTGATCGGCGAGGTCACCGACACCCATGATGATGGCGGCCATATGGTGCTGACTTTCGGCGGCGAAGTGGTTTGCGATATTCCGCTTGGGCCATTGGCAGCAGACGCTCCGGAATATGAGCGGCCCTATTTGTCGAAGGAAGAATATAAAGCTTGGGCACAGGTCAAACCGCTCGGTGATATTCCGGAAAGCACGGATATTGGCGCGGACTTGCTCAAGATGATGGCAAGCCCTGCCCTGGCCTCACGCCGCTGGATTTCGGAGCAGTATGACAGCCAAGTGATGGGCGACACGCTGCAAACGGGCGGCGATGCAGGCGTCGTGCGCGTTCACGGTACGAAGAAGGCGCTGGCGATCAGCACCGATTGCACTCCGCGCTATGTCTATGCCGACCCGTATGAAGGCGGCAAGCAAGCGGTTGCAGAAGCCTTCCGCAACCTATGCGCGGTTGGCGCGCGTCCTTTGGCGATCACCAATTGCCTCAATTTCGGCAACCCGCAGCGCCCTGAGATTATGGCGCAATTTGTGCACGCATTGGACGGCATGGGCGATGCCTGCCGCGCATTGGATTTCCCGATCGTGTCGGGCAATGTCTCGCTGTATAATGAGAGCAAGGCGACTGGTGGCGGTTCCGCCATCCTCCCCACGCCTGCCATTGGCGGGGTCGGCATTATTGACGATTATTCGAAGATGATGACGATGGGCTTTAAAGACCTCAAAAAATCGCAAAGCGTTTTCTTGCTAGGCAAAACTAGCAATCACCTGGGTCAATCTACATATCTGCGCGAAGTTCATGGTGTTGAAGTTGCCGCTCCGCCCCGTGTCGACCTTGAAGCGGAACTCTTAGCTGGCAAAATCATCCGCGAACTCATTGAAGCGGCGCTAGTCACATCCGTCCATGACGTCTCCGATGGCGGCATTGCCGTCGCCTTGGCTGAAATGGCTCTGGCTGGCGAAACAGGAGCCTTAATACAAATACCTGCTGGCGGTGAACTTCAGCAGCCAGAGCTATGGTTTAGCGAAGAGCAAGGCTGTTATGTCGTCGCAACGCATGATCCAGATGCTCTAAAAACGATTGTCGGTGAACGGATCCCTGTGCAGAAGTTAGGGGCTGTGAACAGCGTATTCAAAGAGGGTCGGAAAAACACTGACACGGATATGGCATTGCATTTCGATGGAGATACCGCCTCCAACTTCTCGCTAGAGCACCTTCAAAGCCACATCACATTTGGCCAACTGCGCGAGGCGCATGCGAGCTTCTTCCGCGACTGGATGGAAGCGTAGAAACCCTCCAACCCATCCTGCATTATGGCGGGCATTGGATCGCGCCATTCCTCATTGCAGCGATATTATGGCGCTCGCGGTGGAAAGTCGCAGGGCTCGTCATTGCAGGGGCAAACGTCATCGACCTCGACCATTTGCTGGCCGATCCGATCTTCGACCCAAACCGCTGCTCCATCGGCTTTCACTATTTGCACGGTTGGGAAGCAGCGCTGCTATACATTCTCATGCTCGGCGTGCCCAAGTGGTGGGTGCGGGCATTTGCGGTCGGAGCATTGTGGCATCTCACCGTCGATTATGGCGATTGCCAGATGATGGGGTTATGATAGCGAAATGACTGAACCGCAATCCGACAAACCCCTCGCCATCAAACTCGCATTGCGCGATGGGCAAATCTGTTGGTTTGACGGAATGCCCGAGCATTTTATCGACGAGATTGACGAATATGCGTTGGAGCTAAGTTTCGTCGCTGACCTAACCGAGATACGCTTAGGCGGACTAGACGCAGCGCATATATTTGTGAGCGATGCCGCTGATCTCGAAGGCAAGCTGACCGAATTGCGCATAAAACTCGCAAAAGACGGCCAGGTTTGGGTGAGTTGGCGCGTTGATGCTTCGCTCGACCATGCGACCGTTCAAACGCTCGGCATGGCCGCCGGTCTTATAAGCACCAAGACACTCGATCTCGACGCAGATTGGTCAGCAGTGAAGCTGGTGATCCCAAAAGCGGATCGTTAGCGTAAAGCCCTAGGCCGCCTGCGCCGTTTGATCTGCATTAATGCCGAGGTTTTCTTCAGCAAAACCCTCTGCATCCAATTGCTCCAAGCATTTGCGGTAAAGCACTGGTTCGCCAATATTCAACTGTTTGCGCACTTCATCAATGTCGCTGCGCATGACCGCTTCGACATCCATATGTGCCAGCTTATGTGCAGCTTTGCCCAAATCGCGGCCTTCACGAATTGCGCCGTAGAGCGGCGCGGAAGTGCCGGTGACCATCTTGATCTGGCGAGCGGCGGCATAGGCGATGAACTTCACGCCAAGATTTTGGTTCTGCTCATAAGAAAAGCCGAGCAATGCGGCCTCGCCCAAAGCATCGCGGCCATAGGTTGTAAGCACATGGAAGAGATCATGCGTGTCGCGTAGACGGCACAAATACCATTCGAGCTGGTCATTGGGGCGTTCATCGCGGGGCTTCCAATCATAGCTTTCATCAGCCAGACCGGCAGCCGTCAGCCCCTCATGTTTCATGAAGCGCATATAGTGCTGCGCGACGGAATTGGGCGCGCAATCGGCCCAGCGCGCATGATCATCCAGCATATCGGCGAGAGGCGTTTTGCTTTCACGCTGGATGAAGTCTTGGCCCTCTGGCGAAGGAATAAAGACTTTTGCCTGGTCGAGCACTTTGCGTCCCGCCAATGCTTCGATGATATAGAAAACCTGCTTTGTATCTTCCTTATCGGCGATCAATTTGCGGAAGTGATGCACAGCCTTAAACGGGCGAATGCCCCGCAATTTGCGGTCAGGCGCGATAAGGGGAAGATCATTCAAAGCCATGGGGAAAGGTCCTAAGTTTTCGAGTCGTGAGCATCTTATGCCAAATAGGTTCACTAAATGCAACTTACATTTATGTAAGTACCTTTATCTTCCCTTTTGGCCCCCGAAGATAGATAAGCTGCGCTATGCAAAAACATGACGCCATTCCCTATTCAATTCCGCCTCTAACCGATGACGAAAAAATCGCTCGGGCTCGTACGCAGCGTGACAGCCTAATGACCCGCCGAACCTGCCGCTATTTCAGCGATGCACCTGTTCCGCGCGAAGTTATCGAGGCGGCAATCGAAGCGGCTGGAACTGCACCCAATGGCGCCAACCATCAACCATGGCACTTTGCCGCAATTTCCTCTGCAGAAACCAAATCCGCGATCCGTAAAGCTGCGGAGGAAGAAGAGCGCGCCTTTTACGGAGACAATGACGAGGCCCCGAAAGCCAGCGACAACTGGCTTGAAGCGCTTAGCGACCTTGGCACCGATGCCGAAAAGCCGTTCCTGGAAACAGCGCCCTGGCTGATCGTTGTCTTCGCCCAGCGCAAAGGCGGCATTGAAGAGGATGGCAAGACGCAAAATTACTACGTCAATGAAAGCGTTGGGATTGCTTGCGGCATGCTGATCACGACCCTGCATGAAGCGGGATGCGCCACCCTCACCCATACGCCCTCACCCATGGGTTTCCTACGGAATATTTGCGGCAGACCAGAGCATGAAAAGCCGCTTATGATTGTTGTTGTTGGCCAGCCATCTAAGGGGGCCACCGTGCCAGCCCATGCGGTAAAGAAAAAACCTCTGAGCCAGATTTCTAGCTGGCTCTAAACTTCGCGTTCAATCCGTGACCCATTCGCTTTGCGCAATGCCGAGCAAATGGAGCACATTGGTCAGATCGCCAGTATCAATGCAGCCATTGGCAGCTGCGCGGGCCTTAGGCTTGGCGTGATAGGCGATGCCGTAATTGGCCGCTTGCAGCATTGGGATATCATTGGCGCCGTCGCCGGTTGCCAGCGAAGTTGATCCGGCGGACAATGCGCCCTGCTCTTCTTCTAAGACTGTGCGTTTGACGCCGCTATCGGTGATGCCGCCAACCAGTCCGCCGGTTAGCTTTCCGCCTTCAACCTCCAACCGGTTTCCAACGACCCGCTCAAATCCCAATTGCTCTGCAACAGCGTCAGCGAATTGATGGAAGCCGCCTGTGACCAAGACCGTGCGGCAACCCTTTTTGCGCAAGGTTTGCACCAGAGTGCGCGCGCCCGGCATGGCGGTGATCCGTTCAGACAAGCAACTGGCGATTGCGCCCTCGTCCAGATCTTTAAGCAGGCCGACGCGCTCATAAAGAGCCTCTGCAAAGTCGAGCTCGCCCTGCATCGCGCGCTCGGTAATATCGGCGATTTTATCCTTTAAACCGGCGTAGTCAGCGAGTTCATCGATGCATTCTTGCTCGATCATGGTGGAATCCATATCGGATACGAACAGGCGTGGCACCGTAAAGTCCTCCGCTGCAATCAACCGGTCGCAGCCACCAAAATGCGCATCCAACGCCTCGGTGAAGACGCCTGCACTGTCGCCCATGGTTTGCACCTCGGCCAAAACACTGCCGCCCAAATCTTGCGCAGAGACAGTGATCGGCAAGCCCTCTGCATCCAAGCTGTGCTTAAGCGCTTCAATACGGGTGAGCAGATCGGCTCTGTCTGCTATCAGGCGGGCGATGAGCATGAATGAAACTCCAAAAACCAAATCCGAGGCGGTGAAGCCAGAGGTGGCGCTCATCGCAGGGCCAACCGCCAGCGGCAAGAGCGCAGTGGCGGTGGATTTGGCATTAGCTCTGGAAAAAGACGGCAGAAGAGGCGTGGTGATCAATGCCGATAGCGCGCAGGTCTATGCCGATTTGCGGGTTTTGAGCGCGCGACCGAGCGATGATGAGATGCGCGGAGTTGAGCACAGATTGTTCGGCGCATGGCACGGCGCGCAGGCATGCTCTGCTGCAGAGTGGGCTAAGCGCGCCGCCAAAGAAATTACGGATGTGCATGAAGCCGGCGGCGTTCCCATCCTCGTCGGCGGAACAGGTATGTATATTGATGTGCTGCTCAACGGGATCGCGCCCATCCCTGCTATTGATCCAAACGTGCGCGAAGATGTGCGGGCCATGCCAGTGGAGGAAAGTTACGCGGCCTTGCGCACAGAAGACCCCGCCCGCGCCAAAGCACTAAGCCCTGCTGATACACAGCGGATCGCGCGAGCATTGGAAGTGGTGCGCTCAACGGAGCGCACTCTGGGTGCTTGGCAGGCTCATAAGGAAGGCGGCATTGCAGATACAGTGACTTTGCACCCTGCGATCCTACTACCACCGCGCGAATGGCTTTATGAGAGATGCGACCGGCGCTTTGCCATCATGACGCAGGATGGTGCGATCGGAGAAGTGAAGGCACTGCTTGCCCGCAGTCTCGACAGCGGTCTGCCCGTGATGCGCGCCATCGGTGTGCCAGAAATTGCGCAATATTTGCGCGGTGCGATCACTTTGGCAGAGGCCAGCGAGATCGCTTCTCAAGCTACACGCAATTACGCCAAGCGGCAGTTTACGTGGTTCCGCAATCAGCCACCGGAAGATTGGCAGCGAGTTGAATCACAGAATTATGATATCGAAGGCATATTCGCATCATTATTACGCCATTAACACTTGACACGTTATATAAGAACGCATAGCGCGCATCAAACGGGCTCGCCGCAAATACCATGCGCCGGGCCGCTTTTATTGTTATAAATGCGCGCATTAATGGACGCTCCACCCTCATCGGAGCGCAAGCGGAAGGAATACAGACGTGTCACAGCAGCGCAGCGGCGCAAAGATACTGGTCGATAGCCTCATTGAAGAGGGTGTTGAGTTCGTCTTCGGCTATCCCGGCGGCGCAGTTCTGCCGATCTATGACGAGCTGTTTGAGCATGATGCGATCCGTCACATTCTTGTTCGCCACGAGGCTGGTGCGGCCCATGCCGCCGAGGGCTACGCGCGCTCCACTGGCAAGCCCGGCGTTGTTCTGGTTACCTCCGGCCCCGGCGCCACCAATGCAGTGACCGGCATTGCCGATGCGTTCATGGATTCCATCCCGATGGTAGTGATCACTGGCCAAGTGCCAACGGCGCTGATTGGCACTGACGCCTTTCAAGAGGCCGACACAATCGGCATCACGCGCCACTGCACTAAGCACAATTATTTGGTCAAAGAACCAAGCGAGCTGGAAGCAACGCTCAAAGAAGCGTTCCGGATCGCAACCACGGGCCGCCCTGGCCCAGTTCTTGTGGACATCCCCAAGGACGTACAAATCGCTGTCCCTTCGGTCGAACAATCGGACAGACTACCGGCTTCAGGCCGCTACAACCCGCAGACACTCGCGCCAATTGAGCAGATAATCGAGGCTGTGGAATTGATGGAGAAGGCGGAGCGGCCCATCCTCTACACTGGCGGAGGCGTGATCAATTCTGGGCCAGAAGCCACACGTCTGCTGCGCCAATTGCAGGATATCACCGGCGCGCCGACAACCTCAACATTGATGGGGCTTGGCGCATTTCCCTGCGATCATCCCGATTGGCTCGGCATGCTGGGAATGCATGGCACGTATGAAGCCAATATGACGATGAATGCCTGTGATCTGATGATCTGCATCGGCGCGCGGTTCGATGACCGCGTAACGGGCCGTTTGGATGCTTTCTCACCCGACAGCACCAAAATCCACATCGACATTGATCGCGGCTCTATCAACAAAAACGTGCCGGTTGATCTGGGCATTGTGGGTGATTGCGCCATGGTTCTGGAGCAAATCATTGCCGTTTGGGATAAGCGAAAAGCGCAAGACCTCGGGGAATGGAAGGCGCGAATTGCCGGATGGCGCGCGCGCGAATGCCTCGCCTATCCGCCTAAATCGGCAAAGAGCCCCGCCGCGATTATGCCGCAAAAGGCTGTTGAGCGGCTCTATGAAATGACCAAAGCGCAAGAGCCGGTCATCACCACAGAAGTTGGCCAGCACCAAATGTGGGCGGCGCAATATTTCGGCTTTGATAAGCCTAACAAATGGCTGACTTCTGGCGGGCTTGGCACCATGGGTTACGGGCTGCCAGCAGCGATTGGCGCGCAATTGGGCAATCCGGATAGTCTCGTCATCGACATCGCTGGCGAAGCATCGATCCAGATGAATATTCAAGAGCTCGGCACGGCCAGCCAATACCGCTTGCCGGTGAAGATATTCATCCTCAACAATGAATATATGGGCATGGTCCGCCAATGGCAGGAGTTGACCTATGAAAGCCGCTATTCCAATTCTTACAGCGATAGCCTGCCCGATTTTGTTGAACTGGCAAAGGCATACGGCTGGACCGGTATCCGCATCACGGATGAAAGCGAGCTAGACGCAGGCATTCAAGCGATGCTGGATGCAGACGGCCCCGTCATCGTTGATTGCCAAGTGGCGAAGGATGCCAATTGCTTGCCGATGATCCCATCGGGCGCGGCGCACACTGAAATGCTGCTCTATGGCGACCAAGTTGATGGCACCATGGATGATGAAGCGAAGGCTCTGGTTTAAGATATGAAAATTGAAAGCGCCCATTCCGAACGCCATGTTCTGACCGTTACGGTGGATAATGAGCCGGGCATTCTGGCCAAGATCACCGGCCTGTTCACTGCGCGCGGTTACAATATCGACAGCCTGACTGTGGCGGATATTTCCGATGATCACGCCGTCAGCCGCATCACCATTGTCACCAATGGCCCGCCGCATGTCATCGATCAGATCGAGGCTCAGCTGGAGCGTCTCGTGCCCGTGCATAAGGTCACCGACCTCACCACGGCTGGCGCCCATGTAGAGCGCGAACTTGCCCTGATTAAAGTGGACGGCACCGGCGATGCCCGCGTTGAGGCTTTGCGTATCGCAGAGGTTTTCCGCGCCAGCGTGGTCGACACCACAACCGAAAGTTTCGTTTTCGAGCTGACCGGCTCCCCGGAAAAAATTGACAGTTTCATCGCCCTTATGCGCGGTCTCGGCCTGACCGAGGTTGGCCGTTCGGGCATTGTTGGCATGTTGCGCGGCACCCAAAGAATTTGAGCGCCGCTCTTTGAAAAATACCACAGATAAGGATCTCCCCATGAAAGTTTATTACGATACCGACGCCGATCTTGAGCTGATCAAAAGCAAAAAGGTCGCGATCGTCGGCTATGGCAGCCAAGGCCACGCTCACGCACAAAACCTGCGCGATAGCGGCGTGAGCGATATTGCGATTGCACTGCGCGAAGGCTCTGCCACCCGCAAGAAAGCTGAAGAAGCTGGCTTCAAAGTGCTGTCCAATTCGGAGGCGGCTGAATGGGCGGACCTCATCATGATCCTAGCGCCCGATGAACATCAGGCAGCTATCTGGGCAGACGACATTGCCGGCCGCATGAAGCCGGGCAGCGCGCTTGCCTTTGCCCACGGCCTCAACATCCACTTCGGCCTCATCGAAGCCCCCGCCGATGTCGATGTGATCATGATCGCACCCAAAGGCCCCGGCCACACCGTTCGCAGCGAATATCAGCGCGGCGGCGGCGTGCCTTGCCTGATCGCGGTTGACCAAGAAAGCGAAGGCAGCTCGGGCAATGGCTATGCCAAATCCCTCGCACTTTCCTATGCCAGCGCAGTGGGCGGCGGGCGCAGCGGTATCATTGAAACCAACTTCCGCGAGGAATGCGAGACCGATCTGTTCGGCGAGCAAGCCGTGCTTTGCGGCGGCATCACGCACCTGATCCAAGCTGGTTTTGAAACGCTGACAGAGGCGGGTTACGCCCCTGAAATGGCCTACTTCGAATGCTTGCACGAAACCAAACTGATCGTCGATTTGCTGTATGAAGGCGGTATTGCCAACATGCGCTATTCGATCTCCAACACAGCGGAATATGGCGACATTAAAACCGGCCCGCGCATCATCACCGATGAGACGAAAGCCGAAATGAAGCGCGTGCTTGCTGACATTCAGTCGGGCCGTTTCGTGAAGGACTTCGTGCTCGACAACCGTGCCGGTCAGCCTGAGCTGAAAGCATCACGCAAGGCCGCTGAAGCGCATCCGATTGAGAAAACCGGCGCTGAATTGCGCGCCATGATGCCGTGGATCAGCGCGAATAAGCTGGTCGACAAAGCCAAAAACTAGGCCCGTTTTTGTAAGGCGTTATGCAAAACCAACAACGCCCCACAAACGGCAATAAACGTTACACCGCCCTCGCCTTTGCGTTCTGCGCAATCGCTTGGGCGGTTATCGTTGGTAAGGCTGTGTTCTTTGATGCCCCGCCGCGCGAAGTGGTCGCATCGGATGCAGAGCTCACCGATTTTGCCAAGAAGACGTTAGACGAAATTCAGCCACGCAGCTTTGCGGAAAACCGCGAGTTTTGCGGGCTGATCTTTGAAGATGATGACGGCGCTCTTTCGGCTTCCGAAATCCATGAAGGTTCTGAAAGCGAATGCTCCTTTTCATGGGCCTCACCCATGGGCCAGCACCCGATCGCCACCTTCCATACCCATGGCAGTTTCAACGATGATTACGACGGTGAAGCGCCCTCGCTCCTCGACTTACAAACCGACATAGGCGACCAGATTGATGGCTTCGTCGCAACGCCCGGCGGACGGGTTTGGCATGTCGATTGGCAGGATGAAACGGCAACGCAGGTCTGCGGGCTTAGCTGTATTGCGCAAGACCCCAAATACAAACCATGCTACTCCTTCCAACCGGTAGAGAAATACAATGTCGCCGAGTTAATGGCGCGCGGCGAAAGTGATGTGGGGGAATGCTTGTGAGGCTGACAGACTGCCACAATATTGATGATTTCCGCAGGCTTGCTCAAAAACGCCTGCCTTGGCCTGTGTTCGATTACATTGACGGGGCCGCCGATGATGAGCTGACCAAAGCGCGCAACACTTCCGCCTATGACACATGCGATCTGGTGCCCAATGTTCTGGCGGGCGTTGAGGAAATCGACACCAGCTGCACGATATTGGGCCGCAAAAGCGCCCTCCCCCTGATCCTTTCGCCGACCGCCGTTCAGCGCGCTTTCCACCATCAGGGCGAAACCGCCGTCGCTAAAGCGGCGGAGAAATTCGGACTTTGGTTCGGCATCTCCAGCCTCGCCACGCGCAGCATTGAAGAGATTGCCGCCCTGACCAGCGGGCCAAAGATGTTTCAGTTATACGTCCATAAGGACAAAGGGCTGAACACAAGCATGATTGAGCGGTGCCAGACATCAGGCTTTGATGCGTTGGCCCTAACGGTCGACACCATCGTATCAGGCAAGCGTGAGCGGTGCCTGCGCAGCGGTTTTACCACCCCGCCCCGTTTTACGCCTTCTGCCATGTGGAGCTACGCCACGCGTCCGCGATGGACGCTGGATTATCTGCTTCGAGAGAAATTCCGCCTGCCCAATCTCGACAGTCACGTCAGCGAAGGATCGAGCGAAGCGGTCAGCATTGCGGAGTATTTCAACACAATGCTCGATACGGCGATGGACTGGGATACAGCGGCAAAAATCCGCCAAGATTGGGGCGGTAAATTTGCCCTCAAAGGCGTGATGAGCGCAGGCGATGCGCGCCGCGCGGTCGAAATTGGTGCCGATGCAATTATGATCTCCAACCACGGCGGCAGGCAGCTTGACGGCAGCCGCACGCCCTTTGATCAATTGCGCGAAATTGTCGATGCGGTTGGCGGCGAGATTGAGCTCATTTGCGATGGCGGCGTCCGGCGCGGAACACATGCATTGAAAGCCGTGTCTGCAGGCGCGACGACGGCATCGGGCGGACGGCTTTATCTTTACGCATTGGCCGCGGCAGGCGAAGAAGGTGTAGAACGCGCACTCACCATACTAAGTGATGAGATTACGCGCGGCATGCGCCTGATG
Source organism: Marinomonas sp. (assembly GCA_039967435.1). Classification (GTDB taxonomy): domain Bacteria; phylum Pseudomonadota; class Alphaproteobacteria; order Sphingomonadales; family Sphingomonadaceae; genus Erythrobacter. The sequence goes on from JBDVRS010000005.1 coordinate 669,399, forward strand.
GGTGTAACAAGCGTCGATCAATTGACGCCCGATAGGCTTCGTTGGCGGTGAGGCAAAATGCTGCTAACTATCTGCGCATGAAGCCTCGTCACTCTGCTCTTTGCCGCGCAGCATATTTACTGACCGCAAGCATAAGCATCGCCGCTTGCTCTGCCGGTGACCCAAACGAAGGCCCGCAAGAGGTTGAAGAATTCGCAGCGCGCATCGGCAACAATGGTGGTAATGGCGCGCCTAAACCTTCGGCACCCAAACTCGCCCCGGCAAATGCTACCGACAGGGCTCCAACCGCCAAGCCAGAGGCGGACATAAGCCCCGTATGCGGTTCACCAAAGGTTGCTCCCTTTTTTGGCCGCAAAGCTGACAATATCACCCGCGAGGCGGTGCTGGCGGCGGTAGCGCCCAATGGCGATGTGCGTTTTATCGATGCAGGTTCCGATGTGATCCCCGTGCCATCATCATCGCGCCTCAATGTGAAAGTTGATGCGATGGGCGTGATCCGCAGCGCGACCTGCGGGTAAATACGCAATCACTCCATTCCCGTCACACTTGCCCTTGCAACTGCGCGGCAAATAGGCGAAGTAAAACGCATGAACCGGCTCAGCTCCTTGCTACTACGACTTACGCGCCCTTGGGCGTGAACCGCGGCGTGCATTGAAGCGCGTGCGGGCGCTCAAGGGAACAAAGACTTCAACCATCCCTGAATTTCAGCCGCGAGCTTAGCAAAATCCATGACCAACCCACAAAATATGTTGCGCGATCCTTCCCGCAAATACCGTGCATTCCCGCAAGTTGATTTGCCGAACCGGCAATGGCCAAGCCAGACAATAACGGCGCCGCCGCGCTGGCTCTCCACCGATTTGCGTGACGGCAATCAGTCAATCATTGATCCTATGGATGCGGTGAAGAAGAACCGTTTTTTCGATCTTCTGGTTGAGATTGGGATTAAGGAAATCGAAGTTGGCTTCCCCAGTGCGGGCGCGACCGAGTTTGATTTTATCTCCTCGCTCGTGCGCTCTGACCGCGTGCCCGAAGATGTGATGGTGCAAGTGCTGACACAAAGCCGCGAGGATTTGATCCGCACCAGTTTCGACAGTCTTACCGGCGCGCATTCCGCCATTGTCCATCTCTATAATGCTGTCTCGCCGGCATGGCGCGATATCGTGTTTCGGATGTCGAAAGATGAAGTGCGAGAGATCGCCGTGGCCGGTGCAAAGGTCATGCGCGATGAGGCTGCCAAGCGCCCCGACACCAATTGGCATTTCCAATATTCGCCCGAGACATTCTCAACCGCGGAATTGGATTTCAGCATATCGGTTTGCGAAGCAGTAATGGAAGTTTTGGCGCCCACGCCCGAACATCCGATCATCCTCAACCTGCCCGCCACGGTAGAGGCTTCGACCGCCAATATTTACGCCGATCAGATCGAATATTTCGCGCGTAATTTGCCGAACCGCGACAGCGCTATTCTCTCGCTCCACACCCACAATGACCGGGGCACAGGCGTTGCCGCCGCTGAGCTTGGATTGATGGCCGGCGCTGACCGCGTCGAGGGCTGCCTATTCGGCAATGGCGAGCGCACCGGCAATTGCTGCCTCGTCACAATGGCGCTCAATATGTACACGCAAGGCGTCGATCCAAAAATTGACTTCTCCGACATAGACCGCGTGATTGAGACGGTGGAATATTGCAACGAATTGCCCGTCCATCAGCGCCACCCTTACGGCGGGGAATTGGTCTTCACTGCCTTTTCCGGCAGCCATCAGGACGCGATTAAAAAAGGCTTTTCCGCGGCTGAAACGCAAAATGATGAGCAATGGCGCGTTCCCTATTTGCCGATTGATCCGGCCGATCTGGGCCGCGATTATGAAGCGGTTATTCGGGTCAATTCGCAGTCAGGCAAGGGCGGTTTTGCCTGGGTGTTGGAGCAGGATCAGGGACTTAAACTGCCCAAGAAAATGCAGGCGGATTTCTCATCCCACGTGCAGAACCTTGCCGATGAACTGGGCCGCGAATTGAACGCCGCCGACATTTGGGATGCGTTCAAACGCACCTATCATGTGCAAACGGCGGATAAGCATTTTCAGCTCGTCAGCTATGAAGAAAGCCGCGCTTCAGATGGCACCCGCATCTTTGCAGGAACAATATCTGTTGCAGGCAAGCAGCAATCGGTTAGCGGGCGCGGCAATGGCTTGATCTCCAGCGTGGTGACAACTTTGGAAGAGAGCTTTGGTCTCGATCTCAAAATCCTCGATTACACCGAACACGCTTTGGGAACAGGACGCGATGCAAGAGCCGCCGCTTATCTCCAATGCGAAAGCAAGGGACAGGTTCTGTGGGCCTGCGGAATTGATGAAGATGTCGCCACCGCCAGCGTTCGCGCTGTGCTGAGCGCGGCCAATTCAGCGGTAGCGATTTAACGCATTTCATCTCGCCCAACCGGCCCAAATTACCGCATGATTTCAGCGTGTTTGGGGGTGGTCTCGCTTTTGGCCTCGTTTGGCCTCATCTGGCCTCGTCATCTTTGGCGGGGTGTTTTGGGGCCAATTAGGTGTCATCTCGCTCCAGCAAAAGCATGGTCCCCTCCACCGGATTGCGCATCCGCATGCGGTCTCCATTGATGGTGTAATCCATCACGAGGCGGCCTTCCTTGATCTGAATCTGGCGGCCATTGATCTCATATTCCTGATAGATTTCATCGCCGGAATTCGGCCCATTGCCGCCGTTCTCCGTGATAAACTCGCCATCATCAGTGATCGTGATCAAATCCCCGCGCGCAACATCATCCACCCCGCGGTGCGCCAGAACGCGCCATTCACCTACAGCTTTTCGGGCGCGGTAAATCGCCGGATTGCTCGCCAAGGCGGCCAGCTTGCCTGCCTTGCCGCGAAGCCCTGCAATCAGCTCAAGCTCGCGCTCCATCCCAGCAATGCCGGATGCGCGAACGCGGTCCTCCAGATCAGCCAAACTTGCTTGCGCCGCCAGAGGGTCATCCTTGCGATGCGATGCATTCAAAGCGCCAGTGATCGCGGTATATTGATCGACCAGCAAATGCGCCTTCACCAATGGCGCCGCCGGGTTTGCATCCAGCGCAGCGACCCGCGCTGTGTCATTCTCACGCTCGCCTGTTTTCAAATCCTCGTAGGAAATAGCGACATTAGCAGTGGAGGCGCCGCTACCATTGCCCGAAAGCGTGGCGAAAATGCCGCCGCCCTTGCTCGACATAAAGGCGCTGCCGATGGTGGCCGTGACGCTGCCATCTGAGGCGCGGGTGATAATATCGGCAGGCACGCCGTAAACCTCGGCCACTTTAAAGCCCTTTGCCGGCGCGATCGTGATCTCAATATTGCGCGCGACCTCGCTCGACATGTTGAAGAATTCTTTCTCAAACAGCTTTGCCGCATCGCCTTCTTTATCGACAAAGAACAGATTGCCGCCCGGCACGCTGGAGATTTTCGTTGCCAAGGCTCCATCAAAAATTCGTCCAACCCCAATCGAAGTAAGCCCAATTCCCGCTGCCGCACCGCGGTTAGCCTGGCCCATAAAACCGTCCGCATCCGTGTTGCCGACATTGGCGTTTTCATCGGAGAATAACAGCATGCGCGTTTTGCCATTGGAGTGCTCCAGTTCCTCCATAGCGGTGGCGTAGCCAAGCTTCATGCCCGCCTCCATATAGGTCGCACCATTGATCGCGATAGTGTCGATTGCCTCGCTAATTGCGTCGCGATTGCCCTCCACATCCGTTACCGGAAGGTGGACGTTTGTCTTGCTGCCATAGACCACAATGCCCATCCGGTCGCCGGGACGCATCATCCCAAGCGCCGCTTGCAGCCCTTCCTTAGCGCGGGTAATCGGTGCGCCTGACATCGAGCCTGAACGGTCCACGACTGCGACAATGCTGATTGGAATGGAGGTGTAATTTTCAGGCTTCGCCCCGCTCTCAAAACCCAGTCCAACAAACACGGTGCTATCAGGTTCTGCAGGCAGGCTGGCGCGCATGGATTGGGCGTTGATGCAGAACAATTGCTCGCAAGCCTTGTTCGCAGGCAGCGTGAGATCGTGCTCGCCCATCAGGCCTTCGACTGTGAAGCTGCTGGCGCGCGGCAATTCAATGCTGTCGCCATCAAGCGAGATTGAGCGGAAGTGATTGGCGTCTTGCGCACCCCCTTGGCGAATGCGCATTCCGGTGACGATAACCGCGTCGTAATCCTCCTCATCGGCCTGCTGCGTGGATTGCGCGGAAGCGGGGGCTGCGGAGAAGGATAAGGCTGCTAGCGCGCCTCCCAATCCGATGAGTGATGTGCTCAAAAGGCGAGAGTGTTTGCTAGTGCAGCGCATGGCGTTTCCCCTGTTTATGTTTATTCCGTGAGCATACACAGGAATTCCATAAGTGCAAATTGACGTTACGGAATCCTAATGTTTACGTGAAGGACAGGCGCCGTGGCAGCCCTCATTGTTGAGACAGTTTGCGCACGACGGGCGCGCCGCTATGCTGCGCACAAATTTGGGAGAATAACTGCATGGCTGAGAGCATTCTGGAACCTGATCTGCCGATCATTGATCCGCATCATCACCTTTGGGATTTGCGCCCATTGCTTCCGATGTTTCCAGAACCTCGCCACCGCTTTTTAGAAACTCTAGTTCCCGCCGCGCATTACACATTCGATCAATTGCTGGCTGATGTGCAAACAGGTCACAACATCGTCGGCACGGTCTTTATGGAATGCGGCGCTTTCTATGACGCAGCGCGCAGCGAAGCGATGAAACCGGTTGGCGAGGTTGAATATGTGAACGGCGTCGCAGCCCAATCAGCCAGCGGGCTCTATGGCAATTTGAAGGCCTGTGCCGGAATTATCGGTCATGCGGATTTGACCTTAGGAGACGGCGCAGCGCCGGTTTTGGAAGCGCTAGTCGCAGCCGGCAATGGCCGCTTCAAAGGCATTCGCCATCAGGGTGCGTGGGATGCTGACCCAGAAGTGCTCGGCCCTCCATTCCATGCCCCACCCCAGCTTTACCGCGATGCCAAATTTCGTGAAGGCTTTGCGCATTTGGGGAAGATGGGTCTTAGCTTTGACGCGTGGATATTGGAGCCGCAGATCCCCGATGTGATTGATCTGGCGCGGGCATTTCCCGATACGCCAATCTGCCTTGATCACTGCGGAACCCCGCTCGGCATGGCGAGCTATACAGGCAAGCTAACCGAACGCTTTGATATTTGGCGCGACAATATTCGTGAGCTCGCGGCATGCGAAAATGTCTCTGTGAAACTGGGCGGATTGGCGATGCACAATTGCGCCATGCCTGAAGAAGGCCCTGCCGCCGGGGTTGGATCAGAAGAGCTCGCGCGCCAATGGAAGCCCTATATCGAAACCTGTATCGAAGCGTTTGGTGCGAGCCGCGGAATGTTTGAAAGCAACTACCCCGTCGACCGCTGGGGCGCGACCTATCCTGTCCTGTGGAACGCATTTAAACGCATTACGACAGGGGCCAGTGATGATGAAAAACACGCGCTTTACGCAGGTAATGCCAAAATTTTCTATAATCTAACAAATATTCTATAATATGGTGACGCTACGGCATCCAGCGATTGCCGCAAATCCGGAGAATTCGCGCCGAAAACGGCCCTCGACACCGGCCTAGTCATATGCGTAAGCCCATCATCACAGAATTGCATTTGACGGAGAATCCCCATGAGCTTGCCCGCACCATTTAACCGCCTTCGCCTACCCTTAATCGGCTCACCGCTGTTTATTGTATCAGGCCCAGAGCTTGTGATCGCGCAGTGTAAAGCCGGCGTTATCGGCAGCTTTCCCGCCCTCAATGCCCGTCCGCAAACATTGCTGGACGAGTGGCTCCATCAGATCACAGAAGAACTGGCCAAGCATAACCGCGAGAACCCGGATAATCCGGCCGCACCTTTCGCCGTCAACCAGATCGTGCACAAATCAAACGACCGCGTAATGGCGGATATGGCGACATGCGAAAAATGGCAGGTCCCAATGATCATCACTTCACTCGGCGCGCAAACTGAAATTTTCGACGCAGTTCGCAATTGGGGCGGCGTGACGATGCATGACGTCATCAACAATCGCTTCGCGCATAAAGCCATCGACAAAGGCGCAGACGGCCTCATCCCCGTCGCTGCTGGCGCTGGCGGCCATGCGGGCTCGCAATCACCTTTCGCTTTGATGCAGGAAATTCGCGAATGGTTTGACGGGCTGGTTGCTCTGTCAGGCTCCATCGCCAATGGCGCATCGATCCTCGCCGCGCAGGCTATGGGCGCAGATTTCGGCTATGCCGGCAGCGCGTTTATCGCCACCGAGGAAGCCAATGCGGACCAAGCCTATAAGGACGGCATCGTGGAAGGCAGCGCAGAGGGCATTGTCTATTCCAACCTCTTCACCGGTGTTCACGGAAACTATCTGCGCAGCTCGATTGAAAAAGCTGGGCTTGATCCCGACAATCTGCCGGTAAGCGACCCATCGAAAATGAACTTCGGCAGCGGCGGCAACACAGATGCCAAAGCATGGAAAGACATTTGGGGCTCTGGCCAAGGCGTTGGCGCGGTCAAATCTGTCGGAACAGTCGAAGATATGGTCGCGCGTTTTGAGCGTGAATATCACGCAGCCAAAGCGCAGCTTGCAACCAAGAATGACTACACCGCTTGGCGTTAAAAAAGACGCTCTAGCTGGTCGCCTCCCAAAGGGCGCCGGCCATTGCATCCAATTCGTCAAAATCAAAGCCAGTGCCGACCGGATCCTTTTGATTGAGGATTAACCGGCGGTGCTGGACCATCAGCCGTTTGCGCAAAGCGCGCTGCAACAGGCTGAGGCGAAAGATTGATTCCTTGATCGCCAGATCGGGGTCTGACAGCCGAGCGCTCGACCACTCACGCTCAATCTGGCCAACGCGCTCAATCACCATTTCATTATAATCGCGGTGCGGGCCTCGGTGTAGCGGCAGGCACAGCCGAATGGCGGTATCCTCGCGGCAGGGCAGCAATATCCCATTGGTCCGGAAATCATCAAAGCCAACATTGGCCTTGCCGATCGCTGTAAACATCTTTCCGAAATATGCGCCTTTTAGCAATTGCTTGGGCAAAAGATGGTGCCGCTGAAGCCCGGGATCATGGCCCTTAGTGCCGCGCCGGTTGATTGAGCGAAAGGGAAGCGCGGGCAAGCAAGCGCTGGCTGCCTCATCATTGGCAAGCCCCCATGCTTTCTTCAAATCACTATTCCCGAGACACTCTCACAAATTTTTCATTGCGCGAAAGACGCATGATCAAACGCGTTCCATCGGGAGCAGCCAAGCGTTCGCTTTTCTCAATGCCGCCAACCAATATCAGCTGATTGATAAGGCGAATGCCAAGCCGAGTGGCCTCAACCCGGTCGCTGGATAAAGGCGGTTCAATCCGCAGTTCTTGCCCGATGAGATATTCCAAACCCACAGATTGCAAAGCGCCATCCATAGTCTCGCGGAAGGATGTCAGGCCAAGCGCCGGAAACGCTCCACCCGCTAACCAAGCGGTGCAGGTCGATTCGAAAAACTCACGGCTGATGACACTGGATGCTGGCGGCCAAACAAAGGCCGCAATATCTTCAAATTCATACGCCAAATCGCGCGCCAAAGAGATCAGGCAGCGCACAACTGGCAAAGTGTGCTCACCGCCGCCCAAATGCGCGCCAGGGATCAATCTTATGGCGTCATACATGGCAAAGGATTTGGAATGGTCGAAGTCAAACCGGTGCTCTGTCATGGGCACGCTGAGCGGCTGAGACGGGGCCAAACCTTCTAAATCAAACAGCAATCCATCGCGCAGCAATTCTACCCAGGCCCGGTCACCACCTGCAACCTGCGGAGTTCTAACTGATTTGGGATCAAAGGTGATACTGGTCGCCAGTTGCGAGCCCACAAAACGTGCAACGGCATCGCGGTCGGGCCGCGTGCCTTTGGCGAACAGCAAGTAGATACCATGGTCGCTATCGCGCCATTCAGTGTCTTGGCCCATTTTCCTGCCAGTATCTTGGGTTTGCGAATTTTCTATCGGGCAACCTTCAAGTAAATCACTTTTGAATATTGCAGCATTGCCGCCTTTTAACCGTTAGGTCGAGTCACTTATGCGAAAGTAGAGAACAATATTAGTATATTCCCATTTCTATTGCTTGTAAAAATGACGCGCCCAGTTCTTTGGCTTTCTCCAATTCACTCTCTGCGACAGTCTTCATCTGCAATATTTCTTCAGGCGTTTGCGCGCTACAATTGACAATCATGGGGTCCGCCACCCGTCGCAATCTCCACCCCGTTGCGATCCGGTCAATCTGTCTCTGCGCGCCTTCGCCGTCAGTGCCCGCAGCGATAATCGTGGCATAGGCCCGACCTTCGATTTGCCCAAGCACGGGGTAATAACAGCGATCAAACATCTCTTTCATCACACCGCTCATTGCGGCCAAATTCTCTGGACAAACAAAGATATAGGCTGAGGCTTTGAGGAAGTCCGCAGGTACCACATCCTCAGCGCGGAGTAGCACAGCCGCGCGCCCTGCCCCCTGCGCCGCAGCCTGCGCCAAGGCCTCGCTCGCGCCCGTGCGGGAATGCCAAGCGATCAAAACTGTCTTCTCATCCATGGCAGCGCCCCTAGCACAGATGTCGATTAACTTTGAGAGGCAGTGTTAAAATGCGGCGGTTTCCGTTAATTCTGCGCACATGACATCACGATCCCCCGCTTCTGTATTTGGCATCGACGCATCGCTAAAAGGCCAATCATGGCAATGGCGCGGCGGCAATATGGCGCTAGATGGCGATGCAATGTCGCTAGAGCGTGATATTCTGGCGCAATTGCTAATGACACGCGGGGTCGCCAGCGATGATATTGAGCGGCACGCCGCACCAACCATGCGCGATTTCCTGCCTGACCCTGCACAATTTCAAGACATGGATAACGCAGCAGAGCGAATTGCTCAGGCTGTTCTCACGAATGAAACCGTCACGGTTTATGGGGATTACGATGTGGACGGAGCAACCAGCGCCGCGCTGCTTGTCGAACTGCTGCGCGCGCTGGGCAATGATGCGCAATATTACATTCCTGACCGGCTGCTCGAAGGATATGGCCCTAGCGGCGAAGCCTTGGTCAAAATAGCAGAAGGAGGCTCTAGCCTGATCGTAACCGTGGATTGCGGAGCCATGGCGTTTGAAGCTTTGGATGAAGCGCATAAGTTCGGCGTCGACGTGATCGTGGTTGATCATCACAAATGCTCGCCTGAACTTCCCAAGACAGTGGCGCTGGTCAATCCCAACCGATTGGATGAAAACGATATTGCAGCGGCGCACGGGCATTTGGCCGCTGTTGGTGTGGCGTTTTTGTTGGCCATTGCTCTGGTCAGACTGCTCCGCACAAAAGGCTTTTTCGAAAGCCGCGAAGAACCTGATCTGATGAGCCTGCTTGATCTCGTCGCGCTAGGCACAGTCGCTGATGTTGCCGCTTTGCACGGTCTGAACCGCGCTTTTGTGGCGCAGGGTCTCAAGATCATGGCGCGCCGCCAGCGTATTGGAATGGCCGCGTTGATTGATGCAAGCCGCCTCAAACGCGCACCGCAATGCAGCGACCTTGGTTTTGCCTTGGGGCCGCGTATCAATGCCGGTGGCCGCGTGGGCGAAGCAACATTAGGCGTGCGCCTGCTAACAACCACTGACCCTGACGAAGCGCGCGAAATTGCAGAGCAATTGTCCTCTCTCAACGAAGATCGGCGCGCAATCGAGGCAGAAGTGCAAGAGGCAGCAGAAGCGCAGCTCGCCAATCAGCACAATCACCAAGTTCACGTGATCGCCGGCGAAGGCTGGCATCCCGGCGTGATTGGAATTGTCGCCGGCCGAATCAAAGAAAAAACCGGCAAGCCTTCGATCGTAATTGCTCTGGATCCTGCCGATGGAACAGGAAAAGGCTCAGGCCGCTCGATTTCTGGTGTCGATTTAGGTGCAGCCATTATCGCCGCGCGCGAAGCAGGCCTGCTCGTCGCTGGCGGCGGGCACGCCATGGCGGCCGGCATGAGCGTGACAGAGGATAAGATCGGCGCCTTCACACAGTTCCTCGATGACCGCTTGGCCAACGACATCAGCAAGGCGCGCCAAAGCCAGACCATGCAAATGGATCTTTCTGTTGCGCCCGGCGGCTTAACGCCTGACTTGGTGCGAACCCTCGATAAAGCAGGGCCTTACGGCATTGGCTGGCCTGGCCCAAGGCTGGCTGTAGGCCCTGTCAGAATCGTAAAAGCGGATATTGTAGGCAAGGATCACTTGCGCGTTATTGCCGCTGGTGAAGATGGAAGATCACTAAAGTGCATCGCGTTTAGAGCCGCAGAAACTGAGATGGCGCAAACCCTTCTCCACCGCTCTCAAGGGCGCAAATTCCATTTGGCAGGGCGCGCCAAAATTGACGATTGGGGGCCACGCGAACAGGCAGAATTGCATTTAGAAGACGCAGCATTTGCCGATTGATTGGATACAGGGGTTGACCGATTCTCAAACCCCGCTTATTGGCCCGCTCTCGCTCTAGCGAGTGGCCCCTTCGTCTAGCGGTTAGGACGCGGCCCTTTCACGGCTGAAACACGGGTTCGATTCCCGTAGGGGTCACCAACTTTCTTTCAATAGATTTGGTGACGTGTTTGTTTGGCTCCATTGCCGAGCATAATCACGCTTGTCCCCAAGCCATACGCAAATTTACTTATGCGCGGGCTTCCCTAGGTTCGCGCGTCTGATATGGCGGTATTGCGATGCTAAATGGCCATCAGATCCCTCTCGTCGGCACCTTGCTGGCTCTTGTGACGTTTGCGGTATTGCTTGCGACAGGCAGCGGATTTGGCCTCGCCATTGCGGTTTTTATAATGTGGATGGGATCGCTGGTTCTGGCCTCGTCAAAACCACCAGATTTGCCCACCCGCAAAAAGCAGCGCCCTTTCACTAGCGCGAATATGAAACCGCTGATTGAGCGCGCCTCGACGCCTTTGCTCGTGACGGAAAACAACACCATCGCCTCCGCCAATCGTGCTGCGCGCTCGATATTGGGCAAGCATATTGTGGGCCAAGACCCACGCCTTGTGTTCCGTCAGCCTGCCGCCATTGAGCTGATCAATCGCGGTCGCAACGGCTCGGCAACCGCTCGGGGTTTGGTGCGGCGGCGCGATATTTGGCAATTGAATGTTCAGACGATTGATTCCGGACTGGCTGTGCTGGAGCTGATCAACAAGACGGGTGAGGCTGATATCAGCCGCGCGCATACCGATTTTGTCGCCAATGCCAGCCATGAATTACGCACACCGCTTGCATCCATCATCGGCTATGTCGAGACGCTAAGCGAAGGCGATAAGAAGCTCGACACAAAAACCTCGCAGAAATTCCTAGGCACGATCCAGCGTGAAGCGACACGGATGCAGAACCTTGTCAGCGATCTTATGTCCTTGTCGCGGGTGGAGGCAGAAAAGCACGACCAACCCGAAGACCCCATCGATCTAAGCGTTATCATAGAACGCGCCGCACGCGATGCCGCAGGACCAGAGCGCGCAGATCGCCTAATCCTCGTCCTAAAAAAGGAACTCTCGATCAAAGGCGACCGTCAACAGATTGAGCAATTGGTGCGCAATCTGGTCGAGAACGCTTTCAAATATGGCTATGACGATACGCCTGTTGTGGCCGAGCTAGCGCTAGGACGCGCCGATCATGCGCGGCTAACCGTTACCGATCAAGGCGATGGTATCAGCCCGCAGCACATCCCTCACCTCACCCGCCGATTTTACCGCACTGATCCGGGCCGCAGCCGAGCCTCTGGCGGCACGGGCCTTGGGCTTGCGATTGTGAAGCACATTGTGGAGCGTCACCGCGGACGTCTCGACATTGAAAGCGAAGTGGGCAAAGGCACGAGCATCATTGTTCGTATCCCTCTGGCCTCGGCAAAGACCGGCTTGGATGCGGATGAGACAAGAAAAAGCGCTGGATCGGCGCATGAAAAGGGACAGGATGATGGGAGCGATGCACAAATCAATGCAGACAGTCACCCTGCGCCTTCGCCCACCCCCGATGCAAGCAAACAAACTGTGTCACAATAGTGTCGCATTACCCCTCCAACGCAGTTTTGGGCGGGGCACAGACCTGCCAATGATTCGATGTTTTTCTAAACGGAAGCTGCAGCGCACCTAATGACGCCTGTTACTCTCATATTGATCGCCTTGGGGCTTGGTCTGGCCGGTTGGCTGGCTGGCCGCGCAAAGGCGTGGAGTTTCCAGAAGGATGAGAGCGTTACGCGCCTTGCCGCGCGCCCTTATTATCACGGTTGGTATGTCGCGATTTGGATTGCTCTGCCGGTCATTGTTTTCGCTGTGTTTTGGGCAGTCGTCTCACCGCAATTGGTGAATGTGTCGGTGCTGGCATCATCAGCAGCGGAACAATTGCCCGAAACAAGCTTCCAGCGCGATGTGATTTTATCCGAAGCGAGCGCCGTTGCCAGCGGACAAACAGCCGCTGTTTTCAACCCAGATGCTCGCGCTTTGATTGAGCCGTTCCGCGAAGCAATGTCGCGCTATAATATGATCGGTCTGGCGCTGTGTGTGCTGATCGCATTTGTTGGCGGCACTTGGTCATTCTTGCGCATCAAGCCTGACTTTACCGCCCGCACCCGCGTTGAGCGCGTTGTGATGGGCGTATTGCTGCTTGCATCCTTAGTGGCGATCCTGACGACCTTTGGCATTTTCGCCAGCCTGGTTGTGGAGGCGTTCCGCTTCTTTACTTCGGTGTCTCCAATAGACTTCCTGTTCGGCACGTTCTGGGGCCCTGACCCAATGAGCAACGCCGCCAATCCTGATGGCTCTCGTTATGGCGCCATACCTTTGTTCTGGGGCACGATCTTTATCGGCGCGATTATCGCCATGGTGGTCGCCATTCCGCTGGGCTTGATGAGCGCGATTTACCTTACCCAATATGCCGATCCTCGGCTGCGGGCTTGGTTGAAACCGGCGCTAGAAATTCTCGCCGGTGTCCCGACAGTGGTCTATGGCTATTTCGCTGCGCTTACCGTGGCGCCTGCCATTCGTGACGCAGCGGTTGCCGTTGGGATTAGCAATGCTTCAAGCGAGAGCGCTCTGGCCGCTGGCCTTGTTATGGGCGTGATGATTATCCCATTTGTCTCATCCATGGCCGACGATTCCATTGCAGCAGTCCCTGCCGCGATGCGCGATGGCAGCCTAGCGATGGGCGCAACCAATTCTGAGACAATCAAACGCGTGCTGGTTCCCGCCGCCCTGCCCGGCATTGTCGCTGGCGTAATGCTCGCGATTAGCCGCGCAATTGGTGAGACGATGATTGTGGTGATGGCCGCAGGCGCCGCCGCCAAGCTCACGGCCAATCCTTTCGAGGCGATGACGACCGTCACCTTCCAGATCGTCGCCATGCTGACCGGCGAAAACAGCGCCGATCATCCCGCCACGCTCAGCGCCTATGCGCTTGGCTTTGTCTTATTCATTGTGACCTTGGGGCTGAATTTCATCGCCCTGCGCGTCGTAAAACGGTTCCGCGAAGCCTATGAGTGATACAGCCATCAACAAGTCCTCTGAGGCCTTTCAGCAGCGCCTGAAGAAGCGTTACGCTGCAGAGCGCCGGTTCAAATATACCGGCCTTGCCGCGATCCTTTTCTCGGTCGCCGTGCTGGTGTTTTTGCTGGGCAATATGTCGATCAATGGCATCGCCGGTTTCCAGCGCGCCGAAGTCGAAGTGTCGATGAATTTGTCGGAAAGCGGCCTATCAGGTGACGCGAACAGTCTGGCGGCTGATGGCGCATTGCAATCGCTGGAATTGCAGGGTCTGCCCGATATCGTCGCATTCTATGCCGAACAAGAATTGGGCAAAAGCGATACGCGGATCATCACCGATCAGGCGTGGCGCGATGTTGCTGAAGAAGTGATTGCAAGCCCAGAATTAATCCAGCAAACGCATGTCTTCTCGCTGCCAGCCACCCCTGCAATGGCGTCTGCGCTCAGAGGCGAAGGCGATCCAAAACTTCAAGCTTTGGCTCGAGATTTGGCATCGCAAGACAAGCTATCGCGCAATTGGGACCTTGGTTTCCTAACGCGTTCGGATGCCACCAACCCGCAAGAAGTTGGGATATGGGGCGCACTCAAGGGCTCTATGCTGACCATGCTGGTCACATTGATGCTGGCATTTCCCATCGGTGTTTTGTCGGCACTCTACCTTGAGGAATATGCGCCGAAGAACCGCTGGACAGATTTCATCGAGCTTTCGATTAACAATCTGGCCGCTGTTCCCTCGATCATCTTTGGTCTCTTGGGCCTCGCGGTGTTCCTATCGATCTTCCCGAATTTCCGCTCTGCCCCGCTAATCGGCGGTATGACGTTGGCGCTGATGACAATGCCTGTGATTGTCATATCAGGGCGCAATGCGATTAAGGCCGTGCCGCCATCTATCCGCGATGGCGCATTGGCCATTGGCGCATCCCCTGTGCAAGTCGTATTCCACCATGTTTTGCCGCTTGCCCTGCCCGGCATTTTGACCGGCACCATTATCGGCATGGCGCGGGCATTGGGCGAAACCGCCCCGCTCCTGATGATCGGCATGCGCGCCTTTATCGCCTCACCGCCCGATGGGCTTACATCACCGGCCACCGTGCTGCCGATGCAAATTTTCCTATGGTCCGACGAGATTGACCGCGGCTTTGTCGAGCGGACCAGCGCCGCCATCATCATTCTGCTGCTATTTCTGCTATTGATGAACGGCCTAGCAATTTACCTAAGAAACCGATTCGAGAGGAAGTGGTGACAGTCATCCATTCTGGCCTTGATGCTACAGACCCCAAGATGCGCGCAAGCGACGTCTCGGTGTACTATGGCGACAAGAAGGCAATCGACAATGTATCGATTGATATTCCGTCCAAATATGTGACCGCATTTATCGGTCCATCTGGTTGCGGAAAATCGACATTCCTGCGGGCTTTGAACCGTATGAACGATACAATTCCCACCGCCCGTGTTGAGGGCTTAATTGAGCTCGATAATGAGGATATTTATTCCTCCAGCATGGACGTTGTCTATTTGCGAGCGCGGGTCGGGATGGTGTTCCAAAAGCCCAACCCCTTCCCCAAGTCGATCTATGACAACATCGCCTATGGCCCGAAAATTCACGGGTTGGCTGATAAAAAAGAACAGCTCGATGAGATCGTTGAAACCTCGCTGAGGCGCGCTGGCTTATGGGAAGAGGTCAAGGACCGCCTGCAGGATTCCGGCACGGCTTTGTCCGGTGGTCAGCAGCAGCGTCTGTGCATTGCACGCGCGATTGCGGTCGATCCTGAGGTGATCCTAATGGACGAGCCATGCTCGGCATTGGACCCGATTGCGACGGCGAAGATTGAGGAGTTGATCGACGAGCTTTCCGGCCAATATGCCATTGTGATCGTCACACACTCTATGCAGCAGGCGGCCCGCGTGTCGCAGCGCACGGCATTCTTCCACCTTGGTAAGATGGTCGAATATGGCAAGACATCCGACATTTTCACCAATCCGATCGAGCAACGCACTAAGGATTATATCACTGGGAGGTACGGCTGATGGCCGAACATACAGTAAAAGCCTTTGACGAAGACATCACCCGGCTGCGCGGCCTTATCGGCGAGATGGGCGGCTTGGCCGAAGTTGCGATTGAGCAGGCGCTCGACGCTTTGGTGCGCGGCGATACGGAGCTGGCCGAGAAGGTCGTTGCCCGTGACAAAAAGCTCGATGAGCTTGAAAGCCAAGTCGATAAGCTCGCCGTTCGCGTGATCGCTCTGCGCGCGCCCATGGCCGATGATTTGCGCGAAGTGATCGCAGCGTTGAAAATTGCCGGCGTGGTTGAACGGATTGGCGATTATTCCAAAAACATCGCGCGCCGTGTCGGCAGCATTGATGTGAGCGAGAAGTTTGAGCCGCTGACCCTGCTGCCTGCAATGGGCGAGCTCGCCAGCGAAATGGTGCATGATGTGCTTACAGCCTATGCCGCACGCGATGCCAATTTGGCGCTCGAAGTGATTGCAACCGATGACAAGGTGGATGCGTTCTATAACAGTATCTTCCGCAATCTTGTGACCTATATGGTTGAGAACCCAGCGACCATTTCCAGCGCGGCGCAGCTCTTGTTTATTGCGCGCAATCTGGAACGCATCGGCGACCATGCGACCAATGTTGCTGAGATGGTGCATTACGCAGCGACGGGCGAATATCCGCCCGACGAGGACTAATTCATAAAAGGCCCTTCCCATGTCTGGCGCAAAATTGCTGCTTGTCGAGGACGACCCCGCTTTATCCGAACTGCTAGAGTTTCGTTTCCAGAACGAAGGCTATGACGTGCGCGCCACGCCCGATGGTGACGATGCGCTGATCTTAGCCAGCGAAGATACGCCCGATTTGGTGATCCTTGATTGGATGATCGAAGGTACCAGTGGCATCGAAGTGTGCCGCCGCTTGCGCCGCGATAAAGCCACCGCCCATGTACCGATCATCATGCTAACCGCGCGCGAGGCGGAAGATGATCGGATACGCGGTTTAGAAACGGGCGCGGATGATTATCTCGCCAAGCCGTTTTCGCCGCGTGAATTGCTAGCCCGAGTGGCGGCAGTGATGCGGCGAGTGCGCCCCGCCCTTGCTGGTGAGGTAATTGCTGTTGGTGATATAACGCTCGATCCCGTGGCGCATAAGGTGACGCGGGGCGGCCAAGAATTGCAAATCGGCCCGACTGAATACCGCCTGCTGCAATATTTGATGGAGAGCCCGGGCCGCGTTTTCAACCGCGGGCAATTGCTCGACAATGTTTGGGGCACTGGCAGCGATATCGAATTGCGCACGGTCGATGTGCATATTCGGCGGCTGCGCAAAGCGATTGCAGTCGACGGTGCCGAAGACCCTGTTCGTACCGTACGCTCTGCGGGCTATTCGCTGGAAGCGATTTAGGCGGGTTGCCTCAGTGAAAATCGCGTGATTTGGGAATGATCCGGTGATCGCGCGGATGGCCTCTAACGGCAGGAACTTCATCGATAATATCGCGGACACCCAGCACTTTGTTGTCAGTCGCCTTTTTATCATAGCCCTTCTTCACGCGCCGATCCTCACTGGTCATCGTCGACATAATCGGCCCTTTGGGAAAAGAATGCGGCAGAGGGCTGGTCACATGATCGGCCCGCGCAGGCACAATAGGCAACATACCACCGGAAAGCGCGTGCAAGCGGTCTGTCGCATCGGTGAGGTGGTGTGCGATCACATGGATCACCTCATCATCATATTCGACCCGCCCGCGCACTTCGATCAACCGCGCGCCCATGATCACGCGGCGCTGTTTCTCCATCAGATCGGGCCACACCACGAGGTTCACTACGCCCGTCTCATCCTCTAGCGTGATAAAGCACACACCCTTGGCGCTGCCTGGGCGCTGACGGATCAGAACAACGCCAGCGACTTGCACCATGCTGCGGGTTTTGCGGTCGCGCAAATCGCTCGCTTTTACAAAACCGCGGTCGCCCAAATCCGCGCGCAGAAACGCCATGGGATGCGTTTTTAACGACAGGCGCGTCGTTTGATAATCATTCACGACTTCTTCTGACAAAGGCATTTGCGGCAATTGCGTTCGCGCTTTTTCCGCGCCCTCTTCCCGCTCCTGCGCCGCCTTAAACAATGGCAAATCTGGCGCGGTGATCAGGCTGCGTGCATCCCACAAGGCTTCGCGCCGAGACAATTGGAGCGAGGTAAAGCAATCGGCACTGGCAAGGCGCTCGACATGAGATGGCGGCACGCGTCCGCGCTCTTTCAGCTCGGTCACATCTTTGAAATACCCACCCTCTTCGCGGCTTGCAATCATCTTTGCAGCGACATGTTCGGGCAGACCGTCGACTTGGCGCAGGCCGAGGCGCAAAGATATCTCGCCAGCGCAAATCTCAAGCGTATTATCCCACATGCTACCATTCACATCCGCGGGCAGCACCGCGACACCATGCTCACGCGCATCGCGGATAATCTGCGCCGGCGCGTAAAAGCCCATGGGCTGAGAATTGAGCAAAGCGGCGGCAAAGGCGGCCGGGAAATGACATTTGAGCCAGCTGGAAACATAGACCAAATGCGCGAAACTAGCCGCGTGACTTTCGGGGAAACCATATTCGCCAAAGCCCTTGATTTGGTTGAAGCAGCGCTCCGCAAATTCAGGATCATAGCCGCGCTCAATCATTCGCCCGACCATCATATCCTGCAATGCATCGACCATGCCTCGGCTGCGAAAAGTGGCCATAGCTTTGCGCAACTTGTTAGCCTCAAGGCTGGAGAATTTTGCCGCATCTAGCGCGATTTTCATCGCTTGCTCTTGGAAGATCGGTACGCCCAATGTCCGCTCCAGAATGCTCGACAGTTCATCAGGCGGGCCATGTTCCGGCGATGGCGCAGGAATTTCCACAGCCTCTGCCCCTCGCCTACGCTTCAAATAGGGATGCACCATATCGCCCTGAATGGGCCCGGGCCGCACAATCGCAACCTGGATCACAAGGTCGTAAAACTCGCGCGGTTTCAGGCGCGGCAGCATGTTCATTTGCGCGCGGCTCTCGACTTGGAAAACCCCAAGAGAATCCCCCTTGCGCAGCATCGCATAGGTTGCCGGATCCTCACGCGGGACAGTGGCCAACGTGAGCGCGCGGCCATGATGGGCCTCCAGCAGATCAAGGCATTTCTTGATGCAAGTCAGCATGCCGAGCGCGAGCACATCAACCTTCAGAATGCCCAGCGTCTCAATATCGTCCTTATCCCATTCGATAAAACTGCGATCGGGCATGGCGCCATTGCCGATGGGAACAGTCGCGCTGAGAGCATCTTGGGTCAGGATAAAGCCGCCGACATGCTGCGACAAATGCCGCGGCATACCGATCATTTGCTCTGTCAAAGCCAGCACGCGGCGAAGGTGCGGATCATCCAATTTCATGCCGATCTCCTCGACATGCGCCTCGCCAATTTCGCGCCCATGCCCGCCCCAAACCGTGCGGGCGAGCGCGCTGGTAATATCTTCTGACAGGCCCATCACCTTACCCACTTCGCGGATCGCCATGCGCGGGCGGTAATGGATGACGGTGGCGGTCAGGCCAGCACGGTGACGGCCATATTTGGCGTAGATATATTGGATGACCTCTTCGCGCCGCTCATGCTCAAAATCGACGTCGATATCGGGCGGCTCCTTGCGTTCCTCCGATATGAAGCGATCGAACAAAAGCTGATGTTTTGCCGGATCGACGCTGGTGATTTCGAGGCAATAGCACACGGCTGAATTGGCCGCCGATCCGCGCCCTTGGCACAGAATTGGCGGATCGACCGAGCGCGCAAAATCGACAATGTCTTTGATGGTGAGGAAATAGCGCGCCAAATCCAGCTTTTCGATCAGCGCCAACTCGCGCTTTAACGTGGCGCACACCGCATCAGGCATGCCCTCTGGATAGCGCCGCGCGGCCCCTGCCCAAGTCTCACTTTCGAGAAATTCTTGCGGGCTCATACCCTCGGGGTAAATCTCCTCAGGATATTCGTATTTCAACTCCTCCAGACTGAAGTCGCAGGCATCGGCCACTGCACGCGCAGCGGCAATCGCATGCGGCCAGCGGGCAAACAATCGCGCCATTTCCTGCGGTGATTTCAAATGTCGCTCGCCATTGGGATTGAGAAGATGCCCAGCCTTCGCAACAGTCGTCTTGTGCCGGATCGCGGTCATCACATCATGCAAAGGGCGGCGCTGAGGCACGTGATAGAGAACATCATTGGTCGCCAGCAATTCCATACCATTGGCGCGGGCCAAATCATCCAACCGAGCTATCCGAGCAATATCATCGCCGCGGTAGAGATAACTCGCCGCGAGATAGAGAGGCCAAACGAGGCCAAAACGGAGATGAGGCAAGATCACCCCTAAATCGCCGGAGATATCGCGCTCCAAATCGCTGCCATCCATAGACACAACATTGCTCGCCCAAGCAGGCACAGTGAACTTTTGATCCAAGTTTTCTGGTGGGATCAGGATCAACTGAATATCCGAATCTCGGGTATATTCAGCCAACATATTGAGCGAAATTTGGCACGCGCCCTTATCCTGCCATGCTCCGTCCAATGTCTGCATCCGGCCCGCTGAGATCAGCTGACACAATTGCCCGTAAGCTTTACGGTTTTTGGGATAAGCGAGGAAAGCGAGCCCCTCTACCGTTTCAATACGGGTGCCAATCACGGGCTTTAGCTTCAGCGTGGCCGCCTCGCTGTGAATGCGCACTGCGCCGGCAAAAGAATTCGCATCCGCAATCCCAATTGCATCATAGCCAAGCGCGCGCGCTGTGCTGACCAGATCCACCGCATCGGATGCGCCGGTTAAGAAGCTGAAACAGCTGACTATTCCCAGCTCAACAAACTGAGCACGCGCGGGCGCGGCGACCGTATCAGGATCGACCGAAAGCGTGCGTTTGTCAGGGGTAAGGGGTGCGTCGGGCATAGAACACATCAGAATATGTTCTATTTATGTTCCGGTCAATTGCGCAATCAACAGACGCGCAAAACTTCCGCAATTATACGGCGTGCATTGTCAGTGATCTGGAGAAACTGGCTGCCTGCGATTTACGCGAAAGCGGCGCGATCCACATTATGCTCATCGCAAAGGTGATCAATAATCGAGGGGTGCAGCTGACCTTCAAAAGCAAGGCCTGCATATTTCCCATCGGTCCACACAACGGTGCCCAAGGGTGCGCGAATGCCATTGATCTTGAGAGTGACCGTTTCGCCTTCTTGAGCAAAACCCATACGGCCGCGCACTTTGCAGCCGCCTTCAGACACATCGATCAGTTCGACACAAATTCCACGCGAGCGCAAACGCCCTTCAACTAGGATGTTGAGTTCTCGCCTATTGGAGGAACGGGGTACTTCTGATTCTTGCATTCTCACCATATCCGCAAGTGTTGATGTGTTTGGTCCATTCGCGTTCTACTCCCTGTTTCTTACTTATGCGTTAACCGAAAAGCCCGTGCATGAACCATTGTGGTGCGCCGCCGCGTCCATCATCGCCTGTCCCTTGGCGGTATATCCAATAGCGGCACCCTTCAGCATCTTCGATTCGGTAATAATCCCGCAAGCGCGCGGTGGATTTTTCGCGCCACCATTCCGGTGCAATCCGTTCTGGCCCCTCTGCCTTGATCACTTTGCGCAAGCTTCCACGCCAAGTGAAACTTTGAGGAAATCCGTCAGGCACATCGTAATGAACGGATATTTTCTCTTTTTTATCAAGCAGTTTAAGCGGTCTTTTGTGAAAGCCTAAAACCTTTTGATGCGGCGATTGCGTATCCAAAGGCGGCTGCCAGATTTGCCCGCGCTCTGGCAAATGGCTGGCAGAGGCAGCGGGCTTCGTCACAGCCTGTTGGCCCAGCTTTACCGTCAGCCGGTCGACACATGCCGCCAGAGAAGTTCCGCTGATCGCAGATGAAACATCACTGACAGCGTCTTCAATATTGTCCTGCGAGAGAGCCACTGGCTGGGCCCAACTGGCGCGCAATCGCACACTTTCTATCCCGAAACCGGCGTCAATATCCTCCAACCGGCTAGACAAAAGGCGAATCATATGTGTTGGATCACGCGTTGCGGCGGCCATTTCCAATGTGCGAATAATCACCTCGCCATCGACCCGCCACAGGCCAAGGTCCAACCTGCGCGCGCCCTCGCCCAGCCCCTCCAAAACGCGCCCCATATCCTGTGCTAAATCACTGAGCACTTGATCCAGCAAAGCGCGGTGACGGATTGGTTCGACAAGACGCCGCTGCACCAAGGGCATATCATGCGGGATGATGGGCAAAAGCGGCTCTGGCACGCGGCCAAGCAGTTGATCCATGCGCACCAAGGGATTGGAACCGGGCGAAGTGCGCCCCTTCATGCCCGCCCTAAACTTATGACGAAACCGGCGCTGGAGAGCATCACGCCCGCGATTGTCCTGCATATTTCGGCGGCTATTGGTGCCGCTGCTTTCTACGCGGTCCAAATCACCCAAGCGCTTCAATCCCAAACGCCGCAGCACGGTCAATACATCTGGATCAAGGCGCAGGGCCGCAACAGGTAGGCCAGATAAGCGCCCAGGCATATCCTCATCAGGAGCAAGGATTGCGCTATTGTGGCCGCTTTGACCGCAATGCGTTCCATAATGAGCAAGCGCCCAAGCAGCGCCCGCCGTCGGGGCAATCGCCGCTCGCACGTTCATATCGCGCGCGGCAAAACGGGTTTGCACATCATCCATCAACCGGTCCTCTCCGCCAAACAAATGCGCCGCCCCTGTGACATCGACGATCACGCCATCGGGCGCATCCACCGTGCTCCACGGTCCCCAGCGCTGCGCCCATAGGGCTGTTTTCTCCAAAGCTTCTAAATCGCCTGCTGGATCGGCGGGGTGCACCGCGAGCTTAGGGCAGAGCGTGCGCGCATCTGCCAGCATCATGCCTGCATTTACGCCTTGGGACTTCGCCGCAGCATTGGCCGCCTCTACACCGGGGCCATGCGCGGTTTCTGCAATCAGTGCCGTGGGATGAGCATCCGCCCCCTCCCCGCGCTTTAAACCGTTAGAGAGCCGCCAACGATCGACCGACAGTTGCGCGAGCCATATTGCCATAATTCGGCGAGACACCGGCTTTGGCTGCATTTGCGGCGCGCGGTATGATGAAGGGTGATTTGGAGTATTCAGAGAACCTTTTAGTGGGCTTGCGGACAGAGAGTTCTCCTTTGTCATTATGCAAAATCCATTTTCCAATTGGGTGAGAGCGCGCGCGGAACAATTCGGCTGTCCATGCAGGGTTGCCGGGCGCGTCAGCATTCCATCGAGGCGTATTTGAAG
Organism: Marinomonas sp.; assembly: GCA_039967435.1. Classification (GTDB taxonomy): domain Bacteria; phylum Pseudomonadota; class Alphaproteobacteria; order Sphingomonadales; family Sphingomonadaceae; genus Erythrobacter. Next base: position 692,283 of record JBDVRS010000005.1, read on the forward strand.
GTGCAGACGCCGCATTCCAGCGCATTCGGGCCGAGGACAAGTCAGGCTTTGCATCCAGCCTCAGCAAATACAGCCTGCTCCCATGCCGCTGCGCCGCCAATGTCAGCCTGCGCGATGCGGTGAAATCGAGCTCTCGCGGATCGCCCAATATCTCACCCACGACAAAGGCCAAATCGCGGCACCGCACCCCTTCCTCCAGCGCGAATAAAGCATCTTGGGCTGTGTCAGCGGCAACATGGATCAACCGCCGCCGCAGTTCAGGGGGAAGCCCGTGCACATAAGGCCGCCCTGCGCGTTTTATCGCATCGCGGGTCTGCACCCATAATATATGGCGCTGATCATCGGCGCAGGTCAGCGGGCCCTTTGCCTCTATCGCCAATGCATCACACGCCAATGCCAGAACCAAGCCAGCGCCGCTCGCCCCGTCACTGCGCGCGAAAATTTCATTGTGGCAAGGATGCTGCGCCGGATCAGCCAGGCCTGGACGCCATTTGCGCGACTGGCGCACATCCGCCCCATCAGATGACGTCATGACGGCAGGCTTTACGCCTTTGGAGGCACGCAAAATAGCATCCGCAGAAGCGGGCAAGGAATAGGCGGAACGACTCATGTGTTCCTTTTATGTTCTAATTGACGCCAGTTCGCAATACGGGTTTTAACGGATACCCCAATCAATCACTTTGGCTTATCCAAAAATGCCAACGATCAAAATCACGCTCAAAACGATAGGACACACAAACCGCACCAAAATACGCCATGTCTGATGCAAAACACCATCGAGCCCATTTTCTTTGTCGATCAATTTTGCATCTGCAATCCAACCTACAAAGATACAAGTCAGAATAGCGCCAATCGGCATAAACAATTTCGCCGTCACACCGTCCAATGCGTCAAAGAAATTGGACTCTGCAAAGAGAGGAATAAACACCAGAGGACGAAAATCAGCCATCTCGTTGAAAGACAGCGCCGACAAGATGCCCAATACCGCAGCCCCCAGCCCAACGATGATTGTGGCAACGGGCCGCGCTAGACTGAACTTCTCAATCATAAAAGCGGTGGGCGCCTCGAGCAGAGAAACCGAACTGGTCAAGGCAGCAAAGAATACCATGGTGAAGAACAGCAGACCGATCAACGAACCCACAGGCATCGCTTGGAATGCAATCGGCAGAGATTCAAACATCAAACCTGGGCCTGAATTCGCAGCCAATCCCGCAGCGAACACAATCGGGAAAATTGCCAAACCAGCCAGCAATGCAACACCTGTATCAGCGCCTGCAATAATGCCCGATGTTTTGCCCAAATTGGTCTCGCGGCTGGCATAGGCACCGTACGTCATCATCCCTGCAACACCCAGAGATAGCGAGAAGAACGCTTGGCCCACAGCAGCCAGCATCACATCGCCTGTCAATTTGGAAAAGTCGAAGGTGAATAAATACGACACCGCTTGGCTGAAATCGCCCGTAAACGCGCCATAGCTTGTGATCGCGAGGAACAGCACAAAGAACAATGGCATGAGGTATACCGCCACCCATTCAATTCCGCTCGACACGCCGCGCGCCACAAAAAACATCGTCAGCGCAAGGAACCCAAGGTTGAGGCCGACCATCAAGCCGCCATCACCGAACAATCCGGGCAAGAGCGCTTTAATTTCCTCGACATCGCGGCCTTCAAACGCGCCGCCGGTTAGGCCGGTTTGGAACAAATCTGCGACAAATACGCCGATGTAGTAGAGCACCCAACCGCCCACTACGCAGTAAAAACTGAGGATCAAGAAAGCGGCAAACACGCCCATGGATGCCAGCACGCTCCACCCTTCGGAAGCATCGGATTCGCGCGCAACGCGGCGCACGCTCTCGGGTGCAGAGGACTGCCCATGCCGCCCGATCAAAACCTCGGAAAGCAGAACAGGCAGCCCGATCAGCAAAACACAAAAGATATAGAACAACACAAATGCACCGCCGCCATTCGCGCCAGCTTCTGCTGGAAAGCGCCACATATTGCCAAGGCCAACAGCCGAACCGACCGCCGCCAAAATAAATGCGGTGCGCGAAGACCAGCCCTCACGCGCTTTTGAACCTGCTGCACCTGCCATAATCTTTGCTCTCTCTTCCCCATGCGCTCCCACAAGCGCAGTATTATTGCGTAACCATGCAACGAAAGCTGCCCCGCGTAAACGGCTAAGCTTTGCCTTTCACCCGAACGCGCCTTAAAGCAGCAGCCATGTCTACAACATTTCAGCTCGATACATCGACTAGCCGCGCAACGCCCACACCCAAACCGCGTAAAAGGCTAACCGTGCCGCGTATTCGCGATCACAAGCAGGATGGCAAAACCAAAGAACCGCTGGTGATGCTGACGGCCTATACCGCGCGGCAGGCGCAATTGCTGGATACGCATTGCGATATATTGCTGGTGGGGGATTCGCTGGGCCAAGTGATTTACGGCCTCGACAGCACTCTGCCCGTAACTGTCGATATGATGGTCAATCACGGCGCAGCGGTCGTGCGCGGCAGCTATCACAGCCTAGTTGTCGTCGATATGCCATTTGGTGCCTACGAAGCTTCGCCAGAAAAAGCGTTCGAAGTCGCCGCGCGGATCATGGCGGACACAGGCTGCGCTGCGGTGAAATTGGAAGGCGGAGAAGCCATGGCTGAAACCATTGCTTTCCTCACCAACCGGGGAATTCCGGTCATGGCGCATGTCGGTTTGACCCCGCAAGCAGTGAATGTGCTCGGCGGATATGCTGCGCGCGGACGCAGCCAAGAAGAGCACGAGAAGATCATGCGTGACGGTAAGTTTGTACAAGACGCAGGCGCGTTTGCCGTTGTAGCGGAAGGCGTGATCGAACCAATTGCCATTGCGCTGACGCAGTCGCTGGAAATCCCTGTGATCGGCATCGGAGCGTCAGCGGAGTGTGACGGACAAGTGCTTGTCACCGAGGATATGCTCGGCATGTTTGAGCGTGTTCCGCGTTTCGTAAAACGCTATGAAAACATCGCAGAGGTGATCGATAAAACGGTCGCGCAATATGCGGAAGAAGTGCGTGCCCGCACCTTCCCCACCGCTGACCAAACCTACCAGCCAAAAAAGTAAGACACAGCACACATGCAAACTTTGATGCGATATTACAGCTTTTCGCTCGGCTTTACCGCGCTGTGCTTTGTCTTGGCCGGATGGTATGGCTGGGAAAGCACAGGCTCGATTGGCGCGACGCTCTCCATCCTTTGGATTGTGTTCGTATTGTCGATACTTGAAGTGTCCTTAAGCTTTGACAATGCAGTGGTGAACGCCACCGTGCTGCGCGAGATGGATCCCGTTTGGCAGCAGCGCTTCCTCACCATCGGCATATTAATCGCCGTGTTTGGAATGCGGATTGTCTTTCCCATCGCTATCGTCGCGATTGCTGCAGGACTGGGCCCGCTTGAGGCGATCGATCTGTCGCTCAATGATCCTGTCCGATACGAGGAAATCGTCTCTGGCGCACATATTGGTATTGCGGGATTTGGCGGAGCGTTTCTGGCTATGGTGGGCCTGAGTTTCTTCTTTGACGGTGAGAAAGACGTTCATTGGATCAGCGCGATTGAAAAATCCGTTGCGCGTTTTTCTAGCATTCCGGCGATGGAGCTCGGGCTGGTTTTGGCTTTGGTTTATGGGATTTCGGTCACGCTTAATCCAGCGGATCAAACCACATTCCTAACCGCGGCAATCCTTGGCCTGATCACATTTATCGGGGTCAATGCTTTGGGCGCAATCATTGAACAGGGCGAGGCGCGCAAGAAAGCGGCTGGCGAAATAGTGCGCAGCGGTCTTGGCGGGTTTCTCTATCTGGAAGTTCTCGACGCAAGCTTCAGCTTTGATGGAGTGATTGGCGCATTTGCTCTGTCGAACAATATGATCATCATTGCCTTGGGTTTGTCAGTGGGCGCGATGTTTGTGCGGAGCATGACCATCCATCTCGTGCGCGCAGGCACTCTCAATCAATATCGCTATCTTGAGCATGGCGCATTTTGGGCGATTATTGCTCTGGGCGTGATCATGTTGGTATCAGCACGCTGGCACATTCCAGAAACGATCACGGGCCTAATTGGCGCGGTGATGATCGGGCTTAGCCTGTGGTGGTCGCTCCGCTATAACAAACGCAATCCTGACGCAGATTAGGTCTGACCGTCAGCGAAATGCGATGCCAATGGTGCAGCCAAAATCAGCTGCAACAAATGGTACAGCAACAAGGGCGCAATAACGAAGCCCGCCACTTCTGTTGTGAATAGGATTGCGGCCATCGGTGCTCCGATTGCTACGCTTTTTTGTGCGCCTGCAAATAGGAAGGCAATCCGGTCGCTGCGCGGAAAGCCAAGCAGGCCGCTCACGCTCCAAGCCGCCGCATTTGCTGCCAGCATAAATACGCCCGTCAGAACAAACAGGATCGCGCCAGTCGCTGGCGTGAACATAGTCGCCAGCCCCTGCTCAATCGCGCCCGAGAAGGCGACATAGACCAAAATGGCGATGACTATTCTATCGAGCCAAATGATTTTCGCTTTGCGCTGCGTGACCCAATCATGGGTCCAAGCTTGCACCAACTGCCCAATGATGAATGGCAAAATTAGGATAGTCCCAATCCGAATGATGACCTGACTATCCAGCTCTGCAATTGCGCCCCCGCCCAGCACAGCGAACAGCGGTGCAGTGACAAACACGCCGGCAATATTGATCAATGCTGCGCCCACCACAGACAAGGCGACATTCCCGCCTGCCAAGGTCGTGTAGCTGGTGGCGGATTGGATCGTTGATGGAAGGCAGCCGAGGAATAGAAACCCAAGAGCAATCTTCGGATCGAGAGCAAGTGAAGCAACACTCGACATGCCCCAACCGGCAATCGCCATTGCGCCAAACACCCAAATCATTAGCGGTAGAAAAAAGCGCCAATTGGCGAAGCCGCGCATGATTTCACTGCGTTTGATCCGCATGCCATTGACGAGAAACAGCACAAACACACCAATATTCGCGATTGCTTGCGCTGCCTCGCGCTGCTCCCCCATCGCCGGCACAATATTGGCCAGCGCCGTCGCCAGCAGCAACATGATGATCATCGGATCAGAAAATTTGGATAGGAAACCCCGCATGGGATTACGCCCTGCCTGTGGGGGCAGGATTTGTCGATACCTCTAATTCGCGGCCAGCACGCGGGCTTTCTCCATCAGAAATTCTGTTGGACCTGCATCCATTCCATTCATATTGCGCGCCAGAACCAACATATTGGCCGTGACCGGGCTTGCAGGCTGCATTTGATAGGCTTGCTGCGCGAATGCCAAACCTTGCGCCTTATTGCCTAGGGCAATCGCCACTCGGGCACGCAATGCGATCAGATTGGGATCACGCGAACCGCCTTGCGCCATTGCATGGTCGAGCAGCGATGCCGCCGCCAGCCATTTTTGCACATCCACCAAAGCTGTCGCCATCATGCTGTTCGCCTCAACATTGCCGGGATCTCCGCGCAAATATTGAGCGACCAATGCTTCTGCATCACCGCGCCGTCCAAGCGCGCGGTAGGTCAAAATCATCCGCCGTGCGAGATGCCACGGGCGCCGCACTTTCGCTGAACTTTCATAACGCTGCAGCGCTGCCTCGGTATTGCGGCGAACCAATTGCGCATCGCCTGCTAGGCTGGAGGCATCGGCTGACCCGTTGAATTTTCTCCAGAAGTTTTCCGACCGCTGGAGCGCATCGGCGGTTTGACCGTTCACGATCAACTCGCGGACCAATGACAGAGTGTTATCGCCCGCTGCATTGGCGCGTCTTGCAGCCAAAGCCCGCGCCTCTGACCCCTTCATCGCAATCAAATTGGTGCTGCGCGGCTGAGCGGCTCGGTCGAGGAAATAGGCCGCCGCCTCGCGGTCACCCAATTGCTCGTAGGACCGCCCAATAATGGTGACCAGATATGGCGATGCGCTAGGCAGCAATGCGACATCGGCAAAGCGGTGCACAAGCTCCCGGTGATTGCCGCCCAGTGACAATGCGCGGGCGAGAAGCACCTGAACGCGCTTATTATCCGGTTGCTTTTTCGCAAGCTTATCCAGCGTTTGCGCCGCGCTTGCGTAATTGCCGTTTTGCAGGTCAATCGCGCCCGACAGCATCATCGCAGCGGGCACTTGGCGATCAATATTGCCGCTGCGTTGCAGCAGCGACCTCGCGAGAGGTGCATCGTCTGCCCTTGCCGCTAGCACGGCTTGCAAATAGACCAATTGGCGGTCGCCTGGGCTAATTTTAGCAAGGTGACGAATAGTCTTCAACATCGCCTTCGCTTGACCAAGTTCGCCCTGTGTCGCGGCCAAATCACCTAGGATTTCCGGATCATTAGGCGCATAGCTTAGCGCCGTCTCAAACCAAGGCAGAGCGGCTTCCATGCCGTGCGCATCACGCACCAATTGCCCGCGAAAGTGCAAGGCTGGCGCATATTGTGGACCAAGTTCAACGGCGAAGTCCGCCGCCTCAATCGCTTGAACTTGCTCGCCGCCAATATAGCGCAATCGGCCAATATCGACCCACAATGTGGGGTCCTCTACATTGTCTTTAAGCGCAGCATCAAAGGCACGGCCAGCTGCGGGCAAATTGCCTTCTCGCATTTCCAATTTGGCAAGCATATGAAAACCGCGCGACCGGCTATCTTCGGAGAACTCTCCCTTGGCCAGCCATTCGCGCGCTTCTGCGAGTTGCCCTTGTATTAGTTCAGCTTCGCCCATGAAGGCAGCAATATCAGCGCGCTCTGCCCCACCCTCCAGTGCTTCTTGAAACGCCTTTTCAGCGCCGATCCCATCGCCTTCTTTAAGGTTCGCCAATCCCTGTTCAAAGGGCGTCAAACTTTCTTCTGGCTCACTACACGCGGCCAGTGACAACGCCAAAGCGCTGCAAAGGGTTAGGCCAAGAAGCTTAGGCCTGAAGATCATATTGCTTGAGCAAATCGTAAAGCGTTGGGCGACTGATCCCGAGCAATTTTGCTGTGCTGGAAATATTGCCTTCGCTGCGGGCTAAAGCATGACGGATAACCTTGCGATCGGATTCTTCACGGGCACTTTTTAGATTGAGCGCACAAGGTTCTTCGTCGCCATCCTGCGTCAGATCAAGGTCATCGGCAGCGATCAGCTTTCCATCAGCCATGATAACCGCCCGTTTGACACGGTTTTCAAGCTCACGAACATTGCCGGGCCAATTCCAAGCATCAATCGCCGCCAGCGCATCAGGGGCGAGCCCTGTGACCGCCGGGTTCATCTCCTTGGAGAAGCGCTTGAGGAAGGCCTTCGCGAGCAAGGTGGCATCCCCTGCCCGTTCTGCCAATGCCGGAATGCGAATAACAATCTCTGCAAGGCGATAGAACAAATCCTCGCGGAACGCTTGCTCGGTTATCATCGCCTCAAGGTCTTGGTGGGTGGCGCAGACGATGCGCGTATCCACGGCAATTTCCTTGCGCCCGCCAATCCGCTCAATCTTGCGTTCTTGCAAAAACCTGAGCAATTTGACCTGCAATTGCAGCGGAATGTCGCCAACCTCATCGAGGAAGAGCGTACCGCCATTGGCGCTTTCGATCTTACCCTCGGTGGTTTTAACAGCGCCCGTGAAGGCACCCTTTTCATGACCGAACAGCTCGCTTTCAAGCAGGTTTTCAGGGATCGCCGCGCAGTTAATCGCCACAAATGGCCCATCCTTGCGGTCGCTAGCATCGTGCAGGCCTTGGGCAAGCAACTCCTTGCCTGTGCCACTCGCACCCAGCAACATGACAGAGACATTGGTCGAGGCGACACGCTCAATCGTGCGCGCAACTTTGACCATCTCAGGTGCGCCGGTAATCAAGCGGCCAAGCACTTTCTTATCTTCACCAGAGCGAGCAATGAGGCGGCGATTCTCTTCCTCAATTTGATGAAGATTGAACGCGCGACGCACAATCAGGCCAAGCGCATCAATATCGACAGGCTTTTGATAGAAATCATAGGCTCCACGCTCAATCGCAGACAGGGCACTTTCACGCGCGCCATGACCTGAGGCCACAATCACTTTGGTATCAGGTTTCAGCTCCATAATCGCATCAAGCACAGCCAGACCCTCGGTTGTGCCATCGGGGTCAGGCGGGAGGCCCAAATCCAATGTCACCACCGCAGGCTCGATTGAACGAAGCGCAGATATGGCCGCCTCGCGGTCACCGACTATGGTGACTTCAAAATCGTCATAAGCCCATTTGAGCTGGGCCTGCAGACCCTCGTCATCCTCGACAACCAGCAGTGCAGGTTTCTTGTCAGCCATTATATTTCCTCAAGAATTTCGGGCTCTGCATCAGAACCCTTGCTGCGATTTATAAGTTCGGCGGCCTCAGCCAGCGGCATGGTTGCGCTGAAGCGGGTGCCGATGCCTTCACGCGATTCCACATCCAGCCTCCCGCCCATCCCGCTGATCAATTCGCGGGCTTCAAATGCGCCTATGCCAAAGCCGCCTGATTTCGACGATACGAACGGTTTGAATAGGCCATTGCGCACAAACTCAGGAGCCATACCGCTGCCGGAATCGATAATCTGGATACTGCCGCGAATACCGTCGTTTGAGACATCGATGAAAATCGGTTCGCCATTTTCGCTGGCATCAACCGCGTTTTGAATAAGGTGGACCAACGCCTGCTCCAGCGCTTCTTCATCGGCCATCACCAAGGACTTGTCTGCATGCGCCAAAGTGACCTCATGCACGTCTTTAAATCGTGCAATGAGCCGCTTCGCGAGTTCGTTCAGTTGGACCGGTTTCATGGCAAGCGCCTGCCCCGTTCCATAGCGACCAAGGCGCTCAAGCAGTGTGTTGAGTTTGTCCGATGAATTGCGCAGGGTCACCAACATATCTGCGCGGAAATCCGGCTTGTCGGCGTGCTTTTCTGCATTGCGCGCAAGGAGCGCCATTTGGCTGGCAAGGTTCTTCACGTCATGCATCACAAAAGCGATGCGGCGATTAAACTCGTCAAACCTGCTGGCCTCCATCAAGGCCTGCTGACCTGAACGCTCAGCCAAATAGCTGGCAAGCTGTTGGCCGACGACTTTGAGAAGATCGAAATCCTCCCAATCAAGCTGGCGGCTATCACGCGGCCTTGCCAGCACGACGACACCAACAAGCCGGTCGAAGTGTTGCAGTGGAACCAATGCCCATGCGTCATGCGCATCAACCAGCCAATCAGGCACAAAGCCTGCTTCGCCGTGATGATCTGTACCAGCGCGCACTTCATCCAGATCAATGATAAAGCCGCTTTGCTCTAGCATGCCAGTTAGTTGATATTCAGCCGCTTGTGCTGGGATTTCTAAAGTCGGCCATTTCCACCGAGCCACTAGCTCAAGCTCAGCCTCTTCGGTTGGGGCAAGCAAGATTCCAGCAGGGCTTTCGGTGATGTCAGCCAGCACCTTAACCGCGCGCTCTTCAAAACTATCCTCAGCGCTGTTCACTCGGCCAATCGTTTGCGTAAAGCGCAGCCATTCTGAGCGGTAATCATAGCGATGTTGGAACAAGTGTTTAATCGCTGTGACGCGCACCCAACTGCGCGCTTTTTGTGATGGCAGCCAAACAACTGCGGCAAGGATCGCAAGTGCTAAAAACCCAGTTTGCATGAGCCGCGCAAACTCACCGCCCAGCGAGAACAACGCTTCGCTGACCAGCGACATAACAATTAAATATGCGCCAATGATAAGTAGCGACAGCGATTGGAAAGTGACCGCGCGTGACGGGCGCAATTGATAGCCCAAGGTGGCGGAATTCGCGCCAATCGCCAGCGCTATTACAAAAACAGCCGATACTGCTCCGCGCAACCCATAGAGGATAGCTGGCGCTTCATTGCTAAGGTAACTGACGGTGTAAAGATTGAGATCGAACACCCAAATGCCCGCTGAGGCAATTGTGCTCCAACGCAGCAATTTCCGCGCGCTGCTGGTAGCACCGGCATAGAGATTGTGGAGCAGCACCATTGCGCCAATAGCAACCAAAACACGCAGAATTGCGGCAATCTGAAACACCAAATCCGCCACAGGTGCATAATCTGAAAACCTAACTAGGAACGTAACCAGCAATATGTGCAGAGCCTCAACCCCGGCCAAGACCACAATAACAGGGCGCACTGGCCGCATGCTCGCATCCCGTCCGTCATTGGCAAAGAGGCGGAACAGCAGATAAATCCACGAAAGATTGCGCGCGATCTCGGCCGATTGTGCAGGTGGCGAAAGTGGATCGAGCGCCGCGGCCAAACCGCACCACACACCTGTTGCAGTCGCAGCAATAATGCCTGCAGCGCGGTCTTTACGTGCCGGATCGCCGCTTTTGGCCATCCATAGCGCCGCAACCCCGCACAGCACCGCGCCGGCAATATGGCCGATAAATGCGATGTGCAGCATCAATTGTGGCAGAAGAGCATTCATCGAGCGCCCTCTGGCCACAGGACCACGCGCACCGTCTGAAGCAGAACAACCAAATCCAAAAACGGCGTGTAATTCTTGGCGTAGTAAAGGTCGTATTCCAGCTTTTTGCGGGAATCTTCAATCGACGCGCCATAGGGGTAATTGATCTGGGCCCAGCCTGTAATGCCAGGCTTGACCATATGACGCTTTGCGTAGAATGGCAGTTGATCTTCAAGGTCAGTCACAAATTGCGGAACCTCAGGGCGCGGGCCAACGAAGCTCATTTGGCCCTTAAGCACGCTCCATGTTTGGGGTAGCTCATCAATCCGCACCTTACGGATAAAGCGGCCAACGCGGGTCACACGAGGGTCGTTCTCCTCGGCCCATTTCGCACCATCTTTTTCTGCATCCGTGCTCATAGAGCGCAATTTGATGAGGTGGAATGGTTCACCATAATGGCCAATCCGTTGTTGGCGGAAGAATGCCGGACCTTTGCTGTCCAACTTCACCAAAATCGCGAAGATCAAAATGATCGGCAGTGTTGCGATCAACAAAATCAGGCTGGCGACGATATCAAATACGCGCTTTGCCGCGCTCGACAGAAGCCGGCTTGATGAGAAGCCATCAGAAAAGATCAACCAGCTTGGGTTCACCGTATCTAGATCAACGCAGCCTGTTTCACGCTCCAGAAAGCTGGAGAAATCATTGACGTGCACGCCCTTTGTTTTGATGCGCAGCAGGTCTTTCATCGGGATTGAGTTGCGGCGTTCTTGCAGGGCAAGCACCACTTCGCTGACCCCAAGGTTTTCAACAAACCGGCCCAAATCATGGATCGCATCGCGGGCGATCGCTTCTTCAACCACGCGCTCAGCATCATTCATCGCGATGTAGGAGACGATGGCAAAACCGCTTTCCGGCTTTTCACCAAGCTCGCGCAAACGCTGAGCCCTGGCACCTGCGCCCAGAACCATCACCCGGCGGCGGAATGCAGAAGAACCCAAGAAACTGTTGAGCAACAAACGGTCAATCACCATCATCGCGATGGCGAGGAACATTCCGTAAAATAGCGTCGAGCGCCAAAACGCCTCTGTCTGAACAACAAAATCGATCGCAACCAAAGCCAAAATGCCGAGACTGATCGAAACAAGCAGGCGTGCCGATGCGAACCGCAAAGACCGCAATGCATAGGGCCCATAAACACCAACGGCGACCATCGCGAGCCAAACCACTAGCGCGGAACCGCAAAGTGCCAAACCACGCTCATCAAATGGCCCAGGATCTATCCCGATTTGATTGGCACGCAATTGCCACGCGAGCTCACCTGCTAGCACCAGCAGTGCATAGTCGAGCAATGCGAGCAACAGCACAGCATGCGGAATATAATGTTTAAACAGTCGGATCATTGGTTCTGCGCTTTGATAGCTCTCGTAATTTACGAGACCGCTCTAAAGCGTAGAGGTGAAATGTCGGTAAATTTTACAGTGCTTTTTAAGTCATTCAATTTACAAAAGTTTTAGCCCTAATCCGAGGTTAAGAGCCTGTTTCGGCGCACCACAAAGTTAAGGATTAGCGCTCTCGCTCTTCCGAAGTCCTAAAATCAAACGGTGTGACCCCGCGAATGATTCGGTCAATATGCAGCGGAGCACCGCGCGGTGGAAGTGACCGTTGGCGGCATCCTGCGCGGTGGCATCGCGCACAGCCCAAGCCGATCGGCTGCGCATTTTCAACAGTCAGATCGAGGCCTCTCGCCGCAGCAGTGTCGAGCGCCAAACCGCTCTCAACACCCAAGACTATAGCGAAACTGGCCTCACCCACTCCGCCTGTCCCTGCGACAGTTTGCGCCATGGTTAGCCATTGATTGGGGCCAGAATCTCCACCTTCTATTCGGATCGATTGAATGCAAAGTTCACCTTGCTGATCAAATGCTTGATGCACATTCCACAAGGGGCAACTGGCGTCGCTTTCCAGCAATGTAGCGCCAGACGCGCCCGAAAAACGCTTTGAAAATTGCCCTGCCCTGTCCACGCGAGCCATAAAGAACGGTAGGCCACGCTGCCCCACCCGCTGCAAAGTTGTAAGACGATGAGCAACCTGTTCAAAACTCACGCCAAAGCGTCTCTGCAAAACCAGAACATCATACCCTGTTTGCTCACATGCGCGCAGGAAACGCCCGTAAGGCATGATCAAAGCGGCCGCGAAGTAGGCCATCAAATGCCGTTCAAACAATTGCCGTGCGCCTTGGTCAGTAAGCTGAGAGCCAGCGACCAGAGCCTCAATCTGCTCGCGCTGCTCCAATTGCGCCAATTGTAGCGCAACCTGAAAATTGCGCGAAGAATGCGAGAGCATCTCTGACAATTGTAACTGCCGAGCATGCAGGTCGAGCCTGCTCAAAGCCTCTGGCATCACTTCGAGAGGTAAAATGCGGACGGAAAGCTGATGCTTTTCGCGCAGTCTTTCAGTCAAAGCTGAACCAATGTCTCCGCGAGACAGACGCAACTCATCCGCCATTTCTTCGGCTGAATGATCCAAATCTGCGAAGTGATTGCGCCATCGCTCAATTTCAAGCCTTGAGGCTAGCAGCGCATCATTGACACCGCCTGTCTCCACGCTCGCATTGTCATACAATCTGGCAAACGCCGCCGCTGCCTGCGGAGCAGATGCCAAAAACTCGCTCACTTCATCCCGGTCAATGCCCAGATCCGCAAAGCGTTCATCGGATAGGCGCCGCGCCAGTCCATCGATACCGCCAATGCTCTCATCCTCCCGCAGTGCACGAGGATCGAAATCATACTGTTCAATCACTCTGACAAGAACGCGCGCGGACAGCGGTCTTTGGTTGCGTTCGATGAGATTGAGATAGCTGGCAGAGATACCAAGGCTGGCGGCCATGATGGCCTGCGTCTTGCCCTCTTTCTTACGAAGACGGCGCAAGGCAGGACCAGCGAGAATGGATGCATCTGACATAGGCTAAGCCTATTGGCACATTGTAAATATATTTACAACATTACAGATTGAATGGCCAATACCCGCTCATTTGGACAAGAAAGTTTGTAACATTCTCTGGCGATTTACGGCTGATCTGGCCATTATCCATGAGCAAGGGGCAATCCTCCCCACCCCATTTCGGAGATACACAATGACCTACCAATCAACCATCAGCAATTTTCGCGACACGATCGAAGGCCGCGGCCCAGCGTGGGGCGCAATTGACGCTGAAAGCGCAGCCCGCATGCAGATCCAAAACCGCTTCCCTACTGGTCTCGACATTGCAAAGCACACCGCGAAGATCATGCGCGCTGACATGGATGCATATGATGCAGACCCCGCGAAATACACCCAGTCACTGGGTTGCTGGCATGGATTTATTGCACAGCAAAAAATGATCTCGATCAAAAAGCACTTCGGCACGACCAAGCAGCGCTACCTCTACCTCTCTGGTTGGATGGTTGCCGCATTGCGCAGTGAATTTGGCCCATTGCCCGATCAATCTATGCATGAGAAAACTTCCGTGCCTGCGCTGATCGAGGAACTTTACACCTTCCTCAAGCAAGCAGACAGCCGCGAGCTTGGCGGAATGTTCCGCGAACTCGACGCTGCCCGCGAAGCTGGCAATGATGTTGAAGCCAAACGGCTTGAGCATGCAATCGACAATTACGAGACACATGTTGTTCCGATCATTGCCGACATTGATGCCGGTTTCGGCAATGCTGAGGCGACATATTTGCTAGCAAAGAAAATGATCGAAGCGGGTGCATGCGCTCTGCAAATTGAGAACCAAGTTTCGGATGAGAAGCAATGCGGTCACCAAGACGGCAAGGTGACTGTTCCGCACGAGGATTTTGCGCAGAAGATCCGCGCTTGTCGTCATGCTTTCCTAGAAATGGGCGTTGATGACGGCATCATCGTTGCCCGCACAGACAGCCTTGGCGCTGGCCTAACCAAACAAATCGCTTACACCAAGGAAGAAGGCGATCTGGGCGACCAGTACAACAGCTATCTCGATTGCGAAGAAGTTGATCCCGCCAACATCCAAAACGGCGACGTATTCCTGAGCCGCAGCGGTAAGTTGCTGCGTCCCAAGCGTCTGCCTTCCAACCTCTTCCAATTCCGCCCTGGCACCGGTGAAGATCGCTGTGTCCTCGACGGGATCAGTTCACTGGAAGCTGGCGCTGATCTACTGTGGATTGAAACGGAGAAACCGCATGTTGAGCAGATTGCTGGCATGGTGGACCGCATCCGTGAAGTCGTTCCGAACGCAAAGTTGGTTTATAACAACTCGCCTTCGTTCAACTGGACATTGAACTTCCGCCAGCAAATTTTCGACATTTGGGCAGAAGCCGGCAAGGACGTATCAGCTTATGACCGCGACCGTTTGATGAGCGTTGATTATGACGCGACCGATCTAGCCATCGAAGCTGATGAGAAAATCCGGACGTTCCAAGCAGACGCTGCGAAACGGGCTGGTATCTTCCACCATCTTATCACGCTTCCGACCTATCACACGGCTGCTTTGTCGACCGATAATCTGGCCCGTGAATATTTCGGAGACCAAGCAATGCTTGGCTACGTCAAAAACGTCCAACGCGAGGAGATCCGTCAGGGTATCGCATGTGTTAAACACCAGAACATGGCTGGCAGTGATATTGGCGATGACCACAAGGAATATTTCGCCGGTGAAGCGGCCCTTAAAGCGGGCGGCAAAGACAACACAATGAACCAATTTGCAGCAGCATAGAAGGGATACGATCATGACTACTGATACAAAAGAACCCGGCCGCGCTCGCGCTCTGCTTTCAACCGCAGATATGAAGCTCTTGCGCCGCGCGCTGGAAAGCCACGCCAAAGCAACCGAAGACCGTGACGAGCTCGCCAAGGTCAACGCGCTGCACCACAGGCTTGGAACTTACACCTAGTTTAACGATCTCCTGGGGAGGAGAGTTCGGCCGTCGGAAGCTACCCCACAGCTTTCGGCGGCCGTTTTATGTCTGCCGTGAATGGGCTTTTGCTTAACCGCCTTTTTTAGCGAGCAAGTCTAGCGTGGCGCTGGCCATTGCTTCTGCACCTGTCGCAATGACTTTCTTTGCGTCAGGCGCCCAGAAAGGTGAGTGCAAAGACGGCAAGGTGGTACCGTCTTTTTGTGCGGCATCCCATTGGTCTTGCGGGACGCCGCCGACCCAGAAGATCAGCGATTCTACATTCTCGCGGTCAGCGCGGTAAAACTGCCCAAAATCCTCGCCGCCCATAACTGGCGGTGTTTCCTTTACACGGCCCGGAAAGCGTTTCTCAAAACCGGCTGCAATGCGCGCGGTTAGCTCCGGCGTATTGTAAGTTGATGGCGTGTAAGGGTCTTGGACCGTTACCGTTGGCATTTTGTCCTCCGGCATTCCGGCTGTAATTGCCTCACCCTTTGCGATGCGCGCGATCCCATCAAGCAGAAGCTTGCGCGATTCGTCGCTGTAGGAACGCACGGTGAGCTGCAATTTCGCTTCGTCCGAAATGATATTGTGCTTGGCGCCGGCATGGAAACTGCCAACGGTAATGACTGCCGGATCGAGCGGATTGCTTTCGCGGCTGACCAAGGTTTGCACGCGCATCACAATCGCGCTGGCGATCACAATCGGATCTTTAGTGGTGTGCGGATAGGCTCCGTGGCCGCCAATGCCCGGCACGCTGATATCGACGCTATCAACATTAGCGAGCGCGTAACCGCTTGAATATCCAATGAAACCTGCAGGCGCACCGGCCGCATCGTGGAAGCCAAGAACATAGTCAGGCTTGGGAAAACGGGTGTAAAGCCCATCTTCCAACATAGCGAGCGCACCCTCGCCCAACTCCTCAGCCGGTTGCAAGATCATGACAAGTGTTCCCTGCCATTCATTCTTGCGATCAACCAGCAATTGCGCCGCACCGATCCAACCCGCCATATGCGTATCATGCCCACAAGCATGCATAACGCCGGTCTCAACACCCGACGCCGGCGTAGCTATCCGTTTAGAGGCATAGGGCAGCCCAGTTTGCTCAACCACTGGCAGGCCATCCATGTCGGCGCGCAGCATAACGGTTGGCCCCTCGCCGTTCTTCATCACAGCAACGACGCCAGTTTTGCCGACATTCTCTGTTACATCGAAACCAAGTGCGCGGGCTCGCTTTGCGAGTTTTGCCGCGGTTTCAACTTCTTCGAAACTCAGCTCTGGGTTTGCATGAAGGTCTTTATAAAGCTCCATCAGGCCGGGCATATCCGCCGCCAGATCATCGCTTAGATTATCAGCCTGCGCAGGCACTGCGCTGACCATCAGAGCCGCAACCGATACCATAGCCAATTGTTTGAGCGTCTTCATATTTCCCTCCCAAGAATTTTCGTCACTACATCCCGTACCATAGCACCAGCAGGATCGAGAGCGTCGTGACCATCAGAACCACCAAAGGCAGGCCTGTGCGTATGTAGTCTTTAAACTCGTAATTACCCTCAGCCATGATCAACATATTGGTCTGATAGGCAATCGGAGTCGCGTAACAAAGGTTACAGCCAAACAGCACGGCGAGGATTAGTGGCTCTGCTGGCAGGCCAAGCTGGTTGGCGATGTTAAATGCGATCGGCGTGCCCACTGTCGCGGCGGTCGCGTTGGAGGCAAAGTTTGTGAGCAAAGTCACGAAGAGCATGATGGCGGCCAGCACCATAGCTGGCGGTAAAGAGCCAAGCGCCAGAGACATCACTTCACCGAGCCATGCTGCAGCACCGCTTTCCAAAACAATCCGGCCAATCGCGATGCTGGCGGCGACCAGAACGATGACCTTGGCTGAAAGCGCACGGCCAACACGGTCGAATTTCACACAGCCGGTCAAGAACATCAATATCGCACCCGCCAAAGCCGAGATCGCGATAGGCATTTTGAGAAGGTAAAATCCTTCGCTGCCAATAAACGGAATACCGACAGAGGCTGTAGCTACCGCACCAAACATGATCACAGCGGCAAGCACCGCTTTCGAACGGCGCGGCAATTCAAGCGCGCCTTCTAACATAAGCAAGCTGTCTGCGCGGGCAAAGTCCTGCAAATCCTCTTGCAGGCCCATCACCAGAAGAACATCACCCTCGGCAATGCGCATATCGCCGCCATCTGAATACTGCTCTCTTTCGCCGATTACACGGTTCGGCCGGTGAATTCCGAGCACACCCACACCGTATAGATCAGCGATGCCGGAGCTCGGCAGGGTCCGCGTCAGCAGCCGCGAATCTGCGGTCACCGTCATTTCAACAACGGTGATGTCTTTGCGCGTCGACGAGCTTTCTCGGCGAATCTTGTCGAGAACCCAGCTAGGCGCCAACCCGCCCTGCAAAATGCGCGTGGCCTCTTCCAAAGCTTCATGTGTACCGGAAATATGCAGACGTTGCTGCGGTTCAATCGGGCCGGTCAGCGTATCATGGAAGGTTATACCCTTGGGCAATTTGGGCAGGATATCTGCCAGTTCTTGACCAATCAAAGTGCTTTCGCTGCCAATTCTAAGTCGGGTATGAAAGCGGCGCACATTGGAATCGGCTTCCTTGCTGTTATCCCCGAGCAAGCGCGGCATAACGAGCCATAGATAAGGCAGCGCAACCACGGCGGCGATCAGCACAATCGGGGTATAATGAAACACACCCATAGGCGGCATACCCAAGTCTACTGCAATCGATGTGACGAGGATGTTCGTGGATGTACCAATGGTGGTCGCCATGCCGCCGATCAAAACCGCTGCATTGAGTGGGATCAGCGTCTTAGACGCGGGCATTGCGCCCTGCGCTGCCAATGCGACGAATATTGGCAGCAATAGCACCAGCACCGGCGTATCATTGACCGCCATACTGAGGAAAAACGCGAGCAATAGCGAGACAAGCAAGCCCAATTGCAGATTGAACTTAAACACACTGCCTAGGAACCGCGCAGCAGGCTCCAATGCCCCTGTGACTACCAGTCCTCGCCCCATAATCATCAAAGCGCAGATCGTGATGAGAGCGTAATGGCCAAAGCCGCCAAACGCCAAAGCAAGCCCATCTGTCGGCTTGGTGTTTTCCAATGGAAAGAAATACAGACCAACCGCGATAACAGCGATGGTTAGCAGCGATATGATCTCAACCGACAGACGTCCACGCGCAAAAGCGATGAACATCATAACCGTAATGGCCATAGCCGCTATGGCGTGAAAAGAAGGAGCTTCGATCATCGTTAAGCACTGCCTCTCAAAGGCTGCATGAAATTACAAGCAAATTTGCGCCGTGGGACGCATCAAGCAGCAAACAGCGGGGTGATTGAACCGCTAAAAACGACGATTTCGAGAAAAAAGAAGGTGGTGCCCCTGGCCCGACTCGAACGGGCACTCCGTTAGGAACTCGATTTTGAGTCGAGCGCGTCTACCAATTCCACCACAGGGGCTAACCTAAGCAGAGGTGGGCCGATAGCGCCCTGAAGCCTCTGCATCAAGCCATGATTGTCTTACTTTAAGGCTCCAACCAAAGATTTATGCAATTTTGAGTGCAAACCATTGTTGGCAGCCAGCACTTGAGCCGAAGCAATATCTACTGAACGCCCACGGAAATCGGTCACAAAGCCGCCGGCCTCGCGCACCAAGAGACAACCAGCTGCTGTGTCCCAATCTTTCAGTCCGCTTTCCCAGAAACCGTCAAAGCGCCCTGCCGCAAGCCACGCCAAATCAAGCGATGCCGTACCATAGCGCCGGATACCAGCCACTTGCGGGCCAATAGCTTCAAAAATCTTGCTCCATTGCGCAAAATCACCGTGGCCTTGGAAAGGAATGCCAGTCGCAATCAGCGCATCAGACATGTTAGAACGTGATGAAACGCGCAGCCGCGCATCTTGCAGCCATGCGCCGCGGGTTTTCTCTGCCCAAAAAGTTTGGTCTTGGATGGGCTCATAGACGAGAGCTGCCGTCACTTCGCCCCAACCGCTGCCATCCAGCTTGGGCTCTTGCACAGCAATAGAAATCGCAAAGTGCGGGATGCCGTGGAGGAAATTGGTGGTGCCATCGAGCGGATCAATGACCCAGCGCGGCTTGCTAGGGTCGCCTTCAATCATACCGCCTTCTTCCAGCACAAAGCCCCAATCGGGCCGCGCGTGGAGCAGTTCGTCATAGATCGTGCGTTCTGACACTTGATCGGCTTTGGAAACGAAGTCGGCTGGGCCCTTGCGCGAGACCTGCAAATGCTCAACTTCACCAAAGTCACGGCGGAGCCTATTACCCGCTTTGCGAGCGGCGCGTTCCATGACGCGCACCAGTCCTGAAAACATACTCATGGAGTTTAGGCCTTACCGACGTAAGTTTGCTCATACACATCGACAATGATGCGCGTGCCGCTGCCAATATGGGGCGGAACCATAATGCGCACGCCATTGTCGAGCACTGCTGGCTTGTAGCTGGAAGAGGCTGTTTGCCCCTTCACCACGGCATCGGCTTCAACGATCTCTGCCTCAATTTGAGTGGGTAGCTGAACCGAGATCGGCTTTTCTTCCCAAAGCTCAAGCTGCACTTGCATACCATCTTGCAGGAACGCGCGGGCATCACCCAACAAGTCGGATGGCAGCATTATCTGCTCGTAATTCTCTTGATCCATGAAGACCAGCATGTCGCCGTCCTCATAAAGGAATTGAAATTCCTTCGTATCGAGCCGCACGCGCTCAACATTATCGGCGCTGCGGAAGCGGACGTTAGTTTTGCGGCCATCTTCGAGATTTTTCATCTCAACCTGCATGTAGGCTCCGCCCTTGCCCGGCTGCGTATGCTGGATCTTTGCTACTTTCCAGATACCGTTCTCATATTCGAGAATATTGCCGGGACGAATGTCGACGCCGCTGATTTTCATGGGAGTTGAGCCTTTGATTAAATGCGTGTGCTGGGCAATTGCGCCCTGCTATAATGTGCGCCTCTAGCCCACGCTTCAGATTGGAGCAAGGCGGCTGGTGCTAGAGACGCTCAAATGCTAAATGGACACTCTATGAAACGCCTTACAATACTTGCTGCTCCGGCTTTTTTCGCACTTGGGTGGAGCGCCGCTGCATCTGCTGATGGTACGCTGACAACAATGCCGCATGGGAATTATAAATGCTCATTGCCTGGAGATGCTTCGGGCTTGGCACGAAGGCCGGTTGAAGCCGCGCATTTCCGTATCGCCAGCGCGTCCAGCTATCGAAGCGACGCGGGCCGAGGAACCTATCTTATGAGGGGCAAGGTGCTGACATTCACGCGCGGGCCGAAACTGGGTGAGCGGTATAAGCGCGTCGGCGACAATGCCTTGCAAAAGTTGAAAGCCGATGGATCGGCTAGCCGCTTGCTTTGCACCCGTATCGGAGCCAAGTTCCAACTTATTGAGCCTCGCTGATGACTTTTGCAAAGGCCCGAACATTCTCCGCCTCATCACCGCCCCAAATGGCTCCGGATACAGCGAGAAAGTCAGCGCCCGCCTCAATTAAGGGCCCGCAATTGTCAGGCGTGATTCCGCCTATCGCGACGCATGGCAGTTCGAACAATTGGCTCCACCAATTTAGAAGCTCCAATTCCGCCCGGTGCTCAGTTGCTTTTGTGCTGCTGTCGAAAAACGCACCAAAGGCGACATAGTCAGCTCCTGCCTCGCCCGCTTCCATCGCCAGATGCTTTGACGCATGACAAGTCACGCCAATTTGCACCTCGCGGCCCAATTCCTCGCGCGCTTCTTTAATATCACCGTCGCCCTGCCCCAAATGGACACCGTCTGCTTTCAAACGTTTGGCAAGCGTAACGCTGTCATTGACGACAAAACCCACATCATGTGCAGCGCAAATCTTTTGCAGAGGCTCTGCAAGCCGCGCCGCATCATGATTATCGAGGCCCTTCACCCGAAATTGAAAGGCGGTGACAACACCTTTCCCTGCTTCAAGAGCACGCTCAAGCTGGTCGGGAAAATCTCCACCCACTTCGAGCGGAGAAATTAGGTAAAGCTGCGTATCGGACATTCAGGCGCCTTTGTTAGCTGAATTATCCCGCTACAGAGGCTGCGTGTATTTGGTCAATCGCTTTGCCCAAAACGGCGTCGAATTCCGCATCCGATTGACCTTTTTGCAGGTCTTGCAAAAGCCCGCGACTAAAGCTGGCGATCATGCCGCCGTTTTTGCCCAAATGTGCGCACGCATCGTCGGTGGAAAAACCGCCGGACAGCGCCACGACTTTTAGAACATTGGGGTGACCGATAATGTCGCTGTAGAGGCCCGCTTCCACAGGGATCGACAGCTTCAGCATGACTTTGCGGTCTGCTGGCAGAGCGTCGAGGCCCTTCTTCAATTCATCGCGAAGGATTTTCTCACCTTCAGCGCGATCATCAGCCGTGATGTCATATTCCGGCTCAAGCATAGGCATAAGACCAGCATCCGCGATTTTGTTGCCAACCGCAAACTGCTGCTCAACAACAGCAGCGATACCGGCGGCGTTCGCTGATTTGATCACCGAGCGCATTTTTGTGCCATACATTCCCTTGGCTACGGATTTCTCCAATACCGCAGGCAATTTATCGAGCGGCTTCATCATTTGCGCGCCGTTTTCTTCATCAGCTAGGCCTTGATCGACCTTGATGAATGGAACCACGCCGCGCGCTTTCAATGCATCAGGGGTCGATTTGCCATCAACCTCACCATCCATCGTGCGCTCAAACAGGATCGCGCCGATAACCTTGCCGCTGGCAAAGCTTGGCGCTGTGATCACACGGCTGCGCATTTCGTGGATGCGGGCGAACATTTCTTCGTCGCCGGACCATTCGCTGTCTTCAACACCATATCCGCGCAGAGCCTTAGGAGTGGAGCCCCCCGATTGGTCCAATGCCGCGATAAAGCCGTTGCCAGTTGCGATTTGGGCGGTCATTTCAGCTGTGTTCATTACGTACCTCTTTGCGGGATGCATACCTATGCATCTGATATGGTGCAGCCTTTAGCCAGCAAGCATAGCCGGTGCAACCTTCAAGCCTTTCGAGGCTAGTGGCGTGTCTCACTTTCAGCCATATCAATGGCCGGAACCAAATTGATCGCGACGGAAATGCGTGTTCCCTCACCGTAAAAACCGCGAACAGCATGCTGCAACCAACTGGGGAACATCACGATCATACCGGTGCGCGGCCGGATCATAATTTCGTTCTGCTGCGGCTTACCCGATGGGTCTTTTAAGCGAAGATCAGGCGCGGTCATGCGGATCATCGGCATGCGCGGGTCTTGCAATTGCAATTCCCCACCCAGCTTTGATTCGCTGCTGCCGTTATATCCGTCATCAATATACGCGACCGCCGACCAATAGCTGCCGGGATGCGTGTGATATTGATTGGCATCGCCCTTGCTGCTGACATTCGCCCACATTTCCGGAACCCAGCCATAGCGGCTTTTCGTCGGAGACTTGCTATCGACTGTCAGCGCGTCAGCCATGGTCATCGCTTTGAACGCTAAAGCGCGCGCGACTTCGCCGCCCCATTCTGCCATATCGGTATTGGAATGCCATCCGCCGATATTGGAGATGTTGACGCCGGTTTGATCGCGCTTCTGCTCTGCCTCAATCAACTCGCGCAGCGCCGCCATGCCCTCCGCGCTTTGGAGAGTATCAATAACGAAAGGCGTGGCGAAGAGTTGGTGGGTGGTTTCAGCCATCGAATTTTAGGCGGAAAGAGCGGCGACGCCCGGCAATTCCTTGCCTTCCATCCATTCCAGAAAAGCTCCACCGGCCGTCGATATATAGGTGACATCTCCGGTCACGCCGGCCTGCGCCAATGCGGCTACAGTGTCGCCTCCGCCCGCAACCGAAATCAGCGAGCCTTCTTGCGTCAGCGCCGCAGCCGTACGCGCCAAAGACATGGTGGCGGTGTCAAACGGCTCGGTTTCAAACGCGCCAAGCGGCCCGTTCCAAACCAAAGTGCGGCAGGTTTTGAGCACGTCTGCCAGCGCCTCTGTCGCTTGCGGACCAACATCAAGGATCAATTCCTCAGAGGCGACCTCATGCACATTGCAAATGCGCAACGTATCTGGATTGGCGGCAAACTCTTTCGACACGGCAACATCATAAGGTAGATGCACCGTGCAACCGCTTGCATCGGCTGCATCCATGATCGCATTGGCGGTATCCACCAGATCATGTTCGCACAGGCTTTTGCCCACATCCACACCGCGCGCAGCAAGGAACGTGTTGGCCATACCGCCGCCAATGATCAGATGCTGCACCTTGCCAACAAGGTTTTGGAGCACATCGAGTTTGGTCGAGACCTTTGCCCCTCCAACTACTGCTGCAACCGGCGTTTCGGGATCGCCCAGTGCTGTGTCGAGAGCAGAGAGTTCTTTCTCCATTGCGCGGCCAGCATAAGATGGCAGATGTTTCGTAATGCCATGCGTTGTTGCATGAGCACGGTGCGCGGCTGAGAACGCATCATTGACGAAGAAATCGCCATGCGCCGCAATGCTCGCAGCGAACGCATCATCATTGGCTTCTTCACCGGGCCAAAACCGCACATTGTCGAGCAGACCGATATCGCCGTCACGCAAGATGCCGATGCTTTGCTCCACCACGGGGCCAGCGACCTCTGGGATGAACATCAGTTCCTTACCAAGCACTTCTTCAACATCGCCGATAACCATGCTGGTCGACAATGCCGAATGCCGCGCGCCGCCCGGACGTCCGAAATGCGCGAGCAGCAGGACCTTCGCGCCCTTTTCAGACAGTTCGAGGATCGTTGGCTTCGCCGCCTCAACCCGCGTCACATCACTGGCAGAGCCGCCATCCATTGGCAGGTTAAGATCTACGCGAACGAGCGCGACCTTGCCGGTAACGTCGCCCAGATCATCAAGCGTTTTGAAAGCGGCCATTTGCTTATCCTTTAAAGGAATTTCGCCATCACGCCGGCGGTGTCGATCATGCGGTTGGAGAAACCCCACTCATTATCATACCAGCTGACCACGCGGGCCAATTTGCCTTCCATCACGGATGTTTCCAAGCTGTCGATGGTCGAGCTAGCAGGGTGATGGTTGAAATCGCTGCTGACCAAAGGATCGGCGGTGTAATCAAGCACACCCTTCATTGGACCATCAGCAGCCGCCTTCAGCGCGGCGTTCAATTCGTCGGCAGAAGTATCGCGGCCAGGAGTAAACACCAGATCGACGAGGCTGACATTGGGTGTCGGCACGCGAACAGATGACCCGTCCAGCTTACCGGCCAATTCAGGCAAAACGAGACCAACCGCGCGCGCCGCGCCAGTTGTGGTTGGGATCATGTTTTGCGCACCGCCGCGGGCACGGCGCATATCGCTGTGCATTTGGTCGAGCATACGCTGATCATTGGTGTAGGAGTGGATCGTGGTCATGAAACCGCGCTCAATCCCGACAAGATCGTTCAGCACTTTCGCCACTGGCGAGAGGCAGTTTGTGGTGCAGCTGGCATTGGAGACGATCACGTCTTCCGCTGTCAATTTATCGTGGTTCACACCGTAAACAATTGTTGCACTTACATTTTTCGCGGGTGCAGAGATAAGCACGCGTTTCGCGCCGGCTGTCAAATGCGGCTCTGCTGCTTCATGGCTTTGGAAGAAACCAGTGCATTCCAGCACAATGTCCACGCCCATCTCGGCATGAGGCAAATTGGCCGGATCACGCTCTGATGTGACAGCAATTGTCTTGCCGCCAACAGTGATTGAATCGCCCGTCGCGCTGACTTCTGCTGGGAAGCGGCCATGGGTTGAATCATATTTAAAGAGCAGAGAGTTCGCTTTCGCATCTGCCAGATCATTGATCGCAACCAGATCGAGATCGTGATCGCTACGCTCCAGAATTGCGCGTGCAACAAGACGACCGATGCGTCCAAAACCATTGATAGCAACTTTAGTAGCCATGAGGGATAAGCTCCTGTTTAACCGTTTAATTTGTTCAAGATTTGCGGGACAATCGCGTCCGCAGTGAAACCGAATTTTGTAAATAGCTCGCCCGCTGGCGCCGATGCACCAAAGCGGTCGATACCAATATTCAGGCCTTTCAGGCCGGTGTAGCGTTCCCAACCAAAGGTCGTGCCCGCTTCAATCGAAACCTTTAGCGCGCCCGCCGGAATGACGTCATCCTTATACGCATCGCTTTGTTCGTCGAACAATTCAGCGCAAACCATTGAGACCACATCCGCGCCGATACCTTGCGCTTCCAATTCAGCCGCGCATTCCGCCGCCAGATGGACCTCGCTGCCTGTGGCAATCAGCACGACTTTGCGCTCCGCCTTGGCCGAGGACAGCCGGTAACCGCCTCGCCCTGAGAGATTTTCAGCCGATGCTTCCAAACGCATTTGCGGTAGGCCTTGGCGCGATAGAGCCAGCACCGTTGGCCGGTCGCTTTGTTCTAGCGCCAATTTCCAGCATTCCGCTGTCTCAACAGTATCCGCGGGACGCATAACCAACACATTCGGCATCGCGCGCAGGGATGCGACATGCTCAATCGGTTGGTGGGTCGGGCCATCTTCGCCCAGGCCAATGCTATCATGCGTCATCACATAGACGACGCGTTGCTGTTGAAGCGCGGAGAGGCGGATTGCGCCGCGCGCATAATCGGTAAACACTAGGAAGGTGCCGCCGTAAGGGATCACGCCGCCGTGCAGCGCCATGCCGTTCATCGCCGCTGACATGCCAAATTCGCGGATGCCCCAGTAAAGATAGCGACCGGAATAATCGTCAGCAGAGAACGCCTCAATCCCGCCAGCCTTGGTGTTGTTAGAGCCCGTCAAATCGGCACTGCCACCGATGGTTTCAGGAATTGCAGAATTGATCGCCGCAAGCGTCATTTCGCTCGCCTTGCGGGTCGCAACCTTTTGCGGTTCAGCAATCAGCGCAGCAATATGGTCTCCAATCGGATCGCCTTCTGGCAAATCCCCAGCCATGCGGCGCTCAAATTCACCTTTGTGCGCGCTAGCATCCAAACGGGCCTGCCAATCACGCGAAGCCGCGCGGCCGGCATCACCGGTGGCGCGCCAATTGGCCGCAACATCATCAGGAACGACAAAGGGATCGTGTGCCCAGCCTAGCTCAGCACGAGCGGCGGCAATTTCATCATCACCCAAAGGCGCGCCGTGCGTAGCACTTGTACCTTGCTTATTGGGTGAGCCTTTGCCGATCACTGTCTTACAAGCGATAAGTGAAGGTCTTTCTGAAGCAACAGCCTCATCCATGGCCCGCTTAATATCGGCAAAATCATGCCCGTCGCATTCGGTCACATGCCAACCGGTCGCGACATAACGCGCCTTAATATCTTCAGATGTCGACAGATCAGTCGAACCATCGATGGTGATCGCATTGTCATCCCAAAGAACATTCATGCGGCCCAGCTTGTGGTGACCAGCAAGGCCGATCGCCTCGTGATTGATGCCTTCCATCAGGCAGCCGTCACCGGCAATGACCCAAGTGTTGTGATCGACCAGATCATCGCCGAAAACTGCGTTCAAATGGCGCTCTGCCATGGCCATACCAACCGCCATTGCAAGACCTTGACCCAGTGGACCAGTGGTTGATTCCACACCGTCCAGCAGGAAGTTCTCAGGGTGACCCGCGCATGGACTGCCGATTTGGCGGAAGTTCTTAATGTCCTCAATCGTCGGGGCTTCAAAACCGGAAAGATGCAGCAGCGAATAGATGAGCATTGAGCCATGGCCTGCGGACAGCACAAACCGGTCGCGGTCTGCCCATTTGGGCTGGGCTGGATCAAACTTGAGATAGTTCGACCACAAGACCGTTGCCACATCCGCCATTCCCATTGGCATACCCGGATGGCCTGAATTGGCGGCTTGAACAGCGTCCATTGAAAGCGCGCGAATGGCATTGGCCATAGATTGCATTTGGGCGGGGTTGAGGCTCACTTGGGCGAAGCTCCTGATTGTTTGAGCGGATTGGCGCAAGGCTGGGCCCATCCGGCGCACCGATTCGACGCGCGCAGAAGCCTTTGCCGAGCGCGCAATTGAGGTCAAGGCGATCTTGGGCGCATTTCCCGCTTGATGACCACATTTGGGCAATTGGCGGCGCAATTGCGGCTGACGGCGAGGCACTTATCAACAGTTGCTCTAAGCACAGCACCGCAAAGTTTTGCACCAATTGCGCAACCTTGATAATTTGCGGTCCATGGATCGAGCAACACCCGCAAATGAAGCAGACCAGGCCTTGGCGCGGATTACCGCTGCGCTTGGCCGGATTGAAGCCGCCGCTGACACTATCTCCAACAAGCCTAGCCTGGATACTGGCGATAGCGGCTCAAGCGCGAAAGTAATGTCGCTGGTCAATAAGCACGAAGCCATGCGCGAGGAAGTCGCAAGCACGATGCGCGAGCTCGACACAGTCATCTCGAAATTGGAAATTTGAGCGCACAGCTATGAGCCAAGTCACTCTTCAAATTCTCGGACGCCCCTACACTGTCGCCTGCGCAGAGGGCCAAGAAGCCCATATTGAAAAGCTGGGCGGAATGATTGCAGCCAAACTGGACGGTATGGATCAAACCGCACCGCAGCCAGATCAAAACCTATTGTTTGCTGCATTGTTCTTGGCCGACGAATTGGAAGAAACGCGCAAGGCCGGAAAGTCTTCGATTGAACTTGAAAGCCAATTGGCCAGCATGAAAAACGCGCAGGCCACTTCATCAGGCGATATGCAAGAATTGCAGCTTGAGCGCGATGCTTTGCTAAGCGAGCGCGACACGATGCGCGTCGACCACGAGAACGCCAAAACCCAATTGGCCGAGGCCAAGGCCGAGCTTGAGCAGGCAAACGCTCAGCTAACGCAGGCGAATGACCGCGTTGCTCATGCCAATGTCCAGATCGCTCAATTGGAAACACAAAAAGCCGCCGTTAGCAAAGGTCCCAACCTGGCGCCTCAGTTGGAAGAAATGGCCAATGCCCTTGAAAAATGTGCAAGCAAGCTTGAGGCGCAGGCCTAGACACCCTACTTAAGACAGTGGCGGGGCTGCCCGGCACGAGCCGTTTGAATATCCCCGAGGCTATAAGCAATCCAAGGGAGCTGTCCCTGCTTTAGGTTATGGGCCACTGCGTTCTTTATGAATGGAACCCGGGATTTAGAGTATACGGCGCCCACCTGACACTTAGGCGTCAGAGGATTTCTCGAGTAAACGACCCATGGTGGTTCCGCCACACACTATGGAAATGGCGAGCACGATGGACATAACCAAACTTCAGCTTCGCCAGCAATTGCGGGCCGCGCGCAAAGCGCATGTTACAGCCCAGCCCGATGCCATTCGCGCGCTCTTGTTTCATCGCCCGCCCTCGCCCTTGCTGGAAAAGATCCATGCGGATCAGGCTATCGGGCTTTATCATTCAGGCGCATTTGAAGCCCCCACAGCAGGCTATGCTAGGTTTTTCCAAGAAGCGGGCCACACGCTCGCTCTACCCTATTTTGCAGATGATGATGCCGCGATGGAGTTTCGTGAGCATACAGATGCGCACAGTCAAACTGATCTAGAGCGCGGCGCCTATGATATGATGCAGCCAGCATCCGGTACCCACACAGTTCAGCCTGACTTGCTGTTTGTGCCACTGGTCGGCTTTACAGACAGTGGCACGCGTCTGGGCCAAGGCGGCGGGCACTATGATCGCTGGCTAGCGGCGCATCCTGGCACTTTGGCGATTGGTCTGGCCTGGGATGTGCAGCTATGCGAGGAAATCCCTACCGAGCCTCATGATATCGGCCTTGACGCTATCATTACCCCCACACGCCTTTACGGACCTTTCTAATGCGCGAAACACCCACATATCGCATCCCCCTTGGCATATTGCTGCTGTTTATCGGGATCATCATCTATTCAGTAGTTATCGCCCGCTATGCACCGGGTCTGATCGGTGATTGGCCGACATGGATACAAACCATCATATATCTCACGCTCGGAATCATATGGCTCTTGCCGCTGAAGCGATTTTTGATCTGGATGGAAACCGGCAGCTGGAGCCCGCCGAAGCAGTAAGCGCGCCAAAGTCGGACTTGATTGCACGTATTCAGGGCTTAAGCTTAGCAAACCGGGCGCTTGGTGGGGCATGCATGTTGGCGGATGATTTTAGCAGTTTCGACATTGGCCGGCTGGAGAAAAGCTATTCTGCTGTCCTCTTTGCAAGGCGCATTTGCCAGCTTTATGTTTTCATGCTGCTGTTTGAACTGCTGCTCAACTTTTTCGGTGTGGGCATGGAGTTTCTCAGGTTTGGGCTTGAGCATGCAGCGTATGCGCTAAAAACGGGCGCAACACCCACTCCCCTCGATCTTAGTGGCCTAAAGACATTAGGCGATCCCCGCCCCTTGATAATCCTCATTACCGCTTGGCTTGTCTATTATATCTATTCCGATTTTCGTAAAGCTTGGTGGGTGGTGCCTGTCTGCGCATTTGCCCTCATCGCCAATGTCTATCTGGGTTATTTGGATGCTTTGGAATATGACGCGGATTGGGCAGTCACAGGCTCAGGCACCATTCCCAAAGGTTTGGAGATTACGCCCTACATGTATGTGGCGGGGCTCATTCCACTTCATTTGCTGTTCCTAATGATTGCAGTTTGGGGACAGCAAGCGACCCATTCCCATGATCACAGTGAACGGCGCCTTTTGACGGAGTACCATTCGGTCAATCGGCCATGGGTGGATGCGACCAGAAGTCTTCTCAATATTCCTGAGGCAATCAAATATGCAAAGGGCCGAGTTTGGCCAAGCTTGCTAATGTTCTTTGCCGGTGTGGCAAACTTTATGAATTTCTGGCGCGCTTCTGTCGTCTTTGTTTTTGTCTGCATGATACCGCCGATTTCCTACAGCCTGTTTCCCAACATTGATCTGGCCATCAAGGCTTTGCTAGAATTGCGCCAGCTCAAGCAGGTTGCATTCGACCTATCCATTGTCGCGTTCTTGCTTTGCTTTTACCTGTTGCTCGTGATGATCATCCCTTGGGTGATAGCGATCGCCGCACGCTACGCCGTCCGCGCCGCTGAACGCAGAATGCGCAACTCGCTTGAAGATATTCAGCATAAGGACAAGCGCGCGCCGGTGCTTTTCTTGCGCTCATTTCTCAACGATCAGGTCCCGCTTGTCAGACAAAGGCGATCGCTAAAACAATGGATGCTCGATGGCGCAGGATCGCTCGACACGCTCGACATGATGATTTTGGCGGAGGGCACCCGCATTGGGCCTACAGTCGCGCTCGGCAACCCAGATGATCCCGCGCCGCCTTATGGCGTGGCACGCGGCTATTTTGATCATGATGATTGGCAAAATGCAGTCATGGGGCTTTGCGCAAAGTCCGCGGCCATTGTGCTGGTATTGGACGAGACCGAAGGGCTCGAATGGGAAATCGGCCACATCGCTGCCAAGAAGCATCTTGCGAAAACGCTGTTCCTGCTCGCGCCAGAGGATGTTGGCACGCCGCGCGGGCACCAATTGCTGGGGCATGCCATTGGCAAATCACTGGACCGCGATCTTGATGAAACTATCGGCATGCTTGCCGAGCAATCAGACCAGCCTGCAATGGGCTTTATGTTGGATGCAGGCACGCCGCAGCTGCTAACAGTAGAGCGGGCCAAGCAATATTCCTATCTGACCGCCATAAGACGCTTCCTCAGGCTATTGCCTGATCAGCGTCCAAATATGTAGCAAATTTCCCAAGTGGCGCGAGTGACGAGACTTGAACTCGCGACCTCCGGCGTGACAGGCCGGCGCTCTAACCAACTGAGCTACACCCGCTTAAACTTGACCGTTCAAACTGTGGTTTGCACCGCTTGGGAGGGAGGCCATTAGGCCGGGTAAGATTGAGTGTCAACGGCTTCCAGCAGCAATTCTCAATCATTTTTACAGAACTTGCATCAAACCTATTGAGACAGCAGCAAAACCGGTGTTTCTACCAGCTTTTTGAACGCCTGAATAAAGCTGGCTGCATCATATCCATCGACCACACGGTGATCGCAGGAAATAGATATATTCATCAGCTTGCGCTTTTCGATTCGTTCACCGCCATTGCCATCAGCGACGAACATTGGCCGTTCAATAATCCGATTGGGGCCAATGATCGCAACCTCTGGACGGTTGATGACAGGCGTGGTGGCCACGCCGCCTAGAGGCCCAAGCGAGGTGAGCGTTAAGGTCGAGCCGGAAAGCTCATCGGATTTGGCCGAACCATCGCGGGCCGCCTGTGCCAAACGGGTAATCTCGCTCGCCAACTGCCAGATGTTCATTGCCTGAGCATCGCGGATAACAGGCACCATCAGGCCGCTATCGGTCTGTGTTGCCATGCCAAGATGCACAGCGCCGTGTCGGGTCACAATTCCCGCTTCATCATCAAAGCGTGCATTGATCATGGGATAGTCTGGGATAAGCTTGCAAATCGCCGTAATCATCAATGGCAGCATGGTCAGCTTGGGTTTAGAGCCGCGCGCACCATTCAGATCACCGCGCATCGCTTCCAAATCGGTCACATCCACTTCCTCTACATAAGAGAAATGCGGGATATTGCGTTTGGACGCGGCCATATTCGCCGCGATCCGTTTGCGCAGACCAATGACTTTCAGTGCTTCATCACTGCGCGCAGTTCCAGCTGGGGAGAAGCCTCCACCAGCATTGTAGGACAGAAACGCATCGAGATCAGCGTGGCGCACACGGCCATCTGCGGCGGGTTTAACCTCGCCCAGATCAATCCCAAGCTCCTTTGCACGCTTACGCACCGCTGGGGATGCAAGCGTTTTAGCCGATGGTGCGGTTGGTGCAGGTGCTGGCTCCTCGACGGGCGCTGCGGGCTCTGGTGCGACTTCGGTTGCTGCAGGCGGCGCGGCTTCGGCTTTAGGCTTAGGCTTTTCGGCCGGCGTTACAGGAGCGGGTTCATTGCCCTCTCCCTCCATCGTAATTTCCAGCAACATCGCGCCAACAGCCACCACATCGCCAACATCGCCCGAAAGAGCGCTGACCACGCCATCGACAGGGCTCTCGATATCAATCGTGGCTTTGTCTGTCATGACATCAACCAGATGCTGATCTTCGGAAACAGTGTCGCCGACTTTTACGTGCCATTCGACGATTTCCGCCTCGGCCACGCCCTCGCCCACATCGGGCATGTTGAATGTGAATTTTGCCATGATGCTTACTCGCTCAAAATTTTGTCGATGGCCTCACCGATCCGAACCGGACCGGGGAAGTATGCCCATTCAAGGCTATGGGGATAGGGTGTGTCAAAACCGGTAACGCGCTCTACCGGAGCTTCCAAATGATAAAAGCACCGCTCTGTCACCAGCGCCGATAGTTCTGCGCCAAAACCCGATGTGCGCGTGGCTTCATGCACAATCATGCAGCGGCCCGTTTTCTTCACTGAGGCTTCAATCGCTTCGATATCCAGCGGCATCAGCGTGCGCAGATCAAGGATATCGGCATCTACGCCCTTTGCGCTGCACACTGCCTCGGCAACATGAACCATAGTGCCATAGGCGAGGACAGTCAGCGCCTCACCCGATTGCACCTCGCGCGCTTTGCCAAGCGGGATTTTGTAGTGCCCCTCAGGAACAACGCTGTCGCGGTGCTTTTTCCATGGCTCAACCGGCTGATCGTAATAGCCTGTGAAAGGGGCGTTATAGATACGCTTTGGCTCAAAGAAGATCACCGGATCATTGTCTTCAATCGCCGCGATCAGTAATCCCTTGGCATCGTATGGCGTTGCGGGAATCACTGTTTTTAGCCCGGCGACATGGGTGAACATCGCCTCCGGGCTTTGGCTGTGCGTTTGCCCGCCGAAAATGCCTCCGCCAAAGGGAGAGCGCACCGTCATTGGCGCGATATATTCGGTCGCAGAACGATACCGTAGGCGCGCGGCTTCGCTGACCAATTGGTCAAGGCCGGGATAGATGTAATCGGCGAACTGAATTTCTGGGACAGGGCGCAGGCCGTAAGCGCCCATGCCCACTGCGACACCAATGATCCCGCATTCCGAGATGGGCGTATCGAACACACGGGTTTTGCCGAATTTTTCCTGCAAGCCCGCCGTCGCGCGGAATACCCCGCCAAAATAGCCAACGTCCTCGCCCATGATGATAACATCAGGGTCTTGTTCCAGCTTGATTGCGAGCGCTTCGTTGATTGCCTCGATCATGTTGAGGCGGCGTTCGGTTTGCGTTTCAGAGGCGCTCATTTGGCATCTCCAAACTCATCAGCATCATAGGGCGGCGCATCGGGCCATTTAATCTCACGCTCGCGCCGGGCTTGGTCCGCCTGCTCCTGCAAATGCCATGGAAGTTGATCAAACACATCCTCAAACATGGTGCGGAAGGGATGATGGAGGCCGTGACCCAAAATACCGTTTTTCTCAGCTTCTTTGGTAGCCGTTTTGACAAGCGAAGCGCATTCCGCATCCATTGCTTCTTGGCGATCCTCATCCCATTCGCCCAATTTGATGAGATGCTTTTTGAGGCGCATGACGGGATCACCGAGCGGCCATTCTTCGCGCTCTTGGGCGCTGCGATAGCCTGTTGGATCATCGGAAGTTGAATGACCTTCAGCACGGTAGGTGAAGAACTCAATCAATGTCGGTCCAGCATTGGCGCGGGCACGGTTCGCGGCCCATTGCTGCGCGGCGTAGCAGGCGAGCGCATCATTCCCATCAACCCGCAATCCGGCAAGGCCATAACCCAAAGCGCGGGCTGCGAATGTTGTACGTTCTGCGCCGGCAAAACCGGAGAAGCTGGAGATCGCCCATTGGTTGTTGACCACGTTCAAAATCACGGGCGCATTATAGACGGCGGCGAATGTGCAAGCCGAATGGAAGTCCCCTTCTGCCGTGCTGCCCTCGCCCACCCAGGTGGCCGCAATGCGGCTGTCGCCCTTGATCGCGCTGGCCATTGCCCAGCCCACCGCCTGCGGGGTTTGCGTTGCTAAGTTACCGGAAATGCTAAAGAAACTATGCTCGCGGCTGGAGTACATAATCGGCAGCTGGCGGCCCTTCAGCTTATCCGCCTTGTTGGAATAAATCTGATTGATCATCTCTGTCAGCGGATAGCCGCGCGCGATCAAAATGCCCTGCTGCCGGTAGCTTGGGAAGATCATATCATCAGAGGCCAGCGCCATGGACGACGCCACCGAAGTCGCCTCCTCCCCGGTGCATTTCATATAAAAAGAAGTTTTGCCCTGCCTCTGCCCGCGAAACATGCGCTCATCAAAAGCGCGCACCATTGCCATAAGCCGGAGCATCTCGCGCAAAGTGCCTGGCGACAATTTCGGATCCCACGGGCCATGCGCCGCATCATCATCGCCCAAAACCCGCACCAAATCATAGCAAAGATCGCTGGTCGCTATTGCCTCGCATGTCTCATCGGGCCGCGGCTGAGCGCCAGCCTGCGTCACCGGAAAATCGGCAAAGTCCACCGCCTCGCCCGGACGCGATTTCGGCTCTGGCACATGCAGCGACAAAGCGGGGCGATTTGCGCCTTTTTCGGAGGCCTTTTCGGCCATAACAACTCTCCTCAAACGGAGCGCTGATCTAATAATCATGCGCGGTGACGTATTTTTATTTCAACGCGCAGCAAGGGTCAAGCTGTGTTCACTACACAGCAACAGGGGCCTTAATCGGAGGCATTGGAGCGTAATCTTGCACCTCAAAATCCTCTATTTTGTAGTCGAAAATTGTTTCAGGCTTACGAAGGATCGCAAAATGCGGGCTTCCGGATGGCTGCCGCGACAGCTGTTCTGTGATCAAATGCTCGTGATTGAGGTAAAGATGCACGTCCCCGCCCATCCAAACCAGCTCACCCGGTTGCATACCCACTTGCTGCGCAATCATGCATTGCAGCAGAGCCGCCGACCATAGGTTGAACGGCAGGCCCAGCGCCACATCGCAGCTGCGTTGATAAAGCACACAATTGAGCCGCGCATCGCTCCCCTCGCCGTTGACGTGAAACTGGTAAGTCTTGTGACAAGGCGGCAGAGCCATTTGATCGAGCTGAGCGACATTCCAGCCTTCGATAATATGCCGCCGGCTACCGGGAGAATGGCGCAGGCATTCAATCACTGCGGC
This sequence comes from Marinomonas sp., assembly GCA_039967435.1. Lineage (GTDB taxonomy): Bacteria > Pseudomonadota > Alphaproteobacteria > Sphingomonadales > Sphingomonadaceae > Erythrobacter. The sequence continues at coordinate 727,714 of JBDVRS010000005.1, forward strand.
GACTTGGTTGATGCCCTCGCCGCGCTCATACAGGCCATCCTTGCGGTAGCGAAAAGTGGGCCAATCGACCCATTGCTTGCCATAAACCGGCCCCAAATCGCCCCAGCGTTCTGCGAATTCGGCATCATCGGCAATCCGCGCGACAAAATCATCCAATGCAAGGTCATCGCCTGTTGCCTCGACATAGCGCGCATGCGGCCATTCATTCCAAATCTTCACGCCTTGCTGCACCAGTGGGCGAATGTTGGTTTCGCCGGTGAGGAACCATAGCATCTCGCGCGTCGCGGTTTTCCAGTAAACGCGTTTTGTGGTCAGCAGCGGCATTTGCCCACCCGACAAATCATAGCGCAAAGTCGCTCCGCAAACAGAACGCGTGCCGATACCAGTGCGGTCCTTGCGCTCGCTGCCATGCTCCCAAATCTGACGCATCAAATCGAGATATTGCTGCTCTGGATGCGGGGGGCTCGTGCTGGGAATCGCTGCGCTGGTCATGACGCCTTAGTAAGACGGAAAATCGCTTCATGCTATATGCGGCTATCCACATGGGTAGCTTGGCACGGGCGCGCCGAGCCGCCACACTCCCCCAATGACAGACTTATTCGATCTTTCGGGCCAAACGGCCATTATCACTGGCGGCAATGGCGGGCTTGGGCTCGGCATGGCGCGGGGCCTTATAAAAGCAGGTGCCAATGTTGCGATTTGGGCGCGCAATGAGAGTAAGAATGCCGATGCTGTAAAAGAGCTTTCAGCGCTGAATGGCGGCGCGGCCAAATCCTATGCCTGCGATGTGGCGGATGAGGCGCAGATAGAGGCGGCGATGGCGGCTACTGTCGCCGATTTTGGTACCGTCCACACATGCTTTGCCAATGCAGGCGTATCGGGCGCAGGCACGGCTATTCCTGATATGACATCGGAAGGTTGGGACGCGGCATTTGCGATCAACACACGCGGACCTGCGCTAGTCTATAAGCATGTGACCCAGCATATGATTGAACGCGGGCCCGTTGATGGGCGCGGAGGGAAATTGATAGTCACATCCTCCGGTCAATCCATCATGGGTGTAAATCGCTCTTCCGATTATGCCGCCTCCAAAGCCGCAGTAAACGGCCTAACCCGCGCCGCCGCCTTTGAATTGGCGCGTTATCAAATCACCGCCAATGCTCTGCTGTTTGGCTATTATGAGACAGACATTACGGCCAAGGCTGACCCCAAATTCGCAGAATGGATGAAGAAACGCATTCCTTTGCGCCGCCCCGGCGATCACGCGGGGTTGGAAGGACTAGCGGTGTTCTATGCCTCGCCCCATTCTGATTATATTACGGGGCAATGCCTGCCTATCGATGGCGGCCTATCGATCAGTTAAACGCGTTATGGTCGTGCATTTGGCGCAACAGATGATGGCTCTAAACGCATTGCAATGCTTTGAGCCGAGGCGCAGAGGCATACCCAATGAGCGATGATCCATCCGATAAAACACCCGAGCGTATGAAAGCATCGCGCCAACGCGCCGTGCCCAGCGGACGCATGTCGCGCCTCTCTGGTTTCGGGCGGCTGGCTGGCGGCGTGGCTGGCGGCATGCTGGCAGAAGGCGCGCGCCGTTTAGCCAAGGGCGAAATCCCTAAGGTCGAGGATATGCTTCTAACGCCGGGCAATGCCATGCGGCTCGCCGACAGGCTGGCGCATTTGCGCGGCGCAGCGATGAAGCTTGGCCAGATGATCAGCCTGGATGCGGGCGATATGTTGCCGCCCGAATTGGTCGACATTCTCGCCTCTCTGCGTGACCGTGCGAATTTCATGCCAGCGCGGCAATTGGACGGCATTCTAAAAGAACAATGGGGCAATGATTGGCGCGGGCAGTTCAAATGGTTCAACCCGCGGCCCATTGCTGCTGCATCCATCGGTCAGGTGCACAAGGCAATGACCCGCGACGGGCAATTGCTCGCTGTCAAAGTGCAATATCCCGGCGTGGCTGACAGCGTGGACAGCGATGTCGACAATGTCGCGACCTTGCTGCGCATATCGGGCGTTTTGCCCGAAGAACTCGACATTTCCGGCCTGCTAGAGGCGGCCAAAGTACAGCTTAAAGAAGAAGCGGATTACGTGCGCGAGGGGCAGCAGATGCAGCTCTATGCCTCGAAATTGGCGGGCGAGGATGGCTTTGTGATACCCACTTTGCACGAAGGGCTGACGCGCGCGCACATCCTTGCGATGAGCTTTGAAGAAGGCGTCCCCATTGATACGTTAGAGGATGAGCCGCAGGAACAGCGTGATGCTGTGGCGCAGCGGATGATGCGTCTGGTGGCGCGGGAATTGTTTGAACTGGGCGTGATGCAAACTGACCCGAACTTTGCCAATTTTCACTACCGCCCTGCAACTGGGCAGATCGTGCTGCTTGATTTTGGTGCGACGCGCGATGTCGCGCCGTCCATTACAGAAGGCTACCGTGCTTTGATCAAGGCGGGCTTGGCCGGTGATGCAGAGGATATCAAACTGGCGGCAAAGGCGGCTGGCTTCGTCAATCAGGCGGCGCTCGACCGGCACCCTGAACGCATTGGTAAAATGATCGAGATTATCGTTGGCGAGATGAGCCAAGATGCGCCGTTTGACTTTGGTGACCGCAGCTTTGTGCCTTTGCTCCGCGATGAAGGTATGGCGATTGCTGAGGATAAAAAGAGCTGGCATTTGCCGCCGCCCGATTCGATCTTCATTCAGCGCAAAGTGTCTGGCACCGCATTGCTCGGCGCGAGATTAAAAGCGCGAGTGAACATCCGCCGCATTTTGGAAGAGATGCTTTAGCCCTTCGCTTGAGCCTGCTTTTGCTCCGCTATCCAGCGGTCCACATGCCCCTCCAATACATCCAGCGGCACAGCGCCATTCTCCAGAACCGTATCGTGAAATTGACGCAAGTCGAAATCTGCGCCCAGCGTGGTTTCAGCCCGTGTTCGCAATTCCCGGATTTTTAGCTCGCCGATTTTATACGCCAGCGCTTGGCCTGGCCATGTGATGTAGCGATTGACCTCTGCGTCAATATTCGCCGGTGTCAGCGCGGTATTGTCGAGCATAAAGTCCGCCGCGCGCTTCTTGCTCCACCCTTTGGAATGAATGCCGGTATCGACGACCAAACGCGATGCGCGCCACATCTCATAGGACAATCGGCCCATCTGTTTGGCGGGCGTATCATACAGGCCCATCTCAATACCTAGGCGTTCGGAATAAAGCCCCCAGCCCTCAACGAAAGCGGTGAAATAGCTGCCATTGGCGCGCAGGGGATGGATATCCAATTCCTGCTGCAAAGCGATCTGGTGGTGATGCCCCGGCACCGCTTCATGCACGCCCAATGCCGGCAATTCCCAAAGCGGGCGCTGATCCAATTCGGTGGTGTTGAGGCGGTAAATACCCGGCTGACCGATCTCCAACGCGCCGCGCTCGTAATAAGCGGTGGTGTTGCCCGGTGCGCGCGCGGCAGGAATGGGCTCAACGGTGTAAGGCTGGCGCGGCAAAGTACCGAACAGCTTAGGCATCCAGCCATCGATTTCCTTCGCCAGAGCCTGCGTATAGCGCAGATATTCGCCCGCATCGGTCATGTAATATTTGGGGTCCGTGCGCAGATGCTCAATGAACGCCTCGCGCGTTTCATAGCCTGCACTGGTGGCCACTTCGACCATTTCGCTGCGAATGCGGGCGACCTCTGAGAGGCCCAAATCATGCACTTCATCCGGCGTCATTTCGGTCGTGGTGAAGCTTTTGACGCGGTAGGCGTAATACTCATCCCCGCCCTTGGTGGAGAGGATGCCCGGCGCGCCAGTGCGGCAACTGGGCGCATATTCCTCTGTGTAGAATGCCAGGAATTCGCTGTAAGAAGGCAGGACCGCTTCTTCCAATGCCACGCTGGCTTTCTCCTGCAAATTCTCCCATTGCGCCGCGGAGATTGACGAAGGTTTTTCGCCCGCAAAGGGCTTCCAAAATGGCGAGTCTTTGTAATCCTCAGGGATTTGGCGTGCGATGCGGTCTTCCAAACCCTGCATCGGTTCACAAGCCTGCGTGAGCCCGCGTTTTATGGCTTCCCTGCTGCGCGCAATACCATCGGCATTGACCTGCGCAAAAGCCTCTAACCGGCTGACATAGCTTTCAAAATCCGCAGCGGTGAAAAAGGGTGAGCGACCCGGCAGCGAGGTGAAATTGGTGAACCAACCGCCGCGATTGGTGAAGATGGTGTAGCGGTTCTGATCGAATGCGCCGCCCGCGATATTGTCCTCAAGGCTGCGCTTCAGGATCGCAAAATCAATCCGGTACTTCTCTGGCAAAGCGTCTGCATCAATCGCATTGAGCCGCGCCAAGAACACCCGCGCCCGCTCAATTTCCGCCTCATATTCCTGCAGCGACAAATCACCCAGCTGCCCATCCCCGCGCCGATCTCCTAAGCGCGTGGCCAGCATGGGATTGTCATCAAGCGTGCGTTGCCACACATCCTCGCGCAGAGTTTCGAAATCCTCGGCTGGCCCAGCATGGGCAGGAGCCGCGGCCAAAGCGGCAATTACGGCAAGGCTGGATAGAAAACGGCGCATCAAAAATCCCCTGATCACTTGGCTAAGACATATTGTCCTTGCCCCCCACCGTCCAGTAAGGTTTTCCAATGACCAAACCTTCATTCTTGTTCGTATGCCTTGGCAATATCTGCCGCTCACCCTTGGCAGAGGGCGCGTTTCGGGGCGCTGCGCAGGCGGCGGGATTGGATGCGGATTGTGATAGCTGCGGCACGGCTGCCTATCATGTCGGCAGCCCGCCTGATCCGCGCTCGATTGAAACTGCAGCGCGGCATGGGGTGGATATTGGCAGCCTTCAGGCGCGGCAATTATGCGCAGATGATTTCACGCGATTCACCCAAATCTTTGCCATGGACCACCAGAACCTTGCCAATATTGAAGCGGTGAAGCCTGAGGAAGCGACGGCTGAAATTTCCCTGCTGATGGATGCAGTCGAAGGGCGCGAGGGCGCGGCCATTGCCGACCCTTATTATGATGGCGAGGAACATTTTCAGTTCACTTGGGATGATGTTTCAGCCGCCGCTGAAGCCCTCGTTAAAAAGCTCAAGTCTAGCTGAGCTATCCTCCGCGCAGCAATTGCACGCCCCAATCGCGTTCAAACAGATAGAGAAGCATACGCGCCGCCTCGCCCCGCTCAGAAGTCAGGCCGCCATCACGGTCCATCAACAGCCGCGCATCTGCGTCTGCAACGGGCAGGAACCGCGTGATCTGCTCTAGATCTGCGATTTGGAAGGCCTCATCCCCCGATTGGCGTGTACCAAGCAATTCGCCTCCGCCGCGAAGGGCAAGGTCTTCCTCTGCAATGCGGAAACCGTCCTGCGTCTCGCGCATCAAAGCCAAGCGCTTGCGCCCTGTCTCCGACAATTCACCGCCGCGCAGCAGCAAACATACCGATTTCTCGCTGCCACGCCCCACACGTCCGCGCAATTGATGCAGCTGTGCCAAGCCAAAACGTTCTGCTTGTTCGATCACCATCAGTGTAGAGGAAGGCACATCGACGCCGACTTCGATCACAGTTGTCGCAACCAGCAGCTTTACCTTGCCGCTGGCAAAGGCCTGCATGTTTGCGTCCTTTACCTTTGGGTCGAGCTGGCCGTGAACCATGGTGACATCATCGCCAAAACGTTCTTTCAGCGCAGCGTAACGCGCTTCAGCGGCCGCAATATCATTCTGCTGCCACGCGCCGTCCATTTCGCGCACCATCGGGCACACCCAATAGGCTTGTTGCCCGCTTTCAATATGACGAGCGACCCCTGCGACCACATCATCCATCCGGTCTTGCGGCACCACGCGGGTATCAATCGCTTGGCGGCCCGGCGGCAGCTCATCAAGGCGGCTGACATCCATCTCGCCATATTGCGCAAGGGTCAAAGAGCGCGGGATCGGCGTTGCTGTCATCGCAAGCGTATGCGGCGAACGTTTGCCTTTGCTCGCCAGCTGCAAACGCTGAGCCACGCCGAAACGGTGCTGCTCATCAATCACAACAAGGCCAAGGTCTTTATAGGCAATTGTATCCTGGAAAATCGCATGAGTGCCAACGACGATATCAATCGAACCATCCAGCAATCCCATCAAAATGCTCTCGCGCGCTTTGCCCTTGTCGCGGCCCGTTAGGATCGCGACTTCAACGCCGGTGGGCGCGGCAATTTCGCGCAAAGTTGCATAATGCTGGCGGGCGAGAATTTCTGTGGGGGCCAGCAATGCGGCCTGCTTGCCCGCCTCATTGGCAATCAACATAACCTCTAAAGCGACGACCGTTTTACCGGCACCCACATCACCTTGAAGAAGGCGCAGCATCGGCGATTCCTGCGCCAAGTCACCTTCAATCTCTGACACAGACCGCGTCTGTGCGCCGGTCAATGGAAACGGCAATTCAAGCTTACCGCGCAGCCCGCCATCGCCGATCAATGCTTGCCCTTTGCGGCGGCGATTGTCTGCGCGCACCAATTTCAGCGCCAGAGCATTGGCGAGCAACTCATCATAGGCAAGCCGGTCACGCGCGGCGGCATTGTCGCCCTTGTGAGCTAGGCTGAGAGCATCGTTCCAAGACGGCCAGCCCTCCTTCTCCAATTGCGTGGGTTCAATCCATTCGGGCAATTGCGGGACGCGCTCCAATGCTTGGCTAGCCAGCGATGTGACTCGCGCCTGCGTCAAACCATCAGACAGACGATAGACCGGCTCGCACAGTTGGCCCAAGGTTTCACCGCCCTCTTTCTCAATATGATCGGGATGGACAATTTGCAGCATATCGCCGTAACGATCGAGGCGGCCTGCAATCCAGCGCTTCTCGCCTACAGGCAGCTGTTTCTTCGCACCATAGGAAGCGCGGCCAAAAAACGTCAGCGCGCAAATATTGCCAATGCTGTCCTGCGCCAACACGCGATATGGCCCGCGCCCGGGATTATAGGGTGCGCGGTGCTCTGTCGGGGTCAGCGTGATGATGACCTGCTCGCCCTCGCTCGCGTCGTCCAAACTTTCGATTACGCGCCGCGTCACAAACCTCTCTGGCAGATGGTATAGCGCATCGCGCAGCCGCGTCAGGCCGAGCTTTTCCAGCGGCTTCATCAGCTTTGGGCCAATACCGTCCAGCGTATCGGTTTCGGCAAAAAGCGGGTTGAGTTCGTCGGGACGCATAACGCCTTCTATAAACGGTTCACGCGCGCATCCAAGTGGCACGCCGCACCATCAATGCTTGCACCCTTTCGGCGAGTGGATTAACCGGCGGGCATGACTGCTCAACCCCTCGATTTCGACACCAGAATGGCACGCGCCAAATTCCGCAGCTGGCACCGCGGCACGCGCGAGGCGGATTACACCTTTGGCGGGTTTTTCGATCGCTATTCGCCCGATTGGGATGAGGCCGCGCTCGTTTGGTTTGAAGCTTTGCTTGATGAAGATGATGTCGATGTGCTGGCATGGGCGTTTGGCACTGCCGAAGTTCCGCAGCGTTTCATGGGCGCGCAAATGACAGCAATGCAGCGTCTCGATTTTGTTGAGATCCCGCGCTAACGGGCCGCCGAAACGCATGAGCAATATTGACCGCCTTATCGGCTCTTCGCAGCCGCTCACCCTCGCCTCGCTTGCCCGCGGTGCGCAGCCTATGGTGCTGGCGGATTTGGCACGGGCGAGCAAAGGCCGCGCGGTTTACGTGGCTTCCGATGATGCCAGCATGCGCGCCATTGGTGATGCAGCGCGTTATTTCGCGCCAGAGATTGATGTTGTGGAATTCCCTGCGTGGGATTGCCTGCCTTATGACCGCGCCAGCCCCGCTTTATCGGTTAGCGCAAACCGGCTGGCGGCTCTGTTTAAGATGCAGGCGCCGCTGACCGGATCGCAGCTGATCGTGACCACGGTGAACGCAGTGCTTCAACGTGCGCTTACGCCTTTCCGCATTCGTGAAAGCGTGCGCGAATTTAAAGTCGGCACAATGATTGGGCATGAAAGCCTGGCCGCTTTGCTGCAACGCCAAGGCTATTCCCGCGTTGATACCGTCGTCGACCATGGCGAATTTGCGGTGCGTGGTTCGATTGTTGATATCTTCCCATCATCCTTGGATCAGGGCCTGAGGCTCGATTTCTTTGGGGATGAGCTGGAAAGCCTGCGCTTGTTCGACACATCGACACAGATGAGCACGGGCCGCCTGAAGGAGCATTTGCTGCTACCCGCATCAGAGGCTTTGCTGGACGAAGCCTCAATCAAACGTTTCCGCAGCCGTTACCGCGAACAATTTGGTGCGACCGCAACGCAAGACCCCTTGTATGAGGCGGTGTCAGACGGCCGGCGATTGGCGGGGATGGAGCATTGGCTGCCGCTTTTCGAAAAGGAACTTGCAACGCTTTTCGATTATCTCGCCCCCGATGATCTGGTCGTGATGGATGCAGGCGGCGCGGCGGCGGCTGAAGAACGCACATCGGACATTGCCGATTATTGCGAAGCTCGCACCAAGGCGGCGGGACAGGCAGCAGGCAGCTACAGGCCGCTTGCTCGTGATGCGCTCTATTTGACGCAAGGTGAATTTGACGCAGGCACAGCGGCACAGCCGGTGCATAAGGCCTCGATATTTGCTGAACCGCCGTCTGACAGCGTGCTCGATTTCGGCTTTGCCTCGGCCCGTGATTTCACGCCGGAGCGAGGCAAAGGCGCCAATATTTACGAGGAAGCGGCGCAGCATTTCGGCGCGCTATCGAAATCAGGCAAACGCCCGCTCTTCGCCGCCTATTCCCAAGGCAGCCGCGCGCGCATCACATCTATCTTGTCCGAGGCAGGCCAAGAGGTCGCGCTTGCCGAAAGCTGGCAAGAAGCGCTCGGCATGTCCGCACCGAAGAATGGCCGCGCGCAGCCAGTGGCCATGGTACTGCCGCTGGAAACCGGCTTTGCCAATGATGAGATCGAACTGCTGACAGAGCAGGATGTGCTGGGCGACAGGCTGGTTCGGCGCAAGAAAAAGCGGCGCGATTCCGATGCGTTTATGGCCGAATTGCAAGCGCTCAGCAGCGGCGATTTGGTCGTCCATGTCGAGCATGGCATCGGCAAATATTTGGGGCTTGAGCCTGTCTCCGTTGGCAAGAGCCAGCATGATTGTGTCAGACTCGAATATCGCGGCGGCGACAAGCTGTTTATCCCGGTTGAAAACATCGATGTCCTGTCGCGCTATGGCTCGTCAGAGCATGCAGTCATGCTCGACAAATTGGGCGGTGAAGGATGGCAAAAACGCCGCGCCAGCCTGAAAAAACGCATCCTCGAAATTGCGGGCGAGTTGATGCAAGTGGCTGCAGCGCGCGCGCTCAAGAAAGCCCCTGTGCTCGCCGCTGATCCAGCTAGCTTCAACCAATTCCTCGACCGTTTTCCTTGGGAAGAAACCGAGGATCAAGACCGCGCAATCGGTGATGTTCTGCGCGATTTGGAAAGCGGGCGCCCGATGGACCGTCTCGTTTGCGGCGATGTTGGCTTTGGCAAAACAGAGGTCGCATTGCGCGCTGCATTTGTGGCGGCGATGAATGGTCAGCAGGTTGCAGTGGTGGCCCCGACCACTTTGCTCGCCCGCCAGCACTTCACCAATTTCACAGAGCGCTTTGCCGGTTTCCCGCTCAACATCGGCCGCCTCTCGCGCCTCGTCCCTGCCAAGGAAATGACGCAGACCCGCGAAGGGCTCGCCAGCGGCGATATCGATATTGTTATCGGCACCCATGCGATCCTTGCAAAGACGACCGAGTTTAAAAATCTTGGCCTTGTTGTGGTCGATGAAGAGCAGCGCTTTGGAGTCACGCATAAGGAAAAGCTGAAACAATTGCGCGCCGATGTGCATATGTTGACCCTGACAGCAACGCCGATCCCGCGCACGCTGCAGATGGCGATGACCGGCCTGCGCGAGCTTTCCACCATCCAAACCCCGCCCGTCGACCGTCTCGCTGTGCGCACATATGTGATGGAATGGGATGATATGGTGATGCGCGAGGCTTTGCTGCGCGAACATCACCGCGGCGGACAGAGCTTTATCGTCGTGCCGCGCATTGCCGATATGGCGGATGTTGAAGAATGGCTTGCCGAGCATGTGCCAGAGGTCAAATCGATCAGCGCGCATGGCCAGATGGGCGCAGGCGAAATTGAAGAGCGGATGAGCGCCTTTTACGAGGGCAAATATGAGGTCCTGCTCTCCACCACCATCGTGGAAAGCGGCCTCGATCTGCCTTCTGCCAACACCATTATTATTCACCGCGCCGACATTTTTGGCCTCGCGCAATTGTACCAGCTGCGCGGGCGTGTGGGCCGCTCCAAACTGCGCGCTTACGCTTATCTGACGCATGCCAAGGATACGGCGCTGTCAGAGGTTGCGCAGAAACGGCTTAAAGTGCTCGGCGATCTTGATACGCTTGGCGCTGGATTCCAGCTTGCCAGCCATGATCTCGATATTCGCGGCGCAGGCAATCTGCTGGGCGATGAGCAATCAGGCCATATTCGCGAGGTCGGCTTTGAGCTGTATCAAAGCATGCTCGAGGACGCGATTTTGGCAGCAAAAGCGGGCGAAGCTGGAATGCCCATGGAACGCGATGCTCTATCGCCGCAGATCACTGTCGATGCGCCGATTATGATTCCCGAAGATTACGTGCCTGACCTCGCCGTGCGCATGGCGCTCTATCGCCGCTTGAATGATGCAGCGGACAAGGGCGAGATCGAGGCGATGGCGGCTGAAATGATCGACCGCTTTGGCCCATTGCCCGATGCCACCGCCAATCTTGTGCGCCTGATTGAGATCAAGCATCAGGCCATCACGGCCAATATCGCCAAAATTGATGTGGGCGCGCGCGGAACCTTGGTCACCTTCCACAAGGATGATTTCCCCGATCCGGTAGGTCTTCTCAATTATGTTGATAGGCTGAAAGATACGGCCAAACTGCGTCCTGATATGAAGTTGGTGATCAACCGTGCGTGGAGCGACCCGAAAAGCCGCCTTAACGGCCTGTACCAACTGACAAAGGGATTGAGCGGGGTCGCGCAGAAAGCTGCTAAATAACCGCTTACATATCAGCGAATTTCAGCATTTCCGCATTGCGCATTGGTTCGGCCCGCAAGAAACCCTGCCAATAAGCGCAGCCTTCTGCGACAATCACCTGACGCTGCGCCTCTGTTTCGATACCTTCGGCGACCACTTCCAATTCCAGCGCATGGGCCAGCGTGACAATCGCGCGCATTACCGCCAAATCGCGCGGATCATTTGTAATCCCCTCGATCATCGCGCGGTCTAGCTTCAGCAGATTAAGCGGCAGGCTCTTTAGGTAGCTAAAGTTGCAATAGCCCGCGCCAAAATCGTCCAGCGCAATTTTGAGGCCCGCGCCGTTCAGCGCTTCCAGCGCCTCTGCCGCCAGATCGAGATCATTGAGCAGCACATCCTCTGTAATCTCCAGCGTCAAGCGCGAGGGCGCGATGCCTGAACGCCCAACCAGCGAGGCAAAATCGCGCGCAAAGCTCGGCTCTGCAATTTCTTCTGGAGTAATATTGAGCGACAATGTCAGCGTATCGGGCCAAGCCCGCGCCGTCTCCAATGCCTGCGCCACCACATGACGCGATACCGGCGCAACCAGCCCAGCTTTCTCTGCAATGGAGAACAAATCCCGCGCGCCAATCTCACCAAGGCTGGGATGCTGCCAGCGTGACAAGGCCTCTGCGCCAACCATTCGGCCATCAGCGCAAGCAAATTGCGGCTGGAACAAAACCTCGATCTCATCACGGCTAAGCGCGCTGAGCAAATCCGCCTGCAGCGACGATTCGAGCGCTGGCGGCAGAGCATTGCTGCGCATAGTGGGGCGATATGATGGCGGTTTGACCATGTTTGCCCCCTACCCCTAGCGAATTTCGTAAGCAGCCACCAATTGCAATGCGTTGAAAAATGGCACAGCCCCACATACAACAGCGAAAAAATAGGTCGCAAGCTTCAGCTTTATCCGGGGGACCCAAGTGGCCGACACGCAAAAGTACAAAAAAATTGCCTTACTCGCCTCTGATTCAGAGCGCGCACAAGAAGCCTATCAAGGCTTGCTGGCAAAGCATGAATGGGTGCCTTTCGCTGAAGCCGACGCCGTCGTCGTGCTGGGCGGTGACGGATATATGCTCGCCGTTCTGCACTCCATGCTGGATGAAGGCCGCGTTATTCCCGCCTATGGCATGAACCTTGGCACGGTGGGCTTTCTGATGAACAGCCGCAATGATGATGCTGATTTCCTTGAAAGATTGAACGCAGCGCGCGGGTTCTCCATTCCTCCATTGCGGATGCAAGCGACTACGCAAGGCGGCGCATCCTGCGATTGGTTTGCGATCAATGAAGTCTCGCTTTTGCGCGAAACGCGTCAGACGGCCAAGATCGAAGTGTCGGTGGATGGCAATGTCCGGCTTGAAGAATTGGTCTGCGACGGAGTGCTGCTGTCCACGCCCGCTGGCTCCACCGCTTATAACCTATCCGCCAATGGCCCGATTCTCCCGCTCGAATCGCGGCTGCTTGCCCTCACCCCAATCTCCGCATTTCGTCCGCGCAATTGGCGCGGGGCAATTTTGCCGGATCGCAGCAAAATTCGTTTCAAGATCAATGAGCCGCGCAAGCGCCCTGTTCTGGCGGTGGCCGATCAAAAAGAACTGCGTGATATTGCGGAGGTTTCTGTCTCTATCGCGCGCAAATCTAGCCTAACTTTGCTGTTTGATCCGGGCCATTCCCTCGACGATCGGATCGCTGCGGAACAATTTGCTGTTTAACCGCGCGGAAGTGGGTTGCATTCTAAAAGACTGCGCCATATACGCGCCTCTCGCTTCGGGCAGAAAAACCCGTTGCTGCTCCCCGATAGCTCAGCGGTAGAGTAGGTGACTGTTAATCACTTGGTCGTTGGTTCGAATCCAACTCGGGGAGCCATTTTACCCGCTCCAACATATTGAACGAAGGTGCGCTTGGCTAAATGCCGAGCAGCAGGCGCGCGCCGACCCAAATGACCAGCGCTGCGGTTAGCCAGCGGATCAACCTCTGCGGTAAAAACTTCACTGCAAGCAGACTGCCGATTTGCCCGCCAATGGCAACCGCGACCAGCAATGCTAGGCCGCCATAGACCGCGCCAGTCAGAACCGCAGGCCCGCTTTTGAGCAATTGCCCCGCGAGCCCAAAGGCTGAATTGATCAGGATGAACAGGCTGGCCGTTGCCGCGATTGCGCGGGCATTGTTCCAGCGGGTGAGGTGGAGCAGCGGCGCCAAGAATATCCCTCCGCCAATACCGACCAATCCAGCAAGGTAACCCAGCGGCAAAGCGGCCACGGGCATGAATTTGGCAAGGCGTGTAGGCGCGCCCTGCTCGCCTGCTTCTCTCGTCCCAACAGGCAAGAACATGGTCGCGCCGGTGAGCAGCAGGCTTGCCCCCAACAGCCACATAAAACTGTCTTGAGCAATTGGGGTCAGCCCGCCGAGGAATGCCGCAGGTGCAGCGATACCCGTGAGCAACAGCGCCCCTTTCCATGGCGTAATCTTGGCGCTGGCAAAGCGCACGCTTGCGCCCGCCACCACGACTATATTGCACGCCAAAGCCAGCACTGGCAGCAGGCGGTAATCGAGCCCCGACAAAGCCAGCAAAGCGGCATAGGTCGAACCGCCGCCAAACCCCGCAGAGGCATAAAGCAGCGCAGTAATAAAGAACGCCGTGATCAGGCCAAGGGGCACGCCAGCGCTCATTTACACATGCCTATGACTGGTGATTGCCTTGCTTATGCACCAGACGATACCCGCCCGCCGGCTGCCCCGTGGCAATGCTTGTATTTATTGCCTGAACCGCATGGACATGGCGAATTGCGGCTGATCTCTTGGCCGGCATATGGGTCTTCGCCCAATGCTCCGCCCGGACTTGCCGCTGCGCGCGGGCTGCCTGCAAGCGAACCGAACAAAGCGGGGCTCTCAGCCGAACCATCGCCATCATTGGAATTATCGAGCCCTGTCAGCGGATCGATATGCCCAGTCAGAAAATCGGGCAGATCCGGCAAATCACCCGCTTCTGGCGGCGCCATTTGTAGCTCCGCCTTCACCAGAATTTTCGTCACATCCTCGCGCAGAGTGTCGAGCATTTTTTCAAACAGCCCAAACGCCTCTTGCTTATATTCATTGATCGGTTGTTTTTGGGCATAGGCGCGCAGGAACACGACTTGGCGCAAAGCATCCAATGTGGCGAGGTGCTCTTTCCAATGGAAATCGAGGCGTTCTAGCAGAATGCTCTTCTCAATCTGACGCCAAACGCCGCTGTCGGTGTTCGCCAGCTTGGCATCCATCACGCCGTCAGCCGCGCCGCTAATGCGTTCCTCGATGATCTCAGGCTCAAGCTGGTCTTCTTCCATCCACTCATCCAGCGGGGGAGCAAGACCAAGCACATCTTCGACGCGCTCTTTGAGGCCAGCAATATCCCATTGCTCCGGATAAGAACCGGCAGGGCAAGCATCGGCAACCAAAGCATTGATCGTATCATGGCGCATATCCACCACGACATCATCAACGGTTTCCGAATCCATGATTTCGGAGCGCTGCTCGTAAATAACCTTACGTTGGTCATTCATCACATCATCATATTGGACGACCTGTTTGCGCGTTTCATAATTGCGCGCCTCAACCTTTTTCTGCGCGGTCTCAATCGCTTTTGACAGCCATTTGGAACCGATAGCCTCGCCGTCTTCGAGGTTAGAATTCATCATTTTGGCAAAGAGTGTGTCTGGACCAAAAATGCGCAAAAGATCATCTTCAAGGCAGAGGTAAAAGCGCGAGAGGCCCGGATCACCCTGACGGCCAGAACGGCCGCGCAGCTGGTTATCGATACGGCGGCTTTCATGGCGCTCTGTGCCCAAGACGAACAGACCGCCCGCCTCCAGAACCTTGGCTTTTTCGGCCTCAACTTCGGCAGTAATCTTGGCCAGAGCGGCGTCTTTTTTCGCGCCCTCCTCCATATCGCCAAGCTCTTCTTCGATACGAAATTCAAGATTGCCGCCAAGCTGAATATCCGTGCCGCGGCCCGCCATATTGGTGGCGATGGTCACCGCGCCAATCCGGCCAGCCTGCGCAACAATATGCGCCTCACGTTCGTGCTGGCGCGCGTTCAACACCTCGTGCTTTACGCCTTCATCATCGAGAAATTTGGAAAGCAATTCTGACTTTTCGATGGAAACGGTACCCACCAAAACCGGCTGGCCAATCTGTGATTTTTCCGCAATCGCTTTGGCAATGGCGGCGAATTTATCCATCGTGTTTTTGTAAAACTCATCGTCTTCATCGATGCGCTTAACTTCGACATTGGTCGGGATTTCGACCGTGTGCATTTTGTAGATGTCCCAGAATTCTGACGCCTCTGTTGCCGCCGTGCCGGTCATGCCGGAAAGCTTGGGATACATGCGGAAATAGTTCTGGAAGGTGATCGAGGCCATGGTCTGATTCTCAGGCTCAATCGTGACGCCTTCCTTGGCTTCAACCGCCTGGTGCAGACCATTGGACCAGCGCCGTCCGTCCATCATCCGGCCGGTAAATTCGTCAATGATAACGACCTTATCGTCTTTCACGATATAGTCGGTATCGCGCTTGAACATGTGAACCGCTTTGAGCGCCTGATCGAGGTGGTGGACAACCTGCGTGTTTTCCACGTCATAGAGGTTTTCCGTTTCCAGCAGGCCGCGTTCGATCAGCAGCTGCTCAACAGATTCTGTGCCATCCTCGGTGAGCTGGATGTTCTTGGTCTTTTCATCCTTCTCATACCAATCCTCTGGGATTTCCTTCACGACCAGATCGACAGAGACATATAGCTCTGATTTGTCTTCGGTCGGGCCAGAGATAATCAGCGGCGTGCGCGCCTCGTCGATCAGGATCGAGTCGACCTCATCAACGATGGCAAAGTTAAATGGACGCTGCACCATTTGGCCGCGCTCATGCTTCATATTGTCGCGCAGATAATCAAAGCCGAACTCATTGTTCGTGCCGTAGGTGATGTCGGAATTGTAAGCATCGCGGCGGGCATATTCGTCGATGTTCGGCACGATCACGCCAACACTTAAACCCATCCAATTATAGAGCTGCCCCATCCAACCCGCATCGCGGCTGGCGAGGTAATCATTGACCGTGACTACGTGGACGCCCTTGCCCTCAATCGCATTCAGATACGTCGCCAATGTCGCAACCAGCGTCTTACCTTCACCCGTGCGCATTTCCGCGATTTCACCGCGGTGCAGCACGACGCCGCCGATCATCTGCACATCGAAATGCCGCATGCCGAGGACACGCTTGGACGCCTCGCGAATGGTCGCAAACGCCTCTGGCAGAATATCGTCCAGCGTCTTGCCATCATCCAATAGGCTGCGGAATTTATCGGTTTGCGCTTTGAGCTCTTCATCGGACATTGCCGTGATTTGGTCTTCTAAAGCAGCGACCTGATTGACGACCTTGCCAATCGATTTGACGTAGCGATCATTGGAGGAGCCAAATACGGTTTTGGCGAGTTTCTGAAACATGCTTGAGGGTCCTTACAGATGGACTGAATATAGAAAATTGTAGCGGGATTTGCGGGCGCTCGCTCAGCGGCGGAACACGTGTGCAATCAAAATTGAGCAGCGAACAGAGGCCGCCTATGGGCTGTGGGGCCTATTCCTGCGCGCGGTCGATGCGGATCAATACCGGCGCAGTGCTGACCAAGGGCAAGTCCGCAAAGGCGGGCACAGGGTCAACACTATGTGTGCGTGCGGCATTGGAGGCAGGAATTTGGGCTGGCACGCTGGCCACTGGCGCATCCTGCGCGCCGTCCATGCTGACACCGATTTCGCAAGCTACCGCACCAGCATCTGCGGCATGCGCGGGTGCGCCGACAGCAGCAAGGCCGGTCAAAAGGGCAAGCAAGGCGAGCAATTGGCGCGTCATTACACGGGTCATATAGTCACGGTTAACGCCTGCGTCTAGCGCGGCTATTAACTATTGAGAGGCCTCAGGCGCTGGCTCTTCCAAAACGACATTCATTGTTACCGTAACCCGCTTGGCAATCGGAACACCGTTTTCATCGCGATAGGGAATGCCCCGATTGCTGGCAGGCCCGCTGCAGAGCTTCCCGCGCGCTTCATCCCGCTCAATATCCTCGCGCATTCTTTTAGGAAGATTTTCCTTTTTCAGGAATTCGCAATCGCTCGAAACGCCATCTGCACCATGGGTGTATTGATAAATTAGCGACATTTGCGGCAGCTCCGGCTCACGTTTGCGCCAATTGTGACGGCCTTCATATGTGCCGGCCACATCTTCCTTGTCCTTGTTTTTCGCAGGTCGAAATTCCGCCCGCTCTATCAGAAGTTTGCAGGTGGCAGGCTCAAGCACGGGAAGTCGCGTAAGCTCTTCATCTTCTATAATTGTGCAGCCGAGCGGCTTTCCTTCAGCGGACACATCAACGGAATATCGAACCACGCCCATTTCATTCGACTGCCAGGCAGCCACCGGATAGTCAGCAGGCTTGATAAACTGATAATTTCTTAGCCGAGGTCCGCGGTATCGAGCAGCGCCTTTAGTTGTAGCAGCTTCCGCAGCCTCCACAGCCGCCTCGATAGCATGCTCAGCTGCCTCTGCAGCTCCCTCTGATTGAGCATAGGATGGGGCCGCAATACATGCAGCAGACAGGGCGAGCGCAGATACGACTTTTTTCATAAACGCGGCCTAGCCCATCCCACATATCGCTCCAATGAATAAATAGAGCCGCGATCTGAATATTGCCGGTTACAGATTTGGGCATTAGGGCACATGGCCATGGAACTCACCCGCTCTCCCTTGGCCCTGCCCTTCCCACAAATGCCCGAAATCGCTGGCGTAACCTTGCGCGTCGAGCATGCCGGTTACAAAGACGCGCCCGGCGGCAAAGCGAGCATCAACAAGCGCGCCGATCTCACCTATGTTGAACTGTGCGAAGGAACCAGCGTGGCCGGTGTCTTTACGCAGAGCGCATGCGCCTCATCAGAAGTTGAACTGGGCCGCGACCAAGTAAAATGCGGAACAGCCCGCGCGCTGATCGTCAATTCCGGCAATTCCAACGCCTTCACCGGCTATCGCGGACGCGAAGCGGTAGAGCAGATTATGGAGCAGGTTGCCGAGGGAATGGATTGCGCGCCATCGCAAGTCTTGGTCTCCTCTACCGGCGTGATCGGCGTCCCCTTGCCCATGGATAAGGCCCGCGCTGGCGTATCCGCCGCTCTGGCCGCGCAGCCCTGCGGATGGAAAGAGGCTGCAAAAGCCATCGGCACAACCGACACTTTCCCAAAGGCCGCCCATGCCTCCGCCATGATCGGCGGCAAGCGGGTGGAGCTATGCGGCATAATCAAGGGCAGCGGCATGATCGCGCCCGATATGGCGACGATGCTGGGCTATATATTCACTGATGCAGCGATGGAGCCTGCATTCCTTCAAGAGCTTCTGAGTGCAGCCAATAAGCAGAGCTTTTCCTGCATCACCGTGGACGGCGACACCTCGACCAGCGATACGGTGCTCGCCTTTGCGACCGGCAAAGCGGGCAATGCGCCACTCTGCAGTTTCGATGATGACAGCGCCGATGCCTTTGCCGCAGCCCTCAGCGATATTTGCCGCCAGCTTGCGCAATTGGTTGTGCGCGACGGTGAAGGCGCGAGCAAATTCATCACCGTGTCTGTTACCGGCGCGAGCGATGATGAAAGCGCGCGCACAATCGGGCTCTCGATTGCCAACTCGCCGCTAGTCAAAACAGCGATTGCGGGCGAGGATGCGAATTGGGGCCGCGTGGTTATGGCGGTGGGCAAAGCGGGTGAACCTGCAGACCGTGACAAACTCTCCATCGGTTTCGGCGGAATATGGGCTGCGAAAAACGGCCTGCCTGTCGCTGACTATGATGAGGCACCTGTCGCGGAGCATTTGAAAGGCGACCAGATCACTATCGAGGTTGATATGGGGATTGGTACAGGCCGCGCGGTGGTTTGGACCTGCGACCTCACCCATGGCTATATCGCCATCAATGCGGATTACCGGTCATGAGCGCGCTTGAAGATGAAATCCTCGACCTGATGAAATTTGCATCTGAGCGGTCAATCCTGCCGCGCTGGCGCAATCTGAGCGAAGATGATGTCGACATGAAGGGCGAGGATGATCCCGTCACCGTGGCCGACAAGGAGGTGGAGGAATTTCTCACCGAAGCCTTGACCAAGCTTGCGCCAGGCGTGCCTGTTGTCGGCGAAGAAGCGGTGCATGCAGACGCATCGGTAATGGACCGTCTATCTGGCCAATGCTGGATTATCGACCCGATTGATGGAACGTCGAATTATGCAGCCGGGAAGGAAACCTTCGGCATTATCGTAGCGCTAGCCGATGCCGGCGACTGCATTGCTGGATGGATTTATGATCCGCTGAAACAGCGCTTTTGCCATACGCGCCGCGGCGAAGGAGCTTTTGTAAACGGCGAAAAAATCAAAGCGCGCACGACGGGCAAAACTCCGCCTGTCACCGCGATCAGCCGCATGTTTTTAACACCGGAACAAGAAGCGATGGTCGATGCAAAACTCGCACCGCATTACACTTTGGTCGATATTCCGCGCTGCGCCGCAGAACAATATCCGCGTTTGGCCTTGGGCGAGAATGACATTTCCAGTTTTAAGCGCACTTTGCCGTGGGACCATGCCGCCGGAATTTTGTGGCTGAACGAGGCTGGTGGCAAATGCCTGCGCACCGATGGCAGTGCATACCGTGTTGATCAGCATGACACGCCAGCTGATAAGGTTGGCCTTGTGGGTGCATCAAGCCCCGCCATTTGGGACGAGTTTATGGCGCGGCTAACCGCTTAATTTGCGGCAACCGCGCCTAAACTCAAACTCTCACAATTCGCCTTCAAGCCATTCTTTCAATTGGCTTTTAGGACGCGCACCGGTCATTTCAGCGATCTTCTCTCCGCCTTTATACAGCGCAAGATAAGGGATGCCCTGAACGCCCAAAGAACCCGGCGTATCGGGGTTCTCCATAATGTCCATTTTCGCGATAGTGACACTATCCGCCAGCTCATCGCTAATCTCTTCCAGAGCCGGCGCAATCATCTTGCACGGTCCGCACCAATCGGCCCAAAAATCCACCAATACAGGCTTTTCAGAAGCCAAAACATCGGTTTGCCAGCTGCTATCGGTTACATTGACGGTCGCCATTGGAATATCTCCTCAAATTGTCGTTACACTCTATCTAAGCGTGATCGCGCAATTCTCAACGTCTGGCAGCGGCTGATTGGGGATAGCTTTCCTGTCCCCCATGGTAGCGCCGGTTCTAAGGGGCGCTGGATGCAGGCATATGCGCGCTGAGCAAATCAGCCGGAAGCGCGAAAATCTGCGGTGTCTGGGTGTAAAGCACGCAGGCGCTGATTTTGCGCCCGGGATAGATCACTTGCAACGCCGCAACATAGGCCGCCATCTGCTTCAGCGTCGATTTGGGAATGCTCTCCAGTGTTTCCGGCGGACGGCGCGCGGTTTTGAAGTCAACGACGACGACTTCCTCTGGCGTGACCAGCAGCCTGTCGGCAGTGCCCGCAATCACATCTCCGCCAACGGTCGCAGACAAAGGCACCTCGGCCAATGCATCCTTGGCAAACACCCGCGCAAAGGCGGGATCACTGAGCACAGCTATTGCGCGCTCGGCCATTTCGGCGCGGTCGCTTTCGGGCAGATCGGGCGCTTGTGCGGCCAGCCATGCCCGTGCCGAGACATCGAGGCCAGATGAGGCCAAATGAGGCAAACGCTCCAATAAAGCATGGATCAGCACCCCGCGGCGCGCCGCAAGCGCGGAATAGCCAGAGGGCGTCGGGGGCTCAACATCGGCCGGTTCCGCGATGGATGATGGCGCAAGGGGACGCGGCGGGCGCGCTTCTATCGGAGCAGGCTTTAACGCCCATTCCGGAATTTGAGCCTTGGGCTCATCTGCCGCTTCATCATCTTGCGTGGTCAGCTGAGCGCGATACCCCATTTCTCGCATACCGCCCCAAATCTTATGAGCCAGCACATCCTCGCCCATTTGCGGAGCAACGCGGGCGTACCAGCTATCCTCATGCGGCGGCTTATCCTTCATTTTCGGGCTGAGCGAACCGCCAATAAACAGCGCTTCCTCTGCCCGAGTCATCGCCACATAAAACAGGCGCCAATGCTCTTGAAGTCCAGCAATTTTGGCCGCTTCATGCGCCTCTTCAACCGGCCCAGCACGCTCATCTGAGCGCAGCGCTGGCAGAGGAATTTCGCGCGGCTCATCATTGCCGGGCACAAGTTCTTTAAGCGACAGATCGCTTGGCCGCCCCGGTTCACTGGTCGCATCGGCAAGGATCACGATGGGTGCTTGCAGCCCCTTGGAACCGTGAACCGTCATCACCCGCACAAGGTCCGCAGCCTCACCCGGATCGCGTTTTAGCTCGCCCTCGCCCGCATCGAACCAATCGATAAAACCGGCAAGGCTCGGCGTTTGGATCGCCTCATACGCAAAGGCGGCATTGATCAGCTCATCAATCGGATCATTGGCCTCTTGCCCAAGCCGCGCAACCAACTTGCGCCGCCCCTGCCATGGGCCGGTGAGCATCCAATTCAGCAATGCCTCTGGCGTTTCAAAATCTGCCAAGTTCAACAGCTCAATCAGCTGTTTGCGCGTCTCTTGCACAAACGGCGCATCAATATCGCCCAGATGCGGCCACAACCGCTTTTTTTCCTCGCGCGGAACATGCGCTAGAATATCATCTTGCGTCCAACCGATCAGCGGGCTGCTGAGCAAATTGGCAAGGTTGAGATCATCCAAAGGCTGCGCGGCAAAGCGAAAGGCCGCCATCAAATCCTTCACCGCCAGCGGCGCGCCAAGGCGCAGGCGGTCCACCCCGGCAACAGGCACATGTTTTGCGTTGAGACGCGCAACGATCAGCCCAGCGAGTTCCTTGCGGCTGCGCACCAACACCATAATGTCGCCGGGCGTCGCGGCGCGCGGTTTTTCGCCTTTTGCAAGGACAAATGGCTCGCGGCCTGAGACCCAATCGCTGACCTCCTCCGCGATCTTATCCGCCATCTTGCGGTCATGCCGCGCAAGCCAACCTTCATCGCCCTCTTCGCTGTCAGAAGCCTGCGTATCATCGCGGTCACTCGTATCGCGAACGGGCTCCCATAAGGTTATAAGGCCGGGGCGCTCTTCGCCTACATGGTCAGATGGGTCATTTTTCAGGCCAAATGCGCTCGGCCCAATCGCTGCGATCATGCGGTTGACGAAATCGAGCACCACATTGGCGGTGCGGAATGAACGGCCAAGGTCGAGGTCTTGCAAATCACCCCGATTGCCGCCCTGCCCAAACCGCGCCTCCGCAGAATTTTGCAAAGCATCAGACATGCGCTTGCTGACCCGCTTTTTTGCCGCCTCGAAATTGTCAGGACTGGTGCCTTGGAAGCCGAATATCGCCTGCTTGTAATCGCCCACGGTAAAGACCGTGCGGGTGACACCGTCGCCTTTAGCGCCCTCGCCTGCAAAGAAGTCACCGATCAACGCATCGAAGATATCCCATTGCGGCTTATTGGTATCCTGCGCCTCATCGACGAGCACATGATTAAACTGGCGGTCGAGCTTAAACTTGATCCAATCGCTGGCTTCTTGGTTCGACAAAAGCTGAGCGGCGCGGCGGATCAAATCGTCAAAGTCGAGCAGTCCTTCGCGGGTCTTTGTCTCATCCCAGCGCAAAGCAAAGGCTCGGCCCATTTCAAGCGATGGCGCCAGGAAATCGGCCAACTCCAGTAATTTCTGGCGGGTTTTCGCACCCGCAACTGCTTCGGCCAATTCGTCCTGATAGCGCGCAAACTCGGGATCCGCCTCGCAAGGCTTTTTCATCACCTTGGGCGTGGCCTTCTTCGTATGAAACGCCGAATCCAAAACGGCGAGTTTCGCCAAGCGTCCCGCCGCATCCAATGGCATCCATGCGGCCATCGCATCGAGTGTCTCTGTCGCTGTCTTTGTGCTCCAATTGAGCAGCGTCGGACGCATTTTGTGGAGCACTTCATCCGGAAAAACATCCGGCCCCAGCGCCTCTGCCACCCAGTCCATATCCGCATCGCTGGGCGCGCCAAGCATCGCTAATATACGCGGACGCATTGGCGGTTGAAGCGCCGCTGGCCCCGTCCACAATTCCTGCATATTCGCGCAGCGCATCACCCATTTGCGCAAGGCATCGGGATCTTTGCGCCGCGTAAACATGCTAACCGCATCCAGCAAAGCGGTGTCCTGCGTGCGCTGTGCTTCGGTGAGCATTTCGCCCAAGCAATCGCGCGAAAGCAATTCCCGCTCCCGGTCTTCCATTGGCCGCGCGCCGGGGATGATCTCCGCCTCGCTTGGGAAGTTCGCGAGCAGCCACTGGGCAAAGGCATGGATCGTATCAATGCGCAATCCGCCGCCGGGGCAATCCAAAACGTTGGCAAATAAAGTCCGCGCGCGCGCCTGTGTTTCGGGGCCGAAATCTGCACCAATATGCCGGAGCTCTAACCCAAGCTTTGCCGGTTCCAACCGAACCCAGCGCGCCAGAACCTCATTAATACGCACCGCCATTTCCGCAGCGCCCGCCTTGGTGAAGGTTAGGCACAAAATATCCGCTGGGCGCACATTGGGTTCCAGCAGCAGACGCAAAACGCGCGCCGACAAAACCTGCGTTTTGCCTGTACCTGCAGAAGCGGAGAGCCACACCGATTGCGAGGGTTCAACCGCATCACGCTGTGCGTCTTTAAGCTCAAACACCGCGCCGCTCATGATGCGTCTCCTGCATCACCGGCTTCATCGCCCAAATTGCGTTCCCACTCATCGAGCCGCATCAATTGATCGTACGTGTTATAGCCCTTGTAGTCAGGATTGTGGCGCGCGGTAAAAGGCTCTGTTCCCTTGATAAATTCCGTGATGGCCTTGTCCAAATACTCTGCGTGTTTGGCGAGGAAATCTTCCGGCTCGCGGCGCTCATTCTTCTTGCGCGGAATTTTCAGCATATCGCTCATCAAGCCAAAGCTGTCCTTGTCCTTTTTCAAAGACCAATATTCAAAGCCGCGCGCCTCGCCGGATGCGACAATCTGCCCTTCTTTCTTAAAACCTTCATCGCTCGCGATCATCCCAAGCAGGCCCAATTGCAGCGCAAAACCTGCATCGACCTCAGCATAGGATGGCGGCTTGCCAGTCTTGTAATCAACGATTGTGAGTGAGCCATCTGCAAGCCGGTCAATCCGGTCGGCGCGGCCATGAATTCTCACCCCGTCCACTGTCATACCGCCCTTGCATTCAGACGCGATGACACGGCGTTCAGGCTCGGCTTCGCGCACTTTTGCGGCAATCCATTCCAGCGCTTCGAGCAAGCGCGGCTGCCACAGCCCCCACAGCAAGGCATGGACATGCTTGCCCTCCAAATGCTCATTCGCAATTTGGCTGATCGAAACCGCCGGATCATTTTCGCGCGCCTTGTGCCAAGTATCGAGGATTTCATGCGCCACTGTGCCCTGCCACGCGGGCCCAATCGGTTCATCGAGAGCCTCCATCTCACTCAGACGCAAAATGTCGCTGGCATAAAATTGGAACGCATCGCCCAATAAACGGTCGAGCCCTGTGACCTTAATCGGCACATCGCGCAAATCCGCGTTGGGGTTGGGTTTTGGGCGCCCATATTGCGGCAATTGTGCTGCTTGCCGGTCGAGCGCTTTGGCCCATTTGGGTGCGTCCTCTTGCCGGTGCTCCTTCCCCAATTCGCCCAGCAAAGCCTCCACTCGCAGCAGAAAACGCGATGGGATCGCAGGTCCTTCTGCATCGCGCGCAGACCGGCTGAGCACAACCTTGGGTGCGCCCAATGCACCGGCCAAATCATGCGCCGACAGACCAATGCGGAAATCTGCCCCCGGTACGCCAAGCGCGCGCAATATTGGCGGGGCGAGCAAGGGATCAGGCGAAGGAATGCGCGGCCAACTGCCCTCATTCAAACCGCCACAAATCACCAAGTCCGCCCGCGTCATGCGCGATTCAAGCAGGCCATAAATCGCCATACGCGGATGCCCGCCATAGGGCGGACGCACGGCAATTTGCGCCATCGCCTCGCTCAAAACCATATGCAGTTCGGCAGGGTTCAGCAGGGTTTCAGCGGCGCGGGAATGCTCGCGCAATTCCTCCACAAAGCGCGACAAAGCGCGGCCGTCTTCATTGCCCCACAGACCCTCTCCCGCGAGCGCATCAGCAGCCGTTAGCAAAGCAACCAGAGCATCGGCGAGCGGCGTCTGCTTTGCCTCACCCAAGACCAGCAATTGGCCCAAAATAGGCTCAAGCGCATCCCACCATTCCTCAACGCCCGCCTTTTGCGCCGCTTCTTTTAAAGGCGCGAGACCGGGCGCAGGGCGCGGCCCGCGCAATTTCACATCAAATTTGCGCAGCACCTCGAGCCATTGGCCACGCTCATCACCGCGCTTCACCAGAGGATGGGATAGCGCCGCAATCAAGGCAACGGGCGCGCCGGCATCGCTGATCAACTCGGCCAATTGCAGCAGCAATCGCCCTGCCGCGGTCAGATGAAGCGGGCGGCCCGCTGTATCATCGGCATCAATGCCCCACCGCTTCAAATGGCCCACGACCCGCCGCGCTAGGCCTCTATCCGGAGTAATAAGTGCCGCGCGTTTTTCTGGCTCCTCCAGCGTTTGGCGGATAAGCAGCGCTATGGCCTGCGCCTCTTCCTCCAAAGTGGGCAGAGCCATGATTTCAACGCCCGAAAGGCTGCGATTGCTCGGCGGCATATCGGCCCATGATTTGCTGGCTTCAGGAGGCAAGAACAATGCAGAGATTGCCTTGCTGCGCTCCGGTGCAGAGGCAGCCATCCCCTTACGGTGCCATGGCTCCACCTCGCCGCGGTTAATGCCCATTCGGCCAAGCAATAGCTTGAGGTGATATTGCGGATGAGTGACCGCATCACCGGCGCCAAACACCTCGCCCTCTGGCTCTTCGCTCTGACCGGCGCGGCCCAATTCATCCCACGCCGCATCATCCATATTGAGGTCAAGATCGGGCAAAATCACTGCGCCATTCGGCAAGTCCGCTACCACCCGCAGCAGCCGCGCCAAGGCTGGCGCTGCGCTGGTCACACCGGCGGCGACTATCGGTGTTTGCGGCGGGGAAGCGCGCCAATCACTGGCGGCCTTATCAAACAATTGATTGCGGCGGTCGGCGGCATCTATTTCGCCCCGCTCCGCTAGTTCGGCCTGCCAGAGACGCTGCACAATCGCGAACAGCCAAAGATTGTTTTGCCAATGCTCTGCCACATCGGGAAAGCGGTTTTTCACGCGCGGCGAAAGCACATCTTCGGGTGTCACTTCTTCCGCCGTCAAACGGTCCAAAGTCGCGCCCATTTCGCGTGCCAACCTCAGCAATGCCGCACCGCTCGGCACATCGCGCTTCTCGCTCTCATATGCCGCCGCAATATGCTTTGCGAGCTCCAACCAGCGCCGTGTGGGATCGGTTGCGGGGAGAATATCACTGGTGCCCAGCGGATCGAGCATGGGCCCAAGCGCCTCGCCCAAATCCAGATCGCCGACCATCACCATGCGCGGCATCAACATGCCCGCCATGTCATTTTCGCCGCAATAGCGCACGAAAGCCTCGGTTAGTGTTCGCGCTGCACGGCTACTCGGCAGCAGCAACGTCAGGCGCGCGAGGCCGAAATCATCCTCAGCATATCGCGGGACAAGCCCCGCCACCAGCGCATCGGCAAAACCGCGATGAGCGGCGATGGAATAGACTTTGGGGCCAGCCCGCTCAGTCATTCCGAATGGGCACGCTCTAGCGCCAGTTCAGTCGGTGCAATCGCCTCCGGCGTGCCAACTTCGAACCATTGTCCATTGAAGACCGCTCCGAACAGACGCCCTTCCTCAATCGCCCGCGACCAGAAGACATTGGTTGAGAACTTACCCTCTGGCGCATCACGCATCAGGTGGTGCGAAACGAGCTGAATGCCGGTGTAAATATAGGGCGCAGTTTCATCCGGCACACGCCGCGAAAGAACGCCATCACCATCCATATGAAAATCGCCCTGCCCTTTGAAATTGGCGGCGCGGCTATGCGGCACAAGCAACAGCAGCGCATCCATCACATCGGGGTTCCAGCACCGCGACAATTCGTGAAAGGCGTTTGTCCGCCCATCAATCCAAATATTGTCAGCGTTCAGGCAAAAGAACGGATCGGGCAATTGCGGTTTTGCCTTAATCATGCCCCCGCCCGTCTCCAGCAGCATGTCCCGCTCATCAGAGATCGTTACAGCAGGTACAGCACGCTGCGCCAAATGCGTCTCAAGCATATCCGCGAGATAATGCACGTTGACGACAGCCTTGGTCACGCCCGCCTCTTCCAAACAGTCGAGCGCATGGTCGATCAACGGCTTATCTGCGACGCGCACCAAGGGTTTGGGCTGAGTGTCGGTAAGCGGACGCATGCGCGTGCCCATACCGGCGGCCATAATCATCGCAGTGTCGCTGGCCAGCGTGCTCACGCGATTTTGCCTCCGTGCAATTTACGAATGGCATCAGGGATATTCGCCTCGAACCATTTGGCCACAGGCTCAAGCGCGGGATGCGCCAAATCGCGCTCCATCGCTTCCCAAACGCGCGGGATAAAATCGAGGTAACGCGGCTTTTTATCGCGCACATACAGCCGTGTGAAAATGCCGATAATTTTGGCATTCCGTTGAGCGCCCAGACGCGCGTAATCGGCGACAAAGTGCTCTGACGTATCAGCCTGCTGGCAATAGCGCTCTAACATCGCGGCCTCTAGTTCAGGGCTAACCTCGCGCCGCGCATCTTGCAGCAAAGACACAAGGTCATAGGCGGCATGGCCAACCAATGCGTCTTGGAAATCGATCAGACCTTGCGGGCCATTGTCATCGCGCGGGTCGCTCAGCAGCATGATATTCTCTGCGTGATAATCGCGCAGCACGGTCACGCCGGGGGTTTGGCGGGCCATCATTGGGGCAAGCGCCGCTTCCCACGCCGCCGCATGACCATCGACATCCACTTGCAGGCTCATCGCGGGGCAATACCAGCTGGTGAAAAGCTCAGTTTCGCGCTGATATACTGCCATATCATATGGATCGAACGGTCCCGCTGCGCATTTATGCAGATCCGCGAGCGCATCAATTGCACCCGAATAGGCGGCCATCTCGCCATCAGGATTATCATCGAGCCAATCGCGCATCCGGTCATCGCCGAAATCTTCCAACAGAACCCAGCCTTGGGATGCATTGCTGCCATAAATTGCAGGCGCGCGAAGGCCATTGTCAGTCAGCCACTGCCCCACATTCAGAAAAGGTGCAGGGTCTTCTGTCGGCGGCGGCGCATACATTAGCATCGCCTTTGCATCGGGTTTGCGCAGCCGGAAATAACGCCGGAATGAGGCATCGCCGGGAATTGCATCAACCGCGCAGCCGCTCCAACCGCAACTGTTTAGGAATTCCATCATGCCTTGGGGATATTCGCTCATGGTAGCCGCTCTAGCCAATCTGTGCCCGCTTCCACAATCGCCTTGCGGCCCCCGCCCACAGATTGCCCCATAATTTCAATCCTTATGCCAAGACATTCGGGCAAATGCGCAAAACCGCCAGCATGATCGGGCCATTCCGCGATCAAAACCGCACCCTCGCGGTAATCCTCCAGCCCGAGCTCGCGAATCTCCGATGGATCATCCAGCCTGTAGAAATCGGCATGGACAGCGGCGATGCGCATTTCCGCGCCATCATAGGTTTCAAGAATGGTGAATGTTGGCGATGGCACTTCGCCTGCATGCCCCAGCCCCGCCAAAATCGCGCGGGCCAATGTCGTCTTGCCCGCGCCCAAATCGCCGGTCAGCGCAATGACATCACCGGGCTGCAATCGCGCAGCAATACGCGCGCCTAGTGCCGCCATAGCCTCAAGATCAGGGCATTCCACAATCACGGCAGGTGAATAATCGCACTGGTTCCTGCGCCAAGCTCGCTCATAATCTCCAGCGAACCGCCATGAGCCTCGACAAGCTGGCGGGTCAGCGGAATACCAAGCCCGCGGCGCTGCTCAAGCGAACCGTCCGATTTTGTGCGCAGCCCGTCCAAAGCGCGCGCCAATTCTTCCTCGCTCATGCCGTCGCCATTGTCAGAGACAACGATCCGCGCGCCATCGCGCGTCCGGGCAACATCAACGAGAATTTTTCCGCCTTCAGCTTTCGCCGTGCCAGCGATTGCATTGTCGACAAGATTGCCAATTGCACGGCCGAGCTGCTTTTTATCAGCCTCGATTTTGCCGCCTGCATTGCCGCGCAGTTCCAAAGTCAAACCGGCTTCATCAATCGCCGCTTCGCGCTCGCGCACTACGTCAGAGACGAAAGGCAGCAATTCGGTGCGCTTCATATTCATCGGTAGCAAACCGGCCTCGCTTTGCGACAAGTCGAGCACGTTCTCCACTTGCTCGGTCAGCCGCGCGACGGAGTCGAGAATGGCTGCAACATAATCACCCATTTGCTCGCTCACCGGCCCCGCTGCACCGGCTTGGATCAATTCTGCAAAACCGCCAATCGAGGTTAGCGGCGTGCGTAATTCGTAGGACATATTGGCAAGGAACCGCGCTTTCACTGCATCCGCCTCTTCCAACGCTTGATTGCGTTCGAGCAGAGCGCGTTCTGCTTTTTGCGAATCTGTAATGTCGAGCACCGTCAGAAGGCCATTGCCATCAGGCAGCGGCACGCCAGCAAATTCCACCCCGCGCCCATTGGCCAGGTCAACCCGCCCGCCTCGTTGCTTACGATCGAGCGTGGCGGCGCGGATCACTTCACCGATGGATTTAGACTGAGCAGGCTTGGCCAAATTGGGGCGAATCGCGGCCAGCAAATCATCGGCGGATGGATGCGAATCGAGGAGTTCCGGCTCCAGCCCCCAAATCCCGGCAAAGCTGCGGTTCCACAATTGCAGCGAACCATCGGGTGCAAACACGGCAATCGCTTCAAACAGGCTGTCGAGTGTCGCTGTGCGCGTGCGCAGCAAGGTGTCGCGGGTGGCCGATAGCGCCAATTGCTCGGTCTGATCCTCTGCAATCACAACCAAGCCGCCATCGGGCATAGGCTGTGCGACCATGCGAAGATGCGTTCCGCCAGACAAAGGCCACGCCTCTTCTATCGAGACATCACTGGTGAACCAGCTGCGATGTTCTGTGCGCCAAGCGGGGAAGTCGCGCACCTCTGGCGTGCGGCCCTTCTCACGCGAATCCGACAAGAAGCGATCAAACGGCAGCCCTTCGCTAACCGCCGCCGGTGACAGTTCAAACAAGCGGTGGAACGGCTGATTGGCAAAGACGAGGCGTGACTGCGAATCGAACTGCGCCACACCAATGGAAAGCTGATCTAGCATCGCGCGCTGCGCGTCACGAAACGCGCGGAATTGGCGCGCAAGATGCTCCATATCTTCAATGTCGATGGCGTAGCCGGCAATCCCGTCGCGGCCTAAAGGCAAGTCACTCACCCGCAAAGACCGACGCTCGTTTAAGATCGTGGCGGTGACAATACGCTCGCTCGCCTCGCCGCTTTGCGCCGCTGTTTCGGCAAGATCTGCAGGCGTTGCGCCGTCGACCTCCTCCAGCAATTCAATCTGTTCGCGCACCACTTGATCAGCACTACTTGCGCCAACCGCTGCAACATAGGCGCTGTTCACAAGGCGCAGTTTCGCACCTGTGCCGCGGAACCACATAGGAATGGGGGCCGCTTCAATCAGACCAACCAACGCGGTAAAATCACCCTGAGCGCGGTTCGCTGCATCGCGCAATTGCGATAATTCGCTCTCGCTTTCGGAAAAATCGAACACCCAAACGAGCGCCGCCCCGCCCGGTGATATTTGCGGATCAGCCAGAGACCCACGAAAGGCGAGGCTGCGGTTAGAACCCTCTGGCGTGATCGCAAGCCGAAAAGGTTTGGCGGTTTTTTGCGTGGTGCGAATAGCCTCGGCAAATTCGTCCAATTGCGTTTTGGACAGGCCTGAGCCGCTTTCTCCGCCATCAAGCTCGCTCAAAAAGGCGGGCATCCCATCCAACCCAAGCCAGCCTGCCAAACGGTCCGGTGCCTCAACCCGCCCATCGGCGCGCACTAGCAGTGGGATCGCTGGCGCTTCATCCAGCATGCGGTTGGTGCGCTGCAAACTGGTGCGGATCGCATCAAAGCGGCGCACGCGGTTCGATGCGCGGATCATCAGCACGGCGGCACCAATAGTCCAACCGGCCAGCAGCAGCCCAATAATGGCCAGAGCGAGAGGCGAAAGATCCATACAAGTCAGCTATGCGTCATCGCCGCGCGATGCAATGGGGCACACGCATGAAACGCGCAGGAAAAAGGGGCATTCCGGCAAGGCGCATATGCAGCCCGCTAGAACACCCCTTTTGAAAACGCTTATCGCGTAGCATTACTTAGTAGCGGTAATGATCCGGCTTGAACGGTCCAGCCTGCGGCACACCGATATAATCGGCCTGCTTCTGGCTCATCTCAGTCAATTGCACGCCGAGCTTTTCAAGGTGCAGCGCAGCCACTTTTTCATCGAGATGCTTAGGAAGTACGTAAACGTCATTCTTATACTCATCGGACTTGGTGTAGAGTTCGATCTGAGCAAGCACTTGGTTCGTAAAGCTGGCGCTCATCACAAAGCTTGGGTGGCCGGTGGCGCAACCAAGATTAACGAGGCGACCTTTGGCAAGGATCAAAATGGAGCTGCCATCAGGGAAAGTCACTTGGTCGGTGCCTTCCTTGATTTCTTTCCAATCGTAATTGTCGAGCGCGCTGATTTGGATCTCGCTGTCGAAGTGGCCGATATTACAAACGATCGCCATATTCTTCATGGCTTCCATCTGCTCGCCGGTGATCACGTCTTCATTGCCGGTTGCAGTCACGAAAATGTCAGCGCGTTTCACTGCATTGTCCATGGAGACAACTTCAAAGCCGTCCATTGCCGCCTGAAGCGCACAAATCGGGTCAACTTCGGTCACCATTACGCGAGCACCGCCATCACGCAGGGATGCGGCAGAGCCTTTACCCACATCGCCGTAACCAGCGACACAAGCGACTTTACCGGCCAGCATCACGTCGGTCGCGCGGCGAATTGCGTCGACCAGCGATTCTTTACATCCGTAAAGATTGTCAAACTTCGACTTAGTCACGCTGTCATTAACGTTGATCGCAGGGAAAGGCAGCTTGCCCGCTTTCGCGATTTGATAAAGACGCATAACGCCGGTGGTGGTTTCTTCCGAAACACCTTTGATGTTCTCAACCGATTTCGTGAGATAACCCGGCTTTGCTTTCACATAAGCCTTAAGCGCGCGTTGGAATTCAATTTCCTCTGCATTGGCTGGCGCAGGCATTTCTTCGCCCGCTTCGAGACGTGCACCCCAAAGCGCAAACATCGTCGCATCGCCGCCATCATCCAAGATGATATTGGCAGTTTGATCGGCGTCCGCATCGGTCGACCAGTCGAAGATATTGCCGACATAGTCCCAATATTCCGCCAGCGTTTCGCCCTTAATGGCGAATACCGGAATGCCTTGGTCCGCAATCGCGGCCGCAGCGTGATCTTGAGTTGAGAAAATGTTGCATGTTGCCCAGCGAACATCCGCGCCCAGCGCCACCAATGTCTCAATCAAAACGGCGGTTTGAATGGTCATATGCAGCGAACCAGTGATCCGCGCACCTTTCAAAGGCTGAGCCGCGCCATATTCTTCGCGCAAAGCCATAAGGCCCGGCATTTCAGTTTCGGCAATTGCGATTTCATCGCGGCCAAATTGTGCCAGAGCGATGTCTTTAATGATGTAGTCTTGACCGGCTGCGAGAGTTGCCACGATCGTGTCTCCTGATTGGAAATTTCGCGCCTGATGAGACGCGCAGAATTGCACGCCCCGTCGGCTATGAGAGCGCCATAGCGAGCAGCGCCCTCACAGGCAAATATAAACGTATCTTTATATATACAATTCCGAGTTTCTAGGTGGTCGCAGCTAGCGCACCGCCAATTGGGTCGTTGGCGCCGGGCTCAGCAATTCATCCGCCGCCAATGCCAGACTGGCCGCGCCATGCCTTAAGTTGAGCACAGCGGTTGCGCTCTTGAGCCCCTCGCAATTCAGCCAAGGGTGTCCGCCGCCATAGCCTTTCGCAATGCCCACTCCGATCCGGTCGAGCGCGAGGCGTCCGCCGCGCTTGCCGTGCTGCGCCTCAAGGCGGTTGCGCAAATGCGCCCCTGTGCGCTGCAACTCCGGCATGTAGTTGGCCGTGAAGCGTTCATACTCGGCTTGGAAATCATGCGCGCCCACCCTGCACCGAAGGCTGGTCACCATCAGCATAATGTTGAGCTTACGAATGATCTCTGCGTGGCTTTGTTCCGCTGGTTCCGCCTGCGCCGCTACGGGCGCTGCGAAGGCAATGCTGGACATGGTGATAGCTGCGACCAATCCGGTCACGGCGCGCTTAAAATTTGGCATATGTGGTCTCTTCCCTGGTTCAAAGCGCCGGCGTGGTTTTGTTTTCTGGTCTGTGGTCTCCCAGCGCCTAGGCACCTTCAGCCTCCCATGTTTACGACCGGTTCAACATTGACAGTGAAGCGGGCTTAACCATGCAATTTTCTCGCGCATGGAGGCTCCCATTCAAAGAAGCCCTTGCGAGAATGGCCCGCATCGCTAAGCATTTATCGGGATAGTTTTTCACTCAAAGGATATTGCATATGACAATCGCAGTTGGAGACAAATTGCCAGACGTGGCCATGGTCAAAGCCACAGCAGAGGGCCCTGAGCAGGTTCAGGCTTCTGAATATTTCGCCGGTAAAACGGTCGCGCTTTTTTCCGTACCGGGCGCTTTCACGCCGACATGCTCTGCAAAACATCTGCCGGGCTTTGTTGAGAAAGCCGCGGAGCTCAAAGCCAAAGGCGTTGACGAAATTGTCGGCACAGCCGTGAACGACGCGTTTGTTATGGGCGCATGGAACAATGCATCGGGCTCTTCAGACATCACAATGCTGGCTGATGGCAATGGCGACTTTGCCGAGGGCGTTGGGCTGACTATGGATGGCTCCGGCTTTGGCCTTGGCAAGCGCGGTCAGCGTTTCTCCATGGTTGTCGAAGACGGCGTTGTTAAGCAGCTCAATGTTGAAGCACCGGGCGATTTCTCGGTTTCCAGCGCAGAGCACATGCTCGGCCAGCTTTAAGTCTCTTCAGGCTTCACCCAATACGAAAAGGGCGCCCCTTCCACATACGGAAGCGGCGCCCTTTTTGCGTCCAGTATCTAGGCTTGGTGCTTAGCCGTAACCCATCAGGCTCATCACTTCCTTACGGCTGCGATGATCTTCTAGGAAGCAGCCGTGCAGGCGAGAAGTAATCATTCCGACGCCCGGCGTGCGCACGCCGCGCCCCGTCATGCAGCCATGCTGGGCCTCAATCACAACGGCAACACCGTGCGGCTCAAGATGGTTCCAAATGCACTGCGCCACTTCGGCGGTCAGGCGTTCTTGAATTTGCAATCGGCGCGCATAGCCGTGTAGCACCCGAGCTAATTTTGAGATGCCCACGACCTTATTCTTAGGCAGGTAAGCAATCGCAGCCTTGCCGGTGATCGGCGCCATATGGTGCTCGCAGTGCGATTGAAACGGAATGTCTTTGAGCAAGACAACCTCATCATAACCGCCCACTTCTTCGAACACGCGGGCCATGTGAACCTCTGGATCCTCAGCATAGCCGCCGCAATATTCCTTCCACGCGCGCGCAACGCGTTTGGGGGTATCGAGCAGGCCTTCCCGCTCTGGGTCATCGCCCGACCATTGGATTAGAGTGCGGATTGCATCCTGCACTTCGTCGGGCACCACGACTTTTCCGTTCTCGTTGATTTCGTCGTCAGCGCCGGCAAACCTACTCATGCATCTCTTCCTTTGTTAGACCTTTGGCCTCTTCGTAATTTCTCTCGCGCTCGGTAAAGCACGCTGCCCGGGCGATACAATCCGCCTTTAGGATAGGCGGCAAACATTTCTTCGGGAACTTCAGGATCGAGAATTTGAGAATCCGCGAGAAATTCGGACATTTCCGCCTCATCGGGAATTTCAAACCTCTCTAAACGGCGATCACCCGCCATCCCATGCTCTTCAATGACCTGCGAAATGCTCTCAGCAGCGCCGAACAGCTTTGCCGCGTCATCCTCATCAAGCCCGCAGTGCTCAGCAAGCAAAGCATGACGCAAGCGCGTAACCGCGTCAGTATGACCATTATTCGCAGGGCGAGCAGTGTCGATGAACACATCGCATTCGCTATCCAGCCCCATCGACCGATTGTTGAGATTGGCCGAGCCGACGCGCAAAATCTGATCATCCACGATCATCAGTTTGGAATGGACATAGATTGCCAAATCGCCGGTATAGGCCACATAGAGATGAAAACGCTTCTTATGATCGGCCGCCCTCAGGGTTTTTACCAAGGATGAGCGCGTGTGATCCATCGCTTGCTGTTCCAGCCAGCCCTCTGCCTCGCGGGGATGGACCATAATGATCTCTGGCGGATCGTCTTCTTGCAGGCGGCTGACCATAGCCTCGACAATGCTGCGCGAGGTCAAATATTGGTTCTCTATATAGATAAAGCGCTGTGCCTGCTTGATATGGCGCAGGAACAATGCCTCCACCTCGTCAATCGCTTCTGCATCATCATGCGCTGGACGAGAGCGGGAAATACCGACCTCCACATCTTTAAAGTGAACTTCCAGATCATCGGGCCAGCAATGCCCGCGCGCCTCTTCAACCTGCTTGAGCGGCTCGCCCCCTGCCCGCTCCCAGCGTTCCTGCGTCAAATCAAACAACGCGCCAGCAATGTCGCCTTGCATCATGACGCTCATGTCATGCCAGGGTTGATACGCGCTGCCCCAAATCGTGCGCCTGCGCGGATCGACCTTGTGATGCTTGCGCGAATCCCACCGCTCCCGCGTCAGATCAATCCCGCCGCACACAGCCAGACTGCGGTCTAGCACGGCGATCTTTTGATGATGCGAGCAGCCAAAGGGGAGCTGCGTATCGTGCTTAAACTGGATCTGCCTCTTGGCCGCCATCCGCAGCATATCGAGGCCCATGGATCCGCGGGTTAAAAATTGCAGAAAGGAATAGCCCCATACCAGCAGCTTAATATCCAACCCTTTGCGCTTGCGCGGTAACCACAAAAGAAAACTGCCGAGGCGCGAGGGATAGCCGCGATTGAAGGGCCGTTGATACCACCGCCGCCCGCGCGCCAAATGAATGCGCGTGTCAAAATCCCATCCCAGCAGCAATATCTCTTGCTCTGCCTTCAGCATGGCGGATTGGATTTGAAGAAAGTACTCCTCCGCATCGACCAGCACGGTTAGCTTATCGGCATGATCATAACGCCAGACACCTGGTTCGACAGAGGCTTCGAAGGGTAAAGAGGGCGCAGGGGCTTTCATTGCTAAACCCGCCTTAGCGCAGTTTCGCTGCTCTCAAACAAAAAAGGGACCAGACCGCTTTGGCCTAGTCCCTTTTTATGGTGCACCCGGAAGGATTCGAACCTCCGGCCCCCTGATTCGTAGTCAGGTACTCTATCCAGCTGAGCTACGGGTGCACGTTGGAGGGAGGCTATTAGGCGGGCGCATCCGCCATGGCAATCCCCTGTCTCAGTCTTTTTCGCCCAGAGTTAAAAAAACAATCGCCGCGACAGCGCTACATCCAATGGGGGCATTGCCAGCTTCATCGCATCTTCTGGAGTGAACCATTCCACCGCCCCACCTTCCAAGGCAGCCGGCTCACCCTCCCACTGCGTCACTGTATATAATAGCAGCAAGATCGGTGTCGGGTTATTTTCCACTGGCTCTGTTGCAAACCCGGCAGGAGTACAGTGGTCTGCCTTAACAGCGATTCCCAATTCCTCTGAAAGTTCACGAATCAGCGCGTTTTCAGGGCTTTCACCCTCCTCAACCTTGCCCCCAGGGAATTCCCATAAGCCGCCATGATGTTTTTCTTCAGGCCGCTTATGCATCAGCCAAAGGCCCGATTTACGCCTTAAAGCGCCTGCAACTACGATCTGCATTGTCGGAATATTTTGCAACTTGAAACGCCTTCTCAACGAAATCTTAAGACCCTGCGGCGAAATAGAGCTTCATCAACGCAATATTCCTTAGGTGTAACCGTGATTTTGACCAAGCTTTTGAAAAAAATCGGCCGAGATGATTCAGGCGCTACCGCTATTGAATATGGCTTGATCGCATCACTCGTTGTGATCGCATCCATCGGCGCTTTCGATAGCGTTGCCAATGAAAACAATGGCATTTGGGCGCGCGTGAAGAACAGTGTGACCGACGTAATGTGATCGATAAAAAGTAACCTGAAATTAAGGTTCCGACTTAGGAATTTTGCAAAGGTTACTGTTTATCAATCTACAAGTCGGCTTCTTTAGAAGGGGGTCGGCTAGGGTAACTTGAAGACTGAACTAGGAGACTAACAATGAAATTCTTTAACAAAATCGCTAAGAACGAAGAAGGCGCAACTGCAATTGAGTATGGCCTGATTGCCGCTCTTATCGCTGTTGCTGCGATCACTGCAATGCAGAGCCTCGGCAACGAGCTGAGCACTACATTCTCGACCGTTTCGAGCGAAATGCAGGATTCTAACACTGTAGCGTAATATACGCCGGTTTAGACCTACAAAGAGAGCGGCGGGGCATGTCCCCGCCGCTTTTCTTTTGGGCGCTGTAAATTTGGATGGTCACAAGCTTGCCCAAATTTAGCCGAAAATCGCGCAAGGCCAAACAAGGCCAGATGAGGCCAAAGCCGAGATGATACGAAATGCCCCGCAAACCACTTAAGATTTACGGGGCTAACTCGCAGACAAATTGTGAATTTTAATCGCTAGTTTTAGCGGCCCTTCACAACAATTTTGACCTTTTGACCAGCCTTCAAAGTGCTGCTCGAACCCAGCCCGTTCAAAACACGGAAGCGTTCAACCTTACCATTGTCATAAGCCATCCGATTGGACAGCGATTGAATAGTGTCGCCGCGGCGCACCGTCACGACATCAATCCGCCGCGGAATGACCGCCGCTGCTTCTGAATTGCTAACGCGGCGCATGGAATTGAACATGGGCGTGAAGGTGCTGGAGCTGCCAGCAGGCGTAATCGCGGTAAAGTGATAGGCGCGATCCTTCGAAAATTCATACGCAAATACAACGACATCAACCTGAGATTGCCCGTTGTTCACGCGAACTGTGCCCAGCGCGGCCGGAATTCCATTCACCGTTGTGCGCCGCACTGAATCAGGAGCAAGCTTTTGCTGCTCACCGCTAAGCGCAGTAAATTGCTGACGAACATAAGTCTCAAGATTGCCGTTAAATGCGGCCAGCGTCATCTGCGCTTTGCCAGATTGGCCGTTAACACTAACGGCGCGGCTACCATTGACCATGTAAAAGCCGCTAGGCGCGGTAAAAGCGAGCCGCAATTCAGGGTGAATAAACTGGCTGCCTTCAATGACGCCCTGCTTGGGATCATCGCCGTAAACCAGGCCATCAATGCGCGCCAAAAACGTGTCGCGATTGGTGCGCCCAGTGCCCAGCGGCTCTGCCTTTGCCAAAGCGGTGCGAACACGGCTGGCGGGATCAGGGTGCGTCGAAGCCCATTGCGGAACAGTCGCGTTTCCGCGCCCTTGAAGCTGTGCATCGAGCGAGTTTTGCGCCGCCAAGCTGGCCAAAACCGTGCCCATTGCGCGCGGATCATATCCGGCCTTTTGCAAGTATTGAATACCAAGGTCATCGGCTTCAAGTTCTTGATTTCGTGAGAATTTCAGCGTCAGCATTTGCGAACCTTGAAGCAAGGTTTTGCCCAATTGCTGACCCAATCCGCTATCGCCCAGCAATACGCCAGAGGCCACCGCGCCTATTGTGCCAAGGATCGAATTGCGCTGCGCCCGTTTCTGGCGGCGCTGCGAATGGCGGGCTGCGACGTGGGCGACTTCATGCCCCAAAACGCCGGCCAATTCCGCCTCATTGTTCATCAAGCTAACCAATTGCCGCGTCGAATAGACATAGCCGCCGGGGATCGCGAAAGCATTGTTCACAGAACTGTTCACCAAGGAAACGGTGAAGCTATCGCGCGCATTGCCGAGACCCGATTGAAAGGCGATGTTCTTGCCGACTTGCTCAACATATTGCGCCTGAGGACCAGTCATCGCGCCGCCAAACTCTGCGAGCAATTTGGGGTGATTTTCCGCGCCAACTTGCGCCTCTGATTGGGTGATGGGTGTCGATGCGCTGGGCACTTCGCCGCCGCCCATACAGCCCGATAGAGCCAGTGCGAGCGGTGCAACACCCAGCTTGGCGATCAATTTTTTGGATGGTTTCATGGTTTCAATGCCCTCCTACAAGCGCGTCCCGAATGAATAATTGCATTTAAGCGCAAAGGCCCCACCGCCCTGTCTTTTCAAAGCTGTAGCTTAACGCGTTTTGCTCAATTGTGAATGGCGCGCGCCATACTGCCCCCAATAAGGGGGGATCGGGGCGCAGCCATTCTGCAAAAATATGTTAATCAGCGCCAATAGCGAGGAAACGATCCTCGCGCATACGGCGCACATCTTCAGCAGGCATTTCACACAAGGTTTCAAGCTCTTGCGCCAAAGCCTTACCAAGGTTTTGAGCCGCCTGAGCCGGATCACGGTGCGCCCCGCCTACCGGTTCTGGGATAATCGCATCGATCACGCCAAGCCGCTTCAAATGCTGCGCTGTCACCTTCATCGCTTGCGCTGCGTCGGGCGCTTTTTCCGCTGTACGCCACAGGATTGAGGCACAGCCTTCCGGTGAAATGACCGAATAGACCGCATGCTCCAGCATCAAAACGCGCTCCGCACTGGCCAGCGCCACGGCGCCGCCAGAACCGCCCTCACCCACGATCACGCTGACCATGGGAACGGGCAAAGCAAGACATGCTTCGGT
Organism: Marinomonas sp.; assembly: GCA_039967435.1. GTDB lineage: Bacteria > Pseudomonadota > Alphaproteobacteria > Sphingomonadales > Sphingomonadaceae > Erythrobacter. The sequence goes on from JBDVRS010000005.1 coordinate 767,729, forward strand.
TGAGCGAGCAATTGCTTCTGCCTGACCGCGTTCTTCTGCCTCAACACCTGGAAATGCGCCCGATGTATCCACCAAAGTCACAACAGGAAGACCGAAGCGGCCCGCCAATTCCATCAGACGGATCGCCTTGCGGTAACCTTCTGGCTTGCCCATGCCGAAATTGTGCTTGATCCGGCTTTCGGTGTCATTGCCCTTTTCATGGCCGATCAGCATGACTTTGCGGCCATTCAGCCGCGCAAATCCGCCCATAATCGCCATGTCTTCGCCGTAATAGCGATCACCGCCAAGCGGCACAAATTCCTCAAACGTATTCTCAACAAAATCGCGAAAATGCGGGCGCTCTGGATGGCGCGCAACCTGCGTCTTTTGCCACGGAGTGAGCGAGGCATAGGTGCTTTTTAGCAGGGCCGCGCTTTTGCCCTCAAGCCGTTCCAGCTCTGGACCAATATCCACATCATCACCCTCGGCTGCGCCGCGCAATTCTGAAATGCGCTCTTGGAGCTGGGCGATGGGTTTCTCAAATTCGAGATAAGCAGTCATGAAAGTTGCGCTAGTCGGATGTTGCGCCATGGGCAAGCCCCTCGCGCCCGCCAGCGCCCAGAGGATGGCGCAAGTTTACCAGCTCAACCAGTCTTGCAGCATCGACATGGGTGTAGATTTGCGTCGTGGCGATATCGGCATGGCCGAGCAGAGTTTGCAGCACGCGCAAATCCGCGCCGCCTTCTAGCAAATGGGTCGCAAAGGCGTGGCGCAAAACATGCGGGCTGATGCGGGCGGGATCAAGATCAGCGCGGGCTGCTAGCGCCTTCACCAATTGGAACAGCCGCACGCGGGTAAGATGCGAACTGCGCGAGGGAAATAGGAATTTGCTGTCCGTAGGCCGCAATTCCAGCCAGCTTTGCAACGCCTCGCTTGCGCGGTCACTGACGGGGACCATGCGCGCCACGCCGCCCTTGCCCGTTACGGTGAGAAACGGCGCATCGCGCGGGACAGCGGCAACGGGCAGCGACACCAGCTCTGTCGCGCGCAGGCCAGAGCCATAGAGCATCTCCAACAGCGCCAATTGCCGCACGCTGGCCGGTTTGCCGCTTTGTGCCTCGAGCTCTGCCCTTGCGAATAATTTCTCAATGTCATCATGGCTGAGCACTTTGGGAAGCGGACGCTTGGTGGCGGGCCGAGGCAGGCTGGGCGATGGATCATCATCGCGCCATCCTTCATCCACAGCAAAACCGAAAAACTGCCGCAATGCCGAGGATTTGCGCGCCACAGAACCAGGGGCAAGATCCGCCCAAACACCGGACAGCCGCGCCACGGCATCGCGGTCTGCGCTGGCCAAATCGCCAATGGCCTCCTCTGCGCCTTCTAAATCACGCCGATATGCCGCCAAAGTGTTGGCCGCTGCACCGCGCTGCGCGGCCAGCATGTCCAAAAACGCTTCAACTGCGGCTGGAACTGGGGCAGGCATTAGCTGCGCGCAATCGCCTCTGCTGCGATCATCCGTGCTTCGGCGGACATGCCCACCTGATTGAGCGCCGATACGATGTGATAGAGGTAGAGCGGGGTCATTTGCGACCAATCATTGCCCTGCATCCCGAGACCCGCCAACATCGAAACCAGCCCCGCATTGCGGTACTGCGCGGCGGCAGAAATATTGCGGCTCCATTTGGTTTGGCGGCCAAGGTTTAGCTCAAGCTCCTCGGTAAGCGGCGCAATATCCGCCTGGGCCACTCGGCCAAGACCGGCCAGCCCAGCGAGCAGGAATTTCGACTTAAGCTGCTTTTCGCTGTCATCATTGCCGAAGAAATCTTCAATATCATCGGCAGGAACCGGCAATTGCGGACTGTCCGTGCCCAGCGCTATCATCGCCCAAGCATCCTCGCCCGTTTCAACAAGCGGCGCCCAAGCCGCGGCATCACGGTCGAGCCCTGCGGTCAGCATGGATGCAATCAGCGGCGCAGCATCATCGGCCAGCGCCTCTGAGGCAGGAATACGCGCTGCAGCATAAGCAGTCATGACATAGCGGCCATAATCGCCTGCATTGCTATCGGGCTCCTCGCCATTCCATAGCTCGCGCATGGCGGTCACGCGCGCCTCTGGTTCGGTCGCCACAAACGCCTCGCGCAATTGGCGGGAGAGCGCAGCGGGGCTGCCCTCAACATTGGGGTCGGCGTAAATCTGGCTGAACAAATCGACCATGGCGCGGCTCGACATGATGCCATCGCGCGCTGCCCTTGTGGAGCCTCTTGCACGCAGGCCAAGCGACACCATCGGAGCCGTCGCCCAAATACGCTGGTAATAGGGGCCAGCCTTGCTGAGCAAATTGTCCGGAATTTCCTGACCCACCGCATTGGCCAGCGCAAAACGCCAAGGCGTCAATTCCTCAACGCCTTCCCATTCCACATTAACGGCCTGCCTGCCTCGGCCTGCAGCCCCTGCGAAACGCTGCGCCAGCAGCAAATCAATGCTGGGCGCTTCCTCTTTATCGAGCGCACGGTCCAGTTCGCGAATGCCGCCGCTTACCTCGCCAGTGTAGGCGCGGCAGATCGATTTGAGCATTTTCCAGGTGGCGTCGTCGCGCTCGCTCTTGCCGAGCCGAACGGTGGGACATGCGCCAACAATATCAGCGGAACCGAGATAAGCGTCCACGCCAGCATCATTCAGCGCATCATCCCAATTGCGCGTGTCAATTTCCTGCACCAAAGCGCGCGCGGCCTGATGCTCGCCCATGCGGTTGAGCAAGGCTGCGCGCATAGCGGTAAATTCAATCTGGTTCATGCCATCAGGCGAGGCCATACGGCTCAGCAAAGCCTTGCGCAGCATGATGTGGCCCCAGCGCGAGACAAAGCGCCCCTTGGTGCCTTCAAGCGCCGCCTTGACCAAAGACGCAGGTTGATTGGTCAGCGAAGCGGCCGGAACACCGCCCTCTTCGGCAGAAATCACCCCAACCTCTGCAAGCGAACGCCGCGCGGCTGGCGGCATGTCGTAACGCGGCTTTAGGCCGAGCATTTGGTCGAGTTCATCAACCGACATCGCCTCCAATTCGCGCAAGGATGGCAGCTTTGCGGCGACCACATTGCTGGATGACGATGACGAAGAACTGGATGAGCGAGACGAAGACGACGATGATGACGAACCGCCCGATGGCGTGCCTTGAACTACAGGCCGCGAAACCGAGCCCGATGGCGCGCTGCTTTGCCCGCCCGAAGGCTGCGAAGGCGCAGGGGTCGCTGCTGGAGCGGGCGCTGGCGCAGGCGCTGGAGCGGGTGCTGGCGCGGGAGCAGGATCATCAAATCCCGGCGGAAGCAGCGATTCTTGTGCCGCAACAAAGCTTGCACCCAGTGCCAGCAATCCGGCTCCGCTCAAGGCTACCCAGCGCTTCATTGCACGCCTCCCGCTTGGCCAGAAGGCGCAATTACGGGCGCTGGCGCAGGCAATGGTTGGACAATCGTGTGCAGCGCCTCTTCACCGGCATCAAACCAAGCGAGAAACACAATGCTCAACAAAAGCAGCAACATCAGCGTCAAAACACGTCCCTTATTTTTCATCGGCGACCCCGCTTTATTCGGGGATTCGTTTGATTTGTCATCAACATGCATATTGCATGGCGCCCTACCCCATCTATAGGCTTGGGCACAATGGCACAAACCGCACCATCCTTGAGTTCCACCGAAATCGCAAAAATTGCAGAGCGTTTGCGCCGTTCGGGCAAGCCAATCGTATTGGTCGGCCTGATGGGCGTGGGCAAATCAACGGTCGGGCGAAAGTTGGCGGCGATGCTCGACCGCGACTTTACCGACGCTGATAGTGAGATTGAGCTCGCCGCTCAGCGCAGTGTCGCTGAAATATTCGAGGAATATGGCGAGGCGTATTTCCGCGATGGCGAACGCCGCGTAATTGCGCGGCTTATTCAAGAAAAACGCGGCGTAATCGCTACCGGGGGAGGAGCATTCGTCGATGATGAAACCCGTGCGCTTATTCTTGATGAAGCAATCGCAGTGTGGATTGACTGCGCTGTGGAAACTTTGGTGGAGCGCACCTCGCGCAAAAACACGCGGCCATTGCTGCAAACCGGCGATCCGCATGAAATCTTAAGCGCATTGGCTGAAGCGCGCGAACCCTTTTACAGCCAATCACAAATTCGGGTGCAGAGCATGGACGGCCCGCATGAAGACACCGCAATTCGCATCATAGAAGGTCTCGACCAATGGCTGTAATCCCCGTCGCCTTGGCAGGGCGCGAATATGAAGTGCGCATTGGCAGCGGCTTGCTCACAAATTGCGCTGAAGAAGCCGCCGCATTCTTGCGCAAAGACATCGTGCCCGTCGTCACCGATAGCAATGTCGCGCTGCATTGGCGCAGCGCGGTGGAGGCTTCCCTCGCCAAAGCGGGCAAGACTGCCGTTTGGCATGTGGTTGAACCGGGCGAAGGCGCGAAAAGCTGGAGCGGGCTAGAGGCGCTGACCGATTGGATGCTGGCGCAAGGCGTTGAGCGCGGCGATCATGTGCTCGCGCTTGGCGGGGGTGTTGTTGGCGATCTAACCGGCTTTGCCTGCGCCATTCTCAAACGCGGCTGCGGCTTTGTGCAAATCCCGACAACTTTGCTCGCGCAAGTGGATAGCTCCGTTGGCGGGAAAACCGCGATTAATACCGGCGCTGGGAAGAATTTGATCGGGGCATTCCATCAGCCTGCATTGGTTCTGGCGGACCTTGATTGCCTTGAAACCCTGCATCCGCGCGAAATGCGCGCAGGCTATGCCGAAGTGATCAAATACGGCATTTTGGGCGATGCGGAATTCTTCACTTGGCTGGAGGCCATGGGGCCGCGCGTGATCGCGCGTGATCCAGAGGTTTTGGAAATGGCCGTCGCCAATTCTGTCGCAGCCAAAGCGCGCATCGTGGCCGAGGATGAGCGCGAACTTTCCGGCACGCGCGCTCTGCTCAATCTGGGTCACACTTTCGGCCATGCATTGGAGGCAGAAACCGGCTTTTCAGACACACTTTTGCACGGAGAGGGCGTTGCGATCGGCATGGTTCTGGCCGCACGCTATTCCGCACGGCGCGGCGAAATTGGCGATGATGTGGCGGAGCGCATTACCCGCGCCATTCATGCCGCAGGTTTGCCCACCGAAGTGACCGATTTGGACCTTAGCTGCGGCGGTCAGACGCTCGCCGATCACATGGCGCATGACAAAAAAATGGACGCGGGCACTTTGCCCTTCATCCTACTTAGCGCATTGGGCGAGGCCTATCTCGCCCGCGATGTGGAATTGTCAGATATTGCCGTGTTTTTGGATGAGCAATTGGTTGCTTAACGCCGCAATTATTCCAACTCCAAGATAACCGCATCCACCGCCAGGCTTTCGCCCTCTGCGGCATTGATCACAGCGATTTTGCCCTCTTTTTCAGCGCGCAAGATGTTTTCCATCTTCATCGCTTCGACCGTGGCAAGAGGCTGTCCGGGTTGGACTTCCTCACCCTCACCCACATGCAGCTTTACGAGCAGACCCGGCATTGGGCAGATCAGCATTTTCGACAAGTCTGGCGGGATCTTCTCGATCATATGCTCTGCCAAAGGCGCAACATCGGCGGGGAGAACCAGCGCCTCATGCGATGCGCCGCGTGTCGTGATAATCCAGCGTACGCCCTTACGCTCAACCTGAACGCCCATGGCATTGTCGCCGGTAACCAGCGCACTGGTTTCGCCAACTTTCCAATCCCAAGTGCCATTGATGCGCGTCCCGCCGACGCTTGCACCGCCCTCTTCGAGAGTGACATTAAGAGTGGTGTCACCGATCTTCACCGCCCAATTGGACGTCGGATTGCTCACTTCAGCCATTTGACCAGAGATTTGCTGCGCCCTCACCCGGCTGTCGAATTCTGCACCTGCGAACAGACAAGCCAATTGCTGCATCATCGCGTCATCGGTGGCCGCGCCGGTAAAGCCATCGGGATATTCTTCCGCGATGAATCCGGTGGTCAGCTCTCCTGAACGGAAACGCTCATGCTGCATAATCGCGCTGAGGAAGTCGACGTTATGCCCCAGCCCCTTAATGCGGAAATTGTCGAGCGCAGCGATTTGCTTATCCGCCGCTTCCTCGCGCGTCGGTGCCCAAGTAACCAATTTCGCGATCATCGGATCGTAAAACATCGAGACTTCGCCGCCTTCATAAACGCCGTCATCGACGCGCACACCGTCAACACCGCGCCGGCCGTTTGCTGCGCCATCGTCAGTCCAGCCTTCTAGAGTAGGTTTGTATTCAACCAAGCGTCCTGTGCTCGGCAAAAACCCGCGATAGGGGTCTTCGGCATAGACGCGGTTTTCAATTGACCAGCCATCAATGCCAATATCGTCTTGAGTGATTTCCAGCTTTTCGCCTGCGGCAACGCGGATCATTTGCTCGACCAAATCGACACCCGTTATTGCCTCGGTGACAGGGTGCTCAACCTGAAGGCGCGTGTTCATTTCGAGGAAGTAAAAGCTCTCGCCCGATGGATCAGCGCCGCTGACGATCAGCTCCACCGTGCCCGCGCTATGGTAATCCACGGCGGACGACAAAGCGACGCATTGCTCGCCCATGGCTTTGCGCATTTTGGGAGTCACGAATGGAGAAGGTGCTTCTTCGACAACCTTTTGGTGGCGCCGCTGAATGGAGCACTCGCGCTCGTTCAAATAGATGATATTGCCGTGCTTATCGCCGAGAATTTGAATCTCAATATGACGCGGGTTTTCAATGAATTTCTCGATGAAAACGCGGTCATCGCCAAAACTGTTCAGGCCTTCGCGTTTGGTCGCCTCAAACCCTTCGCGCACGTCTTTTTCGTTATAAGCGAGACGCATGCCCTTGCCCCCGCCGCCGGCAGAGGCCTTCATCATCACTGGATAGCCAATGTCGTTCGAAATCTCGACCGCGTGATCCGTGTCCTTGATCTCTCCGACAAAGCCGGGGACGACATTGACGCCTGCTTTTTTGGCTAGCTTCTTCGATTCAATTTTATCGCCCATCGCCGCGATTGCGCCAACCGGCGGGCCGATGAACTCAATGCCTTCAGCGGCCAAAGCCTCTGCAAAACTGGTGCGCTCTGACAGGAAACCATAGCCGGGATGCACAGCTTCTGCGCCCGTTTGCTTGCAGGCCGCGATAATTTTGTCCGCAATCAGATAGCTTTCCGCTGCGGGCGCAGGGCCGATATGCACCGCTTCATCCGCCATGCGTACAAAGGGTGCGCGCGCATCTGCATCGGAATAGACCGCCACAGTGGCGATACCCATCTTGCGAGCAGTTTTGATAACGCGGCAGGCAATTTCGCCGCGATTGGCAATCAATATCTTGGAAAACAAAGCGTCACTCCGGCAGATGCGTTTACGTAGTTATCTATGTCCTATGCCGCCTACATGCAAAGCCCGCAAGCGCACAAATGACAGCCTGATTTATAGTGCCGCAAGCCCCTGAGCCAGATCGGCTTTAATGTCCTCAATATGCTCAATGCCCACCGACACGCGGACAACATCGGGGCCTGCGCCCGCCGCGATCAAATCGGCTTCTTCCAATTGGCTGTGCGTGGTCGAGGCCGGGTGAATAATCAGCGATCGTGTGTCGCCAATATTGGCCAAATGGCTGAAAAGCTTCACTTCGCTCACCAGTTTCACACCAGCATCATATCCGCCTTTAAGCCCAAAGGTGAACACAGCCCCGCCGCGTCCGCCGAGGTACTTCTGCGCAAGAGCGTTATATTGATTGTCGGGCAGGCCAGCGTAGGACACCCATTCAACCTGTTCCTGCTTCTCAAGCCAACTCGCTAACTCCAGCGCATTATCGCAATGCTTGTCCATGCGCAGATGCAGCGTCTCCATCCCCGTCAGCGCCAAAAACGCATTCATCGGCGCCATGGCTGGGCCAAGATCGCGCAAGCCGAGCACGCGGCAGGCAATGATGAAGGCAATCGGGCCAATGGGCTCCAACGCATCAACCAAAACTGCACCGTGGTAGGAACCGCTTGGCTGGGTCAGCGAGGCGAATTTATCGCCATGCGCTTTCCAATCAAACTTGCCGCTGTCCACGATCACACCGCCAACAGCATTGCCGTGGCCGTTGAGGAATTTGGTGGTCGAATGCACGACGATATCCGCGCCATGCTCAAACGGACGGCACAGCGCTGGGCTTGCCATTGTGTTGTCGACCATCAGCGGTACGCCGCCTGCATGGGCAACGTCCGCGATAGCTTGGATATCCTGCACAACGCCGCCGGGGTTGGCGAGGCTTTCGATGAAGACAACGCGCGTCTTATCATCAATCGCAGCGGCAACATTCGCCGGATCATCGGCATCGACAAAACGCGTTTCCCAGCCAAATTTCTTAAACGCTTCGCCAAGCTGATTGAGCGATCCGCCGTATAGCTTTTTCGCCGCAACAATATTGCAGCCAGTATCCATCAAGGTGTGGAACGCGATCAATTGCGCGGCATGCCCCGATGCCACGCCCAAAGCGCCCACACCGCCCTCCAGCGCTGCGACCTTCTTCTCCAGCGCATCATTGGTGGGGTTCATGATGCGGGTGTAGATATTGCCAAACTCGGCCAGCGAGAACAGATTGGCGGCATGTTGCGCATCATCAAAGACATAGGATGCGGTCTGATAAATCGGGGTGATCCGCGCATTGGTGGTGGGATCAGGTTCGCAGCCCGCATGGACTGACTGCGTTTCTGGGCGGTAGTTTTCAGGGGCGTCTGTCATTGGGCATTCCTCATCACATATGTCTTTAATTGCGCAGCATAATGGGGCGAACCGCGCCGGTCACCCTCTCCATTTAGCAGAGTTTCCATAGCCGCTGAAAGCATGGCTTGATTGGCGGGGGTAAGATTGCCGAGCAGCTCGACATATATGCCGATGGTGAACAGGATCGCACCCGTTTGGGGGAGCCGTCGCAGCGTCTGACGCTCTGACCGCACGAATAATGTTTCGCCTGCGTTTTGAGGCGTGACATGAGTGAAGGCTTGCTCTGGCGGCGCGCCAATCCAACGCATGTCGGGCGTATGCGATATGAACCAATTGGCGCGGCCATAGATTGCACCGGATTTGAGCTTCGCCATGAAATTATCGACGCTGGTGGCGAGCTGCTCTTCGTAGCCAGCGATGGGTTCATGCAGTGCACGCAGAGGTTTGCCGATTTTGTCCGCTGGCGACCAATCGCTGGGCCAAGCAACTGCAGCGGCTGCGAGCCTGTAAGGTTCTGTATTGGAAGCGCGGGTGAGGATGCACATGTCTTCGTGAGCAGTGGTGGCGGCTTCTAGGAGCGCGCCTTTTACGCCAAGCATTGCGGCAAGCTCTTGTCCGGCGGCATCGCCTTCTGGCGCTAGCTGAATGCCTTGCGGATAGGCTGCAAAACCCTCGCGCCGCGCGGCAAGGTCAGGGTTGGGATCGAGCCATGTGTCTTCGGTAAGTTTGGCGAGCCCCATCTTGAGCTGCCCTCCCCCGCGCGCTTTCGGCAAGAGGTCATTGACGGAGAAGCCCAGGGTCATGCAAGAGCATTACCTTCAACCACGCGTTTCATCTCGGACACATTCCAACGAAAGGTATCGCAGAATTGAAGCATATTCTGCATGAGTGCAAAGTGGTCATCAGTAGTCATGTCACTCAACAGTTTGTCAGTTCTTTCATCAAAACGAAGCATCACTCCGCAGCCTCGTCCAATCCTTCACCCAAGGGAGGCATATTATGCCCCAACAGCGTCAGAATATCCGCTGCGCATTCCACCACATTGGAGCCCGGTCCATAGATGCCCGCAACCCCTGCATCGCGCAGGAAGTCATAATCTTGCGGCGGGATAACGCCGCCAGCGGTGACTTTGATATCGGGTCGTCCCGCCTCTTTCAGCAGGCTGATAAGTTCAGGGATGAGCGTCTTGTGGCCAGCGGCCAGTGAGCTAGCACCGATCAGATCAACATCCGCTTCCAATGCCATGGCGAGTGTTTCTTGCGGAGTTTGGAACAAAGGCCCGCTGATCACTTCGAAGCCCATGTCGGAGAAGGCGCTGGCGATCACATTTGCGCCGCGATCATGCCCGTCTTGGCCCATTTTCGCGACCATTATGCGCGGTTTGCGGCCTAAACGGCGCTCCACTGCACCAACACCATCGGTGACTTGCGCCCAGCGTTTGTCGAATTCATAGGCGCTGGCATAGACGCCGGACACCGGCTTTGGTGTCGCATCGTGGCGGCCAAACACCGCTTCCATCGCGGAGGAAATCTCGCCCAAGGTGGCATCATGACGCGCCGCAGCGACAGCCAATTCCAGCACATTGCCTTGCGCCTTTGAGCCCTCCGTGAGCGCCTTCAACGCCGCCTGACACGCGGCTTCATCACGGCCAGCGCGCACTTCTTTCAAGCGCGCAATCTGTCCGGTGCGAACAGCGTGATTATCAATGTCGAGCGTTTCAATCTGCTGCTCTTCAGCGAGTTGATATTTGTTCACGCCCACAATGACTGTCTCGCCCTTATCGACGCTGGTCTGCTTCTGCGCAGCAGCCGTCTCAATCGCAGCCTTGGGTTTACCCGTCGCCACATAGGCGGTCATCCCGCCAGCGGCATCAACATCGGCCATCAAGCCCTGCGCTTCCTCGACTAATTTCGTAGTGAGCGCTTCGATGTAATAGCTGCCGCCAAGCGGATCGACGACATCGGTGATGCCGCTTTCCTCTTGCAGAACCAGCTGCGTATTGCGGGCGATCCTTGCGGAGAAATCCGTTGGCAAAGCAATCGCCTCATCCAGAGCATTGGTGTGCAAGCTTTGCGTGCCGCCCAAAGTCGCGGCCATCGCCTCCACCGTGGTGCGGATGACATTGTTGTAGGGGTCCTGCTCTTGCAGAGAGACACCCGATGTTTGGCAATGGGTGCGCAGCATTTTGGAGCGTTCAGACTGAGCGCCCAAATCGTCCATTACATTGTACCAGAGCGTGCGCGCCGCGCGCAACTTCGCGATCTCCATGAAGAAGTTCATGCCAATGCCAAAGAAGAACGACAGACGTCCTGCAAAGGCATCAATATCGAGCCCCGTCGCCATAGCCCGCTTCGCATATTCCTTGCCATCGGCAATTGTAAACGCGAGTTCCTGCACGGCGGTCGCGCCGGCCTCATGCATGTGATAGCCGCTGATCGAGATGCTGTTAAACTTCGGCATATTGGCGGAGGTATAGCCAATGATATCCGACACAATCCGCATGCTGGGCTCGGGCGGATAGATATAGGTGTTGCGCACCATAAACTCTTTGAGAATGTCGTTTTGGATCGTGCCTGAAAGCTTGTAGGCAGACACGCCCTGACGCTCGCCCGCGACGATATAGAACGCCAAAATCGGGATGACCGCGCCGTTCATCGTCATGGACACGGACATGGTGTCGAGCGGGATTTGATCGAACAACACTTCCATATCCGCAACTGTATCAATCGCCACGCCCGCCTTGCCGACATCGCCGACAACGCGCGGATGATCGCTGTCATAGCCACGGTGAGTGGCCAGATCGAAGGCAACCGACAGGCCCTTTTGCCCAGCGGCCAGATTGCGGCGGTAGAATGCGTTGGATTCCTCGGCGGTGGAGAAGCCCGCATATTGCCGGATCGTCCACGGACGCCCTGCATACATGCTTGCTTTCACTCCGCGCGTGAATGGCGCAAAACCGGGCAGGCCGGGATCACCGGAATCCTCCGCAGTATAAAGCGGCTTAATATCGAAGCCTTCCGGCATTGTGCGCGACAAATCGCGGCCTTTGGACTCTTTGTCCGCCAGCGCCTTCCAGTCTTCGATATTTGCCATTTTATTTGCCCTTAAACTCCGCTTTGCGTTTTTGGAGGAAGGCCAAGCCGCCCTCACGCGCATCATCGCTTGCACCGGCGAGACGTTGTCCTTCGGCTTCTGCCAAAACGACTTGCTGCACGGTGTTGTCCATGGCGAGCGCGATATTGCGCTTCATGGTTTTGATCGCGAGCGTCGGCCCATTGGCCAGTTTTTCGCCCAAAGCTTGCGCTTCTTCCATCAAGGCGTCGGCGGCAACGGCCTTGTAGATCAGGCCCCAATCCTCTGCTTGAGCAGCACCAATTTTCTCGCCCAGCATCATCATGCGGGTTGCGCGGGCACGGCCAATCGCGCGGGCTAGCAGCCATGTTGAGCCGCCATCCGGCACGAGGCCGATATTGACGAAGGCTTGCAAGAAATAGGCTTTGTCGCTCGCAATGGTGAAATCGGCTGCCAGCGCCAGTGAACAGCCCACGCCAGCCGCGGGGCCATTGACCGCGCAAATAACGGGCACATCGGCGCGCATCACTTGGTTGATCATGGGGTTATAGTGGTTTTGCAGCGCTTTATGAGAGCCGCCATTACCCGCCAAAGCAGAGCCCTCGCCGCGCGCCGACAAATCTGCGCCAGAGCAGAAGCCTTTGCCCTCGCCCGTGATCAAGACCGCGCGGGCCTCGCCTAGGCTGTAAAAAACTTCGCCAATTTCATCCGCCATTTGCGGCGCCATCGCATTCAACCGCTCGGGCTGGTTCAGCGTGATGGTCATCAACGGGCCGTTGGTTTCGACTTTAATTGTTTCGTAGCTCATGAGTGATCGCCTTTTGGTGTTTCCATAATTTCGGTAAGCATGCCCTGCATGTCCTTGGGATGGACGAAAAAGATAGGGGTGCCGTGTGCGCCAATGCGTGTGGGGCCAAGGATGCGCTTGCCCTTGGCTTCGAAATCTGTGCGAGCTGCATCAATATCGGGCACTTCGAAGCAGACGTGATGCTGTCCGCCCGAAGCGTTCTTGGCAAGAAAGCCGCTGACCGCAGTTTCATCATTGAGCGGTTGGATCAATTCCATTTGCGTACCATCCATACCTGAATGAGTCGGCGTGTTCACAAACATGATTTTGAGTCCGTCCTGCGGGACATGCGGCTCTTCAAAACTGGTCGCGCCCATAACATCGCGCCAATGCGCAAGCGCAGCGTCCATATCGGGCACAACAACGCCAATGTGATTTAATCGTCCGAGTTTCATTGATTGACCCCACAAGGAAAAGCCTTAGCAACTGCAACCATAACGATCGTAGAGCCACCAAGATGTCTATCCTCTGGATGCTTCTCTAAATACAACAGGACAATATCTTTAAGTTGATTGCTGCTCACGTTTTCAGGCACGCAAATGATCGTTGGAAATCCATCAATTGTTTGAGCAGATGTTAGCGCGTCAACTGATCCCACCACATAAGCGATGCAGTAAGATTGATGCATATAAAACAGCGTATCGCCTTTGGGCGTACTACATTTAGCTAGCAGTTCGTTTCCGTCGACGAAATCGGCTTTCGCTGGTGATGGCGTCAGAACTGCCCAAAAAATCGCACAACTCACTAGAAATATTTTCACAGTTTTGTCCTTCTCACAACGGTATATTGTCATGCTTCTTCCAAGGGTTCTCCAACTGCTTGTTCCGCAGCTTACGAAGCCCCAGAGCAATCCGTTTCCGAGTGTTGTGCGGATAGATCACATCGTCGATATAACCGCGCTGCGCCGCCACAAATGGGTTGGCGAAGCGGTCTTCATATTCCTTGGTTTTCTCCGCAATCTTCTCTGGATCACCAGCATCCTTGCGGAAGATAATCTCCACCGCACCTTTCGCGCCCATCACCGCGATCTCTGCCGTCGGCCATGCGTAGTTCAAATCTCCGCGCAAATGCTTTGACGCCATGACGTCATAGGCCCCGCCATAGGCTTTGCGGGTGATGATGGTAATTTTGGGCACGGTCGCCTCAGCATAGGCGAATAGCAATTTCGCGCCGTGTTTGATGATGCCATTATGCTCTTGATCGGTACCGGGCAGGAAGCCGGGAACATCGACCAGAGTGATGATCGGAATTTCAAACGCGTCGCAGAACCGAACAAAGCGCGCGGCCTTTTTCGAGGCGTTAATGTCGAGCACGCCCGCCATCGCCATCGGCTGGTTCGCCACCACACCCACGGTGCGCCCTTCAATACGGCCAAATCCGCACAGGATATTCGTGGCGTGCGTAGGCTGGACTTCGAAAAACTCGCCCTCATCCAGCGTTTTTTTGATAACCTCATGCATGTCATAAGGCTGGTTCGCATTGTCCGGGATCAGCGTGTCGAGGCTCATCTCTGCGCGGTCGAACGGGTCATTTGTTGGCAGCTCCGGCACGTCTTCGCGGTTGGAAAGCGGCAGGTAATTGAAGAACTCACGCGTTGCGAGCAGCGCCTCCATATCGTTTTCAAACGCATTATCAGCAACGCTGGTCTTGGTTGTATGCGTTACCGCGCCGCCCAATTCCTCTTGCGTAACTTCCTCATTGGTCACCGTTTTGACCACATCAGGGCCGGTGACGAACATGTAAGAGCTATCCTTCACCATGAAGATGAAGTCGGTCATAGCGGGGGAATAGACCGCCCCGCCCGCGCATGGCCCCATAATCAGGCTGATCTGAGGGACGACGCCGCTGGCCAGCACATTGCGCTGGAACACATCGGCATATCCGCCGAGCGACGCGACGCCCTCTTGAATGCGCGCTCCGCCGCTGTCGTTCATGCCGATAACCGGCGCGCCGACCTTCATCGCGGTCTCGAGCACTTTGCAGATTTTCTCTGCATGGCGTTTTGAAAGCGACCCACCGAAGACGGTGAAATCCTGGGAATAGACATAGACGAGCCGGCCATTGATTGTGCCGCTGCCGGTGACCACACCGTCGCCGGGGAATTTCTGATCCGCCATGCCGAAATCAACGCAATCATGTTCGACATAAGTGTCCAGCTCTTCGAAAGAGCCCGCATCCAGCAGCACATCCAGCCGCTCGCGCGCGGTCAATTTGCCCTTGGCATGCTGGCCGTCGATGCGTTTTTGCCCGCCGCCCATTTTGGCAGCTTCGCGGCGGCGTTCTAATTCAGCGATATTGGCGGACATGCATTTCCCTCAAAAACAGGTGATCTGAACTTAGTTATATAAGTTGCCTAGCCATTTGCGCGGCCCAGCGTCAAGATAGCCTTGCTTTAGCCGCTTGCAGCCATTCGCAAAGCTATCAAATTACGGCTTGAGTACGCCATGCGCGACCAGACTGCGCGCGGTATCCTCCAATGATTGCTCTGCGGTGATATATGTCAGGCCCAAGACTTGCGCCGTATGCGTGCCATCGACATCGCGGGTTTTGCCGAGCTCTGATTTCAGCGTGTTCATCTCTGCCACAAAGGGTGCGAGCAATTTTACAAGGAAGTCGGGCATACCGCGCTTGGGCGCTTTGGCGGCATATTCGGGCACGCTTTCCCTTAAGCTAGCGGCCATTTCGCTCAGCCACATATATTTCTGCTGCATCGGGAAGCGTCCATCGCGCACCGTGTCATCAGGAGCCATCAGTGCCGCGACATGTGCCGCTGCGACATCGCGCACATCAATCACGCCAACGCCCATATTGGGAGTGAGCGGGATTGTGCCATCGAGCAGCTTCTTCACAACCTCAACCGAGGTCGAAAGATCATCATTCGCTATAGGACCGAATACAG
Organism: Marinomonas sp.; assembly: GCA_039967435.1. GTDB lineage: Bacteria > Pseudomonadota > Alphaproteobacteria > Sphingomonadales > Sphingomonadaceae > Erythrobacter. The sequence goes on from JBDVRS010000005.1 coordinate 783,259, forward strand.
CCACCGGATTGATGGAGCAGAAGACCATATCGGGCGCGTTCTCGGCAACCCATTTGCGCGCCTCAGCCTCCGCCACAGTCTTAGATTTGGCATAAGGCGCGACCGGCGTGCCATCCAACGGCGTCCAATCATCCTTGGTGAAATGGGTTTTCTCAATCGGCTGCCCATAAGCTATCGCCGCAGCAGAACTGGTCAAAACCAAGCGCTTTATCCCTGCTGCATGCGCGAATTTCAAGGCACGCAAAGCGCCTTCGCGTGCAGGAACGATCAGCTCATCTTCATGTTTGGGAACGGCCAGCGGGAACGGCGATGCAATATGCGCGACGGCATCGCATCCGGTGCAGGCCTCTTCCCAGCCAGCATCATTTTCAAGATCCGCTTGAAAAACCTTTAAGCGTTCGCCCACATCCGGCCATCTTTCACGCAAGCGCGGCTCAGACTTGGCGACATTGCGCACAGTCGTATGGACGGTTTTGCCCTGCCCCAGCAGCTGATCAATGACCTCGCCGCCAATATAGCCCGTGCCGCCAGTCACCAGAATTGCATTCGCCATTACGCTCCCCCTGTGCCGAAGAGCTATAACGGCAGGCACTGGCGCGCAACTACTTCAGCAGCACGAGTTCCTCTGCCATGGTCGGGTGAATAGCGGTGGTTGCATCAAAGTCCGCCTTGGTCAGCCCGGCCTTGATTGCTACGGCAGCAGCCTGAATGATCTCTGCGCTTTCCGGCCCAATCATATGGAGGCCGACAACCTTCCCTGATTTGGCCTCGCAGATCATCTTGTAAAAGCCGCGCTCTGGACGGTCTGAGAAGATGTTCTTCATCGGGCGGAAATCGGAGGTGTAAATGTCGATATCGCCGTGCAGTTCGCGCGCGCCGTCTTCGGTGAGGCCTACAGAGGCGATGGATGGCTGAGAGAACACGGCAGTGGCGATTTGGCTGTGATCAACCGTGCGCGGATTATCGCCAAATATGCTGTCAGCAAACGCATGGCCTTCGCGAATGGCAACCGGCGTCAATTGCACGCGGTCGGTTACATCGCCAACCGCATAAATGCTGTCGCAAGAGGTTTTGCTGGCCGCATCGACGACGATCTCGCCTTTAGCGCCCATAGTGACATCTGCATTCTCTAACCCAAGTCCCTCAACCGCAGGTTTGCGCCCAGTGGCGACCAATATCTGATCGACCTCTTTAAATACACCGTTAGAAAGCTTCACCGCCAGCGAACCATCAGCATTTTTTGTGACGCTTTCGATCTGAGCGCCCATCTGCAAATCCATACCGCGCGCCTCCATGATTGGCGGCAAGCGGTCGACAATGTCTTGCTCATAAGTGCGCAGGATCGTCTCGCTGCGATTGACCAAAGTTACATCGCTGCCCAGCGCATTGAACACGCCGGCAAACTCAACCGCAATATAACCGCCGCCCATCACCATCAGACGCTTGGGGAATTCATCGAGGTAGAAAATTTCGTTCGAGGTGATGCAATGTTCCGCGCCATCAAAAGGCGGGATCACCGGTGTGCCGCCTGTCGCGACAAGGATGTATTTCGCGGTGATCTCCTTGCCAGAGGCAAGCCTGACCGAATGCGGGCCAGTGATCTCTGCGCGTTCTGAGAAGCTCTCGACCCCTGCCCCGCCAAGAGTATTGCCATAGAGCCCCTCAAGCCGGTCCACATCGCTGTTCACGAAGTCGCGCAACTTCGCCCAGTCAAAGCTGATCTCACCCAAAGTGAAGCCCTTGTTCTTTGCGTGATGCAGTTCATCGGCGAACATGCTGGCGTAAACGAGCATTTTCTTGGGCACGCAGCCTCTGATGACGCAGGTTCCGCCGTAACGATGCTCCTCTGCAATCGCGACCTTTGCGCCGTAACCGCCAGCAATCCGGCTGGCGCGAACGCCGCCAGAGCCTGCGCCAATGGTGAACAAGTCGTAATCGTAAGTATCGGGCATACGCGGGCTCTCCGGTAACAAAAAAGGCTCTTGGGCGCTCTATGCGCTCAGCTTGCCATTAAGCCAAGTGCATGATGCGATCCCAAGAGCCTATTCGTTATAGGTGCGCTTCTCGTTACTTAAATGCGCCGCGTCTTAGCCATTGGCAGAACGGCGATTGCCGCCACCGCCGCCTGGACGGCCACCACCACTAGGACGACCGCCACCAGGCCGACCGCCACCGGGACGTCCTTTGCGCGAGGAGTGCTTATTCTTGGGGCGATTATTGCCGCGATTTTCACCGCCACCATCACCGCCGCCATTGCTACTCGCGCCCTTGGGCTTATTGCCAGGACGTCCGCCATGCCGCTTGGGCTTAACGCGTTGTTGCTGTTTCTTGGGTGGCGGCTTGGTTGGGCCAACACCTTCGACAACGGCGCGGAAATTGTCAGGTAGTGCAAGGCGGTCAAACTCAGCATCAGATACCTTGCGGATATCTTTGAGATAGCTGCGCTCATCCTCGGCACAAAAGGCAATCGCAATACCATCGGCGCCGGCGCGCGCAGTGCGGCCGATACGGTGGACATATTGCTCCGGCACATTCGGCAGTTCATAGTTGATGACGTGCGAGACACCGGGAATATCAATCCCGCGCGCCGCCACATCGGTCGCGATCAGCACGGGCGTCTTACCCTTGCGGAACTCATCGAGGGCACGTTGACGCTGCGGCTGTGATTTATTGCCGTGGATCGCATTGGATTCCACATTCACCTGCCGCAATTTCTTCACAACGCGGTCGGCGCCGTGTTTTGTGCGGGTGAAGATAAGCACGCGCTCCAGCTTACCGGGAACTTCATGCTTGCCGGTTAGGATCATCTCGATCAGCGATTGCTTCTCATCCTGCTGAACCATGAAGAGATATTGATCGACACGCTCTGCCGTTGTGCTTTCCGGAGTAACCGAAACTTGCACAGGATTGTTGCAATAGTTTTTCACCAATTCCTTGATCTGCTTCGGCATGGTCGCGCTGAAAAACAGCGTCTGGCGATCGGCAGGAACCAGATCATTGATCCGGCGCAAGGCATGGATAAAGCCCAGATCGAGCATTTGATCAGCCTCGTCCAAGACAAGGATCTCAACGCCGTTCAAATTGAACGCTTTCTGGTCGATCAAATCGAGCAAGCGGCCCGGTGTCGCCACCAGAACATCTGTGCCGCGGTGCAGCTTGTTGCGGTCTTTATTGACCGAGGTTCCGCCAACGATTGACTGAACTTTTAGGCCGGCCAATCCGCCATATTCCTTGGCGTTGGCAGCAATCTGTCCGGCAAGCTCGCGCGTCGGTGCCAGCACCAACATGCGGCAGGATTTGAACGGAACCTGGTTGTCTGCCTTACGCAAATTATCAATGCTCGGCAGCATGAAAGCAGCGGTTTTACCCGTGCCTGTCTGCGCAATACCAAGCAGATCGCTCCCTTCCAAAACGGGCGGAATGCTCTCTGCTTGAATGGGTGTAGGAGTGGAATAGCCCTTTAGGTCCAATGCCTGAAGGACGGGCTGGGACAGGCCCAGCGTATCAAATGTAGTGGTCATGAATTCTCATATATATGCGCGGCAGATGGCCCTCTTAGACAGAGTCCATGCGCGGCGCGGGTTCGGATTAAACCGCCCGCGTGAAAGGGTAGCTGTAGGGGGTTTCAGATGAAGCGCATGGCCGGGGCGGTGGATATAATCTGCCGCAACTTCACGCTAGTCAGCGCGCTTCGATGAAGGGCATGTGGTGGCAGAAAGGTAAAAAGTCAATTTATTTCGCACTTGCGGAATAATCTTGCGCAAGCACTTGCCGCTCAACCTGCAGGCTTAAGACAACCCCGCCTTCTCAAGCAAAGCCATGGTGCTGGGGTCAAACACTTGCCCGCCTGCATCGATGTCATTGGCCATCTTCTTACCCAGCTCTACACCGAATTGATCGAAGGGATTAATGCCCAGCAAGACCGCATTGGCAAAGGTGCGGTGCTCATGAAACGCAATCAATGCGCCCAAAGTCGCCGCATCCAGATCATCGCACAGCATGGTGGCGCTAGGCCGGTCGCCGGGGAATTCGCGTGCGGGATCGTCCCCGCTATCGCTCATATTACCGCCCGCCATCAAGGCTGCGCCTTGGGCAAAGCAATTGGTCAGCAGAATATTGTGATGGGCCGGATCCAGCGCATCGCCCGGTGCAATGCTGGCGATAAAGTCGACCGGAATTTCATGCGTGCCTTGGTGCAGCAATTGGAACACGGCATGCTGGGCGTCTGTGCCCACCCCGCCCCAAGTGATCGCTGCGCTGGGCCCGTCCAGCTCAACGCCATCAGTGGTCACGCGCTTGCCATTGCTCTCCATCTCCAATTGCTGGAGATAATCGGGTAAGAGCGAGAGGCGTTCGTCATAGGCAAACACTGCGCGGGTTTGGCAGCCGCGAAGGCGTGAATAAAACTGATCAGCAAAAGCAGCCCGCAGCGCCAAGTTTGCCCGTCCGTCTGTGTCACGGAAATGCTCATCCACGGCGCGCGCGCCAGCGAGCATAGCGGTAAACTCGTCCCAGCCTGCAGCAATCGCGATGGGAAAACCGATCGACGACCAGATCGAATAGCGCCCGCCAACACTTTCATTGAACGGTAGTACGCGGGTTTCATCAACGCCCCACTCTACCGCTTTGTCAGGACTAGCGGTCAGCGCGATAACACGGCCCGCCGGATCATCCACTCCGCTCTCGCTCAACCAGTTTAGCGCCGAGGCAGCGTTCGTCATCGTCTCGATAGTGGTGAAAGTTTTCGACGCCACCGCAATCATCGTCGTTTGCGGATCACATGCGGTAAAGGCTTCTTCCAATGCCACGCCATCAATATTGGAGACAACATGCACATCAACCAGCGCCAAATCACGGGTCAGCGCATTCACCGCCAATGCTGGGCCAAGCGCTGATCCGCCAATGCCGATATGGATGAGATGTTTGACTTCGCCAAGCGCCCCTTGGTGGATAGCCTCCACCAACATGCCCATGCGAGCTTGCAATGCAGCGGCTTCTTCCACCGCGGGCTCTGCGCCAATGCCGCGCTGGGCAGTGTGCTCTGCCGCGCGGCCTTCGGTAACATTGATCGCAGCACCCGAAAGCAAAGCGGCGCGCTTGCCAGTAAAATCCGCCGCATCAGCCAATTCTTCAAAGCCTGCCAGCAAAGCCTCATCCAAATGCGTCTTCGACCAATCAAACAAAATGCCACTTGCGCCTTCCTCGCTATCCCACTCAATCCGACCCGACATTGTGTCAAAACGCAGCCGATCATCGTCGAATAGAACTTCGAGTGATGACTGCGGCAGAGCGGCGAGTTTGTCCCAAATGGGCGCCAAAGCTTGTGGGGATGAATTGGACATGTTCGAAAACCTCTTTCGTGACGGCTCACCTGCGCCTAGGGACAGCAGCAATGAATGAAAAGACAGTAGATACGAATGCGCCCGTAAATGTCGGTGCCATTTCCGGTGAGGATGTGCTCGCCGGTGATGCGCTTGGCCAGACGCGTGCGGCAAAAATGGCCGAGGAGAAGGAAAGCTTCGGCAGTTTTCTGTGGTTCTTGCTCAAACTGGCGCTGGCGGTGCTGATTTTCCGCAGCTTTATATTTTCGCCCTTCTCCATTCCATCAGAAAGCATGTTGCCGCGCCTGTGGAACGGTGATTATCTGCTTGCGTCAAAATGGTCTTACGGCATTTCCAAACATTCCCTGCCGTTTTCCGTGCCGATCATTCCAGGCCGCATTTTTGGCAGCGAGCCAGAGCGCGGCGATGTGGTGATTTTCAAACATCCCGTTGACGGCACCGACTATATCAAGCGCGCAATCGCCCTGCCCGGTGATACGGTCGCAATACGCAGAGGTCAGCTCATTTTGAACGGGGCGCCTGTGCCCAAGCAGCGCATCGCCGATTTCGTCATTCCAGTCTCGCCCAATACGGTCTGCTCTGCAGGTTCCGTCCGCGAGCAAACCGAGGATGGCGCATTCACCTGCCGCTATGCCCGCTTCCGCGAAACTCTGCCGTCCGGCGTCAGCTACAATGTGCTCGATTTCGGCGCTTCTCTGGCCGATGATTACGGACCAAAGACTGTGCCAGAAGGGCGCGTTTTCGTGATGGGCGACAACCGCGACAATTCCCTCGACAGCCGCTTTCCCGCCGAACCAAATGCAGGCGTTGGTCTGGTGCCGCAGGATAATCTGGTCGGCAAGGCAAGCGTCGTGATGTTTTCCACCGATGGCAGCTCAGAATGGGTGAAGCCTTGGACGTGGTTTTCATCGGCGCGCTGGGACAGGATGTTTAGCGGGATATGATGACGCTCAAACCTGAAACACGCGAATGGCTAGAGGCCAATGGCTTTGCCCCGGGTGATGATGCCTTGTGGGTGCAAGCCCTAACCCATGGCAGCCGCGATGAACCTTTGGATTACGAACGGCTCGAATTTCTAGGGGACCGCGTACTTGGCCTTGTGATTGCCGAATGGCTTTATGCCGAGCAAGCTGGACCAGAGGGCAAATTGTCCTTGCGTCTCAATGCTTTGGTTAGCCGTAAAACTTGTGCCAAGATAGCAGCAGAACGCGGCCTGCCTGACCATATCCGCCTTGGCAAACAGGCGCGCGACGATGGCGGCGCAGACAGCACCAATATCCTTGGCGATGTGATGGAAGCACTGCTGGGCGCGGCCTTTACTCAGGACGGATTTAACGCAGCGCAAGTCTTGATCCGCGATCTATGGGCAGCGGAATTTTCCGGTGATCTGGGCCGGTCAAAGCACCCTAAGTCAGCGCTGCAAGAATGGGCAGCGGGCAACAAACGCAAGGCTCCGCACTATGATTTAGTCGACCGTTCTGGTCCCGATCATGCAGCGGAATTTACCGTGCGCGTTACAGTCAAAAATGTCGGCGAAGCACAAGCCTCCGCCTCGAACAAACAAGAGGCAGAGCGGCGCGCTGCCAAGACTTTTATGGAGAAATACGGATGAGCGCAGACGCGCAGGCAAAATGTGGGGTAGTTGCGGTTATCGGCGCGCCCAATGCGGGCAAATCGACGCTGGTCAATCAGCTGGTCGGGCAGAAAGTGGCTATTACCTCGGCCAAAGCGCAGACAACCCGTGCGCGGATGCTAGGCATTGCTTTGCATGAGACAAACGCCGCCAAGACGCAGATGATTTTGGTCGATACGCCGGGAATTTTTTCGCCGCGCCGTAAGCTTGACCGCGCAATGGTATCGGCGGCTTGGGATAGCACAGATCAAGCCGATGCGGTGATGCTGCTCGTCGATCCGATCAAGCAGCGCCGGCACGAATTGGAGCCCATGCTGGAGGCGCTGGCAAAGCGGCCAGAGCGCAAAATTCTCGTCTTGAATAAGGTCGACAAGGCCAAGAAAGAACCGCTGCTAGCTTTGGCGGAGGAAATTGGCGGCAAGCTGGAGTTTGCTGAGATTTTCTTCATCTCAGCGCTTTCGGGGGACGGCGTGCCCGAATTGAAAGATGCGCTGGCCGGCATGATGCCAGCGGGCGCATGGCACTATCCAGAAGATCAGGTTTCCGATGCGTCCGAACGCCTGCTAGCCACCGAAATCACCCGCGAGCAGCTTTATGCGCAGTTGCACGAGGAATTGCCCTATGACGCCACCGTGCGTCCTGAAAGCTACATAGTGAAACCCGATGGCAGCGTGGAAGTGCGCCAACAAATCGTGATTGCCAAAGCCTCGCAAAAGCCAATTGTGCTGGGCAAAGGTGGAAGCAAAATCAAAGCGATCGGCGAAGCGGCGCGCGGGGAACTTGCGGACATCCTAGGCGTAAAAGTGCATTTGTTCCTGCATGTGAAAGTCGCAGCTTGGGATGAGGACAAGGAAATCTACGAGGAAATGGGCCTCGATTTTGGGTGAGGAGACTATTTACAGACCTGCAAGTGTTATCCGATAGTTTCCGAAAAAGTCTGAACAGGTTCCCGGCTCAATCTTTGCATCTGCAGTGTAGTGCTTTTTCCTAAACATACTCAAAGTCTGTTTGAGGTTTTGATACTCAACGGCCGATATTCCATAAGCCGTTGAGAAAATATTCGTAGCAAGTGAATTTGGTGTTCGAAGCAAATCAAGGTTTTGTCGGAGAAAGCCGAAACCAAGAAAGCAGAGCGTTTCACTTAAACCCATTGCATCATGGATCTTGCTCACGGCATCACTACTCGTTGATTCGGTAAATGTTCGGAGGCTTTGACCAATTTCAAACACATCCAATCTGTCATTTGCCTGCGCAGCAAACTGAAGATGCCCGCCTTGGCTTTGCCATGGCAGTGGTCCCAACGATCCATATGGATGAACGAACTCAACAGCTTCCAAGATGTCTGCAGCAGTGTTTTCATCGACACCAAAATGCCCACGAAGTGCAAGCAATAGGAACTGCTCCAAACAACGATCATAGTTGAAAATTATGAACCTAATTTTCTCAAGATGCCCCTTTACATCTTGCAAAGTTGTTTGAGCAAAAAGGTGCTGCACAAGTGGGTAGTACCACGTGTCCCGAATTTTTGGATTGTCTAAAGAAACTGATCGTGGCCGATCTCCACTCAGACGTGAATTGATATGTGTCGGAAAAAACAACGACCGTCTTTCAGCTTCCAAAATTCTATAAGCAATAGCCCCCTTGCCAAACTCGACTAATTTTTCGTCGTTACCTCTCGAATAAAGAAAATTGTCGATTGAAGGAGCCAACGGCAAGCCAGTCCGAATTTGGCTTGCCAACCTAGATCTTTCTTCCCGTCCATCAGCCGGATGAATTCCCATTCGCCTGTCGCGACTGTTTATTTCATCTATGAAACTTGTAGCAATTTTACGATCGCCCGCTTCACTGCCCAACAATTTGCAAATTTCGCTCTTGAGCGCATCACCCGAAGGCAGCCCAAGCTCACAAGACGCACCTGCGCCTATGACAAAGGTTGTCGGACGTTCAAACACTAGCGCTTCTTAGCCACCTTAATCTTATTCTGCTTCGCGTAGCTTTTGGTGCTTTCCTCGCTGCGGTTCAGAGCCTTCGCGATTTGTTTTAGTCCCTGCCCTTTGGAGGCGAGCAGCTTCAAACGGCCGCTTTCTTCCGCATTCCACGGCTGTTTGTGGCGAGAGAAGTGCTCTTTGCTCACTCCTTCGCCGCTGCCTTTTTCTTGGCGGGTGCCTTTTTCTTGGCCGGAGCCTTCTTTTTCGCCGCCGCTTTTTTCTTCGGTGCCGCCTTCTTCTTTTTCTTCTTCGCTGGACCTTTGGCCGCGCGCGCATCGATCAATTCAATCGCGCGATCCGCTTCAATATCCTCTGGCTTAATGTCCTTGGGAATGGTTGCATTGGTCGTGCCATCGGTCACATAGGGGCCATAGCGCCCCGGCATGACCTTCATCTCTCCGCCCGACGTGGGATGCTCGCCCAAAGTCTTAATCGGCTCTGCCTTGGCGCGCGCTCCGCCCTTGCGGTTCCTGCTTTCCGCCAGCAGATCAACCGCGCGGTTCATCCCGATGTCGAAGATTTCGGCAGTGTTCTGAAGCTTGCCATAAACACCGTCACTGCGGACAGCGGGGCCATAGCGCCACAGGCCCGCTTCGATTTCCTTGCCAGTTTCCGGATGCTCGCCCACGATGCGCGGCAATTCGAGCAGTTTAACCGCCCAATCTAGATCGAAATCATCAAGGTCTTTGGGGATGGAGGCGCGTTTCTTCGCCTCGCCATCGGCCATTTCAACATAGGGGCCAAAGCGCCCTGATTTGCGGTGGATCTCCTCGCCGGTAACGGGGTGCTTGCCCATCAGACCATCCGCGCTGCCATCATCGCCCTCACCGCCGGGTTGGGCGAAACGGCGAGTGAATTTGCATTCGGGATAATTGGCGCAGGCAACAAATGCCCCAAAGCGCCCGCCGCGCAGGGCCAAACGGCCGTCCTTACGTCCCTCAGTTTCGCACAGAGGGCATTTGCGCGGGTCGCTGCCCTCTTCGTTTTCAGGGAAGAGATAGTCGGACAGATATCCGTCCAAAACTTCAGTCACTTCAGAAGGAAGCTTCTCCATGACCTCATCGGCCTTGGGCTTGAAATCCTTCCAGAACTTGGCGAGCAAGGTCTTATATTCTTCCTTGCCGTCAGACACGACATCGAGCTCATCCTCCATGCCGGCGGTGAATTCATAGGCGACGTAATTGGGGAAGAAACGCTCTAGAAATGCTGTAAGAAGACGCCCGCTTTCCTCTGCATAAAAACGGTTTTTCTCCATCCTGACATAATCGCGGTCGCGCACGGTTTGGATGGTGGAAGCATAAGTCGACGGGCGGCCAATGCCGAGTTCTTCGAGGCGCTTAACAAGGCTAGCTTCGGAGAAACGCGGCGGAGGCTGCGTAAAGTGCTGGTTTGCCTCTACGCCAGTTTTCGCCGGCACATCGCCTTCGCGAATGGTCGGGAGAAGGCCCTCCTCCTCATCATCCTTATCGTCAAAGCCCTCTTGATAGACGGCAAAGAAGCCTGGGAATTTGACGACTTGGCCGGTCGCTCGCAGCTCATGCTGGCCAGTCGCATCGCGCATGGTGACCGTGGTGCGCTCCAATTGCGCGGCGGACATTTGGCTGGCCATGGCGCGCTTGAAAATCAGCGCATAGAGCTTGGCATCATCACCGGAACCGACGTTTTCATTGGCGAAATTGGTCGGACGAATGGCCTCGTGTGCTTCCTGAGCATTCTTCGCCTTAGTGCTGTAAAAACGCGGTTTTTCAGGTTTATACGATGTATCAAACTTGGCATCAATCGCATCGCGCGCGGCCATAATCGCTGACATATCCATCTGCACGCCATCGGTACGCATGTAAGTGATCGCGCCCGCCTCATACAGCTTTTGCGCGCACCGCATCGTGTGGCTGGCGTTAAAGCCCAGCTTGCGCGAGGCCTCTTGTTGCAAAGTCGATGTCGTGAATGGCGGCGAAGGATTGCGTTTGAGCGGTTTCGTCTCAATGCCTTCAACGGTGAATTTACCGCCCTCAACAGCTGCTTTTGCCGCCATGGCAGAGGTTTCATTCCCGAGGTCATGCTTCCCCAGCTTCTTGCCATCAAACGCAACGAGGCGCGCTTCAAACGACGTGCCATCATGCTGCATATTCGCAAGCACAGACCAATATTCGACCGGATTAAACGCCTCAATCTCGCGCTCGCGGTCAACGATCAGACGCAGCGCCACAGATTGCACACGGCCCGCAGATTTCGCTCCGGGCAGTTTGCGCCACAAAACAGGGCTAAGCGTAAATCCGAAGAGGTAATCCAATGCACGGCGCGCCAAATAGGCATCGATCAATGGCTGGTCGAGCTCGCGAGGCGCTTTCATCGCATCTGTCACGGCTTTCTTCGTGATCGCGTTGAATGTGACGCGGTCGACTTTCGTCGGCAGAGCTTTGCGCTTCTTCAGCAGCTCTTGCACATGCCAGCTAATCGCCTCTCCCTCCCGGTCAGGGTCGGTCGCGAGCACAAGACGGTCAGCGCCCTTCGCCGCATCGGCGATTTCTTTGAAGCGGGATTGCTTGTCGCGGTAAAGCTCCCAATCCATCGCGAAATCCTCGTCCGGCCGCACGCTGCCATCCTTGGGCGGCAGATCGCGGACGTGACCGTAACTGGCGAGAACCTTGAAGTCCTTGCCTAGGTATTTTTCGATAGTCTTCGCCTTCGCGGGCGATTCAACAATTACAAGTTGCATGGATTTTTAAAGCCGTTCCTTACGCGTATACGTGTACGCGAGGGTAGCGAGACATTGCGCCCCCGCGTCAAGTGGGTTTTTCAAAGTTTTGCGCTTTTCACCACCGAATTGCGCAAAAAAATCTTAGATTAAACGAAGACTTCTGCGATGTCGGCCGTCCCGCTTGTAAGCTGACGAAAGGCCGCAACAGACAATCCCATCATAAAAATGGGTAGAATGTAAATCGTTAGTGCAGTGAAGAAATTATACCCTGCAGCGAGATTAGTCGCATCGGTAATGGAACCTATGGCAATGATGAGTATGGCCCAGAATGAAAACACAGCTGCGAAAGCGAGAGTCAATTGCAACGTGTTACCATCGCTTGCCGTCCAACTTTCACCCAATGCCGAGAAAATTCCGCTCTTTGCATTTGCGACCAGAACGCTTGGTGCCATGATCCATTTCGCACCCAAAACCAAAGCTGGAAGGATGAAAAAATTTGACGCAAAGCTGAGAGCAATCCCTATGACCAGCGCCATACCTAACAATCTAAAAGTGCGCAGGCCGGGCGGGACGGGCACGCCGGAATTACGCAGCAATATTTGGTAGAGCCGGTTCTGCGCATAAAAATAGGCGACAAAGGTAACGAGAACGATGATTGGATTGAGCAAATCAAGATAGCGATCAGCAGCCATCTGCAACGCGCTCAAACCTGCAAACACCGCAAAATATAGCCCGATCTCACGCTTTGCAGAGACAAGTACTTCGTATGTGCCGGACAAAGCCTGCCTGGCCGAGATCGTCTTGTTCTGTACCGAGCTCATGAAACACGCTCTTTCAATGAAGCAAGATCGGTCTGCTCAAACAGCACGCGAAACCCTCCCGCCAGCATGCCGTTCCAATTCACCCGATAATTCCAATTCCAGCAGCGCCAATTGGACCGAGGCTGCGCTATCCCCTGATTGCCGAATTAGCTCATCCACAGCAACCGGCGCCGTGGAGAGCAGCGCCGCGATGTTGGCTGGCTGCGCCTCGGCTAGGTCCTCGTAAGCATAGGATTGCGGTGCATCCATTTCGCGGACCGAGGATTTTGGTACGCCGTCAAATCCGCTGAGGAGTTCGGCGACATCTTCCGGCGTTTGCACCAGAACCGCGCCCTCTCGGATCAGCTTGTTGCAGCCCGATGCGCGCGCTTCCAAGGGCGAGCCGGGGATAGCCATGACTTCGCGCCCCGCCTCGCCTGCCAAACGCGCAGTGATAAGTGATCCGGATTTGGGCGCGGCCTCCACTACTAGCGTGCCCGAAGCCAGCCCTGCGATGATCCGATTGCGTGAGGGGAAGTTAGGCCCGCGCGGCTGCGTTCCGGGTGGTTGTTCTGCAATCAGCAAGCCTTCCGCCGCGACCCGTTCCTGCAATTCGGTGTGCTGCGGCGGATAAGCAATATCGATCCCGCTGGCGATGACGCCGATGGTTTGCGGCAATGAACCCTCGTGACATGCGCCGTCAATGCCTCGCGCCAGACCGGAAACGACCGTAAAACCAAGACCCGCTAATTCTCCCGCAAATTCGCGCGCCAATCGAACAGCCGCGGCGGAGGCGTTGCGCGCGCCGACCATGGCGACGCAGGGCTTTGATGCGAGCTCCAAATTGCCGCGAATGGTGATGATGGGCGGCGCGCTGTCGAGTGCGGCCAGAAGCGCTGGATAATCGGGTTGATCGTGGAAAAGATAGCGCGCACCGGCGGCCTTTACGCCGGAGATCTCCGCATCAATTTTGCCCGTTGGCGCCGCGCGATATTGGCGTTTTCCTCGGGAACCCAATTCTGGCAAAGCCTCCAATGCCGCGACCGCATTGCCGCAGCGCGCTAACAATTGGCGGTAGCTGACGGGGCCGATATAGGGACTGCGCAAAAGCCGGATGCGCGCAAAAGCTTCTTCTTGGGTGAGCTTTGATGCGCTCACTTACCAGCGCCGATCTTGGGCTCCTCGCCCCGCATTAAACGCCCGATATTGGCGCGGTGCTGGATGAGGACGATGGCAGCGACCGCCACCAATGGCCACACCACTTGAGGATAGCCCATCAGCCATGCGAGGGCCGGCGCGAGCACAACCGTGGTCATCGAAGAAACCGAAGAGATGCGGCTTAAAAACAACGTCACCGCCCAAATGCCTGCGCAAACCAGCATCACCGGCCATGCCAGCGCGAGAAGCACGCCAGCTGCTGTTGCAAAACCTTTGCCGCCTTTGAATTTGAGCCAAGGGGTGAAGCAATGACCAGCGACGGCTGCGACGGCAGTGATCCCGCCTGTCCCCTGCCATAGGTGCTCTGCTATCAGAACCGGCACTCCGCCTTTGGCTGCATCCAGCAACACAGTTGCCGCAGCCAAGCCCTTGTTCCCAGTGCGCAAAACATTGGTCGCCCCAATGCTGCCGGAACCGATATCGCGCACATCGCCCAGCCCCGCCGCTTTTGTCAGCAGCAGGCCGAATGGAATGGAGCCGCAAACGAAGCCCAGCAAGGCCGCCAAAAGCATCTCAATCGTAAACACTAATTCCGCCCACCTTTTCTTTTGCTCATCACTAAGTAAAAGGCGCAGGCACCACAAGCAAACCTTTGCGAGATACCGCCATTTCCGATCCATCCGCCCCGATATTGCTTCTCGACACCGGTGTGGGCGGGCTGACTGTGCTCAGTGAAGTGCGCAAGGCCCTGCCCGATGCACCGCTGATCTATGCCGCCGATATGGCCGGAATGCCCTATGGCAAAAAAACCGAAGCAGAGGTCGCCGCGCGCGTCGCTGGCCTGCTGGGCCGGATGAGCGAACGCTATGCACCCCGCCTCGCCTGTATCGCTTGCAACACCGCCAGCACGATTGCGCTGGGCATGGTGCGCGAAGTCCTCGAAATTCCCGTAGTCGGCACTGTGCCTGCGATCAAACCTGCTGCGCTCTCCAGCAAAACCGGCGTGATCGGCATGCTCGGCACGGCGGGCACGGTGCGCCAGCCCTATGTTGACCGGCTTGAAGCGGAGTTTGTGACCAGCGGCAAATTGCTGCGATATGCTGCGCCTGATCTGGTGGATGAGGCGGAGAACAAATTGCGCGGAAAGCCGGTTAATCGCGGCGTTTTGAAGGCTGCGCTGGAGGGGCTAACCCATCAAAGCGGCGGCATGGAAATTGACCGCATTGTGCTGGGCTGCACCCATTTCCCGCTGCTTGCCGATGAGTTGATGCAGGTTGCGGTCAATGATCTCGGCATGAATGCTGGCCTTGAAATGGTTGATGGTGCCGCCGGTATCGCGCGCCATATTGCGCATTTGCTGGACGGACAAAGCTATGACGGAGCGCGAGGCAGCCTTGCTGTGACAACCGGCGAACTTGCGCCTTTTGAACAGCTTGCCCCGCTGCTGGATGGTTATGGCATCACCCGCATTGAGCGATTTTGAACGGTTCTTGATAGGGCGAGCATTTCGCCGCTATCCGCCCTGCGAACCGTTCGCAAAGATCGCGCTAGGAAAACGCCCGCTTTGTCCCTAAATGGCTGTCTCAGGACACTGGCGCAGCGACGCCGGGGCAATAGGACGATACGGCCGTGAATTACGATCAAGTCTTCGACAAGGCGATTGACCGCCTCCACGAGGAAGGGCGCTACCGCGTCTTTATCGACATTATGCGCAATAAGGGTTCCTACCCCAATGCGCGCTGTTTTCACGGGCACAATGGTCCAAAACCGATCACGGTTTGGTGCTCCAATGATTACCTCGCCATGGGCCAGCATGAAAAAGTCATCACCGCCATGGAAGCCGCGCTGCACGATGTCGGCGCAGGCTCTGGCGGCACGCGCAATATCGGCGGCAATACGCATTTCCACGTGGAGCTTGAGGAAGAACTTGCGGATTTGCATGGTAAGGAAACCGCGCTGACCTTCACCAGCGGTTATGTTTCCAATGATGCAACCCTGTCGACGCTCGGCAAATTGCTGCCAGGCTGCGTGATTTTCTCCGATGAACTCAACCATGCCAGCATGATCGCAGGCATTCGCAATTCCGGCTGCGAAAAGCGTGTCTTCCGCCACAATGACATGGCGCATTTGGAAGAAATGCTCGCCACCGAACACGCCGATGCGCCAAAGGTTATCGCCTTTGAAAGCGTCTATTCCATGGACGGCGATGTTGCGCCAATCCATGCGATTTGCGACCTCGCGGAAAAATACAACGCCCTCACTTATATCGACGAAGTGCATGCGGTTGGCATGTATGGCAAACGCGGCGGCGGCATCTCTGAGCGCGATAAAGCCGCGCACCGCATCGATATTATCGAAGGCACGCTGGGCAAAGCCTTTGGCGTCATGGGCGGCTATATTGCGGCCGACACCAAAATCGTCGATTGCATCCGCAGCTATGCGCCCGGTTTCATTTTCACCACCTCACTTTCGCCCGTTTTGGTTGCGGGCGTTTTGGCCTCGGTAAAGCACCTTAAAAACTCCAGCGAGGAGCGCGATGCGCAGCAAGCAGCCGCTGCGACTTTGAAGCAAAGTTTTGCCGATGCAGGACTGCCGGTGATGGACACCGTCACCCACATCGTGCCGCTGATGGTCGGCGACCCAGTGCGCGCCAAGAAAATCAGCGACATCCTCCTCGCCGAATACGGCGTTTACGTGCAGCCGATCAATTACCCCACCGTGCCGCGCGGAACAGAGCGCCTGCGCTTTACCCCGGGGCCAATGCATACAGCCGAAATGATGACCGAGCTGACGCAGGCTTTGGTCGAGATTTGGGACCGCCTCGATCTGGAACTGCAAAAAGCGGCTTGATCGTCTCTCGCCAATCGCCCACACTCCCTGAAACGCTTTGGGAGAGGCATAATGGCGACCAAATTTGATCGCACACAATTGGACACAGGCGCGCTTGATATCAGGCCGATGACGCCCGCTGTTGGCGCAGAGATACTCGGCATTGATCTGGCGGCCTCCAATGTCGCGGATTACATTCCTGCCATTCGGGCCGCGCTCCTCAAACACGGCGTCATCTTCTTCCGCGATCAGGATATGACGCAGGAGCAGCATATCGCCTTCACCCGCCATTTCGGCGAGCTGGAAGTGCATCCTGCCACGCCCAAGGATCAGACCAATCCAGAAGTGCTTAGGATTGCGCATGGCCCCAAAAGCCGCGGCCAAGAAAACTACTGGCATTCCGACGTCACATGGCGCGCAGAGCCATCGCTCGGCAGTATCCTTATGGCGCGTGAAGTGCCCGAGGTTGGCGGCGACACATGCTTTGCCAATATGCACATGGCTTACGAGCGCCTGTCGGAACAGATGAAGAGCATGTGCGAGGGCCTCACCGCTGTGCATGACATTGCCCGCGTCTTTGCTGGCCGGCTGGACAAGGCCCCCGCTGACCTCCACGAGAAATACCCGCCAGTGCGCCATCCCGTCATCCGCACCCACCCTGAAACGGGCGAGCGGGTGATCTACGTCAACACCGCCTTCACCAGCCATATTGAAGGGCTGAGCGGTGAGGAAAGCCGCTGGCTGCTCGCGCATCTCTACAAGACCGCGATGGACACTGAAGTGCAATGCCGGTTCCGCTGGCGCAAAGGCTCCATCGCCTTTTGGGATAACCGCGTGTGTCAGCACTTGGCCGTATCCGATTATTTTCCAGCCCGCCGCGTTATGGAGCGCGTGACGATCGCTGGCGATGCGCCCTATTTTGAAGCCTAATTCTCTCGATTTGAAAGACCCAAACCCTATGAACTATGATGATGTCGTCATGGGCCGCCGATCCATTCGCGGTTACCTTGATAAGCCCGTGCCGCAAGAGCTGCTGGAGGAAGTGCTGACGCTGGCCATGCGCTCGCCTTCTTCCATGAATACCCAGCCCTATCACTTCCATGTGATCACCGGCGAACCGCTCGACCGCATCCGCAAGGGCAATACGGAGCGCATTTTGGCCGGCGAACCCGATAGCCGCGAGTTCCGCATGGGCGAGCCCTTTGCCGGCGTTCACCGCGACCGCCAAGTGGGCTGCGCAGTGCAATTGTTCGAGGCCATGGGCATTGAACGCGGCGACAAGGAAAAGCGCCAGGATTGGGTCCTGCGCGGCTTCCGCCAATTTGATGCGCCCGTCTGCGTTATCATTTCCTACGACAAGGAATTGTCGGGCAGCGATGACACCCCGTTCGATTGCGGGGCCGTCACCACGGCGCTGGTCAATGCCGCATGGTCGCGCGGACTTGGCTGCGTGATCAATAGCCAAGGCATTATGCAAAGCCCCGTAGTGCGCGAACATGCCCATATTCCCGATGATCAAGTGATCATGAAAGCGGTTGCATTGGGCTGGCCCGACCCCGATTTCCCCGCCAATCCAGTAAAAATCACCCGCCGCGAAGTTGCCGATGCTGCGCGTTTTGTGGGCTTTGATTGAGCGGACGTTTGAGGCCCATTTGAGTTGCTAAGGTGACAAAGGTTACACCCTGTCACCTTAGCTCTCGCCCATTTTTACCGAATACAAACAATAACTTGTTTTGAAAACTCAAGTGGGTGACACATTGGGGGTTAGCGCCTTGTTTGTCACCTTTGAGGGCGTTGATGCACAAGTGGAGCGGATGGAGGTCTGACGATATGAAAGGACGATAGGCTTTCGCCGCGCACAGTTTAGCGGTTTTCTATGAAGTAGGAAAATGGCGGTTTATCCAGAGTTCTTGTCCGCTTTTTGTGCGGGACGCTGACATAGAGGCCTATCATTTGATGCAATTATTCTAGCCGAAGAATAAGCTCAGTAGGTGCAATCCGTTCCTTCGCAATATTGTTCACCATATTCGTCAACTTTGCGGAGAATTTGTCTCCCATAAGAATATGCAGCCCGACTGCTGGTAAACCAGCATCCTCATTGCGTCGCTTTTGATCGGCAAAAAATTTGAGTGCTGTTGTCGTTTGGTCTCGACTTGAAATTTCCGCAAATCCAGATTGGAAGGAGGCCTCTCGGTATGTTTGCAGGTCCTCAAGAAAGGAGTTTTCTTCGATGCTGGCCCACGGGACTGGAAATGAAATAGGCTCAGGCCCAACTTTCATGATGTCGTAAATTGCGAAAAGCCCGCTAGGCCGCAGTATCCGCGCGACCTCTGCCATGAGTGCCGCCTTGTC
Source organism: Marinomonas sp. (assembly GCA_039967435.1). GTDB lineage: Bacteria > Pseudomonadota > Alphaproteobacteria > Sphingomonadales > Sphingomonadaceae > Erythrobacter. Next base: position 802,059 of record JBDVRS010000005.1, read on the forward strand.
CGGAATATTCATGCCTACATGAAGCATCAAGGCAACGTCGAAACTACCATCATCGAAGGGCAGGTTAAGCGCGCTTGCAGTTTGGTAGTCCGTCAAATCGGACATACCGACTAACTCACTCAAGGCTATCGCTGTGGAAGTGTATTCTGGCGTTAGGTCTACGCCTGTAACGTGTGCCCCGGTTTCTCCTGCAACGAAACGGCCGGTCCCACCTATACCGGACCCAATATCAATAATTTTCATTTCTGGTTTGAGATGAAGTTTGTCGATCAATGCCGTTGTTGCTAAAAATCCACCGACGTGAAATTCGTCAACGGATTTCAAGTCCTTTGGGGTCACTGAAGCGGCTGAAACACCCATTTCGTTAAGCGCTTCAAGAATTCGTTGGAGAAGTCCATCTTTCGCATAATGTGCAGAGACTTCAGATTCGAGTGACATTTGAATTACCCCAGTGCTTGCACTCGAATAGCACAATTTTGGCGGTGGCCTAACGGCATTGTTGACTGACGGCTCTTTAACGTCCGCAAATCGGTCGAAGCCGAATAAAACCTCGCACTGTCGCTAACAGCGTCGAAAGCCTCGCTCCCCTTCTAGAGAAGTGCTCAGGAACCTTTTTGAAAACCCTGCGCTTTCGCCGCAAGATTTACTGATGATTGCGAAAGTTAGAGGCGTCTATAAACCGCTCTAATGCACCCTTTACCCAGCAAACGCAGCAATCTTGGCAAATATCGCCTCAGTCCGTTGATACAGCGCAAGGTGACCTGCTTGCTCAATCACTTCCATATTCAGATCAACGCGTTTTTCTTGCTCAAACACGCGCAGCAGTCGCGGGGTGAATGACAGGTTTCCATCGCTCACCACATTCAGCAGCGGACATGGCAATTGCTCGATCAAATGCTGCCAATCCAGCGCGGCCAGCGATATTTCATGCGAAAACGCGTCAAAGCCGGTGAGCGTGATGAAATCATGCGCGTCGCGGAAAGTTTCCATGATCTCTGCATCGGTGATGGTCACAAGGTCATGCGGGTTCTTATTGAGCATCACCTCAAGGAATTCCATATCCTGCCCTGAATCCACCACGTTGAGCATGGAGCGCGTCATCATCTTGGCGACTTTGGGCAAATGCTGGTGCACATAGAACCGCAGGCGTTCTGACGGGTCGAGCATTTTGACGTGGCCGCCTGAATTGATCGGCACAATCCCGTTTATATTGGCAACTGCGCTGATCCTGCCGGGCAAACTTGTGCCCAAACCATAGGCGAACATGGCGGAGGTGATGTTTCCAATCACTGGCAATTGCGCGATGTTCAGATGGTCCAGCAATTGCTCAATATCGCGGGCGTGATCGGTAATTTCATCCAGCGATGCGCGCGGCGGTATCGGCGAATTGCCCATCCCTGGGCGCCACGGCATAATCAGCTTAATCCGGTTGTCGCGCAGACTTTGCCGCATAGTCTCCGTCAAGGCTGTCCCGCCGAGCAATGCAGGCAAAAACAGCATGGGCCGATCGGCGGGATCTCCGGCGATTTCATATTCGAGCACACCGCGCCCATCGTGCAGCTCAAACGATTTCACGCGGGCTGCTGTTTGCGCTGTATCAAACTCAGATGCCGCCTCGCTCAGAGCTGATCCATCATATTTCACAATGCCAGAATACAGGCACACAAGCTCCGTTTGCGAACGCAGATCAAGCTTGGCGAGCAATTGCTTGGCCTGCTGGCGAACGGTGCCAATAGAGCGCCCGCGCTGCTGAGCGATTTGCGTGAGCGAATTGCCATTGACCAGCGCCTTGGTGATTTCCATCTCAGTGGGTGTCAGCTTGAACAGCGATTGGAAGTAATCGGATTGCTCCGGCACCCAATTGATCTTCGCCGCCGTCAGATAGCCAACCGTGGCCCCGCTGATCTGATCCACGCGGGTCAGCGCCAGATGCAGCAAGTCATCTGACCTGAGGGAATAGGCCCCAAACAGGCTGATGACGGTGTTGGCGGGGAATTGCTCTATCTTTGCAAGATTGCCGAGCAAATTGCGCAATTGCCCCGGCTCAAATGCGTCCTCTGTCAGAAACGCATCCTTCTCAAATCCTAGGATGCTCGCAGCAGGCGCATTGGCGTGGATGACGCGCCCTTCATCATCAATCAATGCTGCAGGGGCATCATTGGAATCGATGGCTTTGAGGGAGAAAGCCGCGCTGCCCCGCCGCCGTCCGCTATTGGCCAACAGGCTATGGGCATTGTCGAAATGCGCTTCCAGCGCTTGAAGCTCTGGCGGGACTTGCTCTTCGCCTGCTGCATCCAAAGCAGGCGTGGCATCGGCACCGACCAAATCGGCGACACGGTCCCTTAGGCTTGTGAATAGCTCGCCATAGCGCTGCTCACCCACGGCCATGCAATATGCGTATTTGACGATTTCCTCGTCGCTGGGTGCCTGCCCCATGTGCCAAAGCCCTCAAGAATATGTCACTATATACCATTTGGCATATTTTGTTCCCGCAAGGCCAATGCAAAATGCCCTCACACACTAACAAATGCACTAGCGGCTCGCGGTTGAGTTCGCACAGGGGGAACATATGAGACATTCGATAACTTCCATGGTCGCAGCTGTCGCAATCGGCACAATGTGCGCAGGCGGCGCAGCGGCGCAATTTGGCGGATTGGGTTCAGCAATCAAGCGTGAGGCGAATAAGAAGCGCGATCAAGCCGCCGAAGCGGCCGCAGACGAAATTGAACAAGCAATCACTGGCAAGAAAAAGCCGCGCAATTCGCGCCGAGGCACAAGCAGCGGCGGCGGTAATGTCGCCATGGGTACGCCGTCAAAGTCCCTTACCGACTTCACCAAATGCAGCGGCCTGCCCTTAGAAAACATGATGATTGGGCGCCAAGGCGACTACACTTTCCAGCAAGGCTTTTCGAAAGAGAGCCGCCGCGGCTTTATCAACCGGCGCCCCGGCAACGTCATCCGCGGTTGCGTTGCGCCCTCACTGCAATCCGGCGAAATCCTGTATTTTGAGGTTGATACAGCCCGCTATAAAGCAATGAACAAGAGCAATGATTGGAAGATGCAATGCGTCAAATCCAACAATCCTGGCGGCGGCACTGTCCCACTGAATGCATGGGCAGGCCAAAGCACTGACTATTTGAAGAGCAAAGATCTCAAGCTGCATTGCGGCAATGACCAAGGTGTCACCGATTGTGCCAGCGGAACCAATTCCAAACGCGGCCAGTCATACAGCAGCGACCTGAAGAAACGCGGCCGTACAGCGATCAGTTTTATGGCGCGCTATAATGACCATGTTCAGGGCAGGAATTCAGGCAAGCTCTACTGCCAATTTTACAATAAGCGGACCAGCAAAAGCTTGGTCGCTTTTGAAATGATGTTCGAAAATCGCCCTGGTCGGTAAAAGACGTTTTCACCACAGGCTGAGGGACCTTTTGCCTCACTATTCACCCACAAAGATCGGAAATACTTATGAAAAAGACACTCATCGCTCTCACTGCTGTAGCAGCCTTCGCCACCATGCCGCATACCGCAGCCATGGCGCAGTCGAGCAGCACCAAAATTGCGAAAACAAACAGCTCATGCCCATCAGGTTTCAAATCTTCTGGCTCTAGCTGTGTGTCCATCGGCGGCCTCGAAGCCATTCAAAAAGTCGGTAGCTCATGCCCCGCAACTTTCAAAAGCTCCAACGGCTACTGTGTCGCCACAAAGCGCGGGGCGCATGCCACCATCAAAAGCGGCAGCAGCTGCCCATCTGGCATGAAAACATCGAACAACAAATATTGCATCAAATAAGTGCAAGAGCGAAGTGAATGCTCAAAGAATAGGGGTGCCGGTTCTACCCGCCGGTGCCCCTTTTCTATTGTGCTGAGAGCCGCGTTTTTTAGCTCCGGGCCGGCCGGCTCTAACGCAGAGCCACCACATTATCCGCCTCTGGCATCACGCGGTCGCCGCGGAAGAGGCTTTCCATTGGCTCATCTGCGACCACAATCTGCGCAGCATTACCAAAGCCGTTAAAGCCCGTTGCCATCGCTGCGCCATATGCGCCCAGCATGCCGATCTCAATATAGTCACCAGCGGCAATATCGCCGGGCAGCGGGAATGGCCCCGCCATATAATCGGCATCATCGCAAGTCGGTCCGAAGAAGGCGAAATCCTGCGGTTCCTCGCGGAAGCCCTCACTGGCATCGCGGGCTGGTGTCGCCTGCACAGGATAGCGCCAATCGACATGGGCGGCATCATAAAGCGCGCCATAAGCGCCATCATTGATGAAAAGCTCATCGCCGCGCCGCTTGTCGACTTGCACCAGCAAAGAGGAATATTCAGAAGCCAGCGCCCTGCCCGGCTCGCACCATAGCTCCGCATTGTAAGCAATCGGCAATGCCTCGAAATGCTTCTCAATGATGCGGAAGTAATCTTCGAGCGGAGGGGGGTCCATACCGGGGTAAATGCTCGGGAAACCGCCGCCAATGTCGATCATATCAATCACGACCTGCGCCTCTGCAATCGCAGCGCGCGTGCGGTCAAAGCCTTGCACATAGGCAAATGGGCTCATCGCCTGACTGCCCACATGGAATGTAATGCCCAGCCAATCACCATGCTGGCGCGCAGCTTGGAGCAGGCCGGGAGCCTCGATCAAATCGCAGCCAAATTTGCTGGCGAGTGAGAGCTCTGCATATTCAGAGGTTACGCGAAGGCGCACCAAAAGGCGCAAATCAGCAGCCGGCGTGCCATCCTCGGCCGCGCAAGCCGCAACGATCTTGTCCAATTCCTCATGCGTATCAAGGCAGAAGGTTTTAACCCCATGCTGATGATAGGCTTCTGCAATCGCCTTGCGGGTCTTCACTGGGTGCATGAAGCACATTTGCGCCTTGGGCAGCGTTTCTGCGACCAAACGCACCTCTGTGATCGAGGCGACATCGTAATGGGTGATGCCATTGTCCCACAGCACATTGAGCAGGCCGGGCGAAGGATTGGCCTTCACCGCATACATGCAAGTGCCCGGGAATTTCTGCTTGAAAAAGCGCGCCGCACGCGCTGCGGCATGCGGGCGGTTGAGGATCAATGGCTCTTCCGGTTCAAGATCCCGAATAACAGCCTGAGCGTCTTGATATACATACATTTTTTGCGCCCCCGGCTTGGATCTAAAACACTGCTGCCTTGCCGTGGGTTCTCAAAGCAAAAATGAGACGCCTTGGCAGCGAGGAGCGGCATATAATCCCACCCGCGCATGGCGCAAGTAAATTGTGCTTCGGTGGATCGCGAAACCTTAGGCAATCAGAACCCGATTGTTGGCACCTGATCGACAGTGCCCTTCTCGCTATCATCAAGCTGAGAGAATTCTGCCACTTCAAAGCCCAGCATGCCTGCGAACAATATCGCGGGGAAGCTCTCGCGCGCCGTGTTGTAGCGTGAAACGGCTGCGTTCAATGCGCGGCGGGCTGCGGCCAGCTTGTCTTCTGTTTCGGCAAGCTCGCGCTGCAATTCTTGGAAATTGGTGTTGGCTTTAAGGTCAGGATAATCCTCGCTGAGCGCCAGCATCTTATCCAGCGCAACCCGCAAGCCCATCTCATCGCCCGATGTCACCGCACCGCTGGCGGCTGAATTGCGCGCGGCGACCACTGCGTCCAATGTTTCTTTTTCATGAGAGGCATAGCCCTTCACCGTCTCCACAAGATTAGGGATCAGGTCATGGCGCTGGCGCAATTGCGCGTCGATATCCGCCACGCCTTGCTTCACATTTTGCCGCTGACCGACAAGCCGGTTGTAAATGCCAATGACAGCTATGCCGATGACAACAACCAAACCCAATATGACGAATGCGAAGATCATTCTTTAATGCCCCTGTTCTAAACGCGTGATGCTGAGTTTACAGACAAATAGTTAATGGGCAAACATGGCGGCGGGGCCTTGGGCAAAACTACCGCTAAAGAAGGGCGAGCAATGGATCAGGATGCAGACGTCTCCCGCTTAATGGGCGGCGATTTGGGCACTTGGCTCGATGAGCAGGCGGGCATGCGTCAGGCCGCTAAAGACAAAGCCGCCAGCCGCTGGACCAAATCGGCCATGATCGCCATGCCTATTCTGGCGTTCCTATGGTTTGGGCCCAACTGGGATATCGGCCTGAAATTCTTCATCACCGGCGGTGTAGCGATTGCCGGCGGGATTTGGGGTTACCTCCCGATTGGCGAGGCAAAGCGCTCCATAAAAATCGGCATTAACTCCGCAATCGCGCGCGAGCTTGGCCTCAATTATGAGCATGATGTGGAACCGGGCGCAGAATTTGAACTGGCCAAGACCTATAAATTGCTGCCCGGCTTTTCTCGCTCTGGTTTCGAAGACCATTGGTTCGGCACTTTAGAGGGGCACGGCTTTGGGCTTTATGAAGCGCATTTGGAGGTGCAAAGAGGCAGCGGCAAAAACCGCCGCTGGGTCACCGTGTTTCGCGGGGCGATCATCCGGATGGAATTTGGCCGCAGCTTCTATTCCACCACCCTGCTCCAACGCGCAGGCAAGACCAAGAAATGGTTCGGGCTTGGCGGACGCAAGGAACAGGCAAAATTTGGCGGGCATGAATTGTCCTATGTCGATCACGTTCACCCTGACTTTGAAGATGTGTTCGAAGTCTACAGCGATGATGCCGTGGAATCGCGCGTTCTGGTTCATCCCACCTATATCGAGCATTTGATCGGGATTGAGCGCGCCTTTAACGGCGATGCTGTGCGCGCATTGTTCACCAAGGGCGAAGTTATCATCGCGGTGGAAAGCGGTAATCTGTTTGAAAGCGGCCATATTGACGCCGCAGGCGATGCAGACCGCGTAGCAAAATCATCGCAGCAATTTGGATCGCTGACGAAACTGGCGCTCGCAATCAATCAAGCCCCGCGCGGGGGTTAGGGCCCCTAGCCCAACCGGTCGCGGAAATCGTCGTAGTCAAAGCGTTTTACGCACTTGAGCTCATCCGTTTCTGAATCCCACAGCCAAATGCTCGGCAATTGCACGCCGTTGAACGTGCTCGTCTTCACCATGGAATAATGCGCTTGATCGAGGAATGCGAAGCGCGCGCCCGGCTTTGCGGCAACCGGCAGGCTGTAATCGCCGATGACATCGCCAGCAAGGCAGGACGGCCCGCCCAAACGGATCGGCACATCGTCCTCGCCCAGGCGTTCATGCAGCATGGCTGGCCGGTAAGGCGCCTCTAGCACGTCGGGCATATGGCACGTGGCGGATACGTCCGTGATGCCAATCGGCATGCCATTAAAGCCAGTGTCCAGCAGCGTGCCGACCAATATGCCTGCATCCAGCGCGACCGCCTCGCCCGGCTCCAAGATAATCTCAGCGCCGGTATCTTCCTTCACCTCGGCAAGGAAATCGATCAGTTCCTCGCGCTCATAATCGCTGCGCGTGATATGATGCCCGCCGCCCATATTAATCCACTTAAGCTGCCCAAACCACGGTTCGATAAAGTCAAACACATGCTCCCACGTCTGCTTAAGCGGCGCGAATGTTTGTTCGCACAGAGTGTGGAAGTGGATTCCATCGACCCCATCGAGGCTGTTTTCATCGAGCTGATCCACCGGAAAGCCGAGGCGAGAGAATGGCGCGGCGGGATCATATTTCTCGACCTCGCCCAAAGGCAGCATCGGATTTAAACGCAGACCAACATCCACATCACCGCCGGTAATGCGCGCTTGATCCAAGATCAGAGCTGCGCGCGCAATCGCCTCGGGCGAGTTAAAGATCACATGGTCGGAAAGCCGGCAAATCTCCTCCAGCTCACCCGGCTTATAAGCGGCGGAATAGGTCGTAATCTCGCCATCATAATATTCGCTCGCCAGCTGCGCTTCCCATAGGCCGGATGCACATACGCCGTCGAGATAATCGCCAAGGATAGGCGCAGTGGCGGGCATGGAGAACGCCTTCAATGCGCTGAGGATTTTAATGTCCGCAGCATCGCGGATTTCCGACAATATCTGGCAATTGGCGCGCAGCTTTGCTGCATCCACCACAAATGCGGGGCTATCCACGCGGCCAAGGTCAAATTCGGCAAAGGCACCGGGATCGCCGGCTTTTGTTTGCATCGGGGTATTATCAATGTCGCCCATAGGCCACGCGATAGTCGCGCGCGGCGCGCTGCGCTAGTCCTGAACCACCATCCGCACGCGGGTTTTGTCAGGCATACCGTTATAGAGCTTATGCACCTCTGACAGGCCGACGAATACCTCATTGGCTTCAGCCACTTTGAAATTGTCGGGCTCATAAGTGCATTCTTTGAAGATCGGCAGAGTTATGAACATATAGGCCTCGCCCGCCCCGGCTACATTGCCGCCTGCGTGCAATTGTTCGATCAGCTTGGGGCCGAACCATTCGTCGACCTTTGCGCCATTCTTAGCGCATTCTGCATCGAAGATCGCGCGGGTCGGCGTGATCCATTCAATCGCACCTGCAGAACATGACAGCCAATGCACCGCGCCCAGAGCATCGGTGCAATAGACATCGCCCAATTTGGAGCAGAGGAATGGTTTGAGATCTTTGCGATCTGTCATCCATTCCCAGCTTTGCACGACGCCTTCGCCAAAGGCTGCGCCTGGCTCAAATGCGATATCTTTCCATGTAACTGGCATGTTTTGCGAAACCCTTTGCGCGCAGATTATTCCGCGTCTGTGCTGAGGGTTCTAAGCATATGCGCCGCGCCAATCCAGTAAATGTTTGAAACGCAGGCTTTATTCGCCTTGTGTTGGGGCTTGAGCTGCCTGCTTGGCCATTATTTCGAGAACCGCCGCAATCGCTGGATCGCTGCCATCGCTTGCGGTGCTGGCCGGCATGATCGCTATATCCGCGACATAATCCTCGCGCGGCAAACCATTGACGTGGAACAGGGCTTCTCCGCCAAGGTCCATGCGTGCGCCGCTGAGCGGTAAATCAACATTCCACAATCCGCCGAGCAAATCCCCCATGTCTGAACCAATGGATACCGCATTGCTCGCTGCATCCATTCCGATCACGATCCCCTCGCCCATGCTGCCTGTCCATTTGCCATGCAGTACAAAAACTGGCCCGGCAAAATAGGGTTCGCGAGGCATCACATATTCTACAAATTGACGCGGCACTGAAAACTCGCGCTCCAAAGCCGGGATACGGTGCATTTGATAGGGCTTAGCCTCAGTCACAAAATGCCCAATGATAGAGCGTGCGACCTCTGTATTGCCCCCACTTGGCGTCTCTCGCATGTCTAAAACAATTGCATTGGCATCCGCAGCCTCAATCATTGCCCGGTCGAAAGCGGCGATCGTGTCATTATTTCCGAGCGAGTTGAGGGGAGTGATGACGACAACTTTGCCCGCCTCGCCGATGCGTTCCACAGCAACTGTTGGCCGATCACTCTGGCTGCGCGCATAGTCCCTCGTCGAGATCAACTTGACGCGCCGCGATAAGCCGTCCGCGCCCATCACCTCCAGCACGCGAGCAAAGCCTCTTTTGCCATTGACCGCCAAGGTCAATCCATAATCCATTTGTGCGGCAGTGGGCTGAGGCAGCACTTTACCAAACGGCGCCATAGCAGCGGCCTCAGGCACCAGACCGTCAATAAATGTCAGCATATCTCCGGGACGCAAACCAGCTTCAAATGCGGGCGAGCCGCGGCGTACATCCGCGATCACAGCCTTGCCGTTGAAAAATTTTGCATCCAAATCGGCCGCCGTCATGACAATGGCGTAATCACTTGGTGTGAACGGCCCGATGATCAAATGCGGATCCATAAATGTCAGAGCAGTCTGATGAATAATGCGCCGAAAGACGGAGCTGTCTGGCGCAGACAAAGCGATAGCCTTTGAGCGCAGCAATTGTGCATCAACATCCAAATCTGCACGCTCAATATAGGCGTATCGTGCGCGCAGTTGGCCTTCAAATTCATCCCAAGCAGCTGCGCTGTTAAACGCATCAGAGGTTTCCTGGGCTGAGACTTCAGGGCTTTCCGCCTCACTGGGAGAGGCAATTGTCGCTGCCATGACAATCGCCGTGATCAATGCAAACTTCGACTTCATCAAAACGACACCGGCCCGTCTAGCTCTTTGACATTCCACGGCAGGCCATGCGCGTTCAGCATGTCCATGAAGGGGTCAGGGTCCATCTCTTCCATATTCACGACGCCATCGGCTGACCAAGTGCCGTTCAGCATCAATGCCGCGCCAATCATTGCAGGCACGCCGGTGGTGTAGCTGACGCCCTGATTGCCGGTTTCTTCATAGGCGGCTTCATGGCTGCAAATATTGTTGATGTAGAAGGTCTTTTCGCCCGAACCGTCGAGCGCCTCGCCCGTGGCGATGCAGCCGATATTGGTCTTGCCCGTGGTGCTTTCGCCCAGAGTTTCCGGCTTGGGTAGGACAGCGGCGAGGAATTGCAGAGGGATGATCTCTTGGCCTTGATAATTGATCGGCTCAATGCCGGTCATACCCACATTTTGCAGCACAGTTAGGTGCTTTATGTACTCATCACCAAAGGTCATCCAGAACCGGCCGCGCTCCAATTCGGGGATGAATTTGGAGAGGCTTTCCAATTCCTCATGATACATGAGGTACGCATTGCGCGGGCCGACCTCTTCAAAGTCGAAACTGTGGTGTGTCGAGAGTGCGGGCGTCTCTACGAACGCGCCATTTTCCCAGTGACGGGCCGGCGCCGTCACTTCGCGAATATTGATCTCAGGATTGAAATTGGTTGCAAAGGCCTGTCCGTGATCGCCGCCATTGCAGTCGAGAATATCAAGCTGGCGAACCGTTTTAAGCTTATGCTTGCGCAGCCACATGGTGAAAACCGACGTCACACCGGGGTCAAACCCGCTGCCCAGCAGAGCCATCAGGCCCGCATCTTTGAACCGGTCGTGATAGGCCCATTGCCATTTGTATTCGAACTTCGCCTCATCCTTGGGCTCGTAGTTGGCGGTGTCGAGGTAAGCGACGCCCGCCTCAAGACACGCATCCATGATGGGCAAATCTTGGTAGGGGAGCGCGAGATTGACGACGAGACTTGGCTGAATTTTGCGGATGAGGTTCACCATTGCTGGCACTTCTTCGGCATCGATTTCATAAGTCGAAACATCGGCACCCTCACGCGTCTTCACGCTCGCGGCAATCGCATCGCATTTGGCGACAGTGCGGCTGGCGAGATGGATATCGCTGAAGATCTTCGGATTTTGAGCCATCTTGTGAACGCAGACGGAGCTAACGCCCCCTGCACCAATCACCAAAACACACGACATCGCATTTCACCTTGCTGAGTAAATCTTTCTTGGCGCTTTAGATGAATACGCTAGGACCGCAATATGGATGATCACACACAGCGCAAACCGACTGGCGAAGGCGTAATTGCCGCCGCCGCTGAAATCGCCTCTATTCTGCCGCCTACCCCATTGTTGCCAATAGAAATTGGCGGGGTACACGTGCATGTAAAAGCAGAGATGCTTCAGCCCATTGGCGCGTTCAAAATACGCGGGGCATGGTGGCGGCTTAGCAATTTAAGCGCAGACGAGCGCAAGGCCGGCGTGGTTGCGGTGTCTTCCGGCAATCATGCGCAAGGCGTGGCATGGGCCGCCAAACGATTGGGCATGACCGCACGCATTGTAATGCCGCGCGATGCTCCTCAGGTGAAACTGGATGCGACGCGGGCTTTGGGCGCTGAAGTCGTATTATATGACCGCCCCGGCGAAGACCGTGACGAAGTCGCCGCTAAACTAATTGCGGAACATGGCGGAACCTTGGTCCATGCCTTTGGAGATGCAGGCGTGATCGAGGGGCAAGGCAGTGCAGGGATTGAAATTGCCGCGCAGCTTGGCCGCTGCCCTAGCCGCATCATTGCCTGCTGCGGCGGAGGCGGATTGGCCGCGGGATTGGCGCTGGCCTGCCCTGACGCGGCGATTGTGCCGGTTGAGCCATTGGGCTGGGATATGGTCGGCCAAGCTTTGGCTGCGGGCAAAGTCGTCAGCGCGGGGGCAAACCCGCCCTCCACCATTTGCGATGCGCTGCAACCCACAGCGACAAAGCCGATCAATCTTGGCGTGCTGCATGGCCGGTCAGAGGCAGGCGTTACTGTGACCGATGGAGAAGTGCGCGAAGCTCAGCGTTTTGCCTTTGCCAAATTGCGGCTGGTGGTGGAGCCCGGCGGAGCGGCCGCCCTTGCCGCGGCTTTATCGGGGAAAGTGCCATTGGATGACAGCACAGTGATCATGCTGACAGGCGGCAATGTCGATCCAGCGCAATTCGCGGCGACCATTGCCTAGCAAGACGCTTTAGGTTGCAATTGACAATGCAAGCGAGGCCGCGCAGGTTCACCGGCAAATAAGGGGAGAAATTCATGCAAGCGCAAATGCTCGCGCCAGCCGCCGTTTTGGTGGCTTGGACACTCATCATGCTATTTTGGACGGCTGGAACGCGGTTTCCAGCTATGGCGAAAGCAGGTTCTGGCCTCGGCGAGGCTAAACCAGGCGGGCGCGGCCAAGATTTGGAAGGGGTGATCCCCGATCACGTCAATTGGAAAGCGCATAACCTCACCCATTTGCATGAACAGCCAACGCTGTTTTACGCCGTGGTCATCATCCTTGCGATCATGGGTGCAAGCGCTGGCGACACTTTGGCGGCATGGATCTATGTCGGACTGCGGGTGCTGCACTCGCTCTGGCAGGCCATGGTCAACAAGCTGCCTGTGCGTTTCACGCTGTTTGTTGCGAGCACAATTGTCCTCGTTTACCTCACATATCGCGCGATTGCGCTGACCTTATTGGCTAACCCAGGAGTTGCCCCATCATGAGTGAATCACAAATTCTACAACCCATCGTCGTGCTGGCGATTTGGACCATGATCATGTGGGCGTGGATGTATGCCACCCGCATTCCAGCGATGCAGAAGGCGCCCGATGTCGACACCTCAAATCTGGTGGGAACCACAGGCGCCAGCCTACGCGCAGCCCTGCCTGACAGCGTCAATTGGAAAGCGGATAATTACAACCACTTGCACGAACAACCTACGGTGTTTTATGCGATTGCGATCACGCTTGCTTTGCTAGGCCTAGGCGACGGTTTAAACGCTCTGCTCGCATGGATTTATGTCGGCCTGCGCGTTGCGCATAGTCTCGTTCAAGTGACCGCAAATAAGGTGATGGTGCGCTTCGTATTGTTCGCCCTATCCAGCCTCGTTCTGATCGCAATGACCGTTCACGCAGCCATCGCGGTGTTCCACTAGAAGGTTTAAGCTTGCGAGGCGTGCGCAGATTTACTCCGCCGCCTCGCTTGCCTCAACTTCATAGCCTTCCATTACTGAGGTAAACTCAGCGCCCGCCAAAAAGCGTTCTGCATCCAACGCCGCCATACAGCCAACACCGGCTGCAGTAACAGCCTGACGATAGGTGTGATCCATCACATCCCCCGCGGCAAACACGCCGGGAATGGCCGTTTTCGGCGTACCGGGCTCGGTCACCAAATATCCGCCATCCATCTCCAGCTTGCCGACGAACAATTCGGTTGCTGGCGCATGACCAATCGCCACAAAGGCTCCATCAACCTCTAGCGTAGAGGTCTCACCCGTTTGCGTGTCTGTCAGCACCAGATGGTTCAATGTCCCGTTCTCGCCCGCTTCAAAGCTGGTGACAGTCTTGTTCCACAAGGGCGTAATTTTGTCAGAGGCCATTAGGCGCTGCTCAAGGATTTTCTCGCTGCGCAGCTCATCACGGCGGTGGATCAGTGTCACATCATCGGAATGATTGGTGAGGTAAAGCGCCTCTTCTACGGCCGTATTACCGCCGCCAATAACCGCGACTTTTTTACCGCGGAAGAAGAACCCATCGCAGGTTGCGCAGGCCGATACGCCCTTGCCACCTAGCTCTTGCTCACCCGGTACGCCGAGCCATTTCGCCTGAGCGCCGGTTGCAATCACCACGCAATCGGCAAGATATTCATCACCGCTATCGCCGACAGCGCGGAATGGCGCGCCATTTTCCAGATCAACCTCGACAATCGTATCCCACATCATACGCGTGCCGACATGCTCTGCCTGCGCTTGCATTTCTTCCATCAGCCACGGGCCTTGGATCACATCGCGAAAGCCGGGATAGTTTTCGACCTCGGTTGTAATCGTCAGCTGTCCGCCGGGCTGAATGCCCTGCACCACGATAGGATGCAGCATCGCCCGCGCGCCATAAATTGCCGCGCTATAGCCTGCAGGGCCGGAACCGATGATGAGCATTTTGGTGCGATGGGTCGCCATGGAATTGTGTCTTTCCTCAGTAAAATTGCTTGCTGCGCCTCCATATGGGAAGCGCGCATGGGTTTGTCACCCGATCAGCTTTGCTCGAAGCGCGTCTTGCACAGCCTCATCCACACCTAATGTGCCAGTGATATAGGCATCGAGCGAACCGGCAGTCTTTTCCGCCTCGGCCAAATAGGTATCGAGATAGTCGCTATGCACCTCTAGCAAGGCGCGTACGGCTCCATCATCCAGCTTGCGGCCCCAGCGCGTCTCAAACCCCGGCACAGCCTGATCGCGCAGGATGTGGAATGTGGGCGCATCATTGGTTAGCAGAAACTCGCGGCGCTGATCATCGCGCGATACGCCCAGAATATGCAGCACCAATGTGGCAGCGACGCCGGTGCGGTCTTTGCCTGCAAAACAATGGACGAGGCTGGCCCCGTCCCGCTCCACCAAAGCATGCAGATAGCGCCCGAACAGATCGATCATCGGCGGATTGTGGACCATCCGCGTATAGGTCGCGATCATCCGCGCATGGGCATATTCAGCCGTGGTCGTGTGCTCATCAATGTCCATATGCGGCGGCATATTGCTGGTCTCGCCATCGAACAGCACGATCTCAGCGGTGAAATTGTCGCTCCGGCGGCAGGGATGGCTAGCCCGCTCCCCATTACCGCGCAGATCAATCACTGTGCCAAGGCCAAGCGCATCGACCGCAGTAAGATCGGCATCGCTTGCGCCAACATGCTGGCCGGATCGAAACAACACGCCAGTTTTGACTGTGCCTCCGCCTGCTGCGGCATAGCCGCCAAAGTCGCGCAAATTGTGAATGCCATCGGTGGGCACAAAAGGATTTCGAATCATGCCTGCGACCGTGGCAGCGGCGACGGGCGGCGGCAATGTCAAAGCGGCCCGCTTTCCCCGCAACCATACTTAATGGGGCAGAAAGCATAGTTTGATGCGCGCGTCTTATTCCATGGCTCTCAGACAAAACCCTCTTGGAAAGGAGCTGCCTTATGGCCCATATTTTGATCGTTGATGATGACGTAATTATTGCCGAGGTCGCATCCGAGGCCTTGATCAATGCGGGCCATGCCTGCGGATGGGTCACCAACGGCGAGCAGGCCCTGAAAGTGCTCAAACACAGGCGCCCAGATATCATGCTGCTCGACCAAGATATGCCGGGAATGACCGGCAGCCAGGTCTTGCGCCAATTGCGCAACTCGCCCGATTTCTACGATCTACCAGTGCTCATGTTCAGCGCGATTGCGGGAAAGCGTGACGAGGAATTGGCGCTGTTTGCGGGTGCGCAGGGCTATATTCGCAAACCCTTTAAACCAGAGGAATTGTCTTGGCGCATCGAGGCTTTCCTTAACGCGCGGTCTAAGCGACCAAAGCACAAAAAATTGCAATCAGTGCTTGAGGAAAACACGGGCAGAGCCGCTCTCGCTGAGCAGTCACAAGTGCGACTGGTCTAAGGCGCTTCGCAAGTTCAGGCAGATTTACCAATCCCCCTGACGGCATATTCAACCTGAGCAACAAGATCCACAGGACTGATTGGCTTTCGCAATCGCTTTACCACCATATCCTTGGGCAATTGAGCAAACACATCGATCGGGAAATAATCGCTGGGTTTTGAGGCGGTGATACCGATCATCACGGGCGGTTTTGTGCCCGTTTCATAGCAATGAATGTTTAGCCGCGTTGTGAATGTCAGCGCCCCGTCGCCGGTCAAATTGCCCGCTTCGTCTTTAAAGAAAAAGTCGAGCACGACCGCATCGGGCTGCTCGGCAACGCACGCCGTCATGCCGCTTTCCACGTTTTGGCACATCAAAATCCGGTGCCCCGCTGCCTCAAAAGCAGTGCGCCATTCATTGGCCAATAGAATTTCGTCTTCGATAATGAGAACCAACATCGGTCTAGTCCATTTTGTAGTGTGAATGCAGTTTTAGCCCGCGCCCATTGCGGCCATAATGAGATTGCCCAAAGCCTTTGGCTTGAGCGGTTTTTTGAGCATTGTGATTGCGCCAAGCCGTTCGGGCATATTGGCTGCGCTATCATAGCCTGTAACAAAGTAGATTTGGGTGTTCGTGCCGAGCAATCTGTCAGCAATTTCAAAGCTCAACTCGCCGCGCAAATTCACATCGAGCAAGACCAGGTCATAGCTGTTTTTATCGAGCGCAGCATTGGCTGTTCGAACAGAGGAAGCGCAGTCGACCTCTAAAAAGCCAATGTCTGAAAGGATGCTGGAATGCTCTGCCGCCAGCAAATAGCTATCCTCAACCACCAAGGCGCGAGCATCTTGGAACGATTTCTTAGCGGCCGGCACTTCAGTCTTTGATGCAGGCACAGCCTCCGGTGCAGCGGTTTGATGCACCACATTTACAATCGGCAGCCTGTAGCTTGCGGAAAAACCCTTTTCACCAAAGGTCAGATCTGCACCGCCATCAAATTCATAGGGGATTGCTTGACGCAGCAGGCTCATCCCGAACCCTGTGCGTGAAGGCTCCTTCACCGCAGGCCCGCCCGTCTCCTGCCAATCAATAACAAGATATTCCCCATCCACTTTCCAGCGCGTTTTCACCGTACCCTTTGTGTCAGACAAAGCGCCATGCTTTGCCGCGTTTGAGGTTAATTCATGCAGCAGCAAAGACATCATCGGAACGGCTTCTGGCAGCACCATGAGGTCCGGCCCGCCATAAGCCGTTTCCAGCGCCTTTGCGCTCACAAAGGGCTCGAGCTCAGCCTGCACCAGATCTTTCAATCCAACGCCGCGCATATTGCTCTGGGTGAGCAATTCATGGCTCGCCGCAAGCGCGAACAGGCGCTGCTCAAGGCTTTTGGAGTAATCCTCTGCAGACTGGCTATGATCACGCGATTGCGCCGCAATGGACTGCACAAGGGCAAGGATATTTTTTACCCTATGGTTCAGCTCATCGGCCAATATCCGAAGGCTGTCCTTCTGCTTCATGATCGTGCCAGCAGCACCTAGGCTCTCTATGCATTCCCTTTGGAGCGCGCTTGCGAATTCAATATCGGCGCTCGACCATTCCTCCGATTTGTCTTTGTGTTGAGCGACGTAGGCCGCAAAGCTTTTGCGCGGAGAGAGGCGCTTTTCACCATCGACATGCTCAACATGCTTGTCCGGCGCCCCGCCCCATCGCACTTCATTTTCGCCTGCCTTGCGGAAAAAGTGAAACGCAACCGGCGGCTCTTTCGACACAGGGACGGTCAGGAAACCCGCAAGGCCGGATACCCCGGCCGCATCTAGGCCGGCGGCGGCATCGCTTGAAAATTCCAACACTCCCGAGTTGGATGTATATTGATCGCCGAGTGGCAGCTCAATATTACCGGCCGGAGCATCGCCAAAGACGCTCCATTGCCCGGCCGTGCTGACCGCTACACCATCAAATTCTAACGCGCATCCTGCGGCATCGGACAGAACCTGCGCAAATTGTTCATGCTTAATAACCCGCGTCTGAAGACCCACGAACTCATTCTTGATCTGGCTGATCGGTGCACGGAATTTATCCGCACTTCGCTGGAGAAATTGGGCC
Organism: Marinomonas sp.; assembly: GCA_039967435.1. Taxonomy (GTDB): domain Bacteria; phylum Pseudomonadota; class Alphaproteobacteria; order Sphingomonadales; family Sphingomonadaceae; genus Erythrobacter. The sequence continues at coordinate 819,844 of JBDVRS010000005.1, forward strand.
ATTCCGTAGGATAAAATGTGGCCAATAATTTCCGCTGCATCCAGAGCATTGATATTGGGCTGCACAGTACTCTCATGGTGACAGGCAATCAGACCCCATAATTGACCATCGACAACAATGGGAATGGTCAGCGTGGCGGCAACGCCCATATTGGCCAAATATTCCAGATGCACAGGGGATGTGCCGCGCAGCACCGCTCTGGAAAGGTCAAGGTCAACCGAGCTTAATCCTTGCTCAAATTCAATCGGAGCGTCTTCACCGCGAACATTGCCAATCACTCTAATAGGCGTCTTGGTGTAAAGACTGCGCGCCTGCTTGGGGATGTCCCAAGCAGGGTAACGCAGACCCAAAAAGCTCTCCATATGACCAGAGCGATCCTCTGCCACGACCTCGCCTGCTCCGTCAGGCAAAAACCGGTAAAACATGACCCGGTCAAAATTAGTGATCGCACGCACAGAATTGACCGCAAGCTGAGAAATATGATCAAATTCGCTGGCGGTTTGCAGCGCCATGGTCAGAGCAGCGATCCGGTCTTGCACGCCCTTAACCGATGGCGAAGCGGGCACGCATTCGATAATGTCAAAATCGCCGCTTGAATGCACAAACAGCTCGACCGACCTGCCTTTAGGCGAGATCGTTGCTGCGAATTCTCGCCTCTCGCGGATGGTTGAATATGACAGCTTGTTGATGAGCTCATGGCACGCATCTGGGCCGAGCAAATGCACCAAATCTGTGCCGATCGCATTCCTAGCCTCAATGTCAAAGAACTCGTTGCAATTGGTAGAAATCGCCGCGACCTTTTCACCGCTCTTGTGAACGGCAATCAGACAACCAAATGCCTGACAAGTGCCCGGGATATGGATGGGTTCCTTGTCGCAATTTTCGATGGCTTCGTCTGTTGCTCGGACCATATTTTCCTCAAGCTCGCAATAATCGCGCCGATCATGCGGCCCAAATATTTGATCAAATGACCAAATACTCTAATTATCAAAATAGAGAAGAATAACTGATCGAGTCGCAATATTAATTGCAATCCAAAAATTCAAGAAATAATAATACTTGTTAACAAATAACAGGAACTTCGGAGAAAAACGCAAATTCTGATTTGGATGAAGAGATGCGCTGAATGGTTGTTTTTGATGCATGCCGAAATATGCGATCCGGCTTATTCATTTGGAAGTTCTCGAAAACAGCCCTTAATCGTCGGTGCGTTGAGTCAGATTGTGCCAGAGGCCTGCCCCGCCCCATCCAAGCACCTTTTCACCGATGACGCCGCTCCAATAGGTGTCATTGCCGCCTTCGCTGCGCCAACCCATCATCCGCCGGGTCAACTCATGCAGGGGGTAATCGCGGGTAAAGCCAATCGCGCCATGGACCTGGTGCGCCAGAGCTGAGCCCGTTTTTATGGCAATATTGGCGCGCAATTTCGCTGATGCTATCTCAAGCTCCGCGGCATAATCAGTCCCGCCGCGATCCAGCGCATCAGCGGCACCTTGGGCGGCGCAATTCACCGCCGCTGCGTCAACCGCAAGCAATGCGATGCTCTGCTGAACGGCCTGAAACTTTGACAAAGGCCTGCCGAATTGCACGCGCTGACTGCAATAATCGATCGCCAATTGCAGCGCACCATCCAGCGCGCCCGCCGTTTGGCATACGCGCAAAAATGCAATTAAAGCAATTGGATCAGCAGAGTAATTAAGCTCCTGCGCCAACTTCCAGTCATAGGAGATTGCGTCTCTTGGTTCTCCCACGGGACTTGCGCCCTGCACCGATGCACCGCTTACAAGATGAAGCCCGCCATTGCGCACGCAAATGATTTGATCAGCATGGCGCCCCCAAGGGACAGGCGCGGTGTCAGACTGCGCGATTGTTAGCAATCCCAATGCCTCTCTGCCGCAAGCCTGCACAATATGTGTCGCAATGATATGCTCGCCCAAAGGTGCAGCCAGCGCATGCAAGCCAGCAAGGCGCATGATCGCGGCCAAATCGCCCCAGTCCCCGCCAAAGCCGCCCGCATCCTCAGGAAACAGCAGCAAGCCAAAGCCAGCTTCTTCCAATTTTGGCCAAGCCTCGGCGAACTCGGCTCCGCGCAAATCGGCAAACAGTCCGTCCGCCATTTCGCACAAGGGTTCGCGGTTCTCACTCATCTTAGGCCCAGCCCCCGCGCAATAATGCCGCGAATAATCTCGCGCGTGCCGCCTCGCAGAGAGAAGCTGGGTGAGTTTTGCAAGAGAGAGGACAATATCCGCGCCAAAGTGCTATTATCGGCCAAATCGGCATCCACAACCGCCTGCACCAAAAGCGGCATTTCCTGCTCAAATGTATTGCCCAAATCCTTGACCACGGCGGCCTCAACCACGGGATCTTCGCCGCTAGCAAGCTTGGCCGCGACCGACATCGACATTTGCCGCAAGGTCCACATTTCCGCCACGAGCCGGCCGATTGTTGCAACGATTTCTGGCGGAGCACCAGGGCCGCTGGCATCGATCAACTCGGCCAAAAGCACATGGCTCGACAAATAGCGTTCAGGGCCCGAGCGCTCCAAGGCCAGCTCTGCGGTGGCTTGTTTCCACCCCTCTCCCTGCACGCCGACAAGCGCGCCATGCGGGATCAGCACATCCTCGAAAAACACCTCGTTAAAGTCCTGCCCGCCGAACATATCCATGATCGGCCGAACGGTGACGCCCGGCGTTTCCAGATCGATCAGAAATTGGCTGAGGCCCTGCTGGCGTTCGCTGCCCTCTTCACTTCGGATCAAGGCCAGCATCGCGTGGCTGACATGCGCACCTGTCGTCCATACCTTTTGACCGTTGATCAGCCAGCCATCATCGGTGCGCCGCGCAGATGTGCGTACAGAGGCCAAGTCCGATCCCGAATTCGGCTCGCTTAGCCCGATGCAAGCATAAGTCTCGCCCTCCGCCATACCGGGCAGATATTTCTCGCGCTGCTCCTCAGTTCCATAACGCAGCAGCAACGGCCCCGTCTGACGGTCAGCGATCCAATGCGCGCCAACAGGAGCGCCTGCCGCGAGCAATTCTTCAAGAACTATATAGCGCTCAAGCGGGCTGCGCTCATGCCCGCCATATTGCTTGGGCCATAGCATGCCGACATAGCCAGCAGCGCCCAGCGCCTTTGAGAAGTCGAGGTCTGTCGTCGTCCAGCAATTGGCGCGGCGAACCGGATCATCATTGGGCTGGTTCGCGGCGAGAAAACTGCGCAATTCAGCGCGTATTTCAGCGGCGTTCTCGGGCGCTTTAAAGGGATGGACTGCGAAGGTTTGCACCCAAGCCTTCTGCGCGAAACTGCGCCTATCGGCAAGCTTCGCATGCATAGCAAAAGTGGTGAGACCTCTGGGCGCTCTGAGCGATTGAGGAGCGGTTCTATGCGCGGATACATACGGACTTATACGTAGGCCACCAAACAAGTGACCTTGAGGTTTGCTGTTTACCTCGATCCGGCATGAAGCCCTTGTCCGCCTTCAAATTTTCCGCGATCGCCATGGGTTTTGCGGCCCTGTTTACGCCCGTCAGCGCTGCGATGGCCGGAGGCGTGCCAGCAGGCACATCGATTGATAGCAATGCCGTCGCACAATTCAGTGCAGGCAGCGCTCCAGAAGAAATCACCTCAAACACAGTTTCCGTCGTCGTCAACGAAGTGCTGGACGTGGCCATTGCGGCCCAAGATGGCGGAGCCGTGGAAAGCGCCGGCACTGCAACGCTCACCCTTGCGGTGACAAACACCGGTAACGGCCCCGAGGCCTTCACCCTAACAGCCAATCCCAATATTGCTGGCAATGACTTTGACGCCGCGATTGATGCGCTGGCGGTCGATAGCAACGGCAATGGAATCTACGATGCCGGCATAGACACTGAAATCACCAATGGCGGAACATCTGCGGTTGTGGAGGCTGACGGCTCCCTAACCGTTTTCGTTATCGCCTCCATTCCCGGCAGCGCAGGCGATGGTGAGACCAGCCAGATCGAGCTGCGAGCAGAGGCCGCAACCGGCGCCGGCGTGGCGGGCACTGTGTATGATGGCGCAGGCGTAGGCGGCAGTGACGCAGTGGTCGGCACATCGGATGCAACCAGCGCCGCAAACGCAGCTTTGATCGCGCGATCCGCACAAGTGACACTACAAAAAGCAGCGCAAGTTGCCGATCAGTTTGGCGGCGTACAGCCCATTCCAGGCGCCACCATCACCTACAATATCGAAGTGAATGTCGCGGGCACTGCCCCTGTTGATGATCTCATCGTAACCGACGCGATCCCTGTGGGCACGACCTATGTTGCGGGCTCTATCGTGCTGGATGCAGCCCCGCAAACCGATGCCGCCGATGCGGACGCAGCCCAAGGCTCCGCCACTGGCATCTCCCTGAATTTTGGAACCGTTGCGGCGGGCACCAGGCACCTCATCAGTTTCCAGACAACCATCAATTGAACGAAAGAGTACGCGCAATGTTGAAAGCACTTATTGGATCAATCGCTCTGAGCATGGCGGCCCTGCCCATGGGGGCTGCCGCTTTGGCCAATACACCGGTCAGCTTGAGCAGCGAAGTGCAGGTCATTCGCATCATCGAAAAGGATGGCACCAAGATTGAAGCGCTTGTTCCAGCTTCAAAAGTTGTTCCGGGGGACCGCTTGGTTTTCACCACCGTATTTCACAATCAAACAGATCAAACCGTTCAAAACTGTGTCCTGCTTAACGCCGTGCCCAAAGGCATCACAGTCGCCGCAGATGGCAATTTCGAAAGCTCAGTGGATGGCGGAAAAACCTTCGCCGCTCTCAGTCAGCTGACCGTGAAAAACGATGATGGCTCCTCAAGAGCCGCCAATTTCGCCGATGTTTCCAGCCTGCGCTGGACCATCCCATCCATCGCTCCTGGTGCGAAAGGCGAGGTCAAATACTTCGCGACAGTCCAATAAGGCGCGCCAAATTTACCGATATCAATCAGATGGTTCCTTAAGATTACTGGTATTGACTATGAAGAATTACAGCCCCCTCCTCCTCGCCGCATCGGCTATGACTGTTTTCGCTGTGCCTAGCGTATTGCATGCTGCACCTGTCGGAACACAGGCCGGTGTGGATATCACCAACACTGTCACCGCCAGCTATGAGATTAGCGGCGTCACGCAGACACCGATTGAGGCAGATGAGACCTTCAAGGTTGACCGCAAAATCAACGTAACACTCGCCACGGTGGACACGGCCGCAATATCTGCAACGCCGGGTGAAATAAGCGCCGTGACGACCTTTACGGTGACCAACAATTCCAACGCTACGCTCGACTTTTTGCTGGCCGCCACCAATCAATCAGGCGGCGCCGCCAATTTCACGGGCACTGATAATTTCGACCCAACGAATGTCCGCATTTATATTGAAACCGACCGAGTCAGCGGACTGACCATCGGATCGGACACACTGGCCAGCACCATTGCGGATATCGCCTCTGGTGACACCGCCACAGTCTATGTTGTCGCTGATATGATAATCAGTGCTGGCCCTCCCCAAGTTTTGCCGGTCGATGACGACATCGCAACCGTGATCCTGACAGCGACCGCCGCCGAAGGTGCGAGTGCAGGAACCTCCATCACAGGCCTAAGCGGTGCATCAGCAGGCAGCGGCGGCTCCGCGATCACGGAAACGCCCTCTGGCACTCTCAATGGCAAGAATACGGAAGAAACTGTCTTTGCTGACGCCGCATACGCGCCGAGCGGCGATGCTCAATATGACGGCCAACATGCCGCACGCAGCGATTACAGCGTGGCGGGCGCCTTGTTGACGATCAACAAATACAGCCGCGTGGTCAGTGATCCTGTGGGCAGCACCAACCCACGCGCTATCCCAGGCGCCATCGTGGAATATTGCATAGTGCTGTTCAATGCGCCGGGAGGCGAAACGGCTTCCTCTGTGCAAGTGAGCGATATTGTCCCTTCGGCCATGGATTTTGTCTCAGGCAGCGTCTTTATCGACGGGACTTATGATGGCGATTTCACTTGTGTAGACACTGGTGGAAGCGCGGGTTCTGATGGTCCGAATTACAATGCTGGCACCGCCACGGTGAGCCATTCCTTCGCAACCATAGCCGCCTCTCAAACACGCACAGTGCGCTTCCAAGCGGAAATTCAGTGAGCCGAAATCTGCGGATTTCTGGTTCTCTGAATACATGCCGATGCGCACGCATGCCCTAGTTCTTAAACTTGCAGCAGCATGGCTTTCAGCGGCCGTTTTGCTGAGCACGCCTGCGCACGCCCAAAGCATTAGAAATACCGCAAAGGCTCAGTGGAGCGAAAGCGGCGCCGCTAAGACGGCAAGCTCCAATATGGCGGTGGTGGACGTTATCGCCAATGACGTTGAGCTAGAGCTGTTCCGCCCCACTTCAGGCGATGGCAAACAAATCACATTCAAGCCGGCGGCCTGCGGCGGTGCTCAGTTGACCGCGCTTGGACCCAGCCAGTCTGGCACGTCGAACATTTCAGCTCTCCCAATAGACGAATTACGCGTTGGTGAGACGCTCATTATCCAAATCACCGCGCCAGAATGGAACACGAGCCCCTCCTCTGCCGAGGCAGTCACCGCTGTGATAACCGCTGCATCGGGCGACACGGAGACCATTCAAATTGAGGAAACCGGCCACAACACTGGGGTCTTTACCGGCGCTATTCAAACGCGCCCAATACCCGCACCCGCGTCCAGCGGAGACTGCTTGATCAGCCTTCGAACAGGGGACGCTGTTAGTGTCGCAATCAAAGCTGATGAAAACGCACCGTCATTGGCTGCGGCGACCTTGCCGGTTTTGACTGGCCCCTATGACATCACCTTTGACAGCGCGACCGGCGCGCCGATATCCGGCGTTCGTGTCACGATTATCGATGCAGCTACGGGCCAGCCCGCCAATGTGCTTGGGATGGATAGCATCACCACCTGGCCATCATCTGTCATTACAGGCCAGCCGGTTACCGATAGCGCAGGCAATATCGTTGCGATGGAGGCCGGTGAATACCGTTTCCCTGCCATTGCGGCAGGCACTTATCGCTTGCGGGTTGAACCGCCAGCACCCTTCACCGCGCCATCGACTGCGCCGGCTTCGCAGCTTGCCAATTTGCGGCGCGAAGCTGGAACCCGCTTTGCCGTATCAGATGGGTCATATGGCAAAGAATTCACTGTTAGCGCAGATATGCTGCCACACATTGATATTCCGCTCGACCAACCAGCAGCCAATTTGGTGATGGAGAAAACGGCCTCACGCAGCCGAGCACAGGCTGGTGATGCGATCATCTACACAGTTACAATCCGCAACCCAAGCGTAGACGCTGCGGCAGACGCGGCAACGCTGACAAATCTTGTTGCGCCAGCAATGCGTCTTCGCAGCGATAGTATATTTGTGGGCGGCATAGCTGCTAAAAACGTCGCCAACATATCTTCTGATGGTCGCCAGTTTGCACTGAATTTGCCCAGCCTTTCTCCATCACAGAGCATAACAATCACCTATGCTGCCGCCGTTCGCGCTAACGCCTCCTCTGGCCAAGCCCTCAACCGCGCATCCTTGCGCAATCCGCAAGGCACAGAAATCGGCGCAGAAGCTGTAGTGCAAATTGAGCGCGAAACCATCCCCTCTCGCATGACGATCATCGGGCGCATCACTGCTGGTCCATGTTCATTGATCGAAGCCCGAACCGGCATCGCGGGCGTTAGAGTGATGCTGCAAGATGGCAGCTTTGCAATCACAGATGAAGATGGCCGCTATCATTTCGAAGGTTTTGTGCCCGGCTCGCATGTGATCCAAGCGCAGCGCCAAACTCTGCCAGAAGGCGGCGCATTTGTAGACTGCGCGCAATCCGTTCGAAGCGCCGGCAGTGCATCTTCGCGCTTTGTGAACGGCCAAGGCGGCAGTTTGATCGTGCAAGATTTTCACGCCGCCATTGCAAACATCGAAGGCAACTCAACAACCTCAAAAACCACACCGGAGGCAAGCGCTCTATCAGATCGCATCGCCGCAGGTGCTGACACAAATTGGATCGCTTCGGGTGATGGGCCCGATGGCTTTCTCTTCCCACTGATTGACCACAATCCCAGGGCGCCCGCCGTGCGGGTCGTCGTGCGTCACAGAATTAGCCAACGTGTGACCCTTTTCGCTAACGGCAAGCCTGTGTCAGATCTCAACTTGGACCGTGTTCAAAAGTCGCCCGATGGCCGGTTTGCTGTGACTATTTGGCGCGGGGTGCCGCTTCAGAATGACAGCAACCACCTTGTCGCCAAGCTGCGTAATTCTGACGGAACCTTGGCCAAGCAATTTGAGCGTGAAGTGGCCTTCACATCGGTCGCATGGAGTGCAGATATTCTGCCTGAACACTCCCGCCTTGAGGCCGATGGCAAGACGCGGCCCGTGATCGCAGTGCGCCTTACGGATAGGCGCGGACGCCCCATCCGCCAAGGTGTAACCGGAGCGATCACGATCAGCGAACCCTATGAAAGCGCCGAATTGCTCGACCAAATGCAATTGGCCCCGCTTGCAAACTCCGGCAACCGCACCGCCAGCTGGCGCGTCCAAGATGATGACGGCGTGGCGCTTATCGAATTGGCCCCAACCATGGTCAGCGGACGCATCCAACTGGGTTTTGACTTCACCGACAAAGAAGCAACGCGCGAACAATTGCTAGAAAGCTGGATTGTGCCAGGCGATTTGGAATGGACCATTATCGGTCTGGCTGAGGCTTCGGCTGGCGCAAAATCCATTGCCGACAATATGGAACGCAGCGGCAGTTTCGACAGCGATTTCGGGAATAATACCCGCCTTGCTCTTTATGCGCGAGGCAAGATTTTGGGCCGTTTCATCATGACATTGGCCTATGACAGCGCCAAACAAGAAGCGGATCAGCGCTTGCTCGGAGCGATCGATCCCAATGCCTATTACACCGTTTATGGCGATCATTCGGATCGGCGCTATGACGCTGCGAGCTGCGAAAACCTCTATTTGCGCATCGAAACCCACGCATTTTACGCGCTCTACGGTGATTTCTCCACGGGCTTCGAGCAGACCGAATTGGCGCGGTACAATCGGACAACGACCGGCGTGCAAGCCGAAGGGCAGTTTGGAAAGTTCTACGTTCATGGCTTTGCTGCCAATGTCGAAACCCGTTTTAGGCGCGATGAAATCCAAGGCTCTGGCCTTAGCGGTCCTTATCGACTGGGCCGCCGCAACATTGTCGCTAATAGTGAAAGTATCGCCATCGAAGTGCGCGACCGTTTCCGTTCTGAGGTCATCATTAGCCGCCGCGAGCTGACCCGCTTTATCGACTATGACATCGACATATTTGCCGGAACAATCCGGTTCAAACAGCCGATCCTCAGCCGCGATGCCGGCCTCAACCCGCAGTTTATTATCGCCAGCTACGAAGTCTATGGCGGATCGGGCGCCGCGTCTCTCAATGCAGGGATCAGGGCCCATTACACATTGGGCGATGATCTTTTGCGGATTGGCCTGACCGGGATCAGCGACAAGGGTGATGGTGCTCGCACACAATTAGCCGCGTTGGATTTGCGCGCAAGATTGGGACATGCCACGGAACTGCGCGCGGAAATCGGCGTAAGTGACACGGTGAACCAGCGCTCCTCTGGATGGCTGCTGGAGGCTGAGCACCGCAGCGGATCATTGGACCTTCTCGCCTATGTCCGCTCGGCAGATGCGCAATTTGGCACGGGCCAGCAATCCTCTGCAGAGCTTGGCAGGCGCAAATTTGGCGTGGATGCACGCTATGCCATAGATGATGACTTTTCACTGAGCGCAGCGGCCTGGATCGACAATAGTCTCTCAGATGGCAACAGCCGGCGAGCCGCACAAATAGACGCAGTAGTCCAGCGATCAGACGGAGACGCGCGCGTTGGTCTGGCACATTTCTCTGATCGTCTTGCCAATGGCGCAAGCGGCGATTCCACCACATTCGAAGCATCGGCAACCAAACGACTTCTCGGCAACCGGTTTGAAATTGGCGCAGCGACAAGCTTTGCCTTGGACAATCCAGACGCCAATGAACTGCCCAATCGGCATCAATTGCGCGCAAGCTACAGGCTTGCCAATTGGATGCGCATCTTGGGGACTTATGAGATAGCATCAAATAACACTCTCACGGCCAAAACGGCCAATGTCGGTGTGCAATTTGACCCATGGCAGGGCTCACAAATCTCCACCGCTATTGGGCAAAGCGTGATCGCGGAACAGGGCAAACGCGCCTTTGCCGCCTTTGGCCTATCGCAAACATTTCCGATCAGCGGCAACCTCTCCATCGATGCCACAGTGGATGGCAATCGCATGATAGGCAGCACTGAAGGCTTTGCCGCAATCAAACCAGGCCAATCCGCCGCGACGGGCGGAAGCTTATCGCAAGATGGGGTATTGTTCGAAAACTTCACCGCGGTCACTCTTGGCGCAGCGTGGCGCAAAGAGGCATGGGCAGCCAATGTGCGCGGTGAATACCGCCATGGCGACACTGGATCCCGCCGCGGATTGAGCTCCGGTTTAATCCGCCAATTGGGTGATGGCATTGTCATCGGAAGCGGTTTTACATGGACAAAAGCATCAGCCTCCAACGGCTCAACCACGCAAATTTTCGATGGCGCGGTCGCCGCTGCATATCGTCCGAGTGAAAGCGAAACAGCGTTTTTGGGCAAGCTTGAGTTTCGCAGCGACGCTGTCACGAACGCGGTAGCGGGCGAGACGACGGGCGCTGGGCGAACAGCACTGAAAGTAACCGGCAATGCCAAATCGCAGCGGATGATCGCCAGCCTTTCAGCCGACTGGTCACCGCGTAGTGTTGTCGATGGCAAGATCGTTCAGCGCGGCGGCATTGGGTTATTCATCGCTGGCCGCCACAATTTTGATCGGGTTGAGAATTTCGATCTTGCAGCCACCACTCTATTGGCAGGATTGGATGTGCGCATTGGGGTCGCTATCAATGTAGAGCTGGGCGTACGCGGAACGGTGCGTGCCAATGTCGACGATGGCGCGGCAAGCTTTGCCATTGGCCCACACATTACGGTTTCGCCAGCCAAAGACACCGCCATCACGCTAGGCTATAATGTCACAGGGTTCCGTGATCCAGAATTCTCCGCAGCGCGCAATACAGACGCAGGTGTTTTCATTTCAGCACGGATCAAATTTGACCCGGACAGTTTTGGATTTTTGGGCTTGAGGCGTTAGTCAGATTGTGGATCTAAACTGCGGCAGGCATTTCAAGGAATGCTTTGGCGGAATTGAACATCGAAGTTCGGGCTAGGGTCTCCGGCAGGCATGATACCCTTGGGGTTGATGCAGACAAATCGCACGGCAGGATCATAACCGGCAATCGGTGTGTAGGCGCAATCCGCATAGACTGGCTTAGTTACGCTGTCAGAGAAACGCACATCGGCTGGATAGGCGAAAGTCACCCCAGGTGCATCGGATCCATCAAAAATCACGGGATCCGTCTCTGGCCCAACGTCATCAATGTCGCCAAAGTACAACGCCGAATTTGTCGGCACACCAACCACCAATTGAATGGAGTCCTGCGTTGTTGCCAAACCCGTAGGGTTTGTGACCCTTAAGCTCACCAGTTGGTCATTACCCGGCAGATCAAATGCCCCTCGCCCAATTATGTCAAAGGTCTCTTGCGTGATGGAAACGGTCAGGATTTGGCGTGGAGCGCTGGTCTCATTGAGCGTGAATTCGGAAGTTATATCATAGCTAGTGGCCGTCTTCCGCGTCGTCGTAGCGCTAACTATATCCCCAGCGGTCACAGCAGCATTCGCTGTCATAATCCCGGAAAAGTTCAGATCACCGCCTGCATGATTCACATCCAACGACCCCAACCAAGTCTGTCCTTGGCCATATCCCGATGCATCCACAGCGCCCGTCAGGTAGAAATCGATACGATAGCCCTGAGCATTGCTGGGGGCATCGAGGTTAAAATTATACCCCAATGTGTTGGAGCCATCCGCCAAGACGGCGTTGAGCACGGGAAAATTGAGCAGATTATTCGCGCCGCTATCGGCGTCATTCGCATCATTGGCGGTAACGCCGTCGTCACCGAGATCGATACCAATGTCACCGTTATCCGCGACACCGTTTGAGTGGATCGAATTGGCGACAATTGCGGCGGTGTTGCCTGTGCCGATAACTCGCACACCATCGTCATCGTTATAGGCGATAACATTGGCGCCAAGTGCAGTGCCATCGCCAACTAAATGCGCTGCACCTCCTGCAATACGCACGCCAACGCCGCTATTGCCGCGGTTCAAAGCACCGCCGCTATCCGTGCCAACAAAATTGCCGAGAATGGTAACAAAACCGCTGGATTGCGAAGCGTCAACGCCATCATCGCCGTTTCTCGAGATTACGTTACCTTCCCCTGTCAAAGTACCGCCGATCGTGACATCACTGGCATCGCTTAACTGTATCCCATCGGAAGTATTGGGAAAACCAGTCGATCCATCTGAGCCCAGCCCAATATAGTTGCCGAGGATATTGATCGTGCTCGATCCGCTATTTAGGTCAATCCCCTCATCTCCATTACCAGATATGATATTTCGATCTTCGCTGATTAATCCTCCAATAGTGGTATTCGTCACGTTATTGATCTGTAGGCCATCGCCCCCGTTGGGCAGTGCCGTTGTTCCTGCAGCATTGAGGCCTATTACATTGCCAAGGATGGAAATATTGTCCGAGCCTGTGCTGACAATTAGACCAATATCGCCAACATCATCATTATTGCCTGAAATGAGGTTGTTGCGAATTATACCTGCCGCAACATTTTCAAATTGGTTGGCACCAGAAAGCGCGCCTTGGACAAGCGGACTTGCGCTTATTCCATCAGGCTCCACACCAAGATAATTGCAATTCACAAGGGCGTTGGCCGCATTGCGGAACACGACCCCTTTTTCCAGAAAGTTGCCAACAGCCAATCCGGTGATGGTGACATTCGACCCGGTGACTAAAAACCCGTTAGTCGCGGTTCCACTGCCATCAATGAATAGCTGCAAAGTATGCGGAGTTCCCATGCTCAATTGTCCGCAGGTAGCTCCGTCTTGAGACAAGCCGTCAATCGTCAAGCCGTCATCGGTAATCGCTGGCAGCCCCGTAGTCGTAATGGTGTGCGGGCCGGTACCAGCAATATCGAAGGTGATCGTGTCTGCGCCCGCGTTCCCATTCGCAAAATTGATCGCATATCGCAGCGTGCCGACAGTGTCGGTATCCGCTGTGGAAGTAACAATAAGAGGGTCGGCTTGAGGCGCGGTGCTGGACTTGATGTTCCAAAGCGCCACCACATCGTCGTTGAAGTTACTTCCTGAGGCCCCCTTCCATCTAAAAGATGAAATGGTGATACCAGATGCGATGGATGCACCGTCGAGCTTGAAGCCGACAAATCCAATCCCCGTATTGCCATTCCCTGAGACTATTCGGATTGCTCCGTTGCTCAGCGTCACCTCAATGTCGCTTTGAGAGCTAGTCCAGGCCCAATGGTTCATCCCAAAGGCGAATGCCGGATTTGTAGGGGTGAAAAAAACCTGCCCATTACCAAAGCCGGAGCCTGCCAAACTTGCCTTGATGCCCTTAAGCGCGGGTGGGTTCGCTTGCCCCCAACCTCCAGACCCACAACCATTGAAATTGTTGCAATAATAGGATTCCCGATAGAAGAAATTGGACCCTGTCCTCGATACCGTGAAGCCATTCCAGTTACCCGGAGGGCTTGTCGGGATTACAGAATTGGCTGTGATAGCGGAAAAGTCCTCAACCGTTGACGTCGAACCTGCCGGAATGGCCGCATCATAGCTCGCCTCAGTATAGTAAGTCGTGAGGGTTTGCGCTGAGACAGGCGCTGATAGAGTGAGCGCTGTCCAGCTACATGCCAAAAGCGCCAGAAATGCACGCAGCAATCTCTCGCAAAGCGGAAAACACAAAAAATAAGGCGGTTTTTCAGTATCGGTCACTCAACCGCCCTCTCTAGCCAAACAAGGGGAGAAGATGACCCAAGGCATGCGGGCAAACAATTAGGATAAGCACCTAGTCTCGGCGGCAAGCCTCTTCAAATGCTCGTGCTAGGTATGCCCAAAGCGCCCTGTTTTTGTGCAAGTGCACAATAAATCGCATTTTTCACAAGCCAAACCGGCTTTAAAGGCGTAAGCGGCTCATCAACACATTGCGGATGGCCCTGCACGCACCCTCAATTTGGCTGGCCCAAATTGGATGGCACATTGCAGACAACCCAGTGCAAAATGCACCGGGCCTTACACCCACAATCCATTTTATTACGCGGTCTGTTCGGGCCGCTAAGCGTGTTTTATGCGCCCAATATTTGAGTATTTTGAATGAGCTTTACTGAACTTCCCGAGAACCTGCAGACCGCCCTCTCGGAGCGCGGCTATGAGGCCCCCACCCCCGTACAGGCTGCTGTGCTCAAGCCAGATGCGCATGGCCGCGATCTGGTCGTCTCTGCGCAAACCGGTTCGGGCAAGACCGTGGCGTTTGGTATGGCCATGGCGCGCCAATTGATCGATCATGAAGGCAATCTGCGCCCTTCCCCCACACCGCTTGCCTTGGTGATTGCGCCTACTCGCGAGCTTGCATTGCAGGTAAGCAAGGAGCTGGGCTGGCTCTACGAAAAGGCAGGCGCGCGTATTGCGACCTGTGTTGGCGGCATGAACCAATCGCATGAGCGGCGCGTATTGAAAGGCGGTCCAGCGATTGTCGTTGGTACGCCGGGCCGTTTGCGTGACCATGTGGAACGCGGCGCGCTCAATCTATCGCAATTGTCCGCTATCGTTTTGGATGAAGCGGATGAAATGCTCGACATGGGCTTCCGCGAGGAATTGGAAGGCATTTTGGATGCCACACCCGATGGTCGTCGCACGCTTCTTTTCTCCGCCACTATGCCCCGCCCCATTGAGGCACTGGCACGGCGTTACCAGAATGATGCTTTGCGCATCGCAACTATCAGCGAGCAACGCGGCCACGGCGACATCGCCTATGAAGCGGTAACCGTCTCACCCACCGAAATCGAGAATGCCGTAGTGAACCTCCTGCGTTTTCACGAGGCGGAAACGGCAATTCTATTCTGCGGAACACGCGAAAAAGTCCGCCATATGCATGCAACATTGCAAGAGCGCGGTTTTACTTCTGTCGCTCTATCAGGCGAGCATACACAGCAGGAGCGTAACCAAGCGCTTCAAGCCTTGCGTGACCGGCGCGCGCGCGTTTGTGTCGCCACCGATGTGGCTGCACGGGGCATTGATTTGCCCTCGCTCAGCCTTGTGATCCATGTTGAGATCCCTCGTGATGCGGAAAAGCTTCAGCACCGCTCGGGACGCACCGGCCGCGCCGGTAAAAAAGGCACAGCGGTCATCATCGTGCCCTATTCACGCCGCCGCCGCATTGATGAAATGCTGCGCCGCGCCAAGATTGAAGCAGAATGGAAAAACGCCCCAAGCAGCGAAGAAATTCGCGAGAAGGATCGCGGCCGCTTGCTGGAAAAACTACTCGCGCCGGTTGAGATCGATGAGGGCGATGCCGCCCTTGCCAAAACCTTGCTGGAAAAGCGAAGCGCAGAGGAACTGGCTGGTATGCTCGTGCAAGCCCACCGCGCCAAAATGCCTGAGCCTGAGGATATCATCCCCAACACGCCAGAAGGCCGCCGCGCAGCCAAGGAAGAAGGCAAGCGCCCCGGCTTTGAAGACACGGTGTGGTTCCGCATGAATATCGGCCGCAATCAGAACGCTGGCCCGCGCTGGGTCATGCCGGTCATCTGCCGCCGCGGCCATGTGACCAGCAATGAAATTGGCGCGATCCGGATCGGTCAAGACGAAACCCACTTCCAAATCCCGCGCCAACATGCCGAGAAATTCGCAGCTGCCGTCAAACGCAGCGGCGAGAGCCAAAGCGATACGGGCGAGGAAGGCGATGATATCATCATCGAAGCCTCAGCCACTGGTCCGCGCGATACCGCGCGCCGCAATCGCAAGAGCTTTGCCCGCCCCAATAACTCCGGTGGGGGCCGCCCCGGCGGCGGTCGTCCTCCGCATAAGCCAAAGGGCAAGTCTGGTTTCAAAGGCAAATCCGACAGAGGCAGCAATCCCGGCACCAGCAATTCGGGCGGCAGCTATGGCTATTCGGAAACCAGCAAGCCTGCGCCAAAGCGCAGCGGCGTGGGATATCAGGGCGGTGATCCGTTTAAATCCGATGGCCCCAGAACTGATGGCTCAGGCAAGGCTAAACGCGATCCAAAGCGCAAACCCAATTCCAAAAATAAGGGCAAGCCAAAGGGACGCTTTTCAGACAAACCTAACCGTAAAAAACCGGCAAGCTAAAGACCGCTTGAGAGCAAAGGCGCCCAGGCAGCATTGAAGAATAGGAGCGCGGCGCATGGGCAAGAAGAAGCGCTACCTTACTGCTGTCATGGCCGATGGCTATGTAAAGACAATCGGGCCAACCTCATCCCCGTTCACGCATTACTGGCGCATTGTCGCCAATTTGAACGGAGACCGCACCGAAGTCTTTTGGGGGCACACAAAAACCCTGAAGGAAGCGACGAGCAAGAAGCAGGCCACCGCTGATGCCTCGAAGCAGCGCGGCTGGCTATCCTACGATTTTGAAATTGTGGAGCTGATTGAATCTAAAAGACCTCAAGAACACTCATGAGGCCGCTTGACGCGAGGGCCGGAAAATTACCGCGAAGAATTCGAACAGTCTTTCGCCAAGGCTGGCCGGAGAGAAACTAAGCCCCTTCCGGCCACCTTTGGCTAGAGCCTAGAAGCCGATTTTGGCGCCCAAGCGATAAATGCGACCCAACGGGTTACCGATAAACGGATTGTAGCCCAGCGGGATACGCGCAGCAGAAGCCTGTTCATTGGTGAAATTCTCCGCAGAGAATTGCAGCTGAACTTCTGCAAAATCGACCGGCAGATCATACGCTACGTGGAAATCATGCTGCATGTAGCTTGCGATTTCCCGCCCAAAGTCGGTCGGGCCGAAATTGGTAGTCGCACAAGGAGCCGGCAATGCCGGACAGCGCTCATCGGATACGCCATCAATGTATTTCCCGCCGTAACGCAGGTTAAGGCCGCCAACGTTGTAGTTGATAAAGGCGTTACCGCGCCAGGCAGCAATCGAACCCGGATTACGATCAAGGTTGGCTAGGCCAACAGCGCTAAACCCAGCACGAAGCGATTCACCGTTCAAAATGAACTCGCCAATATCATAGCTCAAGATATGGCTGGCATTGACGCCAATGCTCGCCGTTCCCGGGCCAATGTCCGTGGTAAAGCTGGCTGACAAATCCAGACCAGTTGTCTTAGTGTCAGGGCCATTCACCCATTGCGTGAATATGCGCGAGATATTGGTGCCCAATGTTGTCCCTTGGACACAGGCACCGCCATCGAAGGTGATCAACGGCGCGAATGGATTGCTACAATCAGCGACATTGCCCGGCAATGAAATCACATTGTTGGCAATCGCCTGAGCATCTGTGCTGGTGACCTCTCCTTCGAAATCATAGCTCCAATAATCAACGGAGAAATTGAAACCGCCGAAATTCACAACAGCGCCTAGATTGTAACTGAACGCAGTTTCTGGGCCCAGATCATTGGGGTTACCCGCCAAATCAACGGCCTTAAAGTTGCCATTTGCAGCAGCAATGCCTGCCAAGGTCGTTACCGCATTGTTCGAGACTTGCGACGCTAGCGGGCCGCGGAATGTTGTGCCCACTGAGCCGCGCAATACGAGGAAGTCTGTTGGTTCCCAGCGGACGGTTCCGCGCGGATTAAACGTGGAGCCAATCGAGCCCCCATAATCTTCAAACCGGGCAGCGACACCAATTTCCAATGTATCGGTGATGGGAGCTTGGATCTCTGCGAACACGGCTTTGACGTCTTGCTGCAATGCTGCTCGCCGCGAACCGCCAAGGAAGATAAACGATCCTGCTCCTTCCAACGCGCCGCCAATACAGCTTTGATCACCCAAGATGACGCAAGGATTGACATCAAGATCGGATTCTTGACGCAATGGCCGCGATAAGAGGTCCAATTTGCGGTATTGCGCGCCTGCGGCCCAGGCGATTGGACCGCCGCCCAAATCAATGCCCGTTTCGCCGGAGAAGCTAAGGTCCGCGATAAACGTCTCTTCTTTTTCTTCAACTCCGTTGGTCACTTGCAGGAAGTTTATCAGATCCAAACTGTTCTCATTGCCAGGAACGTAGAACGGATTGGTTAGTCCCAATGTTGGATTGCCCGGCCCCGCGTTTATGAACGGGTTAAACCATTGGCAGCCGCCTACGCCAGGGGTGCCGGTGGCCGGATTGCAATTTTCGCCGCCAAGGCCATTAAGCGCATCTTGCAACCGCGAGCCGACAAAACCCGGTGAGCTGCGCTGACGCTGATAATTGGCCCAAGTCAAAGAAAGCTCAGCGCTCAACGTGTCGGAAAATTCTTTCTGGAACGTTCCGGAAGCGCGATAGGCTTTGTTGTTGGCCGTTTGACGACCAGACCCGCGACCAGAAGGATCGGTCGGGTTGCCTAGATTACCAAAGGGGCGCCACAAGAAGATACCGATGGGACCAGCAATGGGATTGGCGATGCCAAGTTGATTGGCAAAAACTTGCGCGCCAGGATTGTTGGGATCGATGGTAAAGCCGCCGCCCAATCGCGCGCCGCCCGGCCCTTGAAGAGGAGGATACGCAGGCGATGTGCCGATGCTATCCAAATCGGTTTGTGCGTAGGTGAATTCACCATGGAAACTGAAAGTGTCGTCCAGAGTAATGTCAGCTTGCAAATAGCCTTGGTACTGATCGGTATCTTCAACCAGATTATCAAACGGAATGAAGCTGAAGCGGCAGATACCGTCAGGAGTTCCTCCCGTTTCTGCGCAACCCACATCAGGGCGTGCGCCAACGCCCGGCACAATGAAGAAACCCGGTGTTGCAAGGGCAGACCAAGAGGACGGATTTACCGCATAGGGCTGAAATCCGTAATCGCGCTCCGTCGTCGGCAATTCAGAGCGATGCTGCCAACCAACGCCGGCCATAATATTCACATCATCGCCGAAATTGTGGCCAACAAGGAGCGAGGCGGTGTGATTGCCATCAGAACCGTTGACGAATTCATAGTCGCCTTGGACTTCAACGCCCTCGAAATTGGTCTTTGTCACGAAGTTGGCAACACCGGCGATAGCATCCGATCCGTAAACCGCTGCCGCACCGTCTTTCAAAATTTCGATTCGATCGAGCGCGAAAAGCGGGATGGAGTTGGTATCACCAAAGCCGCCGCCGACTGCGCCAGGCGCGGTTAAAGTACGCCGTCCATTAAACAAGACCAAAGTCCGCGTTGGGCCAAGCCCGCGCAAGTTGATCGACCCCAAACCCTGATTGCCTTGAGCATCGGTAGAAAACTGGTTCGAATCGCCCAGAACGCTGCCAACTTCCGGAAGGTCCTTGATGAATTCGAGAGGAGAAGACACCCCGCTGTTGGAAAGGTCTACACTGGAATACACATCGACAGGGGTGGCTGCATCCTCAGGCGTGCCTCTAATGCGGGAGCCTGTCACGACGATTGTACGCTCTGAGGCATCCGCCTCTTCGGCCTCTTGCGCATGGGCTATAGCCGGCGCAAATACAGACGCGGACAAGGTAAGAGTTACCAAGGCACTCGAGTGCAGCAAAATGGACTTTTTCATATCATCCCTCCCTATGTAATTATTATTTTCTTACATCGTGCGCCTGAAATGCACTCTTTGTCAAATGAAGGTTAGCGGCAGTGCATGAAGCTGCCACACACTATTACTGAGCGAGCGACGCAGCCTTTGGGGAGCAAGACGATTTGCACATGAGTTAATGCAGCCATGTTGGCTTGAAGAACCAAGCTAGCTTCAGTCGCAAATTTTCTATTTGGGAGTTTGTAAGGCTACTGAGCCAAGGTGTATGGTAGCGGGAGAGGGACTCGAACCCCCGACACGCGGATTATGATTCCGCTGCTCTAACCACCTGAGCTACCCCGCCATACCATGGGTCTGATGAAGCGCCGCAAAGGGCTTTTTTTCATCAATCAGGCGGCGCGTTTAGGGCGCGCTTCGTCTGCGGTCAACACCCTCTGCATCGCTGGCCCGAAATTCATCCGAAAAAGCACATTAAAACGCATTACCCCTACCGCGAAATACATATTCGCCCGTCTTCTCCCATGGGCCGCCGCGGTAGCGGTAAAGCCCCAATCCGCGAAATTGAAACAGGCGCGGTTCGACGAAGTCAGCGAGCTCGGCCTGCAACGCCTTTGCCGCTTCGATAGAGACCTTGTTTTGGATCGTAATGTGCAGGCGCGGACGGTGCTGGTCCTGGCCTGTAAGAAGCCCGTGGAAATGCTCTGCAATATTGTCACGTAAAGCCAGCAAAGCATCGCTCTCGAGCTTTAGGGCCGTGCCCTTGCCCAGCTGCATCACACCGCGCAGCTCCGCATCGATAGGCGCAAGCTCGCCTGCCATTTGCTTGCAGAGAGATGCGATTTCGCCGGCATATTGCGGCGGCAATGCGTGAAACAGCGTGACATGCGCTTGGAGAAAATTGCGCTCGGCTGGAAAATGCTGATCGCGCAAGTTTGTTGCCCAGCTGTGTAGGTCTTTGGGCAGCAATGCGGTGAGGATTAGCGGCGCGAGATCAGAGGGCATGGCTTGTTGTCACGTGTCCGAACCGAAAAACCGGTTCCCACTTTTTCTGGCCACGCTTCGTTTGCTTACTTATCGCGTGTCCGGACTGAAAAACCGGTTCCCACTTTTTCTGGCCACGCTTCAAATCTCACATTTCCCCGCGTGAACGCCGGAGCTCATACCATTTTTCGACATTGGCATTATGCTCAGCATTGGTCTCAGCAAAGGCATGTCCGCCTGTACCATCGGCTACCATAAACAGCGCCTTGGTGGGCGCAGGGTTCAGCACAGCAGCGATGCTTTCGCGGCCCGGATTGGTAATCGGCCCCTTGGGCAGACCGGCCATTGTGTAAGTGTTGTAGTCGTTGATCGCGGCAATCTCAGATTGACGGATGCGGCGACCAAGCGGCTTACCCTTGGTCATGGGATAGATAATCGTCGGGTCTGCTTGCAGCATCATGCCGGTTTTTACGCGGTTGGAATACAGCCCAGCGACCATGCGGCGTTCGCGCGCGACGCCCGTTTCTTTCTCAACGATTGAGGCCAAGGTCAGGGTTTCGCGGATCGTGGTGACGGCAATGTCATCCTTGCGCTCTGCCCAAGCCTTGGCGAGGTAAATATCCATCGCCGCTTGCATGCGTTCAATCACCTGCTTGCGCGGTTCGCCGCGCTCAAAATCATAAGTATCGGGCAGGATTGAGCCTTCGACGGGCACATCAATTTCACCGGTTAGCATATCCTCTGCCATCAGGCGTTCGTGCACGAGGATGGAAGGCATGCCTTCAGGAATGGTGACAAAGCGCCGGATGACTTTGCCATTTTGAAAGGCGTTTAGAATATCGCCTTGGCTCATATCAGGGGTGAGCATGAACTCGCCCGCCTGAATGGGCTGGCTGCCGCCGATTAGCTTGGCACGAATGGTGAAGCCATCGGCAGAGGAAATGAGCCCCTGCTCCTCCAGCTTATTGGCCGCTGAACCCAGCGAGGAGCCCGGCGCGATGGTGAAAGTCGTATCCTTCTCCACCGTGGCAGAGCCCAAGAAGAAAACCGCCACCAGCAATATGAGCGCAAACAGCCCCGCCAGACCGACAGCACCATAAATCGCCACTTTTGTCATGCTCATGGAGCGCGCCATGTTAGTCGACCTTCGTCATAACCAGCGAGGCGTTCGTCCCACCAAAGCCAAAACTATTGTTGAGCACTGCGCGCACTTCGCGCTTTTTCGCGACCAATGGCA
Organism: Marinomonas sp.; assembly: GCA_039967435.1. Lineage (GTDB taxonomy): Bacteria > Pseudomonadota > Alphaproteobacteria > Sphingomonadales > Sphingomonadaceae > Erythrobacter. Next base: position 841,731 of record JBDVRS010000005.1, read on the forward strand.
CGAGATCGACACCCTCTGTGCCATCGTCAGGGTCAGTGAGGTTAAGCGTTGGCGGCACGATGGAATCGCGCATAGCCAGAATGCAGAAAATCGCTTCAACAGCGCCCGCTCCGCCGAGCAAATGCCCGATAGCTGATTTGGTTGAGCTCATCGAAGCGCCCGCCAAATCATCGCCGAGTACGCGTTTGACTGCGCCGAGCTCAATTGTATCAGCCATGGTCGAGGTGCCATGCGCATTGACGTAATCAATGTCGCCTGCAGATAGCCCAGCCTTCTTCAAAGCCATGCGCATAGCCAGTTCAGCGCCCTTGCCTTCAGGATGAGGCGCTGTGACGTGATAGGCATCACCTGAGAGGCCATAGCCGGTGACTTCGGCATAGATTGTCGCACCGCGCGCCTTGGCGTGCTCATATTCTTCAAGCACCACGACACCAGCACCCTCGCCCATCACAAAGCCGTCGCGGCCCTTATCATAGGGGCGGCTCGCCTCGGCTGGGCGGTCATTCATGCTCATGTTCAGAGCGCGAGCTTGAGCAAAACCAGCAATGCCGAGCGGATTGACTGTCCCTTCCGCGCCGCCAGCCAGCATCACGTCGGCATCATCGTCGCGTATCATGCGCGCTGCATCACCAATGGAATGCGCGCCGGTGGAGCAAGCCGTCACCACAGCGTGATTGGGGCCCATGAGGCCATATTTGATAGACACTTGGCCCGAAATCAGATTGATCAAGCGGCCATGGACGAAATGCGGGCTAACACGGCCAGGGCCGCGCTCATGCATTTTGATCGATTCCGCCTCGATACCGGGCAATCCGCCAATGCCAGAGCCGATGGAGCAGCCCGTGCGCATTTTCAGATCATCATCCATTTCTGTGAGGCCCGCATCTTCCAATGCTTGGCCCGCGGCATCAATGCCGTAGATGATGAAGGGATCGACCTGCCGCTGAACCTTGCCATCCACGCGCTTGTCGGGATCAAAGCCATATTCGTGATCTGCCGGTTTCACCTCGCAGGCGATGGTGCATTTCTGTCCCTCTGGATCGAAGCGGGTAATTGGCCCCGCCCCGCTTTTGCCTGCGATTAGATTGCCCCAAGTGGTGTCCACATCACCGCCCAATGGGGTGACAAGTCCAAGGCCTGTTACAACGACACGGCGCATTCTCTTCTCCGTAAGAAATCTTCGGCCACCCTATTAAGCCTAGGATTTGGCGCAATTATGACTGCAAAACTTTTGCTGCAAATACAGCGCAGGCCCGGCCCAGCGAAGGGCTCGGGCCTGTCCCGCGGTTACGAACAAGCCGCAACCTTGAGTGCAAAGAGCTGGATTAGCCCTTATTCTCTTCGATAAACTTGGTGGCATCACCAACGGTGCTGATTTTTTCAGCAGCATCATCAGGAATTTCTACACCAAATTCTTCTTCGAACGCCATGACAAGCTCAACAATGTCGAGACTGTCGGCGCCAAGATCATCAATGAAGCTGGCTTCTTGAGTGACTTTGTCACCCTCAACGCCAAGATGCTCAACTACAATCTTCTGTACGCGGTCAGCGGTATCGCTCATATTTTACCCTCTGTTGGAACGTTTAATATATTGGGTGTTGCCCTAATGAACGCAAGGGGCATGTGCAAGGGGGCTCGCTTCGCTCTTGGCAATTTACGGGCATTTCCGCCCTGTTTTGCCCAAATTTTAGTTGGCTTGCACCAAGGTTTCATCGCGCGTGAAGGCTTGCTCACGCAGTTCAAGTTGGCGTTCCCCACGGCGAAACAGCTCCACACGGTCAAACGCCTCATTAATATAGGATTTTTCGCCTGCCACTGCCTGAGTGCGGGTGTAATATTCAGCGGCCGCGTCCAATTCGCCTGAGCCTTCTTTGCACAGGCCAATGTTGAACAGGACGGACGCTTGGTTCGGATTGCGCGCCTCCAGCCCTTCAAATACCATACAAGCGGCCAAGGCATCATTTTTTGTCATGCGCACGGCATCTTTGAACGCGCTTCGATCTTCTTTGACCAAGCCTTTGCGGCGTTCAAGAATGCGAATGTCTCGGAAAATATGAACAGGCGCGATCTCACGGCGGATATCGCTTGCTAGGTCATTATGCAGCGCATCAAGCATTTCAGATTTGCTCGGAACATCATCGTCATCCTCGCAATAATCCTCTGACTGAACCATGCGTGCGCTGAAGCCGAGCAATTCGCGTCCTTCCCGGTCGAGCATCGACAGATCAGGATACAGCCGTACGGTCAGCCGGTTACAGGGCACAAATGTCGTGCGATATTTGATGCATTCCTTCTCGGCGTTCTTTTTGACGCAATCTTCGACTTCTTTGTCGTCCAATTCTTCACGCAAACTATCATGGCCGACAGAGCCAGTGATTGTCGTCTGCGTGCCGTCTGTTTCGCGCGGCACAATGCGCAGCCATGGCTGGCCCTCAATCTGAACCCGCTCCAGCCGGTCACGCAAAATGAAACGCTGGGCTGCGCCTTGGCTGCCGTCGAGAGCTTCAATCGCTATTGTGTCGATTTTGGTCGTCACATCGCTGCGCGCGGGATAGACGCCGGAGGTTGGCAAGACTTCGGCAGAGGCAGGTATTGCCATCAAAGCAGCCACAAAAACCGCCGATTTGCGCAAAGCCTTATTCATCTCAGTTATTCCCTTAGCATTAAGCCAAAGGCCTTAGCTGCCTTCGGGTTTCGCTTCTTTCTGAGGGGGTTCTACCACACGAACATGAAGCTCGCGCAACTGAGCGAGCTCTGCTTTGGACGGCGCGCTCATCATCAGATCCTCGCCCTTTTGGTTCATCGGGAAGGCGATGACTTCGCGGATGGCTTCTTCGCCCGCCAGCAGCATCACAATCCGGTCAATGCCAGGCGCTGAACCGCCATGCGGAGGCGCGCCCAGTTTAAACGCTTCGATCATACCGCCAAATTCACGGTCCACATCTTCATTGGTGTATCCGGCCAGCTCAAACGCTTTGTACATAATATCTGGGCGGTGGTTCCGAATGGCGCCGGAGGACAGCTCATAGCCATTGCAGACGATGTCATATTGCCACGCCTTAATGTCGAGCGGATCCATCGTCTCCAACGCTTCCATCTCGCCCTGCGGCATGGAGAACGGGTTGTGAGAGAAATCGACCTTTTTGGCTTCCTCATCATATTCAAACATTGGGAAGTCGACGATCCAGCAGAATTTGAAGCAGCCTTCTTCGATCAGACCAAGCTGTTCGCCAACTTGTGTCCGCGCTGCGCCTGCCAATTTGGCTGCGTCGGATGCCTTGCCAGCAGCAAAGAACAATCCGTCATCATCGCCAAGGCCGAGCTCTTCATATAGCTTCGCCATCAAGTCAGGCCCGTGGTTCTTGGCAATCGGCCCGCCGAACTCACCGCCTTTGCGAGTGACATAGCCAAGACCTGCAAAGCCTTCGCCGCGCGCCCAATTGTTCATATCATCGAAGAACTTGCGGCTCTTCTCATTGGTGTTTGGCGCAGGGATCACGCGAACAACGCCGCCGCCGCCCACGATTTTCTCAAACAGGCCAAAGCCCGATTTTTCAAAGTGGCTGGTGACGTCTGAAATAATAAGCGGATTGCGCAGATCAGGCTTGTCGCTGCCATATTTCAGCATGGCCTCGGCGTAAGGGATGCGCGGGAATTCGCCCGATTTGGTGACAGTCTTATCGCCTGCAAATTCCTTAAACACGCCCGCGAGCACTGGCTCCAAAGTTTGGAACACGTCTTCTTGGGTAACAAAGCTCATCTCGAAATCGAGTTGGTAAAATTCGAGGCTGCGATCAGCGCGCAAATCTTCATCGCGGAAGCACGGCGCGATTTGGAAATAGCGGTCAAAGCCCGACACCATCAGCATCTGCTTAAACATTTGCGGAGCCTGCGGCAGCGCGTAAAAATTGCCGGGATGCATGCGGCTCGGCACGAGAAAATCGCGCGCGCCCTCTGGCGACGATGCGGTCAGAATTGGCGTTTGAAATTCGGTAAAGCCTTGATCAATCATGCGCCCGCGGATCGAAGTGATAACCTTGCTGCGCAGCATAATGTTGCGGTGCATTGTCTCGCGGCGAAGATCGAGGAAGCGGTATTTGAGGCGAATATCCTCTGGGTAATCCTGCTCACCCGCCACCGGCATAGGCAATTCTTCCGCCGCCGATTGCACGGTCACGCCGCGCGCATAAACTTCAATCGCACCTGTTGGCAGACCCGCATTCACTGTCTCAGCAGAGCGCGCCTTCACCTCGCCATCAATCGTCACAACGCTTTCCGCGCGCAATCCGTCGAGCACTTTCAATGCCGGCGAATCTTCATCCACCACAATCTGGGTCATGCCATAATGATCGCGCAGATCGACGAAAAGCACGCCGCCGTGATCACGCTTGCGGTGCATCCAGCCGGAAAGGCGGACGGTGTCGCCAACGTTTTGCTCGGTTAGCTGTGCGCAGCTATGGGTACGATAAGTGTGCATCTAATACTTGTCCTTTTCGCCGCTATAACGCTAAGGGCGCGCGGGCGCGAATTGCATTCATTGCGCGCGCTAACACGGCAAGCCCGAGGTTTTGTCAAGGCGATTGGGCCAAGGCGATGGGGGCGAAGACCGTTTCACAAGGGAAATACTTCCCCAAACAGCAATAATTTTGGGCCACTCGGCCCGAGGGGCGGCGCACCGCCTCAACAACAGAAAAGACAGACATGAAAATACATGATTTGATTACCACCACCGATGCTCTGACCGATTTGTGCGAGCGTTTGGCGGAAAGTGAATTTGTCGCGATCGACACAGAATTCATGCGCGAAAACACCTATTGGCCCGAATTGTGCCTCATCCAGATTGGCAATGAGGAAGAGGCCGCCGCGATTGATCCTTTGGCCGATGGCATTGATCTTAAACCGCTGCTCGATCTGATGTGCGAGAATGAAGACGTGCTGAAGGTCTTTCACGCCGGCGGGCAAGACCTTGAAATTATCGTCAATCTGACCGGCAAAACCCCCCACCCAGTATTCGACACCCAAATCGCGATGATGGCGATCAGTCAGTCAGAGCAAATCGGCTATGCCAACCTCGTCGACCATTGGCTTGGCATTGTCGTGGATAAGGGCGCGCGCTTTACCGATTGGAGCCGCCGCCCTCTAACAGATCGCCAGATTGAATATGCGATTGGCGATGTCACCCATTTGGCCACGATCTTCCCCAAAATGCTTAAAAAGCTGGTGAAGACCGGACGCGGCGCGTGGCTCAACGCTGAAATGGAAAAGCTGGCCGATCCCAGCAATTACATCACTGACCCCGATAAGGCATGGAAACGCATCCGCAGCTCTGGCCGCAATCCGCAAGTGCTTGGCCGCCTTAAAGTGCTGGCCGCATGGAGAGAGGGAGAAGCGCAGCATAAGGATATTCCGCGCGGACGCATCATGCGTGATGAGACGCTGGCTGACATTGCTGGCAATCCGCCCAAAAAGCAGGCCGATCTTGGCAAGGTACGCGGGCTGTCTGGTGCATGGCGCGACAATGATATTGGCAAGCGCATGATGAAAATCATTGAAACCGCAGAGCCGCTCGACAAGAGCGAATTGCCGACCAAGATGAAGCGCGGCGCTCCTTTGGGCAAGGAAGGCGCATTGGTTGCTGACCTATTGAAATTGCTTCTGAAAATTCGCTGCCGTGAGATTGATATCGCCTCTCGCTTGCTGACCAAGTCGGATGAGATGGAAGCGCTGGCCGCGGGCATTCGTGACCTGCCGATCCTCAAAGGCTGGCGGTATGAGGTGTTCGGCAAGGATGCGCTGGAATTGGTCGAGGGGAAACTTGGCTTTGCGGTGAAGCGCGGCAAGCTGAAGATGACGCATATTGATGATATGCAAGCGAGCATGGAAGAGGCGCTGGAGGAAGAGGAGGCTGCGGACGCAGATGATGGCGAGAAAGCGCCCGCCGAAACTGAAGAAGCGTCTGCGGAAAAAGAATAAGCACCTCTCGTGAGCACTTACCTCCCCACAATCAAACAGCTGCAATATCTGGTTGCTCTGCATGAGCATGGCCATTTCGGCCGCGCGGCAGAGGCTAGCTTTGTCTCGCAATCCACCCTGTCTGCCGGCATTCGCGAGCTGGAAACCTTGCTCGATGTGACATTGGTGGAGCGCAGCCGCCGCGTGGTACGTTTTACGTCCTTGGGTGAGACTGTGGTAGCCAAAGCGCACAAGCTGCTGCGTGAAGGCGAGGAATTGGCAGAATTGGTGCAAGCCGCGGGAAAGCCTCTATCCGGCAATCTGCGCATGAGCGTCATTCCCACAATCGCGCCCTTTATGCTGCCGCGCATCCTGCCGCGCCTGCGCAAGGAACGCCCCGATCTCAAACTGATGCTGCGCGAGGAAACCAGCCAGGATGCGGTCGAAAGCCTGCAACATGGCCGCGTGGATTGCGTGCTGCTTGCCCTGCCCTTTGCCACTGGTGAAGTGGAAGCGGCGCATATAGCCAATGATGAGCTGCTGGTGGCTTTTCCCAAGGATGATCCACGCGATCCGCCCGAGGTTATCCCGCCCGCTATGCTCGACAAAGGCATTGATGATGGGCGGCTGCTTTTGCTCGAAGATGGGCATTGCCTGAAAGATCACGCCTTGGCGGCATGCAACCGGCCAGAAATGCGCGGCTCGACCACTATGATCGGGACCAGCCTGCACACGTTGGTGCAAATGGTGAACAATGATCTGGGACTGACAATGCTGCCGCAAATGGCGCTGGATGCGGGAATATTGGACGGCACAGAAGTGGTCGCGCGCCCGCTCAAATCCAAAAACGCTCACCGCGAGATCGCGCTAATCTGGCGCAAAAACTCACCGCGCGCTGAGGAGTTTAAGCTGCTGACTGAGGAATTGAGGGCGGGTTGAGGCCTCCCCTCAATCCATATGCTTCAAACCAACCCGCAGATAATCCCAGCCGGTAATGCAGGTCAGGATCGCGGCTATCCACAGCATCGCTATCCCCACGGTCTGCGGGAAGTTGATGACAGTGCCCGCCACATCATAAGTCCACATTGGCAAAGCGCCTGCCACGATCAGCGCGGCGAGTGACAGCATCTGAAATGTCGTTTTCCATTTGGCCAGTTTTGTCACCGGCACAGAGATTTGCAGGCTGCCCAAAAATTCGCGCAGGCCCGAAACCGTAATCTCGCGGATCAAAATGATCAGTCCGGCGATCACATGGAAATCCCCGCCCCACGGATGGCGCATCCACCCTTGCGCGGTCAGCACTAGGATAACGGCAGCGACCATAATCTTATCGGCAATCGGGTCCAAAAACTGCCCCAGCTTTGACACGGCGCCCGTTGACCGCGCGACATAGCCGTCGAAATAGTCAGTAATGCCCATCAGCGCATAAAGCGCCCAAGCCAGTAAATAACCCAGCTGCCATTCCGGCCACCACAGCAGAAAGGCCAAGAATGGCACAGCAAAAATCCGCGATAGGGTCAAAATGTTGGGCAAGTTAAGCATGGTGATGATCCCCCTAGCGCGGCTTGCCCCTAGGGAAAAGGGGGAGCTTCACCAGCGATGTTGTAAATTTGACCGGCCAGGGCTTGCTCGCTGCTGTGCATGCTTTATTGCGAGCCCCCGCAGCCTATGGGGGGATAGAGCGAAGCGATCATGACCCAATTATGAGTATGTCCACGCATCTGCTGCGCCGTAGACGTTTTTTGCCGCTGTTTTGTACACAGCTGCTCAATGCGTTTAACGACAATCTCTACAAGACGGCGATGGTGCTGTTTGTGGTCTATGGGGTCTATAATGATCCGCGCGCCGAGGGTATTTTCAGCGCGATTGCCACTGGCTTATTCATGATCCCCTATTTCCTATTGTCCGCGGTTGCTGGGCAATTGGCCGATATGCGCGACAAGGCCGCGATCATTCGAACGGTGAAAATGTGCGAGATCGTGCTCATGCTAATCGGTGCATTGGGCCTGTATCTGGCGTGGAGCGGCATTGGCGTTGACGAAATTGCTATCCCTCTCTTGCTGTTCGCTTTGTTTTTAACAGGTGTGCAATCGACATTTCTCGGCCCCATCAAATATGCGATTTTGCCGCAACATTTGAAGAAAGAAGAAGTGCTGGCGGGCACAGGCTTGGTCGAGGCCGGTACCTATATTGCGATTTTGTTCGGCACGATTTTGGCCGGCTGGATCCCCGTGGAATGGGCAGCCGCCGGAATTATTATAACCTCTGTTGTTGGCTATATATCCAGCCGCCAAATCCCTGCCGCACCGCCAATGGGCAGCGGAGAAAAGCTGGATTGGAATATCTGGCGCGCCTCCAAGACTTTGATCAAATCCACCATGGATGATCCGCAGGTATATTACGCGATCATCGCGATTAGCTTTTTCTGGACGATTGGCGCGGTTCTCACGATCCAATTCCCGCCGCTGGCGAAGAACACTCTGATGGCCTCCAAAGAAGTCGCCAGCCTGTTTCTCGCGGTGTTTTCGGTTGGCATTGCCATTGGCTCGGTTGGTATTAACGCTCTGCTGAAAGGCAAAGTGTCCGCGCGCTATGCGCCGGTTTCCGTTGTAGTGATGGGCGTGTTCGTAACCGCATTCTACGCCGTGTGCCGCATTTGGGCAGCGGATGCTCCGACCGAACTGATGGGGGTCAGCGAATTTCTTGGATGGCCCATGGCGACAGCGCTGCTTGCCTGTCTGCTCGGCATTGCGATTGCGGGCGGTATGTTCGTGGTGCCGCTCTATGCGTTTCTAACGACACGCGTGGCACCGGAGAAAGCCGCGCGCACGATTGCGGCGAACAATATCATCAATTCTGGTGCAATGGTCGCAGGAGCATTGATCGCGATGAGCCTCAGCATCATTGGCCTCCCAGTGGCGGAGCAATTGCTGCTGAGCGCGGGAATGTGCGTGATATCCGCGTTTCTGGCGCGGCGTTTGTACCGTGCAGAACTAGCAGACGCGGCCACCGCGCCCGCCTAAACCAATCACATAATGAAGACGAGCGCCGCCATGAGTGTGGCGAAATAGGTGCTGACAAAGCCGCGCACATCAGTGCGGGTCAGTTGCCACCAGCTCATTTGATCGGGCTCGGCGGCAATTGCATTTCTGAGCTCGGCAACTTCATTGGCGGCCAGCACTTCAGGCTCAAGCTGCGGTTCGCCGCATTCGTCGTCGAGCATATCAACATCCAGAATATCGCTGATTTCAGGCAGTCTTTCAAAGACATGCGCGGGGAGGCTCGCCCGAAATGGGTGGCGGGCTTTTTCGTTGCTCAGGACCAATGCTCTTCTCATGGAAACAAGGTTTAACCTTTTCGTAACCATTTGCGCGGGTCAAATCTGCGATGTCGCAAGTCGGGACATTAAGGATAGCTGTTCACTGTGAACTGTGCAGGTTTGCGCATTACTGGGCGCGATAGTAACACCTGCAACTATGACCAATCCCGCTGACCAAACGCCCACCGCTGCCGCCTTGCTGGTGGATTGCCTGATTGAACAAGGATGCGACCGCATCTTCACCGTCCCCGGGGAAAGCTTCCTGCCCGTGCTCGATGCCTTGCACGACCGGCCAGCGATTGATCTGGTTACATGCAGGCAGGAGGGCGGCGCAGCGTTCATGGCCTGCGCAGATGGTGCGCTTAATGCAGCAGGAAGCGGACGCCCGGGCGTGTGTTTCGTCACCAGAGGCCCCGGCGCGACCAATGCCAGCATTGGCGTGCATGTCGCCCATCAAGATTCGCAGCCTATGATTTTATTCGTCGGCGATGTCGCGAGCACTATGCGCGAGCGCGAAGGCTTTCAGGAAGTCGACTTTGCCGCGTTCTTTGGCCCCATATCCAAATGGGCTGCGCGCATTGATGATGCCGCGCGTATCCCAGAATATATCGCGCGGGCTTACAGCGTCGCCATTTCGGGCAGGACCGGCCCCGTCGTGCTTGCCTTGCCAGAGGATATGTTGAGCGAGGCAGTGAATGCCGCGCTCAAACCGCGCCCCTTAGTCACACGCCCAGCGCAGGCCCCCTGCCCCGATGCCATGCAAGTGATGATGGCGATGATCGGCGATGCAGCCAGCCCCATTGCCGTGATCGGCGGCGCTGGATGGAACAATAAGGCGCGGAATAATTTCGAAGCCTTTGCAGAGCGCATCGGTTTGCCTGTGGCCACCGCATTCCGGCGGCAGGATGCGATATCGCCATCCTCACCCGTCTATGCTGGCAATTTGGGTTACGGCCCCAATCCAAAGCTGGTGGAGCGGGTCAAGCAGGCCGATCTCGTGCTGGCCGTTGGCGCGCGTTTGGGAGAGGCGACGACCGATGGCTACACGATCATCACGCCCGATCATCCTGATCAGACATTGATCCATGTGCATCCCGATCCCGATGAGCTGAACCGCGTCTACCGCGCGGACTTGGCTTTATGCTGCGATGTGGGCGAGTTTGCGGAGAGCGCGGCCTTATGGGAGGATATGGGCCAAGAATGCAGCATCATACCTTTCGATGCAGGGCCGCAAACTCATGCTGAATGGGAAGCTTGGGCAACGCCCGCCCCGACCGATTACGCACTCGACCTTGGCCAATGCGTCGCATTTATGCGTGATGAGCTGCCCGCTGACAGCATATTGTGCAATGGCGCTGGCAATTTTGCCGGCTGGTGGCACCGTTATTGGCGCTATGAAGGTTTTCCCACGCAGCTTGCGCCAACCGCAGGCGCCATGGGTTACGGCGTGCCAGCCGCAGTTGCCGCCGCGCGCCGTTTCCCTCAACGCACAATCGCGGCGCTGGCGGGCGACGGGGATTTTCTGATGAATGGTCAGGAGCTGGCCACCGCCGTTCAGCATGGCTGCGACATGCTGGTGATTGTGGTCGACAATTCAGCTTACGGGACAATCCGCATGCATCAAGAGCGCGAATTTCCATCAAGAATATCCGCTACTGATTTGAAAAACCCTGATTTTGCAGCACTAGGCGCAAGTTACGGCGCATGGAGTGCCTCGGCCGAAACCACCGATGAATTCAAGGCTGCACTGACCAAGGCAAAGGAGAAAACCGGCGTCCGCCTAATCCATTGCATGATTGAAATTGAGCAATTGGCGGCCAGCGGCGCAACGATTAGCGGTATTCGAAAACGCTAAGTCTTACTGGCCCTCAATGCCAGCCATTTCGCAGATCAGCGACCATTCTTCAGGCTTAATCTCTGCAACGGAAAGCCGCCCGAGACGCACCAATTCGCAATCCTCCAAGCGCGGTTCGGCCTTAATCTGTTTCAGACTGACCGGATTGTCGAACTTCATCTTAGGCTTGAATTTGACTGCTGCCCATTTGCCTGTGGGATCGGTGGGATCGAGAATATCCTCGACGCTCACCACGCAAATTCCAACAATCTCCAGCCCTTCGCGTGAATGGTAATAGAACGCTTCATCGCCGACTTTCATCGCCTTGAGATTGTTCTTCGCGCGGTGATTGCGCACGCCATCCCACACCTCTTCCTTGTCGCGGATAAGGTCGTCCCAGCTATATTTGAACGGTTCTGACTTCACCAACCATTTGCGCGCCACAGAGGTCTCCTGAATTTTTGCCTGAGTATTTGCCTCAGCATTTGAATGCGTTGGTGATGCCCTAGCCTACCACAATCATTCGCTCCACCCTCAGCCTGACATACCCCCACTTAACCAGTTTTTAGGGGGCATTTGCGATAGCGCTCCCCAGACTTGCATCGAAGGCCCAGCCTTTGATTGCCAGGACATGAGGACTTTACGCCAGGTGACACAGAAAACTGATCCAAAGCGATTGGGCAAGGCAGAGCGTGATATTGTCGCGCTGGGCATTGCTACAGCTGCGATCATTCTGTTCGTTGGCACAGGCGGCGCAGTGCTGCCGGATGTATGGCGCTCCCTTTGGGGGCAAGGCAATGGGCCCAACCTATTTCTGGTCAACGCCATGCTGCTCAATATCGCGCTCGTGATCTTTGGTTGGCGGCGGTATAGCGAGCTGACCGCTGAGATTGCAGACCGCCGGTTGGCAGAGGCCACCGCGCAAAAACTAGCGGAAACCGATCCGCTGACAGAATGCCTCAATCGCCGCAGTCTGACGCAGGTGACAGACGACCTTTGCACCTTGAGCCAAGAAAATGGCCAACCGGTTGCCATGATTGGCATTGATGTCGATAATTTCAAACAGATCAACGATATGCATGGCCACGCGACTGGCGATATGGCTTTGATCGAAGTGACCAAGCGTCTGCGCAAACTACTGCCGGATCACGCTTCTCTTGCACGTCCGGGCGGTGATGAGTTTGCGATTGTCTTGGCCTATGATCAGCGCGAGGAAAGCTCCGTTGAAGAATTGACCATGCGCCTGTGCCAAGGCGTCAGCCAACGGATGAATTTGAACGGTGTGTCGATCGACACATCCATTTCCGCAGGTTTTGCAACCAATTGCGAGATTGCAGGACAATATGACGCATGGATTGATGCAGAAGCGCTGATCCACCGCGCAGACATTGCGATGTATCACTCCAAGAAAAAGGGCAAAAACCGCTATAGCGTGTTTGAACCTTCAATGGGTGACGAACTGCGTTTCCGCAACGAGCTAGAGGTTGGCGTGCGCCGCGGTATCGAAAAGCAGGAATTTGTTCCTTATTACGAGCAGCAGGTCGATATCGACAGCGGCGAATTGCTCGGCTTTGAAATGCTGGCGCGCTGGCATTCGCCTGAAATGGGCGTTGTCAGCCCAGAGATTTTCATCAGCATTGCCGAGGAAATCGGCGTGATTGCGACTTTGTCAGAGCAATTGATGGCGCAAGCTTTTCAAGATGCGCGCAGTTGGGATCCTTCTCTCACTTTATCGGTGAACATCTCTCCTGTGCAAATGCGCGATCCGTGGTTCTCGCAAAAGCTGCTGAAGCAATTGGTAGAGCATCAATTCCCGCCGCAGCGCCTCGAAATTGAGATCACCGAAAGCTGCTTGCATGACAATGTCAGCATGGTTCGCTCCATGATTGCAAGCCTGCGCAACCAAGGCGTCAAAGTCAGCCTCGACGATTTCGGCACCGGCTATGCCAGCCTATCGCAATTGCGGACGCTGGAATTTGATCGCCTAAAAATTGACCGCAGCTTCGTGAGCGAATTGAGCGATGTAGAAGCCAATTCCAAGATCATCGATGCGATTGTCTCGCTTGGCAATGGCCTTGATATGCCGATTACGGCAGAGGGCATTGAAGATGAGCGCGTGCTCGATACGCTGCGCGAATTGGGCCATTTCAAGGGCCAAGGCTTTCACTATGGCCGCCCTGAAACCTCTGCCCAAGTGCGCGAACGTTTGCACAAATTGGGCAAGCTTTGCAGCGATGATGACAGCGCCCGATTGGGCCGCCGCAAGACGGTGCATGATCTCAGCTTTGACGGCGAGGAAAAGCGCGCAGAGAACAAAATTCGCGCCAAATAACTCCCCATGCAAAGGTGGCAAAGCCGCCGCCCTATTCGGCCCCTCAATCACAAGACTAGACGCAGGCATCAGCGCGGCATAAATGCAGCCCTATTATGCGGCAAAATTTCACCAAAATGCACGGGCTTGGCAATGATTTCGTGATCCTTGATGGTCGCGGAGAAACTTTGCCGGCGCTGACGAATGCAGCGGCGGCGGCATTGGCGGACCGCACGCGGGGCATTGGCTGTGATCAGTTGATCGTTCTTGAAGCGTCAGACAGCGCCGATTTCCGTATGCGCATTTTCAACGCTGATGGCGGCGAAGTTGAGGCCTGCGGCAATGCATCGCGCGCCGTAGCTTTGCTGCATGGCGCGCCCGCAAGCGTCGAAACCGGCGGAGGGATCATCGCCCTTTCCCCATCAGATGATGGCAAAGGCGCTAAGGTTGATATGGGCGTGCCGAAGTTTGGCTGGGAAGAAATCCCGCTCGACTACGCCATGGACACGGCCTCTATGCCGGTCAGCTGGGGACCACTTGCAAGCCCCATTTGCGTCAATGTTGGCAATCCGCATGTGGTGTTTTTCGTTGAGGATATTGGCGTGGTTGCATTAGACACGCTCGGCCCAGAGATTGAGCACGACCCACTTTTCCCAGAACGCGTGAATGTGAATGTCGCCTCAGTGCAGAACGGTACAATTCGTTTGCGCGTGTGGGAGCGTGGCGTTGGCGAAACGCGCGCTTGCGGCACAGGTGCTTGCGCTACGGCGATTGCAGCGATGAAGCGCGGCTTGGTTGGCCGCAATGTGGACGTAACCCTGCCCGGCGGCAAATTGCAGATCGAGTGGGACGATAAAGACCACATCCAGATGAGCGGGCCAGCCACCACCAGCTTCACCGGATCGTTTGACTGGGACGATTATCTGTGAGCGCGCCAGTTGTAACGCCCGAAGTCATATCCTTAGGATGCCGTCTCAATATCGCTGAAAGCGAGCGGATGAAGGCAATGCTTGCTGGCGATGACAATCTGGTCGTCATCAATAGCTGCGCCGTTACGTCAGAGGCCGTGCGCCAAACCCGCCAAGCCATTCGCAAGGCCCGCCGCGCCAATCCGCAAGCGCGCCTGCTTGTCACCGGATGCGCCGCCGATATTGAACGCGACCAATTGGCCGCCATGCCCGAGGTGGACGGGCTAATCGCCAACGAAAGTAAGCTTGATCCGCGCGCCTGGAACGCTCCGCAAGAAGCGCCGCCGATTGTGCCGACCCGCACCCGCGCTTTCATCGCAGTCCAAAATGGCTGCGACCATGCCTGCACCTTCTGCGTAATCCCGCAAGGCCGCGGCAAGAGCCGTTCGATGACGATTGATGCTGTTGTCGCCGAGGCGCAATTGCATTTGGATCAAGGCGCGCAGGAAGTGGTTCTAACCGGCGTCGATGTGACGTCATGGGGCCATGATCTGCCCGGCAAACCGGAATTGGGCGCGCTGATCTCTGCTTGTCTCACCCGCTTGCCTCATCTGAAACGCCTGCGCATGTCGTCTGTTGACGGTATTGAAATCGACCCAGAGCTGTTTGAGCTGTTCGCAGGCGAGCCGCGCATGATGCCGCATGTGCATTTGTCGCTGCAACACGGCGCTGACCTTATCCTAAAACGCATGAAGCGCCGCCATTTGCGCGGTGATGCGGTGGATTTGGTGAGCCGCTTAAAAGCGCGCCGCCCAGAGCTTGCCGTGGGCGCAGATCTGATTGCTGGCTTCCCGACAGAGACAGATGCGCATCACGCACAAAACCTCTCCATCATCCGCGAGCTTGGCATCGTGCATGGCCATATCTTCCCCTATTCCCCCCGCCCCGGCACGCCAGCGGCCAAAATGCCGCAGCTTGATCGCAGCGTGATAAAGGCCCGCGCCGCTGAATTGCGCACCGCTGTTGCCGAGGTGCGCAAAGAATGGCTGCAATCGCTTGTGGGAAGCCCTGCATCCGTCCTCGCGGAAAAGGATGGCAGCGGCTATGCGGAGAACTTCGCACGGGTTTCGCTGCCACAAGGCACACCCGCAGGCACAACAGTCAAGGTCACGCCATCACGGCTCATCGAAGGAATGCTGGAATGAGCGAGAAATTAAGCTGGGGCGAGCGGCTGTTTGGCGGCTTTAAGAAAACCTCGGAGCGCTTGGCCGAAAACATCGCGCAAACGGTCACCAAGGCAAAGCTCGATGATGCCACGCTCGATGATGTTGAGGATGCGCTCATCATGTCCGACCTTGGCCCTGCCGCCGCTGCACGCATCGTGGGCAAATTGCGCGAGAAACGCTTTGGGCTAGAGATTAGCGCAGATGAGCTCAAACTAGCCGTCGCGGATGAAATCGCAGAGATATTGCGTCCCGTGGCCCAACCGCTCGACATTGTCGCTTTCCCCCGCCCCCAAGTCATCCTGACAATCGGCGTCAATGGCAGCGGCAAGACAACCACAATCGCGAAACTCGCGCACCTCTTCCAGGAGGATGATTACGGCGTCATGCTGGCCGCCGGAGACACATTCCGCGCCGCGGCAATTGGCCAGCTTAAAACATGGGCGGAGCGCGTCGGTGTGCCGATCATCACCGGACCAGAGGGCGGCGACCCCGCCTCTATCGTGTTCGACGCGGTCAAAGCAGCAACCGATCAAGGCATTGATGCGCTGATTGTGGATACCGCTGGACGCTTGCAAAACAAGACCGAGCTAATGGATGAGCTCGACAAAATCCGCCGTGTGCTTGGCCGCCTCAATGAAGAGGCGCCGCATAATGTTATCCTCGTGCTGGATGCTACAAACGGCCAGAATGCGCTGGCGCAAATCGACGTGTTTAAAGAAGTTGCAGGGGTCACTGGCCTGATTATGACCAAGCTGGATGGCACAGCGCGCGGCGGTGTTCTCGTGGCTGCCGCTGAGCAATATAGTCTGCCCATCCATGCGATTGGCGTGGGCGAGAAGATTGACGATTTGCGCCCCTTCGACCCTGATCTGGTCGCCAAAGTTATCGCAGGAGTCGCGTAAATGACCGAGGAACAGTCCAAACCCAAAGGCTCCGGCTGGCTCAGCGTTTTAACCGATTATGGCCCGCTACTCGTCTTCCTCGGCTCCTACCGCTATTTCGCGCCAGACGAACCTGAAGCAGTGGCTGAAATCGCAGCCATTATTAAGGGCACCATCGCCTTTATGATTGCCGCTGTCATCGCTTTGCTCGTTTCAAAATGGCGGCTCGGCAAAGTGTCGCCCATGCTGTGGTTTTCAACCGCGCTCATCATGGGTTTCGGCGCGCTGACGATCTTTTTCGGCGACCCAACCTTCGTTCAGCTTAAGCCGACAATCATCTACGCCAGCATGGGCATAGCGCTACTGGTGGGCTGGAAAATGGGCAAAGCTCTGCTCAAAATTCTGCTGGAGGCGGCGTTTGAAGGCCTCACCGATGAAGGCTGGCTGAAACTCTCGCGCAATTGGGGCGTGTTTTTCCTCGGCCTTGCCGCGCTCAACGAAGCTTTGCGTTATTATATGGATTTTGAAGGCTGGCTGTGGGCCAAGCTTTGGGTGTTTATGCCCTTGTCCTTCCTCTTCACATTTACCCAAATCCCAATGCTGCTGAAGCATGGTTTGGATGTGGGGCAAGATGATGAAAGCCCGGACGAGGACGTCAAAGAAGCCTCCAAAGACACCTAAATCTTACTGCTAAACTAGGTAATCTCCCTAGGATTAATCCTTCCGAATTGAACGCAAATTGGCGGTATGTCGCTTGCATATCCGCCCGCCTATTCGTTCCATTCGCAAGTGAGCCGCTGACATGAAGAAAACCATCGCAGTCTCTGAACTTGAGCTGGGCATGTTCGTGCAAAAAATGTGCGGGAGCTGGTTTGACCATCCCTTTTGGGCGGCCAAGTTTCTTATCGATGACCGAGCTAAGCTACGCACTCTCCAATCAAGCAAGCTCAACGGCGTTGTGATCGACACGTCCAAAGGCAAAGACACTGCCGAAGCGCGGGCAAACAGCACTGCCAAAAACGGCGCGAAGTCGGCGCCCATGACTGAGGCGAAACGCAGCACCCGCGCAAAAACAATTCTCGCTGGCAAACTGGCTCGCCCCAAAACGCCGCAGCCAACCAGCACCGATAAGGAATTGCGGGTCGCTCAAGGCATTGCAGATCGCGGCGCAGAGCGGATGCACAAAACCTTCCTTGCAGCCCGCCTTGGTAAGACGCTGAATGTGCGCGCGGTCGAACCTGTGGTGAGCGATATATTCGACTCCGTTCGGCGCAATCCGCAGGCCCTGGGCGGACTGATGCGCTGTAAGCTGAAGAATGAGCTGACCTATCACCATGCCCTCGCCGTCAGTGCATTGATGGTGTCCCTGGGTCGTCAGATGAAATTGCCGGAAAAGCAAATCCGCGATGCTGGGATGGCTGGGCTGTTCCTCGATATTGGGATCAACCATTTGCCGCAAAACCTTACTCCGGCAAGCGGCGATTTCCGCGATGCAGAGCCCCATATTTGGGAACAGCATGTGGTTCTGGGTTATAGAGCTCTGCAAAATGATGACAGCCTGCCGCAAACGGTTGTCGATGCCTGTCTTCAGCATCATGAGCGAATTGACGGAAAAGGTTTTCCGAACGCTCTGCCTGGTGATGAGATTGGGCTGATCGGACGCATGGCGGCAATCTGCGATTCATTCGATTTTATGCTCAATGCCAGCGAAGCGTCTGCAGCGCTTGATCCCGCTGCTGCGATCCAAGCATTGCAGCAGATGGATGGCGCATTTGATCAAGAAATCTTGCGACTTTTTATCGAATCCGTCGGTCTTTATCCGGTAGGCTCATTTGTAGAATTGAACAGCGGGAAATTGGCGATGGTTATCGACGAGGACCCTAGCGACAAAACCAAGCCCGTGGTGCAAGCCTTCTACTCATGCATCGATGAAGAGCGCGTCATTCCGCACCGCATTGAGCTGGCAAAAAGCGAAGATAAGGACGCAATTTTTGGGATGGCAGATCTGCGCGAAATAGACATTGCAGATGAAGCATCCTTGCGTGATCTACTTTTTTTGGGCGCGCACAAATTCAGCGGAGAATAGCACAAGTGCAGCTGCTAAGCTGGCTGGCCCTAAACAGGTTGGCCCTGACTGTCTTCGCGCTTCGCCATTTTGTGCTCACTCTCATCAAGGCCGCGCTTCCAATAGCTGGAAATATACAGCTCTTGCGGGGTCAGGGCGAGCTCTTCGCGAAGATAGGTCCGCAGCTCTTTCATCGAGGAAAACTCGCATGCTGCCCATGCCGCAAGCGAACCTTCGGGACGCGGAGCTGCGCGCAGGGCATCCGACAAAAGCTGCGGCTGAGTGCCGGGCTCAGGGTTGAGCAGCCATTGCACCTCAACACCCTCCGGCTTGTCCATGGGCAGAGCATCGCCCTCATCCTGAATTTCAATCGCAGCAAAGCCCTTTGCATCCGCAGGCAGCGCCGCAAGATTGGCCGCAATCGCCGGCAATGCCGACATGTCGCCCGCGATCAAATAGAAATCAAAACCCTCAGGCAAAGGCTTCGCTGCACCGGGCCCGCCAACCAGCAGCGTGTCGCCGATCTTCGCGTCCATCGCCCAGCCGGTCGCAGGCCCAGCGTCATTATGACCATGCAGAGCAAATTGCACATCAAGAGCGTCGGCGCGCTGTGATCGAATAGTATAAGTGCGCACCAGCGGCTTAGCCTCTGGATCGGCCTGCTTAATCATCAATTTAACATAGCCGCCCTCTTGCCCTGCAGGAAAGCCTGCAAGCTCCGGTCCGCCGAAGGTGATTTGGTGCATCGAGGGGGAAATGCGCTGTGTGTCGATAACGCTGAGCGTCCTGGGGAGAGGTCTAGGCATGATTTAACAATAATGATAATCACTCGCAAATACAAGCGGAAAATGTAATATTGTATAGCTGAATTGTTCCAGGTTGTGCGTTGCTTGCGCTCATCGCTTCGCAGCTTTGAAGCGCGACAATGACTTGGCGCCTTATGCCTTGAATATCGTCCTGCTTAAGGTGTAGCTCGCGGCGATTTTCCTACATGCATGCGGTGCGCTATAAAACGACCTATGGCGCTGCCACACCATCAATTTTTGCAGGAAGATTCAGAGAAATTTGCACGTGAAGGTGACAAACAGGCTTCGCGCCCCTCTGTCCGTCACCGACACAAGTTCTCTCGCAAGGTATTGATCAAATAGAGAAAAATAGCCGAAGACCAAAGGTGACACGGTGTAACCTTTGTCACCTTAGCTGCTCACAGCACTAAATCTCGACTTGGCTGCCCAATTCAACCACGCGGTTGGTAGGCAGGCGGAAAAACTCCATCGCGGTTGCGGCATTACGCAGCATCCAAGCAAAGATTTTCTCACGCCAAATCGGCATTCCCGGATTCTCGCTTGGCAGAAGCGTTTGGCGGCTAAGGAAGAAGCTGGTTTGCATCATCTCAAACTCGCCCCCGCATTGCTTCATCTGCTTTAAGCCTTCGGGAACATTGGTTTCTTCCATAAATCCGTAGCGCAAAACAGCGCGGAAGAACCCATCGCCCATATCGCGATATTCGCAGCGATTGGCCGGATCAACATAAGGCACATCGGCAATGTCGACGGTCAGGATAACGACCCGCTCATGCAGCACCTTATTGTGCTTGATATTGTGGAGCAGCGCAGAGGGAACACCCTCGGTCGTGGAGGCCATAAAGATCGCGGTTCCGGGCACACGGGTGGCGGAGTTCTTGGCCGATTTGGCGAAGATCTCCATCGGCAGCGCAACCTCACTCATCCGGTCGCGCATCAGCTTGCGGCCCTTGGCCCAAGTCGTCAGCAGCAAGAATGCAAGGAAGCCAACCAATAATGGGAACCAGCCGCCATCAGGAACCTTGGTCAAATTGGCCGCAAAATAGGCGCCATCAACGATCAAGAACACCGCCACAACAGGGACAGCATACCACCATTTCCACTTCCACACACCGATCAGAAGCACCGCCATCAGCAGCGTATCAATCGTCACTGCGCCGGTTACAGCAATGCCGTAAGCATTGGCGAGATTGGACGATGTTTGGAATGTCAGGACAAGGATAATCACCGCAACCATCAGCGCCCAATTGATGAAAGGAATGTAGATCTGACCGCCTTCTGTTTCCGAAGTATGCCGGATCGAAAGGCGCGGGATATACCCCATTTGGATCGCTTGATGCGTGATCGAAAACGCGCCGGAAATCACCGCTTGGCTGGCGATGAATGTGGCAACCGTGGCGAGGAATACGAGCGGCAAGCGCCATTCTTCGCTGGCCAAGAAGAAGAACGGGTTTTGGATCGCTTCGGCGGCGAGTTCAGGCGGCAAGCCAATGACCATAGCGCCCTGCCCGAAGTAATTGAGCAGCAGGCACGGCATTACAAAACCGAACCAAGACAGGCGCATCGGCCCGCGCCCAAAATGGCCCATATCGGAATAGAGCGCCTCTGAGCCGGTCACCGCCAAAACAACCGAGCCAAGCGCCAGAAACGCCATAGTGCCATCAAGGAGGAAAAAATTTACCGCGTGATAGGGGCTTAGCGCCCACAAAATCTCCGGCGTTTGGAATATCTGCCAAGCGCCCATCCCAGCGATCACCGTGAAATAGACGATCATCACCGGCGCAAACAGCATGCCGACTTTCGCCGTCCCGCGCTTTTGCAGCATGAACAGAAACACCAGCAGGCCCAAAGCAATCGGAATAACATATTCCTGTAAGCCCGGATCGACCACCGTTAGGCCTTCGACCGCAGACAGAACCGAAATCGCAGGCGTAATCATCGAATCGCCGTAGAATAACGATGTCGCAAAGACGCCCAAAAGCAGCGCCATCCAGCCATATTTGCTCTTATTGAGCTGCCCAGAAATCAGCGCGACCAAAGCAAGGCTACCGCCCTGCCCCTTGTTATCCGCCCGCATAAGGATCGTGACATATTGAATAGCCACAACCAGCACCATCGACCAGAAAATCAGGCTGATCACACCCAGAACATGGGCATCATCAAGCTGGACGTTGGAACGCCCCACAAAGGTCTCGCGAAACGCATAAAGCGGGCTGGTGCCAATATCGCCAAAGACTATGCCAATCGCGCCGACAGCCAAAGCGGTCTTACCCGATTTGGCATGCGTTTGACCGTGTGCGGGGCTTTGGCCCTGACCTGGTCCAGCTGGCGCTGTGGAACTGCTCATAGGAGGAGGATTTCCCGAATTATGCCCGGTACTGCCCGTGTGGCCCGAATTGCGAATGGCCAAGGGGTTCCGAATGAACCGATCAGCATCGCGAAGGCGCGGCACCTAGCACCGCGAACCCGCCCCTGCAAGCGCCCGCATCACCGGCGATTTATTCCGGCTGCCCCGCAGGCGCCTCAGCGGCTTGCGATTGCGCTGGCGGGCCCTGAACACCGGACTGCGCAAGCATCGCATCGAGGCGCTGAAGGCGAACCTCTAATTCCTCGCGCCAAGTCGCATCCTCAGGCGCATTGGCGAGCATATCGGCCCATACGCCGCGCGCCTCGCCCGGCCGGCCAGAGCGCAGCAATGCCACGCCGAGATAATACGCAATGCCCGGATGGCCCGGCGCGGCCTTATCGGCCTTGTCATAGGCGTAAAGCGCAGCAGGCGTCAGCTGTCCCTCGGCATGCTCAACCAAAGCATTGGCCAGCGCGAGCCAACCCTCGGCATGGCTGGGATTATTGGCAAGACCACCGCGCAGCAGCGCGGCTGCATCATCATAACGCCCGCGCCGAGCAAACCCATCGGATGTCACCAGATAGGCGGGCGGCTGAATGTCGGGATTGAACAAAGCGCGGCGGGCCGTGACCATCGCCTCGCCCGCTTCTTGCTTGGAGGCCGCAATACCCTCTTTGGGTGCGCCCGGCATTTCTGGCGCGCCTTGGGTCGCATATCCGGCAAGACCAAAGACCAGAACGGCGGCAAACAAAGTCCATCCGCGCCGCTCAAGCCGCAAAACAAACACAGCAATCACAAAGGCAATCAATGCCAGAACAATGATCGGAAACCAGCTCATCATGCCTCTCCCGCTTTTTTCGATTTGCGGCCAATCCGGCTCCACAAAATACCGCCCGCAATCAGCAGCAGCAGCAGCGGAATGGCAAAGAGCGGCCAGGTGGTCGAGCTGACGGTGGGCGCATAGCTGACATAATCGCCGTAACGCTGAACCAGCCAAGCGCGGATCGCTTCTGGCTCCTCACCGGCGGCAATGCGTGTGCGGACTTGGTGGCGCATATCGCCGGCCATGGGCGCATCACTATCGGCGATCGATTGCGATTGGCATTTGAGACAGCGCAAAGTGTGCATCAGCGCCTGTGCCGCGGCCTCTTTCGCTGGATCATCCAATTGCTGATAGGCGAGCGGTGCAGGCGGAAGCGATTGCTGGGCCAAAACGGGGGATGCGCAAAGGGCGGCAATGAAAAGGATCAGAGCTCTCATTTCGCCTCCTCCAGTTTTTGCAGCAATTTGGGCACATCGCCTGCGCGCACATCGCCAATATGTTGGTGCGTGATGATGCCCTGCCCGTCGATCACAAAGGTTTCGGGCACGCCGGATGAACCGATTTCCAATTGGATTTCGGACAAATCATCGGCGCCAATGCGCGAA
Organism: Marinomonas sp.; assembly: GCA_039967435.1. GTDB lineage: Bacteria > Pseudomonadota > Alphaproteobacteria > Sphingomonadales > Sphingomonadaceae > Erythrobacter. The sequence continues at coordinate 864,806 of JBDVRS010000005.1, forward strand.
TAGGGGTTGCCATGCTGCGCCAAAAAGCGTGCCACATCTTGCGGCCGGTCACGAATGGCGACGCCGACAATATCGACACCTGCATCTTTGAGCCGCTCCAAATGCGGAGCCTCAGCAATACATGGCAGACACCAGCTGGCCCAGATGTTGAGCAGTTTGGGCTTGCCGTCTTTAAAATCGGCCAACGATGCGCCAGCCTGCCCCAAATTGGCTGGGCGCAGATCGAAGGCGGGCAAAGGCTTGCCAACCATTTGGCTTTCGACAAACTCATCCTTGGGCTGCGTCAGCTGATAACCTGCTAGCCCTGCGAACAGAGCAAACAGCATCAGCGGTATCCAGAGAGTAAGCCGCATTATGCCGCCTCCTCAAAGGAGCGCCGCTCAGCAATGGCGCGCTTTACAATGCGGCGTTTTAAATCCGCCCGAACGCGGCCAATGATCGCGAGCACTCCGCCCAAGGCGATCAATATGCCGCCATACCAAATGAAGGTCACAAATGGCTTCCACCACAGGCGCAATTGCCAGCGGCCATCCTCTGCTTGGTTGCCGACAACCGCGTATAATTGCCCGTCCCAGCGGGTCAGCAATGCGCTTTCCGTGGTTTGCTGCGGCGGGGCCCAGAAATTGCGCGATTGCGGCGCGACGACCACGGGTTTTTCATTGCCGCGGCTGACCAGCAATTTCGCCTCTAGCGCGGTCCAATTCGGGCCTGCGACGGGATCGACGCTTTCCAGCGTGATGTTCCAATCGCTCACTTGCTCGGTAGCTCCCGGTGCTACCGCGGCGAGTTTTTCCTGTGTAAAGGCGCTTTCACTGGCCATGCCAAACAAGGCCACTGCTATGCCGAAATGCGCGCAGACCATGCCCCATGTCGCAATCGGCACGCGGCGCAAATTGCGTCCGCGCAAAGGCATAAAACTGGCCACAGCTAATCCGCCAGCGAGCACCAAGCCTATCCATGCCAGAACGCTCATATCACCGAGAAAGAACACCGCAGCGGCCAAAACGACAAGGATCGCAGCGATAATCAGAACCGGCATTTTCAGCCGTTCCCAGCTATCCCCGCGCCAGCGCAGCAGCGGGCCAACGCCCATCACCAACAGCATGGGCACAACGAATATCGCACCGACCGGATTGAAGTATGGCGGGCCAACGGAGACGCGCACGTCGAATGCCTCTGTCAGCAGCGGGTAGAGCGTGCCGAGCAGCACAATCCCAAGGATCACCGACAGCATGACATTGTTAAACACCAAAGCGCCTTCGCGGCTCCATGCTTTGAACCGCGTGCCTTCTGTGACGGAGCCTGCGCGCAGGCCAAAAACCGCGAGCGCCCCGCCGATATAGAGGATCAACAAGCCCAGAATGAAACTGCCCCGCTCTGGATCAACGGCAAAGGCATGGACGCTGGTCAAAATGCCCGAACGCACAAGGAACGTGCCCAGCATGCTCATCGAAAAGGCCACCACGCCCAGCATGATCGTCCACGTGCGCAGCGCGTCGCGCGCGGCCAAAACGCTGGCAGAATGCAGCAGTGCCGTCGCCGCGAGCCATGGCATAAGCGAAGCGTTCTCCACCGGATCCCAGAACCACCAGCCGCCCCAGCCCAGCTCATAATAGGCCCAGTAACTGCCCGCCGTAATGCCTAGCGTCAGGAACACCCAAGCGCCCAACACCCATGGCCGCATCACGCGCGCAAATTCGGGCGTCACTTGGCGGGTCAGCAATGCACCAACCGCGAAACTAAACGCGACCGAGAGGCCGACATAACCAAAATAAAGCGTGGGCGGATGGAAAGCGAGGCCAATATCTTGCAGCAGCGGGTTCAGCCCTTGCCCTTCAATCGCAGGAATGGGCAGACGCTCAAACGGGTTTGAGCTCAGCAGCAAGAAGGCATAAAACCCAATCGCGACAAAGCCTTGCGATGCCAGAGTCGCCTGCATCGTCTTTTCCGGCAGGCGCTTTTCAATCAAAGCAATCAGCGCGCCCGCCATCGCCATGACAGTGACCCATAGCAGCATGGAACCCTCGTGATTGCCCCATGCGCCCGAAAGCTTGAATATTAGCGGCTTCATCGAATGCGAATTGGTCGCGACCAGCTTTACCGACAGATCGGTGATCGCAAACACCCAGAGCAGCATAAGGAACGAAAACGCCGCCAATATGCCTTGCATGATCGCTGCGGGGCGCACCAATGATGCAAGCTCACCCGTGGCCTCGCGCTGAGCCAATGCCCCGCCCACCAATTGCAGCACAGCAAGCGCAGCACACAGCCACAAAGCGGCAAGACCCAGTTCAGCCAGCATGGCGTTCTATTCCAATCCCAAAGTGGTTTCTTGCGCCATCTTGGCAGCCTGATGCTGGCTCATCTCTTCCAGCTCTTTTGGCACGTAATTCTCATCATGCTTTGCCAGCAGATTATCGGCCACAAACACGCCTTTGGCATCCATGCTACCCTCGGCCACAACGCCGGAATTCTCAACGAAAAGATCAGGCAAAATGCCGGTATACAGCACAGGCACGCGCGCCTCTTTCTGGTCGGTCACAACAAAGGAAACGGTCACGCCGTCACCCAATGTTTTGATCGAGCCTTCCGCAACCATCCCGCCCAGACGGATCGCTTGACCTGTCGGCGGCGGCGCGGCGACCAATTGATCGGGCAAATAGAAATAATTGGCTTGATTGCGCAGGCCCCATGCCGCCAGCAATCCAGCACCAATCAATGCGATCAGCGCCAAGGTGACCAGCACCAATCGCTGGTGCTTGGCTTTGATTTTATTGGGCCCGCCGCTCGCGCTCATTTGCGCTTTACCTTTTCACGCACTTTATCACGGCGCTTTTCCGCCGCGCGCATCGTCTGCCAAGCCCAAGCGGCCATGGCCAAAGTGCCCGCAATGCCGACCACATAGGCCGCGATGACAAAGTCCCATTGGTTTAAACTCTCGCGGATCATGCCGCCTCCATCGCTTTGCGGCGCAAGCGCGCCTCAGCTTGAAAATCTGCCAGCAATGCGCGCATTCGGGCCAGCACCACTCCGCCAAACAATAGCGAAAAGCCAAGCACCGCAATCAGCAGCGGCACCAGAAAAGCGGGATCAATCGCGCTTTTGCCAACAGTAATGCTGGGCGGTTGGTGGAGCGAATTCCACCACACGACGCTGCGGTTGATAATCGGGATATTGATCGCGCCAATCAGGCCAAAGATCGCCGGTATCTTGGACGATCCGCCATCACGCGCGCTCGCCTGTGCCAAGGCAATATAGCCGGCATAGAGGAACAAAAGCACGAGCATGCTGGTCAGACGCCCGTCCCACACCCACCATGAGCCCCATGTCGGGCGGCCCCAAATCGAGCCAGTGGCAAGGCAAATCGCGGTGAACACCATGCCCGGCACCGCAGAGGCGCGCGCAGCCAATCCGGCGAGCGGGTGTTTCCACACCAGATAAACTAGGCTGGAGATTGCAATCGCGCTCCACCCGCCCATGCCGAGCCAAGCGGCAGGCACATGGATGAAGAGAATGCGAACAGTCTCGCCCATCAAGCGGTCAGGCGGCACATAAAACAGGCCCCAAACCAGCGATATGGCGGTCAGCACCAAGCCGCTGACCAGCAGCAAGGGTGTGAGCCAACTGGCTAGCTTCAAAAAGCGTGTAGGATTGGCAAAAGCATGCATGTCACAAAACCGTTCGGGCAACCTTTATCACAGGCAGTGGAAATAAGGGCTATTACAGGCCCGTCTCTCCCCCACAAGACTGCAAAAAAGTCAATGTTGAGGCCTCTTTGCGAAGCCCCGGCGATCAGCGACCGATCAATGTTTGCGCCATTCTATCAGCAATCACGTCAGAAGGAAGGCTGCTTTTGCTTGCTTCTGTCCATATTTCTTCAAGTCTTGCGGGAATTTGCGCGATGCGCGCATGCACATCCTCAATTTTGCACGGCAAACCATCACGGCGGCACAGATATTCAGTTGCCACGCTGATGATGCCGCCAGCATTGATCACATAATCCGGCGCATAAAGAATATCACGCTGGGCCAGCAAAACGCCATGCTCGGTGCGCGCCAGCTGATTGTTTGCGCCGCCTGCAACGATTGTGGTGTTGAGCTGCGCAATGCTCTCATCGTTCAAAATCGCGCCCAATGCATTGGGGCTGAGCACGTCGCATTGCTCGGATAAGATCGCTTCGGGGGCCACTACTGCCGCACCCAGCTCATCCGCCAGTGCCGAAACGCTATCCTGATTGATATCCGCCAGCGTCAGCCGCGCGCCATCCGCTGCGGCCAATCGCGCGACACCCCCGCCTACGCTGCCCGTGCCCTGAACGGCGATGTGAACGTCTTTAAGGCTATCATGGCCAAGCTTGCGGCGCACAGCGGCTTTGATGCCTTGATAAATGCCCAGCGACGTGGATGGCCCGGGATCGCCGCCGCCGGTAGAGCCCTCTGCAATGGGCAGGCCCGACACATAAGAGGTGCGCTGCGACATGGTGACAATGTCAGCTTCTGAAATACCGACATCCGCCGCAGTGACATATTGCCCGCCCAGCGCCTCAACTTTATCGGCAAAGGCATGGAGCATAGCGTCTGTCTTGCTGCGGTCCTTATCGGCAAGAATAACCGCTTTGCCCCCGCCCATCGGCAGGCTGGCCATAGCGTTTTTGTAGCTCATCCCGCGGCTCAGGCGCAGCGCATCGCGCATCGCATCCTTAGGCTGGGCATAATGCCACACGCGCGTTCCGCCAGCACCGGGGCCAAGGTGGGAGGAATGAACCGCAATAATCGCCGTTAGCCCGCGCGCTTCATCGCGCACAAGCTGCACAAGCTCATGATTGTCATAGTCCGGTTCTGTCCAAAACGCTGTCATTTGGTCTGCCCCATATTTGGCCCCAAAAGGGGGAAAGCGGGGTCTTTCGAAGGAGGAAAGTGGGGCGATCGACGGGACTCGAACCCGCGACCTCCGGCATCACAAGCCGGCGTTCTAACCAACTGAACTACGATCGCCACATTGTCTGATTGCGGTAAAGCAATCCATTCCTTCACGCACCGCGCTGGAAGCGCTCAATACGAGGCTCAGGCGCGGCGTCAAGCTGCTCCTAAAGCGGAGCGAGCCAATTGCATAATGCACAGGCTTTGGGAAGCGAAAACTGCGCATTATGCGGCCTTGCGCAAGATTATTTCGCGCTTGCCCTTGGCGCGCAACTTGCGCAAGTTGCATGCATGCCGAAAGCTGGCGAATCTTCAGCAGACATTTTGCGCCGTTTAGAGGGCGTCAAACGCGTGCCGACGAGCAAAGCAGAAGTCTTCATCAAAGATGCCTTTCTGCCCCCTGATCTATGCGATGAAATCATCCGCCTGATCGATTTGGATCGCCGCCCCTCCACACTTGCAGATTACAATGGCGATGATCTGTTCCGCACCAGCGAAACCTGCGATTTGTCTCCGGACCACGCCGCCGTGCAAGACGTTGAGGCGCGCCTGTTTGACTACACCCAAATCGACCCCGCGCATGGCGAACCCTTGCAGGGGCAGCGTTACGAGGTGGGGCAAGAATTCAAACAGCACACCGATTGGTTCAATCCAGATGGCGAGGATTGGGAGCAATTTTGCAGCGTATCGGGCCAGCGCACTTGGACGTTCATGATCTACCTCAACACAGTGGAGGCTGGCGGCGCAACACGCTTCAAAGCACTGGGCAAGAAATTTCAACCCATGCGCGGCACAATTCTAGGGTGGAACAACCTCACTCCAGATGGACGCGGCAATGTGAACACGCTGCACCATGCGATGAAAGTGCGCAAAGGCGTGAAATATGTGATCACCAAATGGTACCGCGAGAGGCCTTGGGGCTAGGATTAATGCTGGGTGGTCAGATTGAGCCCCACCGCGCCAATCAATATCATCGCGATAAAGCCAAATTGCAGCGCGCTCAAACGTTCTTCAAATGCGAAAACGCTGATCATACTGACCGCGACAATCCCAACCCCGGACCAGATGGCATAGACCACGCCCACCGGCAGAACTTTCATCGCGGGCGCCAGCACCCAAAAACAGACGGAATAGCAAAGAATGGAAAGCACGCCCCAATGCCATTTCTCAAACCCGTTAGACAATTTCAGCAAGAGCGTGCCTGACACTTCAAACACAATCGCAGCGGCAAGATAGAACCAAGCATTCATATCGCTTGGTTTAGGTGCGCCATTATTTGAAAGCAAATTTGATACGAAAAAGGGCGGCCCATCGCTGGGCCGCCCTCAAAATCGTTAAGCCGGTAGACGCTTATTTCTTAAGCGAAAGCCCACCAAAGCGCTTGTTGAACTGAGCAACACGGCCGCCTTCTTGGATTTGTTTCTGACCGCCGGTCCAAGCTGGGTGGCTTGTCGGGTCGATATCGAGGGCCATAGTATCGCCCTCTTTGCCCCAAGTGGAACGTGTTTGAAATTCTGTACCATCGGTCATTTTGACGTTGATGGTGTGGTAATCTGGGTGACCGTCGGTCTTCATTTTCTTAGTCCTTCAAAGCTGTTGCCCGGTTCCGACCGGACGAGCTGATAAAATCGCAGAGCCGCGTAATTAACGCGCCGCTCGTGAATTGCAAGACAATTCCCGCCGCAACGGAATTGGATTGCTCGCTATTTCGGCGGATCGGCAATCATCGCGGTGAATTCAGCCTGACAAGTGGTCTTACCCTCAACGCTGGCTGTGCCTTTGAATTTGTAGACACGGCTGCGTTTTTGGACGAATTCGACATTGAGGTCTAGCAGACAGCCCGGTGTCACAGGGGCGCGAAACTTTGCGTTTTCAATGCCCATGAAGAACACCAATTTACCCGTGCCCGCCAATTCCAGCGTTTCAATCCCCAGAATGGCAGCAGCTTGCGCCAATGCCTCAATCTGCAGAACGCCGGGCATGATAGGTGCGCCGGGGAAATGCCCTTGGAAAAATTCCTCGTTGAACGAGACAGCTTTTACAGCATGGATGGTTTCGCCCAAATCAATGGCCTTGACCTTATCGACCAAAAGCAAGGGATAGCGATGCGGCAGCGCTTTAAGAATGCGCGTAATGTCATAGCTAAATTCCCCGCCATCAGCGGCTGCCTTATCACTCATCACTATACCCCGTTTGCGCGCCAAAAGGCTCTGATCTTAGCGGCCTGCTGGAGCAGCGGCTGGCTGCGCTGCTTGTGCGGCTTGCTGCTGCTGGATCGCTTGCGCTGTCATCAGTGCCTGCTGGATTTGCTGATAAGTCGCAACAGAATTACGCTGAGGCTGATAACCGGCTTGAGGTACGATTTGTACAGAAGGCACGCGGGCGTTGAGCGCGGCAGAAACCTGCTGAGTAATGCTGGCGGCTGGCGGCGCGTAAATCACAGCTTCTGGAGCCACGATCATGTCCACTTTCAATTGCTGAGCGACTTGCTGCAGCGATGGACCATATTGCGCGAGGATTTGCTCAACAGCGTAAACGCGGGCGAGATCAACCTGACCGCTCAATTGACCAACTTCTTGCTCAATTGCAGCGATGCGCGTGAATTGCTGTGTGCCTTGCGCCGCTTTTTGTTCTGCATCGTCGAGCTGCTTGTCACCATTGGTGTCGAGCTGTTGAAGCAGAGTTTGGCGTTCTTGCGAGCGCGCCTGAATGGTGTCGATTTGCGGCTTATAAGTCGTGCCGATCTGCTGATAGGCCGTCTTAAAAGCATTGGTGTTGATGACCGCGAGCGGTGCATTCACAGTGGCGATCTTGCCTTCAACCTGAGCGGCGGCGGGCACGGCTGCCACTGCAGCGGACGCGATGCTCAAGGCGGCGAGAGTTTTGGTAAGTGTTTTCATTAGAATTGTGTTCCTACGTTAAAGGAGAAGCTTTTCTCTTCGTCGCCCTCAACCGATTTGAGGATATGCGCGAAGTCGATCCGGAATGGACCGAAGGGTGAGTTCCAATTGACCCCGACGCCAACCGCGATCCGCGGGCTAGGGGTATTTCCAAGAAAGACTTCTTGGAAAGGTGGGAGCAATAATTGGGAAGAATTGGCCGTAACCCCATCGGCTGCGATTGGGTTCACGGTGGTAACGTTGGTTTGTGTACCATCGGCTGCGGTAACAATTTCAGTAAAAAGCGGGTTGCCATCGGCATCTCTGTTCAGAACCCCATTAGGGAAATTCTGAAGGTCAGGTCGATCTAAGCCAAACAATGCGCCAACATCCAAGAATACAGACGGCCGCAAGCCCAGCTCGCGTGCCCCAGTACCCAACGGAATTTCAACCTCAGCCCGGCCCAGATAAAATGCACGGCCACCCAACGCATCATCGCGCACCCTGTTCCGATCGCCGGCCAAAACTTCGTCCAAAGTTTGGCCTTGCTCCAAGCGGATAATGCGCGGACCAATACCGCGAATATCGAAACCACGCATTTGTCCTTCACCAAGGAAGAAGCGGTCAGTCAACAAAACATCATCGCCGCCTGGATTGCCACTCCCGCCGCCATAAGATTCGATCCAGCCACCTTCTGCCGTCAGGGATCCAATAAAGCCGTAGCCAAGACTGAAATACTTCGCTGCCTTACCGCGCATCCGGCCATATTTAACCGAACCACCCAACCCTGCGATGTCGGCGGTAACCGAAATCGATTCGCCGCGTGTTGGACGCAGACGACTGTTCAGAGTGTTGTAGTTAAGGCTGAGGCCGAAGATCGAACTCGTCCGTTTTCCAAGTGCCTCACACAGGAAGCGTCCGGCGATCGCTGGCTCGCATGTAGCCACTCCGTCACCGTCGAAATCGCGGAAAAACGCTTGCTCTTCGACGCTGACGTCGTCGAGGTTGAGCGTGTAGCTCGCCACCAGCGACATATATTCGCTCAAAGGCACACCAGCACGTGCAGAGAAACCGGTGGTCGATTGCTCGTAGGTGCCCGTCCCGCGATTGAAGAAGTCATTGTCAAAATCACGGCGGAAAATATCGATACCCGCCGAAATATTGCGATCAAACACATAAGGGTCTGAGAAGCTCAACTGTGCGCTTTGCGAGAAGCGCGAATAATTAACGCTGGCGCCAATCGTTTGGCCGCGCCCGCGGAAATTGCGCTGGCGGATAGAAGCCGACAAAATGAAGCTTTCCAATGAGGAGAAGCCGGCTGACAATTGCAATTCGCCTGTCGGTTGCTCTTCAACATTCGCCTCAAGCACGATCCGGTCAGGCGCGCTGCCTTCGACCTGATTGACTTCAAAGTTCTCTTGGAAATAGCCGAGCGAGTTAATCCGCGCCGTGGTCCGCTGGACCTGCAATGAGTTAAACGCATCGCCTTCGCTGATACGAAACTCGCGGCGGATGACCTTATCCTGCGTCAGCGTATTGCCGTTCACATCGACACGCTCCACATAAACACGCGGAGCCTGACGAATGGTGAATTCCACATCCATCGTCAGCGTTTCTTTTTTGCGGCTAAAGCGCGGCGCGACATCGGCGAAGGCATAGCCAAATGTTCCGGCCAGCTCTGACAATTGCTCAACCGTGTCTTCCACGCTTTTCGCATTATACCAGTCACCCGATGCCATCGGCAAATTGCCGGTCATCCGGTCGCTGTCAAAATCACGCAATTGGCTGTCGACGGAGACTTCGCCAAATTTGTAGCGTTCGCCCTCTTCCACCACATAGGTGATGATGAAGTCTTTTTTGTCGGGCGTCAGCTCAGCTACGGCGGACACAACGCGGAAATCGGCATAGCCTTCAGTCAGGTAAAACTGACGCAGCTTTTGTTGGTCAAACGCCAAACGATCCGGGTCATAGCTGGTGTTGGAGCTGAAGAAGCGGGTGAAGCGCGATTCCTTGGTGACCATCTCACCGCGCAGCGTGCCATCTGAAAATTCTTCATTACCGATGATGTTGATCTGGCGAACCTTGGATTTTGGCCCTTCATTGATCTCAAACACGATATCAACGCGGTTTTGCGGCAATTGCACCATCTTCGGCTCAACCGTGGCGGCAAAGCGGCCTTGGCGCTTATACAGCTCGATAATCCGGGCAACATCGGCGCGCACTTTCGAACGGGTAAAGATTTGCCGCGCCGAGAGTTTAATCTCTGGCACGATCTTATCGTTCTTAATCCGCTTATTGCCTTCCAGCACGATGCGATTGATCACTGGGTTTTCAGTAACCGTTATCACCACATTACCGGCATCATTGCGAATAGAGAAGTTTGAGAACAGCTCTGTCGCGCCCAAATCCTTCAGCGCGCCATCGGCTGCAGCGGAAGTATAGGTCTGTCCTACCCGCAAGCGGATATAGCTGAGAATGGTTTGCGGCTCGAGACGCTGCGATCCCACAATCGCGATTGAGCGGATGACATTGCTCGCCGGTGCAGGCGCCGCAACAGGAGCAGGCGCCTGGGCAGCAGCCGTCTCTTGAGCAGCCGCGCCAACGGGAATGCCAGCCAATATGCTCGATCCGAGCAATAGCGCTGCCATGCGTCCTATGGGCATGCGTCCAGCGGGCAGTTTTGCAAATGCACCCGCTTGTTTGTGATCAATCATCGACAATTCGTTCCCGTCCAAACCTAATTTACCGGTCCCGCCAAGCCCCATGGCGCATTAAAAATATGCTTTGGCTTTGGCGTATCCCCTCGCCATTGCCCGATGGTGGGCGCGCAATCAAGCGGTGTCCCCGCGAAAGCCCGCCTACACAGTGTCCTTTCCCCCGCTAACTCCCAAACAGAGGGAGCGAAACAAGGTCATTGAACGTCACGACGACCATGAACAGAAGCACAAAGGCCATTCCGCCTCTGTAAGCCCATTCCATGGCGCGCGGCCCCACTGGCTTACGGCGAACAGCCTCTGCCGCGTAGAAAGCCAGATGCCCGCCATCGAGCGCTGGGATTGGCAGCAAGTTAATGAATGCCAAATTAAGCGATATGAGAGCGGCGAACTCAATAAAGGCATTTGGCCCTAGGCTCATGCGCTCGCCAGAATATTTTGCGATCTTAATCGGGCCGCCCAATTCCTTGATGGAACGCTCGCCAAAAACGATCTGCTTGATGCCGGTCACCATCATATTGACCAGATCCCAGCAGCGCTCTGCGGCCATCGGAATAGTCGAGGCGAGCGGCACGTCCTCATAAATATAGGTCACATCCGCCGGAGCGATACCGATCCGGCCCAATGTGCCCTTATTGCCAAAGCCGTCTTCTTCCTCGACGCTGCCAATGGTCATAGGGAAAGTCAGAGTTGCATCGCCGCGCTCTGCGGTGATCACGATGTCCTTGCCAGGGTAAAGCGCCACTTCTTGCAAAATGTCAGTGAAAGTCTCGACCTTGGCATCGCCAATGGCGACCAGCTGATCGCCTTCCTGCATGCCAGCCTCACGCGCCGGAGAAATTTCTGCAAACGCGCCTATCTGAGTGGAAGCACGCGGGTTCTCAACCGTCGGATTGCCAAGCAAAGCAAAGAACGCCGCAAATATCCCTATCGCGACAACCAAATTGGTAACCGGCCCCGCCAGCACGATAAGTGTGCGTTTCCAAAGGCTCGCATGTTGAAAGCTGCCATTGCCTTTGTCCGCTGGATTATCGGCCGGCGCATCGGGATCGGGAATGCTTGCAGGGTTCATATCACCCTTAAACTGGACATATCCGCCAAGCGGGATTGCCGAAAGCCGCCAGCGCGTGCCGCGTTTATCCGTGCGCCCGATGATCTCTTTGCCCATGCCCACAGAAAACACATCCGCGCCCACGCCCAGCCAACGCCCGACGAGATAATGGCCCAGCTCATGCACAGTGATCAGCGGCCCAAGCACCAGCAAAAAGCCGATGATATACATCCAAAAAGGTGGCGATTCTAACAAGTTAGATTGTCTCCAAAATTGCAGCTGCTTGCGCTCTTGCCTCGCCATCAACGGCCAAGACATCATCCAGCGCTGCCGGTTTGGGCGCGCTATAGCGGGTTAGCGTCTGTTCAACCACTAGAGCGATATCGGTGAACCTGATCTGACCGGCCAAAAACGCCGCAACCGCCACTTCATTCGCTGCGTTCAGTGTAGCTGGCGCGCCGCCGCCTGCGGCAATCGCTTCGCGCGCCAAACGAGTGGCAGGAAAGCGGGCCTCATCAGGCGCAAAGAAACTAAGCTCGCCAATGCTCGGCAGATCGAGCGGCTCCATTGGCGTTTCCATGCGGGCTGGATGCGCAAGGCAGCTGGCAATGGGCACGCGCATATCGCTGGGGCCAAGCTGCGCCAAAGTCGAACCATCGCGGTATTCGACCATGGAATGAATGACGCTTTGCGGGTGAACCACGATTTTGAGGCGCTCTAGTCCAACCGGAAAAAGGTGGTGCGCCTCAATATATTCAAGGCCCTTATTCATCATCGTCGCGCTATCGACGCTGATCTTTGCGCCCATGTCCCAATTGGGGTGGGCCACCGCTTGTTTCGGTGTGGCAGCGATCAATTGATCGGCGCTCCATTCGCGAAAAGGGCCTCCACTAGCGGTTAAAATGATGCGCGCGACATCATCCAAAGAATTTCCAGCAAGGCATTGAAATATAGCATTATGCTCAGAATCAACAGGCAGCAAAGTCGCGCCATATTGCGCCACAGCCGCAGTCATCACATCACCGGCAGATACCAGCGCTTCCTTGTTGGCCAGCGCAATCGCCCCGCCCTGCTTTATCGCGGCCATAACAGGGGCAAGACCGGCACAGCCAACGATCGCTGCAAGAGTGATGTCTGCGGGCCGCGCCGCTGCTTCAATCAATGCCTGAGCCCCGCCAGCGCATTCTATTCCGCTACCGCCAAGCGCATCGCGCAATTCCGGCAATTTTGCTTCATCACCGACCACCGCCAGCTTCGCGCCGAACTCCCGCGCTAGCATGGCCAATTCAGCTGCATTGGTGTTCGCTGTCAGCGCCTCAGCCCGCCAATCAGCAGGACTGCGCCGGATCAAATCGAGCGTGGATGCCCCCACTGAGCCGGTTGCCCCGAGTATGGTGATTGAACGGGGCATTAGGCGTAAATCACAGGAAATTGCGGGTTAGAGCAACGATGACGAATACCGCCAGAAAACCATCGAGGCGGTCAAACAATCCGCCATGTCCTGGGATCAAATTGGAGGAATCTTTCACGCCTGCCTTCCGCTTCATCCAGCTTTCGAAAAAGTCGCCAGCCTGCGCCAACACAGCGATCAAAATGCCAACAACCACAATGCCAAGCACATTCATGGCAGACAAACCGTCCTGCGTTGCTGGACCGAACAGCTCGCCTTCTGGGAAGAAATATTGCACACAAAGCGCCACGATAACCGCCGCCAGCGCGCCGCCGCCTAGCCCTGCCCAGGTTTTTGACGGGCTGATGCTGGGCGCGATCTTGGGCCCGCCAATCGCGCGTCCGGCAAAATAAGCGCCCACATCCACCGCGATAATCGGCGCGATAAAGCCCACGGCTACGAACCAAGCGGCATAGGTTTCACCAATTTGCGCCATGCCCAGCGCCGCTGTGCCAACGTAAACCACACCGAAAAACAGCCACAGAGCCTGCCCGAGAGCGGTTAAGCCCATCAAATTGGTCAACTTGTTCCATTCCCACAGAACGCCAATCGCCAACAGAGCGACAAAGCCAATCCAAATCCAACCGCCCAGCCACAACGCGCTGCCCGCGACGCAGACCATGACTACCGCACTAATCAAACGCAGGAGCAAATCCGATTGCGCCCCATTTCCAGTATCACCGTCCGCCATAGCGCCGCTCCCTTGTCGCAAAATCATCCAATGCCGTTTGCAAATGCTCCGGCGTAAAATCAGGCCAAAGCGTATCGACAAACAGCATTTCGGCATAAGCGCATTGCCATAACAAAAAGTTAGACAGGCGCACCTCGCCGCTCGTTCGGATCAGCAGATCAAGCGGCGGCAAATCATTGGTATCCAAATGCGCTGTGATGCTCGCCTCGGTCACATCGCCAATCGCTGCAGCCTTCGCCGCAGCGCGTGCAATTTCTTGCTGAGAACCATAATTCAGCGCCACTGCCAGCGTGCGTGACCCGCCAGAGGTTTGCTCCAAAGCATCTTCGAGACTTTTGACGATATCGGGGGCAAGCCCCTGCCAATCGCCAATGATCTTAAGCCGGACATCATTGGCGATGAATTCCGGCAAGTCTGACTTGATGAACTTGCGCATCAAATTCATCAGATCATCGACCTCATCCTCGGGCCGCTTCCAATTTTCTGAAGAGAATGCGTAAAGCGTCAGGCAATCGAGCCCCATCGGCTCCACGCTGCGTATCAAGGCGCGCACGGCTTCTACGCCGCGCTTGTGGCCCATCGCTCGCGGCAAATGCTTGGACTTCGCCCAGCGGCCATTGCCGTCCATAATGATGGCGACATGCTTGGCCCCATTGCCGGTTTGTGAGGGCGCCTCTCCCATGCCCTTATCCTGCGCGACCCTGCCCCTTATTGGGTCAGGATCTCCTGCTCCTTCTTGGCAGCAGCATCATCGGTTTCAGCGACGTATTTGTCCGTCAGCTTTTGCACTTCGTCCTCAAGCTTTTTGCGCTCATCCTCGGAGATAGACTTCGCTTTCTCATCAGCTTTGAGCGTTTCCATCGCATCACGGCGCACATTGCGGATCGCGATTTTCGCATTCTCGGCATAGGTTCCAGCGAGTTTCGCCAGCTCTTTGCGGCGCTCCTCCGTCAGGTCAGGCATGGGCAAACGAACGGTCTGACCATCGGTCATAGGGTTGAGGCCGAGATTGGCCTTGGTTATGCCCTTCTCAACCGCGCTAATATTCGATTTATCCCAGACCTGCACGCTGAGCATGCGCGGTTCTGGCGCGGAGACGGTCGCGACCTGAGACAGCGGCATCATCGCGCCATACACTTCGCACACCACCGGATCGAGCAGCGCAGTGTTGGCGCGCCCTGTGCGCAAACCGCCAAGATCGCCTTTCAGCGATTCCACAGCGCCAGTCATCCGGCGTTCGATATCGGATTTGTTGTAATCGGCCATAATTCAGGCTTCCTCTTGTACGATTGTCTGCACGCCATTGCCTTCTAGCACGCGGGCCACATTGCCTTTTTCACGGATGGAAAAGACCACGATGGGTATGTCATTCTCTCGGCACAGCGCCACGGCAGAGGCGTCCATAACTTTCAGATTATCCGCCAATACGCGGTCATAAGTGATGGTCTCAAACCGCACCGCATCAGGGTTGGTTTTGGGATCAGCATCATAGACACCGTCAACGCTTGTGCCTTTCAGCAGAGCATCGCAGTTCATCTCAGCGGCTCGCAAAGCCGCGCCAGTGTCTGTGGTAAAGAACGGATTGCCGGTGCCTGCGGCGAAGATCACGATCCGCCCTTTCTCAAGGTGACGCTCTGCACGGCGGCGAATGTAAGGCTCGCAAACAGTGCTCATCGGAATAGCGGATTGCACCCGTGTCGGCACGCCTGCCTGCTCCAACGCATTTTGCATCGCCAGCGCGTTCATGATCGTGGCGAGCATGCCCATATAATCGCCGGTCGTCCGATCCAGCCCTCGCGCAGCACCTGCCACACCGCGGAAGATATTGCCGCCGCCGATCACCAGACACACTTCCAAACCGCTGTCTTTCGCGACTTTCACTTCTTCAGCGAGACGCGCCACATATTCAGGATCAATGCCATATTCCTGGTTCCCCATCAGAACCTCGCCCGACAGTTTGAGCAGGACGCGTTTGATCTTTGGCATTGGCATTTTGGAGCGGTTCCCGTCTGTTGCGCTAAGCGTGTTGCCAAGTGCCTTAACGGCCTCAACAAATCAAGCAAAGGGAAAGCGGCTTTTCACCGATTCGCAGCGTCACAATGCCCAGAAACCAGAGTTAGTTGATGAAACACACCTTGAAAGGCCACTTTTTGGGCAGAAACGACCCCAACCGCAAAGCGGCCCAGTTTCAAAACGACCAATGCGAAGGTAACACCGTTCGCAAATGTAGGAAAATCGGAGCAATTTGGATGGCAATCACAAGCGGCAAAAGGCGCCCAATATGCGCAAATTGATGCGCCGCCTGTTTGCCACCGCGCTCATACTTGGCGTGATTATCGCTGCCAAAGCCGCCTATGACACGATGCGCGATCCCGTGGTTCAGCGCCTTACGGTGGAAAGCGCCGCCCTGCCCGCTGGCTCGCCGCCGGTGACTATCGCTTTGCTGGCAGACATCCATGTCGCGGGGCCGGACATGCCCCCATCACGGCTGAAACGGATTGTGCGCCAAGTGAATGCGCTAGAGCCTGATCTGGTTATGATCGCAGGCGATTTGGTCAGCGAGAAGCGCATTGCAACCAAGCATTATTCGCCCGAGGATATCGTCGATCCTTTGGCGCAGCTGACAGCGCGTTACGGCGCAGTTCTGGTGCCGGGCAATCACGATCACTGGTTCAATTGGCCCGCCCTGTCTGAGCAGCTCGCGCGCCATGATAATCTGACCGTGCTGGTCAATGAAGCCGCGCAATTTGGCCCTATTGCGGTGGGCGGCGTGGATGATGCCTTTACAAAACGCGATGATCTGGAGCAGACTTTTGCGCAAATGCAGCCGCTAACCGGCGCGCGCGTGGTCCTCACCCATAGCCCCGATATCTTCCCGCAAGTGCCCACAAATGTCGACCTCGTTCTGGCCGGCCACACCCATTGCGGGCAGATTGGTTTTCCTTGGGGTGGAGCCCCCGCAACCATGTCCGATTTCGGCCAGCAATATGCTTGCGGCGTAGTAGAGCAAAACGGCAAGACCTTGGTCACCAGCGCAGGGATTGGCACCAGCCTATTGCCCATGCGCCTGTTCACTCAGCCTGAGATTTGGGTGATTGAGGTGCGGCCAGCGGGATCTTAGGTTTTAGCGTAAGCGTAACTGGATGGTTTGGCGGTGTCAGGTTTGAGGTGTGGAGCTGCCATTCGATTGATCTGACCGCCACGGCAAATTTTTGGTCGGAAGTAGAATGCCGAGCGGAGATGCCAATCGTAAAGCCCAAACATTTGGAAGTGAGTTCCAAAATGACATTGACTCTTATAGTCCCAATTAACCTCTTGATCGTTCTTGTCGTCTGACTTTGGCTTTCTTCTCCCAAGCCTCTAGCCGTCCACCCGTTTCAAATACGCCTAAAGCCGCCGGTGTAACAGCAATACCATTGTTCCACCAAATACGTCGAACGGGCACACCAAAAGCATTGGCTAGCGCTCTTACCGCATCGTGGTGCTCGCAATCAAAATCACATCCGACAACAATACCAGAAAGTGCGTTTTTTATCGGAACCAGCAAGTTTTCGAGGGTATCACTTGCGAAGACCCAACGAGTTTCACACTCGTATTGCCAGTCATCATGCTTGGTCGCAAAGAAAGCTCTCCGTTCGCCGAGCACGATCCGACGCGCATACTCATTAAACGCGCCTTCATTCCATTCGCTCATTTCTTCGCGCAACTTAAATTTTCCGCCAAGCCTGGGGAAAGCTGACCCCAAATCTAACTTGGTGTAAGTTACGTCTTCGTTGAACAAACGTCCCTTCTCGTTCGCAGCCTTCACAATATTCTGATTGAGTTTGCTGCGATCAAAAATCAGGCAGACGCCCTCATGCCCACCCCCATAATGGTTCCACATCGGCGGTCGCGCAAAGCCTCTAACTGCGGCCGAGTGAAACAA
Source organism: Marinomonas sp. (assembly GCA_039967435.1). GTDB lineage: Bacteria > Pseudomonadota > Alphaproteobacteria > Sphingomonadales > Sphingomonadaceae > Erythrobacter. The sequence continues at coordinate 882,435 of JBDVRS010000005.1, forward strand.
CAGTCCATTCTCATGCGGTGAAGTGATCGCCAGCTGGTCTTTGGTGGTACATAGAAGCTGAATGCCGTGTTTGGTAGCCCAGCTGATTGCTTCCAACATCCTGCGCGGCATATCGCGATCATTTCGGGGCACGCCGTACAATGGCATTTGAATATTGTTGAATTCTAAGGGATCATTCATATGGTCGATAGATCCAAAACGCATCGTTTTTTTGCCAGACAGAATGTAAGATCTAGCGGTATCCCAGCTTGTGTAGTGGTATACGTATTCCTGATCCTTTGGCGTCCAATTTGTATCATGGGCATCGAACAAGTTTTGTTGATGAAAATCGGGCGGAGGTTTCTGGTATCTGTCTAGTGATTTGATCGAATGCTCGATCCAGTTCTTGATAAGGTTAACGGTCGGAATTGCGGTCTTAGCACCAGAACTATGCGTGACAGCTACGATCCGGTTTCCGACCAATGATCCGAGTATGGTTGCATCATACATCGCGTCTGGCGGCCCTTTCTCGTGCCAACGCCAATCAAGATCAGGCATAGTGTTATTCGTGTCTATGATTTCAATAGAAATAGAATCCCCAAGCTCTGAGTTTGCCTGATCTTGGAGTCGTCCAATTTCGCCAGAATCTATTGGCCGGCGACGTTTGATATAAACTTTGAACTTGGTTCTGCTCCCGCTCACCCTTCAATCCCCATGCGGAGTACAATACAGTTCTTTCGATTCTTGACCGACTAAGAATCGTCTCAGGAAGAAATGTATCGCCCCTAACTTTTATGTTGTCTGCTTTTCGGCGATGAGCCCCCTGATGGCTACGCCTTATATCGCAATGCGGAGCGAAGACTGTGTCCAACTTCAATTGATGTCCACAACTGTATCGATAGCGCGCCCCCACACCCCCTCCCCCAAAACGAAAACAGCCGCCGAACCCGATAAGGTCCAGCGGCTGTAATCATTTAGCCTAGGAGAAGAATTCCAGCTTAGCCTTTCAGCGTAGCGGCGACTTCTGCGGCGAAGTCTTCTTCTTTTTTCTCAATGCCTTCGCCCAATTGGAAGCGCACGTAGTCTTTCAGAACAATCGCTTTGCCGGCTTCTTTGCCAGCGGCGGCCACTACGTCAGCGATGGGGGTTTTGTTGTCCATCACGAACAGCTGGCTGAGAAGCGCGTTTTCTTTCGCAAACTTCTTAATCGCGCCTTCGACCATTTTTTCCTGAACTTGCTCAGGCTTGCCGCTTTCCGACGCTTTTTCTTGAGCAATCGCACGCTCGCGCGCAATCACGTCGGCATCAAGGCCGTCAGCGTCGAGCGCTTGCGGGAAGGCTGCTGCGATATGCATGGCGAGCTGCTTGCCCAAAGGCTCCAGCACGTCTGCGCCCGCTTCGCTTTCCAAAGCCACCAAAACGCCGATTTTACCAAGGTTGGTCGCCGCAGCATTGTGGACGTAAGGAACAACGGTACCGCTGGACACGGTGACGGTTTTCATCCGGCGAACCTGCTGGTTCTCACCAATGGTCGCAACGTTTGATGTCAGCTTGTCAGTGACCGTGCCGCCATCGGGATAAGCGGCTGATTTCAGCGCTTCGACATCATCACCGTCAACGCCCAGAGCGGCCGCTGTGGTTTTGGTCACGAAATCTTGGAACTGATCGTTTTTCGCAACGAAGTCAGTTTCAGAGTTCACTTCGACCGCAACGCCTTTGGTGCCTTCGACAGCAACGCCGACGAGGCCTTCAGCAGCCGTGCGGCTTGATTTCTTCTGAACAGCCGCGAGGCCTTTGGCGCGCAGAGCGTCAACAGCCGCTTCAATATCGCCGCCCGCTTCCACGAGAGCTTTTTTGGCATCCATCATGCCCGCGCCAGTTTTCTCGCGCAGGGTTTTCACATCGGCGACGGTAAAATCGGCCATGGGAGATTTCCTTTATCTATTGACTAAGCTGCACCGGTCCACCCCCTTGGGATGAACCGGCGCGCTTAAATTGCAATTGCGGCAAGCCGAAGCTTTGCCAAATGGGATTAAGCAGCCGGTGCTTCAGCAGGAGGCGTATCCATTGCGCCAACGTCTGTGCCCGAATCAGCCACTGCACCGCCGCGGCCCGAAGTCGCTGCTGCGCCGATGGCATCGCAATAGAGGCGCACTGCGCGGCTCGCATCATCATTGCCCGGTACTGGGAATGCGATGTTGCTTGGATCAACATTGCTGTCGAGCACAGCGATCACTGGGATACCCAGAACAGCCGCTTCTTTAATCGCGAGCTCTTCTTTGTTGGCGTCGATCACGAACATGACATCAGGAATGCCGCCCATATCGCGGATACCGCCGAGTGACAGCTCCAGCTTGTCGCGTTTGCGGGTCAGCTGCAGAACTTCTTTCTTGGTGAAACCGCTGGTGTCGCCTGAAAGCTTTTCTTCAAGGGTTTTCATTTCCTTGATCGAACCGCTGATGGTTTTCCAGTTTGTGAGCATTCCGCCCAGCCAACGGTGGTTTACGAAGTGCTGGCCGCAAGCTTTCGCTGTTTGCGCAATCGGCTCTTGAGCCTGACGCTTAGTACCAACGAACAGAACCTTGCCGCCTGCACGCACCGTTGAATCGACAAAGTCGAGAGCGCGCGCGAAGAGCGGCACAGTTTGCGACAGGTCGATAATGTGGACACCATTACGCGCGCCGAAAATATACGGCTTCATACGCGGGTTCCAACGGTGGGTTTGGTGGCCGAAGTGTGCGCCGGCCTCGATCAATTGCTGCATCGTGACGGTAGGTGCCGCCATAGTAAAATTCCTTTCCGGTTGTTCCTCTGGAAAGCTGATGACCCCTTGCGGTTGTCCCGCGCCGGCACCGGTATGTGTGCTTTCCATGTGAATTTCCAAAAGCCTAAAGCACGCTTCATTCCTTTGGATGCAGCGCGGTTAGACGGGGTTGCTGCGAAAATCCAGCACTTTCTCAGGGGCGTCAAAGCGAGGGCGGAACAAAAGTGAAACTTTTTAATTGACAGAGCAGAACGAATAAGGAACAACGCGTGCAGAACAAAGAGTGATCATTCACTCAAGCAAAGGAACACACCATGATTGCCATTCTCTTGACCGTGCTATTTGTTGCAGTGGCTGTGATTGCCCTTGGTTCCTTGGCCGACAGCGCGGTGCGCGGACGCAATGCATGGCGCTCAATCCAGCGTGAAATGGCGCTGGAAATGCAGGCAGAATGTTCAAGCGGTGTGACGGCTGATGTGGTCGCGTTTCGCGATATCCGCCCTTTGCGCCAAGGCCGGTATGTGCAAGCAGAGCTGAGCGTTACCCGCCAGCTTGCTGCTGCCGCTTAACTCCCCCGCTTTACCTTTGCATAGCGCCACAGGCCGTAGGGCATGAGCGCAAGATAAATCGCGCTAATCCCGAGCAGCACCCACCACGGCTCCAGCACCAATCCGGCAAAGAGCAGTCCAGCAACCGCAATCAGCTCCAAGCGAATTTGGCGGCGCGGGCGGAGCGAAGACCAGCTTAGCGTTGCGACGTTAGAGATCATCAAAAACGCAATCGCACTGATCCAAATGGCGACATACACAGGGTTGCGGAAAACATCCGAGCCGGTGATCATCCACATATAGAACGGCGCAAAGGCAATTCCTGCTGCCACAGGCGCTGGAATACCGGTCAAGAAACCTGCCAGCTTATGCGGCTGTTCATCGGTATCAATCTGCGCATTGAAACGTGCGAGGCGCAAAGCGCAGCAAATCGAAAACGCCAATGCAGCGAACCAGCCAAGGCGCGGCCAATCTTGCAAGGACCACAAATACAGCACCAAGGGCGGCGCAACGCCAAAGGACAGCGAATCAGCGAGGCTATCCAGCTCTGCCCCAAACCGCGATTGCGCATTCAAAAGCCGCGCGATCCGCCCATCAATACCGTCCAGCACCCCGGCCAATACGACCAGAGCAACGGCCAATTCCCAATTCTCTGTGATCGCAAACCGGATACCGGTTAGCCCGGCACATAATGCCGCCGCCGTAATCGCATTGGGCAGCATAGCGCGCAAAGAGAGCCCGCGGCGCTCCTTTGCCGATAGTTTGCCTAGCGTGTCATCCTCGGCAGCCTTTGGCCCAACGCGCTCATCATCTTCCTGCATCAGACATCCGCCCCGATTATTTGCGCAGATTTGCGCATAATTATTGCGCTATTCCTTCAAGCAATTTTGCTTGGCCAACCTCGGCAAGAATGGTCTCTCCAGCGATCACCCGCTGCCCCATCAAAACCTTTGGCTCTGTGCCTGCTGGCAAATAGACATCGACACGGCTGCCAAAACGAATGTGCCCCACACGCTGACCACCGGCGAGCATGTCGCCCGTTTTCACATGCGGAATGATCCGTCGCGCGATCAAGCCTGCGATTTGGGTAAACCCAACCTGCAAGCCATCGGAACGCTCGATCAAGAAATGCTGCCGCTCATTCTCCTCGCTCGCTTTGTCGAGGTCGGCATTCATGAATTTGCCTGGGATATAAACCAGCCGCGTAACTGTGCCGCCAATCGGTGTGCGATTAATATGCACATCGAACACGCTCATAAAAATGGAGACGCGGGTCACAGGCTCGCTGGCCATGCCTTTATAGCCCGAGCCGTCTTCAATCCGCAGCTCTTCGGGCGGCTCGACCTGAGTGATCAGAGAGATTAGCCCGTCTGCTGGTGAAACAATCGCTGCTTCATCCTGCGGCACAACGCGTTCTGGATCGCGGAAAAACGCGAATACGCCAACCGACACAAACAGCATCGGCCAGCCGAGAAATTGCCATCCCAGCAGCAATAATGGAATGAGGCTCAGCCCCACCGCTATTGAACCAAAAATGATGCCTTCGCGGTGGATCGCAGGCCAGCTCCAGCTGACCTCGCCCTTGCCCTGATTATCGAGTAGTTCACCTGCCATACCCCACCACTTAGGGATTGCCCCACTTTCCGGCAAGCCACGTTAGAAATGATCGGGGCAAAGCATCCCGCAAGATTATGGTAAATATTAGGTTATTTTTAAGAACCTGCATCTATTGCCGCACACTATGATGGATCGATCAAGACTGACGGCAAAATGGGTGTCTGAGATACCGGTTTACCTCGCCAGCCTCGTGCCAGTGGCGCTGTGCATTGCATTGCTAACGACAAAGGGCATTTATCCCGATGCGATGCCCATTTGGGTCAATGCTCGTCTGTTTCTCCTATCGGTCACAGCAATGGCCTGCATTGACGCAACCGTTCAGCTGGTTCGCCACAAGCCGCAATCACCCATTGCGCATATGAAGGCGCGCTATTCATCGCCGACAGCGCGATATGCTTTTGTTGCTGCGTTGCCATTGCTGTTTATGTCGATTGCAATCATCCCTTTCTTTTCAAAGATGAAAGCCGCCATTCCGCTGTTCAATCCCTATAGCTGGGATGATACATTTGTGGCTTGGGACCAAGCGATTTTCTTCGGGAAGGACGCCTGGGAAGTGCTCCAACCTGTTTTAGGTTTTCCGATTATCACAGCGTTTCTGGCTGTGCTTTATCACCTTTGGATGCTGCTGCTTTACCCAGGCTGCCTGTTTTTCCTATATGCCAATATTGATGAAAAATTGCGCCGCCAGTTCTTCCTCTCTTACGCCTTATCATGGTCGATGATTGGCGGCGTTATGGCGACGATGCTGTCATCGGTTGGCCCTGTATTCCTGGGGCCCATTATGGGCGACACACGGTTTGACGAGCAAATGGCCTATCTCAATGCAGCGAACGAACAGATCCCCGTTTTAACCCTTGGCGTTCAGGAATTGCTGCTCGAATGGCATGTGGAAAAAACCAATGGTTTGGGCAGCGGGATCACCGCCATGCCGAGCATGCATTGCGCCATCGCATTCCTGTTCTGGCTCGCCATGCGCAAAGTGTCGCGCGGCGCAGGTCTTTTCTTCGGAGCGTTCTTTGCGATTACGTGGATATCGAGCGTGCACCTCGCCTACCACTATGCCGTGGATGGTCTGGTGTCCTTGATAGCGGTTGCCATTGTCTGGAAGCTATCCGGCGCCATCATCTCTGCATGGGATGCATATTTGGCGCGGCGCGTTCAGCCCACTTTGCGCACAAATACAGTGCCGGCTGAATAACCAGCGCCGAAGCTGCAGATCAGGCCAGTGTCTCCGCTCGCCAAATCTTCTGAATGTTTGTGAAAGGCGATGATTGAGCCTGCACTGGATGTGTTGCCATAAGTGTCGAGCACTGTCGGGCTTTCATCCGCATTCGCCTCATGCCCCAGCACACGCTGAGCGATCAGCCGGTTCATTCCCGCATTGGCTTGATGCAACCACATGCGGCGCAAAGCGGTCGGATCAACGCCCAGCCGCCCTGCTTCATCGACAATCATTTGCGCGACCATTGGCACGACTTCTTTGAAAACCTTGCGACCTTCTTGAACGAAGAGCTTATCCGCGTCGCCCGCCGTTTCCGGTGTCGCCCGATTGAGGAAGCCGAAATTGTTACGGATATTATTGGAGAACACCGTCTTCAGCTTCGTGCCAAGGATATCCCAATGCGCATCTGGCGCCATGCTGATATCTTCGACCAGCACAGCCGTTGCGACATCGCCAAAGATAAAATGACTGTCACGGTCGCGCCAATTGAGGTGGCCCGAAGTAATCTCTGGGCTGACGACAAGCACGCTTTTCGCATTGCCTGAACGCACATAATCCGCTGCCGTTTGAATACCGAAGGTCGCAGAGGAACACGCGACATTCATATCAAAGCCAAAGCCATCAATGCCCAAGGCCGCTTGAATTTCCACCGCCATCGCAGGGTAAGCGCGCTGCATATTGGAGGCGGCGCACAGAACAGCATCCACATCTTTGGCATCGCGGCCTGCGGCTTGCAGCGCCTGCTCGCACGCCTTCACGCCAATCTCTGCCATGATGGAGAGGTCTTCATCCGAACGCTCATCCCAGCGCGGCGCCATAATCTCTGGATCAAGCAGAGGCTGCTTCGACATGACATGCCGCGCTTTAATCCCGCTCGCCTTTTCGATGAATTCAACCGATGATGGGCTCAAAGCCTCCATCTCACCTGCTGCAATCGCATCAGCATTTTGGGAATTGTGCAGCTCAACAAAAGCGTTGAAGCTGGCGACGAGTTCTTCATTGGTGATCGAATCTTCAGGCGTAAAAAGACCGGTGGACGAAATCACGGGATGGAATGTTTGTGTCATGGAGCGTGTGACTATCGACCGCGCCATTGCTCGGCAAGCGGCAATCTTCAGCCGCCCACATCACTGTGTCCAAGTTGAAAGATGCGCGATGGTGGACAGGATAGGATTCGAACCTATGTACGCTTGCGCGGGCAGATTTACAGTCTGCTGCCTTTAACCACTCGGCCACCTGTCCACATACATCGCTGCGGGTAAATTTGCGCGTTCAAAACGAGCGCGCGACTTGCCGAGAGGCGACCCAATGGCGAAGCGGCGCTTGCCTGTCAATGGGCGGCCTGTCACTAGGGCGCATCAAACGCGAAATTAGGACAAAAAAGAATGGCAAATGGTGAGCGCAAACGTGCTCTTAGGGGAAGAGCTGGCCGAATGAAGGGCGGACGCGGGTCTGGCAAAGGCACGCCGGGCCATGTGCGGCTGTGGGGCCGGCATGCAGTTGAGGCCGCGCTGAAAAATCCTGAGCGCCAGCACCGCAAGCTATGGGCAACGCGCGAGGGTGTGGAGTCGATGGACGGCGAGCTACCCAATGATTTTCCAGTGGAATATGCAGAACCGGCTGATCTTGGCCGGATGGTCGCCAAGGACGCGCCGCATCAAGGCCTTGTGCTGGAATGCGATCCCCTGCCCGACCAATTCCTCGACAGTTTCTTGAGCGGAGAGGCCGACAAGCCCATCGTCATCCTCGACCAAGTCACCGATCCGCATAACGTTGGCGCAATTATGCGCTCTTGTGCAGCATTTGGTGCCGCGGCCCTTGTGACTCAAGATCGCCACGCCCCGCCCGAAGGTGGCGTTTTGGCGAAATCAGCCTCCGGCGCATTGGAAACCGTTCCATGGGTGCGGGTCGTCAATCTTGCCCGCGCGATGGAGGAAATGGCCGAAGCTGGCTATTGGCGCATCGGTCTGACGGGCGCTGCTGAGGCAACCTTGGCCGAGGCATTACCAACCGGCGCGGTTGCACTTGTTTTGGGCGCTGAAGGCGAAGGCATGCGTCATAATATCGAGGGGCACTGCGATGCTCTGGCCAAATTGCCGATCACCAGCGCGATTGAAAGCCTGAACGTTAGTAATGCAGCAGCAATTGCACTTTACGCTGCAGCAACACGCAACTGACATTTCATTTTAGGGGACCGGAATGAACATCCAACGATCAAAACGCTTAAGGGCAGCATCACTGCTCGCGGCACTGTCTGTGGTACTGAGCGGCTGTTTTATTATGCCGGGCAAATTCACGTCTGAATTGGTGCTCAAGCAAGGCAACGAATTTGCCTTCACCTATGATGGTGAAATTCACTTCCTCGGCCTCAGCAAATTGGCGCAATTGAGCGAGACGACTGAAACATTCAAAGCCACTTGCTATGATGAAGAAACGTTCCCACGCGAGTGTTCACAGCGCGAGACGGAGGAGCAACGCGCCGATTGGAATGCAGGCGCAGAGGATCGCGCAGCCCGTGCCCAAGAGCAAGCCAAGCAAATGGCGGCCATGATGGGCGGGATTGACCCAAAAGACCCTGAGGCGGCATTTAAACTGGAGCAGCTTTTGCTCCGTCACCAGGGCTGGAACGAAGTCATCCATCTGGGTGATGGCAAGTTTGACGTGGACTATGCAATCGAAGGCGAAATGAGCCACGATATGATGTTCCCCGTGATCGAAGGCTTTGCCCGCAACACCATTTTTGTCGAGGCAATTGTGCGCATGGATGGCGTTATCCGCGTCAATGCACCCGGCTTTGCCCCGCCAACCGAATCCAGCATGATGGGATCAATGATGGGCGGCATGGCGGGACTTTCGGGTTTGGCGATGCTTGGCCAAGATGGCATGTCAGAAGCCATGCCTGATACCCCTCCTGGATTTCCAATCGTGGATGGCACGTTTTCTGTCGTCACCGATGGGCAAATCCTCGCCAACAACACCGATGAAGGCGCCAGCACAGAGGGTGCAGATGGTTCGATGCAGCGCCTTAGCTGGGACATTAATCCGCAGCGTAATTCTGCGCCAACGGCGCTTGTGAAACTTGCGCCCTAAGGCCGCGCTCAAAAGAGATTGGGCAAAGAAAAACCCCGCAGGATCATATCCTCGCGGGGTTTTTTCTGTCCGAGCGACTTACTCAGAAATTGATCGAAGCGATTAGTTCACCGAATCTTTCAAACCCTTGCCCGCTTTAAACTTTGGCTGGTTCGAGGCAGGGATATTCATTGGCTCGCCAGTGCGAGGATTGCGGCCAGTAGATGCCTTACGTTTAGCGACTGAAAAAGTCCCAAAACCCACCAAACGCACTTCGTCTCCCCCAGACAGCGCCTTAGTGATTGAATCAAAAACCGATTCTACCGCACCTGCTGCATCACTCTTCGATAAACCACTCGATTCAGCCACAGCGCCGATCAGATCGTTTTTGTTCATGTTTGAGACCCCCCTAGTTCAATCAATGTAATAGTAACGATATTCACCTGCTCACCACGCAAGATGTTAAATGACAGATTATGTGTTCGTTGTTCAAGCGAAAATTCGGCAATTTGTATGCAAACTGACGCAAATTCGTGCCATTTGGAGATTATTCCAGCCCAAACAAAGCGATCCGCTCAAACAAGCCACTGTTTCGCAAAACGCAACACGTGATGCAAAAAGCGATTCGCTGCGCTGCAATCTGTTGCCCTAATGGGCGGTCGCTGATCCTGCACTTGGCGCTTGAGGCACAGGTTGGCTGGCCAAATCATCGGCCTCTGTCCACTCAATTGGCGCAAGTTCGCTAACCAATGCATGCTCCAGAACCGTATCAACATGAGCAACGGGAATGATCTCCAGCCCTTTGATCACTTTATCAGGAATTTCAGTGAGATCCTTCACATTCTCTTCCGGAATAAGCACGGTTTTGATTCCCCCACGCAAAGCCGCCAGCAGTTTTTCCTTAAGCCCGCCAATCGGCAGAACGCGCCCGCGCAAAGTAACCTCGCCTGTCATGGCGATGTCAGGACGCACGGCCACGCCTGAAAGCGTCGAGACAATTGATGTCACCATCCCAATGCCTGCGCTTGGGCCGTCTTTAGGGGTCGCGCCTTCAGGCAGGTGAATATGGATATTCTTGCGCTGGAAAATGCTCGGTTTGATCCCGTAGGCCGGCGCACGTGACTTAACGAAGCTGAAGGCCGCCGCGATGCTTTCACTCATCACATCGCCCAGCTTACCAGTGGATTTCACCTCGCCTTTGCCCGGCGTTGTGACGCATTCAATATTGAGCAATTCTCCGCCTACAGACGTCCAGGCAAGGCCTGTGACTGCACCGATTTGCGCTTCTTCCTCTGAAACGCCGTGCTTGAATTTGCGAACGCCTGAAAAATCGCCCAAGTTCTCCGGCGTGATGGCAACGCTGGTCGCTTCTTTTTCAAGGATTTTGCGCAGGCTCTTGCGGGCCAGCTTGGCAAGCTCGCGCTCCAATGTCCGAACGCCGGCTTCGCGGGTGTAATAGCGCACCAAATCACGCAAACCGTCTTCGCTCAGCGAAAACTCGCCGGCTTTCAGGCCGTGATCTTCGATAACTTTGGGCAGCAAATGCCGCGTTGCAATCTCGACCTTTTCATCCTCAGTATAACCTTCAAGGCGGATGATCTCCATCCGGTCGAGCAACGGCTGCGGCAGATCGAGGCTGTTTGCTGTCGTTACAAACATGATCTCCGAAAGATCGAGATCAAGTTCGAGATAATGGTCTTGGAAACTGTTGTTTTGTTCCGGATCGAGCACTTCGAGCAGAGCCGATGCAGGATCGCCGCGGAAATCTTGACCCAGCTTGTCGATTTCATCGAGTAGGAACAAGGGGTTGCTGGAGCCCGCTTTCTTCAAATTGCTCACAATCTTGCCCGGCATGGACCCAATATAAGTACGCCGGTGGCCGCGTATCTCGGCCTCATCGCGCACGCCGCCAAGCGATTGGCGCACAAATTCGCGGCCCGTTGCCTTGGCGATTGATTTGCCCAGCGAGGTTTTACCAACGCCGGGAGGGCCAACGAGGCACAGGATTGGGCCTTTGAGCTTATTGGTGCGGGCCTGAACCGCGAGATATTCCACGATCCGGTCTTTGACCTTCTCAAGCCCGTAATGATCCGCATCCAGCACTTGCTGCGCCTTTGCGATGTCTTTCTTCAAGCGCGATTTCTTGCCCCATGGCAGGCCAAGCAGCACATCGAGATAATTGCGCACAACGGTTGCCTCGGCGCTCATTGGCTGCATGCCTTTGAGCTTTTTCAGCTCCGCATCCGCTTTGGTTTTGGCTTCTTTGGAAAGCTTGGTTTCGGCGATTTTCTTGGTCAGTTCAGCGGTTTCATCGCCGCCCTCGCCATCATCACCGCCCAGTTCCGACTGGATCGCCTTCAATTGTTCATTGAGGTAATATTCGCGCTGAGTTTTCTCCATCTGACGCTTCACGCGGCCACGGATTTTGCGCTCAACCTGAAGCACGGATAGCTCGCCCTCCATAAAGGACATAACCATCTCCAACCGTTTTAGCGGGCTAGTTTCGGTTAAAAGCGCTTGCTTATCAGAGACTTTCACATTGATTCCAGCAGCGATTGTATCGGCCAGCTCGCCCGCGTCATCGACCTCGCTTAGGTCAGTCGCAGCGTCTTCGCCGAGCTTTTTGTTGAGCTTAGCATATTCGCCGAAACGCTCTGTCACTTGGCGCATCAAGGCGGTCACTTCATTACCCGATACCGTTTCCGCTTCTTTCAGCGTGACCTCGGCGAGGACAAAATCACCTTCTGCACGCATGTTCTCGCAAGTCGCCCGCGCTGTGCCCTCAACCAAAACGCGCACCGTGCCATCGGGCAATTTCAGCAATTGTACCACTTGGGCGACAACGCCGACATCAAACAAATCATCCGCCTCTGGATCATCGCATGACGGGTCCAATTGCGCGAGGAGGAAGATGTCTTTGCTCGCCTCCATCGCTGCTTCCAATGCCGCAACAGATTTATCGCGCCCAACAAACAAGGGCACAACCATGCCGGGGAAAACGACAATATCGCGCAGTGGCAGGAGAGGATAAGTCTGGGTCATATTGGGTCCATTGGGATCAGTTGGCACATCAGAAACGCGCGCCGTTCTCTTGGGATATGGGAAGCGTTCGCCTCGCCGCAATAGGGTATAGGCCTATTCCATTCCGGGCAGTTTGAATCCCGGTGGCAAGCCCATTCCGCCCTGCATATCCTTCATTTGCTCCGCAGAAACACGGTCCGCTTTGTCGCGCGCATCGTTGAAGGCGGCTGTCACAAGGTCTTCCAACACTTGCTTTTCATCAGGCTTAATGAGGCTGTCATCAATCGCGACGCCCAATATGCGCCCTTTCGCGCTAGCCCGCACAGTGACCAGACCGCCGCCCGAACGGCCTTCAACTTCGATATCATCAAGCTTGGCTTGCATATCATTCATCTGGCTTTGAATGGTCTCTGCCGCCTTTTGTGCAGCTTGGATCATCTCTTCCATCGATTTCATTTTATTGGCTCCATTTGCGCCCATTTCCGGCGGAACCGGCGGCGACATTATCATTGGGGGTTAGAATTTCGGCCTCTGGAAAGGCGGTCTTGGCCGCTTTCATCAAAGGGTGTTCATTGAGTTTGGCCTCGGCATCGGCGCGCGCCTGCTCTGCTTGCTCACGCAAGGAAGGCGTGCCTTGCCCCTCGCCCTTTTCCACCAGCCAGCGTTTGCCCGTGTGCTTAAACAAGGTATCGCGGATTTCCGGCGCGGGGTCAGTGGCCATGCCATCGGCCAAAGTATAGGTCAGCTTTTCAGGCACAAGCTCAACCACGCGGATCCAGTCGCGCATGATTTGCGCCACGCGAAGCTGCCCCGCATCGTCAATCTCTTGAACCAGCGTCGCCCAATCCAAAGCGCGGCCCGTTGGCGCAGCAGCGCTCGCGCCGCCTTCAGTTCCCGCCGCAGGAGTGGCCGCAGCAGGCGCAGGCCCGCGTTCAGCCAATTCCTCAAGCTTTTTCACCAATTTGCCCGGATCAGGCATATCCGCTGCATGCATCACGCGTAGCAGCGCCATTTGCGCCGAGACCAGCGGATCGGGCGCGCCGCGCACTTCTTCATGGCCTTTCAGCAGCAATTGCCAAAGCCGGTGCAATTGCCCCGCCGTCAGCTGCTGCGCAAAAGCCTTCAATGCGGCGCGCTCATCCTCTGTCGGCGCATCGGGTTCGCCGCCCGAAACCTGCGCCACGGTAATTGCATGGGTTAAGTCCATCAGGCTGTGGATCAGCGCCAATGGCTCCACGCCCAGCGCATATTGATCATCCACCGCGGCAAGCAGCGCTTTGCCATCGCCAGCCAGCAATTTGGTCAGAAGTTCGCGCCGCGCGCTTTTGTCTGCCAGCCCAAGCATGTCGCGCACGCGCTTGCCGGTGACGAGGCCATCCTCATCCATATCGGCATGCGCAATCGCTTGGTCGAGAATGGATAGACCATCACGCACCGAACCTTCGGCAGCATTGGCGATAATATGCAGCGCTTCGTCTTCGGCAGTCACGCCTTCCTTAGTGCAGATGCCAGCGAAATGGCTTTGCAAAAGCTCTGCTGGAATGCGGCGCAAATCAAACCTTTGCGTCCGGCTGAGCACGGTCACTGGCAGTTTTTCCACCTCAGTGGTCGCAAATAGGAATTTTACATGCGCAGGCGGTTCTTCCAGCGTCTTGAGCAAAGCATTGAACGCATTGCGGGTCAGCATGTGGACTTCATCGATGATGTAGATTTTATAGCGCGCAGAGACCGCTGCATAGCGCACAGCCTCAATAATCTCGCGCACATCATCAACGCCTGTATGCGAGGCGGCATCCATTTCGATCACATCGATATGGCGTCCCTCGGCAATCGCAGTGCACGGCTCGCACACGCCGCATGGGTCGATGGTTGGCCCGCCCTCTCCGTCGGCCCCGATGCAATTTAAAGATTTGGCGATGAGGCGCGCAGTCGAGGTTTTGCCGACCCCGCGCACACCCGTCATCAAAAACGCATGAGCCAGCCGGTCGCGCTCAATCGCATTGCCGAGCGTGCGAACCATCGGCTCTTGCCCAATCAGCTCCGAGAACGTTTGCGGCCGGTATTTGCGCGCGAGCACGCGGTAAGGTTGATTGGTATCTGCAGGCGCTGATGCAGGCTTGGCCTCGGGCGGAGTTGGTGCCGCCTCGGCCTCTTTCGGCGGCTCAGACACTGGCGCGGGCGGCGCTTCAGCAGGCGCATCACCAAACATAGAGTTCTGCCCTGCGGCCTCCAATTCAGCGGCGCTGGGCTGTTGCTCTTCAGGGGCATCACCGCCCTCATTCCAAGGAGGTCCACCAGCCGCATCGCCAGCATTATCGCCATTCATTTCAGAGGAATCACTCATGCCGCCCTAAATAGGCGTTTGAGCGAGCAATGTCATGGGTGAGAAATGATAAACGCGGGGCTTATCGCCGCAATTTAAAAGGAGCCGAGCGACCCGCCGCAATCCACCTGGGCTGCTTCCTTCCGGATCTGACCCGGTGAGCGAACGCAAACGTCCACCCGACTCCCGCCGCGCATATGGCGAAGGTTCGCCCCATTGGCAAGATGGATGATATTCAAGTGGCATAAAGGTAGCCGCGTCATTATGCTCGCAGGCAATCACAAAAAGGACACCTTCATGCGTCAACGCCCGCTTATCGCCGCTCTTTGCGTCTCTGCATTGACGCTTGCTCCGCTCAGCAGCCTATCGGCAGATGATCACATGAGCTTGGAATTGGGCGATGATACGGGCGATTGGGCCAATGATGGCGAGTGCGATGACATTCGTTTTACTGGTGACGGCATGTCCGAGGTATTGCTCACTGACAGCATCGGCAAAGATGCAAGCGATTGCGGTGCGGCACTGAAAGCGGATAAGATCAGCGTCGACCCCATGCACGCGCTGCCATCAGATGATAACCCAATTATTTTTGGCGATGATGCCTCGCAATTTGCCAATGATGGGCAATGCGATGATATCCGCTTTGCCGGCAGCGATGCGGACGAAATGGTGTTTATTGCCGAGGATGTTGGTCACGATGCCAGCGATTGCAAAGCGGCATATGATGCGGGCAATGTCAAATGGCAGGGCAGCACAGCAACGCCGGAACTGGGCGTCACCGCGAATGAAATCATTGAACAAATCAGCGGCGACCAGATCACAACTTAGGTCGTTTATTGGGCGTTTTGTTTAACGGAAGTTATCCGCATAGGCTTGAAGTTTAAGCGCTTTTTGCGGGGTAGCATGCACACGCGCTGCAATCCCATATTTATCCGCATAGGCCTTTGCTGCCTTTTGCGTTGGAAAGCTCAAAGACACTTGCGCCTGCGTATCGCTGCTGCCGGTCCAGCCCATCAGGGGGTCCGGCTTGCGCGCCTCGGATTGCTCAAATTCGAGCACCCACGCATCGGTACGGGCCTTGCCCGATTGCATCGCGTTTTTGGGACGTTGGAAAATTCGTGCAGACATAATTCTCAATTCCTTGCTGCGGAGCCCTTAATTCACTTGGGCCGTTTTTCAAAGGCGTTCTTCGTCTTTAAACTCGCCATTTCGGACCAAGGTTCATCGGGCCAACGATGTTTGGGATAGCGACCCTTCATATCCTTGCGCACATCATCCCAGCTTCCGCGCCAAAAGCCGGGCAGATCGCGGGTGGATTGGATCGGACGGCCAGCGGGACTGGTCAGTTTTAGCAGCAGCGGCACGTTGCCAATCATCGGGTGCTGGTCGAGCCCAAACAATGCCTGCACGCGCACTTCGACGCTGGGTGCATCATCGCCAACATAACTGATTTTCTCAGTGCTTCCGGCGGGCGATTTGAACACGCGCGGGGCCTCTTTTTGAAGCCGCTGGCCGGTCTCCCAATCCAATTGGCCTAAGATAGCCTCATTTAGCCTCGTTTGGCCTCTTCCTTCCAAGACGCCCAAATTGCGCTGATTTTCTAAGAGAGGCGCGAGCCAGATGGGCGCAGTCTCGGCCAAATTCGCCAGCGACAGCGCTTCTATTCCAGTGAAATGCGCGCGAGCAATCAGCTCAGCGGGCACAATTTCCCCCAGCCGCTCCACAGCTTTATCCACAAGCATATCCACAATCGCCTGCGGATCAGGATCTGGATCAGGCCCGCTTGCCATGGTGATCGCGCCCAGCCGCCGTTCGAGCCGCGCCTCAGCGCGCTTTTCCGCTGCATTCCAATGAATTATAGAGCGCGCCTCGATGAGATAATGCAGGCTTTCTTCGACCTCCGGCTGCGATAATTCAGTCGCCGCCGTGATCCTAGCGCCCTTGGCTCCGCCCACTGCATCACCGATGACCAGCCACTCAGCCCGTGCCAAAGGGGATGCGGGATCAAGTGTAAACCCACGCCCGCCAGCCGTTAGCCAGTGCTCACCAGAAGCACCGCGTCGCCGCGCAATATTGTCGGGCATAGCAAAGGCTAGGAAAAGCGCAGGGTTGAGGCGTTCTGCAGGTTCCGCGCCGGAAATCAGGCGCTCCGCATTTTTCGCCCAGCCCATCGCCAATTTGCGCGCTGCCTCTGCGCGGCCGCCGCGATCACTGCGGAAGCGGTCCAGCCGCGCGAGCAAATCCTCGCCCTGACCGCCAAGCCCTCGCTCCTGCATCAGCAGCACCATTTGCGCCGCATCCTGCCCCTGACTGACCTGCGCGCCAAACAAGACTGCAGCGCCTGCAACAGGGTCCATCGGGAGGCGGGCGATTTGACTGCCAAACGGAGTAATCGCGCTTGCTTCATCCAATGCGCCCAGCTTGTGAAGACGCCCTCTCGCCGCCGCCACAGATGCATCGGGCGGCGTATCGAGCCATGCCAAAGACTTCGGATCGCTCGTGCCCCATTTCGCCAGCTTAAGCATGAGGGGCGTTAAATCAGCGGTTTCAATTTCCGGCGGGGCGAATTCTGGTCGCCCGCCATGGCCGCCCTCTTCCCACAATCGGTAAGCGACGCCTGCGCTTTGCCTTGCCGCTCGCCCGGCCCTTTGTGTTGCGGCAGCTTGAGAAGCGCGGCGGGTGACCAAATGGGTGGTTCCAGCGGCGCGGTCATGCTCGGCCATGCGCGCCATTCCGCTATCCACTACGACCGATACGCCGTCCAATGTCAGCGAAGTTTCAGCAATCGCGGTGGCCAGCACAATGCGGCGGCGACCGTCTTTGTCTCGGGCAATGGCGGCGCGCTGAGCAGCGGGTTGCACCTGTCCATGCAAAGGCAGAATCGGCACATCGGGCAGCTTTGCCTCCAGCCTTTCGCGCACCCTTTCAATCTCGCCCACACCCGGCAGAAAGCTGAGAATATCGCCGTCCTCTTCGCGCCATGCGGTCATAATCGCTGACGTCATGGCGTCATCAATGCGTTTGTCAGGAGAGCTGCCGAGCCAGCGAATTTCGAGCGGATAGCTGCGCCCCTCGCTTTCAATCACGCGGGCTTCATCGCCAATCAGCGATGCAAAACGCGCGCCATCAATCGTCGCTGACATGACCAAAACGCGCAAATCCTCGCGCAAAATGCTGCGCGCTTCCAATGCCAGCGCCAGCCCCAAATCGCTGTCGAGATGCCGCTCATGCGCTTCATCAAACAGCACCGCAGACACGCCGGAAAGCTCAGGATCATCGACCAGCCGGTTGACGAAAATCGCCTCCGTCATCACCAGCACGCGGGTTTTGGATGACTGCTTGCTGTCCAGCCGCGTGAGATAACCGATAGTCTCACCCGGTTTCTCACCCAGCATTTGCGCCATGCGTTCAGCGGCCGCACGGGCGGCAACACGGCGCGGGGATGTGAGTATTATCTGCCCGTCGCACCACGGCTCATCGATCAATGCAGGCGCGATTGCGGTGGTTTTACCAGCCCCAGGGGGCGCCACCAGAACCGCAACCCCGCTATCGTTCAATGCCGATTTTAGCGCATCAAGAACGGCATAAATGGGAAGCGCGGCGGACAAAGCCTTGCGCGCTCAGTATCCGCGAGCGACCGCAAATTGCGCCGCTTCGGCCATGGCAATGCGGGCTTTACTCTCAGGGAAGATCGAAATGGCATCAATCGCGCGCTGGGCAAAATGCTGCGCCCGCGCCCGCGTGTCGGCAAGCGCATTGTGGCTTTCAATCAAGCGAATAGCATGGGCCAAATCTTCATCCGAAGTCCGGTGCCCACCAATCGCGCTCTTCCAAAAGGCGCGCTCTTCTTCATCGCCGCGTGCAAAAGCGAGAATGACAGGCAAAGTCATCTTGCCCTCGCGGAAATCATCGCCTTGATCCTTGCCCATTTCAGCGGCATCTGCGGCATAATCCAGCGCATCATCGACCAATTGAAACGCAATGCCCAAATTGCGGCCATATTCGTCCAATGCGCGCTCTTTTGCATCGTCGCATTCGGCCACAACGGCGCTGATCCGGCTAGCGGCGGCAAACAATGCAGCGGTTTTGGAGCCGATAATATCGAGATAGCGTTCCTCGCTCGTCTCAATCTGGCGCTGGGCCGTCAATTGCGCGACTTCACCTTCGGCTATAACGGCGCTGGCGTTACTGAGGATTTTGAGCACTTTCAGGCTGCCATCCTCGGTCATCAGTTCAAATGCGCGGCTGAACAAAAAGTCGCCAACAAGCACAGTCGCCGGATTGCCAAAGATGATATTGGCCGCCGCCTTGCCTCGGCGCAATTCGCTGCCATCGACGACATCATCATGGAGCAGCGTTGCGGTGTGAATAAACTCCACTGCCGCGGCCAATTTGTGATGGCGATTGCCCTGATATCCCACCAGCTCTGCACCGGCGAGTGTCAGCATTGGGCGCAATCGTTTGCCACCGCCCGAAATCAAATGCCCCGCCAATGCCGGAATGAGCGGAATTTCGCTCTGCATACGCTCAAGAATAACAGCGTTCACATCATTCATTCCCTGCGCGGTCAAAGCCAGCATAGGGTCAAGTGTGGGCTCTTTGCGAACTAGGGGAATTACCTTAGCAGTCATAAACTATGCACATGCGCTGCAGATACGCGCTTGGCAAGATGGGAATTGCTGCTAGCCTGATGCAATATGTCAAACGACCATTCACCTTCGCGCAATGAAGACGCTTCTGACCAAATTTTGGCCAGCTTTCGCAAAAGTATCGACAATATCGATGCCGCTTTGATCCATATGTTGGCGGAGCGGTTTCGCATCACGCAGGCTGTGGGCGAATATAAAGCGAAAGTGACATTGCCGCCCGCTGATCCGGGCCGTGAAAAACGTCAGGTAGAACGCCTGCGCAAATTGTCAGAAGAAGCAGATCTGGACCCAGAGTTTAGCGAGAAATTCCTACGCTTCATTATCGATGAAGTGATCCGCCATCATGAGAAAGCGCGCGGGAATTAATTGGCGCGCTAATTCGCGTGCTAATTAGCTCGGGGAAGGCTGAGTTTTACCAGCAATCCGCCCAAATCTTCGCTCTCATGAAGCTCGACGCTGCCGCCGTAGATCTCCGCAACATCGCGCACAATCGCAAGGCCTAGGCCTGTGCCCGGCTTCCCCGTGTCCAGCCGCGCGCCGCGATCAAACAATTCCTCGCGTTTTTCCGGCGGAATGCCGACGCCATCATCCTCAACCCAGATGATGCATTGCTCAGTATCGCTGCCATCGGCCATTTCCTCTGCATCTAAAGTCGCAAAGACACTGCCGCCGCCATATTTCGCTGCGTTTTCAATGAGGTTTCCTAGGATTTCATCGAGGTCTTGGCGTTCGATTGAAACCAGCGCCTCGCGCCCGCCTGCTACATCAATGCGGCGATCAGGATAAAGCCGCTCCACCGCGCGCCGCACTGCTTCTGCACTTTCACGCACCGGCGTGCGCGCATGGCCTACCGCGCGTCTGCCGACAGCGCGGGCGCGTGCAAGGTGGTGATCGACATGGCGACGCATGGTGCGCGCCTCGCGTATGACGGTGTCAGCCAAATCATCGGCATGGGCGGTGGCGGCATTGTTCACCACCGTCAGCGGGGTTTTCAATGCATGGGCAAGATTGCCCGCATGGGTGCGCGCTTCTTCGGCTTGGCGTTCGGAATGGGCCAGCAATCCGTTGAGCTCTTGCACCAATGGCTGCACTTCTTCGGGCAATGGCTCTGTAATTCTGTTCGCGCCGGTGGAGCGCAAATTGGCAATCGCCGCCCGCACGCGCCGCAGCGGCGAGAGGCCATAGCGGATTTGCAGCAAGGTCATGATGAACAGGCCCAGCCCAAGAATCGCGAAACTCCATGCAAGGATGGAGCGAATGCTCGAAATTTGCTCGTCCACATCCTTGGTTGCAGAGGCCACTGTCAGCGTCCAGCGCGTCTCGCTGCCCGGCAAAATAACCGAGCGTTCCACCATTCTCAGCGGCTCACCATCAAATTGGTCAGAGTAGAAATAATGCGCTTCATTGTCGAAGTGATCGCCCTGCACCTCCAACGTCCGATCCCATAAGGACCGCGAGGGATAAGGCTCAAAGCCGTCGCCGGTGATCTGCCAGTAAAGCCCGCTATTGGGTTCCAAAAAACGCTGATCGCCGAGTGATCGATTGAACCACACTTCGCCCAATGGATCGATCTCAGCCGACGCGATCATCGCTGTGAGCATATAGCCCAATTGATCGTCTTGGTTGCGCTGGACCAAACCAACCAGCGTCCGGTCCAGAGCGACCCCGCCAACCAACAGCAGCACGAAAATCCAACCAGCCGCGATCAGCGCCATGCGCCGCGCGAGAGAGCCTTGATTAACCGGTGGATCGGCCTGAGCCTGCCCAGATGACGCAGCACCATCACCGCCGCCCTGCTCGGGCGCCGGATTGGGCTTCACCGCATTGAGCGCAGCGCTATCTGTTTGAGCACCCTCGGGCATTGCACCGTCAGGCCCTAAATCATGATGCGCGAGGCGCGTCTTGGGGGTCGTCGAGGCTGTAACCGAGGCCACGGATAGTTGTGATCACTTCTGCACCCAATTTCTTGCGGATGCGTGTGACGAAAACTTCAATCGTATTGGAATCGCGATCAAAATCTTGGTCGTAAATATGCTCGATCAGCTCTGTGCGGCTAACCACTTTGCCCTTGTGATGCATCAGATAGGACAGGAGCTTATATTCTTGCGCCGTCAGCTTCACCGGCTCGCCATCCAGCGTCACACGGCCAGAACGCGTATCCAAGCGCACCGCACCAGCCGTCAGCTCAGACGAGGTGTTGCCCGAGGCGCGGCGAATAAGGGCCCGCAAACGCGCAATTAGCTCTTCGGTTTGGAACGGCTTGGCGAGATAATCGTCAGCGCCTGCATCAAGGCCAGCGACTTTATCAGACCAGCTATCGCGCGCCGTCAGCACCAGCACAGGAAAATCGCGGCCCTCTTTGCGCCACATGCCCAGCACCGTCAGCCCGTCGATTTCCGGCAGGCCTAGGTCGAGAATGACAGCGTCATATTCCTCAGTAGACCCAAGAAAATGCCCGTCTTCGCCATCGGTGGACAGATCCACCGCATAACCGGTTTGCTCAAGGGTTGACTTAAGCTGCTGCCCCAGCGTCGGTTCGTCTTCGACAATTAGGATCCGCATGGTTTGCTATCACTCCGTAAATACGCATTGCCGGCGTCTAGCGCGGGCGGTGTTTCATGATCGCCTGTGTTGGAACCTCGGCGGGGCGGCGTCAAGCAAGGGAAAGCCATTCGTCAACGCCATTTATGGAGTGCGGGCCAGGTTTGTGCGCGTTCAGCGCGAGCGTTTGATGATTTTGCCAGAAGTCGCATCGACATCAATATAGGTCACCCGGCCGCTTTTGATGAATTTGAGACGGTAAGCCCGCGCTGCGGAATCGTATGACGGGCCGAGATATTCGCTGCCCTTCATCTTGGGCAGAATCCGGCGTTCAATCTTGCGCAAAGACATCACATTGCCCGCGCGCATCTCTTGCCGCGCTTTGCCTTGATCGGTTTCAGCCTGCAAAGTGGAGCGCACTTGCGTTTGCGCATGGGCCGCCGTGCTGCCAAAACTGGTGAAAGCCAATCCAGCAACGCCAAGGGCCATCGCGGTTCCAAATGTGAGCGCTTTGATCATCATGCCATCGCTTTTAGACGCGCACCTTTGAACACTAAGTGAATGCGGCAGGATTTTTGCGTTCAGCATTATTAAGTCCCGTGACCAGCCGCACCCGGTATCATGGGGCCTTGTTCTGAAACGGAACACCCCCTAACGCCGCGCATCTATGGCACAGCCTCCAATTCTTTCGTGGGAAAACCTTGGCCTTCAGCAAGGCGGCCGCTGGCTGTTTGAAGACATTTCCATGCATATTGGCCCGCGCGACCGGCTTGCGCTGATCGGGCGCAATGGCGCAGGCAAAACCACTTTGATGCGGCTGATTGATGACCGGCTCGAAGCGGATCGCGGCATCCGCAAGGTGAAGGCCAATACGCGCATCGTGTTTCTGGAGCAGGAACCCGATTTTAGCGGTTATGAAACGCTGATGGATTTCGCGCTGCGCCCGGGGGCCGTAGGCGATGAGGCTCCGCCCGTGCATGAGGTGGAATCGATCGCCGGACAGCTTGGCATAGCGATGGACCGCAATGCAGCCACCGCTAGCGGGGGCGAGAAACGCCGCGCTGCGATTGCGCGCGCTTTGGCGCAGGAACCCGATTTGCTGCTGCTGGATGAGCCGACCAACCACCTCGATCTATCCGCGATTGATTGGCTGGAGGATTGGCTCAAACGCTACAAAGGCGCATTCGTTACGATCAGCCACGACCGGACTTTCCTCAAACGCCTGACCAATGCGACCTTGTGGCTCGACCGCGGCGGAATGCGGCGCAAGGATGTCGGCTTTGGCGGATATGAAGCGTGGGAAGAACAAGTCTACGCCGAGGAAGCGCGGGCTGCGCATAAGATGGACGCCAAGCTCAAACTGGAGGCGCATTGGCTAGAACGCGGTGTCACCGCACGGCGCAAACGCAACCAAGGCCGCCTCGAAAAGCTCTGGGAAATGCGGGCCACACGCGCCGCAATGATCTCTGGCGGCGGCACGGCCAAGTTGAAGCTGGAAAGCGATGAGGGCTTTAAATCCAAATCGGTGATCGCAGCGGAAGGCATCTCCAAAATCTATGATGGCCGCGCAGTCATCAAGGATTTCAGCCTGCGCATTCAGCGCGGCGACCGCATCGGCATCGTCGGCGGCAATGGCGCGGGCAAAACGACCTTGCTCAAAATGCTCACAGGCGAGCTGGAGCCAGATAGCGGCAAAGTCACGCGCTCCAACAAGCTATCGGGCGTGATGATCGATCAGCAGCGCAGCCTGCTAGAGGGATCACGCACGGTTCGCGATGTTCTGGCAGAGGGCGGCGATTGGATCGATGTGCGCGGGGACCGCAAGCATATTCAAGGCTATCTCAAGGAATTCCTGTTCGATCCCAAAATCGTCGACACCAGCGTTGGCACGATGTCGGGCGGCGAGCGTTCGCGCTTGTTGCTGGCCCGCGAATTTGCGCGCGTATCCAACCTTTTGGTGCTCGATGAGCCAACCAATGACCTCGATTTGGAAACGCTCGATCTGCTGCAAGAAGTGATCGCTGATTACGATGGCACGGTTCTGATCGTCAGTCACGACCGCGATTTCCTCGACCGCACAGTGACCGTGACGCTCGGCCTTGATGGCACGGGCAGTGTCGATGTGGTCGCCGGCGGTTATGCCGATTGGGAAGCGAAGCGCCAGAAACTGACTAAGCGGCCCAAAGGCGGTTCTAAAACAGAGGGCAAGTCTAAACCTGCTGCATCCAAGCCAGCATCCTCTCAGCCAGCCAAATTGTCGTATAAAGATCAACGCGACTACGAGCTGCTTCCCGCCCGCATCGAGGAGCTGGAGGGTGCGATTGCCAAAGGCGAGGCGATCTTAGCCGACCCTGACCTCTACACCGCTGATCCGCAGAAATTTGCGAATATCACCAAGGGTATCGAGAATGCGCATGCGGAAAAAGACGCGGCGGAAGAACGCTGGTTGGAGCTCGCAGAGCAGGTTGAGGATTGAGCATTTCAGACGCACTCTCCGTCCTTCACCGCGAAATATCCGCCTGCCAAATTTGCGCCGAGCATTTGGAGCATGGCCCGCGTCCCGTGGTGCAATTTTCCGCCCAAAGCCGCATATGCATCATCGGCCAAGCACCCGGCTCCAAAGTCCATGCCAGCGGAACGCCGTGGGATGATGATAGCGGCGACCGATTGCGAGGCTGGCTAGGCCTTGAAAAGACAGATTTTTACGATGCAGACAAAGTGGCTCTGGTGCCGATGGGTTTTTGCTATCCCGGCAAGGCAAAGGGCGGCGACAAGCCCCCTCGCCCAGAATGCGCGCCCGCTTGGCATGACCCCGTTTTTTCCAGCCTTCCCAAAGATCGCCTGACGCTGCTTGTCGGCAGCTATGCACAAGTGGCCTATTTGCCGGAAACCAAGCGTATGTCATTGACCCAGCGCGTTCGCCGCCATGCGGAATTCGCGCCCATTATACCTTTGCCTCATCCCGCATGGCGAGTGCGCATGTGGATGGCGAAAGAGCCTTGGTTTGAAGCAGAGGTCTTGCCAAGCCTGCGCGCTGCGGTTTCTAAGGCGCTGTCTGACTAACCGTCCGGCGATTAAATTCCGTCCCAATATCGACACATTTTGAGCGGATACTCTAAGCATAGACTCAAGAGGAGAACACCAATGTCAGTCGAACAAGTTGCTCAAGATTTCTGCGCTGCGGTCCAAGCGGATAATGAAGCAGGCTATCAAGCCATGTGGTCAGACGACATTGTCAGCATGGAACCCGGCGATGGCCCAATGGCGCAGGTTCAGGGCCGCGACCAATTGCTCGAAAAACACAAATGGTGGAACGAAAATGCCGAAATGCATGATTTCTCCTTGGAAGGGCCCTTTGTCGTTGGTGAGCAATTTGCAGTCAATTACTCCATGGATGTGACCATGATGGGCGAACGCACACAATCATCGGAGACCGCGATTTACACGGTAAAAGACGGCAAAATCGCTGAGGAACGCTTCTTTTACGGATCGTAAGAGGTCAGTTGATCCGGTAAAAATCTGCGACTCGCTCCAGCGCCAATTTCAGCACTAACTTGCCGCTGCGAGCGGGCCAATTGAGCGCGCGTTCTGCGGCTGGCAAAGATTCGCCTGCACAGACAACGCGCCACAGCACCTCATCAAGGCCCTTGCCAGCCGCGCCGACCGCTGCATCAAAACGCTGCTTTGCGGCCATATGCCGCTCTGAATGAGACATAGAACCCTCGCCCGTTGATTTCGCCCGCACCGGATCCCAGCGCATGGTGACACTTGGCCCCATTTGCGCGCGCTCATAATCGGCCCGTAGACGTTCGCCCGCATCAAACAATCGCGTCTCCAAATGCCCGCGTGAATGCAGCCAGCTTATGGGAGATTCGGCCAAATTCACGGTGGCGGTGCGCCGCTTGTCCTTTGCATCACCCTTCTCACTGCCCCGCACTGGACCTTCTTGCGTCAATTCTCGCTCTACCAATTTGCGCTGCATCGCTCGTCCTTTTTGAATGACACGAGGCGGATGTCCGACTCGCTATTGCTGATCTCACAATTCAGCCCTTGCAATGCTGCGGTTATTGTAGGAAAGAAAAATCACCGGTTTGGTTACTTTTACATTTTGGAGAGCGCAGCCATGATCAATCGCATTCGCGATATTCGTAAAGCTAAGTGTATGACGCTGGCCGAACTGGCGCAAAATTGTTCCCCGCCCACGACGGCTCAAACCATTGGACGGCTGGAAACGGGCATGCGCAATCTCTCCTTAAAGTGGATGGAACGCATTGCCGCTGCGCTGGAAGTAGACCCTGAAGCTTTGGTTCGCTCAGAGAATACTTCCCAGCCGATGGTGGTCGCCAGCCTGCGAATTGCAGGCGCCGAAGCGCTCAATTCTCCGCGCGAAGCTGTCCTTCCTTCCGATTTGGCGAGCAGCGACAATGACGCGCCGTTGATGGTTTTGACCGTCGAGGAAAGCGTGGGCGAATTTCGCCCGGGCGATATGCTTTGGCTCCAACAGATCGCGCCGGAAGATGCAGGCAGCGCAATCAACCGTGATTGTCTCATTCCAAAACCCGGCGGGCGTTTCGCTTTTGGCCGCCTGATTGACCGCAAGGGCACGCTTGTCGGAATTTTGCCACCGGGCTCCGGACAAAAGCAGCAAGTCGTTGATAATCCGCCATGGATTGCGGCGGCACAAATGTTGGTGCGCCCATTATGAGCAAGCATGTCCTCTCCATTGCCACCCTCTACCCTAATGACAGCAATCCGCGGTTCGGCACTTTTGTCGCGCGCTCTTTGGAAGCGCTGGCAAAGCGCGGTGATTGGAAAATCACCGTTGTAAACCCAATCGGCCTGCCGCCCATTACCGTTGGCCGCTACCGCGCGCTCGCTCAATTGCCAGCCGTATCGGTAGAGGGCGGGATCACCATCCACCGGCCGCGTTTCACTCTTGTGCCAAAGATCGGCGCGCGGATGAACGCCGCGTCAATTGCCCGCTCTGCTCTGCCTCCGATCCGGCAAATCCACGAGAAAGACCCGATTGATATCATTGATGCAGAATTCTTTTATCCAGACGGACCAGCCGCGGCGGCCATCGGCGAAAAGCTCGGCATTCCTGTCTCGATAAAAGCACGCGGTTCGGACATCACCCTGTGGGGCACAAAGGATTACGGCAAAGCGCAAATCCTCGATGCTGCTAGCAAAGCCAAAGGGATGCTTGCGGTTTCAGAGAACCTAGCGGGCCAGATGGCTGAGATGGGCATGGACCGCACAAAAATCACAATCCATTATACTGGCCTTGATCGTGACCGTTTCCGGCCGCTTGGCAATGTCAGTCTGCGCCCGACGCTCGCCAAGCAATTGGGCTTTGAATTGCCCGGCGATGCGCCCCTGTTTGTAACGGTTGGCGCATTGATTGAGCGCAAGGGCCAAGAATACGTGCTTCGCGCCATGGCCAATATACCCGGCTCGCGGCTGATCATCGTTGGCAAGGGCGAGGATGAGGCAAAGTTGCAGGCTTTGACCCGTGAACTGGGCCTAACCGAACGCGTGCATTTTGCCGGATCGCTCGATCACGATGTGATGCCTGTGATCTTGTCAGCGGCCGATATTATGGTTCTGCCCACAGCCAGCGAAGGCCTCGCCAATGCATGGGTTGAGGCGCTGGCCTGCGGCACGCCGTGCATCACTTGCAATGTTGGCGGCGCGCAGGAGCTGTTCAATATGCCAGAGGCTGGGCGACTTGTGCCGCGCGATGTGACACGGATTGCCAAAGCGATGGACGATATTCTCTCCGATCCGCCCGCCCCGCGCGATGTTACCAAAGCAGTGGAGCGGTTCAGTTGGGAGAATAATGGCGCAGAGCTGGCCGCGCATTTTGAGCGGCTAACAGCGAGCGCTTAAAACCGCTTAGCCTGCTCCGCCCATTTCTCTTTTAGCCTGCTCGCGCGCTTTGCGCTCTTGCTTATCCGCCTCGGTTTCTTGCGGCACAAAACTGTCTGAATTCACGCCCAGCCAAATCAGGACCGGCGATGCAAGATAGACGGAGCTGTATGTACCCACAAACAGGCCGAATGTGATCGCCGCAACAAGGCCGAACAGGCTGGCGGGACCAAAGGCCAGCAGCGGAACCAGAGCGACCAGCAAGGTCAAAGAGGTCATGACGGTACGCGCCAAGGTTTCATTGATCGACAGATCGAGCAGCTCGACCAATTGCATCTTGCGGAATTTCTTCAAATTCTCTCGGATGCGGTCATAGACCACGATTGTATCGTTGAGCGAGTAGCCAATAATCGTCAAAATCGCGGCGACAATCTGAAGGCTAAATTCCAGCTGGAACAGCGCAAACATGCCCAAAGTCAGCGACACATCATGGAACAGGGCAAACAATGCGCCTGCGCCAAATTGCCACTCAAACCGGATCCAAATATACAGCGCCACCGCCAGCATCGCCGCGCCTAGAGCCAATACGGCGCTTTCACGGAATTCACCGGCGACCTTGCCGGATACGGTGCGGTTGCTGTCTGCGCGCACATCATCATAGCTTTTGTTGATCTCACCAATCACCGCATTGCCGATGGCATCGGCGGCCTCTTTCTGATCAGCGGCGCCTTCAGGCAGGCTGACACGGATGGAGACTTGGTTTTCATCACCTAGGCGCTGGATCAGCGGCGTGCCGTATCCCAATGCACCCAATTTCTCCCGCAATTCAGGGATCGGCGCCTCTGCCATTTGCGTGAATGTCACGCGCACTTCTTGCCCGCCTTCAAAATCGACGCCGTAATTAATGCCCTTGGTCAGAACCAAAGCCCAGCTGGCAATGATCAGCAAAATGCTGACAATCAGGAACGGCACTCGCAGTTTGAGGAAGCGAATGTTGGTGTTGTCAGGGACAAGTTTGAGCAATTTCATGACATTGGCCCCTTAAATATTCAGTTCACTGGGCCGCGCATTGCGCAACCATCCAGCGACCCACATGCGGGTCATAACAACGGCGGTGAAGACGGAAGTGGCCAAGCCAACGATCAGCACGACAGCAAAGCCGCGAACCGGGCCAGAACCAAAGGATACGAGCAAAACGCCAGCGATAAAGTTGGTGATGTTCGCATCGTAAATCGCGCGGCTCGCTTCTTTATAGCCTGTTTCGACCGCTGCAATAATGCGCCGGCCACGTTTGCGTTCCTCGCCGATACGCTCATTAATCAGCACGTTTGCATCCACTGCTGCCCCCACCGTCAAAACAAAGCCTGCAATGCCCGGCAATGTCAGCGTGAAGTTGAAAATCGCCATCACGCCCAGCACCATCAGCACGTTGATGATCAGCGCGCCAGTCGCGTAGACGCCGAAACGGCCATAGGTTGCAATCATCAGAGCAATCACCGCGACAGAACCGATGAGCAGAGCAAGAAGCCCGCGCTTCACCGAGTCAGCACCCAAGTCAGGGCCAACCGATTCCTCTTCGATAATTTTCAGCTCAACCGGCAAAGCTCCCGATTTCAGCGAAATCGCCAATTGGTTCGCGCTGTCTGCGGTAAAGCTGCCCGAAATTTGCGCCGAGCCGCCAAGGATGGGCTCATTGAACACAGGCGTTGAAAGCACCGCATCATCCAAGATGATCGCAAATTGCCGGCCAACGTTTTCCGTGCTCAACTTGGCGAATTTGGTTCCGCCTTGGCTATCGAAAGCGATATTGACGACGTCTTCCTGTGTTTCAGGATTTACGCCTGCGCTTGCATCAATCAGGCTGTCGCCGCGAATGCCGCCTAGACGCTCAACCGCAACGAAATTGCCTTCACTCAGAGTGCCTTCTGCATAAGGGAAGATTTCACTGCCTGGAGGGGCAATGCCCTGCATCACATCGGTTGGTAGGGCTGTCGCATCTACGAGTTTAAACTCAAGCTGCGCGGTTTTTCCGACCTGCTCTTTCAATTCTTCGGGGTCTTGCAGCCCCGGAACTTGAACCACAATCCGCGTATCGCCTTGGCGAATAATCGTCGGCTCGCGCGTGCCCAGCGCATCAATCCGTTTGCGTAAAACTTCGATCGCGCCTTCCATGGCTTGATCAACTGCGTTTTCTTGCCCGTCTTGCGTCGGGGTCAGTACCATGCGCTGGCCATCAACCACCGACAAATCCCACTCGCGCGTTAAGCCAGTGCCTGCCATAATCGGCTCAAGCCGCTCTCGCGCTGCGTCCAGATCAGAAGCTTCACTGACAAGAAAGCTGAGGCGGCCATTATTGGTCGCCACATCGCCAATACGAATGCGTTTTTTCTCGCGATTGCGCAATTCAGCGCGAACGCTTTCCTCAAGCGTTTCAAGCCGTTGGCGCGCCACTTGCTCCGGTTCAGCTTCGAGTAGCAAGTGACTGCCGCCTGCCAGATCGAGGCCGAGATTAATCTCAGGATCGGGCAGAAATTCGGGCCATTTTACCCCGCTATTGCTGGTGAGAGAAGGCACAGCCGCCAAAGCGACAACCAATGCCACGCCCCACAGCATGATCTTTTTCCAAAGAGGGAATTCAAGCATGGGTAACGCTCGCCTTATTCACCGGAACAACAAATTGCATTGCATCAATCATTTGCAGCAGAGCCGCCTTTTGGAATGACATCGCCAATGGTTGCCTTGATCGCTTTAACGCGGGTGTCTTTGCCAAGTTCAAGCTCGACATAGTCATCATCGACTTTCACGATTTTGCCAACGAGCCCGCCAGCGGTGACGACTTGGTCGCCCTTTTTCAGGCCTTCGACCTTTTCAGCGTGCTCTTTTTGCCGCTTCATTTGGGGGCGAATGATCAGGAACCAAAAGATCAGGATCATGCCGACAATCGGTGCCCAAGTCATCCAAGACGGGGGCTGCGCAGGTCCAGCAGCGGCGGCGAGTAGCTCAATCATTGTTTTTCTAAGCCTATTTGCAAGTCATCAAAAAGCGTTTGAGACGGCGCGTTAAATGCACTTTTCATTGCGCATTCCTCACCCTCTTAACCGTAAGTGGGCGCGACTAGCAGCAATGCAAGAGGGTCGCAATGCATCAAGGCTGGTCTGCGCACGACTTTACCCGCTTGCCAGCATCAAAAGCCCTGCCTATAGGCGGCAGCTCCACTGGTATCGGGACGTGGCGCAGTCTGGTAGCGCACTATACTGGGGGTGTAGGGGTCGCTGGTTCGAATCCAGTCGTCCCGACCAGTGGAATTTTCATAGCATTGATAGGTGATCTAGCGTTTTAAACGCTCGTCTAGGGGTGATCTCGCTTCATCTATAGGCGATCTCGCTTTCCTACACTAACCCATTTGGTTATCTCTATTGCGAATCGCAAATAGGAGAACCTGCATGGCCGTACTCGAAGCCCTCATTGGTCCGATCGCATCCATCATTGATAAGATCATCCCTGACAAAGAAGCCCGCGCCAAGGCAAAGCTGGAGCTGATCAAGCTGGAAGGCGGCCAAGAAATGCGCATGATCGAGGCGCAATTGCAGGCCATCGTCGCCGAGGCGCAAAGCATTGATCCCTGGACCAGCCGCGCCCGACCAAGCTTCCTCTATGTCATGTATGCGATGATATTATGGGCCCTGCCGATGGGCGTTCTTGCCGCGTTCAACCCGGGCGCTGCGCGCGATATTGCCGCTGGCATGAACTCATATCTGGGCGGCCTGCCTGAGCCGCTTTACGCTTTGTTTGGCACTGGTTACCTCGGCTATACTGCCGCGCGCCAATGGGGCAAGCACTCTGCACGGTTGTGTAAGAACTGCTAGCTTTAGCTTATTGTTCCCTTAGCTCCAAAATGAAGTTGGGCTAGAAAGGAACGTTACACGAACAAATCGGTGATAAATCGTTGATAGTGTTGCAGCGGGACGATGTTCTCGCCAAACTAAACCGATGCAACTTCCCGACACATTCTCACGCCGAAAACGACTTCAACGCGGATCGGTTGATCCTCTAGTTTACGACGAAGTTCCAATAAAGGCCCGAAACCAAGTTCTACAGATTTTGGATCAGGCTGACAGAATCTCTGGCCTTCATCAGAACGAAAAAATCTACGAAACTCTAACCGATGGAATGCGCAAGGAACTTGGCGTGATGAAGTTAGCTGGGGCGTATAGCAGGAGTGACGAATTCTCAGACTGGTTTGTCAACCACCCGATAACCGATGAGGTTTTGGATGCTGTTGAATTGGTGTGCCGTGTGATTTTGGCGCTCGTTAAAATGGTCAGCACGCAAGCTAAGGCTGCTAACCTCAAAGCCTTGGTGCAAGAGATAAACGACCGCTTTTTAGAGCAATCAATCGGTTACCAATTCGAGAATGGTCGTATGATTCAAGTTGATTCTCAATTTGGTCATAAGGAGATTGTTGTCCCTGCACTGCAACTTCTGTCTGACAGCGCATATGAAGCAGCGGAGCATGAGTTCCTCGACGCTTTCGACGCGTTCAAAGAAGGTAATTACGAGACGACATTGCATGAATCATTTAAGTCTCTTGAGAGCACAATTAAGGTAATTGGCTCCCAAAAGGATTGGGGACTTGATGAAAATGCTACGCTAAAAACACTACTAAAAGTGGTGTTTGAAAAGGAGCTAATTCCGGGCTTCATGGAAAGCGAATTTACCGGCCTTCGAACAGTTCTGCAAAGTGGTGTTGGCACTGTCCGGAACAAAGCAAGCGGTCACGGGGCAGGTCAAAGCAAGCGTACAGTGCCAAAACACGTTGCCGCTTTCCAATTGCATCAAACAGCGGCTGCAATCATCTTGTTAGTCGAGGCTTCCAAGGCTTAGGATCACTGCCTATTTTGCTTTGTTGGCTGCATAGTCGATTTTCTTGAGGCCTGCGTCAGTGAGCCAGAACTCATTTTGGTTATCGCCAACCATCTCTAGCCAGCCAGCCTCAATGTAAGCCTCAAAATGCCGAAGCACCTCGGAAGGCTTCATCTGTCGCTTAAGAACGACATCTACAGCGTCGATTGTGAAGACCATGTCAAAAGCGGTTCCGAGCGCATGTTGGTATCGGGCCAACTCCAACAAAACAGAAACCCATTTCGTGGATATCTTGGGCGCACGCTTTCTTGCAATAGGACTATTGGACGCAATTGACGGCTTGAGCTTTCCTCCGTCTTTATCAAGAGCAGCATAAACCGCCGCCACCGCCATATCCAGCTCGTCAGCCTTAGCCCGATAAGCAGCAGCCTTGAGTTCAAGTTCAGCTAAGGTCAAATTAGAATTTGCGTCAGTCATTCCCCACCATATCACCCTAACAACGCACCACAAACCCATCGGTGTTGTTGCAGAGGGGTTTAAACGGGACCCCCGAACTCGTGAAAACAACTAAATCTATGATTTATTTTAGAAAATACGGCAACGGTTATAGGCTGAGTGTGAATAAGTAAAAGTCACTCATAAACACAAAACCGCCCTGAATCCTTTAACTATATGAATTACAATGCATTTTTCTATAAAGTCACGACGGTATGAGTGGTGGGGCAAAGTGAAGGGCGTCGACAAATAGCCACCATCACGGCTACATCTCCCCGCATGACCCAGACCATCTATGTTTTGAACGGCCCCAACCTCAACCTGCTTGGCCTGCGCGAGCCTGAGATTTACGGCTCTGATACGCTTGATGATATTGCGGGCCGATTGGAAGATCAAACGCATGGCACTGGCCACACCATCGACATGCGGCAAACCAATCACGAAGGCATGCTGATCGATTGGCTGCATGAGGCCAATGCAGAAGGCGCGCGCGCTGTTTTGTTGAACGCTGGCGCCTATACGCATACTTCTATTGCGCTGCTGGATGCGATCCGTTCGATAACCATTCCGGTTATTGAAGTACATCTTTCCGATCCCAAAACCCGCGAGGCTTTCCGCCATACCTCGTATATCGGCATGGCCGCGGTCAAAACCATCGAGGGCCACGGCGCAAAGAGCTATGAAATCGCCCTTGGACATGTCTTAGACGGTGACATTTAGGCTGTATTTCCTTGCAACGGCCCGCGCCCGCGCATAATTACGCGTCAAACAAGACGTAAGGGAAATACATGGCTGAACAAAAGTCGGGTGGCAAAGCGAAATCGGGTATGAACGTGGACACGGGCCTCGTTCGCGAACTTGCCGAATTGCTTAATGAAACAGGCCTCACCGAAATCGAAGTCGAAGACAATGATCGCAAGATCAAAGTCTCTCGCGGCGGCGGCGTTGTTGCCGCAGCCCCTGCCCCCATCATGGCCGCTCCGGCTGCCGCAGCGCCCGCGCCAGCCGCCGCTGCACCGACTAGCGAAGACGCCGCGCCTGCTGCCAATGCAGACGCGCTCAAATCGCCGATGGTTGGCACAGTCTACCTCTCCAGCGAGCCAAGCGCGCCTCCGTTTGTCAATGTCGGCGACAGCGTTGCCAAGGGCGACACGCTGCTAATCGTCGAAGCGATGAAGGTTATGAACCCGATCAATGCTGACAAGGCTGGCACGATCAAAGCCATCCTCGTCGACAATGCGCAACCGGTTGAATTTGACCAGCCGCTTGTCGTGATCGGCTAAGCGGGGAACGCAATCATGGCCATTACCCGCATCCTCATCGCCAATCGCGGCGAAATCGCATTGCGCATCCAC
The DNA here is from genome assembly GCA_039967435.1 of Marinomonas sp. Classification (GTDB taxonomy): domain Bacteria; phylum Pseudomonadota; class Alphaproteobacteria; order Sphingomonadales; family Sphingomonadaceae; genus Erythrobacter. The sequence continues at coordinate 916,749 of JBDVRS010000005.1, forward strand.
CGCGCAGCGCATGAAATGGGCATTGAAACAGTCGCGGTGCACTCCACCGCCGATGCCGATGCCATGCATGTGCGCCTTGCCAATCACGCCGTGTGCATAGGTCCGCCCTCGGCAACCGACAGCTATTTGAACGTTGCGAACATTATTTCAGCGGCCGAATGCACCGATTGCGATGCGATCCACCCAGGCTATGGCTTCCTGTCTGAAAACGCCAAATTTGCCGACATAGTCGAGGCGCATGACATCAAATGGATCGGCCCAAAGCCTGAGCATATTCGTACGATGGGCGATAAAGTCGCGGCCAAAAAATCGGCTGGCGATTTGGGCTTGCCTCTTGTTCCCGGCTCTGACGGTGCAGTATCTGATCCTGAAGAAGGCAAAAAGATCGCCGCTGAGGTTGGCTATCCCGTTATCATCAAAGCGGCATCAGGCGGCGGCGGTCGCGGCATGAAAGTCTGCGAAAGCGAAGATCAGCTTGAAACCTTGATGAGCCAAGCCGGCAGCGAAGCAGCAGCGGCCTTTGGCGATGCCACTGTTTATATTGAGAAATACCTCGGCAATCCGCGCCACATCGAATTTCAAGTCTTTGGTGATGGCAAGGGCAATGCCATCCATTTGGGCGAGCGCGATTGTTCGCTGCAACGCCGCCACCAAAAGGTTTTAGAGGAGGCCCCCTCCCCGATCATCTCCGATGAAGAACGCATGCGCATGGGCGAAGTTTGCTCCAAAGCGATGCGCGATATGGGTTACCGCGGCGCCGGCACCATCGAATTCCTATGGGAAGACGGCGAGTTCTACTTCATCGAAATGAACACCCGCCTGCAGGTTGAGCACCCTGTCACAGAAGCGATCACCGGCGTCGATCTGGTGCGTGAACAAATCCGCATTGCAGACGGTCTGCCGCTGTCCGTTAAACAAGACGAGATCGAATTTAACGGCCATGCAATTGAATGCCGGATCAACGCCGAGGACCCGTTCAAATTCACACCATCACCGGGTGAAGTGACCTATTATCACCCCGCTGGCGGCATGCATGTGCGCGTCGATTCAGGGCTTTATGCAGGCTATAAAATCCCGCCCTATTACGACAGCATGATCGCCAAATTGATCGTCTATGGCCGCAACCGCGAAGGCTGCATCATGCGCCTCAAACGCGCGCTGGAGGAAATGGTTGTCGAAGGGCCGGTCACCAATATTCCGCTGCATCAGGAACTGCTAAAGCAGGATGATATTTTGAACGGGGATTACTCGATCAAATGGCTGGAGGAATGGCTAGCGGAGCGTGAGGAGTAGTTACCGTCAAACGACCCGAAGGAATTCGTAAAAGCACGCTTATGTGGGTATCAGCCTTAGCCGTGGCATCAACATTGCTTTCAATAGTGACGTTGCAAATTGTGCCGATCACTGAAGATTTATACAACATCGTCTATGACAATTCCCGGCTCGCTAAACCCGAGGGGACCTATACGTTCCTCTTTATCTTTCCAGTTTTTTCAATTACTTGTTCGGGATTGGTTTATGCCAACAGGCATTTGGATATTGGTCCCAAAATTAAAGACGACATGTTTGTTCTGCCAGTTTCTTCAATTTGGCTTGTCTTCAACATTTACCGGTGCTGGAACACTTGGGTGCATTTTACCTAAATCGGCACACCCGGCTCATGTTTCGAAGTGCGGATCGTCAGCGATGTTTTCACACTCGCAACATTAGGCGCAGGGGTTAGCTTGCTGGTCAGAAATTCCTGAAAGCTTTGCAAATCGCGGCTGACGATCTTTAGAATAAAGTCGATCTCGCCATTGAGCATATGCACCTCGCGCACTTCTTTCAGCTCGGCCATATGATCTTCAAATTCGCGCAATGCGCTTTCGGCTTGGGATTTCAGGCTAACCATGGCGAAGACGGTGATCGCAAAGCCTAGGCTGGAGGCATCCAAATCGGCGTGATATCCGCGAATAACGCCCGCTTCTTCGAGGCCCCGCACACGGCGCAAACACGGCGGCGCAGTTAGACCCACGCGCTGAGCCAGCTCCACATTGGTCACGCGCCCCTCTGCCTGCAATTCAGAAAGCAAGCGCCGGTCAATATCATCCAGATTAGCCATATGTCTTTCCGTTTTCCCTCTCTAGGCGCAGTGTAGCGGCGCATTTTAACCGATCAACAAAGGCCGCCGTCATTTTCAATGCTTCGCACAGCAATGAACACTCACATTTTTCATGTCCACGCTAATATTATTAGTCTGGCAGCAATTGTCCCGCTTTGCAACGCAGGCATAAGCGATGGTTCGAAATGTGCACTATGCTGATAGGGCGGTATGTCGCCTGCATTGCGCAGCGACTTCACTTGCTTGCCCCAAAGGATCAGCGCCGCCTCCATGTTCTTCGATGACCGCCTTGCCACAGTCCTGCGCCACCGTGCGGATGGCGAAGCGGCTGCGCGCACGCAATTTCGGCAATTGCTCGACTTGCTGGGCAATCGCCCGCACGGTTCTGGCGGGGATGAAAGCCTGCTGGCAGCGGCATGGTTGCGGCTGGGCGCATTGGGCGAAATTATCCCGGCGAAGGATCGCGCTGGCATTGTGCGCGAGACCGGCTGGCGTTTCCGCAATGCTGAATTGGCCGCGCATTTGGCGGAGGATGAGCCGGACGTCGCCTCGGCTGCGATTGCCCGCGCCGACCTTAGCGAGGAAGATTGGACTGCGCTGATCCCGCATTTGCCGATCCGTGCACGCGGGTTCTTGCGCCGGAGAGAGGGTTTGCCAAGCCGTGCAGAGGCATTGTTGGAGCAATTGGGCGTTTCAGATCGCGGCCTACCTGTTCCCGAGGAGCAATTTGACACAGAAAAAGAGACCGCGAGCATCCTATCAGGCGAAGGAGAGCAAGCGCTAGTATCCGATAGGGATACAAATGTGCAAAATAGCCCCTCCTCTCCATCAGGCGACGATAAAAGCGCCCTTCGCGGGATTTCTCCAGAAGGGCTACCAATCGCTCCAGTCGCCAAGGCCCCCGCGACAAACCGCACTTCGCCCAGCGACATTGAAAAATCCGAGATCGCAGAGCTGGTTGAGCGTATCGCGCAATTCCGCAAGGATCGCGTGCCCGCTTCTGCCGCAGGAGAAAGTTCGCCGCGCCTACCGCTCGACGAGAATCTAGGCGCATCTGGCAAAATCGCCACAATCTTCAGGTTTTCCGCCGATATTACGGGACGAATTGATTGGGCGGAGCAGCATGTTGCCCCGATGATCATCGGCAAGCGGCTGGTTGAGCCGCGCGAAATTGGCACAGTCGACGAGCCCTCCCCTGCTGCACGCGCCTTTGCACGCCATCAGCCGATCAGAGCCGCGATGCTGACTTTAGAGGGCGCGCCGGCCATTGCTGGCGAGTGGGTTGTGGACGCACAGCCACGATTTCAGCGGCGAAGCGGCCATTTCCAGGGGTATATGGGCCGCATGCGTCGCGTAAAGTCTAATGCCCAAGACGCATCAAACAGTGAAGCAGACCGCATTCGGCAATTGCTGCATGAATTGCGCACGCCGGTAAATGCGCTTCAGGGTTTTGCAGAGATTATCCAGCAACAATTGTTCGGCCCTGCCCCGAATGAATATCGCGCGCTGGCCGCTGATATTGCTAGCGATTCCGCACGCATTCTCGCTGGCTTTGATGAGCTTGAGCGGCTGGCACGGCTGGAAAGCGGCGCGCTGACCTTGCCCGACGGGTCTAGCGACATCAGCACCATCATAGAACATATGACCGCCCAATTGCAGCCTGTGCTTGCGCCGCGCATGGCTGGCTTTGATTTGGCAGAAGGCGATGCGGGCCCGCTGCTGGTCGGTGTCGATCAAGATGATGCTGAGGCAATGATCTGGCGCATCATGGGCACTTTGGCGGGATGCTGCGCCGCGTCAGAAAATTTGGCGCTCAGCATCGCCGAGCATGCCGGTCAGGTTAGAGTGCAATGGGACATGCCTGCGCAATTGCAGGCAGAAAGCGAACCCTTTGCCGCAGATATCAATCCGTCAACCGATGGTCTGTCCGCTGGACTGTTTGGCGCAGGTTTCAGTCTGCGCCTAGCCCGCGCAGAGGCTCGATCTGCTGGCGGAGACCTAAGCGCTGCTGGCGACCGGTTAATACTGGTTCTCCCGATCTTGACCGGAGAAGGCAGCCGCCCTAGCCCTGACGACGCTCGAAAAGCAGCGGATGATAGCCAGCAATCGGGCTAGTCACAGCCTCCGCTTGGCCGAGGGGGGGTAATTTAGGCCGGGGTAAGCAGCCATCACAAGTGCATCCATGCTCGATTCACCCACTCCGCGGCAGGAAGCTGAGTTTTCAGCAGGCTTTGGCCAGCGCGTTTTGCTTACTGTCGATACCGAAGAAGAATTTGATTGGAACGCGCCGTTTAGCGCCACGGACCATGGCCTTAAACACGTGCCAGCTATTGCCCGCTTTCAGAGCTTTTGCGAAGGGATCGGCATAATTCCGCTCTATTTGGTCGATTGGCCGATAGTGCAGTCCGACGAAGCCGTCGAGCTCCTCGGCGATGCTGCGAAAAGCGGAAAAGCAGAAATTGGCCTGCAATTGCATCCTTGGGTCAGTCCGCCTCATGAAGAGGAAGTGACGACCCGCAATTCCTTTGCAGGAAACTTGCCACCGGAATTGGAGAAAGCGAAGTTTGAAACGCTGGCAAAGGCTATCGAGGAACGGTTTGGCTCTGCGCCGCTAATCTACCGCGCCGGTCGCTATGGCTTAGGCCCAAGCACCGCTGGCCTGCTAGAGGACAACGGCTTCGCGATCGATACATCCGTCAGGTCAAATTATGACTATAGCGACAGGCATGGCCCCAATTACTCGCGCCACCCGCTCAAACCCTATTGGATCGGCACGGAACGGGCCCTGCTCGAATTGCCAGTAACGACGGTGTTTTGGGGTTTGCTGCGCAAGCAAGGGCCGTTGCTTGCTTCATTCCTCAAAAAATTACCTCGGTTAGGCGGTATCTTGGCGCACACCAAAATGTTGGAGAAGATACCGCTCACTCCAGAAGGGGTTACCGTCGAAGAAGCCCTGCGCGGCGCCGATATGGCGATTGACGACGGCTTGCCGGTAATCGTACTTTCTTTGCATAGTCCGTCACTTGCGCCTGGCTTTACACCGTATGTCCGCAATGAGAGCGATCTGGATACACTGTATGAGTGGCTCCGGATCATTCTCACATATTTCGATCAACAGGGCGTAAAACCCACAAGTGTGGCCGAAATTATGCGTTCAATTGTGAGATAGTCGAAATTTTGGTGCGACTACCGCTTGTAACAATATAAAAGGCGCTGTAGGGGCCTCTTCGCATCGCGCGATAATGGTCTGGGCCTGTAGCTCAGTTGGTTAGAGCTGGCCGCTCATAACGGCTAGGTCGCGGGTTCGAGTCCTGCCGGGCCCACCACCGCGATTTAAGCGATGCATGCGAGTTTGTCTTTTGAGACAGATACGCTGAAAATCGGTCGGGGAGTGGCGCAGCCTGGTAGCGCACCTGTTTTGGGTACAGGGGGTCGCAAGTTCGAATCTTGTCTCCCCGACCATTTTTCAAGCAACATCCCCTATTTTGATAGCAAATCCCCATCGGGACGCGCATGTCCTGCGTAAAAATGTTGCCTGCGGTAAAGAGTTGTAAATTTCAGCTCTTCAAAAGCCGCAGAGACTGGTTCAAAAACGGGTAAGATGTAAAAGAGCTGGAACTACGCTTAACATAAGGTGGGGAACCATGCGGGTAGCTATCTCCGACGACGAGCAGGAAATTCTTGATCAAGTGGCCGGCATTGTGTCTGCAGCGGGGCATGAAGTCTCTTGCTATCGCAATGGTCTCGATATTCAAAATGCGCTGAAACGCGAAACTTTCGACGTTGTGATGCTCGATTGGAACATGCCGGGCCGTACTGGCATTGAAGTTTTGGAATGGGCTGTGGAAAACATCCCATCATGCCCACCCTTCATTTTGCTGACCAGCAGGCCAGATAAAACCGACATTGTTCGCGGCCTAGAGGCAGGCGCAATCGACTATATCGTAAAGCCGGAATCCGATGAAGTGATCCGCGCTCGTGTCGAAGCGGCTGGACGGCGCAATGCCGCTGAATCGCAGTCACGCCATGTAAACTTTGGCCCATACACTCTTGATCGTATGGAGAAATCTATTGCCGTCAAAGAGGTTGAAGCCAAGGTAACAGCCAAGGAATTTGATCTTATCGATCTATTCTTCCAGAATTTGCACCGCCCTCTATCGCGCGGCTATCTGTTCTCCCGCGTGTGGGGCGGAAATGCCGAAATGGAGACCCGCACAATCGACGTGCATATCTCCCGTTTGCGCGCCAAACTTGACCTCAATCCTGAAAATGGTTTTGTAATCCGGACAGTTTTCGGTTTCGGTTACCGCATGGATGAGTATATCGATGAGGAAGACGATACGCCAATCAGCTAGGGGATTATCATGAGTCGCGCCATTTGGGCCTCTCCGCGTTGGAGAACCGCATTGCTGGTGCTGACCTCAACCCCGTTATTGGCGAGTTGCGCGGTCTATTCTGAACCAACCATTCAAGACAGCATCGGCAACGCCGCTGGCTTGCGCGAAGTTGCCATTCTTTCCAGCAAGGAAGACGCAGGCCTTCGCATTGATTTTCGCAAGCAATTGCAATTGGCGTTCCGAGCGCGCGGTGTTCCTTCCAAAGACACAGCAGACGTCATCGGCGACTTTGCTATCTCCACAATGCACAAGGACATGTCCCTAGCCTCTTCGCGCTCAGGCGGCGAAAATGGCGTTGTAATCCAATCGGCTCCGCGCAAAAGCAAATTCCTCGATCGCTGCGAAGACGTGCGTTATCGAGCCACCTTGGTGCTCTTCAATCGTACCAGCGGTGAGCGGGTACACCGTGCGGAAGGTGAAAGTCAGGGATGCAAAGGGGATCCAGCCCCGCTTGACGATTTGGCAGACACGTTGGTTCGCGACGCCTTACTTGCTCCGCTATAATGGAATTTATTCAAATACCTGCGGAGTGAACATCATGTTCCACAGGAAGCGTGATCTAAAGGCCGACCGCCTGTGATATAGGCAGCTCGATCTCAATCCGTGTGCCCTTGTTGGCCGCCGAGCGGACGGCAATCGCTCCTCCATGCTCATCGACCGCCCTTTTGACATAGGCGAGCCCTAGGCCAGCGCTGGGGCCTGCTTTGCTATCATGCGCCCCAAACCTTGCAAAAGGCTCTGATTGGCGCTCTGCGGGCATTCCTGGGCCCTGATCTTCCAAGACAAGCGATAGGCGATCATTGGCCGCCTCCGCCAAACAGACGGTAACCCGAGAAGAGTTCGGGGAGAATTTGAGCGCGTTGCTGAGCAAATTGTCGACAACGCGTGATATGGCCGAGGCATCCACCTCACAAAAAATCGGGTCCTCTGGCACGTCACATTCAATCCGAATGCTCTTGCGCTTGGCAATAGCGTAGGCTCGGTCAGCTGCCTCAAATACCAAAGCCCCCATCTCGGTGTCCTCAGCTCGGATACCTTCGTTCTCTAACCGCGCGATTTGCACAAAATTCTCAGCCAATGTCAGCGTTCTACGCGCTTGCTCAGCAATTCGATCAAGTCGATCCTCATGATCCAGCGCCTTGCCGGCCTTGCCCGCAAGACCAATAATCGCGACCTGTGGAGAACGCATGTCGTGAGAGAGAAATTCAAGCGTTTCGCGTCGCTGCTGCTCACCTTGTTTAATAGCAGTGATGTCGCGCAGCGCCACGATCTCGCTGCCCAACACCGCATCAAACGGCGCCGATGCAAGCAGGAACGTGCGTTCACGCGGAAGGTTTACTTCGTTCGCCTGCCCATCGATGTCCCCGCCTATTTGCGCAACCAACTCGTTTAAAGTCAGCTCGCTATCGAGGGTGTCTTTTAAGAATATGTCCTGCGCAGTAGCATTGAACAGGGCCAAGCGCCCCTGCCCGTCAAACACCATCATGGGGTCGGGAGAGGCATCCACCACATCCTGAATAAAGCTGAGCCTTTCGCGCACTTCTCCGGTGAGACCGCGCAGACTGGCAACCTGACGTTGAACCACATCAAAACCTGCTGAAGATTGACCGAATGAGGACAGCCAGCTTGCACTATCATTCGTTTGGTCCGCGGCCGCTTCACTATCATTTAGACCACTCGCACGCAGAGCCTCGACCTCGCGGTCAAGAAACCGGCTGACTGTCGAGAGTCGGCGCCAACCCCAAAGCGGATAGGCAATCAAGATCGCAGCAAGCGCAGGAGCAATCGGCAACCAAGTTCTCAGCAAGATGACGCTAGCGAGCGCCAAAACGACCAAAGCGGTGATTAACAGAAGCGAGTAGCGCAAAGCCTCTGCCGGCGGCCTGAGCCAATAGACGAGGAACAAAGACGCAATCGCAGCGAGATGAAAGGCCGTGATGACCCACGGACTTAGAGAGGCCAAGGTGCGCCCTGAAATAACCGAGTCCAAAGCGTTGGCCTGCACCTCCACCCCGCTCATAATTCTTCCAGCATAGGTAGGAACTGCGTAGCGATCGCCTAGCCCCTGCGCCGTCGCGCCGATCAAAACGATCTTGTCTTTGAAGAATTCCTGCGGAGCCGCGCGGTCCATCACGTCAGAAGCTGAGAAGGTGAGAAACCCGCCAGGTAATTGATACTGAATGATAGGAAGCGCATCAGCTTGAGCGATATCTTGCGCCATATCCCGACCTGCAACTTTAGATAATCCTAATATTAAATGCTCATATTTACCATCAGATGATTGATAAATAGGAGAAAACCGGCGAACAATCCCGTCTCTTTCAGGAAAAATTGAGACATGCCCAAGTCCACTTGCTGCAGCAGCGATGCTGGGAACTGGCAGCGCTGCAACGCTTCCATCAACGCCATCTGTTCGATCAAAAAATGTATGCGGAACAATAACATTGCCCGCATTTCTAATTGAACTTGCAAGAGCCTCGTCAGCGACTGGCTCGGTGGCTTCAAGAAATAGAATATCGATCGCAACTGCGGCTGGCCCTAACTCGGCCAACCGATCGATCAGCTCAGCGTGACGGGTGCGATCCCAAGGCCAATTGCCCACCTGCGCAAGGCTGGGATCGTCAATCTCAACGATGACAATATCCTTGCTGCCCTCGCCAGCGTTGATCGAACTGGCAAAGTCGAGCAAATTGAGGTCGAGACGCTCGCCCCACCCACGGTCACCTGCCAGCACGACAAAAGTAACCGCGGCCAGCAGCAATGCAAACCATTCCGCAAAAAGACGCGATTTACTCATGTGCTAGTAGAGGCTCCGGCTGGCCACGGCTCAGTCAGCTACTTTGAGCTCCTCTATTGGGCCCCAGACTTTGAGAGTTTCACCTTCATCCACCTGGAATGTCCCAACGCGCCAACGATAGGTCCCGTTTGGCAGATCGCTCACAAAAATATCCTCTTGGGTCAACCCAATTTCATCGACCAACAAAGACCCCCGATTTCCAGCTTCCCATAGCTGGAAAGCAGTATAGGAGGCTCCATTACCAGCAGTTTGCCATGCAAACTTAAATGCATCTGCGAACTCTGATTTCTTTGCTTCTGCAGAGACACCTATGCGCTTTCGCTTGAAAGCAGCATACTCCGATTTTCCTTCGAGGCCGCTCTCAGCAATTCCGCGAACTCGGACATGGTAGCGCCCATCTTCCAGAGATTGAAAGACAGCGTTGCCGTCTTGAGAGGTTACCTCACCAACAATGTCTAAGAAGGTGGCGTCTCTAGATATTTGCGTTCGATAACCTACGGCACCAGGCAATCCCTTGGCTGCGAAAACGATGCTTTCTTCCATCTGCAACTTCGTCGGCGCAACCAAGTCTGGCGCTGGCAGAAGCTCCTCGACATCGTTCACTCCTGCCGAGGATGCAGACACGCCAAAGCCCTCAGGAGCTCCAACTGCATCAGCACCATTGCCGACCAGCACATCACCTTCGACGACTTCGGTCAAACCAAGATCTCCATCAGGCGAGTAGCCAACTCTAAACTCTGTACCGCGGACCGCAGTAACCGCCACTGGCGTACCTACGCGGTAACGTTCCTGCGCCTTCAGTTTCGGCGCTTTAATATTGCTCCGCCCTTCAAGTACTTTAACCTGAATGTCCACCAACCCATTGATAAGATAGCGCCTTGCATCCACAAATCGGGCCCGTGAATTGCTTGGCAGAGACAGCCTTGAATTGCCATAACCGGCGATTGAGAGGAAGCCGTTACGCCCTGTGCGGATGACATCACCCTCGACTATTTGCCGCCCCTTACGAAGCGCAACTTCTTTGCCCTTCACCTGCACGAACACAGGACCGGAAGCTGAACGCACACGCATGTCGACGGGCTTGAAGCGCAAATAGCGGCGTGGAATTTTGATATTTGCCCCAACAGGGATCCGGCGATCGTCCGTAATGCCATTGAGGCGCATAATTTCTTGAACGGCTGAACGGTCGGCAAAATAGTCCGCCGCAAGCTGGTTCAGCGTGTCGCCGCGAACCATTGTGTAGTTAAGATTGCCCTCGGGTGCTGCAGCCAATGGCGAGGCCAAAGTTAGCACCAAAGTAGCGGCAAGACCGATTGTTGCACGTTTCAGCATGGCTGATCCTCCTTCGCTCTTCATTCTTACCCCGTGCATAGCCCGCCTTACGCGCGCGAGATAGGTCTCCCGCAAATCTTCGCGCAATTTTACAAGTTGGCCCCTTGCAGCGAACTGTTTGAGGAAGAGGCACTGACATAAACCGAAGAACGCCAGCGGAGAAACCAATCAGCAGTTCCACAGCTTGAGAATTATTCCTTGGTAATCAGAGGTTTTTAAAGGGGTTTTCTAGACTAAATGCACCCTTGAATTCCCTCGCAAAACTGAATCGCCCTCGCCCAGAAGCTGCATGAAAGCTTGGTAAAAGCTCCGCGATTGCGTGCCGCAGCCGCTACTTCGAGCAATCCTTGAATTTACATCTTTTCACGAAAAACAGTGCTTTGGGCCGCAAATCCTAACGGTTCGATAACCATTTGCGGCGATAACGTAGGCATGAAAACGCAAACACATCTGTTCCTATCGCTTGCAGCCACGCCGCTGTTCCTCCTCACTGCTGTGCCCGCAAATGCTGCTGGCGTAAGCGCTGGCTCGTTGATCGAAAATACCGCGACGGCCACTTATGATGATGGCAGCGGACCACCTAAAACAATCGACTCAAACACTGTTGTGGTCGCTGTTGATGAGTTGCTGGATGTTACGGTCACCTCGCTCGACACTGGCCCCATTGCAACGCAGCCGGGTGAAGAAGTTCTTACCTTTGAAATCACCAACACCGGCAATGGCCCAGAAGCTTACACGCTGACAGCCAACCCAGCGGTCGCAGGCAATGATTTTGATACCACGATTGATGATATTGCTGTCGATACAAACGGCAATGGCACTTATGATCCGGGCGTAGACACGATCCTAACCGGTCCGGCGACTACACCGGTTCTGGCCGAAGACGAGAACATCACTGTATTCGTCATTACCACGGTTCCAGCAGGCGTTGCAGACACAGACGAAAGCGATGTTGAACTGACAGCCGAAGCCGTAACCGGCACAGGCCCAGCAGGAACGACATTTGCAGGCGAAGGCGTTAACGGCGTCGATGCCATTACCGGCCTTACAGAGGGTGACGGAAGCGCAATTGGTTCGCTGATCGCGGGTGTCACTTTGGTTGACCTTGTGAAATCAGCCGATGTTGTCGATCCGTTCGGCGGCACGAGCGCCGTACCTGGTTCGGTTGTTACCTTTACACTGACAGCCAATGTCACCGGCTCTGGATCAGTTGCTGATCTGGTTATCGACGATGCCATCCCAGCTGACACTTCATACGTGCCCGGCACGCTGACCCTAGATGGCGGCGCGCTGACCGATGCGAGCGGCGATGACGCTGGCGAAGCCTCTGCGACAGACATTTCAGTTGATCTGGGCACCGTTGCTGGCGGCACAAGCCATGCAGTGACCTTCGACGTAACAATTGATTGATGGGAAGAAAGGCAAATAAAGGGTTGAGAATTATGACAAATATTATGAAATCAGCAATCGCCTTAGTGGCAATGTTTGGCCTCGCGCTGCCAGCCGCAGCGCAAGAGCAACCCATCTCTCTTGCCGGAGATGTGATGCTTGTGAAGGTTGAAACCAGTGAAACTGGCGAAAGCAAAACCACCTTGGTCGAGCCCGGCGTCATCGTACCCGGTGATCGCCTAATCTTCGGCACTGACTATGCAAATTCAGGCGCACAAGCTGTCAACGATTTTGTTGTGACCAATCCTGTGCCTTCACCCGTCCGTCTCGCATCTGACGCTGATCCGGAACTGACCGTTTCGGTCGATGGCGGCAAGAACTGGGGCAAATTGGGTGCACTGACTGTGACAAGCGAAGCAGGAGAAGCCCGTGCTGCTGCTCACACAGACGTAACACATGTTCGATGGGTCCTCTCGGTTGTGAAGCCGGGTGAAAAGGGCCGCCTCGAATATCCAGCCATCATTCGCTGATAAGCGAAAGATAAGTCGCCAAGGTTCCGCGGGCGGCGAAAGTAAGCGTGGAGCATTTTAGAGGACCAGTACCATGAAACGCACTAAGCAATTGCTGGGTGCCGTGAGCGCATTAGCACTCGTCGGTCTCAGCGCCAGTCCTGCATTTGCTGCAGGAACTACCGCTGGTGATTCCATTACGAACAACGTTTCCGTAGCCTATCAGGTTGGCGGCGTTGATCAAACGGAAGAAACTGCTTCTGATACATTCGTTGTCGACCGCAAGGTTGACGTCGTTGTTGCAGAAGTCGGCGGCGCATCAACATCAGTCTCACCTGGCGAAACCCAGGCTGCGATCACTTTTGATGTCACCAACTCATCGAACGATGTGGTCGATCTTGACCTGTCGATCGTTCAATCGGCCACAGATGATTTCGACATCACCGGCGTCCAATTCTACTTGGATGATGGCAATGGCATCTTTGACGCAGGCGATACTCTGATCACCTATCTCGACGAGATGGCTGAAGACGAGACCCGCACTGTTCACGTTGTTGGTGATACCCCACTTTCTGCCGCAAACGGCGAAACTGCTGACGTTGCTCTTGTAGCAGACGCACATGCAGGCGGCGGTGCAGCAGCACTTGGCACTGAACTGACTGACACAGCTGGCGCGAACACCGCCGGTATCGACACAGTTCTTGCTGACGCGGCTGGCGATGAAGACCTCGCCAACCAAGGTGACCACTCTGACACTGACACTTTTGTTGTGGCAGGCGCTAACGTGACCGTTGCTAAAACAAGCCGCGTTGTGAGCGATCCAATCAATGGCACAAGCGATCCGAAAGCCATCCCAGGCGCGACGATTGAATATTGCATCACCGTGGCTAACGCTTCGGGCGCTGCAACAGCCACTGGCGTGAACGTGAACGACGTTTTGCCTGCTGACGTCACTTATGACGCTGGCTTCGGCATCTTTGTTGACGGCGATGCAGCCTGCGCAAGCGGCGTTGCAGGCGGCAGCTACAATGCGGCTGACGCAGAAGTTGACGGTGTCCTTAGTGACATTGCGGCTACCGTTACTCGCTCACTCTATTTCCGCGTCACGATCGATTGATCTGAAGCAGGACTGAGGAAAACACAGTGCGTAAACACTCCCCTTGGCATCGTTTAGCAGCAGGACTCCTTGCAGTCCTGCTGCCTATAGCTATGCCTTGGGGCGTGGCGCATGCTCAGGATACAAATCCTGAGCGCACCATTACCAATACAGCGGAAGCAAGCTGGACTTTCGCAGGCATTGATTTCGACACAGAAAGCAACGAGGTTGTGATTGCTGTCGACCCATCACCGCCCAAAATCACAGCATTTCGTCCTTCCCCAGGCTCAGCCACACAGTTTGTCTTCCAAAACCCTGTGTGCGGAACCGGTCAGAGCGTTCAAAACACTAATGGCGGCCAATCGCCGCAAATGACGACCTCAAGTGTCGAGCAAACCAACATTCTCAATGCTGGCGAAAACCTGCTGTTCGAAGTAAACGCAGCTGCCGCGAACCTTGACCCCAATTCAGTCAATAGCCTTATAGCTGTTATCGAAACCAGTTCTGGCGACCGCGAAGAAATCACCATTTTCGAGAGCGAGCCAAATTCCGGTATTTTCATCGGTGAAATCCCAACCGTGCGTATGCCGCCAGCTCCTGTGCAATCCGATTGCCAGTTGAGCCTTGCTGACGGCAATATGATCGAAATTTCGATCCGCCGCGACGGTCAAGCGGACGTCATTGTCTCCACGGATGTAGAAGTTCTTGCCGATCCATTCGGCGTAGTATTCGACAGCGAAACCGGTGAACCAGTAAGCGGCGCGACCGTGACACTGATCGATGTAGCCACTGGCCTTCCAGCAACAGTATTTGCTGAAGACGGCGTAACTCCATGGCCTTCAACGGTTATTTCTGGACAACCGATTACTGATGGTGCTGGAAATGTCATTCCTATGGCGCCAGGTGAATATTGGTTCCCGCTGACATTCTTGGGTCAGTACCGTATCGATGTGACGCCGCCTGCACCTTACACTGATCCATCTGTGGTCACGCCAGACCAGATCGCGCAAATCGCGCGCCCCGATGGCCGTGCCTTCGTGATTGATCCTTCGGCATCCTATGGCGGTTCGTTTGAACTATCGGATCCGACACCTATTCAGATCGATATTCCGCTGGATCGTCCGGCCACCGAAATTGCTCTGAGCAAGACCGCATCGCGCGGCTCTGCCCAGCCCGGTGATGTTGTTTTCTACACAATTACCGCCCGCAATCCCGATAGCGACCGCGTCAAACGCGATGTAACTTTGGTCGATGTGCCGTCCAATTGGATGCGCCTACGTCAGGATACCGTACGCATCGATGGTGCCGCCGACCCTAGCGCTGTGACCACCACAGCAGATGGCCGCCAGATCACATTCGAATTGGGCGATATCGCCGCTGGCGCCTCACGCCGCGTGGTTTACGCCATGACTGTGCGCCCTGATGCGCCTCCTGGTGATGCCGTAAACGAAGCAACCGCGACAGATAGCTTGGGCCGTAGCTCTACGACCAATGCCGTAGTTGATATTGAGCGTGAAAGCATCGCTGGCCGCATGACAATTATTGGCCGGATCACTTCTGGCCCCTGCACAATCGATGATCCGCGTGTCGGCATCCCCGGTGTGCGCGTGATGATGGAAGACGGTAGCTTTGCGATTACCGATGCTGACGGCCGCTATCACTTCGAAGGCGTCGTGCCGGGCACACATGTTGTGCAAGCATCACGTATGACCTTGCCTGAAGGCGGAGAATTCCTCGATTGTCACCAGTCTAGCCGCAATGCTGGCAGCGCGACCTCGCGCTTCATCATCGGCCAAGGTGGTTCGCTGAAAGTTGCAGACTTCCATGCGATCTTGCCTCAAGCTGCGCATGCTGAGCTGGCGACACGCAAATTTGCTGACGCTGTTGATGAACCTATCGGTTCAGAAGACACTGCTGCAGAACGTCCTGCTGGATCAGTTGCTAAGTTGTCCGCTATCGACACATCCGGTTCAGCGCCTGAGCGCCCTGCGCAACCTGTAATTGCGCCTACGCAAGACTGGCTCGCATTGGGTGATGGCGAGGACGGCTTTTTGGCCCCTACCCTCGATGCGAACCCACGCGCTCCGTCTATCCGCGTTGCTATCCGCCACCGCAAAGGTCAGAAAGTTGACCTGCGCATCAATGGTGAGCCGGTTGATCCGCTTGCGTTTGATGGCACCAGCAACCCGAAAAAGGGCCGCTATGCAGTATCCGAATGGCGCGGTGTTCCTTTGCTGAAAGAACGCACTGTTCTGACTGCTGATATCATCAACACCTTCGGCACTGTGCGCAAAACATTTAAGCGTGAAGTCTTCTTCACCACCACACCTGCCAAGGTTGAGTTTGTACCAGAGCAATCGAAACTGATTGCTGATGGTCGCACACGTCCTGTGCTCGCGATCCGCGTGCTCGACCGTAACAACCGTCCTCTGCGCGAAGGTATCTCCGGCGAGTTTGAACTCGGCGCACCTTACCAAAGCGCTGACCAGCTTGACCGTCAGCAGCTTAATCAGCTGACCGGTTTGGGTGCATCATCTGCACGCTGGGTTATCAAGGGCAATGAAGGCATCGCTCACATCGAGCTGGCACCGACCATGGTTTCTGGTTCGCTTCGTCTCGACTTCCGTTTTGACGACGGTGAAGTGGTACGCGAACAAGAGCTGGAAACTTGGATTGAGCCTGGCGATATCGAATGGACCGTTATTGGTCTGATCGAAGGCACAGTGGGTGCTCGAAGCGTGGCCGATAACATGGAACGCAGCGGACGCTTTGACAGTGACCTTGGTGATGATGCACGCGTTGCGCTCTATGCGAAAGGCCGCGTGCTGGGCAAATATCTGCTCACCCTCGCCTATGACAGCGCCAAGCAGCGCGAGGACCAACGTGTTCTCGGTACGCTTGACCCGAATGCTTATTACACTGTCTTTGCTGACGGTTCGAGCCGCCGCTTTGATGCTGCGAGCCGCGAGAAGCTCTATGTTCGCATCGAAACTTCGACTTTCTATGCGCTGTATGGCGACTTTGAAACCGGCTTCGATCAAACACGCCTCACCCGCTACAACCGCACCGCAACCGGTGTGAAGGGCGAGGCACGCTTGGGCGCCGTTCGCGCAGAAGGCTTTGCCGCAGAAGTGTCGAGCCGTTTCCAACGCGACGAGTTCCAAGGCCAAGGTATCACTGGCCCATATGCTTTGTCAGATCGTTCGATCATCGCTAACAGCGAAACCATCACGCTTGAAACACGCGACCGCTTCCGTTCGGAACTGATCGTATCAAGCCGCGAACTGACACGCTTTATCGATTATGACATTGATCTGCTGTCTGGCACGATCACATTCAAGCAGCCTGTTTTGAGCCGCGATTTCGACCTCAACCCGCAGTTCATTGTGGCTGAGTATGAAACCGATGGCCTCGGCAATAGCGAGCTTAATGCTGGCCTGCGCACCAGCTGGACCGACAAATCGGGCAAGATCCGCATCGGTGCCACTGCTGTCACGGACAAAGGCGATGATGCCCGCACCAATATGGGCGGTCTCGACCTGCGCGCTGAAATTGGCGAGAACACAGAAGTTCGCGCTGAAGTGGCCCTTAGCCGCAAAGAAGGCGAAACAGCCACCGGCTGGATGGTTGAAGCGCAGCACCGCACAAGCAAGTTCGACGTACTCGCCTATGCCCGCCAGCTCGATGCCAATTACGGTATCGGTCAGCAGTCAGGTGCAGAGCTTGGTCGCCGCAAGTTTGGTGTTGATGGCCGTATGCTTATCAATGAAGAGCTCAGCGTTGTTGGTAGCGTTTGGCAGGACGATAGCCTGACCGACACTAACCGCCGCCGCGCTGGTCAAGTTGACCTTGCTTACCGCAGCCAGAACACTGATGGCCGCATTGGTATCGCTCATTTCAACGACCGTTTGGCCGATGGCACACGCAACAAGTCAACTGTGCTTGAAATTGGTGCGACCCAGCGTCTGGCCAATAATAAGCTTGAGCTGAGCGCGACATCATCGATCGCTTTGAACAACACGGAAAGCGTTGATCTGCCTAACCGTCACCGTCTCAGCGCACGTTATGCTGTGACCAACAACGTAAAACTGGTTGGCCAGTATGAGCGTGCCGACGGCGAAAACATCGAAGCCAGCAGCATTAGCGGCGGCGTAGAAGTGACCCCATGGAATGGCGCGCAAGTCGTCAGCACCGTGGGCAAGCAACGCATCGACGAAGCTGGCACGCGTTCTTATGCAGCCTTTGGTTTGTCACAAACTTTGCAAGTGTCACCGACACTGACTTTGGATGCGACCATTGATGGCAGCCGCACACTCAATGGCACCGGCAATGTTGCCGATGTTGTGAACCCTGCGCAGCCTGTTGCAACCGGCGGTCAACTGTCGAACGGCACTCTGTTTGAAGATTTCACTGCTGTGACCCTGGGTGCCGCATGGCGCAAGGATCGCTGGAGCGCGATTGCACGCGGTGAATACCGTGATGGTGAGTTCGCAAACCGCAAGGGCGTAACTGCTGGCGCTATCCGTCAGCTGGGTGAAGGTAGCATCGTTGGCTCAGGCTTTACTTGGACCAATGCGAAAGCCAACAACGGTGCTGCAAGTGAGATCTTTGATGCTTCGATTGCCTTTGCGCATCGTCCTGACAATTCTGACTTCGCCGTATTGAGCAAGCTTGAGTATCGCAGCGATAGCATCACCAACGCTGTTGCCGGCGACGCTGGTCCTGCAGGTCAAACTGCTTTGCTCGTTGATGGCAGCGCGACTTCACGCCGCGTACTCGCCAGCGTATCGGCCAATTGGTCGCCGCGCGGCTGGGACGAAGACAAATACGAAGTCGAGCAGCAAGTGCGCCGCGACGAGTTCGAACTGTTTGTTGGCACACGCTATAATTTCGACCGTTTCGAGAACATCGAATTTGAAGGCACTTCACTGCTGGTTGGCGCAGACGCGCGCATCGGCATCACTGATCGCTTTGAATTGGGTGCAACCGGTACGGTGCGTGCAAATTTGGAAGACAATGTGACCAGCTTCTCCTACGGCCCGCAAGTTGGATTTGTACCAGCAGACGGCATGTTGCTGACGCTTGGATACAATGTCGAAGGCTTCCGCGACCGTGACTTCGGTGAAGCGCGCAGCACCGACAAAGGTGTTTATGCAGCGGTTCGGATTAAATTCGACGCCGACACATTTTCATTCCTCGGCCTAGGACGTTAAGGCGCAGACATGTTGAACAAACTCTCCTTGATTATAAGGCTCTGCATCGCTGCCATTGTCTTGTTTCTGACAAGCCAGCCGGCTCTTGCCCAAGCTGTATTCACCTATAGCAACACCGTTGATGCCACCATTGATGGCTCAACAACCTGCGCTGCTCCTGTGTCGAGAACATTTGTCGTGGGAGACACTTTTACGATCAGCGATGTCGATATCGGCATTTTCGCAGAGCACACTTGGCGCGGCGACTTGCAATTTACTTTGCGGTCACCTGCCGGAACGACGGTGCAGCTGACCAATGGTAACACCAACAGTGTGAGCGGCGACAACTTCAATGTTCTACTGAATGACGGCGGCACGCAAGTCGTCAATACAGACGGTAACACCGTCAATCATTCGACGGTTGCACCGCCGCCATTCGCCAATGATTTCATCCCCGACAATCCCCTTTCTGCCTTTAATGGTGAGACCAGCAATGGGACATGGACGTTGGAGATGTGCGACCTGTATCCAACGGCGGATGATGGCGATTTTCGTTATGCGGAACTGCGTCTAACGTCGCTTCCAGCAACCTACGCCGACTTGTCGCTGACTAAGAATGTCAGCAGTCCGACTCCAACCGCCGGATCCGCGATCACCTATACGCTTTCGGTCACTAATGCAGCGAATTCAACTGCGACCGGTGTAACTGTGACCGATGTACTTCCTTTGGGCTTTACGTTTTCATCGTCCTCGGGGTTTGGTTCGTACAACGCGGGAACCGGCATCTGGACCATCGGTTCAATTGCAGTGGGTCAGACGCGAACTTTGACAATTTCAGGCACAGTCGATGCGACCCCGGGAGCTACCATTATAAACAATGCAGAGGTGACAACATCTTCACTCATCGACATTGATTCTACGCCTGGCAATAACAGTCCGGCAGAAGATGATTTTGATACGGCATCCTTTACTGTTCAAGGTGCACGCACAGCAGGCATTCCGCCCATTCTATCCTGCCCTGCTGGTCAAAATTTGTTCAACTGGGATACTACCACTTGGGTCGCAGGCTCAACCAATAATACCTATGCGATGGCCGGGTTTGGTGATGTCAATTTCTCAATCACCAATCAGGGCACTTGGGTGAATGACCCTGCTTTTGGTGGTCTTTCTCCATCGATTGCGCAGGCCAACTCTGGCGGAATTGCCGTGGTCGAAGACAGCCTGCACCAATATATCGATTTTGCGAATCAATCCCAAACGGCAACGACAACATTGGCTCTGCCAAATGGTATCGCAGGCGCGCAGTTTACGATTTTCGATATTGATTTTGCCGCCGGAGATTTCGCAGATAAGTTGACGGTCACGGGCTCGTATAAGGGGGCGACAACTATCCCCACATTAACCAATGGTGTGGTCAATTATGTTGCAGGCAACTCCGCAATTGGTGACGGCGCATCTGGTGGTACATCTTCAGATGGCAATGTTGTGGTTACGTTCACCTCAGCGGTAGACACGATCGTTATCACTTACGGCAATCACACCACCGCGCCAGCTGTTCCAGATGGACAAGCTATGGCCATCCACGATTTCAATTTCTGTGCGCCGGATACTGAGCTGGCTGTAACCAAAACCAGCACCGTCTTTTCGGACCCAGTCAACAATACGACCGATCCAAAAGCGATCCCCGGAGCGCTGGTTGAATACACAATTGGCGTGTCGAACCCGGGCATTTCTGACGCCGATGCTGACTCAGTATTTGTGGTCGACACTGTGCCGGCTGATAGCAAAATGTGCATCGCAGATATTGGCGGATCAGGCCCAGTGAACTTTATCGATGGAGCGACAACCTCTGATCTCGCCTACACTTTTGTGAGCATAGCAAACTTGGGTGATGATCTGCAGTTTTCCGACGATAACGGAACAAGCTGGGACTTCGTCCCCACCGCTGATGCAGATGGCTGCGATGCCGCGATCACAAACTTCCGAGTGAACCCTAAGGGCGCGTTCTCTGGAGACGGCTCATTCAACCTGCGCGCGCGCTTCTTGGTTGAGTGATCCTTTGGAAGTAGCACTAAAGGATACCGGCGCTTTTCAGCTTCAGTATCCTTTCAAAACCACCCCAGATATCATCGCGGTTTGATCTGGCCAGGTTCATTGGCAAGGATGCCAGCGACCTGCGTCCATACAGCGACATTCTGACGCAATTGCACCGGATCGATCTTGTCGAGCGTATCATCAGGCGTGTGATGCAAATCGAAGTAGCGCGTACCATCCTGCTTGAGGTTGATAATCGCCGTGCCCTGATCGCGGGCGATATTAATGTCCGCCCCGCCCCGCGCCACAATGCTGGAATTGGCAACGCCGAAACGCGCTACTGATGCGGCCAGATTCTTGTGCAGCTCAGGATTGGCTTCACGAAAATTGCTTTCAAAGCGCCAAACACGGTCAGCGCCAAAATCGCTTTCAAACGCAACGCCAATGGGCTCATCAATATGCGCCTTGGAATAAGCGACAGAACCAAACAGACCAACTTCCTCTGCCCCCGCCATTAGCACGCGTATCGTTCGCAAAGGTTTGCCCGTTTTGCGCACATTCAGCGCCGCGGCGGCGATAATCCCGCAGCCTGCCCCGTCGTCAAACGCACCCGGTGCATTCCACCAGCTATCGATATGGCAAGCCAGCAAAACTGGCGGCAGCGAAAGGTCGCGCCCAACAATCTCGCCCACAACATTGCCGCTAACCGTGGTGCCCAAATTGCGCGGCGTCAGCGTCAGTTTCAGCATGATCGGACGGCCGTTTGCGCGGTCAAACATGCGCTCCAAATTGGCAGCGTCAGGCAGGCTAAGCGCGCCCGCCGGCGTTGGCACTGCGCGGCCCACATCCGCGCCGCCATCGGGCGTCCGGAAAGTGGTGCCGCCAGTGTGCGGATTGCGGTGATTGTCTGTCCCAACCGATTTGATCACTGTGGCGATAGCGCCTTTATTCGCGGCGATCCCTGCCCCAACCCAGCGCGCTGGCCCTGCAAAGCCATATTGCGAACCGTCTTGTGTCGGCGTCATAGAATGCGAGATATAAGCAATCTTGCCCTCGAGACTGCCTTCGGGTGCGGCGCGCAAGGCGGTTACGTTTTCAAACTCGACCACTTCGGCGGTGATGCCATCAGGGCCGGTAGAGGCGCTGCCGCCTAAGGGCTGGATGATCAGCGGCTGCGGGAATGGTGAGACCACTTCAGCCTTGTGCAAGTCGCCCGGAACCCAAGTTTCCATTTCGAACGGCTCATCTGCAACATTTTCAAAGCCATGCTTTGTTAGCCAAGCCATCGCCCAAACCCGCGCGCGCGCCTCGGCCTCTGTCCCAGCCTGACGCGGCCCCACTTCAGTGGTTATGCCCTCGACAAAATCCCATGCATATGTGTCGGATGAAAGCGCCATATCGGCGACCTCATCAACACTAGGCGCGGCGATTGCAGGGACGGAAACGGAAAGCGAGAGCGCTGTGAGCGCAAGAGCAAATGTTTTCATAGGCTCATGTGCTAATCATGCGGCGCGCTTAAGTCCACTAGGCTTGTACCGGCCTACCCGCCCAATTGAGGCCTCCTTGGCCCAATCCGATCGTAAAAATCATCGCGATATGTGATCCGGATATCATCGCCAATAACGGTAGGCTTTGCCGTGAAATAGGTAATGTAGATCGGCACCGGAAAAGGCAGATTGACCTGCTCTTCTGGCAACCCACTAGGCTGCGGCATTTGGCCATTAAACAGCCAAGCACCAAAATCTTGCGGTCGCTCAACTCTAACGCAACCAGCGCTGAACAAGCGTTCCGGCTTGGCGAAATAGTGCTTGCTGGCTGTGTCATGCAGGTAAATGCCAAGAGCATTGGGGAACATGAATTTCACTTTGCCCATGCCATTTCCTGGCCCCGGCTTTTGGCGGAGACGAACATCAAAATCGCCGCGTTCTACTGCCCGCCAATCGACCGAGGATGCAGGTAGAACCCGCGCATCTTCTTCCCAACCCGACATCGCCTCGAAGCCTGTACGGCGTAGATAGGCACTGCCGCCATTAATAATCCGCCGCGCATAGGTTTTGCGCACAAGATCAGGAGGGACATTCCAATAAGGGCTGAGAACAGCGTGCCGAACGAGCCCTGCCATCGTTGGTGTCTGCGTTGGTATGCGTCCCGCGACAACCGCCATTTCATCAATAACTCGGCCATCTTCGATCATCTGAAGTGTCTGATTGGTCAAATCGACGTGGGCATAACGATACCCCAAATAGCTGGGCAATTCCCGCGCGTGATCGAGGTTGGCTTTGAGGATACCTTCATAATTCGCAGGGTCGCGGTTGAGCGCGGTGATCATCTTGGCGTCGATCCAGCCCGAATCGATGAGCCCATGCATTTGACGGAAAAGCCTGACACGCGTCTCCATCTGAGCATCAAAACTGCGCCCAGCCGGCAAACCAAGCCGCTGGCGCAAGAGCTCCACACGAGGCCCACTTTTTCCTAAAGAAAGCGCGCGCCCTTCGGGCACTGAAATGCGAGGCAAATTGCCCCATTCCCTGACATAGCGCGCGTGAGCAGCGGCCAAATCACGTTCAAACGGATTGACCACGCCAACGCTGCCAGGTGGCATCTGCCCCTCATACAGAAGAGCGGCATCGCCATCTTCAACATAGATCGATGTTTCGCCGTCACCCTTCGCCAAAACGAATGATGGGCACAGGCCAAGAAGACCTGCACCCACCAAAAATTTCGCATGACGAAAGAACGGCTTTTTAGAAGCCATCATTCGCATATGTTTTCGCTTAGCCGCGCTCGCCCATAGTAGGAGCAACACGTTGACGTGGCGGGTTCACATTGCGTGCAGTCCAAGTTGACGCGCTGTTGCAGCTGCTTGTCATGGAAACCGATTGGCCAGCTGCGAAGCGGCCTGAATAGTTCCAGCACTCGGTTGCAGAAGCGGCACGCAGGCAGATTTTGTCGCCTTGCATGAACCAGTTGGCATTAGCCGACTGGCCAGTTGTGTTGGAAATAGTGGCGACACCAGTTGAACCAAAGAACACGCTGTTGCGTGTGCCATCAGCAAACATCATGTCAACAGTTTGACCGCGCAGCTCTTCACCAGCGTGATTATCGGCATAAGCAGGCGCAGCAGCAGTCATAGCGGCGACACCAGCAAGCATTACAAAACGGTTCATCATCAAATTCTCCTCGTCAAATTCATACTAAGCCGGTCGCACCAAACCCGCCATTCAATTTCTGATCCCAAACCTCTCTATAGAGGACTTTTGCATATTGGCCATGTTAAATTTCGCAACTTTTCCCAGCCAAGCGTTTGTCTATCTGGCATTTTTCGTTGTTACAGCTGTTTACTTTCTGCAATCGCGCATCTAGTTTATAAGGCTCAAATAATACGAGGGCTGTGGATTCGCTTCCCTTGTTTTCGACCTGAACACAGCGGAAAATGGGACCATCGGCTGTTTCGTATTATAGTGATGTGGAGGAATAATGACGTCTTTTCGTAATATGACTGGTGCACTTATCGCACTTTCGATGGTCACCGCACCAGTAGCCGCTCAGGCTCAGACCGCGGCGACGACTACTGCCAGCTCTTCATGGGGCGGCGTGGTAATGTCTTACATTTCAACTCTTTGCGCACAGCAAGCAAGTGGCTGCATTTTGCCACTTCCTAATGCTGCTCCGCCACCTCCTCCGGCGCCAACACCAACTGTTG
The DNA here is from genome assembly GCA_039967435.1 of Marinomonas sp. Classification (GTDB taxonomy): domain Bacteria; phylum Pseudomonadota; class Alphaproteobacteria; order Sphingomonadales; family Sphingomonadaceae; genus Erythrobacter. The sequence goes on from JBDVRS010000005.1 coordinate 941,299, forward strand.
CACCGCCTCCTCCACCGCCACCTGCCCCTGCTCCAGCAGCGTCTGGCGGCTTCCCGTTCTTGCCAATCCTTTTGGGCCTTGGTGCGATCGCAGGCGGTGTGTTGCTTCTTGATGGCGGCGATGATGATGATCCGATTTCAGCATAACGCGTAAACTCGAAAGTTTATAAAGATTGCTCCCCCCGAAGGCTCCGGCCTTCGGGGGGAGTTTTCTTTGTGCACGCTGATTTTTGCCCGTCGAAAAGTTACTTGTGGCGAGGGATTGCAACCACATTGACATGAGACGCAGGTTCGGAAAGCTCTCGCGTCTGAGACAATTGGCCCTTGCTAACCTGATCGCGCCCTGCCTCTTTCGCTGCGTATAATGCTGCATCCGCGCGTTTAAACAATGAGAGGTAGCTTTCGCCGCTCGGCCAATCGGCTACGCCAAAACTGGCGGTGCATCGGAGCTTCTTACCCCGGACACCAGTATCAGTCTCTGGTAGGCCTGCACGCAAACGCTCAGCAAGCAGGGCAGCACTGTCTAGCGGGCAGTCCCAAACCAAGATGCCAAATTCTTCACCGCCCAATCGGCCTGCTATGTCATTAGCCCTGAGTGTTCGCGCTATCAAATCGCCGAAACCAGCAATGACGGCGTCTCCTTTGGGATGTCCCCATTGGTCATTCACCTGCTTGAAGTGATCAATATCGGCGACAATCAGGCTAAGCGGGACATTTTCCGCCGCCGCCTTAATCGCCAACGCCTCTGCTTCTTCCTCAAACGCGCGGCGAATCCGCAGCCCTGAGAGCATATCTGTTGCCGCCCGTTCGCGTTGGGCCTCCAATTTGTCGGCGAATATCGTTCCCAATAGGGCGCATGATAGCATCAGGCACAGTAGCGCACTGATCGCCATATTGACTGTTAGCGTGACCGAGGATTGATATTCCCCAACGCTCATCTGGCTTTGCAAAAGCACAGTAATGGACGGACGAAAAATCGCATAAGCCGCCAATGCCGCCAATGCGAACATCAGGAACCGGTCGGCAGAATGGCGCGAGGGCCCTTGCCATTTAGAGAAGGCGGCAATCGCAAACAGCAAACCTGCGTTGAAGTTTTGCGCCATAATGAGGACAGGCTGCACGCCGTTGACCTGAGCGAACCAGACAATAACCGCTGTTGCCATGGATATCAGAACGAAAACGCCGATAGGCATGCGCAAGCCGTCGCGCTTCGCGACGCCCCAAATCATTGCAATTAGACCTGTCGATGAAACCGCATGGAAGAATATGACCTTAAGCGGTCCAAAATCGGAGAAAACAAAGGCCTGCATCGCGATGCCAACAGCCACCGCCACGAACCAAGCTGCATAAGCGAGAATGTAGTGCTTTGCCCGGTCCTGCCACCATAGCGCGATGAATGCTGCTGCGAACAGCAGCGTCATTCCCGGTATGATAAAGAGGAGTATTTGGGCTTGCATCCCTCGTTCCTAATTGCGTGCAGGCCTGCCCTTCGCACATTCGAGTTAAAAAACCGGAAAAGTTGGCTACGCGATTGCCCTCATTTGTCTGCTTGCCCCATGGGCATACACGCTCTATTCGCGGCGCTAACGGATGCGGCGCATATTGCCGTTTAAAGTGCATTTCAAAGGACACAAACGCGATGGCTGCTCAATATGCCTATGTCATGAAAGACATGACCAAGACTTTCCCCGGCGCGCCCAAGCCGGTGCTTTCCAACATCAATCTGCAATTCTACCAAGGCGCCAAGATCGGCATCGTTGGGCCCAATGGTGCGGGCAAATCAACCTTGATCAAGATCATGGCGGGTATTGATAAAGACATCACAGGCGAAGCATGGGCTGGCGAGAACATCACTGTTGGCTATTTGCCGCAGGAACCGCAGCTAGATGAAACCAAAACGGTGCTTGAAAATGTGCGCGAAGGTGCCGGTGAAACTGCCGTTATGGTTGAGCGCTTCAACGCCATCTCCGCTGAAATGGGCGACCCGCAGGACGACACTGATTTTGACGCTCTGATGGAAGAAATGGGCGTGCTTCAGGAGAAGATTGATGCGGTTGACGGGTGGACGCTCGACAATCAGCTGGAGATCGCAATGGAGGCGCTGCGTTGCCCGCCCTCTGATATGGGTGTTGAGAGCCTATCTGGCGGTGAGAAGCGCCGCGTCGCCCTCACTCGTCTCCTCATCCAAAAACCCGGCATTCTGCTGCTCGATGAGCCTACCAACCACTTGGACGCTGAATCGGTCGAATGGCTGGAGAACCACCTCAAGGAATATGCCGGCGCTGTTCTGATGATCACGCACGATCGCTACTTCCTCGACAATGTGGTGGAGTGGATCCTCGAATTGGATCGCGGCTCCTATTATCCTTACGAAGGCAATTACTCCACCTATCTGGAGAAAAAGGCCAAGCGTATGGCGCAGGAAAATCGTGACGAATCTGGCCGCCAAAAGGCTCTCTCGCGCGAGCTTGAATGGATCAAGCAAACCCCCGCTGCTCGCCAAACCAAATCCAAAGCCCGCGTTCGCAAATTTGAGCAATTGCAGGACGCACAGTCCGAACGCAAACCGGGCAAAGCGCAAATCGTTATCCAAGTGCCTGAACGCCTTGGTGGCAAAGTCATTGAGGCCAAGGGTGTCACCAAAGCATATGGCGATAAGCTCTTGTTTGAAAACCTTGATTTCATGCTGCCCCCCGGCGGCATTGTCGGTGTGATCGGCCCGAACGGTGCGGGTAAATCCACTCTGTTCAAGATGATTACCGGCCAGGAAACACCCGATAGCGGCACCATTGAAATCGGCGACACTGTGCATCTTGGCTATGTCGATCAATCGCGCGATGATCTTACCCCATCCAACAATGTGTGGGAGGAAATCTCCGACGGGCTCGACTACATGCAGGTCAATGGCCACGACACATCGACCCGTGCCTACGTGGGCGCATTCAACTTCAAAGGCAGCGACCAACAGAAGAATGTTGGCAAGCTATCTGGCGGTGAGCGCAACCGCGTGCACATGGCCAAAATGCTCAAGCAAGGCGGCAATGTATTGCTGCTCGATGAACCGACGAACGATCTCGACGTGGAGACACTTGCAGCATTGGAAGAAGCGATTGAAAACTTCGCTGGATGCGCTGTGGTTATTTCGCACGACCGTTTCTTCTTGGATCGTCTCGCAACACACATCCTCGCCTTTGAAGGCAATAGCCACGTCGAATGGTTTGAAGGTAACTTTGAAGCCTATGAAGAAGATAAGCGCCGCCGCCTTGGTGATGCAGCGGATCGCCCAACACGTTTGGCGTATAAGAAGCTGACACGGTAAAAGCCCAGGATAGGACTACAACGAAATGAAAATGTCTCCTCGCAACATCATTCTTCTCGTAGGCGCAATCATCATCGGCGTGGCGCTTGGGATGATCTATCCGATGTTCTCGATCCTATTGCTGATCCCTGTGATCGCTTTTGTTGTGATCGTGCTGATGCGCAATAAGGGCGGCGCGGAGGCGGATGAAGGCGTTGCGGCCGCCGCGCGCCAGTTCACCGCAGAAGACGGCAAGGCGGCGATTTACATTATGCGCAAAGGCTTTGTCGCCGGTCAGCAAGGCATGAACCTCACTTTGGATGATGCGCAGTCCGCACAGTTTCGCACGGGCCGATTTGTGAAAGCCGACGTGGAGCCAGGCGAGCACACGATCTTTGGTCAGATGGCCAGCGGTTCAAAAGGCGCAGGCGCGGCGCAGATGCTGAATGTCGCAGCCGGCGAATGCGTGCTGCTGGATGCAAAGATCAATATGGGCGCGCTGCAAGGCACGGTGGAGTTCATCGAGAGCCGCGATGCCGGCGAAGCTCGCCAAAAATTGACCGGTTTAAAGCTGGTCGAATGGAGCCCTGCCGAAGGCTAATTCTTACTGGATTGAGAGTGCTCGGTCGCTGCTTTACGCAGCGCCGGCGCCTCGCTCTGCGTCGCGCTTTGCGACGACATAAGAATAGACAATGCCTACCATCAAAACCACTCCGCTGCCGCCAGCCACAAAGGTAGAATCAGCGATTACGGCGACAATGATCAGCAGAACAGCGATGAGCATAGTGGCGAGAATAGTTTTTGACATAAGAGTGCCCCAAGTTTTGCGCCATCATGACGCGTCTTGAGATGCTAATAGCCAGAAATGCTTAACAAACCCTCGCTGATGGTTCTTAAGGCACGGCCCATTCCCCTGCCCAACCCTCGGCACCATCGGTGAACACAGCGCGGCGGTGGCCCGAATTGTCCAAATACAGCCAATCGAGCCGCTCCAAAGTCACAAGCAAAACCGCGAAATTTTCGCGCGCAGGTGCCACTTGATCCTCGCTCGGCTGAATGCCCTCGGCCCATTCCGGCAGGCCTGATGTTCCCATCTGTGACACAGCGCCGGGCGCATCCTCAGCCAAATAGCACCGCCGCGCAAATGTCGTGCTGCTCTCCCAAGCCGCATCAGCAACAGGCCCGTAATGTTCAATCCGGCCCGTGCCGCGCGCGCGGATCTGTGTCTTGGTGTCAAAGTCATAGAACAGCACGCTGACCGGCGCGCTATCGCCAATCCCGCCGCATTTGGGCGAGCGTGCATCAGTGTGAAAACGCAAGCGCCGCTTGGCCGCATCAAACTCGCGCAAAACCATCACGCGCTGGTCAGCATCAGCCGTGGCCACGACAGGCGTATGCATCGCGCTTTTGCGCTGGCTTGCGCCGCGTTCCAACTGACGTGTAATTTCGGCGATGGCTTCACTGAGCGTTTCAATCATGATGCAAGCTCAAACACGCCCCCTCTTGCCTGTCAATTGCAGTCTCAATTTGAAACGCCGTTCAGATTAACCGACACAAACCTGAACGAGGGCCTAAACACATTATTCACATTTGGTGCAGGCAGCAGCCGCTAAAACGGTAATCAACAACGACGAATCGATTCAAAGATTCGCACAAAACACAATAATCAGGGGCCGTCTGTGGTGGAGCGGCATAGTAGGAGCCGACACATGACATTATCCCAACTTCTCAAAGGCAGCGCACTCTCCGCCCTCGCTGTTACACTTAGCTTTACCGCCCTGCCCGCTGATGAGGCTGAGGCGGCGGAACTGCTTCCTGCTGCAAATGCAGCTGCAGAGACGCAGGCCTTGGCGCAAGATCGCCGCAGCAATCGCCAGCAGGCACGCCAGAGCAATCGCCGCAGCCGCCAGGCAGCGCGCCCCGCTCGTTCGCAGCGTCAACAGACACGGCAGGCAACGCGCCAGCAACGTCAACAGACCCGCCAAAGCAACCGTCAGCAGCGCCAAGAAACGCGCCAAAATAACGGTCAGCAGCGTCAAGCGACGCGTCAGAACAACCGCCAACAAAGGCAAGTGACGCGCCAAGAAAACCGCCAGCAGCGTCAAAGCGTACGCCGCGACAATCGCCGCGCTCAGGCTGACAGCCCTCAGCATCGCAGCACTCAGCAAATGCGCCAAACAGAGCGCCGAGCAGTGCGCAATGTGGAAACGCGCCGCAACAGCACTCGCGCGGGCAACAATGCCAATATCAACCGTGTTCGCGGAGAAGCACGCGCTAACAACCGCGCGGAACGTCGGAACAACCGCGCAGAAAACCGTGCAGGTCGCAGGGACAATCGTTTCGAAAATCGCGCGAACCGTGCTGATCGAAGGGCAGACCGCCGGGCCGATAGGCGCGCAGATCGTCGCAACAGCTATCGTCAAGGTCGCCGTGATGGCTACCGTGATAGCCGCCGCAGCGGTAATCGCAGCTATTACAACCGCAATCACAAGCGTTGGGATCGCCGCAGCTGGCGCAAGAGCAGCCGGTACAATTGGTACAATTACCGTAGGTCTAACCGCAGCCTCTTTAGCCTAGGTCGCTATTATTCGCCCTATCGCTATCACAATTATAACCGGTTCAGCATTGGCTTTCGCCTCGACAGCCTGTTCTTCGGCAGCCGCTATTGGATCAGTGATCCGTGGCAGTACCGCCTGCCAAGCGTCTATGGCCCTTATCGCTGGGTTCGTTATTATGACGATGTGGCGCTGGTGAATATTTACTCAGGCGAAGTGGTCGACGTGATCCACAATTTCTTCTGGTAACGCGCCGCTAAACCCTAGCGACACACCAAATCATTACCCCCGCTTAGCAAAACGCTCAGCGGGGGTTTTGGTTTGCGGCTTCGCTCTTGCAGCCTGATGCGCAATTGCTAAAGCATCTCGCCTATGGCGAAGACGAAAATCATCCACGATCAGGCAGCCCTCAAACGCTTAGGCAAAACCGTGCGCGAGAGGCTGAATGCCGATCCACAGGTTTACCCAGTCGAGTCTGAAAAGGCTGAGATCTTTGCAATCGGTGACTTCCTGTCTCAAGCAGAATGTGATCGCTTGCGCCTTATGATTGACGCAATTGCTCGCCCCAGCAGCCTTCACGAGGAAGGCTATGATAGTGGGTTTCGCACCAGCTATTCTGGCGATTTGGATGCACATGACCCATTTATCATGGGAATTTCGCGCCGGATTGATGATCTGCTTGGGATCAATCCAATTTGCGGAGAGGGCGTGCAAGGCCAGCGTTATCTGGTCGGACAGCAGTTTAAACCGCATAATGATTGGTTCTACACCAGCGAGAATTATTGGAAGCTGGAGCAAAAGCGCGGCGGTCAGCGCAGTTGGACCGCCATGGCTTTTCTCAATGAAGTCGAAGAAGGCGGAGCAACCGAATTTACGGAGCTAGGCATTGGTATCCAGCCAAAGCCCGGCGTGCTGCTCATATGGAACAATGCCTCGCCCGATGGAGTGCCCAATGAAAACACGCTTCATGCCGGTACGCCGGTCACCAAGGGCGAGAAATACATCATCACCAAATGGTACCGCACCCGCAAATGGGGCGATTAAACTGGCTTGAGCCGTTATACCTTAGCGAGCGCTTCTGCGATCAGTTTGCGGCTGTTTTCAATGCCATAGAGCGCGATAAAGCTGCCCATGCGCGGCCCCTGCTCTGATCCCAGCAAAGTCTCATACAATGCGCGGAACCAGTCACGCAGATTCTCAAAGCCGTATTCCTCAACCTTGCCAATTGTGTAGACCGAAGTCTGCAAATCTTCGGCGCTGGTATCTGCTGCCGCATCCGCAAGAGCCGCATCCAATGCCTTCAAAGCCGCTATTTCGCCGCCAGCAGGTGCGCGTTTGTGCAAAGTCGGCACGATGAAGTCGCTTGTGTAAGCAACCGCTGCTTCAATCATCGCATCCACGGCGGGATTGTTGACCGGCTCACCAAGATAGCTCTCAAGATATTCAGCCACATTAGCCGCCGTCGCTTCTGCGCCCAGCACGCTGGCAAGGTTGAGCAGCAAGCCAAAGCTAACCGGCACAGTATCGCCTGCACCTGGCGCATCTGGCCCTTCATAGGTTCCGTTCGCGCGGAGCAAATGCCACACGGGATTGCCCATTTGCTTGTCCAGCGGCTGATCACTCAAACGCTCGCGAAACTGCCAATAATCATCGACAGCGCGCGGGATCACGCCGGTATGCAGCTGCTTTGCGCTTTTCGGGTTGGGGAAGATGTAAAAGCCGAGGCTCTCCTGCGTGCCATATTTCAGCCATTGCTCAATCGTCAGGCCATTGCCCTTCGACTTAGAGATTTTCTCGCCCTTCTCATCAAGGAACAGCTCGTAGATTAGGCCTTCCGGTTTTTTGCCGCCCAGAACCTTGGCAATCTTGCCCGATTGCACGCCGGTGTCAGTCAGATCCTTCCCGTACATTTCATAGTCGACGCCCTGCGCCACCCAGCGCATCGCAAAATCGACTTTCCATTGCAGCTTAGCCTGACCGCCTAGCGCGCTCTGCTCGATCACGCTGCCGTCTTCATCGGTGAAGCGGATCATGCCTGCGCCCGCATCGACAATCTCAACCGGCACTTGCAGCACCACGCCGGTGGTGGGCGAAATCGGCATGATTGGGGAATAAGTCGCGGCACGCTCTGCCCTAAGCGTGGGGAGCATAATGTCGAGAATGTCTTGATTATGCGCGAGCACGTTTTTCAGCGCATCATCAAATGCGCCGCTATTGTAACGGTCGGACGCTGCAACAAATTCATAGTCAAAGCCGAAGCGGTCAAGAAATTCGCGCAGCATAGCATTATTGTGATGGGCGAAGCTTTCATACTTCTCAAACGGATCAGGGATCCGCGACAAAGGCTTGCCGAGATTCTCGGTCAGCATTGCCTGATTGGGAAGATTATCCGGCACCTTGCGCAGGCCGTCCATATCATCGCTAAACGCGACCAAACGCGTGGTTTGACCCGTCAGCGCTTCATAAGCGCGGCGCACAAATGTGGTGCGCAATACCTCTTGAAAAGTCCCGATATGCGGCAGGCCTGATGGACCGTAGCCGGTTTCAAACAAAACAGGCGAACCGTCCGGCTTTCCGTCACGGATCTTTTTTGCAAGGCGCTGCGCCTCTTGAAAAGGCCAAGCTTTGGAATTGCGCGCTGCATCGCTGAGAATATTATCGGTCATACGCAGTCGCATATGCGCATGCGGGGGAATTGTGCAATCTTTGTTTGGCGGTGCAGGTTTTTAACCCGTCACATCAAGCCGCGTGATCAGGCCGTTTTCGACCGTATAATGCGCCTGACTGCAGCACATTTCACTGCCGTCAGCCATAATATATGCAGCCTCCATATATAGCCGGCCGCCGTCCATATGGCTGGCATTGATGCGGATCGTTGGCGCATTGGGGCTAAAATTTGCTGCGTAAAATGCGCGAATAGATGCACGACCGCGTGCCGGAATCCCATTCGCCACGACCACAGCATCAGGGGCGAAAGTCGCGACAAACGCATCCAAATCACGCGCACGATAAGCATTCACATGACCTTGAATGACGCTGGCATAAGCGGCGGTGTCATCGGCCTTTACCGGTATCGCCAGAGCCCCGCCAAAAGCCATAAAGCCTGCAGCCGCCGCGATTATTACCTTGCGCATTTATGTCCCTTCCCAATTCAATCATCAGGAACGTTAAAGCCGAACTCTTGCCAATTCCTTAGCATTGCGAGGCGAAACATGAAGCGCGCCGAGGATAGCGGCCCCGCCCCTGTTTACTTTTCGTTCCTCCGCGCACATCCCTATTCCCAGTGCCAAATCCCCTCCCCCTCCCCGCGCTGCATGCCAGCCATTCCGGCAATTGGATCGCCCCGCCAACCGGTGAGCCCAGCGCTGTATCAAAGGGCGACGCGATTATGTCGGCCGCTGATACGCCGGTGCTGCTGCTGAACGCGCCGCTTGTGGCATCACGGCTGGGCTATCCCGATTTGTCTGGTCTTGATCTGCTAGAGCTGTTTGCCTTTGTGCACCCTGCGCGCTTTTGCGTGCCGACACCGCGCGGGCTCGCGCAGGCTTTGGATATTGATGAACCGGCAAGCGACGGGGATGTGCCGCAATTCCTGCAATTGGCCGCAGGGGTTTTGGTCGAGCATTGCGAGGCAGCGGAATGGGCAGAGCGCGATGGTGCGTGGTCCACTTTGCAATCCATGATGAAATTGCGCTGGCAATGGGCGCAAATCCTGAGCCCCCATATCACTCGGCCTGAAAAGGCGGAGAAATGGCTGTTTTCGCGCCTGCCCGAATGGGAAGAGGTGGCTGAGCGTCCGCAACCATCGCAGATCAATTTGCCGACAGAAGCAGTGCTGGCCCGCCTTGATGAACTGACCGGAGATGGCGCAGAAAAACGCGAGGGTCAGCGCAATTATGCCAGCGAGGTTGCCACGCTTTTTGCCCCGCGCCAGCAGCAAGGCGAGCCGCATGTTCTGCTTGCACAAGCCGGCACAGGCATCGGCAAAACCTTGGGCTATCTCGCGCCGGCATCGCTGTGGTCGCAGGCCGCAGAAGGCACCGTCTGGGTGTCCACATTCACAAAGAACCTGCAGCGCCAATTGCGCAGTGAAAGCCGCCGCGCTTTCGATGCTCGCCGGCCCGACGGCTCCAAGCCCGTTGTCGTGCGCAAGGGCCGTGAGAATTACCTCTGCCTGCTCAATCTAGAAGACGCGCTGCAAGGCGGGTTTAGCGGACGCCCCGCAATCCTCGCACAATTGGTGGGCCGCTGGGCCGCATACAGCCAAGACGGCGATATGATCGGCGGCGATCTGCCCGGATGGCTCGGCACATTGTTCCGCAAGCGCGGGATTGCAGCCCTCACCGATCAGCGCGGCGAATGCGTCTATGCCGGATGCCCGCACTACAAAAAATGCTTCATCGAACGCTCTGCACGGGACTCCGCACAAGCCGATTTGGTCATCGCTAACCACGCGCTTGTGATGGTCAATGCCGCGCGCGGCCGCGACCATGCCGCCCGCCCCACACGCATCATCTTTGACGAAGGCCATCATGTTTTCGAAGCCGCAGACAGCACTTTTGCCGCGGCATTATCGGGCCAAGAGACCATTGAACTGCGCCGCTGGATCGTCGGGCCAGAACGCAAGAATCGTGGGCGCAGACGCGGGCTTGCCGCGCGCCTTGCTGATGTATCTTCCTATGATGATGAAGGCGGCGTCGCGGTTGAAGACGCAGTCGAGGCCGCAAGCGCTCTGCCATCAGAAGGCTGGCTCCAGCGCCTCAATGAAGGCGAACCATCGGGGCCGATTGAAAGCCTGCTCGCACAGGTCCGCTCCGCCACCTATGCCCGCGATGAAAGCGGCCAAGAAGCGGGCTACGGCATTGAAACAGAAGCGTCTGGCCTGCCCGGTGAATTGATCGAGGCTGCCGGCAATGCGCAAGCTGCCCTTGCCGCCATTCGCGCGCCCTTGATGAGATTGGGCACGCGATTGGAGGCAATCCATTCTGACCCGCCCGATTGGCTCGATGGGCAAGGCCGCCAGCGTATCGAGGGCGCGCGTTTCGCAATGCAATGGCGGATCGATTTGCTTAGCGCATGGGAAGCTTTGCTGGAGCGTCTCGGCGGGCCTGCTGATCCAGAATTTGTCGATTGGCTATGTGTTGAACGCAGTGACGCACGCGAATTTGATGTCGGCATTCACCGGCGCTGGCTCGACCCTAGCAAGCCCTTTGCCAAGACCGTGCTCGAACCCGCGCACGGCGTGATGCTGACCAGCGCCACGCTCACTGATTACAGCGCAGAGGGCGAGGCATGGGAAGCCGCCATTGCCCGCAGCGGCACCGAACATATTGCGTCGAACCCGCGCCTTTCCGCCGCGCTTTCACCCTTTGATTATGCGAGCCGCGCCGAAGTGCTGATCGTCACCGATGTGAAGAAAGGCGACTTGCCCGCATTGTCCGGCGCCTATGCCAAATTGATCGAGGCATCGGGCGGCGGCGTGCTTGGCCTGTTTACAGCCATACGCCGGATGCGCGCTGTTCATGGCCGGATTGCTGACCGTTTGGCGCGCGCTGGCCTGCCTATTTACGCGCAGCATGTTGACCCTATCGACACAGGTACGCTGGTCGATATTTTCCGCGATGATCCGCGCTCTTCCTTGCTCGGCACAGATGCTTTGCGTGACGGCGTGGATGTGCCGGGCAATTCGCTGCGATGTGTGGTGATGGAACAAGTGCCTTGGCCCCGCCCCGATATTTTGCACAAGGCGCGCCGCGCATCCTCCGGCGGCTCTGCCTATGACGACCGGCTTATCCGCGCACGGATTGCTCAGGCTTTTGGGCGGCTCATTCGCACAAAGGACGATGCGGGGCATTTTATCGTGCTGTCAGCCGCCTTTCCATCACGCCTACTTACGGCTTTTCCTGAGGGCACGCCGGTTACGCGATTGACCTTGGATGAAGCATTAGAACGCGTAGAGGCTGGACAAGGGGCCAAGAGTGGTGTTTCGAAAGGCGAGGCTTCGGCGGGCGAAGCGACGGACCATTCGAACGAGGAGCGCGCATAGGTGAAAATTGTTGGCCTTATGCGTCATGCGAAATCCGATTGGGATGATCTGGCGACGCGTGATTTTGATCGCGGGCTCAATGATCGCGGGCGCAAAGGCGGGGCTTTAATCGGCGCGCATATTCGTGATCACGGTGTCAAATGGGGCGCAATTTTGGCCAGTCCTGCAGAGCGGGTGAAACGCACTTTGGACGTCGCCGAATTGCCTCAAACCCCTGTATTTGATAAGAAACTCTACCTCGCCAGCGCACCGACAATCATGGATGTAATCCATACGCATATGGCGGGCAGCGATGCCGATGCCGTGCTCATCACTGGACACAATCCCGGCCTGCAAGAAATGCTGATGGAGCTGGTTCCGCCGCACCGCGAGAATGCTCTGTTTGACGAAGCCGCAGCGAAATTTCCAACCGCTGCCTTTGCTGTGATTGAATGCAAGATAGATGAATGGAGCGAGCTTCGCGGCGGTGTTGGCACGCTCGCACATTTTGCACGGCCGCGCGATTTGGACCCTGATCTTGGGCCTGAATATTAGGTAATCCAGCCGCTTATGCCAATATTTTTCTGGGCCCCGCCCCCTCTTCGCCCAGCACATCATCCTTATTATACAGCTGGCAATGCGTCAGGCTGAGACAACCGCAACCAATACAGCCATCGAGCCGGTCGCGGGTGCGCTCGAGCTGATCAATCTTGGCATCAATCCCGCCGCGAATAGACCGGCTAATCTTCTGCCAATCGCGCGCATTTGGTGTTCGTCCCTTAGGTAGGCGCGCGAGCTCGTTTTCAATATCGCCCAAGGCCAAACCCAATTGCTGAGCGATCAGGATAAAACTGAGGCGGCGAATATCTGATCTCAGGAACCTGCGCTGATTGCCGCCAGTCCGGATCGGCTCGACCAGCCCCCTTTCCTCATAGAAACGAATGGCCGAAACAGAGAGGCCCGTTCGTCTCGCCATTTCACCGATAGAAATCAGGTCTTTAGTCGTTGGTCTAGTGGTCATCTCGCATCATCTCGCTTTTGGCCTCGTTTGGCCTCGGTTGGATTTGTCGGCGTTATTCGCGTTTTTATGCACCGCAAATTATTACTTGACCTCAAGTTAGCTTGAGGTTGCACAATGGTCAAATCAGCGATTCGGAAGCCTTTCGAATCTCGTATTTTAAAACGCAATTACAGGAGCTTAATCATGCCTATCGGTCAATTGGAACACGCCAACATCTCTGTCACCGACCCAGAGCGCAGCGCCGATCTGTTCATCAAATTATGCGGCTGGCACGAACGCTGGCGCGGTCCCAGCCAAAAACATGGCTCAACGATCCATGTAGGAAATGAGAACGCATATCTCGCACTTTACACCGGCGATCATGTCACCGGCGACTATTCCAAAGGCGCTCCGCTCAACCATCTAGCTTTCACTGTCGATGATCTTGATGCGGCTGAAAAAGTGGTCGCGCACGCCGGGCTCAAACCCTTTGGTCATGATGATTATGATCCGGGTCGGCGCTTTTATTTCTTCGATTGGGACGGCATCGAATTTGAAGTCGTGAGCTATGCCAAGGATCGCACTGGAGGTGCCTCATGAACGAGTTCATGCCCCGCGAACCGATGTTTGCAGCGCGCGCAAAAAAGCGTCAGAAAAGTGTCGGTTGTTCGCCCTGCCCTTGCGGTTTCTTAGGCGCGGAAGCCGCTGATTTAGCCCAAGGTTCCTCCGTGGGCTCCACCGCCAAATCACCATCCCAAGCGCGGCACAAATCGAACGCTCCATGGGGCGTACCGTCGACCCAACCAGCATAGTCAGCAGGCGCCAAGATTACCGGCATCCGGCTGTGAATTTCGGATGCCGGCCCTGCACTATCCGTCATCACCATGGAGAAACACGCGCCCCATTCATCGCTATCGCGCCACACGCCTGCAGCGGCAAACAGGGGCACGCCAGGCACATGCATCCAAGTCCGCTTCATTGCGCCTTTGGCCCCTTGCGCCTCGGCCCAAGCCGTTAGCGGGATTAGGCAGCGGCGCGTCTCAAAACTGTCCCGCCAGAAATAGCTTTTTAGCTTGTCTTGGCGCGCATTATTGACCGCTTTGGGTTTTAATGGCTGGCCTTGCTTGCCCTTCATCACCAGCGGAAAGCCCCAATTCATGGACCGCACTGCACCGTCCGCCACAACCGCGCCGGGATAGCCGGGATAAACCTCTTCGCCGAAATTCGCGCCGCCCAAAGCATCCTCTGCATCGAACCAACTGGCGATTTCATCCTTGCCCTTGGTCATGCGGTAAAGGTTGCACATCGCCGGGGGCTTCTCAGGCGTTACCGGTAATGAAACAGGCCGCCGCCATTAAAGCTCCAGCCCAGCGATTGGAGCGGAACCGTGCCAAAGGATTATCCGCATCATCTGCATCCAATGTCATTACTTGCCATGTCAGATGCAGCGCCACCGGAAGCAGCGTCAGCAGAGCAATCCAATCCCCGCGATAGAGCCAGAAAGCCAGCGCCCATAGCGCCACAGCGCCGGTGTAAAACAGCGCCACACCGCTCCGCACATGTCCGCCGAGGCGCAAAGCAGAGGAGCGAATGCCGACCATTGCATCATCCTCTCGGTCTTGCAGCGCATAGATCGTATCAAAGCCGATCACCCAGAAGACCGCGCCCAAATAGGCCGCGCCAAGCACTTCCCATTGATCGAAACGCAGCTCAGTCCAGCCCACCAAAATGCCCCATGTGAACACCATGCCCAGCCACGCCTGCGGCCACCAAGTAATGCGCTTCATCAAGGGGTAAGCGGCCACCAGAGCAAGGCTAGCGAGCGCGACAATTTGCGCCTCTTGCCGTAGCTGAAACAGCACAATCAAGCCAATCAGGCACAGCGCAATGAGCCATATCCATGCGGTGCGTTTGCTCACCCTACCGCTGGCAATCGGCCGCGCGGCAGTGCGCGCCACTTTTGCGTCCAATTTCGCATCGAGAATATCATTATAGACGCAGCCTGCCCCGCGCATCGCGATACTGCCCAATAGCAGCCAAGCGAGCAGCAACCATTGCGCACCAGCGCCCGCCAGCCACACGCCCCAGACGCATGGCCAGAACAAAAGCCACCAGCCAATCGGGCGATCAAACCGCGCCAATTGCGCCAGATCACGCGGAAGCTGCGGCAGGCGCGCGACCAGGCCGCGATGCTGGGTATCGGGGACGATATCGTCGTTCATACTTGCTCCCTAACGCCCCGTCCGCCTAGTGCAAAGGGATGAGCGCGACTCCGACCCCCAAAACACCCAGCTGGCCGCCCAAAAGCGCGCCGCGCCTGTTTGTGGAACAGGTGATTGCGCTGGGCCAAGCGATCAGTATTTCCGGCAATCAAGCGCATTATCTCACCAAAGTTATGCGGATCGCGGCGGGCGATGCGGTGATCCTATGCGATGATGTAAGCGGCGAATGGGCCTGCCGAGCGGTGGACGCGAGCAAGCGCGAAGTGTTGCTCGAACCGGCGGAACATTTGCGCACGCGTGAGGAAGTGCCCGATTTTTGGCTCTGCCCCGCTCTGCTGAAAAAAGACCGTTTCGATACAGTTTTGGAGAAAGCGACCGAATTGGGCGCCGGTGCCATTCACCCTGTCATCATGCGGCGCTGCGTTGCCGACAAGCTCAATATGACCCGCGCAAAGACGCTGACGATTGAGGCGGCGGAGCAATGCGCGCGCACGGCTTTGCCTGCACTTGAGGAGCCGCAAAAACTCGCGGCTATGCTGCGCGAATGGCCAGAAAATCGCACGCTGTTCTTCGCCGATGAAGAAGGCGGCGTGCCTGCTGCTGAAGCTTTCGCTGCCCAAACCGGACCCGCTGCTTTATTGATTGGCCCCGAAGGCGGATTTGACGATGAAGAACGCGCATTGCTGCGCGCCCATCCCAAAGTGTCACCGATTGGCCTAGGTCCGCGAATACTCAGGGGAGAAACCGCCGCAATTGCTGGATGCGCACTATGGATGGGCATATGCGGCGATTGGGCGGTGACTGGAATTGATACCGAATAAGGCTTTTCAAGCCAGCTTACGTTGCATAGAGAAACTGAAATGAGCACACGCGAAACATCTGACAAAGCCGATCCTATCATCGAAAGCCGCGACCAATTGATCGCGCCGATGCAGGCGGGCGAAAAACCCAAAGCCGATTGGCGCATCGGGACCGAACATGAAAAGCTGGTCTATCGCACGGCGGATTTCAGCGCGCCGTCTTATGACGAGAAATGCGGAATTCGCGACATGCTGATGGCGATGACGCAATTTGGCTGGGAGCCGGTCGAAGAAGGCGGTAATGTTATTGCGCTGAAAGGCGCAGATGGCGCGGTTAGCCTCGAACCTGCCGGTCAGCTTGAACTGTCGGGCGCGCCGCTCGAAAATCTGCACCAGACTTGCAATGAAACGGGCCGCCATTTGGAGCAGGTCAAAGCCATTGGCGAGAAATGCGGCGTGGGCTTCTTGGGTCTAGGCATGTGGCCGGATAAGACCCGCGACGAACTGTCTGTGATGCCCAAGGGGCGCTACGGCATTATGATGAACCATATGCCCAAGGTTGGCGATTTGGGCCTCGATATGATGCTGCGCACTTGCACCATTCAGGTCAATTTGGATTACTCATCCGAAGCCGACATGGCGAAGAAATTCCGCACCGGACTGGCCTTGCAGCCGCTGGCGACCGCTTTGTTTGCAAACTCGCCTTTCACCGAGGGTAAGCCCAACGGTTTCCTATCCTATCGCAGCCATATTTGGTCTGACACAGATCCGCAGCGCACCGGCATGCTGCCCTTCGTTTTTGACGAGGATTTTGGCTATGAACGCTGGACCGATTATATGCTGGATGTGCCGATGTACTTCGTCTTTCGGGACGGGAAGTATATTGATGCAGCTGGGCAGAGCTTCCGTGACTTTATGAAGGGGCAATTGCCTGCCCTGCCCGGCGAGTTTCCACGTGAAAGCGATTGGTGGGATCACCTCTCCACTGCCTTCCCAGAAGTTCGCCTCAAAAGCTTCCTCGAGATGCGCGGGGCCGATGGCGGCCCTTGGAACCGCATTTGCGCCTTGCCCGCCTTTTGGACCGGATTGCTCTATGATCAAGGCGCGC
The DNA here is from genome assembly GCA_039967435.1 of Marinomonas sp. Taxonomy (GTDB): domain Bacteria; phylum Pseudomonadota; class Alphaproteobacteria; order Sphingomonadales; family Sphingomonadaceae; genus Erythrobacter. The sequence continues at coordinate 958,306 of JBDVRS010000005.1, forward strand.
TCGATGCTGCATGGGACCGCGTGAAACATTGGTCGGTTGAAGAGCGCGAGGCCTTGCGCAACGCGGCACCAGCGCAGGCTCTCGATGCGCCTTTGCCTAGAGGCGGAACCATGCGCGACCTTGGCAAAGACATCCTAGCGATTGCACGAGAAGGCCTAAAGGCACGCGGCCAGTTGAACACCAGCGGCGATAATGAAACGGGCTTTTTGGAGCCATTGGACGAAATCGTCGCCAGCGGCAAAGTGCCCGCCCAGCGTCTGCTCGACCAGTATAATGGAGAGTGGGCCGGCGACATCACCCGCGCCTATGAAGGCAGCTTCTAACGAGCGTTTACAAGGGAAGTTCAAGCATGCTGATAGTTCTAGCGAAAGCCAAAATGGGCGAAGGCGCAGTGGATGCGGCGCGCGATGCGATTAAGACCATGGTCGATGCAACGATGGAAGAAGAAGGCTGCATCGCCTACAGTTTCACAACAGATATTTGCGACCCATCGGTTATGTATATCGTCGAAAAATGGGTCGATGATGCGGCCTTGGCTGCGCATTTCGCAGCGCCGCATATGGCCGCATTTCAGGGCGCTTTGGCCCAGCTAGACGTAACAGTCGAAGAAGCGACCAAATACCAAGCCGATGGCGGCATGGCTTTGATGTAAGCGTTTCGGCGCTGGCTTTATTCCGCTGGCTCTTGGCTAAATTCTTCTGAAGAACGCATGGCATTCGGCCCGCGCCGGCGCTTAATCGCGCGCGTGATTTTGGTCAGGCGGCTGGTGATGACGCCATGCTCGCTCATCCACGCATGATAGTCGCGGTACTTCTGATCTTCGGCGAGCAGATGCTTCTCTTCTGTCTTTGCGCGCCAGAAGTAGATCGCATTAACGCATAGCAGGAAGAAGGTGTTGCGGATCGCATCGCTGGGCGAGCCATTGGTGACGAGGAACGGCATGACCGAACACCACCAGAACAGGTTCTTGCTGAGATAGGCAGGGTGGCGCGTGAAACGGTAAGGCCCGTTGGTCAGCACACCGCGATAGGTCAGATTGGAAAAGCGAATGCCGAAAGCAACCGTCGCCCAAGCGTAAATGCCGGTCAGGAACACAAGCCAAGCGGCCCATGCCCAAAGCAGCGCCGTATTGCCCGCAAACCATTCGCCCCAACCTGCGACATTATGCTCATAGGAAAGCACTTGGCCATTGCCGATAATGCCCCACACAAATGGCGGATAACAGATCAGCGCAGCGAGCCAGCCGCCAAGGAAGGGATTACCGCTGCGGATGTGGGCGTCCAGCGGGCGCAGAGTAAACAAATAACCGACCGTGCCGATTTGCACGTCGATAACAAACAGCGCCGTCACGAGGATCATGCCGAAACGGATCGGATCATTGATAAGCTCTGCAGGCTGCGCATTGACCAGCTCAGCCCAGCCCGGCGGCAGGATGGAAATCATGAAGGCTCCGAAAAAGCCCTTAATCGCCCATGCGCGCCAATGCTTTTTCACCTCATCAGCGTCCCAAGCCTCGCGCCCGATTAGCATCGCACCAAAGTGCCACGCGTGATCCTTCGGCTGAACCATCCGGCGGTCGAGCCACATGACATAAGGCACCGACAGCACAACCATTGGGATAATGGCATATTTCAGAACATCGATGGCAAACAGATATTGCCCGTTCCAATACCACCGCGCGAGGCAGTAAAACGCAGCGATGATCACCCAAGTCGCCCACAGACCGGCGATCTTGACCACGGACACGTCCATAATCTCGCCATTGGGGCGCACGCGCTCCCAATCAATGCCGGTCGAAGGGCGCAGATGGACCTTATCGACGAGCAGCGACCATACGGCCATTGGCACAGCGGAAAACAGCAAAGCAGCAAGCGCAGCGTGCTGGCCAGACAAGCGAACACGCGGGCCGGGAAGATCAAAAAACTCCGCTGTCAGTGGGTACGTCCGGCAAAAGAGCAGCCAGAACACAAGACCCAGCAGGCCGGCAATGCCAACGCCTGCGGAAACGTCACTCTTTGGGAGTGCGGGCGTCTGAGCGCCTCTATTTTGCGAAGTGTTTTCCATATCGAGCAGCCGCTTACCAAAAAAAGGGTTAAAACCACGGTAAGAGCTGGGCGGAAAAATGGCATTTGTCATGTGCATAGGCCGCCTGTCCCCATTCAGAGACAAGCGGCGATGCAAATGTTAATGCGGTAAAGGCGGCGAAGCAAAGCCGCTGCGGTGCTATTTGTAGGCGCTAATTCGGCCGCTATCATCCAAGATATACAGCATGTTATCGGCCACAATTGGCGGCAGGCTGATCGCTTGTTTGAGGTCGGCATGGCTAGAGGCAGCGCCCTCGCCCGTGCTGATTTTGTACATCAGCCCTTCGGAACTTGCGACCCACAGCTGATTTCCCGCCAGAACGGGACCGGTCCAGAAGATCGGGCCTTCTTTTTTCTTCTCTTTGCGCCACTGCGGCAATTGCGTGATCCAGCGCACCTTGCCTGTCGAGCGCGCAATCGCGAGCAAACGGGCATCATCGGTAAGAGTAAAAATCCACTCGCCCGCAATCGCAGGGGTGGAAATACCGGCCAGATTAAGCTCCCAAATCCGCTGACCTGTGACCAGCTCATAAGCTGCCATCCGGCCGCCTTGCCCCAGCGCATAGACGCGGCCCGAATCGATAATGGGGTCGGCATCAATATCGGTCAGCGAGCCAACCTCGGTTGAAATCGAAGTGCGCGCCAAAGCATCGGCCCACAAAGTCCGGCCATTTTCATAGCGGTGCGCGTTGAGCTCTCCGCTGGAATAACCTGCAATCACAGTGCCTTGACCAGCAGCAGGCGCCGCAACGCCGAACACGCCAGCCTGGGTGGATGAACCGCCCTCGTTCCAAACCAATGCGCCGGTGTTTGCATCCAGCGCGTAGATTTGATTGTCCTGTGTCATCACATAGACTTGGCCAAAGGCAATTGTCGGCGATCCGCGCAATGGGCCAGCCGGTTTGCTTTTCCAAACTTGCGAACCGTCTGCCGCATTCAAAGCGACGACTTCGCCGACGCCATTGGTTGCGTAGACCCGGGCGCCATCAATGCTGGCCCCGCCGCCAAAGGCTGAGCTTTCGATCTTGTCATCCACTTCCATGCGGTGCGTCCAAACGCGCGCGCCGGTTTTGGAATCCATCGCGTGAACAACGCCGCTGGTATCAACCGCGATCAGCTTGCCGCCGCCCACTACGGGGGCTGCGGCCAAACGGCGGCGATTGCTGGAGCCTGCGATAGAAGCAGTCCAAACGCGAGATGGCGTCTCGGCCAAGGAGAGATGGCCGTAGGATTTGCTCGCCGAACCGCCCACTTGCGCCCATGCCGCATTCGTCTGTGCCGGGGGAAGAACCACCGAAACACCGGCGAGCGCGGGATCAACGCTGGCGCCGCTTTCAATCCGAGAAAGAACGGGAACGCGCTGGCCCACAGTTGGCGTGGTTTTCTTATCATCACCGCCGCCAAACAATCCGCCTGCGCAGCCTGTCAGCAAGGCCGCGAATGCTCCAGCCATCAAGGCTCTACCAGCCGTCTTGGTCGCTGCTTTCGGGGCAAAATATGTTGTCGCAAATTTCATAAATGGTCCTGTTTTATGTGCCATTTTAGCCATCTTGTGGCGGTTTAATTTCCATCCGCTTCAGCAGCGGCGGCCTCTTCTGCTTCTTTTGCAGCGCTGGCGGTGGCGATGCCTTGCTCCTCGAGCAAATCATCAACGTCTTCAATCGCATCCACGCCCAGCATTCCCGCCATTTGACGCGCGCGCTGGCGCAGGCTGTCGGGCACGTCTTCGGATTTGGCGATATCGGCAAACATTGCGCCAGCCTTTGCCTCATCACCGGCTTCCAAATGCGCCATTGCGGTTAATTCACCGGCGCTACCGAAATAGGGGTTACCCGGCACAGCCAAGTCTTTCAGCGCAGCGATAACTTCGGCGGGTTTACGGTCATCAAAAGTCGCGGTCATTGCACGGATTTTCGCCAGATCGCGCAATGCTGGCGGCGCTTTTGCATCATCAGACACTTGCGCAAACAAAGCCGCGGCTTCTTTGCCCTTGTCTTGTTCAAGCGCGATACCTGCACGCAGCATGGTGGCAGCAGTGCCTGCGCCTGCATTCTCGCTATCGGCCAAAGCCGCAGCAGCTTTGTCAGCGCTGTCGAGATTGCCCGCTTTAACCTGGTCAATTGCCGCGACCAAATCTTCAGACGATTGCTCCATCGCAGCCTCTTGGCGGCTGTCCCAGAACAAATATCCGCCAAAGCACAGCAGGCCGAGCACCAATACGCCCAGCAAAGGCTTACCGTAACGGTTCATGAAATCGCCAAGCTCGTCGCTGCGGACGGCCTCGTCGATCTCGCGCATGAGGACTTCGTCTTCGGAGCTGGTTTTGCCCGTGTCTTTAGGGTCGTTGCTTGGCGTTGTGGGAGGGTTCGAAGCCACTGAAACAGTCTCTTTCGTCTATTCTTAAATCAATCAGCGCCGCTTTTAGGGCGAGCAGGCGGCAACCGCAATGGCATCTGAGGCCTGCTTGCCACCCTGTCCCCCGCCAGTTGAACCGCGGGTTAAGCGCGTATGGAGCTAAATCTCTCGGCCCATGGCGCTGGCATAGAGCCGTTTATAGCGATCGATCATCACAGCCTCATCAAATTCCGCCTGCGCTTTTGCCTGATTGGCCGCGCCAATACTGCGGCGTAGCGGCTCATTTTTGGCCAACTCCAGCAGCGAATGGGCAAGCGCATCCATATCACCGGCCACGGTAATAAACGGCGCGTTTTCCTCTGCGACCATATGGGCAACATCGCCAACATCGGGCGCAGCAACCGGCACGCCAGCGGCCATCGCTTCAATCAGAGAAATGGGGAATTGCTCGCTTTTAGAAGACAGCGCAAAAATATCGAACAGGCCGACGAACTTCTCCGGCTTTTCAACGTGCCCAGGTAAATGCACGCGGTGGCTGATCTCCAGCTTGTCTGCGGCATCGCGAATGGCGTCTCTTTCAGGTCCATCGCCAAGAATGACCAGTTGCCAATCGTACGGAAGGTAGGAAAACGCCTTCACCAATGCGGGCAGCTGTTTAACCGCGCGCAGCCCGGCCAGAGTGCCGACCCACTTCTCACCATCGCGCTTCAGCACGCGCAAAGCATCGGGGCGCGGCGGCTTAGTATACAGCCCCGTCTTAATGCCATTGGGAAATCGTTTAACGCGGCCAATAGGCTGCGTCCAAGTCGTCAGCGCAATCCCTTCGAGCGTTTCAGACGGCACAACCAGTCCCGATGATTTGCCCAAAGCAATTCGGCGGAACCAATTACGCTTTGTCTTTAGCTTATGCGCTTCATCCTCATTGAAACCATCTTCATGATGGATCAGCGGCGGCAAGCCAAGCAGCTCAGAATAGAGCGTGTGCCCCATCACCGCGTCCATCGAGCCCCAATTATAGGTCAGGATCAGATCATAGGGTTTCAGCGCCTTTGCCACTTTCAGCAGGCGTCGCGGCCATGGTTTGCCCTGAAGCGAAGGAAACTCATCGTCAGTGGGATAGGTCACTTTGACCTTGGGCAGGATCAGCCTTTTCGCTTCCATGTGCTCTGGCACGGCAGACACCAAAGTATGTTCAAGGCGGCCGCCAAAGGCATTCATCAATTGAGCCGAGCGCACTTCTTTGCCGCCGGGATTGAAGCTGGAATGCAGGTGCAGAATATGCGGCTTGCGCTGCTTTGCTTTCGCTTGGCCGCCGCGCACTTTCGTTGATTTCTTGTGCTTAATCTTGCTCATTGAACCCCTTCCAGCAAAGCATTGATGGCAGTGATTGCCTCTGCCTCATCCAGCATGGGCGCATGGCCGACACGCGGCACTGTGGCAAGCGTCAAACCACTGTGAGCTTGCGCCATTTGCGCAGCAGCTTCTTTAGACAACAGATCACTAAGCTCGCCCCGCACCAACACCATAGGAACATCTTTCAGCGCCTCAAACGCGGGCCATAGATCGGGCGGCGCAGCATTGCCGGGCTGTTTGAAAGGCTCTGCAATGCCCATATCGTAGTCATAGGTCAGCCGCCCGTTTTGTCCCACGATCAGCGTGCGCTTGGCCATCTCCAACCATTGGTCAAGCGTGTAGTCGGGAAAGGCTGCGTGATGCACAGATTTGATCGCGCGCGCGGCATGCATCCAGCTGGGGAAACTGCCGCCCTGCCCGACATATCCGCCGATCCGCGACAAGCCGTCTGGGTCAAGCTGCGGCCCGATGTCATTGAGGACCACGCCATTAAACAAAGCCGCATCCCGCGCCGCCATCAGCATGGTCATTAGGCCGCCCATCGACGTTCCAATGGAAACACAGCGCGCTATGCCTTGCTCTTCCAGCAAAGCCTTTACATCGGCAATATAGACCACCGGATTATAGCTGGCGGTGTCCTTGGCATATTCGCTCAGGCCCCGCCCGCGCATTTCCGGCACAATCACGCGGCGGGTCGCAGAGATTTGCGCCGCCAAAGGCGCAAAATCGCGCGAATTGCGGGTTAGGCCATGCAAGCAGATGACCGGCGATTTAGAACCGCCCTCAGGCCCAGCATAGTCACGGTAATGCAGCTTCAACCCGTCGGGCGCAGTCCAATACCGGTGTTGATACAGCGATTCCATAATAGCCCCTCGCGCTTTAGCCGTTCACCCAATGAGCGTAGCGGCGCGCTTGCGCAAGCGCCTCGCACCCGTCACAAGCCGCTTTATGCCAAGTGATCCGACCGCCGCAAGCTATTCACCCGATCCGCAAATCCAATCATTGGCGAGGTGGCTGGGCGATGAGGTCGCGCCTGCCAACTTCCCTGAAACCAAAGTGCGCTTTCGCAATGACCGATGGGCCGCTTCGGTTGGACTGGCCGATTTGGACGATGCCGCATGGGCGCAGCATTTTGGGCGGTTCACGCCGCTTGAGGGGAATTTACCTCGCCCGCTTGCACTGAAATATCACGGGCATCAGTTTCGCACCTATAATCCAGACATTGGCGATGGGCGCGGTTTTTTGTTTGCCCAAATGCGCGATGGCGATGGCCGCTTGCTGGATCTCGGCACTAAGGGCTCCGGCACTACGCCTTACAGCCGCACCGCCGATGGGCGATTGACTTTAAAAGGCGGCGTGCGCGAGATCCTTGCCACCGAAATGCTGGAGGCGCTGGGCGTCAACACCTCCAAAACCTTCTCTATCATTGAAACGGGCGAAGAACTGGAGCGCGGTGATGAACCATCACCCACGCGCTCTGCCGTTATGGTGCGCCTCAGCCATGGCCACATCCGGATGGGTACCTTTCAGCGCCTGTTGGTGTTGGAAGACAAAGCGCAGATGGAGGCGCTTATCGCCTATTGCCTGCAAGCATTTCCCGGGCCAATGCCGCCGGAAGACGCCCCTGCCCGCAGCGAACCTGCCATCATATTAATGCACCAATTGGTAGAGCGCATGGCCGATTTGGCCGCTAGCTATATGGTTGCCGGTTTCGTTCACGGCGTGCTCAACACCGACAATATGAATGTGTCGGGCGAAAGCTTTGACTATGGCCCTTGGCGCTGGCTGCCGGCATGGGATTCGGGCTTTACCGCTGCCTATTTCGATCAAACTGGGCTCTATGCGTTTGGCCGTCAGCCAGAAGCTTTGCATTGGAACCTTGGGCAATTCGCTGTGGCGCTGCGATTGCTAGCCGATTCAGAGCCATTATTGGCAGCGCTCAACCGCTTTGGCCCGCTCTATATGGATGCCATTGCACGGCGCTGGTGCTGGCGCTTGGGAGTAGAACCGCAAGGCACAGAGCAAGACCAACAATTGGTTGCAGCCTGCGAAAAGGCGATGCGCGAAAGCAAAGCCCAGCCCGATGCGTTTTTCTACAACCATAGAGGCGGCAGAGGCGCTGACGGCGAATTGGGCGAAGTTCTCAGTGGCTACGCATCAGTCCCTAGCGATCACCCTTATTGGAATGAGGGCTCCCTTCAATCCATGTTGATCGACGAGGTGGAAACCATTTGGTCCGCCATCGACCAGCGCGATGATTGGTCGCCATTAGAGGAAAAGGTCGCAAACCTTCGCCGCATGGGCGATGCCCACGGTCCCGCGCCCCAGCCTTGCGGCCACCAGTGAATATCGGCGCCCCAAGCAAAGGTGTAAATCCTTAGGCATCACTCTTTCCAATTTCACAATCTTCGCCTAGTTAGAAGTAACAAGCGATACTAAAAGATAAACACCTTGTCAGATCAGACACTTATCTCATTTGAGCCAGCAACTGGCGAAGAATTGTGGCGCGGCGAACGCAGCGACATAGGCGCATGCGTTGAGCGTGCTAGGCAGGCATGGCCCGAATGGGCGGCCCAGCCGCTCGCCAATCGCATCGAATTGCTCCGCCGCTTTATCAATATTGTACTTGGCGAAGCGGACGCTTTTTCAGAGCTAATCGCGCGCGAAACGGGCAAGCCGCTTTGGGAGGCCCGCACAGAAGTTGACGCGGTTATGGCCAAGGTCGAAGTTTCGGTCCGCGCTTATGCAGAACGCACTGGCAAGAAGCGCCTTGATAGTGCGCTACAAGGCACCGCTGCTTTGCGCCACAAGCCGCATGGCGTGATGGCAGTGCTGGGCCCCTATAATTTCCCCGCGCATTTGCCCAATGGGCACATTGTCCCTGCACTGATTGCAGGCAATGCGATTGTCTTCAAACCCAGCGAGAAGACGCCTGCCACCGGCGCGTTTCTGGTCGATTGCTTTCACAAGGCAGGAATCGATCCCGGCGTTGTTCAACTGGCAATTGGCGCGATTGAAGAAGGCAAAGAGCTGATCGCGCATCCCGGCATTGACGGCGTGCTTTTCACCGGATCGGTTCAAGGCGGCATCGCAATTAACCGCAAGCTTGCTGCTAATCCAGGCAAGATCGTCGCATTGGAAATGGGCGGAAACAATCCAATTGTCGTCCTCCCCAACCCAAAGATGGCGGATGCCGCCGTGCTCATCGCGCAGAGTGCTTTCACAACCTCCGGCCAGCGTTGCACGGCGGCGCGGCGGTTGATTGTGGTCGAAAGCGCCTATGACGAGATGATGGAGCATTTGGTGCCGCTCGTCCGCAAGATCATCGTGGATGAGCCCTTTGCCAAGCCGCCCCCCTTTATGGGACCGGTAATCGACAATGAAACCGCTGATCAGCTAAGCGAAAGCTTCGTTCATTTGCTTACCCATGGCGGTAAAGCTTTGCTGCACATGAAGCGCCCCGATCCAGAGCGGCCCTTTCTCACGCCAGGTATTATCGACACGACCGATATGGAAGAACGGCCCGATGTGGAGCTTTTCGGGCCATTGCTTCAGGTCATCAGAGTGCCCGATTTCGACGCCGCGATCGCAGAGGCGAACAATACACGCTTCGGCCTGTCCGCATCTCTCATTGGCGGCAAGCCTGCAGACTATGACCGGTTTTGGGCCAATATTCGCGCGGGCATCATCAATTGGAACCGCCCGACCAATGGCGCATCATCCGCGGCTCCCTTTGGCGGGGTAGGCCTGTCGGGCAATCACCGTCCGGCTGCTTTCTATGCCGCAGATTATTGCGCCTATCCGGTCGCAAGCACTGAAATGGAACAGCCGCGCGCTAGCATCGGCGTAGGCTTGAAAACGAAGGCATAAGGGCGGCAGCCGCTATTCGGCCGTCCTATTTATTCGTATATTCCCGGCTGATCACATCAACTTCGGTTTGTAGGCCTATACGCTTGCGCGCATGAACAGCGATTGCAGCCTGCGCGGCGCTGGCATGAACCACGCTTTCCTCACCTTTGGAATAAGCCGCCGCTAGTTTGGCGCGCTTTGCCAGATTGAAATGGAACTGCATGACCTCTTCCACCGGCAGATCGGTCACATAGGTCACGATCCTGATATTGCACTGGGCCTGAGGATTGCCTGCCGCCTCTGTCACTGCGCCGCCAGGCGGGATTGCTGCGTGATCCGGCAAACGCGCTGCCCAAATAGCAGAATAATTCAGCCTGTCGGCGCATTCTTTTGAAAATTCGACGCGCGATGCTCTTTCCGCAGCGGTCAGCGCGCCTGCAAGACTTGGCCATTCGACCTCTTCTTTTTCGTCACTAGGAAGCGGTAGGTTTTCAATCTCGCCCCCATCGAGCAGCAATGAACGCGCGGCTGTCAGCGCCGTAGCCCGCTGTTCTGGCCCAGTGATAAGCGGAGGGAAGGAGCTGTCAAAAGCCACGGTCAGCGCCGCATTCGCTTCATTTTGAGACGTAAGGTCGGGGTCAACCATCAGCTGATCACCAAGCGCCTGTTCCACCAATGGATCGCGTTTATCGGCCTTGGAAGTTTCCTCCTCACCACTAGAGCATGCCGACAATGCGCCAAAGGCGCACAGGGTCAGGGCAAAGAGATGCAGCTTTCGCATAGACTGATCTTTACGCCGCACATGGTTAAGAAGCGCCTTAAAACGCGCCGTCTTTCCGTGAGAATGTGATTGGGAATTGCACAAAGTGAAAACGCCCCCTCACCCGACATCAGGACCGGTGCGAGCGAAGGGACGTCTTCCGCGGCTTGGTGGGAGCCACGCCCGGGCCTTTGGTGGGTTGGCCCAAGTTCATAAATTCGGCCGGGAGAGAATGGCCTAACAATCGAGCAAATATGCCGTTTGGCCCCGCTCAATGTGTGACATTTTTATAGCTGAATTTTTATGAACAGAATGCAACAATTTCGCTGAATTGTTACTAATCGGGCGTAAACTTGTAAACTAACGAAACATAATCACTGATTTTGCAGCCACTTATGTAAAGCGGCGTAAACGAATGTTTGTAAATGTTAAATATTGGCCGACCAGCCCAAATTCTGGCCTGCATGGAAAGGCACAATTTCACTGCCCGCAGCCTGCATGATTCGCGGGATTTTTGTGCCGGTCTTGGTCAGGGTCACGCGCTCTGAATTTACCGGCAGGCCGTAAAATGCCGGACCGTGCAAAGAGGCAAAACCCTCAAACTTATCGAGCGCATTTTCCTCATCAAAAACCGCCAGATAGCTTTCCAGTGCAAAAGGTGCGTTGAAAATACCCGCGCAGCCGCAATCGCTTTCCTTATCCTCGCGCCGATGCGGTGCGCTGTCTGTGCCAAGGAAAAACTTGGGCGAGCCCGAAGTCACCGCCGCTCTCAATGCAAGCCGGTGCTCCTCGCGTTTGGCAACAGGCAGGCAGTAAGCATGGGGCTGAATGCCGCCGACGAGCATAGCGTTTCGATTGAAATGCAAGTGTTGCGGCGTGATCGTCGCCGCGACATTGGCAGGCGCCGCTTTCACAAATTCAACGGCATCGCTGGTGGTGATATGCTCAAAAATCACTTTGAGCTTTGGAAAATCGGCCACAATTTTGCGCAAATGCCGCTCAATGAATTCCGCCTCGCGGTCGAACACATCAATATCATGGTCGGTGACTTCGCCGTGGATGCAGAGCACAATGCCCGCTGTCTCCATCGCCTCCAGCACGGGGTAGAGGTTTTGCACATCCGATACGCCGTGAGTTGAATTGGTCGTGGCATTGGCGGGATAGAGCTTCGCAGCAGTAAACACGCCTTGCTCCGCCCCGCGCACCAAATCTTGCGGGTCAGTTGTATCGGTCAGATAGCATGTCATTAGCGGGGTAAAGTCGATCCCATCTGGCACCGCTTCCAAAATACGCGCGCGGTATGCCTCCGCACTCGCCGTATCCGTGACTGGCGGCGACAGGTTTGGCATCACAATTGCCCGGCCAAATTGGCGCGCCGTATATTGCGTCACATCGCGCAGCATATCGCCATCGCGCAAGTGAACGTGCCAATCATCGGGGCGAGCAATTGTGAGTGTATCTGTCATATCGCAAAGCCCTAGCCAGCGATGCGCGCTCTTTCCAGTCTCGTCTCACCCGCTTATGCAAAGAGACATGCTGACAATCGGATTTCTTGCCTGCGGAACGACGTTGCCCTCATCCGGAGAACGGCGCGGGGATGCGTTTGAGCATGATTTGGAAGTCGCCGCGATTGAGCCTGCTTTACTTGCCTCTGGCTTTGGATTCAAAGTGGTAGACTGGCGCGCGCCCTTGGAAGCATTCGCAGACATCGCATTGCTCTTGCTAGGCACAGCTTGGGATTATCAGGATTACCCGCAGGAATTTCTCGCTAAGCTGTCGGCGCTTGAGGCGGCTGGCAATAAGGTCTGCAACCCACCCGAAGTCGTCCGGTGGAATATGACCAAAACTTATTTGCGCGAATTGGAGCAAAACGGAGCGGCTACGATCCCGACCCTTTGGCTGGAAGATGCAGACGGCAGCCAAGTCCAGGCTGCGATGGATGAAATTGGTGCAGACAGTGTCGTGGTCAAACGGCAAGTAGGCGCAGGGGCGATGGGCCAGCACCGCTTTTCGCGAAATTCCATGCCGCATGCAGGCTGGTCATTGGGCCATGCCGCGATGATCCAACCATTCTTGCCGCAAATCGCCAGCGAGGGCGAGTTGTCCCTCATCTTCATCGACGGAGAATTTTCTCATGCCTTGTTGAAGCGCGCAGCCAAGGGTGAATATCGAATCCAATCTCTATATGGCGGATATGAAGAGGCGGTCACGCCTGACGCCAAAGACATTAAAGCGGCGCGCGGTATTCTTGCGCTTTTGCCATTCGCACCGCCACTTTATGCGCGCATAGATATGGTGCGCAGCGACGCAGGCAAACTTTTGCTTATGGAAGCGGAGATGATCGAGCCCTATCTCTACCCAGAACAAGGCCCAAATCTGGGTGCGAACCTCGCCGCTGCAATCACCAGAAGAGTATCAACCACATGACAGCCAATTGCCTCACTACCCGCGCGATCATCCGCCTTTCCGCCACGCAGGAAGGCGAGGATGTCGCAGGCTTTCTGCAAGGGCTGGTCACCAATGATGTTAGCGGCGCTCTGCCGGTCTATGCCGCTTTGCTTTCTGCGCAGGGCAAAGCGATGTTTGATTTTCTAGTGTGGGCTGACGGCGCGGATATTTTGCTAGATTGCGAAGCGGCGGTGTGCGCAGATTTGGTGAAGCGTTTGTCGCTTTATCGTCTGCGCCGAAAGATCTCGATTGCGCGCGATGAGGCGCTGGCCGTCTATTGGAGCGCCAATGCACCCTCCGGCACAGATGCGAGTCCCGATCCCCGCCTGCCGCAATTGGGGTTCCGCTGGATTGCGGCGATTAACACCGCTGACAAAGGCGCTGATGACACATGGCTTGCCCACCGCCTCAGCCTATCAGTGCCTGAAGGTCAGGCAGAGCTTGGCGATATACTGTGGCTGGAAACCAATGCGGTGGAGCTCAACGGCGTGAACTTTGAAAAGGGTTGCTACATCGGGCAGGAAAACACCGCGCGTATGAACTGGCGGCAAAAGGTGAACCGGCGCCTTGTCGTTGTGCCCTTGGTAAAGTCGCAAGAAAAGCGCCGCAAATGCGCATATGAAGCCCTTGGCTTAGCGGTGGATCACTTGCGTCTTGATGATATCGATGTGGCCGCAGCGCCAGAATGGTTGGCGGCAGCGCTCAGTTCTTCTGACTAACGAGCTCAATCGAGGTTTCCAGCATTCGCAAAGCTCTGTCACGCGCGGCGGTTGCTGGCAGGCCGAGCGAACGCGCAAGCGCAGAGCCGATCAGCGCATCGCCCATCGCCATCAGCACCAGCGTCAAAGTTTCCTCATGAACGCGCATTACCTCGCCATGCGGGGCCTCTTCTTCTGGTGCAATCTCATGGACAAGCTCATGAATTGTCTCAACAATCGGGCCGAGAGCATCTTCATTTCCGGTAAGGATCATCCAAGAGGTCAGCGCGCCAGCACCTTCTTTATCGAACGCATCAAAGGCCAAATCCACGACCTCGCGCGGTGTGCCTAAACCTACGCGGCTGGCATGCACGGCGTCTTTGATGGTGATACAAACGGTTTCGGCAAGATGTTTGGCCAGCTCTTTTTGAAGGCCTGCTGCTGAACCGAAATGATGCAGCAAGTTGGCGTGGGTGCGCCCAATACGTCCAGCAACAGCTTTCAAAGTGACCGCTTGGGGGCCCGCTTCAATCAGCAATTCACGCGCTGCGCTCAACGCAGATTTGCGCGATTCCTCAGGGCTTAATCTCTTGCGACTGTTCATTATTTTCCAAGCCTAGGGGCTGTGCCCGCATGTGATATCTATGGCCTAATGCGGGCACGCGCGCTCGGCAAGCCCCCTAAAACCAGCGGCTTGAACATCACACGGCCTACGCGTTCAGCTGCAACGTATATTCCACTGATGCAGCGCTTTCACCGCGACCTCGGCTATGGCGCTGCGTGATATTGGGCAGGCGCACAAAGCCAAGCTTTTCCAAAACGCGGCCCGAGGCTGGATTGTCGATAAAGTGCCCGGCATTCATTCGCGCCTTACCCATCATTTTTGCAAGGCTGATCGCGGCGCGGCCAGCTTCTGTCACAAAGCCTTGCCCCCAATGCGGACGAGCGACCCAATAGCCTAGCTCCAGCGCATCAGGATCATCGCATAAATCAAGCCCGATGCAGCCGATCACTTCAGATGTATCGGCAATCGTGATCAGAAAACGCGGAGCATGCGCAGCAATAGGCAGAGCGGTAAAACGGCGCGCTTCTTCAGGCGCATAAGGCCACGGAGCGCGGGCCAGATTGCGGATTATACCCTCGTCATTGATGCCTTCGTAAACCGCCTGCCAATCTTCCGGCCAGATTGGGCGTAGCAGCAATCTTTCGCTGCGATGAAACACAGGACCTCTCCCCTTCGCCCCTCGCAAGAGGCTCAAACATCGAGGGAGAATCACAAGAGGGAGCGGAACCCCCTGCTATTTGCAGGATAGTCCCATCTCCCTCTTGGTGTGCCGGTTTGCCGGCTGGGACCATCGCATTGGACGATCCCGTTTTTGGAAGCGTCCGTTTATTCGGCGGCTAGCGCAATCGCGTCAACCGACACATATTTGCGGCCTAGCTTGCCCTTGTGGAATCGCACCACGCCATGCTCGAGCGCGAACAGGGTGTGATCCTTGCCCATGCCGACATTGCTGCCTGGATAAAATTTGGTTCCGCGCTGACGCACGAGAATGTTGCCAGCGACAACGCCCTGGCTACCAAACTTTTTCACGCCGAGGCGACGGCCTGCTGAATCCCGGCCGTTACGCGACGAACCGCCTGCTTTTTTATGTGCCATTGCTCAGCCGTCCTTACTTCTTGTCGGCAGCCTTAGGGGCTGCTTTCTTAGCTGGTGCCTTTTTCGCCGGTGCTTTTTTAGCAGCAGGCTTCTTGGCGGCAGCTTTGGTTTCTTTAGCCGGTTCCGCATCCGCTTTCTTAGCAGGCGCAGCTTTCTTAGCCGCTGGCTTTTTCGCGCCTGCACCAACGTCGGTGATGCGCAGCAAAGTCATTTGCTGACGGTGGCCAGCTTTGCGGCGATAATTGTGCCGGCGGCGTTTTTTGAAGACGGTGATCTTCTCGCCCTTGGCTTGTGCGATAATTTCAGCAGATACCGAAACTTTAGCAGCGTCAGCGATTGTGTCGCCTTCACCTGCCAAAAGAACGTCGCCCAGCGTGATTGTATCGCCTGCTTCGCCAGCAAGCTTCTCAACGGCTATTTTGTCTCCGGCGGCAACCCGATATTGTTTGCCGCCCGTGCGCACTATTGCGAACATCGTGGTAATTCTCTCAATCTAGAGCTGTGCCCTACCCTTATGGATAAGGCGCATCCAGCGAGCCGCATAAATGCATGCCGCTGGAAAGAAGGCGTCCGTTAGGTCAAAGGCTTTGCCAAGTCAACGAAAGATCACGCCTGTTTTGCGCAGAATTGCACTTTGCCTGCGGAATTTTGATGTAGGCCCATAAGCAATGATCATGGGTGGCCTAGCTTTCGCAAGATGCTATAAAAGCTGCAATGACCAAAATGACAAGCCCTGCTTTGCCCCGCACCGCGCTCTATGCTCTTAAATCTACTGTGCTTTTAAGTGCAGTGACGCTGGGCGGATGCGCTGCATCCTCTGACAAATACCCCTCGCTAACATTGCGCGATTTTGAGAAGGTTTCGGCCGCCGCACCTGCGCCCGCTCCAACACCGACAAGCAGTACGCCTGTGCCAAACACGATGAACAGCGATGCTGTTCAGCAATTGATGGCAGAGCGCGATTCGGCCATGCGAGCGCACGCTGCCTTTATGACGGCTCTTCCCAATGCACAGCGCAAATCATCCGCCGCGCGCGGCTCTGGCCCCGCATCCAATGTCTGGGCCGATGCGCAGCTGGCCATTGCAGAGCTGACCGTCCACCGCAGCCTTACAGCGGAAGCCTTGGGCAATATTGATGAATTGATCGCGCAGGCATCGATTGCCCAGCGCAGCCTGCCAAGCCAAGCCTCCTATCAAACAGAGGTTTCAGCTCTGGTCGAACGACAAGATCGCGCCATCGCTGGACTGAGCTCAGGGCTTTAGACAGGCAGCCGCATGAGCCTTGCCTGCGCCTCTTGCCCCGTCCGCGACAGCGCGGCTTGCTCCGTTCTTACTGAGGATGAGCGCGGCGCTTTGGCCAAGGCGGGCCGCACTCGCACTTTGAAACGCGGCGAATTGCTGTTTGCGGCAGGCGATGAGCAGACCGCTTGCGCCACGCTCATTTCCGGCGCACTCAAAATCTGCGCGCATGACCGCGATGGGCATGAGCAGATCCTATCGCTGATCCATCCATCCGGCTTTATCGGCGAGATGTTCGCGCCCTTTGCCCATCATGATGTCGTCGCTTTGACCGACAGCCAATTATGCACCTTTGCGCGGGTCGATATGGAACGCGCGATTGAGGATTACCCCGCCCTTGCCCGCGCTTTGCTGCGACGTAGTCAGGAGGATTTGCACGCAGCACGCACTTTAATTGAGCTGACCGCCAATGGCACAGCGGAGGCGCGTCTTGCTGCGTTGCTCTATGATTTTGCACGGGCCGCCAGCACATCGCCGTGCCACCCCGCCAGCCAGTTTGAGCTGCCACTAACCCGCGGCGAAATGGCGAATATGGCAGGGTTGACGATTGAGACGGTTAGCCGGAAATTGGGCGATCTGGAGAAGGCTGGAACGATCCGGCGCATAGGCAAACGCGGGATCGAATTGATCGACCCCGCGCACCTGCAAGCCTTGTCTGGATCTGCTGAGGCCTAGTGGGCCCCTCAGAGTTACCTCCAAGCGGTCAGACAAATGCGGCTATCGTCACCACCGCAAATCCCCAAAGCAGGATCAAGACAGGCAGGATTAGCATTTGGATTGTTGCCTCACGCGCGGTCAGGCGGCCAGTGTTGGTCATAATGCCATCACGCTCAAACAGGCCCATGGTCATCGGCTTTGCCTTGCTCTCAGTTTTAAGGCGCGTCCAAATTGCCGGCACTCCAAAACCGCCCACAACGAAGATGACGAATATGGCCATGGGGATAATCAGGCCAGGGGTGCTGAACCCCATGAACATCACGCCGAGAAAGGCGAGGTAGAGACCAACGGTTACTGCATAGAGCGCGCTGGGCAGCTCAAACGTGCGGTCGACGATTGTGGGCTGACGCTCCGCGGCAATCGGTGCCTTGACGATGCGGGCTTTTCCATTGAGTTCGGCGGGAATGATACGGTTGGACATGTGGTTTCTCCTTGACGATGAGGAGATGTTTGCGCGCCTTTTGTCCCGCGCACATTGATCTGGATCAAACTGCGCGAATTAAATGCGCTATTTGTCCCAGCGATCCTTGTCGCTATAATCTTGCGCGCGCGGCTCTATCCAATGCCATTGTTCTTCACGCAATTCGCGTTTCCAAAACCACGCCGCGCTTTTCAAATGGTCCATGCAAAAGTCGATTGCTGCGATCGCATCGCGGCGGTGGCGCGAAGCCGCCGCAACGCAAACAATAGGATCGCCCGGTTCCATTTTTCCCACGCGGTGAACCATGGACAGCCCCATCAGATCAAAGCGCCCAAACGCATCATCAGCCAGCGCCTCCATCCCCGCCAAAGTGAGCGGTTCGTAATGGGAAAGCTCCAAAGCCTCCACACCGCCGCCAGCGCGCACGGCACCTAGAAAACTGGCAATGCCGCCCGCCTCAGGGCAGTTTCCAGCAAGGTCACTGGCAATCGCATGCGGATTAAACGCGCCGTTTTCGATACGAATATCGCGCATGGTTTAGCCCCCGCTGACGGGCGGTAGCAATGCGACTTCATCACCGTCTTGGGCATTTAGAGAATGCTTGTCACCGAGCACCTTGCCGCCGCATGCCACATTAACGCGTTCACTTTTCAGCTGCTCAGCGACCAAGGGTCCGGCGGCATCAAGCAATCCCGCCCAATCCAGCGGCGCATCGACTTCGCGTGCATCCTCGCCTGCCAAATCGCGCAAGGGGCCGAGGAATAAGATGGTGACGGCCATGGGCTTCAGCCGCCTGTAACCGACATATGGCGCGGCTGCGCTGGCTCTGCCCCGCGCGCTGAAATGTCGAAATGGTGGCGCTCTGGTTTAATATGCATCGCCTCAGCCAGTCCCTTAGCAAGGTTGCCATCAGGATCATCTGAGCGAAGTGCCGCACGCAAATCGACCTGTTCACCGCCGCCAAGACAGGGGTAGAGCTGGCCTGTCGCCGTCACTCTGATCCGGTTGCACCCAGCGCAGAAATTGTTCGTCAGCGGAGTGATCATGCCGAGCATTCCGCCGGTTTCCGCGATCCGATCATAACGCGCAGGCCCGCCCGATGATTTGTCAGATGGTGTCAGCGTCCAGCGTTTCTCAAGGTTTTCACGCACTGCTGACAAAGGGAGGAAATGATCGACGCGGTCGCCATCAACTTCGCCCAAAGGCATCACTTCGATCAGCGTCAAATCATGCCCCTGCCCATGCGCCCAAGCGATCAGATCGGGCAGCTCATCCTCATTCACGCCCTTCATCGCTACCGTGTTGAGCTTGACCTTAAGCCCCGCCTCTTTCGCTGCGGCAATTCCTTCCAAAACCTGCGGCAAAGCATCGCGGCGCGACAGCTCCTGAAAACGCGCACGGTCGAGCGTATCGAGCGAAATATTGATCCGCCTTACGCCGGCGGCAGCCAATGCATCGGCATGGCCGGCAAGCTGCGTGGCATTGGTTGTCAGCGTTAATTCTTCGAGCCCACCACCCAATTTCCGGCCAAGTGTTTGAAACAGATCGATAATATCGCGTCTGACCAAAGGCTCTCCGCCGGTAATGCGGATTTTCGTGACACCGCGCTCAATAAAGCCGAGCGAAAGCCGGTGCAGCTCTTCAAGGCTCAACACTTCTTTACGCGGCAGGAACTGCATGCGTTCTGGCATGCAATAGGTGCAGCGCAAATCGCAGCGATCTGTCACGGACAACCGCAAGTAGCTGATCCGGCGCGCAAAATTGTCCACCAATGGCGCAGGCTTGGCGCGCTTGGGCGGTACAGCCGCCGTATCAATTACATCACGAATTCTAGTCATGCAGTGGTAGATACTGCCCCGTGACGCCGGGCGCATCCCTCAAATATGCCAGCGTTTCTGCCTTGGCATCCTCACTGCCCCCGCCCACACAATTCACGCGGGACGGTGCATAGTCGCGGGCCAGATCACGCGAAGCTGTCCGCCGCCAATCATCATGATCCGTGCCGGCAGACGGCAAAAGCAGCGTGAGATGACCTAGGCCAGATGCGAGACGGGCCGAGATGACCGGCAGATAATCGGAATAAAACGCAGATGCCGCAGCACTGGGCGCAGATGGAAGAGCATCAATTTTGAGCTCACCGAGCACCGCTTCAACGCCGCTCGCGCCGCATAGTGATACCGATTTTTTCATTCGCTTCGGCAATAGCAAGTTTCACGATTTTCACCGTGATCGCTTGGACGCGGGCATCCTGCACAAACAGGGTTTCACAAATATGGTCCGCCAAAGATTCGATCAGCTTGAAGTGCACTCCCTCAGGCAAAGCCTCTGATGCTGCGAATTTCAAATCCATGTAATTTTTGCTGGCCGACAAAGGCGTATCGGGATCATAGCGGTCCGCAATATCCATATCCGCCTGAATTGTGATGCGCAGCGGCTGCGGCTTGCCGGTCTCCTCGGAATAAATCCCGGTGAGAACATCGACTTCGAGGTCGGCAACTTCAAGAATGAGCGAATCGGCCATAGCAACAGTATCCTTAGACTGAATTGCGCCAGCGCGCGAAGATTGCCGTTGGCAGCAGGCGCGAATTGTCGCCCGTCTCTTGCACGGCCAGATCGCCATGTTCGACATTGCCCGGTAAATCGGCGAACAATTCCTCGACCAATCCGGCCAGAGCAAGGCTGCTCATGCGCACAGCATAGACGGTGAGGAAGAGGAATTTGCTATTTTCATCCAGCAGCTTGCGGCAATCGGTGAGGAGCTCTGGCAAACCTTCCTCAATACGCCAAGTTTCATTCTTGGGCCCGCGCCCGAACTTTGGCGGATCAAGAATAATCCCGTCATAGCGCTTTTCGCGCCGAACCTCGCGGGCAGCAAACTTCGCTGCATCATCAACCAGCCAGCGAATGGGCGCATCCTGCATGTCTGAAGCTGCCGCGTTTTCACGGGCTTGTGCCACTGATTTCTTAGAAGCATCAACATGGGTCACGCGGCCATGCTTGCTCAGCGCGAGCGATCCAACGCCGGTATATCCAAACATGTTGAGCGTTTCAGCCTCTGTTTGCCCGTCCAATTGCCCGCGCATCCATTCCCAAACGGGCGCCATATCGGGGAAGAATTGCAAATGGCGAAACGGTGTTGGTTGGGCGGTGAAATGCGCTTCTTCCCAGCTTAAGGGCCAGCCATTTTCGGGCAATGCAGCCTCGCTGAGAGCCTGCCAGCGCCCTCCGCCATCCTCGTCAGACCCTGGGATAAACTCCGCATCGGCGGCCCAATCATCAATCCGCGGGCTCCACATGGCCTGCGGTTCTGGGCGGATAAAACTATGCGGGCCAAAGCTTTCCCACTTTCGCCCATGACCACTGTCGAGCAAGCGGTAGCTATCCCACCCCTCGCCAACCATCAGCAGCGGCTCGCGGCAAAGATCAGCCATTAATTGGCAGGCGTAGCGCGGGAAGTGACATAATCGCGCACGGCTTCATATGTCCCGGGAAGCTCATCATAGGCTTCCTCGCGCGCAAACAAATCGCCAACGCGGGCAGGCAAGGCAGGCCGCTGACCAATCGCGCGCTCAACTGCATCGCGGAATTTGGCTGGATGTGCCGTGGCCAATGTGACCACCGGAATGGAAGGATCGATGTCAGCTTCAAGAGCGGCATGAAGGCCGATCGCGGTGTGCGGATCTACGACTTGCCCTGCATTCTCATGCCCCCAGCGCAAAGCGCGTGACAATTCCTCAGCCGAAGCCCGCGCGCTAGTGAACAGGCTCGCTGCCCCTTCGCGCTGAGCATTGGTTAGCTGCATCGCTTTGCTTGCCTCAAAGGCACGCATTTGCTCCGCCATGGCACCGCCATCGCGCCCGCCGCAATCAAACAGCAGCCGTTCAAAATTGGAGCTAACCTGAATATCCATAGAGGGCGCCACGGTGGGCGTCACTTCACCGGCGGAATAATCGCCATCGGAAATGGCGCGGTGAAGGATGTCATTGACATTGGTCGCCACGATCAAGCGCTCAATCGGCAGCCCCATTTGCGCCGCGACATAGCCAGCGAACACATCGCCGAAATTGCCGGTCGGTACGCTGAAAGCCGCTTTGCGCTGCGGCGCGCCCAATTGCAGAGCGGCGGCGAAATAATAGACAACCTGCGCCATCAACCGCGCCCAATTGATCGAATTGACCGCGCCAATATTGAAACGGCCTGTCACTTCCTCATCCCCGAACATGCGCTTGACCATAGCCTGCGCATCGTCAAAGCTGCCATCAATCGCGATATTATAGACGTTTGGCGCACGCACCGTGGTCATTTGGCGGCGCTGAACATCGCTCACCCGCCCAGAAGGGTGCAGCATGAATATGTCGACGCCTTCGCGCCCCGCCACCGCATCAATCGCAGCTGAGCCAGTATCGCCGCTGGTTGCGCCAACAATCGTCAGCTTGGATTTGCGGCGGCTAAGGAATTTTTCGAAAAACAGCCCCAGCAATTGCAGCGCCACATCTTTGAACGCCAGTGTGGGGCCGTGGAACAATTCCAAAAGCCATTGCTGCTCATCCAATTGCACAAGCGGGGTCACCGCTTTGTGAGAGAACCGGCCATAGGCCTCCTCGCACAATTCCAGCAATTCATCGGCAGTCAGGCTGTCGCCAACAAAGGGCGTCATCACTTTTGCGGCAAGCTGCGCATAAGGAAGCCCCGCCATTGCGGCGATGTCTTCAGCTGTGAAGCGCGGCCATTCGCGCGGCAAATATAGGCCGCCATCATTGGCAAGCCCTGCCAGTGTGACGCCTTCGAAATCGAGCGCCGGAGCGCTTCCGCGGGTTGAGATATATTCCATTATGCTGAAGCGGTTAGCCGCGTGCGCGTTTGGGTGCAAGCAAGCGAGACTTTTGCCGCATTAAGCACCGCTCTTATCACACTGCACTTTCATCCTTGCGCGTCCGCGCTTCTGCAGCGCGCTTGCGCAGAGCCAGAAAATAAATCGCAAGGGCCGTGAGTGCGAAGAAGAACCACTGTCCAGCATAAGCGAGGTGATTATTCGGGAGATCAGCGGGATCGGGGCGCGCCAATTGTTCCAGCCCTGCTTGCGGCGGCATAGCGACAAGGCGCGGTCCAGGCGCGATAATGCCGGTGACATTGCCGCCAGTAAATTGCGGCGCTTTGGGTTCCAGCGACCAGCCAAGATAGACAAGCATGCCCGCCGGATTGTCAGGATGTGCGCACATCGCCTTTTGCGCCCAGCCCTTGCCGCCGCGCTCGCTCGTTCCAGCGCTTGCATCAATGGATAGAACTTCTGTGCAATCCACTGTGCTGCGCCGATAGAGAACATCCGTGCCTTCGCCTGAGGTTGGAAATGGCACCGTTTCGGCATTATCGCCCGCCGCCGCATAGCGCGCCAGCAGCGCTTCTTTCTCATCCGCGCGGCCCAATTGCCAAATGCCCAGCGCAATCATGGTGAGGACTGCGGCGACGACAATAATTGTCGGCAGGATCGGGATGTTTTTCACTCGGCCTCTTCCTCTAAATCTTGCGCACCAGCCTCTGCGGCATTGTTGCTATATTCGCTGATCAGCAGCGCCGCTTTGCCTAGCCGCAGGCCGTACACAACAGCCACCGCCGTTAAAGGAACCCAGATTAGCGCATGCACCCAAAAGGGCGGGCTGACGGCGACATCAAGCCAAAGCGCAAGGCCAACCATCAGCGCCCCTACGATCAATGTGACAAAAGCGGCCGGGCCATCGCCCACATTAAAGCGCGAAAAATCGAGCGAACATTGCGGGCAGGACTTGGCAAATTTCAGCACGCCATCAAACAGGCTGCGCGCACCGCAGCGCGGGCATAAACCGAAAAGGGCAGCCTGACCAAAACCGGGCTGCCCTTTATTCATGTCGGAATTATCGCTCATATCCTCAGTGAACAGGAGCGCCCCAACCGCCCCAAATGTAGACGGCGATAAAGAGGAAGAGCCACACCACATCAACGAAGTGCCAGTACCAAGCTGCCGCTTCGAAACCAAAGTGTTGGCGCGGAGTAAAGTGGCCTTTGTATGTGCGCGCAAGGCAGACGATCAGGAAGATCGTGCCGACCAGCACGTGGAACCCGTGGAAGCCAGTCGCCATGTAGAACGCCGAGCTATAGGTGTTTCCGCCAAAGGCGAATGGCGCAACGGCATACTCATAAACCTGGATGCAGGTGAACAATGCGCCAAGGGCAATCGTCGCCCAAAGGCCCATTTTCAGCCCTTCACGGTCATCATGGATCAGCGCATGGTGCGCCCAAGTTACCGTTGTACCTGAGCACAGCAGGATCAGAGTGTTCAGCAAGGGCAGCTGAAATGCGCTCAGCACTTCAACGCCCTTAGGCGGGAATTGCGACAGCGCGGCGGCGCCTTCCTGTCCGATCAGGTTTTCCCAAATATTGTCTGTTCCCTCAACCATTTGGATGGGCGCGGGGAACAAGGCAAAGTCGAAAAAGCTCCAGAACCAACCCACAAAGAACATCACCTCAGAGGCGATGAACAGGATCATTCCGTACCGCATATGCAATTGCACAACCGGCGTATGATCGCCGCGCTCTGCTTCACGCACAACATTGCCGAACCAGCTGAAGAAAGTCGCGATCAGACCCATCACGCCAAGGCCCAGAACAATCGGCCAAGAACCAAATTGCTCAACCGTGCCTTCAGATGCAGGAACATGATGCATCATAAAGACCATGCCGGTGGTAAAAGTCAGCGCGGATAGCGAGCCGATCAGCGGCCAGATATCCGGGTCAAGAATGTGATAATCGTGGTTTTTAGTGCCAGCCATGAAATTCGTTCCCAGTCATGTGTTACGCAAGCCCTTAATACGCCGAATTGCAGCGGTCCAGAGGGTAGCGTCCCCTAATCAGCTTTCAGGCGCAATTGCCCGGTGGAAAGTGTAACTCAAAGTGATCTGTTCAATGTCTTTTGTGTTCTCATCCTCAAGAATCGCAGGATCGACATAATAGAGCACTGGCATTTGGACCTCTTGGCCCGGTTGCAAGGTCTGCTCTGTGAAACAAAAACACTGTATCTTGTTGAAATATTTGCCCGCTTGTTCAGGCTCAACATTGAATGTCGCCGTGCCCGTCACCGCCTCATCGCCATTATTGCGCGCGGTATAAATTGCCATATCGCGCACGCCCACCTGGACCGTGTCAGTGGTTTGGCGCGGTTTGAACGTCCAAGGCACGTCGCCAGCAATCGAGGCATCAAAACGGATAGAGCGCGTAACGCCGCCAGCGCTCGCCGCAGTCCGCTCCGCTATCTGTGCGTCGGTTTCGGTTGCGACCTGCGTGGTTCCGCCGAAACCCGTGACCCGGCAAAACAGATCATACAAAGGAACGGCGGCATAGCCGAGGCCGAGCATTGCAACAGCGCCCATGAACGCCAGAATACCAACGCGGGCATTTTTCTGATCAATCGCGGTCGCCGTGCTCATCCGATTAGTCTCCCATCCTCACAATGGTAATCGCGTAAAACAGGAAGACGAAAAACAGCAGGACGCCGCCAACCACGAGGTTGCGGGTCTTTTGGCGCTTTTTCACTTCTGCTTGTTCTTTAGGAGTCATAATCCGATCCATCCTTGTGCAGCGGCCACGCGGTCCACAACCAGCACTGCAAACAGCGCAAATAGGTAGAGAATGCTGAAAGCAAACAAGCGCTTTTCCGGCATCATATCATCGTCTTCACCGCTGCTTTCGCGCAGGCCAACGGGAATAGAAAACGCAAAGAATGCAATCGTCAGTGCAAGCGCAGCAATACCGTAAATCGCCCCCGTTGCACCAATGAACCACGGGCTTGCGGCGAGCGGCACGAGAAAAGCAGAATAGGCGAGAATTTGACGGCGCGTTACGCGCTCACCAGCGACAACCGGCAGCATAGGAATGCCGACCTTCGCGTAATCCGTCTTCACAAACAGAGCCAGCGCCCAGAAATGCGGCGGCGTCCAAAAGAAGATGATTGCAAACAATAGCACCGGCATCAGCGTAATATCGCCGGTCACCGCAATCCAGCCAATCATTGGAGGAAATGCGCCAGCCCCGCCGCCGATCACAATGTTTTGCGGCGTGCGAGGCTTCAGCCAGATCGTATAGATCACGGCGTAATAGATGACCGAGAAGCCAAGAATTGCTGCCGCGAGCCAATCCACAGCAACGCCCATAATCACAACAGAAGCCGCCGACAGCCCAATACCGAAATCGCGCGCATCAATTGGCTTAATCTTGCCCGATGGCAGAGGCCGCGCTGCTGTGCGTTTCATCCCTGCATCAATATCGGCTTCCCACCATTGGTTCAGCGCGGCGGCACCGCCTGCACCCATGGCGATGCACAGGATTGCGGTAAAGCCGATGACAGGGTGGATGCTGCCGGGCGCAGCCAGCAAACCGCAAAGGCCGGTGAAGATCACAAGACTCATCACGCGCGGCTTGGTCAGAGCGAAAAAATCGCGCCAATCGGCCGGCAGGTTGGCTGCGGCTTGAGTGTTTGCTGTGGCAGTCATCAGACCCGTTTCAATCCGCCTTCTACATAATCGGTTTTATATGGTCGGGGGCGCAAGCTTTCGCCGCGCCCCCTCCCTTCATTCTGTAATGCCGGTCCGCGCGTCATCCAGCACGGTGGCAAAGCCATTACGCTTTTGACGGCGTGTGATCGTGATAATCGTGATGATCTTCAATCACTGGGAGCGTCTCAAACTGGTGGAATGGCGGAGGCGAAGACAATGTCCACTCCAGCGTCGTTGCACCCTCGCCCCAATAATTGCCTTCCGCCTTGCGGCCAGCAACCAGCGCATAGCCGATATTGGCAAAGAAGATCAGCATAGAGAACGCCATCACATGATAGCCCATCGAGCTGATCTCATTCCAATAACTATAGGCCTCTGTGTAATCAGGGTAGCGGCGCGGCATGCCTTGCCAGCCCAAGAAGTGTTGCGGGAAAAAGATGATGTTCACGCCGATGAAGAACAACCAGAAATGCACATGGCTGAGGAATTCAGAGTGCCAGCGGCCGCTCATCTTCGGGAACCAATAGTAGAACGCTGCGAAGAGCGAGAACACCGCACCCATCGAAAGCACATAGTGGAAGTGCGCAACAACGAAGTAAGTGTCATGCACAACATCATCGATACCACCATTGGCGAGATACACGCCTGTCACACCGCCAACGGTGAACAGGAAGATGAAGCCAAGCGCCCAAACCATTGGTGATTTGAACTCAATTGAGCCGCCCCACATGGTTGCGATCCAGCTAAAAATCTTCACGCCGGTTGGCACCGCGATGACCATCGTCGCCGCTGTGAAATACATCTTCATATTTACGTCCATGCCGACGGTGTACATGTGGTGTGCCCAAACGACGAAACCAACTACGCCAATCGCAACCATCGCATAGGCCATGCCGAGGTAACCAAACACAGGTTTGCGGCTGAAGGTTGCGACGATTTGGCTGACCATGCCGAAACCGGGCAAGATCATAATGTACACCTCAGGGTGACCGAAGAACCAGAACAGATGCTGGTAAAGCACAGGGTCACCGCCGCCTGCTGGGTTAAAGAAGGCAGTGTCAAAGTTACGGTCAGTCAGCAGCATAGTGATCGCGGCCGCCAGAACTGGCAGAGCGAGCAGTAACAAGAAGGCTGTAACCAGCATTGACCATACGAACAATGGCATTTTGTGCAGGGTCATACCCGGCGCGCGCATGTTCAAAATGGTTGTGATGAAATTGGTTGCACCAAGGATCGAGCCTGCGCCCGCCAAGTGCAGCGAGAAAATCGCAAAGTCTACCGCGGGGCCAGCAGAGCCAGTCGTGGATAGCGGCGCATAGACCGTCCAACCCACACCGGCGCCATTGCCGCCGATACCGCCCGGCACAAACATGGAGAAGAGCAGCGAACAAAAGCCTGCGACTGTCAGCCAGAACGAGATATTGTTCATCCGCGGGAAGGCCATATCCGGCGCGCCAATCATAAGCGGTACGAACCAGTTACCAAAGCCGCCGATCATCGCCGGCATCACCATGAAGAAGACCATGATTAGGCCGTGGGCGGTAATGAACACGTTCCACATATGGAAGTTGGCATTAACGCTGGGCTCACCGCCCATGAACTCAACCCACCACTGCAGATATTGGATGCCCGGCTCTGCGAGTTCCATGCGCATAACGCCAGAAATCGCGCCACCGATGATCCCTGCGAAAATCGCAAAGATCAGATAAAGTGTGCCGATATCCTTGTGGTTGGTCGACATGAACCAACGAACGAAAAAGCTCGGTTTGTGATCAGCGTCATGCGCGTGATCGGTTGCCGGAGCGTCGAAACCTTCTGCGGTGGTAGCCATATGCTCTACTCTATCCGTTCTTAATCTTATTCCGCAGCCGCTGCATCAGCAGCAGGCTCGGTTGGTGCTTCTGTTTCCGCGGCAGCGTCGGCGTCGGCTGCATCATCAGACGGAGCCTCTTCAGCAGGTGCATCACCAGGTACGGTGCCACCCTTTGAACGGACCCAATCCTCAAACTTATCCATAGGCAGCGCTTCGATCGCGATCGGCATATAGCCGTGCTTCACGCCGCAAAGCTCTGAACATTGGCCGTAGTAAATACCCGGCTCATTAATCGTGAGCATGCGCTCATTCAAACGGCCTGGTACCGCGTCCAATTTGAACCACAGCGCTGGCACCGCAAAGGAGTGGATAACCACTTGAGCGGTTGTCTGAATACGCAAAGGTTTACCCACAGGCAGAACCAAGCGATTGTCGACTTCGAGCTGGCCTGGGCCATCCCAAGCTTCGCTGCCCACCTGGCGAATGCCCGGATTAATTTCTGGGCCTTCTTTCAGGTTCAGCATGTTGCTGGTGAATTCAACGCCATAATCAGGCAGAGAATATTGCCAGTTCCACTGCGCGCCAGTGGCTTTGACCGTAATCGCGTCTTCTGGCGGATCTTCATATTGCATCGCGAGAAGCGAGATTGAAGGCAGTGCGATACCGATGAGAATAAGTACCGGGACCAAAGTCCACACCACTTCAATGAAAGTGTTGTGGGTCGTTTTGGATGGGGTCGGGTTGGCGCGCTTATTGTAACGCACGACCACCCAGAAAATCAGACCCAGCACGAAAACGCTGATGATCGCCATGATCCAGATCAGCGCAACGTGGAAGCCATTGGCATATTCGCCCACATCGGAAAACTGCGGCTGCACATTCATGCTGCCGTAAAAATCATCTTCGGCCGAAACTGGAATGCCTTTGACCATGTCCTGACCAAGCGGCGTATAAAGTCCGTCAGTCGCCGCATCACCGGCAGTTTCCGTTGCAGCCACCTCAGTGGTTGCGGCCTCATCTTGCGCGGCTGCGCTGCTTGGCATCAATGCCAAAACGCCCATCGAAAGGCTCAAAATGAGAAGAGTATATGCCCGTTTAAGGCTTCGGCCCAAAGTCATCAGTCTAACGCTTCCTGCTTCATTGCTATGCGGTTTTCAGATGCTTGCTGCGATGCTTCTCTATTACGAGTCGCATCATGCTTCGCCCCTACACCGCGCGTCAATTGGTCGGAGAACACCCCCGAGTTAGCTGGGCCTATAGGCGCGCTTGCCGAGCGCCTCAAGCGCTTCTAGGGATAAAAATATGCAATAGGGGATGAACCTGATGCAATTTGCCTCAGAGCCCTGCCAAAAAGAGTATGAATTTCTGCAATGACCGAAGAAGATATCCTTTCCGAATTTCGCGGCTGTAACGCCCTGTTAGAGGGGCATTTTGAGCTTTCCTCTGGCCGTCACAGTGCTCATTATTTGCAATGCGCGCGGGTCCTCATGAACCCTCAGCGGGCGAGCCGATTGGCAATTGCTTTGGCCAAAAAACTTCCCCGAGAGATTCGCAATGCGGTGGATGTTGTCGTCTCACCAGCCATGGGCGGATTGATAATTGGGCATGAAATGGGCCGAGCGTTAGAAAAAGATGCGCTTTTCCTTGAGCGCCCCGATGGCGAATTTCACTTGCGACGCGGCTTTGCTTTGGAAGCCGGCGCAAAGGTTCTGATGGTCGAGGATGTTGTGACCACTGGCCTATCCAGCCGCGAAGCGATCGCAGCGGTTGCCCGCGAAGGCGGTGAAGTCATCGCAGAGGTTGCGCTGGTCGACAGATCGAACGGTGAGGCAGATCTGGGCGTGCCGTTTGTGCCGCTGATCGGGATCAATTTCCCCAGCTATGCGCCCGATGAAATCCCCGCAGACCTAGCCGCAGTACCAATTACAAAGCCGGGGAGCCGTAAATAGTGCCGCTGCCTTTGCGTCTCGGCGTGAATATTGATCACGTCGCCACCATTCGCAATGCGCGAGGCGGCGATCATCCCGATCCTGTGCGCGCCGCCGAAATCGTGGCCAGTGTAGGCGGCGACGGGATTACGGCGCATCTACGCGAAGACAGGCGTCATATTCGGGATGAGGATTTGGCGCGCATCCAAACTGCGACCGACCTACCGCTCAATCTGGAAATGGCCGCCACTGAGGAAATGCTGGAGATTGCGCTGCGTCACAAACCGCATGCCGCCTGCATTGTCCCTGAAAAACGCGAGGAGCGCACGACCGAGGGCGGTCTGGATGCAGCGGGCCTACACAATTCACTCGTGCCGATTGTCGACAGGCTGAAAGAAGCAGGCATTCGGGTTTCTCTGTTTATTGAAGCGGATGAGCGCCAACTTGATGCAGCCATTCGGCTAGGCGTGCCCGTGGTTGAATTTCACACCGGCGAATATGCCCATGCCCATTTGGACGGCGATAATGAGAGGATCGCGAGCGAGCTAAAACGCATCGCTGATATGTCAGCCTTGGCCGTAAAGAACGGGATTGAGCCGCATGCTGGCCACGGTCTGACGTTTGAGAATGTCCAGCCGGTCGCCGCTATCCCGCAAATCGCAGAGCTTAATATTGGGCATTATCTAATCGGCGAGGCTGTGTTCACAGGGCTAGAAGCAGCGGTGAAGAAAATGCGCGATCTTATGGATGAAGCGCGCTGATATGGTCGGC
Organism: Marinomonas sp.; assembly: GCA_039967435.1. Taxonomy (GTDB): domain Bacteria; phylum Pseudomonadota; class Alphaproteobacteria; order Sphingomonadales; family Sphingomonadaceae; genus Erythrobacter. The sequence goes on from JBDVRS010000005.1 coordinate 988,984, forward strand.
AGCACGCCTGAGCTAGCCCTGACCCGCAAACAAAAGCTGTGGGCGCTGACCGGTGCCGTGCCGTTTTTGCTGAGCCTTTGCCTGCTCGGCTTTGCGCTCAATTCCGGCAAGGTTCTGGTGCTGGCGATTGCATGGCCCGCGCTGCAAGTGTTCGGATATGTTGGGGCGATAAACCGCGCAAAGGGTGACTTTTCGCATCCCTTGTGGATCAGTCAGGTGAGCATTCATTGGATTGCGCTGACTTTGATTACAATTTTGATTGTGGCACCTCCATCTTAATGTCCCCGAAAAGGAAAATGCGATGAGCGAACAAAAACAAGCCATATGGCCGCTGGTATTGATGCTGATCTTCTACGGCCTGATGCTGGTCGGCAGCGCCGTCTTGTTGTTCTTCGGCCTGGCCTTTGGCTCTGAAGCCTACCGCGAACGCGGCATTCCCTTGGAGGAATTGCTGATGATGTCGGGGCCATTTATCGTGTCACTAGCGCTGCTAGTGGCGACCGTGTTCTTGTGGAATGCGGGCAAATATCTTGCGACCTACATTATGTTCGGCGCGACCTTTCTCATGTTCTTCCTTGGGTTCTTCCTCAGTTTCGGAATGATCGTATGATCATCGGGCTGGGATCAGATCTGTGCAATATTGAGAGAATTCAAAACTCGCTCGACCGTTTCGGTGAGCGATTTGAAAACCGTGTGTTCACCGAAAAAGAACGCGCGAAGGCCCGCCGTCGCCCCTTCACCATCGCCGGAACCTACGCCAAGCGATTTGCCGCGAAAGAGGCCTTTTCCAAAGCCGTTGGCACCGGCTTTCGCCGCGGCGTCTTTATGAAAGACATTGGCGTCGTAAACGCACCATCGGGCGCTCCCACACTTGCACTAGAGGGCGGCGCTGCGAAACGGCTTGCAGAAATGGTGCCAGATGGCCATGTCGCGCATGTTCATCTTACCCTCACCGATGATCACCCATGGGCACAAGCTTTCGTGATTATTGAAGCCCATCCCGCCTAACCGCCAACAGACAATTGTGACAGATAGCCTGACGATTATGAGCAAGACAGACACAAAACAGACCGACGAAAAGGTCAATTGGTTCGCCGAATTTCGCGGATTGGGCCTGATGCTGCTGGCGGTGCTGGTGTTCCACAGCCTAATCGCAAAACCGTTTTACATCCCCTCCACCTCTATGATGCCCGGGCTGTTTGTCGGCGACCGGCTGGTGGTGAGCAAATATCCTTATGGCTGGTCTTGGGCCTCTGCATCCTTCCACCTGCTGCCGCGCGGCGAGTGGCGGATCAATGGTTCAACGCCGGAATATGGCGATGTTGTGATCCCCGTGCACCCAGAGCGCGATGAGGATTATATTAAGCGCGTTGTCGCCCTGCCCGGTGACCGTTTCGAAGTGCGCGGCGGCCAAATTATCCTCAACGGCAAACCCGTTCCGCAAGAAGTGGTGCCAGCTGTGCGCATTCCGGTTGAACCAAGCCTGCTGTGCAATGGCGACCCTTGCCTTTCCGATTTCGAAACGTACCGCGTTCGCGAACCCAATGGCGCGCAATTTTACGAGCCGCCAACTTACCGCGAAACCATGCCCAATGGCGCATCCTATCTGATCATCGATCATTTGCGTGAGCGTCCGCTCGACGACTTTGGCGAGATCATTATTCCAGAGGATCATGTGTTCGTTATGGGCGATAATCGCGATCATTCCTCTGACAGCCGCGAGCTGGTTGATCCGGGCGGTTTGCAAGGGCCAATCCCGTTGGAGAATGTTGGCGGACGGGCCGAGTTTATCACATTCTCTTTGGATGGCAGCTCCACATGGAACCCAATCAGCTGGTTCACCGCAATGCGCGGCGATAGGGCGTGGTCAACCTTGCGCCCGCCTTTGAACGAGACGGACACCAGCGCAGCAAGCGAGTAGGCGGCGGCAAGCAAATATGGCTAAAAAGTTCCTCTGGATTATCGCGGCACTGATCATTTTGACGCTGGCGGTATTGTTCGCTCTGCGCATCTGGGCGAGCGAGCTGACTGCGATTGCCTTTGTGCCGACCACCGAGTTTACCGAGCAAGAAGCCCTGCAGGCCAATGCCTATGAAGACCCTGGCCTGTGGTATTCGCGCCCGGGGATTGGCGTAAGCGATCCAGCACGTTGGCAGCCAGCGGTGAAGGTGCAAGAAGGCGATGAAACTGCGCCAGCTACTGCGCCAACACCGGCCCCCACGTCTGCCGCGACCACAGCGGCTGCTGGCAATTCCGACTTCGCTGTATTCTTCATCCATCCCACCAGCTTTATCGACCGCAGCGCGTGGAACGCCGCCATCGGCGATGCCGAGGCAGAGCGCGTTGCGCGCCTCTATGTGCGCGGAATGGCCAGCCCATTTAACGCCGCGAATGAAATCTGGGCCCCGCGTTACCGCCAAGCAACCATGGGCGCATTCCTTACCGACGCGCCGGAGGCTGAGATGGCGCTGGATGCGGCCTATGCCGATGTCGCGCAGGCCTATGCCTATTTCCGCAGCAGTGTGGGCGAGGATACGCCTATCGTTCTGGTCGGCCATTCCCAAGGCTCGCTGCATTTGCTGCGCCTATTGCGTGAAGAGATTGCCGGCACCACAGACACAGACCGCATCGTCGCCGCTTACGTGATCGGCTGGCCCATTTCGCAGGAACATGATTTGCCGCAATTGCCCTTCCCCGCATGCAGCGCAGCGGATCAGACGGGCTGCATCCTGAGCTGGTCAAGCTTTGCTGAGCCTGACGATCCTGAGCTGGTGCTCAACACCTATGCTCAATCCACTGGCTTTGACGGAGAAAAACGCGGGCAAAGCGCAATCCTCTGCACCAATCCTTTGACTGGTATCGCTGGCGGCACGGCAGCCCAAGATGCCAATCTGGGCACTTTGGTTCCTGAAGATGACCTTTCCACCGGCGAGCTTGTACTCGGCGCTGTGCCTGCCCGCTGCGATGAACGCGGGCTGTTGCTGATTGGTGATCCGCCTGAAATGGGCAGCTATGTTCTGCCGGGCAACAATTACCACGTCTATGACATCCCGCTGTTTTGGGCCAACACCAAGGCCGATGTCGCAGCGCGTTTGAGCGCATGGCAAGCAAAGTGAGCGCAGGCGCTGTAATCACTGAAAGCGCGCATGATTTTCGCGATGCTTTGCCTAGCGAAGGCGAAGAAGGCGGCGCATTGCTGGGCCTTGATCTGGGCACGAAAACCATCGGTATTGCGACATGCGACGCTGGCTGGCGCTTTGCCACGGCGGGCAAGACATTGCCGCGCGGCAAATTCACTCGTGACAAGAATGCGATGGCGGATTTGATTGCAGAACGCAGCATCGCTGGCATTGTCATCGGCCTGCCCCGCAATATGGACGGCAGCACCGGAGCGCGGGTTCAATCGAGCAAAGCCTATGCGCAAAATTTGGCGGGAGCCCTTGGGCTGCCGATCCTCCTGTGGGACGAACGCTGGTCAACACTTAGCGCAGAACGCGCGATGATTGATCAGGATACCAGCCGCGCAAAGCGCGCGGAACGGATCGACAGCCACGCCGCCGCGATCATTTTGCAGGGGGCAATTGACGCGCTGGCGGGATCTGCGATTTAAGTAGGGACGCTTACATAAGCGCGGCTTGCGGCAGAATATCATAGACATAGACCATCACGGCCACCACGCCGTCATCATAGGCCGCACTGTTTTGAACAGCGCTGCTTTTTGAAGCTCCGGCCAAAACGGCCGCCGCTGTCTCAAGCCCGGCTGCAGACACCAGATCAATCATCGGAATATTCATAACAATTCCCTTCTCAATATCGCAGCAACTCGGCCAAGCCATGAGCTACGACACACAGGCAATGCGCTGCTATTGCGCTGACGGGAAATTAAAACATTGAAATGCGGCCCCTTCCGCCGCAGGAACCGATCATGACGAGCGAACTTCAAGCATTTGATCCAGAAGCAGCTAGCAAAATGTTCTTCCAAGGCGGCCACACAGGCTACCTCGGCCTGCGCTATCACGCGCATGGGTCCAATTGGGTTGAGCTGGAATTGCCTTGGCGTGAGGATTTGCTGGGCGAGGAAGACCGCGAAGTGCTCGCATCTGGCCCGATTATCAGCCTGCTCGATATGGCCTCTGGCATGTGCATTTGGACAACGCGCCAAGTCTTCCAGCCAGTCGCCACACTGGATTTGCGCGTCGATTACCAGCGCCCAGCCAAGGATCGCAGTGCCGTGATCGGCCATGCAGAGTGCTATAAGATCACGCGCTCTGCCGCCTTTGTGCGCGGCTTTGCCCATGATGGTGATCCGGAAAATCCGGTCGCCACATTGGCCGGCGTGTTCATGACCATTGCGATGGATCCAAGAAAGGTTTGATGGCGTGAGTGATGCAAGCCGCGAAAAAGCCGCAATGACGCTGACGCCTTATGCACGGTCTCTGGGTATCGAGGTTGAGGATTCCTCCGCTGATGCCCCCACCCTCGCGATTGATTTCAGCCGCAATATCGAAGGGCGGCCCAGCCATTTCCACGGCGGCGCAACCGCAGGCCTGTTAGAGGCGGCAGGCTATGCAATCCTGCGCGTCACCTTGGATGCAGAAGAGCGCAAACCCATCCTCAAACCGGTGAACATCACCGTGCAATATTTGAGCGCTGGCAAGCAAAAGCGCACCTATGCGCAAGGGCGGATTACGCGGCTGGGTCGGCGCAATGCCAATATTACGGTTGAGGCTTGGCAGGATGATCGCAGCCGTCCGATTGCAACGGCTGTGATGAATATCCTTATGGCAGAGCCGAAAGCCTAGCGTTCTTCGGGCGAATTGATTGCCACGCCTTCTTCGTCCAATCGGATTTCCAAGGGCACGCCCTCAACCTGTGTCGTGATCACAGCGCCATCCTCGTCAAAGCCGATTTGCGATCCGTCATTTCCTAGCGGTATATTCTCCGGCAGGCTCATGCCCTCGGGCAGGTCCAATTGCTCAATCGGGCCTTTGGGATTAGGCTTTTTCTTCGGCGGAGCAGGTGCGCGCGCTTCGGCAATCGCGCCAATCATAAAGTCGCGCCATATCCGCGCAGGCAGCCCGCCGCCCGTCACCCCGTCCAGCGGTGAATTGTCGTCATTGCCAACCCATACGCCGACCACCAAATCACCGGCATAACCGACAAACAAAGCATCGCGGTTGTTCTGCGTTGTGCCCGTCTTGCCGAAGTTGGGAATACGCAGCATCGCCCCGCGCCCTGTGCCATCATTGATTGCCGAGCGCAGCATCGCCTCCATATCCTCATGCTCACTGGACGAGAGCGAGCTTTCATCGCTAATCATCCACTCGAACCAGCCCTGCTCTTCTTGCGCAAAAGCATGGGGCATAATCGGATAGCGATTGGCCGCGATACCGGCATAGGCGCTGGTGAGTTCCAGCAAGGTTACACTCGCACTGCCCAAGGCTAGGCTGGGATCGCCCTTCGGCAATTCAGAGGTAATGCCCATGGCCCGCGCCTGTGCAATCACGCGCTCGCTGCCCAAATCATTGAACAGACGCACTGTCGCGACATTGCTGGATGCGGCGAAGGCCTGCTGCAATGTCAGACTGTCTGAATAGCGTCCGCCGGAATTGCGCGGGCGGTAATTGCCCTCGGTAATTTCTGAATTGTCAAGCGTGTCATCGGCATCAAACCCTGCTTCCAAAGCGGCGGCATAGGTGAACAATTTGAAGGTTGAGCCGGGCTGGCGTTTCGCTTGCGTCGCGCGGTTAAAAGGAGACTTCGCATAATTGCGCCCGCCGATCATCGCGACCACCTCGCCAGAGGGGCGCATCGCCACCAGCGCCACTTGCGCATCGCCCAATTTCGCGCCGGTCACCACGCGGCTCGCCAGACGTTGAAGCTGCGCATCCAAAGTCGTCGTCAATGTTTGCTTGTCATAGCCATTGCTCGGCATTTCGCGCGCAACACCCAGCGCCCAATCGGCAAAATATGTGCCCGTTGGCAAAGTTCGTTTGGCGCGCACATCAATCGCTGGCGCACGCATCGCATCCGCCTCTGCCTGAGTGATAAATTCGGCATCCACCATCGAGCCCACGACCAGCGCCATACGCTCCTTCGCCAAATCGTAATTCTTCGAAGGTGCCAGCCGCGATGGCGCTTTCAAAAGGCCCGCCAACATCGCCGCTTGTTCAGGCTTCAGATTTTCTGGCTTACGGTAGAAATAATGCAGGCTCGCCGCGCGCAACCCATATTGATTGTCTCCGAAATAGGCGTTGGACAGATAGCGCTCGAGGATCTCATCCTTGGTCAGCCATGCCTCCATCCAGAACGCAATCAGCGCCTCGCGCGCTTTGCGGCTAAGCGTTTGTTCCGGCGTTAGGAATGTGAACTTCGCCAGCTGCTGAGTGATCGTGCTGCCCCCGCCCACTCCTGTCCATGCGGCGCGCGCAATGCCACGCGGATCAACGCCGAGATGCGAATAGAAACGGCGGTCTTCGATGGCGAGAAACGGCTGGATCACATGGTCGGGCAGATCAGCGACCTTAACGGGCGCCTCTACATTCGCACCGCTACGCGCAATCGGGGTGCCATCGCTCGCCAGCAAAGTGATCTGCGGCGGCACAATCGGCTCTAATGATTTGGAAAGAGGCGCTGTAAAAAACAGCCAGCCAATGGTGAGGAACAATAGCAGCAGGCAGCCTGCTATCCCGCGGCTGATCCACCACCATTTGCGCCCGCGTTTGCGCGCTTTTTGCGGCTCAGGATCGGCATCAAATCCGCGCTCGTAATCATTTGCGTAGGGTTCATCATCAGCCTCATTCTCGAACCCTTCATCAATGCCGTCACCTGCATCCTTGCGCCGCCAAAACTGCCAGAAACGGCGCGGTTTCTCGGGCGCGGCCAGCGGATCATTTTCGCGGTCATAGCGGTCAAAATCAAAGCGATCATCGAAATCATCGAGCGCGCTACCATAGGGGTCTTCGGTAGAATAATAGCCAGCATCGGCTGAACCTGCGCGCCGACGCGGTTCATCCAAGGGATCATCAGAATTTGGCTTAGGGGAACGGAGCCATGATTTCATAAGACTGTATTATACCATTAACACAGTAAACGCAATCACGGGTTTATGCCGAGTTTGCAATGCTTTCAGGCAAGTCTTCGCCAAACACGCGCTGATAATATTCGCTTACCAGCATCCGTTCTGCCTCATCGCATTTGTTGAGGAAGGACAGGCGGAAAGAAAAGCCCGGCTCGCCAAAAATCTCAGCATTTTGCGCCCAAGTCATCACCGTGCGCGGGCTCATAACCGTGGAGATATCCCCATTGATAAAGCCTTGGCGCGACAAATCGGCGACCTTGATCATATTGGCGATCAGCTGGTCATCCATATCTGGAACCTTGGATTTGACGATCTCGAGCTCAACCGGTGCTTCAAGATAGTTGAGAGCGACGACCACATTCCAGCGGTCCATCTGCGCTTGGTTGATTGCCTGCGTGCCGTGATAGAGCCCGCTGGTGTCGCCAAGACCGACCGTGTTCGACGTTGCAAACAAGCGGAAATAAGGGTTCGGCGTGATCACTTTGTTTTGGTCAAGCAAAGTCAAACGCCCGCTGGATTCCAAAATACGCTGGATCACAAACATAACATCAGGGCGGCCCGCATCATATTCGTCAAAGGTCAGCGCAACCGGATGTTGCAGAGCCCATGGCAGCAGGCCTTCTTGAAATTCAGTAACTTGCAAACCGTCGCGCAGAACAATCGCATCACGGCCGATCAGATCGATCCGGCTGATATGCGCATCCAGATTGATCCGAATGCTGGGCCAATTTAGGCGGGCTGCAACCTGCTCAATATGCGTTGATTTGCCTGTGCCGTGATAGCCCTGCACCATCACGCGGCGATTATGGGCAAAGCCTGCAAGGATCGCCAAAGTCGTATCGGGATCGAACACATAGGAGGGATCGACTTCTGGCACACGCTCATCAGGCTGGCTGAAAGCGGGCACTTCCCAATCCACATCAATGCCGAAGACATCGCGGACCTTCACCGTTTTATCGGGTGCGGTCATCACGGTCTCATCAGAGGAGCCAGCGTTATTTTGTGTCATTACAGTTGCCATAGGTGATCGGTTAGCGGGCCAAAAGCCTTGCTGCAAGCCGGGTTGATGCGGTTATTTTGCTAGGGGCGAGAGGTGCGTAAATTGCACGAGCTAATATGAGGGCGCGGATTGAGGAGAGGCGACCTTACGTAAATGGCGGGTTTTCACCCAAATGCGCGTGCCATTGGGGCCAGATTTAGCTTCGGCGTCCATGCCAGCGGGCAGGCGAATCCAATCATGGCGCCCATAAGTTTCGCCTTGAAATTCCAGCGCGCCATCAAGGATGAGCAGCTCTGCCCCGCCTGTATCGCCAATTGGCGCTGCAGTGCCTGCATCCCATTGCTGAACGGTAACAAGCTCATTGGCGCGCTCTGATAAAACGGCCTGCGATACGCCCTTAACGCCCACAACAGGTTCAAGCTTTAGACTATTCATATCGCGGGAAAACTGCGCGCGATCATCCTCATCAAACTGCCACAATTTCACGAATATCACGCAGCCATCATCGGAGCGCGGAACATGATGGGTGCCGATGGGATTGCGGACATATGTGCCCGCTGGATAATCGCCATGCTCATCCTGAAAAACGCCTTCCAACACGATAAATTCCTCACCGCCTGAGTGAGTATGCTGCGAAAAAGCGCTACCCGGCGCATAGCGCACAATCGATGTCGCCCGCGCGACTTCGCCGCCAATCCGGTCGAGCATGCGGCGCGCGACACCCGCCATGGGCGAGGCGATCCACTCAATATCATCAGTGCGCAGCGCGATTGGCGCGGTGAAATCGGCGTTTACTTTCATGCAGGTAAGATAGGCGCAGCGCGGTGGATTGTTAAGTGCCTCGCCTTGGGCGCAGCTTTGATCTAACCTCGTTTTGATGGCTAAGGCGATGGATACACCGATTGAGAAAATGCGGCTGCGCGTGATCGACCGCGTCCGCGGTGTTTTCAATGATACGTCTGCTGGGCAAAAGCCGGAACCGCCCTCCGATGATGCTCTGTTCGAACCCGACTCGCCTATCCGCATGGTGCATGCCGATCTGGTCGGAATGATGGTCGGCGGGATCAGAGGTCTGATGATCCAAATGCTGCACCCCCATGCTCTGCAAGGCGTGCTCGATCATTCCAATTTCCGCGAGGATATGCATGGGCGTTTGCAGCGGACTGCGCGCTTCATCGCGGTGACAACTTTCGGCCAGCGCGATCGGGCGATGGCGGCTATTGAGCGGGTGAATACTATCCATGGCAAGGTGTCAGGAACTTTACCCGATGGCAGCGCCTATTCCGCACGGGATCCGCGCACCCTTGCCTTTGTGCATACGGCGGAGGCGACCAGTTTCCTTGCCGCTTATATTCGCCATGTTCGTCCCGATATGCCGGGGTCTGAGCAGGATGAATATTTCCGCCAATTTGCGCTTGTTGCGCGGGGTTTAGGCGCTGATCCTGTGCCCGAAAACCGCGTGGAAGCAGAAAGCTTTATGCGCGAAATGCGAAGCGAATTGCGAGCCTCTCCAGAAGCGCGCGAAGTGGCGCAATTGGTGCTAACCCAAAAGCCTGCTGGAACGCCGCCCGGCGTGCAGGCGGTGCTGGGCGCAGAGGCGGTGGATATGCTGCCGAGCTATGCGCGATCCATGCTGGGTTTGCGGCGGCCAATCATCGCCGCTATGCCTGCGCGGGCGGCGACTTGGGGCATGGGCAAAACGCTGCGATGGGCGTTTAAACAGAACCAGAAATGAGGGTACTAAATGGCTGATTTTACGTTTTATACTGTCGCGATGAGCCGCGGACAAATGGCGCGCTGGGCCTTGCATGAGGCGGGCGCTGACTATGACCATGTCGTGTTCGATTGGGACAGCAAGCCCGCCAATTTCAGTGATATCAATCCGATGGGCAAGGTTCCGACTTTGGTGCATCATTTGGATGGCGCAGATCATGTCGTGGCGGAGACAGCAGCCATCTGCCACTATCTTGCAGAGACGCATACGGATGCCGGATTGCTCCCCCAAGCACATGAAAAGGCAGCCTATTTCCGCTGGCTCTTCTTTGCCGCTGGCCCGATGGAGCAGGCACTTATGGCTCGCGCATTGGAATGGGAAGTGCCGGAAGGCAAATCCGCTACGGCGGGTTTTGGATCACTCGAATTGACCTTGGGCGCCGCCGACGACTGGCTATCGGACAATGAATATGCGGCCGGTAATCGCTTCACTATGGCGGATGTCTATTTCGGCAGTCAGTTCATTTGGGGCCTGCGATTTGGGTCGATTCCAGAGCGGCCCAGTTTCAGCGCCTATGTTGAGCGATTGACTGCTCGCGAAAAGTATAAAGAGGCCTTAGCCATTGATAATGCACTGATAAAAGCTGCGAAATAGGCCCCAAGAACCGGCGAGGCCAAACGAGGCCAGAAGAGGCCAAAGCCAAGATGTATGGGTAATGGCTTGAGATTGCTCGTTAAATCTGAGGCCAATCGGTCAAACAATCACGGTGGATTTGCGCAAAATTTGATAGGCTTCAACAACCCTTCCCAATCGCGCTTCAAATTGCCGGTCGCCGCCATTTCTGTCCGGATGATAACGCCGCACCAGATCTGAATAGCGCCGCCGCAATTTGGGCCGGTCGGTTTCCATATCCAAGCCGAGCACATCCAAAGCTTGCGCTTCTTCAGCGGTAAAGCGAGGCGCTGAATAATCGCGAGGAGCCTGAGCCGCTCTTCCTCTCGCCCGCGCCTTAATCCCCTCAGCGCGCGCACCGATGGCATCCAAAGGATCGCTAAAATTCGCCCAGCGCGGCATTCCCGCTTCCGCGCCAGCCGTCGCAGAAAATGCGGGGCTTTCTGTTTGCCAGCCTGCCGCAGGGGATTGCGCCGCAACGACTTCTTCTGCGCTCATCCCTTCGAACCAATCATAGCCTGCGTTAAATTCTCGGACATGCTGGAGGCAGAACCAGCGATATGTCCCTGGCCCATCGAACCCGCCGCGCTGATTGCCTGGCGCACGAAACTCGCCGGCATCCTCGCAATAAGGTGCCTGACAAACCTGCCCGGTTTCTTCAAATCGTCCATGAAACTTGCTTTGCGCCATCACCTCCCACAATGGTGATGCAAAGAACAAATGTGAATAGAAAGTTGAGCGATGGGACGCGAAAAAGCCGGCGGAATTGCCGAGGAAATGGAAAACCTGCTGCAGGCGCAGTTCAATCCCTCAGACCTGCAAATCATCAATGATAGCGCCCAGCACTCCGGCCATTCGGGCGATGATGGCTCTGGCGAATCGCATTTCACCATTGTCATCGCAGCTGACAAATTTGCGGAGATGAACCGCCTTGCCCGCCAGCGTGCCGTGATCGCGGCCCTTGGCGATATTGTTGGTGGCCGCGTTCATGCCGTGGCGATAAAAGCCAGCGTTCCGGCTTAAGAAGAGCGACCAGACACACGCATAATGTTCTCGCGCAATTACAAACCCTCGGCGAAATTGGCCCCGTTTCTGCGGGGTATTTACGTGTTCGATGCCCCTCTACCTGAAACACATGTCATCGACGATTTCCTACTCGCAGAAACAGCCTTTGTCCGCTGTCTAATCAAAGGTGATTGGCGCGGTGGTGATGCCCCAGAGGAATTGTCTGCAGGCGGATATGCGCTATTTTCAGGGGCGAACTCCAAGCCGTATAAGGTGCGCCTTACTGGCAGCCTTTATAATGTCGGCTTTGCAATTCGGCCCAGCGGCTGGCGCGCGTTATTCACCCAATCACACGCTGAATTCGCTGACCAGCTTTTGCAGCTTGAAGACGTTTGGGGCAATCTGGCGGTTACGCTTTTCAACGAGGCTAAAGCTGCGCAAACAGACGAGGAAAGAATCGCCATCGTGGAGGACAGCATCATCCGCCGTTTGGATGTCATCGGCGTCCATGAAGCAGATGAAGCCATGGCCAAATTCGAAATCATCGCGCGCGAGAACAGCACCATTCGAATAGACGATGCTGCCGATCAAATTGGCGTGTCGGTGCGCTCGTTAGAACGTCACTGCAAACATTGCTTCGGCCTCTCTCCTAAGGCGGTTTTGCGCCGTAGCCGGTTCCTCGACATGGCGGCAGCGATACGCGGCCTTTCCAGCCCCAGCGATTCTGCGTTGGCAGAATTGCGCTATTTCGACGAGTCGCATCTCAGCAAGGAATTTAAGCGCTTCTCTCATATGACACCGGGCCAGTTTAAAGAGGCGAACACTCCCCTCCAGACGGCCGGTATCAAGCTGAGAGAAGAATCGCGTCATAAGCACCAATGAGCAGTGAGAAACGCATCCGCCGCGCTGCGCGGATTATATTGATCGCGCCAGATACCCGCGTCCTAATGTTCCGCTTTACCGTTGCAGGCCGCCCGCCCTTTTGGGTAACCGCCGGCGGGGAATGCGATCCGGACGAAAGCTTTTATCAAGCTGCACGGCGCGAGCTTTTGGAGGAGACCGGCATCACCGCTGATCCGGGGCCAGAAGTTGCGCGCATTCAGCCGGAGTTTGTAACTGTCGAGGGCGAGCCAGTTCAGGCCGATGAACGCTATTTTATTGTTCATGCCAGCAGTGACGTGATCGACACCTCTGGTCATACAGAGCTTGAACAGCGCGTTATGCAAGAGCACCGCTGGTTTACGCCTCAAGAATTGGACAATTGGGACGGAGGCAATCTTCCCCGCCAATATCACGCAATTGCTGGACAAGCGTGGGCCCACGCGCGACTAACGCGGCACATTATATACGAGAGGATATGAGATGGATTTCACAGGCAAAGTGGCTTGGATCACCGGCGCATCCAGCGGCATTGGTGCGGGGTTGGCACGCGTTTGGGCGCAGCGCGGCGCGCATCTCATTCTGTCTGGCCGCGATGAAGCGCGCCTTGCTGAAGTCGCGAAAGATTGCGCTGAGTATAATGCCGAAACTCTGATCCTTCCCTTTGATGTCCGCGATGATGCGGCTCTGGCTGATGCCTCAACACAGGCGCTCAGCTGGAAAGATGGCGTCGATATTGCCGTCGCCAATGCCGGCATATCCCAGCGTTCCAGAGCGCTCAAAACCGATATGCAAGTCTACCGCGATATCATCGATATTGACCTGACCGCGCAAATCGCTTTCACGCAAAGTCTGATCGGCCATATGGCGGAGCGCGGCAGTGGCAATATCGCTTTCATCTCCTCCATTGCAGGCAAAATCGGCGCACCTATGCGCACGGCCTATTCCGCGGCGAAGTTTGGCCTTGCGGGCTATGCGGAAAGCCTGCGCGCGGAGCTGTCGCTCAATGGCGTGGAGGTGCACACAATCTATCCCGGTTCTGTCAAAACCGATGTCAGCCGCAATGCCCTGACCAGCGATGGCAGCAAGCGTGGGCGCAGCGATCAAGTGATCGAAGATGGCATTCCCACTGATGATGCGGCTGCAACCATGATTGATGCCATAGCAAAGGGCGAGCGAGAGATTATCGTGGCGCGCGGGGTTGAAGAGCAATTGGGCGAAGCGCGGCGCGTGCCGGATGCCTTGCTCGATCAACTCGCCACCATGGTGGCGACCGGATATATGGACAAGTTGGAGGCCGAGGGGTGATCGACCTTCCGCAAAAACGCGTGCGCCTTGCCAATGGTATTGAGCTGGATGTGGTCGATGAGGGACCGCATGATTCTGAACTGGCCGATGCGCCGGTTTTGATCTTCCTTCACGGCTTTCCCGAAAATCACCGCACATGGCGGCATCAGATCAAGCATTTCAGCGAGAGCTTCCGCTGCGTTGCGCCAGATCAGCGCGGCTATATGGCCTCGTCAAAACCCGAAGGCTTGGAGAATTATACGCCAGACCAAATGATTGGCGATGTGTTCCTGCTGGCAGACGCGCTGGGCATCGCAAAGTTCACTATTGTGGGCCATGATTGGGGCGGCGCGATTGCTTGGGGCGTGGCGATTGGCGGCCAGCATATGCGGGTCGAGCGCCTGATTATCGCCAATGCGCCGCATCCGGTGATCTTTCCCAAACTGCTTTGGACCAGCCATCATCAGCGCGAGAGCAGCCAGTATATGCGCGATTTCCGCGATCCGGTGAATGATGCGCTGGTCGCGGAAAAGGGTCTCGGCGGATTGCTCGATAATGTCACCAATTGGCAAGCAACCGGCGAAATGGAACCAGAAGAACGCGAAGCTCTGCTGAAAAGCTGGGAGAACCGCGAGGCGGCGATGGCTATGCTCAATTGGTACCGCGCGACCCCCTTGGAGGTTCCGCCAATGGACGCGCCATTTGAATTGCCCGAGGGGTTTGAACCCCCGCAAGTGCCCGATCTGAGCATCCCGACGCTGGTGATGTGGGGCATGGATGATCTCGCGCTACCGCCCGAAAATCTAGATGGCATGGAGGATATGATTGAGGAATTGACGCTTGTGAAAATTCCCGGTGCCGCCCATTTTATCCCATGGGAAGCACCCAAAGCTGTCACATCTGTGATGGATGATTTTGTAAACTCAACGCTGCAAACGCAGCCCACTTTACATTGAAGGATTATACGCGATGAGCACTGACCGCGACGTAACCAAGGAATACACTACCGAGCAGAATATTCAGAAATTGGAACGTCTGATTGAAAGTCTGCGCGAGGGTAAAGCGTTTGAAATTCAGGTGGATAATGAGCGGATCAAAGTGCCTGCCGGCGCAGAGTTCACCGTCGAGCATGAACGTGAAGGCGCCTCGCATGAGCTGGAATTTCAGTTCCGCTGGAATGATTGAAGGCTCAGCCTCCCAGCCACTCCACCCAAGCTCCATGGGCATGCGCATAAGCGAGCAATTTTGAGCTCTTTCCATCGCTAGTGCCGTCCCAATAACGCACTCTTAGCTCATGCCGGAACGTTGCCGGATCGGTCTCCAGCGCTACCCAAGCAAGCGGACGTTCTGCTGTTGCCTGTGCCCCAGCGCGCTCCATCGCCGCCGTGATCGCATCTTGCTTATCGGCGGGCATATATTGCCACATGATCGAGTGAACCATCGCGCGGGTCACGCCGTCTGTTTGCGGGCACGCCAATTGAGCCGCCACAAAATCCTCAGCATCTTGCTCGGTCAAATCGGGCGCATTCTCAGCCACCAAAGCAATCGCTGCATCAATGCGCGCCATGCGCTGTGTCGCATCAGGCCAAACATAGGATTTCAGCTTCAAAGCCGCTGCCGGATCACTGAGGTCAATCACCTGCTGGTCACAGCCGCAAATGCTCTCAATTGTGACGGGATTATGGGGCGGAGCCTCGCCGCGCCATTCCGGCTCAATCTGCATGGGCGAGCCAGCCGCGCCCACTTGCGTCCCGCCGAGATTGTAAAAATACCGCTCCATCATCGTGTTGACGCCGGCACTTGCGCCCAGTTCAAACAGATCGAACCGCGAACCCAATTTGCCCGACAGCCAAAGCAAGCCCGCCATCAGGCTGGCAGAACGCCCCGCTTCATTGGTTTGCGGCGGCCCGTCCAGCCATGGCAAAATCTGTGCATCATAGGTTTCGGCCAGCTCTGCCACCAAGGCATCAATCGCGGTCTGATCGGTTAGCGCGCCAGAATAAACCTGCGCGAGACGGTCATCCGTGCCGGTCAAAACCAGGTGATGCATTCCGCCCGCCAGCCGCAAAGGCAGCGCATCTTTCAGCTTAAGCCCTTGCCAATTGGCGATTCTTTGTCCGGTCTGCGTTGACCCATCCGCCAGCCTGCCCAGCGCGCGCACAACCCGCGCAGTGCACGGCGCACCATTTTGCTCTGCATGAGACGCTTGCCAAGCAAATGCCTCGGCAATATTGCTCAAACCCATCACATCATTGGCTGGCATATGCGCCTCCTTATTTCAAACCACCGACTAACCCTGCTTCACTCTAGTTTTATCAAACCCAGTTGCCCTTTGCGCCGCCTATGCCTATTTGCGGCGACACCATGGAAAACCCTGCCCTCCCCCCCTTAACTTTCGCGATTCCCAAAGGCCGCATCTTGGATGAGGCGCTGCCAGTTATGGCGCGCGCTGGTGTCGTGCCCGAAGCGGGCTTTCACGACAAGGCCAACCGCTCACTCAGCTTTGACTGCACCCGTAATGATATGCGCCTTATCAGAGTGCGCGCATTTGATGTGGCAACCTTCGTAGCGCATGGCGCTGCGCAGGTCGGCATCGTTGGCAGCGATGTGGTGGAAGAATTTGATTACGCTGACCTTTATGCACCTGTTGACCTCGACATTGGGCATTGCCGGCTATCGGTTGCGATGCGAGCAGATGAAGTGGATGCGCCAGCGTCCAACGCTAGTCACTTGCGCGTTGCGACGAAATATCCCTCGCTCACCCGCCGCCATTTCGAAGCGCGCGGTATTCAGGCCGAATGCGTCAAATTGAACGGCGCGATGGAGCTAGCCCCGTCACTCGGCCTGGCCAGTCAAATCGTTGATCTGGTATCTACCGGTGCGACATTGAAGCAAAACGGCTTGGTTGAAACCGACCGCATTGTGGACATCACCGCGCGGCTGATCGTCAATCGAGCGGCGCTGAAAACCGATCCGCGTGTTGCTGATCTGGTTGCTGCCTTTCGCGCTGATGCTGAAAGCCGGCAGAACGCCTGATGCAAAAGCTCCATACCTCAGACGCTGACTTTGCGGTGAAGTTCGACCGCATTGTGCGCTCGCGCCGCGAAAACGATGCCGGTGTCGAGGGGCAAGTGCGCGATATTCTGCATGAAGTAAAAGCGCGCGGCGATGGGGCCGTGGTCGATTATTCTATGCGCTTTGATGGCTATGCGCTGACAGAGGACAGCGACTGGGTCATCACGAAGGACGAGTGCGCAGAGGCGTTCCAAGATTGCGCCCCTGAATTGCGCGCAGCACTGGAGCTCGCCGCGGACCGCATTCGCGCCTATCACACCGACCAATTGCCTGCGAACCGCGACTTCACCGATGACGCTGGCGTACGCCAAGGCGCCATCTGGCGCAGCGTTGATGCCGCGGGGCTTTATGTGCCGGGAGGCCGCGCTGCCTATCCGTCATCTCTGCTGATGAACGCCATCCCCGCCCGCGTTGCCGGAGTGGAGCGATTGGTCGTTGTTACCCCTACGCCCAAAGGCAAGGTGAACCCGCTGGTTCTTGCCGCTGCGCATTTGGCCGGCGTCGATGAAATCTGGCGCATTGGCGGCGCGCAGGCCGTTGCCGCCCTCGCCTATGGCACAGACAAAATCGCGCCCGTCGATGTGATCACTGGCCCCGGCAATGCTTATGTCGCGGAGGCCAAACGCCAGCTTTACGGCGTAGTCGGCATCGATATGGTCGCGGGCCCATCAGAAATTTTGGTGATCGCGGATAAGGACAATGATCCTGAGTGGATCGCCTCTGATCTGCTTAGCCAAGCCGAGCACGACCCCGCCGCGCAATCCATTCTCATCACCGATGACAAAGCCTTTGCGGCGATTGTCGAGGATTGCGTCAATGTCCAAGCCGCGCAGCTTGCCACGAGCAAGGTCGCGCAGGCCAGCTGGGAAGAGCACGGCGTTATCATTCTGGTGGATGATCTGGCCGAGGCTCTGCCGCTCGCCAATGATCTGGCCGCCGAACATGTCGAGCTTGCAATGGCTGAACCAGAACCATTCCTTGAAGGCATCCGCCATGCAGGCAGCATCTTCCTTGGCCGCATGACGCCCGAAGCAATCGGCGACTATGTCGCTGGCCCCAACCATGTTTTGCCCACGGGCCGCCGCGCACGCTTTGCTAGCGGATTATCCGTGCTCGACTTTATGAAACGCACCAGCTTTATCGAGCTGGACGAACCTGCGCTGAAGGCCATTGGTCCAGCCGCCGCTGAACTTGCCTATGCCGAGGGGCTTCCCGCCCATGCGCATTCCGTTGAAAGGCGGCTTAAGAAATGAACACGCCCGCCAGATCACAGGCCCGCTCCACCGCGCGGCTCGCCGCTGTCCAAGCGCTCTATCAACAGCAGATGGAGGGCACAAAGCTCGCCAAATTGCTCGATGAATTTCACCAGCACCGCTTGGGCAAGGAAATCGATGAGACGCATATGGCCGATGCCGAAGTGGAGTTTTTCGACGATATCGTGACCGGCTTTGATGCAAGGCGCGATGAAGTGGATGCCGCCATTGCCAGCAAGCTTGCCGATGGCTGGACGATTGCGCGCATGGACAAAACCATGCTGCAAATCCTGCGCTGCGGGGCGTATGAATTGATCGCCCGCGCTGACGTGCCAAAGGCCGCCGCAATCAGCGAATATGTCGATGTCGCCAAAGCATTCTTCGACGATGGCGAAGCGAAATTTGTAAACGGTATTCTCGACGCATTGGGTAATGAGGTGCGTTCATAAACGAAGCTGATTTCATCACCGCACTGCGCGCCCTTCCGCTGCACTCGGCTGCGCGCGGGCTGGATGATGACTGCGCGGTTTTGGAAGTGGGCGGCGAGACGCTCATCCTCACCCATGATGCCATGGCCGAGGGCACGCATTACCGTGAAGACGCGGATATGGCCGATGTCGCCTGGAAGCTGATCGCGACCAACCTATCCGACCTTGCGAGCAAAGGCGCAGACCCGATTGGCGTCTTGCTTGGCCATTCACTGGGCGAGAATGATGCGCGTTTTTTGGAAGGGCTAAGCGAAGCTCTCACCGCTTTTGACACGCCATTGCTCGGCGGGGACACCGTGGCATCCCCTAATCCGCGCACATTGGGCCTGACAGCGATTGGCCGTGCAACGCACACGCCAGTGCCTTCGCGTTCAAGCGCAAAGGCCGGTGATGCAATTTATGTGACTGGCCAGCTTGGTGCAGCCATGCTGGGATTCGAAGGCGATGCAGCATATCTCGCCGCATTCAACCGTCCTGTGCCCTTGCTAAGCGAAGGCCAAGCCCTCGCCCCGCATGTCAGCGCAATTATGGATGTGTCTGACGGTTTGCTGCTGGATGCGTGGCGCATGGCAAAGGCAAGCGGCGTGTGTTTCCAATTGGATAAAGCCGAAATCCCTGTCGCGGATGCGTCCCGCATAGATGAATGCATCCGCTGGGGCGATGATTACCAATTGCTCTTCACCGCTGACCCAGCGGCAAATTTGCCTATCCCCGCAAGCCGGATAGGGACCGTCATTGCCGCTGCTAAGCCTGCGCTGCACCTCGACGGCAAAGCGCTGAGCCCCACAGATGGCCTCGGTTACAGCCACGCAAGACCTGCCTAAACCTAACATTAATGGCGATATGCGCGCGCCATACCTTTTCCCCCCTTGTCACCCTGCTTCAATTGCCATAGCCATGCGCCATGCGATGGGCCCGCAGATGACGGGTTATTTTACCACGCAGGGAAGAGGGGAATTTTCGTGGACCTTGTACTATTATCAATTGGGTTAGGACTGCTTGCCGTTGTGTACGGCTTCATTACTAGCCGCCAGGTGCTCGGCGCTGATGCCGGCAACGCCAAGATGCAAGAAATTGCTGGCGCTATTCAAGAAGGCGCTCAAGCCTATCTCAACCGTCAATATACAGCGATTGGGATCGTTGGTGTTGTGGTTGCAATCATCATCGCAATTTCGCCGCTTGGTCTGCTGACTGCTGGCGGCTTTGTCGTGGGCGCGGTTTTGTCCGGCGTTGCGGGCTATATCGGGATGAACATCTCGGTTCGCTCAAACGTGCGTACGGCTGCTGCGGCTGACAAGGGCTTGCAAGAAGGCCTGACCGTGGCTTTCCGCGCTGGCGCCGTTACTGGCATGCTGGTGGCTGGACTTGCGCTGCTCGCGATTGCTGGTTTCTTCTATGTCCTCACCGACATGATGGGCTTTAGCCTGACCGATGCTGGCGAAAAACGTCAGATCATTGACGTGTTGGTTGGCCTCGCATTTGGTGCCTCACTGATTTCGATCTTTGCGCGTCTTGGCGGCGGTATCTTTACCAAGGCTGCGGATGTTGGCGCCGATCTTGTGGGTAAGGTTGAAGCGGGCATTCCAGAGGATGATCCGCGCAACCCTGCAACAATTGCCGATAACGTGGGCGACAATGTTGGCGACTGTGCCGGCATGGCTGCCGATTTGTTCGAGACCTATGTTGTGACCGTTGGTGCGACCATGGTTCTGACTGCTCTGCTGTTCACCGGTCTTGCTGGTGATCAGCTGAAAGCGTTGATGACCTTGCCGCTGATCGTTGGCGGTGTTTGCATCGTGACCTCGATTATCGGGACGTATTTCGTGCGCCTCGGCAAATCGAACAACATTATGGGCGCTTTGTATAAGGGCTTTATCACGACCGCTGTTCTGTCGATCCCTGCGATCTACTGGGCAACCGATGCCGCCATCGGCATGGATGCAAGCTATAAAGTGGGCGATCAAAGCTTCACCGGCATGAGCCTTTTTTGGGCGATGATGGTCGGTCTGGCAGTCACCGGCCTGATTATTTGGATCACCGAATATTACACCGGTACCGAATATCGCCCCGTGCGCTCTATCGCTAAGGCTTCGGAAACGGGCCACGGTACAAATGTGATCCAAGGTCTGGCGATTTCGCTGGAGTCGACTGCATTGCCAACATTGGTGATCGTGATCGGCATCATCGTGACATATCAGCTAGCCGGTTTGATGGGCATTGCCTTTGCGGCGACATCAATGCTGGCGCTGGCGGGTATGGTTGTGGCGCTTGATGCTTACGGCCCTGTCACAGACAATGCTGGCGGTATCGCTGAAATGGCGGAACTGGATGAAAGCGTTCGCGAAAAAACGGATGCTTTGGACGCTGTGGGCAACACCACAAAAGCTGTGACCAAGGGTTATGCCATTGGTTCTGCTGGTTTGGCCGCACTCGTCTTGTTCAGCGCGTACACAGCGGATCTCAAAGAGTTCTTCCCTGACCTTGATGTCAGCTTCTCTCTTGAGAACCCATATGTGATCGTTGGCCTGCTGCTGGGCGCATTGCTTCCTTACCTCTTCGGAGCGATGGGCATGACCGCTGTTGGCCGTGCGGCTGGCGATGTTGTTAAAGACGTTCGTGCGCAGTTTGCTGCTGACAAAGGCATTATGGATGGCACCAGCCGTCCTAATTATGCCCGCACAGTGGACCTTGTGACGAAGGCTGCGATTAAAGAAATGATCGTTCCTTCGCTTCTGCCATTGCTCGCACCGATTGCTGTGTATTTTGCTATCTATCTGGTCGCAGGACAGGCTGACGCATTTGCGGCGCTTGGCGCATTGCTTCTCGGTGTGATCGTCTCTGGTATCTTCGTTGCGCTTTCCATGACCGCCGGCGGCGGCGCATGGGACAATGCGAAGAAATACATCGAAGACGGTAATCATGGCGGCAAAGGTTCAGAGGCTCACAAGGCCGCTGTTACCGGCGATACGGTCGGCGATCCTTACAAGGATACCGCTGGCCCGGCTGTGAACCCAATGATCAAAATTACCAATATTGTGGCGCTGCTTCTGCTCGCTGCTTTGGCGGGCGGTCATTGATCTGACACAAAGCCGCTGCGCTTAACAGGCGCGGCACAGTTCAAATTACCCCGCTGCGGCCTTAGGCTTCAGCGGGGTTTTTGTGTCCGGCTCAGAGAAAGCGCGTTCACACTTTCCCCGTGATTGCGCCAGAACTGGACACTCGCCCAATCGTCAATCTGATTTTAGTCTCTTCCTGCTAAGCGCCGGAATGCACAATTTCGTGCGTTTTAAGAAGGTTGCCCGCCAAGCATGGCCAGTGTGCCGGCAGATATGCCGCTAACAGATTTCCGCGAGGCTGAAACCGGGGCCGAAACAAGCGCGGCCCCCATGGCAATCGATGCCGTGGGCCAATCTGTGCGGCTGCTGAGCGCAGACGATGCCGCAGATCCAAGTTTTCGTGCGCAGTGGCAAGAGCTTGCAGACAGCGCGAGCGAACCCAACCCCTTCTTCGAACCGTGGTTTTTGCTCCCATCTTTGGAGCATTTTGGACAGGCCGGTAAAACGCAGATCTTCGCTCTGTTCGAAGGCGCGGTGTTAACTGGGCTTATGCCGCTGACTGCGCGCAACAATTACTACCAATACCCCATCCCCAATCAGGCGGCATGGATGCATGACAATATGTTCTGCGGCGCGCCTTTGGTGGCAAAGGGGCATGAGGCTGATTTCTGGCGGGCGCTAACCGGCCATTTGGACAAGCAGCCAGGCAAAGCTCTCTTCTTCCACCTCCCCGCCCTGCCTGCCGATGGTGTGTTGGCCGCATCGCTGGCGCAGGTTCTGGCGTTAGAGAGGCGCACCGCTGCAATTGTGCATTCTCATGAGCGCGCTTTGCTAGCCTCTGATTTGACGAGTGAGGACTATTTCAATGCCTCACTATCGACCAAAAAACGCAAGGAGTTGCGCCGCCAGCATCGCCGCCTTGGCGAGTTTGGCGATCTGACATTTGAGCGGGCCTCTGATGCAGTAGGCATTGCCGAATGGACGGCTGAATTCCTCGCGCTGGAGCAGGCCGGATGGAAGGGTGAGCAAGGCTCTGCTCTGGCTGAAAGCACCGCAACGCGCAGCCTGTTTGAGCAATCGCTTGCCGGTGCGGCGGAGGCAGGACGGCTCGAACGGCTGACCTTCCGCCTTGATAGAAAACCCATCGCCATGCTGGCAAACTTCATCACAGCGCCCGGCTCTTTCAGTTTCAAAACCGCTTTTGACGAGGAATATGCGCGCTTTTCACCGGGCGTTTTGCTGCAGCAAGAAAACCTCGCTCTGCTGGATCGCGGCACAATCGAATGGTGCGACAGCTGCGCTGCATCGGGCCACCCCATGATTGAGAAAATCTGGCGCGAAAAACGCCGCATGATCAGTGTCAGCCTCGCGGTTGGCGGCACAATTCGGCAGTTTGCATTTGAGCAATTCTTACGCGCAGAAACGCACACACGTTTGACACCGACTAACACCAAGCAGAGCCAGCCATGAACGCATCCACCACTCCGCCCGTCGACAGCCAAATCCAGCCCTCTGTGTTTTGCAACGAGGCGCGTCAGAAGTTTGCATGGCAATATCCAGAACAGCCGCACAAGCTGACGCATAATTTGGCCGATAATCCTCTGCTTGATCTGCCAGCATTGGCCGGTCTGGCGGAGCAATTGCCAGAGGCCAGCGTTGAATATAATCGCGGCGATCTGCCGATTGGTGTCGATGGCAAGCCCGATGCACCGGACCGCTCGATTGGCGATACGATCCGCGCGATCCACAAGGCCAACAGCTGGGCAGTTCTCAAAAACATCGAGCAGGCCCCTGTTTATGAAACGCTTTTGCATGAACTCTTGGGCGAACTGCAAGCTGAAATCGAAGCAAAGACCGGCGACATGCTTCGCCCGCAAGGCTTCATCTTCATCTCCAGTCCCAATGCCGTCACGCCTTATCACTTCGATCCTGAGCACAATATTCTGCTGCAATTGCAGGGCTCCAAGGTGATGACACAATTTCCCGCTGGCGATGCGCGATTTGCACCCGATGCTGTGCATGAAAATTACCACACAGGCGGCGCGCGCGAGTTGACATGGAATGAGGCATTCCTGCCCCATGGCCGCGAGTTTGCGCTGACCGCAGGTGAAGCGCTCTATGTGCCAGTCATGGCGCCGCATTTTGTGAAGAACGGCCCTGAAAGCTCAATCTCTCTATCGATCACTTGGCGCTCTGATTGGAGCTTTGCAGAAGCCGATGCGCGCGCATTCAACCGCAAATTGCGCGATGCAGGACTGTCGCCCAAGGCCCCTGCACGCTGGCCCAGCAACAATTTGCTCAAATCTGGCGCTTACCGTGCTCTGCGCAAGCTGGGCCTTGCAGGATAAAAGCCGCGTTGACGTTAGGCGGGCTGCGCGGCAAGGCTGCGCACATGACTGATACCCCAACTCCTGAGCAGCTTGTCGCC
This sequence comes from Marinomonas sp., assembly GCA_039967435.1. Lineage (GTDB taxonomy): Bacteria > Pseudomonadota > Alphaproteobacteria > Sphingomonadales > Sphingomonadaceae > Erythrobacter. The sequence goes on from JBDVRS010000005.1 coordinate 1,012,922, forward strand.
GATCTTGTAGACCTGCTCAATCTGACGCCTGACGATGACACCCGATTTACCGGCAAAGCGCAGACAAACGGTTTTGGCCGTATGTTTGGCGGACAAGTGATTGCGCAAGCTTTGCAAGCGGCTCAATCCACTATCACAGACGGCAAGCAGGCCCATTCGATGCACGCCTATTTCCTGCGCGGCGGTAAGGAGGGGCCCACAACCCAATACCGCGTTGAAACCGACTTTGAGGGACGAAGCTTCGCCAACCGCCGCGTCGTTGCCAGCCAAGTGGGTGATGATGGCGAGGATAAACCGATCCTAAATCTCACCGCCAGTTTCCAGCGCCCTGAAGACGGCATGAGCCATGATGATGCGCCAGTGCCTGATGTGCCCGCGCCAGAGGGTTTGCGTCCCGACATGGAGCAACGCCGCGAATTTGCCGACAGGGCCGGTATCGAGGGGCCAGTGCGCGATTTGATGCTGCGCCCGCGACCGATTGAAATGCGCACTTCTGACAAGCTGCATTGGATGAACAATGAACCGCGCGCGCCGCACGCACATAGCTGGTTTCGCGCTGCTGCAACCTTGCCCAGCATTGACGAGCAGCCCGGCCTGCACCGCGCCGTGATCGCTTATGCCAGCGACTACACGCTGCTGGGCACAAGCGCCCTGCCCCATGGGCTTTCGTGGATGCGTAATGAACTTGTTGGCGCCAGCCTCGACCATGCCCTGTGGTTCCACCGCCCTGCGCGCGCGGATGAATGGCTGCTCTATGCCACCGATGCGCCCTGGTCAGGCAATGGGCGCGGGTTCAATCGCGGGCGGATATTCAACCAGTCTGGCGAGCTTGTCGCCAGCGTCGCGCAAGAAGGCATGATGCGGCGGCGTAAGGGCAAGTAACTTGCGCTTCGGGAATGGTGCGTTACTCTCGCCTGAGAGAGGATAGACCATGCCGACAATCACCCGCGAGCAGCCTTTGGTTCACACGCTGGAGCCGTCAAACCATCCCTATTTGAGCGGGCCTTGGACGCCTGTTCATGAAGAGGTGACGGTGGATGAGCTGGAAGTTCTCGAAGGCGAAATTCCTGCGGACATTGACGGCATTTACCTGCGCAATACCGAAAACCCAGTTCACCAACCACTTGGCCGTCATCATCCGTTTGATGGCGATGCGATGGTGCATCAGGTCAATATTTCTGACGGCAAAGCCAGCTACCGCAACCGCTATGTTCGCACGCATTGCTTCGATGCCGAACAAATCGCAGGCGGCGCGCTGTGGGGCGGATTGATGGACCCGAAAGGCACGTCAAAACGCCCGGGATATGGCGCGCATGAAGGGCTGAAGGACACTGGCTCCACAGACATCATCGTGCATGCCGGAACCGCGCTGGCCACGCTGTATCAATGCGGTGAGGCGTGGCAGGTGGATCCCGTCACTCTGGAGAATAAGGGCAAAGCCAGCTGGGGGCCCTTGGACGGTGTCTCTGCCCATCCCAAGGTGGATGAAAGCACTGGCGAGCTGATGTTCTTCAACTATTCGAAATATGCGCCCTATATGCATTACGGGGTTGTCGATCGGTCCGGCGCTCTGGTGCATTATGTGCCGATCCCGCTGTCTGGCCCGCGCTTGCCGCATGATATGGCCATCACGCGCAATTATTCGATCCTCAATGATATGCCGCTCTATTGGGACGCGGATTTGCTGAAGCGCGACATTCACGCAGCGCGCATTCATGACGGAGTGCCCACACGTTTCGCGCTAATTCCGCGTCATGGCCAGCCAGAGGATATTCGCTGGTTCGAAGCTTCGCCCACTTACGTGCTGCATTGGACGAATGCTTGGGAGGAAGGCGATGAGGTCATCCTTGAGGGCTATTATCAAGACAAGCCCATGCCCGATCCGATCGAAGAAGCAGGGCAATACAGCCATATGATGGCCTATGTTGATGAGCATTCTTTCCAATCGCGCCTGCACCGCTGGCGGTTTAACCTCAAAACAGGTGTAACAGTTGAAGAGCGTCTTTGCGACAAGATTGTCGAATTTGGGATGATCAATCCGGCCTATCTGATGGAGAAAAACCGCTACATTTGGTCCACCACGTCGCGCCCCGGCTGGTTCCTGTTCAATGGCTATTGCCGCCATGACACGCAAACGGGCGAGGAACAGATCTATGAGCTGCCCGAAGGTGTCTACGCCAGTGAAAGTCCGATGATACCGCGCAAGAACGCGAAGTCAGAGGATGATGGCTATCTCATCACATTTCTGATCGATGAGAATACCGGCACTTCGGAATGCGCGATTTTGGATGCAGGTGATGTGAGCAAGGGGCCGATCTGCCGGCTCGCCCTGCCTCACAAAATTTCCAGCGGAGTGCATACCACTTGGGTGGAGCACTCGCAGCTTACCTCAGACGCGGAATTTCACCGCTCTGAAGTAGCCTGAGCTTTTAGCCTTCAGCCAATGCTTCAGCTTCGCGCTTAGCCGCGCGTTCTTCGTCGGCACGAACACGGTCAGTGTGTGCCTTTTGCGCTTTTTCAGCCAGAGCGCGCCATGTCGATTCTGAACGCAATTCGCGCTCACGGACATTTTCCAGAGTTGCTGCTTTTGCAGCAGCCGCAGCGGCATCAGCACGCTCAGCATAAAATTCGTAAGTCTGGGCCATTTGCCCTCCTTCCTCAGGTCAGTGTGGACGGAAAAATGCGGCGCTGAAGACAATTCCCCAGCGCCGCACTCAAACTGAAATTAATCAGCAGCGCTCAAATTTACGGCGCTTTCTTTGCCATTACGGCCTTCTTCGATCTCGTAATTGACGCGTTGGTCTTTATCGAGCGACTGCATGCCAGCAGCTTGTACGGCGCTGATGTGCACGAAGCTGTCGTTTGAACCGTCGTCAGGCTGGATGAAACCATAGCCTTTGTCGGTGTTGAAGAATTTTACGGTGCCAGTCTTTGACATGTGTTGTTCCTTTCAAAAGAACATTGGTGTTCCGCGCGCGCAGTTTACGCGGCGGATTTGCTACAAATCGTCTTGGGAAAGGAAGTCGTCGTCTGTTTTACGCCGGGGCCAATACACTAATGCGCAAAGGCAAGCGGCGGTATGCAAATTTCGAAGTCCGTCGCAATTGTCGACGTCAGCATCACGTATATAGGGGTGACTTGCAAAAAAAGCGAGCAATATATGCAAAGCCTGATGAAACAGATGAATCAAGCGCCCCGTTTATGAGCCCGCGTGATAAAAATCCCAGATCGTCTGCGCAACCGCTTCGCTAACGCCAGGGGCCTTTTGCAAGTCTTCCAATGCAGCGGCGCGCACCTTGCTTGCCGTGCCAAAATGCAGCAGCAAAGCACGCTTTCGCGAGGGCCCAATGCCCGGAATTTCATCCAAAGGTGACGCAGTGATCGCTTTACTGCGTTTTGCGCGGTGCGCGCCAATGACATAGCGGTGCACTTCATCACGCAGGTTTTGAAGGTGGAATAATACTGGTGAATTGACCGGAAGAGTTTTCTCGCGGCCATCAGGGAAGTGGAACACTTCGCGCCCCTCCCGCCCGTGATGCGGCCCCTTCGCAATGGCGATCAGCGCCACATCCTCAATGCCCATTTCGGCGAGCTGATCGCGCACAGTACTCATCTGCCCCTTGCCTCCATCCAGCAGCACAAGATCTGGCCAGATTGATTTTTCGCCAGAGGTCTCCCTGTCAGGATCATCCTTCATCGCGCGCGCAAATCGGCGCTCCATCACCTCGCGCATCATCCCGTAATCATCATCGGTGCGCGCCGATTTGATATTGAACTTGCGATATTGGTTTTTGATGAAGCCTTCTGGCCCCGCCACCACCATGCCGCCAACCGCCTTCGCGCCGGAGATATGGCTATTGTCATACACCTCAATCCGCTGCGGCACGTCGTCAAGCTCAAGAAACTCGGTCATTTCGCGCAAGGTTTTCGCCTTGGTGCCGCTTTCCGCCAAGCGCCGCTCCAACGCCTCGGTGGCATTACGGCTCGCCTGCTCCATCAACTTGCGGCGATCACCGCGCTGCGGGATGGAGAGTGCGACCTTTTTGCCGTTCTCGCCGCGTTTCGCCAACTCTGTCAAAGCCGCTTCGATTAGCTTACTTTCGGGCAATTCACGGTCGAGCAGCACCATGGGCGGTGGCGGAACTTCCTCGTAAAATTGCAGGATGACATTGGCCAGAACTTGCGCGTCTTCCACATCTTTCGTGTGGGTTGGAAAGAAAGCGCGGTGACCCCAATTTTGTCCGCCGCGAATGAAGAAGGCCTGCACGCCGACATGCCCGCCTTTGCTAGCGAGCGCGAACACATCGGCATCACCGACGCCGCTGGCATTGATCGCTTGAGAGCCTTGGATAAAGGTCGCGGCGCGCAATCGGTCGCGCAGAATTGCGGCGGTTTCAAAGTCGAGATCCTCAGCCGCTTTGGCCATTTGCGCCTCAAGGTCGGTCTGCACAGCCTGCGATTTGCCAGCGAGGAAATCCTTGGCTTGAACGGTCAGTGCAGCGTAATCATCCTTGCTGATCCGGTCCACGCATGGCGCGGAACAACGCTTGATTTGATAGAGCAGACATGGCCGATCACGGTTCTTGAAAAAGCTGTCCGTGCAAGAGCGCAGCAGGAACAATTTTTGCAGAGCATTGATCGTAGTGTTGACGCTGCCCGCGCTCGCAAATGGCCCGTAATAATTGCCTTTAGATCGGCGCGCGCCGCGATGCTTTTGGATGCGGGGGAAGTCATGTTCGGCGCGCAGCAAAATAAACGGAAAGCTCTTATCATCGCGCAAAAGCACATTGAACGGCGGCCGATACCGCTTCACCAATTGCGCCTCTAGCAGCAGCGCCTCGGCCTCCGAATTGGTGGTGATGATTTCCATCGAACGGCACTGGCTGACCATGCGTTGGAGCCGTCCGGTAAGCTGATTGATCTGCGTATAATTGGGCACGCGCGATTTCAGCGAACGGGCCTTGCCGACATACAAAACATCGCCGCGCGTATCGAGCATGCGGTAGACGCCGGGCACGGGCTTCAGCGTTTTGACCGTTTCGCGGATCGCCTCCACGCCCGCATCCAAATTGGGCTGAGCTGAGGCGACAGTATAGGTCGCGCGCTCCTCATTAAAGCGCTCTGCACCGCGCGGATTTTGCGGGGAACCAGATTTCATCTCAGCCATCGCGGCAAGAGATAGGCGCTGTCGGGCTATATATCAAAGGGTCGATGCAGCCATATGCGCGCAATTATACGCAATCCAATGAGCCTAAAACAATTTGCGAAACTGAATGCCGAGATATCGCCCTGTCGGATCAAGCAAATTAGGCTGGAAATTGAGCGGTACATCGCCATTTTCATCCACCACTTTGCGCCGCGCATCAAACACATTGTCTGCGCGAAGTGACACGCGCAAATCTTTGAAAACACCTTTGTCTTTCTTAAGAACTTGGCCCAAATTGGTGAACAAACGCAGGTTGAAAGTGGTCAGATCGCTGTAGGAAAGCGGGCTGGTTCCCGTGGCCGGATTGCCATTGATCCGCGCCTTGCCGGTGTAGCGGCCAGACAATCGCATGCCGAAACCACCTTTAAACGCGCCCGCTTCCAAGCGGGTGGAATGCCGCGCAAAGCCGCTATTGGTCAGCGCGTCGCCATCGAGCAGATCAAGCACTGGCCCGCCGCCTGCAATCAGCACTTCGTTCTTAAGCTGAACCGTGTGCGAGAGATTGAAGAAATAGCGCCCGCGCCCATCGCGTCCAAAACCGGGTCTGCCTCCTCCTCGTCTTCCTGCAGCCCTTGGCGGTCCGCCCGCTGGAGCCGCTTGGGGCTGGCCGCCACCCTGCGCAGATTGCGGCGGTGCGCCTCTGCCTGCACCGCGCATCATTGCGGGATCCATGCTGCATATGCCGCTGCGGAATTGTGCGAGGCGTTCGGGATCAATTTGCCCATCCTCGCCGCGCGCTCGGTCTAACATCCGTTTCAACCGTTCCGGATTAAAGCCGGGTATGATCGCCGACATATCTTGCCCGCTATCCACTGCTGCGGCCAGCTTTGTCAGCATTTCCAACCCATCATCAGCACAAAGCCGCTCTCGGAATGCCATGAATTGCTGGCGGCGTTCTGGTGACGGTGGCCCCCGCCTTGCTCCTTCTGGGCGGCCAGCACCTTGAGGGCCAGCGCCCCTTGGACGGGCTCCCTCTGGACGGCCTTGCGGACGGGCCTGCGGGCGCCCTTGTGGTCTTCCCTGCTGTGGTCGAGCAGCGCCCCATGATCCGCGCTTGGTAAAGCCGAACACCAACCGTTTTGCGCGCGTCTCGGCAAAGGTCACCGCTCTATTGTCCACCGCCAGCAATGTGCCCGCACCATCGCGGGTAAAGCGGTCTGGAAAGGCTGCTTCAATTTCTGCTGTTAATGCAGGAAAACTGCTCGTCACATTTTCTGAGCGATTGTTGATATATTCCGCCGAAAGCCGCGTGTTGTTCCAAAAGGGCAATTCCCAATTGGCGCTAAATTTCCAATCCTTTTGCGTCTCTGCCAGCAAGTCCGGATTGCCGCCCGACACCACAGTGGCCAGCACCGTTTCCCCGTTCACAAAGTCAAAGACAGGCACGTTCAGCGTCGTGATTTGCGGATTGCCAAGGCTGGCGAGCGATGGCGCGGCTTCTGCCTGCGCATAGGTCACTTGCAAATCCAAATTGCCAAAGGGCGACCAATTGAGGCCCGCACTCCAATCGTTCAGCGTTCCAAAATCGGAATAATTATTGATGCCCGCCTGCGCGTTAATCGTGAAGCTACCCAGCGCATCGAGGAAATATTCGCGCCTGCTGGTCAGCGGAATGACCACATTGATGCCCGCCTCCAAATCGCCGCGCGTCAGCTGCGCATTGCTGCCCGAACGTGTGTCTGAGCTAGTGATACGGTCCCATGAATAACCGGCGTCAAAAGTGGTCGAAAGCTCGCCGGCAGGCAGATCGATGAGTGTGCCGCGCAGGGTGGATTTGGCATCTGCGGAAATCGTCTCGGTCAAAGCGGTATCAAAGCCCGCCTGCGTCGCAGCATTGAGCGCGCTATCAATCGCCAGCGTTCCCGCAGCAGCCTGTGCAACCAAATTCGATGTATCAGCGCGCCGATCAATTTTGCGGATATTGTCCGATACGCTCGCATCGAATGTCGTGTTCAGCCGCCATCTGCCGATAGGCTGTGTCCAGCTGCCCGCGCTGGAGATCGTATCTGTCACCGTGCGCACTTCGAGCGGATTGGCCGCATCCAATGTGCGCAAGGCGCTGCTACCATCAGGCGCGTTTAGAACAACCGCATTCAGTCCTGAAAGCCCGCGCTGCTCATCGCGTTCATACGTCGTGTTGAGGCTAAGCGAGGTGCCTGTGTCGATAATGGTTTTGGCCCAATTGCCCGTCACTTCGAAGTTGAAATTGTCATTCACAAGGCTGCGGTAAAGCGCCTGATCCGGGTCGCCAGTAACATCGGAAACGGAGCCCGGTGTTTGGATGATGTCGCGCTCATCCTCCGTCAGTATAGTGCGATCCTGCACTTCTGCGTTGAAATTGAACCGCTCAGTTTTATCGATCCGCAGCAGAGTAAACTCGCCTTCGACCGCGCGATAACCACCAGCAGAGGGTTGCTCATATTCCGCTTCAATTTCGCGGCTGGAATAATTGTCCTTCAGGATCAAATTGATGACGCGACGATCAGGCGGAAATCCGAACTTTTGCGCCACTTCTTCTGGCATCACTTCGACTTTGGTGATGGCCTCAGGCGGATAGGACCGCAGCTCGCGGAAACTGCCGATGCGCACGCCATTGACGAGGAACACCGGCCTTCCGCCGCCGCCCCGTCCGCGCGATGAGCTGGTTTGCGGAGAGATTGTCTCCACCAATTCAGCGATAGAGGTCGCGCCGATTGCCGCGATATCTTCCTCGTTCAGTTCCAGCAAAGGCGCCTGCTCAACATCCAATTGCCCGCGCAACCGCTGGCCCTGAACAACAATATCGTCGCTGCTGGCCGCAACTGGCGCCTCTTCCTCAGTGCCAGATACGTCTTGCGCAAATGCGGGCATAGCAAAGGACAATGCCGCCGCGCTGGTCAGCCAGCGCGCATGCAGGGAAAGCGATTTGGGGGATGAGATAGGGGTCATTATCTAAAGCTGTTCACCAATTTCTTATGCGGCACAAGCGGCCAAAATGTATCAATTTGCACCAATGGCGGCACATCTTGATACGTTGCGCCGCGTTGCAAGGACGCAACGCCGCGAGACTTCCTCTACGCGCAAGGCTTTCCTTTTCCCCTCACCGCCGCTAAGGCGCGCAACCAACGACAACAGGCACAATTACCTAAGGATTTACATGGCTAAAGAAGAACTCCTCGAAATGCGCGGAAAAGTGGTCGAACTGCTTCCCAATGCGATGTTCCGGGTTGAGCTTGAAAACGGCCATGAAGTTTTGGGCCATACCGCTGGCAAGATGCGTAAGAACCGCATTCGTGTTCTGGTCGGTGATGATGTCCTTTGCGAACTGACGCCTTATGATCTGACCAAGGCGCGCATTACCTACCGCTTTATGCCCGGTCGCGGCGGCCCTGGCCAAGGCCCTGGCCCTGCTGCTTGATTTGGGCGGCTCTGATTGATGAGCGCCCCTCAATTAATCCTAGCCTCTGCTAGCCCGCGCCGGCGCGATCTTTTGACGCGGCTCGGTGTGACGCCGGATGCTGTGTCGCCTGCAGACATTGATGAAACACCGCTGAAGGCGGAGCTGCCGCGTGTTTATGCATTGCGAATGGCGCGAGAGAAAGCGCAGGCTGCGGCATCTGATAACGCTTATGTTCTGGCGGGGGATACGGTTGTGGCCGTGGGCCGCCGCATATTGCCCAAGACAGAAACCGAGGATGAAGCGCGCGCCTGCCTCAAACTGATGAGCGGACGCCGCCACCGCGTGCTTTCCTCTATCGCATTGCGCGCAGAGGATGGCACATTGCGCGAGCGGCTCAATGAAACCGTGGTTCGCTTTAAATCGCTCTCAGACGCTGAGATTGATGCCTATATCGCCAGCGGCGAATGGGAAGGCAAAGCGGGCGGATACGCCATTCAAGGCGCCGCAGAAGGCCTTATCCAATGGATACAGGGCAGCCACAGCGGCGTAATGGGCCTGCCGCTCTATGAAACGCGCGCTTTGCTGAAAGCTGCAGGGTTCGCAATTGGCTGAGCCAGATGCGCCTACTTGGGTGCATGAGCACAGTTTCGGCGAATATCGCTCCGTTTTGCTGGATGGGGATGAAGCTTTAGCAGCCCGCCTCAATTGGTTCAGCCATATTTGCGCGGGTACGATTGCGACTGCGAAAATTGTCAAACGCAGCGAAGGGGCAAAGCGCGCACTTTGCGTGACGATCCTTCCGCAAGCAGGCTTTGAAGTCGAAGTGCCCGACCTGCCCCGCGATGCAAGTGAGGGCAGCGAAGTGCGGATCATGATCCACCGCGAGCCCGTGGCCGAGCGCGGCCGCCACAAGCGCGCACAAGGGCGTTATTTCAGCAATCAGCCAGATGCGGATGCGATTGCTCCGATGAATGATCTAATCCGCGGCGAGGAAGTGCGGCGCCTACCCGCTGGGGTTTGGGAAGAAGTCTGGTCATTGGCCGCAGAGGGAGAGCTGGCATTTGCTGGCGGCAATTTGGTCATCACCCCGACCCCTGCAATGACATTGATCGATATTGATGGCGGCGGCTCCGCGCGCGAGCTTTCCCTTGCCGCGGTGCCCGCCATTGCCCGCGCCATTCGCCAAATGGACTTGGGCGGAAATATCGGTATCGACTTTCCCACCATCACAGCAAAGGCTGACCGCAAGGTTGTGGATGCGGCATTAGATGCGGCGCTGGATGATTGGCCTCATGAACGCACAGCCATGAACGGATTTGGCTTTGTGCAAATCATTGCGCGGCTGCAATTGCCATCACTGCTGCACCGCCTGAGCTTTGAACGGGCGAGCGCATCTGCGCGTTTTCTCTTGCGTAGTGCAGAACGGTTGGAGGGCATAGGCCGGTGCCTGCTACTTACATGCCATCCTGCCGTCAAAGCCAAGATTGATGATAGCTGGCTGATCGAGCTGCGCGAGAAATCCGGCAAAGATGTGCGGATTAAAACGGACCCCAATCTTGCATTGGAAGCCGGTCATGCTCAATTGGTAGATGATGACTAGATCACGCCCTTGCCCCATCTGTAAAAAGCCTCGGATTGAGGAATATACCCCCTTTTGCTCAAGCCGCTGCAAGGACCGCGATTTGGCCCAATGGTTTGGTGATGGCTACGCAGTTCCTGGCCGTCCAGCCGATCCAGAAGAGATTGCACGCGAGGAATGGGAACAGCGTTCTTAAAGTTCCGCTGAAAACTCGCCGATTTCCTCTTGCCATTCCCGCGCGCCTTCGCCATAGCGCGCCCTTCATTTGCTCGCCATCGCATAAAACATGCGGTGCCGCTGAAGCGAATGCCCGGGTAGCTCAGGGGTAGAGCAGCGGATTGAAAATCCGCGTGTCGGTGGTTCAAATCCGCCCCCGGGCACCACGCTTAGCGCAGTGCCAGAACATTCTTGCCTGACCTACCAAGGGATCATCTATGTCGCGTCGTCGCCAGATTTACGAAGGCAAGGCCAAAATCCTTTACGAAGGTCCTGAGCCGGGCACGATTGTCCAATATTTCAAGGATGATGCCACCGCCTTTAACGCGGAGAAAAAGGGCACCATCAACGGCAAAGGCGTGATCAACAATCGGATTTCCGAGCATGTGTTCACCCGCCTTGCCCATATTGGCATTCCCACCCATTTCATCCGCCGCCTCAACATGCGCGAGCAATTGGTGCGTCAGGTTGAAATCGTGCCGATCGAAGTGGTCGTGCGCAATGTCGCAGCCGGCTCTATCTGTAAGCGGCTCGGCCTTGAGGAAGGCGTCCAACTGCCGCACACACTGATCGAATATTATTACAAGGACGATGCACTCGGCGATCCCTTGATCTCAGAGGAACACATTGCGTGTTTCAATTGGGCCTCGCCTGAAGAAATGCAGGATATGTCCGCAATGGCGATCCGCGTGAATGATTTCATGTGCGGTATGTTTGCCGGCATTGATATTCGTCTGGTCGATTTCAAACTGGAATTTGGGCGTATTTTCGATGGCGATTTCAGCCGCGTTATCCTTGCCGATGAGATCAGCCCAGATGGCTGCCGCTTGTGGGATATGAACACGGGCGAGAAGCTGGATAAAGACCGCTTCCGCAAAGATCTTGGCGGCGAGGAAGAGGCTTATCAAGAAGTCGCCCGCCGTCTTGGCCTGCTGCAAAATGACGAGAACAGCCCGGGCGAAGTGCTCGACCTGTCCAGCCATCGCACGCGCCTGCGCGGATCACCACCTGTCAAAAAATAAGCGTTAGCGCTTAGTCGGCTTTGGCCCCATCCACTTCGCTGACGGCATCGGCAATTGGCTCTTCGCCGTCATCATGCTCAATCATCGGCTTGCTTTGCGCCGAAGTTGAGCCTGCATCCATTTCATCCGCGACAAAGCCTGCCTGCGCCATTTCGGCCGCCTGCATCGCCTTGCGGTGAAGGAAGATGCGGATGGATACGATAATGGTGGGAAGCAGCAGAAAAATGATCCCAAGGATCATCAGGGTAATGGTGGTCAGCCCTGCCCGGTCTTCCATCAGCAGTTTCACAGGCTCCCACAGGAACCATATCGACAGCACCCAAAGAAGCGCGCCAACATAAACGCCCAGCCGCTCGTCCAGCACAAGACCAACGGCGGACTTATCGCTTTCCCAAAAGCCGCGGTCATGGCTCAGCCCCGCAGTCTCTCGCATGCGGTCGATCTCTGCCTCAGCAGCGCGCAGCTCATTTTGAGCCTTATCCAGATCATGCTTCAGCCGCGCGCCTTCACGCGCAGAGGTCGCAATCTCGCCTGAATGGGCTTTGGAACTGTGCTGCAATTCATCAAGCTCAGCCTCCAGCGCAGCGCGTTTGGCTTTTTCTTCTGCTAATTGCCGCCGCATCTCAGGGTTGGCCGAGCCGATAACGCTTTCCAAAACATCCTCGGCGAGCGGATCGCTGCCATATTGCCCCAGCCATTTGCGCCATGAGGCAATGTCTGCATCCTCAGCATGCAGCCGCGCATATTCAGCAAGGCCTGCACGATCGACGATTTTGCCAATCCGTTCCAGCAGGCGGTACCATACCGGATTGCCGGATTTCTCCGCGCCCTCGGTCAAAGCCTCTGTGTGGATGGAGCGAAACTCCAGCGGCAAAGTGCAATCATCCAATTGCACTGCCACCAATTGCTCGCGTTCTGCGCCAGAGCGCGCTTCGTTGCGGACCCAATTGGATTCCACCGAGCTTGCCGACCAGAGCACCATGACGCCCTTCGCTGCATCAATTTCCTGCTCAATCTTGCGGTCGAAATTGTCGCCTGCATCAATTCCGGCATCGAACCAAATATCGAGCTTGAGCGCTTCAAGCGCGTCGCGGATTTGAATGCAGCGAGGCCGGTCGGCCCTCGAATAGCTGATAAATAGATCGGCCAATTGTAATTCCCCACCTCTGGCACTTTTCCCTTAATCACACTTTAGGCTGCGGAAAGCGGCGGAGCAAGGGTGTGCCTCGTCCGCTTGGCCTAGGCATTGCTCGCCAATTCATCCCCTTGTCAGCAAGCATCGCTTAGGGCAGCAATCCTATATGCGCATATTACTCAAAACCACTGTCGCCTTGGCCGCTCTCATTGCTGCCCCACTCACCGCTGAAATGCCCGCTGCTGAAAAGGTTCAGAGCGCCGCGAGTGATAAAGCGCCGAAGTACGCGCCGCCCGAAATTGCGAACACAGGCGAGCAAGTCTGGCCGTTTGAGGCAACCGATCTGACGGTTGATCCATCCTACCGCCTCTATGTCTTGCCCAATGGCATGAAGGTGGCGCTGCGCGAAAACGGCACACCAGAGGGCACGGCGCTCGTTCGGCTGCACTTTGATTCAGGCTCGCTTGATGAAACCGATAGCGAACAAGGCCTTGCGCATTTTGTTGAGCATATGGCCTTTAATGGTTCAACCAATGTGCCTGAAGGCGAGATGATCAAATTGCTGGAGCGCGAAGGCCTTGCCTTTGGCGCGGACACCAATGCCTCCACCGGATTGGAAGCCACCACATATAAGCTCAATCTGCCACGCAATGATACCGAATTGCTCGACACAGTGCTTATTATCATGCGCGAAACGGCCAGCGAGCTAACCATCAGCGAAGAAGCGGTTGAACGCGAACGCGGTGTTATTTTGGCCGAACGGCGCGACCGGCGCAATTTTGCCTATCGCAATTTGGAAGACAGTTTGGAATTCGCAACGCCGGGCGCACGCTATGCTGACCGTCTGCCCATTGGCACGTTGGAAATATTGAAGAACGCGACCGCCGCTGATCTGCGCGGCTTTTACGAACGCACCTATGTACCGGCCAATGCGACATTGGTGATCGCCGGTGATTTCGCGGTTGAGGCGATGCAGCAGGCTGTGCGCAAACATTTTAGCAGCTGGAAAAACGCCGCTGCTGCCCCTGCCGATCCGGTCACTGGCCCGATTGATATTGAGCGCCGCAGCGAAACCGACATTTACACTGATCCGGCCCTGTCAGAAACCGTACAAATCTGGCGCTACGCCCCTTGGGTGGATCGGCCCGACAATATCGCTAACCGTCAAGCCGCCATGCAGCGCAGCATCGGCTACGGCATTATCAATCGCCGCCTTGCAAAGCTTGCACGCGGCGCAGATGCACCATTTCGCAGCGCCGGTTTTGGCGTCAGCTCTGTGTTCGAGGATGCCCGTCAAACAACGCTGACGGTAAATTCCGCCGATGGCACATGGGAAACCGGAATGACCGCGGCAACGCTGGAATTGCGCAAGGCGATGGCCTTTGGCTTTTCCGCAGCCGAAGTTGCTGAACAAATCGCGCGGCGGCGCTCTGGCCTAGAGGCTGCGGCACGCGCAGCAGACACGCGCAGCAATGGCGCCTTTGTTGGCGGTGCGCTCGCATTGGTTGAAAACGACCGCATCCCCACTACGCCCAAATCTGCACTGGAACGCTTCGAATCCTACGCGGGCTCGATCACACCAGAAAGTGCGCTGGCCGCGATCACGGCCGATGCAACGCCGCTTTACGATCCGCTGATCCGCTTTTCCGGACGCACAGCACCTGAAGGCGGCGCGAAAACATTGCGCAGCGCATGGGACACAGTGCGTGCCATGCCGATCACCAAGCCTGAATTCGCGGAAGCTGCAGAATTTGGCTACACCGATTTTGGCATGCCAAGCGAGATTGTCTCTGACACTCGCGATGAGAAGCTCGGCTTCCGCTATATTCGCTTTGCCAATAATTTGCGGCTGACATTGAAGAAAACCGACATTCGCGAAGATCAAATCCGGTTCCGTCTGGGTATTGATGGCGGGCAATTGCTGGATACGAAAGAAGCGCCGCTGACGACCGCATTGGTGAGCAGCCTTTCTGCTGGCGGGCTTGGCAAACACAGCCAAGACGAGCTTGCGACAATCCTTGCAGGCAAGCGGGTCTCAGCCTCAATCGGCAGCAGCGCTGACCGTTTCACCATGGGCGGCTCGACCATTCCGCAGGATCTCATGCTGCAAATGCAATTGCTGGCCGCTGCACTCACCGATCCGGGTTACCGCAAGGAAGGCGAGGAACGCTATGGCCGTTCTATCGACAATTTCTTTGCCAATATGGACGGCACGCCGGGCCGCGCGCTCGGCAATGCATTGGGCGGTATTTTGTCGGATGATGATCCGCGCTTCACCCTGCAAAGCGAAGAAGCCTATGAAGCGCGCAGCTTCGCCAAATTGAAAGAGGATATTGGCGGGCGCTTGGCCAATGGCGCGATGGAGCTTGCACTGGTCGGCGATCTGGATGAGGATGCGGCGATTTCAGCGGTTGCCTCCACCCTTGGCGCTCTACCGATGCGCGAAGATGAATTTCTGCCGCGAACAGAGGCGCGCGAACGCAGCTTCACCGAGGATCGCAGCCAGCGCATTGTCGAGCATTCAGGCGAGCCCGATCAAGCCGTTATCCGGATGATTTGGCCCACTACCGACGATAGCGATTTGGCCGAGAACATCCGCCTCAACCTGCTTGCCCGCGTCGTTCGGCTCAAGCTGCAAGAGCAATTGCGCGAGGATTTGGGCAAAGCCTATTCACCCTCTGCCGGCTCCTCCACATCGCGGATCTATCCCGGTTACGGCACCTTTGGCCTAACCGCCTCGATTGATGTGGCAGAGCTCGAACCGACCCGCACAGCGATTGCCTCTATGCTCACCAATTTGCTCAATGAGCCATTGGACGAAGACACGCTAAACCGTGCGCGCCAACCCGCGCTGGAGGCCTATGACAATGCGCTGAAATCACTGGGCGGCTGGATGGGTTTGGCCGACCGTGCGCAAAGCGAAACAGAGCGTCTGGGCCGTTTCTTTGCCGCGCCCGATATCATAAAGGGCCTAACCGTCGATGATATGCAGGCAGCAGCGAAGAAATACCTACCTGCGGCAAAAGCGGTCGAAATCCTCGTGCTGCCAAAAGAGGCAGAGCAGGAGGCGGATAGCAATACGCCTGATGCGCCTGCTATCATGGGTGGATAGAGCGCTGCAGGAGATTGCACGTCAAGACGC
Source organism: Marinomonas sp. (assembly GCA_039967435.1). Classification (GTDB taxonomy): domain Bacteria; phylum Pseudomonadota; class Alphaproteobacteria; order Sphingomonadales; family Sphingomonadaceae; genus Erythrobacter. The sequence goes on from JBDVRS010000005.1 coordinate 1,028,601, forward strand.
GGGCGCTATAGGGTTGCACAGCAATTCAAACGAAGGCGGTACAAAATGAAAGTGCGTGTTCTCATTCAGCTGAAACCTGGTGTGCTCGACCCACAAGGGCGCGCTGTGCATCATTCGCTCGAAGGGCTTGGCTTTGAAGGCGTGAATGATGTGCGCATTGGCCGCACGGTTGATCTTAATGTCGCCGATGGCACCAGCGATGCCGCTCTCGATGAGATGTGCACAAAGCTGCTCGCGAATATGGTGATCGAGGATTACCGGATTGAGAAACTGGATCAGGTGGAGCCCGCCTAATGGCATTTCGCGCGGCGGTAATCACCTTTCCCGGATCAAATTGCGACCGCGATATGGCAGTGGCCATTGAGCAAGCATCAGGCACTGCACCAACCCGCGTGTGGCATGGTGATGCCAGCCTGCCAGAGAGGCTCGATTTCATCGCCCTGCCCGGCGGCTTTTCCTATGGTGATTATCTTCGCTCTGGCGCCATGGCCGCCAACAGCCCGATCATGCAATCCGTGGTGGATGCCGCTGGCAAAGGCGTGCCAGTGTTGGGCGTGTGCAACGGCTTTCAAATCCTTACCGAAAGCGGGCTTTTGCCCGGCGCATTGATGCGCAATGCTAGCCAAAATTACATTTGCCGCACAGTTCCACTGCGAGTGGAAAATGCGAGCACGGTATTCACTCGCGGCTATTCTGAAGGTGAAGAAGTCGCCATTCCCATCGCCCATCACGATGGCAATTATTTTGCCGCAGATGATGTGTTGGACACATTGGAAGGCGATGGCCGCGTCGCTTTTCGCTATTGCGACAATCCCAATGGTTCGCAGCGCGATATCGCCGGTATCACCAATGCAGCAGGCAATGTGCTTGGCATGATGCCGCACCCAGAACGCGCTTTTGAGCAAGCCCATGGCGGCATCGACGGCCGCCGCCTGTTTGAAAGCGTGATTGCAGGAATGATCGACGCATAAAGCGCCAAACAGCGTCGCTCAATTTAAGCGCGGCGCAGCTCTTTCTTCCGCGTGAAAATCTTACGCGCATCTTCAGCTGGCATGGGCCGGCCAAAGTAATATCCTTGGATTTTGTCACAGCCGAGACCGCGGATCAGCTCCGCCTCATCGGCAGTTTCCACACCCTCTGCAGTCGTGGTCACCTCTAGGCTTTGCGCCATGGCAACAACCGCGCGGATAATCGCAATGCTTTCTGCTGCGCCCTCGGCTGCACCTTGGACAAAGGTCCGGTCAACCTTGATGGTCGAGAATTGCATTTTACGCAGGTAACCGAGCGAGGAATAGCCAGTGCCAAAATCATCCAGCGCGATGCTGCAACCAAGCGCCATCACCTGCTCCAGTGCTGCGCGCGCAATGCTGGCATCGCGCAGGAAGATACTCTCAGTCACTTCAACTTCGAGCCGCTCAGGACGCAGTCCGCTATCAGACAGGGCTTGAACCACTTCATCTGCAAAGCCGGGTTCCAGCAGCTGTTCGGGCGAGACATTGACGTTCACTTTGACATGAGTGGGCCAATTGCTGGCCTCCATGCAGGCCTGACGCAGAACCCATTTACCAATCGGAACAATCAGGCGCGTTTCCTCGGCCAAGGGCACAAATTTGGCTGGGCTAACAAAACCGTGATCCTTGCTGTTCCAGCGCAGCAAAGCCTCAAAACTGACGATGTCTTCGTCAGTGGCGCCGACAACAGGTTGGTAATGCAGAACGAACTCATCATTGTTGAGCGCCTCTCGCAAGGACGCCTCAAGCTGGCGGCGTTCATTGGCGGAGGCATGAAGGAATGGCTCGAACTGGAAGTGTTCGCCGCCGCCCTCATCCTTTGAGCGATAGAGCGCCAAATCAGCATTCCGCATCAATTCTTCAACGCTATTGCCATCGCGCGGACCAACCGCAGAGCCGACGCTGGCGCCGACATATAGAGTATGGTGGTCGACCTTATAAGGCTTCGATAATTGATCAATCACGCGCTGCGCCAAGCGGTCCACAACATCACGCTCGCGTGCATCTTGGATGACGATGGCAAACTCATCTCCGCCCAAACGGCCGCAGAAATAGTCTTCGCCCGCGATGGATTCCAAGCGGCTAGACACTTGGGCCAGCAATTTGTCGCCAACCATATGGCCCAGCGAATCGTTCACCGCTTTAAAGCGGTCGAGATCAATCATCAGAAACGCGCAGCGTGTGCGCCAGTTTTCGGCATAATACAGCGCCTCTTGCAAAGTCTCATTGACCTGCAAGCGGTTCGGCAAGGAAGTCAGCGTGTCATAACGCGCAAGATAAGCAATTTTCTCAGAGGTCTCGCGCTGCTCGGTTACGTCAGAACCCACGCCGCGATAGCCGGTAAAATTGCCGCGCTCATCCAGCATGGGCGTGCCGGACAATTCCCACCAACGCGACTTGCCCTTAATAATGACATTCACGATTTGATTGGAAAAGCTGCGGCGATGCTTCAGCAACTCAACAAGATCATGCAGGCTGCTTGCAAACTGACCCGCTTCCCAGCTGTCACCGGCAATCAATTCGGCCAGCGGCTTGCTCTCCGCTTCGCTCTGCTCAAGGCCAAGCGCATAGGCAAAGCGCGGCGATACAGAACGCACACGGCGAGCGGTATCAATTTGCCACAACCAATCGGCCTCGTTCTCTTCGAACTCGCGCAGCAGCAAGGACACAACCTCGTCCTTTTCCGCCGCGCCATGTTCAATGATATGCGTTCCCATGCTTGCCCGCGCACTGGCGAGTGCCCCCATCAGGCTGACGACAACAAATAGCGCCGCGATCACTGACAGCGCATATTCGCCTTGCAAAGCGAAGCTGGTAGAAGCCGAAATGCCGAGGATCAGCGCAAAGACTAGAGTGCCCAACGGCGTGAATGTTAGGATCAGCGCTGCACCGCCAATTAGGACGGCGGCCAGAGCCCAAAGCGAGGCGAGCTCGAAACTCGATCCAAGCGGTGCAAAGCCGACCAAAGCTATCGCCCATAAACCGCCGGATAAGACCGGCAGGCGCAGCTCTCGATTGAGCGCGATTCGGCCTGGGTTTAGCTGCTGTTCTTCAACGATCCGCTGGATTTGGAAAAACCCATGCACATGCACAGCGGCCAGCGTGAGCAACCAAGCCCCGAGCACTGCCAAGGCAACCTGTGAATGATACAAGAAAACCGCGATGGCGCCCGCGAGCAAATGGACCAGCAGAGAGGTCAGCGCGAATCTGGCGATGGCGTTAAATTGGAGCGCGCGCGACTGCGAAGCCGGGCCCTCGGGTGCTTCTTTCAGCCCGAGGATAACCGACATTGGCAAGGCTGCATTTGAACCTGCAATTTGGGTGTCACTATTGCTCACCTAGTCGCCTTACAGTGCGAAAGGTTATTGACCGGTAAAGCATATCGATATTTTGCGAGGAAATTTTGTCGCTAACCGGCTATTAACCAAGACCTTTTGCAGCGGCTGATTTGTCCCAGTTTTGACCGTCGAACGGCGTGATCGACGCGCGTATGCTGTGGCCTTGATCAAGACAGCTGAAATTGACGCTGTAGCTTTCAGGGTGAGAACGGGGCTGGTAAAAGCTTTTCACGCCGCAGATTTTGCAGAACAAATGATCCGCATTTTTGCTGCCGAAGCGGTAGCTTGTCAGCGCATCTTTGCCCGATTGCAGCTCAAAATTTTCATGCAAAACAAACAGATGTAAGTAACCAAAGCGCGAGCACATGGAGCAATTGCATTGCAGCATTTCGCTGTCTTGCACGGTCGCAATACTGAACCGCACCGCGCCGCAATGACAGCCGCCTGTCGCCTTGGCTAATTGATCACTCAACGGTCACAGACTTTGCAAGATTGCGCGGCTGATCAACATCCGTGCCCTTCACGCAGGCTGTGTGATAGGCCAGCAATTGCACCGGTACGGAATAAACGAGCGGCGCGATTAGTGGATGCACTTTCGGCATTTCGATGGTCGCGATGCAGCCCTCGCCCGCCAAAGCCAATCCTTCAGCGTCGGAGATCAACACAACCTGGCCGCCGCGTGCGCGCACCTCCTCCATGTTGGAGACTGTTTTTTCAAACAGCGGGCCTGATGGAGCGAGCACGATCACTGGTACAGCCTCATCAATCAGCGCGATCGGCCCGTGTTTCATCTCGCCGGACGCATAACCTTCAGCGTGAATGTAGCTGATTTCTTTCAATTTAAGCGCGCCTTCCATGGCGAGCGGATAATCCTGACCGCGGCCCAAATAAAGCACATCGCGTGCTGGCGCGATCAAATGCGCCATGGCCGCAATGTCATCATCATGGTCGAGCGCGGCATTGAGTGCAGCGGGCGCTTCAAGCAGATGTTTCACAACCTCTTGCTCTTCATCGCGGCTCATCAAGCCTTTCTTCACGGCCATATGCGCAGCAAGAGCGGCCAAAACTGCCAGCTGACAGGTGAACGCTTTGGTCGAGGCAACGCCGATTTCAGGACCAGCATGGGTGGGAAGAAGCAAATCCGCCTCACGCGCCATGGAGCTGGTCGGGACATTCACAACGACGCCGATGACCTGACCGTTTTCTTTGCAATGACGCAGCGCCGCCAGAGTATCCGCAGTCTCGCCGCTTTGCGAGATAAACAGCGCCAATCCGCCGTCTTCCAGAACCGGATTGCGGTAACGAAACTCGCTGGCGAAATCCAAATCGACCGGAACGCGGGCGAACTCTTCGAACCAATATTTTGCGACCATCGCCGCGTAATAGGACGTGCCGCATGCCACGATAGTAATGCGTTTGATTGTAGTCAGATCAAAGTCCAATTGCGGCAGCGCAACGGAGTTATCCTCGCGCCGCAAATAAGAGCCGAGCGTTTGCGCCACAACGGTGGGCTGCTCGTAAATCTCTTTCTGCATGAAGTGGCGGTAATTGCCCTTTTCAATCGCAGCAGCTGTCGCGCCAGAGGCTTGCACCTCGCGCTCCACCTCATTGTTTTCCGCATCATAAATTGTCGCACCGGATTTCGTCAGAACTACCCAATCGCCTTCTTCCAAATATGCGATTTTCTGCGTCAAAGGCGCGAGCGCAAGCGCGTCAGAGCCAAGGAACATTTCATCCTCGCCATAACCCACCACCAAGGGCGAACCGAGCCGCGCACCGATGAGCATGTCAGGGTGACTTTTAAACGCAATCGCCAGTGCAAAAGCGCCGCGCAATTGCGGCAAGACTTCGCGCACCGCCTCTTGCGGAGAGAGGCCCTTTTCGACTTCCCGCGAGACAAGATGCACCACTACTTCAGTGTCGGTTTCGCTTTCGAAATTGCGGCCTTCACCAGCCATTTTCTCGCGCAGGGGTCGGAAGTTTTCAATGATGCCATTGTGCACTAGCGCCACTTCATCTGTCGCATGCGGATGGGCATTGCTGCTTGTAGGAGCGCCGTGGGTGGCCCAGCGTGTGTGGGCGATACCGATCAAGCCGTCGGCAGGATCATTCTTGAGCACTTCAACCAGATTGGCAAGCTTGCCCTCTGCCCGGCGGCGAACCAATTGTCCGTCAACAATGGTGCAAATGCCCGAGCTGTCATATCCGCGATATTCCATCCGTTTGAGGCCATCGACCAGCCGGTCCGCAACAGGTGTATCACCGATGATGCCAATAATTCCGCACATTATCTATTCGCCCCAGAAGATTGTGGTTTGCAGGTTTTGATTTGCGCCGCCTTAGCGCCCATTTTGTGAATATCACGTTGCACTTAGCGGGAAAATTTCATCGGCTCAAACGCGTTCTGCACGCGCCGCATCTATTGAGCGCGCGCTTCCTCTTTTAAATTATGCCGCCACAAGATTAGCCCGGCGCTGATAATGATGCCTGCCCCCACCAAAGTTATCCAATCGGGCACATCATCAAACCACCACCAGCCCATGATGACCGCCACCAGCATTTGAACATAAATCGCAGGCGCAATTTGCGCAGCGCCCGCGCGCATCGTGCCCATATAGGCTAGCCAATGCGCCGTACTGGCTGTGACGGCGACAAGGCTGCATTGCACAATGACGATCCAGCTGGGCCAGCCAAAATCAAGCTGCTCAATGCCGGAAAGCTTGGCTGCTATGGCCGCTGTGACCAGGATCACAGACGCGCCAGCAGCAACGAAAACCTGCATGGAAAGCGCGCTGCCCTGCCCTGCTGATTTGCGGTTCAGCACCACCATCATTGCAAAGAATGTAGCGGAAATCATCGGTAGGATTGCCGGCCAGCCGATCACTTCCAGATTGGGGCGCAGGATCATCAACACGCCGCCCAGCGCAATGGCCGACACAATCCAAACCGGCAGCCTAACTTTCTCGCCCAGCATCGGTCCACTGAAAATCGCCGTGAGAATGGGGGCAATAAAGGCAATCGCCATCGTCTCTGCCAATGGCATGAGGTAAATCGCGGAAAAGAAGCATGAGGTTGCAAAGGCAAGGCAAACACCGCGCGCAATTTGAAGGCCGGGGTTCTTGGGGCGAAAGGCGCTCAATCCCTCTTGCTTCCAAAGCAGCAATGACAAACCCATGGCAGCAATCGTGAAACGCAGCGCAGCGACCGGCAAGACCGGCCAATCACCCGCCATCGACTTTACCACGGCATCTCCCATGGAAAGGATTGCAAAGCCCGTTACCGCATAAAGAAGGCCCGCGCGGGCAGATTGTTGCAAGCTGAAGCCTTTCAAAATGGGGTTGCACTGTCCCTCGCCCTCTCGGCGCTTAGACGCAGAAAATCAAGCGCAGTCACTTATGGTTTACGGTTCCTTAATTCCCTCCCTTCACAAGGCGAGATGTACCGAGGGAAATAGGCGCCACTAATGACCAAACTTATCATTCAAATCCCATGCCTCAACGAGGCGGAGAGCTTGCCGGCCACCATTGCCAAGCTGCCGCGCGCGATTGCCGGGATTGATATTATCGAATTGCTGGTGATCGATGATGGCTCCAGCGATGATACAGCCGGCATTGCCACGCGCTGGGGTGTAAAGCACATTGTCACCCATCGCCGCAATCAAGGGCTCGCTGCCGCGTTTCAAAACGGTGTGCGCCGCGCTTTGGCAGAGGGCGCTGATATTATCGTCAACACCGATGCCGATGGCCAATATGAAGGCGAGGATATCGCTAAGCTGGTTGCGCCTGTTCTGGCAGGAGAGGCCGACATAGTCGTGGGCGACCGCGGCGTTGCCGATAATGCGCATTTTGGCCCGATCAAACGCCGCCTTCAGCGGCTTGGCAGCCTGGTTGTGCGCAAGCTTTCTGGCACACAAATCACCGATGCCGTCAGCGGGTTCCGCGCTTTCAGCCGCGATGCAGCCCAGCGCCTGACGATCACAACTGAATTTAGCTACACCACCGACATGCTGATCCAAGCGGGCCGCAAACGCATGGCCATTGTCGGCGTGCCAATCCGCACGCATCAGACTATGCGCCCCTCGCGCCTATTCAAATCGGTGCCAAAGTTCATCATGAACCAAGGCGTGACCATGGTGCGCGCCTATACCACCTATAAGCCCCTGCGCGCCTTTGTTGGTGCGGGCGCTGTGGTGGCAGCGATTGGCGCTTTGCCAATTTTGCGTTTCGTTTGGTTCTACCTCACTGGCGCGGGCGAAGGACATATCCAGTCACTCGTCATTGGCGGCGCATTACTTGTGATTGGCGTGCTCCTGTGCATTTTGGGCGTATTGGCGGATCTGGTTTCCTCCAATCGCAAGCTGATTGAGGCAAACCTGCTGGAACTGCGGCAATTGCGTGACCAGTTTGACAATCAGAGCCCCGGCCAAAGCAGAGGCCAAACCGCAGATGACGAAGCCAAAGCCGAGATCACCTCACCCAAACGCAAAGCGGGCTGAGACCATTTAATGGCAAGCATGGCTCCATCAGGCAGTATTTTGGGACGCGGCCATGCCCGCCCGCAAGCGCGCGCGCTTGGCGATAGCCTGTGGCCTGCGTTGGCCTTGGGCTTTGTCTTTATCCTTCATTTCCACTTGGCTCTGACCCGCTCAATCAATTGGGATGAGTTTCACTTTCTGGGCCAAGTCCACACTTTCGTTCGCGGTGAGCTAACCTTGCCGCTGCAATCCTTGCATGTGCGCATGTTCGCTTGGCTGGCCCCGCTCGATATGGCGGGTGTTGATCAGATCAGAATTGCGCGGATGTTTATGCTGGCCGCAGAAGCTGTGACCTGCGCGTCTATCACTCTGATCGCACGCCGGTTTGTGTCCCTGCCCTATGCGCTGACCTGCGCGCTGGCCTATGTCACCGCCGCATATGTGGTGCAGCATGGTTGGTCTTTCCGCACCGATCCGATTGCAACTGCTTTTTCGATGAGCGCTTTGGCGATTTTGGCCCGATCAAAGTTCAGCATGATCGCGATTGCCGCCTTCGCGCTGCTTATGGGCACTGCATTCATGGTGACTATGAAGATCGTTCTGTTCGCTCCAGCCTTTGCCGGAATTGCGTGGATGCGTTGGTCAGAGGCCGGATTTCAATTCAAGCGCGCGCTGCAAATCGCCGCAGGTCCAGTGATAGCCATCGGTGTCGCTGCCGTCATTTACGCGTTGCATAGCCTGTCTCTTGCCCCTGCCGATAAGGCAGCTGAAATGGTTAGCCATTCCGGCGAGAGTATGTTCAAATTGGGGCTCTCGAAAAACCTACGCTATTTGTCCCATGGTGCGCTTTTCGCGCTTCCCTTTGTAATGGCCTTGATCATTACGCCTTTTGCTCTGAAGGAGCGGACTGACGTTCCGAAGGCTAAGCTCGTCGCCATTCTCGGGCTTGCAGCGATGACCGTCACTCCGCTTTATTACATTAACTCCTTTCCCTATTTCTATGCATTCATGCTGGCACCGATTGCCGCTGGCCTCGGCTTTGGGATCAAGGCGCTCAGCGAACGCTATGGCCATAATGTGGTTCTCGCTGTCTTTGCCGGATGGGGATTAATGGTTTGGTTTGTCGATGGTGAAAGCCATTTGGACAAGCAGCGCACCATCCAAATAGCCGCGGCGCAAATGTTCGATGAACCTGTCAATTACCTCGACTTTCCAAATTTTCTGCCGCGCCACCGCAAGGCCAACAGCTTCCTTTCTGGTTGGGGCAAGCGCAATTATATCGCAGGCAAGGGCTCCAAATTCACCGAGACCTTAAGCAAAACTCAGGTGCCTATGCTGGCCGCTGTGGAGCGGGAGGATAACCCATTTTTGCTGAGCGCAATGACCGATATTCCGCGTGGTTATAGCTTCTTCGATGAGGATTTGGCGGCGCTCAAAACCACCTATCGCCAAGTCTGGGGCCCGCTTTATGTTGCAGGCACCACATTGAAGGCGGGTGAGACACGCGACTGGCAAGTTTGGGTGCCCGGCCCGTATAAAGCGGATGCAGCGATCACCGTGAACGGCGCGCAATATGCCGCTGGCGATATCGTAACGTTAGAGCGCGGCTCTGCGACCTTAACGGCCCCAGAAAATGCGCCCACTGGCTTGCTCTGGGGAACGAATACGCGCGTCCCGACATTGCCTGTTCCTGAGCGTCCCTATTGGACGGACTTTTAGGTGGCTACCCTAGTGGAACCCAATTCATCCCTTGCCGCCCTTCGCAATTGGGCGATCAGCACGAAGGCCGTCCTTGCCCGGTTTAGAGTGCCGCTATTGACCTTTGCCGCAGTCCTATTTTGCGCAGGCATCATTTGGTCAATACGTTCATTGGGCCTCCAATGGAGCCATGTCTCCTTGGTGCCGGTCGCTATCCTCGCGATAATCATTGCGCCTTTATCCATCGCTTACAGCGCGGTGAACATGCAATTGATGAGCAAGGCAATCGGGACGAGAATTGGATTTCTGCAGGCTGTTCAGATCAGCGCATATGCACAAATCGCAGAGCTTTTGCCGATCCCCGGCGGCGCAATCGTCCGCACAGCAGCCTTGGTGAAAAGCGGCGGCAAGACAGGCAATAGTGCAGGCCTTGTCCTGACCTTTGCCTTGCTCTGGATATGCGTTGCGATTGTCGGATGCGGTTTGGCTTTATTGGAATTGGGGCCAGTGGCTTGGGCCCTGATTATTGGCGGGCTCGCTGCAATTTGCGGCCTATGCTTCTGGCTAGGAAAAGTCTTTGGCTGGTTCATTGCTTTCGCCGCAATCTCTTTAAGGATATTGGGCCTAGCGATTGTCTCTGCCCGGGTGGTCGCAGCTTTCGCGATACTTGGGATCGCGCTTGGCGGGCTTGATGCGCTGATATTTGCCTTTGCACTGATTGCAGGCTCCGCTGCCTCCATTGTTCCAGCTGGGCTCGGCATTGGCGAGAGCCTCTCCGCTCTTATGGCAGCACCCACCAATGTGGCCCCCGCCGCTGCATTTATGGCTGCTGCGCTTGGGCGTCTGATTGGATTTGCGGTGAATATGTTTGCCGCATTTATAACCAGCGCCTTCCCAATGAACGCCCACACAAGTAGTGAACACAGATCATGACCACCAGCGCTTCACGCAATTTCGACCTCAATGGATTAGTGCGGATTTCGCTGGAAGCGGCACCGCGCTATTGTTCCTATTTCGACAATGAATATCAGCGGATTTCGAGTGACCATTTGGCCGAAGGTGCGCCTGTCGTCACACTGAAGATCGTGGAAAAATTGCTCCGTGATGACACCCGCGAGATACATTATAAGGACCTGTTCCGGTTTCGCTTTGCCGCATATGATCTGGATACATCCCATCCAACGATCGAGTTTGAAAGCCATTGGCTTGATCGCTTTTACACAACTGCCGTTGGCGCATTCGTTCAAGGGCAATTGTTGGAGCCGGTGATTTATTTGATGCTGCTTCGCTCGGATGTTTTGTTCATGCATGCAGCCGGCGTTTCCAAAAATGGCAAGGGGTTCGTTTTCCCGGCACATGGCGGAACAGGTAAGACCACTTTGTCGCTTGCATTGATGCGGATGGGTTTTGACTTGATGGGCGATGATTTGATGATGGTGGAGGCAAAGACCGGTGTGGTTCACCCATACGCGCGGCCACTGCATCTGTTTAACTACAATCTAAAAACTCTCAAAGTGCCGCTAGGTGTGCGTGCGGCCATTGGGTTGAAAGATGTGATCCGCACCGCAATCGCCTTAGTGACTGGCAAGAAATTTCTTATATCGACCCGCGCTCATGCTGATGAGATTATGGATGTACAAATGGGCAAGCCTTCGCAGCTCGCCGCCGTAGTTTTCTTGAAACGCGAAGGCGCAGAGGAAAGTTTCGATCTTTCTGATCCCGTAGCCATGGAGCAAGCCGCCGCAATGGTGATCAAATCGGCTGACCTCAACACCAGCCTAGAAGAGCATTTTGGAGCGCAAGCAGACATCGCGAAGCTTGAGGCAAGTGTTGTAAAATCCGTGCTTAAGCATGTGCCCAACATGTCTGCGATCAATGCTCGCCTGATGAAAGACAATGCCGACCGCGCGGAATTCGCAGAAGCTTATTTGGGTAAATTGCCGGACGCAGCCCATGACGCATAAAGCAGACTGGCGCCCCACCAAATATCAGCCAAAGGGCGATAGCTGGGCCATCTCATCCGACATTGCCGAACTTTCGCCCGCGAGCAGTATTTCGGCGAGCATGGCTCTGAGCGCGACATTACCAGCATTGCAAAAGCATGTACGCGGCGACCTTGCAGATTTTGGCTGCGGCACCGCTCCATTTTACGGGGCATACGGTCCCTTAAGCCAAAGCGTCTGCTGGATTGATTGGCCATCTTCGCCGCATGAAACGCAGCATTTGGATGTCATCGCAGACCTCAACTTGCCGGTCGAAATCGCGGATAATCAATTCGATACAATCTTCACATCCAGCGTGCTTGAACATATTTGGAAGCATGATGTGTTTTGGGATGAAATGACCCGAACTTTGCGCCCTGATGGCAAGATCATACTGATCGTGCCGTTCATGTATTGGCTGCATGAAGAACCGCATGATTATTTTCGCTGGACCCGTCACGCGCTAACCAAAGCATGCGAAGAGCGCGGCCTCGAAGTGGTCGAGCTTAAATCATATGGCGGCGGGATCGATTTGCTTGCCGATCTCTGCGTGCGCGCATTGGCTGCAATAAGCCTAACGTTGGCCAAACTGATCGGCCGTCCTTTGGCGCGCCTGCTCGGCCATTCCTCTATGCAATCACGCGGAAAAACAGCCCGCGAGAAACTGCCGCTGGGCTACATCCTAGTCGCCCAAAAGCCCTCCGCCTAAGCGGAACAGCCGGATTCAAGGCACCGCATCTTCGATCGGTTCCAGGTATTCCTCGATCAAGCGCTCCCACCGATAGCGCCCGACAACATCTACCGATTTATGCGCAGAGCCCGGCGCTTTTCTAAGCAGTTCTTCCAGCCCGTCTGCCAGCGCGTCGATATCCTCAGGGTCCTCGACAAACACCACATCATCCTTGATTTGCGCCCACTCAGGCAGCAGTTCAATATTCGTGTCGCGCGAGGCAAGCACGGGCTGGCCGCGCATCAACGCCTCAAGCAGCGCCACTGGCAAGCCTTCAACATCGCCATCTGCAGCCTTGGCCGGAAAGGCAAAGCGTTCGCATGAAGCGAGGAACGCATCCTTACCGCTTCCGCTAACGAACCCAAGAAACTGCACATTTGAATCTTTGACACGGGCGCGAAGGTCGTCGCCCTCTTCCCCATCGCCAGCGATTGCGATGTGCGGCCTTTGTCCGCGTGCGTTGAGCTTCTCAGCCGCGGCAATAAGAAAATCGAGGCCCTTTTTGCGCGAAAGCCGTCCGATCGTTCCGATCTCAGCGCCACCGGCATTTGCGTCTGCGGGCGTCAATTGAGCGACACCCATTGGCAGCACTTTTGCCTTTTTGGCGAATGCTTCGCGGTCGCCTTTGTCCAGAATATCCAGTGCCAGACCCAATTGACCTGAATTCACGCAAAAGAACCTTGCTGCATCTTTGAGCAATCGCTGCGCCGTATTCCGGCCAAAGCCGCCAGCTTTCAACAGAACCGAGAGGTCTGATGAATGTGTTTGCAGAATGTAAGGGACATGCATTTTGCGGCTAAGCCAGTTTGCAACCAGCCCCTGCGGCATCACCCAATGGGCATAAATGCAATCAAAACGTTGGCTTTTCATCAAACGCTTGGCGGCAAGCGCCTGCGTGACCAAAAAGGGCGGCACCTGAAGCCCTAAGACAGGGTTGCGCCTGAGGTTTGGCATGATCGCAGGATAAGCGAGGCCTTGAGCGGAAGCCGGCCACATATAGGAAAAGCGCTCTATTGTTAGCCGGCCCAATTCCTCGCGCTGCGGAGCATCGACATCGCCCGGCGCCAAGATTGTGATTTCATCATCTGGGCGCGCTTGGAGCCAAGCATTGGCCTGTTCACCGACAAAATTGGCCTGCATATCGCCTTCAAAACGAGGCAGCGTAGATGTCAGCATAAGGACGCGCATAGAGACGCTATTTAGCCGTTTGCCTCGCAACGTCCAGCGGCAAGCAACTCCTCCCACAATTCAATCTAAGCTTGCGCCCGAAATTCGCTCCCGCCTCGATGACAGCAAAGACCACCTATGCGCATGCAATTTGCGCAATGTGCTTAGGGAAAAAATAAGGTTTCCATTCTATTCACCATTTCACGAGAGGTTTTCTTCGCCATGTGCGCCGAGAGCTGGACAACAATTTTGCCCCTGGGGGATGTTTGAATGAGTGCTTTCGGTAAAAAACCGACCGCTGGCGGAAGTCAGGGTGGCGCACGCCCTTCGTTTGGTGTGGCCAAGCCCATGAAAGGCGGCGAACGCGCCGTCACAAAGGAAAAACCTCCGGAGGGCGGTGAGCAATTCCCGCCTTTACCAGAAGGCGGAGACGCTCCTGCAGCGGCCGCTAAACCCACGGGGCCGCAATCCCCGGCTGATGAAGCGATGTCCCGCCTCGCTGACCGCGCCAATGCGGTCAATGCTGGTCAGACAGAAATTGGCGGCTTTGAAGCCAGCGTTCACAAAATCAAAGAGCAAGTGCTGCCGCGCTTGCTCGAACGGGTTGACCCAGAGGCCGCTGCGACTTTGTCAAAAGACGAGCTGTCGGAAGAATTCCGCCCAATTATCTTAGAAGTGCTGGCCGATCTTAAAGTCACACTGAACCGTCGCGAGCAATTTGCGCTTGAAAAAGTGCTGATTGATGAGCTGCTTGGCTTTGGCCCATTGGAAGAATTGCTGGGCGATCCAGACATTTCCGATATTATGGTCAACGGCCCTGATCAAACTTATATTGAGAAAAAGGGTAAGCTTGTCATCGCACCGATCCGGTTCCGCGATGAGCAGCACCTGTTCCAAATCGCTCAGCGTATCGTGAACCAAGTTGGCCGCCGCGTCGACCAAACCACGCCGCTAGCCGATGCTCGTTTGAAAGACGGCTCACGTGTGAACGTGATTGTCCCGCCGCTCAGTCTTAAAGGCACGGCGATCTCAATTCGTAAATTCTCTGAGAAGCCGATTACGCTCGACATGCTCAAGGACTTTGGATCGATGAGCGAGAAAATGTGTACCGCGCTAAAAATCGCGGGTGCATCACGGATGAATATCGTGATTTCTGGCGGTACGGGTTCTGGTAAAACCACCATGCTCAACGCCATGTCGAAGATGATCGATCCGGGCGAACGCGTGCTGACGATTGAGGATGCCGCCGAGCTTCGACTGCAGCAGCCGCACTGGTTGCCGCTAGAGACACGCCCGCCAAACCTTGAGGGCCAAGGCGCGATTACCATTGGTGACCTTGTGAAAAACGCCCTGCGTATGCGTCCTGACCGGATTATTCTGGGTGAGATTCGCGGCGCGGAATGTTTCGATCTTCTCGCCGCTATGAACACAGGCCACGATGGTTCCATGTGTACGCTTCACGCCAACAGCCCGCGCGAAGCTTTGGGCCGGATGGAAAACATGATTTTGATGGGCGATATTAAAATCCCCAAAGAAGCCATTTCCACTCAGATCGCTGAATCTGTCGACATTATCGTTCAGGTGAAACGTCTGCGCGATGGTTCACGCCGCACCACTGACATCACCGAGGTTATCGGGATGGAAGGCGATGTGATGGTTACGCAAAACCTGTTCAAATTCGAATATCTCGATGAGAGCGAAGACGGCAAAATTCTTGGCGAATATCGCAGCCAAGGCCTGCGCCCGTACACGCTAGAAAAAGCCCGTCAGTACGGGTTTGACCAAGCCTATCTAGAAGCTTGCTTGTAAAACCTAGATTTTGTTTCATGTTTAAAGGGGACCACCCAGCAGCCAATGTGCTCCTGGGGGATCCCCTTTCGCTTTTCTAGATCAGCCCGCCGATCACGCGCGGCAATGCAAGCGCCAGCAAGCCGCCGCCAATAATCATGCTGCCCATAAAAATCGCGGTCCACGGCATAAAGCCCACGCGGTTGATATCTTTGCGCTTTGAGCGCAGCTTATCTGCCAGCAGCGCCACCCCTGCTAGCAGCAGGAACCCAGCGCCCGACAGAGCAACCATTTCAGCCTCAGTGGCAAAGATCAAAGATTTGGTGACATCCATCATTCTGCCGCGCGATATGGGGCATGGCAGAGGCTGCTTCAATAGGCATACCTAACCCCGCTAGTGCTTGCGCTGTCCAGCAATCAGCCTAAGGCCGTGCGTGATATGGACGGTTCTATCGCTCGCCCTCGCCCTTTCCTTGCTCTGGGGATCCGTCTGCTCGCAGCGGGCGCGCTTGCGACGATGGCTATGCTGGCGAAGCTTGGCGCATCAAAGGGCGTCCATCTGGCCGAGCTGATATTCTGGCGCCAGACCCTTACCCTTGCCGCTGTGACCCTAATTCTGGCGCTGAGTGGGCGGATATTATCCGTCAAAACGACGCGGCTGGGCGCGCATGCACGGCGCGCGATGACCGGCCTTATCGGCATGTTCTTCGTCTATGGCGCGGTGATTCTGCTACCCTTGGCAGAGGCGACCGCGATCAGTTTCACTGCCCCATTTTTCGCCGTGATGATCTCTGTCATATTGTTCGGAGAGAAAGTTGGGCGCTACCGCTGGGGCGCGGTTATTCTGGGTTTTGCCGGTGTGCTGCTGATCACTCAGCCCAATGTTTTGCCGGGCAGCAGCGGAATGATCGACCCGTTCGGCGCGGCGGTCGGGCTCATCGCAGCGGCTTTGGTCGCATTGATCAGCTTTCAGGTTCAAGATCTTAACAAAAGCGAAAATCCATGGACCATCGTCTTTTGGTTCACCGCCATATCCGCGCCGATCATGGCGCTGATCGTGCCGTTTTTCATCGGTTCGCATGATGCAGAAACTTGGGGCATCATCATTGCTATGGCCGCAGCCGGCGCGCTGGGGCAAATCTTGCTGACCACGTCGCTGCGCTTTGGCTCAGCCGCCGTGATTATCGTGATGGATTACACCAGCCTGTTATGGGCGACTTTATACGGCGCGAGCGTTTTCGGCACGGCTCCGTCTGATATGCTGTGGTTTGGCGCGCCGCTAATCATCGGTGCAGGCCTGCTTATCGCATATCGTGAACGGGTGGCCGTGAAGAGCGCGGGCCGTTCACCTGACAAGGGTGAAGATGAAGCGGTTTAGCCTCCGCGCAATCAACCCACTCGGCGATAGACCAGCATGAGATTGTTGGCAGGCATTGTATAACGCGCGCTCAGGGGGAAACCGGTTTGGCTTGCAAGCGCGGTCACATCGGTAATGTGCCGAATGCCCCAAGATGGATTGCGTGATTTCAGGCTCGCATCAAATTCAAGGTTGGACTGTGCAGGATCAGTGCCCTCCTCGAAAAAAGGGCCATAAAGGATGAGCGGCGCGTCTTCCTGCAGCTTTTCAGAGGCACCTCGGAACAGCCCCTCTGCCGCTTCCCATGGGCTGATATGCACCATGTTGATGCAAACAATTGCGCCGGTTGGCGGAACATTCCAAACCGCCTCGGCTGCATTGAGCCGCACAGCCTCGTGCAGGTTCGGGAGCCCCGCTTCCTCGCGATATTCGGCAATGGCAGCCCAGCGCTTCGGGATCGGCATCGCTGGGCTGCCATTGCAGCGCTGGAAACCGTTCCGCGAAGAACACCGCATGTTCTCCGCTGCCGCTTGCGACCTCTAGAACTTTGCCGCTCTCCGGCAATTGGCGCGCTAAAATTTCCGCAATCGCATCGCGGTTACGAAGCGTGGCTGGCGCATGTCTTTTCAACGTGGCTCTGCCCTAGCCCACTTGCCGATCTTGCCCTTCCCAGAACGGCGCGCGCAATTGTCGGCGCAGAATTTTGCCAGACGGATTGCGCGGCATTTCAGGGATCACATCGATCGTCTTGGGCGCTTTGAACGCGGCCACTCGCTCACGGGCATAAGCGATCACATCATTTGCATCGACCTCGTGTCCCGGTTTGGCAACGACGCAGGCTTTGACCTCTTCGCCCCAGCGTTCGCTCGGAATGCCAATAACGGCGACCTCTGCGATGGCGGGATGGCCGTAAATCGCGCTTTCCACCTCAGCAGGATAGACGTTTTCGCCGCCGGATATGATCATGTCTTTGATCCGGTCTTGGATATAGATGTAGCCATCTGCATCCATAATCGCCGCATCGCCGGTGTGCAGCCAGCCATCAGGATCGATTGTGCTGGCAGTCGCATCGGGCAGCTTCCAATAGCCTGCGGTGTTGGTGGGTGATTTGATGCACACCTCGCCAATTTCGCCCAAAGGCAATTCTGTGTTGTCAGGCCCGCGCACTTCAATCTCCACGCCTGGGCAAGCCTTGCCAGCCGAGCGCATCCGCTCATTGCCTTCAAGCACATGATCCGCTGGCGGCAAGATGGAAATCGTGCCCGATGTCTCTGTCATGCCGTAAGCCTGCAAGAAGCCAGCATTGGGCATGGTGCGCACCGCCTCTTTCAGCAGCTCAAGCGGCATGGGCGCTGCGCCATACATCAGATATTTCAGCTTGGAAAAATCGGTTTCAGCCGCGCGCGGATGCTGCACCACCATTTGCAGAGCGGCCGGCACGATGAACATATGGGTCGCGCCATTTTCAATCGCTTCCAGCACGCCCACAGGGGTAAATTCAGCCTGAACCTCGTTGCGGATACCGTTTGCGATCCCGATATTGATCAGGCCCGTTCCGCCAATATGCGAACAGGGCATGGCGACGAGCATGCAATCATCCGCCTCGTAGAAATTCCATTCCAACCCAGCTTGATTGCCCGGATTGCGCAGGCCCAACAGATTGGCATTGGACAGCGGCGCGCCTTTGGGATTGCCGGTTGTGCCAGAGGTGTAAAGCTGGAGCACAGGCTCATCCGCATGGGCGGCAGAATACTCGCCCATATCATGCGAATGAGACGCGGCGCGTGCGGCGCCTTCGCCAATGATCTCCGGCTTTGCCTCCATGCCGTGCACGACTCTGGTCGCCGTCTCTTCAAACGCATCCTCGGTGAAAAGCAGCTTCGCGCCCGTATCGCTGAGAATATAGGCGATTTCAGGCGGGGCGAGCCGCCAGCCGACCGGCACCATCACCGCGCCCATGCGCGCTGCGGCGAGATAGAGCATGCAATAGAGATCAGAGTTTTTGCCGAGCCAAGCGATCCGGTCGCCCATGCCGACGCCGCGGCTGATAAACAGGCCGATTAACCGGCGTGTGGCCGTATCCAGCTCGCCATAGCTGGCGGTTCGCCCGTCCTGCTCTAAAGCCAGTCCATCAGGGCGTTCTTCCGCCCAGAAATTTAGGATTTCATCAAAAGTGAAAAACTCATGGTCGCCGCGCATATTCTCTCCGGTGGAACTGATGTTCTCTTATCCGGCGATTATGCCCAAGTTGCAGCTTAAGTCCAGCGTCCAAGCTTGCGCGCTTTGCCTTCGCGAACCACCAGCCATATCAGCAATCCGATTGGCCCAAACATGAAGGTCGGCAGCAATATCGGTGCTTGCACGATGCGGGAGAACCCTTTGCTATCCGCATCACGCGCGATCCAAATTCCGACAAACAAATCAAACGCAAGATAATGGACCCAGCCGATTGTCACCCCGCCATCGCTTGCGAACAGATTGCGCACGCCTTCAATGCTGGTGAAGCTCACAGAACCATTGCCGCCGCCGCCCATATCAATCAGCCCGCTCAACGTGCCAATCATAGCGACCGCATATGTCAGGCACAGACCGCCGACGATCAGGAACAACAATGCGGACAGAAGCGCAGGCCAGCGCGGCAGAAAGATCAAAGCGATCCAAGATAGCAATGCGATCAAATTGGCGCCTGCAAATACCGTATCCCAGCCCATAATCCCTCGCCCCTATTCCTGCGCCGACCACTCACGCGCAGCGCGCATGATCGCCTCATTATTATGCGTAAAGCGCCCGCCCGGCTTGCGGCTTGCCAAAGCCAATGCACCTGCAGCAACATTGCGCGCATCAATCGAACGCATGTCTTTCAGCGGCCCATGCATCATCACATTCATCACCGGGCTAAGCGCCTGAGCAATGCCTTCACCCGCGCGCCGATCATCAATGCGTGCGCCTTTCAAAAGGCCGGGGTGAAGAATATCGAGCCGCTTGAATTTCAGCATCGCAAGATCGCGCTCGACCTCGCCCTTCACCCGCAGATAAAGCGAGCGTGAGCCAACATTTGCGCCCACCGATGTCACCACAACAAAGCGTTCAACACCCTTCTCTTTGGCCACCTTCGCGCTGTTCAAAACCAATTCCTGATCGACAGCGCGGAACGCTTGCTCATCCTTGCCCGCCCGCTTCCATGTCGTGCCCAAGGCGCAGATCATTGCGGTCGGCTGTATCTCCTCCAGCACATCGCCCCAGCGGCCCGGCTTAGAGATAATCATCTCCATCCGCACGCCTTTGGGCAAAGGCACTTCGCGCCGCGCAATCGCGGTTAGGCGCACATCCTCGCGCCCGATCACCGCCTCCATCACCATTCGGCCAACAAGCCCCGTTGCGCCAATCAGCGCAATTTGCAGCGGCTCCTTGGCAGCGTTAGACATTGCTTAGCCCCGCTGGCACCGTGCCGTGGATTGCGCGATATTGCTCGATGGCGAAACGGTCGCTCATCCCGGCGATAAAATCAGCAATCGTGCGGGCCCGCGCCGTCTCATCTTGCGGCAGGCGCGCCTGCCATTCTGGCGGCAACAAATCAGGTGTGTCGGCATAGGATGCGAACAGGCTGGCGACCACTTCGCGCGCTTTATCTGCTGCCTCCACCTGCTCATCATGCAGATAAAGCCGCTTATACATAAACGCCTTCAATGTGCGTTCCTTCGCCGCCAAATCGGGAGAGAAACCGGAGAGCATTCTCGGATGCGCGCGAACTGCCTCCACTGTTTCAATTCCTTCAATCTGGCTTTGCGTGTGCGTGATCACATCATTGACCATCAAGCCAATTTGACCGCGCACCAATTCGCGCAGCATCCGATCACGCGGCGCGTCTGGAAAGCTCTTTTCGACCAGCCGCCATTGCTGCGCGAGGAAATCGAGTTCCAGCAGATCATCAAGGCCCAGAAAGCCCGCGCGCAGGCCATCATCAATGTCGTGATTGTCATAAGCGATGTCATCGGCGACCGCCGCAACCTGCGCTTCCAATGAAGGCCAATGCGCCAGCTCCATCGAAAAATCCGCATCAAGCTCAGCCAAAGCCCAGCTGGGCTCGGCGACGGGGCCATTATGCTTGGCCAGCCCTTCCAGCAAATCCCAAGTTAGATTGAGCCCATCATGGCTGGGATAGGGGCTTTCCAAACGCATGATCGTGCGCAGAGCATGAGCATTGTGGCAAAAGCCGCCGTGGTCCTTCAGCGCGGCTTGCAGCGCGTCTTCTCCGGCATGGCCAAAGGGCGGATGGCCCAAATCATGCGCAAGGCACAAGGCCTCGGTCAAATCTTCATCCAAACCCAATGCGCGCGCGATCACGCGGCCAATCTGTGCGACTTCTAAGCTGTGGGTGAGGCGTGTGCGATAATGATCGCCTTCGGGCGCGATAAACACCTGCGTTTTGGAGCGCAGGCGGCGAAAGCTCATCGAATGGATGATCCGGTCGCGGTCGCGTTGGAACTCGCTGCGGGGCCCGCGAGCGGTCACGTTAGAGGCGCGGGCTGCTTGCGCGCCGAACTCGCGTCCTCGCGTGGTGTGGGGATCAGCGGCGTAAGGGGCGCATGTCATAGGACGCTAGGGTTAGTGGAGCATGCGCGGTGCGACAAGGCGAACAGTTTGGCAACGTGGGTCTTATTACCCCCTATTCCCCGCTTATTATTCGCCCAAAATCCAATCCGCAGCCGCTTGGCAATGAATGCGCGTGCTATCAAAGATCGGCAGCACATTGGCATCCACATCCACGATCATATCGAGCTCGGTGCAGGCCAGCACAATCGCCTCCAAACCGTCTTGCTGTTTTTTGGTTATGATGGTGCGCAACTCTCGCTCTGAATCGCGGATTTTCTTGCCGACCATCAATTCCTCATAAATAATCCGGTCGACGATATCGACGTTCTTCATATCAGGAGCCGCCAGATCAACACCATGCGCAATCAGGCGCTGGCGGTAAAAGCTTTCCGTCATGACATTGCGCGTACCGATCAGCGCGGCATTGGTTGCACCCGCCGCCTTCATCGCCTCGCCAACGCAATCGGCAATATGCAGCACGGGTACGCTGACGCTGGCGGCGACTGTGTCATAGACTTTGTGCATGGAATTGGCGCAGATCAAAATGGCGGTTGCGCCTGCTTGTTCGAGCCGCTTGGCACTGTCAGCCAACGCCTCGCCCGCGCGCGCCCAATCCTCTTCCGCCAAAAGCCCGTGAAGGTCAGCGAAATTCAGGCTCTCCATCACAATCGGCGGCGAGACAAAAGCCTCGCTGCGGCGCTGCACATAGCGATTGATGAAGTCGTAATACATGCCGGTAGAAACCCAGCTCATTCCGCCAATAAGGCCGATTTTTCGCATCGTAGTCTTTCTAAATAGGTTCAGTTTGGGGGTCTTTAAACCTCTAAGGCGTCTCTTGTTTGAACACCGCGTTTACAAGCCAGTTTTTCAAGTCATTCGCAGATTTTTCTGGCGCTTCTTCCATCGGCAAATGCCCGATACCATCATATTCAATCAGCGTGCTGCTGGGCAAATGTTCATCATACCAGCGTCCAGCCTCAACCGGCACAAGCGCATCCTCTGTGCCCCAGAGGATCAAAGTGGGCACGTTTAATCCGCCTATTTGCTCTGCATCATAGGTCACCCGCTGGGTGTTGAAGCGTGCAATGGTTGCGGCGCGGTTGCCGGGATAGCGCAGCATTTCCCAATAGCGGTCGACTGCCTCATCTGTGGCAACCGCCTTCACGCTGACGCTTTGCTCCAATGATTGTTTTACAAGGCTGCGCGGGGTGATGTGCTTCATGATATTGTTCAAGCCCGGCGTCGCTGCGATGGTGAAGCCAATATTGCCGCCGGAATTTTCAGGGCGCTTCACTGGTGAACCGCTGGCATCGAGCAGGACGAGCCCTTTGAGGCGTTCAGGATGTTCGAGCGCGTAGCCTGCTGAAATCCAACCGCCCATGGAATTGCCTGCAAGAACGAAAGTCTCCAAGTCCAAATGGTCCGCCACGCGTCCAACATCGCCGGTAAAGTCTGCCAATTCGTAACTTTCAGCGATGGATGGCCCCGTCAGGCCGTGACCGATCTGATCATAGCGAATAACGCGGTAGTCGCTTTTGAGTGCCTGCACCCAAGGCTCCCAAGTGTGCAAATCGGAGCTTGAACCATGCAGCAAAATGATCGCCGGCGCGTTTGTTGGCCCCTCATCACGCAGATGTATTTGCTGCCCATTTGGCAAAGTCACGAATTGCGAAGGCACCCCACCATATTTCGCTTTCATTTCAGATACTTGCGTGTCTGACGTACGGAAAACTAGGAAAACTGCCGCAAAAATAACGGCCATCACAGCGAGGGTTTTTAAGATGCGTTTCATCAACTAACTATCGCGCAAGGAGCGCTCATCGGCAAGCTTAGCCGAATATTGATCCAATCGCGCAGCTTGATCCGGCGCTGACCAAAGCGGTCACAGCCTCAGTGTCATCGACGCGGCGCAGGCGGTCCAATGCTTCACCGGGCGAGCTTGGCACGCGGCCTTCGCCATCTTCAGGTGCCAATTCCTCCAGCGCCAGCAATTGCGGGATTGAGAGGTCTTCGACCAATTTCGGAGCCATGCAGTTCGACAGCTTTTCCGGAACACCATTGGCAGCCAGCGCCGCCTCAACGCGGCTTTCCGTCACGCTGTCGAGACCGCCGCTATAGACAAACCATGCGCCAAAACCTGCAGCGGCGATCACGATCAGGAGGAGAAGCTTCTTCACCTTAGTCGAGCGCCTTCACAATGCCTTCGACCATCTTCTTGGCATCGGACAATAGCATCATGGTCTGGTCCATATAGAACACATCATTATCAACGCCGGCATAGCCGACCCCGCCCATCGAACGCTTGATGAAGAACACTTGCTTAGCCTTGTCCACATCGAACACAGGCATGCCGTAAATGGGCGATGATTTGTCGGTTTTCGCCGCCGGGTTCACCACATCATTCGCGCCAATGATGAAGGCCACATCGGCCTGCGCAAAGTCGGAATTGATATCCTCCAGCTCGAACACTTCATCATAAGGCACATTAGCCTCTGCCAGCAGCACATTCATATGCCCCGGCATCCGCCCTGCAACGGGGTGGATGGCGTATTTCACATCGACGCCCTCTGCTTTCAAAGCATCCGCCATTTCGCGCAAAGCGTGCTGCGCCTGAGCCACCGCCATGCCGTAGCCTGGGATGATGATCACGCTCTCTGCTTGCTTCAGCATGAAGGCTGCATCATCCGCGCTGCCCTGTTTGTAAGGCCGTGCTTCGCGCGCCTCACCGCTTGCCCCTGCGCCATCTTCTGCGCCAAAGCCGCCCGCGATCACCGAGATGAAGCTGCGGTTCATCGCCTTGCACATGATATAGGAAAGGATCGCGCCAGAGCTGCCAACCAAAGCGCCAGTGATGATCATCGCGCTATTGCCGAGCGTGAAACCCATGGCCGCCGCCGCCCAGCCTGAATAGCTGTTGAGCATGGACACCACGACCGGCATGTCCGCGCCGCCAATGGGTATGATCAGCAAGAAGCCGATAATGAATGCCAGCACCGTCAGCGCGATAACGAAGGGCATGGTTTCCGACTGCCCACTGCCCAAAGCAAACAGCGCCGTGAGAACAATAATCGCCAGCAAAGTACCAAGATTGATGACATGGCGCAGAGGAAGCAAGATCGGCGATCCGCTCATCCGGCCTGACAATTTGAGGAAGGCAATAACCGAGCCTGAGAAGGTAATCGCGCCAATGGCAATGCCCAGCCCCATCTCGATTTTGCTAACCGGCGAAATGCTGAGATCATCGCCGAGCAAGCCAAAGGCTTCGGGCTCCAAATAGGCCGCCCAGCCTACCAGCACAGCGGCAAGACCCACGAGACTGTGAAACGCAGCAACCAATTCCGGCATAGCCGTCATTGCGATTTTCTTCGCAGTTGTAAGTCCGATAATCGCGCCGATGACGATAGCGCCTGCGATCAATCCAATCGTTTCAATATCCGGCCCGACATAGCTGTCTGTCGCCCCGCCAGTAATCATGGGCCAATGCACGATCAGCGTGGTCGCGACCGCGATCAACATGCCAATCATACCATTGCGATTGCCGCCGCGCGAAGTCGCAGGACTGGAAAGCCCGCGCAAAGCGAGGATGAAAAACACACCGGAAATAAGATATGCGAGCATAGCCCAAGCAGGCGCACCCGCAATGGCGTCTGCTGCGCCTGCGAAAATGGAGAAGCTCATCGAACATCCCCTTCTTGCGCCGCAATCGCATTGTCATTCAATGCTCTGTCTTTACCAACAGCATATCCAAATGCGACAACGACAATGAGCGCTACCCACCAACGGTTTTTCGAAACCCACTTTTTCGCAGATTGAAGGGTCATGATTATTTCCCCTCTTTCTTCTTATACATCGCCAGCATCCGCTCCGTCACAGCAAAGCCGCCGAAGATATTGATGCTCGCCAACACAACCCCCAGCAAGCCAAGCCATTTCGCCCAAGGGCTGCTCGCCTCTGCCGCCGCGATCAGCGCACCGACAATAATGACCGAGCTAATCGCATTGGTCACCGCCATCAGCGGCGTATGCAGCGCGGGCGTGACAGACCACACCACATAATAGCCGACAAAGCAGGCCAGCACGAAAATCGAAAGGATCGAGATAAAGTCCATGCAATCTGCCTTTGTCAGTTATTCAAATCAGTCGTGCGATATCAAATGCCGCCGACGATGTTTTCAAGCTCGGTAATTTGAGCGTCCACGCGGGCAACTTCGCCAGCAATTGCCTCGGCTGCATTCTCGCCATCGGGCGATGCGCAAGGCACGGTGTTGACCTTCCAATAATATTGGTAGTCCGCCTCAACCAAGGCCAAATCCGTTTCAAACGAACGACCCGCAATTTTCTCCTTCAACGCAGCGAAGCGCTTATTCACTTCGTCATATTGCGCCAGCACCGTCTCTTTTTGTGAGAAGGGGCATTGCGGATTGAGACCAGCAACAACATCGCGGGCATGGTGACGAAAACCAGCTCCGGCCTGCGCATCGCCTTCTGAATAATTGGCGCCGCCGCCGATACTGTCACAGGCTGCCAATGTGCCCATCAGCAGGGTTGCCGTTGCGATCTTTGCGAGAGTTTTCATGCGTTCAGCCTTTCGTTGACAATTTTTCCGCCCTTGGTCAGCCGGACCGCATCACCGATTTCTTCATCGAGGACAGGTCCGCCCGTTTCTTCATCCCAGAAGGCGGAAAGGAAATTATAGTGATTGCGCGCAAACAAGGCGCTCGCATCGGCGGGTAAATGCGCCGGTGTGTTGGCATAGCCCATGATGGCAACGCCGTGTTTCATGACGATCTCATCAGGTTTTGAACCCTCGACATTGCCGCCCTGCGATGTGGCGAGATCAAAGATTACACTGCCCGGCTTCATCGTTTTGATTTGAGCGTCCGAAATCAGGCGCGGTGCAGCGCGGCCCGGGATCAGCGCGGTGGTGATGACGATATCTTGCTTGGCGATGTGAGAGGATACCAATTCAGCCTGCGCCTTTTGATATTCCTCGCTCATTTCGGTGGCATATCCGCCGCTACCCTCGCCCTCGATACCTGCAACGTCTTCCACAAACACAGGCTTTGCGCCGAGACTTTCGATCTGTTCTTTCGTGGCAGAGCGCACATCGGTTGCGGACACTTGCGCGCCCAAGCGCCGCGCGGTCGCAATCGCTTGGAGCCCTGCAACGCCTACGCCCATGACAAAACAGCGCGCGGCTTGAACTGTTCCGGCCGCTGTCATCATCATCGGGAAAGCACGGCCATATGTATCCGCCGCAGCGATCACCGCTTTATATCCGGCAAGATTGGATTGGCTGGAGAGCACATCCATCGATTGCGCGCGGGTGATGCGCGGCATAAATTCCATGGAAAGCGCTTCAAATCCAGCCTTGGCATAGGCTTCAACCAATTTGGGCGCGCCAAACGGATCAAACAAAGCCGCAACCATTGCGCCTTTTTTTGCACCCTTAAGCAGCTTTAGATCAGGCGCCTGAATGCCCAGCACAATATCGGCATCTTTCGCGGTCACCGTCGCAGTGCCCACATTGGCGCCTGCATCTGTATAGTCCGCATCGGTGATGGCGGCAGCAATGCCAGCGCCTTTCTCCACCGCAACGTCTGCGCCCAGCGCGATGAATTTGCGCACGGTTTCCGCGCTGGCTGCCACGCGGCTTTCACCGCTGGCACGCTCTTTCAAGATGGCGATACGCAAGGGCAGCGCGGCCTTAATCGGCAATCAGGACAACGACAAACATCGTGATGACCGCCAGCAAAGGCACTGACCATTTCAATGTCGCGATGAAGCTGTCGTAAGTGGATTTGGCCGATTTCATGTCGTTGGCTGCCATTGTAAGGTCCTTTGCCCCTTTAGAATGAATGTGTTGCAGCAACGTCTATCGCGCTCTGCCCAGCATCTCAAGTCATCATCAGCTCCGTCAACAGCCTTAATCTCGTCTTTACACCTAGGCGCTAGAGACTGTCCGCGTACCAGAACGGGACGAACTGAGGGTTATGGCCGAATTAGACCAGCGACTATTGATGCTGATTGATGATGAACCTGCGCAAAGCCGGTTAATCTCAGCGCTCGCCGCCCGTGAGGGTTGGCGAACGATTGTTGCCGCCGATTCAGAGACTGCGATTGCGATGCTTGGCACGCGTCAAGGCATGCAATTGTCCGCGATTATCCTCGACCAATGGGTTCCCGGCGATGATGCCTGCAATCTTATTGAAGAGCTGAAATCCCGCCGCCCTGCCCTTCCCATTTTGATGCTGACCACCAGCGCATCACCTTTGCTGGCCGTGGATGCAATGCGTGCAGGTGCCACCGATTACCTCATCAAGCCGGTTGCTCCTGATCGCTTGATGGAAACTTTGCGCTCTGCAACTGAACAAGAAGCGCCGCAGGATGAGCTGCAACCGCTGGCAGAAAAAATGACTGCCGCGCTCGATTTTGACGCGATGATCGGCACAGCGCCGCTTTTCCGGACCGCATTGGCTCAAGCAGCCAAAGCCGCCCGCGCGCATTCCAGCGTGCTGATCGAGGGCGAAAGCGGCACTGGCAAGGAAATGCTGATGCGCGCAATGCATGCCGCCAGCCCCCGCGCCAAAGCCCCTTTCCGTATTATCAATGCAGGCGGCGTTCCAGCCAATAGCCTTGAATCTGTCCTATTCGGCCATGAAGCCAACGCTTTTCCCGGGGCATTCGACCGCCAGATCGGCGCATTGCAGCATTGTGATGGCGGCACCGTGGTGCTGGATGATCTTGACCGTTTGAACGAGAGTTTGCAGGCGCGCCTGCTCGACACTTTGGAAAGCGGCATCGTTCGCCCTCTGGGTGCTACACACGGTTTCCGCGTTGATGTGCGCATACTTTGCGCCAGTAATCTGCCGATGGATGCGCTGGTGACCTCCGGCCATTTCAACGCAGAATTGCTGAACAAAGTCGGCCAGACCACGATCAAACTGCCACCCTTGCGTGAGCGCACCGGCGATATTCCCGGCCTCTCCCGCCATTTCCTGACCCGCATTGGAGAACAGCCCGGCCTGCGCGCCTTGGCAATTTCCGATTCTGCATTGTCGCTGCTGTCAGCCTATGATTGGCCCGGCAATGTGCGCCAATTGCAGGCGGTTCTGTTCCGCGCCGCCGTGTTCTGCGACGATCAATCCCTCACCCCGCAAAGCTTCCCGCAATTGTGCGAGTTGCTGGGCGAACCAGAAGAAAGCGTCGCTGCAATCCACGAAGCCGTCGGCGTTATGCTCTATACCGAGGACGGCAATTTGCGCCCTCTCGAAGAAATTGAAGCTGATGTCATCCGCCTTGCCATTGGGCATTACCGCGGACGCATGACAGAGGTTGCCCGCCGTTTGGGCATTGGGCGCTCCACACTCTACCGCAAGCTGTCTGACCTTGGGATAGACAACGCCGCTTGAATGTTCTATCCACGCCTCGTTAGTTAGGGAGTATTTCAGATGAACAAGAGCAACCGCTAATAAGCGAAACATGCTTTTGAATGAGCCGTCTTGGCTCCAGTATTATTTCTGAAATACGAGGTCTTCCATGCAAAAATTGAACAAGGCGCTTTGCGTCGTGACCGGCGGTGCGCGCGGAATTGGCAAAGCGGTGTGCGCTGCATTTGTCGAACAAGGTGCACGCGTCATTCTCACCGATATCGACCAGCAATCAGGTCAATCCGCAGCTCATGAGCTAGGCTGCGAGTTTGCCAGATTGGACGTCCGCAGCGAGACGGATTGGAGCACGTTGGCAAAACAGGCACCGGCCATCGATGTGCTGGTTAACAATGCAGGCGTGACTGGGTTTGAAGGGAGCCCCGGCCCGCATGATCCGGCCAATTGCTCATTGGAAGATTGGCGCGCGGTCCATGCCGTCAATACCGATGGAACCTTTCTTGGTTGCCGTTATGCGCTAGGTGCGATGCAAGCAAAAGGGACGGGATCGATAATCAATATCTCTTCGCGTTCCGGACTGGTCGGCATTCCAGGCGCTGCAGCTTATGCAGCATCAAAAGCTGCAATTCGAAATCACAGCAAATCTGTTGCTCTCTATGCGGCGCAGCAAGGACTGAAAATCCGTTGCAATTCGGTCCACCCTGCGGCCATTCTGACTTCAATTTGGGAACCTATGATTGGGAATGGCCCAGACCGGCAGGAAAGAATGGATGCGCTTGTCGCGGACACGCCGCTAAAACGGTTCGGCGCACCAGAGGAAGTGGCCGCTATGTGCGTCTTCCTAGCCAGCGATGATAGCACCTATATGACGGGCAGCGAGTTGACGCTTGATGGTGGGCTGCTGGCTGGATCAGCGGCTTCTCCCGGCTAGAACTTCACCGTTTGGCTGGCGCGTTCCTCGCCCTTATTGCCGTAGAGCATCATCGTGAACGCATTGCTGTTCCAGTCGATTTCGACGGTGCCAAAGTTCTCTTCAGAGATAAAGTCCGTCACGCGCTTTGCATCGGGCTCACGCTTGGTGTTTTGCGCGGTTGAG
The DNA here is from genome assembly GCA_039967435.1 of Marinomonas sp. GTDB lineage: Bacteria > Pseudomonadota > Alphaproteobacteria > Sphingomonadales > Sphingomonadaceae > Erythrobacter. Next base: position 1,058,222 of record JBDVRS010000005.1, read on the forward strand.
GCAAAGGAATAATTGAGCGAGGAACTGGTCAGCTCCCAAACGGTTTCGTCGCCGATTTGCTCCTTGTAGATACCTGCACCATGCCGGTCGCCAGACAGCAGAACAAGGCCGCTATCTGCACGCGCACCGAGCATAGAATAGAGTTTCGTGCGCTCAGCCGGCATGCTTTCCCATGCCTCATAATTATGCGCATCGGTAACCACTTGGATTGACGACACGAGAATGCGCAAATCCGCAGGCTTTGCCAATTCTTGCTTCAGCCATGCCCATTGCGCGCCGCCAAGCATGGTCTTCGAAGGATCGCTAGAGGGCACATAAGAGCCAAGCGGCGGCCGCTTTGGTGTGTATTCCATCCGTTCAAAATCGGAGCGGAAAAAGCGCGTGTCGAGCGTGATAATTTGGGTGCGCTTGCCCGCTTCGCCAAAGGTCACGCTTTCATAGACGCCCGGGCGCGAACGCACTTCATTGGACGAACCCCAAAAGGTCTCGAAAATCGTCTCTGACCACCCGCGAAACGCAAAGTTTGCGCCGCCATCATTAAAGCCGAAATCATGGTCATCCCATGTCACCATCATCGGCACCTTACTGCGGAAGTCAGCCAGTTCAGGCGTCTTGGCCATTGTGGCATAGGCGGCGCGCAATGTGGACAGGCTAGCATCGCCATTCCATCCCTGATCGCCGTAATTATTGTCACCAATAAACAGAAACATGTCAGGGTTTTTGGCGGCGATTTGAGCCCAAATCGTTTGGTGGCGCGATTGGTGATTGCAGCTGCCAAAGGCTACCCGCGTCAAATTGGTTGTCCGAGCAAGCGATACATTGGGCTGAGCCACTGGAAGGCTGATCTGCTTTTCCAGCTTGGCATAATACGGCGCCAGCAATTCGTCTGCGCTTAAGGGAACTGAGCCTGTCTCAGCCGCAGCCGAACTGGCGGCAAGAGCAATAATAGAGGCGGCGATTGCGGCATTACGCATGGGAATGTTCCTTAGTCTGGCAGAGCTTTGCCGCCGCTTGTGCAGCGAATATGTGACCGCTTCAAGACTGGATGCGCGGTTTCAGTCTGGTAGATGCGCAAATTCGGTGAGCGCCGCATCGCGCAGCCCGCGCCAAACATTGCGCGCCTGCACCGTTTCAGCAACATCATGCACGCGCAGCATATGCACGCCCGCATTCATTCCCAGTGTCGCCAATGCAACACTGCCGCCTTTGCGCTCATGCGCGGCGGCCTCATGCGACAATGCGCCGATCATCCGCTTGCGGCTAACACCGAGCAGCAGCGGCTGGCCCAAAGCATGATAGAGCGGCAAAGCATTGAGAATAGAAAGGTTCTCCGCCAGACTTTTGCCAAAACCAATACCTGGATCAAGGATGATCCGCTCCCTTGCAATACCCGCTGCAATGGCGTCATCTCGGTACTGTCGCAGAGCGTCGAACACATCGAAAACCACGTTGGAATAGGTTCCGCCCTCATGCAGATCATCGCCTGTTCCCGGCGCATGCATCAGGATAACGGGGCAGTCTGTGGACACTGCAACAGCGTGACTGCGCGGATCATAGCGCATGGCGGACACATCATTGGCAACATGCGCGCCCGCATTAATTGCTGCCTCAAGAACGCTCGCGCGCCGCGTATCCACACTTATCGCGGCGCCCATGGCCGCGCAATATTCAACCGCTGGAATAACGCGCTCTAACTCGTCGCCTTCCCATGTTGCCGCCGCGCCTGGCCGTGTGCTTTCCCCGCCAACATCAATGATCGCAGCGCCGGCCTCTAACATTGCAGACGCATGCGCGCGGCCATGTTCCGGCTTTTCAAGAAACTCTCCGCCATCAGAAAAACTGTCCGGCGTGACGTTCAAAATGCCCATGATTTGCGGTTGATCGAGGCGCACCGTGCGGTGGCCCATTTGCAGCGGCGCATGCTCTGCCTGAAGATCAGCCCATTGCGCCTCAGCGTCCGATTTCAGCTGCAATGGTAGCGCAGAGATAACCCCTTCCAAATCGGAGACGAGGCATAGATCGCGCGAGGTCACCTTACCATTTTGCGTTCGGATCACAGCAAATCTGGAGGCATAAACCATGCTTCCTGCCAACCGAATTGCTGAGCCATTTTCGCTCTGCGGGCTAGCGGCAAAACCAATGGGCTGGATATAGATATTCTCTTGCATCGCCAAGGCTTAGCCCAATTGAAGGCCGGCGCGATACCGGCATCAGTGCGTAATCCTCAGCCGCGACAGTTTCGTGCAGGTCGCGCATGGAAAAGGGGCTGCGAATTTCGCTGCAGCCCCTTCTTCCAACTCGTCAAGGCTAGCCGCCGAAACGGAAGCGAATGCCCGCAGACACAATCGACTGGTCCGATTCCACACCCAAAGTCGCAGGCAGCAAATTCAGCGGAATATCTGCATCTTCTGCATTGGCGCGGTAAGTGTACTGGCCAAACAGTTCAGCACGCTCAGAAATTTGCGCGGTGGCACCGGCCATCAGCTGATAGGCGAGCACGCCGTCATCATCATCGCCGACATCGACGCCAGAGGGGCTGTAGTTCACCTCTGTCCATTGATAGCCGACACCTGCTCCGACGAACGGTTTGATCGCGCTGCCTGTCTCAATGTCATAAAACACATTGCCGAACAGGCCGAAGTTTTTCACCCCGCCATGCCCATCGGCCAGAACCGCACCCACAGTTGGGTTGGCGCCGTCCGCTGCAGCGCGGGTCAGAACAGCAGAGTCGATACCATCGATATCGGTCCCTCCGACGGTGAGCCCGCTGTGTGTGTCGGCGTCATATTCTGAGTATGCGCCTTCCAATTCGACCCGAAAGCCATTTTCAAAAGCATAGCCAAATTGCCCGCTGATCGCGAAGCCATTGTCGTTCTCTGTCTGCCATCCAAGCTCCGTTCCAGCCGGGATCGCATCAAAGTCGGCAGTGGCTGCGACTTCGGCATCAAATTCGCCAGTATTGTTGCTGTCACCTGGCAAAGCGATACCGCCACTGACGCCGATATAGGGCCCGGGTTTGGGTTCCGACTGAGCCGCTGCTGGCGCGGCCATCAGCGCCGTCATCAGGGCCAAAGTTGCCGCAAAATTTGCAGGAGTAATAAGGGAATTTTTCATGATATCCTCACGTTGGTTTGCGCCCCCTGCCACAGCAAATGTGGCGGCGCAGATGAACGTAGGATTGTGGTTTTGTGCAGGAATTATGCGCCCGAGGACAAAAGCCGATGGGGCGTTTCTAAGGCGCGGTGATCAGTCCTCAATGCTGAGCAGATAGAGCTGGCGGACAGCATCAATTAGCTTAACTTCGCCGCCATCATCGTAATGCCAAAACGTCCAGCCATTGCAGCTGGGCGCTTCTTGCAATTCTTTGCCGAGCCCGTGAATGGACCCCATTTGCTTTGGATTGCTGTCGAGTGACAAAGACCCATCGGCGCGCACGGTTGCAGTCCAGCGGCGCTTCTTGTCGAACACTTTGGTGCCGGGCTTGATCATGCCATTTTCCACCAATGCGCCAAAGGCGACGCGCGGTGCAGCCTTTTTCGCCTGCATGGTTTCAATCGCGCTTTCATCGAGCGGCAATTCTTTGGCAATCCGTTTTAGCGCCGCATCGCGGTAAATATCCTCGCGTTCGCAACCGATCCATTCGCGGCCAAGCCGCTTTGCCACCGCACCGGTTGTGCCCGTACCAAAGAACGGGTCGAGCACAACGTCGCCCTTATCCGTTGTCGCCAGCAGAACGCGGTAAAGCAGGCTTTCGGGCTTTTGGGTCGGGTGCACTTTGGTGCCGCCCTCTTTCAAACGCTCTCCGCCCGAACAAATCGGCAGAACCCAATCGCTGCGCATTTGCAGCTCGTCATTCAAAGTCTTCATCGCACGATAATTGAAATGATAGCGCGATTTCTCGCCCTGCGAACACCAAAGCAAAGTCTCATGCGCATTGGTGAAACGCGTGCCCTTAAAATTGGGCATGGGGTTGGTTTTGCGCCAGACAATATCGTTGAGGATCCAAAAGCCCAGATCCTGCAAAATCGCGCCAACGCGGTAGATATTGTGATAGCTGCCGATGACCCAGAGCCCGCCATCAGGCTTCAGAACACGGCGCGCCTCGGTCAGCCAATCGCGGGTAAATTTGTCATATATTTGGAAACTGTCGAACTGATCCCAATCATCGGTAACCGCATCCACTTGGCTGCCATCGGGCCGGTTCAAATCACCGCCCAACTGAAGATTATAGGGCGGATCGGCAAAGATCAGATCGACGCTGTCGGTGGGCAGCGAACGCATCGCCTCTACGCAGTCACCATCGAGAATTTGGCTAAGCGGGAGGTGAAGCTGACGATCATCCTTTTGGGCTTTGCGCAGCCGTTTCGGCGCTTTGACAGCTGCCTTTTCGCGCAATTTCACTGGTTCATGGACGCCCATGCTCAACACCTTATCAACTCGTTATATCCGCACTTATCCACAGGGTGAATCCATCGAGGCCCACCGTCAAGGACTATTTGCTGGCCGAGAATGCTTAGGGCGCGGCCTTAGCCACCACTTCTAGAGAAGAACGAAAAGAGTCCGCCACAAGATGTTGAGTCTCTTGATGATTTCAGACTCGTTATATGGGGGTGTGGCCCGCAGGACTCACAAGGCCATGCATTCGTACTTTTAAGCGAATAGGATCGCCGTATTGGCTGCAAATGCCGCCAATAATAGCACGCCGAGCCCGCGCCCAATCTTATGCGCGAACTGACATAGTAGCACGAGCATGACCGCCGTTGCCGCCAGGACAGGCCATTCCAGATCGAACATTTCATACGGAATTGGGCCTGGCGCAATTGTCATCGTTGCACCGCCAATCAGCAGGAGATTGAAGATGTTGGAACCAACGACATTACCCAAGGCTAGGCCAGATTTGCCCTTCAAAGCAGCAGCAACTGTTGCCGCCAATTCAGGCAAGGATGTGCCGATGGCGACCACTGTGAGGCCGATCACAGTCTCTGGAATTTCGAACAAGCGCGCGACATCAATCGCGCCTGTGACGAGATATTTGCCGCCCAGCACCAAGGCACCCACACCGAGCGCAAATAGAATGATCGACAACCAGATATTATCCGGCGCGCCTTCTTCCTCTTCCTCGTAATCATGGGCCTTTGATGGGTGCTTGACGCGCCAATAAATATACGCGGTAAGCAGTACGAGCAGAGCAATGCCAACCCACACAGCGCCCAGTCCCGCAAGACCAATCGCCCAGAGCAGGCAGACCGCGACCAGACCGCTGATCGCATCGCGCTTGCCCGCGCCCGACAGCATAATCGGCGCGACCACTGCGGCTCCGCCCAAAATGAGCAGCGAATTGGCGATGTTAGAACCTGCGATATTGCCCCAAGCAATGTCTGGCGAGCCTGCCATCGTCGCCTGAACGCTTGCGACCAATTCGGGCATGGACGTTGCCGCGCCGATAATAACGACGCCGGTCACAAGGTGCGAAAGCCCCGCTTTCAGCGCAATGCCCACTGCACCGCGCACCAGCAATTCGCCGCCCACAGCAAGCCCGATAAGCCCGCCAACAATCATCAAAATGGTTTCAGTCATGCCGCGCGGCCTAAAGCAAGTTCCTTAAATTTCATAGCCAGCGCGCGCTACAAAAGCGCGGCCTGCGCAACCGGTGCAAAGCTGCGGCGATGCAATGGCGTCGGGCCATGCTTGCGCAAAGCCTTCATATGATGTTTGGAGCCATACCCTTTGTTGGTCTCCCAGCCATATTCAGGATGATCTTTTGCCGCTGCAATCATGATCCGGTCGCGGTATTCTTTTGCAATGATGGAGGCGGCAGAAATGCAGGGCTCAATGCCGTCCCCTCCAACTATCGCCCGCGCAGGCCAGCGCCAGTCTTTCGCGCGGCCATGCGGCGTCATATTGCCATCGATTAGCACTTCTTGAGGATCGGCGCCTAAGCCTTTACATAGACGTGCAGCAGCCTGACACATGGCCTCCATTGTGGCTGCCAAGATGTTGATTTTATCAATTTGTGTAGGCTCAATGACGCCCACTGCCCATGCGCAGTTTTCGTGAATTTGCGCCTCCAAAACGGCACGTTTCTTTGCGGAGAGCACTTTGGAATCGGCGAGACCTTGCGGCGCGCTATTGCCAAGCACCACTGCTGCCGCCACTACTGGGCCAGCAAGCGGGCCGCGTCCCGCCTCATCCACCCCGATGGTGAAATTCGCAGAACCAATTAAAGCGCTGGGAGCCCCGAACAGCATGAAAACCTCTCTCAAAATCGCCGCCCTTCTATCTCCCGCAGCGCTGACACTCGCAAGTTGCAGCACAGCGAAGGATGTGGACACACAGGAAAGCGCCGCCAAAGCGGCAGACGCGATTGCATTCACTACAGAAGAACACGGCACTTTTGATAAGGGCTGGGCCGCAGCCTTCGTGCCGGGCACAGCGTCCATGGTGGTGACGGAGAAAGGCGGCGGTCTTTTCCTCTATGACACTAATTCGCGTGCAAAAACCGCGATTTCAGGCGCGCCGACAGTCGCTTATGGCGGGCAAGGCGGTCTTGGCGATGTGGCATTTTTGAACAGCGAAACCAATGGCGCGCTTGGCTCACGCACAATCTATTTAAGCTGGGCGCAGGCGGGCGACGGGAAAACACGCGGCGCAGTAGTTGGCAAAGGCACGCTCAATTGCGCGCAAGCCTGTTCAATCGACGGCCTCACAGTGATTTGGAAGCAAGCTCCCAAGGTTGAGGGACGCGGGCATTATTCGCACCGCCTGCTGATTTCCCCTGATGAGCGGCATCTCTTCGTTGCCAGCGGAGACAGGCAGAAGAAAACCCCTGCGCAAAACAACTCCAACACCTTGGGCACGATTGTGCGCCTCAATCTGGATGGCACTCCGGCGCTGGGCAATCCATGGGCAAATAAGCCCTCGCCAACCAATCAAATTTGGTCATGGGGCCACCGCAATATCCTTGGAATGGATTGGGATGCCGATGGCCGTTTGTGGGAAATCGAGCACGGCCCTGCTGGCGGCGATGAGCTCAATCTGGTCAAACAAGCCGCCAATTACGGTTGGCCCGTGCGCTCCAATGGAGAGAACTACAACGGCGATCCGATACCTGATCACACGGCTGATGATGGCTTCGTAAAGCCCGTCATGCATTGGACACCGGTTCTCGCCCCGGGCGATATGCTGGTCTATCGCGGTGATATGTTTGCCGCTTGGAAAGGCGATGCCATCGTTGCCGGCCTGCGCACGCAAGGCATCGTGCATTTGGACTTGAACGGCGAAACAGCCAGCGAAGTCGCGCGCTATGAGCTTGGCGGACGCATGCGTGCTTTGGCAGAAGGGCCCGACGGCGCACTATGGGTGCTGGAAGATGGCGACAATGGGCGATTGCTAAAGCTCACGCTTTAAGCATCCCAAGCGCTTTTTGTTCGACTTGTCGGGTGAAGCCCCTTAGGCGCGGCTGCCTCTATGCCTAGCCTTATTCCCCTTGCCCAAACCGATGACGCCATGGTCGAGCAATTGCTTGACCGTGCCTTTGGCGCAGACCGATTTGCGCGCACAGCATACCGTATCCGCGAAGGGACCGATTGGCTCGACGGATTGAGCTATGCCGCCGTCGATGATGGCGAAATGCTGGTCGGGACAATTCAGGTTTGGCCGATCGCTCTGACTGATCCCGATGGCCGCCCTTACCCCATGTTGATGGTCGGACCGGTTGCCGTTCTGCCCGAGCACCAGTCAGAAGGGTACGGCAAGGCGCTCATGATGGCCACGCTTGATGCGCTCGGCCCGCGCCCCTCTTTGCCGCAAGTTCTGATCGGTGATCCCGATTACTACGAGCGCTTCTTTGGCTTTACCGCCAGCCATACGCGCGGTTGGCATTGCCCCGGCCCGAATGATCCAGCGCGCTTGCTCGTGCGGGCAACAAATCCTGCTGTTTTGCCAACCGATGGCATGCTTGGCCCGTGGACGGATGAGACGCAGGAGCAATTGCGCAAACATTCCTAAAACGCGCTGCCTGCCAATAAGGGAACACGCGAGACTTGGCAGTGCGCGGCGCATCTGGCATCGCGGATGCAACGATGCCTTATGAACCGCCCCCCTATCTCGCCGAATTGTCCTTGCCCGAAATCGCAGAGCAGGTCGCGCAGCGCAAATTGCCTCCCGTAGAGAATTGGGCACCGGAAAAATCGGGCGACAGCTTCATGCAAATCCTGCCCGATGGAACATGGCTGCATGAAGGCGGGCCCATTCGGCGCGAGGCGATGGTCCGCGCGTTTTCTGGGCTTTTAACCCGCGATGCTACAGGCCAGCATTGGCTGGTTACACCGTTTGAGAAATTGACCATTGCGGTTGACGATGCGGCCTTTATCGCCGTGGACGCGGTGCAAAAGGAAGGCAATATCGCTTTTCGCTTGGCAACCGATGAGCTGATTATTGCAGGGCCAGACCATCCCATTCGCGCAGACGGCAATGCCGAAACGCCAGCGATTTACGTGCATGTTCGCGGCGGCTGCGAAGCGCGCATCAACCGCAGCACTTGGGGACAATTGGTCGAAATTGCGCTCGATCAATCGGATGGCACGAAGGTCACAAGCGGCGGCGAAACCTATTCGCTAATCCCGTTGCAAGAGACCTTATGAGCGCGCTGCACACCTCTCTCAAACGCGCGCTCGAAGACGGGCATGGCCGCAGTGTCACTGACCTACGCGATGATGGCGACTTACGCGGCGATGACAGCAAGCAAACAGCCTCTGCCGCCGTTTTGATCGCTGTAACTGAGCGCCCCCGCCCCGGCGTATTGCTAACCCAACGCCCGCAAAGCATGCGCAGTCACCCTGGCCAAGTCGCATTTCCCGGCGGCAAGCTTGACCCGGGCGAGGACGCGGTCACTGCCGCCTTGCGCGAGGCTGATGAAGAGCTTGCCCTGCCACGCAATCAGGTGCGTGTAATCGGCACGACGGACCAATATGTGACCGGAACTGGCTTTGACATTACGCCAGTGTTGGCGACCGTGCCTGCCGATCTGCCGCTAACGCCCAATCCTCATGAAGTGGAAGCATGGTTCGAAGTGCCGCTTGATATGTTGATGACGCGCGCCTCTTGGACGGAAAACTCAGCCTATTACCGGGGGGCGGATCGCCGCTATCTTGAAATGGATTATGAAGGCTTTCGCATCTGGGGCGTCACCGCCGGTATCATCGCCAATTTGGCGCAGCGCATTGCTCCAGAGGATGTAAACCATGGCTGAGCTTTCCTCCGCTAAATGGACCCGCCGCGAAGGCTTGGCGGCGCTGGTGAAAGCGCTTGGCGCAGACAATATCCGCTGGGTTGGCGGATGCGTGCGCGACACTCTACTAGGCATTGATGTGAGCGACGTTGACTGCGCCACCACCCATTTACCGGACGCGGTTATGGCTTTGTGCAAAAACGCCGATATCCGCACCGTGCCCACCGGAATTGATCACGGCACGGTCACCGCTGTGCTTGCTGGCGGGCCGGTGGAAATCACCACATTGCGCCATGATGTCTCAACCGATGGCCGACGCGCGACCGTGGCATTTGCAAGCGATTGGCGCGAGGATGCAGCGCGGCGCGATTTCACGATCAATGCCCTGTTCGCGCATCCCGAAACATACGAAATTTCCGACTATTTTGGCGGGATGGATGATCTGGCGGCGCGGCGCGTGCGCTTTATTGGGGAGGCAGCGCAGCGTATCCGCGAGGACCATTTGCGCATCCTACGCTACTTCCGTTTTCAAGCGCGATTTGGCTCGGAATGGGATGATAAGGCGGTGGCAGCTTGTGCAGAATTGGCTGCGACACTGAAAGGCCTAAGCCGCGAACGTGTAGCGATGGAATTGCTTGCCATTTGCGCTCTGCCCGATCCGCATGCGGCCTTTGCGAAAATGCATGATTTGGGCGTTCTGGCGGTAATATTGCCAGAAGCGACGCAGCGGAATTTGAGCGTATTGTCAGCATTGATTGCTGCAGAAAAAGCGCAAGGTTTCGCGCCCAGTTCGGTCCGGCGTCTGGCTGCATTGCTGCCCGCTTTGGGAAGCGTAGCGCAGGATGTGGCGGTACGGCTGCGGCTATCGCGAGCTCAGCGCACCCGTCTGGTTTGCGCAGCAGAACGCACAGAGACGGATGCGGATAACCCCAAGGCTCTCGGCTTTGAACACGGCGTGGAAAGCGCAATCGACCGGCTCCTCATCGCAGGCGCAGACGCGAGCCAGCTCAAGGATTGGGAGCCGCCACAATTCCCGCTTAAGGGCGGAGAAATCCTTGCGCGCGGGGTTGCTGCTGGGCCAGAAATTGCGCGACTAATGCATGAAATCAAAGCGCGCTGGGTCGCAGAGGGTTTCCCGGACGAAGCGCGCGTTCAGCAATTGCTCGACAAGGCTTTGAGGTAAGAGGTCAATGGACAAAGAACAGCATCTCATTGGACGTTGCAATTGCGGACGAATTGCATTCAAAATTACTGGAAAAGTCGGACCAGTAGGCCAATGCCATTGTTCAAAATGCAGAAGAGCTTCGGGAACTGATGGGAATGCAGTGTTTTACACCAGTTTCAGTTCTCTAACTTTCCAATCTGGTGAGGATCAAGTTTCAACTTTCGACAGTGATGGTTGGATTCATACTTTTTGCAGCAATTGCGGATCACCTACGCCGCACACAAACCCAGACAAAAAAATTTGGTTTGTTCCAGCGGGCCTGATGAATGGTGACATCGGCCACCAGGGCTATGCTGCACACATTTATGTGCGATCAAAGGCACCTTGGGTGCAAATCACAGACGATGCACCGCAGTTTGACGAAGGTTTCGAAAGTTAATGTCAGCGAAACTGAAGCAACCCTAAAATTTATTGTCTTTCGGGAAACCAGTTGGCGGCATACGCCCTGCTCCGCCGCGGGCAACTTTCCATTGCCACATTTCGTTTTCGGTGCGCGTGCGCTCGCCCGAGCCGCCCATTTGCCAGCTTAGGCCATCATCCAGCTTGAACGTCTTGGCATCGGACAATCCGCCGTCGCGATATTTCTGCAGCATCACGCCCTGTCCCTTGGCCATGACCGGCATTTCTTCAAGGTTGAAGACCACAAGCTTGCGATTGTCACCCACCACCGCGACATGATCATCACCCTCGGCAATTTCCTGCATCACCGCGAATTTCGCATCGGCTTTGAGATTGACGACTTGGCGGCCTTTCTTGGTCTCAGCCAGCAATTCCTTCGTCTCTGCGACAAAGCCCTTGCCCGTTGAGGAGGCGAGCAGCAGACGCCCGCCATCCTTATGGACGATCATCGCGGTGAGGCGCGTTTCTGCCTCCAGATCGACCATCGACCCAATTGGTTCGCCAAAGCCGCGCGCGCCCGGCAATTTGTCCGCGCCCAGCGTGTAGAAACGGCCGTTCTCCGCCGCGATCAAGAGCTTATCGGTGGTTTGCGCATGGACGATAAAGCCCAATGCATCGCCCTCTTTATATTTGAACTCTTGGTCCAAATCGACATGGCCTTTGGCCGCGCGGATCCAGCCTTTTTCAGACAAGATCACCGTGACCGGCTCTTTCTCGATCATCGCATCCATCGAAAACTCGACCGCAGGCGCAGCCTCTTCAATGATTGTGCGGCGCCGGCCAAGCTCTGTATCCTCGGCATAGTCTTTGCGCAAAGCCGTCAGGTCACGCTTCAATCGTGTTCGTTGGCGCGCAGGTGAAGCGAGCAGTTTTTCAAGCCCCTCTTGCTCTGCAAGAAGCTTGTCCTTCTCATCGCGCAGCTGCATTTCTTCCAGCTTGCGCAAAGAGCGCAGGCGCATGTTGAGGATAGCCTCGGCCTGACGATCAGTGAGCGCGAACTCCTTCATCATCACGGCCTTGGGTTCGTCTTCTGTGCGGATAATCTCGATCACGCGGTCGAGATTGAGGAAGGCGATAATATAGCCTTCAACCAGCTCCAAACGCCGCGCAATATGATCAAGCCGGTGCTGCGCGCGCCGCTGCAAAATGTCGATTTGCGCGCGGGTCCAGTTTTCCAGCAGCTCTTTCAGCCCCATAACCATTGGGGTGCGAGTGGCATCCAGAACATTGAGATTGAGCCCGAAACGGGTCTCCATCTCGGTCAGCTTAAAGATGCTCTCCTTTAGCAATTCAGGGTCAACATTACGGCTGCGCGGGACAAGCACGATGCGGATTTGCTCGTCGCTTTCATCGCGCACATCATCAAGGATAGGCAGCTTTTTGTCGGCGATGGCTTGCGCAATCTGCTCGATCAATTTGCCCTTTTGCACCTGATAAGGAATTTCAGAAATGACCAGCTGCCATTGTCCGCCGCCCATACGTTCAATGCCTGCTTCGCGGTCGTCCTTATTCTCCGCTTCCTCTGCATAAAAACGGCCGCGCAGGCGGAACGAGCCGCGGCCCGTGGCATAGGCTTCGCTGATCAGTTCCTTGCTGTCGACGACCTGCCCGCCGGTCGCAAAATCGGGCCCTTGGAACAATTCCATCAGCCGCTCATGCTCAACATGCGGATTGTCGATAAGCTCCAGCGTGGCATCGATTACTTCGGCGACATTGTGCGACGGGATATTGGTCGCCATGCCCACCGCAATCCCGCTCGCGCCATTGGCGAGCAGATTGGGGAAGAGACCGGGCATCAATTCCGGCTCTTCCTCCTCGCCATTATAGGTCGGGATGAAGTCGACCGTGCCTTCATCAAGGCCAGCCATAAGCTGCATGGCGGTTTTGGTTAGGCGCGCCTCTGTATAGCGGTAAGCCGCTGCATTATCGCCGTCGATATTGCCGAAGTTGCCCTGCCCCTCAACCAGAGGATAGCGCAGCGAGAAATCCTGTGCGAGGCGGACCATCGCATCATAGGCGGCGGTATCACCGTGCGGGTGATATTTACCGATAACCTCGCCCACAACGCGGGCGGACTTCTTAAACGTATTGCTGGGGTCGAGCTTCAGCTGGCGCATCGTCCACAGCAGGCGGCGGTGAACTGGCTTCAACCCATCGCGCAGGTCAGGCAGAGAGCGCGCGGTAATCGTCGACAAAGCATAGACGAGATAGCGTTCTTCCAATGCGCTATCGAAGGGCGCATCAACAATGCCATCAATTGGCGCTTCAAAAGGATCGGAATCAGTTGGCTCGGTCACGTCAGACATGGGCCACGTCTAGCAAGGCTTTCTCCAGCGCGGGAGACCGCTTTCCACAGGAAGAAGCGGCTTAACGATCTTTTTCGACTGCTTTACGCAAAGCTGTTATCTCATCCTGCATATTGCGTAGGCGGGTGAGGATTTCTCCGCGCTCATCATGCGCCTCCTCATCGGCTGCTTCTGACATGGCATTGACGATCACACCGATGAACAGGTTGAGCACGATAAAGCTGGTCAGCAGGATAAACGGAATGAAAAAGGCCCAAGCATAGGGAAACTCCTCCATCACAGGGCGCACAATGCCCATCGACCAACTTTCCAGCGTCATAATCTGGAACAGCGAATAAAGCGATGCGCCTAAAGAGCCGAACCATTCAGGGAACGCTGCACCGAACAATTTGGTCGCCATAACCGCGCTGATATAAAACAGCAGAACCAGCATGACGATGACGGTGCCAATGCTGGGAATGGCCGCAAACAGGCCCGTAATTACCTTACGCATGCTCGGCACGACAGAGACCAGCCGCAATGCACGAAGAATGCGCAATGCCCGCAGAACCGAGAATTGCTGGCTGGCCGGGATCAGCGCCACGCTGACGATCACCAGATCAAACACGTTCCAGCCGCTTTTGAAAAAGGCGAAGCGATAGGCGACAAATTTAATGCCGAGCTCGACCACAAAAATCGCCAAAGCAATTGTGTCGAGCATATGAACCAGCCCGCCAATTTTGGACATTGCCCAAGGCGATGTTTCGAGGCCCAAGCCAATCGCATTGATCACAATCACCGCGATAATGACGCGTTCAAACAGGCCGGATTCGACCAGAGCCTTGGCGCGGTCTTGCAGTGAAATAGGGGCAGTATCTGTGCTCATGGCCGCGCCCCTATCACTCCTCATCCAGTGGGCACAAGCCGCACCGGCATTGCCGTATATCCGTGCAAGAATGGGCTGGCGAGGCGAGTGGGCTGCTCCACCTGCTCAACACGAACACCGCGCGACAAAATCTCTTCAAACAAAACCGCCAGCTGTATCTCGGCCAAACGCGCACCAACACAGCGGTGCACCCCGTGCCCAAAGGCCAAGTGACGCCGCGCATTTTCACGGGTCACATTGAACTGATCGGGGTCAGCAAACATGCCCTCATCGCGATTGGCTGAGATATACCAAAGCACGACCTTTTCGCCTTTTTTCAGATGCTGCCCGCCGATTTGGACATCACGCGTGCAAGTACGGCGCATATGAGTGACGGGCGATTGCCAGCGGATAACCTCTTGCACCGCATTGGGCACCAGCGAGGGATCATCGCGCAATTTCTCAAACTGATCGGGGAACTCATGACACGCCTGCACAAAGCCGCTCATCGAATTGCGCGTGGTATCATTGCCGCCGACAATCAGCAGAGCGATATTGGCAATCCGCTCCATGGGCGACAAATTGCCCATCGCATCGGAATGGACGATCCGCGAGAGTATATCATCTGCCGCCGTGTCTGCCCGCCGCTCTTCTAATAGCTCGTCAAACTTGCCCAACATTTGCGTCATTTCAGTGAGAAACTGCGCGCGGTGCTCATCGTCATGATCGGGCGAGACATCGCTGGCCCAATCCGACCAACGCTTCATATCGAGCCGTTCTTCCCACGGAAAATCGAACAGGATCGACAGCATGCCAATGGTCAGCTCAATCGAAACCCGCTCAACCCAATCAAAGGTTTCACCCAGCGGAAGTTTGTCGAAAAGCTCTTTTGTACGCGCACGGATTTCACTCTCGCGCCGCGCCATTTCGCTGGGGTTAAAGGCCGGCTGCACAACTTTGCGCTGCGCTGTATGCACCGGCGCATCAGCTGCGATGAAATTGGGCAATTGCACTTCAGGCGGCGGATCAACAATCGTAATTCCGCCCAGTTCAATGGCGGAGGCAAATGTGTCCGGATCAAGCTCAATTTGTGCGATCAGCTCATGGCTCACAGCCGACCAATAGGGGCCATAGGGGCTTTCCGGCAGAAAACTCAACGGCGCGGTCTGGCGCATTTGGGCGAAAGGTTCTTGCCAACGATCCTCCACATAGATCGCTGTATCACTGACATCAAACGGCGTAATTGGCCGCCTAGAAATATCCGTTGAACCCATCCTGCGCTTCCCCCTTTTTCCCTAACTTGCAGCAGGTCTAGCACGGATCACGCCCCACGAAATCGAAAGATTTATAGCGATTAGGACTTGCCAAAACTCAAATGTGGCGACAATAAGGCACAAATAAGACCTAAATGTGACCTTATGATGGCCATAATGGGGCAGGCCCCTTTCACACATGCCTCAATTGGGAGAAAAACTATGCGTAAGAACTGGATCATAGCCGCAGCTTCTGTCTCTTTGCTTACCCTTAGCGCGTGCAGCGAAAGCTCAGACGGAGTGTCAGAGGCGAGCTTCGAAGGTGCTGAGGCTGACATGGTTGTGGCCGAAGCGGCGTCTGCAGATGGAGAAAGCGCAAACACCACTCTGCCCGAATTGAGCAAAATGCCGGTCAGCCTGCCGCAATTGGCCTATGTCTATGACTACGCATGGCAAATGCCTGCAGACGATATTGGCAAATTGCAGCGCCGCCACGCCAGCCTGTGCGAACAGCAAGGCCCCAGCAGCTGTCAAATCCTTGGCATGAACAAATCCGGCGCGAATGCAGATGCAGTGTCCGGCGTGTTGCAACTCGCCGTAGCCAGCCGCCAAGCCCGCGCATTTGGCGCATTGCTGGAAGATGAGGCAGAGGATGCAGGGGCCGAGGCACTCTCGACCGAAATCGCGTCGGAAGAATTGTCCAAGAAATTGGTCGACACTGAAGCGCGCCTGCGTTCGCGCACCGAATTGCGTGACCGGCTGCAAGACGTTCTGCGCACCCGCAAAGGCACGGTTGAGGAATTGGTCGAGGCAGAGCGCAGCGTCGCGCGCGTCAATGAGGAAATTGATCAAGCCCGCAGCTGGATGAAGGAGATGGAAGGCCGCATCGCCTATTCGCGCATCAACATCCGCTATGAAACCGGCGTGCCTGTGACCAGCGATTTTCTTGGCCCAGTCACCAGCGCTGTTTCATCATTGGGCAGCGTGCTTGGTTATCTTGCTGCATTCCTCATTCTGGTTGGCGCGGTTGTTGGCCCGATTGCCGCATTGGTGTGGGCCGGCGCACGCGTGAACCGTCACTTCAGCAAGCCAGAGATCGCGCCTGAGCCTGCCGAGGCAGGATGATTTAGCAGCGGAGCCCCATTCACTCGCTTAAGGGCTACCGCTCATGAGCGCCTGTCAGCGGCGGATATTGTCTCCAACATATCCGCTTTGGCAGGCGCTTTTATTTGGCGCTGCTACATCCCCCGCGCATCATGCGCTTCGCCGGGGATTTCCACTGCAATCCCGTCCAGATCGTCGGTCAAATCAATCTGGCAAGCAAGGCGCGATGTGGGGCGAACGTCAGCAGCGAAATCAAGCATGTCTTCTTCGGGCTCGGCCGCCTCTGGTAATTTGCCGAACCATTCCTGCGCCACGATCACATGGCAGGTGGAGCACGCCATTTGCCCCTCGCATGTGCCTTCCAATGGCAGGCCAGCGGCTTGCCCTACACTCAGGAGATTATCGCCAGCCTCGCAAGTGGCTTCGACAATTTTGCCCTTGGGATCGGTGAAGGTGATGCGAATGCTCATTATGCTTGCTCCTTCGTGGCAGCCTGAATGGCAGCGGCGGCGCGTTCAATATCATCCATGCTGGTGTAGCGGCCAAATCCCAAGCGGATGGAGGATTTTGCCTGCGCATCGGTTAGGCCAATTGCTTTCAAGACATGGCTGGTTTTGCCAGAGCCACTGGCACAGGCGCTGCCCGCGCTGAACATGACATCGCGGCAATCAGACATTAGCCGGGCGACATCTACGCCCTCTTTGCGAATGTTGAGATTGCCCTTCCACCGCGCAGTGTCGCTTCCATTGAGGGTCCAATCGCTGAACAATTCGCGTGCACGGCGCCATAGGCTTTCCATATGCGCTGCATCCTCTTCCATACGCTGCCCTGCCAATTCAGCCGCCGCGCCAAATCCAGCCACTAAAGCTGGCGAGAGAGTGCCCGAACGCGCGCCCTCTTGCAGGCCGCCGGTAATCTGCGGATCGAGCTCCACTGCGTCCCGAACCCAAAGCGCGCCAATGCCTTTGGGGCCGTAGAGCTTATGCGCGCTGATCGCGATCATATCGGCGGGTTCTACCGGCATTTTGCCATAGGATTGCACTGCATCGGTGAGCAGCAAGGCGCCCTTGTCCCGCGCCGTTTTCAGCCAATCTGTATTGGGCTGGATCACGCCGATTTCATTATTGACCTGCATAACGGCAATCATGCCGGTGCCCTCGGGAATGTCTTGCGCGGGGTCGCAAATGCCGTCTGCATCGGTGGACAAAAGATGCCGCCGGCCAAGCGCCTCTGCGGTGTCCATAACGGCGGCATGCTCAATCGCGCTGATCGCAATGGGGCCGCTAGTGCCTGCGCCGCGCATCGCAAGATTGATGGCCTCGCATGCGTTGCCGGTGAAGATGACGCGTCCGCCTGATGGAAGCAAAGCGGCGACTTTATCCCGCGCTGCCTCGACCGCTGCTTTGGCTTGACGGCCAAGCCTATGCGGGGAATGCGGATTGCCGAAACCCGTGCCCTCGCCATTGTCCAAATGGCGCAGCATGGCCGCGCGGGCTTCTGAGGCGAGCGGCGTTGTAGCCTGGTAATCAAGATAAATCATATGAGCTTCTCCCAAGCATCGGCAAAGGCGTCTAATTCTTGCGCGCTCGTGCTCCAGCCCATGCTGACACGGATAGTGCGTGCGGCGGTGTCATCATCCACGCCAAAGGCATCGAGGACGCGGCTCTTTTTGAGTGTGCCAGAGGAACATGCGCTGCCCGCCGATACCGCAAATCCCGCCGCATCAAAGCGGATCAGCAGAGCCTGCGCGCTAACGCTTGGGTGGGTCACGGCATAGATATAATCGGCTTGCGCGCCCATTTTCAGCACCGCATCGCCCAGCTTGGCCGCAAATTCCTCCCGTTCATCCGCCGAAGTTGCCCAATCGCCAGCTTCCAATGCGGCCGCCATACCGAGCGCCGCTGGCATATTCTCTGTCCCTTGGCGGTATCCGCGTTCATGCCCGCCAATCGGCTCCAGCAAAGCGTAATCGCGCACCAGCAGAGCGCCAATACCAATAGGCCCGCCAAACTTATGCGCCGAGACAACCAGCATATCGGCATCGGGCAAAGCCATTTTACCGGCGCTTTGCGAGCA
The DNA here is from genome assembly GCA_039967435.1 of Marinomonas sp. GTDB lineage: Bacteria > Pseudomonadota > Alphaproteobacteria > Sphingomonadales > Sphingomonadaceae > Erythrobacter. Next base: position 1,076,658 of record JBDVRS010000005.1, read on the forward strand.
ATCCGACAGCATAACCGCGCCAGTGGGCCGCACCGTTTCCGCCATTTGCGCAACTGGATTAATCGTGCCCGTTTCAGAATTCACATGCTGGACGGCCAGCAAATCGCCCGCGCCCAAGGCCAGATCATCGGAAAATTCCAAAGCATCGGGAGCCGCGCGAAACACAGCATCATGCTCCACCGCGCTAACGATACGCCGCTGCGCCTTTGATTGGTTCAGCGCAATCCAAAGCGCTTCGCTCGCGCCGGAGGTAAAGATCAACTCTCCGCTCCACCCAAGCGCCGCTTTCACACGGGCCCGCGCATCCTCAAGGGCCGCCTTAGCCGCGCGCCCTTCGCCATGCGGTGAGGATGGATTGGCCCATATCGCATAGCCTTCCTCCATCGCAGCGCGCGCTTCTGGCCGCAGCGGAGAGGTCGCGGCATGATCAAGATAAATGCGTGCCTTAATGGTGCTATCCCACAAATTATTGCGATTTGTTGCGCATAGCCTATATAGCGCGCCAACCGCCCACGCCAACCGGCGTCTCGGCTCACCCATTTTGCGTCAGGTAAATCGCTCATGCCATCCGTCATTTTCCCCGGTCCTGAAGGCCGCCTCGAAGGCCGTTACACCCCTCCGCCGCGCCCACGCGCGCCCGTTGCGATGATCCTGCATCCGCATCCAGAAGGCGGCGGCACGATGAATGACCGCATCGTCCAGCGCATGTACAAAACTTTTGCGGATCGCGGCTTTGCCGTTCTGCGCTTTAACTTTCGCGGTGTAGGTCGCAGCCAAGGCAGCTTTGACAATGGCGTTGGCGAATTGTCCGATGCCGCCGCTGCGCTCGATTGGGTGCAGTCCATCCATGCTGAGGCGCAAACCACTTGGGTTGCTGGCTACAGCTTTGGCGCGCTGATTGGCATGCAATTGCTGATGCGCCGCCCAGAAGTGCGCGGATTTATCTCCGTTGCGCCGCCAGCCAACATGTATGATTTCTCATTCCTTGCGCCCTGCCCCGCATCCGGCATCTTCGTACAAGGCGCAGCCGATACAGTGGTTCAGCCGACAGCGGTTGAGAAATTGGTCGAGAAATTGCGCACGCAAAAGCATATCACGATCCATCATGAAGAGATCCCTCGCGCCAATCACTTCTTCGAAAATGAGATTGAAGAGCTGATGGGGTCGGTCGACAATTACCTCGACTTCCGCCTCTCACCGGATTGCCCGATCACCTAAATTGGGCCTGTCGGCTTAGCCGCCAAAACCCTCTAATTGCCACTTTCAATCCAGCCCTTCTGGAGCCGCATCCTTGTGCTTATTAGCCGTAAACTTGATCTTCATAATGTTATGTTGTAACATATGCTTATGTGGTTCGGGATAATGCCGAAAACGGCATGCTCGGCCTGCATCAAAAACATAATGCAAGGAGAGCAAAATGGCATATTCAGATGCAAAGAGCTTACGCGAGCAAAGCGCTTCAATCGCAGGGGTTGCGATTATCCACGCCGGAATGGGCGCGCTAGTCGTGCTGGGACTGGCTGCCGCGGTCGTCATAGATGAGGACACGGGACACGTTTTCACACCTGTGCTTTTCCCTGATGAACTACCCCCACCACCCCCGCCAACGCCTGATGCGAAAAAGCCCGATGAGCCGGTGACGAACCTACCCAAGGCTAAGGCTGCGCCGCTGCCGCCGATCACAGTCCCGCCCAGCACTGTCCTTCCGCCCAGCGGCCCAGCAATTGGCGCAGTGGGCACGGAAATTCTTCCACTTGGCGGCGATGATATAGGCGAGATACCTATTATCGGCGGTGGCGGAATTGTTGAGCCGACACCCAGTCCCACGCCAACATTCGCCTATGATCCTGTGTCCGCAACACCGCGCGGCGCGCCCTCTGATTGGATTACGCAGCGCGATTACCGCAGCAGTTGGATCAGGCGCGAAATGACCGGTGTCGCCAGCTTTAGCCTAGGAGTTGGAACCAATGGCCGCGTAACCGAATGCAGCGTCACACGCTCCACTGGCCATGACGCGCTGGATGCAGCAACCTGCAAGCTGATTTCCAAACGCGCGCGGTTCAATCCCGCCAAAGACCGCAATGGGGATATTGTGACAGGCAGCTATTCCAGCTCAGTGCGCTGGCAATTGCCGGAATAAGCGGATGCTACTCGGAAACTGATGCTAGCGGTGCCTCGCCGCTGGCATCGGGGACCGTCCAAATCGCAATATTGGCGACCATAATCACCGCCAGCAGCATCATCAGCCCCGCCTGCTTGCGCTGACCGCGCTTCACCCACAGGAACACGGCACCAATCGCCAAAGCAATCGCAGCGAGCATCATAATGGAAAGCGTTACATTCATGGCTTAGCGTCATAGCGCGGTGGAATGCAGCGCGAAAGTGCCTTGAATATTTTGCAATTCACCCCCATCTCTTAGCCATGGATTGGCGGCACTCGGCCGCGCAAGAGGAGATATTTCCATGGGAATTTTTAGTTCAATCAAAGGCGCAATTTTCGGCGATGATGACAAGCCTGATGCAGCTTCTGCTGCCAGCGCTGCTGGTGCTGCCGCCGGCGCTGCTGCTGCGAAGAAAGCGGCTGCTCCGGCAGGACGCGCAGCGATCAGCGAAGTTGATGTGGTTGCACGCATCGGCAATATCCCGGGCTCTGACAAGCTCAATTGGCAGACATCGATCGTCGATTTGATGAAGCTTGTCCAAATCGACCCAAGCTATGCCAACCGCAAGGAATTGGCCGGTGAGCTTGGCAATGCCGATTATTCCGGCACGGCCGAAGACAATATCGCGCTTCACAAATCAGTGATGCAAGGCATTGCGGATGCTGGCGGGATCGTTCCAGCCAGCATGAAAGACTAAACCCCTTTCCCATTCTCACCTGTTTGACAGGTGCCGGTCAGCGCGTCACACATTGACGCATGACCAAAAAAGCAACTGATACTCTATCGCGCCGTCAAGCTCTTACCCAGATGGGAAAAGGACTTGGCGGCGTTTCTGCGATTGCGCTGCTTCCGGCATGCGCGGCTGAAACCCTTGCCACTGCGCCTGCATCTGCGGGACGAATGGCGGCGCCCAATATTTCGCCTCAAGCGATCACGGCCGCCAATAGCATGCTAGAAAAAGTGGCCTATAATCTGCTCGGCCACCAACCTGAACGCGCAACCAGCGCAGGTGTGGATACCGGCGCTTACGCGGCGCTTCGCGGCAAGCTTGGGGACCAGAGCAATGCGGGTAAGGCCAAGCTAGCGGCGACGCTCAAAAGCGACCTCGCCGCAATCAGAGGCTGGAGCCGCGAAGGCTTGGATGCAGAGACCAACACCAATCTTGATGTTGTCGAAAGCGGCTATTCCCTCGCGCTTGACGGCATGGCCTTGCCTTATGGCAATACGCCGATCGGCAATTGGCAGACCAACCCCTATTTGGTGATCCAAAACTGCGGCACCTATATCAATATGCAGCGGTTCTTTACAGCGCAGCATCCTTTGCGGACCGGCGATGATGTCGGCTATTATATCGAACGCTTGCAGGCGCTCCCCGGCGTATTGGGCGCAGAATTGGACCGGGTAAAAGAAGCCGCTGCGATGGGCGTTGTCGCGCCCGATTTCCTGATCGATAAAGCGACCCCTCAGCTCAAAAACACTCTGCTGGATACGATGAAAGGCGGTGCTTTGCTGTCGCCATTGGAAGGCTCCGATCTGCCCGAGGCCAAGGCCGCAATTGCCGAGGCAAAAGAGCTAATCACCGGCTCCATCGCGCCAGCGCTAGAGGGGCAATTGGCGCAGCTTTTTGCAATGCGCAAAACCGCAAAAAGCAATCCCGGCATGTGGGCGCAGCCGCGCGGCGATGAATATTACGCTTGGGCTTTGCGCTCCAGCACCACGACGCGTTTGACGCCCGACGAAGTGCACCAACAGGGCCTAGAAGAACTGGCTAGCCTGCATGCCCGAATGGACCCAATCCTGCGCGAAATTGGCTATACCAAAGGCAGCGTGGGCGAGCGGATGCAGGGGCTTTCGAAAGACCCGCGCTACAAATTTTCCGCCGGTGACAAGGGCCGCGCAGAAATCTTCGCCTTCATCGATGAGCGGATCGAATGGATCAAAGGGCAAATGCCGCGGGCGTTCAACACTTTGGTCGCCCCCAATATGGAAGTGCGCCGTATCCCGATCAACGAGGAGGCCGGCGCACCCGGCGCTTATGGCGGAGCGGGCAGTAAGGATGGCACCATCCCGGGGCGCTTCTGGATCAATCTGCGCACGACCGAGCTCCACCGCAAATATGACCTTGCCGATCTGACCTTCCATGAGAGCATTCCGGGCCATGTTTGGGAGGGCGAATATTCCAACCGCCTGCCCCTGATCCGCTCGCTGCTGGCGTTCAATCCATTCTCCGAAGGCTGGGCGCTCTATGGCGAGCAATTGGCGGATGAGCTTGGCGCTTATGATGATTTCAAAGTCGGGCGTCTGGGCTACCTCCAATCCCTCGCCTTCCGCGCTTGCCGCATGGTGGTCGACACTGGCCTGCATTCCAAGCGCTGGAGCCGCGAGAAAGCCGTCCAATTCTTCGTGGAGCGCAATGGCTCCAAACGCGAGGAAGTGGAAAGCGAAGTCGACCGCTATTGCAGCTGGCCGGGCCAAGCGACGGGCTACAAATTGGGGCATAGCCGCATTACCGAATTGCGGACCAAAGCCGAGGCACAATTGGGCTCAGCTTACGATATGAAAGCCTTCAATGATGCGGTGATTTTGGGCGGCAATGCACCGATGGATGTGCTGGCCAAGAACGTCGAACGCTACATCAATGGTGTCAGAGCCTAATCCGCCGCGAATCGCCCAAATCAGGGCGCAAATGGCGAGTTAGTTGATAAGACACATCCGAGAAGCCGCCTTAGCCCGCCCATCCATTTGGTCAAATCCTACACGCGCCAAATATAAAGCCCCGCCCCGAAGTTAACAGGCATCGCGCCTGTAGGAAAATGGGGCCGAATATGCAGCACGAAAACACGCATGCCAGCACCACCGACCCCACTGATGTAAAGCACACAAGCCATAGTGCCCATGATGCAATTGCGCAAAATGCAACAAAGGCCTAACCCCTCATCCATGGGTATGTCTTGGAAAGTTCTGTTGCTCATCATCGGCGTCGCCACGCTGACATTAAGAGCCCTGCTCGACAGCGAATTTGCGACCACCACTCTAGTCTATATCGCAGTCCCCTTTGCGATCTCGCCAGTGACACAGCGCGCTTTGTCGATCGCAGCTCCCGGGCAAAGCGCATTGTCGAAGCCGGTCGCAAAAGGTCCCGAATGATGGCACTTCCCACTCCTCAGACCACCCCTCTCCCCACCCCGCTGCCCAATGGCAAAATCGTGCTGTTTGATGCCGAATGCGTGCTTTGCTCCGCCAATGCGAAGCTCATTCTGACGCGCGATAAAGCAGGCGTGTTTTGGCTGGCCTCGATGCAGTGCGATATTGGCGCAAAGCTGTTTGCTGACAATGGCCTTGATCCGGCTGATCCATCCAGCATTTTGGTGATTGAGGGAGAGCGCGTGCGCACCGATAGCGATGCCGTTTTGTCGATCTATGAAGGCCTGCCCTTCCCGTGGAACATGGCGCGCATATTCCGCCTTGTACCAGCTTTCCTGCGCGATCCAGTTTACCGTTTCATCGCCCGCAATCGCTACCGCATATTCGGAAAGCGCGAGACCTGCTGGATCGCGCCGCCGCATTTGCAATCACGGATTTTGTGAGCGGCATTAGGAGCGCCTACTTATGAAGATATTGATCATTGGCGGTTACGGCGTATTTGGCGGGCGTTTGGCGCAATTGCTCAGCGACGAGCCGCGACTGACGCTCTTCATTGCGGGCCGCACTTTGCACAAGGCTGAGCAATTTTGTGCAGGGATCGAGGGTGCAGCAACTATGGTTCCTGTGGCGCTTGATCGCAGCAATCCATCGGAGCAATTGGCCAGTCTCGCGCCTGAAATGGTCGTCGATGCCACAGGCCCATTCCAAGATTACGGCGATGACCGATACGCTTTGGTTGAAGCGGCGATTGCGCATAAAATTCACTATCTGGATTTTGCCGACGGAGCCGACTTTGTCTTTGGCGTTTCACGCTTTGACGCAGCGGCCAAGGCTGCGGGTGTTTTTGTGTTTTCTGGCGTCAGCAGCTTTCCCGTGCTGACCGCCGCAGTCTTGCGCGAGTTTGCTAAGACCATGACCATCGAAAGCGTCACAGGCGGCATCGCGCCCTCGCCTTATGCAGGCATTGGCCTTAATGTGATGCGCGCGGTGGTCGGCTATGCTGGTTCTCCGGTAAAATTGCAGCGCGGGGGCAAGCCATCATCGGGAGTAGGACTGGCGGAGAGCATGCGCTATGTGATCGCCGCGCCAGGCAAAGTGCCGTTGAACAGCATCCATTTCTCGCTGGTCGACGTGCCTGATTTGCAAGTGTTGCCGCCGGAGCATCCCAGCATAACAGACTTATGGATTGGCGCTGGCCCAGTGCCGGAGATTTTGTACCGTATTTTGAACCTTTTGGCCAAGCTGCGCCACCGCTTAAAATTGCCATCAATGCTGCCGCTTTCCAGCCTGTTTTACTGGGTGCTCAACAAAATGAAGTTCGGTGAGCATCGCGGCGGTATGTTTGTTGCGGCAATGGGACAGAATGGCGGAAAACCTGCCTCGCAAAGCTGGCATCTTTTGGCAGAGGGGGATGACGGCCCGTTTATCCCCTCCATGGCTATCGAGGGGATCGTGCGCAAAGCTCTAGCTGGGGATATGCCAGCCGCTGGAGCACGCGCGGCCACCCATGCGTTGGAACTCAACGATTACGACAAGCTGTTTGATGGCCGCACGATCCATACCGGCATTCGTGATGATTTGGCGCAGGCTCCGCTATACCAGCATGTGCTAGGTACGGCCTATGACAAATTGCCCCCGCGCGTTCAGGAATTGCACGGCAGTTCAGACAAGCGCAGCTGGTCAGGCATGGCCAAGGTTGCGCGCGGCAAAGGTCCGTTTGCCGCCATTGCCGCGCGCATGTTTCGCTTCCCCAAAAGCGCGGATGCTGTGGCTGTCCAGGTTGATTTCACTCCAACTGCCAAAGGTGAGTTGTGGGAACGCAGATTTGGCGATCACTGTTTCAACTCGCTGCAATATGCCGGCACAAGCAAAAATGAGCATTTGATCATTGAGCAATTTGGCCCCGTCAAAATCGCGCTGGCTTTGCGCGCTGAAGAGGATCGCCTGTATCTGGTTCCGCGCCGTTGGACGATGCTGGGCGTGCCCTTGCCCAAATTCTTACTACCTCAAGGCAATACATTTGAAACCGAGCGAGACGGCAAGTTTGTTTTCGATGTGGAGCTTGCTCTGCCGATCTTCGGACTGATCGTTTCTTATAAAGGCTCGCTACTGCCTGATTAAAACCCCTCAAGACTGCACTTGCATTGGCCTGTGGATTCCTGCTCTATACAAAGCAATTGGGGTTACGGGGATTTAGACTTAATGCGGCAGCCACTTTTTCGGGCAATTTTTGCAGCTATTCTTAGTGTATTGTGCGTCACGCCAGCATCGGCGGCTTGGCACAAGGCGGAAAGCGACCGCTTTGTTATTTATTCAGATTCGCGCAGCAGCGATATCGAAGAATTTGCGCAAATGCTGGAACGCTATCATGTCGCGATGACCTTGGAGAGCGGCCGTGAAGTAGCAGTGCCAAGCCCCTCGAGCCGCCTCACGGTCTATATGACAGGCAGCCTTGAAGAATTGCGGGTCATCTACGGCAGTCGCAGATCGTCGGTGGGCGGTTTCTATATCCCACGCGCCAGTGGCTCAGTAAGTTTCGTTCCCAATGTGCGCATTCGTGCCAAGGATAACAGCCGCGTAAAAACGGGCAGCAGAATGTCGCGCGATTTGAGCGTGCGCGGCATCGACCGCTCGCTTTCCATCCTCTTGCACGAATATGCTCATCATTTCCTAATCGGATCTTCGCGTCACGCCATGCCACGCTGGTTAAGCGAAGGAGCGGCCGAATATTTCTCCTCTGCCCGCTTTAACAATGACGGATCAGTGGACATTGGGCTGCCAAATAATCAGCGTGCATGGGAAATCAGTCAAGCTGCCTCTGTCCCGGTTCGCGAACTGCTCGATTATGACCTTTACCGCAAGAACCGCGGCAGTCGCTATGATGCGTTTTATGGGCGCAGTTGGCTGCTCTACCACTATTTGCGTTTCAGTCCTGAGCGGTCTGGTCAACTATCCCGCTACTGGCGCGAGGTCGCGACAGGCACCAAATCAATTGATGCCGCTGAGAAGATATTCGGCGATTTGGACGCGCTTGAAAAGGATCTGAAATCTTATGGCCGTCAGCGCAAAATGGCTGGCATGCGGTTCAACAAAAGTGACATATCTATTGGTGCTGTAAACGTTGCAAAACTTAGCGCAGGCCATGCCGATATGATGGATGTGATCATGCGTTCCAAGCGCGGGATCGATGAGGATGACGCTGCAAAACTGGCAGAAAAAGCCCGCAATGTTGCAGCGAAGTATTCCGCCGACCCTGCCGTTCTATCTGCCCTTGCCGAAGCCGAGTTTGACGCAGGAAATGATGCAGCCGCTATCGCCGCCGCTGACCGCGCGATTGCGGCCGACAAATTGGCCAAGAACGCTTATGTGCAAAAGGGTCTTGCTTTATTTCGGCTTGCACGAAATGCAGAGAAGGGCAGCAAAACCGCCGCCTTTGCCAAAGCGATGAAACCATTTCAGGCGCTCAATGCTCTAGAGGCAGACCACACCCAGCCTCTTATCCATTACTACCGCAGTTTTACCGGGCGCGGCGCCATTCCACCTGAGGGCGCACGGGCAGCTTTGGAACGCGCGACCCAGCTTGCGCCATTTGATAAGTCACTGGCGGTTGAGGTTGCGGCAATGAAAATGGCAGAAGGCGATCCAGTCATTGCACGATACTTACTAGCGCCTGTGGCTGCTGATCCGCACGGTCAAAAGCAGGCTGCGCTGGCGCAGGCAGTTATCGACTACCTCAAGACAGCGCCAGACGGAAAACCGGTAAACTTTAACAAACTGAAGAAGCAGATCGAGGCATTGGGTTCAGATGCTTCTGACGAATCCGCTGAATAAACCCCGTTGAACCGCCCAAAGCAAAAAGGGGCGAACATTTCTGCCGCCCCTTCTGTTTTGCTTTACTGATCGAGCGCGTTTTAGCGGCTCATCATGCCTGTGACGATGGAGCCAAGGATGCCGCCCAATGCGCCGCCGCCTGCACCATTACCGCCGCCCGCTTTCTTGGCCATATAACCGGCAACCGCCATGGCGAGGATGGGGAGCATTTTCTTCAATAGCCCTTCATCAATGCCAGTGATTGCCGCGACTTCGCCTGCGACACCGCGGCTAACATCCTTGCTGCCAAAGATATTGCCGAGGATGTCATTGCCTTGGGCCGTTGGCGTTGGCGTCTGGCCGAGCACCGCATCAAGCAGACCGCCGCCTCCGCCGCTGCCGCCCATAATCGCGCCTGCAAGCGGGCCGAGGCCGCCGAGAGCGCCACCACCTGAAGCACCGGCGCCAGTGGAGCTGCGCCCCATACCGGCAACGATAGCAGGCAGCAAAGCGCCAGCGGCCGTTTTTGCGATTTGCGGGTCTACACCCAATTCACCGGCCATGGAGTCAATCACGCCGGATTGCTGCAACATTTGTACAAGGCTCATAGTCTTATCCTTTGATTGAAGCTTATTTCTTGCCGAACAGGCCTTTGGCCATGCCGAGCACATCATTGATCGGGTTGCCGTCGCCATCTTGGTCGAGCATGCCAGCGATACTGCCGAGAATACCGCCTTCACCGGCCTCACCCTGCATCTTGCCAGCCAGATCGCCCAAAGCGCCCTCGCCGCCCAATTGCTCCATAATGCCGCCAAGCGCGCCTGCATCAAGGCCGGTTTTTTCCGCCGCGAGTGTCACTGTGTCGCCGTCTTCGCCGTGCGATGCGCCCAGCGCCGCAACAGCCTTTTCAGCCATGGAAGGATCAAGGCCAACTTTTTCGGCAAGGGCTGCAACTGTGTCAGGTGAACCAGCAACTTGTTTCAGAATTCCGTCGAGGATGCTCATGGGATAATCTCCTTTGTTAAATATGGCACTGTTATCGCTGCAAAGCGCGCAAAAGGAAAGGCCCCGTCCCAGCATTGGAACGAGGCCCCCCCTCTATACTCAAATGTAAAATTCTATTCAGGTTAGGCGGCCTTCCCGCTTGGTGCAGATTGGCGCACGCCTTCATCAACGTGATCGGCAAATTCAGCGAAATTGTCGATGAACAGCTTAACCAGCTTGTCCGCCATTGCGTCATACTCCTCGCCGTTTGCCCAAGTGCTGCGCGGGTCGAGGATTGCGCTGTCTACGCCTGGCACTGCAACCGGCACATCAAATCCAAAGTTTGCATCCTTGCGGAATTCAGCATCGTTCAATGAGCCGTCGAGTGCCGCATTCAGCAAAGCGCGTGTGGCTTTGATTGGCATCCGGCTACCTGTCCCATATTTGCCGCCGGTCCAACCGGTGTTGACCAGCCAGCACTGCGCACCGCCAGCAGCAATGCGTTCTTTCAGAAGATTGCCGTAAATGCTGGGGTGGCGCGGCATGAAGGGCGCACCAAAACAGGTGGAGAACGTCGCCTCAGGCTCGGTCACACCGATCTCTGTGCCTGCTACCTTAGCGGTGTAGCCCGATAGGAAGTGATACATCGCTTGGTCCGGTGTCAGGCGTGCAATCGGAGGCAAAACGCCAAAGGCATCAGCGGTCAGCATGATCACATTGCTGGGCACGGGGCCGAGGTTTTTCTCAGAGGTGTTGGGGATGGATTCCAGCGGGTAAGCACCGCGTGTGTTCTCCGCCAGCGAATTGTCATCAAAGTCGAGATCGCGGGTTTGCGGGTCCATCACGACATTTTCCAGCACCGTGCCGAACATGCGCGATGTGGCGAAAATCTCTGGCTCGGCTTCTTCGGAAAGCTTGATCATTTTGGCATAGCAGCCGCCTTCGAAATTGAAGACCGCTGTGTCTGACCAGCCATGCTCATCATCGCCAATCAGCGTGCGCGAAGCGTCAGCCGAAAGCGTTGTTTTGCCTGTTCCTGAAAGACCGAAGAATACCGCCGTCTTGCCATCTGGGCCAATGTTGGAGGAGCAATGCATTGGCATCACACCCTTCGTCGGCAGTAGATAGTTGAGAATGCCGAAGACGCTTTTCTTCATCTCGCCGGCATATTTCGTGCCGCCAATCAGGATCAATTTCTCCTCGAGATTGACCGCAATCACTGTCTCGCTGCGGCAACCGTGGCGGGCTGGATCAGCGCGGAAGCTGGGCAAATCAATGATGGTGTATTCCGGCGCGAAATTCGCAAGCTCGGCTGCATCAGGGCGCACCAGCAATGTGCGGATAAACAGATTGTGCCACGCCAGCTCATTGATCACGCGCACATTGACGCGGTGCTCTGGCTGAGAGCCGCCAAACAGATCAGCGACATAGAGCGTGTCTTTCTCGCCAACGGCTGCGAGGAAATCCTCTTTCAATGCCGCAAAGTGCTCCGGCGTCATGGAAGCATTGACCTTGCCCCACCAAACGCTGTCCTCTGTCTCTGCATTGCGGACGATAAATTTGTCCTTGGCAGAACGGCCCGTATGCGTGCCCGTTTTAACAACGAGCGAGCCATATTTGGAAAGCTCGCCTTCGCCATTGCGGATGGCGGCTTCGACCAGTTCGGAGGTGCCGAGATTGGGGTGAATGTCGGCCTTGGCCTGAATATTTTGGTCAGCAAGCGAGTGAGCGAGAGGGATCGGCACTATTTTCTCCTGAATTTCAATGCATTGGGCAAATGCGCTTGCCCGGTCAAAGAGTCATCGCCGCGCCTATTTGACTGCGGCAAAGGGAACGGCAAAGGGAATCGCTGCATACGAATGCGCGTCCTTACCGCAGCGCATAGAGCGCCCCTTCCCCTGCGTCAAACCGGCGGCATTTGGGTTAAGCACCTTTTGCAATTCACCCCGCGGCGCCGGGCATGAGAAACAAACCGGACTGCCGTTGTTTCGCTCAGGCAAAGCGGCTAGTCTGCGCCTAAGCATTATTTACAAGCGAATTGCGCAAAACGAGACAATCTGATGGTCGACGAAACTGCAAACACCCCCGGCAATAGCGACGATATTGTCATCGCGCTGGTGGATGATGACCGCAATATCCTGACCTCTGTCTCTATCGCTTTGCAAGCAGAAGGTTATGTCACGCGGGTCTATTCCGACGGGCAGACCGCGCTGAAAGCTTTGCTGGAGAACCCGCCGGATTTGGCGGTGTTCGATATTAAGATGCCGAATATGGACGGGCTGGAATTGCTCGCCCGCGTGCGTGAACAGATCGCTCTGCCGGTGATATTCCTGACCAGTAAGGATGATGAGCAAGACGAGGAGCAAGGGCTGGAACTGGGCGCGGATGATTATATCGCCAAACCTTTCAGCCTGCGCCTTTTGACTGCGCGCATTCGCGCCATTTTGCGCCGCGCCAATCCCTCGCGCATGCTCGATGCTGATCGCAGCGAGGCTGAACCTGCCGCACCTGTTGTTGCGCATGGCCGCTTGTTCATGGACCCGACCCGCCATCAAGTGACATGGGATGGGCGCGCAGTTTCACTGACCGTGACAGAGTTCCTAATCCTTGAGGCTTTGGCCACGCGGCCCGGTGTCATCAAAAGCCGCAATCAGCTAATGGATGCAGCCTATCCCGATGATATTTTCGTCGATGACCGCACAGTCGACAGCCACATCAAACGCATGCGGCGCAAATTCCGCGTAACCGACAAAAGCTTCTCCGCGATTGAGACGCTTTATGGCGCTGGATATAGCTACACTGATGGCTGAAGTGGACGTGCCATCCGGCGAAGTTGGCCGCTTAGAACAAATTAGAAGCGGCGGCTGGCTGACGCTGACCACGCGCATCTTGTTTGTGAACATTTTGCCGCTGCTGCTGCTGGGCGGCGGGATTTTCTACATTGATAGCTACCGCGCGCAATTGCTGTCCGAACGCTATAAATTGGCGCGGATCGAGGCGCAGATTACTGCCGAAGCTTTGGCCGGCGCCACCCGAGAGCGCCAAGAGGCCCTGCTGATCCAGATCGGCAAGGAACAGACAATGCGGCTGCGCATGTATGATGCTGAGGGGTTTCTTTGGGCCGATAGCTTCGCGCTGGATGAGCCAGCATTTGTGCTCGCCGATGCCGGCCCTGATACGTGGGGCCATTCCTTTGCAGTCATGCTCGACAAAGGTGTTGAGGCTGTGGTCAGCGCAGAGCCTGTTGCGCCTTATGTGGAGCCTGAAAGTCAGCAGGCTGATGCATGGCCCGTGCTTGCCCGCGCCCGCGACGAAGGCGTTACGCAGATTGAGCTGACCCTTGCCCCTGACCGCACGCCGGTCGTCACCGCGGCGGCTCCCGTTGGGCTCAATGGCGCGACCTTGATGACCACTCGCAATGCGGTTGATATTACAGAGGCCGTGCGCAGCGCCCGCTCCACGTTGATCATCGGCGTGCTGCTGGCTTTGTTTGGCTCGACCATGTTGTCACTGTTTCTGGCGCGCACAATCGTCGCCCCGATCCGGCAATTGTCCAATGCAGCAATCCGCGTGCGCCAAGGGCGCGGGCGCGATGTGGAAGTGCCGCGCCTGCCGGAGCGCGGCGATGAAATTGGCAGCCTTGCTCGCACAATCTCTGACATGACAGCGGCCCTGCGCAACCGCATTGATGCGGTGGAGAGCTTTGCCGCAGACGTCGCGCATGAGATCAAAAACCCGCTCGCATCCTTGCGCAGCGCCATTGAGTCTTTGCCCCGCGTCGAGGACCCTGAACTGCGCGAGCAGTTGCTCGATATCGCCACCCATGATGTTCGCCGGATCGACCGTTTGGTGACGGAGATTTCCGATGCCAGCCGGATCGACGCCGAAATGTCGCGCGCCACTTTGGAAAGCATTGATATGACAGCTCTGGTCGAAGCAATCATTGGCTCCCGCGAGGCGCGCGCTGAAAATATGGATCACCAAATCAATCTCAAACACACAGGTTGGTCCGCTGTTGTCATTGGTGTTGCTGCGCGGTTGGAACGTGTGATCGAGAATTTAATCGACAATGCCGTGTCCTTCTCGCCCATCAATGCCCCGATTGACGTGGCGATTGATAATGACGGCGAGCAAGTGATGATCACCGTCAGCGATAGCGGCGAGGGCATCCCCGAAGAAGCCCGCGAAAAAGTGTTTCAGCGCTTCCATTCCGTGCGCCCCGAAACGGAGGATTTCGGCAATCACTCGGGCCTTGGCTTGGCGATTGCCCGCACCATTGCCGAGGCGCATGAGGGCAGCCTAACCGCGATTGCCCGCGAAGATGGCATGGATGGCGCGTGCCTGCAACTAACCCTGCCAGCGGCGCAATAGGTTCGCACAGTGAGCGAAGCGGCTGCATCCCAAATCATCCAAGCCAGCTGCGTCGCAATAGATGGCCGCGCGGTGATGATTGAAGGCGAGCCGGGCAGCGGCAAAAGCAGCCTTGCTTTGGCTCTGATAGATCGCGGCGCGCGGTTGATTGGCGATGACGGCGTGACCCTCACACAATCGGGCGAGCAAGTGATCGCAGCGCCTCCGCCCAATATCGCTGGCAAAATGGAAATCCGCCATGTCGGTGTTACCGATATGCCGGCCACTTCTGCCCCGCTGGCACTCATCATCACATTGGCAGACAACGCGCCGCGTCTGGTGGAGCCTGCTCCAAAACGCGCGGTGTTGGGCATGGCGATACCGGAGCTAACCCTGCCCGCTCATGACCCGCAGCTTGCCCTGCGCGCAGAATATGCACTGCAAATGCATGGGCTCAAAACCGCATGAGGCAAAAAAGCGCTTTCCAAGCCGCTCTGCTAGGCGCAATAGACGCAGCCTCATGAGCTCATCGACGCGCCTTCCTGGATCATCGGAAAAGCAGACCATTCTGCTTGTCACCGGCCTTGCTGGCGGAGGCAAATCCACCGCACTTCAGGTGCTGGAGGATTTGGGCTGGGAGACAATCGACAATTTTCCCGTACGCTTGCTCAAAGGCTTGCTGGCCAATCCCGATGACCAGAATGGCAGCCATCAAGGCCCGCTGGCTATTGGCTTCGACTCACGCACACGCGGTTTTGTGCCTGATGATGTGATCACGCTTGTAAAAGAGCTGACCCAGCTACCGCAGTTTCAACTCAGTACGATGTTTATCGATTGCTCCTCCGGCGAACTTGAGCGGCGCTATAATGAAACCCGCCGCCGTCACCCCATGGCTCATGGGCGCCCGCTGACTGATGGCATACGGGCCGAGCGCGAGCTGCTCGAACCCATGCGCCGCTGGGCCGATATGGTCATCGACACCAGCGAGTTTGCGAGCAATCAATTGCAGCAGCATATTCGCGAATTGTTCGGCGAAAGCGTCGATAAACCAATGACTGTCACCGTCTCCAGCTTTGGCTTTGCGCGCGGAATGCCGCCTCTGGCTGATCTGGTGTTTGACATGCGCTTCCTCGACAACCCGCATTGGGTGGAGGACTTGCGCGAGCAGACCGGACTGGATGCACCCGTTGGTAATCATATCCGCAAGGATAGCGGCTTTGCCCCCGCCTTTGAGCGTATCAGGGACCTGATTTTGGATTTGCTCCCGCGTTATGCCACGCAGGGCAAAAGCTACGTCCACATCGCCTTTGGCTGTACCGGAGGGAGGCACCGCTCTGTCTTTACCGCGGATCAAATGGGCACGCTCTTGCGCGAAGAGGGCTTTTCGCCCACTGTTCGCCATCGCAATTTGAGTTCCAGAGCGACCGATGCCATCGAACAGATGAAACGGTAAATGGCTCAGCTCACTCCGATTGATACACCAAGGCAGTACGCACATGACTGGCAATAACGGATCCGGCTTCACCCTATGATTGGTATGATTTTGGTCACCCATGGCGATTTGGCCAAGGAATTTGTCCATGCGATGGAGCATGTTGTCGGCCCGCAAACAGGCGTGGCGACCGTGTGCATTGGCCCCAATGACGATATGGAGCAGCGGCGCGCGGAGATCGCAGGCGCTATCACCTCTGTCGAGGCTGGCTCCGGCGTTATTATCCTCACCGATTTGTTTGGTGGTACCCCGTCCAATCTGGCGATTTCTTTGCTGGAACGCGGCAAGGTGGAAGTCATTGCCGGGATCAATTTGCCTATGCTGATCAGGCTGGCCGGTGCGCGCGGCAAGATGGAAGTGACGCAGGCGGTTGAAGCCGCGCAGCAGGCGGGCCGTAATTATATCACTGTCGCGTCTGAATTTCTGGGCGATGAGGCTGAGCCGCGGGAAGCTCAAGCATGAGCGCTTTTCGCAAAACAATCACCATCGTCAATAAGCGCGGATTGCACGCAAGAGCCAGCGCCAAATTCGTCGGCGCTGTCGCAGAAATCCCCAGTGAAACCTCCGTGCGCGTCGCCAAGGGCGGCAATGAAGCGGGCGGCGGCTCTATCCTCGGTCTGATGATGCTGGGCGCGGCCAAGGGCGATGATATTGAACTGATCGTTGAGGGCGACAATGCCGACACGGTGCTGGATGAATTGTCGGCGCTGGTTGAAAACGGTTTTGGTGAAGAGTGACCTTGCCCGCCATGCCTGAATTGCGAGCCGCCTAATGCGCCGCGAGATTACGGGCTATTCCAATCCGACAGTCAAATATTTGCGCAGCCTGCGCGAGAAGAAGCACCGCAAGGCGGCTGGCGAATTTCTGGCCGAGGGTCTGCGCCTCCTAACAGACGCGCGCGAATGTGGCCATTTGCCCGAGCTTTTGGTCATGTCAAAAACCCGCGAGGCGCACACTTTACTCGACGCGCTTGAGGCAGAGGTTTTGCGCAGCGGCGGCGAGGTGATCGAAACCAGGCCCGATATTCTCTCCAAAATCACCGGCAAATCGAACCCGCAGGCGGTGACCGGCGTCTTCAAAGAATTCGATACAAGTCTAGCCGCGATAGACCGCGATGCCGCGCCCATTTGGATGGTGGCGGAAAGCCTGCGCGATCCGGGCAATTTGGGCACAATGCTGCGCACCTGCGATGCAGTCGGCGCTGGCGGCTTGATCCTAATTGACGACTGCGCCGATCCGTTCAGCGCAGAGGCCGTGCGCGCCAGCATGGGCGCGGTTTTCACCAAAGCTATCGCGCGGGCGAGCTGGGATGAATTTTTGCCGTGGCTTCGTGAGGAGAAAGGTCAGCTAGTGGCTGCGTCTTTGCGCGAAGCTGTGCCCTATCGCGGGGCGGCTTATGAAAGCCCGTGCTTCGTCTTGGTCGGCAATGAAAGCCAAGGCCTGCCGGAAAGCTATGAAGCGGAATGCGATTTGCGCGTCACCATGCCCATGCGCGGGCGTGCCGACAGCCTGAACGCAGCGGTTGCCGGTGCGGTTCTGGCTTATGAAGTTTTGGCGTCGCTGGAGAGTTAAGCGCTACTTAGGCCCCCTAAGCCTGAAAACAAAACGGCGAGACAGAGAAAGCTCCGCCTCGCCGATAA
Source organism: Marinomonas sp. (assembly GCA_039967435.1). Classification (GTDB taxonomy): domain Bacteria; phylum Pseudomonadota; class Alphaproteobacteria; order Sphingomonadales; family Sphingomonadaceae; genus Erythrobacter. The sequence goes on from JBDVRS010000005.1 coordinate 1,094,240, forward strand.
TGTCACTATAGTGTCAGTGTGAAAGCGGTTTAGCCTTCAGCAAGAAGCTCGTCATAGACGGCGCAAGCAGCGGCAATATCGTAGCCTTCTTCTTGAGCGCTCGCTTGAACTTCTTGCATTTTTTCAGCCATCGCAGCCATCGCTTCTGGATCGCTCGCCAAGCCTTGCATTTTTTCGCCAACTTCAGTTGCCTTCGCAAGCAGAGTTTCCTGCGTGCAATCTTCAGACACAGTTTCTGTGGTCGCTTCTGCTGTTTCAGCAGTCGCGTTTTCAGAGGCAGTTTCACCGCATGCGGCAAGCATCATCGCGCCAGCAGTTGCGGCAGTAATCATATAAGCTTTTTTCATTGTGTCCCTTTCCCTTTAATAGGAACAGGCGGCTTATTGGCAATTCAGACCATAGGCAATGCAGCTGGGGTGACTTTTTAGCCCTGACCGAGCCCAGATGCAGACTTATCCACTTACGGTGCTATCGCCATCTAAGGCCTTGTCTTTTGAGGCGTCATTTATAAGCAATTTTTCCGCCTCATCGGACGCATCGGCATCCTTAGTGTTGTAGCGCGGTGCGCCCTCTACAAGCGGAACCTCAGCAATTTCTGCCTTGCCCACTTCGACGCCTTTGTCTGCCAGACGCTTGCCGGAGGACAGCACATTGCGCTCAAACGAACCCACGAATTTGTTGTAATTATTGACCGCTGACTCAAGCCCGCCACCAACACGTTTCAAATGTTCTGCAGAGACACGCAGTCGGTCGTAAAGTTCTGCGCCCATGCGGCCGATTTCCTGCGCTTCTTTTGCGAGGCCATCCTGCCGCCAAACCTGCGCAACGGTCCTCGCAATCGCAACCAGATTGGTAGGCGTGGCCAGCAACACTCTGCGCTCAAAGGCAAAATCCCATAGTTGCGGATCGGCATCCAATGCGGCGGTGACAAAATGCTCGCCCGGCACGAACATGATGACGTAATCGGGCGCTTCTTCAAATTGGCTTTGGTAAGATTTCGCGCCAAGCGTTTGCACATGATTGCGCATTGATTTGGCGTGCAGTTTCAAATGGTGTTCGCGCGTATCGTCATCATCTGCCTCAAACGCCTCTTGATAGGCATTGAGGGAAACCTTGCTGTCGATCACGAGCTTTTTCTGGCCCGGTACATTGATGATCGCATCAGGGCGCAAGCGGCCTTCATCGGTCTCTACCGACTTCTCAAGTTCAAAATCCGTATGCTCAGCCAGACCGCATTGTTCGAGCAGATTTTGCAGCGCTCGCTCACCCCATCGCCCGCGCGCTTTGGGCGCATTGGTGAGGGAATTGCCAAGCCGCTGCGCCTCGCGCCGGACTTCTTCTTGTCCCTCTCGCATAGAGGCAATTAGGCCGGTCAATTGCCCAAACGCATCGACCCGCTGCTTCTCCAACGTTTCAACCTGTTTTTCATATTTTTCAAGCCGTTCACCAACGGGATTGAGAAGCGTTTTGATCTTCTCCTCGCCCTTTTGTTCCGACTCTTTGAAGCGCTCTTCAGCCCGCTGCAGGAATGCTTCCTGATTGCGCTGAAGCACTTTTGCGCCAGTGTTTTCAAACTCTTGAAGTAGCTTTGAGCGGCTTTCCTCAAGCAAGCGTTTCTGCTCAGCAAAACCTGCGCGTTCGGCACTGAACTGCGCGTTTTCCGCCCGCGCCTTGTCCAAATCACTCGCCAAAGCGTCCGCCCTTGCGGCACGTTCCTTGGTCGCGGATAATTCAATTTGAGACTGACCCAATTCCGCGCCAGCACGGCGGAACTTTTCGTCCAGCTCTTTTGCCTCGCCCTGCTTTTCTTCAAAGCGCGCACGCCAATCGGCCACCGGCTTAGAACCAAAGAACCACCCTGCCCCGCCGCCAATAGCAAGGCCGAGAATGAGCAAAATTACCGCGAGAATTGTCGTATCCATGCGTCAATCTTACACGGAACAAAGTGGGAACTCAATAAGAGCTCGCGCAGTTACCCCCAAAATGGATGCAATGCCCTACGCAGCCCTAAGCTTCTTCAGCTTTTTCAGCGCCATTTGCTTCTTCAAGCGGCTCAGGTGGTCAATGAACAATACGCCGTTCAAATGGTCCATCTCATGCTGGATACAGGTCGCCATCAGGCCGGTAAGATCCTCTGAATGCGCTTTGCCATCCACGTCCTTATACTCAACAGTGCAGGTTTCTGGGCGGTCCACATCGGCGTAAATCTCTGGCACTGACAGGCAGCCTTCTTGATAGGTTGCAAGCTGGTCAGCCGGATCGACAATCACCGGATTGATGAAAATGCGCGGCTCATTCTTGGTTGCCGGATGGGTGTGCGCATGGCCATCATGATCGCACTCCACCGGATCAGCGTCAGGGTCTTCCGGTTGAAGATCAATGACAAGAACACGGCTCGGCACGCCGATTTGAATGGCGGCAAGGCCGATGCCGTTTGCTGCGTACATCGTCTCAAACATATCATCGACGAGGGTTTTGAGATCGGCGCCGAAATCCGTCACATCGGTGGAGACGGTTTTCAAACGCGGATCGGGAACTTCGAGAATTTCGTGAATAGCCATGGGGGCGATTTAGGGAGCGATTAGCCTGCGCGCAAGCTGTGCGTTCCAATCAAACAGGCCGCCGCGCTCTCAGCGCCTGCGCCAGCGTGCCTTCATCGAGGTAATCCAGCTCTCCGCCAACGGGCAGACCATGCGCCAATTGCGTGATGCGGACGGAGAATTCCTCCAACCGCTCGGCAATATAATGCGCGGTCGTTTGCCCCTCTAAAGTCGCATTCATCGCCAGCACGACCTCATCAATGCCGCCCTGCGATACGCGGTCCAACAGCGATCCAATCGCCAAGTCCTCTGGCCGAACGCCGTCTAGCGCGGAGAGTTTTCCGCCAAGCACATGATAACGCCCTGAGAAGAGCCGCGAGCGATCGAGCGCCCATAAATCCGCCACATCCTCGACCACGCAGAGCGATTTCTGATCGCGGCGCGGATCAGCGCAAATGCCGCAAGGGTTTTGCGTGTCGACATTGCCGCATTCATCGCACTCCACCAGCGTTTCTTGCACGGCAGAAAGCGCATCGAGCAAGGCGGGCAAAGCCTGTTCACGGTTCTTCACCAGCCACAAAACGGCGCGGCGGGCAGAGCGCGGCCCCAAACCGGGAAGGCGCGCCAATGCGCCCGACAGACTGTCTATCTCTTGCGATGCCATGAGTGGAGAGATAGGGGCCTTCGTGCATTCAAGAAAGGCCCAAGGCACCAGTCATGCGCATCATTTTTATGGGAACGCCCGATTTCGCGGTACCGGCTTTGCGCGCATTAACGGATGCGGGCCACGAAATTGCTTGCGTGTATACGCAGCCGCCGCGCCCTGCTGGCCGTGGCAAGAAGCTGATGCCGAGCCCCGTGCAAAAGGCGGCGGAGACATTGGGGCTGGAGGTTCGCTCACCCAAATCGCTGAAATCGGACGAGGCGCGGGCCGATTTTGCGGCGCTCAATGCTGATGTCTGCGTTGTGGCCGCATATGGCCTCATTTTGCCGCAAGTGGTGCTTGATGCGCCGACCAACGGCTGCCTCAATATCCACGCTTCAATATTGCCGAAATGGCGCGGCGCTGCGCCTATTCACCGCGCGATTATGGCAGGAGATGCGAGCACAGGCGTGACGATCATGCAGATGGAAGCGGGGCTGGATACTGGCCCAATGCTCGCGACGATACGCACGCCTATCGAAGACAAAACCACTGGCGAATTGACCGAGGAATTGGCGGAATTGGGCGCTGGGCTAATGGTTCAGGTTTTGCGCGAATTGGATAAGCATGTGGCCGTGGCGCAGGATGATGATGAGGCTACTCATGCGCCGAAGATCGACAAAGCAGAGGCGCGGATTGATTGGTCGCGCGATGCCGAGGATTTGGTGCGGCACATCCACGGTCTCGCCCCCTTCCCCGGCGCTTGGTTTGAGCATGACGGGCAGCGGGTAAAAATCTTGCGTGCTCAGCTTGCTGAAGGTTCGGGCGCGGCGGGAGAAGTCTTGGACGATAATTGCGCCATCGCTTGCGGATCAGGAGCCTTGCGCCCCGCCCGCCTGCAACGCGCGGGCAAACCGGCAATGGACCTCAGCGATTTTCTGCGCGGCAACCCTGTAGCCAAGGGCACGCAGCTGACGTGACCCGTTTCGCGCTTACCCTTGAATATGACGGGACGCCGTTCCTCGGCCTCCAGCGCCAGCCGCATGGGCCGAGCGTGCAAGGCGCAATTGAGTCCGCGGCCAAAGCGCTGAGCGGTGAAGATGTGCAAATGCTCAGCGCGGGGCGCACCGATGCGGGCGTCCATGCGCTGGCCATGCGCAGCCATATTGATCTGGAAAAGGACATTGCGCCTTTTCGCTTGATGGAGGGGCTGAACGCGCATCTTCGGCCCGATCCCGTTGCGGTCACGCATTGCGAGGTTGTGGATGATGAATGGCATGCGCGCTTTTCCTGCAGGGGGCGCCGCTATCTCTACCGCATTGCCAATCGCCGTGCGCCGCTGGCGCTCGATAAAAACCGCGTGTGGCAAGTTGCGCCCGTCCTCGATGTAGAGGCCATGCACCGCGCCGCGCAATGCCTTGTTGGCCGCCACGATTTCACCACGTTTCGCTCCGTGCGCTGTCAGTCAAAAGACCCTGTCAAAACGCTCGACCAAGTGGATGTGGTGCGGGCCGACGGGCCTTACGGACCAGAAATCCACGTCCATGTCGCCGCGCGCTCCTTCCTCCATCACCAAGTCCGCAGCATTGTAGGCAGCTTGAAAATGGTTGGCACGGGCACTTGGGAAGAAAGCCGCATGGCTGAGGCATTGGCTGCGAAAAACCGGCAAGAATTGGGGCATAATGCCCCGGCCCACGGGCTGTATTTTGTCGAAGCGATCTATCCTGAAGGTCAAGCCGAGAGCACTTGACCTAACGACACCCTAGCCATCGCTGTGCCAAGCGCCTAGTTAGGTTTCAAACCGAAACTAGGAGAGCAATCATGACCACAGGCAAACAACTTTTCACCACTTTGGACGCGGGCGGCGCGCTGACCCTTGAAGTCGTCGAAAGCACCTTCCCAGAGCCAACCGGCAATCAAGTCCTTGTCAAAATGGAAGCGGCGCCGATCAATCCATCGGACCTTGCGATCCTTGCCAGTGCAGCCGATTTTGAAACGGCCGAATATTCAACCGGCAAAGTGGTTGCGCAAATGCCAGAGCCATTTCTTTCGGGTCAGAAAGCCCGCCACGGCCAACGCCTAGAGGCAGGCAATGAAGGCGCTGGCACCGTCGTCGCGACCGGCGATAGCGATATGGCGAAAGCTCTGATGGGCCAGCGCGTTGCCTGCGTGCCCGGCCATGCATTCAGCCAATATGCAATTGCCGATGCCATGATGTGTTTGCCGCTTGGCGATCATTCATCGGAGGCTGGCGCTAGCTCATTCGTCAATCCGATGACCGCTTTGGCCTTTGTGGAAACAGCCAAGGCCGAAGGTCATGACGCGATTGTCCATTTGGCCGCTGCATCAAACCTAGGTCAAATGCTCAACAAAATCTGCCTCGAAGACGGCATTAAGCTTGTGAATATTGTGCGCAAGCAGGAGCATGTTGATCTGCTTAAAGCTGCGGGCGCGGAGCATGTCGTGAATTCATCCGATGATGATTACACCAAGCAATTGCGTACTGCGATTGCTGCAACAAGCGCCTTTATTGGCTTTGATCCGATTGGCGGCGGACAGGCAGCCGACGGCGTTTTGAAAGCGATGGAGCAGGTCGCCGTTTCCCAAATGACGGAATATTCCCGTTACGGTGCGAACCAGCAGAAGAAGATGTATCAATATGGCCGCCTTGATCTTGGCCCAACGATCCTGACGCCAAGCTACGGCCTGCAATGGTCAATCGCTGGCTTCTTGCTGACGCCATTCTTGGCCAATGCTGGCATGGAAACAGTGCTACGGATGCGCACACGCGTGGTGCAAAACCTCGGCACGACATTCGCCTCGAATTACAAAGCGAAGGTCAATCTGGAAGAGATGCTGACGAAAGAAGCGATTCTTGATTATCGCCAGATGAAAACCGGCGAGAAATATCTGGTCACGCCGCATTCTTGATTGGATAACCGCACGCCGTCCGGCGTGCGGTTTGTCCTCCCTTTGGTCGTTCAGCTTCGCTTTCCTCGCTCACACGGCCTGAAGGCCGCGTCGCTGCGGGCGGGCGGGCGCCCTTGCGGCGGCTGCGCCGCCGTTTGAAGCATACCGTTCATGCTGAGCTTGTCGAAGTACGGACGCTAGCACCTTCTACCTACTATCAAATTCCGTCTGAATGTCAGCGGGGTCTGTGACCTCGCTGGCGATCAGCAATTGTAGCAATATCCGCGCTTTTTGCGGCGTGAGCGCGCGGCCTGCGATAAAACGATTTTCATCATCCTCTGGCTCGCGGTCGACCAGCCCCTCATCAAGGCGGCTGGCGCGCACCACTGGCATGCCGTCCGCCGCCAAGCCGGCCAAGGCGCGGCGCACCGCTTCGGGCATATTGCCCTCGCCTGCGCCCGCGACCACCACACCGCGCGTCTGATCTGTGACCAAGCGCGTGACATAGTCAGCCGTCATGCCTGCATGGATCAGCAGGATCGGCACATCAGGCAAACCTTCCTCGTAAGCAAAACGCGCGTCTTCGCCCACACGCCAAGGCGCACCGAACCATTCCAAAGCCGATGGCGTCACCAGTCCAACCGATTCGCGCGGGAAACCGCGAAAGGCCTCTGTGCCCCGCGTGCGGGCCTTGCGAACATCACGCGCTGCATGAACACGGTCGCTCATCACCACAAGCACACCGCGCCCCGCCGCCGCTGGATCGCTCGCCACGCGCACCGCATTGGCGAAATTGCGCAAGCCATCATAGCCAACAGCGTCCGCTGGCCGCATCGCGCCGACCAGCACAATTGGTTTGTTGCTGGGCAAAGTCATATGCAGCAGAAAGGCGGTTTCCTCCGCCGTGTCGGTACCGTGAGTGATGATCACTCCGTCAAATTCATCGCCCGCCAGCGCGTCTAAGCAATGCGCATGAAGCCGCGTCCAGACTTCCGGCCCAATATTCTCAGACCCGATATTGGCGACTTGAACACCAGTGAAGCGCGCATCCAACCCCAACTCGCGCGCGCCGCTGAGGAAGGTGTCGATGCCGATTTGCCCCGGTGCATAATCCGCACGAGTCGCGCTGCCGGCCATTCCGGCAATGGTGCCGCCTGTGGCCAAAATGAGAAGGTTGGGCGTTTTCATAGCGACCTTTTTACGCGCTTTCCTTGCCCTTGCGCAAAAGAAACTCGACATCAGCAATTGATTTTCAAGATTTGCGCGTTAGAAGCGCCACTTCCAACGAACGGAATGGGCGATTAGCTCAGTTGGTAGAGCATCTCGTTTACACCGAGAGGGTCGGCAGTTCGAGCCTGTCATCGCCCACCATTCCTTCAATATGGAAACAAAGGCCGTTTCTGCTTTTCAGCAGCGCGGCCTTTTGCTTTTGGGGCTCAATCAGCGAGCGCCTCTTTGATCTGAGCCTGCGCCTCTTCGCTATCCCATTCATAGCCGCCTGCAACGCGGAACACTTCCTCGCCCGCTGCATTATAGAGTACTGTCGTTGGCAGGCTGTCGCCGCCAAAGCCAAAGCCCAGCACGTTTTGCCGGTCCATCCATGGCTGCAAATTTACGAAATTGTATTTGGCAAAGAATGGCGCGACCGCTTCTTCGCCCGTTAAATCTTGGCTCACAGTAAGCACGCGAACATCACCGCCCAGCTCGTCGGCCAAATTGTCGAGCATGGGCATCTCCAACACGCAGGGCGCGCACCATGTCGCCCATAAGTTCACCAGCACCGGCTCCCCCTTTAGCGACGCCAAATCCAGCGTGCTGCCATCTGTATGCGTCAATTGCGCAGACGGCATGGCTGTGCCCGCAAATGTCCGGTCAATTTCACCCGTTAAGACAGACTTTGCTGCGCCGGAGCTTTCCTGTTGTTGCGCGTCTGCCTCTGCCGCCCTATCGCAGGCGGTAAGAGTGACGCTCAAACCGAGCGCAAGCAGAAAATGACGAAACGGCAGACGGTACAAGATGGCAGACTCCAAGCCTACAGAGGGCAACAGCATGTGGGGCGGCAGGTTCGCTGAAGGGCCTAGCGCGATCATGCGCGAAATCAATGCCTCAATCCCGTTTGACAAGGCGCTGTGGCGGCAAGACATCGCCGCATCCAAGGCCCATGTCGCCATGCTGGGCGCCAGCGGTATTGTCACCAAGGCCGATGCTGAAACCATTGCAGGCGGGCTCGACCAAGTCGCCGCGGAATATGAAGCGGACGGCGTGCCAGAGGATTGGGATCTTGAAGACATCCACATGACGGTGGAGGCGCGGCTCACTGAATTGATCGGGCCGGTCGCAGGCCGTTTGCACACAGCACGCAGCCGCAATGATCAAGTCGCGACCGATTTCAAACTTTGGGTTCGCGCAGAAATGGACCGCGTGGACGGCGCTTTGCATCTTTTGCAGCAGGCATTGGTTGCCCGCGCAGAGGAACATGCCGCCTCCATCATGCCCGGCTTTACGCATCTGCAAACAGCGCAGCCGGTGTCGCTCGGCCACCATTTGCTCGCCTATTACGAAATGATCCGGCGTGACCGTTCGCGCTTTGCCGATGCGCGGGCGCGGCTGAATGAAAGCCCGCTGGGCTCGGCTGCTTTGGCGGGCACAGGCTTTCCAATTGACCGCGATATGACCGCAGAAGCGCTGGGCTTTGACCGGCCAACCTCGAACAGTCTCGATGCCGTGTCGGACCGCGATTTTGCGCTCGATTTCCTTATGGCCGCCAGCCAATGCGCATTGCATTTGTCGCGTCTGGCAGAGGAATTTGTAATCTGGGCAAGCCAGCCTTTCGGATTTGTGCGCCTACCGGATACTTTGTCCACCGGCAGCTCCATCATGCCGCAAAAGAAGAACCCGGACGCAGCAGAATTGGTGCGCGGGCATGCCGGCCGCGTGATTGGCTGCGCAACATCGCTAATGATCACAATGAAAGGCCTGCCGCTCGCTTATTCTAAAGACATGCAGGACGATAAGCCGCCCGTGTTCGAGGCTGCTGGCCTGCTGGAATTGAGCATTGCCGCTATGACCGGCATGATTGCCGATAGCGATTTCAACCCTGAACGCATGCGCGATGCCGCCGAACAAGGCTTTGCCACAGCGACAGACCTTGCCGATTGGCTGGTCACCGAAGGCGACATTCCGTTTCGCGAGGCGCATCACATCACCGGCGCGGCAGTGAAATTGGCAGAGAAAGAGGGCGTGGCTCTCGATCAATTGTCTTTGAGCGCATTGAAAGGCATCGACGCCCGCATTGATGACCGCGTGTTTGACGCTTTGTCGGTGGGCAGTTCAGTGCGCGCGCGCAGCTCCTATGGCGGAACCGCTCCGGCTCAGGTAAAAGAGCAAGTCGCCCGCGCTAAAAAGCATCTGGCTGGAGGAAAATAATGCGCCTTTCTGTAAAAATATCGCTCGCTCTTGGCTCGGCTTTGGCAATATCAGCCTGCGGACAGCGCGCCGATCTGGAACCACGCGCAGGAGCCACCTTGCCGCAGGCGCCCTATGGCACGACTACCCCCTCAGATGCTGCGCAATTGCTCGATCTTGAAACGCTGGCCGCTCCTGAACGCAGCGTGGAATTGCGCCGCCGCTCCGAAGAACGCCAAGACGATCCATTCGATCTTCCGCCTGAATAAACTGAATAATTAGAGCCCGTTTCAATGGACCATTTCGCACTCAAAGACGGCGTGTTGCATGCCGAGGACGTCCCCCTTCCTAGCATCGCCGATGCCGTGGGCACGCCCGTCTATGTCTATTCGCGCGCTACGCTGGAGCGCCATGCAAAGGTGTTCCGCGAAGCTTTGGAGCCGCTGGGCACAGGCGATAAAAAGCCGCTGATCGCCTTTGCGGTCAAATCCAACCCCAACCTTGCCGTGCTCAAAGTGTTGCAGCGGCAGGGCTTTGGCGCAGATGTGGTATCGGGCGGCGAGCTAACCCGCGCTTTGGCCGCTGGCATGGCGCCAGAAGATGTGGTGTTCTCCGGCGTTGGCAAAACCCGCGCGGAGCTGGAGCTCGGCCTCGATAAAAGCATCGGTCAGTTCAATATTGAATCGACCGAGGAAGGCCGCGAGCTTGCCGAAATCGCCGCTGCACGCGGGATCGAAGCCTGCGCCGTCCTGCGGGTGAACCCCGATGTCGATGCCAAAACGCATGAGAAAATCTCCACCGGCAAGGCGGAGAATAAATTTGGCGTGCCGCTCATGCGCGCGCGCGAAGTGTTCGCCGAATTGGCCGCATTAGACGGAATGAACTTGCGCGGTATCGCGATCCATATCGGCAGCCAATTGCTGGATTTGGAACCGCTGGAGACCGCCTTTGCCAAGGTTGGCGCTTTGATCGCCGATTTGCGCGGCGCTGGCCACACGATCACCCATGTCGATTTGGGCGGCGGTCTCGGCGTGCCTTACAAAGCAGGCGAAGTGCCGCCTTCCCCGGCAGAATATGGCGCATTGGTTGCGCGCATGACGAAAGATTGGGACGTGCGCCTGACGTTTGAACCCGGCCGGGTTATCGCGGGCAATGCCGGCGTCTTGCTGACCCGCGTGGTGCGCGTCAAACGCGGCGGTAATGGCCCGCCTTTCGTTATCGTCGATGCAGCCATGAACGACCTTGCTCGCCCTGCGCTTTACGGTGCGTGGCATGATTTTGACGCGGTCGAGCCCTCAGGCGAACGCATGACCGCCAATATTGTCGGCCCCATTTGCGAGACCGGCGACACTTTTGCCAAAGACCGTGAATGCGACAGCGTCGCCTCGGGCGAACTGGCCGTGTTCCGCACCGCGGGCGCTTATGGCGCAACCATGGCATCGAGCTATAACTCACGCGGATTTGTCGCCGAGGTGATGGTCGATGGCGATCAATTTGCGGTCGTGGCGGACCGCATCGATGCCGCCGCAATTTTGGATGCAGAGCGCGTACCGGATTTCCTTACGTGAGCGGCGGCCCTAAATCGGGGCAAATCGCAAGCCTGCCGCTGTTCCATCAAGTGCGCGGCCAGAAAATATTGCTGCTGGGCGACGGCGAAGCGGCTGAGCCCAAGCGCCGGCTAATCGAGCGCGCGGGCGCCGTGGTTATCAATGAGATGAGCGAGGCAGTGGATGAAGGCGTGCGCATTGCCTTTGTCGCTTATGAGGATGCAAAGGCGTGCGAGGCGGCGGCAATCAATTTGCGCTGCGCTGGCTTGCTGGTGAATGTCGTTGATCGCCCAGAGCTATGCGATTTTACAACGCCCAGCATTCTTGACCGTGACCCGCTGCTAATCGCGATTGGCACAGGCGGCGCGTCTGCTGGTCTGGCGAAACATGTGCGCCTTCGTCTTGAGCGAATTTTGCCGCAAACTCTGGGCAAATTAGCCAGTGCGCTGCAAAAAATCCGGCCCCAATTGCGCGCAAAATATCCCAGCGGAACAGACCGCCGCCGCGTTTTGGACGCAGCATTGTCAGAGGGCGGCGCTCTCGACCCACTAACTGAAGCCGCGAATAAGCGCGTCAAATCATGGTTCGATGGCGAGAAAGTGGGCGCGAATAATTCTGCGGAAACCGTCACCATCACCAGCGATGACCCTGAGGAATTGACACTGCGCGCGGCACGATTGCTGGGAACAGCAGATCGCGTTTTAATGGATGGCGACATCGGCCCAGACATACTCGCTAGGGCCCGGGCCGATGCGGAAAGGTTCGCCTATAGCGAGCAAGCCCTAGCCGCAGATTACGCAGGGCAAACAGTTGTGCTGCGCCGAATTGCGCCGGATTGCGCCTAGGCGGCCAAGCCCTGCGAACGGAACTGCGCAAAATACTGCGCCATTGCATCGGCGGCCTTATCGCTTAACCCTATGAAAGCGCGCCGTTTGTCGCTTTCATCCTCGGTGCGTTCAAACAGACCGACCTCAACCATCTGCTTGACCCAGCGCAGCGCCGTGGTTGCTGGCACACCAGAGGCGATGCACAATGACGTTACCGAGACAGCCTGATGTTCTGCCCTAGATGCCGTCAAATCCAGCAACATATCCCACGCCGGATCGCCAAACAGCCCGTCATCAAAAAACCGAGAGCGCGCTTGGCGCTGGCGTATGACTTGGCGCACATGGCGCGGATCGGGAAGCGCGGGTTTTTCAGAAACCGCCAAGCCGGCCTCCCCGCCAATATCGGTGACAGAAGGTATACCTTTCAATCCGCGGCTATCTGCTGTTCCATCATCTTCCAAACGCTGAGCTAAAGCATCAACCTGCTGAGACAAGCGCAGCAGGCTCAAGCGTTCATCATCGGACATTTCGCGCAGTTTAGAAGCTCGGCCAGCATTAGCAGCGCGCGCCACTGCGACCAAAATTTCTGCTCTGGTCGGATCTACCAATATTTGCGGATCGGTCTGATCGAGCGAGGCAAAGGCAGCGTCCAATTGATCAAGCGAACATGTGACCAAGACCTGCACTGGCAGGCGCGCCAATTGCATGTCGATCTGCGCCAGGCGCGCAAGGCTGGCGCCCCCGATATGTTCGCAATCGAGCAAAAGCACATCGCCTGATGCCTCAAACCGGTCAGCAGATAATAATTCTTCGAGCTGAAGGCTTTCACCGATACGGTAATCGGCGCGGCGCAAAGCATCACCCAAACGGCCGCGCTCTGCTGCATTGTCATGGACGATATCCACACAGGTTTGGACCGTATCTGATCCATTTTCCGCGTATGAAAAGTCAGCTTGGCCCATAGAATCACATTCCCAATTTCATAGGAATAGGATTAGAACGTAGTAATACTAAGTCAACAACCCAGTATTATTACTGATGATTATAAATAACTATCGTTGAATTACTATAGTGGTGCCATCAGGGATTAAACGCCAAAGCTCTGTGATCTCTTCATTTGTTAAAGCGATGCAACCATCAGTCCAATCACCGCGCATGCGACCGTAATTCATGCCATTGGGCTGGCCATGAATATAGATATCACCGCCCGGCGACCGCCCCCATTGCCGCGCGAAGGCACGGTCATTGGCATTGGGATAAGAGATGCGCAGCGAAAGATAATAAGAGCTCTGCGGATTTCTGAGATCAATCGTATAGCGCCCCTCTGGCGTGCGCTCATCGCCTTGAAATTGCTTATGACCCATCGGCACATCACCGAATTGCAGGCCGTAAAAAGTGCGCAGCACATTGCCGCGCTGAAACACGGTGAGTGTGCGGTCAGATTTGTCGACAACCACATAATCGCCCTGCACGCGCTCTTCAGCAGGTACAGAGCGGTAAGCATAGCGTTGCGGCGCATAAGGGCCCGCCGTGTTCACGCCAATATTCGAAGAACTTTCCGGCTTTGGCGAGGAGCATGCCGCAAGGCCGAGTATAGCAGAAAGGCCCAGTATCAAGGCGAGTTTGCGGGCGAAACCGGCTGTGATCGAACCTATTTTCATGAAGCAGATGCTATCGCCACTTCACTCGCCCCGCAATTGGGATGAACGCCTAGTCCAATTTTGGGGCTAATTTTGCCGCAAGCTTACAGCCTGCCCAAACCATGACTTAATCCTCAAATGGATCGCGCACCAAAATCGTGTCATCGCGCTCTGGACTGGTGGACACCAACGCGACAGGTGTTTCGATCAATTCCTGGATGCGTTGGACATATTTCACCGCATTGGCAGGCAAATCAGCCCAGCTGCGTGCGCCCGCGGTGCTTTCGCTCCAGCCCGGCATTTCCTCGTAAATTGGCTCAACCTCGGCCTGTTCGCCCGCATGGCTGGGGAGATAGTCGATGATATTGCCGTTGAGGCGGTAACCGGTACAGATTTTGATGGTTTCGAACCCATCGAGAACGTCGATTTTTGTCAGAGCAATGCCGGTGACGCCGCTGATCGCGCAGGATTGGCGCACGATAACCGCATCGAACCAGCCGACGCGGCGCTTGCGTCCGGTGACGACGCCAAATTCGTGTCCCTTTTCGCCCAAAGTCTGCCCGATTTCATCTTCGAGTTCAGTCGGAAAAGGGCCGGAACCCACGCGGGTTGTGTAGGCTTTCACAATGCCAAGCACGAAGCCGGTGGAATTGGGGCCGAGGCCGCTGCCTGATGCCGCTGTGCCGCTGACGGTGTTGGAGCTGGTGACGAAGGGATAAGTGCCGTGATCGACGTCGAGCAGCACGCCCTGTGCGCCTTCGAACAAAATACGCGCGCCTGCCTTACGCACTTTCTTCAAGCGCTTCCAAACAGGCTGCGCGAAACGCAGAACAAATGGCGCGATTTCTTTGAGTTCGGCAAGCAATGCTGCGCGGTCAACGGGCGGCTGATCAAAGCCTGCGCGCAATGCGTCATGATGCGCGCAAAGCCGGTCCAATTGCGGCTCAAGGCTGTCGAGATGCGCCAAATCGCATACGCGGATTGCGCGGCGTCCGACTTTATCTTCGTAAGCTGGGCCAATACCGCGTCCGGTCGTACCGATCTTGCCTTTGCCCGCCGCCGTTTCGCGCAAGCCATCTAGGTCGCGGTGCACCGGCAGGATAAGCGGGCAATTGTCCGCCACAGCCAGATTATCATCGCTGATCGCGACGCCTTGGCCTTCCAATTTTGTGACTTCATCGCGCAAGGCCCAAGGGTCAAGCACGACGCCATTGCCAATCATGCTCATAGTGCCTGAAACAATGCCCGATGGCAGCAAGCTGAGTTTGTAGACATTGCCGTCGATCACCAGCGTGTGGCCAGCATTATGGCCGCCTTGGAAGCGGACAACGGCATCGGCGCGGCTGGCGAGCCAATCGACAATTTTGCCCTTGCCTTCATCGCCCCATTGAGCGCCAATTACCGTTACGTTAGCCATGCTTACACCTCATCCCCTGCCCGGGGATCCTCAAACGTCCTTCGACAGGACTCGACGTGGGGGATTTGATGGAGACAGCGCGCCAAATTTGGGCGCTCTCAAATGTGCGATTGCCGAGTTAGCGCGGCCCTTACTGAGTCGCAAGGCGCTCTAGAGCGGTTTTGGCGTATTAACTTCAAGTATATGCGTTGCGCCGAGCGCTTTTGGGTCTTCAGCTTCGCCCAGCGCAGCAATCGTGCGCCAGCCTTCGCCGCGTAATTTTGCTGCCAAGGCGCGGTCATGACTGAGGGGCAAATAGAGTGTGTCGCGTGTGGCCGCATCGCTCGAACCGCGTGCCATCCGGTCGGCATAAAGCGTGAAGCCGCTTGCCGCCTCTTCGCTGCCTGCGATTTGATATGTGCCGCCGCGGCCAACCGCGCCCAGCACGCCTTCTGCATAGAGCGTAAACCCGAACCAACTTTGATATTCAAAACCGTGGCGCTCTGTGGGGTCGAGTGTGATGCGAACATCACCGCCCAATGTCGCCGCAATTTCTTCAAGACCAGCAATGCGGCTCGCCAAAGCTCCGCCTGCATCAATCGCGCGCAATTTGGGTAAGGCATCGGTAAAAGTGCCCGTAGCATAGAGCAGCGGCAAATAGGCTTCACCGCCTGCTGCCTTCAGCCCGCCAGCATCTTTTGTATCCAGTTCGCGGCGCACAGCATCGACTTGCTCTGCATCCAGCGGCATCGCAGCCTTTGACACAGTATCGACCAGATCAGGCAGAGTGAAATCCACCGAAATGCCAGTCAGGCCGGCGGCTTGCAAAGCCTCCACCGCAAGGCCGACGATCTCGCTGGCTGCGCGCGCCGTGTCTGCGCCGATCAATTCTGCACCCAACTGCAAACGCTCGCGCGCTGGGTCGAGCTGATCTGCGGCAATCACCGCTGTATCGCCGCAATAGGCCAGCCGCAGGGGACGCGCAGCGCCTGCCATGCTTGTGGCTGCAATACGCCCAATTTGCGGCGTAATATCAGAACGCAAAGCCAAAGTGCGCAGGCTAGCAGGGTCGGTGAAGCGGAACATGCGCCGCGCTTCATTGCCGGCTCCGCTCGAGGCCATTCGCCCAGCGAGCGATTTTTCAAACTCCACCAAGGGCGGACGCACGCGGTCATAGCCTTGGCCCGCCAGCACATCCAAAGCGGCGCGCATGGCGTGAGTGATGCGCGCAGAAGCTGCGGGCAATTGGTCTTGCAGACCGATGGGCAGGAGATCGTCAGGTTTCGTCATTGCAGCCTTCTTTATTGAAGCAGCTTTTCAAAATAAGCGATGCCCCTGCCCGATAGCAGGTCAAAACTCCAGCGCCTAAAATTCCAGCGCTTTGACCATTTTCACGCCTTCGACTTTTTCAGCCTCGGCAACGACTTCGGCGCTGATCGCTTGATCGACGCTAAGCAAGAGCACAGCCTCGCCGCCGGCATCACGCCGCCCGAGGTTAAATGTGCCAATGTTGATGCCGTGATCACCCAGCATAGTGCCGATGCGGCCAATGAAGCCCGGCTTATCATCGTTCACAATATAGAGCATGTGACCTGACAAATCGGCTTCAATGCCAATGCCGAAAATCTCAACCAAACGCGGCTCTTTATTGCCGAACAAAGTGCCTGCAACGCTGCGGTCGCCTTGGCTGGTGGCGACGTTCACGCGGATTAGCGTGTTGTACGCACCCTCGTGATCATGGCGCACTTCGCTCACTTTCAACCCGCGTTCCTTGGCGAGATATGGCGCATTGACCATATTCACCGTGTCGGAATAGCGGCGCATGAAACCGGCCAGAACAGCGCCAGTAATCGGCTTACCGTTGAGCTCAGCTGCGGCGCCTTCGCGCTCAATGCTGATCTCGGTCAGATTACCGTGAGCCAGCTGGCCAACGAGGCTACCAATTTTTTCGGCCAGCGCCATGTAAGGCTTTAGCTTGGGTGCTTCTTCAGCAGAAAGCGATGGCATGTTGAGCGCATTGGTGACGCCGCCATTGACGAGGAAATCGGCCATTTGCTCTGCCACTTGCAGCGCGACATTGACCTGAGCCTCTGTCGTGGATGCGCCCAGATGCGGGGTGCAGATGAAGTTCGGCGCGCCAAACAAGGCGTTTTCTTTCGCTGGTTCCTCGGCAAACACATCCAATGCAGCGCCAGCAACTTGCCCGCTTTCAAGGCAATCTTTCAGCGCAGCTTCATCGATCAATCCGCCGCGTGCGCAATTGACGATGCGGATACCAGGCTTGGCGTTTTCAAGCCGCTCGCGGTTCAAGATATTGCGGGTCTGATCGGTCAGCGGCGTGTGCAAAGATACGAAATCCGCACGGCTTAGAAGCGTGTCGAGATCAACCTTTTCAATGCCAAGCTCCACGGCTCGATCTTCGGTCAGGAATGGATCGTAAGCGATCACTTTCATCTTGAGGCCCAGCGCGCGACTGGCGACGATGCCGCCAATATTGCCAGCGCCTACAAGGCCGAGCGTCTTGCCAGTAACTTCAACGCCCATGAAGTCTTTCTTCGGCCATTCACCAGCCTGCGTGCGCGCGTTCGCCGCTGGGATTTGCCGGGCCAGCGCCATGATCATTGCAATGGCGTGCTCTGCAGTTGTGATCGAATTGCCGAACGGCGTGTTCATCACAACAACACCCTTGCCGCTGGCGACAGGGATATCGACATTATCGACACCAATGCCTGCGCGGCCGATGACTTTCAGATTGGTCGCTGCTTCCAAAACTGCCGGTGTGACAGTGGTGGATGAGCGGATGGCGAGACCGTGATAATCGCCAATACGGGCGATCAATTCTTCCGGTGTTTCACCAGTGATAACATCAACATCGCAGCCGCGTTCTTCGAAAATACGCGCTGCATTGGGGTCCATCTTGTCGGAGATGAGAACTTTAGGTTTGGTCATGTGAAATTCCTTTCCGCATCTCGGTTCTTCGACCGAAGCGGGTAAAATGGGGGAAGGCGGCGGCCCGCTTTGCAAGCCGCCAACCTATCAGCCGTTTTGCAGCTCTGATTGAACGACGCCGTAAGCCCATTCAATCCATGGGAGCAGACGCGCAACGTCCTCTTGCTCCACCGTACCGCCGCACCAAATGCGCAGTGAAGGCGGTGCATCGCGGTAGCCGTTGAAGTCATAACCGACATCGCGCTCTTCGAGCATTTTGACGATTTTCTTCGGAACAGCAGCCTGATCGTCAGCCGAGAGGCCTTCGTACCATTCACCGGTGAACTGCATGCAGATGCCGGTATTGGTGCGCTTAGCCGGATCGTTGACCATATTTTTGAGCCAAGGCGTTGCCTCGATCCAGTCGGTCACCATCTTCGCATTGGCATCAGCGCGGGCAAACAGAGCTTTGCGTCCGCCCAGTTCTTGCGCCCATTCCAATGCCGCGATGTAATCTTCTGTCGCCAGCAGCGAAGGCGTATTGATTGTCGCGCCTTGGAAGATGCCTTGGTTGATCTTATCGCCTTTTTTCAGGCGGAAGAGTTTGGGCAGCGGCCATTCAGGATTGTAGCTTTCGATCCGCTCCACCGCTTTGGGTGAGAGGATCAACATGCCGTGCTGGGCTTCGCTGCCCATCACTTTTTGCCAGCTAAATGTCGTCGCATCCAGCTTG
The DNA here is from genome assembly GCA_039967435.1 of Marinomonas sp. Classification (GTDB taxonomy): domain Bacteria; phylum Pseudomonadota; class Alphaproteobacteria; order Sphingomonadales; family Sphingomonadaceae; genus Erythrobacter. The sequence goes on from JBDVRS010000005.1 coordinate 1,112,809, forward strand.
GCCCAATCCATTTCTTGAGCGAAAACGGCGCTGGTCGCATCATTGATCGTGATGCCCTTGCGGCCTGGCTCAAGCCAATCGGTGTTGGGGATCTTCGCGCCTGAAGTGGTGCCGTTCCACGTAAAGACAACATCATTGTCTTGCGGGATGGAGGCCAGATCAGGGATGTCGCCATAATCGGCGTCCAGCACTTGCAGATCAGGCAGTTTCAGCTGCTTTACCGCGTCTTGGATCCAAACATTGCCGAAGCTTTCCCATGCAGCAACCGTTGCAGGGCCTTGGCCAAGCATGGTCCACATGGCGCATTCCAGCGCACCTGTGTCAGAGGCGGGCATGATGCCAACGAGGTAATCGTCAGGCACGCCCAGCATCTCTTTGGTCAGGTCGATCGCATATTTGAGACGCGATTTACCGATGGCCGAACGGTGTGAGCGTCCCAGCGATTCGGTTTGTAATTTGTCGAGGGACCATCCTGGAAACTTCACGGTCGGACCGGAAGAAAATTGCGGACGGTTTGGTTTCAGGGTCGGTTCAACAGCCGCCCCAGTAGTGGTAGTATCAGTCATGTATTCTCTCCTTACAGAGAGCTCGCGCGGCGTTGGGACCGCGTGGCCCGAGGGGGGCACTAGAGATAAGCGGCGCTGAGTCAAGCGCGCATAGCTATGCGGCGGGGTAAACCGATTACGAAACTAGGGGATAGTGCGCTGCAAACAAATTTTGCCGCTCTTTCCCTCGCCAATTGCACAAAGCGCTATTAAAGCGGTCCCCATCATGGACGTGTCGCAACTTCGCATTGCTCTGTTTAGCGGGAATTACAATTACCTGCGCGACGGGGCCAATCAGGCATTGAACCGTTTGGCCGAGTATTTGCTGCGCCAAGGGGCTCAATTGCGCGTCTATTCCCCAACCGTCGAAGAGCCCGCTTTCGAGCCAACCGGCGATTTAGTGGGCGTGCCCAATTTCGCCATTCCTGGCCGTGATGAATATAAACTCCCGATGGGTTTAAGCCGCGAAAACCGCAAGGATTTGGCCGCGTTTAAGCCCAATATCATTCACACATCCTCGCCCGATCCCACTGGCCATGCCGCGCTGCGCTGGGCGCAAGATGCGGATATTCCGGTGCTGGCATCGGTGCACACGCGGTTCGAAACCTACCCGCGCTATTACAAGATGGGTTTTATTGAGCCGGGTATCGAATGGCTGCTGCGCCGCTTTTACAATCGCTGTGATGGGCTAGTGGCGCCGTCGCAAAGCATGATTGATGAGCTGATCGCGCAGGATATGCATGATGATATCGGTCTGTGGTCACGCGGGGTCGACCGCACGATCTTTGACCCTAGCAAACGCGATATGGAATGGCGCCGCGCGCAAGGGCTCGCCGATGATGATATCGCCATCATTTTCCTTGGCCGATTGGTAATGGAAAAGGGGCTGGATGTTTTTGCGGATAGCATCATCCAATTGCGCAAATTGCAGGCGCCGCACAAGGTTCTGGTGATCGGTGACGGGCCAGCGCGCGGGTGGTTTGAGAACGCCCTGCCCGGCGGAATTTTCTGCGGGTTTCAGACAGGCGCTGACTTGGGCCGCGCTTTGGCGAGCGGCGATGTGTTCTTCAATCCATCGATCACAGAGACCTTTGGCAATGTGACATTGGAAGCCATGGCCAGCGGACTGCCTGTGGTGGCCGCCGGCGCAACGGGCGCATCCAGCCTTGTGACAGAAGGCGTCACCGGCCGGCTTGTCGCACCGGGTGACACAGTCAAATTTGCAGCGGCTCTTGCGCCTTATTGCAATGACACCGCCCTGCGCACAGCCCACGGCGAAGCAGGCGAATTGAAATCGCGCGAATATAGCTGGGATGCGATCAACAAAGTCGTCGCCGACACATATTTGCGCCTGATCGCCGACCGCGATGCTCTGAAAGCATCCGAAGCGTCTAATTGACGCTAGCTTCGCTGCCCCATTACTACTTCAGAACGCCAGCCGCCTTTTGACGGTGAGCATACCACAGCATGAAGAGTGTCGTTGCCCAGATCGCGATCGATAAAGGCGCGTTTTTCAATTCTTCTGGTGTTTCCGTTAGAATATGCTGAAAAACGGTGGTCCCTATCAGCCCGACTGTCGCGATTATAATTGCTGTGACTGCATGGCGTGACTTCAGCAAAAGCAGGAGCGAACCAGCGATTGCTCCCCAGACACCCAGCGCCCAAAACGTGTTCGCCCAAATTGGATAGCTGTCAAAATAGGCGATTTGATCGGGTGTCATTCCCAAATCTTGCAGCTTACCCAGCCGCGTCATGGTGTAGCTAAACCCGCCAACTGCATTCCATAGCAGCGTCAAAATGCCTACCACCCAAAGGTGCCACGGCGTTTTTGTACGATCGGTCATATTGTTTCCCCTCCTGAAGCCGCGCCGCCCCCACAGCGGCTGCGCCCAATTGGGGAAAGCTACGCCCCGATTGCAAAATCTGCAAGCGGGGCGCATTGTTCGTTTAGAGGCGTCCTAAAGTCGTTCTATTTTCTTGGCCATTTCATCAATCAGATCAACGATTTGGTCGAGCGTCTCTTTGCCCAGCCCGCCGCTGCGCGCACGGTTTTTTAGCACGCTGGTGAGATTGCCCATGGCCCGAAACAGATCGGGAGAGCTTGGCCCTTGTGCATCTTCGCCATGCGCCGTCAGCCGCTCTAGCAGAGCCGCCACTTCCTCGGCCCGCACATCCAATTCCGCGCTGCCTTCCTTGGTAATGGCGAAGTTTTTGCGCGCGCCTTCGCTTGCCGCCTCGCTGATCACCGCTTCATCAACCATCAGGCTGAGCGTGGGGTAAACCGCGCCGGGGCTAGGCGCATAAGCGCCGCCGGTTAGCTCTTCGATGGCTTTAATCAGTTCATAGCCGTGACGGGTTTGTTCTGCGATTAGATGGAGCAGCGCGAGGCGCAATTCGCCTTGGCCGAACATCCGCGTACGGCGCCGACCTGCGCCGCGGCCACCTCGCCGGCGTCCCCCGCCAATTCCGCCGCCAAATTCGCCGCTCATGGCATCATCCCAGCCTGACCAGCCGGAAGAACCGCGGCCGCCGCCTCTGCGTGAACGGCCGCCCCCACCTCGCCCGGGGCCTCGTGTCGGGCCTCGTCCTGAACTCCGTTCTTCTGAGCGGGCTCCTCTGCGAGAGGGATAAAATGGCGAATCGCCTGAGTGATTATGTTTGCGTTTTGTATGGGGGTGCATCTGTATTTCCTTAATAAATGCTCTTGTTTAGGAGGCTTCATGCCTCACTAAGATGTTCTTAAGATATATCTTTGAATGGAATTTGCAAGAGGTGGGTGCACATTTTTTTGTGCTCCTCTAAAGAACAGCCCCATGGCCGACCTGTTTGCTGATGATCCCGCGCCGAGCAATTCCGCGCATACACCTATGCTCGATGCGCCCTTGGCGGATCGGCTGCGTCCTGCTTCCTTGGATGAAGTCATCGGCCAAGAGCATTTGACCGGCCCAGAGGGCGCGATTGGCCGGATGGTCGCGGCGGGCAAGCTCTCCAGCATGATCTTATGGGGGCCACCGGGCACAGGCAAAACCAGCATGGCCCGCCTGCTCGCCGATGCTGTCGGCATGCGATATGTCCAGATTAGCGCGGTTTTCTCCGGCGTGGCCGACCTCAAAAAAGCCTTTGCCGAAGCCAATAAAATGGCCAGTGCGGGGCAAAAGACGCTTTTGTTCGTCGATGAGATCCACCGCTTCAACCGCGCTCAGCAGGACGGATTTCTGCCCTTTGTCGAGGCTGGCACAGTGACGCTGGTCGGCGCGACGACAGAGAACCCCAGCTTTGAATTGAACGCTGCACTTCTAAGCCGCGCGCAGGTCTTGATCCTCAACCGGCTTGATCATGATGCGCTTGGCCAAATGCTCACCCGCGCAGAAGCCTTGCAAGGCCCCCTGCCCCTCACCGCACCGGCGCGCGAAACCTTAATTGCTAGCGCTGACGGTGATGGCCGGTTCCTGCTCAACCAAGCTGAAACGCTCTACAATGCAGAGATAGCCGAGGCCCTTGATCCTGCTGCATTGGGCGCATTCCTGCAGCGGCGCGTGGCGGTTTATGACAAGGACCGCGAGGGGCATTACAATCTCATTTCCGCCCTGCACAAAAGCCTGCGCGGTTCCGATCCGCAGGCGGCGGTCTATTATATGGCACGCATGCTGACGGCGGGCGAAGAGCCGCTCTATGTGCTGCGGCGTTTGGTGCGTTTTGCCAGCGAAGATATTGGTCTGGCCGATCCCAACGCATTGACGCAATGTTTGGCCGCCAAGCAGGCTTATGAATTTCTTGGCTCGCCCGAAGGTGAAGTCGCGATTGTGCAAGCCTGCCTCTATTTGGCCACCGCGCCCAAATCCAACGCGGCCTATAAAGCGCAAAAGGCATCTTTCGCGGCCGCCAAGCAAACCGGCAGCCTTTCTCCTCCGCAAAACATCCTCAACGCGCCGACCAAGCTGATGAAAGAGATCGGCTATGGCGAGGGATATTCCTACGATCACGAGGCAGAAGACGGTTTTTCTGGCGATAATTATTGGCCTGAAGAAATGCAGCCTCAGGTCTTTTACGAACCCGTGGAACGCGGATTTGAACGCAAAGTGCGCGAACGGATCGCTTATTGGGACAAATTGCGGGCTGAACGGAAAGAATGAGCCGGTTCAGCCACTACCTTGGCCTCGATTGGTCGGGCGCGAAGGGTAAGCGGCAAAAAGGGATTGCTTTAGCGATCGCTGATGCAGACGGCGGACCGCCAGTATTGATCGAAAGCGATGGCGGCTGGGCGCGCGCTGATGTTCTCGCAATATTGCGCGATAGTTTGCCCAAAAACACGCTTGTGGGAATGGATTTGGGTATTTCCCTGCCCTTTGCCGATTGCGAAGCCTTCTTTCCTGCTTGGCAAGACAGTCCCGCCACTGCCCGCGAATTATGGTCAAAGATTGATGCAATTTGCGCCGATGATCCCAATTTGGAAGCCAGCAGCTTTGTCGATCATCCTGACATTGCGCCTTTTTATCGCCGTCATGGGGGCCGCGAGGGGGACTTGTTCCGATGCGACGGCGCGGCACATGGGCGCGGGCGTTTGCGGGTAACAGAGAGCGCGCAGGGGGAAATGGGCTGCAAACCAACCTCAAACTTCAATCTGGTCGGCGCGGCGCAAGTCGGGAAAAGCTCGCTGACAGGCATGCGGATGCTGCACCAATTGGGCGATGCCTTCAGCGTCTGGCCGGTCGATCCCTTGCCCGCCCAAGGCAGCGTCATTTGTGAGATTTACACCACGCTGGCCGCGATGGACGCCGGACGCAGCGCATCCCGCAGCAAAATTCGTGATTTTGACGAGCTCAACATCGCGCTCGCCAAACTTGATTCGCCGCCAGTGCCGGGAAAAGGCGCGATAGATGACCATTCTTCTGATGCGCTCATCACCGCTGCTTGGCTCAGAAAAGTGGCGGATGAGCCAAAAAGATGGGCTCCTGACCGCCTTACACCCACAATTGCGCAAACTGAGGGCTGGACATTTGGCGCGCTTTGAACAAAAGGGCTTCCCAGCAACGGATTGGCCGGCTTAGCTCAGTTGGTAGAGCAGTTGATTTGTAATCATCAGGCCGCGCGTTCGAATCGTGCAGCCGGCACCGTTGTTGAACTCACTGCTCCATCAAAATAGAACTGATCGGTGCCGATGGCACCGCAAGGCCAAGCGGCCGCCCGCAGCGATGCGGCCTTTAGGCCGTATGAGCGAGGAAATCGCGCGCCCGGACGGGCGCCGCGCAAAACAAAAGTCAGTTACTCACCCGCGCCCGCGATATCCAGCCACGCCTTGGTCTGGCACCCATAGGCCCTCAGGCGCAGCGCCGCTTTGCCAGAACACGTCGATGGGAATACCGCCGCGAGGGTACCAATAGCCACCAATGCGTAGCCATTTGGGCTGCATTTCATCGAACAGGCGCTGGCCGATACCAACCGTCACATCCTCATGGAAACCATTGTGATTGCGAAACGCGCCCAGAAATAGCTTTAAGCTCTTCGATTCGACGATTGTCTCGCCTGGTGCATAATCAATCACCAAATGCGCAAAATCGGGCTGGTTCGTCACCGGACATAGCGAGGTGAACTCTGGCGCGGCAAAGCGCACCAAATAAGTGCTGCCAACGCGCGGATTGGGCACATAATCCAGCTGAGCCTCTTCGGGTGATGACGGCAACGGCGTGTCTTGGCCCAAAAACTTAGGCGCATTATTTGGTGTGTCACTCATGCCGCGCTGTTGCCGCGAAGTTGGGATTTGTGCAAGCCTTGCACTGGACGCGGGCGATTTAGAGCCTATTCACCCAGCCTGCCTGAGGGGCTTTTAATCACTATATTCGCAGACAGATTTTCATGACTATGCGCGCATCATCATCCTCCATCGCAATTATCGCATCGCTTGTAAGCGCGCCTGCAATTGCGCAATCGGCGAATGATTTTCAACTGCCGCCTGCCCCTGCACCAACCAACACGCCTGCTGTTGAGGGGCCGGTTGATGACAGCGGCATCATTCCTGTTGGCCCGCGAACAACGCCCGCGCCAACGCCCACTCCATCCCCAGCGCCTGCAGCGACATTGCCCTCTGTGCTTACGCCCACGCCGACGCCTACAGGTTCGCCTTCTTCTGGCGCGCCATCCCCGCCGCGCGCGACCTCGCAGCCAGTGGTTCAGCCAACGGGATCTTCTGCGCGGCCTGCTACCGGCCGGTCACCGGCCGCTCCCACTTCAAGCAGAACGCCGAACACTCAGCGCACGCCGCAGCCCTTGCCGGAACGCACGCTGGTGCCTTTGGAAGAAAGCGATGCTGCGCCAAACGAGGCAGGCGCAATTCCAGCAGCACCGGACTCAGAAGCCGCAACCAATGCGCCCAGCGGCGCAGCATCTGCTCCAACCGCTGAAGCCGCTGATACAGCAACCGACACCGCCTCAAGCAGCGCCATGCCCGATTGGCTCCTCTGGGTGCTCGGCGCAGCAGCCGCGCTTTTGGCGTTGTTCTTGGGGTATGGCTGGTGGCGTCGCAGGGCCGATGCCGCTCCGGCAGAGCTTATGGCCGCGCCTATTAAGCCAGCGACCGAAGGGCCTGAGGAAGAAGCAACAGAGACTGCAGAAACGATCGCCCAATCGGATACAGCGCCGGTTGCAGCGCCTGTCACCGCTCCCATCGCTGCGGCTCAGCCTGAGCTTAATCTGAAGCTAGAGATTGAAAAACTCTCCCGCTCCATGATGATGATAACGCTGAAATGCCGCGTCACTCTGGCGAATAGGGCTGACAAAGCCGCGCGCGATGTGACCGTTTCTGCCGATTTGGTCAGCGCCAATCGCGGCCTACCCATGGATGCGCAGGTCGCTACCCCGACCGCCTTTCTGCCAGAGATCGGCGAAGCGCAGCGTATCGGGCCCCACAAAACGCAGTCCTTTCCAGCAACGATTACTCTGCCGGTGCAGCAGCTTGCAGCGTTTAATCATGGCAATAAGCCGATGTTTGTGCCGCTGGTGCGCGTGCGAATGGATACCAAGGATGCAGAGCCCGAGTTCCATACCTTTGTCGTCGGTATTGCTGCTGATCCGACATTGACCGCCAGCACCAAATTGCACCCCGTGCCGCTGGACGGGATACCGGGCGGCTATGAAAATGTGCGCTCGCGCAGGATTGATAATCCAGCCTAGTTAAGCGCACTCGACGTAAAGCGCCCGCCGCGTTACCTTGCGCGGCATGGATAGTTTAGTCTCAACATCATGGCTCGCTGGCGAGCTTGGCGCCTCTGATCTGGTCATCCTCGATGCTAGCCTGCATTTGCCCGCAGCCAAGCGCGATGCGGAGGCGGAGTTTAATCAAGGCCATATCCCCGGCGCGCGCTTTTTTGATTTAAGGCAATTGACCGATACACATTCCGATGTGCCCGCCGCACACCCGCGTCCAGAACAATTGGCGCAGGCGCTCGCAAGCTTTGGTATCACGCCTGAAACGCGGGTAGTGATCTATGATGACAGCATGGTCAAAACCGCCGCCCGCGTTTGGTTTTTAATGCATGCGCATGGCTTCGAAAACGTAGCGATATTGGATGGCGGCATAGCCAAATGGCGCGCAGAAAATCGCAGCATTGAAAGCGGTACGCCCGCCCCTGCTCCCGCTGCACAACCTATGGCTCTAACCCCGCCCACGCGCATTCGCTACAAAGCCGAAATGCTCGCCAATTTGGACAGCGGCGCTGAGCATCTTTTGGATGCCCGCGATACCGCGCGTTTTGCGGGCGAAGTGGAGGAAAGCGGACATATTCCCAATTCTTGCAACCTGCCCTTCCCCAAACTGTTCGGCCCGGACGGAACCTTTAAATCACCCGCAGATTTGGGCGCAGAATTAGAGGCCGCTGGCGTGACCGCCGCTAAGCCTGTCACCACCACTTGCGGCAGCGGGGTCACCGCCTGCGTGCTGCTGTTCGCGCTGCACATGACAGGGCGCGATGACACCGCGCTTTATGATGGCAGCTGGAGCGAGTGGGGCAGCGATCCTGACACGCCCAAAGGGATGAGCGTTTAAGCAATTGCTATGACTTCCAGCAACAAAGACAAATCCACCGGTACGCGTTTGGTTGAGGCCGGCCGCAAGGCGGATTGGACCGGCACGGACGGCCAGCCGCGCGTGGTCAATCCGCCCATCTGGCGCGGCAGCACGCATCTCTACGCCAGCGAGGCAGAGCGCATTGAAACGCTCAAAGACAATAATGACGGCACATTTTATTACGGCCGGCGCGGCGCGCCCACACAATGGGCTTTGGCGCAGGCTCTCACTGAAATGGAACCGGGCGCGCATGGCACAGTGCTCTACCCTAGCGGGACAGCGGCGATTGCGGCCTCTTTGATGAGCGTGCTGCGCCCTGGCAATAGCGTTCTGATTGCAGACAATTCTTACGAGCCGACCCGCACAACCGGTCTTGGCATTCTGAAACGCTTCGGGGTTGAGGCGCGCTTTTTCGATCCGCTCGATTTGGCCGCTTATGCTGCGGCATTTGATGAGACGACCAAGGCGGTCTGGCTGGAAAGCCCTGGCAGCTTGACGATGGAAGTCAGCGATGTGCCCGCCCTTGCGGCAATCGCCCGCGAGCATGGCGCGGTCAGCCTAATCGATAACACTTGGGCCTCGCCTCTCGGTTTGGCTCCGCTGGCTTTGGGCTGCGACATAAGCGTAATGAGCTTGACCAAACATGTTGGCGGGCATTCCGATTTGATGATGGGCAGCGCAAGTGCGAGCGAGAAATATTACCGCCGCCTTCGCCAAACCAGCCAGCAATTGGGCCATGTCGTCTCGCCCGATGATGCAGCATTGGCATTGCGCGGATTGCGCACAATGGGCTTAAGGCTGGAGCGCACGACTGCAACGGCAATCACGGTCGCCAATTGGCTGAAATCGCGCCCTGAAATCGCGCATGTGATGTGCCCGATGCTGGAAGGCGATGCGGGCTATGATCTATGGAGCCGCGATTTCACCGGCGCTTGCGGATTGTTCAGCTTCACTTTGAAAAACGGCACAAAAGAACGCCGCGCGGCATTGGTGGATGCACTCGAATTGTTCGGCATTGGCTATAGCTGGGGCGGGTTTGAAAGCTTGGCCTTGGTGTTCGATGCGCAAACCACGCGCAGCGCCACCGCTTGGCCGCCCGCAGGCTTTGAGGCGAACGACGGTTTGGGCATTCGGTTGTCGATCGGCCTTGAAGACGCAGACGATTTGATCGCCGATCTCGATCAGGCGCTTGCCGTTAGCGGGGATGCGGGATAACGCCGGGCCATGAGCTCCCAACCTTTCAACATTGGCGCATCTGACGCCGCTGAAACGCCTCCGGCAGAGGAAACTCTGACCACGCCTGGCCAAGTGTGGAGCATTGCAGAGCCTGCCGAGGAACGCGAAACCTTGGTTGCATCGGGCGAATTGGTCGATGCCGTATCTGCGAATAGCGAAACCGCTGGCAGCCTGCTGGAAACGCTCGGTAACGCCTCGATCAGCTTTGCTGGCAAAACCATTTCCATCCTCGATGTCTTGCTGGTGATCGGCGTGATTGCGCTGGTTATTGGGCTGGCGATGCTGGCGACGCGGCTATGTGCTGCCATGCTCAAACGCGCGACTCGGCTTGATGACACGCAGACTTTGCTCGCGTCCAAAATCTCCACAATAGTGGTGTGGGCCGCAGCCTTTTTCATGGGCGTCGATCTGCTCGGCATTGATCTAACCGCGCTGGCGGTGTTCTCCGGAGCATTTGGCCTAGCGATTGGTTTTGGGCTTCAGACGACTTTCGGCAATCTGATCGCAGGCATTTTGCTGCTGATGGATAAGTCCATCAAACCCGGCGATGTCATCGCAGTGGCGGATGCATCGGGCAATGAGAGCTTTGGCCAGATCCGCAAAATCGGCATTCGCGCCATTTCTGTCGTGACCCGCGACCAGACCGAATATCTCATCCCGAACCAGACCTTGATGACGACGCAAGTGGTCAATTGGTCCTATTCCTCGCGCGATGTGCGCGTGAAAGCGCCGGTTGGCGTGGCCTATGGCAGCGACCTCAATCTGGTTGAAAAGCTTTTGTATCAAGCCGTTGATGAAACCGACCGCATTTTGTCGCGCCCAAAACCGCGCGTGAACATCATGGGTTTCGGCGACAGTTCGGTGGATTTTGAAATCCGCTTTTGGATTAAAGACCCCGAGGAAGGCCTCAGCAATATTCGCAGCGATGTCTATAAGCGCGTGTGGGAATTATTCACGGAAAATGACGTAGAAATCCCCTTCCCTCAGCGCGATTTGAATATCCGATCATCCAAGCAGATGGACGATTTGATCGCGGCTTTGGCGAAGCGCGAGGGCGCGTAAGGCGGGCTCACCGCAAGGTTACACGCAGGCTGCAAAAGGTTTGCTACCCGTTCACAAATCCATTCTCGCTGGCAGATGGCCACTGCAATCGCGATATCGGCTTCATGAAAGATAACGGAACCATATTTCTTGTTGGCGCAGGCCCGGGCGATCCCGACTTGCTGACATTGCGGGCAGCGCGCCTGATTGAGCGGGCTGAGCTGATCGTTCATGACGGGCTTGTCTCTAACGACATCCTGAGCTTAGCGCGGCCTGATGCAGAATTGATCTCGGTCGCGAAACAGCGCGCGCGGCACACTCTGCCCCAAGATGATATCAATGCTCTCCTCATCCGCGAAGCGCAAAAGGGCCGCGATATTGTGCGCTTGAAAGGCGGCGACCCGCTGATCTTTGGACGCGGCGGCGAAGAAGCAGAAGACGCCCGTGCCGCTGGTATCGCAGTTGAAATCGTGCCCGGCATCTCAGCGGCCAATGGCGCAGCGGCAGCCTCGCAAGTTGCGCTGACCCACCGTGATGCATCAAGCATCGTCAGCTTTGTCGCGGGCCAATGCAAAGGATTGTCTGATCAAGATTGGTCTGGCCTTGCCGGCAAAGGCCGCACGCTTGTCATTTATATGGGCGTCAAAACCGCGCCGCAGATTGCTGAGAAATTGATGGCAGACGGCCTAGCGCCTGACACGCCGCTGGCGGTCATTGAAAACGGTGCGCGCGCCAATATGCGCGTGGTTCGCGGAATGCTCGCTGGCCTGCCTGATCTGGTCGCCAATGAACGCATCAAAAGCCCCGCGCTGATCGTGATCGGCGATGTGACAGCGCGCGAAAATATGACTTTGGTTCAAACGGCTTTGGAGGCCGCACAATGAAAATACTCACCGGAAATGACCTTAAATCGGGCGCTGTCGTCTGGTGGACGGGCAGCGAATGGTCGCTCCATGTCGATGACGCTGTGGATGTTGGCGATAATGCCGATAGCATCGCAGCCAGCGAAGAAGCAGCGCGCCACGTCAATGTGCCTTACGCCATCGAGGCGACCCGCGACGATAATGGTGTTCGACCTGCCCATATCAAAGACCGCGTCCGCGCGCTTGGCCCAACAGTGCGCCCTGACCTAACCCTTAAACCCACGCAGCCCGAAGCGCTCGACTGGATCGTATAATGTACAAATATGACAATTATGACCAGCAAATGGTCGACACCCGCGTCGAAGAATTTCGCGATCAAGCGCGCCGCCGGTTGGAAGGCAAAATTACCGAAGATCAGTTTAAGCCGCTGCGCTTGATGAACGGTCTGTATCTGCAACTGCACGCCTATATGCTGCGCGTCGCAATTCCCTATGGCACGCTCAACGGGGCGCAAATGCATGCGCTGGCGGATATCGCGGACAAATATGACCGCGGTTATGGCCACTTCACCACCCGCCAAAATATCCAATACAATTGGATCAAATTGGAAGAGGCTGGCGACTTGCTTGCAGACCTCGCCAAAGTGGAAATGCACGCCATCCAAACCAGCGGCAATTGCATTCGCAACATTAGCTCCGATCACTTTGCCGGCGCTGCTCGTGATGAGCTGGTCGATCCGCGCCCCTATGCCGAATTGCTGCGCCAATGGTCGAGCTTCCACCCAGAATTCATGTATTTGCCGCGTAAATTTAAAATCGCTGTAATCGCGGCAGAAACTGACCGCGCCGCCATGCGTCTACATGATATTGGCATTCAAATCGTCAAGAACGGTGAGGGCGAAATTGGCGCCAGCTTTTACGTTGGCGGCGGCATGGGCCGCACCCCGATGATCGCTCCGCAAATCCGCGAATTTGTGCCGCTCGACCAATTGGTCACTTATTCTGAGGCCTGCCTGCGGGTCTACAATCGCTATGGCCGCCGCGACAATAAATACAAAGCGCGCATCAAGATCCTCGTCCACGAAATGGGAGCAGAGGAATATACGCGCCAAGTCGAGGAAGAGTTCGCACATATGCTGGATCAAGGCGTGGAACCGCCTCTGGCTGAGATTGAGCGCCTGCGTCCGTATTTCGCCGATCCTGCCTTTGTGGATGGACCGAAGACTTGCGACCGCAGCGACCCCGATTTCGCGCTGTGGGTGGACCGCAACACCAATGCGCACAAGCATGACAGCTATGTCTCAGCTGTGATCAGCCTGAAGCCCGTTGGAGGCATTCCAGGCGATGCAACGGCCGAGCAAATGCATCTGATGGCGGAATTGGCGAGCGAATATTCCTTCGATGAATTGCGCGTCATGCACACGCAGAACATCGTTCTGCCGCATGTTGCCATCTCCGATCTGCATGCGCTTTGGACAAAGCTGGAGGCAGCCGGTCTAGGCTCGCCTAACCTCGATACAATCGAAGATATCATCGCTTGCCCCGGCCTTGATTATTGCAGCCTTGCCAATGCGCGCTCCATCCCGCTGGCGCAGAAGATTTCAGAACGGTTTGCCGCCTCTGGAAAGACTGGCGAACTGGGCCAATTAAAACTCAAAATCTCCGGCTGCATCAATGCCTGCGGGCATCACCATGCAGGCCATATCGGCATTCTTGGTGTCGATAAGAAGGGCACGGAAAACTACCAGCTTTCCCTCGGCGGAAGCGAGGCAGAAGATGTCGCTCTGGCCAAAATCACAGGCCGCGGCTTTGACGAAGCGGGCGTGATTAACGCGGTCGAAACCGTAACCGATGTCTACCTCGGCGCGCGCAATGAAGGCGAGCGCTTTCTCGACACCTATCGCCGCATCGGCATGACCCCCTTTAAGGAGGCGCTTTATGACTGATTCAGTCACCAGCCCAGCCGCCGTACAATTCCGTTTTCGCGATGACGACATGGTCGATCATGCCAGCGTCAGCCTTGAGGCTTTTGCCGCGCAATCCAACGCCGCCGCTGTGCGGATTGAGCCGGGCGAAGATGCACGCGCTTTGCTGCCACACTTGGACCAGCTTGCTTTGGTTGAGGTCAGCTTTCCTGTGTTCGGCGACGGGCGCGGATATTCCTCTGCGCGGCTGCTGCGCGAGGCGGGCTATACCGGCGAATTGCGCGCGGTTGGCGATGTTGGCATCGACCAATTGCTGAACATGCGGCGCTGCGGCTTTGATGCTTTTGCGCCCAATGCTGAGCTGGATGAAGGCGATGCACAGGCCGCCTTTGATCGCTGGCCCAACGTCTATCAAAACACCGCCGATGGCCGCGTGATGATCTCGGCATTGCGGCACGGTTAGGACGCATAATGACGGATGCACGCACCAATCAGCATGGCCTGAGTGAACGCAAAGCGGACCGGATCGACACCGGCCCGATTTTCACCGAGGAACAAGCGATCCGGTTGAACCGGATGTTTCGCGGTTCCTCGACGCAAGAAATGCTCGCCTCTGTCGTTAATGATGGGTTGGCGGGGAGACTGACAACCGTCTCTAGCTTTGGCGCTGAAAGCGCTGTTCTGCTGCATCTTATCGCGCAAGTGAAACCTGATCTGCCCGTACTGTTTCTGGAGACCGGCAAGCATTTTCAGGAGACGCTGGATTATAAGGCGGAATTGGTCGGCACTCTGGGCCTGAAGAACGTCATAGACCTGCACCCTGAAACGGCAGATCTTGAGGCCAAAGACGAGACGGGGCTGAGATGGTCCTACGATCCGGATGGATGCTGCGAGATCAGAAAAGTCATTCCCTTGGCCAAAGCACTGGCTGGATATGACGCCAGCCTAACGGGCCGCAAAGCGTTTCAAAACACAGAGCGCGCGCAATTGCCGCGCTTTGAAATTGACACATCGGATACGGCTGGCCGCCTCAAAATCAATCCGCTGATCGATTGGACGCCCGACGATATTCAGGCCTATTTAGAAGAGCATAATTTGCCGCGTCATCCTTTGGTCGCAGAGGGTTTTCCCTCCATCGGCTGCGCGCCCTGCACCAATAAGGTTGCCCCGGGTGAAGACCCGCGTTCAGGGCGCTGGCAAGGCTGGGATAAAACCGAATGCGGCATTCACAAGCCGGGCGAAGAACCCTTCCTATAAGGGCTTAGAGCCAGCCTTCCTCAATGTACCAAGCGGCGGTTTTGGCAAAGCCTTCCTCACCAGAGATTTGCGGCTGCCATAGAGTTTCTGGCGGCTTTCGATCAGAGCGTGCAACCCAATTGGGATGGCACATATAGCCAACGCGGTCAGCGGTTAGCTTGGCCTTATCGCCTTGAACAATTTTAAGCGCACCTGCCGCCGCAGACAGCACAGATGCTGGTAAATGCGGTGCAAAAACAGATGATTTTCCAAGCGATTTGCCGATAGCCTGCGCCATCTCCTTATGCGCCCAAGCACCCTCGCGGCCATCATCAGGTTCGTATGTTGTTTTGCCAGTGTTGTGCTCGGTAAGAGCGAGCAACAAACGCGCCAAATCGCTGACATAGATGATCGATGTTGCCCCGCCCGGTGGCAGCGGCACAAAACCCCATTTCGCCGTTTTAAACAGCTCCAGCATATCATCATCACGCGGGCCATATACGGCTGGCGGGCGCACACTGGTCCAGTTTAAACCGCTCGCCTCAACCAACGCCTCAGCCCGCGCCTTTGACGCGCCATAGGCTGAGAGTTCGGGCTTGCGCGCAGAGAGGCTGGAGACGAATATCAAGCGCTTGCACTTTGCGCGTTTCATCGCCGCAATCACATTGGCCGTGCCGGTGACATTGGCCGTTTCAAACTCGCGCACATCGGGCGTATTGGTCAGGCCCGCAATGTGGATCACCGCATCTGCACCAGACACCAAAGCATCGAGCGCTTGCGCATCATCCAAGGTGCCCCGCACCCATTCTACGCCATCACGCGCTGCCTGATCGCGCCGCGTTAAAGCGCGCAGCTGATACCCCGCGGCCTCATCAAGGACCCAAGAACCGACAAAGCCGGTCCCGCCCGTAATCGCGATTTGCATTAGCCGCTCACCATATGGTCACGGTGCACGACGGCTGCGCGCGGTGCATAGCCAAGCTGCGCTTCTTGCTCAGCCTCACGCAGACCCAAAATCGCGGTGCATTCAGCGGAGGAATATTCCACCAAGCCCTGCCCCAATCGCTCGCCTTTAGGGCCGTGCAGGCTGACCAAAGCGCCGCGTTCAAATTCGCCTTCGATTTCTGTGAGGCCCGCTGCCAGCAGACTTGCTCCGCCAGCCAATGCCTCTGCGCAGCCTGCATCGACCGTCAGCACTCCGGCCAGTGCTTGCCGCCCGCCGAGCCATGCCTTGCGCGCATTGTCGCTGCGCTGCGCCAAGAATAACGTCCCCGTGCCGCTGTCACGCAGGCGCGCGATGGGCGCTGTATCCGTGCCGTTCACAATGCCCAAGGCGATCCCAGCCCGTTCGGCAATGCGCGCCGCCTGCAATTTCGCTTTCATTCCGCCAGAGCCCATGCCCGAAGAACTGGCATCGGTGGCCATGGCGATCACTTCAGGGGTTACACCCTCGACCAACGGCACCAGCTGCGCACCCTTTTCGCTGGGCGCTTTGTTATAGAGACCATCGACATCGGAAAGCAGCAAAACGCCATCTGCCTGCGCCGCCTGAGCCACGCGCGCCGCCAACCGGTCATTGTCGCCAAAGCGGATTTCCTCGGTCGCAACGCTGTCGTTTTCATTCACAACCGGAACCGCGCCCGCTTCCAACAATCGCTCCAAAGTCGCCGCCGCATTCAAATAGCGCCGCCGATCCTCCAGATCATCCAAGGTCACCAGCATTTGCGCGGCGGTCAGATCATGCGTGCCCAGCGCCTGCGCCCACAATTGCGCCAGCGCCACTTGGCCAACAGATGCCGCAGCCTGCGCATCGGCAAGATTGCCGCGCCCGCCTTTTGGCAAATCCAGCCGCGCTGCGCCCAAGGCAATCGCGCCGGAACTGACGATAATGACATGCTGACCATTCGCGCGCATTTCTGCGACTTCGGACACAAGCGATGCGATCCACTCTGCCCGCGCCGCGCCATGTTCAACCAATAATGCGCTGCCAATTTTGATGACAACGCGCGGTGCTGAGATCAGATCATGAAGCGTTTGAACGGACATAGTCTAAGATGGGCTCAAAAGGGGCTCAAATGGGCGACCACTCATGGTCTTCCCCGTGCTCATCCTCCACTTCAACCGCATTGGTTTCTGTGGCGGTTTGGTCAGGCAGATAGCCTAGCACTTTATCGAGCAAATGCTCGATGCCCATGCCGGTTGCACCCGATATGGCAAAAACCTCATCCGCGCCTGCATCCAGCAATTCTTGCGCAAAACCCGCGACCAATTCTTCATCAGCCAAATCGACCTTATTGAGTGCGATAAGGCACGGTTTATCTGCCAAGCCTGCACCATAAGCGGCCAATTCCTCATTCACCGTCTTCATGGCACCCGCGGGGTCTTCATTGCTGATATCGACCAGATGAATGAGCACACGGCAGCGTTCAATATGGCCAAGAAAGCGGTCGCCAATCCCAGCGCCTTCAGCGGCGCCTTCGATGAGGCCGGGAATATCCGCCAGCACAAATTCTCGGCCCTTGTGATGCACCACGCCCAATTTTGGAACGATGGTGGTGAAGGCATAATGTCCGACCTTGGCGCGCGCATTGGAGATGGCGTTGATAAAGGTCGATTTGCCCGCATTGGGCAAGCCAAGCATGCCAACATCCGCCAACAATTTCAGTCGCAGCCACACCCACATCTCTTGCGCAGGTTCGCCCGGCTGATGCTGGCGCGGGGCGCGATTGGTGGAGCTTTTGTAAGACGCATTACCGCGACCGCCATGACCGCCCTCTAGCATTGTGACGCGCTGACCGATCTCGGTGAAATCGGCGATCACTTCTTCCTTGTCCTCCGACAGGATTTGCGTGCCCACAGGTACTTTGACGATTAGATCATTGGCCGCGCCGCCGGTTTGATCCCGCCCGCGCCCGTGATTGCCGCGCTTTGCTTTGAAATGCTGCGCATAACGAAAGTCGATTAGCGTGTTGAGGCCTTGCACGGCTTCGAAAATAATGTCGCCGCCTTTGCCGCCATTGCCTCCGTCAGGGCCGCCATATTCGACATATTTCTCACGGCGAAAACTCACCGCACCGGGGCCGCCGGGGCCTGACTGAATGTATATCTTGGCTTGATCGAGGAAATGCATAAGCGCCTCCTATGCATTTCCGCCCCAAAAAGCGAGGGGTTAGAAGTTTACCGATATCCCTGCGATAACACTGCGCCCTTGGGAGAGGAAACTGAAGACCTGCTCATATTCCTCATCCAGCAGATTTTCCGCCCTTGCAAAGGCACGGATCCTGTCTGTTAGCGCCACTTCGCCATAGAGATTGACCAGCGTGTAATCATCCAAAATCGCCGTCTCAGGCACAAAGCTTGGGTTGGTGAAAGCGGAATCGGTTGCTCGGCCATTGTGCCGGACCACTATGCCCGCTGAAACAGCGTCATTGGGCGCGCTCCAATCCAAAGCGGCAGAGGCGATGTGTTTGGGCCGGCGAACCTCCTGCACTCCGTTTTCTTTTGCATCGAGATAGGAATAGGCCGCGTTCATAGTGAACTGGCCTAGGTTTGCGCTTGCGGAAAGCTCTACGCCGCGGCGTTTGCTATTCGTTTCGCGATTGTCCGGCGTGGCGACAAATGTAGGCGCGGGGAAGCTGGTGAATATTTCCCCCTTCAGCGTGGCATCGAAATAGGTCGCGGATAGGCGCACATCACCAATATCTTGATCTATGCCGACTTCCCACTCGGTGGATTTCTCAGGATTGAGTTCTGCATTGCCGATAAAGCGCCCGTCGAAAAACCCGTACAATTCGAAAAAGCCGGGGTTCTTAATGCCAGAGCCTGCAGAGGCGCGGAGACGTGTGCCGTCTGTCACTTCAAAGCCTGCGCCGATTTTGAACGTGGTCGCATCGTCGAAACGGTTGGAGAAATCGTGACGGATGGCGGCGTTTAGATCGAGCGCATCACCAGCATAGCGATATTCGCCGACCAGTCCGATATTGCGCGCGCTGCGTGTTCCGGTGAAGGCAAAGCCAAACGGGTCACGGTTGCGATATTCCTCGCGTTCTATGTCAGCAGCGAAGATTAGACTATGCGCATCGGTCAATTCGAAATCACTGACATAGGATGCCTTGAGGCGCTGGCCCTTACTGCCCGAAGTGCGCCCTGCTGGCCCGAATGTATCGCGTGTAATGTCAGCAATTTGCGCAGAGAGATCATGCGTCCACCGCTCACCCATCGCCTCCAACCGCGCGCCGACAAGCGCGTAAATCGCCTCGTTTTCATAGGTCACACCGGGCGTATCCACTACGAAACCCAAGCTTGGGCTCCCGCCGTTGAAATCCTGATCGTTAAAATCGCCCTTGGTGGTGATGAAACGTGCGGCGGCGCGGAAGCTGAGATTGCCTGTTGCAGCGACCTCGCCCTTGCCAGACACAGTGTAGCTGTCTCGGCCAAGATTGCGCACGCCGGTTGTATCCGTCAGCGGCAGCGCGTTGGGCGTGCCATCCGTGCTGACGATAGTGGCGTTGAGAGCGAAATTATTGGCAGTATCGCCAATGCCCAATCGCGCAGAACCGTTGACCGTGCCGAAACTTCCGGCTTCTACTCTAGCGGAGAAACCACCGAACCTGTGCCCAGCAGCGCTGCGATAAGCGACCACGCCGCCGATGGCATCAGAGCCGTAGAGAGCAGACTGAGGCCCGCGCAAGACTTCCAAACTCGACCCTATTTCGACCTGCAAAGTACCAATATCAAATTCGCCGCCAATGGGATCGGAAACCTCAATATCATCGACCATCACGAGGACATGATTGCCCTCTGACCCGCGAAGGCGGATTTGGGTTTGGCCAGCAGTGGCAGCGACAGCTACACCGGGCACATCGCGCAAAATATCGGCTATATCGCGGGTTTGGCGTCGCTCGATTTGTTCAGGCAGCACAATCGTAGCCGAGCCATTGAAATCTTTAGCGGCCAAATCTTCGGACCGGCTTCCTGGCACGAGTATGATTTGGCCCTGATTGCAAACGGCGCCTTCCCCCGTTTCTTCATCAATGGCGCTGATGTAGCATACGCCTTTCGTGCGTTCCTGCGCAGCAGCCACCCCACTCCAACTGAACACCAGCGCAGCAGCCGCGCTGCCAAGTAATAAATTTTTCACGTGTAATTCCCTTTTCGTCATCAAGCGAAAGGCCGCGCGGCGCAAACCACACAGCCCATTAATCGTCGCTCGAAACGAAAATTTCGCGCCTCGCCAATCCTAGAGCAGGGCCACAAGCGACACGCTCCGGTCGGTCTCCTGGCTTGCGGATCAACGCTTTTGCTCCCTCACCTTCCCGGATGAAACATCCAGTGGCTGCGCGCCCATTGTCAGGCACGCTCGAGAGCAAAGCTCACCGCTCACAGTTGCATAGGACAGCTGCGGATTTTAACCGCATTCCCACTACCGGCGCGTATATACCGCACGGGCCGATTGCCCGCGCTGCACCGCGTGTCTCTAATATTGACCTGCACGAATGGCAAGCATCACGCCGCCAAGCCCTTAGCCGCCGTCATCATCCGATGGCCCAATGGGCTCGACAACCGGCTGCGACACAAAGGTCGGCCCGCTAGTGGTTGGAGCGGTCTGCAATTGCACTGGCGGCGGGGCATATTTCGCATCCCAAGCCGCAACATCGACGCGGTATTGCTCGTAGCTATTGTAGAAGCGCCCAAACACGCCCTCCATCCGAGGGAGAGCCGTTGTCACAAAGCCGGAAAGCTGACCGCGCGGCACAGCGCCAACATCGCGGCTAACCGCCAAGGCTTCATCACAAAATGCCGGGAGAGCAGGCGGCAGTGCGAAATAATTATAGACCTTCGTCTGATAGCTATCTTGGATATTGCGCCCTTCGCGGCGGCCATGCTTGGCGCTATATTCGCGGGTCAGCGCAGTGTTCGCATTGGCCAGCTCACGCTCATGCGTTTTCAGAAATGCGCCGTAATTCTCCACCAAGCCGATATGGCGCGTGCCTCTACAATTGAGCGCGGCCACATTGAGACCAGAGCGCATATTCCACAATTGCTGTGTCGCAGAAATGCCGGTGTTCACTGTCACACGCTGGCCGTCGATACCCATGGGCGGAACGGTCATATTAAGGCTGGCGCCGCCTGGAGGCGTTGGGCGCGCTGGGATCACTTCAACCGGTGGAGGCGGCGGCGGAGGGGGCGGCGGAGGAGGAGGAGGCGTTACACAGGCGGCCAAGGTCGCGATGCCTAAGCCTATCACTGTAACCTTCAACCCAGCCACGCTGCGGGATTGGCTGTTCGATTGGCTGTGCGATGTATCCGTAATTGCCATAGCTATTTTCCGTGTTCCTCATCCGAAAGGCATGATGCATGCACCCGCCTTTCCCCAAACTGAAGCGCCCAAATCTAAAGGGCTCAAGAACGGTGGTTAGCCGCTGATTTTACAAATGCAAATGCCCGGAGCGTTTTTACGGCCCCGGGCATCGATAAAGCGTTGTTGCTGCGCGTTTTAAACCCGCGCCGCTTTGGATGTTTTAGCGTTAGTCGCTCGAGCCCATAAAGCTGAGCAAGAACTGGAACATGTTGATGAAGTCCAGATAAAGGCTCAGCGCGCCAAGGATGACGGCTTTGCCAGCAAAATCTGTTCCGCGCAGATACGCATATTCGCGTTTGAGGCGCTGCGTATCATAGGCGGTAAGGCCCGCAAAGATCAGCACGCCAATAAAGCTAACCGCATACATAAGCGCCGGTGATTGCAGCCACATGTTGAGCAGCATTGCAACGATCAGGCCGACAACACCCATGATGAGGAAGCTACCGAAACCGGAGAGATCCTTTTTCGTGGTGTAGCCGAACAGGCTGAGGCCCGCGAAGGCTGCCGATGTCGCGAAGAATGTCGCCGCGATTGAACCGCCCGTATAGACGAGGAAGATCGAGGACATGGAAAGCCCCATCAGGATCGCAAAGCCCCAGAACATCATCTGAAGAGTGCCGCGACTGAATTTGTTACGGCCAAAGCTCATCGCCAGCACAATCGCCAGCGGCGACAATGCGATCAACCAGAACATTGGACCCTGCATCAAAGTCAGCGCCAGACCTGAGCGCGCGGTAAGCAGCGCGACAATGCCTGTTAGCAAAATGCCTGAAACCATATAATTGTAAATCGAGAGCATGTGCTTGCGCAGACCCTCGTCAAATGTGACGCCGCCGGACAGCTCGTCGCTAGTGCGCGGTACCGAGCCAAAGCCCTGCTGCGAACGGGAATTGTCGTTCCAATCAGCCATGTGATTGTCTCTCCAAAAAAGTGTTATAGATGCGATCATCGCACCCTTCCTCACCAATATTGGGATTTTTCGGGCAATTTTCAAGCAAAACCGGACAGAAATCCGCCAAAATCGGCAGAGGCTATCCGTAGGCGCTTAACCCTCTTTGCGCGCTTGCTCGGCCAAATCGCTGCCTTTTTGCGCCGTTTCGGCCAAGGTCCGAGTTAGTAGCGCCTTCAAAGCTTCCCCCTCATCCAGCACATTGAGCCCTTCGCGGGTCATGCCGCCGGGGCTTGCCACGCGGGTCGCCAATTGATCGGGCGTTAATTCAGAGGCGGCTGCCAATGTGCCAGCGCCATCGACCATTTGCACCGCAATGCGCTGCGCTTGCTCTGCTGGCAGACCAAGTTCTGAAGCAGCAGACGCCAAGGCATCGATAAAGCGAAAGGAAAAGCCGGGCCCAGACCCAGCGAGCGCGGTCACAAGATTAAACTGCGCCTCATCCGCGATCCATTCCGCACTGCCTAAGCGCGCTGCCAAATCGGTCACAAAAGCGCGTTTATCCTCGTCAATATTGGCGGATGCCAGTGCATTGGGTGACTTGTTCAATGCAACCGCCAAATTGGGCATGAAGCGCACAGTGCATCCAGCCTCCGGAAACGCCTGATCCAAAGTCGCGCAATCAGCGCCCGCTAGCACGGAAAGCACGCTGGTTTGCGGCCCCACACAGGCTTGCATTTCTGGGGCAATATCGCCGAGCATATGCGGCTTAAAACCCAAAACCACCGCATCATAGGCGCGGTCTGGAATGGCATCTGTAAAGACAGTGCCGCGGGGAACGGGCTTTGGACGCGGGTTGAAAATCGTGATCTGCGCCGGATCAATGCCGGATGCGAGCCACCCCTGCACCATCGCAGAAGTCATATTCCCAAAGCCGTAAATCAGTATGTCGCGCATCACTGTGCACTCCTTCGCTGACTGCTTTATCCCGGCCGCCTAAAAAACGAAACCATTATGCCTCGCCTGCAGCATCCACCATTGCGCTGGTCAAAGCATCGCGCGGGTCTTTGTCGCCCCACAGCACAAATTGGAAGGCAGGGTAAAACCGGTCGCATTCATCAATTGCGGTCTCAACCACAGCCTGCGCCTGATCGAGCGAAAGCGTGCCCTCCCCGCCAATCATCGCACCGTGCCGATAGAGCAGCACATCACCGCTCGACCAAATGTCGAAATGCCCGAGCCAAATCTGCTCATTGATCAGCGACAGCAGTTCATAAGTCGCAGCGCGTTTGGGCTCGCTCAAGTGAATATCGGGAAAGCACATCAATTGCAGCACTTTGTCCTCGGGCCGCCAGATGCCGCGAAGCTGATATTTCGACCAACTTCCCTGCACTTCGCTGGTCACCTCGCCCTGCGGCGTTACCTCGCACGGCCAACCGCGCGCCTCGAACAAAGCTGCCAGCATTTCCACCGGCGCGGCGGTTTCTTCTTCGAAATATGTGTCTTGGACGGGGTTCATTGAGGGGGTATCCTGATCACCATGTGTGATGGAATGCCCGCTGCAATGGCGGCTTGGCAATGGGGTGATGATCAGCGGCTGGGGAGAACGAATAAGGCTTGTTCAAAGCCTGTGCACAGAACCCTGTGGATTACGAAAGTATCACTTTATTTCAGTGACTTCCTTTCCCTCTGGACTGGTGAAGGTGAAGCTGTCGACGCCCTTTTCCTTCAATGCCGTGACCAAAGCCTGCGCAGCCTTTGACGAGGCCACAGGTCCGGCCACTAAGCGATTGGTTTCGCCCCATTCAGCGGTATGGCCAGCGTAGTTTTTGAGCAAACCTCCGGCATTTCGCGCAATCCGGCGATAATCAAATTTGAGCGCAGTGCGATCCTGCCCTGTCGCAATTTGCACCCAAAAACGTTTGGGGTTGGCAGGCTGATCCGGTTTTGATTCGGTTTCTGCATCCGGAGTCTCCTCCACATCGCGCTTTACCGAAAGCGTAGAAATATCGACCGCACCTGCAGCTGGGGCAACCGAGGTGCGCCCTTCGCTAGCGAAGTCGGCAAAGGCATCGGCTACACGCTGACGCGGCTCTGGCACAGCTTGAACAATAGGCGTTGCGGCCGATTGCGTTTCGGTTGGTTGCGCCGCCGCTGGGATGATCGCAGCAGGCTCTGGAACTGGCGCTGACGCAGGCATTGGCGCAGCGCTGGCCGAAACCGCTGCGACTTGCGCTGTTGGCGCGGTCTCGGCCGTATCAGGCAGTTTCGCCAGATCGAATGTCGTGGCGCTTGGCTGCGGTTTTGTGTCCGATGGTTGAACCGCTTCAGCCGCGCTTACAATTGCAGGCTTAACCGTTTGGACAATCTCAGCAGTTTCAGCGGCTGGCGCGTCAGAAATGGAGGCTTCCGGTACAGCAATCGCGGGCGCACTTGCTGCCAAAGCAGGCGCTTTCTCAACCACTTGCTCCACGGGCTTGGACACGAAGGTTGTGATCGATGGCGCAGCAGCGGAGGGCTGAGTAACGGTTGCAAGAGTCGTGCTTGGTGTGGTGGCGCTAGGTGTGCTCACGCTCTGGGCTGAGGCGACCGGCGTTGATACCGCGGGCGTAACAACTGCGAGCGCCGTTTCTGCAACAGCAGGCAGTTCTGCCGTCCCTTGACCGGGAGACACAGTCGGTGCCGCTGCCGCGGAGACCGGCGGCGCAGCTGCAACAGTGGCGGTAGGAGGAGCGCTGCTTGCGGCAACCAAAGCGCTTCCCGCACCTGTCCGATCGGGACGCCGCCTGCGCGGATCGGTATTGGCTCTGCCCAAGGGAGCGCCCTGCGGCGCCAAGCGCGCATCTGCACCAGCAACCGAAGTCGAGCCGGAATATTGCGCAATCCGGGGATCATCGCGGCCAATTTCAGCGGCCCTTGGAAAAATACCAAGGTTAGCAGCCGCCGCCTGCTGCGATTTCGTCAAGCGCGGCATATATTCAAAATAGGGTGCCATTCGCGCGGCCAAATCGCGCGGCATAACGGCATCTGCGATGGCATTGGCCTCGCCAACTTCGCCCATAATTGCCAAGCCGAATGCGCGCGCGCGAAAAGCGGCAAAATCGCGCTGTGCAACCAAAGGCTTCAGGATAATCTCAAAATCTTCTTTATTGCCAGCGATTGCATGACTGATCGCAAGGCGTCGCTGAACCTGCGAACCTGCACCGCGCTGCATGGCCACCAGATAGCTCGCCTGCGCCTCGGTATTATTGCCGACCAAATCAAACGCTAGCCCGCGTTCTGCGGCGACCGCATCAGAGGAAGCACCCGCTGCCTCTGCTTCTGAAAACAGACGCAAAGCCTCTATTGGACGGTCTGAACGCAGGAATACAGCCGCAATGCCCATTTTGACGGCAGGGTTGCTGGGCGACAAATCTTGTGCGCGGCCAAAAAAGCCCATCGCCGCCTCTAAATCGCCCAATGCGAGCGCCGCTTTACCAGCATCCGTTAATGCGGAGAGATTGCGCGAATTGCGCGAAAGCCTGCGCAGGGCGGAGTTGAGCCGCGCCTCATCCGCAGATGGCAAAGGCTGCACGATCTCACGCGAAACCGCGCCATCATTGCCCTGACCATTCTGGGCCAAAGCGGGCGTAGCACAAAGCATGCTCAAAGCCGCTGTGCTCATAGCACTTGCAACCAATGCATTGCGAGAGATCTGCCGTTTAATCACTGGCACCTATCTAAGCTGCAAAACGCAAAGCACTAGTGCCCGGCATATGAATGCACGGCGAATGGAGCGGAAATGTGGGCAAAAGCCCTATTCACGCAGGGGTTACTGGTTGTTTTGACGTCCGAGGAAGCGCGGAATGCTGAGTGAAGAGCCTTCGCCCTCATCATCATCGCCGTCTTCATCATCACCGTCAGCGCTATCATCCTTGCCTGAACCGCGCGACAGATTGGCCATGCGTTCGAACAATGTGCTGCCGCCACCAGCTGCGCCGCCAGCCGCCGCTCCGCCAGATGGCGCCGGTGCTGCAGAAGCAGCCGCCGCAGGTGCGGGCTGTGCCACTGGTGCAGGAGCAGGTTCTGCCGCTGCCGGAGCCTCAGGCTCTTCATCGGCGGTTTTAACGCCGCCCAAAAGCCCGCGCCGGCGACCACTGATTTTTGGCTGAACAGCCGCATCATCCAGTTCTTCGCTCTCAGCAGCCTCTTCGCTCACCGCCTCATCCGAGGTCAACTCAAACGCATCATCGTCAGATGCAGCGTCGTCGTCTTCAGCATCACGCAGACCAGCCAATGGATCGACAATTGCGTCGACGTCATCATCTTCATCATCCGCACTGTCGCCAGCTTGTAGGCCACTGAGGTCGAGCGGAGCCGCTGCAGGAATATCTTCCTCGGCATCGCTGGAACCATCAAAACCATTGTCGTCAAAGGCGCTTTCAACCGGATCAGAATTGTCTTCGGTCACCGCGCCAGACAATTCGAGCGGATCACCTGCCGCTCCGTCATCGTCACCGGAAAGGCCAATCACTGGCTTCTTGGGCGCGCGATTGCTGGACAGAGACACTGGCGCTGAATCGTGGCTGACAGAACCTTCTGCGCCAGGCTCAATACCCGTCGCAACAACAGAAACGCGGATCTTGCCATCAAGGTCAGGGTTAAACGCCGAGCCCCAAATGATGTTGGCGTCTTCGTCAACCAGTTCGCGAATATGGTTCGCTGCCTCGTCAACTTCGAGCAATTTCATGTCTTCGCCGCCGATGATCGAGATGATCACGCCTTTGGCGCCCTGCATCGACACACCGTCAAGCAGCGGATTGGCAATAGCGAGTTCGGCCGCATCCAATGCGCGGGTTTCGCCCTCTGCCTGGCCGGTGCCCATCATCGCTTTGCCCATCTCGCTCATTACGGAGCGAACATCGGCAAAATCGAGATTAATCAGGCCTGGCATCACCATCAAATCGGTGATTGAGCGCACGCCTTGCTGCAGCACTTCATCAGCAAGCTGGAATGCTTCTTTGAAAGTGGTTTCCGGCTTGGCAACCAAAAATAGGTTCTGGTTGGGAATAACAATCAGAGTGTCGACATGCTTTTGCAGCTCTTCAATGCCCGCCTCTGCTGCGCGCATCCGCCGCGTGCCTTCGAACAAGAACGGCTTGGTCACAACGCCAACGGTCAGCACGCCGCGTGCCCGCGCCGCCTCTGCGATCACCGGAGCAGCGCCTGTGCCTGTACCGCCGCCCATACCGGCTGCGATAAAGACCATGTTCACGCCGTCGAGGGCGTCTTCCAGTTCCTTGACGGTCTCTTCAGCAGCTGCACGCCCAACTTCAGGACGAGCGCCCGCACCCAAACCGCCAGTGATATCCGGCCCCAACTGGATACGCTTTTCCGCGAGCGAAGTGCTCAGCGCCTGCGCATCGGTATTCGCCGCGATGAAATCAACGCCTTCGATTTCGGACTCGATCATATTCGCAATGGCATTTCCGCCTGCGCCGCCAATACCAATGACTGTGATTTTAGGGCGCAGATCGTCAGTCGATGCGGGTCCAATATTGATGCTCATTACCTATGTCCTCCGGCGCGGTAAAACCCGCTATATTCCGATAATTTCAACTGTGACACAAAGGCCATGCGCCGTAGATAGGGGGCAACCCCTTATCCACAGTGGCTTTTGCTTGAATTGCAAGCCTTTGCGGCTTTGGAGGCTGTCATATCAGAAATACTCTTTGAGAGCTCTGAACAAACGCCCCACTGTTTGCGACTTATTGTAACGATTTGTTACCGTTGAATTGGAGCGGATCGCCCTGATATCAATCGGATCATCAGAGGCATAAAGGCACAATCCCGCCAAGGTGGCAAAGCCGGGCGAGGAATGCGCCTCTGGCAAGCCTTTCAGCGTTGGCGGACGGCCAATGCGCACGGGCATACCGAGCGCGCCTTGAGTGAAATCTGCTAGACCATCTAGCTCCGCCCCGCCGCCGGTTAGCACCACTTGCCCGCCGGTTGCCCCGCTAAAGCCCATGCCTTTTAACGCGCGGCCGATCTCATCGGTAAGCGCCGAGGTTTGCTGAGTGACGACAGAGACCAATTCCGCGCGTGCAATGCGATTCTTCTCATCCGCTCCGCGTGCATGCGGGCCTGCGCCATCGCTCAATTCTTCATTGGGGCCATTGACCGGGATCATCTCGCGGTGATCGCTGGGTGAGGCCATGGCCGAGCCAGAGACACATTTAAGCCGTTCTGCTTGAAAGCGCCGAATGCCAAAGGTGCTGGCAATCGCATCAGTAATATCGCCGGACCCCATAGGAACCGCGACTAGCCCGAGCAGCATGCCGCCCGCATAGACACCAATATTTGTGACATCGCCGCCAATCTCCACCAAAGCAACGCCCAAATCGCGCTCTTCTTGGCTGAGGCAGGCATGTCCCGCTGCCAGCGGCGTTGCCACCACCGCCTCCACATCCAAATGCGCGTTTTGCACGGCCTCGGTTAAGTTGCGCACTGGCGCACCGTCCGCCAGCATAACATGGATATCAACGCCGAGCCGCTCTGCATGCAGACCCTTGGGGTTGGCGACGCCATGCGCACCGTCGAGCGTGTAATGCGCAGGCTGGGCATGCAGCACCATGCGGCCATCAGGCTGGATCGTTTGGCGGGCAGACACGAGCAATTGCTCAATATCCTCCTCCTCAATCCGGCGGCCGCCGATTTCAATTTCCACCTTCGACACTTGGCTGCGTAGGCCCGCGCCAGAGCAGCCGATCCAAACGCCTTGCACATTGACGTTGGCGTTCTTTTCAGCGCGCTCCACCGCATCGCGAATGGCATAAGTCGCGGCGGGCATATCGGTGATATAGCCGCGCTTAATCCCTTGGCTGGCGCGGTGACCAGAGCCCAGCACTTGCAATTGGCCGCCCTCTGTCAGGCCCATAATCATTGCGGATATCCGGAAAGAGCCAGCGTTGACTGCTGCAAAAACTTTGCTGAGACGGTCGGCTGGTTTACCGCTGGCCATTATTTGCTTCCATCCTGATTAAGCACTTTATCCGCGCGTCCGGGTATCCGCATATAGACGCGCGGCGGCGCGCGCATATCGAAGGTCGCAACTTTTCCGCCGAGCAGACGGTTCTGTCCGTCCAGCCGAGCAAAACTCACCAAAGCCTTGGCCGATGCATCTGCGCCTTGCGGCAGAGCGAGCACTTGGCCCGACTTGAATAGCAAATTCCAGCGGCGATTGCCGACCCATTCTGCGCCCTTAATCTGCGGCTGCAAAGCGGGCGCTGCGGCCATCAAGCGGTCGAGCCCGTCCACCACGCGGCTGGCACCGGCGCCAGAGATCACCAGCATATCGGCAGAGGCTTGTTTAGAGATCGGCTCAAGCTCAACCCCTTCTGCATCGATCAGCATTAGCCGGTCAGGTTTTTTGAGCACGGCATGCGGCACGCGTTCGACAATATCGATGGCGATCGTTTGCGGTAGCTGGGTGGAGACGCGCGCATCCTTCACCCATGACAATGCCAATAGGCGCGTGCGAATTTCATGCAGATCGACAAGCGGCATTGGGGTGGCCGCATTGCGTTCTTTCCAAACCGTATCGTAAACCTTCTGATCGTTCATCCGGTTCGCGCCGCTGACCCGAACGCGGCGAACTTCGAAACCAGCATCCGATGCCAGCCCTGCAACCTGCGCCTGCGCCATGGCGGGAATGCCCGCCAGACTTGCGATAAACCAAGCCAGCGCCGCTGCACCGCCGAGAATGATCGCAAGGAATATCCGGTGCAATTGCTCTTCGGTAAAGGGCAGCAGAGCCATTGCACCATCGAAGAAGCCTGTGGTCTTGGCCTTTGCGCGGCGCGCCGTTTTGGCACGGCTATTGGCTTTGGCAGCGCGTCTAACGCCTTTACCGCTGCGTTTAATTTGCGCCATCTTTGCCTCCATCAAAACGCCGCAGAGCATCAGCGATGATTGCCTCCACAAGCGCCGGGTAATCCATGCCCTTTTGCGCGGCCTGTTCCGGCACAAGCGAAAGCGGCGTCATGCCCGGCTGCGTATTAGTTTCCAGCACGAACAAGCCGGCCTGCCCCTGCTCATCATCCCAGCGGTAATCGGTGCGGCTCGTGCCTTTGCAGCCCAAAATCTCATGCGCGCGAATGGCATAGGCCTCGCACAGCGCAGTGATTTCGGTTGGGATATCAGCGGGGCAAATATGGTCCGTCATACCGTCTGTGTATTTGTTGTCATAATCGTAAAAACCGTTCTTCACGATTAGCTCGGTGACCCCCATGGCCACCGGACCCTCTGCTGTATCCAGCACAGCGGTGGTCATTTCGCGCCCCTTGATAAAAGGCTCGGCGAGCAATTCAGAAAACTCTAGCCACGGCCCCTTTGCGGTGCGGGCAATTGGGTTACCGTAAGGGCTATCATCAGTGACGATTGCCACGCCCACAGAAGACCCCTCGTTTACGGGTTTCAGCACATATGGGCGCGGTAGGGGATCGCCCTCATGCAACTCGTCACGCGTCACAATCCGCCCGCCCGGCATTGGGATGCCTGCAGGAACCAATGCCTGCTTGGTCAGCTCTTTGTCGATTGCAATGACAGAAGTCGCAAGGCCGGAATGGGTGTAGGAAATGCCCATCAGATCGAGCATGCCCTGCACCGTCCCATCTTCGCCCGGCACGCCGTGTAGCGCGTTGAACACGACGTCTGGTTTGACCTCAGAAATGCGCGCGGCGACTTGACGATCCATATCGATCCGCGTGACGCGGTGGCCCTTACCCTCAAGCGCATCGGCAACACCATTTCCCGACATAAGCGACACCTCGCGCTCATTCGCCCAGCCGCCCATTAGGACAGCAATATGGATGCCTTCCGGTAGAGCGCTCATTTGCGGCCCACCCGCTGAATTTCCCACTCTAGCTCCACGCCGGATTTTGCTTTCACTCGCTTGCGCACTTCTTCGCCTAAACCTTCAATATCGGCGCTGGTTGCGCCGCCTGTGTTGATCATAAAATTGGTATGCTTCTCGCTGACCTGCGCCCCGCCAATGGTCAGCCCGCGGCACCCAGCCTCATCGACCAATTGCCATGCTTTGCCGCCATCGGGGTTCTTGAAAGTCGATCCGCCCGTTTTGCTGCGCAAAGGCTGCGAGGCTTCGCGGCTGGCGGCGATCCGGTCCATTTCCGCTTGAATGGCCTCTGGCTCGCCCGCTGTCCCGCGAAAAGTCGCTGAGACAACCACCGCGCCTTCAGGCAATTGCGAATGGCGATAAGTGTAGCCCAGTTCTTCAAGCGCCATGGTGACCAGCGAACCCTCGCGCAGCAGCACTTCGCAATCGACGAGGATGTCTTTCACTTCGCTACCGTAAGCTCCGCCATTCATGCGGACAAACCCGCCAACTGTGCCGGGGATGGAGCGGAGAAATTCGAGGCCTGCTATGCCAGCATCACGCGCAGTCGAGGAGACGAGAATACCGCTAGCCCCGCCGCCGCATTTCAGCGTGTTTTCGCCCAGCGCCTCAACCTTGGCAAAGGGTTTGCCCAGACGCACAACAACGCCAGGCACGCCGCCATCACGCACAATCATATTGGACCCGAGACCCAGCGCCATTATCGGTAGATCGGCTGAGATACCCGCTAGAAACTCTTGCAAATCGGCAAGATCGGCAGGCTCAAACAAGTAATCGGCCGTGCCCCCGCTCTTAAACCACACCAGCTTGGCAAGCGGCGCGTTCGGCGTCAGCTTTCCGCGCACCTGCGGCAGAGTGTCGGAGGCAAGCGCCTGCGCCATCATCCAGCTTTCCGCGCGTTGACAGCTTTCGCTAGCTGCGCTGCCCATTGCGTGATGGAACCAGCGCCCATGCAGACAACCAGATCACCCTCTTCCACTTCGCCTGCCAGCACATCAGCCAGCGCATCGACATTCTCAACAGTCGCGGCAAAGCGGTGCCCGTGCGATTTTAGTCCAGAGACCAGCGCGGCGGCATTTACGCCGTCAATTGGGTCTTCGCCCGCTTCGTGCACCGGCGTAACATAAACCTGATCCGCATCGTTAAAGCAGCTTTGGAAGTCATCCATCAAATCGCGCAGGCGCGTGTAACGGTGCGGTTGAGCGACAGCGATAACCTTGCCTGTTGCCGCTTCTCTTGCTGCGCTAAGCACAGCCTGAATTTCAACGGGGTGGTGCGCATAATCGTCGATCACCTGAGCGCTGCCCCCACCCACTGCAATCGCGCCCATGTTGGTGAAGCGCCTGCGCACGCCGCCAAATTTGCCAAAGCCATCACGGATCACGCTATCATCGCAGCCCATCTCAATCGCCACTGCAATGGCAGCCAAAGCGTTTTGAACATTGTGGCGGCCCGGCATGGGCAAGCGCACACCTTCGATGAGGCGATCTTCCTCGCCGCGCTGGCGGATCACAACGTCAAAGACATTTCCGCCATCTTTCGCCCGCACATTAACGCCGCAAATATCGGCTTGCGGCGAGAAGCCATAAGTGATGACGCGGCGGTCGCGGACTTGGCCGACAACGGCTTGGACCTCTGGATGGTCGATGCACAGGATCGCCGCACCGTAAAACGGCACATTATGGATGAACTCAACGAAGGCGCGTTTGACCCCGTCGAAATCGCCATAGTGATCGAGGTGCTCTGGATCGATATTGGTTACAACCGCGATTGTGCCATCAAGCCGCAGGAAGCTGCCGTCACTTTCATCGGCCTCAACCACCATCCAATCACTGGTGCCGAGACGGGCGTTGGAGCCATATTGCTCAATAATCCCGCCATTGATGACGGTCGGGTCAATGTCGCCATGGTCAAGCAATGCCGCAATCATGCTGGTCGTGGTCGTCTTGCCATGCGTGCCAGCAATCGCGACTGTTGATTTCAGCCGCATCAGCTCGGCGAGCATTTCGGCGCGGCGCACAACTGGAATGCGGTTTTCAAGCGCTGCGACTACTTCGGGATTGGTGCGCCGAACAGCGGTGGAGGTGACGACAACCGCGACGCCTTCGACGTTCGACTTTTCTTGGCCAATATGGACTTCAATACCGCGGGCGCGCAGGCGCTCTACGCTGGGCCCTTCGGCAAGATCGCTGCCCTGAACTGTGTAGCCAATATTGTGCATGACCTCCGCAATGCCGGACATGCCGATACCGCCAATGCCGACGAAATGGATCGTGCCAATATCTGTGCCGACGCCCTTCACTGCGCGCTATCCTTTGTAGAGGAAGTTGCCGGCTTTGCCTTCGCTGTTGGCGCTTCACCGCCAACGCGGATCACATCCATCATATCGGCACCGCCAAAGCTTTCGACCAAATCGGCCAAATCCTTGCCTGCATCAGGCCGCCCGCAATTCCAAGCACCATGGGCTGCATTGCCAAGTGTGTCGGGAGCCTGCGCCATGGCTTGTATCTGCTTGGCCAATTCCTTGGGATGAAACGCAGATTGGCGGATCATCCGCGCTCCGCCAGCCTTGACCATTTCGCGCGTGTTCGCAGCTTGATGATCATCTGTGGCAATCGGCAGAGGGATCAGGATGCCTGGGCGGCCGACTGCTGTCAGCTCTGCAATCGTGGAGGCACCGGCACGTCCGATAAACAGATGACAATCGGCAAGCCGCGCTTCCATATCCTCATAATAGGTCGCAAGTTCTGCGGGGATATCATGGCTGCTATAGCGCTCGCGTACGGCTTCCAAATCCTCTGCACGGCATTGCTGCGTGACTTGCAAACGTTGGCGCAAAGCAGGCGGCAGCATGGCCAAACCATCGGGCACAACTTGAGACAGAATGCTCGCACCTTGGCTTCCGCCGGTGACCAACACTCGCAAAATACCATCTTCGGAAAGCGCAGGAAAATCCTGTGTGCGCAGGTCGAGCACAGCAGGTCTCACCGGATTGCCCACCAAATGCGCTTTGCCCAAATGCTTGGGCTTCAACCGCTCCACATCGGGATAGCTGGTTGCAATTGCCTCGACACGTCCTGCGAGCAGACGATTGACCCGCCCAAGCACAGCGTTCTGCTCATGCACCAGGCTGGGGATGCCAGCAGATGTCGATGCCAGAAGCGCAGGCATAGCGGGATAGCCGCCAAAGCCGATCACCGCGCTTGGTTCAAAACTTTCAAACAGACGCAGCGCCATCTTGCGCCCTTGCCAAACAGCACGCGCGCCTTTGAACCAGCTTAGCGGGTTCTTGCCGAAACGGCCTGCGGGCAAAACATGGGCTGAGAGAAAATCGGGCTTGCCCGGAATGGCTGCGCCGCGCTCATCGGTAATCAGCGCCACATGATGCCCGCGCGCGTCCAATTCCTTCGCAAGCGCAAAAGCGGGGATCAAATGCCCGCCCGTGCCGCCAGCGGCCAATACGTAATGCCGGCTTGATCCGGCTGGGTTCTCGCCGCTCATTGCGCCTCGTCCTCTTGTTTCCGGGCCATCTTCCATATGCCGGGGGTCTCCCGATCGAGGAACGGATTGCGCCGTGTAATTGCGATCAGCAAACCAAAGGTCAGACAGACCGCAATGGTTGATGATCCGCCATAGCTGATAAGCGGCAAGGTCATGCCCTTAGATGGGAAAAGCTGCAAATTGACCAGAATATTGATCATCGCTTGGCCGCCGATTTGCGTGATCAGGCCTGCGCCAGCGAGCAGAATAAAGAGGTTCTCTTCATCGAACAGACGCAGCAATACGCGCAGGACCAACGCCAGATAAAGGATCACCACCAGAGCGCAGACAATCAGGCCGAACTCTTCGCCAATCACCGAGAATATATAGTCGGTTTGCGCCTCTGGCAGGTTCATTTTGCGCACGCCCAACCACAATCCGCTGCCGGTCCATCCTCCGGCAAGCAGAGTGCGCTCTGCCAGATCAACATGATCGAACGCTGTGCCGCCCGAAAGGAAGGAATCGATGCGATTGCGCGCATTGTCATAAAGGAAATAGGTCGCGGTCAACGCCGCCGCCGCGGCCGCCGCAAAGGCACCAAGCCGCTGCAAGGGCACGCCTGACATAAGGATTAGCACGAACCAAACGCCGCCAAACAGCATGGTCGCGCCAAGATTGGGCTGCATCATCAACAAAAGGCCAATGATGCCCATGATGATCGAGACGAACGCCACCACAGGCAGGTTCGGGTCACGCAGCCGCCATGTCAAAATCCATGCGAGCAAAATCGCAAAGCCGGGCTTCAGAAATTCGGAGGGCTGGAATTGCATCCCTAGCCTAATCCAGCGTCGTGCCCCGTTTACCTCGACCCCGATCAGCGGGACAAGAAACAACAGCGCGAGCATTCCTGCCGCCAGAACAATTCCCAAACGCCGCGCATTGTCGCGCGATAGCATGGATGCGCCCAGCATGACGGCAATGCCCAAAGCCTGCCAAATCACATGGGCTTTGAGGAAATAGAAATCACCCAATTGCACTTCTGCAGTGGATAGGCGCGCGGCGGTCGCAGGCGAAGCAGCAGCCACTGCCGCAGTGCCCATCGCCATCAACAGGCCGATTAGCAGCAGCAGAACCTTATCAATTTCGCGCCACCAAATCCGCAATTCATCATGCCATTCGCGGCGCAATTGCGGGTGGAAGCTGCCGATTTCGCTGGGCAAATTGGGGCGGAAGGGTTTTACATTGCTCATGCAGCTTTCCCTTCGTCCGCGTCTTGTTCGATCAGTGCCGAGACAACGCTACGAAAATGCTCGCCGCGCTTCTCAAAATCGCGGAACTGATCAAAGCTGGCACAGGCAGGCGATAGCAAAATGACGTCGCCGGATTGCGCTTTGGCTTTGGCCTGAGCGATAGCATCTTGCATCAATTCAGCTCGGATCACTGGCACGCTGGGCTCCAACATTTCGGCAAAACGCGGCCCCGCTTCTCCGATAGTGTAAGCGCAGGCGATATTGGCCAGATGCTCTGCACATTCACCCAGACCATCCTCTTTCGCCAGGCCGCCAACAATCCAATGAATACGCGGACTACCGCCATGGATCGCAGGCTCCGGCGGGAATGCCGCAAGAGCGGGCGCAGTGGAGGCCTGATTGGTGGCCTTGCTGTCATTCACATAAAGCACGCCAGCATGGGTCGCGGTGCGCTCCATCCGGTGCTCAAGGCCTTTGAAAGTTTCTAGACCGGCAGCGATTTGGGCATCACCCAAGCCAATCGACTGACAAACCATGATGGCGGCCAGAGCATTTTCCCAATTGTGCGGGCCTTGTAGTGACGGCCACTGAGATTGAGCAGACAACGAGCGCTCTGGCCAATCATCATAGTCAAATGGATTGTCTGAATTGACGTCTGGCATACACAAGAGCTGCCAGTATTTCTTTTCTTGCCACCGATCATAAAACGGCTTGCTGTGGCGCCAAATATGCTCGCCGACAATTGAAGGACTTTCAAGCGACTGCATTTCAAACAAACGCTCTTTCGAGGCGCCATATGCCTCAAACCCATCATAACGATCGAGATGGTCAGGCGTAATATTCAGCAGCACCGCCACATCGCAATCAAGCGAATAGCTCAGGTCAATCTGGTAGCTCGATAGCTCAAGCACATAAACGCCCTCGCCATTCGCATTCGGTTGCAATGGAATTTGCGACATAATCGGCAGGCCGATATTGCCGCCCATCAAGCTTGGCACGCCTGCTTCTGCCAAAATGTGATGCACCAAAGCGGTCGTCGTCGACTTGCCATTCGTGCCGGTAATGCCAACGACTTTGTGCGGCGGCAGATCTGCGCGAGCGAGAGCAAATAGCTCAATATCGCCGATCACCGGAACGCCATATTTCGCCGCATGGGCCACAATGGGATGCGTGTTGAGCGGAACTCCGGGCGAGACCACTAGGCCATCAAAACCAGTCAAATCCATCTCTAGCGGATCAGCCAATTCGCACCGGCCCGCAAACGGATCGCGCGCGACGTCTTGCCGATCCCAAGCGGTGACTTCGGCCCCGCTTGCCAGCAGCGCCTCGACACTTGCCGCGCCGCTGCGCGCGAGCCCTAAAACCGCGTATTTCTTTCCGGCAAAGGCGGAAGAGGTAATCATCTCAGCTTGAGCGTCGCCAATCCGGCCATCGCCAGCACGATCGAGATAATCCAAAACCGGATCACGACCTTGCTTTCGCTCCAGCCAAGCTGCTCAAAATGGTGATGGATCGGCGCCATGCGGAACACGCGTTTGCCCGTGCGCTTGAACCAGAACACTTGGATGATGACACTGGCGGTTTCCGCGACGAACAATCCGCCCACAATGAGCAGCACAATCTCGTGATGGCTCGCCACCGCAACCGCGCCCAAGGCTCCGCCCAAAGCGAGGCTGCCGGTATCGCCCATGAAGACGGCGGCAGGCGGCGCGTTAAACCACAGGAACGCAAGCCCTGCGCCCATTATCGCGGCGCAGAATATCGCGAGCTCGCCAGCGCCTTCGACATAAGGAATGCCAAGATATTCGGAATAATCTGTGCGCCCAACCAGATAGGCGATAAGCGCGAATGTACCGGCGGCAATAATCACCGGCATAATCGCCAGCCCGTCCAGCCCGTCGGTCAAATTCACCGCATTGCCAAACCCAACAATCACGGTTGCCGCGAAAAGGTAATAAAACGGTCCCAATGGGATCGAAAGTTCGCTGGTAAAGGGGATGTAGAGATTGGTGTTGATCTGGCTGACGATCAAATAGGACGCGACGCCTGCCACTGCGAATTCAAGCAGCAAACGCACTTTGGCAGAAACGCCCTTGTGACTGCCCTTAGAGACCTTGTCGTAATCATCGAGAAAACCGATAACGCCAAAACCCGCCGTCACTGCAATACAGGCCCAAATAAAGGGACTGCGCAAATCCATCCATAGCAGGAGGGACAACAGCAGAGAAATCAGGATCATCAACCCGCCCATGGTCGGCGTTCCGACCTTCGCCAGGTGTGTTTGCGGGCCATCTTCGCGGATCGGCTGCCCCTTACCTTGGCGCACCCGCAGCAAGTTGATAAAACGAGGGCCGATAATCAGGCCAATAAAGAGCGCCGTCATCAGCGTCGCGCCGGCACGAAAGGTCTGATAGCGGATGAGGTTGAAAATTCCTTCAAACCCCAGCCATTCAGCAATCAAATAGAGCATTTAGCCATCCTGGCTCGCGTAATGTTCAACCAACCTGCCCAAACCCACTGAATTGGAACCCTTTACGAGCAAAACATCACCGCTGGTGATGCCAAAATCGTCGAGCGCCGCAATGGCTTGTTCAGGCCCTTCGCAATGGACGTAACTGGGGGGTATGCCAAGCGAGGTCGCAGCGCCTTTCCCCAGTTCCCGCGCGAGGGCGGACATTTCTTCGCCAACAATAACCGCATGGTCGACCTGTGCTGCGTCAATCGGCTCGGCCAATTGGGCGTGAAACTTATCGGCAAAATCACCCAATTCCTTCATTGAGCCCAAAACTGCGATCCGGCGCGTTGCCGGTGTCTGGCCCAATTGATGCAAAGTCGCCCGCATGGAGGCTGGATTAGCATTATAGCTTTCATCGATCAGCATGGCCTTGCCGCCCGGTGCATCAAATTGCCGCCTTGCGCCACGTCCTTTCAAGCCGCCCATTTCTGCCAAAGCCAATCCCGCTGCGCCCAAATCGCCTCCAGCAGCGCGAACCGTCGCCATGACTGCAAGCGAATTGGCAACCCAATGCTCGCCGGGTTCTGCGACAGTGTAGCACAAGCGAATATCGCCAAGATCTGCAGTAACCAGTGAACCGCCGCTGGTTGTGGGAATGGCATCAAGCAATCGCACATTCGCACCTTCAGTGGAGCCAAAAGTCATAACTTTCGCGCCAACTGCATCGGCCAATTTGACCAATTGCTCGCAATATTCGCTATCGGCAGGAATGATCGCAGTGCCGCCGGCTTCAAGCCCGCCAAAGATTTCAGCCTTAGCGTCAGCGATTGCTTCCATCGAGCCGAGGTTCTCAATATGAGCGGGCGCGATGGTCGTGATAACGGCGACATTTGGGCGCACATGGTCGGAGAGGACTTCGATCTCGCCAGCATGGTTCATGCCCATTTCGTAGACCGCAAAGTGACTGCGTGCAGGGGTGCGGGCAAGGCTGAGCGGAACGCCAACGTGATTGTTGTAACTGCGCACGCTGCGATGGGCCATGCCGCTGCTTGCGCGGTCTAGCCCTGCGAATATCGCTTCTTTCACGCCTGTTTTGCCGACCGAACCGGTCACACCAATGCGCACAGCTTCACTGCGGTCACGCGCACTATGCGCCAAGGCATGCAGAGCCGCGGTTGTGTCTTCCACCAGCACATGCGGATAGTCGACTTCGCGGTCAGTAATCGCCGCCACTGCGCCCAATTCAAACGCTTTAGCGATGAACTTATGCCCGTCCATCGCTTCGCCTTTTAGCGCCACGAACACATCACCTGGCTGCACATCGCGGGAATCCATTTCCACGCCAGATGCCTGAAACGCCTGACTTGCCTTGCCGCCGGTAGCGGCCTCAATCTCGGCGCTATCCCACAAGGTAATGGGCAATGCATCACGCAGATTGAGGGGCCATTCTTTGAGAAATGCAGGTCTATTCATGATTGCGTCTCCTGCGGCGCTGCACATTCGCGAGCGACGCTTACATCGTCAAAGGGTAGGATCCGCACTGTGTCCCCTGCCCCGATTATCTGTCCTTGCTCATGGCCTTTGCCGGCAATGAGAATAATGTCTTTTGGCCCTGCGCAGCGGATCGCCTCTGCAATCGCTTCGCGCCGGTCACCCACTTCCGTTGCGCCGGGTGCCTCAGCCATAATGCTTGCGCGAATTGACGCAGCATCTTCGCCGCGCGGATTGTCATCGGTCACAATCACCAGATCGGATTGAGAAGCAGCAGCTGCACCCATCGGACCGCGCTTGCCTGCATCGCGGTCACCCCCTGCGCCAAACACCGTAATCAACCTACCGCCAGCCTCTGCATCGACATGCGGACGCAAGGCTGCGATCGCCGCCTCCAACGCATCAGGCGTATGTGCGTAATCAACATAGACGGGCGCGCCAGCCCGAGAAATGACGGCGCGCTCCAATCGTCCGCGCACAGGCTGCAGCCGGCCTAGCGCGTCAAAGACTTGCGGCGCATTTGCACCCGTTGCCAGCGCCAGCCCCGCCGCAGTCAGCGCATTGGCCGCCTGATACGCACCGATCAGCGGCAGATTGATGACATGCGCCGCCCCATCATGGACCACTTCCAAAGTTTGGCCCAATTGGGTCGGGGTATGGGCGGCGAGGCGGAGGAAGTCACCTCGCTCACCCACTGTGAGCACGCGCAAATTGCGTTTCTGTGCATGCTCAATGGCACGGCTGGCCCACTCGCTAAGGGCCCCGCCGTTCCAGATAATTGCTGCTGCGCCTTCTCCAACGATTTCGCTGAACAATCGCATTTTGGCCAGAAAATACGCGTCCATATCGGAGTGATAATCGAGATGGTCGCGGCTCAAATTGGTGAAAGCAGCCGCTGAAACAGGTACGCCTTCATTCCGGTATTGCGAGAGGCCGTGGCTGGATGCTTCATAAGCAACATGACTGACGCCTTCGCGCGCCAATCCGCTCATATTGGATAGAAAAGTGACAATGTCCGGCGTCGTCAATCCAGTGGAGACGCTTTCATCCGGCGTGGTTACACCCAAGGTCCCTATTGACGCAGCACGCTCGCCGCACATGCGCCAAATTTGGCGGGTCATTTCTGCGGTGGAGGTTTTGCCATTGGTGCCAGTGACCGCAACGATAGTCTGGGGGAAAGGCGTGAAGAACTGCGCCGCCAAATTGGCGAAGGCTTGGCGCGGTTCATCGGCGGCAATGTGGATTGCGCCTTCGACAGTCACATCACGGCGCGTGACAATGGCGATCGCGCCCGCCGCAATTGCTTCAGGGATCACTTCTTCAGCATTAAAAGCCGCACCGCGAAACGCGCCAAACACGGTGCCCGGAGCAATTTTGCGGTGGTCAATGGCGAAGCCCGTGACACCAGCATCCCCGCCAACAGGCAGCGCAATCCCAGCTTGATTGGCCAGATCAGACAATTGCATCAATAGCCTCCAATCAATGGCTTGAGATCGGAAATGTCCACATCGCGTGAATTGTCAGGCCTAACCCCTAGCATTGGGCCAACTCTTGGCACCAAACGCCCGACAATTGGCGCCGCGTTAAAGGCAGCGGTGCGGTTGTAGGAGCTAGCCAACGTTCCGCGCGGCTCATCCAGCATCGCAACCACAACATAGCGCGGGCGGTCCATCGGAAATGCTGCGGCAAAGGTCGATACCAGCGATGTCTCGCGGTAGCCGCCCTTGCTTGGTTTCTCAGCCGAACCCGTCTTACCGCCAACGCGGAAACCCGGTGCATTGGCGTTCTTACCCGTGCCGTAGATCGCAATCATCCGCATCAGCTGACGCATTTGCGACGAAGTGGATTCTTTAAACACGCGGCGGCCTTCAGGCGCTTCGCCGGGTTCCAATTTATGCAAAGTCGATGGCCGCCAAATCCCACCATTAACCATCGCGGCATAAGCAGAGGCTAGGTGCAGCGGAGTGACCGCAATACCGTGACCATAACCGACGGTCATTGTTTTCAACTTTGACCAATTGTTGCCGGGCCACAAGGGATAACCCTTTGCAGGCAGTTCAATATGCGGGCGTTCATTCATGCCCAGATTGATCATGGTTTGGCGCATGCGTTTTGCGCCCAATTTGTCCGCCACACGCATTGTCACGGTGTTGGAAGAATAGGCCAAGGCTTGCGGAATATTGAGGGTCGCGCCCTTGCTGGGGTGATCACTACGCTCAATCGTTCCGATCCGCACCGTGCGCGCATTCCAGCGCTCACCCAAATCGCCGATTACGCCTGCATCAATCGCTGCGGCCACGGTTAGCGGCTTAAAAGTAGAGCCCAGCTCATAGACTTGGTTGGAGACGCGGTTGAACATCCGCTTCTGCCCTTCGGCAGTGATTTTGTTGGGATCGAATTCTGGCAAGGATGCCATGGCCATCACTTCGCCCGTATCAACATCCAAGACAATCCCGGCCGCGCCCTTTGCGTGGACCAATTTCATGCCGCGCCGCAATTCATCTTCCAGCGCACCTTGAACGCGCACATCAATCGAGAGCGCCGCAGGTACGCCCCGCGTTGCAGGGTCGCGTAATTGTTTGTCGAGAACGCGCTCCATACCCACGCGCCCGTGACCATCGGCGGCAACATAGCCGAGGATATGCGCTCCCATGGAGCCTTGGGGATAGTGACGATCATTCTCGCGCGGCATTTCCAGCGCAAGCTCGCCCAAAGCCATAACCGCATTGGCTTCTTCGGGCAGAACGCGGCGGCGGATATAGCCAGCTTTGCCAGACGACAATTGCTTGGCGACTTTTGCGGTGTTGAGCGTTGGAAAAATTGCCTTGAGCTTGGCGGCGACTTCGCCCGGCTCGCTGACCAATGGCGCGCCGCCATCTTTTAAGGCCTTGGGATTGTACCAAAGCGCATAGGCGGGGAACACGCGCGCTAAAGGTTGACCATTGCGGTCAGTAATCTCGCCCCGTTCGGGCAGCAAAGCTTCTTCCAACGAGGTGCGCGATACGCCTGTGTCTGAAAAGCCGAAAGAGAAAATCCGTAAGACGCCAACCATGCCAACCAAGGCGAATGCCAGCGCAACCCACAAGACGCGGAAGCGCGCCGTCGTCAGCGAACGGCGGCGATCTGTAACCTGCTGAACCTTGCCAGCCTGAATTGCAGCGCTGGCGGTTAGCGTGTTCATTCACTCGCCTCAGCAGGGGACGCACCGCTCGCAGCCTCGGCAGCTTGAGCTGGTTTGACCGGGGATGCATTGGCAAGGAACTCGCCCAAATCGTCCGTCAAAGACGCCTCTGCCTGCGCTTGCGCTGCCACACTCAAAGTGACCGGACGACCAGTGACGGGCGAAACCATTACGAAAGAAGAGAACTCTTCAGAGACCGCGCCATCCGCGCCGATTGGCACAGCCCGCGCCACGCGAATGGGTGAGGGAGCATTGGGCCGATCAGGCGAGCCGAGGCTGACCAATTGGCGCTCATTTTCCAAATATTGATCCGCACGGGGGGCCGAATAACCAAATTCAACCGCGTTCCAATCGGAAAGCTGGCGCTGGCTTGCACGGGTTTGAAACTCGGTTTCAA
Source organism: Marinomonas sp. (assembly GCA_039967435.1). GTDB lineage: Bacteria > Pseudomonadota > Alphaproteobacteria > Sphingomonadales > Sphingomonadaceae > Erythrobacter. Next base: position 1,156,110 of record JBDVRS010000005.1, read on the forward strand.
GCATCATCGTCTCACGCTCAAGCGCAATGATCGAGCGCTCGGCCAATTGCACCTCGGACTTTACCGCATGAACACGAAAGCTCAGCGCCAGAAACAGCACAAAGCACATCCCCAAAACGGCGAACCAACCAAGCTGGCGAAGACGGGTTTGCAGAGTCATGCGGCTTCCTTGCGTGATGGCGCGTCGGTGCGAACAGCGTGGCGTAGGGTGGAGGAACGGGCGCGTGGGTTGCGCTCAATTTCAGCGTCCGAAGGGCGAATAGCCTTGGAGATTTGCGTGAAGATGGCAGGGGATTGTTCAACCTGCGGCAAATGGCGCGAACCAGATGATTTCGCCGCTGCACCGCGCAGGAATTGTTTGACGATCCGGTCTTCCAAGCTGTGAAAGCTAACCGCGGCCAGCCGTCCGCCATCGCGCAGCAAAGCCTCTGCCGCCGACAATCCTGCATGCAGCTCATCAAGTTCGCCATTCACGTGAATGCGCACGGCCTGAAATGAACGGGTTGCAGGGTCTTTTTTGTCCGATGGCTTATAGCCGAGCGCCTTGCGCACGATCCGCGCCAAATCACCAGTTGTGCTCAGCGGACGCGCAGCCACAATTGCGCGGGCCACGCGGCGCGATTGGCGCTCTTCGCCATATTGGTAAAGAACATCAGCGATTGCATCAGGCTGGGCAGAGTTGAGAAAATCCGCCGCGCTTTCGCCATCTTGGCTCATCCGCATATCAAGCGGACCATCGCTGCTAAAGGCAAAGCCGCGCTCTGCCTGATCCAGCTGCATTGAGGATACACCAATATCCATCGCCACACCGTCCACTTGGGCGACGCCATGCTCGGTTAGCGCTTCCAGCATTTCGGAAAAGCGCCGCGGGTGAAGCGTCAAACGCGGAGGGCTCTCCGACGCCTCGCTCCACCCACGGCCGAGTTTGATCGCAGAAGGGTCGCGATCGAATGCATGAACCGTCGCACCGCAATCAAGCAGCGCGCGGGTGTAGCCACCGGCTCCAAAAGTTGCATCGACAATGACATCACCGGGCTTGGGATCGAGCGCGGCAATGACTTCATCGAGAAGAACAGGGATATGCGGCGCGGTCATTTCTTGCGCCCTTTCGCAGCAGCCTCAGCCACCAAGTTGTTGCAAGCCGCCTGCGCGCTTTCCCATTGCTCGCCCATTTGAGAGAGCTCGGCTGGATTCCAAATAGTGAAGAACTTACCGCCGCCGTGGAAATAAAGGCCGTCCTCGACATTGCCCAGATCACGCAAATGCTCAGGCATGATGAAACGCCCACTGTCATCAAACGGCAGTTCGAGAAAGCCAAACAGCTGCATTGCGCGCAAATCGCGGTCAAAATCGGTTCCGCGCGTATCGGCGCGATCTTCTTCGCGGTCGAGCTGGGCTTCGAGCTCGATTTTGCGAGAGAGACCAAATCCTGTGAGGCAATTCCAGCGGTCGTGCTTGGCGAGGCACAAAATGCGCCCCTCGCTCGATTCCTTTACGGCCTTTCTGAAGAGCGGCGGAAGCACAAACCGGCCCTTATCGCCCGCAGGCGAATAAGCTTGTCCGCTGTAACCTCCGAACGACACGTTGCACTCTCCAAACCATGGCCAAGCGGCCTACCCCTCGATCAGACAGAGCTTCATCGCCTCCGCAATCGCGCATGCGAGAGCAGCTTGCGAAGCCAATTGACGACGCACAGCACACAGATACCTGTCTGATGGAGACCGGACATATCGCGGAGATCGCGGGGATGGAAGGGAAATTTGCGGGAAATCACGGGATAAACCAGCAAATACCTGTTTTTGCTATATTAATTTAAGTCAGAGAAAGCACGGAATCCACTATTCTTTCTACGCATTCACCCGCATGCGGCTGAATTTACGCGCAAATCCTGTTGGATTCGGCCTTTCTGACGTTCCTTTCCCGCAAAATCCCCAAGCTGAAAAATCCCTATGATCAGGGAGATTTAAGGTAGTGCCTTTGCAAATAGCGCCAATATGGCGTCTTGCGCTTCTGCATTGCCTACACGTGGTTCGAACAGAGCGGCGTCGGCCATAATCACCGCACTGCCGCTGCCAATTTTACACTGTGCGAACATACCCTGAGCGCTCAATGCGCAATCACCTTTCGCGGACGGATCACCCTGCTTAAGCTGCGACAATGTTCCTGCCACCAACACTGGCACAGTAACCTCGTCCCATTGGACCAGACGCGGGACTTCATCTTGCGCATCATCAAAACTGAGAGATAGCCCCCAGCGCGTAACCACCGGCGGCACAAGCGCGCTGACCGTGGGATGGCGCGGATCACCCAGCGGCGCATCATATTCGCCCGACAAAAGCGGATCGAGCACAATCAACACATGCCCGCCGCCGCGAACCCACGCATCCAGCGCGGCATTGTCAGCGGGGCTTAAACCGCGCGGTTGAATGATCGCCAGCGCATCCAATTCATCGATCGAACCTGCGCCCTCCCCTGCATAAAGCAGATCAAGCGGCAAAATCCGGTAGCGCTGTTCTAATGTCGCCCGCACCCAAGGCAGCTGCACATTCTCCGCGCTCAGATCATTGAACGCATCGCCCTCATTCCAGTAGATCGGCAGGCTGGTCATCAGACCCAAAGGGCGTAAATCGGACTGAGCCAATTGATCAGGCGTGCTGACAGACCAGAAACGCGCGCCCAAAATAGCAAGCGCTACTAAGCAAGCTAACGCCGACAGCCCAAGGCCAAACGCAAACCTATTGCGCTTCAATATCCTCAACCTCAGTTTCAGCCAAAGCGCCTTCGCCCTGCTCTGGTGCGAGCGCAGGCTCTTGCTCGGCCTCTTCCTCGGTTTCATCCGGCAATTCCGGCACAACGCCCGCATCAGCAAGCGGATCGCTTTGCGCCTCTGCTTCAACCGGCTCAGTTGTTGGCGCAGCTTCTGGAACGGCGCCCTCTTCTGCTGTTTGTGCGCGCTGCGTTAGGGTTGCAGCCAAGCCGATCACCAAGACCATAACCAAAATACCAAGCAGGCCGACCTGCAAACGCTGAACCGCTTGCCCGCGTGATTGTCTGATAGGCGCTGCGATAGCTTCGCCAGTGCCGTCTGCGTTCTCGCCAGCCGCGTCAACGGCTTTGCGATCGCCTGCAATAGGGAAGAGTGATTTGCGGTCCATGACGTCTCTTAGGCTAGGGCATTGCCCCAATCAGTCAATATCAGCCTTCAGCGCCCGCTGACGCATCATTGTCCAGCCAATCAAACACTGGCAGCTCTTTTTCACGCAACCAGTCAGCATTGTAGAGCGTGGAGAGATAGCGGAAACCTGTGTCGCATAGGATCGTTGCGATGCGCGGATTTTCGCGTCCCTCGCCAATCAATTGCTGGCCAAGTGCAATCGCGCCTGCGACGTTAATGCCAGAGGATAGGCCAAGGCATAGCCCCTCATCACGCAGCAATTTCTCAACCCATTGCATCCCGTCCTCATCAGAAATTCGGAATTGAGTATCGATCGGCGCGCCTTCTAAATTGGCGGTGATGCGCCCCTGACCGATGCCCTCTGCAACGGAAGAACCTTCCGATTTCAGTTCGCCTTCTGCGTAATAGCTATAGAGCGCTGCACCATGTGGGTCGGTCAGAGCAATGCGGATATTTTCATCGCGCTCTTTCAGGCCAAGTCCAACGCCAGCGATTGTGCCGCCCGTGCCAGCCGCGCAAGTAAAGCCGTCAATGCGGCCTTCCATCTGCTCCCAAAGTTCAGGTGCAGTGGTCTCAATATGCGAACGGCGATTGGCGACATTGTCGAACTGCCCCGCCCAAATCGCGCCCGCAGTTTCCTCGGCCATACGGCGCGAGGTGTGCTGGAAATGGGCTGGATCAGCGTATTTTGTTGGCGGAACAAGCACGAGTTCAGCGCCCAATGCCCGCAATGTTGCCATTTTTTCTGAGGATTGATTGTCAGGCATGACAATCACGGTCTTATAGCCCAGCGCATTGGCGACCAGCGCGATGCCGATGCCGGTATTGCCCGCAGTGCCCTCGATCACGGTGCCGCCCGGCTTTAGCTCGCCGCGCGCCTCTGCATCGCGGATCATATAAAGCGCTGCGCGGTCTTTTACAGACGCACCTGGATTGGCAAATTCACACTTGCCCCAAATCTCGCAGCCAGCCGCCTCGCTTGGCCCTTTCAAAAGGACAAGCGGCGTATTGCCGATCAGATCGAGCGTCGAGCCATGGGGCTGGGTAATATTCATCGGATCAAACTAAGGCTTTGCGCCCTGCCCGACAAGCCAGATTAATCTTCAGCAGCGATAGTGATCTTAAGACCGTCTAGCGCATCTTCAAATGGGATCTGGCACGACAGGCGCGATGTTTCATTGCGGTGATCAGAGCTTTCCAGCAGATCATCTTCGTCTTCGGTGATCTTGGGCAGCTTGTCTGCAAAAGCAGGGTCCACATAAATGTGGCATGTCGCGCATGAGCAGCAGCCGCCGCACAGCGCCAGCAGCTCATCAAAGCCATTGTCACGCACGGCTTCCATCACGGTCAGGCCGCTATCGACATCGATTGCAGATTCTTCACCTTCACGGTTGACGACAATCAGTTTTGGCATTGAATGAGATCCTCAGCTTTAAATAGTTGACCGCGCAGCTAGGGTTTACCGCGCGTTTTTGCAAGAGAGGGATTACGCTTTGGGCCTTTGCGCTGACACTATCAAAAGCAATCTGGACGCTTTGGGCGCGAAAGAACCGCGCATTGCGGAGGCTTTAAAGCTGGTCGGATATCCCGAACCGCGCATCAGAGATCGCGGTTATATGACGCTACTCCGCACGATTGTCGGCCAGCAAGTGTCTGTCGCGGCGGCCGCGAGCATGTGGAACAAATTGGAAAGCGAATTGGGGGCAGGCTTTGCCCCTTGTGACTTGCTGAAACGCGATTTTGACACTTTGCGAGCCTGCGGATTGTCGCGGCAAAAACAAGGCTATGCCCGCAGCCTTTGCGAGCTGGTTGAAGCGGGCGCGATTGATTTTGACAATATCCCCGCAGATGATGAGGAGGCGATAGAAAGCCTCACCACGATCAAAGGCATCGGTCGCTGGTCTGCCGAAATTTACCTATTGTTTGCCGAAGGGCGCGGCGACATCTGGCCCGCTGGTGATTTGGCCGTGCAAGAGGGCGTTAAGCGTCTGCTTGCCTTGGAAGAGCGCCCGAAAGAGAAGCAAACGCGGGAATTGGCTGAAAATTGGTCGCCTTTTCGCGGGGCCATGGCGATCTTTACCTGGCATTATTACGCTAATCCCGCGCTCTAATATTGCCGCACTTCATCCGAAGTGCGATTTCCTCGCTCACACGGCCTAAAGGCCGCATCGCTGCGGGCGGGCACTTGCCCTTGCGGCATCTTCAGTGCCGATTTGATTTTATCGCTAATGATTGTCTGGCGCGCGTTCGTTCCTAAATGGATCGAAACCAAACGAACCGGAGATATCATGACTGAAGCCGCACCCCTGATTTCGCGCGAAGCCCTGCTCGGCAATCCCACACGCGCAGGCGGTAAGGTCAGCCCTGATGGCCAATGGCTCAGTTGGATCGCCCCGCAAGATGGCGTGCTCAATATTTGGATGGCGCCCTTAGCTGACCGTGATGCGGCAAAGCTGATGACCCATTCAACCGACCGGCCCGTGTCGCAATATATGTGGTCACCCGACAGCGCCTGCTTGCTTTATGTTCAAGACAAAGGCGGCGATGAGAATTACCTGCTCTACCGCGTTGATGTGGCGAGCGGCGAGGAGACCAACCTCACCCCGTTTGAAAACACACGCGTCGATATTATCGGCGGTTCAGAACATATTCGTGATCAAATCCTGATCGGGCTCAACAATCGCGATCCGCAGTTTCATGATGTGCACCAGCTTGATCTGAACAGCGGCGAGTTGACACTCGTCTATGAAAACAACGCCTATGCCGGATTTTTAGCGGATGACACGCTGACCTTGCGCATGGCGATGGCGCAAAATGCGGCTGGCGGCACCGACTATTTCCGCATGGCTGATAACATCGTGGAAGAAGCGCCCTTCACCAGCACAGCGATGGAGGATTCCATGACCACCTCGCCCGCTGGATATACGACAGATGGCAGCGTGCTATACTGGCTCGACAGCCGCGGCCGCGACACCGCTGCTCTTTACGCAGAAGATGTCGCCAGCGGTTCGCGCACATTGATTGCCGAGGATGATAAGGCCGATATTGGCGGCACAATTCGCAACCGCGAAACGGGCGTAGTGGAAGGCTATTCGGTGAATTACCTGCGCAGCGAATGGACTATGCTGACAGATGATTTGCGCGATGCTTACGCTTGGCTGGGTGAGCGCCTTACCGGCGATTACGGCATTATTTCCCGCAATGATGCCAATGACATTTGGATCATTTGGAACGACCAGCTGACTGCGCCGCTGGCGACCCATATTTACGACCGCAAAGCGCAGACTTTGGAACCGTTCTATGTGACTCGCCCAGAGCTGGAAGGCGCGCCTTTGCAATCCATGCATCCGCGCGAAATCAAGGCGCGCGACGGTCTCACCCTGCCCTCCTATCTCACTTTGCCCAAGGGTACTGATAACAATGAGAACGGCGTGCCGGATGCGCCATTGCCGATGGTTTTGTTGGTCCATGGTGGCCCTTGGGCGCGCGACGGATACGGCTTCAACCCACAGCACCAATTGCTCGCCAATCGCGGCTATGCCGTCCTGTCTGTCAACTTCCGCGGCTCGACCGGTTTTGGCAAAGGCTTCATCAATGTCAGCAATCTCCAATGGGGCCTGGCGATGCACGATGATTTGATCGACGCGGTGGATTGGGCCGTGGCGCAGGGCATAGCGGACAAGGACAAAATCGCGATCATGGGCGGCTCTTACGGCGGATATGCGGCGCTGGCTGGCCTCGCTTTTACGCCCGATGTCTTTGCCTGCGGGATTGATCTTGTCGGCCCATCGAACCTTGAAACCTTGCTGGAGACGATCCCGCCCTATTGGGAGCCTATGGTCAAAATCTTCCATGAGCGCATGGGCAATCCAACAACGCCAGAGGGTTTGGAACTGCTCAAAGCTGCCAGCCCGCTGTATAAGGCTGACAAAATCACAAAGCCCTTGCTGATTGCACAAGGCGCAAACGACCCCCGCGTCAAACAATCGGAAAGCGACCAGATCGTCGGCGCGATGGAGGCAGCGGGCATCCCCGTCACCTATGTGCTTTATCCCGATGAAGGCCACGGCTTTGCCAAGCCCACCAACAATATGGCCTATTATGCGATCACCGAAAACTTCCTCAGCCAATGCCTAGGCGGGCGCGCTGAACCATTGGGTGATGTGCTGGCGCCTTCTACCGCTGAGATCGTAACAGGCGCTGCGCATGTTGACGGATTGGAAGCGGCGGTCAGCGGCTAAAAACCGCGCCAAAAGCGCGTAAGCCAAATTGCGTTTGCAAAAGCGCGGCGCAAAGCTAGTCTCTCTTTAAAACTGGATGCGAAGTCCGGCCTATGGGGAGAGATACAGATGACAGCACGGCGTTCGATATTCATTACCGGCGGTGCATCGGGCATTGGCCGCGAAACCGCGATTTATTTTGCAGAGCGCGGTTGGTTCGTGGGCCTTGCCGATGTTGATGTGCAAGGCATGGCCGAAACCGAAGGCTATATGAAAGGCGGCTTTTCCTATTCGCATAAGCTGGATGTGCGCGACCGCGCCGCTTGGGACACCGCTTTAGAAGCCTTTGCCACAGCCGCAGGCGGCCGTATCGACGTTGTGTTCAACAATGCCGGGATCGGCGAAGGCGGCGCGTTGGCAGATCAGGCTGAAGATGAAATAACCCGCATGCTCGATATCAATCTCAAAGGCGTGATCTTTGGGGCTCAGGCGTCGCACAAATATCTTGCGCAAACCGCGCCAGGATCGGTTCTTATCAACACCGCCAGCCTTGCAGGGATTATCGGATCACCGGGATTGGCCGCCTATTGCGCGACCAAATGGGCGGTGCGCGGTTTGACGGAAAGCTTGGATGCAGAATGGGCAGCAGACGGCATTTCTGTTGCTGCGCTATGCCCCGGCTTCATCGACACACCGATCATCGGCAAGGTGAACGAGGATTCCAACCAAACCGCAAAAGAGCAATTGGTCGAGCAAGGCGTTGAAGTGAACTCAGTGGCGATCGTGCCGGAAGTGGTGTGGCGCGCTGTGCACGGCAATGACGTCCACTACACCGTCGGCAAGATGGCGAAACGCCTGCGCTTTATGCAGCGTTGGGCCCCCGGCCTAGTGCGCAAAGAAATGCGCAAAACCGGCATGGGTGTCGAGATTTAAGCGAGCCACACCGCCAACGCCTCGACCATTTTTGCATCGCGTGCTGACAAAGCCCCGCCATTCTCGGGGTCGGCGTCATGCGTGGTGAGCGTGATTTCTACGCGGTTATAAACATTGAACCATTCAGGGTGGTGATCCTGCGCCTCTGCGATCAAAGCAACGCGGCTCATAAAGCCCCAGGCCTCGTTGAAATCGGTGAATTTATACGTGCGCGTGATTGCAGCACCATCGCGTGCCGCTTCCCATTTGGGATGGTTTTTGAGCAGGCTTGCGATTTCATCTTGGGTAAGCGGGGTGACAGACATATGCGCCTCTTCTTGTTTGCACCGCTGCTTTCGCCTAAGCCTCGCGCCCATGCAAGGGGCAAGCATCACAGCGAAACAATTGGCGTGCAGGCGCGGCGATCGGCTGCTGTTTAGCAAGGTCGATTTTGCGCTTCGCTCCGGTGATGCGCTGCATATTCAAGGCGCCAATGGCATTGGCAAATCCTCGCTTTTGCGGATCTTGGCGGGGCTGCTGACGCCCTTTGCGGGCAATGCTGAGCATGCAGGCGATATCGCATTATTGGATGAACGCCCCGGCCTCGATTTGGATCAACCCTTGGGCAAAGCGCTGGGCTTTTGGCAAAATGTGGACGGCTGCAAAGATGTCTCCGATGCGCAGGAGGCTTTGGATTTGGAAGCCCTGCTCGATGTGCCGGTGCGCTATCTGTCGACCGGCCAGCGCAAGCGTGCGGCAATGGCGAGCATATTGAACAGAGGCGCAAATATCTGGCTGCTGGATGAGCCCTTGAGCGGGCTCGACACAGCGGCGCAGGCGAAGTTTGCAGGGCTGATCAGCAAACACATAGCTGGCGGCGGGATTTGCGTTCTCGCCTCGCACCAGCCGGTTGAGGTCCCAGGGCTTCAGACATTGGAGCTTCAGGAATTTGTTCCGCAGGACGCAGGCGAGGATGCAGCATGATCTGGGCGCTGCTCAAACGCGATCTGGCGAAGTTCTTCCCTTTTGCTGGCGGAGGCGGCGCGGCATTGCCCCTGCTGTTCTTCCTCAGCGTCGCCATGCTTTATCCCTTCGCCGTTGGACCAAAGCCGGAATTGCTCGCGCAGACGGGCGGCGGGGTGATTTGGATTGCGGCTTTGCTGGCGGCGATTTTGCCATTGGAGCGATTGGTGGCATCCGACATGGAACTGGGCGTTTTCGATCAGCTCAAAATGCGCGGTGTGACTGAGGAAGCAGTGGTGGCAGTGCGCTTGGCGGCCCATTGGATCAGCTTTGGACCTATGCTGATATTGGCGAGCTTTCCCGCTGCAGCCCTGCTCAATTTGGACGGGCCGACATTGGAAATTTTGCTGCTGGGATTGCTGGCCGGAACGCCGGGTCTAGCAGCGGCGGGATTGATGATTGCAGCGCTTACCGCATCGCTTCGAGGCGGCGCGGCATTATCGGGGCTGCTGCTGATCCCGCTATGCCTGCCGATCTTAATTTTCGGCGCAGGATCTCTGGCGCGCGGAGAAACGGCGAGCCTAGGATTTGTCGCGGCGATTAGTTTGCTGCTGGTGGCGATAACGCCCTTTGCCGCAGGGGCCGCGATTAAAGCTGCGCGGGAGGGTTAGAAATGACAAATACGCCGAAAGGTTGCTGCCCCAAATGCGGCAATCGTATTACATTTGTCCAAGCTGCTTTTTATGGCTCAAAACAGAGCTTTCCGTGTTCAAATTGTGGGGCTCCGCTTAAGAAAAAAAAGCAATTTTCACTTGCGGCTTCATTGGCCGGAATCGGAATTATGATGTCTCATCTCGAGCATGAAAATATCGCTCTTACGTCCTTACTTATCTTGCTTTTGACAGCCATGTTTGGCGTCTCTGCGATGTTCACCGCCTCGATTGAGGAAAGCGCAGAGGTTTTTGACTGAGCAGTCCCCGCGTCAAGCGCGAAGGCACCCCACTCAATAAGGCGGCTTATGCCGGCCGACCAAGCTTTCGGTGAATATCTCAATCCCGTCCTCGGTAATGCCGAGGGAATGTTCAAATTGCGCGGACAGGCTCTTGTCCCGCGTCACCGCTGTCCAGCCGTCTTTCAGCACTTTGCCCCAAGGCTTGCCGAGGTTGATCATCGGCTCAATCGTGAAGAACATGCCGGGGCGCAATTCAGGGCCAGTGCCCGCCTTTGCCGCATGCACAACTTCGGGCGCATCATGGAACAATCGCCCTAGTCCGTGGCCGCAAAATTCCTGCACCACGCTATAGCGGAACTGGTGCGCATGGGCCTGAATGGCCGCGCCAATATCGCCCAAACGCGCGCCGGGTTTTGACGCCGCTTCAATACCCAGCATCAGGCATTCGTATGTGACATCGACCAGCCGCTTGGCTTTAATCGAAGGCTCGCCCGCAAAATACATGCGGCTCGTATCGCCGTGCCAACCATCCAGCAAAGATGTGACGTCGATGTTGAGAATATCGCCATCTTTCAGCACTTTATCAGATGGAATACCGTGGCAAATCACATGGTTGAGCGAGATACAGGAGGAATGCGCATAGCCGCGATAGCCCATGGTCGCAGGCACAGCGCCCGCATCCAACATCATCTCGCGCACGCGATCATCAATCGCAGCGGTCGTGACGCCCGGCTGCACCATATCGGCGATCTCATCCAAGATATTGGCAGAGACTTTGCCCACGCGGCGCATGCCTTCAAAGCCTTCTGGCCCGTGCAGTTTAATGGAGCCATCACGGGTGACGGTGTCGCCCTCTTCAACGATCTGATATTGGTTCATGGCTGACCATGTAGCGCGCAGCGGCCCAAATTGCGAGAGGCCCGCTACTTACCCAGCGAAAATGCACTGCGATAGGTCGGATCAACAGCCTTCAAGGCGGCCGCATCCACGGGCAGCGTCATCTCATACGTGCCTTCTGCGTAAGGGCCCGCAACATAAGGCGCAAAGCGCAGGCCAATGCGGTCAAATGTTTTGCCATTTGACGATCCAAGCAGAACATTGATCCGCTTAATTTCCGGGCAAACGTCAAACAAATCAGTGCTGCCTTGCTCAATCGGTGAACCGCGGCGCTCTGCGCGCTCTTTATTGAGCATGGGGCAAAGGCGCGGTTGCACAGCCTTTTCCAATGCAGCCGGTGAGGTGAAAAAATCGGTCGCGGCAAACACCTGACTGTTCTTCTTATCCCACACCAACCCATCGTAGAACAGATTGCCATGCGCCCCGCCGCTATAGCTGGCCACATTGCCAGACAGGCTTAGGAAAGCAGGCGTGTCGGCAGCCACTTGCCAATTGATATCCAGCGAGTGCTTGCGGAAGGGGAAGTCATTCTCGGCGCTCTCTGCGCGCGTCTCTGCCGACTGGCTTTTGACTTCAGAGCGAGCGGCTTCCACGCGGCCCTGCATAATCTTTGCCAAGGCCGGATCGCGCCCAACGGCGGCGGGCCATTGGTAAGAAAACTCATAATCATTGGTTTCTTCTGAAGTGCTCATCGCGCCATTGCTGGTGCTGGTTGAGGAGCTGGAACTGGAACTATTGCCTGATCCTGACTGCGTGGCGGTAGACATGCTGGTGCCATCTGAATTGCTGGAGGCGCTGGAGCTTGCACTGGTGCTCGAAGTGCCGCCTTGCTGCGCTGCGGCCTGCACTTCTGCACCCATGTCATTGGCCACAGCATCATCAGCCGTGCCGCATGCCGCAAGCCCAGCGGCCAAAATCAAGGCAGAGGTCGATGCAATTGCAGCGCGAGATGAGATAGGCATTGTGGGTCTCTCCTGAAGCAAATCTGCCTGATACGCATATTCTCGCGTGACAAGCGGTTTGGCGGGTTTAAGAAGCCAGTATGACTGACAAAACACCGCTTATCCAGCCCGATCATGGCCAAGAGGCCGTCTCCATCCATTGCATCACAAAAACCGGCTTTGATGAATGGAGCAAATCGCTCTCTGCCGGACAGCGCGCTGCGCTTGCTGCGCATAAATTCACCGGCAAATCGGGGCAGAGCGCTATTGTGCCCGATGGTGACAATTGGTTCGCCGCGCTTGGCGTTTCCGATACGGAGGCGCTGACAAGTTGGACATTGGCCGCATTGGCCACCAGCCTCCCTGAGGGCGCTTACCGCCTTGCCTCCGGCGAAGCAGGCCTTGAAAACGGGCTTGCGATGCATGGCTGGCAAACCGCGCAATACCGCTTCAGCAAATATACTGATGACAAAGATGCAACCGGTCCGCGCGTTCTGCTGACCAAGCATGTCGCCGCGATTGAGCCTGCCATCGCTTTGGCCAAGGCTGATATGTTGGTACGCGATCTGGTCAATACGCCTGCTGAAGATATGGGCCCTGCTGCATTAGAAGCCGAGTTTGAAACATTGGCCAAAGCGCATTCCGCCAACCTCGACGTCACAAGAGGCGACAGTTTGGAGAGCGGCTACCCCATGGTGCACGCCGTGGGCCGCGCTGCGGAACGAAAGCACGCGCCGCGCCTGCTGCATCTGACATGGGGCAAGGAAAGCGATCCCGTGCTGGCTATCGTGGGCAAAGGCGTATGCTTTGACAGCGGCGGGCTGGACATAAAACCGGCGGCAGGCATGCGGCTGATGAAGAAGGATATGGGCGGCGCTGCCCATGCGATTGCTTTGGCGGGGCTCATCATGGGCGCCGGTCTTAAAGTGCGATTGCATCTGCTTGTGCCAGCGGTTGAGAACGCGATTGCGGGCAATGCGTTTCGTCCCGGCGATGTGCTCAATTCGCGCAAAGGTTTGACCGTAGAGATTGGCAATACGGACGCAGAAGGCCGTTTGATCCTTGGCGATGCATTGACCCGTGCGAGCGAGGAAAATCCCGAACTTATCATTGATTTTGCGACATTGACGGGCGCTGCCCGCGTGGCGCTCGGCCCTGATTTGCCAGCGCTTATGACGCGCCGCGATGACACGGCAGAGGCCCTGATTGCGGCGGGCAAAGCATGCGGCGATGAGCCATGGCGCTTGCCCTTGCACGAAGGCTACCGCGATTATTTGAAAAGCGATGTGGCCGATATGAACAATATCTCCGGCAATCCCTATGCAGGGGCGAGCGTGGCAGGATTGTTCCTTGATCGGTTTGTGTCAGAAGGCACCGATTGGGCGCATTTCGACACATTTGCATGGCGCCCTTCGCCCAAGCCGGGCCGTTCAAAAGGCGGCGCGGCCTTGGGGCTGCGCGCGAGTTGGGGCATGCTGGAAAAGCGGTTTGGCTAGAGGCATATCTCGCCAAAAGCCGCACATTTCGGGACAGTGGCGTGCAAAGGCGGCCCGCAAACTTGCTCAAGTACGCGCAGGGGGCTAAGCGCGCGGTCACGTCACGAATATGTAGGGAATGGGCCGCGATGAGCGACCAGACAATATCCAGCGCAGATTATCCAATGCCGGAGGGGCCATTTCGCCTCGCCGGACCCATCGCGCGCCCTGCTGCTGGCGCTTTGCCCTTGCGCGGTGACCTCGCTCATATCGCCCTTGTTGGCACGCATTTGGCCGCGCATTATGTCATTCCAAACAAGGGCTTGATTGGCGCTGGCGATGTGACGCTCAAGCATATGCCAGCCGATGATGCGGAAGATCATGTGACCCTATCTGCCGGTTCTGCGGTGGAATTGTTGGATGAAGCGGGCGATTGGGTTTGGCTATGCTGCGGCCCAGATGGCCCTGCTGGTTATTGCCGCAGCTGTGACTTGGCCTGAGAAGCGGTAACGGTTTGATATTATGACAATTTCGATCTTCATTGACGGCGCAGCTGGCACCACAGGCCTCGAAATCCGTGAGCGGCTGGAAGGGCGCGAAGAATTTTCGCTGCTCGTTCTGGATGACGATCTGCGCAAGGATGAGGCAGCCCGCAAAGAGGCTTTGCACAGCGCCGATGCCGCAATTCTTTGCCTACCCGATGATGCTGCGCGCGATGCGGTGGCTCTTGCAAGCGGTTCAAATACAAGAATAATCGACGCATCGTCTGCGCACCGGACAGCGCCAGACTGGACCTATGGTTTTCCTGAACTGGTAGGGCAAGATGCGGTTGCTTCTGCACAATATGTCGCCAATCCAGGATGCTATCCAACAGGCTTTTTGGCGATGCTCGTACCGTTGGTTCGGGCCGGAATGTTACCGCGCGAGTTCCCCTATAGCGTCAATGCTGTCAGCGGATATTCCGGCGGCGGAAATGCGCTCATCAGCCGTTTTGAAGACAATCCCTCAATCGCTTTCCGCAGCTACGGTCTAGGCCTCGATCACAAGCATCTGCCAGAAATGCAAAAGCTGGCTGATTTGGAGCACGCACCCGTTTTTGCGCCAGCCGTTGTGCCGGCCCATCGCGGCATGCTGGTTGAAATTCCGCTGGCTTTGGGAGCCATTCAGAACGCCCCCTCACCTGCTGAAATTATGGCAAAATGGGAGGAGGTTTACGGGTCATCTCGCGTCATCTCGCTTTTGGCCTCGTCTGGCCTCGGCTCAGAATTGCTGCTGGAACAGGGCGCTAAGCCATGGGACGGCATGGAGCTAATGATCACTTCAAATGACGCCGGAACGCAGGCGCGATTGATCGCAAGGCTCGACAATTTGGGCAAAGGCGCAAGCGGCGCTGCCATCCAGAATTTGAACCTAATGTTCGGGCTAGAAGAGACGAGTGGACTGCGGCTTTAGGCGGATTGCCATTACGCTGTTAAATAGCGCGAAGCATCGACTTCAGCACTTCGTCTTCTTTGTTTTGATTGGTATCTGTCATCAAGGTTATCCACTCTATTCCCCCGCATATGCCGCGAGGTTTCAATGAACTTATCGGAGATATAGTAGTTCAGTGGGGGCTGTTGGAAACCCACATTATGGGCGACCTAAACATTTACGCCCTTCTAGAGCCAATTGCTCAAATTGGCTTGCTTTCCCCGATCCAAGTATCTTCAAGTAGAAGGCTAAGGCAGTGGAAGAAAGCACAAAAAATTGCGTGGGATGTAACGGAGTTCCACTTGAAAAGCCTAGATAGGAAGGAAACGTTCGAACTGATCAGTCATTCGCTAGAGGAAAGAAACAATGTCGCCCATTCAATGTCGTTAGGGGCTACTGAAGATGGCCAAGAAGCGCTGGCCCGCAGGTTCGATAAGAAAAACCACAAAAAATTCATTGATGTAACATACACTAGGGATCGCTTGGTCAAAATAAGTGATGATATAAGAGTGCATCGTGTCATGCTCATAGATGACAGCACCCAATTCAAAAACCACCTCGAACAACTACTAAAAGCCTGATCGCAAGTGTCAGGTAGCAACAATCGGTTAGTTCAAACTCATGTATTTCCGAAACCATCTCGTCCAGAACAGCTTTATCCTCATCAGAGAACGAGGAAACCTTTACCCCCAGTGATTTGGCGCATTCTTTGACTTCACGATCTTTTGCGCATGCCCAATCCGTGGGGGCCGGCGTAATTTCAATTTTCTCATTCATCTCAATCACCCAAAATCTAGGCGATAGAAACGCGACGATTCTTGCTGTGTCACGTATACTATTGCCTAAATATTAGGCAGGTCGAGTCAATTCTTTGTGCAGAACACGCTAAAAAGCTCCCTCCGGCCACCACAAATACCCCACGCAGAACCCCTTTTACCCTCGGTAGGATCGGGTTAACGCCTTCCCCACCACTCTTGGCACGATTCTTGGATAAAAAGAGAGTCGTTACAGCGGTTTCTGCGCGGCAATCTGCTCGCGCGGGAAAGAAACAGATTTTCGGGGGAAGACAAACGTGAAGAAAATCGAAGCCATCATCAAACCCTTCAAACTCGACGAGGTGAAGGAAGCGCTGCATGAAATCGGCGTCTCCGGCATCACCGTCACAGAAGCCAAGGGTTTCGGCCGGCAAAAGGGCCACACAGAACTCTATCGCGGCGCAGAATATGTCGTCGACTTTCTGCCCAAGGTTAAGCTGGAAGTGATCGTCTCTGACGGCATCGCTGACCGCGTGGTTGAAGCCGTTGCCGCTGCCGCCCAAACGGGCCGTATTGGTGATGGCAAAATCTTCGTCTCACCGATTGAAAGCGCGCTTCGCATTCGCACCGGAGAGAAGGACGACGACGCAATCTAAGCGTCGCAGTTCGCCCATCCAATTTCGCCCGCAACAAAGCGGGCAATTTTCAAACACCACATTTATTTAGCTGGAGACTAACACCACATGGCTACTTCAAAAGACATCGTCGCAACCATCGCCGATCAAGAGATCGAATGGGTCGACCTTCGCTTCACCGATCCCAAGGGCAAATGGCACCATTTGCAAATGCTCGCCTCTGTCATGGACGAGGATGCATTTGACGACGGCTTGATGTTTGATGGCTCTTCCATCCAAGGCTGGAAAGAGATCAATGAAAGCGACATGATCCTAAAGCCTGACCTCAATAAGGTCTATCCTGATCCCTTCTCCGCCACGCCAATGATGATCGTATTCTGCGACATCGTAGAGCCATCAGACGGTCAGCTGTACGGCCGCGATCCGCGCGCAACAACAAAGCGCGCTGAAGCGTATCTGAAATCAACTGGCCTCGGCGACACGGTTTACGTTGGACCAGAGCCAGAATTCTTCATGTTCGACGATGTTCGCTTCGAAGATGGCTATGCCGGATCAGGCTTTGCGATTGATGATGTTGAGCTGCCAACCAACACTGGCAAAGAATATGAGCACGGCAATATGGGCCACCGCCCGCGCGCAACCGGCGGGTATTTTCCCGTAGCGCCTGTCGATAGCGCCATGGATATTCGCGGCGAAATGGTCTCCACAATGGTAGAAATGGGCTTGCCGATGGATAAGCATCACCACGAGGTTGCCGCCGCGCAGCACGAGCTGGGCATTACCTTCAGCACACTGACTGAAACCGCTGATAACGTGCAGATTTATAAGTATGTCGTGCAACAAGTTGCGCATGCCTACAACAAAACTGCGACCTTTATGCCCAAGCCGATCAAGGCTGATAATGGCAGCGGCATGCACACGCACATGTCGATCTGGAAGGATGGCACGAACATTTTCGCAGGCGATGAATATGCCGGTCTGTCGGAAACATGCCTCTATTACATTGGCGGCGTGATCAAACATGCGAAGGCGTGTAATGCCTTCACCAACCCAACCACCAATAGCTACAAGCGTTTGGTTCCGGGTTTTGAAGCGCCAGTGCTGCTCGCCTATTCTGCGCGCAACCGCTCCGCCTCTTGCCGTATTCCTTACGGCGCTGGTGCAAAAGCGAAACGCGTTGAGTTCCGCTTCCCTGATCCATTGGCGAACCCATATCTCTCCTCTGCAGCCTTGCTGATGGCGGGCCTCGATGGGATCGAAAACAAGATCCACCCGGGCGAGGCAATGGACAAAAACCTCTATGACCTGCCCCCAGCAGAGCTGAGCCAAGTGCCAACCGTTTGCGGTTCTTTGCGCGAAGCTTTGGAAGCCTTGGAAGCGGATCACGAATTCCTGCTCAAAGGCGATGTGTTCTCCAAGGATCAGATCGACGCCTATGTCGAACTGAAATGGGAAGAAGTCTCCCGCATGGAAACAACACCATGCGCCGTAGAATATGATATGTATTACAGCGCGTAATTCACACGCTTAGTTCCTGAAATTGTAAAGGCCGCCCGGAGAAATCTGGGCGGCCTTTTGCTTTGGGATGAAAATGATTTTAGTCGATGGCGCCGAGCGGGAAATCTGATTGCGTCTTTAGTTCTCGCTTGCCTCGGGCATTTCGCGTTGAAGAAACTTGGTCAGCCTATCGATAACCGCCGACTTATCGAAACCAGCAGAGAGGCTTGGCGCCTCTTTCGGGTAAAAATGGCCAAACCCCGGGACCCAAGCTTCAGTGCTGGAGACACCGCGAGATTTGAACAATTTGGCAATACCAGCGCTGCCCATTTGTATTCCTTGCAAATCCCATTGCCCCGCGATGAGCAGCAAGGGCGGCGCATCCTTGTTCAGAGTTTTATTGAGGTCATACCCCCAACTTGTGCCGGATAATGAAATCACTGCCTGCACATCGGCGCCCTTGCCATATGCAAGATTGATCGCAGTCATCGCACCGGCTGAAAAACCGCCCAGCGCAATGCGATCAGGGTCAACATTTAGGTCATCGGCGTTCTGACGGATAAAACCCAGCGCGCTTTCCATATCTTCTACCGCGGCAAAGGTGGCATTCCACAATTGCTGACGAGATTGATCATTGAGCGGCGGCAAATTCATACGCTTGCGGACCAATTCAACGCGGCCAGTGACTATGGGACTGTTCAGCAGGGCCTTGGGCATAAGCATGCTTTGATCCAAGCCTTTGGGAGGGGCTGGATCTTCCTGCGTCAAACGGTAATCAATCGAAAAGCAAGCAAAGCCGCGCTGCGCAAAAGCCATGCAATAATCGGCCATAGAGCTATCGCTCGCGCCATCTTCAGAGAATTGGTAATCGCCCTTGCCCCCGCGATGATAAGCCCCGCCAAAGGCAAGGATAATCGCAGGCTTTGGAGCCGCGCCATTTTTGGTGGAGCTTGGCAAATAGGCATCGAGGCGCAGGGGGCGGCTCTGCGCATCATGCGATGCATGTATCTGGCCGGTGCCGTAGACAACATCTGTCTTTGTTAGAATGGCACGCGGCTGGGATTGGGCAGCAGCGCCGCTACTGATCGCAGCACAAACTGGCAAAACCAATGCTGCAAATATGCCCTTCGCAGTGATCATGATGCTCCCCTTAACTCACCTCCTCGATCATACCACAGGATTTGCGTCGACCGAAATGTGGGGACTGCTATGTGCCATTTGCGCAAATATTGCCTGAGGCAAAATGAAAAACCATTTTCCTACAGATGCACCTTGTGCCTAATACGCTGACCTTCCGATTCTCTTATTTAGGAGGTTCCCCGCATGAATACCCCGCATATTCCCAGTACCACCCGCAAGCCCATTTTCGACACGGTGCGACAGTTTCTTGGCCGCAAGTTTAAGCAATCCGAGGTCGATAGGCTGGATGATACGATTGATGCGATGACCGGCGGGACGCATGATGGCGCCGGCCCCTCCTCCAAATCAGCCAATGCACAGCGCAAATCCGATATCCGCACTATTGGCAAGGCCGGCACCGCGCTAATCAAAAAGTTCGAAGGTTGCGCAAGGCTGCGACGCGACGGTCTGGTTGAGGCCTATCCCGATCCCGGCACGGGCGCTGAGCCGTGGACGATTGGCTGGGGTGCAACTGGCAAAGGCATTGGCCCCGGCACAGTTTGGACGCAGGGCGAATGCGATGCGCGCCTCACCCGCGATTTAATCCGCTATGCCGCCGATGTTGCCCGCGCGCTGAATGGAGCGCCAACTAGCCAGCACCAATTCGATGCTCTGGTTAGCTTTCACTACAATACGGGCGCAATTGCCCGCGCGACCCTGACGAAAAAGCACAAGAAGGGCGATTTTGCTGGCGCGGCGACGGAATTTAAACGCTGGAACCGTGCTGGCGGACGCGAAATGCGCGGGCTATCACGGCGGCGCAAGGATGAAGCGCAGCTCTATGTGAGCGGCTAAATCGGCGCGTAAAACTGCGCCAATGCGCGGTGTGACTAGCTGTCGGTGAAACCTGCCGGTGCCCCAGTTGGAATAGCCGCAATTTGCTCAACCGTTTCCTTGATCTCAGCAGCTGGTTCAGCCGTTTTCGCCCGCGGTTTAATCGCTTCAGCAATCAGGCGCGATTGTTCTTCTGCGCTGATGCGGACCCAGCCTTCGCGGCCCAATTTTTCCATCGGGCGGAAGCGCACCTTATATTGCATGCGCGGTGATCCCTCGACCCAATAGCCGAGATAAACATAGGGCAATGCATCCGCCTGCGCGCGGCGAACATGGTCGAGAATGATGTAATTGCCGAGGCCCTCACGCGCGGTGTGTTCCGGATCGTAAAAGCTGTAAATCATCGAGAGGCCATCGCCCTGACGATCGGTTAGGCAAGCGCCCACCAAACGGCCGGGCTCACCATTTTCTGTCGGCTCGCGGTATTCGACAAGGCAGCTGGTTACCGGCGTATGCTCGACCATATCGGCATAATCCATCTCATCCATCGCGGCCATTCCGCCCTCAGGATGACGCGCGCCGAGATATTTAAGCAGCAATGCAAATTGTTCATCCGTTGCCCAAGGACGGCATTCCGTTGCGATCAAATCTCCATTACGGCGCAGGTTCTTGCGCTGCGTTGCAGATGGCTGAAATTCTGATGCAACCACGCGCACCGACACGCAGGCCTGACAGCCAAGGCAGCTAGGGCGATAGGCAACCGTTTGGCTACGGCGGAAACCGATACGGCCAAGCGCCTCATTAAGCTGATCGGAATTTGGCCCTTTAAGCTCGGTAAAAACCTTACGCTCATTGCGATCGGGCAAATAAGGGCAAGGTGCCGGGCTAGTGACAAAAAAGCGAGGGAAGCGAATCGGAGCGGTCACGGAAGCTATCAATTCCCTACTAAGCGCTTGCAAATCCACCAGAATCGCTAAACGCTATTGAACAGAGATATAATATGCATGAGCAGTCCCTTTCGTTAAAGGGCTTTAACCATGAAAAAGCGCCAGAAAGCTCCAAATCGGAGCCAGTTTCGCCTCCCGATCAGTTCAATTCCACCTGCGTGACGCTGTAGTTCTTTTCGCGAAGGTTCTTGACCAAAGCGTCCAATTGCTCGCGGTCTCGTGCCTCGCATTCAATATCAGTGATCAGGCCTTTCGCGGGCAATCCAGTGAAAATCCTCTGGTGGTAGATCTCGATGATATTGACGTTATGTGCATCAAATTCGCGCATCACTTTGAACAATGCACCGGGGCGATCCTGCAAAGTCACACGCAGCCGCGCCAGCCTGCCCTGCCGCGCCAAATCGCGCAGCAGCACATTGGCGAGCAAGCGCGTATCGATATTGCCGCCGCACAAAACCAGCCCGATATTCTTGCCCTTAAAACGTTCCGGATTGGCAAGCACTGCGGCAAGCCCCGCGGCGCCTGCCCCTTCAACCACGGTCTTCTCAATCTGAAGCAGCAGGGAAACGGCGCGCTCCAACATGTTTTCGGGCACAAGTAGAATGTCATCCACCAGCGCATCAACGATCCATGATGTGAACTCGCCCGGCGCTTTTACCGCAATCCCTTCAGCAAGCGTATCGCCGCCGCAAGCCAGCGCCTCGCCATTCACCTTGTTGTGCATGCTGGGGTAAAGCGCGGCCTGAACGCCGACCACATCCATATCTGGCTTTACCGAGCGCGCGACCGTGGCCATGCCTGATATCAGTCCGCCGCCGCCAATGGGCACGACCATGCAATCCAAATCGGGCTGCTCTTCTAGCATCTCCAACGCGACAGTGCCTTGACCAGCGGCCACATGAGGATGATCGAACGGATGGACGAATGTCAGACCGAGTTCTTTTTCCAATTTAAGCGCATGGGCATAGGCCTCGTCAAAGGTCTCTCCATGCAAAACCACTTTGCCGCCAACGCTTTCAGTCTGCATGATCTTCACTGTTGGTGTGGTGCTGGGCATGACAATCGTCACCGGCACACCAAGGCGGGTTCCGTGATAAGACAGCCCTTGGCTGTGATTGCCAGCAGATGCTGCGATCACGCCGCGTTCGCGCTTGGCAGGGTCCATTTGCAGCAAAGCGTTTAGCGCGCCGCGCTCTTTATAGGCGGCGGTAAATTGCAGGTTTTCAAACTTCAGCCACACTTGCGCGCCAGTAATCTGCGACAGGGTCTGCGAATGCATCATCGGGGTGCGCACAACGGCATCGCCAATGCGCGCAGCAGCGCCGCGAACATCATCAAGGGTCAAAGCGCTGAGCGCTGCATCGGAACTGGCAAATGCCTTTGGGCTAGTCATAATGCCCGCAGCGTTAAGGGTTTGCGCCCTGCCCTGCAACGTGGTTTCGATTTCACAGGGGAGATTTCATTTGCATCCAAGCGATTTGGATTTAACCCCGCGTGTTATGAGCAATTCAAAAACTGTCGCATTTCTGGGCTTAGGCGTCATGGGCGCGCCGATGGCGGGGCATTTGGCTGCCGCGGGTCACCGCGTGATCGCCTATAATCGCACCGCTAAAACGGCCGAGACTTGGTTGGCGGCGCAGCAGGCGAAGGGGCATGATGTGGCGATTGCCGCTACTCCGGCAGAAGCTGCGCGCGAGGCAGAAATTGTGTTCACCTGCGTTGGCAATGATGAAGATTTGCAGAGCGTTGTCTTTGGATCATCGGGCGCGCTGGATGCTATGGCGGCGGGCACGCTGTTCGTCGATCACACCACCGTCTCTGCCAATTTGGCGCGGATCATAGATGAAGAAACCCGCACACGCGGACTTACCGCGATTGATGCGCCAGTATCCGGCGGCCAAGCTGGCGCAGAAAATGGCCAGCTGGCAATTATGTGCGGCGGCAGTGCAGAGGAGATGGAGTGCGCCACCCCAGTGATGGATGCTTATGCCAAATCCATCGTTCATGTCGGCGATGCGGGCGCGGGCCAGACGGCAAAAATGGCGAACCAAATGTGTATCGCAGGCGTATTGGCAGGGCTATCCGAGGCGATCCGGCTGGCCGATGCGGCGGGCCTCGACATGGACAAAACCTATGAGGCCATATCAGGCGGCGCGGCACAAAGCTGGCAAATGAACAATCGCTGGGAAACCATGGCCAAGGGCGAATTTGATTTCGGCTTTGCAATTGATTGGATGCGCAAGGATTTGGGCTATGCTTTGGATGAAGCGCGCGGGCTTGGACTATCTTCTCCTATTTCCAGCCTTGTCGATCAATTCTATGCTGAGGTTCAAGCGGGCGGCGGCGGCCGCAAAGACACCAGCGCTCTGATATCGCGCCTGCCCAAGGGTTCAGCAAAAGGAGACGCATCATGATCCGGCACTTCGCGAAAGGTTTGATTGCAGCGGCTGCGATTTTGGCTGCCCCTGTGTCTGCCGATACGCTCGTCGACAATGTCGAGGGCATTACGATTGGCGAAACCGGTGAATTGGAACGTTTCACCGCTTTGGTCATCGCCGATGATGGCACCATTCGCGCTGTCATCAAGAGCGGAGACACTCTGCCAAATGGCATTGATTACCGCGAAGACGGAGAGGGCAAAATCATGTTGCCCGGCATGATTGATGCCCATGCTCATGTGATGGGGATCGGGATTGGCGCGCTGACGCTGGATTTGTCTGAGACCAATTCTTTGAAAGAGGCATTGGCAGCGATCAAAGCCTTTTCCGATGCCAACCCCTCGCGCCCATGGATATTAGGGCGCGGTTGGAACCAAGAGAAATGGGGCCTTGGCCGCTTTCCCACTGCCGCAGAATTGGATGCAGTGACCGGCGAGCGCCCAACCTATTTGGCGCGCGTCGATGGTCATGCGGGCTGGGCCAATAGCGCCGCGATGCAGGCGGCGAATGTCTCTGCAAAAAGCACCTCACCATCTGGTGGGCGCATCATCCGTTCCTCGGGAAGCCGCACGCCATCGGGCGTGTTTGTTGATGCGGCAGAGGCGCTGATCACCTCCGCCATCCCCGCCCCGCGCGCCGCTGAAAATGATCTCGCATTGCAAAAGGCGCAGCAGGTGCTGCATTCTTACGGCGTCACGGCGGCGGCTGACATGGGCACGTCGCAGCAGGATTGGAATACGTTTCGGCGCGCCGGCGACAATGGCACGCTTACCCTGCGAATCATGTCCTATGCCACGGACGTAGACACGATGGCTTTGGTCGCTGGGCCTGCTCCAACACGCTGGCTCTATAATGACCGTCTGCGCATGAACGGGGTAAAGCTTTACCTAGACGGCGCGTTGGGTTCGCGCGGCGCAGTGCTGAAATCACCCTACGCGGATGAAGCGGACAACAAAGGCCTGCCGCTCCTATCCTCCGCCCAATTGCGCAATTTGATGAGCCGCGCCGCGATGAGCAATTTCCAGCTTGCCGTGCATGCCATCGGTGACGGGGCCAATGCCGACATACTGTCGGCTGTTGCCGAACTGAGCACTTCATATGAAGGCGACCGGCGCTGGCGCGTCGAGCATGCGCAAATCGTTGATCCCGCAGACATTGCCGCTTTTGGCAGGCACGGCATTATTGCCTCAATGCAGCCAACGCACCAAACCTCCGACCGTTTAATGGCAGAGGCGCGCCTGGGTGAAGGCCGATTGGGCGGAGCCTATGCTTGGAGATCCATCGCAGCGACTGGCGCAAAATTGGCGTTTGGCTCTGATGCGCCGGTGGAGCGCCCTGACCCTTGGGCGGGCATGGCCGCCGCGATTAGCCGAACCGATGCCAATGGCGAACCTTTCGGCGGATGGCGCTCTTCAGAGGCGGTGTCACGCATTCAAGCTTTGAGGGCTTTCACAGCCGATGCTGCCTTCGCTGGATTTGCCGATGGCCGATTCGGAAGATTGATCGCCGGAGAACGCGCCGACTTCATCTTGGTCGATCGAGACCCGTTTCTTGCCTCCCCCCAAGATATACGCGCCACCAAAGTGAGCGAAACCTGGGTCGGCGGGGTGAAAGTCTTCGATTCAAAGGCGCAATAGCGAGGCAAATCTGTTGCACTGCAGCAACGATTTAAAAAATTGGCAGTATTTCGTCGCAATTTACCCCCTGTTAAGCTTGGAAAGTCTAGGGCGCTAATGACAAGTAGTGGGTCGTTGGGTAATTGCCCTGTTGAACGGCTCAATACTGATCGGGTAGTTTAGTTTGGTGGCCTCGTAAAACGGGCAACTTAGCTTGGAATAATTGAAGAACGTAAGAGTCAAAAAGGACGCACTGAGGTTTCAGAGCAGAATTGGAGATTTGAGCAAATTACGTCGTATACATACTATAAAGAAACGAGAAGAACTCCTAGTTGAGGGTTTCGTGGTTCGATAATGTATCAATTTGCGACAAAATTAGGGTTGAAACGCTGGTTAAGCTGGCCTAGTGCGACCAAGAAATTTGAATGTGAAGCTCTTAAGGAGAGTTATTATGAAGATCCGTAACCTCGCTGTAGCAACTGCTGCAATCTCATTGGCCGCTGCACCTGCAGTTGCTGAAGCAAATGCTGACCGTGCTGTTGCACCGGTCGAAGGCCAGAGCGAACTCGAAGGTGGTTCAGGCCTCATCATCGCTCTTCTGGCTGCTGCTGCAATTATTGCTGGCATCGTGATCGCTGCTGACGGCGGCGACGATGAGCCAATCAGCGCATAATTAAGCGACTGATTAAAACGATTTGGGGGCTTCCTTGCGGGAGCCCCTTTTTCGTGGGCGAGTGAATTTTGAAATCCCCGGTTGGCGAGCGCAATCAAACCTCTCCGCACCCACCCATTCAGCTTAGTGATCTAGAAAATTATCCGGCAGCAAGTTCATCAGCAGGTTCTGCTTCATCACTTGATTCGCCATCTGCCGTAAGAGGCTTCTGAAAGCGCATCAGAATCAGCGCCCCCTCGAACAGCAGCAGTAGCGGCAACGCTAAGATCAGCTGCGAACCAGGATCAGGCGGCGTGACAATCGCGGCCAGTGCCACCACTCCAACAATCACATAGCGCCGCGCGCCTGCCAATTGTTCGCGCGTAACAATCCCTGCGCGGTTGAGCAGCAAAAGCAATACGGGCAGCAAAAAGCATATCCCAAAAGCCAGAATGAACTGCATCACAAGTCCGAGATAAGCGCCAGCAGACGGCAAAGCCTCGATACTAAGGCCGCCCGCCTCCCCTTCAAATCCGAGGAACCACCGAAATGCCGTGGGCATTACCACGAAGTAGGCAAGCGCTGCCCCGCCTGTAAAAAGCACAGGGGTTGCAAGCAAAAACGGCAGAAAGGCCTTTTTCTCTTTCGCGTAAAGCCCCGGCGCTACGAAGGCCCAAAGCTGATTTGCGATCAACGGGAAAGACACAAAAAAGCCTGCAAATAGGGCCACCTTCAACTCAACGAAAAACACCTCGTAGAGCTGCGTGAAAATTAGCTGCCCCTCACCTTCAGGAAAAGCATCTTTGAGCGGCTGGATGAGAAACCCAAGAATTTGATCGGCAAAATACAGGCAAACACAAAAGCCGATTAGCAAGAATGCAATCGCCCTCACCAGCCTCGTGCGCAACTCAATCAAATGATCAAGCAGCGGGGCTTGGGTGTCGTCAATATCGCGCAATCCGGCCGCCATCGCCTATGACCCGCCCTTTGGGACAGTGGTATCATCCACTGGTGCATCCGTTGAAGGATCATAAGAAGCAGGCGGACCAGTCATTTCTTCACCTGGCCCGGCATCCGTGTCAGGTGCAGGGTCATCGGCATGCAATGCGCTCTCAGCACTTGCGCCCAATGCAGGCGCTTTGGCCATGATCGCCTCATTCTGCTCTTTCCACTTTTTCTCCATGTCTTCCAATTCCGCCTCGCGGATCATGGAATCAAGACCTGTGCGAAAATGGCTAGAAACACTGCGAACCTTGCCAATCCAACGCCCAGCGACGCGCAGAGCCGCGGGCATATCCTTGGGGCCGATCACAATGACCGCCACAATGGCTATGACAAGAAGTTCAGCTGCGCCGAGATCAAACATGCAGGATTACGCGCCGCGCCCTTTCAGCCTCAGTCGGCTTTGCCGCTTGTTTTTGAAGTCGCGGCATCTTTCGCAGAACTGGCAGCATCTTTGGCAGAGGCTTCGATTTGCGCAGCAGGCTTCTCGGAAGAACCGGCTTCCTCTTCTTCGTTCATGCCCTTTTTAAAGCTAGAAATACCCTTGCCGAAATCGCCCATCATTTCAGAGATACGCCCGCGCCCAAACAGCACAAGAACGACAACTGCGATAATGGCGATTTGCCAGACACTAAGACCCATGGGAATTGCTTTCGATTGGTTTGCTTGAGTGCAATATAGAGGTTTGTACAGCCCAGCGCCAGTCAGGCGTTTGCATCCTCTGTAATTTCTTCATCGTCTGGCGGAGAATCGGGGTCTTCGTCATTCCCCATCAACGCCTGAAACGCGTCGTCAACCGGATCGAGCAGCCCCGCTGCGCGCAATTCGCCAAGCCCCGGAAGATCGCGCCGCGACGTCAATCCGAAGTGATCAAGAAAATCGGGCGTCGTTGCATAAATCACTGGGCGACCAGGCACTTCGCGGCGGCCAGCAAGCTTAATCCAGCCCGCCTCCAGCAGCACATCTAGCGTACCCTTGGCCGTTTGCACCCCGCGAATAGCCTCAATTTCGGCGCGGCTCACCGGCTCATGATAAGCAATAATCGCCAGCACTTCCGTGGCGGCGCGTGAAAGCCTGCGCACCTGCTCACGCTCGCGCCGCAAAATATGCGCAAGATCAGGCGCAGTTTCAAAATGCCAGCGTTTGCCGCGCTCCACCAATTGCACGCCGCGCGGGCCGTAGTGCTGCGCCAGCGCCTCCAACGCATCGCGCACTGCGGATTTTTCGATGTCGCCCAAATGACTGGCGAGCGCATCCATGCTGAGAGGCTCTTCAGAGGCAAACAATGTCGCCTCAACCGCGCGCATCACATCATCGGGTTCAGCGCTGCTCATTGCCGCAGCCGCCTAATCCTCAAGGCGCCGTAGCAATCCTCTTGCGCCAATTCCGCTTGCCCATTCTTCGCCAGCTCCAGCGCCGCAACAAAGCTGGAGGCAAGTGCAGATTTGCGCAAAGCTGGTTCTGCATGCGGCGGCAGAAAAACGCGGATTTCCATCCATTCCAGCGTCACTCCCAGCATCGCAGACACGCGTTCCAACGCGCTTTCCAATGTCATTACTGGGCGGTCTGACACATGGTAAATTTTCGGCGCAGTACGCGCTTTCACCTGCCCATAGCCTTGAATCAATGCATAGCTATCGCAGGTCCACTGAACCTTCCGGTCTGTGCGGAGCCCTTCCGGCGAACCGCGCGTAAATATATCGCGCCCAATCCGATCGCGGCCCATAAGCCGCGCTGCCGCCTCGCGCATTGCGCCCAGCCGCGCGAGCCGCAATTGCAGACGCAGCGCCAATTCCTCCGCGCTGGGATCTTCCTGCTCATCCTTAGGCAGCAGCATCGCGGATTTGAGATATGCCAACCACGCTGCCATCACGAGGTAATCTGCCGCCAATTCCAGCTTCAGTGCTTCAGCCTCGTCAATATAGGTGAGATATTGATCCACCAGCGACAGAATTGATATCTGCCGCAAATCAACTTTTTGTCTCCGCGCCAAGTCGAGCAAAAGATCAAGCGGCCCTTCCCAGCCCTCAACCTCAATATAAAGCTTTGACGTGTCCTCCGGCAGGTCAGAGGCGATGCCGATCCAATCCTCTCCCTTGCCGGTGAGGTCGGTCCCGCTGCCCCCTTCGATCAAGAGTTCTTCTTGACTCATGCTGACGCCGTTTTGAGGCCGAGCAAAGCGTCACGCTTAGCCAGCAAAGCGGGGCGTTCTTCCGCAGCGATCACGCCCGTTGGAGCGGCCAATGCATCTGCCAAACGTTCTTCACCGCGCGGCGTAAGCGGCGGAACAGCCTCAACCGTGGCTTCCATATCGGGAATTTTTGCCCAGCAATTCAAAACCACATCGCAGCCCGCAGCAATCGCCTTGGCAGAGCGGTCGGCAATTGTTCCGTCCAGCGCCTGCATGTCGATATCGTCGGTAAGGAGCAGGCCATCAAAACCGATGTCGCCGCGGATGATCTCAGAAATGACTTTGGGCGAAAGCGTGGCCGGATTTTCAGTATCCCATGCGGTAAACTCAATATGCGCGCTCATCCCGATTTTGGCGTGCGATAAAGAGCGGAAAGGAGAGATATCAACCTGCAATTCCTCGGCGCTCGCCTCAACAATCGGCAGTTCCTTATGGCTATCCGCCATCGCGCGTCCATGGCCTGGCATATGCTTGAGGCAGCCGGTTACCCCTGCCTCTGCCAATCCTTCAATAACGGCACGGCCCAGCGCGGCGACTTGAACCGGGTCACTGCCCAATGAGCGGTCGCCGATAACATTGTCCGTTTCAGCGCGGCGTACATCCAGCGGCGCTTGGAAATCCACATTGATGCCCATTGCCAATAATTCGGCGCCCATTGCGCGGGCATTGACGCGGGCGGCTTCAATCGCACTGGCAGGCGCGGTTTGATACAACCGATCAAATGCTTCACCTGCGGGATAATCCGTCCAATGCGGCGGACGCATGCGGGCAACCCGCCCACCTTCTTGGTCGATGGAGATAAAGGTGTTCTCGCGCCCATGAATGCTGCGCAATTGATCGGTCAGCGCGCGCAATTGATCGGGATTGACGCAATTGCGGCCAAACAGAATATAGCCGACCGGATCGCTTGCCCTAAAAAAAGCGCGCTCGTCGTCGGAGAGAGTTTCCCCCGCAATGCCAAATATAGCCGGTGTCATGCTGCAAAAGCTTGCACCAAAGGCGGCGCTGAGCAAGTTCTAAGAGCGCAGGCAATGGGGAAAACGGCCCATTCTCGAGCCTTTTTACCCCATTTCACCCAAATCGCAGGTTTCTGCGCCGATTCAGCGTTTCACCTGACACGGAAGACCATCGGCCTTCAGCTTGCTGCAAAGCGTGTTTGCGGCACCAGCATTGCCTGCCACCGCTTGCAAACGGTACACCGTACCAATGTCGGCTGTGCCTTTGACGATGCGATATTTCACACCGTTGAGAGCTGTAGTTTGGCTGCGGAGCTCTTTCCAACCGGCCTCGGCCCGTGCTTTCGAGCCGAATGCGCCAACTTGGACGCCAACCCCGCCGCTGGCGGAAGCTGCCGTCGCTTCTGTTGCACCGGCTGCATTGCCTTCGCCATTGGTTTCGCTGGCGTTGTTGGCGCTCGCCGCTTGTTCATCTTTGTTGGTGAACGAAGCGCCCGCATTGGCTGCCGCTGAATCTTCGATTTTCGAAGGGTTGCCATTGGCTGCGCCTGATCCATCAGCAATCGTGCCCTCGCGGGTCTGTCCTTCGCCAGTGGCAGGCGCAACGTCGCCTGTTCCAGCAAATTCTTGGCCGCCGGCATCATCAGGACGCTCTTTGTAATCTCCCGCTGGCGCTTCGATTGTGCTGCCATCGGCAACAGCATTTGAGCCATTGTTGCG
The DNA here is from genome assembly GCA_039967435.1 of Marinomonas sp. Classification (GTDB taxonomy): domain Bacteria; phylum Pseudomonadota; class Alphaproteobacteria; order Sphingomonadales; family Sphingomonadaceae; genus Erythrobacter. The sequence continues at coordinate 1,186,477 of JBDVRS010000005.1, forward strand.
ATTGGTCAGCCACCAAAGTCCGCCAATAATCAGTGCAAGCAGCGCCAAAAGCCCCAATGCAAAACCAATGATGCGCGCGGTGTCTACTGTGCCAGCGCCATCGTCATATTCATCCGATTCAAGCCAAGGCAGACTTTCTTCTTCATTGAGTTCGAGTTCAGCCACCCCTTGCGTGGTGTCTTCAATCCATTCGTCTTCGCCCGTCATGGTATCCCCTGCGGTCATCATCATTACATCTCCTCAACCGCCTGAACGCCCAAAATGCGCAGACCATTTCTTAGAGTTTGCCCCAATTGCTCGCTTAGGAAAAGCCTTGCGCCTGATATTTCAGGGTTTTGTGCCACAATGAAGCGTTTATCAACTTGGGTGTTACCCAAGTTCCAGTAGGCGTGGAAGGCGCCAGCGAGATCATAGAGATAGAAAGCAATCCGGTGCGGTTCACGCGCACTAGCAGCAGCCTCGACCAAGCGCGGGAATTGTGCGGCTTGTTTGATCAGCTCAAGCTCTTCTTCGCCCAATTGATCGATATGCTCATCAGAGGCAGCGAAACCTTCTTCTGCCGCCTTGCGCATGTTGGAGTGAATCCGCGCATGGGCATACTGCACATAGAAAACCGGATTATCTTTCGACGCCTCAACCACTTTGGCAAAGTCGAAATCCATTTGCGCCTCTGGCTTACGCGAGAGCATGGTGAAACGCACGACATCCTTGCCCACTTCTTCAATCATATCGGCAAGCGTCACAAAATTGCCCGAACGTTTGGACATTTTCAGCGGCTCGCCATCGCGCATCAGCTGAACCATTTGCACCAGTTTCACATCGAACGGTATTTCGCGGCCTGCGCCCTTGGTCAGGGCAGCAACGGCGGCTTTGATGCGCTTTACGGTGCCAGCATGGTCCGCACCCCAGATATTGATCATCGCATCGGCGCTTTCCGCTTTTTGGAAGTGATAGGCCAGATCCGCGCCAAAATATGTCCATGCGCCGGAGGATTTCTTGATCGGACGATCCTGATCGTCTCCGAATTGAGTGGAGCGGAACAAGGGCAGCTCTACCGGCTCCCAATCCTCCGGCGGCGCCTTGCCCTTTGGCGCTTCAAGCACGCCATCATATACCAAATCCTGTTCGCGCAGCCATTTCTCCGCCGCATCAGGCTTGCCCGCAACATGCAGCGCAGCCTCTGAGGAGAACAGATCATGTTCGATACCCAGCAAAGCGAGATCCGATCTGATCAGCTCCATCATTTCAGCAACCGCGCCGGTCCGGAAAGTTTCGAGCCATTCGGCCTCAGGCGCGGATTTGAACGTATCGCTGTGAGCCTTTGCCAGCGCCTCGCCAACGGGTTTCAGATAGTCTCCTGGGTAAAGCCCCTCTGGAATTTCGCCAATATCCTCGCCCAGCGCTTCTAAATACCGCAAATGCGCCGAGCGAGCGAGCACATCGACCTGGCCGCCTGCGTCATTGATGTAATATTCGCGCGTGACTTCATGGCCGGAAAATTCCAGCAGGCTAGCAAGTGCATCACCCACAACTGCGCCGCGGCAATGGCCCATATGCAAGGGGCCTGTGGGGTTGGCGGAGACATATTCGACATTGACCCGAGTGGGCGTACCGCCCTTACTATGACCAAAGCTTGACTGCCCATAATCATCGCCCATCGCCGCAATCGTGCGCAATTCAGCGATCCAAACCGAAGGATCAAGGCGCATATTGATAAAGCCCGGTCCAGCTATCTCTGCGCTGGTGACTTCAGGGTCAGCGCTCAATTTTTCGACGATTTTCTCGGCAAGCGCGCGCGGATTAGTCTTCGCCTGTTTCGCCAGCACCATCGCGGCATTGGTTGCAAGGTCACCGTGCGATGGGTCACGCGGAGGCTCAACCGTCACGCCGCGATGCGCCGTATCAGCGGGCAGCACGCCTTCCGCTTCAAGCGCGCCAAGAATGGCGGTCAACTTCGCAGCAAAGCCTGCGTGTACGGTTTGGATATTTTCAGCTGTATCAGACATAGCCGCGCGCCTAGCCGATCTGGACGCAAGTGCAAACCGCCTTGCGTCCTAATCAAGCAGCATTTCAGCGGTATTTTTAGCGTGTGGCGTTATAGGCCAATTGCTGCTCGTTCAGCTGGAAACCGACAAGCAATTCAAAACTGGTGCGCTGAATGGCGGCGCGAACGGCTGGATCAGCCAGCGGGTCTAGCGCTGCATCAACATCGCCAGCTTTGCGGCGACGCGTGATTTTCTCGCGCACGTCAGCAGGCAAAGAAGCCGCAGCTTTATCCACAAATGCTCCCGCTTTTCCGCTCGCCTGAGCACGTTCTTGACCATCAGCAAAGTTCAATGTCACCGAACCAATACGCTTGGTCACAACCGCGCTTCCGCCGCGCAGAACGGTTGAGAAATACGGCAAGGTCACTTGGCGCGCTCCGCGAGTGTCGGTGCGGCGGCCAACCACATCAAAGGTCGCGCCGGTATACACTTTCGCGCCCGAATCATCGCAAGTGCTGCGCAAATTGGTAATCGCGGCTGTCACATCGAGATTGTCCGAGGTCGTGAGGCCAGCTGATCGGAATGTTGTTATATCGCCTGTGTAGTCTGGCACCCCAACAGCAGGGCAAGATGACAGCACGGCTGTGATCCCTACGCCTTGATCAACCACCAGTTCACCTTGACTGGCGCAACCAGCAACAGTGCAGCCCAGCACACTCGTCAAAAGAAAGCGGTTACGAAATGTCATCGTCACTCATATCCTCAAAATCTGCCTATTGGCACAAATCACCTGTCACCGCCCTAGCGGCGCGCATTGCAAAGCGCTAGAGGGAGCCACATGAACGCTCCCTTTCAAGATACGCAAACCGGGGAAAAGAAGCCCGGACTGACCTTATTGATCGCTGCGCCGCGCGGCTTTTGCGCCGGAGTGGACCGCGCAATTGAGATCGTTGAGCGCTCAATCGAACTCTATGGGGCTCCAGTTTATGTCCGCCATGAAATTGTCCACAATCGCTACGTTGTCGACAGTTTGAAAGCGCAGGGCGCGATCTTTGTCGAAGAATTGGACGAAGTGCCCGATGATGCACCCGTCGTATTTAGCGCGCATGGCGTACCCAAATCGGTTCCTGCCGAGGCAGAACGGCGCAAGATGATTTACGTCGATGCGACCTGCCCGCTGGTTAGTAAAGTGCACCGCCAGGCAGAACGTCAGATTGAAAAAGGCCAGCACATCATCTTTGTCGGCCATGAAGGTCATCCAGAGGTGATCGGCACGATGGGCCAAGTCGATGACGAACAAATGACTTTGGTCGAAACAGTGGACGATGTCGCCACATTAGAATTTTCAGATGATATCGGCCTGTCTTATCTCACACAGACAACTTTGTCGGTCGACGATACCGCAGACATAATCGCAGCCTTGCAAAGCCGCTTTCCGCAAATCCAAGGACCTAAGGCGGAGGACATTTGCTATGCTACTTCCAACCGCCAAACAGCGGTTAAGCAAATCGCCCCTGGCGCTGACCTTGTGCTGGTGATTGGTGCGCCCAATTCCTCCAATTCTCTGCGCTTGGTAGAAGTTGCTCAGCGCCTCGGCACAGAATCCAAACTGATCCAGCGCGCATCGGAAATTGATCCGGCATGGCTTGAGGGGGTCAACACGCTCGGTCTGACCGCCGGTGCATCCGCGCCTGAGAAACTCGTACGCGAAGTTGTCGATGCGATTGGCCAATGGCGCGAGGTGACAGAACACACCATTATGGCAGCCGAGGAAAAAATGGTCTTCAAACTGCCGCGCCAGCTGACCGAATAGACACGCGGGCAATAGTTGCATGGCTGTATATACGCATCTTGGAGCAGAAGAACTCAGCGAACTGATCGCGCATTATGATGTCGGCGAATTGGTTTCAGCTAAGGGCATTGCAGAGGGCGTGTCCAATTCCAATTGGCTCATTGAAACCAGCGGCGCAGACGGAGATGGCACACGCTTTATCCTCACCATGTACGAGCGCCGCATCGATGTGAGCGAGTTGCCGTTCTTCTTGGGCCTACTCGATCATTTGGCGCAAGCGGAATGCCCTGTCCCGCGCACTATTCACGATCAGCAAGGCGCTTCGTATAGGTTGGTCGACGACAAATCGGTTGCTTTGATCGAATATTTGCCTGGCGTATCTGTTGACCACCCCACCTCTGGCCAAGCATTCAGTGTCGGAAAAGCCCTCGCACAAATCCATTTGGCTGCACGCGATTATGATGCATCGCGGACGCAGTCACTGGGCCTTGCTGAATGGTGCAACATCTTGGCAGAATGCGGTGATGAGGCCCTTGCCACGATCAATCCGGAGCTTCCGAGAGTTTGCGCCGACGAACTGGCCTTTTTGACTGCAAATTGGCCAAGTGATTTGCCAAAAGGGGTGGTGCACTGCGACCTGTTCCCCGACAATGTGCTGATGCTGGACAATCAAGTCACTGGCCTGATTGATTTCTATTTCGCCGCCAATGACTTTTTCGCCTATGATTTGGCCGTAACCCACGCGGCATGGTGCTTCGAGCATAACACTGGCGAGTTCCGTCCAGACGTCGCCAGTGCCCTTATGAGAGGCTATCAAGCTGTGCGCCCGCTTTCACAGGACGAGCGCGCCGCCCTTCCCATTTTGGCACGAGGGGCCGCGATGCGCTTTATTTCCTCTCGCGCAGATGATTGGCTCAACACCCCTGACGATGCATTGGTTGCCCGCAAGGACCCAATGGATTTCGTCAATCGTTTGAATTTTTATACAAAAGCAGGCGAAGACATCTTTGCTTGATTGCAAGATGGTGGCAAAGACACTCGCATGAAACGCATTGAAATTCACACAGACGGCGCCTGCAAAGGCAATCCTGGCCCTGGCGGCTGGGGTGTTCTCTTGCGTATGGGCGCACATGAGAAAGAACTGTCTGGCGGTGAAGCCGATACAACCAATAACCGTATGGAAATGCTGGCCGTTATTCGCGCATTTGAGGCTTTGATAGAGCCTTGCACAGTCGACCTTTATTCCGACAGCAAATATGTTTTGGACGGCATGACCAAATGGATTCACGGCTGGCAAAAGCGCGGCTGGGTCAATGCAAGCAAAAAGCCCGTGCGCAATGCCGACCTATGGCATGAGCTTATCGAGGTTTCGGCTAAGCACGAGGTGAATTGGAACTGGGTCAAAGGCCACAGCGGCAATGCGGAAAACGAACGGGTAGACCAATTGGCCAGCGACGCCGCCTCTGAGCAAGCCCGTTTGCTTGATGCAGCGGAAGACTAACGCTGGCCTTTAAACGGTTTAGCTATTGTCGACAGTTTTGGCCCCGGGGCCATTTTTCTGGATAGAAGCAATCGCATTCTTTGCGCTTGCTTTTGATGAATAGCCCTGTGTCGAAAACATCACTTCATCATTGTAGCTGAAACGGACGCGAAACTCGCCGGCTTTGTCTTTGTAGATTTCAAAATGGTGGCCCATTGAATGTCTCCTTCAATTGTTGATGGAAGCATAATTGCAGATGACGCTATGCTTGGCTAGCCGAAGCGCGCCGGATCATAGGTTTCGTTACAAATGTTTGCGGTCATTGCGTCAGCCTCTTGGCTTAGTAGTTTTTGCGCCATAAACCGCGCGGCGGCGGGCGCGGTTTGAATGCCAAAGCCTCCTTGACCAGCGAACCAAGCGAAAGCAGGTTCGCGCAAATCGCGGCCATAAACTGGCAATCGGTCAGGGGCGAAGCTGCGCAGGCCGGCCCAGCGCCGTTCAACATGTTCAATCGGCCAATCCGCCACTTTTTGAAAGCGGTCGATCGCATTGGCTACGTCCAATTCTTCCGGTGCAGCATCGCATGGCGCACTTGGCGTTTCATCATGCGGACTTAGCCAAAGCCTACCATTGTCCGACTTGAAGTAGAACCCGCCATTGATATCGAGCACTAAAGGCAGGTCTTGTGGCGCCGCTGGAGATACTCGAATCTGCGCGACGGTTCTCCTCATCGGCTGAATGCCTATCGGGTTGATCCCGCATTTTAATGCAGCTTCATCAGCCCATGCGCCTGCTGCATTGACTATCGTCTGCGCCCTTACCTTAAAGCCGCTTTCGCAGGCGATATCCCAGCAGCCATTTGCAAACACAGCATTTGCCAAGCGCGCATGCGTTTCCAGCCGCACGCCCTTCAGCTTCATTTGCCCCAAATAATGTGCATGCAAAGCGCCGACATCAATATCAGCGCAAGCCTCTTCCCATATCGCATGGCGCCATTCGCTGCGCAGTTTGGGAACGCGCGCTGCAAAGTCAGAGCGTTCTAGCCGCTGAATTGTAGCTCCAGTATCGGCAAAAGTTTCCATGAAGCGATTGAGCGCGCCCAAATCCTCGTCGCGGGCAATGTGCAATGCTCCGCGCTGCCTCAAAAAGCCGCCTGTGCGCAGAAAATCACCCGATGCTAGTGTCAGAGGTACAACTTTTGGCCCGCCATAACATTCATCCCAAAAGGCAGCCGAGCGTCCCGTGGCATGATAGCCCGGAGCATCCTCTGCCTCCATCACGATAACGTTCGCATGGGGCGCAAGTTCAGCGGCCAGACTGGCTCCCGCCATCCCCGCCCCAACAATTGCAAAGTCGAAAACTGTCTCGCTCACGGGTTAACGCCGTCACCTTTTTGCGGAGCAACGCGGTCCAAAAACGCGCGCGCGGCATCCTTGATCCTCTCGCGCACGGCATCAACCTCGCGAAACACCTCGTGCCGTGCTTCTGCGCCCAATTCCAGCAATTCCCCTTTGGGTAGGCGCTCTGCCGCAAGCGCATTGGCCGAATGCACAACCAATTTATCCATATTGGTTGAGATGATCAGCACCGGCGTATCCACTGCCTCCATCACGCCATTGGCTTCAATAATTCGAACAGACGCGTAGCCTCGCTCAACCCATCTCCAACTGGCTGGGCCCATAACGATCTCTGGCCGGTTATCGCGCCACCAAACCTCGTCTTCATAGCGGTCATCATCATGAGTGAGCAATTCGCGGCGGCGTTTGGGCAGCTCGCCAGGTTTCTCGCTCCATTTCCACGCTTGGCGCTTATCATTGCCGATAAGGCACATGATTTTGGCGCCCATATGCTGGATTATCTGCGGCAGTTTTGGCCCGGACATCCGCAGCATTGGCGCGCTTAGCAGCATCGCATCTGGCGTCACTACGCCCTCTACCAGCCCGCGCATTACCAGATGTCCGCCCATGGAATGCGCAGCAAGAACATGCGGCCCCGGTGTTTCCTTCACCCAGGCAGCCCATATTTGCGCCAAATCCGCGATCCAAACAGAAAAATCAGAAATGTGCCCCGTGACTGCATCATCGCCATAGCGCCCAGAGCCCGCCTGTCCGCGCCAATCACTGGCCGTGACGCGCCAACCTTCGCGGTGCCATTCTTCCAGCGTCTCCAGGTATTTTTCGTAATTGTCGCCCCGCCCCGGGAAAAACAAAATCGAACCGCGCGGCGCTTTTGGTGAAGCGCCAGGCCAATCGATGCGGCGGATAGAATGACCATCTTCGGCGGCCCATCTGCTTTCGGCCGCATGCGCAGGTATTGCGCGGCGATCAATCACATCACCTCCAGAATTGATCACTGGCATCCTGATTTATTCCTCACACGCTTCGACTTGGTTACTATTTGGTAAGCGATACACTCTAGCAGTGGCTCAACAAGGGAAAAACCTTTTCTCAATTGGGGGCCAATGCGTTGACCGAGACATTTCAGTATATCCTATTGGGCGGATTGGCTCTGGCGCTGCTTTATGCAGCCTTCACCGATATTAAAAGCCGCACCATTTCTAACCGCCTAAATATAGCGATTGCTATTGGCGCGCCATTGTTTTGGTGGGCAAGCGGTGTGGATTTGTGGCCGGGCGTCGCTCTGCACCTTGGAGTGGCAGTCGCAACATTTGCCGTAACCTCAGGCCTCTTTGCGCTGCGTATGATGGGCGGCGGTGATGTAAAATTGCTGACCGCTTTGGCGCTTTGGATTGAGCCAAGCTGGTTCTTGCAGCTGATCGTTATCATGGCGCTGGCTGGCGGCGTGCTCACAATCGTGATGGGCGCCTATCACTTTATGAAACGTCAACGCGATAAACTGGCTGTTCCTTATGGAGTGGCCATCGCTTTTGCAGGTCTGTGGGTTTTGTCGATCCATTATTTGCCGAGCGTGGGAAGCACTTCTCTCGCTGGGTGAACCTGATTTTAACCACTTCGAGTTTACAACCCAAAATAGATACCCGCCCGATTAACCAACAGGGCCGAATGAAGGGGCTAGAATAGCCATGGATAGGAAGAAACTTGTTTTGCTGCTTGGTGCATTGATCATCGCGATCGGCACCGCTTTTGCTGCAAGAACCATGTTCGCAGGCGGAGGTGCCCCAGAAGCTGAGGCTGCTCCCGTTCCCACTGGACCTAAGGTCTTGGTTGCAAACCGCGCTTTGTCCGCGGGTACAATCATTACTGCTGACGCCATGGGTTATCAGCAATGGCCTGAGGAGCTGGTTCAAGACGCCTATTTCATTGACGGCGAATCAGACATGTCGAAATTGCTCGGCACAGTTGTTCGTCATCCGATCACCGCTGGTGAGCCGGTTACCCAAGGTTCACTTGTGAGCCCCGGCGACCGCGGCTTCCTTGCTGCGGCGCTTGGCCCTGGCATGCGCGCCGTTACAGTGCCTGTTTCTGCGAAGACCGGCGTTGCTGGCTTCGTCTTCCCGGGTGACCGCGTTGATATCGTTTTGACCCAAACCGTTAAGGGTCAAGAAGGCCAGTCGCTCAAAGCTGCTGAGACCGTTCTGCGCAATCTTCGCGTGTTGGCGACCGACCAACGCACAGAGCAAACCACCACAGACGCTGGTAAAACAGTTGTTCGCGCCTTCCGCACCGTTACTTTAGAAGTGACACCGAAGCTGGCCGAGAAAGTTGCTGTTGCACAAACAATCGGCACACTCAGCCTTGCACTGCGCTCGATCGCTGACAATCAGGCCGAGCTGGACCGCGCCATTGCATCGGGTGACATTGAAATCCCTGAGAACGCAACGAAAGAGCAAGAAGAAAAACTGCTTGCTGCTGCGATGAGCCGTCCTGCTGATAAGGGCACAACCTTCTCAACTGGCGGAGACGTTTCACGCTTCCAACGCAAAACCGTTCCTAGCCAAACCAAACCCAAAGCAGCCAAGGCGCCGCCGCCTGTGCGCACGCGCCCTGCAATGGGAGTGCCCGCTAAAGTCAACGGCACGCCGGTTAACATGGGCCCTGCTGTTCGCGTGACCCGCGGCAAGAAGACAACTCAAGTTCCCGTTGCATCCGGCAGTGCTGCTCACAGCATGCTGCAGCAGGGTGCAGGCAATGTGTCCAGGGCAGGCCAAACTGTGCCCGTCGCTGGCGCAATGCTGGTCAGATAAGGGGCAAATCCATGCCAAATATCCGCACAATTCATGCCGTGAGACCGGCGAATGCCAATCAACTTAGGGGCAAGACCATGACACGCAGCCTGACTGCAAAACTGCTGCTAGCCAGCCTCGCCGCCGCGCCGCTTATGAGCGTGCCGATGTCGAGCGCAAGCGCTCAGTCGATCAATCGTCCTGCACAGGATGTCGTGATTTCTATCGGTCGCGGTGAACTCATCACTGTGCCTGGATCAATGGCCGATGTGTTTGTTGCCGATGACAAAATTGCTGATGTGCAGGTGAAATCCCAACGTCAACTTTATGTCTTTGGCAAAGCAGGCGGTGAAACCACGATTTATGCCAGCAACCGCGCTGGCGACGTGATTTGGTCTGCAAACATCCGTGTTGGCAACAATATCGGCAGCGTCGATCAAATGCTCGCGCTCGCTATGCCAGAGGCGAAAGTCTCTGTCGCGACAATGGGCACTGGCACAGTTTTGCTGACCGGTACTGTCGCGGCACCAGAAGATGCAGCTGAGGCCGAGCGCCTTGTTCAAGCCTTCCTGGGCGATGACACCAACGTAATCACACGTCTGAAAACAGCAACGCCTTTGCAAGTTAACTTGCAAGTCCGCTTTGCCGAAGTCAGCCGTTCGCTGGTTCGCACAATGGGCGGCAGCTTGACCACTTTTGACGGCAGCGACGGTGTCCGCTTCGGCGTTGGCACAGGCCGCGTGTTGGGAACAGGCGATTATTCCGTCAATGGCCCCATCGGTGTCGGTAACGGCGTTAGCCAGCCCGCTTTCGTACTGCCTGACGGCACGCGCATTGTTGGCCCTGGCGTCAACACCAACGGTTCTGGCGCAACCGCTGCTGGTCTTGGCAGTCTGCTTGGCTTGAACTTTTTGGCAGCGCTTGATGTTGCTGAAACGCAAGGCTTGGTCACAACGCTTTCGACACCCAATTTGACTGCATTGTCAGGTGAAACTGCAGACTTTCTTGCTGGCGGCGAATTTCCAATTCCCATCAGTTCTGGTCTTGGATCAACCTCGGTTGAATACCGCAATTACGGTGTCAGCCTGACATATACGCCAACGGTGCTTGCCAATGGCCGCATTTCATTGCGTGTCCGTCCAGAGATTTCAGAATTGTCTAGCCAAGGCGCTGTGCAAATTGATGGCTTTACCATCCCTGCACTGACAACTCGCCGGGCCGAAACAACGGTTGAACTGGGCTCTGGCCAAAGCTTTATGATCGCTGGTTTGATGAGCAATAACTCACAAAAAACCATCGAAAAAGCACCGGGCGCTGGTGACATTCCAATTCTTGGCAATTTGTTCCGTTCACGCGATTTCCGCAGGGGCGAAACAGAGCTGGTCATCGTGGTGACACCGTATTTGGTGAAGCCGGTCAATGCGAGCGACATCAAACTGCCAACCGACGGTTTCCGTTCAGCGAATGAAGCGCAGCAATTTGTCGGCTATCAAGATCATGCTGGAAAATCAGGGATGGAACGCCCTGGACCAAAAGCGGTTACCGGCAATGGCCAAGCGCCAGCTGTTAGCTTGATCGAGCCAGAGGACATGCTGCCAGGCAAGCCCTCGAAAAAAGATCGCCAAGCTAACGATAAGCCAGACACACTGGATCGCCGTGCCGAAACGGCCGCTCCTGGCTTCAGCCTGTAATTGTAAGGAAGGTAAAACAGATGACCTTTGCAAAGAAAAGCACGTTGGCCAAAGCGCCAGCAATGGCCGTTGCCCTTGCGCTAGGCCTTGGTTTGGCCGGTTGCGGCGGAATGCCCACCAATCAATCTCTCTATTCGGTGAAGCAGCCAGTCGTAGAGCGTAACAATTTCACCTTCGATGTGCGCTCAGCCCAAGGCGGCATGAGCATTTCTGAGCAGCAACGTGTTGCAGCTTGGTTTGACACAATGAAGCTGGGTTACGGTGACCGCGTGTCAATCGACGATCCAATGGCAAGCAACGCTACTCGCGATGCCATTGGCAAGCTTGCAGCTCGCCATGGTGTCTTGGTCGAGCAAGGCGCGCCAGTGACCGAAGGCTTCGTGCAGCCGGGCAGTGCCCGCATCGTGCTGACCCGCTCTAGCGCTTATGTACCAGGCTGCCCTGATTGGGACGAAAGTTCTGACATGAACTATTACAATGGAACGGCCAAAGGTTACGGCTGCGCCACCAATAGCAATCTGGCCGCAATGGTCGCCAATCCAGAAGATCTGATCGAAGGTCAGGCTGGAACCGGCGAAACCGTCATTATGAGCGGAACCAAAGCCATCGATAGTTTCCGCGATCGTGCGCCTTCGGGCAATGGCGGCGACGTAGCCGCTACGGGAGGCAATTAATCATGAGCGCTCCATGGAAATCCGGCATGCCAGGCAATCGCGATCCTTTCGCGGCCTATATTTGCGACGATACAGCGTTGGATGTTTTGCGTCCGGTTGTAATCGAGCTCGGCTGGCAGCCTGAAAAATGCAACAAAGGCGGCCTGCGCAATGCTATTCAGTCGCTTTCTGTCAGTGCCAGCCCAAACATTCTGCTGGTTGATCTGTCCGAAAGCGGTGACCCGCTCAATGACATCAACGCTCTGGCAGAGGTTTGCGAACCAGGCACAGTTGTGATCGCGGTTGGCCAGGTCAATGACGTTCGCCTTTACCGCGATCTGCTTGCCAGCGGCATTCACGACTATCTGCTGAAACCACTTTCAGCAGGCCAAGTGCGCGATTCACTAACTCAAGCACAAGCTGTTTTCGCTGCGCCGAAAAACGCAGACGGCGAAGTCGCTCAGCATCACGTATCAACCGCTGTTGTTGGAACACGCGGCGGCGTGGGTGCCTCGACTATCGCGACATCGCTCGCATGGTTGTTCAGCACTGAGCACAATGCTGCAACCGCATTGCTTGATTTGGATGTGCATTTTGGAACCAATGCGCTCGCGCTCGATCTTGAGCCGGGCCGCGGTTTGACCGATGCGATTGACAATCCAAGCCGGATTGATGGCCTGTTCATTGAACGCGCTATGATCCGTGCCAATGACAAATTGTCGATCCTATCCGCTGAGGCCCCGATCAATTCACCATTGATGACCGATGGCGCTGCCTTTGTGCAATTGGAGGAAGAATTCCGCCAAGCGTTTGAGATGACGGTGATCGATTTGCCGCGCAATATGCTCATCAACTTCCCGCAAGTGCTGGGTGATGTGAATGTTGTTCTGCTGACTACCGATATGACATTGGCATCGGCCCGTGACACCATTCGGATCTTGAGCTGGCTGAAGACCAATGCACCGCATGCCCACCCGCTGATTTTGGCGAACAAAGTCCAGGCCGGCATGGCTGAAATTAGCAAAGCAGATTTTGAGGCCTCTATTGAGCGTCCGATCGACTTTACCATTCCATACGACGCGAAAGCTGCGGCCAATTCGGCCAAGCTTGGTCAGACATTTGTCGAAGCCAATAAGAACAGCAAAGCTTCAGCTCTCATCAAGCAATTGGGTGAGCGCGTCATGGGTGCCAGCGAAGAAGAGCTTACTGAAGCTACCCTCGAGAAAAAATCGCTGCTTGGCAATTTTGATCTGAAATCGCTTCTTGCGAAGAAAGACAAATCCAAGCCTGCGGCTGAACCTGCGGAATAATTTGGCAATGCGCGGCCCCAAAAGGCCGCGCCAAGGCTGAGCGCCCCTTCACCGGGGATTTGAGATGAAGAGCAAGAAAGAAGGGCGACAATAGGCGATGAGCATTATGCAAGCCTTGCTGATTGGTGGCGGATTGTTCGCGATGATTGTCATCGCTTACTTCGCGCTGTCTGGAACGTCGCCGGCCAAGGAAGGTCAGCGGCGGCTGGAGCAATTGCGCTTCCGTCATTCTGAGAGCACCGACACAAAGGTGGAATCGCAGCTTAAAAAAGCGATCGCCGCTCGCAAACCGAAAGCCCACAAAGTCGCTGGCTCCGGCTCGCGCAGTGAAGCTTTGACGATGCGCCTAGACCGCACCGGTAAGGGTTGGACCCTGCAGCAATATCTTTATGCCTCTGGAGGTCTCGCTCTTGTCATTGCGCTGCTGATTTTCCTGAAATTTGGCGCGCTCTTGCTTGCGCTTGGTATTGGCATCTTGATTGGTGCGGGCATTCCGCATCTGGTGGTCGGTTTCTTCATTGGAAAACGCACCAACGGTTTTAACGCAAAATTCCCTGACGCCATTGAACTACTGGTTCGCGGCCTGCGTTCTGGCCTGCCGGTAACAGAGACTTTGGCGGTTGTCTCAACCGAGGTTCCTGGACCTGTTGGCATTGAATTTAAGGGCATTGTTGAGCGGATCAAAATCGGCCGCACAATGGAAGAGTCCTTGCAGGAAACTGCCGATCGGCTCGGCATTCCAGAGTTTAACTTTTTCTGCATCACGCTGGCCATTCAGCGCGAAACAGGCGGTAACTTGGCAGAGACTCTGTCAAACCTTGCCGATGTTCTGCGCAAGCGCTCCCAAATGAAGCTGAAGATTAAGGCCATGAGCTCTGAGTCCAAAGCCTCAGCCTATATCGTTGGCTCGCTGCCCTTCATCGTGTTCGGTATGATCTACTGGATCAACCCAAGCTATCTTGGCGGCTTTTTCACAGACGAGCGCTTGATCGTAACTGGTTTAGGCGGCGCTGTATGGATGTCGCTAGGCGGCTTTATTATGGCCAAAATGGTCAATTTCGAGATTTAGGTAGGGAAACGGCATAATGATCAACACCCAACCTGGACCAACGCTGCTCGGCTTCGACGTTGTTATCGTCGGAACCATCCTTGCAGGTGTCGCAGCCTTCGCCGTTATCATGGCGATTTATGCTGCGATCACCGTTAAAGATCCTATGGCAAAGCGCGTCAAAGCGCTGACCGATCGCCGCGATGAACTCAAAGCCGGTATCGTAACCGCAACCGCGAAAAAACGCGCTAGCCTGGTTCGCAAAACCGATACGACCGATGCGATGAAGGAAAAGCTGGAGGGGATGAAAATCCTCCAGGAAAGCCAAATCCAAGTCATTCAGCAGAAGCTGGCGTTCGCCGGTTACCGCAACAAGGAATTGGCCGTCATCATCATCACCTTGCGGATGATCTTGCCAATCCTCTTGGGCGGCACAGCATTCCTGTTCATTTACGCCCTAGATTTCTTCCCTGATTGGGGCGGGGTAAAGCGTATTGGCGCTCTCAGCGCGGCAGTCTTTGCTGGCTATAAAGGCCCTGAGATGTTCCTGTCGAACAAGGCAGGCAAACGCACTAAGGAAATTCAGAAGGGCCTTCCTGATGCGCTCGACCTTCTCGTGATCTGCGCCGAGGCAGGTCTGACCGTTGACGCCGCGTTTAACCGGGTCGCCAAAGAACTGGGCCGCGCTTATCCAGAATTGGGTGACGAATTTGCCTTAACCGCGATTGAGCTGTCTTTCCTGAACGACCGCAAAGACGCGTTCGACAATCTCGCCTATCGCGTAGATTTGGATGCTGTGCGCGGGGTTGTGACCACTATGGTTCAAACCGAAAGATACGGTACGCCATTGGCATCTGCCTTGCGCGTTCTCTCCGCTGAATTCCGCAATGAGCGAATGATGCGCGCAGAAGAAAAGGCAGCGCGTCTTCCTGCGATTATGACCGTGCCGCTGATTCTGTTTATTCTGCCGGTGCTGTTTATCGTGATCCTTGGCCCTGCGGCCTGCTCGATCTCGGATGCCTTCGCCGACGATGGTCCAACGAAGAGCTAAACGCCGAAACTAAGAAAGTTTGATCGGGCGGACAGTGTTCGCCTGATCAAACAATCGGCTCAGGATGGAGCGCAAGGCTTCACGTTCCTCTGGTTTCAATGCGGCAAAAATCTCTGCTTCACTGGCCTTTGCCAGCGGCATAACTTCTGCATGAATAGAGCGCCCTTCACCGGTAAGCTTTAGCAAATGGGAACGGCCATCGCTTGCATTGGGTTCGCGCTCTATCAATCCGCGATCGACCAGAACCTTGCACGCGCGATTGACCGCGACCTTATCCATCAAGGTCGCCTCCGCAAGTTTGCGCTGGGTCGCAGAGCCCACATCGCCCAAAACCGCCATCACACGCCATTCAGCAATCTTAATACCAAAGCGCGATTGATAGCGTTCAGCAATCAGGCTGCTGACGGCATTGGAGGTCACAGAAAGCTGATAGGGCAGGAAATCGGCGAGCCGATCACTCTCATTTGCAACGCCCATTTCGCTCGTTTTTTTTGTATCAGCCATGCCAATTATCTAGCCGAGCGCACGCGAATGGCAAGGTTTGGCCTGCTTTGGCCTCATTTAGCCTCTTCTGAACGATGCATCTCTCACTGATAATCAGGCTCATCCCACCAAGGGTAAAAGTCAGGCATGTCCTGAGACACTTTACCCGGGTAATTGGGCTCCCGCTTCTCCAAGAAGCTCGCGATGCCCTCTTTCGCATCGACACCGCGCGACAATGTGTAAATCGCCCTGCTGTCGATCCTATGCGCCATCATTGGGTGCTCTGTTGCCGACAAACGCCACATCATCGCCCGCGTCATCGCGACCGACAAAGCGGAAGTGTTATCCGCAATCTCGCGAGCCAGTTTGCGTGCTGCTGGCAGAAGCTCATCGGGCGCATGGATAGAGCGGATCAAGCCGCCTTCCTTGGCCTCTTCTGCACCAAACACACGCCCTGAATAACACCATTCAAGCGCCTGACTAATGCCGACAATTTTGGGCAGGAACCAGCTTGAGCATGCCTCTGGCACGATACCGCGCCGCGCAAAAACAAAGCCATAGCGCGCGGTGTCGGATGCAAGCCGCATATCCATCGCCAATTGCATCGTCGCGCCAATGCCCACGGCGGCTCCGTTGCAGGCAGAAATCAACGGCTTTTTGGAATTAAACAGGCGCAGCGTCAATTGCCCGCCGCCATCGCGAACCTCTGGATCAGACAGGTCGCCAACTTCTTCGCCGCTGGAGAATATTTGCCCCCCGCCCTCCGGCGTTAGATCAGCGCCAGCGCAAAAAGCACGGTCGCCTGCACCGGTAAAGATCACCGCGCGCACATCATCATCGGCATCAATATCATCCATCGCTGCGCAGGTTTCTGCCTGCATAGTGCGAGTATAGGCATTCATCTTCTCAGGCCGGTTCAGCGTGATCGTGGCAATGCCATCGGTCTTGTCGATGAGGATCTGGGTATAGCTCATGATAATCTCCCTTGATGCGCACGATGCCAAAGCTCGCGCAAAAGAAAACCCCCGCAAATGCCCCAAACATGCGGGGCAAATACGGGGGCTCTCATCGTTTCATAATTGCATGCGGCCTATTAGCGGGGCGCCATCCGGATTGAACCATCAAGGCGCACATCTTCGCCGTTGAAATAGCCGTTTTCAATCATCGTCATCGCAAGATGCGCATATTCTTCAGGATTGCCCAAACGCTTCGGGAATGGAACAGACGCGGCGAGCGCTTCTTTCACTTGCGGCGGCGCTGCATTCATCAGCGGCGTGTTGAAGATGCCGGGCAGGATGGTGTTCACGCGAATGCCTTCTTGCATAAGATCGCGCGCGATAGGCAAAGTCATGCCGATAACGCCGCCCTTTGATGCCGAGTAAGCCGCTTGACCGATTTGGCCATCTTCACCCGCAACAGAGGCGGTGTTGACGATAGCGCCGCGGTCACCGTCTTCGCTCAATGGGTCAGCCGTCATCATGCCCGCTGCCGATTTGGCGATGCAGCGGAAGGTGCCCACAAGGTTGATCTGGATCAGCCAGTTGAACGCATCCAATGGGAAATGCGAAATTTCACCGGTGTTGCGGTCACGCTTTGCCGTTTTGATCGCGCTGCCTGTGCCAGCGCAATTGACGAGAATGCGTTCTTGGCCGTGGGCCGCGCGTGCAGCCGCAAAGGCTGCGTCGATGCTCTCATCGCTGGTGACATTGGCTTCGCAGAAGATGCCGCCGATATCGGCTGCGACTGCTTTGCCCTTTTCTTCTTGAAGGTCAAAAATGGCGACTTTCGCGCCTTTGGCTGCCAGCGCGCGCGCCGTTGCTTCGCCGAGACCGGATGCACCGCCGGTGACGACTGCGGGGGTATTTGCAGAGATTTCCATGAAACTGTTCCTTGTTTTCAATACTGTAAATTAAAGAGCTTCGATAATGGTGACGTTTGCGACGCCTCCGCCTTCACACATTGTTTGCAGGCCATATTTCTTGCCGCGCGCTTTCAAAGCGTGGACCATGGTCGCCATTAGTTTCGTGCCCGATGCGCCGAGCGGGTGACCCAAAGCAATCGCGCCGCCATTAACGTTGAGTTTTTCCGGATCAGCGCCCGTGTGCTTGAGCCAAGCCATTGGCACTGGCGCGAAAGCCTCGTTCACCTCGTAAAGGTCGATGTCACCTATTTTCATGCCAGCACGCTCCAGAGCGCGATCAGTGGCAAACAATGGCTCCTCCAGCATGATGACCGGATCGCCAGCGGTCACGGTGAGGTTGTGGATGCGGGCAATTGGCGTGACGCCGTGGCGCTTCACCGCCTCCTCGCTCATCACGAGAACGGCGGAGGAACCGTCACAGATTTGACTGGCCGAGGCGGCGGTAATCTTGCCATCGGGCGCAAGCAATTTGACGCCTGCAATGCCTTCCAATGTCGCATCGAAACGAATGCCTTCATCGACTGTGTGGATCGCATCACCCTCGGGTGTCTCAATGCTCACAGGCACGATCTCTGCTTCGAACGCACCGGCTTCCGTCGCGGCGATTGCCTTTTGATGGCTTTCAAACGCAAATTGGTCGAGCTCATCTTTGGAGAAATCATGCTTATCGGCAATCATCTGCGCGCCCATAAACTGGCTGAATTGCACGCCGGGGAATTTTTCCTGCAGCTGCGGCGACATATTGTGCCCCATGCCCTCTTTCATGTGGAGGGTCATATTCGTGCCCATTGGCACTCGGCTCATGCTTTCCACGCCGCTGGCGATAACAACATCCTGCGTTCCGCTCATCACGGCTTGGGCGGCGAATTGGATCGCTTGCTGGGATGATCCGCATTGGCGGTCAATCGTTACAGCAGGCGTTGATTGAGGAAGTTGGGAAGCGAGAACGCCCATCCGCCCGACTTGCATCGCTTGCTCGCCTGCTTGGGTAACGCAGCCCGTGATCACATCATCAATCGCGGATGGATCAACACCGCTGCGATCAACCACTGCATCCAATGATTTTGCGAGGAGATCGACGGCGTGAACACCGGCCAAACGGCCTCCGCGGCGGCCTCCAGCGGTTCTAACAGCATCAACGATATAAGCGGTGGCCATGGCGATTCTCCAATTGGGTTTGAAACTTATGGCAACGGACTAGGCACACCTTACGTCCCCGTCAACTTACCTATATAACTATGTTGCAGCGCGCAGGCATGGCGCGACCTCCCCACTTGCCATTGCAGGCCCCCAGCGGATAAAGCGCAAAGGCAATTATGGCCAAGAAACTATTCGAACTGAACCCCTCGCTAGACCGCGCCGCGTTGGCCGCAGAATTTGCCGCCAATACGCGTGTGCAAGTGCGCGATTTTCTGACCGATGAAACTGCGCGTGAAATTCGCGATATTCTTGCCAAAGCTACCCCTTGGGGTTTGGCGATGCAGGCGGATGGCAGCGCATTCTCTGGCCCCCAGCAAATCTTGCCGCATGAAATGCGAAGCCTCGATGCGCAGCGGCGCGCGGGCGCAATCGGACAAGCAACGGATGCTTCGGCGGCGCGCGGCGACTACGCCTTTCGCTTTGCGCAATATCCGATCTTGCAAGCCATTCAGGAAGGATGGGCGAAAGATAGCCCACATGAGCTATTGCTCGAATATATCAATGCACCCGATTTCATCCAGCTAGCGCGCGATATCACGGGTGAAAGCGATTTGATCAAGGCCGATGGCCAAGCCACCCTCTATGCCAAGCAGCAATTCCTCGGCCGTCATATCGACAGCCATGTGATGGAAGGCTGGACAGTCGCTTATGTGATGAATTTCACCATTGATGACTGGCATCCCGATTGGGGCGGCTATCTGCAATTCCTCAATGATGATGGCGATATTGTTCAAGGGTTTAGGCCGCGCTTTAATTCGCTCAACCTGTTCCGCGTGCCTCAGGCTCATTCTGTTTCGTTTGTCGCGCCTTTTGCGCCAGTGGGCCGCTATGCCATCACCGGCTGGCTGCGCAATCAATGAGCCAGATTGATCCGCAGCGCTTGCGGATGCAGGCTCAGACCATTGAACGCGATCAAGGCGCTGGGGCTGCGCTGCAATGGATCGATGGCGAGTTTGCCAAAGGCACGCCTGCAGCTGACTTGTGGAATTTTGCAGGCAATGTTGCGATGCGTGCGGGCGATTTTGTCGCCGCTGCTCAGCGTTTTGGCAAAGCTGGCGAAACCGAACCGGACGCTTTGGAATATGCGATCAACCAAGCCATCGCTTTGTCATCCTCGGGGGACAATCTCGGCGCCCTCGCAGTGCTGGAGCGGCATGAAACGGCTGGGAAGGCTGACCCCCGTTATGGTTCTGTCCGTGCCAATGCGGCCCGCAGCGCTGGGCGACTGGCAGAGGCTGCGACTTGGTATGACAATGTGCTGCGCCTTGACCCGCGCCATAAGAAGGCCCTCAATGGCCGCGCGCGCGTTGCATTGGAGCGCGCCGAGGTGGATGCATTGCAGCGGTTCGATCACGCCATAACCATCGACAGCGGCAATGCGGATCTATGGCTTGGCAAAGCGCAGGCTCTCGACGTGAATGGCGACACCGCAGGCGCGCGCACCATCGCGCAGCAATTGGTGGATCAAGCACCAGCATGGGGCGAGGGCCTGAAGTTCATGGCGCAATTGCGCCTTGGCGCGGGCGAGGATGACTTCACCAGCCATTACGGCGATGCGGCAGCCAAAGTTCCGCAAGACCCGAACATTCTCAACGAATGGATCACGCAGCTGGCTGGGCTCGATTTTGCGGCAGAAGCTGCGGATGTGGCAGCTCGCGCGCGCGCAACGTTCCCGCAGCAACCCTATTTCGCTTTGCTTGAGGCAATACATAGCGGCTCGGCAGGTGATGATCCGCGGGCAGAGGCGATATTCGCTGACCTCCAGTTCGAGGGACAAGACCGAGCATTGCACGAGGCTCGTCACCGCATACGCCTTCACCAGTTTGATCGGGCCGAGGCGCTGCTAGAAACTGTTCTAAAGACGCAGCCATGGAGCGTTTCTGCATGGGCTTTGCTAGGAATTGTTTGGCGCTGCACCGATAACCCGCGCGCCGATTGGTTGCATGAGCAGGCGGGCCTCTACCGCGCTGTGCCGCTGAATGATGCAGAAAACGTCCTGCCGCCAGCGATTGCGTCGCTCCACGAAATGCATGACAATTCGCCCCTGCCGCTTGGCCAGTCCCTGCGCGGAGGCACGCAAACGCGGGGCATATTGTTCCACCGGATGGAACCAGAATTTGCGACTTTGCAGTCGGCTATTCGGCAAACTGTCGCAGATTTTCAGGCTGATTGGCCAGCGGCTGATCCAGCCCATCCCTTGCTGCGCTTTGCGGCGACAAAGCTTGATCTCGCTGGTTCGTGGTCCGTGCGCCTATCAGGCGGGGGTGACTATCACACCTCGCATATCCACCCTCGCGGCATCATCTCCTCTGCGTTATATTTAGAGATGCCTGAGGGAGAACAAGCTGCAGACCACGCCGGTTGGCTCGAGATAGGCAGACCGCCGCCAGATCTGCGCTTGGACATGGAGCCGCTGGCGATGATTGAACCCAAGCCGGGCCACATGGCGCTATTCCCCAGCACATTATACCATGGGACAAGGCCCTTTCCCCACGGCCGCCGAATGACGGTTGCCTTTGACGTCGTTAACGGCGAATAAAGCGCCCATGGCCAACACATCACATGCCGCTTGGAATGAATTTTGGGCACTGAACAAAGGATCAGGCCAAGATGGTGGCTGCTTGCCTTCCGGCTATCAAGGTATCAACGGCGCGCAGGCCAAAATTTGGGCCGAATTTGCCGCTTCCTTGCCGAAGAAGGCCCGCGTGCTCGACATGGCTACCGGCGATGGACGCGTGATGGGCTGGCTAATAGGAGCGCGCCGCGATTTGAAAGTCGGCGGCTGCGATATGGCGCCGCAGCTCCCCGAACCGCCGCGCGGCACCAAGGCGAAGCCCGGCGTAAAAATGGAAGCCCTTCCCTACCCAAGCAAGCAATTTTTCGGCGTCACCAGCCAGTTCGGCTTTGAATATGGTGAGACGAAGCAAGTCGCCGCCGAGGCTGCACGCGTATTGCGCGATGACGGCGTGCTAGCGATACTCACGCACAGACAAGATGGCCCTATTCTGGCCCATAACGTCAAAAGGCGCGCACAAATCCAGTGGGTGCTCAAAGAGCAGGGCCTACCGGAATTGGCCAAGCGCAGCCTGCAATTACGCCTTGGCGGCATAGCGGGTGGCGGTCAGATAATCATCCCGCAGGCAATCAGCGAAGCCCCTGCAAAAGGTGCCGCTGCCCACGGCCCGCAATCAGCCGCTTGGGAAATTGCCGAAGCTATCCGCCAGTCGCTGGTAATGGGCGCAAGAGATCATCCAGCCAATGTCGCGCGACTGATCGATACCATCGTCAGCAGGGCGCAGAATGAACTTGGCCGGATCAATTCACTTGAAGCAGCCTGCGCAAACACAGCTGACTATGCTGGCTTTGATGCGGCGCTTACTGCCGCAGGCTTCGAACAAACCGCAATGGAACCCGTTCTAGAAGGCGGCCAATCTGCGCCATTTGCGGATTTCAGGACTTACCGCCTAAGTCGTTAAGCGGCGCAGCATCCAAATTTACCAGATTTGCTCATGAGTTGAGCCAGTGCAGGAATGCGCCTCCATTCACGCGTGCGCGCAGCATCCAACCATTTGCGCAAAGAAAAAGGGCGGCAGACCCGAAAGTCCGCCGCCCATTTTTCTTGACTTGGTCACTCCTGGAAGGAGCCGACCAATCAGCCTTTAGAAGCTGAATTTCGCCGAAACGAAGAAGTCACGACCAAGCACGTCATACGTGCTCGGGTATGTGTTTGACTGCTCAGCATTGTTAAAGTCACCGAGAAGAAGCGAGTTGGTTTCGTTAATTACGTTACCAGCTGCATCGAACTCAGGTGTCGATGGCAATGTGTCGAACAGATTGTTCACACCAAATGACAAGCTGACATTCTCAGTCGCTGCATATGTCAATGTGAGATCAAACAGGTCGTATGCTGCGATTTTTTCGACGATGTAGTCTACTGAATCGTCATCATCACGAACTGCTGAAAGGTGACGCCAGCGTGACGACAAAGTCATAGGACCATCGCTCCAGCTGAGACGCGTAGTCCATTTGAACGACGCTTGTGGATCGTCACATGTCAGTCCGAAGCGACCAGCACACTCATCAACAATCGATGGATCCGAAACATCTGGACGTGTCAGGTTTGATTCAGTCCAGGTGCCAAGGAATGCCATGTTCAAGCGCGATTCACCGTCACCCATGATCGAGAACGGTACCGAAGTCGTGTAGTTGACCTGAAGATCAACACCCGATGTGCTGAATTCAGCGATGTTCGCACCACCGAGAACCGGTGGATTGTCGCGGCCAAATGCACCTTGAGCATCACGAGTGCCAACGAATGTAGCACAGCGTGGGTCAGTCAAGTCTTGAGCTTCGTTGAAGCACAAGCCAAGCGCTTGCTCCAGGCTGATTGTAGTGATCGCATCTTCAACAGTGATGTCGAAATAATCAGCTGTGATCGTCAAACCAGGGATGAAAGCAGGCTGCAGCGCAATACCGAAGGTGTAGCTGTCAGAAGTTTCTTCACCAAGGTTAGGGTTACCACCGAACAATGCCGCAATCTGGCCATCAGGCTGGAGAACAGCATTGTTACCGATGTTTCCAGCGGGAACGCCGTTAGCAAGACATGTTGCCAGAAGCCCACCAGTTGGAACTGGTCCGCCGCCTGCGCCATCACCAGCACATGGATCGTTCGCGCCCGGGAAGCCAATGGCTGTACCCTGGAACAATTCACCAACGTTAGGTGCACGCACAGCACGTTGATACTGACCACGCAAAGTCACATCGGGCACCGGGCTGAATTGCGCACCGAGAGCGTATGTCCAAACACCGCCGATTGTATCGATCGAGTAGTCTGAATAGCGGCCAGCACCGGTCAATTCAAAGCGCATTCCGCTTTCTGTTTCATAAGGAACGTTCACTTCAGCGAAGAATTCCTTAACATCATAGCTACCTTCGGTAGGTTGACCGGCATTAAAGCCTGCAACGTCACCTGAAGCTAGGAATTCGTCAGGAATAAAGCGTGAGCTAACCGAACGATATTCTGCACCAGCCGCAAATGCGATTGGTTCAGCTTCGCCCAGCGCATAGTCGCCGAAGGTTCCCGACAAAGCACCAGAGATCACTTGAAGGTCTGAGATATCCCCGTTTTGCGCTTGAATGCGGAAAACATCGACCATGTCAGGTGTCAGCTGGTTAATGCCAAAGATATTGATTTGGTTTGGACCAGTGCCGTTGATCGCAGCTGTAAAGCGTGAAACTGATGCATTACCCTGTTGAATGTTCGAGTTACGTGTACGTGAATACATGTAATACGCGTCATAATTCAAAGTGCTGCTGATTTCGCCCTTAACTCCTGTTACGATGCGGAACGCGTTACGTTCATCAAGGTTACGGCGACCGCCAGCTTCTTGCAGACGGCGACGAACCTGGACGCTGATTTGGTTGTTGTTGGCATCAGCACCAGTTTCTGATGCGTCGAGCTGACGGAATTGAGCCTCCGTAGCAGCGTCGATGAAGCCATTCGCGACCAAAGAGTCGATATCCAAGAACGTGTTAACGAGAATTGGCGTAGGGGCCAGTTCAGAATCAACGCGGTTGTTTACATAAGCAAGCTCTGTGTAAACTTCATGGCCGTTGTTGAACTCATAGCTGGCGTTACCACCAATGAGATAGCGCTCTTGTGGGAGCTGCAAATAGTTAACCGGTGCGTAGTTATAAAGGTCACGCGGTGTTTGGTAATCGCGAAGCGAACCTGGCTCACCGAAGATTGCGAGGTTGTTGTTCGGCTCAAACGAAGTGCCCGTTACATCGCCATCACCATCATAACGCAGACGCGTCTCAGGTGGAAGTGAAGAGCCGAGCTGGCGAAGTGGATTGCCACCAAGCGCAAAGTTCGAGAACGGACGATCCCCTTGGAAGATTTCTTCGCGATTGAAGTATTCGCCAAAGACAGTCACATTGCCGCGGCCATCAGCAAAGTCAGTGCCGATTGCACCGTGGATTTGATAGCGCGAACCGTCACCGTCGTTGGTGATGCCGTATTGGCCACCAAGTTCAACGCCTTCAACTTCACGCAAGCGGAAGTTCACAACACCAGCAAGGGCGTCAGAACCATAAACCGCGGAAGCACCACCGGTTACAACATCGACAGACTCCAGCAAGAACTGAGGAATTGTGTTCAAATCGGTGATTTGGTTCGTATCATAGAACATCCAACGACGGCCGTTTACAAGCAACATAGTGCGAGTAGCGCCAAGGCCGCGTAGGTTCAGCGAAGCTGTACCGTTCCCAGGGTTGTTGGAAAACGAAGTCGTGCCCGGAACAACCTGAGGCAAAGTGTTGATCACGTTCTCGACGTTTACAGTACCCGAAAGTTCAAACTCTGCGGAATCAACTACAGCGATAGGAGCAGCTGTCTCAACGTTCCGGCGAGCGATGCGCGAACCTGTAACAATGATTGCTGGGCCTTCATTGGCTTCTTCTGTTGCCGGAGCAGCAGCGTCTTGTGCTTGCGCAGGAGCGACGATCATGGCGCCAGCCATGACTGTGCCGGTCAGCAACGCAGCTTTATTCAAACGGTTGGACATTCCAATCCCCTTAAAAAACGGCCACCACCACGGTGGACGCATAGATGTAATACAAAATATCGAGGCTATCCCCGAATGAGCCGCCTTTAGGCTAAGCTGTGCCGTGACTGCAAACGTGCAACGCTTCTTTGCGGAGGTAATTCGCAAACTGTGGCATTCCTGTTACAGTTGGATACATGGGCCAAATATGCGAGTTAGGCGCGGTCTAATTCTGGAGAGAACACTAAGATGCGCCACATTCACACTGCCATAATTGGTGTCCTTGCCGTAACAGCATGGTCCCCAATTGCCGCGCAGGAGGCAGACACCGCTTCGAGCGGTGGAGCTAACTATCTTATTGCTCTGAAGGCCTGTCAGACACTTAGCGAAGATAGCGCCCGACTAGCATGCTTCGACAAAGCAGTGGGATCGATGGTGACAGCCAATGCGGCGGGCGAAGTTCAAGTGGTTGACAAGGAAGATGTCGAAAAGACCCGACGGAGCCTGTTTGGTTTTGCTCTGCCGAAAATTGCCTTGTTTGGCGGCGATGATGACAGCAAAGAAGGTAAGAAGAAGCGAAATTTGCTCGAGACAACAATCACCAGTGTCAGCTACCGCAGCCGCAAGATTATTTTCTTTACCACGGACGAAGGCGCAACTTGGAGAATTTCCAACGCGCCTCCCCGCCTGAGAACAGTAAAAGCAGGGCAAACTGTGGTTCTTAAAAGAGCGTCAATGGGCAGCTTTTTTATCCGCATTGACGGTCAGCTCGGAGTAAAGGGCGTGCGGGTCAAGTAGGACAAGATACGCTTAATATTCTTGCTCAGAACAAAAAAGGGCCCGCCGCGATGGCGAGCCCTTTTTATTTTGCTGTTATCCTACACCTTAGAGGCCGCCTGGCCCGCAATCATTTGCGAGGAAGTCTAGCATCTTAGTGTAGAGCGTCTTCTGATGATTGAACATCAGATTATTGTGATCAACGCCTTTGAGAGTCAGGAATTGCCCGAGAGAGCTCTTGCCCGCCCCCTCCAACGCCTTTTTATAGTCCTTGAGGTGGTAATAACGAACTCGCGAATCCACGTCTCCATGCGCCATAAGCAATGGTATGTTAGCCTTGGCTACATCCTTGATTGGATTGATACCAATCATCCCGCGACGCTGTCCCCAATCATCCAATGCCTTCGCAGAACCCGGTCCACTCCGATTACGGTAAGACTTAGCCGGATCAGACACACCAGCCATTGCTATCGCGCATTGATAAATGTTGTCTTCTCGCTGGGTTGCAACAAGTGCAGCATAGCCCCCATAAGACCATCCGTAGAATGCTACGCGATCTGGATCAGCAAGCCCTTGCTCGATCAGATAAAGCGCACCGTCATCCTTATCGTCCTGCATAGCCAAGCCATGCTCCCCGTATCCGGCGTCAAAATGGGATTTACCCCAACCTGTTGAAATCCGATTTTGTGGGTAAAGAACCAAATAGCCATTGTTCGCGAACATCTGACCGATTTCATTATAGCCTTGGACCGCATTTACGTGCGGGCCGCCATGATGCTGAACGATCAGCGGGAACGGCCCTTCACCTTTTGGAATAGTCACATAGGCGGGGATCATTCGCCCATCACGAGCTTTGTAACGGATGTATTTCACATCAGACAATTGGTCAGGACTAACCAAGGGATTGCGACTACCGAGCTTCGCCATCTTGCCGTCTTTTACAAGCCAATAAGATCCGGGATCGCGCGGCCCGCTATTGGTGACAACCATCGTACTACCATCACGCGAGCGACTTGAAATGCCGAGCTGATGCGAATGAGGAATTTGCTTCTCAAGGGCTTCATAAAGCGCCTTTTCTTCCTCATCAAACCAATGACGCTCACGCTTCGCTCCTGGATACATGGCAGAAACCAGCGTATTATTTCCTGGAATTGAAGATGTTTGGACGCTCATCACGTCGGAATCTTCAGCCTGAAACATCTTCTCACCGAATTGGCCAGAATTGAAATCAAATTTCCACAAGGCTGCCTTATCCTCACCATTACGGTTATCAATAATATAGCCTGTGTTGGGGTCATCGGCAGCGATACCTGCCAACCCCTGAAATCCACCGAGCACCCTGTAAAGGTTCTCATGCTCATCGAGGTCATATTCTTCGCCAAACTGCTTCCATGACCCTTCCCCTGGGCGACGGAAATAGTAGCGAAGCGTTTTTGTCTGATTGTCATATCCTTCAGCATAACGCGGGTTACCCTCGCTATCGAACTGAAGATTGGAGTATTTTTCGTTACCCTTGATCACCAACCGCTTACTACCGGAAGTTAGATCAAATTTGTAATAGGAACGGGGACGAAACGCAGCAAATGGGTCTTTTCCAGTCGTATCAGGAATAGCGTTGCCCGTTCCGATCAGGATTTTGTTCGGCTCATTGGGCAAAGTGCCCTCAATGCCAAAATTACCGTCGACTGTACTGAACTTGTTTTTTTCCAAATTGTAAAAATACGCTTTGAAACTACGATGATTTTCCTCTGGACGAGTTACACGCTTGCGTACTTCTTCCCATGCAGAACCAAAAATATGGTTGTCGCTAACCCAACTGGCGGAGATGATCTCCATCGGATCTGCATTCAGCCGCTTTAGCGGCTTCGACAAATCGTCCGTCTTATAAATCTCCAGCAGATAGTCGCCTTCTTTGCTCTCAACCTTATGGACAAGTAAATGCTTGCCATCGGGAGAAACTTGTACAGCATTGACCACATTACGAAGCGCCCAAACATCAACAGGAACGGTTTGGGCAGCTTGGGTGGTCTGTGCTCCAACAGTTGAGGCACTGAGGCCTAGGACCGACACACCTACAGCAGCGGCGGCAAGGGGCAATTTCAAAATTTTCATAATTCGACTCTCAGGTAGAATTGAAGATGGCTTACTTAAACCAAAAAAGCGGCCCCATCGCAAGACGACGGGACCGCTCTTTTATAGTTGCGCGTATCTGAACAAGATTAGAACGCGTATTGGATCGATGCAAAGAATTCGCGGCCATCATAATCATAGCCATTGCCGATTGCTGTGTTTGCAATCGAGAACACTTCAGTGCTGTCCACACGAGGTGGCGCAGTGTTGAAGATGTTATCGACACCAGCGATCACTGTCAGGTTATCATCGCGATACCGAAGCGAGACCGTGTGCAGGAATTGCTCTTTCGCAAAACCAACGTCACGGCAGTAAACGCCGTCACCAGCAACTACGCCATCCACAACGCCGTTGGCATCACGCGAACCACCACCCAAACAGGTATTGCTTGCGCCAACAAAATTGCCATCGGGATCAAAACCAAACACGTCTGAGAATGGATCAACATTGTCAGGATCCTGCGCCACTTTTCCAGTGTAACGCGTTGTCCATGACAGGCGCCATTCGTCCAACTCGGCGGACATTATGGCCCGGCCAGTCCATTTAGGGAAGCTGAACTGACCAGCGATATCATTCTCAATTTCGTCGCCGTTGTCACCAACAAAGAGCGAGCTACGTTCAATCAAATGGTTAGCGGTAACATTTAAGCCAAGATCAACAAGCGAGCCGAATACGGTGACGTCTTTGCCAAAAGTGGCATTGAAGTCCATTCCGCGAACGCCCTCTTGGTTCAAGTTAATGAAACCTGCGAAGATGTCCGAAACCAACTGCGTGCCCTGTCCTGAAACAGTGATCCGGTCACAGAATGTGCTGCGCTGACCATCTTCACGGGCATAGCAGTCATTTATGATGAACTGCGCGCTTGGCGAAATGATCGAGTTTTTCAGCTTGATATCATAATAGTTGAAACCAAGAGCAACATCAAAGCCATCGCCAATCGTTTCTTCAAATGCAGCACCAGCTGTAATCGAACGCGAAGTTTCCGCATCGATGTCGAGGCTACCACCACGAGCAGTTTCCACACTTGAGAACTGTGTTGGCGGCAATGCATTACCAGTGGTCGGATCGATCGCTAGACCCGCTGTTGTCGGGTCACGGCCTTCACGCACGCAGTTATCTAATATGAACTGATCACGTGTTTCCAAAGCCGCGTTGTAAGTGTTCGTTGTGTTATCAAACGCTGCATCTGGAACTGCGCAAGGATCAAACAGAGTGTTGAAACCTGTTTGCGAGCCCAAGAAGTTCTCACGAAGGTTCGGTGCACGGAACGAAGTACCATAGCTCATTTTCAACAGCAGTGATTCGACCGGGCGCCAACCACCTTTGATCGAATAGGTACCATTGGTGCCATAGAACTCCTCATCCGTCAGACGACCGGAGACATTCAACGTCAACTCTTGGACCCAGGGTTTGCCCGCTTCCAAAGGAATATCAAGCTCACCAAATATCTCTTTGATTTCCTTGCTACCAGTTGCTCCACTATCGGCGAAGAAGCCGAAGAACAGGCCATTCGAGGCAACCGAGTTGGCCTGCGAGTTGATCTTATCCTTGCGGAATTCAGCACCGAACACCGCACCGACTGGGCCGGCTGGCAGTTCGAACAGATCGCCAGTAATGAAGGCGTTCACAACGATTTGCTCATAAGTGGTTACGAACGAACGATCACCAAAGACATAATCACGCTCTGCCTGTGTGGCAAAGTCGCCAATGCCAACACCAAGAACGCTTGGCGCAAACAAGTTCACTGGAACGCAACCCTGCGTCAGGTCAGCAAGCGCTGCGTTAGGGTTGGAAAGTGCCGCTGCATCACAAGGATTGATCGCTGGCAGACCGCCAGTAACCTGAGCGATGAATGAGTTACCAATGGTTTGGCCAGAGATGTAGTCATCCGCGATACCGTCGCCATTGTTATCGATGACTCCGTCACCATCAAAATCCATCGTCGGGTCGATGCCCAATGCAAATGCCAACTTGTCCTCACGGATGCCGCGAACATTTGATGTGCCCTTAGCATGCGAGAACACACCTGCGACATCGAAAGTCCAGCTAGAGCCGATGAATGGCAAGTCACCGCGCACGCCAAACACGCCGCGATACTGCTCAATCGTCACGTCGGTGTTGTTCCGATCGCCTTGAATGGCAAACACAGGGCGTACTGAAATCGGGCCGAAACCGGTCAAGCCGGATCCAGGTAGAGATGCCTCAGTGTCGGAACGGCAATCAATACCGCTCACCGCAGTGTTACATGGGTTGAACTGGTTGTTATCCGGAACTTGTGGGAAAATTTGAGCGAAAAATTCATTATCCGCTGTGATTTTCGCACGAGCAAAATTCGCCTCAAAATAGGGCGTAATATTCATGTCACCGTCAAAGGTGTACTCACCATAAGCCATTACGTTGAAGAGCTTTTGTTTGCTCAAAAACGTTTGGTCCTGGTTGATACCGTTGAGGTTCTGATCGTTCAAGAAATCGACATCGCGGATGCCGTCGCCATTGCCATCAACCGGCGAACCATTAAAAAACGACTCATTGAAATTTGGAATACCGGTGTTGCTGTTACCTTGTTGGTAGTACACCGAACCCAGGTTCGTGAACGGAATAATGATCCGGCCATTAAAGCCGTCCTGAATTGCTTCAGAAGTCGACGTTGTAATAAGGCCATTGGAGTCGGCAAGCGCATTAGCTTGCTGATCAATACCCAAGCGGCGAATTTCACCGTCTTGCGTGATTTCCAATTGTGTTGTGGTGCCACGGAAAAAATCACGATCTCGTAAGCGGATTTGATCGCGGTAGTCATACTCAGCGCCAATACCGAAGAAGCCACGGTCAGTGTTAAAGCCCCATGCGCCGCTGATAGTGTAATCTTCACCAGAACCCTGCGGATTGATTTCGCCGCGAGCAAACAGCTCAGGACCATCGAAATCCTTGCGCAGAATGACGTTACCAACGCCAGCAACAGCGTCCGAACCATAGACCGACGACGCGCCGTCGAGCAGTAGGTCATAGCGGTCAATCAAAGAGCCAGGCAGCAAGTTAATCGACGGCACAGTTGGCGCACCCTCCACACCAGCAGGTGCAAGACGGCGGCCATTAAGCAGAAGCAAAGTACGGTCAGCACCAAGCCCGCGAAGGTTCAATGTTGCAGAGCCTGGACCATTGTCCAAAACAAAACCCTGGAAGGTCGCATCGATTTGCTGACCAGACGCACTTTCAGAACGCTGCAAAATTTGTGATGGGTCAAACAGGCCGCTTTCGCGCGACTGCTCTGTTGAGAGAACCTGAAGTGGTGAAATCGAAGTGTAGGTATCGCGCTTAATCCGCGAACCAGTCACCGTGATTGAGCCTTCAGGAGCGGCAGCTTCTTCTCCGTCCTCGGTGATATCAACCTGCTCTTCTTCCTCTTCAGCAGGAACTTCAGCGTCCTGAGCCAAGGTTGGAACGGCGGTTACCATCGCAATTGCCGAAGCGGAAAATGCGAGGCCTTTAATAGCATTAATACGAATCTTATTCATGATTACTCCAGTCATGATCATAGATATGAAAGACCCAATTCCAGACCATTCATACCAAACTGCGATTCCCCTCGCAGCTCGTAAATGGCAATCGAAAATGGATTGAGCCCCAATCCCTAACCCTCCGGATAACTACAGCGTGAACCACGAGTCAAAGAGCAGTCTGTTAATCTGTGCGACATGTTCCAAACATGTTGCCGGAATCACACAAATATGCAGGTCGTTATAATTTAATTGCGCGTCCACGTACTATTATAACTTGAAAATTCGGACCTGGGGAGCAAGCGCCGAAGCAATAGCGCGAATCACTCTGCTCGCTAGCCGATCACCATTTTCAGCTCGCCATCGCCTTCATCCACTGTCAGCGTTGTGCCGTCGGGCACTTTGCCCTCCAGCAGCTTATCGGCCAGCGGATCTTGCAAATAGCGCTGTACCGCGCGTTTCAGGGGCCGCGCGCCGTAAACAGGGTCATAGCCGACGCGGCCAAGCCAACGCAGCGCCGCCTCGGATAGGTCGAGCGTGATTTTGCGATCATTCAACAGCTTCTGCACGCGCGCCACCTGTATCTCCACGATCGGTGCCATATGCTCCATCGCAAGGCGGTGGAACAGGATGGTCTCATCCAGCCGGTTGAGGAATTCAGGGCGGAAATGCCCGCGCACCACATCCATCACTTGCGGCTCTACGTCGGCGACCTTTTGATCATCGTCCATATTCGCAAGGAATTGGCTGCCGAGGTTCGAGGTCAGAATGATCAGCGTATTGCTGAAATCGACAACCCGGCCCTGCCCATCTGTTAAGCGGCCATCGTCGAGCACTTGCAGCAGCACGTTGAACACATCTGTGTGCGCCTTCTCGACCTCATCAAACAAGACCACTTGATAGGGCCGGCGGCGCACGCTTTCGGTGAGCACCCCGCCCTCTTCATATCCAACATAGCCGGGAGGCGCGCCGATCAGGCGGGCAACCGCATGCTTCTCCATAAATTCGGACATATCAATGCGGACCATCGCTTGGTCATCATCGAAGAGGAAACCTGCCAAGGCTTTGGTCAGCTCCGTCTTACCAACGCCTGTGGGACCAAGGAATAGGAAGCTGCCCAATGGACGGCCAGGGTCCTGTAAGCCGGCACGCGCGCGGCGGACGGCCTTGGACACAGCTTCAATCGCAGGAACTTGGCCGATCACGCGTTTGCCGAGAATGTTCTCCATATCGAGCAGCTTCTCGCGCTCGCCTTCCATCATCCGCTCCATTGGGATGCCGGTCCAGCGGGCGACAACGCTGGCGATATCTTCCTCGGTGACTTCTTCGCGCAGCATGGCGTTTTCGGTGAGGCTCTCCGCCTCCTCGATCTGCTTTTCCAGCTCTGGTATCGTGCCATAGGATAGCTCGCCAGCGCGGGCCAGATCGCCTTCGCGCTCGGCCTGTTCCAGCTCAAGGCGCGCATGGTCGAGCTTTTCTTTCAGCTGCGCCTCAGCATTGATCTTGTCGCGCTCATTCTGCCAGCGGGTGGTGAGTTCGGTCGACTCTTGCTCAAGTTCAGAGAGTTCTTTGCGCAAAGCGACTAGCCTGTCTTTCGACGCAGCATCGCCTTCTTTTGCAAGCGCACTTTCTTCGATTTTCAGCTGGACAATCCGGCGATCAAGCTCATCGATTTCTTCGGGCTTGCTTTCCACTTCCATGCGGATGCGCGACGCGGCCTCATCCATAAGGTCGATGGCCTTGTCGGGCAGGAAGCGGTTTTGAATATAGCGATTGGAAAGCTGCGCTGCGGCCACCAGCGCATTATCGGTAATGCGCACGCCGTGGTGCAGCTCATACTTCTCTTTCAGCCCGCGCAGGATCGAAACAGTGTCCTCCACGCTGGGCTCATCAATATAGACCGATTGGAACCGGCGCTGGAGCGCGGGGTCTTTCTCGACATATTTCTGATATTCATCGAGCGTGGTTGCGCCGATGCAATGCAATTCGCCGCGCGACAATGCAGGTTTGAGCAAGTTCGAGGCATCCATACTGCCTTCAGAAGCGCCCGCCCCGATTAGCGTGTGCATCTCATCAATGAACAGGATGATTTGGCCATCTGCGCCCTTCACCTCGTCTAGCACGGATTTGAGACGCTCCTCAAATTCGCCGCGATATTTCGCGCCCGCAATCAGCGAGCCCATATCGAGCGACATGAGCGTGCGGCCTTTCAAGCTTTCAGGAACATCGCCATTGGCAATGCGCAAGGCAAGCCCTTCGGCAATCGCTGTCTTACCCGTGCCCGGCTCACCGATCAGCGCAGGATTGTTTTTCGACCGGCGCGAGAGGATTTGAATGGTGCGGCGAATTTCTTCATCGCGGCCAATCACTGGGTCGAGCTTACCATCGCGCGCAGCCTGCGTTAAATCGCGGGCAAATTTCTCCATCGCATCATAGGCGTTTTCAGCAGACGCACTGTCCGCTTTGCGCCCGCCGCGCAGGGCCGTGATCGCCTCTTCTAGCCCGCGCGGATCAAGCCCGCCTGCTTTCAATGCTTGGCCTGCGCCCGTTGTAGTCGCCAATGTCAGGGCGAGCAGCATTCGCTCAACCGTCACGAAACTGTCGCCGGATTTCTCCGCCAAAGTTTCCGCCTGATCCAATATACGCACCACATCATTGTCTAGGCCCGGCGTTTGTTGCGCGCCGCCGCCTGATACGGCCGGTATCTTCGCCAGATCCGCATCAATAGCCGCCACCACTTTGGGGGCATCGCCGCCTGCGCGCTGGATTAGTCCGGCGCACATGCCCTCTTCATCCTCCAGCAGAGCTTTCGCCAGATGTGTCGGCGTGATCCGCTGATGGTTCATCCGGATCGCAACAGTCTGTGCGCTTTGCAAAAAGCCCTTGGAGCGGTCGGTAAACTTTTCGAGGTTCATATGCAGTCCCTTAGTGTCGGCGGTTACCCCAAGACATGAGGTGTGTTACTCATATAGGTAGGTCGCCTTGCGCGTTTCGCAAGCCCTGTCTGCTTTGCCATCCGCTGCCCAATGGTTGACGGCAGCCGCCTGCCAAAGCAGACATGCGCAAAAGCATATCAAAGGGTGGGACTGGACTTGGACAATAATACGCAAGCGAGCGCAGTGGAAACCAGCGGGCCCAATTGGCTGGCACGCATCGGCTGGGGCGTATTGGCGCTGCTGATTGTTACCTTCATTGCGCTGGCGACATGGGAGCCATTCTTTGCTGATGAGGCGCGCGGGCCAGTAGGTGACGGCAAATATTCCGCTGAGATTATTCGCGATGAATTTGGTGTGCCGCATATCTATGGCAAGCGCGATGCAGATGTGTCTTTCGGCGTTGCTATCGCACAATCAGAGGATGATTTCTTCACCCTGCAAGACACGGTCGCCATGGCCAAGGGGCGCTATGGCGCGATAGCTGGCGAAGACGGTGCAGCGGTGGATTACGCCTATCATCTGCTCGATGCGCGCGGGACAGCCCAGCGCCATTACTCCACCCTGCCTGCTGATACGCGGGCGCTGTTTGAAGCCTATGCCACCGGCCTCAACCAATATGCGCGCGAGCATCCTGAAGAACTGAAAATTGCCGGACTTTTCCCTGTGACAGGCGAGGATGTGGCCGCAGGTTTTGCACTGCGCCAGCCGTTTTTCTACGGGCTTGGGAATGTCATTAAGCCGCTCGTGGAAGGCGTAGAATTGCGCCGCGAATATGGGCCCGACATTCCCGGATTTCCCCGTGATAATGGGCCGGATGGAGCCGCAGGAGATGACGAGGCCAAAAGCATAGACGGCGAGGCCAAAGCCGAGACGGCCCATAATTCGCTCAACTTTCCGCTGCCTTGGGGCGAGACTGGCGCCATGTCGGGATCCAATGCGTGGGCCGTGGCTCCAAACAAATCCGGCGACGGCGTAACCCGCCTTATCTCCAACGCGCACCAACCATGGCGCGGCGGGGTGGCTTGGTATGAGCTGTCCGTTGAAAGCGAGCAAGGCTGGCATTTCACTGGCGCAAACTTCCCCGGCGCCCCCTTCCCCTTTATCGGGCACAATCGCCATTTGGGCTGGACCAACACCGTCAACCGCCCTGATCTTATCGACATTTATAAGCTAGAAATGGATGATAGCGGAACGCGTTATAGGCTCGACGGCGAATGGTTGGAGCTGGAAGAAAAGAGCTTTGTTCTCGGCGTCAAAATGGGCCCCGTCACACTGCCCGTTCCGCAAACGGTTTACCGCAGCCGGCACGGCCCTGTGATCAAGAACGACAAGGGCGCCTTCGCGATCCGCTATGCCGGGATTGATACGGTTGAGCAGCTCGATGCCTATTACCGGCTCAACAAAACCAAGACGCTCGCCGAATGGCAGGAGCAGGTTGGACGCATGGCCATCCCCTCCACCAATTTCGTCTATGCCGATGAAGCGGGCAATATCGCTTATGTCTATAATGCCGCCATCCCCGACCGGCCCAAGGGTCACAATTGGCGCGGCATTTTGCCTGGCGACCGCAGTGATCTGATCTGGAAAGGACCGGTGGAATATGCCGCCATTCCCAAGCTTGTGAACCCCGCATCGGGCTGGGTCTATAATGCCAATAATATGCCCTATTCCGCCGCTGGGCCGGGCAGCGATTTGAACCCTGACGATTTTGCGCCAGAACTCGGCGTAGAGCTGAAAATGACCAATCGTTCGCGCCGCTCCGCTAAACTGCTGGCCGAAGCTGATGTGCTCGGCCGCGCAGCATTGGAGCGAATCAAATATGACACCGCCTATGAGCGCGAAGGCTATGTCGCTGATATGTGGAAAGCGTTGGAGGCGCTGGATACGGGCGATGATGAGGACTTAACAGAGGCGCGCGATCTGTTGCTCACGTGGGACTTTACCGCCGACAATAAAGGCCCCGCCGATGCCCTCGCCCTATTGATGATCCGCCGGTTTATGTCGGCGGAATATCAGAACAAAGACAAGGCGCCCGATATGGAAGCAGAACTGCGCGAACATACGGCGCATTTGAAGCGTCACTTTGGCCGGATTGATCCGCCCATGTCCGATTTGCTGCGCCTACGCCAAGGCACAAGCAGCCCCTATGCCGTTGACCTTCCGCTCGATGGAGGCTCCGACACCTTGCGCGCATCCACCACATGGCGGAACGAGGATGACGGGCGCATCTCCATCATCCACGGCGATAGCTACATCCAATTTGTCGAATGGGAGCCGGGAAAGCGCGTGCGCTCCGAAAGCATCTCACCCTTTGGCACGGCGGTCACGCGCCCAAACAGTCCGCATTACACCGATCAGGCGCAATTGTTCGTCGATCACAAGCTGAAGCCTGCGCATTTCTGGCGCGAGGATGTCCTGAAGGCGGCTAAGCGTCGATATGTAGTTGAGTCTTACTGACACCAGTGTAAACCCGTGCCAGTGGGAAATTTAGCGGGCCAATTGTGCAAGCATGCGGTCCATAGTTTGAACGATAAATAGGAGAATAGAAATGTCTGTAGGCGGATCATATGACTGCGTAACCAAAAGCCCAATGGGCGATCAAAAAGGCACCTTCACTGTTGAAGACGCCGGTGATGGCACATTCACCGGCTCTATGGTTGGTGGCACCGGCTCGATGGATGTCGAAGAAGGCAAAGTCGACGGCAACACGCTGACATGGAAAATGAACATGACCGTTCCCATGCCAATGACGCTCGATTGCGAAGCTACCATTGATGGCGACACGCTGACCGGTAACGTCAACGCAGGCGCATTTGGCGCAATGCCACTGACCGGCACGAAAGCTGGCTAAGCCGCTTTCTCTTTGAAAGACGCCTCACACTTTGAGGCCAACAAAAAGGCCCCGCAGCATCGCAGCTACGGGGCCTTTTTTGTGTGCTTTAGCAAGCGATAGAAGCTTATTTCTTCTTAGCCGCTGCCTTTTTGGCCGGAGCCTTTTTGGCTGGCTTTGCAGCCACGGGGGCCGCCGCCATCGCATATTTCTTTGCGTGAGCAGCATCATCGCCCTTGGCGAGAAGCTTAGCCTGCTTGACCCATTCATCACGGTCAATCCGACCTTTGATCTTGAGGTAACCATCGACCTCTTTCACATCTGCCTTCTTCCAGGTTGAAATCTGGTCGAAACGCTTCACGCCCAGTGAATGGCACAAATCATTGAGTTTTGGCCCAATGCCTTTGATCCGCGTCAGATCATCGGCCTTGCCGACGGCCTTTGCGATTTTTGGCTTGCCTTTGACGTTTTGAACCTCACCGGTTTTTGCCGCAGGTTTGGCTTTCGGTTTAGCCGCAGCTTTCGCCTTGGGTTTCGCCGCAGCCTTGGCCTTGGGCTTAGCAGGCGCTTTAGGAGCCGCTTTCGCCTTTGGTGTAACCGTCTTTTTCACCGTGCTTGCAGTGGCACTCGCAGCACCCGCAGTCGCGCTAGCCGCACTGCTCGCTGCGCTTGTGGCTGTCGATGCTGTGCTGACCGCTGCACTTTTTGCAGAGCTAGCAGTATCAACCGCGATATCCTTAGCCGATGAAGCCGTGCTGGCCGCTGCATCTTTCGCCGCAGATGCAGCCGAAGCCGCCCCTGCACCAAGAGCCGCAACGCCGCCAACAGCAGCGCCCGCAGCGCCTTTGCCAAGGTTGGTTCCGGCATCAACTGCCCCACCAGCAACATCGCCGACCGCGCCAGCAGCGCCAGAGGCCATATCGCCTGCACTGTCAGCTGCGCCTGCAACCATTTCGCCCAAACGGCCCCAAATCCACCAAGCGGTGGCAACTCCAATAACCAGCGCCGCGATAAAGCGGAGAGGGTTTTCTGTAATCAATTGTAGCATGTTCTTGCTCCCCTATCCGATCAATTGCGGCCCCAGATCAGCCAGCCGAGGCCGACACCGATCAGGTACACGATGATGATGAGCAACCAGCTTTCAGCAAGTAACGACATCCTATTCCTCCCCTTCTGAGCCAGCGTCAGCTGCGCCATTGCTCAGTACAAATTCGATCCGGCGATTTTCTTCGCTGGCGCCAGCGCCTTCGACTTTGGGTAGGGTAGAACCATACCCCTTGGCCGTAATCCGGCTGGCATCGACGCCTTTTTCAGTCAGTGCCGCTGCAACCGCATCAGCGCGGGCCTGGCTCAACTTGTCATTGACCTCTGCACTGCCAGTAGCATCGGTATGCCCGCCAACAGCGACATTCATGCCTTCGCATGCGGCGATTTTCTCTGCCAATTTGCTGACCAACCCAAGCGAGTCGTCACCCATATAGGCGCTGCCGGATTTGAAGTTGATGGTTTGGCCTTCCATGATGCCATCGACACCCGATTGGCAATCTGCAACGGCTGCGTCGGTTGCAACAGCGCCCGCATCGCCATCAGCTGGAGCGTCTGCTTCGCCTTCCCAGCTGATATGCGGAATGCCTTTAGCAGCCATGGCCGCTTCAATCTCAGCGCGCTTAGCTGGATCGCTCACGCCGCTCAGAACGGCGCCGCGTGTCAGCGGATTGCGCTTCCATTCCATGGCCACGCCGTCGTAGCCGCCTTCTGTGAGAACAGCCTTGCCGTCTGCCTCTAGGCCATTGATATAATCGTCACCGGTAAAGTGATGCGTGCCCCAAGCGAGCAATGATGCACCGGCGGTACCGACAAGAAACTTTCCGAAACCCGTCATGTTTTCCCCCTCGTTTTCGAGGCAAAGGAAATCGCACTCCACGGTGCAAACGTAAAGCAAAATCTTGTGCTTATCCCAATCCAAGACGGTTTAATCCGCCCAAACTGCGTCAAATTGACGCTAGGGAAAGTTCAATGGGTGCAGCGAACCTGACACCTCTACCTCAAGCGCAATGGGTTATCCCCATCGAGCTCAGTTAGTAGCAACACGAAAATCGACTGAGAAAATTCTTTAAGCTGTGACTGGACTCACTCAAGCTATTCAGCTTTTTGGATGGAAAAATCGAAGATTCTATTTGTCATGGCGCCCACGCCAGACATTCCAGGTCCGCCACCTGTTGAAGACGAATAAATGAAACCATATTCGCCTTTCTCCAAATCCTCTTCTATTTTTATCATAAAGACGCCCGGAGCTATACGTTCATAATCAAATGCGATTTGATCTTTTTCCATAACGCCTGACTTTGCGCCGCCGATATTGAACTTACCTACTTTGGCTTCGCGCCGATTCTTTTTGACTTTAAACCGAACGAGGCTGAACTCAGCAGGAGAGGTGACGGCTCCTGCCTGCCAAAAGCTTGATCCACCTCTGTTGGACAATGAAGCTGTTGCCTCATCAAAGTAAAAGTAGAATGTTGGTCGCATTTTTTGCGTTTTTACGCGGGCTTCGCGATTGGGCACAACAGTCTTGAAGTTCATGGACGCGATACCGCCGGTCAACGCGTATCCCAAAAAACCACCAGTCTTAGTTTGATTGCTTGTTGTTGCATCAATGACCATCATCTTCGGCTCTTCAAGCCAGTCTGCAAGCATGTAAATGCCTGGAGGATGAGGCACTAATGGATCAGGGCTGTCTATTGATGCAGACTGCGCGCTGGAAGCTTTCGTGGTATCAGACGCCTTGATCATTGCTGCAATAATCGAAGACGGAACGCCCTTAGTCTTTAGATCAATCAGCGCATCTGTAGTCACATCAAAATTTGCCGCTGAACTTTCGATTTTGGCGATGATTGCTTCTTCACCCAACCCAATCTCAGCAAGGCCGACGATGCTTGCATTGTCCAATGTCTCGGCCAAAGCTGGGTTAGCCACAGACAGCAAAGTAGCAGCGACAAGTAACTTGATTTTCATAGAGACCCCAAAAACTTCTAAATTTACACATAAATGCGCAAAGCAAAATTCGGGGTCAATGACTAATTAAAATTACTACCCCAACTTATCTTTCAACAATTGATTGACGACACTGGGGTTTGCTTTGCCTTGCATCGCTTTCATGGTTTGGCCCACGAAGAAGCCGAACAATTTGTCCTTGCCACCTTTGTATTGTTCAACCTTGTCAGCATTGTTCGCGAGAATTTCATCGATTGCTGCTTCAATCGCACCAGTGTCAGAGACTTGTTTTAAGCCTTCTGCCTCCGCGATTTCCGCAGGCGCGCGGCCTGTTTTCAGCACGATTTCGTAAATCTCTTTGGCTTGGCTGCCTGAAATCTCGCCAGCGTCCTGCATTTGCAAGATCGCGGCCTGCGCCTCGGCGGTTGCATATTCGAGATTGCCCTCGCCGCCGCCTTCTTCGCTAAAGACGGATTTGATCACGCCAGGCGCGATCGACATCGACCAATTGCAAACAGCCGTTGCTACCTTGGCCTCAGGCTTGCCAATTTGTTTAGCAGCCGTGCCCAGAAGCGTTTCAAAGCGCGCGAATGTTTCGACCTCTGCAGTCAAAGTCGCGGCATTGTAATCGGATAGGCCGAGCTCCTCGATGTAACGCTTGCGTTTGGCATCGGGCAATTCGGGCAAGCTGGAGCGGCAATCTTCGAGGAAATCATCTTCGAGGTTTACCGGCAGCAGATCAGGGTCTGGGAAGTAGCGATAATCATGCGCGTCTTCCTTGCTGCGCATAGTGCGCGTGGTGCCGGTCGCCACGTCGAACAGACGCGTTTCTTGATCGACGCTGCCGCCGCTTTCGATCAAATCCACCTGACGCGCGGCTTCATATTCAATCACTTGCATCACAAAGCGCACCGAATTGACGTTCTTCGTCTCGGTCCGCGTGCCCAGCTCATCGCCCGGTTTGCGCACAGACACGTTGACGTCAGCGCGCATGGAGCCTTCTTCCATGTTCCCGTCACAGCTGCCGACATAGCGCAGGATGCTGCGCAATTTGCGCACGTAAGCACCGGCCTCAGCAGGTGAGCGCATATCGGGATCAGAAACAATCTCCATCAGCGCCACACCGCAGCGATTGAGGTCGACATAAGACATGGTGGGGTGCTGATCATGCATCAGCTTGCCCGCGTCTTGCTCGACGTGAATACGCTCAATGCCCAGCACCTTATCCTCTGGAATGCCGGCCTTCTCATCCTTATCGATGACAAGCTGCCCCTTGCCCACAATCGGGTGGTAGAGCTGGCTGATCTGATAGCCCTGCGGCAAATCGGCGTAGAAGTAATTCTTGCGGTCAAAGCGGCTGTATTTGTTGATTTGCGCCTCGATCGCCATGCCGGTGCGCACGGCCTGACGGATGCATTCCTTATTGGGAACGGGCAACATGCCGGGCATGGCCGCGTCGACCAGACTGACCTGGCTGTTGGGCTCTGCACCAAATGTCGTGTCAGCGCCGGAGAACAGCTTGGAATGGGTGCTAATCTGGGCGTGAACTTCGAGGCCGATTACGACTTCCCATTCACCGGTTTGCCCTTGGATGCGATATGTTGATGTGGTCATGGCGCCTGAGATAGTGCGATGAGGCCGCGCTGAAAAGGGGTATGTTGCCCCTAAGTGCGTGCGCGCAGCACAAAATAGCCCTGATCGCCTTTGCCGGCTGAATTGAGAGCAGCGGCTTCGCGGTCAAATGCGGCGATTTCTTGGGCGGTGAATGGCAGCGCGTTTTGCGCGCCACCCTCGTCATACATCGCAATATCGCGGGCATAGGCATGGCTCCACGCCAATGACCAGCCGAGCGTGTCTGTGCCTTGGCGCTCGCAGGTCAATCCGCATTGCTGCGCCATGGCGAGGAACGCTCCTGCGCTGAAGAGATAGAGGTGGCGCGGCGGATCAATCTGCGCCCAATGGACGCCGTGCTTCGCCCAGATTGCGTCTTGGAACAAAGGCACGCGGACATAGATAGCGCCGCCGGGTTGCAGGCGCTCTTTTGCTGCGGCCAGCAATGCGGCGGGGTCAGGCACATGCTCAAGACTGTGATGCATGGTGATGCAATCATATACGCCATCATGTGCCGCCAATTCGCCTGCGATCAGGGTGACACCGCCCGCTTTCCCAGCTTTATCCTCGGGCAAAAAGGCATCAATTCCAGTGAGATTGGTGAAGCCCAACCGGCTCAGCGATTGCAGCCGCGCACCCTCGCCGCAGCCCACATCGAGGATGGCGGAATCGCGCGTCAGCCCCGCAATATGCGCCGTCCAAGGTTCGGCCCCGCGCCGCACCTTGTCCAATACGCGATCGCCGCTTGGGTAGGCCTCTGGCTGCCCGATCATCCCGCCAGCCGCCAGCCGTTTGAGTGCGACCTTCCAGCCGCTTTCCTTGCGCATTTGGTTGAAGGAATAATAGGCGCTGCTGGAGTAATATTGC
Source organism: Marinomonas sp. (assembly GCA_039967435.1). GTDB lineage: Bacteria > Pseudomonadota > Alphaproteobacteria > Sphingomonadales > Sphingomonadaceae > Erythrobacter. Next base: position 1,229,416 of record JBDVRS010000005.1, read on the forward strand.
CTCAAATCATCGGGAATTTCCGCAATCTGGAGCGTGGAGCAAGCGCTGCACAACACGTAATCAAATGCCTCACGCGTCCCGAACATCATCTCGCGGGCAGTGTACCGCTCGCTATCGCATTCAGAGGCGCAAATGCGGCAGATCAAAACCGGCTCACGCGGTCATTCATTATCATCCGCAATCCGCTTTGCCGGCATGACATCTACAGGCGGCACTTTGCCCGGGTCAGGCTTCGTCTTGCCCGTATCGCTATCAAACCGCGCCTCGCCGTGAGACGCCGTGCGCGAAACAAACATGGCCACACCCACCACCGCTACCAGCGAGAACAGCAGGATGAACATGAAGAGCATTTACCACCATTTCTCCGCGCGGGCCGTAAAGCCAGCACGTTGTTCGATGGCGAGGCCAGCGTTCATCACGCCTTGCTCGTCAAAGGCCTTGCCGACCAATTGCAGGCCAAGCGGCAGCCCTTCTGAATTCACGCCGCAAGGCACGGACATGGCAGGTAGACCGGCAAGCGATGCTGGCACGGCGAACACATCGTTCAAATACATGCCGATGGGATCATCATCCTTCTCGCCCAGCCCAAAACTGGCCGATGGCGTAGTAGGAGCAAGGATCACATCGCACTGCGACCAAGCTGCTTCAAAATCCTGCGCGACCAGCGTGCGGATCTTTTGTGCTTGGTTATAATAGGCATCGTAAAAGCCCGCTGAGAGCACATAAGTGCCGATCAAAATGCGGCGCTTAACCTCGTCACCAAATCCGGCAGCGCGGGTTTCGGCATACATGTCTTGCAAGCCTGCGCCGTCGGGCAAATCACGCAATCCGTAACGCACTCCGTCGTAGCGCGCGAGGTTCGACGATGCTTCAGCAGGCGCGATAATGTAATAGGCGGGCAGAGCGTATTTCGTATGCGGCAGCGAGATATCGACAATCTCAGCGCCAGCGTCTTTCAGCCAAGCTTTGCCCTGCTCCCAGCTTTTCTCAATTTCCGCATCCATACCATCGACGCGGTATTCGCGCGGGATGCCGACTTTCTTGCCCTTAAGATCGCCGCTCAGCGCCGCTTCCCAATCGGGCACGGGCAGGTCGAGCGATGTGGAATCTTTCGGGTCAAAGCCCGCCATCGCGCCCAACATAATCGCGCAATCCGTAACGTCATGCGCCATGGGTCCGGCTTGATCGAGGCTGGAGGCAAAAGCGACTACGCCCCAACGCGAGCAGCGCCCGTAAGTCGGCTTAACGCCGGTGATGCCAGTGAATGCAGCAGGCTGACGGATTGATCCGCCTGTGTCTGTGCCAGTCGCCGCTGGCGCAAGGCGCGCAGAAACGGCAGTGGAGGAACCACCGGAAGAACCACCGGGGCTCATTGGCGTATTGGAGCCATCTGGACGCCGCCACGGCGAGGTGACATTGCCGAAATAGCTTGTCTCGTTCGAGGAACCCATGGCAAATTGGTCGAGGTTGAGCTTGCCCAACATGCCCGCACCCGCCGCCCATAGGTTAGACGAAACGGTGCTTTCATATTCCGGCGTAAAGCCTTCGAGGATATGGCTGGCTGCCGTGGTCTGCACGCCCTTTGTGGCGAACAAATCCTTCATGCCGATCGGCACGCCGCCCATGCTGCCTAGGTCTTCACCCTTGGCGCGTTTCGCATCCACAGCGTCCGCTGCGGCAAGTGCATGATCAGGCGTGGTGACGATGAAGGCGTTCAGGTCAGCGGCCGCCGCGACATTGGCGTTAAAGCCTTCCGCCACTTCGCGCGCTGTAAATTCGCCGCCAGCTACGCCGTCGCGGATCGCCTTGATGCCGAGGTCAGTTACTTTGGTCATCGGGTCAGCCTCTATTCGATTACTTTGGGCACGCCGTAGAAGCCGTGCTCTGCAGCTGGCGCATTGGCCAGCACGTCATCACGCCGATCGCCGCCTGTCTTGGGGTCTGCGTTCACCTCGTCTTCGCGCAGGCGCAATGTGTTGGGAATGACCGCCGTCATTGGCTCAACATTGGAGGTATCCACCTCGCTCAATTGGTCGACAAATTTGAGGATATTGTTGAGCTCCGGCGCGATCCGGTCGAGCTCTTCATCACTCATTTTAATGCGTGCAAGCGAGGCAATTTTCGCCACTGCTGCTCTATCGATAGACATACCTCGAACCCTTTCGAGAGATTACACTAGAATATTCTTAGGCCCACTTTTTAGCGGGGCGGAGGACCAGCTGGTGCGCCCTGCGGAGGCCCACCTGCAGCGCCGCCAGCACCGGCACCGCCATTTTGGTCTTCCATCATTTTTTGCAGCATGCCGATGCGGCGTTGGAAATCATCCTCGGACATGAAGTCGATCATCTCGACTTCGAATTTGAGATCAGCATCCGCAGGAATTGGCGCGCCTTCTGGCGGGTTTGACCCATACGCTTTGTCCGATGGAATAAAGAGCTCATACTTGCCGCCCTTTTGCATCTGCAAAGCGCCTTCGCGGAAACCTGGGACCATTTGCGCCAATGGCAATGGATTGCCTTCTGGGAAGATCCCTTGAACGGGCAGAGGCGCATCCTGACTTTCGTCAAACACTTCGCCCGTATCTGCAAGCATGCCTTTGTATTTCACGAAGATCACATCGCTATCCGTCGGGTTTGGCCCCGTCCCTGCAGTGATCGTGTCGAGCGACACGCCCTTTGGCATGGCCGCCCAAGCAACGCCTGCACCGATAAGCAGGGCGATAATCACGCCGATCCACAATTTGGTCAGCGAGCCTTTGGCTACGGGCTGGATCGGAACGCGGGTGACTTCGGTCATAATAGTGTCCTGCAAATATGCGCTTTGAAAGATGTGTCCCCCAAAGCAAAAGGGCGCGGAATTGAACCGCGCCCTGATGGCTTATCGTGGTGCTCGGTTCAAGCGGGAATTGGGTTTATTTTGCCGACCCTCTCGGGCGCAAAACCGGTTCCCACTTTTGCTAGAGGGATCGGCGCGGTTACCGCAGCCCATCCATCCAGCCGAAACGCAACCTCTTAAGAGCCGTCGCGTTCCATGCGCTTGCGGTCCATTTTACGAGCGCGGCGAACAGCAGCAGCCTTTTCACGGGCACGCTTTTCGCTTGGCTTTTCGTAATGACGACGCAGCTTCATTTCGCGATAAACGCCTTCGCGCTGCAGCTTCTTCTTGAGCGCGCGCAAAGCTTGATCGACGTTGTTATCGCGAACCATAATCTGCATAAATTCAAACACCTTACTAGCTAAAGCGCCCGTTCCACATTCACATGGCCCCGCAAACTTGCGCGGGGTAAGGCGCTTTGAAAATTCAACAAAAAAGGGCCGAATCCTTTGGCGGATCGGCTCGTATGAGGGCGCAGTTAGCGCGGGCGCTGCTTTTTGGCAAGGCCTATACGCGTAAGAAACAGGTTTCTATCATTACTGGCCAGCACGCCCGCGCGAAGCTAAGAGGCCGGTTATGTCATCAATTACCCCTTCCCTATCCCCGCTTGCCGCGCTGCTCAATGTGGCAGCTGGCGGCGCTATTGGCGCTGTGTTGCGCTATCAATTGGGCCGCACGCTGACCGCTTGGCTTGGCCCTGCAGTCATTGGCGCATTCCCATGGGCGACATTGGCGGCCAATATTTTGGGCAGCCTTGCGATGGGATTGCTGTTCGGCTGGCTGGCGCGCGATGGATCGGCGCTCTCGCCAGCAGGCTCAGAACAAGCTCGCTTGCTTATCGGCGTTGGCTTGCTCGGCGGTTTCACCACTTTTAGCGCGTTTAGCCTAGAATTGATGATGCTGATTGAACGCGGCCAAGCCCTTACCAGCCTATCTTATGCGCTCATCTCGGTTTTGGCCGGTGTGATTGCGCTCTATCTTGGACTTATTATCATGCGGATTGCATCATGAGCGGCGATATGGACGACAATGAAACTACGGCCAGCGCAGCTCCCTCACCCGCATCACAAAATGTTCGGCAGTTTACGGTTGTGGAGGATGACAATGGCATCCGCCTTGATCGCTGGTTCAAGCGCAATTTGCCGCAAATCGGCTTTGCCACGGTGTCGCGCTGGGCGCGCACTGGCCAAATCCGTGTGGATGGCAAGCGCGCCAAACCTGATGACCGGCTGGAAGAGGGTCAGGTCTTGCGCGTTCCGCCAGGCGGCGAGAATGCCAAGCGCGGGCCGAAGCCAAAACGCGAGTTAACGCCGGAAGATATCGCACAGGCCCATGCGATGGTGATCAAAGAAACCGCCAGCGCAATTGTGCTCAACAAGCCGCCGGGCCTCGCGACGCAAGGCGGCAGCAAAACGCACCGGCACGTTGACGGTTTGTTGGATGCCTTTGTCGACGATGAAGAAACACCGCGCCCGCGCCTTGTGCACCGGCTGGATAAGGACACATCGGGTGTATTGCTCATTGCCCGCACTCCGGGTTCTGCGGCCAGCTATTCCAAACGCTTTTCCTCGCATTCCGCCCGCAAGGTTTATTGGGCGCTCATCGTTGGCGTGCCAGAGGTTTTCGAAGGCACTATCGACGCGCCGCTTGCCAAACAGCCGGGTACCGGCGGCGAGAAAATGCATGTGGATCATGAAGAAGGCCAAAGCGCCAAGACCCGCTACCGCGTGGTTGAGCGCGCCGGACATTCCACGGCATGGGTTGAGTTGGAGCCGCTAACCGGACGCACCCACCAATTGCGCGCGCATATGGCGGCGATTGGTCACCCTATCGTTGGCGACGGGAAGTATGGCGGGCAAGACGCTTTCCTCACTGGCAGCGTTAGCCGGAAAATGCATTTGCACGCGCGGCGCCTTGTGATCTCTCAACCTGCGGTGGACGGCAAATCCGTCCCTAAGCTCGATGTTACCGCTGAACTGCCCGAGCATTTCGCGCAGACGATGGAGCATTTGGGCTTCGATCCCAGCATCAGCGATGCAGGCCCGCTAATCGTTGCTCCGCCAGAGAAAAACCGCGCGGAGAAAAAGCAAGCTGCGCGCAAATATGCTAAGCAATACCGGAAAGATCGCCGCGGTGAACGCCGCACGCGGACAGCGGGCGTTCGCGGCAATACGGGCGGTGATCCCATCGGCAGGAAGCGCAAGCCAAAGAAGCGGTCGGGCAAGCCCAATGGAAAGCCCGCAGGACCAAGGACGTGAGCGCGTAAGTGAGGCAGGCTTAATGCATCCCAATTCTGCATTCAGAGGCACTGATCCAGAGTTCCGACCAGAGCTTGTGGGCGGAAATATGTTTGCTGCCATTTTTCTTCAAACGCCAATGGGCCCCAAAGTGGCCCATGCACCACTGTATTTTTCTGGACCACATACTGCGCAATTCCACCTAGCGAAGAACAATACGCTGACGCCTTACCTTGATGGCGCACAGGCCCTGGCAGTGATCAATGGCCCAGATGATTACATATCCGCCCGATGGTATGCTGCTGACAATCAGGTTCCCACTTGGAACTATGTGGCTTTTGAATTCGAAGGCATCGCCAAGAGAGTGGAAGAAGAAAAATTGCCTGATTTGCTTGCAAATTTGAGCGCAGAACATGAGGACCGAATTACCTCTGGCTTGCCTTGGACGATGGACAAAATGGATTACAGTGCTGTCCGAGCGCTACTGCGAGGGATTGTGGGCTTTGAAATGTCCGACACTAGCGTGCGCGAGACAATCAAATTATCCCAGAACAAGCCAGTCGAAGAACGCCAAAGGATCATTGATGGGTTAGAAGCAGAAGGTTCCACAGCAATGGTCAAATTGATGCAGGCTTTTCAAAAATGAGCTCCCTCCACTCTAGACTAGCCGTTTTTGATTGTGATGGAACCTTGGTGGATGGCCAAGCCGATGTTTGCGACACTATGGAAGAGGCGTTTGTGGCCGCTGGCCATGCCGCGCCGGATCGCAATGAAACGCGGCGTTTGGTAGGCCTCAGCCTGCCGGTTGCCATCGGTCAGCTTGCGCCCGATTTGGCCATATCTGCGCAGACGCAATTGGTTGAAAACTTCAAAACCCTGTTTCGCGCGCGGCGCGTAGCGGGCACTTTGGATGAGCCGCTATATGCGGGGATTTCTGAGCTTCTCATTCGTTTGAATGATGCAGGTTGGCTGCTGGCAGTGGCAACGGGTAAGTCGGATCGCGGGCTTCATGCTTGCCTCGATGTGCACGGTATCAAGCATCTGTTTGTGTCGCTGCAAACCGCCGATGGCAACCCATCCAAACCGCATCCTGCCATGCTGGAGACCGCGATTGCTGAGGCCGGTGTGACCGCCGATAATGCCGTGATGATTGGCGACACCAGCTTTGATATGACCATGGCCGCAAACGCAGGCGTGCGCGCAATTGGGGTTGAATGGGGCTATCACACTCCTGATGAGCTACGCGACGCAGGCGCCGCTGATGTGGCCCGCGACATGGCCCATTTGGAAGCGCTCTTGTGAGCGAGGAACCCAACCTCCTTGATGATCCACTGGCCCTGCGCCGGCATTTGCTGTTGAGCGCATTGCGTTTTGTCTTTGTCGGCGTCGTCATGATCGGCATTGCGATCACCTATGATGCGGTGATCGCGCCCTTTGGCCTCGGCAAACCGCTGGGCATAGTCATGGCGCTGGGCGGAATGTTCGGGTTTTTCTACGGCCCCAAATGGTTCGCCAAAGGCTGGCGCACACCTGATGCGGATGACGAGAAATGAAGCGCTTTTATACAAATGTCAGCGTCCAGCCTGCCGGTGACGCATGGCAAATCACGTTGGATGATCGCCCGATCAAAACGCAAGGCGGCACGTTGCAATTGGTCCCCACGCTTGCGCTTGCAAAGGCGATGGCGGCGGAATGGGACGCGCAGGGCGAAAAGCTCGACACTAGCGCATTTGTGTACCGCGATCTCACCGACTTTGCGATTGATCAGGTCGCAGCGGATCCGGCGAGTACGTTGGAGACCTTGGGCAAATATGCCGAGACGGATACGCTGTGTTATCGCGCCGATCCCGGTGATGCTTTATTCGCCCGCCAAGAGGCTGAATGGGAGCCGATCCTTGGCCGCATAGAGGAGCGGGAAAATGTACGTTTCACCCGCGTCTCCGGCATTATGCACGCAGCCCAACCAGAGGCGACACTGGCGCATTTCCGTGGCAGCCTTGCCCAGATGGACGCATTTGCACTGACCGGATTGCAGACACTCGCCTCGCTCGCCACCAGCTTTGCGATTGGATTGGAGGCTTTGCAGCCCGGGGCCGATGCAAAAGCTTTGTGGGACGCCAGCAGTCTGGAAGAGCTGTGGCAGGAAGAATTGTGGGGCACGGATGCCGAAGCCACCGCTCAGCGAGAAGCGCGTGAGGCCGATTTTATGTCGGCGTTCAAATGGATGGAATTGGCGCGCGCCTAAAAGAGCGGGGCTAAGCGGCGGTTGCTATACGGCTAGCACCCAATCCGCCACTTGGCCCGCCACATCATTGGCCGTGCGGTTGAGCGCCGCACCAACATTGCCAGCCTTGGGAATAACGCCCGCCTCGCTTGCCTCAAACCGGCGCGTTTCGACATTACCCTGTGCATTCATGCGCTCTGCATCGAAGCGCACAACCACCGAACCGCTCATCGCATCATAGCCAAACTCGCGCAAAGTGCCTTGAAGGCGGGGACTCCCGCCGGCACTAACATCAGCCTCAACAATCAATCGCTGGCTGCGTGCGCGCAAGGTCTCTGCCATCAAACGCTGGAACAATCGCGCAGGTTTTTCGACCCAAACCGCATCCTTGATATAGGCGATTTCGGTTTCGGACACTTGCACAGGCACGCGAATAACGTCGATCTTGGCTGGAACGCTTGGGATCATCACCGCCAGCGCTTTGCCGCGAACACCGCTGCGCTGCGTGCCGACTGGTGCTTTATCCGTGGCCGTCAAATTGAGAAGGCTAGCCGGCGGTTCAGCACCAAGGCTGACACAGCCAGATAGCATCGCGGCCCCGGCCAATGCGCCGATCATACGAGGCGAGAAAAAAGCAGGCATTTCAAATGTCCTCATGGCTCATAATCCGGCAAGCTTTGGCCTTCTACCAATGCGCCAACGCCTTGGTTTTCCAGCCGCTCTGTCACCTTGCGCAGCGCCTTGCTGGTGGCGCGCACATCTTCCAATGTCGCGGTGAGCGAAGGCAATGTTTCTTGATTGACCGTACTTGCCGCTGGCCCAACCTCATCCAGAACCTTGGTCAAAGCCGCTGCGGTTTTGGAAAGCTCATCGGCGGTTTTGGATGCGCTCGACATGGTGGTGCGCAATTCTTTGGAAAGAGCGGGCCCTTCCTCATTCATCATCACATCGGTCGTGCCCATAACCTTTTCAAACGCGGTGAGCGCGCTCGTGGCTTCGGCCAGAGTGCCTTCTAGCTCGCCCAAGGTTGAACCCAATTGCGGCGCCGATGCAGCCAAGCTTTCCGCCACGCGATTGGCGTTTTGCGTCAGCTCATTGGCGTTGCCCGTCAGCGCATTGGTGTTTTTCAGGATCGCGGTGATCTCTGTCTGGTTGCGATCATCGAGAACCTGCGTCAGCCGCTCTGTCAATGTCGCCAGCCGTTCCAGCAGCAGCGGAGCATTGGCAACAATCTCGCCAAAACCGCCGCGCCCCGGCGGAATGACCGGCAGGCCATCAGGGCAAGCAGTGGTATCGCAAGTGATTGGCGGTGCGCCTTTAACCGCTCCATCCAATAGGATTGTCGAGACGCCTGTAAAGCTTGCCTGCACGGTTGCAGTCGTCCCGATCAGCACCGGCACTTTATCGTCGATTTTGATGCGGACGCGCACGAATTCAGGGTCTTTGGCCCACAGCTCAATATCATTGACTTGGCCGACGGGAACGCCGGAAAAAGACACTTGGCTGCCGCGCGCTAAACCCTCGACAGATTGCTTGAACAAAATGTCATATTCGTTCTGATCGCCCTGCCCCAGCCGCGCAAGCCAGACGACAAATGCCGCCAGCGCCGCCAGCAACACCAGCGTCACAATGCCCACCCAGACGTGATTTGCGCGTGTTTCCATCGTCTTTACCTAATCCCTTGTCTGGGACGATTTGTCCATGGGCGTATCTTCATTTTCCGCGCCCCTTTTTCTCAAGCCGCTCTTGGCTTGCCTGAGCAGCGCGTCCGCGCGGTCCGTTGAAATATTCATCGATCCACGGGTGATCGGTCTCCAGCAGTTCAGGGATCGTGCCCACCGCAATCACTTGCTTATCGGCGAGCACAGCCACACGGTCGCAGATCTCATATAGAGTATCGAGATCATGCGTAATTAGGAACACGGTCAGCCCCAGCGTTTCTTTCAATTCGCGGGTTAGGCGGTCAAATGCGGCGGCGCCAATGGGATCAAGGCCCGCTGTCGGCTCGTCCAAGAACAACAATTCCGGGTCCAGCGCCAACGCCCGCGCAAGGCCTGCCCGCTTGCGCATACCGCCTGATAATTCGGAAGGATATTTGCTCACCGCCTCTTCAGGAAGGCCGGACAGGATGACCTTATACCGCGCAATTTCCGCGCGCATTTGGGCGGATAATTCAGGGAAGAATTGCTTTAGCGGCACTTCGACATTTTCGCCCACTGTCAGGGTGGAGAACAATGCCCCCCCTTGAAACAATACGCCCCAGCGATTGCGCACGCCGATCTCTTCATCAGGGCGCGCCTGCGTGATTGAACGGCCAAACACTTCGATATCGCCTGCACTTGGCGTTTGCAGGCCAATGATGGAGCGCATCAGGACAGACTTGCCCGTGCCCGATCCGCCGACCACGCCGATAATCTCGCCGCGATTGACCTCTAAGGAGAGGTTTTGATGGACGACTTGCTCGCCAAAACGGTTCTCTAGCCCTTCGACCACAATTGGATGCTTGCCGCGAAACCGCTCGTGCACTTTTGGCTCGCGCTGACACGGGGTTTGATCGAGCATTTGATCGACAAGCTGGTTTACCAGCGGGGCATCATTTGGATTGCTATCGCTCATGATCCGCCCCTTAGCCCCAACCGATTTCGGTGAAGAAGACAGCGAAAAACGCATCGATCACGATCACAGCAAAGATTGCAGAGACCACAGCAAATGTCGTGCGCTTACCGACCTCTTCAGAATTTCCGCGCACCTGCATCCCGTGATAGCAGCCAGCGAGGCCAATTATCAGGCCAAACACGGGCGCTTTGATCAGGCCAACCCACAGGTCAAACGTCGGCACGACTTCCTTTATCCGCTCAAGGAATGTCCAAAACGGAATGCCCAAGATCAAATCACCAACAACCGCTCCGCCAATAATCGCCATTATCGAGGCGTAGAACCCAAGCAGCGGCATCATCAAAACGGCCGATAACAATCGCGGTATAACCAACGCTTCAACCGGCGAAATGCCGATTGTGCGCATTGCGTCCACTTCCTCGGTCAGCTTCATGGTGCCGATTTGCGCGGCAAAGGCGCTGCCTGAACGGCCCGCCACCATGATCGCTGTCATCAAAACGCCAAGCTCGCGCAAAGTGATCCGCCCGACCAGATTGATCGTAAGCGTTTCTGCGCCAAATTGCTGCAATTGCACGGCGCCTTGCTGCGCAATCACAATCCCGATCAGGAAGCTCATCAGGCCAATAATCGGCAAAGCGTCCACGCCCACCAGTTCCGTCTGACGCACAAGTGCTCGCATGCGGAAGCGGCGCGGATTGCGGATCAACGCGCCAAAAGCGGTCAATATATGCCCAAGAAATCCGATAACCGAGATCAGGCCCGCATAAGCGCCCATGACCCAATCGCCCAAACCTTGCGTAACGCCCTGCCAAAACGGGCGTTCAGCCGGAACCATATCGGCTTCATTGCCAGCATTGACGACTGCACCGATCAGCCGCTGGGCGCGTTCATTTGCCCCAATGATCTCGGCGCCGTGCTCCTCGGCAAGACGGCATGCGACCCATGCGCCAACGGTATCGATTTCAGAAACGCCGGATAAATCAATGCCGGCTATCGGCTCATCAATATCGCGCAGAGCGTCATCCACTTGGCCAATGCTGGAGACAAGATAGGGCCCCGAAAGCGCCAATATCGCGCCCGTTTCTAAGCTGCCTTCATCACCATCAGGCGCGGCATTAAGAAGGGCAAAATCGGCAAGCTCGCTCATAGCATGGCCGATATGCGGGGAAATGCAGCGCATAACAAGCCGCGCTGCGGAATTTGTGCCCACCAGCGGCGCAAAGAAGCGTTGCGTGGCGGCGGCGGCAATGGCATTGCAGGATCAAGAAATCTGGACCTCCCGCGCCAAAATATAAAGCACATATTACAATGACACTTTCGACCACATTTGCCCCTGCAGACATTGAGACACGCTGGTATCAGCATTGGGAAGAGAAAGGCCTATTCCGGCCTGAGCGCCCGAATGCCGAGCCCTATACAATTGTGAACCCTCCGCCGAATGTCACCGGTAGCTTGCATATCGGCCATGCGCTCGACAACACGTTGCAGGACATTGTGATCCGCTACGAACGCTTGCGCGGCAAAGACGCTTTGTGGGTGGTCGGCACAGATCACGCAGGCATCGCCACCCAAATGGTGGTCGAGCGTCAGCTTGAAGAACGCCAAGATAAACGCACCAATTACTCCCGCGAAGACTTCGTCAAAAAGGTCTGGACGTGGAAAGAGGAAAGCGGCGGCACGATTACCAAGCAACTGCGCCGCCTTGGCTGTTCGATGGACTGGTCGCGCGAACAATTCACGATGGACGAGCATTTCACTGATGCCGTGCTCAAGACCTTCGTCGACCTTTACAATGACGGTCTGATTTACCGCGATAAGCGTCTGGTAAATTGGGACCCGAAACTCAAAACCGCGATCAGCGATCTTGAGGTGGAAACGCAGGATTTGAAAGGCAGTTTCTGGCACTTTAAATATCCGCTGGAGGATGGCGTCACTCTGGCTGATGGCCGCGATTTTATTGAGGTTGCGACCACGCGCCCCGAAACAATGCTCGCCGATATGGCAGTGGCGGTGCACCCTACAGATGAACGCTATGCCAGCGTTGTAGGCAAGCATGTCGTTCTGCCAATCACGGGGCGCAAGGTTCCGATTGTTGCCGATGAACACGCCGATCCAGAGCTTGGCAGCGGCGCGGTGAAGATCACGCCGGGCCACGACTTCAACGATTTCGAAGTCGGCAAACGCGCAGGGATTGCCGCTGGCGATATGCTCAACATGCTCGATGGAGAGGGCAATGTTTGTCAGACTTCCGACGCGCTTGTGCCGGACGAATTTCTCGGGCTGCACCGCTTCAAACGCGACAAAGTAAATGGCGCGCGCGAGCTGGTTATTGAGCGATTGAAGGAACAAGGCTTCCTCATCCCTCACATTACCAAAACGAAAAAAGGCGAAGAGGTTGAATTGGACGCAGAGCCGCGCACCATTGCCACGCCTTTCGGCGACCGCGGCGGCGTGGTGATTGAGCCATGGCTGACCGATCAATGGTATGTCGATGCGGAGAAACTCGCGGTCAAACCTATCGAGCAAGTGAAGTCAGGCGAAATTGAAATCATCCCAGAGACTTGGGAGAAAACCTTCTTCAATTGGATGGAAAATATCCAGCCTTGGTGCGTGTCGCGCCAGCTATGGTGGGGCCACCGGATACCGGCTTGGTTTGGGCCTGATGGCGCAGTCTATGTCGCCCTAACCGAGGAAGAAGCGCAAGAAAAAGCGGGCGCCGGCGTCACGTTGACACAGGACCCTGACGTTCTCGACACATGGTTCTCATCAGCCTTGTGGCCTTTCGCTACACTCGGTTGGCCGAACCAAACTGACCTGCTGGAAAAGCACTTCCCCAACAACCTCCTCGTCTCCGGCTTTGATATCCTGTTTTTCTGGGATGCGCGGATGATGATGATGGGGCAATACAACATGGGCAAAGCCCCATGGCCCAAGCTCTATCTGCACGGCCTTGTGCGCGCAGCAGACGGCGCGAAAATGTCCAAATCCAAGGGCAATGTCGTCGATCCGCTTGGCCTGATTGACCAGTACGGCGCGGATGCTTTGCGCTTCTTTATGGCCGCGATGGAAAGCCAAGGCCGCGACATCAAAATGGATGATGAGCGGGTCAAAGGCTACCGCAATTTTGCAACCAAGCTCTGGAATGCCACGCGCTTCTGCCAGTCCAATGGCATTGGCGCCTCGACCACTTTGGCAGCGCCTGAAGCAAAGCTCGCCGCGAACCAATGGATCATTGGCGAGGTTCAGCAAACGGTTGAGAAGCTTGAGGCCGCCATGGCCGATCTGCGTTTTGATGCCGCCGCCAACACGATCTATCACTTCACATGGGATCGTTTCTGCGATTGGTATCTGGAGCTGATCAAGCCCGTATTCGCAGAAGGCGCGAGTGAAACCGCCGCCGCCGAAACGCGCGAAGTCGCCGGTTGGGCGCTCGATCAAATCCTTGTCATGCTGCACCCCTTCATGCCCTTTATCACGGAAGAATTGTGGCATGCTCAAGGCGATCTGGCTGGCACAAGCCGCAAAGACTACCCGATCATCACAGCCAAATGGCCCGAGCCGCGCGCTAAGGTCAGCAAAGCGGCCACCGATGCGATTGATTGGGTGATTGATCTGACCGGCAATGTCCGCAGCGCGAAAAACGAGCTGGGCATTCCGCCCGGCGCAAAACTGCCTGCATTCCTGCCCTCACCTTCGGCTCTTGCCGGCAGCACGATTGAGCGCTCATCGGCTGCGATTGAACGGCTTGCGCGGCTGACTCCAGTGACGTTATCCGATGCGCCAGATGGCCCCGCAATGCAGATCACAGCTGGCGAAGATGTGTTTATCATTCCGCTCGAAGGCATCATCGACATTGCAGAGGAAAAGGCGCGGCTGACCAAGGCCCTGGAAGCCTCTTCTAAGGAAGCAGCATCGCTCGAAGGGCGTCTTTCCAATGCGAACTTCGTTGAGAGGGCCAAGCCTGAAGCGGTCGAAAAAGCCAAGGCCGATTTCGCGCATCACTCCGCCGAAGCCGAACGCTTGAAAGCGGCGCTAGAACGATTGGGATGACGTGGCGAAATTAGTCCTCGCCACTGATGATACGGGCGGACCGGAGATATTCGCCAGCCTCCAAGGTGAAGGGCCTAGCATGGGCGTGCCGGTGGCTTTTATGCGCCTATCACGCTGTAATCTCGCCTGCACATGGTGCGATACAGCCTACACTTGGTTGTTTGAAGGTGGGCGTTTCGATGAGGAGCGACCGCACCGCGACGATGTGGTTTTTGATCGCAAATCCAATCAGGTAACGCTGGATGTTGAGGATGTGGCGCAGCGTATTCTGAGCCTCGGCCAAAACCGCTTAGTCATCACCGGCGGCGAGCCTTTGCTGCAATCCGGAGCACTTGCCGATTTGCTTGCCCTCATACCCGATATGGCAATCGAGATTGAAACCAATGGAACGGTGAAAGCCAATTCTCACGTCGATATACGGGTGGACCAATATAACGTCAGCCCTAAGCTTGCCCATTCCGGCAATCCAGCGGAATTGGCGCTGATCGAAGAACGCCTTATCAGCTATGCTAGCGACCCACGCGCTTACTTCAAATTTGTGATTCAAACGCCTGATGATGTGGACGAGGTGCTGACACTAAGCACACGCTATCACTTCAAAAAAGGGCATGTCTTTCTAATGCCCGAAGGCACAAACAGCGACACTTTGCGTGCCCGCGAAGAATGGCTCGCCCCGCTGTGTTTGCAGCATGGTTTTAGAATGTCAGACCGGCTGCATATCCATCTCTATGGAGATGAACGCGGTACTTAGCCCTGCGAGCGCCAGCGTTGGACGACGCGGGACACGGTCTCTTCTTCGCCGCCTGAACCGTTCCACAGCTCAACAAAGCTTGGATCTTCAGAGGCTGGACGCTTGTTCTCATCGAGATTGTCAAACGACACGCGGATCGGAATGGCGACACCCTCGCCGCAGACAATGCACTCACGGTTCCGCAATGCGGGGATCGCATCAAGGAAACCGCGCGCGCCTTCTGGCATGGCGGAGCGCACGAAATCTTGGTCGCGGTCATTGTTCAAACGCATGGAGATGATCGTGCCGCATTGCGACAAAACACCCTCGGCCAAATCCGATGGACGCTGAGTAATCAGGCCCAGCGAAATACCGTATTTCCGGCCCTCTTTCGCGATGCGGCTCAGGATGCGGCCAACCGATGATCCGTCTTCATTGGCGGAGTTGGGCACATAGCGGTGCGCCTCTTCGCAAACGAGCAAGACGGGGCGTGTCTTTTCTTCGCGGCCCCAGATTGCAAAGTCAAACACCAGCCGGCTAAGAACAGCGACAACGGTTGACGTAATATCCGATGGCACACCCGAAACGTCGATGATTGAGATCGGCTTGCCGCCGCCCGGCATGCGGAAAACCTTGGCGATGAAGTCGGCCATGGTATCGCCAACCAACATTCCAGAAAACATGAATTGGTAGCGCGGATCAGCCTTAATCTCTTCAAGCTTGGTTTTGATGCGCATGTAGGGCGCAGAGGAAGTCGCTTTGTCCAGCTTGCCCATTTCATCTTGAATGGCGTTGGAAAGGTCGGACAAAAGATAAGGGATTGGCGAATCCACAGTGATCTTGCCAATGCCTTGCGCAAGACGGTTTTTGGAGCGCGAACGCAGCAAACATTTCGCGAGAATATCGGCATCGATTTGCCGCTCATTGCCATCGCTGGTCAGCAAAACCTCGCAGTGTTCTTCAAAGTTCAGCAGCCAGTACGGCATGTCGAGGTTCGACACATCGAGGATGTTGCCGGTTTGGCGGAAAGCGGCGGAGTACTCACCGTGCGGATCGACCATCACAATGTGACCTTGCGGAGCCGCCTCGCAAATGCGGTGCAGGATCAGCGCAGCACTGGTGGATTTACCGGTACCGGTTGAGCCGAGCAGCGCAAAGTGCTTGCCCAGCATCGCGTCAATATACAGGCCAGCGCGAATGTCCTTAGTCGGATAAACGGTACCAATAGTGACATTGGCGCGGCCATCGCTGGCGTAAATTTGCTCAAGATCGGCGGTGGTCGCTGGATAGACCAAAGCGCCAGGGACTGGATAGCGTGTCACACCGCGGCGGAAACCGTGGATGCGTCCGGTCAGCTTTTCCTCTGCGCCTTCGCCAAGAAAGTCGATATTCGCAAGAATGCCGCCATTGGCTTTGCGGTCGCGGCGCTGGTTGCGCACGCTGGCTAGCAGCCAATTGTCACCAACCTGAATTTTGATCTGGCTGCCCACTTGGCCGGCCATCGCAACGGACGGGTCAGCATCATCGAGGCATTCGTTCAATCGCTGCAAATCAATCGCGACTTGCGAGCCGGAGCCAGCGATTTCCAGCACCACGCCAATTGGCATACGTGCATTGTCTTGCTCAGACATGTCTGCCGCTGCAGCAGGCGCTGCGCCGCCTTGCCCGTTTGCGTCAAAATTCTGATTGGCCATATCCGTCATGTGCAGCCCCAAAGCCCAATTGTTAATCCAAGCCGCAGCTATAGAAGAAATAGGGTTAACAACGCGTCAACGCTTGGGCGGGCCTTGAGAGGGAGATAGGGAGGCGCTCAGCGTGTGCGCGCTAGATCATCGAGAACAAGCGCCCGGCGATCCAGCCCATGCCAATCGATAGCATCACCGCAACCAGGCCATAGGTTAAGGACCAATCCTGGGATGACAGTTCAACAAAGCGGCCCACGCCGGTCTTGCGCACATTCACATCTGCAACCGCAGAGGCGATCACGCGGCCTTCCGAAATCGCAAAGGTTTCAGCGGTGTACTTTCCGGTCGTGACATTGGACGGCAGAGCAATGCGCGCTTGATACAGCACTTGCTCACTGACGCGGACACCGCGCATATCTTCATTGTAGAGGCCAAGCCGCTCGCGCTGCTCCACCAAACCCTCGGCAAAGCGGCGCTGCTTTTCTGGGTCAATCTGGCCTGAGGGACTAAGCTGGATGAAATCCGTACCCAGCTCATAAATCGCCGCCGTTTTCTCATCGACAATCTGAGCCACTGGCCGCGATGCTGCCACAGCAAAAAAGGATGGAGCAGAGCGAAAATCAGACGAGGCCGCGTTTACCCACATACCGGCAAAGCGCTCTTTTTCGCGCATACGGATGGGTTCTGCTGGCCCCTTTAGCACAACCACAATATCATATTTTGCGCCAGCGCGCCGCCCAGCCGGATCAAGGATCGCGCCAAACAATAGCAGCTCTGTACCAGTAAAGCCTTGGCGCACTTTCACTTCGCTCTGCGATACCTCTGGCACCAAAATCGCGTCGCGTTGGCCCGACAGAGCAAACAATGCAAGCACAAGAAAGAGGGATTGAAACGCGCGGGTCATAGCGGCGCGACCGTGAAAATTTCATCCGGCTGCACACCCAATTGATAAAGCATGCGCGCCGCCACTGCGAGCACGACAGCCGCCAAGATCAGACGCAAGATTTCTGGCCGCGCCTTCATTGCGATTTGCGTACCAAATTGCGCGCCCATAACCGAGCCGAGCAGCAGCAGGCCCGCGAGTACAATATCGACCGCCTTCGTCGTCAACGAGTGCATGATCGTGGTCGCCATGGTCACAAATAGGATTTGAAACAGCGATGTACCGACCACCACATTGCCGCTCATCCCCAGAATATAGAGCATCACAGGCACAAGGATAAAGCCGCCACCGACCCCCATCAGCATGGTCAAAACACCCACGCACACACCCAAAAACAGAGGGCCCAGTGGGGAGATATAGAGCCCCGAACGGTAGAACCGCCAGCGCATCGGCAGGGCAGCGATGACCGGATGATGGCGGCGTTTGCGCACGGGCTTTGCCTCACCCTTTTTCGCGCGGATAGAGTCCAGCGCCTCGCGCCCCATCAGCGTTCCAATTGTGCCCAGCATCACGACATAGAGCACATTAATGACGACATCGATCTGCCCGATGGCTTGGAAAAAGCGGAACAATAAGGCTCCGAAGATCGCACCGATGATACCCCCTGCGACCATCACCAAGCCCATGCGGTAATCGACCCCATTGCGCTTATTATGCGCAAGCACGCCCGACACGCTGGCCCCTGTCACCTGGGTTGCGGCAGAGGCAGCGGCGACCGTTGGCGGGATGCCGGAAAAGATCAGCAGCGGCGTTGTAAGAAAGCCTCCGCCAACACCGAACAGGCCGGATAAAACGCCCGTCAACGCGCCAAGCAGCACGATCCAAAGACCGTTGACTGATAGGTTGGCGATGGGGAGGTAAACATCCATAAGCCTCCGCCTAGCCCAGCGCGCCTCAGGATTAAACCCGCATGGCGCGTTTATGCCTCAGCAATAGCATTCATTATGGCGGCTTTGGCCAAGAGGTAGCGGGAAATTGGCTCTTTTAGAAGCGCGTGGAAAGCGTGACTGCAACGCCGGAACCTGGCTGCGCATCACCCGCAACTTTCGCGCGGTAGCTGGCAGACAGGCGCGCCGGTGTCTCGCCCACGGTCAAATTGACGCGCATGGCGGGGCCGATGTCGACGCGGTGCGCGCCTTTTTGCGCGCCCGCAAATGCCGTGCCGCCGACTTCAATCTTGGCCAGGTCAAATGATGCTACCTCGCGCAGAACATGCGCCTGACCGTCGGCAAATGCGGTTTTGTTTTTGCCCGTAACATAACCGGCTTGTCCGTAAGCCTCTGCAGTAAAGCCTGCGGGCAGTTTTACGGGGGGGATTTCTGTCGTCACAAAGGCGGCAGCGCGGATCGATGTGCCTCCCGCTGAATGCAATGCGCGCGCCTCTGCATGGAAGCGCAGCGGCAGCTTCGGCAGAGGTCTTGCCGAAAGACCAGCGGCGACCTCTTGCTCCGTGCGCCCTTCTAGAGAGGAATATCCGCGCACATAGGCTCTCGGGCGGCGCGCATTGCTGGGCTGCAATTCATAGCGCAGCACCGCGCCTGCTTGGCTCGCGCCATAGCTTGGGTTTTGGCCCAATGCGACGAGCGGCGAGGCTGATCCCTGCCGCCAGAATGTCCACGCATCGAGCGACCAGCGATCATGCTTGGGTTTTCGCGCGCCTGCCTTGCCCGCCATTGTGAAGGGTTCCGCCTGCGATGCGGGGCTATTGGCCAGAGCACTGCGCACAGCTTTTGGCACCGGCATATATGCCATGGCGGCCATAAACATTAGCTGATGCGAAGCGGCCGTTTGCAAATCGCCTCCTGTCATTTCAGCAGCGGAGGCTGGCGGCAAGAATGAGGAGGCTGATGGGGCGGTAGACGGCGCGGCGGATGGCAAAGACAAAGGCGCATGTGCGCTCACATTATAAGACTGAGAGAACCAGTCGGCTGCTGCTTTCGTGTTGGCGTCACCGGCAAGACCGACGTCCGGCGTGTTCGCGATATCGACCATTTTTTCAGTTGTAGCAGGAGCATCACCGGCAGCGATCTGCGCCGACATTGAGCCCAAGGCCCTTGGCACTTGCGGCAAGGGCGTCTCCCACAAGGCGACCCGCGCCAGCACCCAAGTCCCAACCAGCACGCCAAGCATAATGAGCGGGCGGCCCCTTGCAGCGCGCGCCGCTGGCTTGCGGGCCGCCTCGGTTTCGGCTGGCTGGCTATCGAGGGTAAGTGTCGCCGCGCTGCTCATGCCTTCTTATCCCGCCCAAGATTTTGGTTGCGTTCCATTTCCTGAAACAGATTGAATTTCTCGCCGACGCCAAACCCAAAGACCGGCTCTTCATCCAATTCCTCTGACGATTGCTCCGCTGGCTGCATCTCGCGGCTGCCTTGGCTCCCGCGCGCTGGATGGCTGAAATGCGGAGTCTTATCCCATTCAAGCGCGTTGCCGAGCAACACCCGAACATAGGCGAACAACGCCCTGCGCCCCGCCATAATCGCGATGATATTGGCGATAGGAACGCGCAATATCGCCCGCACGCCTTCCACCGCGCCATACTCGCGCGCGGTAAAGGCAAAACGCATCGCCCCGCGCCATGCAAAGGCGGCGAAATTGGCAATTAAAAGAGCCTCCAGCAAAGGCGTCAGCGGCATCGCATCGCCCGCCCCCATCATGCTCGCGGTCCAGCCCAGCACGCTCAGCGCTAGCAAAATATAGCCCGCCAGCATCACAAGCGCCGACAAAGGCCCTCGCCTATCGCGCACCCGCATCCACAATTCCGCCAGCTTCACATCGCCGCCCGATGTCCAGCCGAGCCTGTCCCAACCTTGAAACGCAATGCCGTGCAGCCAGCGGGTCTTTTGCCGAACAATATGATCCAGCCGTGAGGGGAAATAGGCGCGGGTTGCCACCAACTCACCATTGCCATGCCGCCGCCGCACAAACGCCCATTTCGCACCAAATTGCGCCAGATTGATGCCGAGCTCATAGTCCTCGGTCAGGGATTGCGTGTTAAACGGCCCGTCTTTGCCGCGCTTTGCCGCCAACGACGTAAGCGCGCTGCGTTTGATCGCGCAGCCGACTCCCGCGCCGGGCAAAGCCGCGCCAATCGCCTCGCGCACAACCATGCCCTTGCCATGCGCCTCGGCAAATTCCTCGCAATAATGACTGCCGAACCAGCGGCTGTGCTGCTGGGGAATGGGCAGCACGGGTAGTTGGACGAAATCTGCCCGAGACACGGCATCGTCCAATAAAGCGAGGGCGGCGGGATCGACCATATCTTCAGCGTCGTGAAACACGACCATGCGCGCCTGCGTTCCGTAACGCGCCTCTTCCTGTTCCAAAGCGCGGTAAAGCCGGTTCAAACAATCCGCCTTTGTGCTAGGCCCGGCGCGGTCATGGATCACCAGCCGCAGCCGCTGATCGCTGCCCGATGCGCGCATGACGGCGGCAATGGTCTTCGCATCATTGCGGTAGCAACCGATATAGAGCCGCAGATTTTCCTGCGGCCAAGCGGCCAAAGTGTGCGCCACCGTATCGCCGATCACAGTTGATTCGTTCCACGCTGGAATAAACACCGCAGCATTGCCGGACAAAGGGGCCATAGACCACTCTGCCCCGTCGATTTTGGAAGTATTCGCTCGGCCGCTCAGCCGGAGCCAAAACCAATACAAATCTACCGCAAAGTCATCAACTGCACCAATTAAAAAGAAAATCGCCGCAAATAGAAGTAATTCATTCTGAATTAGAGCAATCCATTCCCAAGAAGCTAGATAATGTATTGCCAAGACTTGTCCAATCACCTTTATTGAAGTTATTTATTACTACTAACATTCTTTCCTTGCAACGGATCAATTTCTCCTAAAAAGAGAAGGCGATCATGACACAAAAACGCTTATCCCCCCGCTCCCTGTTTGCCCCCGTTCGCGCGCTGTTTGTCGGCGATGCATCGGCTGGCATTCTCCTTATTTTAGTGGCGGCAGGTGCGATGCTTGCAGCAAACTCTGTCTTGGCGCCCGCCTATGATCAGCTGATCAATGGTAAGTTTGCTTGGTATCCGCATGCGAAATTGAGCAATGTGCATTACGTCATCAATGACGGTCTGATGGCGATATTCTTCTTCGTCGTCGGGTTGGAAGTGAAGCGCGAGGTGGTTTGCGGGCAGTTGGCTGATGCCAAATCACGGCGATTGCCGATGGTTGCCGCCGCCGCTGGAATGGGCGTGCCCGCACTCATCTATATTTCGGCAATCCTGATCGTAGGCGGAAATCTTGCCGATTATGCCAATGGCTGGGCGATCCCCGCGGCGACAGATATTGCTTTTGCGATGGGTGTCCTTGGCATTCTGGGCAACCGTGTTCCTGCATCCCTGCGCCTGTTCCTGCTGACTGTGGCGATTGTCGATGACATTGGCGCAGTGCTCGTCATTGCCTTTTTCTACACGCCGGAAGTGTCGCTGATGTGGGTGAGCGCATCTGCGGTAGTTTTGGGTCTTATGGCCTATCTCAACCACATCCATATCAGCCGGCTTTGGCCCTATTTGGTGCTAGCGGCCGTGCTGTGGTGGTGCGTACTCAACACCGGCGTTCATGCAACGATTGCTGGCGTTCTTGCGGCTTTGACAATCCCAATGCACCGCAAGGATGGCAATTCCATGCTGGAGCATTTGGAGCATAGCCTTGCTCCGTGGAGCGCCTATCTGGTGGTGCCAGTATTCGGTTTTGCCAATGCGGGCGTATCGTTTGAAGGCATGGGGCTAGAGAATTTACTCGATCCGCTGCCAGTGGCCATCGCTGCTGGTCTGGTCATCGGTAAGCAATTGGGCATTTTCAGCGCAATCTTCATCTGCGACAAAACCGGCTTTGCGCCGCGCCCTGACCATGCCAGCTGGCAAGAAGTATGGGGCATTACGATCCTATGCGGTATCGGCTTTACTATGTCGCTGTTCATTGGCCTGCTTGCCTTCCCAGACAATCAATTCCTAATTGACGAAGCGAAGATTGGCATTCTGGTTGGTTCCGCGATTTCAGCGGTTCTGGGCTATGTCGTGCTGCGGTTCTCTACCGAGCACCCTGACAGCGAAGCACGGCTCGACAACAAATAGGCAAACGCCTGACACAACAAGGGCGCGTATCTCGGCATGAGTTACGCGCCCTTATTGCATTCAAAAATGGTGAACGGCTTACCAGCTGCCGATGTTTTCCATGCTCGCCCATGGCTCTTGCGGATCAAGATTTCCGTCTTGCAATAGCTCCACGGAAATACCGTCTGGCGACTTCACAAAGGCCATATGCCCATCGCGCGGCGGGCGATTGATCGTCACACCTGCATCCATCAGACGCTGGCATGTCTCGTAAATGTTATCGACGCGGTAAGCGAGGTGGCCAAAATTGCGCCCGCCCTCATAGGTTTCCGCAGCGCTGCCATCCTCGGGCGGCCAATTGTATGTCAGTTCAACCTCGGCAACGCCTGCCTCGCCCGGCGCTGCAAGAAAGATCAGCGTAAACCGGCCCGCCTCCACTTCGAAGCGGCGCACTTCTTCCAAACCGATCAAATTGAAGAATGCGACCGTCGCATCAGGGTCAGTGATGCGGATCATGGAATGGAGGAATTGGGTCATTGCGCGTGTACCTTTTCGGTGAGCTTGTGCTCCCAATGTAGCGCCAAGCTTTCCCATCCCACAAGAAAAAGGCGCGAGCCTCAAATAATGAGAGACCCGCGCCCTTCCGTTCCTCGAGCGAATCTGTGTCCGCTTGAAAGCTGTGTGTTTAGATGCTCGCGCTCAGCGTGAAGACCACTGCATCATCAACGAAGTCGTAATTGCCAGCGGGGATATCACCCTCTGCGCCGTGATAGGCAACGCCTGCACTGACCGGGCCGAACAAAGTGGTTTCCGCGCCAATGGACCAGTCAAAAGCCTTGCTGTCATTGGTGAATGTCAGGAAGCCATCGGTGTAACCAACATGGCCGGTTACGGTGACGCCCGTGCCCGGGATGCCAACGCCAAGATCAGTGTAGACATAGATGTTGTCTGTGCTGCCGAGCGAATCTTGCTTCGGCGCATAGGCACCGCCCAATGTCACTTCAGCAGGACCGAAAGTGAAACCGACTGAGCCGTAAAGCTCGATGTAATCGAAATCACCAGGGCCCGCATTCGGGTAGAGATAAGCAATCGCGCCGAGATCGAAGGATACGCCTTCGGTCAAATCGCCGCCAAAACCGGCGTATACGTCAAGCTCTGTATGGCCATAGCCCACGGTATCTTCGTCAATCGAAGAACCCCAAGTGCCGGCATAAAAACCAGAGCTATGCGCAACATCGACGCCGCCTTGAACAGCGATATCGCCGCCCGAAAGATCAACGCCGCGGAAGCGATACTGGCTTACCAGAGCGACATTGCCGGAAAATTCAAATGCGCTTTCACCTTCAGCGAGGCTGATTTTGTCAGCTTGCGTTTCTTCGGTGGCGCGCTCAATCGCTGCGGTGTCGACCACAGTGATTTCAGCGGCTGCTTCAGGCGCAGCTTCACTGTCCTGAGTGCCAAAACCCAGCTCAGTAAGCGTTTCGTTGGAAATGGCTTCATTGGCCAAGGCAGGCGTAGCTGCGAGAGCGAATGAAGTAGCAAAAGTTGCAGCGACGAGGCCGCGAATGGACGTTAGCATGACAAATCCTTCTTTGTTTGTCTTAGTTGTTGCTTCAGTCCCTACCTGCGTTTTTAGTGGATGCCTCATTTTAAGCGGGCGATCTCTACCAAAAGCAAAATAAAGTTGCCGCATTATGCCGCATTGCACAAGAGAAATTGCGCAAGTGCAGCAAATCGGCATGATGTGTTGAATTTTTGCATCACTCGAAGTTCCGCAAATAGGGGATTGTGTTGCCGTGCCAAATGGCTTGGCTTAGAGCAAAGCGCAATCAGTAAGGCTACTAAGATACATGGTTCTCAAAGCGCTCAAAAACTTGCTCGGCGCAAAATCGCAAAAAGCCGACCTGCCAAGCGTACCGGCGGGTGAGCGCTATTATGTCGTGGGCGATATTCACGGCCGCTGCGACCTGTTTGAAGCCTTAGCAGACGCGGTCGATGCCGATGACCGCGCATCAGGGCCTGCAAACACCACCATTGTCCTGCTGGGTGATCTGGTCGACCGCGGCGCCGATAGCGCAGGCGTTATTCGCCGCGCGCGCGAATGGCAGCGCGCGCGCAAAGTGCGCATTCTGGCGGGCAATCATGAGGAAATGTTCCTGGAATCCTTCGATGATGAAGAGGTTCTGCGGCATTTTCTAAAACATGGCGGGCGCGAAACCGTGCTAAGTTACGGCATTCCGCTGGCCGATTATAACCGCCTTTCGGTTAGCGAGCTTCTCACGCAACTGCCCAGCATTATCCCGCAGGAAGATCGCGATTTCCTCGATGGGTTTGAAGAAAAAATCATCGCGGGCGACTATCTCTTCGTTCACGCAGGCATCAATCCCAAGCGACCCATCGAGGAACAAACCCGCAAGGACATGCTGTGGATCCGCGACCGTTTCTTAAGCTACGAAGGCCCCCTGCCCAAGGTTGTCGTCCACGGTCACACCATCTTTGACGATGTTGAGGATCGCGGCATTCGCATTGGCATCGACACCGGCGCATTTCGAAGCGGAGTGTTAACCGCTTTGGTGCTAGAGGATGATACGCGCCGCACAATTAAGGCTGTCGATAAAGATACATCGATCGCCATCGTCCACGAGGAATTGACAACATGAAAATCGCAATGGTTGGATCAGGCTATGTTGGCCTCGTCTCAGGTGCGTGCTTCGCAGACTTTGGCCATGATGTCGTCTGCATTGACAAAGACCAATCGAAAATTGACCGCCTTCACGAAGGCGAAATGCCGATTTACGAGCCGGGTCTCGCCGAATTGGTGGGCGCCAATGTGGATGCAGGCCGCCTGTCTTTCACCACCGATCTGGCAGAGGGGATTAAAGACGCCACCGCGATCTTTATCGCCGTGGGCACGCCCAGCCGCCGCGGCGATGGGCATGCGGATTTGTCTTTCGTCTATGCTGTGGCTGAAGAAGTCGGCGCAAGCCTGTCGAACGATGCAGTGGTTGTAACCAAGAGCACCGTTCCTGTCGGCACAGGCGATGAGGTTGAGCGCATCCTTCAAGCCAGCGGAACAGCTCACAAATTCGCCGTTGTCTCCAACCCAGAATTCCTGCGCGAGGGCGCGGCCATTGGCGATTTCAAACGCCCTGACCGCATCGTAATCGGTGCCGAGGATGATTTTGGCCGCGATGTGATGAGCGCGGTCTACCGTCCGCTGTTTCTCAATGAATCGCCCATTCTCTTCGTCAATCGGCGCAGCTCTGAGCTGATCAAATACGCCGCCAACGCCTTCCTTGCGACCAAGATCACCTTCATCAATGAGATGGCCGATCTGTGCGAAAAAGTCGGCGCCAACGTGCAAGATGTCTCGCGCGGTATCGGCATGGATGGCCGCATTGGCGCGAAATTCCTCAACGCTGGCCCGGGCTATGGCGGATCATGTTTCCCCAAGGACACGCTCGCTTTGCTCAAAACGGCAGAGGATTTCGACAGCCCCGTACGCATCGTAGAAGCCGTGGTGAAAGCCAATGACAGCCGCAAACGCGCCATGGGCCGCAAAGTGCTTGATGCGCTGGGCGGTGCAGACGCTGCACGCGGCAAGAAAGTCGCCATGCTTGGCCTGACGTTCAAACCCAACACCGATGATATGCGCGACAGCCCTGCGATTGCAGTCGCTCAGACGCTCACCGATGCAGGCGTGAATGTCGCCGCCTATGATCCTGAAGGCATGGATGTCGCAGCCCCGCTTATGCCGGATGTGACCATGTGCTATGATCCTTACAGCGCGATCAAAGACGCAGATGCTGTGGCGATTGTGACCGAGTGGGACGCATTCCGCGCGCTCGACTTGGCCCGCGTGATGGAGCTCGCTAACCAGCCCGTGCTCGTCGATCTGCGCAATATCTACCGCCCTGATGATGTGCGCGATGCAGGCTTTGCCTACACCAGCATCGGGCGGGATTAATCGCATAAGCTAGGCCGCTTGCCCGCAGCCGCAATTCGCGCCACTGTAGCGCCCGCAAACGCCAGCAAATTAAGGCGAAACAGGCGAGCAGGAGCAAAAGCGCGATGATGCAAGAATTTATCCAGCCAGCAATGACATTGCTCGATTGGCTGACGACGATCTTTGTCTTCCTACTGGGCCTCGCCGTGCTGGCCATCATCGCGCTTTATATTATCGACCGCAGGCAGACCGCCGATGCGGTGCGCCGCAATTATCCCGTGGTTGGCCGGCTGCGGCATATCTTCACCGAGCTGGGCGAGTTCTTCCGCCAATATTTCTTCGCGATGGACCGCGAGGAAATGCCGTTCAACCGGGCGCAGCGCGATTGGATTTCCCGCGCATCGCAGGGCAAAGGCAACACTGTCGCATTCGGCTCGACCCGCAATTTGGACCCCGTCGGCACGCCCATTTTCGTCAATTGCCCATGGCCCACTTTGGATAATGACAAAGTGCGCCCGCCAGCCCTGATGATCGGCGAAGGCAGCGCAGCATCGCCCTATCTCGCCCCATCCTATTTCAACGTCTCCGCCATGAGTTACGGCTCTTTGTCAAAGCCCGCCATTCAGGCACTCTCCCACGGCGCAGCCAAGGCGGGATGCTGGATGAACACAGGCGAAGGCGGCGTCTCGCCCTTCCATCTAGAGGGCGGCTGCGACATCATTTTCCAGATCGGCACGGCGAAATATGGCGTGCGCGATGCGGACGGAAATCTGTGCGACACAAAGCTCGCAGAGGTTGCCGCGCATGAGCAAGTGCGCATGTTTGAGATCAAACTTTCCCAAGGCGCAAAGCCGGGCAAAGGCGGCATACTACCGGCGGAAAAGGTCAATGCAGAGATCGCCCAAATTCGCGGCATCACCCCGCACAAAGCCTCCATCTCCCCCAATCGCTGGCCCGAAATTGCCAGCAGCGATGATCTGCTGAGCATGATTGCCCGCATCCGCCGTGTCACGGGCAAGCCGGTTGGCTTTAAAACCGTGGTCGGGGCTTACGGTTGGCTCGATGATTTGATGGCTGAGATCGTCAAACGCGGGCCAGAATGCGCGCCCGATTTCATCACCGTGGATGGCGGCGATGGCGGCACGGGTGCAGCCCCCATGCCGCTGATCGATAATGTCGGACTGACCCTGCGCGAAAGCCTGCCGATGGTCGTCGATATGCGCGAAAAATATGGGCTGAAAGACCGCACCCGCATCATCGCCTCTGGCAAATTGGTGACGCCGGGCGAGGTTGCTTGGGCGATGTGCACCGGCGCGGATTTCGTGAATTCAGCGCGCGGCTTCATGTTTGCATTGGGCTGTATTCAGGCGATGAAGTGCAACAAAAACACCTGCCCCACCGGCATCACCACCCATGATGAGCGCCTGCAAAAAGGGCTCGACCCGATGAACAAAGCGGAGCGCGTGGCGCATTTCGTCGATAATATGCGCAAGGAAGTCGGCGTCATATCCCATAGCTGCGGCGTGGACGAACCGCGCGGGCTGCGCCGCTATCACGTGCGCATGGTCTGCTCCGACGGCAAATCGCGCCCCATGGATGAGCTTTATCCGGTGGCCAAGGTTGAGGCGGCTTAGGGCGCGCTCTGCGCAGATTCCCGCCTGCGCCGAAAAGCAGGTGTTCTACTGACGACCCAAAAGCCGGCGTTCGCAGGAAGCGCGCCGAACAACCCCATGAGATATGCCACACACCAGTTGACAAGCCCGCCCTTCTCTTAGATGCTAATGAAAGTGACTCGCATTAGCGATTCGTAATCAAGGGATAGTTCTTTGGCCACTTTCACCAATCGAGCAGTGATGCTCGCCACTTGCTCACCGTGCACGCTATTGCTTTGCGCTGTCCCAGTTGCGGCTGAGGAAAATGCGGCAAACTCCGAGCCTCACAAAAACACCATTACTGTAACCGCGACTCGCGCACCGATTACAGTTGCCGATGCGCCAGCAACCGTGACCGTCATTGATGCGGAACAAATCGCTGATGAATTGGCGACCGACATCCGCGATCTGGTTCGCTTTGAGCCGGGGGTAACCGTTCGCCGCGCTCCAGCTCGCTTTGGCGCTGCACTCGGCACCACAGGCCGCGCCGGGAATGAGGATTTCAACATTCGCGGGATTGGCGGCAACCGCGTTCTTATTCAGGTGGACGGTATTCGCACACCGCAGGGTTTTAGCTTTGGTGCGCAAAGCGTTGGCCGTGATAGTTCTACCGATATTAGCCTCGTCAAAACAACTGAAATTTTGCGCGGGCCAGCCTCTGCTTTTTACGGAAGCGACGGCTTGGCTGGCGCTGTCAGCTTCACAACATCCGACCCCGCCGATCTCATCGCCGATGACAGCAATTTTGGAGGGTTTGCCCGAGCTCAATATAGCTCAGCCGACCAAGAGTTTGCCGAGACAATCGCTGTGGCAGGGCGAACAGGTCAATTCTCTGCCATGCTGGCCTACTCGCGGCGTGATTTTCAAGAATTGGACAACCAAGGCACGAATGATCTTTTGGGTTCAAACAGAACCACTCCTAACCCGCAAAACGGCGAATCCAACGCTCTGCTTGGCAAACTGGTTTGGGCCGATGACAATCACCGCCTGCGTCTTACTGGCGAATATCAGGAACGCGAAGTTTTCTCCGAGGTGTTAAGCGGCATAGGCCCAGTGTTCTTTGGCCCATTCCCAGCATGGAATGTCGATAGCCTTACGGCCCTAGATACCACCGAACGCAAACGCGCTTCTGCTGATTGGACTTGGAGCGCGGATGAAGCGGTTTCAGGCTTTCTCGATTACGCCCATATCGCCGCCTATTGGCAAGATGGAGAAGATCGGCAGTTTGCCGATGAAGATCGCTCGCCTTTGTCTGCGACACCGCGCCCTGACCGTGAACGAATTAACACCTTCGACAACCGCGTGTATGGCGCAGTTGCTGACTTCCGTTCAAGCATCATTACCGGCGGCGTGACGAATACCATCTCTTATGGCAGCGATATTAGCTTCACACGCCAAGAGGGCCTGCGTGACGGAACCGAACCGCCTTTTAGAGAAGTCTTTCCAAGCCGCGCTTTCCCGGTCACTGATTTCACCTTGGGTGGGGCTTTCATTGGCAGCGCCATTGAATTTGCTGGCGGCAATTTCACGCTATACCCAGCGCTTCGGTATGATTTCTATGATCTGGATGCTGATCCGGATGCTTTGCTGCCGAGTTTCACACCATCGAGCCAGAACGGGTCGCAAATCTCTCCCAAGATTGGTGCGGTATTGAAACTCGGTGGCGAGGTTCGCTTGTTCACGAATTACGCGCAAGGTTTCCGCGCGCCCTCGCCAAGCCAAGTAAACAACTTCTTCGAAAATTTGGCCTTCGGTTACACCTCCGCGCCCAACCCTGATTTGGAGCCAGAAACCAGCGAAACGTTTGAAGCAGGCGTTCGCTATAATGACGATAATCTCGACCTGTCTCTGACTGGCTTTGTCGCCAACTATGATGATTTCATAAGCCAAGAAGTGGTGAGCGGCACAGGCACGCCGTTTGATCCCAGTGTCTTCCAATTCATCAATCTGGATGCGGTCAATGTGAACGGGGTTGAGGCCAAGGCCGATTATCAATCTGACAATGGTTTCCGTGCCCGTTTCGCAATTGCCTACGCCGATGGCGATGTAAAATCACCGGTACAAGCAGAAGCATCACTTTCAACGATTGACCCGCTCAATGCTGTGATCGGCATTGGCTACAGAGACCCAGCTGGCACATTTGGCGGTGAACTGATCGGCATTTATAATGCGCGCAAAGAGGCGAACGAGACAGACAGTGTCTGCAATGGCACTTGCTTTCGCCCTGACGAGTTTTTCATTCTCGATGCGACTGCATTCTATCGCCTGGGTGACACGCTGACTTTAAGAGCCGGTGTCTTCAACATCACAGACAAAAAATACAGCTATTGGAACGATGTGCGCGGGTTAACCGACGCATCGACCATCACCGATGGATTCACCCAGCCAGGGCGCAATTTCAGCGCCTCTGTCTCAGCCAATTTTTGAGCTAGAAAGGAATTATATATTATGAAAAATGCACTTATTGGCGGCGCCTTGCTCGCACTCGCTTTCGCCGGAACCCCTGCATTGGCAGACGATCCGGTTACTGGCCGCACCGCTGAAGTCGAACAAGCGTCCTTCGCCGCGGACCGCGCTGACATTCTTGCAATGGCTGGTGACTACAGAGTGACCTTCGATATGAAGGAAACGACAAGCTGGCGCGGCGACTATACGCCGATAGATGCCAAAACATCTGGCGGACATGAAAGCGTTCGCGTGATTGAGGACACAGGCCGCAAAATCGTACTTCAGCATCTACTGGTGGTTGGGGCCCAGGAGCAACCATTTGTGGTCAAGCATTGGCGTCAAGATTGGGAATATGAGCCAGCCACTATTCTCGCCTACACAGCGCCGGGGACTTGGGAATTGCAAGACGTACCTGATGCCCTGCGAAAAGGGCGCTGGTCACAAACCGTCTATCAAGTCGACGACAGTCCGCGTTATGCAGCTTGGGGCCAGTGGCAAACCACCAATGGTGTGCGGCGCTGGCGGTCAAGCTGGACATTGCGGCCGCTTGCTCGGCGTGATGCGACGCGCAATCCGGTCTATGATCACTATCGCTCTATCAACCGCCATCAGCCAATGCCCGGCGGCTGGATACATTGGCAAGACAACACCAAAATGAAGTGGGTGGATGGCAAGGCCGTGCCTTATGTCCAGGAAAGCGTGCTCAACACCTATACAAAGTTTGATGAATATCCGGTCAGCGTTGCCGACGAATATTGGAAAGCGAGTGCTACATACTGGGCGGCTGTGCGCGCTGCATGGGATGATGCCTTGGCCAAAAACGGAGGAATAACCGTCGAAGAAGAAGCGTCGGCAGGCACAGTGATTAGTTTGGAGCTTCTCAATATGGGCACTGCCATTCAAAAAGGCGAGATTGAAGAACTGGCCGCGATTGCCAAAGCGCAAGAGCTAATCGGCAGCGCAACATCAGTGCCACTGGCAGGCAAAGTGGCTAAGAAATCGCAGGAGGCTGGGTATTGATGCCTTATGGCAGGGCGAGTGCCGCTATGTTGTCACCCCTATCGCTAGACTCTCGGAATGCAGAAGCAAGTTCTGAATTGGATCCGCTTCCCTCGCCATAAGCGCCCTCTCTGTGATCTACTGAAGCGTCCGTCAGACTGGCGGTTAGATCGATTTTGGCACTAAGAGCGGGCTGACAGGCGACGACCCAATTACGATCCTTGTCCGAAGCCATACTTTAGGCTCGAACGATCTTGCTAATACCAATTGCAGGCTTCCGTCATTGGTTGTTACGCGGTATTAACCGGAGATGTTTCGAGCGGTAAATCAGAGCAAAGAAAATGGTAGAAAAGCAAAGCTGTTTGCTGCGTTGATTACCTTAGGTCTAATTGCCACAAGCCTATGGCTTTTTCATGTTCCCAAAAGCCCTTTCGCATTGACCGCGAACGACGATCTTGAACTGTCTGAATTAGCAATAAGCACGCCGAACGGACGTACAGCGCCTAAGTCTTTTGCCTTCGAACTCAAGGATGAGCCGCAAGCGGCAGTCTACCTATTGGTTTTCAGCCTTCAGCCGGTTCGCAGTGTGAATTTGAACTCGTCGCAATTGCGAAACCTTCGCGAAGAAGAAGTGATAGCATTGGCCCCACATGGGACACTCTACGGAAACGTTTTTGAGGTCCCTCGCAATTATCTCTTGCCCGGTCGCAACACTATCGATCTGCTGCCCGATGCTGATGGTTTGCCATCCGAGACTTTTTCCGTTCGGCTATTGGAAAAACATCAGGCAACAGGCGCATTAGAGCAATTGAATTACTGGGGTGATTTTTTCCCAGCATTCCTTCTTAGCATAGGCGGCCTTGCAGGTATTTTTTGCTTGGCCGGGCTGCTTTTGGGAATGCGGCTGCAGGTTTACATCCCGTTGCTGCTGATGGCGGTTATGTTTGCTTGCGCGGGCGCGTTTTCGATTCAACCCAATCTCTTGCAGGTTTTTGAAGGGCGCAATTCTATTGGGGCCGCTTTTCTCATTGGATACAGTTTTCTGCTCGGAGTGATTTTGTTTCAGCAAAGGAAGCCAAGTGAGCCATTCAGCCCTGCAGAACTGGCTGGACTTGTCGTTATGGCGATCTGGTTGAGCCTTAGCGTGTTTGCCTATTTAACAGGTATGTATGCCGTTTCTCCGTTCTACATTTTTTGCACCGGCGCGGGGGGTGCGATTGTATTTGTTTCTTTGCGGGTCACACGAGCGTTTTGCGTGGACGTGTCAGCTTTTCGCTCAAGGCTAAGAACGTTGGAAAGCACGATTGATTGGCAGGCTGACCAGCTTGACGAAAAATCTCAACTTGTGGCGCGGGAAATGCAGCACAATGCCGTTTTGGAAGAACGCCAACGTATGATGCGCGATATTCATGATGGGATCGGGGGCCAATTGCTTTCACTCATGTTGCGGGTTCGGTCTGGCAATTTTAATTCCGAGGAAACAGCAAGGGGGATCAAGCAAAGTTTGTCGGATCTTAGATTGGTGGTGGATTCTGCAGATCACCTTGGCGGGGATTTGATGTCTGCACTTGCGACGTTTCGTTCACGGGCTCAGCAACAATTGGCGGCGGCCGGTATCAAGCTGGAATGGCATTTTACCGATGACCTTTCGGGCCGTTTTCAATCAACAAGTAAGACGCTAGACCTTTATCGTTTCATGCAAGAGGCCGTTACAAACATTGCGCGTCACTCCAATGCATCAAAAGCCCGAGTACAAATTGTATATCAAGAAGCGCAGGAACGCTTGGTTGTTGAGATCCAAGATGATGGTTGCGGCCTGCCTAATGATCTGGAAAGTCACGCAGGCAAAGGGTTGGCCAATCTGGCTGAGCGTGCGCGGCGTTTAAAGGCAGAGCATACGCTTGGCCACGCTGACCAAGGATTGGGAACGACAGTGAGGCTGTCGTTCGACCCAAGCGAGGGCTAAACGGTAATCCACCCCAATTGCATAGCTTCATAAACCGCTTCATTGCGCGAATTGACTGATAGCTTACTATAGACTGATTTTACATAATCGTTGACGGTATGGGCTGAAATGCCAAGCGCCTCGGCAGTCTCCTTGTAGCTTAGTCCTTTTGCAAAAAGGGTAAGTACGTCGATCTCCCGTTTGGTTAGGGCATCATTGGGATCGGCTGTGTCGGGCGATTTGGACCGATTCTTCAAATAATGATCAAGCAGATAGGTCGAAACCTGAGCGCTAATCGGGCTGGCACCGGCGATCGTATCTTTCATGTGCTGCACTATTTGCGGCGGTTCAGTGTCTTTTAGCAAGTAACCGTGGGCGCCCGCAGAAAAGCCAGTCATCACGCTTTCTCGGTCACCAAGAACCGTCAGAATGAGCGCCTTTGCTTCAGATGTTTGGGTTAGCTTTGCAACAAAATCAGAGCCGCGGCCATCAGGCAATTCCAAATCAACGAGGCACAAATCTGGCGCAGTGCCCGAACGCAATTGGCCCATCGCTGCATGCAAGGATGCGCAGCAAAACGCGACCTGCATATTGGGCTCCGCTTCGATGACGGCCATGAGGTAAGAGCGCATATCGTCATCATCTTCGAGGATGCCAATTTTTACAGAGCCGGTCATTTGGTCGCTGCTTTGTAATCAGTTTCGATTGCCCAGCAATTGGCATAATGCTCCGTCTTAGCATGGACCCAGGCTTTGCTGGCGGGAGGCGGTGAGCCCTTCGCTAAAAATTGCATGGATTTGGCGCGTTCCTGATGGGTTACGGCACGAAAGCCATCACCAAACTCACCGCGGCAAACGGCATGGGCCTCAGCGCCATTAGCAAGTGATGATCCGACAATCGGCTGGGTGAACTTTACCTGCCCACCGGTCCATTTCGAATGCATCTTAGCCTTTGCAAAAGATTGCTTGATAGGCTCATCGCCAGGTTTGATGCACGCAAGCGGAAGCTCGGCGCTGCACAATGTGTCACCAGAGTGCGGATCGCATGAATTCTCTCCATTGGCATCCACGCAGTCAAATTTGACATAGGCGGGGTCAATTTGATGAGCCACAGCCCGAAGCGTTAGCCCCATGTCCTGCTCTGGCGGCAGGCAAACAGCGATGCCGAAAAAGTCGACGATGTGATCATCGCCCAAAAGCACATCAACCGAGCGCGTATCCTCAGGGCTTGAAGCAATAAAGTCGAGAAGGTTCTCGTAATCTCGCTGCTCTGGCTCGCCACTTTCGAGAAACCGGCCCGCGAGGAAAGTCATGTCTGATAATCGCGCTGCAAGGACGTTTCGGCTTGCTATCCAATTGGGATATTCTTTTGCCTTCTCAAACGGGTAGGAAGTGCTGTGCGTGGCTCTCCATTTGCTTTCGATCTCGCCTACATTGAGGGCATCGTTATTGGTTTTGGCCAAAGAACGTGCGCCAATAACAAACAGCCCCGATTTGGCCGCTGATGGAACTTCAACAGTGTCGAGAAAAAACCGGTCAAAGCCGGCTTCATCGTAACCGCGATCGACGGTCACCGCCCCTTTGGGGCCGATCCGCTTGGCAACAAAACTATGCATGGGGGTGGTGACTACATCGGCTTCACCGCCCGGCGCGTAATTGTCTTCTATCCCGCCGAGAATGATCTGCTTTGTCTCTGCCTTACGGCATTGGTACATTTCCAATGCTTCCATCCCTGAATTCCAAGAGGGCTGTTCCGCAGCGCTTTGTTCTAGCCTAGTTTGAGGAGCCTCGCTGGCGATCCAAGGTTCATCGCTAAACAATGTGCTCACAACAATGACGCTGAGCAAAGTGCTGACGATAATAATGACCACCATCAACAAACCCAATTGAGCAGAGGTTATGCTGATCTGTGTAGATTGTTTCGACATACCTCCTCCCGATCATCAAAGAATATACTGAGGTTCTAGGGACGTCTGTGCTGTTTGCAACGCGTTTTGGGCCTCCTGCAGGAGTGCGAAACGCATACCGATTGTTTGTTATCCCTCCACACCGAACGAGGGTTAAGCAATGGATCGCGACCAATCAAAGGGTCGCATTCGGGTCGCCATCCATTGCTCGGCCTAGCATCGCGTGATGCTCCGCCTATTTGATGCAATATTTGTTGCTGCCAGAGCTTTCGTAGCCTGAGGGGCAACTGCTGCTTCCTTTCAATCGAACCTTTTGGCCAGACTTCGTTGAAACGCAGTATTTGTTGCCGCCGGAACTCGTAAAACCTGATGGGCATGAGCTGCCACCGACTTTGTGAACTGCGACAGCATCGCCTTGAGAGACACACTTCGAACTTGAGGAGCTAAAGCCTGACGGGCAAGAGCTGCCCACCTTTGAAATGGTTTTGCCGCTAGATTGCGCCATGGCCGTGTGAGGCATGGTTGCAAAGGCAGCGAGAGCAGTGAGTGCGAGAATTGTCTTTTTCATAGGTACTTCCTTCATTAGAAATGGTTGATTGTGGGGGCTGTATCAGCGTGATTGGAACATCATTTCGAACCCAACCAAGCTCTTACCGGTATCCGGGGCGTAGAACTGGCAATACAGCTTCCCGCCACGGCTTTCGTTGCCGCGCTCCAGATAGCGCGCCAAGAAGCTGATTCCGGTTTTGCCTCGGCTCTTCATCTCTTTGGTATAGGCTCCCGCGCGGTCTGAATTGGTGCCGGTTGCACAATCGGAAACGCCTTGATCATTGCCGCAGTGCAGCTTCATGGCGCTGGTACCCAAATACCTATCGCTGGTACCGTTCCAGTCGTTCAACTTAACCGTGCCTGCGCTTGGATTGTTCGATTTCACGCATTGCCATTTGAGCCCATTGCCTTTGCGCAGCTGCTTATATTTTGGGGTATCGACTTCAAAGTAGACGATTTCCCCAGCTTGCAACGAAGGTGTGATGCAATCACGGATCACATTACCCGCGCGGCGATTGATAAAGCCTGTGCGTTTCTCTTTAGAAAAGCCTTGCTGGAACGTGTAGTCGCCCAAGCGGCCTACTGTGACTTTCTCAAGCGGTATGCCTGCACATTTGGTGAAATCGGTCAGCGACTGTGATGGCGTGCCCAATTTGGCTGAACCACCTGAATTGGCCAGTGAGTTGCCAGGCCTCTTCTTAGGGCCTCCGCGAATTGCTTCTTCAACTTTGTTAGCGGCTTCATTCCGCTTCTTGTTGGCCTCGCGCTTGATCGCGCTGCCTAAGCCGCCGAACTGGGCGGCTGCCCCGCCTGCGAACATGGATGCTGCGGCTGCTGCCATAACGCAGGCTGTTAACTTATATCTCACTGTTGTCTCCCCGTGTGCTCTTGTGCTGACCTTTTGATGTCATATCCAAAATGGTATGACGGACCGTAGGATCATCGAGGAAGGGGAGGCTTCTCGCTCCCCTTGAATATGGGGTGGCGAATTCGTTGGGGGCTAGAGAGTGAACTGATTGAGTTTACGTGTTGGGTGGCTTCGGGACGGCTAAGACCTTGCAATCCAGCCAACCAATTTCGCTATTTCAAATTATCGCCCGATATCTCCAGCCTGGTGGTGGCAATGTTCGCCTGCTTACCACCCCAATGACAGCCTATCAGAAGTTTGTCGGGCCTGTCAGCTAAAACGATTTGGCCACTTAAAACAAGCATTCCGCTTGCGGCCCAAAGGCAGACGTTCGGTAAGCAACCCAAGCATCAGTTCCGAATGTGCAACAAGCCCTTAAATGCGCCAAAGATCGCGTCCATATCGCTGGCTTCGGGATGGTAGAAGGATACGGTGTTGATCGCGCCGACGGTCATTGCCATTAGTAGGTCGCCTGCGATGATGGGGTCCAAATTTTCGGGCAAATCGCCGCATTGCGTCGCTTCTTTGACTAGGCCGCGAAATACGGCCGCTGACTCCTCGCGGAGATCGCGCAATTCATCGAATTTAGCGGGATTGTCGCGCAAGCGGTTCATGACCGCGCCGCTAATGGTCTGAAATCCGGATTCTGGACCTTGAAGCGGCCGAACCGCGTCAAGCAAGCTGCCGAATTTGTCTTTCCAGCTTCCATCTATTGCAACGGCTTGGGAAATGGTGCGGTTGTAGTTGAACATTCGCTGCTTGATCGCTGCCATAAACAGGTCGTCTTTGGAGGCAAAGTGATTGTAGATTGCCGGCCCAGAGAAACCCGCAGTCTTAGCGATCTGCTCCATGCTAACATCGGGATAAGGGCGCGAATTGAAATGGCGTTCCGCCGCCTTGATTAGCATGGCGCGCGTTTCGGCCGCGCTGCGGCCTGACGGGCGGCCTCGCTTTGCCGGCGCGTTGGAAATCTTGGCTTTGGCAGTCATAGCTTCGGTAATTGATTGGGCCCTATGGATTATACCAGATCGGCGAACTGTATGCGCGCTCTTGCGTGGTAAGCGGTATTTCCGCTTTGGGCTCTAGATCATATTTTACCGCATCATACAACGTCCAGCGCGGCGTCGGTATTTCTAGCACGCGAACATAGTAAAACGCTGATAAGGTTGGATCAAAATCCGGGTCCACCCACCGCGTTTGCAGCTGCGGTGCGCCAATATCATTGGTGTAAGTGGCGTCTTCTAAATTCACTGTGGAGCCAACCGCTGGCAATTTGCCGGTGGCTGGGTCGAGAGTGCGGTCGCCGGAAAACGCGACATTATAGATGCGTTCCTGAAGGTTTCCGTCTGCGCTGCGCCAGCCTTTGATGACTTGGACGCGGTCCAAATGCGCGCCATTGGGGTCTTTTAGCGCGGAGATAAGGAAGCTTGGCGCATCGCCTTTGCCCGCCAGAATACCGCCCATCGGCACGCCCTTGGCATAGCCTGCTGCAGCCACATCGCCGCCCTCGATATCATCATCGGTAAAGTCCCATGCGCCAAACAGACGCACCGCAATGCGCGGGCCCGTGGTGGCGTATACTTCGCGGCGTTTGAAGGCGGCGAACAGTTCTTCGCGCGTGTTCGCCTTGGCCCACACGCCGATATAGCCGGAGCCCGCTAGCCGCCAATTGTCCCACAGGCGCCCGCCCATTTTCGAAGTGATGCGGTCTGGGCCGGGTTCAGATTCGACGAACTTGCCCCAGAAATTATTGTCATCCGCGGTGGCAAGGCCGGTGTGACTATCGGTGCTGCCGATCATGCCAAATTGGTAAGGGTTGGTGCCAAATCGTTCCTGAAGTTCGAGGCCCTGTTTCAGCGCTTCGCGGGCATATTCATTGGCGAAAACCTTGCGGCGTTCTTCGGGATCATCGGGCCGGTCGACCATGGAAATGTTGGTTTGATCCCATGTCTCAAAATCGGCAAATTCATCTTCAGGTGAAAGCAATGGATGCGCCTCGCTATCGCCCTTCACCTGCGTCATTTCATACAGAGGTTCCCAGCGCGCCCGCGTGGTCACGTAGTTTTCATCGAACGGCTGACCATCGACTTGCACGTCGCCGAACATATTGCCGTTGGAGACATTGCCATTATGCGCAATGGCCATCACCTCGCCGCCGGTTTTCTCTTCATAGCTGGCAAGGTAATTCCACAATTGCGTGGGGTTGTTCCCATCGGCCGCGGAGAAAGGCATAGTCTGGAGCGTTTTGTCCTTATCATCCTTATAGACGACCACACGGTGCTGATTGCCGCCGCTGGGCATCGAGGTCCATTCATAGCCTGCAAAAGTGGTGAATGTGCCTGGCTCATTATGTCGCTCTGCCGCCTCAACCAGCTCTGACCAAATGGTCTTGCGAAATGCTTCTGGCGGCTGGCCTTCAGGATCGCCTTGGCGCAGCGATCGCACCACTTGGTTCATCGGTCCAACCGTATCGCCTGATTCCTGCATCTCTGCCCAAGCCTTGCCCAAAAGCGTGTCGACGATGGCTGGATTGCCGTCTTCAATGCCGAGAAACACGCCGGTATATTCTGCGTGATCGGCGACCATCATAAAGTCGAGCGGCGCCTCCAGCTTGGCCATTGCCTCGCCGTGGGCTTCGACCTCTTCGCCCTTGGCAAAGCGGTAAGCCTCGTCTGGGCCAAGAGTCTTATTGCCGAAATTGTAACTGTCGAAGGAATAGCGCGTGTGCAGGTGCAGATCGCCCCAATAGACCCGCTCAGGGTTTTCAGCGATGGCGACTTCCCCGTCGCCAGAACCATCCAACAAACCGCCTTCGCCGCAGCTGGCCAAAAGCAGGGCCATGGCTGTCACTGAACCGGACAGAGCGGCGCGCGTGAGTGGTTTGATGCGCGGCTGACATTCATGGCTCTGTGCATTTGTGATGGTCATAATCCCTCTTTCGCCCGGCAATTTGGCTTCACTTTACTCTGCCCCATCCAAAACAATAGCCCTGATACTTTAGGGGATGGCACGTGTATGTAATTAAATTAGTCTGCATTAATTAAATTTGCAAACGGCCTATTTCGCTAGGTGTCCTTGGGAGGGAAGTTAGAATGAACATCCGCAGAAATCTAATAGGGGGTGCATCCTCAATTGCAGTCGCCACCACCATGGGCATCGCTGCACCTGCCATGGCTCAAGAAGCGCCGGCTGAAGAAGAGCAAAGCGTTGGCGTTCCTGAAATCATTGTGACCGCGCGCAAACGGGCTGAGCCGCTTCAAGCAACACCGGTTGCAGTGACCGCGATCGGCGGCGAGGCGCTAGAGCGCATTCACGCAACCGATCTTTCCGACCTGAGCGGACGCGCTCCCAATGTGACGATCAACACGATCGGCAATTTCGGCAGCTCAGTCTCAGTCTTCATCCGCGGCATTGGCAATGGCGATCCAGGCTCTACCGTTGACCCATCCGTTGGTCTTTATGTTGATGGGATTTATCTGCCCAGA
Organism: Marinomonas sp.; assembly: GCA_039967435.1. Classification (GTDB taxonomy): domain Bacteria; phylum Pseudomonadota; class Alphaproteobacteria; order Sphingomonadales; family Sphingomonadaceae; genus Erythrobacter. The sequence continues at coordinate 1,269,674 of JBDVRS010000005.1, forward strand.
ACCGTGAACTCCTCGCTCGATCTGTTCGATGTCGAACAAGTGGAAGTTTTGCGCGGTCCGCAGGGCACTTTGTTTGGCCGCAACACCACCGCTGGCGCGATCAATTACCGTACCAAACGCCCGACCGGCGACACCGATATTCGCGGCACCGTGACTTTGGGCAGCTACGGCCAGCGCGAAATTCGTGTTGCTGCGGAAACGCCGCTGATTGAGGACGTACTCGCGTTTAAACTGGCCGGTTTCTCTCAAGAGCATGATGGCTTCTTCACCAACACTTTCACCGGCACGCCGGGAAATCGCGTCTCGCGCGATGCTGGACGCTCGAACACATTTTCCTTGCGTCCAACCCTGCGGTTCACGCCAAGCGACAATTTCGAGCTGACACTGATTGGCGAATATTACGACGAGAAAAGCGACAATCTGCCGACGATCAATATCTCTGAACCCGGTCAATTATTGCAGGTTTTCCATAACCCGCCAGTGTTCCAAAAGGGCGAAGAAGTGCGCGCTTTCCCATTCGCTGTCGAAGGCTTCAGCGATATTGAAGTGTTCGGCCTGACCGCTGAAATGAATTGGGAGATTGGCCCGGGCACACTGACCTCTGTGTCCAATTACCGCGAAACATCCGATTCAAACAACAATGACACAGACGGCACGCCGGCCAATTTCTTTGAGACCCTGCGCGAGACCCCGCATGAGCAGTTCTCTACTGAATTGCGCTATGATTGGGGCGTTTCTGACAATCTCGATGTGATCGCAGGCCTGTTCTATTTCCGTCAGAAATTCTTCCTCCAGCGCGATACGTTCTTGGATATCACCAATACCGGAAATGCAACAAACCTGCGTTCTCAAGGCGGACAAACACACCGCAACTTTGCAGCGTTTGCTCAGTTTGATTACGACATTACTGACAGTCTGCGTGTCAGTCTCGGCGGGCGCTACACTTATGAGGAGAAAGACTTCTTCTCATCCTTGTTCCAGCCTGTCGCTTTGGGCATCGCGCCGCGTATCAACCTTGATGACAGCTGGTCGAACTTCGGGCCCAAAATCGGTGTCGATTATCAACTGACCGATGATGCGCTTGTCTACGGCACCTTTTCACGCGGGTTCAAAAGCGGCGGCTTTAGCGTGCGCGGCTCAACTGCCACCGCGCTTGGACCTTTTGATGAGGAATCGGTTGATGCGTTTGAGGTTGGCCTAAAGGCTGATTGGCTCGATAACCGAGTGCGGACCAATATTGCGCTGTTCCGCAGCAAATATGACGATCTCCAGCGAACCGTCATCCGCTCCTCTACCGATCCGAACAACCCGCAAGAAACAATTACAGACAATGCCGCCAATGCCACCGTGCAAGGCGTTGAGCTGGAAGTGACAGCGGTTCCGCTCGACGGGCTCAATATCGATTTCTCATTGGGCTATATCGATGCGAAATATGACGAGTTCTTCGCGGACCTCAACAATGACGGAGTGGTGACAGACAATTCTGCTTTGCCGCTATCAAGAGCGCCGGAATGGACGCTTGGCGCAGGCCTCACTTACGAGGCAGGGCTGGGTGATGCAGGCTTGCTCACCTTCCGCGGTGATTGGATCTATGTCGATAATCAGAACCTACTGGCTAACGGGTCTCCGATTGGAGAAATCCCATCCTACAATGTGTTTGATGCCAGCATCAGATGGGATCTTCCCGATGACCGCTTCCACGTCACCGTGTTTTCCAAGAACCTCAATGATGAGATTTTTGTGACATCGCTGACGAACGTTGCGGCGCTGTTCAATTTCAATCAAATCAGCCCGCCGCGCCGCTTTGGCATCGAGTTCGGCTTTGATATGTAAGCACCCCTAGGAACCTCTCTGCCTAGGAATGGGGCGGGCTGTATTGGCCCGCCCTTTTTGTTACTATCATGGCGCCTATTCGGGATGTCCGATTTCCATCCGATGTAAGACGTAGATTGGTCAACCCAGAAGTCAAAATAGCAAACACTCGGCACCATTGGCAGAACCCCGCAGGTTCGCCCAAAAAGGCCTCGATAGGGAATAACTCGGAGGGCAACCATTGAGCCCATTTTCCTACACGTTGAAAAAGCGATAAAGAGCGAAGGAGCAAAGTGCTCCGTTCTTTCCAATCGCCGGTCCCGCGCGCGCCCTCAAAAGGAGGATTTATACCAAAGGTGACAAACAGCGTGTCACCCCCCAATTGTCACCCTTCTGCAATTTTTTTGAGCAGGGCATTGTTTATATTCAATAAACTGGGCAAGGCGTGAAGGTGACAGGGTGTAACCTTTGTCACCCTAGCCGCCAAACACAGGCCTAAACATCGCCTCTAAATCCCGCCCCTAAATCCCGTTAAGCGCGCGCAGTTCGCCAAAGGCGGCCCGCGCACCGCAACCAATGAAATTGCTCGCCTCGCTTGGCGTGTCGCCCATATTGCCAGAATATTTAAATTGCAGGCGATCTTCCCAAACGCGGAACAATGCCACGGTCACAGGCTTATCATTCACCAGCGAACGCGCAGAATACCAGCCCGTTTTCGCATCGTAAAAGGCATCGGCCTCCACGCTGCACAAATGCGCATTGCCGCCCACCGCAGTGCCCTTAATCCGGATGCTGCCATCCTCCAATCCAGTGAGAGTAACATCCTGGATGCTCGCCCCCTCAAGCACCGGCAGGATACGCTTATACAATTCGGTTTTGCGCATGGCTTTGCTGAGCGGCAGAACATCCTCATGAAACGCGGCGCTCTGGTCAGGCGCAAGGTTTAGGCGCGTGTCCAAGCTGGCCAGCAGAACGCTGATCCGGCTTTTATATGCTTCGACAATGCAGCTGCGATCCTTGCAGGCATTGCGCGTTTTGAGCCAATCGCGCTGGCTGCGCCAAGAGACGCGGCGATCGATCCGGTTTAGCGCATAAGCATGGGCCATGTCGCGGTCGAGGCTGCGCAATTCATGGCCATATTGGCCGCAAATTTCGGTTTCGGCAAAGTTGCTAGCCTTGGCGCAATCAAAGCTAGGGGCAGCCGGCGCGGCGGTGAGATTGTCGGCGCGCAATGCGGCAAATTCCTCGGCCGAAATCTGCACGCCTTTGTCCTCGGCGCGCGTTCCGTCCCAGCGCTTTCCCGCACTGGCCAAGACAAGGGAATTGCCCAGCTCCATGGCCTTCAGGTTTTTGACCGCACGGGGGTGGATACGGGTTCCTTCGAAGACCGCACCGGCAAAACTGTCATAGCCCCATGTGGGAAATTCGGCGAGATCAGCAGCGCTTAGATCGGCGCGGTCGAATTTGGCGCCTGAACTGCCGCCGCAGCTTTCATCCATGGTGATGCCGCATTCAAACCGAAAGCCGAGCATTAGCGCGCCGGTAAAGTCCGCTTTGGCAAGATTGCTCTTCCAATTTTGGCCTTTCCATAAGGCACCGCGCAGCGCCGCGCCGGTCAGCTTTGCATCCTTTGCATTGACCCCGACTAGCCGCGTTTCATTGAGAATGGCGCTGGACCAATCGGCTCGTTCGATGGAGGAGTTGATGATCGATGATCCGGCAAAACTGGCCGCCTCGGCGCGAGTGCGCGACAAGTCGCTATCGTGGATGCAGCCACCCTCTAGCTTGCCGAGCATGACGATGATGTCTTCGCCCACGAACTTGCCACCATGGACGATTGTCCGCGAAGCTTCGGGCCTATCGAGCTCCAGCCCCTCCAACATGGTCGCCAGCTCATCAGCACTGGCGATATGGCGCGCATCGATGAATTTTGCCTCGGCGGGCAGAGCGCAAGTCTGCCTGATGGCAACAATTGCATCAGCGGGAACCGGCTTGATTAACGCCGCTGCTTGCTCGGCAGCTTGCTCAGGCGTTTGCGGCGCGGAATGCGAGGGATGCGCCATCAATAGTGCCAATGCACTGGCAGCGAGTTCGAACATATTTGTGGCCCCTATTGTCTTCACCAATGTAGGCAATAGAGCACCCAGCATCTGAACCCAAGGTGATGAAAGCAAGAATGGATTGTGTTTGCTTCATGCACCTGCCTCCGCAGGTGCGATATCCTCGGCCCTGTCGAGCCTGCGGGAGGCCAGTCGGCCTTGCGGTCGGCTAGTCGCCGACCGAGCTCCGCGCCCAAGCCAGTAAGGAAGCACCAGTCGGAAATGGAAAATCAGGTTGGATAACGTTAGTCGGTGAACGCAGTGAACCCAAAGGCCAAGCGGCCGCCCGCAGCGACGCGATCTTCAGATCGCATGAGCGAGGACATCGCGCGCCGGACGGCGCTGCGGAAACCAATAAAGCCAGGGGGCCGCATAAGCCGGGTTCTGTCTTGGCGGGCGGTATCCAAAGAGGACCCACCCACACTGGGCAGCCATTCATCTAGGCGAGGGATTGCTCCCTGCGCTCAAGCAGCCAACCCGGGCCTCTCGGGGCGAAACACCCCTGCCCACTAGTGGGCGCGAGGCCCCTATTTGGCCTTGCTCCGAGTGGGGTTTACCATGCAAAATCTGTTACCAGACCCCCGGTGCGCTCTTACCGCACCCTTTCACCCTCACCTGTTATGCACCCAAGGGGCGCATCCATCGGCGGTTTGCTCTCTGTGGCACTATCCCTAATTCTGAGACGAGCCCAGAACCGGCGGGCGTTACCCGCCACCCATATTTCGTGGAGCCCGGACTTTCCTCGCGCTTCGGTAAAGAAGCCCGCGGCTGCCTTGGCCCCCTGACACAGATGCCGTTACGCTAGGATTGCACACAAAGAAAGGGCCGGCTTCTTGCGAAACCGACCCTCCTCGTTTGCCGTAACTGGCAGTTGCTGCTTAGTCTTCTGACGATAGCAGCGTCTTCCAGATCAACGCGCCAATAGCAGCGCCGATCAGTGGTGCGACCCAGAAGAGCCAGAGTTGGCCAACGAAGGCTGAATTATCAGCGTAGAAGGCCACAGCGGTTGAACGCGCCGGATTTACCGATGTGTTCGTTACGGGTATCGAAATCAGGTGGATCAGCGTGAGGCCCAAACCGATTGCAATCGGTGCAAAACCCGCTGGTGCTTTCGAAGATGTTGAACCCAAAATGATGATCAGGAACATCGCAGTCAGCACGATCTCAGCGATCAACGCGGACGTCATGGAATAGCCACCCGGCGACAATTCGCCAAAGCCATTGGAAGCAAATCCGCCTGCGACAAAATCCGGTGCGCCGCTGGCAATAAGGAACAAGGTTCCAGCGGCACAAAAGCCGCCAATGACCTGCGCTGCCCAATAAGGAACAAGCTCAGCCCAGCTAAATCGGCCGCCAATCGCAAGACCGAGGGAAACTGCAGGGTTGAAATGGCCTCCGGAAATATGGCCGACAGTGTAAGCCATGGTCATAACCGTCAGACCAAAGGCCAAAGACACGCCGACAAAACCAATGCCAAGCTGGATTGCGCCAGGGTCTGGCGTCATAAATACAGCAGCGAGTACAGCTGCGCCGCACCCTCCGAATACCAACCAGAACGTGCCGAAAAATTCGGCTGCCAATTTCTTCATCATAGTCTTTCCCTCCCCAAAGTGATTGATTACCGATTTGTAAAATATAGCCCCTCGTATACATGAATTTACGGACTATGCTGTCACAACTTGTAAAATACCGTTCATTTGAACTATCGTGAGCGCCCCTCATCGCGGTCAAGCAACAATTGAAATGCGATGGCGCGAATTTGCCCATCAATGTTTCCATCAATGCGTTCGGGCCGCCAGCGGCGCTGGAACGCTTCGACCGCTTTGCGGCCATCTGTGATGTCATAACCAATGCGTTCGAGCGCCAAATAAAACGCCCCATCATTGTCAAACGGATCGCCCAATTGCAGCTTTTCTGGCCGTGCTAGGCACAGGCCATGATCGGCCAGCACTTCCCATGGGAACATCTCGCCCGGGTCAATCTTACGCTCTGGCGCTACATCGGAATGCGCGACAACATTGGCGCGGGGGATATCATATTGCTTCACAATGCGCGCGAGCAGCGGGACTAGGGAAGCAATCTGCGCAGGCGCGAACGGGCGAGCAGGCTCTCCGCCGAAATGCCCCAGATTATCGATTTCTATTCCAATGCTGGCTGAGTTCACATCTTCAATTCCGCGCCACGAACTGCGTCCTGCATGCCATGCGCGCTTTTCCTCGGGCACCAGCCGGATAACTTCGCCGCTTTCCGCAATCAGATAATGCGCGCTGACTTGTGCCTCTGGATCGCAAAGCCGCTCAATTGCAGCATCGGCGCTGTGCATTTCGGTATAATGCAACACTGCCATTGTGATCGGCAGTTTGCGTTCATTGCAATTGGGCGAGAGAACCTCGCGGTGGACCAGATCGGAATCTAGAGGTCCTCCGGTCATATTCAGCCGATCATGCCTTCTGGTTGGGGCAAAACCGCACCCAAGACCAACGCATCATCGGATCGCTTAAACTGCAGGCCGCCGCCGGTTTCCTCTGCCAGTAATGCGATCATATGCGCCGCGGCCGTTCGGCTAGACAATTCGTCCAAGTCCATTTCGCCTTCAATCGCGTGGCCGATTGTATCATCGAACGCAATCTTGGGCCCGCTCGCGCGCACCACAATCTCCGCCGCGCCATCGCGCATTTCTGCGCCAATATCGAGCGTGCCGCCGCGCACAAGCGCATCCATTGCAATCTGCGATAGGTTGAGCATGACTTTGACCGCAGGCTTGGGCAGGCTGGATGCCTCAATCGCCCAATTGACCTCAACCCCTTTTGACCCCTCGGCCAAAGCATTGATGACCTCTTGGCTTTCCTCAACCGGGACAGCATCACCAAATCCGCCCGCCGCACCAAAGGCGAGGCGGAAGAATTTGAGCTTATTGGTGGACGATGTCGCGCTTTGCTCCATCAACTCAATACATTGCTTGCGCATGGCTTCGTCGGTTTCATCGGCGAGCAATTCGAGGCCATTGGACAAAGCGCCAACCGGCGAAAGCATGTCATGGCAAAGGCGCGAACATAGCAATGCTGCAAGTTCCGTGGGCGATGTTTGGGTCATTATATGTGCGGGTCCCGAGGGCTGTTTTTGCAATTGCCACTACGTCTAAGCAGAAATTTGCAGCGCATCCACCCTCGCCCACCCTTTGATGGGGCAAAACCTGCTGCAAAATGGACCTATCGGTTGGTTGGCTTGGCTTAGCTCCCGCCTAAACCCTCACCTAAACAATGTTATACTGGAGGTGCTGAAAGCCCTGCGGATGATCGCGCCAAAAGCTGATCTCCTCCTCGCTCGCAATCGCCCAAATTGCGCCGTCCCCTGCGGATTGCGCTTGATCGGTCGCAGACGGGCGGGCCTCGCCAGCGGGATGCGAATGGAAATAGCCAAGCACCGCGGCCCCGCCCTCGCGCGCTTCTTTATGAGCGGCGATCAGAGCGGCAGGATCAATCTCGAAATGCGTCTGCGGGTTTGGGTGGACGTTTTGCGTTTCAAGCAGGGTGCTTATCCTGCCCGCCTCGCCCAACAATATGCCGCAAGCCTCTGCTGGATGCGCGCGCTCCGCCGCGCCGCGCATTGCCGCCATCACAGAACTTGTCACTTCACCATCCATCGCGCATGAGCCTTAGCCATGAGCGAGCAGGAAGTCATCACAGGCGAAATTGGCGAAGGCGCCCGCCTCGACAAGGCGCTGGCCAGCGTCAGCGACCTATCGCGCGAACGCATCAAGGCGCTGATCGCAGAAGGCCGCGTCACGATCGGCGGCAAAGCAACAACCTCGCCCTCGGCCAAGGTGACCGCCGGCACGCCCTTCTCCATTACCGTGCCCGCACCGGTGGAGGCAGAGGCCCAGCCGCAAGACATCCCGCTGGAGGTGGTGTTCGAGGATGATTACCTCATCATCGTCAATAAGCCTGCCGGAATGGTCGTGCATCCCGCCGCCGGAAATCCCGACGGAACGCTGGTGAATGCGCTGCTGCACCATTGCAAGGGGCAATTGTCAGGCATTGGCGGCGTTGCGCGGCCCGGAATTGTCCACCGCATCGACAAAGACACATCGGGGCTGCTCGCAGTAGCGAAAACCGACAAAGCGCACGAAGGCTTAGCGAAACAATTCGCCGATCACTCGATTGAGCGGCGCTATTTGGCTGTGTGCGCAGGCCATCCAAAGCCGTCCAAAGGAACGGTCAAAGGGCGCCTTGGCCGCTCGCCGCAAAACCGCAAGAAAATGGCCGTCCTTCCTGAGGATGCGAAACGCGGAAAACATGCCGTAACCCATTACAAGTCGCTGGAACGGCTTAATAATTCCTCGCTGATCGAGTGCCAGTTGGAAACCGGACGCACCCATCAGGTGCGCGTTCACTGTGCATCAATCGGCCATGCGCTATTAGGGGATCAGACGTATGGACGTGACCCCAAATCCTTGCGATCAATCCTGAAAGAGACAGGATTCGCACGGCAAGCCCTCCACGCGGCAAGCCTGGGGTTCATCCATCCCGTTTCGGGACAAAAAATCGCTTTTACCGCCGATTTACCCGCTGACATGCAGGAATTAATCGACGAACTTGCATAGTGTTATCGACGAAATGCATCCCAAAGGGCTGCAAATGTGATAAACCATGCATATATGTAACCAAGTGGCCCGTAGCTACGGATGCCCATCAGGGGTCCGAAGACAAGAGGTCGACACAGAAAGGTTAGGGAATACGTGACTACGAAGACGAAAACTTCCGTCCCCGCATTGGGGGGTGAGCAAAGCCTCAACCGCTATTTGTCGGAAATCAAAAAATACCCCGTGCTGACCGCCGAGCAGGAATATATGCTCGCCAAGCGCTACGAAGAACATGAAGATCCAGAGGCAGCAGCCCAGTTGGTCACCTCGCATCTACGCCTAGTGGCGAAAATTGCGATGGGTTACCGCGGCTATGGCCTGCCTGTGTCCGACCTCATTTCCGAAGGGAATGTAGGCCTGATGCAAGGCGTGAAGAAATTCGAACCCGATCGCGGTTTCCGCCTCGCCACCTATGCAATGTGGTGGATTAAGGCGAGCATGCAGGAATATATCCTGCGCTCATGGAGCCTGGTCAAAATGGGCACGACCGCGGCCCAGAAGAAATTGTTCTTCAACCTTCGCCGGATGAAGAAGCAGCTTGAGGCGTATGAAGACACGGATTTGTCGCCGGATGACGTCAATAAGATCGCAACCGATCTGGGCGTTCCGGAGCAAGAAGTCATCAATATGAACCGCCGCATGATGATGGGCGGCGATGGCTCGTTGAACGTGCCAATGCGCAATGGCGAGGAAGGCTCCGGCGAGATGCAGGATTGGCTGACCGATGATCGTCCTTTGCAGGATGAGACGGTGGCCAACGCGCAAGAAGCCGAGGTTCGCCATGACATGCTATTGGAAGCGATGGACGCTCTCAATGACCGCGAAAAGCACATTCTGACAGAGCGCCGTTTGACGGAAAAGCCGCAAACTTTGGAAGAACTGTCGCAGGTCTACGAAGTATCGCGCGAACGCATTCGCCAGATCGAAGTGCGCGCGTTTGAAAAGCTGCAAAAAGCCATGAAGAGCATTGCTGGAGAACGGCTGATGCTGGGCGCTGCTTGATTTAAGTAGGCAGGCGCTCAATCAGAGCATCAAATATAGAAGTATCGAAGCGCCGGGGGTTATCCTCCGGCGTTTTGCTTTCCAACTGGGACAGCAAATTCGCTGGATCAGGAAAGGCAAATTCCACCTTCCTCGGTAATATGTCGGACAGGGCTCTGAACCAATCGATGAGATGGGGCTGCAAAGCGAGATGCTGATCAAAATTGCCCCGTGATCGGGCCAAGTCACCCTCTTTTTGCATGCGTGCAGTTTTGGCGTCGATGCGCTTCACATAATATCGATCTGCAAAGCCGAGGCGGCGCTCTTGGATGGCTTGACGCACAGCGGGAATGGCGGATTCAAACTTATCCGGCCAATGGAAACCTGCGCGTTCCATGCTCCATGAGTAATGCACTTTCATCGGGTCGGTATCGCAAATCGCAAAGCCATATTGGGCTTCGATTTCCATGGCCATTTGGAAGCGCGCCGCGTTGTGATTGGCCCAAAAAAGCGCATGCTCTTGCAGTGAGCCATCTTCTCCAGGCCGTTCGCCTTTCGCGGGAATTTCCGGCACGCAATATCGCATGCCAATCTTGCGCGAATACGTGGTTTTGCCCGCCGCGCTTATGCCTTCAATGACGATAATCATAAACGCAAAGTTAGGCCGCAGCGAGTTTTTCCGCCGCCTCGCCATTATCCGCCGCGCTTTCGACCAGTGCTTCTTCGCCGCACGCAAAGACCGTGGCGCGCATCATGCGGGCAAATGCTGGCATGGTATCAGCATTGGGTGCATTTGGCGTTTTGGCTTTGGTGGCTTCTGGTGATCTTGACATAATCTGTCCCGCGTTCGCTGATCTGATGATGCCCCTAATGCATCCAACCATCTTTGCGTGATAGGACGCAAGCGACACAAAAGAATATTACTCTTGTCGAAACGCGCCAATCTTCTATTTTTGGCCCCATGATCCGCTGGCTCGCCCGATTTCTTGCGCAAATTGTCCTGTGGTTCATCGGGATAAGCCTGCTGCTTATCATCGCATTCAAATGGATCCCCGTGCCGATCACCGCGACCATGGTGATGGATGACAATTCGCTGTCCAAAGACTGGGAAAGCTTAGACAATATCGACCGCAATTTGGTCAGCGCCGTGATTGCGGCGGAGGATGCAAAGTTCTGCGCGCATGATGGCTTTGACACAGAGGCGATTGAAAAGGCGATTAAATATAATGCAAAAGGCGGACGCATCAGGGGCGGCTCCACCATCACTCAGCAGACCGCGAAGAACGTCTTCCTGTGGCAAGGCGGCGGCTATGCGCGCAAGGGTTTGGAGGCCTATTTCGCCTTCGCCATTGAGAAAGTCTGGGGAAAGCGCCGGATCATGGAGGTTTATCTCAATGTAGCGGAAACCGGCATTGGGACATATGGGGCCGAGGCCGGAGCCAAGCGCTATTTCAGCCACACCGCGGCGCGCCTAACCAAAAACGAAGCGGCCCGCATGGCGGTTGCCCTGCCCCTGCCTAAGAAACGCCAGGTTATCGCTCCATCAGGCTGGCTCGCGCGCCATGGCCGCACCATTCAGGCGCGCATGGCGGTGGTAAGGCGTGACGGGCTGGATGCTTGCGTCTATGACTGAGCCAATGGGGACGGATCACTCACATTCTGGCAGGCATGACCAGGGCCATACAGATGGCCATGACCATGACCATTCGCACGGCTTCCTCGGCCACGGCGATGGTCACTCACACGGCCATGTCCACGCGCCCGCCGATTTTGGCAAAGCCTTCCTGATCGGCGTCATCCTCAACACCGGCTTTGTTATTGTCGAGGCGACTTACGGCTTCCTCTCAGGCTCCATGGCGCTGGTCGCCGATGCAGGCCACAATCTGTCCGATGTGCTCGCATTGCTGCTGGCGTGGGGCGCGAGTGTTGCGGCGAAGAAGGCTCCGACCAGCCGCTACACTTATGGCTATAAAAGCTCGACCATTCTCGCCGCGCTGGCCAATGCGCTGCTGCTGGCAGTCGCAATCGGCGCTATATTATTTGAGACAATCCACCGGATTTTTGAGCCCGCGCCGGTTCAAGGCATGACCATGGTCGTGGTCGCAGGGATAGGCATTGCGATCAATACAGGCACCGCCCTGATGTTCTTGCGCGGGCGGCATGATGACCTCAATATCAGAGGCGCGTTCCTGCATATGGCCGCCGATGCGCTCGTGTCGCTGGGCGTCGTTATCGCTGGCGTGGCGATCATCTATACCGGTCAAAGCTGGATCGATCCTCTGACCAGTTTCGTCATTGTGGCGATCATCGCGGCTGGCACTTGGCACCTGACCAAGCAAAGCCTGCGCATGGGATTGCTCGCCGTGCCGGAGGGGATCGACCAAAAGGCAGTGAAATCCTACCTTTCAGGGCTTGACGGGGTGGCCTCAGTCGATGATTTGCACATCTGGCCTATGTCGACGACCGAAACCGCTCTCACCGCACACCTCTTGATGCCCCAAGGCCCTGCATTCGGGGCGGAGGCTGACGCGTTTTTGCGCGAAGCAACGATCGGCTTGGCAGAGCAATTTGGTATCGACCATGCCACTCTTCAGCTGGAAACCGTCTCCATCGAACAGGGGTGCTGCTGAATGGTTCGGGCCGCGACACCCGAAGCGCGCGAGGCGCTCAAATCCGCCATGGCGCGGCTCGCCGATGGCGACCAATCTGCTTTGCAAGAAATTTATGATGCAACTTCGGCGAAACTATTCGGCATCTGCCTGCGTATCTTGGGTGACCGAAAGGAGGCCGAAGACGCTTTGCAAGACGTATATGTGAATTTGTGGCAGCGTGCGGATCGCTATGATCCCGCCCGTGCCAGCCCTATTTCATGGCTTGCAACCTTCGCCCGCAACCGCGCGGTGGATCGCCTTCGCTCAGGCAAAGTGCGTCAGGGCGCCGTCCCGGTTGAAGAAGCCGCGCCCATTCCTGACGCTGCGCCCTTGGCCGACAGCCTGCTAATCGACGCGGAAAAAGCGACACAAATTCACGCCTGTCTCGAGGAATTGGAAGAACGCCAACGCGGCGCCATTCGCTCTGCATTCTTTGACGGTCAGACCTATGCGCAATTGGCGGAAGATGCCGATGTGCCGCTGGGCACGATGAAAAGCTGGGTCCGGCGCGGCTTACAAAAACTGCGTGGATGTTTGGAGGCGAACGAATGAGCCCCTCCAAAAACAAAGAACCAACCATTAAGCGCGATGATCCCATGCTGGCGGCGGAATATTCGCTCGGCCTTCTAGAGGGAGAGGAATTGCTCGAGGCGCGCGGCAAAATGACCAGCGGCGGCATTTTCGTCAGCCGCAAGGATTGGTGGGACAATTGGTTTATCCCGCTAAGTGATGAAATGGACGGCGCAGCGCCCGACGCGCAGGTCTGGGAACGGATCAATGCCGCGGTCAATGCAAAGGAAAGCGGAGCGGATGCGGGCGCAGATGTCGTCTCGCTCAAAACGCGTCTGAGAAACTGGCAGATCGCGGGAAGCACAGCGGCCGCCGCAGCAGTGGCCGCCGTTGCTCTGATGGTCGTGTCACCGGGCCAAGATCCCGCAGGCTCCGCGCCAGTAATCGCCGCGCAGCAAGCGCCATTGATGGCCAACGTACCGATTGGCGACACCAATTTGCGCATCGGCGTGACCTATTTGCCAGAGGCGAAGGAAATGCTTGTCTCGGCCAGCGGGCTAACCGCAGACGGCGTGCATGATCACGAATTGTGGCTCGTGCCAGCCGACGGCAGCGAATTGCAAAGCCTCGGCGTTGTGGTGGCCGGCGAAGAGCGCCGCGTAACCCTGCCTGCAGAGATCACCGGTAATATGGGTGACGGCGTGGCGGTGGTGCTGACGCGCGAGCCTTTGGGCGGCAAACCAGACGGCGTTGATGCTGGCCCTGTTGTGGCCGAAGGCGCATTCACTCAAGTTTAAGTGCCTGCTTTTCTAGCGGATTTTCACGCTAAGAAACTTTCTCACAATCTTTTTGCATCCTGGCCAGCGCAGCCTGCGTAACTCTAGGCACAAGCGGAGGGGCTTGGCTAAAAGGAGACTACGAATGTCGATATCTAAACAGCTAAAACTCGCCTCTCTCGCCGCAGTCGCTGCGACCTCTGTAATGGCAGTAGGTAGCGCAACCGGCGCGCTTGCGCATAATCACGGCCACAAAATGGTCAAAACCGCAGAGCAGCCCAATATTGTTGAAACCGCGCAAAGCACCGGCGTGCATGGCACTTTGGTTGCGGCGGTAACCGCGGCTGGCCTTGGTGACACATTGTCAAATGGCGGCCCGTTCACGGTTTTCGCGCCGACGGATACAGCTTTTGCGAAACTGCCCGAGGGCACGGTCGCAACTTTGGTGAAGCCGGAAAACAAAGAAGCGCTGACCGGCATTTTAACATATCACGTCGTCGGCGGTAACATCACAGCAGAGATGATTGTTGGCTACATCAAGGGCAGCAAAGACGGCGTGGCGCGCATCAAGACTTTGGCCGGCGGCGTTCTGCAAGCCCGCCTTTCGGGTGACATAGTCGTGGTGACGGACGGCGCAGGCCGCGCCGCCGCAGTGACCCAAGCCGACGTCAAAACATCGAATGGCATTATTCATGTAACCGATGGAGTGTTCCTGCCGAACTAATCCATAGCGAGGCAAAATATACGCCCCCTTCGCGCTGCTCTGCTTACTCCCTCCAAACCGCAGGGCAGCGCAACTCCCGAACCCCGTCTGACCACCCCCTCCCGGTCAGGCGGGGTTTTTTGTGTTTAGGGAAGGAACCGCTTCATTTTTACACGGAGCAAATCGACCAATTCGTCTTCCATAAATTCAAAACGGTCAGGAATTGAGAGATTGATCACCTGCGTTCCAAGCAATTGCTCACGGAAATTTGATTGAACAAACGTCAATTGGCGCTTTTCCATCACAAAGATCATATCGGCCCATTCGACCAATTCACCATTGAGCTGTTCATCGGAATCGCGCCGTATGCCCGCAGACAGCACATCAAGCCCATCGAATTGGGAAAACAATTGCTCTGCTGTTGGGCTACGCTGGCGGTTTTTCCCGCAAACGAACAAATAGCGCCTAATCAAGCAGCCTCTTCGGCGTCCTCATCATCCTTGGGACCGAGAACCTGAATCGGGTCTTTTTTGCCAAGGACCACATCGCCGTCGACGACGATTTCATTGACGCCTTCCATATCGGGCAGGTCGAACATCGTATCGAGCAGGATCGCCTCAACGATAGAACGCAGCCCGCGCGCGCCGGTTTTGCGCAGGATCGCTTTTTCCGCAATCGCCCGCAACGCATCATCGGTGAAGGTCAGCTCAACCTTTTCCAGCTCAAACAATTTTGCATATTGCTTGGCAATGGCATTTTTCGGCTCTTGCAGGATTGTTACCAAAGCATCGACATCAAGGTCATGCAGGGTCGCGATAACGGGCAGGCGGCCAACAAATTCAGGGATTAGGCCAAATTTGAGCAAATCTTCCGGCTCGCTCATTTCAAGCAATTCGCCGACATTGCGCTTGTCGGGATCGGCAACATGCGCGCCGAAACCGATCGAGCGTTTTTGCAGGCGGTCAGCGATAATTTTATCGAGGCCTGCAAATGCGCCGCCGCAAATGAAGAGAATATTGGTGGTGTCGACTTGCAGGAATTCCTGCTGAGGATGCTTGCGCCCACCTTGCGGGGGAACAGAGGCCGTCGTGCCTTCCATCAATTTCAGCAAAGCCTGCTGCACACCCTCGCCCGATACATCGCGGGTGATGGAGGGGTTTTCAGCCTTGCGGGTGATTTTGTCGATCTCGTCAATATAGACGATGCCGTGCTGCGCTTTTTCGACATTATAGTCAGATGATTGCAGCAATTTCAGAATGATATTCTCAACATCTTCACCGACATAGCCGGCTTCTGTCAAAGTCGTCGCATCGGCCATTGTGAAGGGCACGTCAAAAGTGCGCGCCAAAGTCTGCGCAAGCAAAGTCTTACCCGTGCCGGTTGGGCCAACGAGCAGAATGTTCGATTTCGCCAGCTCAACATCACCGGATTTGCCCGAATGTTCGAGGCGTTTGTAATGGTTGTGAACCGCGACAGCGAGATTGCGCTTCGCGGAGTTCTGACCGATCACATAATCATTGAGCGTGGCAAAGATTTCGGACGGTGAAGGCACTTCGCCCTCTTTGCGTCCGCCAAGGCCAGCCTTGGTTTCTTCGCGGATGATGTCATTACATAGCTCTACACACTCATCACAAATAAAGACCGTGGGGCCTGCAATAAGTTTGCGCACTTCATGCTGTGATTTACCGCAAAAGCTGCAGTACAAAGTGCTTTTACTATCGGTTCCGCTCAATTTCGTCATATCCTATCGATACCCCATTCCCGTGTCAGGGATTCGGCCAGTGTAGAAGCCCGTAGGCATGAATCAACCGTCCGGTCTGTGTTTTGCCATTGGTGAACGGGAAAATCGCCCATCATTGCCGCCAATATGGGTGCAATGTCCCAAAATTACGCGAAAGATCAAAGTAAATTAATTGCAATGGCTGATCCAGGATCAGGACGGAGCGCCACCCGAACCTTTTTCATCATCGCCTTCGCCTTCTGGACGGGTTTCAAAAACCTTATCCACCAGGCCAAACTTCATCGCTTCATCAGCCTCTAGGAAAGTGTCGCGGTCCATTGCCGCTTCCACTTCTTTCAGCTTCTTGCCGGTGAATTTGACATAAAGATCATTCATACGGCTCTTGATGCGCAGGATCTCGCGCGCCTGAATTTCAATATCGGATGCCATACCGCGCGCACCACCAGAAGGTTGGTGGATCATGACTCGCGCATTAGGCAATGCGATCCGCATGCCCGGCTCACCCGCCGCAAGCAGGAAACTGCCCATGGAGGCCGCTTGGCCCATGACCACAGTGGAAACGCGCGGCTTGATATACTGCATCGTATCGTAAATTTGCAGGCCAGCGGTAACAACGCCGCCGGGCGAGTTAATATACATGCTGATCGGTTTCGAAGGGTTTTCGCTTTCAAGGAACAATAGCTGCGCTGTGATAAGCGATGCCATGCCGTCTTCGATTTGACCGGTCACAAAGACGATCCGTTCGCGCAGAAGCCGCGAGAAAATATCGAAGCTGCGTTCACCGCGGCTGGTCTGTTCAACCACCATGGGCACAAGAGCGCCGGTGAGCGGGTCGCGAGTAAATTGCCCTTGAGTGGCGTGGCCTTCGCCGCCGAACAGATCGATCATATGAAGCGTGTCCTTTTAAAACGTTGAAGTTCTATGTCGGACGCTGCGCGCCAATGTTCAAGGGCTTTAACCACTCCATTGGGGAAACTGCGTAATTGGCGGTATAATTGACGTTGGTCTGACAGGGGCAACCACTGGTCGAGCATGGCTTTTGTGTAGCGGTACACCGATTATGCGGCGGCTAAACTATTCGGCAGATAGCATATTTTGACAATTCACCCTTCCCTGCGCCTGAAACATGGCAAAGCGCTCGCAATGACTTGCTCTGCAATGGCTATGATGTGTGCAGGGATGAGCTCAGGCACCGCCCAAGCGCAAGGCCCTCAAGCCGCGCCCGATGCTCTTGAGGCGGGAACTGAAGCGCCCGCAGAAGCCGACGGGCAAACATATGAGCCCGCCTATTTCGAACGCTTCGCCCCGCGCAGCGCGCTCGACATGATCGAACAAATTCCCGGCTTTCAATTGCAAGGCGGCGGCGGTGGCGGCGGCAATAATGGTGGGCGCGGGCTTGGCCAAGCGAACCAAAACGTCATCGTCAATGGAGAGCGACTCTCCAGCAAATCCGACAGCGCACAAGATCAATTGCGCCGCATCCCCGCCAGTGACGTTGTGCGCATTGAAATCGTCGATGGAACGAGCCTCGATGTGCCCGGCCTATCGGGCCAAGTGGCCAATGTCGTGGTCGATTTGCAGGGCATTTCTGGCACATTCGCCTGGAAAGGCCGCTACCGCGACACTGCTTGGTCGCCCGAACTGTATGGCGGAGAAATATCGGTTGCAGGCACAACCGGCGATTTAAGCTTCACCCTTGCGCTTGATAATCCCAACAACCGTTTTGGCTCTGATGGCCCAACGATCATCCGCGATGGTGCAGGCGCGCTAATCGCCACAGAGGAAACCCGCTTTCGGGGCCGCTTTGATAAACCGACATTGTCCGCCAATCTCGGCTATGATTTTGGCAATGACATTAGCGCGACCCTAAACCTGTCTTACGCGCGCAGCTATTTCCGCCGCAACACCGATGAAGCGATAACCGGCCCACTGCTCACGCCCAGCCTGCGCGAAATTCGCCTGGGCGAGGATGGCTATGAATATGAAATCAGCGGCGATGTGACCTTGCCAATTGGTGCGGGCAGTTTGAAGCTGATCGGGGTCGAGCGCTATGACAATGAAGATTTCGGCCAGACCGTTATCGAAGAATTTGACGATGCGGCCCTGCCCGCGATTGGCGACCGTTTTACGCGGCTCGACAGCGTGGGCGAGCGCATTGGCCGGGCGGAATATGACTTCCCGCTGCTGGGCGCGCAGTGGCAAATCGCTGGCGAGGCCGCTTTCAACCGGCTCGACCGGATATCGGGCCTGTTTGAATTGGATGCGGCCGGTGATTTCATCGAGGAAGACTTCCCCGAAGGCACAGGCGGCGTCACTGAAGACCGTTACGATGCCTCGATCAGCGTCAGCAAAGCGGTCACCCCTCGCCTCAGCTTTCAAGCCAATGCAGGCTATGAATTCTCCACCCTGAAACAAACCGGCAGCGCGGCCAATGATCGCAGCTTCAAACGGCCCAAGGGCTCTGCGTCTTTGAGCTGGAACAATGGCGCGGGGCTGGACATCACACTGACGGGCGAGCGCCGCGTTGGGCAGCTATCCTTTGGCGACTTTCTCGCCCGCGTGAATGTTGATGATGAAGTGGCGAACGCTGGCAATAACGAGCTGGTTCCTGCGCAAACGTGGGAAGCCAAGCTGGAGCTGAATAAGAACCTTGGCGAATGGGGCTCAACCAGCCTGATCGCAGAACGCCGCTGGATTGAGGATTTGATCGATATTGTGCCCTTGGTCGGCGGCGGCGAAGCGCGCGGAAATATTCCTTCGGCGCGGCGGCTAGAGCTGGAATGGTCGAGCACATTCAAGCTGGATCCTTTGGGATGGAAAGGCGCGCAGTTTGACGTGCGGTTGGAATATGAAAAGGGCTCTGTGCGCGATCCTTTGACCGGCGAAACACGCGATTTTTCCGGCGGGCGCTCTCGCGAAGTCGACATGGACTTGCGCCACGATATCCCAGGCAGCAGCATAGCCTATGGCGGCGGGTTTAGCTTCAGAAGAGGCCGGCCAAGGTTCCGCACTGAGGAAGTGAGTGTGGAGCAAGACGGCCCAACCTTCGCCCGTGCATTTGTCGAGCACAAAGACCTCGCCGGAATGAATGTCCGAGCAACCGTCGGCAATTTTCTGGATGGCCGCGATATTTTTGAGCGCACCGTTTTTGATGGCCCGCGCAACACTTCACCAATTGCTTTCGTAGAAGAGCGCCGCCGCCGGATCGGTCCGATTTTCAGACTGGATATTAGCGGCAATTTTTAAGCCCGATTGGGCGGTTTCACCTCCCCCAAAGAGAAAGGCCAGCAACGCATATTCGCGCCGCTGGCCTTGTTATCTCTTATTTAGCCTCAACTGGCCTCATTTGGCCCTGAAGCCAATGCAGCCTATTTCTTGGCAGCAGGCTTCTTCGCAGGAGCCTTCTTAGCCGCTGCTTTCTTAGGAGCCGCTTTCTTTGCAGGCGCCTTTTTAGCCGCAGGTTTCGCTGCTTCTTTTTTCGCCGCTGGCTTTTTCGCAGCAGCTTTCTTGGGAGCCGCCTTCTTGGCTGCAGGCTTATCGTCTGCCTTTTTAGCGGGAGCTTTCTTCGCAGCTGCTTTCTTAGCTGGTGCTTTCTTCTTCGCTGGCTTCGCTTCGGCTTCGTCTTCCGCTTCGATCGCTGCTTCCAGCTCTTCCTGCGTGACTTCGCGTTCGGTTACGTCAGCCTTGTCGAAGAGGAAATCGACGACTTTGTCTTCATAGAGCGGCGCGCGCAATTGAGCGGCGGCCATTGGCTCGTTCTGGACATATTCCATGAAACGTTGGCGATCTTCCTCGCGGTACTGCTGCGCAGCCTGCTGGATCAGCGCCGACATTTCTTGCCCTGTCACTTCGACATTGTTCGCCTGACCGATTTCAGACAGCAACAGTCCCAAACGCACACGGCGCTCGGCAATGCCGCGATATTCGTCTTTATCGTCTTCGATGCCTTTCAGCGCCGCTTCTGAATCTTCTTCATTCGCTGCTTCTTGCTGAAGCTGCGCCCAGATTTGTTCAAACTCAGCGTTCACCATTCCCTCTGGAACGTCGAAATCATGGCCGGCTGCCAATTGGTCAAGCAAAGCGCGCTTCATCTGTGTGCGCGTCAGGCCTGCGGTCTGCTGTTCGATTTGACCGCGCAGCAATTCTTTCAGCTTATCGAGGCTCTCAAGGCCCAATTGCGCGGCGAATTCATCATCAAGCTTGGTGTCGGTTTCCACCTTCACAGCTTTCACAACGATATCAAACTCCGCTTCTTTACCAGCGAGATGCTCGGCTTGGTAATCCGCAGGGAATGTCACGGTGATGGTTTTTTCATCGCCGGTTTTCACGCCGGTCAATTGCTCTTCAAAGCCCGGAATGAAAGTGCCTGAGCCGATGACCAATGCAGCGTCTTCGGCTTTGCCGCCTTCAAATTCAGTGCCGTCAGCGCGGCCCACGAAATCGATCAGCAATTGATCGCCGTCAGCAGCCTTTTTCGATTTGGCAGCGTCTTTATAGGCTTTGTTCTGACCAGCGATGCTTTGCACAGCTTCGTCAACGGCTTCATCGGAAACCGGCACAACCAGCTTTTCAAGCTTCAAGCCATCAGTGTCAGGCGCTTCGACTTCGGGCAGGATTTCCAGCTCAACTGAAACTTCAGCGTCTTTGCCTTCTTCATAGCCTTCGCCAAGGTTCACAGCAGGCTGCATCGCGGGGCGCAGAGCTTTGTCTCGCATCAAGCCATCAACCGAATCGCGAATCGTATCATTCAGCGTTTGCGCGTGAATTTGTTCGCCATGCATTTTCTTGACGAGATTCGCAGGCACCTTGCCCGGACGGAAGCCCGGCATGTTGACTTGCGGTGCGACCTTCTTGATTTCCGCGTCGATCTTCTCAGCCAATTCAGCGGCTGTGATGGTGATCGAATAGGCGCGTTTCAGGCCTGTGTTGGTGATTTCCTTGATCTGCATGAGAGTAAAACCGAAGCCTTTTCAATGATTTCAAACATTCGCATGCGCTAGCAGCGAATGGTGCGGGCGAAGGGACTCGAACCCCCACATCTTACGATACTGGTACCTAAAACCAGCGCGTCTACCAATTCCGCCACGCCCGCATTCCGAACGAGATTACGTGCTGAAAATTTCTCCTCCAACACGCGGTAAGCCGCCGCCTCTAATGGGGTGTATGGAAAAGGGCAAGCGCCCTAACGCTTGTTTGCTGACAAGTTCCCGCTTAAAGGCCCCAAAATGACCGAAGAAACAAAAGCTCAAACCCCGCCCGATCACCTCGCGATTAACCCGCGCAGCCCGCATTTCGACAGCGATGTGCTGCAACGCGGCGTTGGCATAAGGTTCAAAGACCGCGTGCGTACCGACATTGAAGAATATTGCATTTCTGAAGGTTGGGTTCGCGTTCAGGCGGGCAAAACGATGGACCGCAGGGGCCAACCGCTGACGATCAAGCTGACAGGCGCGGTCGAGGCTTGGTTTGAAGATTTGGGCGATGAACCGCCTATTGCTAAAAAGTAGGCGTCAAACCCTCTTAAAATCCGGCACCGAAGGCATCCAGAAATTCTTTGGAGGATTTCAGACGCGTGGGGTGATTGGGATTCGGCTTAGGCGGCAGGCTGGTCGATGACCGCTTAACAGACGCCCTCCCCCCTGGTTTGTCATTGTAGATAAAGCCTGACAGCGGCCAACGTGTTTTGCCGAGCGCGCCGATGGAATGATACCAGACGCGCACTTCGCTCCAATCATTATTGGGAGAGACATCGCGCGCAGGCACATTGCGTTCAATCTGGCCGCGGCGGCCATTGATCAGCGACCAATTGGAATGGTGCAGCATGACATTGCGCGAATCCACCACTTTGGCGACATAAGCGACATGGCCATTGCGGCTGTTGCGATGGGGTTTGAACACCATCACTGCGCCTTTTTGCGGACGGCCTCCGCGCGCATATTTGCCCGCAGCCTGCTTCCACCAAGTGCGCGCATCGCCGTAAATCTGCACGCCCGACAATTGCCGTGCATAGGGCACGCATTGCAGGTTCGTAACCCGCGCCTCAGCTGATTGGGGCGCGACTGCAGCCGCGCCGACCGTTCCAGTGGCAATAACGAGCGCAAGGGCGAAATGATGAAAAGGCTTTGAAAACATGGAGAACCCTCTGGCAAAATAGAGTTACTTTGCGCCTAGGCATTAGGGTTAATGCGTAGTTTACTTTAAGCTTTCAGCAGGGCTCGCACTGCGCATTCGCTGCGCTGCAAAACCGCCTCTGGCGAAACCCGCTTAAAGCGCCTAAAGCGCGAGGCATTATGAACGCCCCCGAAAATCCAAACACAGATGATCAACCTGCCGATCAGCTGATCGAAACCCCTCAGGTCATTATTATTGGCCGTCCGAACGTGGGCAAATCCACTTTGTTCAACCGTCTGGTTGGCAAGAAATTGGCGCTGGTCGATGATCAGCCTGGCGTAACGCGCGACCGCCGCATGGGCGATGCCGATATTGCGGGACTTGAGTTCACCATCGTCGACACCGCTGGCTGGGAAGATGAAGACGCCGACAGCCTGCCGGGCCGCATGCGGATGCAAACCGAGGTTTCGGTCGAAGGCGCAGACGTTGCCATGTTCGTGATCGATGCGCGCGCCGGTATCACGCCGATGGATGAAGAAATCGCCCGCTGGCTGCGCGAGCAAGGCCTGCCGATTGTGCTGGTCGCCAACAAAGCCGAGGGCGCAAAAGGCGAAGCAGGCTATTTGGAAAGCTATTCACTTGGCATGGGCGAACCTGTGCCTTTGTCCGCAGAACACGGTGACGGTGTGGCGGATTTGTTTGGCGCATTATGGCCGCTGATCGGAACGCAAGCAGAGGCCGCCGTTGCTGCCAAGAAATTTGCCCGCGAAAATGACGAGGACGCGCTGCAAGGCCCGCTGAAACTCGCCATTGTTGGCCGGCCTAACGCTGGCAAGTCGACCCTCATCAACCGTCTGCTGGGCGAGGACCGCCTGCTAACCGGCCCCGAGGCTGGCATTACCCGCGATTCCATTGCGATTGATTGGCAATGGACCGATCCGCGTGCCACCAAAAAGCCGCCGCCTGAAGAAGGCTCTGACGAAGCGAACGAACCGCTGGATGATGGAACCCGCGAGATCCGCCTGATCGACACCGCGGGCATGCGCAAAAAACGCAATGTGACCGAGAAGCTGGAAAAACTCTCCGTCGCTGACGCGCGCCGCGCGGTTGATTTTGCCGAAGTTGTCGTGCTGCTGCTCGATGCCACACAGGGCCTTGAGCATCAGGATCTCAAAATCGC
Organism: Marinomonas sp.; assembly: GCA_039967435.1. Taxonomy (GTDB): domain Bacteria; phylum Pseudomonadota; class Alphaproteobacteria; order Sphingomonadales; family Sphingomonadaceae; genus Erythrobacter. Next base: position 1,292,880 of record JBDVRS010000005.1, read on the forward strand.
CAGCATGGTCTTGGAAGAAGGCCGGGCTCTGATGATTGCGATCAACAAATGGGACATTGCCGAGGATTCCAGCGGTCTGTTCAACGGCATTCGAGCAGCATTGGATGACGGCCTAGCGCAGGTGCGCGGGCTGCCGCTGTTTGCCGTTAGTGCGAAGACCGGCAAAGGCCTCGATGCGATGCTGATCGGCGCGCATGATTTGCGCAAAAGCTGGTCGAAACGCGTGTCTACCTCCGCGCTCAATCGCTGGTTCGATGATGCGCTTGCCAATAACCCGCCCCCAGCCCCAGGCGGCCGCCGCGTCAAATTGCGCTATATCACGCAGGTCGGCACCCGCCCGCCGCGCTTTGTGGTGTTCGGCTCGCGGCTGGAATCCCTGCCCACAAGCTATGAACGCTATCTGGTGAACGGTATCCGCTCCAAACTTGGCTTTGACGCGGTGCCCGTGCGTGTAACACTCAAAAGCCCCAAGAACCCATACAATGCCAATAGAGGCGGCGGCGGCAATTACAGCAGCGGCAGCAATAAGACATGATCCTCGACCTGCTGGCCTCCATTATTGCCGATGATTTGGTTGAGCGCACATCATCCACTGTACGCGTCCGCGAAGCGCTGGAGTTAAGCCTTGCGCCAGCCTTCCTATTGGTCGGCATCGGCAGCTTGATGAATGTTATGATGCAGAGATTGACGTGGCTGGCAGGCCGGATTGAACGGCTTTGCGCCAATTCCGCTCAGGAAGCTCCGGCATTTTTGAGCCGGCTCCCTTTTGAAATTGAAATCGAATGGCTGACCAAACGCCGCAGGCTGGCGCGTATCGCGGTCAAATTTTCCGCCGGTGCCGCGGTTGTCGTGAGTTTGGTAATTGCAGGCCTGTTTATCTCCGCCTTTGTGGAGGCCCCCATTGGCATCGGCGTAACAGCCCTATGGTTGGTGACCATCGGCCTGCAGATTACCGGCTTGGTCTGTTTCTTGCGCGAAGCCCTAATGGCGGCTGACGGCCCTCCCGGCAAAGAGTAACGTCAAGAGTACGACGTTTAGAGCAAAGGCGGATGACGGGAGCTGGCCTGTTCTCCGGCCTGCCCCCGCTCACCCAAATTCAGATCAATGCGCCTCAGCAGGTTTGCTTTGCAGCTGCACGTAATTCTCTAGGCCCATGCGCTCGATCATATCGAACTGGGTTTCCAAGAAATCGACATGCTCTTCCTCGTTGGAAAGAATGCTCGCGAACAGATCGCGGCTGACATAGTCGCGCACTTTTTCGCAATGCTCAATCGCATCGGTTAGCAGCGGGATAGCGTCTTCTTCCACGGCCATATCGGCCTTAAGGATCTCCTCGACTGTCTCGCCCACGCGCAGATTGTGGATCGCTTGGAAGTTTGGCAGGCCGTTGAGGAACAGGATGCGTTCCGCAAGCTTGTCGGCATGCTGCATTTCTTCAATGCTTTCGCCGCGCTCATATTCAGCCAGCTTGGTCACGCCCCAATCATCCAGCACGCGGTAATGCAGCCAATATTGATTGATGGCGGTCAGCTCATTGGTGAGAGCTTTGTTCAAAAATTCGATGACTTTGGTATCGCCCTTCATGGCGGGTCTCCTGATCAATGGGGGTTGACCATGGACATAGGCCCCAAATCGTTAAGATCAAGGGTGATTTGGAAATTTTTCTAATAATTTCTGATACTTGCAAGCTATTCGCAAGAGCGCCTTATCCGCTTATAATGCGACTAATTCGCAGCGTTCAGCCTGCAAAATACCATTTGCTTTGATCAGGCACTGGCCGCAATTGGGTTTTTTGCCCAAGCTTTCATAGGCGCTTTCTGCATTGCCGCTGCAAGTCCGCGCTGCTTCGCGCAGGTCACTTTCCTTTATCGCATTGCAAATACAGATATACATTCGCCAGAACCCTCTCGGTTGCATTCTGCGATCGACTCGCAAGAACCAATCTATGCGAGTTATTCTCAATAGCAAGCCCCAATGCGACTGAATCGCAATTAAGGCGATTTGCCTGTGGGAAGCGCTCTGTTTTAGCGTTTGAAGGCGAAAAGCTTGCGATAAGTCATGCAGCGCCACAACCATTCGAGCGGGCCATAGCGGAACCGGTCGAGCCAAGGTTTCGACCACAGCAGCATCAAACCGCATGTCGCCGCCGCCACCAGATAAAGCTGCGGACGGTTTAGCTCGCCAAACAATCCCAGCGCCCAGCCATGGAAAACGAACAGCATGATGATGGATGTGCCAAGATAATTGCTAAACGCGGCGCGCCCTGCGGCACGAATACGCTTAGCCAGCCAGCCACTCCATGCCGGTGAATAGACCACGAGCAGCGCCGCCATGCCGATGATCATCGCAATCCGCGGCAGCTGGCTCCATCCGATATAGGCGGAATTGACCGCGAAATAGGAAAAGCCAGCGGATTTGGCGAACAGGCCAAGGCCAAGGTGCCCCGCGGCTCCGCCGATTAAGCCCACCCAGCCCCACAAGACCATTTTGCTGCGATTAAACGCTCCGCTAAAAAAGCCGAACCGGTACAGCGCCATGCCCATCAGCATCAGCGGCAAGGTCTCCAATATAAAGAACCCGCTATTGGCGAGCGGCAGCAGCCCATCATTGCCAAACCGGTGTTCGACCAGCCCCCAATAATCGCCCGACTGCTTTAGATCAGTATAGACTTTATCGTCCGCCAGAGCCTGATCAATCGAGGCGACAAGCTCCGTGCGCTGCTCTGCCAGTTCGGGCGTCTCTCCAAGCGGCGTATCCACAATCGCATAGGGAAATGTCATCGCGGCAAACATCAGCAATGCGCCAAACACATAGCCTATTGCGCCGACGATCATCTGAGATTTGGCCGTCCAGCGCATGCAAGCCACAGCGACAAAGCCGATCAAGCTATACATGACGAGAATATCGCCCATCCAGATGAAGAAGAAATGCACCAAACCGAAGATCAGCAGGATAACCAAGCGCCACAATTGCAGCGCCCGCGTTGCGCCGCGTTCCCACGCACGCTCCATAAACAGATACATGCCCGCTCCGAACAAGAGCGTGAACAATCCGCGCATCTTGCCATCAATCAGCACAAATTGGCTGATCCAAAGCCAACCACCGGAATCGCCCGTTTCGCCGATAAAGGCATCTGGAAAAGTGACCGCGTTAAAGGGCTGACCAAAGCCGGCAATATTGGCCCAAAGAATGCCCATCACCGCTAGCCCGCGAATAAAGTCGAGGCTGTCGATGCGCTCAGATATTTTCGCTGGAACGATTGGGGCGGTCGCGGGAGTTTCTTCTGCCGCTGCGCTGATGCCGGTGTCTGTTTGCTCGCTCATAAATGCCCCGCCCTCAAATTAGGACGCAACTCTATCAGCTTGGGTTGTGAAGGGAAGACGCAAACGCCCCGCCTTCGCCCTGCGCATGATACGCTGGGAGAAAAGCGGGGCGTTCGTGCTACATTCGGTTTAGCGGGTAACGAGGCAATCCTGGCCGCCGGCTTTCAAACGCGAACAAGCGCGGTTTGCCTCTGCGCGGCTAGCGAAACCGCCTGCCAGCAAACGGTTCACGCGGCCTGCGGGGACCAGCACCTTCTTTGCGCCAGACAAAGCCGCTTTGCCCGATAGCTTGTTCCACAAACGGTCAGCGTTGGAGCGCACACCAAATGCCCCCAATTGCACTTTCCATTGACCGCCTGTTGCCGCGAGGGCGGATCTGGCCGGAGCCGCAGGGCGCGCAGCTGGGCGTGCTGCTGGGCGCGGCGTTGGCGCAGCCACTGAAGGCTGGCGGATCGTTGGGCTAGGCGAAGTAATCACAGCAGGCGCCGGATTGGGCAGCGAGGCCACAACAACAGGCTCTGGGCTGCGCGATGCAGCAACTGGCGATGATGGCAGCGGCTGCGGCACACGCGCACCTGACGGCACTGATGTGTTTGGCGTGCCATTACCCAAAGCAATCGAGGCAAGCTGCGAGGCACGGCGCGCATCGCTTTCCTGCTTGATTTGCTGGGCAAGAACTTGCGCTTTTTGGCGCTCATCAAACGGAATATATTGATCCATCTTGGCCATAGCGCCCGATGCTTGCGGCAGGCCGGCAGAATTTGCCAAGGTCAGCAATGCATAGGCCCGCGTCCAATCCTTAGGCGCATTATCCGCATTAAAATGGGCAAGACCCAAAACATATTGCGCACGCGGATCACCGCGCCCTGCGGCATCCTTGATATAAGGCATGGCTTCTGCACGTGATCCTTGTTGGAACAGCAAAAGGCCGTAATTGTCGGCGGCTTTCAAATGGCCTTGCTGGGCCGCTTGAGCGTAAAGACTGCGCGCACGGTCGATATTGGCATCAACGCCTCGGCCCAGCCGGTATGCCTGCGCCAGATTGAACTGCGCATCGGCATCGCCGCTGGCCGCTGGCCCTTCCCATTGCTGGACGGCCGCTGTGTAATTGCCCTGCGACCATGCCTCCACCCCTGCTTTTACATCCGCAGAAGCGGGCGCCGCTGCCAAAGCGCCGATCAGCGCGGTCAATCCAATGGCCCAGTGTGAGCGTGTCATATCTAGTCTTCCTTTACCGTGCGGACCTTTGGCCGCGTGTTACGCAATGCATGATGACTGGAGCCTGACCAGACACTTACATCACATCTGACGTCGATATGGCACATTATAGTTAATGCACCGTTAGGGATAAGCGGACAGCTTATTTGACGTGGCCAGCTCCAAATTAACCGTAAATTAGGGGTATCCTGCGATCCATCCTCCACGAAGCCGTTTTATGCGGCGTTTTTTTAGGTCTATCCATGGGGGACCAGTCGTTGCGAGTATTAGCATTAGCGTCGCAGAAAGGCGGATCGGGCAAAACCACTTTGTCCGGGCACCTCGCCGTTCAAGCACAGCGCGCCGGAGCAGGTCCGGTTGTTCTGATCGATATCGATCCGCAAGGCTCAACAGCCGATTGGTGGAATGAACGCGAAGCGGACTATCCCGCCTTTGCGCAAACCACTGTCGCCCGTCTCGCCAGCGATTTGCAGGTATTGCGTCAGCAAGGTTTTAAACTGGCCGTCATCGATACACCGCCAGCGATTACAATGGCGATCCAATCGGTCATCGGCGTTGCTGAACTGATTGTCGTGCCGACCCGCCCTAGCCCGCATGATCTGCGCGCCGTGGGCGCAACCGTTGATCTGTGCGAACGCGCAGGCAAGCCGCTGGTCTTCGTCGTCAATGGCGCAACGCCAAAGGCAAAGATTACTTCAGAAGCCGCTGTTGCCTTGTCGCAGCATGGCACTGTTGCACCCATAACGCTCCACCACCGCACCGACTTTGCTGCCTCTATGATTGATGGCCGCACCGTGATGGAAGTGGATGAAAACAGCCGCAGCTCTGCGGAAGTCACCGCGCTGTGGAACTATATTTCAGATCGGCTGGAAAAGAATTTCCGCCGTACCGTATTTGCCGCGCCTGGCGCGCAAACGCAGTCCCAAGGCATGCATCGTCCGGCAGGCGGCTTCGGTCGCCGGATCGCACAGTAGGGAACGCGCCAGATATGTCCGAACCCAGCTTCGCCTCACTCAATCCATCGCTCCTCGCCCGTAAAGGCGGGGCCAAACCGGCTATGCGCCCTCAAGCTGGCCATGCTGTGCCAAATGCTGGTGCAGATCTGGAGGATTTGGGCTGGAACGATATGGGCTCTGAAGAAAAGCAGGCCAATGAAGCAGTTCAGCCTGCTCCAGAAGCCAAACCAGAAGTGCAAGACGCAGCGGCCGTATCAGCGCCGCCTGCGCCCTCGCCCGCGCTCCAGCAGCAAGCAGAGATTGCCGCACGGATCGAAAGCGAGCCAGCACCGGCCGCGAAGAAAACCAAGCCGGTGAAAACCCGCAAGCCCGCAAAGCGCTCTGCTCTCAAGCAAGGCCGGCGTGCTGCATTCACTTTGCGCCTTGATGCGCAGCGCCATCTGAAATTGCGCCTCGCGGCGACAATCAAAGGCGTCAGCGCACAGAACTTTGTGACCGAAGCGCTCGATGCGCAATTGGCCACAATCGATGATCTTGAAACCCTCACCGCAAAAATCAAACGCGATTGAGGCTGAACCAATGACCCACACAAAGACAATTTTCATGACGACCCAAGGGGACTTCAAATGAGCCACACTGCACAAAACAAGCCGATGATTGCACTTGCACTCACCACCGCGCTTGCCGGTGTAGCATTGAGCGGTTGCAGCACGAAAACTGCACCGATTGCTGGCAATTCTTTCCAAAAAGCGCAGACCGAACTGGCCCGCGGCAATTCAAGCAAGGCTGTAAAACATGCAGAGGCTGCCGTTCAGGCGACACCGCGTGATGCAGGGTACCGCGCTATGCTGGGTGCTGCTTATATGGAAGCCGGCCGTTTTGGCTCTGCTGCCACCAGCTTCAATGATGCGATGGTCCTCGGCAATACTGATGCGCGCACCGTGCTCAGCTATGCTTTGGCAGAAACAGCGCAGGGCAATTATGCGGTTGCTCTGGCCACACTGAAACAACATCGCAATTCTATCGATGATGCTGATCTGGGTCTCGCCTATGCTTTGGCCGGTGAGCCTGCGCGCGGCGTGCATGTCCTCTCCAACACTTTGCGCAGCGGTGAAAACACAGCCAAAGTGCGGCAGAACCTCGCCTATTCCTATGCTTTGCAAGGCAATTGGCGCGCGGCCCGTTTGATGGCGGCAGAAGATGTTCCGGCAAACCAAATCAACCAGCGGATCGCTGAATGGGCGGCAAATGTTAGCCCAGAAGCCTATCAAATTCGCGTTGCCAACCTGCTTGGCGTAAAGCCATCGCAAGATAGCGGCCAGCCGCTGCGTCTCGCGCTCAGCAACAATCCAAGCCAGCAACAAATGTTTGCTGAAAGCGCAGCCAGTGCGCCGGCCGGTTCTGCCGCCAGCGCGTTTGAGCAAGCACCAAGCTACACCGCCAATGGCGAACTCGCGCCTGTCGGCCAAAGCGCGTCTTCTACAGCGGCACCGATTGCTGCACCCGTTCCGGTTGCAGTGGTGAAGCCGAAAATGGCGCAAAGCGCGCCTACGCCTGTTGCAGCTCCTGTGGCAGCACCAGTTTCAGCTGCACCCAAAATGGCGGCGGCCAAGCCTAAGAAATCCGCTGGCGTGCCAGAAGATCTCTTGAGCCAAATGGTTCGCCCTGCTCCAGCGGCGGCTATTCCAGCGCCAGCACCGGCAGCGTCTTCACAAGAACGCCAGCCAGTGCGCTTTGCCGCTGCCTTTGGTTCGCCTGTTTCCAAATCCTCGGTTAGCGGCACAGTGAAACCGGCTGCGAAACCGGCTGTGAGCCCGGCGACAACAGCGGCTCGTCATGTTTCCAGAGCAGTTGTTCAGCATATTCCTGCTGGATATCGCGAACCGAAAGCAGCGCCTAAACCTGCCGCACGCGTCGCACCGACTGCGCAGCAACGCCGGATGGTTTCCAAACCGGCTGCTGCCAACGTATCGAGCAAAGGGACGCATTTGGTCCAACTCGGCAGCTTTACCAGCCGCGCCGTGGCCGAAAGCGCATCGAAGAAATTGTCTCAGCGCCATTCATTGCTGAAAGGCCGCGACATCATGATCACCGAGGCAAAGGTGAACGGTAAGACCTATTGGCGCGTTGCGGCTGCTGGCTTTGGCCAAAGCAGCGCGAAATCCGCCTGTAGCGCGCTTAAATCCAAGGGTCAGGCCTGCTTTGCCTATGCCGCATCGCGCAAATTGCCCGGTGCCGTAAACCGCGGCATTCGCATCGCCGCCCGCTAAACCTTTTACGCAATTATCAGCGAGACTGCCCTCGGCGACTTATGGTTGCCGGGGGCATTTTTTTGGGTGCGAATAGTGCCCGGCTATCAGCGCCAAATGTTGGAATTGAAATGTTGGATTTGTAGGATTTCTGGCAGCAAATTTCAGCAAGGCTCCAAGGCGGCCCTTCGGATGCCTTTCATCAACTTACTCTCGCAAATGGGGCTGGGCTAACCCACCAAAACACCGCCCTTATACAGCGCTGTCACCCGCCCCTGCGCCGGTTGCCGGTCGAACGGAGTATTGCCCGCAGCCGCCGCCATTTTGGCGCTATCGATGATCCAAGGACGCTCTGGATCAATCAGCGCAATATCCGCCTCACAGCCCTGTTCCAGCACGCCAGCATTCACGCCGAGCAGTCCCGCAGGATTGCTGGAGACGAGCTCAAACAATCGCGTCATATCGATCACATTATCGCGCACCAAAGTCAGCGCCATCGCCAGCAATGTCTCTGCGCCCGCCATGCCTTCTTCTGCATCGGCAAAGGGCAGGCGTTTATCCTCCGCACCGCGCGGATCATGGCCCGATGCAATCACATCAATCACGCCTTCGCCAATCGCCGCAATCACCGCTTGCCGGTCTGCTTCGCTGCGCAAAGGAGGGGATAGCCGCGCAAAGGTGCGAAATTCTGCCGTCGCCAAATCGGACAGCATAAAATGCGCCGGCGTCACGCCCGCTGTCACATTGACCCCGCGCGCCTTCGCCGCTTTCACCAGATCGAGCGCCGCCACCGTGGTCACTTGCCGCAAATGCAGCCGAGCGCCCGACATTTCCGCCAAAGCAATATCGCGCGCCGCCGCCAAAGCCTCCGCCTCAGCAGGCGCACTTGGCAGGCCCAATCGCGTCGCCATTTCGCCAGCGGTTGCCGCCGCTTCTGGGGTCAATCCGCCATCCTCGGCATGGCTCACTACCACCAGATCCAGCATGCCGGCATATTGCATCAATCTCAGCATCACGCCGCTATCCGCAATCCAGCGCCGGCCCGTTGCAACGCCGCGCGCACCTGCCTGTTTCATCAAGCCAATTTCCGCGAGCTCCCGTCCTGCCAAATCCCGCGTTGCCGCCGCCAAGGGATGCACCCACAGATCAGGCTTCCCGCTTTTAGCGATATACGAAACGCGGCTCGGCAAATCGAGAACCGGCGATTGATCCGGCATCAAAGCCGCGCGCGTAATTCCGCCGAAATGAAAGGCTGGTTTGTCGATAGCAAAGACGCCCAAATCGACGAGGCCCGGCGCGATCAATTGCCCTTTTGCATCCACATGCGTTTCGCCAGATGCAGGGGCAATATCGCCCACTTCTACAATCATACCGTCAGCAATGCGCACGCCACCTTTTCGCGCGCCATCAGGCGCAGCGATCAGGCCGTTGGTAATGGCGAGTTTAGCAGGCGCGCTCATGCTGCATCCTCCCAGCCTGGAACCTTGCGGGCTTTGCGGGTCAATATCTCAAGGCAAGCCATGCGGATCGCAACGCCCATCTCCACCTGCTGCGTAATGATTGAACGGTCCAATTGATCGGCCACATCGCTATCGATCTCCACGCCCCTGTTCATCGGGCCCGGGTGCATCACAAGTGCGCCCGGCGCAGCACGTTCCAGCCGCGCTTTCGTGAGGCCATACAGATGATGATACTCGCGTGCCGAGGGAATGAATTGCCCCTGCATCCGCTCAGTTTGCAATCGCAGCATCATGACCGCATCGCAGCCCTTCAGCGCCTCATCGAAATCGTAAAATGGCTGCGCGCCCATCGCTTCTACGCCCGCTGGCATCAAAGCCGGCGGCGCGCATAAACGCACGCTTGCCCCCATGGCTTGCAGGCACAAAATGTTCGAACGCGCCACGCGGCTGTGCAGAATATCGCCGCAAATGGTGATGGTCATGCCGGTGAAGTCTTCAGATGTTTCGCCGCGCGCATCCAAGGCTTGGCGCAAAGCCAAAGCATCGAGCAAAGCCTGTGTCGGGTGCTCATGCTGTCCATCGCCCGCGTTCAGCACCGGACAATCCACCTTGCTCGCGATCAGATCAACTGCGCCGCTAGAGCCGTGCCGGATCACAATTGCATCGGCCCGCATTGCGTTCAAAGTGATCGCTGTATCGATCAGCGTCTCACCCTTTTTCACAGAGGATTGCGCGGCATGCATATTGACGACATCTGCGCCCAAACGCTTGCCAGCAATTTCAAAACTTAGCAGCGTGCGCGTGGAATTTTCGAAGAAGGCATTGATGACCGTGAGCCCCGCCAAATGGTCGGAATGCTTCGCGCTGCTGCGGTTGAGATTAACCCATTGCTCCGCACTTTCGAGCAGATAAAGGATCTCATGCCGCTCCAGATGGGAGATGCCCAAGAGATCACGATGCGGATAGGCCAAATGGCCTGCCGGATAGCGCCCAGAAGCGCTCAAGTTTTTTGCCGATGTCATTAAAGCAACGCCTTTAGTCGAGCCTTGTACCGCGCTCAACCCTTTCCTTCACCTTTGCCCGTTGGAAGTTCAGATAAAAATCCCTATCTGGGATGCACGCGCACGAAACAGGGATCGGTGACTTATGAGTTTTGCAGGAAAAATCTGGCGATTGCTGGTTGGGATTAAAGACGGCCTCGCCCTATTGTTCCTGGTGCTTTTCTTTGTGATGCTGTTCTCCATCCTGTCATCGCGCCCCAATCCTGGCCAAGTGCAGGATGGCGCGCTTTTGCTCGATCTGGACGGTTATGTGGTGGAGGAACGCTCTGTCGTTGATCCGCTTCAAGCTTTACTGAGCGGTCAAGCTCCCGTTGGCGAATATCCTGCCCACAGTCTGGTGCGCGCAATTGAAGCGGCCGCAGAGGATGAACGCATCACTGCCGTTGCGCTCGATCTGTCGCGCTTTATGGGCGGCGGCCAAGTGCAATTGCAGCGCGTGGGCGAGGCATTGGATGCGGTGCGCAAGGCCGACAAGCCTGTGATCGCCTATTCGCTTGGCTATGCCGATGATGGCATCATGCTTGCCTCCCATGCCAGCGAAGTGTGGCTCGACCCATTGGGCGGCGCCATTATTACCGGCCCCGGCGGCGAGCAGCTCTATTACGCGGACTTGTTGGAGAGATTGAAAGTCGATGCAAAAGTCTACCGCGTCGGGACATATAAAGCGGCGGTGGAGCCCTATTTGCGCTCCTCCATGTCCGATGAAGCGCGCGAAAATTACGCCGCGCTTTACGGTTCATTGTGGGAAGAATGGAAAGCCCATGTCAGCAAAGCTCGCCCAAAGATCAAAATGGATATGGTCACCGGTGATCCGGCGGCATGGGTCGCGGCATCAGGCGGCGATCTGGCCGAGGCGTCCTTGGCAGCTGGCCTAGTCGACACACTAGGCACCCGCATTGAATGGGGCGAACGCGTAGCTGAACTGGCCGGCGAAGATGATTGGGACGAGAGCCCCGGCGCCTTTGCCGTGACAGAGCTGGAGCCATGGCTCGCTGACAATCCTGCCGATACATCAGGCGATGCGATTGGCGTTATCACTGTCGCGGGTGAGATCGTTGACGGCGAAGCTGGCCCCGGCACAGCGGGCGGCGACCGCATTGCTGATTTGCTCGATGATGCGTTGGAAGATGATTTGGCGGCGCTGGTCGTGCGCGTGAATTCGCCCGGCGGATCGGTAACCGCATCAGAGGCCATTCGCGATGCGATTGTGCGCCATAAGGCTGCCAAAGACATTCCAGTCGCCGTATCCTTTGGCAATGTCGCAGCCAGCGGCGGCTATTGGGTGGGCACAGCAGGCGACCGCATCTTTGCCGAGCCTGAGACGATCACCGGCTCCATCGGCATCTTCGCTGTTCTTCCAACCTTTGACCGGGCCGCGGCAGAATATGGCGTGAACTCAGATGGCTACCGCACAACGCCTTTATCGGGTCAGCCTGATCTCATCGGCGGATTTACGCCAGAGGTGGACGCAATCCTGCAATCAAGCATTGAAAACGGCTATAAGGACTTTGTGGAATTGGTTGCAAAATCGCGCGGCAAAACACCGGCGCAGGTTGAGACCATTGCGCAGGGCCGCGTTTGGGATGGCGGCACAGCGCGCCAGCTTGGCCTTGTCGATCAATTCGGCGGCTTGGACGAGGCGCTGGCATGGGCAGCGGCCGAGGCAAAGCTTGAAGACGGCGATTGGCATGCGAAACGTTTGGGATCAGAAATTGACCCTTATCAATCGGTGATCAGCCAGCTTTTGTCAGGCTCAGCCCGCGCTGAAAAGCCGCGCGCCAATGGCGATATGTTCACCTATGCCGCGCGCGCTCAGGCGCAAATGTCGGCGCAGACTGTGATGGATTTGGAGCGGCTGACCGCAGGCAAAGGCGTGCAAGCCTATTGCCTCGAATGCCCGAGCGCCTCCGTGCCACCCGCTCAGGCCAGCACGGCTGCGCCAGCGAGCATGTGGCAGGTTCTCGGCGCGCTGTTTGCGCGGTGATTTAGAACCGCGCGCTAATCGCAAAGCGCGCATTGACGGGCGCACCGACAGTGACCTGATGCGTGCTGTGCGAGCTTGGGAAATAGAGCTCATCCAGCATGTTCTCGACATTCACTTGAATGCGCACATTGTCTGACACGTCATAAAAAGCGGATGCATCAACGCGCACGTAGCTTGGCAGGGTCGCGCTATTGCTATTGTTGACGAAGCTGGCCGATTGATAGGTCATGCCGAGGCCAAGTCCAAACCGGTCGCCGATCTCATAAGCATTCCAAAGCGACAATGTGTGCTTGGGCAATTCACGCGGGCGAAGGCCTGTGCCGCCGCTCTGGTTCACTTGCTCGCCATCGAGATAGCTATAACCCGCCGAAACGTTCCAGCGATCCATGATCTCGCCCTGCAATTGCAGTTCAAAGCCCTGGATTTTTGAATCCACGATCACGAAGGCGCTTGAGTCACTATCATCAATTTGCGGCGAGCTTTGCTCGATTTCGAACACGGCGGCGGTGAAGCTTAAATCGGGCGCGAAATCCCATTTCAAACCGGCCTCTAGATTGGTGAAAGTGTTGGGCGCGAGCGCATCATTGTCGCCATTGATATTGGCAAATTGCTCACCCGAACGCGGCAGGAAGCTTTCGGAATAACTCGCATAGAGTGAGATATTGCTCTGCGGCTTTAGGATCAGGCCAGCGCGCGGGGAAAACTCGCTATCTTTGCGGCTGCGCTGAGTGCCAGCAACCACATTGTCGACATCAATATCAAAGCTGTCGAAGCGCCCGCCGATGATGACATGCAGCCAATCGGTCAGTTCGATCTCATCTTGGATATAGGCGGACAGCACCTTGATATCGACGCGCGTGTCATCGTTGATATCTGCGGTGAAATCATTGGTGGTCGGTGCGCCTTCGGCATTCACTCCGATACCCCCGCGCACATTCAATGGCCGCGCAATCGCGAAGATCTCATTGTCGTCAGAGGTGGTCGACCAGAAAGTGTTCCAGCGGTCCTGATTGGAGGATGTATCAATCATCTCCCCGCCAAAGATCATGGTGTGATGCACGCTGCCTGTATCCAGTTCGGCGATCAAATTGCCCGATAGGATCAAATTCTGCCGCTGGGTCGTGTCGACGTAGCCATCCAAAGTGACTTGGTTAGGCGTCGCTGCTTGATCGTAACCAGAGGCGTAAAAATTGGCGTAGAGCTTGTCATAATCGCCGTAGAACGCGCTGAAATTGCCCTTCACATTGTCAGAGAAATTATGCTGCACACTCGCGCGCAGCAGGTGCGCCTTAAGCTCGGTCGTGTTCACATCGGCATCGCCAAAGGTAATGTCTTTGAACGCCGCAACCGGACGCCCATCGCTGCCTGTGGGAATGCCGCGATCGATAAAGCGCTGATGATCGAGATATTCGTAGGACAGATCAAACAGCGTATCTTCGCCCAATTTGAGCCGTGCGGTCGGATTGAAACCAAAACGCTCACCATCGTAAAAGTCGCGGTGGTTGTTCAGCGTTTCGGCCAGAACATTGATACGGAAAGCCGCAGTTTCGCTGCTTGAGAAATTCGCATCCAATTGCACGCCCGCTGCGCCGAATGTGTCGACGCTCAGCTGGCCGCCGACGAATGTTTCGCCCAAAGCGCCTTTTTTCGTGACGCGGTTGAGGATGCCGCCAGTGCCGCCGCGTCCGAACAGCAAAGCATTGGGGCCGCGCAGGATTTCCACTTGCTCCAAATTATAAAGCGGGCGGTAATATTGCACATCGTCGCGCATGCCATCTATGAAGAAATCAGCGGTGGAACGCACGCCGCGAAAGACGACCGAGTCGCGGTGGCCTTCGCCTTGTGAATTGGTAACGCCGGGCGTGTAGTCGATGATCTGAGCGACGCTATCAAAGCCGCGCTCCTTGATCTGATCCGCCGTTACAATGGAGAGGCTTTGCGGCACATCCACAATCAAAGTCGGCGTCTTCAACGCATTGACTTGGCTCGAATAAAGCACATTGCCGGTCACAATAATCTCACCGCCGCCCGCTTCATTGACCGCTTCACCTGCCGGCGCATTTACAGCGGCCACATCCTGTGCATAGGCCGCCGGAGTAGCCAAAATTGCAGTCAAAGCCGTTGCGCCAAGCAGGCAGGCAGAGGAGAGTTTCATAAGAGAGATTGGTCCTACAGGAGTGCTGTTAGACGTGGAGCTAGTGCTATTGAGAATGAGTGTCAATAACACCTTTTGTCAATTCATCGCAAAAGCGCCGCAGCGGCAAAAACGTTACGTTTCGATCAGGTCAGGCCCGCTGAAAGAGCGCGGTTCTTGCCGCCAATCCCCCTTGGCAAAGACCACAATATCCCACGGCGCCATGTCCTGCGCAGCATAACGATCATAGGTGATGTGGATGAAGTCCGGCCGCCCCCAAATCCGCACAGCATTCCAATAGCGTTCATCGCGAAAGCCGACAAAATGCACCGCCGGCTTTTGGGCTCTTTTGTTCTGCGAAAGATTGGCTGCACCGCTCATCAAGGCGCTCCTATACGCAATTGTGAGTCAGCGCGAATGCGCACTGGCAATTGATGGACCGATTCGCCATAGATTGCAGCCCTATGCATGACATCAAATCTATTCGCGAAAACCCCGAAGCTTTTGACGCCGGATTGGCGCGCCGCGGGCTTGAACCACAATCTGCACATCTGCTGGAATTGGATGCAAAGCGCCGCGCGGTCGCAACCAAATTGCAAGAGGCGCAAGGCCGCCGCAATGACGCCTCCAAAGCCATCGGCCAAGCCATGGGCCAAGGCGATAAGGAAAAGGCAGAGGCACTGAAGGCCGAGGTCGCCCAAATCAAAGCGGATATGCCGCAGTGGGAAGAAGAAGACCGCATTCTGGCCGCTGAAGTGGAAGAGGCACTGGCGATCATCCCGAACCTTCCCGCAGACGACGTGCCGCAGGGCGCGGATGAAGCGGATAATGTCGAAGTGGCCGTTTGGGGTGAGAAGCCCGCGTTTGATTTCACTCCGCAAGAGCATGCCGATTTTGCGCCTGCATTGGGCATGGATTTTGAGACGGGCACGAAATTGTCAGGCGCACGCTTCACTTTCCTGCGCGGCGATATGGCGCGCCTGCACCGCGCGCTTGGGCAATTTATGCTCGACCAGCAAACGCGGAAGAATGGCTACACCGAATGCGCCCCGCCCGTGCTCGTCAATGATGATGCGATGTATGGCACGGATAAGTTGCCGAAGTTTGCGGAGGATAGTTTTCAAACCACTGAAGGCCGCTGGCTCATCCCAACTGCCGAAGTCTCCCTCACCGCATCAGTAATGGGCGACATCGTCGATGATGCAAAATTACCCCTGCGCATGACGGCCCTCACCCAATGCTTCCGCAGCGAAGCGGGTTCTGCTGGCAAAGACACGCGCGGCTTCATCCGCCAGCACCAGTTTGAAAAATGCGAACTGGTCAGCGTGGTTCGTCCTGAAGACAGCGAAGCCGAACATGACCGCATGACGGCGGCGGCAGAGGGCATTTTGCGAGCACTCGGCCTAGCTTACCGCAAAGTTCTGCTGTGCACCGGTGATATGGGTTTTGGCGCGCGCAAGACATATGATTTGGAAGTTTGGCTGCCGGGTCAGGCGGCTTACCGCGAGATCAGCTCTTGCTCCAATACGGGCGATTTTCAGGCTCGCCGGATGAAGACACGGTTCAAACGTGAGGGCGAGAAGAAGACCGAATTCGTCCATACGCTCAATGGCTCCGGCCTTGCAGTTGGCCGGACATTGGTCGCGGTAATTGAGAATTATCAGACAGAGGATGGCAGCGTCACAGTCCCAGAGGTTCTCGCGCCTTATATGGGCGGCGTGACCAAGCTGGAGCCGCTCTCTTAATGCGCATTCTTGTCACCAATGATGATGGCATTCACGCGCCGGGCCTCGCCGTTCTGGAAGACATTGCCAACGCTCTGTCCGACGATGTGTGGATTTGCGCCCCATCAGAGGAACAATCGGGTGCTGGCCATTCGCTCACCCTGAACCGTCCCGTCCGCCTGCATGAGCATGGCCCGCGCCGCTATGCTGTGAGCGGAACGCCAACCGACAGCGTGATGATGGCATTGCGCACAGTGATGGACGGTGCGCCTGACCTGATCCTATCCGGCATTAATCGCGGCGCGAACCTTGCCGATGACATCACCTATTCCGGGACAGTCTCTGCAGCGATCGAAGGCGCGCTTGCGGGCATTCGCTCTATCGCTTTGTCGCAAGTCTACGCCCGCGAGGGCATGGCCGATGATGTGCCATTTGATGCAGCAAGAGAGTGGGCGCTGAAGGTAATTGCGCCCTTACTGGACTCTCCTGCGACTCCGCGGACATTAATTAACATAAATTTTCCGCCCCTAAAGGCGAGTCAGATCAAAGGGATACGGGTCACACGTCAAGGTTTCCATGACTATTCAAGGGGTTCCGTGGTTGAAGGGCGCGATCCACGCGGCTATAAATACTATTGGTTCGGCCTTCATGCGATTGAACACACGCTGGATCATGGCACCGATTTGGAAGCGATTGATGAGGGATATATCTCTGTGACGCCACTGCAGCTTGACCTCACTCATCACGAAGCACTGCCTGCTTTGGCCGATGCATTCGCTTCTGCTTTCACCGAAAGGTCTGAAACATGAAACGCGCTTTACTGACCCTTGGCCTAATGGCCGCCGCGCCGATGTTGCTCGGCATGTCCAACCCCAAAACCGAAACAGAGCATACGGTTAAAGAGGGCGAGAGCCTGAACGGTATCGCCAATCGTGCGGGCGTTGATAAGAATGTGATCGCCATCGCGAACGGCCTTCAAGAGCCTTACACTGTCCAAAAGGGCCAGAAGCTGCAAATCCCGCGCCAGCGCAGCCACCGCGTCAAATCGGGTGAGAGCCTTTCGCGCATTGCCGAGAAATATCAGGTGCCGCAAAGCAATATTGCGATCGCCAATGGCTTGGCAAAACCGAACGATCTTCGTGTCGGGCAAAAGCTGATTATTCCCGCGGTCATCAAGACGCCCGTTCGCATCGCGAGCCGCACTATCGCTGCCCGCACACCCTATTTCAAACGCCCGCATGACGGCAAAGTGCTGCGCGCTTGGCCGCGTCATGATGGGATCGATTTTGCCGTCAACACAGGCGATATGGTCCGCGCATCATCCAGCGGGACGGTGAGCGTGGTGAACACAAATTCCACACGCTTTGGCCGCGTCGTGATGATTGATCACGCCAATGGCTATCAGAGCGTCTATGGCCATCTTTCCAAAGTCACCGTCAAAGAAGGTGAATATGTGAAGTCGGGTGAGCGCATCGGTCTTGCCGGTGATGCAGGCGGCGCGACCCGCCCAGAGCTGCACTTCCAAATCCGCAAGGATGGCAAGAAGATCAACCCCGCGCCCAAATTGCCAGCGCGCTAGGGCTCATGAACGAAGACAGTTCTTCTCGAAAGAAAAAGCGCCGCTTTCGTCCCTTACGCCGCGCTGTAAGAGTCCCCGTTTGGGGTGATCTGGGTATCCGCATTGGCCTTGCGCTGCTGCTGATTTCCATCGTAGTTTTTATCCATTGGTTCGACCGCGAGGGGCTGCGCGATAGTGTCGATGGCCATGTCAGCTTTCTTGACGTGGTCTATTTCACCATGATCTCGATCACGACGACCGGCTTTGGTGATATCGCCCCGATCAGTGATAAGGCCCGATTGGTAGAGGCCGTGATCGTCACCCCCATTCGCTTTGCGGTTTTCTTTATATTCGTGGGCACCGCCTATAATTTCATCATCAAACGCAGCTGGGAGAAGTTCCGCATGAGCCGCATTCAGGATAATCTTTCCAACCACATCGTCGTCTTGGGCTATGGCGTATCCGGCTCTGAAAGCGTCGAGGAGCTGATCCAGCGCGGCACAGATCCCGCTGACATTGTCGTCGTTGACCCCAGCGAAGAACGTCTGGCGGATGCAGAGAAGCTCGGCGTCAATATCATGGCCGCAGATGCCACCCGCGACAGCACTTTGGAGGCTGTGCGAATAGCTGAAGCGCAGAACGTATTGGTGTCTGCGGGCCGCGATGACACGTCTATCCTTATCGTTCTTACGGTGCGCCATTTGGCCCCTGAAGTGCCGATCAGCGTGGTTGTGCGCGCGGATGACAATGAGCTGCTGGCGCGTCAAGCGGGCGCAAACAATGTCATCAACCCCGTGCGCTTTACCGGCCTATTGCTGGCGGGCAGCGCAAAGGGCGCGCATATCGCCGACTATCTGGCCGATCTCGCTTCCATTTCTGGCCGCGTTCAATTGGTCGAGCGTGAAGTGACCGAGGAAGAATGCGGCAAGACAATCGAGACGATCAGCTCCGGCGGCAAAGGCCTTCGCATTTACCGCGGCGGCAAGGCCTTTGGTTATTGGGAAGAAGAATGCACGAATTTGCTGGCGGGCGACGTTCTGGTTGAAATCGTCCCGACCGAAAATGGCACCAGCCAAGGAGACAAGCACTAAGCTTGCAAAGCAAAAGCCTAGGGCAAATAGGCGTGCACCAACCCCATGGCGATGTAGAACAAGAGCCAATAGCCAGCGTCGATAAAGAACAGCGTTTTTGATTTTTGGCTAAACAAATAATTCGTCCCAATCGCAGGCACGATAAAGCCAAGCGCTACACCGAAACTCGTCATCACTTTGGCCAGAACGCTCAGATCAGCGCCTGCGTCAGCATAGCTTTGAAATGTATGAGCCAGCGTCCAGCTGGCCAGCAGTGAAAAGGCAAAGGCCCCGCCGTATATCAGGCCCATTGACCCTTCTTTCAACTGCTCCTCTGTGATGCCCACCGCGCCCATCCAGCGCTTGCCCATCACGGGGCCATACCAAAGGCCGCCAACCACAAATCCGCCCAGCGCGGCCAACACCACGCCCAGCCAGTTCACATCAAATAAGTTCATCGCTTGTCCCTCCCAAGATATTGCGCGCCTGCAAACTATAGCGCAAATCCTTCGTTGCGTGTAGGGGCGCGCTCGTAATGACTGATACCACATCCTCTCCCGCCCAACTCCCAGATGCCAAGCGCGTCGGAATGGTCAGCCTCGGCTGCCCCAAAGCCTTGGTCGATTCTGAGCGCATTCTCACCCGCCTGCGCGCCGATGGTTACGCAATGTCGCCCGATTATGCCGGCGCTGATGTGGTTCTGGTCAACACTTGCGGCTTCCTCGACAGCGCGAAGGAAGAAAGCCTTGCTGCCATTGGCGAGGCGATTTCGGAAAATGGCCGCGTTATCGTAACGGGCTGCATGGGCGAGGAAGCGGACGCCATTCGCGCTGCTCATCCTCAAGTTCTGGCAGTAACCGGCGCGCATCAATATGAGCAAGTGGTGGAGGCTGTGCATGAGCATGCACCGCCGGGCCAAGGGCCATTTGTCGATCTGATCCCTCAGCCATCTGAGCATGATATCAAGCTGACCCCGCGCCATTATAGCTATTTGAAAATCTCAGAGGGCTGCAATCACTCCTGCGCCTTTTGTATCATCCCTGATCTGCGCGGTAAGCTTGCCAGCAGACGGATTGATGCCGTTCTGCGCGAGGCGGAGAAATTGGTCGCTGCCGGCACGCAAGAATTGCTGGTCATCAGTCAAGATACATCAGCGTATGGCGTCGACACACGCCACGAGACACGCAGTTGGAAAGGACGCGAGCCTCGCGCCCATATGACCGATCTGGCGCGCGAGTTAGGACAGTTGAAGACAGCGCAAGGCAATGCGCCTTGGGTGCGGCTCCATTATGTCTATCCCTATCCCCATGTCGATCAGGTCATCCCGCTGATGGCTGAAGGCCTGCTGACGCCCTATCTCGACATTCCGTTTCAGCATGCAGCGCCTTCGGTGCTCAAATCCATGAAACGCCCTGCGAATGAAGCCAAAGTGCTGGAACGCCTCAAAAGCTGGCGCGATATTTGCCCGGACATTGCCGTGCGCTCCAGCTTCGTTGTCGGCTTCCCCGGCGAGACTGAGGATGATTTCAAATATCTCCTCGATTGGCTGGAAGAGGCACAATTGGACCGCGTTGGCGCGTTTCGTTTTGAGCCGGTTGAGGGCGCTCAGGCAAATAGCCTGCCCAATCCTGTGCCAGAGGCGATCAAGGAAGAGCGCTATGCAAGGTTGATGGAAGTCACCGCGCGCATTTCAGCGACCAAGCTTGCTGCAAAAGTCGGGCGCACACTGCCCATCATCATCGACGAAGTTGGCGAGCCTGACGAAGACGGCGATATTGGCGCAACGGGCCGCAGCCAAGCGGACGCACCAGAGATCGACGGCAATGTCTTCTTGCGCGGTGCATCGGCTGAATTGAAAGCAGGCTATATAGTCAATGTGACTGTCGAAGAGGCCGATGAACACGATCTGTTTGGTGTGATAGGATAGATACGAAGGGCGCTCAGCACGCTCCAATGAATAGCTATGCAGTTTTGCGCCTAGGGATAGCGCGGGGCCTGCGTGGATGATAAGCGCTAGCGCTATGAATAAAGCTGCTGACACTTTGCTCTTGTTTGGCGCGACGGGTGACCTCGCGAAACGCATGCTGCTCCCCTCGCTTTGCGCGCTTCATGCAGATGGACTGCTGGCCGAAGACCTATCCATTGTCGGCACCGCCCGTAGCGAGATGGATGATGCCGGTTTTCGCAATTTCGCCCGCGAAGCTTTGGAAACCTTCCTGCCCGCAGAACGGCGCGGCGGCATGGCCGATTTTCTCAATCGCCTGTCTTATCAAACATTGGATGCGACCACTCTGGATGGTTTTAAGGAACTGGCGGCAAAAATTGGCGAGTTGAAACGCAGCCCTGATAGCGGTCTGGCGATTTTCCTTTCCACCGCGCCCAGCCTGTTTGGCCCAACAATTGCCGGTCTTCAGCATGCGGGGCTGGACGGCGATAATGTGCGCATGTGCCTTGAAAAGCCTCTCGGCACAGATTTGGCCACCAGCGCAGAAATCAATGATGCAGTCGCCAGCGCCTTTCCCGAGGAGCGCATTTTCCGCATCGATCATTACCTCGGCAAAGAGACGGTGCAGAACCTGCTTGCTCTGCGCTTTGCCAATGTCTTGTTTGAGCCGATCTGGAATTCAAACTACATCGACAATGTGCAGATCACGGTCGCTGAAACCGTTGGGTTAGAGGGGCGCGTTGCCTTTTACGATGATGCCGGCGCTTTGCGCGATATGGTGCAGAACCACATGCTGCAATTGGTCGCGATGTTGGCGATGGAGCCGCCGACCAGCTTTGATGCAACCGCCGTGCGCGATGAAAAGGTCAAAGTCCTGCGCGCATTGCGCAAGGTCATTGCCGCTGAAACGGTTACCGGCCAATACCGCGCCGGAGCGATTTCAGGCGAAGCTGTGCCGGGCTATGATGAAGAATTGGGCAAAGACAGCGGCACCGAAACCTTCACCGCCATAAAAGCCCATGTCGACAATTGGCGCTGGAAAGGCGTGCCCTTTTACCTGCGCACCGGCAAACGCCTGCCCGAACGCGTGACCGAAATTCTCATCCAATTTCGTCCCGTTCCGCATTCCATATTCGATGGCCAGGAAACAGGCGCGTCATCCATGATGCAGCCGAACCAGCTTTTGATCGGCATCCAACCAGAGGAAAACATCACTCTGTCTTTGATGGCGAAAGTGCCCGGCCTCGATCAAGACGGCACGCGCCTGCGTTCTGTGCCGCTTGATATCGCCATGCCTGATGCCTTCGTCGGCGCGCATCGCCGGATCGCTTATGAGCGCTTGCTGCTCGATCTGATGAAGGGTGATCAGACATTGTTCGTGCGCCGCGATGAGGTTGAGGCGCAGTGGCAATGGGTCGATGCAATCCGCAAGGTTTGGGAAGAAAGCGCGATCACGCCCAAGCCCTATGCCGCCGGAACATGGGGCCCCAATGCCGCCATTGCCTTGGCTGAACGTGATGGAGTGAGCTGGCACGATGAGTGATCTGCATCCCACAATCCGCAAAGTGACGGACCGCGTGATTGAACGGTCGCGCGCAAGCCGTCAGGCCTATCTCGACCTGATGAGCCGCGAGGCGGACCGCGCGCCGGAAAAATCCAGCGTGTCCTGCTCCAACCTTGCCCATGCTTATGCTGGCGCTGAGGGTGACCAAGCCGCGATGAAGGCTGGACGCGGCCCCAATATTGGCATCGTCACCAGCTATAATGACATGCTGTCCGCTCATCAGCCCTATGGGCGATATCCTGACCGCATGAAGGTTTACGCCCGCGAAAATGGTGCAACCGCGCAGGTCGCTGGCGGAACACCGGCCATGTGTGACGGCGTCACTCAGGGTGAGGACGGTATGGAGCTGTCCCTATTCAGCCGCGATGTGATTGCCATGTCGACCGGCGTGGCCTTGTCGCACCAAATGTATGACGGCGTGGCGTGTTTAGGCATTTGCGACAAGATTGTTCCCGGCCTGCTGATGGGCGCATTGCGCTTTGGCCATTTGCCGACAATTTTCATGCCCTCTGGCCCCATGCCATCGGGAATTCCCAATGCGCAAAAGCAAGAAACCCGCCAGCTTTACGCACAAGGCAAAGTCGACCGCGCGGCTCTTCTGGAAAGCGAGCTTGGCAGCTATCATTCACCGGGCACATGCACATTTTTCGGCACGGCCAATTCCAATCAGATGATGATGGAGATGATGGGCCTGCACATTCCGGGCAGCGCCTTTATCCAGCCAAGCACGAAGCTGCGCCAAGAGCTTGATCGCCGCGCAGTGCACCGCTTGGTCGAATTGTCAGGCACGACCGAACAAACTTTGGCGCAAGTCGTCGATGAAAAGGCGATTATCAACGCCGCCATTGGCCTGCTGGCAACCGGCGGCTCCACCAATCACGCGATCCACATTCCTGCCATGGCACGCGCTGCTGGTGTCATTTTCGATTGGGACGATCTCAGCGAGCTTTCCAGTGCTGTGCCGCTGCTCGCCCGGGTCTATCCCAATGGATCCGGCGATGTGAACCATTTCCACGCTGCTGGCGGGATGGGCTATGTCATTGGCGAGCTGCTGGAGGCAGGTCTTGCTCACCGCGATATTGTGACCGTTGGCACGGGCGATTTGTCCGAATATGCAAAAGAACCCGCGCTCGATAATGCGGAGCAATTGACGTGGCGCAAAGTGGGCGCATCGGGTGATGACACGATGCTGCGCCCGCCTTCTGAGCCCTTCCAAGCAGATGGAGGGATGAAACTGCTGACCGGCAATTTGGGCCGCGCATGCTTCAAATCCTCCGCCGTTTCAAAAGATCGTTACACTGTTGAGGCACCAGCCCGTGTGTTCCAAACACAGGCCGCCGTGACCCAGGCATTCCAAGACGGAGAGCTGGAGTGCGATGTCGTGGTGGTCGTGCGTTTCCAAGGACCGCGCGCCAATGGCATGCCAGAATTGCACGCGCTGACCCCGCCTCTCGCCGTGTTGCAAGAGCGCGGATACCGCGTTGCCTTGGTCACAGATGGGCGCATGTCGGGGGCTTCGGGCAAGGTCCCTGCCGCCATTCACATTACGCCCGAAGCATTGGGTGGAGGCCCACTTTCACTGCTGCAAGACGGCGATATTGTGCGTGTTTGCGCGGAGACCGGCGCGCTTTCCACCACCGCTGATCTTTCGGCACGCACGCCAGCACCTGATCCCGCGCCAGAGGTCGGCGTGGGCCGAGAGATGTTTGCGATGCTGCGGACGGGCGCGGATGGAGCCGAGCAAGGCGGTTCTGCCATGCTCAGCGCTGCGGGCCTTTAGATGGAGCTGGTCGCGGTTGATATTGGCGGAACCCACGCCCGTTTTACGATTGCCACTGTTGACGACACTGGCGCGATCAGTCTGGATGATCCGGTCACTTTGCACACGGATGATCACGCCAGTTTCCAGACCGCTTGGGAAGACTACAAAGCGCGCAAGGGCGGCAATTTGCCCAGCGACGTGGCGCTCGCCATTGCTGGGCCCATCACCGAAGAAGTGATCCGCTTCACCAATAACCCATGGATCATTCGCCCTGCTCTGGTGAATGAAAAAATGGGCACAAAGCGCAATGTGATCGTCAATGATTTCGAAGCAGTCGCCCATGCGGCAGCGCAGCTTTCCGATGAGCATTTCATCCATCTTACCGGCCCCGACATACCGATTGCCAAGACGGGCACGATCAGCGTGATTGGCCCTGGCACTGGCCTCGGCGTGGCGCATTTTCACCGCGACCCAGATGGCTCTTACCATGTGCAAGCGACAGAAGGCGGGCACGTGCATTTCGCGCCTGTGGACTCGATTGAGGATGCAATCCTTGCTCGCTTGCGCAAAACACACAGCCGTGTGTCGGTAGAACGTGTCGTGTCTGGCCCGGGAATTGCCGAAATCTATCAAACGCTTGCCGCAATGGAAGGCCGCGCGGTTGCAGAGGTGGATGACATCACAATCTGGACCAAGGGCACAAGCGGCGAAGACAGCCTTGCTGCTGCTGCCGTCGACCGCTTTTGCCTCGCCCTTGGCAGCGTGGCCGGCGACATTGCGCTGGCGCATGGCGGATTTGGCGGCGTTGTCATCGCAGGCGGACTTGGCTACCGCATCCGCGAAACTTTGAAGACATCGGGCTTTGCCCAACGCTTCACATTTAAGGGACGCTATCAGCAATTGATGGCAAGCATCCCAGTTAAAATTGTCACTCATCCGCAGCCTGGCCTTTTGGGCGCAGCCGCTGCTTTCGCAAAAGAATATGGCTCTAAGGAACAATAGAATGAACATCGAAACCATCATGCATCTGGCCCCTGTCGTCCCTGTGATTGTGGTCGATGAAGTCGAGCATGCTGTGCCGCTGGCGCAGGCTTTGGTTGCAGGCGGCCTGACCGCGCTGGAGGTGACTTTGCGCACACCGGCCGCGCTGGAGGCAATTGCCGCGATGAAAGAAGTGCCCGGCGCTGTTGTGGGTGCAGGCACGGTGACCAATCCGGCCGAATTGGACGCAGCCTTGAAAGCGGGTGCTGAGTTTATCGTTTCGCCCGGCCTGACAGAGCCGCTGACCAAGGCGTGCATTAGCAATAATGCGCCTTTCCTGCCCGGCACAGCCAATGCAGGCGATATTATGCGCGGCATGGATTTGGGCCTGAGCCATTTCAAATTCTTCCCTGCAATGGCAGCGGGCGGATTGCCTGCATTGAAAGCATTGGCAGCCCCATTTGGCGGCGCGAAATTCTGTCCAACCGGCGGCATCAATCTGGAGAATGCGACCGACTGGCTCGAGTTTGATCCTGTGCTGTGCGTTGGCGGCAGCTGGGTTGCCCCGCGCGGCGAAATTGATCCGGCGATGGTCACAGCTTTGGCGCGCGAAGCGGCGGCGCTGACATCATGAAGACTATCGACAATCTGATGGACCGGCTGAAAGGCCTTCACAGTCAAACCAAAGAAACCCCTTTGTTCAATCCAGTGTTCCAATTGGGGCTGGATATTTCGCGCAGCCTAGAAGGCGGCGAGCTCAATCTCGATGATCTTGAAAGCTTGGTTGCAGAGTTGGAATGCGCCAGTATGCAGGCCCGCTCCAAACGCCTGCGCAAATTGGTTGAGCCGGTTGACCAAGCCAGCAATTCGGACGCATTGGCCGGCAGCCTCGGCACGCCCAGCTATGCTGAATTTGCTGCACAATGGGAGCGTCCGCAGCTCCACACTGTCTTCACCGCGCACCCGACATTCTTGCTGACACCGGCCCAATCCGAAGCCGTGGCACGGGGCGCAAGCCAAGCAGGCGATATTGGCGCAGAAGTTTGCATCACCGGTTCTGAACGCGAAGCCGTCACGCTGACTTACGAACACGGCCGCGCTATGGAAGCGATAGCCAATGCGCAGGACGCCCGCGATACAATCGTTAGCGAATTGCTTGCCCATGCCGCTGAACAATGGCCCAATGAATGGCACGGCCTCAAGCCTCTGCCGTTCCGTTTCGCCAGCTGGGTCGGCTATGACATGGATGGCCGCACCGACATTCAATGGTTCGATTCCATCGGCTTCCGCTTGTCTGAAAAAGCGCAGCGTCTTGAACGGTACACCGCGCAATTGGAAAGCATTGATGCCGGTCACGCACTGCTGAACGATTTGCGCAGCGCCTTGGCCTATGCACAGGAACGCAGCGCCGATTTCTCTGCCGACCTTTCCGATCCGCAAGCCTTGTCTGATGCTGCCAATCGTTTGACCGCCGACAATCCTGCAAAGCTGCTGTCGCTCAGCCCCATCATTGACGCTTTGGAAACAGAAGCCGGTTCTTCTGATCTGCCACGCGCTGTTGCGCTCAAAACCCTCGCTAGCGCGATGCGCGCCGATGGTTTGGGGATGGGCTGGATCCACTTCCGCGTCAATTCCAGCCAGCTGCACAATGCAATCCGCCGCCGGATTGACCCAGACAATACGCTTGATCTGGGCAGCAAGGGCGCGATGGCGACCCTGCGTCAAATCCTATCCGAAGTGCAGCCATTGCGCACCAATTTCGCGGCTCTTGCGATCGAAAGCTCGACAGCGATCCGGCAATTCCTCGCCATGGCGCAAATCTTGGACCATGTGGACGCCGACGCGCCAATCCGCATGCTCATCGCCGAATGCGAGCAGCCCTCCACCATTTTGGCCGCGCTGTATTTTTCCAAATTGTTCGGCATTGAAGACAAGGTCGATGTCTCGCCCCTGTTTGAAACCGAGAGCGCTCTGGAACATGGCGGACGCTTCCTTGATGCTCTGCTCGCAGAACCGATCTATCAAGACTATGTCCGCAAACGCGGACGCGTCGCGATCCAAACCGGCTTCTCTGACGCTGGCCGTTTCGTTGGACAAATTCCCGCCAGCCTTGCGATTGAACGCCTTCAAGGGCGCCTATCGCAGGCAATGGAGAAGAACGGCGTCACCGATGTCGCTGCGCTGATCTTCAACACCCACGGCGAAAGCATGGGCCGCGGCGCGCATCCTGATAGCTTTGCTGACCGGCTTGCGTGGCCGCTGTCACCATGGGCAAAGCGGCGCTTCATTCGGGCCGGTATTACGCTTGAACCAGAGGTTAGTTTCCAAGGCGGCGATGGCTATATGTTCTTCGCAACGCCTGAACTGGCGCGCGCCACCCTCACCCGCCTAGCCGAATTGCGCCCAGCGGATACCGATGCGGACGCGCCGACTGATCCCATGTATCGCCGCACCGATCTCAGCCTAGACTTTTACCGCGCCATCCGCTCGCACCAACGCCAGCATTTGGAAAGCAAGACCTACAGCCGCGCGGTCACAGCCTTTGGCCTCGGCCTGCTCAACGCCACAGGCAGCCGCGTATCGCGCAGGCAGAGTGATTTGTCCGCAGACCGCGATATGAATTTGCGCCAGATCCGCGCGATCCCGCACAATTCCATCCTCCAACAGCTTGGCTATCCGATCAATATCATCGCCGGTGTCGGCAGCGCCGCTGATGGCAATTATGAGGACATCGCCGCGCTTTTGACGGAAAGCGACCGCGGGCGTCAGCTGATCCGCCTTGTGCGATCCTCCAATGCGCTGGCCAGTATTAAGACGGTCGCCGCCTATGGCGAGCTGTTCAACTCCGCCTATTGGGCAAGCCGGCCCTATCGCGGCACCGAAAAACACATGTCCGATGCCTGCGAAAGCCTAGCGGAATATCTCACCAAGGATGACCGCACAGGCGTGTTCCGCCGCCTCGCCTCGCGCCTACGGGTTGATGCGTTGAAGCTGCACCGATTGCTCGATCTGATCCCGGATGAAAACCCGCTAGAGGACCGCGAGAATGCCCGCCGCACTATCGGTGCTGCGCAGTCCCTGCGCCTCGCTTTGCTCCAACATATGTTCATTAAAGCTGTGTCTATTCCAGCATTTAGCCGCGCCAATGACATCAGCCGCGACGATGTTTTGGAAATGGTTTTCAGCCTCCGTATTGAAGACGCTTTGGCGCAATTGCGGCGCGCTTATCCCACCAGCTTCCCGCAAATCAGCGATTTTGCGGTGGATGCGCCCAGCGATTATCCCGATGGCGACAATGAAGGCTACGGCTTGATTGGGCGCGACTATATTGATCCGATTGAGCGGGCCTATGGCTTGGTTTTGCGGCTCTCGACTTCGATTGCCAATGAATTCGGCGCGCATGGGTAAGCCAGTTTCGGCGTGAAAACCCTGTAATTCCTTGTGATTTATTGCCCCAAATTGGGCCAAACTCACAGGGCAAATGGTTAACTCATGTCAAAATTGCGTTTTTGATAGGGCCTGAGTGCAGTCCAGACTGGAAATTTGCGCCATTTTGGCGTAGGTTGCACCGCATGATGATCGTAGAAAAGACACTCAAAACACTCGCATTTGGCGCGCTTGCCCTGTTCGGCAGCGCAACCATGGCAGGGGCACAAGCTCTTCCATCAGTGCCAGCAAATCCCATCGCCATTGACGCCAGCGCTCTGAATGCTGGCGACGAGGCAAGCCTTGGC
Source organism: Marinomonas sp. (assembly GCA_039967435.1). Lineage (GTDB taxonomy): Bacteria > Pseudomonadota > Alphaproteobacteria > Sphingomonadales > Sphingomonadaceae > Erythrobacter. The sequence goes on from JBDVRS010000005.1 coordinate 1,321,603, forward strand.
GACCGTGCGGTGCAGATCGTTGAGCCGGGCTATTCGCCCTCGCCCGAACCAATGCTGGCCGATGCACCTGTTGCGATATCAGAAGTGACACCTGCGGTAGAGACCAGCCCTTCGCTGCCAATGGCGAGCGCTATTCCCGCAGTCGCAGCACCCGAAGCGCGCACGGCTGCTCGGATGATCTCGAACCCAATGGTTCAGGACGTGCAAAAGACGCTTGTGGCGCAGAAGAAGAAAGACCCATTTGTGATCAACTCGATCCTCGAGATTGATGGCCCGATCAAATATGGCGAGTATTTCTGGGATGATGAAGGCGTGCCTCCTGGTCCGCTGGTGATGACCGTTGATCTTGATGCGCGCGTCATTTCTGTATTCCGCGGCGGCCATGAAATCGGCGCGTCTGCTGCGCTGCTTGGCACAAAGAAGCATCCTACCCCGTTGGGCACATTCAAAATCCTGACCAAGGAAAAGGACAATGTGTCCGAGAAATATGACAATGCGCCGATGCCGTGGTCTTTGCGGCTGACTTGGAGCGGGATCATGATCCACGGTTCAGAGGTCGAAAACGGCTATGCCAGCCACGGCTGTGTGGGCGTTCCTGATGAGTTTGCAGAAAAGCTGTTCGCCATTGCCAAGCTCGGCGACAAAGTCATCATCACTCGCGGTGAAACGGCGGCTGTTGGCGATAAGCTTCTTTAGTAAGTACATCCGATAGGCGGTACCTAGTTAAAGCGAGAATCACCGCGCCAAATCGGCATAAGCGACTGTTTTAACTTATCTTTTTTCGAGGAGGCTCTCGTTTCAACACGATTGCCCCTTTTTCGGCCCGCGCCAACACTCCGGCAACATTTACCGCCTCGCCCAGTTCCAGTTTTCGCAGCATAGCGGCAGCAGGTCCGCTCCCTTGCGATTGGCCATCATTGCCCATCAAATGCTGCACCGCGCGCGTCAATATTCTGAGCGCCAACACACGCCCAATGGGATGCGCAATCCCGCGCGAGGGCGTATAATGCACCGCCGCTTCGCCTGCCGAGACACAGGCCTCCCACTCTTCATCCGCCAAAGCGCCAATCATCATATCGGCCTCTGACAAATGCTGCGCGCTGGTCGCCATTTTCACCGGATCGAGCCAATCGGCATCGGCAATAGCTTTGCGAATACGCGCGCGGTCAAACCGCTCATCTTCATTGCTAGGGTCGGCCACGGGCGTAATGCCCGCCTCGCTAACAATCGCCTCCAGATCAGTTTTGCGCCAGCTCAGTAATGGCCGGATCAAGGGCGGCATACCATCACCGCCGCCCGCAGGGATCCGCGTGCTTTCACGAATGCCTGCCAGCCCGCTTATCCCGCTGCCGCGATTGAGGCGCATCAGCAAAGTCTCGGCCTGATCATCCGCATGATGCGCCGTCATAAGCGCCGATAGCCGGCTATCTGCCGCCCATTCACCAAGCGCCGCATAACGCGCCGCACGGGCATTGGCTTGAACATTGCCGCTGGCAACATCGACGTACAGCACCCTGTGAGGAATGCCCAGATTTGCGCAGAGTTCAGCGGCAAAGGCGGCTTCCTGTGCGCTTTCCGTTCGCAATCCGTGATCAACGGTCGCCGCGTGAACCTTGCCCGGCCGCGCTGCATTGGCGAGCAGCAATAAGGCAATGCTGTCAGGCCCGCCGGATAAGGCGACACCAACAGCGCCGCCGCCGGTTTCTAAGCGGTCAAGGCTTGCAGCAAATCGCGCCGCGCCAGATTGGCCAGAGGCGCTATCAATCAGCAGCTCACTTTCTTGCGATTGCTTTCATATTGGTCAGACAGGCGGCCAGAGGCCAGCGCCGGATAAGTCTCACCAAATTCCGCCAAAGCGATACAAGCGCGGCTCGTGTCACCCATCGCAATCATCGATTGCGCAAGGAATAGCAGGCTATCGCCAGCACGGGCCGCTTTCTTATCGGACTGATAATTACGCAAGAACCAAGGCGCAGCCTCGCGCGCTTGATCATTGTCGAGATAGGCACGTCCGAGCAAATTGCGGCCATAAGTTGTGCGCCAATGCGAAGGATGTTCCTCCACAAATTTGCTCAATTGCTGCTGCGCTTCTGGATAGAAACCAGCTTTCCAAAGGCGAAAACCATATGAATATTCATCATCCGCCGCATCATCGGTTTGCGGCTTGGTTATGGCTTGAACGGCAGAAACCCGCTGCGCCGATGGTGCGGTCGCGGCCGGCGTTGTGGATGCTGGCGCCGTGCTCAATGAAGTGGAAGCCGGTGTCGGCGTAGAGCTTGCTAGAACAGGCGTGCTGCTCGGCGAAGTCACAGAAACGCCGCCATTGGTGTCCACGCCTTCCAGCGCGCGCACCCGCATGTCGAGGCCAGAAATGGAATTGGTGTTCACTTCGCTCTCAGCGGTCAGGCGCTGCAATTGCAATTCTATCGCATCGAGACGCGCAAGAATATCGGTAACCGCTGTTGTTGAAGTGGGATTGGTCGAAGTGGCTGCCGTGCCGCCAGCGGAATCGATTTGCGGTTCAAAGAAACGCCCTTCGCCGCCGGGGAATACACGCCGTTGAAGGGCGCGAACTTCTGCTTCAACCTTGCGCAAACGCGCTTCTGAAACGGCATCTTGCGCAAGCGCAGGAATGGGCGTTGTGGCGACTACGCTGGCAGCCAGTAATGGCGCGACAAACCGCAAAATTGGGGATGACATTTCGGCGTAAGCTCCTCAGATCCGTTCAAAATCATATATTTGGCAGCGCAAGACGGATGCGCATGCAAAGCTGGATAGGCCCAGCTACGTTAACCGTATCGGAATGTGGCGAGGCCGCACAATAAAGTCGAGCGCGTAAACCACCAAAATCGTGGGAAAACCCCGCTTGATCGCATTACGTCATGCAATTGGGCCGCATTGAACCCAGAATTAGGTCGCTGGTTGCTCGGATTCTTCAGCGGCGGGCTCTTCAGTGCCTCTTGCAAGCAGAGCTTCGGCAGAGATCATAATATCGCTGACCACGCGCGGTTCTGGATCAATCACCGGCACCGATTGCCCGCCAATGGTGATCGCAAATGCATCAGGCCGCCCGGTGCGAATTTGCGGATCAACCGCCTCTGCCGGAACAGTCCAAGCCTCGCCCTTCGCCATCTGCTTCTCAAGCAGAACATTGCTCGCGCCATCATAAAAGCGCACCCAAATGCCATCTTCCTGTGCGGTGAAGATCACAGGGCCATCAGACGCGGCGGCTGCACTTGCTCCGCCTTCTGCGTCGCCGTCGCCTTCATCTGACCCAGCCAAGGCCGCCGTTGCCTCATCGACCAGCGAACCCGGGCTTGCGCCGGAACCATAATAGGTGCTGTAAAACATGTAGGCGCCTGCGCCCAAGGCAATCACCGCAAAAATCGACAGCCAAGTGAGACCTGCGCCCGGCACTTTGCCTGGATCGCCCGGTTCAAAATCGGCGCTGCGATCGACCATGCCGGTTTCAGGCATAACCATTGCCATTTCCTCGCGGACACCGGCGGCGATTTCTTCCTCATTCTCACCCACGACCCGCGCGTAGTTTTTGGCAAAACCAATGGCATAGGTTCGGCCCGGCAGAGAGCCAAATTTGCCCTCTTCGATCAGCTCCAAATGGCGATTGGTGATGCGCGTTTTGGCGGCAACCTGTTCAATCGACATGCCCTTAGCTTGGCGCGCATGACGCAGTCGTTCAGCCGCGCCTTGCGGCGCTATATCGGTCTCGGGTGCGACAGCGAGTTCCTCTTCACTCAATTTCAGGGCCTTTTTTGACCTAATGGTTAATGCGCATCCAAAAGCGCGAGCGCCCTCATGTCAAGCGCATATTAGGTAAGACCAGTCGGCAGCGTCGCCAGACCGGCCATAAATCCCTTTTGTTTTCAGTTATGTAAAGCCAAGCATACGAAAGAGCACGGCTTGCGGCAATTGTGCTTAATCCACTTCGATGCCGCGCTGCTTGGCCCATTCGGTCAATTCGTGACGCAAATTTGCGGTCGGATCGGCCAGCCAGCCTTCGACCGCGGCGCTCAATTCGCTCAAATCAATCTGGCACACCAAATCCTTGATCGGAGCAATCGCCGCTGGCGTAATCGACAGCCGCCGGAAACCAATGCCCAGCAATGCCAGAGCCTCCAGCCGTCTGCCGCCCATTTCGCCGCACACGCCAAGCGTCACGCCGGAGCCATCTGTCCCGCGCTGCACCCGCTGCAAAAACCGTAGGATGGGCGCAGATAGCCAATCATAGCGCTCCGCCAATTTGGGGTTCGCGCGGTCGGCGGCAAATAGGAACTGCGTCAGATCATTGGTGCCAACAGACAGAAAGCTCAATTTCGGCAGCAGCAGGTCGAGCACTTCTGCCAAAGCGGGCACTTCCAGCATCGCGCCATAGCGTATTTCTGCTGGTACTTTCTTTTTCGCGCGCTTCATAAATGCCAGCTGTTCTTCGAAAACAGTTTTGGCCGCATCAAACTCCCAAGGCTCTGAAACCATGGGGAACATTACGTTCAATGTGCGCCCGCCAGCAGCCTCAATCAAAGACCGCGCCTGAATTTTCATGAGGCCTTCGCGCTCCAGCGCCAGCCGCAAAGCGCGCCAGCCCATCGCTGGATTTTCATCATGCACCGCTTCATCGCTGGAAAGATAAGGCACTGCTTTATCGCCGCCAATATCGACCGTGCGGAAAACAACAGGCTTGTCGCCTGCGGCATCCATTACATCACGGTAAAGCCGCGTCTGCTGCTCGCGCTGAGGCAGGGTGGCGGAGACCAGAAACTGAAATTCCGTGCGGAACAGGCCGACGCCATCTGCACCGGTGAGCGGCAATGAACTCATATCATCGCGCAGCCCCGCATTCATCATCACCTCAATGCGCGTGCCGCATTTGGTCACCGGCTCTACATCGCGCAAGGCCGCATAAGCAGCGCGGCGCGAACGAGATTTGGCAAAGCGGTCTTCAAAGGCCTCCGCCATCGAAGCAGAGGGGCGTACGGTTGCCAGCGCCTGATCGGCATCGAGCAAAATCTCATCACCGTCACGAATAAGCCCGCGAAGCCCGCGTGCTCTACCCAGAACAGGAACGCCCATGGCGCGCGCAACGATCACCACATGAGCGGTGAGCGAGCCCTCTTCCAAAATCACGCCTTTGAGTTTGCGGCGGTCATATTCGAGCAATTCTGCGGGGCCCAAATTGCGCGCCAGCAAGATGGTATCACGGCGCAGGCCTTGGCTAGCGGCCGTGCCCAATTGACCCGACACAATGCGTACGAGGCGGTTGGCGAGATCTTCTAGATCATGCATCCGGTCGGCCAACAAAGGATCGTCAATCTGACGCATCCTGAGCCGTGTATGCTGCTGCACTCGCTCAATCGCCGCCTCTGCCGTCAGCCCGCTATCGATCGCTTCGTTGATGCGGCGCGACCAGCCTTCATCATAAGCGAACATCTTATACATCTCGAGCACTTCTTCATGCTCGCCGCCGACGCCAAATTCTGCCTGACTGGCCATGCCGTCGATCTGTTCGCGCATCTTATCAAAGGCGCGGTAAACGCGTTGGCGCTCCATCTCAATATCATCGGCCATGATCTGCTCGATCTGGACGCGCGGCTGGTGATAGACAGCGCGGCCCGCCGCCAGCCCTTTGACCAGCGTCAGCCCGGATAGGTTTTGTGTTCCGGTCAGCCCTTCTGAAAGGCCGCTGGCGTCTTCTTCATCGACCAGTTCAGCATTGGCGATCAGCTCTGACAAAACCATGGCCGTGGTTTGCAGCGCCTCAATCTCAACATCTTCATAGCGGCGCGGATCGACATGCTGGACGCACAAGACGCCAACCGCCCGCTCGCGGTAAACAATCGGCACACCAGCGAAGGAGTGAAATTTATCCTCGCCCGTTTCCGGCCGGTAGAGAAAATCTGGATGCGCCTTTGCCTCGGCCAGATTGAGCATTTCATTGTTGCTCGCGATCGTGCCGGTCAACCCCTCGCCCAGCGCCATGCGCGTGACGTGCACCGCTGACTGATTGAGCCCGCGCGTCGCAAACAATTCCAGCATGCCCTCGCGCAGCAGATAGACCGAGCACACCTCGCTATCGAGGGTCGTGCCGATCACATCCACCACGGAATCGAGCTTTCCCTGCGCATGCATACGCGAGGCCATAACCTCGTGCAGGCTGGTCAAAATCTCTCTGGCTGCGGCAGCTGCTGTCATAATGAGCCCCCGCCTATAGCAAGCGCTGCAAAATGCAAAATTTCAGCCTTTCGAAGGGAGGGCGTGAATTAGGCCGGCGACAATTGCGCCAGCTCTTCCTTTATTCGCAGTTTCTTTTTCTTCAGAGCATGAATGGTAACTTCATCAGGTGCCGGACGGGTCATCTCATCATGAAGCTGTGCTTCAAGACCAGCGTGTTTCGTTTCCAATGCAGTGATGTGGGACGTTGCCATTATGCGTTCTCCTGAAAGAGTTGTATAACCACGTTTGTGGAACGACTCGGAGACCACTCCGGTCCTTCCAAGTCATATACAATCATATCAGCGCGCACTTGGCAAAGCGTTCCGGTTGCTTACTTATGGTATGGCACGGGGAATTGGATAAACAGTGCAAGTTTAGCGGCGAAAAGGCGATTTGGGTGAACGATCAAGAACTGACAAAACAGCTGACGGTGCTTTTGTCAGAACACCGCGACCTCGATGCCGCGATTGCCGCGCTGACTGAGTCGGGTTCCAGCGATCAGCTGCAAATTGCGCGATTAAAAAAGCGCAAGTTGCGGCTGAAAGATCAAATTTCTGCAATAGAAGATCTATTGGTTCCCGACATTATTGCCTAAGCGAAATTTACCTTTTGTAACATTTGTAAGTGTCTCAAAACCGGCAGTTTTTTATGGTGAATCTCCGGTTAATTATTCCCGCAAACTACGATAATATAAGGCAAAATACGCAGTAAAACCGTGCCGAGGCGGGACAAGCGCAGCTTTGGCTGCGGACAATTGGTTTTCGGGGCTGGTCAGCGCGCGATCACCGGCCTAGCCCAATGATCGGTGACCAACCCCAGCTCTCTTTCTCGCCCGATTATCGAGGCGCTATATCATGAATCTCTCATGCTGGCGGATGAAGTGCGCACCGTATTCGCATTGGGCGTCAGCGATGATTATGCCCGCACCAGCGATCACACCCGCCTTGCCCTATCGAGCGAAGGTTTGAAGGCAACAACGCGGATGATGCATATTCTTGCATGGCTGCTCAATCAGCGCGCATTTCTGGCGGGCGAAATGAGCGAGCACCAATTGCGCAAGCATGGCTGCCTGCCAGAAGATCGCCTGCCCCGTTATGAAGATGTCGGCAAGCTGGAGCTAGGAACGCGCGAGTTAATCGAAGACACAGTGCAATTACACAGCCGCATTGCCCGGCTCGACAATGCATGGCGCGAGGATTTTCTTATGCGCCCCGATGTTCATGTGATGCGCGACCAATTGGGACGTTCCCTCGCCCGCCAACGCTAGGCACCCGCCGACCAGTTTAGGCCGCAGCCAATGCAGCTTTCCAACGCTCCAGCCGCTCCGCCCGAACGCTTTCGTCCATCTCTGGCGTAAATTGCGCAAGCTTGCCGCGCATTGCGTCTGCCGCGCTTGCCAAATCCTTGTGCAGCCCTGCCCCCACTGACGCGAGCATCGCTGCGCCCAATGCGGTTGTCTCCACATTATCGGGTCGTTCCACCGGAAGGCTAAGCATATTGGCGAGATCTTGCGCCATCCAATTGTTGGCGCTCATCCCGCCGTCAATCTTCAGGCTCTGCCATGCCGCGCCATCAGCCTTAAACGCCTCAGCCAAATCATGCGTTTGATGCGCCATTGCCTCCAAGGCTGCCCGCGCCAATTCCGCTTTGCCGCTCGCAAAGCTAAGGCCAGTGATAACGCCGCGCGCCTCGGCCCGCCAATGCGGCGCGCCCAATCCTGTCAGCGCAGGCACAATCGTAACGCCGCCAGTGCTTTCAACCGAGGCCGCCAAGGCTTCTGTATCGGGAGACGCCGCAAACAGCCCCAGACTATCGCGCAGCCATTGCACCAAAGAGCCTGCGACAAACACCGATCCCTCCAGCGCATACACGCGCTCTCCGCCCAATTGATACAACACCGTGCCCAGCAAGCGGTTGTCCGATATGGGAATGTCAGCGCCCTTATTCGCCAACACAAATGCGCCGGTGCCATAGGTCGCCTTGGTCTCTCCGGGCGAAAGGCAGCCCTGCCCGATGGTGGCGGATTGCTGATCGCCTGCCATGCCAGTGATCGGCAAAGCTGCGCCAAACCATTCCGCTTTTGCTGTGGCCAGCTCGCCTGCATTGTCGACCACATGTGGCAAAGCGGCATGCGGCACGCCGAGCAGATCGCACAGGCTTTCATCAAAGTGATTGCCGCCCAGCTCCATCAGCATGGTGCGGCTGGCATTGCTGGCATCGGAAATATGCTCACCCGACAATTTGAACGCCAGCCAGCTTTCAATCGTGCCGAATGCCAGAGTGCCTTTTGCCGCCGCCTCTTTTACCGCCTCCACATGCTGCAACATCCAGCGCATTTTCGTGCCGGAGAAGTAGGGATCCAGCAGCAGGCCCGTGCGCCGCTGCACTTCGCGCTCATGCTTGCCCTCGCGCAATTCATCGCAGAAATCGGCCGTGCGCCGGTCTTGCCAAACGATCGCACGGCTTAGCGGTTCGCCCGTGTTGCGGTCCCAAGCCACCACTGTCTCGCGCTGGTTGGTGATGCCAATCGCGGCAATGTGCGCGGCGCCGCCAGCGCCATCCACAACCATACGCGCGCATTTGAGCGTCTTGTCCCAAATCTCGTTTGCATCATGCTCAACCCAGCCGCCCTGCGGGTAATGCTGCGTCAGCTCTTCTTGCGCGCTTGCATGGACCGCGCCGCTGGCATCAATCAGCATCGCACGCGTCGAGGTCGTGCCCTCGTCCAAGACCAGAATATATTCGCTCATTGCCCGCTCACTTCTTAACAGCCCGCACACTAGTTAGGTGACATGCACGAGGTATAACGCCATAGCGCGTTAATGGATATGCCGGAAAAGCCATGGCCCACGGGCCTATCGGAAACATGCGAACCACTGGTGCGGCGCGTGCTTGCGCCCAATCCCTCGCCTTATACGTATACAGGCACTCAAACCTATATCGTTGGTAACAAAAGCGATGTGGCCGTGATTGATCCTGGCCCCGATGATCCTGCCCATGTCGATGCGATTATCGCAGCGGTTGGCGATGCAGCGATCACCGCGATTATGTGCACCCATACGCACCGCGATCACTCACCCGCAGCGGCCCCTTTGGCGGAGCGAACGGGCGCGCCGATCATTGGCTGCGCGCCTTTGGTACTGAAGACAGATGGCCCGCGCTCTGATGAGGCGTTTGATACCACTTATGCGCCGACCCGCGTGCTGGTAGATGGCGAGGCGTTAAGCGGTGAAGGCTGGACTTTGCGCGCCGTGCATACGCCGGGGCACACATCCAACCACCTTTGCTTTGCCTTGGAGGAAAGCGGCGCAATGTTCACCGGCGATCATGTGATGGGTTGGTCGACCAGCGTGGTGGTTCCGCCTGATGGCGATATGGGGCAATATATGGCCAGCCTCGACCGGCTACAGCAGCGCGAGGACACAGTCTATTACGCCGCCCACGGCGCGCCCATTACCAAGCCCAAGCAATTGGTGCGCGGGATGATCGGCCACCGCCGCCAGCGCGAGAACCAAATCCTGCGCCTCATCGGCGAGCAGCCGCGCTCTATCCCTGCTCTGGTCGTGCAAATGTACAAGGGTTTGGACAAGCGCCTGATCCCGGCGGCAGAGATGAGCGTAGAGGCCCATTTGCTCGATTGCGAAAAGCGCGGGTTGGCAGCGCGAGATGGCGATATATGGCGCGGGGCTTAGGCCCAATTAAAGCGCGGCCAAAACAGGCACCAAAACACTCGCAAATCCTGTGACAATCCCTATATCTTTAGTGTAATTTCATCTGAGGGCATGACTGAATATGAGCGTTGAGAACAAAATCCCATCCGGCACAGACTTGCTGGCAGAGATCAACCGCCTGCGTAAGGAACGCAATGCGGTGATCCTCGCGCATTATTACCAGACCCCCGATATTCAGGACATTGCCGACTTTGTGGGCGACTCGCTCCAGCTGTCGCAAATGGCGGCCGAAACCGACGCCGATGTCATCGCCTTTTGCGGCGTGAAGTTTATGGCCGATACAGCAAAGATACTCAGCCCGGACAAAACCGTAATTCTGCCCGATATGGACGCTGGCTGCTCCTTGGAAGATAGCTGCCCACCAGAGAAATTCAAAGCTTTCCGCGAGGCGCATCCAGACCATATTGCGCTGACCTATATTAACTGTTCGACCGAGGTGAAGGCGCTGTCCGATGTGATTGTGACCTCGTCATCTGCCGAAACCATCCTGCAAAAAATCCCGCGGGATCAGAAAATCATCTTTGGCCCTGATCGCCATTTGGGCGGCTATCTGTCACGCAAATTTGACCGCGAAATGCTGCTTTGGCCCGGTGTATGTATTGTGCATGAGGCGTTTTCAGAGACGGAATTGCTGAAGCTGAAAGAAAAGCATCCTGATGCGCCGATTGCCGCGCACCCTGAATGCCCGCCAACCATTGTCGACCATGCCGATTATGTCGGCTCGACCAGCGGCATTCTGAAATTCGCTCAGGAATTTGAAGGCGACACGCTGATCGTCGCAACAGAGCCGCATATCATCCACCAGATGGAAAAAGCTCTGCCTGAGAAAAACTTCATCGGTGCGCCGGGAGCAGACGGCAATTGCAGCTGCAATATCTGCCCTTACATGGCGCTCAATACGATGGAAAAGCTCTACACAGCCCTGCGCGATCTGGAGCCGCAAATCATCATCGAAGAGCAATTGCGCTTGGATGCGAAGAAGAGCTTGGATGCAATGCTGGAAATGGCAAGCGACACGGTCGGCAAAGGCGATTTGGCCTGAGTCTAAGGCCGCGCCTGGTCAAAGTACTGCTTGGTGCGGCGGCTTGTTTATTCCTGATTGCCGCTGCTGCCACGCTACATGTCAGAGACGCAGTTAAGAATGGCGCGTTAAATACTCCATCCTATGGCTGCATCGAACAAACAAGCGCAGAGCACTACGAACAATTGGTTGATCGCGCGCTTGTTAGAAGCTTGCAAGGTCACAGAGACCCGAACGTTCGATCAAGCATTTGGCACCTTAGAGGTGCCTTTATCGGGCTCGGCATGCACCTAAATTATACAGCCGAAGAGCGGCAAGCATTGATGCTACCAAAACTCAAATCACTTCCTCTTTGCCCATCGCGTGCCGGCTAACAGTCAGTAACCCCTCACTCCACCGGCAATTCAAACAGCAATGCCCGTGCATATTTCACCGGCGGGGAGCCATAGCTCAGCACGCCGTCGTGATATTTGCGCGCGTCGAAATTATCGCCCCAGCGTTCCTCCGCCTCTGCGCGCAGGGCCACATGTTCGGCATAGCCTGTGAAATAGCTCAGCAGCTGGATTGAGGACAAATTCGCCCGCGTCCATTTGCCCGCTGCCTCGCGCTCTTGCTGGAACGCCCCGCGCATCATCAAGGACATCGCTTCTTCGCGCTCCATGCCTTCTGTGTGGATTTTGATATCCAGCAAAGTGTTGGTGATCGCGCGCAGGCGGAATTTCAAACCGTTCAATAAGAAGAACCGGCCTTGCTCTGTTTCCATGCCGCCGAGATAGCCTGCATCCGCGACGACTTTTTCCGAATAGACCGCCCAGCCTTCGATAAATGGCCCGCTGCCCAAAACCGCGCGCAGCAGCCCGTCATAGCGGTTGGAGTGCTCCAATTGCAGCGCATGGCCCGGCGTGCCTTCATGGATGGAAAGCAAATGCAGCATCGAAATATTGTATTCTTTTAGGAAGCTGGTCGCCTGTTCATCCGACCAAGCCTCTGGGATCGGCGACACCGCGTAATAGGCGGGCAAATGCTTCTCCAGCGGCGCAGGACTGTCGAGATAGGCGACCGCATTGCCCTGCCAAAATTCGGGCATGGTGATGATCTGCGTTTCATTATCAGCCATGCGGATGAAGCCGCGTTCCTTGGTAAATGCCTCGGCCTGCGCCAGCGTTTTGCGCGCGGCATCTTCTAGTCCATCGCGCGGCGCACGGTTTTCGTATGAGGCATTGAGCCCGCAAGAGATTACGACTTGCTCACGCGCCTGCTCGCTGCGGCCCTGTATCTCTCCGCAATCGCCAATTTGCATTGACACAGCAAGCATTCCGGCGCGCGTTTCATCGAAAGCTCTTTCCGCCCGCGCCTTCAATTCCGCGACGCTCATATCACTCTGCAGCGCATAAGCCATCTTCTGCGCATACATGTCCGCGCCGAGGCGAAACTCGCCCGCTGCGCCGGGTACAACCACATCATCAAGCCATGCCTGATGTTCTTTGAGAGCCGCTTCTAGGCCAGTTTTCGCAGCATCAAATTGCGTCCGGTCAAGGCCCGATTTCGCGACCTCTGGCTCGATAATACCGTTAACGATGCCCAAGATACCGGCGTTTTGCTTGGCCACGGTTTCGGCGTGAACCTTGGGCACACGGGCCACTTGCACTTGCGCGCGGGCCTGCGCCAGAAATGCGGGCAAAGCCTCCATCCGCGCGACAACATTGGGAAGGCGATCAGCAAAAGGTGCGTAATCGCGGCTCACCAAACTATAGAGCGAGGAGGATGCAACCGAGTGATAATATTGCGGGTTCCACGCCCATTGCTGCTCTTCTTCTGATGACCATTGCGCATAGTTGAGCGCATTTTCCAGCAGCTTATAATCGACCTGATTGGCGCGGCTCAGCTGGGCAAAATCAATCGTCTTGAGCGCAATTTTGAACCCTTGAGTGAAACGAAACTGTTCAGCCCGCCCCTTGGCCGAGACATCAGGCAAGCGCGTATCATGGGCGTGATTGCCGAGCGCGGTGGCGTAGACCGGATTGAGCTCTGCCACGCCTTCAATATAGCTTTTCGCCATCGCCTCAAACGCGGCATCGGCGCTGATCGGGGCGGATGTTTCAGCAGCGGTGGCCGTCTCATTCGCAGTCATACAGCCCGCCAATGGCAGAGTGGCTGCTGCCAAAAATGTAGCGAATTTCAGCGAGGTCTTGCGCATGTATCTTCCCCTATGTCTCTCTTTATTTCGGTGTAGCATCCGCCGCGTTCGGCGTCGACATTCTAACAGATGCCGTGGCAATGCGCGCCAGCACCAAGGCCGATCCGACCAGCGCCATGCCGAAGAAATCCAACGCGCCCAGCCGCTCATCAAAGATGAAAAATCCGGCGAGTGAAGCGGTGACGGGCTGCGTCAATAATGCCAGGCCAATGATCAATGGCGGAAAATGCTTGAGCGCAAACACGAGCAAGCCCTGCCCGATAATCTGACTGGTCACGACAAGGATCAGCACCGGTGTCCAATCGGTCGGCCAGATCGGCTCGCCCAAGGCCAGAGCCACGCCCAGCAAAACGGGGCAAGCAAAAATGCTGACCCAAACCAGCAGAGACCATGACCCAAGCTCTGCGCCCTTGCTCTGCCGCGCGCCCTGCAAATTCACGAGATACACAGCGTAAAGCACGCCCGCTGTCAGGCAGAACAGATCACCGATAAAGCTGGTGGTCGAAATCTCTAAGCTGCGCCCCAGCAATATCGCTGCACCGGACAGCGCGCAGACAATCGCCAGCCATTCTCCGCGTTTGGGAAGCGAGCGTGCAATAATAAAGCCCCATATCATCAACAGCACCGATCCCGCATTGCCAAACAATGTCGCATTCGCGAGCCGCGTCATGCCGATGCCAATATGCCAGCTTGCCAGATCCAGCGCGAAGGCCACCGCCCCCAATGCGACCAACGATAATGTCCTGCGCGGAACACCGCCCAAAGGCTGCGCATTGGCGCGCGCCAAAATCAGCAGAAAAGGCAGAGCAAGAAAAAGGCGCCAGAACCCTGCGGACACTGGCCCTGTGTCTGTCAGGCGCACAAACCACGGGCCAAGCGCCAACGCAACATTGCCGATCAGCAATGCCGCAAGCAGCGCCCAGCCAGGCAATTTGGTTTCGCTCACACTTTTCACGCTTGCGCCTTAGCCTCCCCATCTGCCAATGCGAAGCCATACAATAAGTTTCAATTGGAAACGCCAAGAAACTGGGAGAGAGAATTTTGACCGACACGCTGTTTCAACCTTTGAAAATGGGTGCCCTTGAGGCGAAAAACCGTATCTTTATGGCGCCGCTCACACGCGGGCGCGCCTCTGATCCGATGTTCACGCCCAATGATATGATGGCGACCTATTATGAGCAGCGTTCAGGCGCTGGCCTGATTATTTCAGAGGCGACCGGCATTAGCCGCGAAGGGCTTGGCTGGCCGTCTGCTCCTGGCATTTGGTCCGATGAGCAGGCCGAAGCGTGGAAACCTGCAACCGCCGCCGTGCATGCAGCGGGCGGGCAAATCGTGCTGCAATTGTGGCATATGGGCCGGATTGTGCATCCTTACTTCTTGGACGGTGAGCCGGGTGTTTCAGCCTCCGCCACCACCGCGCCCGGCCATGCCCACACGCCGGAAGGGCGCAAGGATAATGAGCAAGCACGCGCGCTTCGCCTTGATGAAATTCCGCGCCTCATTGGCGATTATCGCAATGCGGCGGAGCAAGCGAAAAAGGCGGGCTTTGACGGGGTGCAATTGCACGCGGCCAATGGCTATTTGATCGATCAATTTATTCGCGACGGAACAAATTTGCGCGAAGACGAATATGGCGGCTCTGCAGAAAATCGCGTGCGTTTGCTGCGCGAAGTTCTGGAAGTGCTGATCGATGTTTGGGGCGCAGACCGTGTTGGCGTTCGCCTCTCGCCCAATGGCGACTCGCAAGGCTGCGATGATAGCGATCCGGCAACGACTTTTGCCGCTGCTACGCAGGTTGTGCAGGATCTTGGCCTTGCGTTTCTTGAGCTGCGCGAACCGGGGCCAGAGGGCACATTTGGTCAGACCGATGTTCCCAAACAAAGCCCCATGATCCGCAAAATTTACAAAGGGCCCTTGGTGCTCAATTCCGATTACAGCGCCGAGGAAGCCGTTCGTGATATCGAGAGCGGATTGTGCGATGCGGTTAGCTTTGGCCGACCCTATATCTCCAACCCTGATCTGGAAACGCGCATTGCCAAAGGGGCTGAATGGGCCCCTAACAAAGATGTGCCAAAGAGCTGGTATTTCCCAGTAGCCGAAGGATACACGGACTATCCCTCTTTGGCAGAGGAAGAGGCTGCCAAAAAAGCAGGCTGAACCTTTTCCAGTTTGAATTTGTGAAATTTGGGGCCTGAAAGCGGCACAAGCTGCTGGCTTTTTGGCCCCAATTTTTCGGTCATTTTATCACGTGTTTTGAAACGCTTCGGCCTCAATTGGCCTGAACACCTAAAGCATGTCTCGCGTTTGGCCTCATTTGGCCTCATTTGGCCTCGGCGTCTATTTACGGCCTATTCGCCGCCATCATCACCATCAGAGCCGCCATCTTTGGGCGCATCTTTCATGGTTGACGCGCGTGATTGAATATCCTCATAGCGGATCATTTCATCGCTAATCGTGCCGCCCAAAACTTCGCCAACAGCGCCGCGATCTTTGTCGTCAATCTTGGGTGCAGGCGCCTGTTCAGGCTCATCATCGCAAGCCGCCAGCCCTAAAGACAGGCCCAGTGCAAGGGGCGTAAACAGGATGGAACGGGCATTCATATCAAAGACTTTCATTGTGATCGTGCTTCAAACGCTTTCGCCGTTTTGCCCCGCATTCGCAAGCCGCGCAAGGAATTCATCCCCCCGCGCCATCAAGGCCTCATCCCACCGCGCATTGGAAATATCCAGCCCGAGCCGCGCCATGCTGGTCACGCCAAATTCCTCAATGCCGCAAGGAACAATGCCGGAGAAATGCTCCAAATCAGGCGATAGATTGACCGAGAACCCGTGCATCGTCACCCAGCGCCGAACGCGCACGCCGATGGCTCCGATCTTGGCCTCGCGCCCGTCAATATCGCGCGTCCAAATGCCGACACGGTCCGGCACACTCCACGCCTCGACACCAAAATCGCTCAACGTAGCAATCACCCAATCCTCCAGCGCATGCACAAAGGCGCGTACATCGCGGCCTCGCTTCGTCAGATCGAGCATGACATAGCCAACCCGCTGTCCCGGCCCGTGATAGGTGTAGCGTCCGCCCCGCCCTGCCTCGACCACTTCGAAACGCGGATCGAGCATTTCGGATGCGTCCGTGCTGGTGCCAGCGGTGTAGACAGGGGGATGCTCCAGCAGCCAAATTTGCTCAGCTGCCGCGCCCTCATGGATCGCGGAATTGCGCGCCTCCATCGCCGCCAAAGCCTCGCGGTAAGGCACGGGCGCGTCCCCCTGCCGCCAATCAATTGCGGAAAGCTTATCCATCACACCTTTGCGTGGCGGCATTATTGGCGCATATCAAGAGTAAGGACGCATCTAAGGGGCCAAGCAATGCAATTTGATATGAGCAAAACGTGGGACAGAGCGGTTCAATTGTTCTCCAGCAATTTCCAAATTCTGGCGATTATTGCCGGTGTGTTTCTGCTGCTGCCCTCGATCATAATGTATATCGCTGTGCCAGAGCTCGCCAATCTGGAAGCGATAATGGACCCGGGCGGCGACCCTGAGAAAATGATGGCGCGGCTTGGCGAGTTTTATGGCTCTTTTGCCGGTTGGGGCCTGCTGACATCGGCAGCGAGCTTTATCGGTTATTCCGCTATGGTCGCGCTAATCGGCGAGAATGGCATCACCGTGGGCGAGGCGATTATGCGCGGACTGAAATCCATCCCCACGCTGATCGCTGTTATGATCCTATTCTTCATCGCCTATATGGTGGCCGCGCTTGTCTTGTTCATTCCGGTTGGCATTCTAGCCGCCGTGAGCGAGGCATTGGCCGCAGTTTTGTCCGTTGTCGCAGTGATCGGCATATTGGTCATGATGGTCTATTTGATGGCGCGCTTCAGCGTCACCATGCCGGTGATTATGCTGGAGAAAACCTATAACCCCGTAACAGCAATGTTACGCAGCTGGCGCCTGACCGGCCCGCGCCACTGGGCGCTGATGGGCTTTTGGTTGCTGCTGATGGTGGCCTATATGGTCATTGCATTGCTGGTTGGCGGCGCGATTGCGGCCATCGCAGCTTTGGCAAGCGGATCAACGGGCGCGCTGATTATGGGCGTGATGAGCGGTATCTTAGGCGCTTTGGTGGCGATGCTGATCTCTGCCATTGCGGTTGCGATTTATCAGCAATTGGCAGGCAGCACGCCTGAGGCCGTCAGCGAAACCTTCACCTAATCAGCTGCGCGTTTCCATCCCCAGAATAGCTTGCACGGCAGGATATTCAGAAATTCAAATCCGCTGTCGATGTCGCGAAAATGCGTGGCCATAAAATCGCGCGCGCGGGCCGAGAATTGATAGACCAAAAAGCCCCCATCATTGCGTAAGACACGGTGGGTAGCAGCGGCAATTTGTGGGCCAAGATCGCCGGGCAAGGTCGAAAAGGGCAAGCCGGAAAGCACATAGTCAGCATGGTCAAAGCCGTGCTCTGCAACAATTTGCTCAACATTTTCAGCAGAGCCTAGAACGGGCGTAAACCGGCTATCGGTGAAAGCCTGCTTCAAATAATCGATATAGAGCGGATTGGTGTCGATCACGATGAGAGCGCCATCGCGCGGCAAGCGATCAAGCACCGATTGGCAAAATGTTCCAACGCCCGGGCCATATTCGACAAACAATTGGCAATGCTGCCAATCAACGGGCGCCAGCATCTTTTCGACGGTAAAACGCGAGGAAGGAATGATCGAACCAACCATTCGCGGATGTTCAACAAACCCGCGAAAAAACACCCCCCATTGCCCCATAAGCCGCGTCAGCCGCTGTTTTACTCGTGCGGGTTGAAGCGCAATACCCTGATGATCTTTTGGCAAGATGGAGCCTTTTGGAATATTCGATTGATGAAGACGTGCCATGGCAAGCACAATTGCGCATTGCAAGCCAGCCCTCCTAAGCGTAGCACAATTCCACCGTGGCGCAGACAGTTCCTCCTCCTCAACCCGATCAAGATACAGTAGCCGGGTCGCCAACAGGCCAAGCAATCTCGCGTGAGCGTATGGCGCTGCTATTCATCGTTATGCTGGTGACGGCGGCGGGCAATACAGCAATGCAATCGGTGATGCCGTCAATTGGTACGGCTCTGGAAATTGACGATGTCTGGATCAGCCTTGCCTACACTTGGTCGGCATTGCTGTGGGTGATTTGCGCACCGTTTTGGGCAAGGCGATCTGACAAACGCGGCCGCAAGGCGATGATGGCGCTGGGCATGCTCGGCTTTATCGTCTCCATGGGACTGTGCGGATTGGTGCTGTGGTTTGGCCTCACCGGATTATTGACCGCGATTTGGACGCTCTTCTTGTTTGCTGTTGCGCGCAGCCTTTATGGCCTTTTTGGAAGCGCCGCTCCGCCTGCTGTGCAAGCCTATGTCGCATCGCGCACGCCGCGTTCTCAGCGCACGCAGGCTTTGTCGCTGGTTGCATCAAGTTTTGGCCTTGGCACGGTGCTTGGCCCTGCGCTTGCGCCGCTCATGGTGATACCTGGATTGGGCCTGACGGGGCCGTTTGTCGCTTTTACTGTGGTTGGTATTGCCGCGCTGATAATGTTGCGCCTGCGCTTGCCCAATGATGAGCCGCAATTCGCCGCCAAAGGCCGGACATTTGATGCGCCTTTTAGCGCAGGCTCTAACTCCAATCACAGCGATGATGAAGGAGAGGATGACAGCGATGAGGGCGCAAGCTCGCAAGCGGCCCCTGCGCCGGTAGCAGAGCAAGCACGCCTGCGGTATTTCGAGCCACGCCTGCGCCCTTGGGTCATCGCCGCATTGGCAGGCGGCCATGCGCAAGCGATGTTGATGGGCATTGTCGGCTTTCTTGTGCTCGACCGTATGGGCCTGCGCGAAACGCCAATGGAGGGTACTGGCCCCGTTGGCATCGTGCTGATGTGCGGCGCAATCGCGACCTTGCTGGCGCAATGGGGCATTATCCCAAAGCTAAACCTTGGCCCGCGCGCAGCCTCGCTATCCGGCATCACTATCGCTGCGATTGGCACGCTGGTGTTTGCCTTTGCGCAAGAATTGCACTCCATCGCGCTGGGCTATTCCATCGCGTCACTCGGCTTTGGCCTGTTCCGCCCAGGCACCACTGCAGGAACATCACTGGCGGTTACGCGCGCCGAGCAAGGCCAAGCATCAGGCATCGTCGCCAGCGTGGCGGGCGCGGCCTTTATCTTTGCGCCGGCATTGGGCGTGCTGCTGTATAATCTGAATGAGCGCGTCGCCTTCAGCTGCATTATCGTGCTGTGCATCGCCGTCTTTGCTTACGGCATGCGCGCGCTGGAATTGGATGAGAACCTAACAACCGACCGCTAAGCAGCGGCGGAACGCCCGCTCACAATATTTCGAGCACAGTGTCCTGCGGGCGGCAAAGGCGCGCGCCCTTATCCGTTTCCACCAAAGGCCGCTCAATAAGCACAGGCTCTGCCGCCATTGCCGCCAGCACATCTTCCGCGCTTGCATCCGGCAGCCCGCGTTCTTTTGCATCCGTGCCGCGCATGCGCAGACCGGCATTGGGCGTGATACCGGCATCGGCATAAAGCTGCGCCAACTTTTCAGCCGTAGGCGGGTTTTTGAGATATTCCACCACGGTGATGTCCGCGCCATGCTCTTCCAATATGGCAAGCGTTTTGCGAGAAGTACCGCATTTCGGATTGTGCCAAATGGTCGCTTTCATGGTGTGTCCTTCGTTTCGCTGGCACCTGTAGGGCCAAGATCAATTTGTGGTTTTGCCTCTGGCTGCCCGCCTGTTTCAACGCCAGCTTCAGCAGGTGCTTCAACGGGTGTTACAGCCTCTGGAAGCGGAATTGGAGTTGGAGTTGCCTCAGCTTCACCCTCCGGCGCGCCCTCTTCTGGGATAGTGCGCAATGCGGGCACGGCCTCGGCTGCATCCTCGCTGCTAATCCCGGGCGCTGGCGCTGCGCTGATCGTCTCTTGGCGGCGAGCAACGCGCCCTGCCCGCTCAATCGCGCCGACCAAACGCGGATAGACACCGCAGCGGCACAGATTGGGGATCGCCGCTTCAATCTCTTCCTTGCTGGGGTCGGCATTGCGCTGAATGAGCGCCGCGCCAGCCATCACAATCCCCGGCGTGCAAAAGCCGCATTGGATTGCTTGCTCGGCCACCATCGCCTGCTGGACAGGGTGCGAGCGGTCGCCTGACAGCCCCTCAATCGTGGTGATGAAGCGCCCCTCTGCCTCAGTGATCGTAATCAAGCACGATCTCAGCGCTGACCCATCGACCAGCACCATACATGCTCCGCAATCACCATTGCCGCAGCCATATTTCGTACCGGTCAGATTGGCAGCATCCCTCAGCGCCCACAAAAGCGGGGTTTCGGGATCCATATCAAACTCGATTGGACGTTCATTGACAGTCATGCGCGGCATTGTCTGCGCCCGTTAAGCAAAAATCATGGCAGGTTTAGTCACGCCAACTATTGTCGATGCGGTCGATCTTGCGCTTCCATGCCTCAAAATCAAATGCACCCGCTGGGCCGCCCTGCTCGCCAACGACATGCAGATCGCGCTGATGCACATTGACGACGTCTTGGGTGACGATATTGGCCTCGCCCATGCCAAGCGTCGCAACCTGAATTTCGCAGGCGCGTTGCAGCGCCCACATTTTCAGGAACATGCCCGGGATGGTTTTATCCATGACAACGGGGCCATGATTGCGCAGCATCAAGATGGAATGCTCGCCAAGGTTTTCCACCAAGCGCTCGCCTTCTTCAGAGCGCACTGTAATGCCCTCAAAATCGTGATAGCCGATATTGCCTTGGAAATTGCAGGCGTAGAAATTGCTCGGCAGCAATCCGTCCTTATGGCTGCACACAGCCATCGTCGCGGTGGTATGAACATGGCAAATCGCCTGCGCGCGCGTGCCCAAATTCTCGTGGAAATAGGCATGCTGAGTGAAGCCCGCTTTGTTGACCGGATATTGCGACTGGCCAACATTATTGCCCTCAACATCGATCTTCACCAGATTAGAGGCGGTCACTTCATCATACATCAGGCCGAACGGGTTGATCAGGAACGTGTCCGTTTCCCCGGGCACTTTCAAAGAGATGTGATTGTAGATCGATTCCGACCAGCCCAAATGGTCAAAAATCCGGTAGCACGCCGCCAGATCAAGGCGCGCTTGCCATTCTTCTGCACTGCATTCGACATTGGGCTTGAGCTGGGTCGCCATTTCGATCTCTCCATCACTGTGTCATTATTTTCATGGCTCTATGCCACGATTGGGCGCGGCTCGACAAGATAAACTGCAAGCAAGGCGATGCCCTCGCCCAAACCCAAGGGGAAATAGTGACACTTCGTTAACCATAGGCGGTCATAAACAGGCAACGCCTTGAAAGAGGCATGATGCAAGGGGCCGAAATGCGATGGATGATCTGCTGACAGATTTTATCGCCGAGACGCGCGATATGATGGAGGCTATTGAAGGCGAGATAATCGCTTGGGAAGCCGATCCGTCCGATGGCACGCGCCTCGATGCGATCTTCCGTTTTGTCCATACGGTCAAAGGCAATTGCGGCTTTTTCGATTTTCCTAGGCTTGAGCGTATTAGCCATGCGGCCGAAGATGCATTGGCCGATGTTCGCGCAGGGCGCCGGACGCCTGACCAAGATTTTGTCACCGCCGTTCTCGCCATTATTGATTGCATCAATATTATGGTCGCGGCGATTGAGAGCGGTAAGAATGACGTTCCCGAAGGGGGAGAAAATCCGTTGATAGCCGCTTTGGCCGGAAAGCAGGATATAGCAGCAGGAACTGTCGAGGCCGAGCCAGCCGATCAACCTTTAGAAAAAGCAGAAACGCCCGCATCCGCGCCGCGCTCTATCCGATTGCCGGTGGATCTGCTCGACCGCGTGATGAGCGGCGTATCGGACATGGTGCTGGCCCGCAATGATCTGGCGCACCGGCTGGAGCAAGCGGGCGATCAGCCTTTGATTGATGGCCCATTTGAGCGGCTAACCACCATTTTGAGCGATGTCCGCGATGCGATCACCCGCATGCGGATGCAGCGCGTTGAGCTATTGTTCAACACCTTCCCGCGCCTCGTTCGCGATCTTTCGCATGATTTGGGCAAGACTGTCGCGCTGGATATTGAAGGCAGCGATGTGGAGCTTGACCGCGAAGTCATCGAAGTGATCCGCGATCCTTTGGTGCATATTATCCGCAATGCCATTGGTCACGGGTTGGAAACTCCCGAAGAACGGCTGGCGGCCGGAAAATCAGAAACCGGTCAATTGCGCATTGGCGCGCGCCAGACCGGCAACCGGATTACCATCGTGATTACCGATGATGGACGCGGTCTCAATGAAGAGAAGATCGCAGAAAAAGCAGTCGCCAATGGCTTAATCACGCAAAGCCAGCGCGAGGCGATGGATGATAATCAGATCCAACAATTGGTGTTTGAGCCCGGCCTATCGACCGCATCACAGGTCAGCAATATTTCAGGCCGCGGTGTCGGCCTTGATGTGGTGCGCGATAATCTGGAGCGGGTTGGCGGCTGGATAAAAGCCACTAGCACGCCGGGCCAAGGCGCCTCGATTTACCTGCATATTCCGCTCACACTTTCGATCATTACCGGCCTCATCACTGAAGTCGCTGGCCAGCGTTTTGCCATCCCGCAATCCTATGTCGAAGAAGTCGAATATGGCTCTCATCCCGATATGGATTACACCAATCTAGGCGATGCCGTTTTGGTGACAATGCGGGGCCAGCGCACACGCTGCCTGTCGCTGGCAGAAATATTGGGCTTAGAGACGCAGCTTGAACCCTATGATCAAACCTTCGTTCTATTGCGCCTAGCCAATGGCGATCTGTTCGCATTAGCAGTCGACAAAATTCACAATATTGGCGACATCGTGGTGAAGCCGCTGTCACCGGCACTGCTCCAAACGCAGTGTTATTCTGGCACCGCGCTGCTCGATGATGGACAGCCGATCATGCTGCTTGATCTGCCGCAAATTGCGCTGGATCGCGGCGTGGTTGACGAAGGACGCGCACGGATAGAAGTGCCCGCACCTAGCAATGAAAGTGATGCTTCTGGCGAGACAATTCGTGCCATGGTGTTCACCGCAATGGATGGCACGCGCAAGGCCGCGCGGCTGGAAATGGTTGCGCGCATTGAAACCCTTCCCACCAGTCAAATCGATATTTCTAGGGCCCAGCCCCATGCTGTGGTTAGCGACCAGATCCTGCCCATCTTCGGTCTTGAAATCGCAGCAATGGATGCGCGCAAAACCCGCTTCTTGCGGATTAGCGATGGCCTGAGTGAATTTCTCTACGCCGTGCGCGAAGTCGAGGACACAGCAGAATTGTATGGCGATCTCTTGCCCGTTGCTGGCGATCCCGCAGTCGAGGCCTTGGCAATGACCGATGGCGTCAGCATCCCGCTCATGAACTGCACCATGCTGCTAAAAGCCCACGGGGTAAAAATCAAACATGCCGCTCTGGCAGAGGGAGCAGCGCGCTAATGACCGAAGTTCTCATCCTTACTCAAATTGCCGGACGCGCCTGCGCATTGCGGGCAAGCGACGTTGAAACAGTGATCGAAATTGATGCGATCACTCCTGTGCCGCGCGCGCCAAAGCATATTGCAGGCCTCACCACTTTGCGCAGCCAAGCGCTAACCGTGATCGACAGCCGTGTCGTGATTGGCGAAATGCCAAGCGCCTATCCCACCGACAACCGCGCGGTTGTCTTTCGCACCGATGGCCATTCCTACGCTTTGCGCGTCGACGCTCTACACGATGTCGATGAAATGCTCAGCCAGCCTGAACAAATCACTGGCGGGTTTGGAGCAGTTTGGTCGCGCCTTGCAGAGGGTATGGTGGAAACCCAAGCAGGCCCTGCGCTGCTGCTCAAAGCTTCAGAACTCGCCCGAACCGGCGAAGACGCCCGAGGCATTCATTAATCCCTTAGTTACTTACGCACTATAGCCAATATACTTCACAATTCAGGATCGCACATGCCTAAATCTCTCATAATCGACGACTCCCGCGTCATCCGGAAAGTGTCCCGGCATATCCTCGAAGAGCTTGGCTTTGAGGTGCGTGAGGCAGAAAACGGACAGGAAGGGATGGACCAATGTGCATCTGCTATGCCTGATGTGAT
Source organism: Marinomonas sp. (assembly GCA_039967435.1). GTDB lineage: Bacteria > Pseudomonadota > Alphaproteobacteria > Sphingomonadales > Sphingomonadaceae > Erythrobacter. Next base: position 1,345,922 of record JBDVRS010000005.1, read on the forward strand.
CCTATTGGACTGGAACATGCCCGTGATGACAGGCATCGACTTCATCAAAGCTCTCCGCGCCCATCCCGGTGGTGACGCGCCCAAGGTGGTGTTCTGCACCACCGAAAATGATGTCGCTCACATCCGCGAGGCGATTGATGCTGGCGCTGACGAATATGTAATGAAGCCATTTGATCACGAAACGCTGCAGATGAAGCTGCAATTAGTCGGGTTTTCCTGATCGAGGCTATCCATGAAGCCTCTTACCCCCCCTTTAAGACCGCCCCCCAGCGATCACACCGAATGGCTCCCAAAGCCTAACAATTCTGCGGTAAACGTGATGGTGGTCGACGATAGCTTGACCGTGCGCACCGTCTTTACGCGCATGGTGACGAGCGACGCATCGCTGAATTTGGTTGCAACGGCCAGCACTGCAGAAACTGCGATTGAGCAATTGGCGAGCTTCAGCGTTGATGTCATTTTGCTTGATCTGGAAATGCCCGGCATGGGCGGTATAAAGGCCCTGCCTGCACTGATCAAAGCTTCGCAAGGCGCCAAGGTTTTGGTCGTTTCATCGCTAACGAAAGCCGGTGCGAAGCAAACGCTAGACGCGATGGCATTGGGTGCGGCAGACACAATGCTTAAACCGCGATCAGGCGGCTTTGATGAGGCCTATCGGCTTACATTGCTCAGTAAAATACGTGCGCTTGGTATTGGTGAGAACACTAACACCTCGGCCGCATTGCCGGTCAATTCTCAGGATTGCGGAATTCCGCTTTCAACTCATAGAACTGCACAGAAACGCCCTGAAATCGTCGCTTTTGGCGCGTCAACCGGCGGCATTCACGCACTCAATATTGTGCTGAGCACGCTTCCTAAAAAGTTCGATCTTCCAATCGTTATCACACAGCATTTGCCGGCTAGCTTTGTTCCTATCTTCGCCCGTCAGATTAATGACGTGTCTGGCCGAACAACGCTTGTCGCTGATGAAGGCACACGCATAGAGCGTGGGATGATCGCGATTGCCGCAGGTGATGCTCATATGGAATTCACCCGCACTGGCGAGATTGTCTATGCCAAGTCTAGTGACAAGCCAGCCATCAGCGGATGCTTGCCCTCAGTTGATCCCATGCTCTCTAGCCTGGCACGCGTTTATGATGGCCGCGTTCTCGGCGTCATATTGTCCGGCATGGGCCGCGACGGCGTACACGGAGCCAGCGAATTGGCGGCCTTGGGCGGCACAATCATTGCGCAGGACGCAGCCAGTTCCGCAGTTTGGGGCATGCCTGGCGCAGTTACCAAAGCCGGCTTAACCAGCGCCTGCCTGCCCCCCGAAGAAATCGCCAATGCCATCGTCTTTGCCGCAGGTTCTGCTGCATGGAAATGAATGAAACCTCCTTTCAGATCATCGCTGATCTGCTGGTGGCGCGCACAGGCCAGCAGCTAACGGAAAGTCGCCGGTGGCGCATTGGAACCGCTTTGGGTGGTGTCTTTAAAGAATATGGAATTGAGAATGCGGAGCAGCTTGTATGCCTTCTCGCCGATACAAAAGACCCTTTGCTAGAGCGTAAGATCGTCGAAGCACTGCTCAATAATGAGACCTATTTCTTCCGCGACAAACCCACATTCGATCAATTGCCTCAGGATATATTGCCGCTGCTTGCCGAGCGCCGCAAAACCGGTCGCCGCATGCGGATTTGGAGCGCAGGCTGTTCCACTGGACAAGAGGCGCATTCCATCGCGATGGATATGGACCGGCAACGCGCGCAATGGGCCGGTTGGTCTGTCGACATTCTTGGCACCGATATCTCGCAGCACGCCTTGACCATCGCCTCGCGCGGATTGTTCAGCCAGTTCGATGTGCAGCGCGGCCTCAGCGTTCTGCAAACGCTTCAGCATTTCACCGAGGAAAGTGACGGCTGGCAATTGTCCGATGACATCCGCAAAACCTCGCGGTTCATCCAGCACAATATTCTTGATCGGCCGCCTTCGCGGGAGAAGTTCGATCTAATTTTATGCCGAAATGTTCTGCTCTATTTCGACACTCAAACCCGTTCACATGTGTTTGAACGTCTGTTTAGCGCATTGGCACCCGACGGCTTTTTGATGCTCGGCGCAGGCGAGAGCATTGCCGGTTTGACCGATAAATTTGTGCCTTCTGCTGGACGCCCCAGTATCTTTGAAGTGGCACCAGAGCATGGCAATTTCAGCAAGGCAGATGCAGGCCTAGCGCATAGCCACACGGCCGACTGAACAGCGAAAACGCCCGCATACGCGCTAACTCGGCGCAGATGGTAAACGCGGCGTTTACTATAAATTATCGAAATCACACTAACCCCTGATGCATTCATGGTGAAACAGAATGCGGATTGGGAACCACAATGCTTGAGCAAAACCACAAGGCTAGCTTTGAAACGGAAATCGAAGCGGTATCCACTGCGCCAAGCCCCGACGCCTTTCGCTATGAAAGCGACAATCAAGGCCGGATATTGAGCGCCTTCTCGCAATTGAGCGAAACGGTTCGGGTTGGGCTCCTCGTATTGCTGCCCCTATCGCTCGTGGTGGTGGCAGCTGTGCTTTCATTCAATGCGCTCGGCGATATTTCCCGCTCGATTGCCGCCAGCGATAGCCAGGCGATAGCAGCCGCAGCGATCAAGGCGGAATCCCTGCGCACCTCAATGATGGTGATCGTAGTCGTTGCCATAGTGATGGCTTTTGGCCTCATGATTGCCGTGAAATCCGACGTTATCCGTGCCTCTCGCGATTTGATTGATTGCCTTCAACGCATCTCCATTGGGAAGACCAACATCATCGTGCCGCACCGCAGCCGCGGCGATGACTTTGGCAGGCTCGCGGATGTGATCGAGGAAGTCCGCATTGGCGGCATGGAATTTGCTCGCATGGCCGCTGAACGCACAGCCCGAGCAGATCAAGAAATTGAAGAACAAACTCGCCTGCATTTGCAACGCGAAGAAGCCGAAACCGCGCGCGAAACAATGCTCGTCAATTTGGCTACACAATTCGAACACACAGTCGGCGAAATAGTCAGCGGCGTTGCTTCTGCTTCTAGCCAGTTGCAAAACACCGCCAGCAAAATGGCCGAAACCGCTGAGGAAACATCGCGCCAAACTTCCGAGGTTGCAACCTCCATGGAAGAGGCAAACGCAGGCGCCACAGCAGCGGCCGCAGCAAGTGACGAATTCGCCTTATCGATTGGCGAGATCAGCCGTCAGGCCGCCTCGTCTGCAGAAATGGCCCGCAATGCCACCCATTCTGCGAAAAAGGCCGATGAGACGATCTCCGCCCTGTCCGATTCCGCCGACCAAGTGGGCGAGATTGTCGAGCTAATCCATACCATCGCCCAGCGCACCAATTTGCTGGCGCTGAACGCCTCGATTGAAGCCGCGCGCGGCGGCGAATCTGGTCGCGGTTTTGCCGTGGTGGCCTCTGAAGTAAAAGAACTCGCGATGCAAACCAGCCGCGCCACCGATCAAGTCTCGCAGCAAATCCGTTCCATGCAGGACACCACTGGCGCAAGCGTTTCAGCCTTGCGCAGCATCGCCGATCAAATCGCGCAATTGGAAAGCACGTCTGTATCCATCGCCAGCGCGGTGGATCAGCAATCGGTCGCTGGCCAAGATTTGGCCCGCAGTATCGACTTGGCCGCCCGCGGTTCAGAGCGCGTCTCCTCCAATATTGGCGATGTGCGCTCCTTGTCCATGTCGACCGGCGTAGCGGCAACACAAGTTCTGTCATCCTCAACCGAACTTGAAACACAGGCCACAACATTGCGCCGTCAAGCCGATGAGTTTTTGCAAAAAATCCGCGATTGATGTGAAAGCACTAGAGCATGAACTCAGTGGAAATTTTATCGATTGAGGAGTTGGCGTATGGCGCTAATTCTACCGGCTGTGCCGGCGGATAAGCGACAAGAATGCCTCGCCATACGCCTCAAGCTTCTTTGCGCCGATGCCGGGCAATTCACCCAGAGCGCTAAGGGTTTGAGGTTTAAACCCAGCCATGTCTCGCAAGACGGAATCGTGGAAAATCACATAGGGCGGCACCTGATTTTCCTTGGCCAAGTCGCGGCGCAATTCGCGCAAGGCATCGAACAGCGGATCGCCCACCGGATTGAGCGCTTGGCCCGAACCTGATTTCCTGCGCTTTCCGCCGGCGCGTTTCGGCGGGATAACAAGATCGAGCGCATGCTCTCCTTTAAGAAAACCGCGCGCCTGCGGCCCCAACATCAGACCGCCATGCTCCGTCGGCAGCAAAGCACCCCGCACCAGCAGAGCCCTATGAACGGGTTTTAGCAAGGCCGCCTCCTCACCTTCGACTATACCAAAGACCGACAAAGCCTCATGGCATTGCGCGCGGCTGCGTTCGCTCGATTGGCCGGTGAGAATGCTCTCAATATAGCCTGACCCATAAATCTGCTGCGTGCGTGCCACCGCAGAGAGGTATTTTTGTGCGGCGACTGTCGCATCCACGGCTCGCGATGGCTCCAAGCAATTGTCGCAATTCCCGCAGCTTTGCGCCGGATCTTCGCCAAAATGGCGGAGCAGGATTGCGCGGCGACATCCGCCCGTTTCCACCAAAGCACCGAGTGCCGAAAGCCGCGTGCGTTCGCCCTGCTGCCTCGTCTCACCAACTTCCGATATACGCATGTGCGCGCGCGCAAAATCATCCGCGCCCCAGAACAAATGGGTCACTGCCGGATCACCATCGCGCCCTGCGCGGCCGGTCTCTTGATAATAGGCTTCGATGGATTTGGGCAGGCCAGCATGGGCGACAAAGCGCACGTCTGGCTTGTCGATGCCCATGCCAAAAGCAACCGTCGCACAGATCACCATATTCTCGCTGGCAACGAACGCCGCTTGGTTTGCGCTGCGTGTTTCCGGCGGCAGTCCAGCGTGATAGCATCGCACTTCGCGCACGTCGCTGGACAATGCAGCGGCAAGCCTTTCGGTCGCTGCGCGGGTTTGAGCATAGATGATGCCCGGCCCGGGATTTTCAGTGAGAATACGCCGCAGCTGCTGCGTCAAAGAATCGCGCGGGCGGATCGTATAGCGAATGTTCGGCCGGTCGAACCCAGCGACTATCAGTCCTTCTTCGGCAATGCCAAGCTGCGTCAAAATATCCGAGCGTGTGTGGGCATCGGCTGTAGCTGTCAGAGCCAAACGCGGCACATCGGCAAACTGATCCATGAGAGGGCGCAACAGGCGGTAATCGGGCCGAAAATCATGCCCCCATTCCGATACGCAATGCGCCTCATCAATGGCAAACAAGGATATGCGGCACTGAGAAAGGAGATCGCGGAAACAAGGCTGGCTTGCCCGCTCAGGGGCAACATACAGAAGATCGAGCTCGCCCGCCCGCAGCCGCTCTACAGTGTCCGCGCGGTTCTCATCTGCGCTGGTCAATGTTGCGGCGCGGATACCATTGGCGGTGGCGCTACGCAATTGATCATGCATCAATGCGATGAGCGGGCTGATCACCACACAGGTGCCTCCAAGCATGGTAGCCGGCAATTGATAGGTCAGCGATTTGCCCGCGCCCGTTGGCATGACCGCCAGCGTGGAATTCCCGTCCATGACGCGGTCGACAACCTGCTGCTGCACTCCTCGAAAAGAATGGAAGCCGAACACCTCATGTAGTTTCTCAAGTAGGACGGATGCATCCGATCCAGACGTAAACGCCGCTCCACTTGGCGACGGCAGTGTGGGCTCATCAGGAGAGCTAACGGAGGAGGCGCCAATGTCCGAAGTCATACCAGAGGTCATGGCAGATATGTTTAGATGAGAGAAGCGCTACTGATCCAGCGCGCTTTAGCATTCCATAACAAGAAAGGTTGATAGCGCCGGAATACCAATCACCAATGCAGCTTCTTAAGCATAGAGGAAATCAAATGCTACGATGCTCTGACGGATACCGAACAGCGCCCTTCACCGCCAATTTTTTCCATCACTTCGCTCCTCAAAGTCTGCCTGAGGTTTGAGCGCAAACACTGAAAGACTGATATTAAGAGAAACGCTATTGGCGAACAGCGTCGGCACACAAATCAAGCGCGATCTGATTGGTTGAAGCGCTCACACAAAGCTAATTCCATAGCCCTCAGAATTTCGGATTAGGAAGCAACCACGTTTTGATGCAATACCCCAGAGATCTCAATGAACATGCAAGTTTATGCAACTCTAGCTCGTGTCCTGTAAGGATCTAAATAAGTCAGTCTGAGCGAGCTCCATTGCCTGGGTCTGCAATTGTCAGTTCAACCTGCCCCAAGCCTTCAAAAGAGGCGACGACTCTGGAGCCAAGCATTACAGGGTGAACGCCCGTAATAGCGCCTGACGAAATCCAGCTGCCTGGTTCTGCGGCGATTCCGCGCTCGGCCAAGTTTTCCAGCAGAAACCGCACGGCTCCAAATGGTCCATCAAGCATGGTAGCCGTGGTTGCGCTGCCGACCTTTTTTCCATCGACATTCATGGCAACTTCTATTGAATCCAGCTCCGACCAGTTACCCTGCGCAACCGCCTGCCCCAAGAGCAGCCCATTATTGTTGCCGTGGTCGGAGACAGTCACCAGCGGTCCATCCTCATTGATCCTAGCATAAGGCGAAGATGCAATTTCGACAGCAATGCAAATAGCATCGACCATCTCTGCAGCCTCTTCATTTGTAGCGGGTATAGTGCCAACGCAGCCCTCGCCCAAACGCAGCGCAAATTCAGCTTCAGCGGCCGCGAAGCCTCCGTGAAAAATTGGGAAATGTGCAAGGTCAGCAGATTCGCTCTTGATCAGATCTGTAAAGATTGGCCCTGCGAGCCTGTCTTTTTCATATCGGGTCGCAGCCGGCTCCGGAATGCGTCCAACCTTCCACCCGCCGACCTGTCTATTCCAGATCTTTATCGCAGCATTTTGAACGTGATAGGCTTCGGTCAGAGACTGGGGGCGTTGGCCTGGAAACTCCGACAGAATGGCGCCATTGCGCCGTGCCTCGACAAAGGCTTGCGCAACTTCAAAGACCGCATTGTCATCCATTTTTAGCTCAAAAACCTCTAACTAAACCACTTTAGGAAACCGGTGTCATAAAGTGGTTTGCGAGGAATGCAAGGGAAGGTCGTAGGCCAAAATATGCAATAAATGACAATCGGTGTCATATGATCGCCGAGGCATTGCTTCGCTGACGCAAGTGTTTATGACTGGATATACGCTTTTTGACGGGGAAAATGATGGACAAGGCGGATGGCCATGATCGGCAGCCTACAATTAATGATGTCGCCCGAATCTCTGGAGTGTCAAAAAAAACCGTTAGCCGAGTGATCAATCGCTCGCCTTTGCTCAAGCAGGGCACCCGTGAAAAAGTAGAAAAAGTCATCGCGGAAATTGGCTATGTGCCAAATTTACAGGCCCGCGCCTTGGCGCTGCGTCGCAATTTCCTCATTGGTCTCATCCACGATAACCCCAATGCGCAGATGGTGCTGAATTTCCAAGAAGGTGTGCTTGAAACAATCAAGGACACAGAATTTGCATTGGTCGTAAGGCCGGTTGATCGGCATTCTCCCAATATGCTTGCCGACATCCGCAAATTCCTGGAGCAGCAACGCCTGTTCGGTCTACTGATCCTACCCCCTATTTCTGAAAGCGATGAGCTTGCAGACCTCTGCAGAGAAATCGGCTGCGAATATGTGCGCATGGGCTCCGCCTCCCTTGATGCCCCCGAACATTTGGTCGAATCCAACGATAGAGAAGCCGTCGGGCAAGCTATCGATCACTTGGTAGAAGAAGGCCACAGCCGCATCGGCCTAATCACGGGCCCTGACGGGTTTAGATCCGCTGCCGAAAGAAAGGCAGGCTTCTTCGAGGCAATGCAGCGCCATGGCCTTGAATGTCCAGATGAACTGGTTGCCAATGGTGACTACAGATTTGAGTCGGGGGTCCTTGCGGGTCAAAAACTATTGGGAGCGAGCAAACGTCCAACGGCCATTTTCTCAAGCAATGACGAAATGGCAGCAGGTGCCTTACAAGCTGCGCGGCGTATGAACTTGATTGTGCCTGATGACCTTTCACTGGTCGGTTTTGATGACACCGCCATCGCTGCCCATATCTGGCCGCCGATGACAACAGTGCGTTGGCCCATTGTCGCAATGGCGAAAGCCGCTGCGCACAAATTGATCCACCCTGCAGAGGCATCAAAGCAACCCTCTCGCTTCTTATCCGAAGTCGTAAGCCGTTCCTCGGTGGCAAAGCAGCGCCCGTAAGCATTCATCAAATTCCACTTGAAATACCTGCCACTTTCATTCATTGATCCATTATGACACCGGTTACCAGAAACCGGCTATTTGGAGACTATGAATGAAAATCGCTCTGATCACAGAGAACAGCCAAGCGGCAAAGAATGGCATTATTCACGATGCGCTGACCGCAGTGGCCCAGCCCTTGGGTCATGAAGTTCACAATTACGGAATGTATTCAGCTGAGGACGATGCCTCACTGACTTATGTCATGAACGGATTGCTGTCCGGGATTTTGCTCAATTCCAAGGCCGCTGATTTTGTCGTCACTGGCTGCGGTACGGGCATGGGCTCCATGCTTGCCTGCAATGCCATGCCCGGTGTTTTTTGCGGTCTCGTGATCGACCCAACCGACGCTTTCCTGTTCAGCCAAATCAACAATGGCAATGCGATCTCCATGCCCTACGCAAAAGGCTTTGGTTGGGCTGCCGAGCTGAACCTACAGGATTGCTATGCCAAGCTTTTCACCGATGAAGGCGGTCTTGGCTATCCCAAGGAACGGGCCGAGATCATGCGCACCAACCGCGGTATTCTCAGCGATCTCAAATCTGCTGCGTCCAAGGATATGCTGACAGTTTTGAAAGACGTTGATCAAGACCTTTTGAAGGCCAGTATCGCCGGTGAAAAATTTGAAGAGTTGTTCTACGCCAATTCAGCAGATGAGCAGATTAACGCCTATTTGCGCGCACTCTAAGCGGCCAATTCGCTGACCAAAGAAAAGGTAATTGCAATGAGCGGGTTTGATCTAAGCGGGCGTACGGCTCTGGTGACTGGCGCGAATACAGGCATCGGCCAAGGCATCGCTATTGCCTTGGCGCAAGCCGGAGCCAATATCGCAGCGGTAGGTCGCAGCCCGTGCGACGACACTGTCGCCAAAGTTCGCGCGCTGGGCAGAACATGCGAGTTTGTGCAAGCCGATCTGGCGACCACAGCTCCAATCTCCGATTTGGTGGGGTCAGTGGTGGATACGTTTGGTTCGCTCGATATTCTGGTCAATAATGCTGGGATTATCCGGCGCGAGGATGCCTTGGATTTTACCGAGGAAGATTGGGACGCAGTGCTTGATACCAACCTCAAATCGCTGTTCTTCCTATGTCAAGCAGCCGGCCGGCATATGGTTGAATGGTCCCAGCAAGATGGACGGCGAGGCAAAATCATAAACATTGCCTCAATGCTCAGCTTTCAAGGCGGCATTCGCGTCCCAAGTTACACCGCCAGCAAAAGCGGCGTTGCCGGGCTGACGAAATTGTTGGCGAATGAATGGGCTCCAAAGGGCATCAATGTAAATGCCATCGCGCCCGGCTATATCGCGACCAATAACACTGTCGCTTTGCAAGCAGATGAAGCGCGCAATCGTCAAATCCTTGAACGCATTCCAGAGGCGCGTTGGGGCGATCCAGCTGACATTGGCGGTTCGGCAGTTTTTCTCGCCAGCTCTGCAGCGGATTATGTGCAGGGGCACACGCTTGCAGTTGATGGAGGCTGGCTGGCCCGGTGACGTTAAGCGCTCCTCGCAGCGGCACCCATCAAACTGCGCGGCGGCAGTTCTTGAAGCTGGCTAGCGCTAGTGCGGGGACTGCATTGGCTGGTACAGCGGCGAGCCCAATCTCTGCCAAAGTTGCAGCGGGCCGGAGCGATCCGAAGGTTGGACCGCTCACTGGCTTTATAGATCGCGGGACGCAGGCCTTTTTGGGCATTCGCTATGCCAAGGCAAAACGCTTTGCCCTTCCCATCCGCGAACCCTTCCCCGTGCAGCCAACACTGGCGACCAAATTTGGCCCAATCGCCCCGCAGCGCGGCCGTTCCGATCACGTCCAATCTGAAGACTGCCAATTCCTCAACATCTGGACGCCTGACGCAAACAGCAGGGCGGCCAAGCCAGTCATGGTCTATTTTCACGGGGGCGCTTATACATCAGGCAGCGTCACCGATCCTCTCACCCAAGGCCCGTATCTGGCGGCGCAAGGGGATGTCGTCGTTGTTACGGTAAACCAGCGACTGAATATTTTGGGCTATGGCTGGCTTTCTCCCTTCGGCAAGCAATTTGCAGACAGCGGCAATCTGGGTCAGCTAGATTTGATCTGCGCGCTGCAATGGGTGCGAGAACACATCGCCAAATTTGGCGGCGATCCTTCGCGCATCATGGTCTTTGGGCAATCCGGCGGCGGGGCAAAAATCGCCACTTTGATGGCTATGCCCGCCGCCTCGGGCTTGTTTCATTCAGCTGCCACCATGAGCGGACAGCAAGTCACCGCCAGCGGGCCACGCAATGCATGGTCGCGCACCCAAGCTTTTATGGCTGAGCTTGGGCTCAGCGGCGATGACCCTCGCCCTTTGCTCGATGCTCCGATTGAGCGGCTAATCGAAGGATTGCAAGCCCAAGACCCCATTTTGGGCGGGCGGATATATTTTGGCCCGGTGCTCGATCATACGCATTTGCCGCGCCACCCATTTTGGCCTGATGCCGCGCCGCTCTCGCGCCATATCCCGATGATCTTGGGCAACACTTTGGATGAAACGCGGGCTTTTATCCGGCCAGATGGCGCTGCTCTAGCCGGATTAAACTGGAACAATTTTGCAGACCGGCTGGCTCCACAAATACGCATTGATTTGGATCCGCGCTGGGTCACGGCGCAATATCGCGAACGTTTCCCCGAAAAGAGCCCGCAAGATCTGTTTTATGCAGCAACCACAGCAGGCCGCAGTTGGCCAGGGCAAGTGATCGAGGCAGATGAACGCGCGAAACTGGGCGACGATAATACTTGGGTCTATCAGCTAGACCGCCCATCCCCAATCGATCCGGCACGCGGCGCGGCGCATACAGATGACCTGCCATATCTGTTTGGCACGCTCGATGCTCAGGGAAGCTTTTCCGGCACCGGCGCAAGAGCTCGGTCCATCCGCGATGAAATGATCACAGCCTTTGCCGGCATGGCCGGAAATGGCCGTCCGGGGTTAAAGCATTGGACACCATATAGCATTCCGGACCGCGCAACTTTAGTGATCGCAGAAGAACGCACCGCTGTGATTATTGATCCGCGCCAATGGCAGCGCGAATTGTGGTCTATCGGGCGCTATATTCAGCCGGGCAGCTGAACCTACACCCTCGCATTCACGGCTTAAGGATTGGCTTGACGCATCAAGCGATCACGCGGCGACAAGAATTCTTGCGCGCCTGCTTTTTGACCGGGATATTGCCCTGATAGGGGTGTCACAGTGTCCATATTCCAAGCCGCTTCATTGAAGACCGCGGTGGTCGCAGGAAATGTGGGAAATCCGCCCACTTCTTCCTCGGCATCAATAATTTCGCCGCGTCCCTCAGCAATATCGAAAAGCACGCGGGCCTCCATCTTACTGCGATTCCATGGCCGCGCGCCAGCGGTGGCCAAAACAACTGTTTCCACCTCAATCGCAGGGAGGATTTCGAAGTTCGACACATCGGCCAAAGGCGCATCATTGCTGACAATTTTCGCCCCTGTCTGGCCGTAAGAGCCAAACATCGGCAAAGCATTTCCGTGGCGGTCAACAGCGATATTGTCCTTGCCGAAATATTGCAGATCACCAACCCCGCCAATCATAAGAAACGGCATGTTTTCATCCGTATCATTGCCGCCGCGCATGACATTGCCAATGGCGGTTAGCTTGCCATCGACCACTGGATTTCCGGCCCATTCCAGATCCATCAGATTGTAATGCACCGCGCGGTGCCCCGGATTGTAGATCAGATTGTTGATCATCACCGCCTGTGCCCCGCCTTTCAGCAAGGGTGAGCGCTCCACATTATGCGCCCAAACATTGCGTTCAAAAACGATGCCGGTCGCATTGTCATGGATCAGCGAGCCTTTGGAGTGCTCGCCCTTTGGATGGGTCGAGTCCGCTAGGCCTTCGGCGGCGAGGTTTTGGCGAAAGACTACATTGCGGCTGGTCCCCGCCTGCCATTCTGCTTGGCTTTTGCCTGTGAAACGCGGGCCAGAGGCCGACATGTTTTCATCAATCGCCCAAAAGAAACTGTTATTCTCAATTAGCACATTATGCGCTGAACGAGTGGAGAAAGCATCCGCCTCCCAGCCGTGCCTTTTCGGCAGACCATCGGCTCCGGTCACAACCCGCAAATGCTTTATCACCACGTCATTTGCGCGAATATCTAGACCCCCGCGCAGCAATGTGATGCCCGGCGCTGGCGCTGTTTGCCCCGCAATGGTGAGATCGGAATGAATGATTGTTAGAACCGAGCGCTCTAGATCAATTGCTCCGCCGACTTCGAAGACCACGATCCGCGGCCCCTTTTGGTTGAGCGCCCAAGCCAGGCTGCCCTTCCCATCTTTAGCAAGAGTGGTCACGCGGATGATTTTGCCGCCAGCTCCGCCATCGGTTACCTGGGCTTCGGCTGATTGCTGGCTGCCGGAAGAACCAGCGATTGCTGCGGGAGCCTGCAGGCCCAACAACAGCAGCGAAACCGCCGCCCCTGCCACAATCCGCCGGATCGCAATGTAACCGGTGCCCATCTTCGCAAAGCCCTTTTTACCCATGACAATTCTGCCTTATATTTCACTCAGTGCATAAAAAAGGTCGCCGGCGCCTGAGACTTCGCGCCGACGACCCATTTAGTCAATTTGGCTTCGCTTTAGAAGTTATAACGCGCGCCAAGTAGGAAGCTGCGCCCTGTGTGATGGTACAAGGTTGGCAGGTTGAGCTGATCGAAGGTTTGGTTCTCATACTGATCGGTCAGGTTCAATGCTTCAAACGTCACCGTCAACTCTTCGGTCACCTGATAGGAGGCAGAGAAGTCGAGGTTGAAGGTTGAAGCCACACCGCGAGATTCGCGGCCCTCTGTACGTCCACTCGTGCTCGGCAACCGGGTCAGATAAGCGTCACGATAAGCGCCGGTGACGCGGGTGGAGAAGCGGTCATCTTCATAATACACAGTGGCATTGAATGAGTTTGGCGAAAAGCCGATGATCTCATCAGACTTCACATAGGTGTAGTTACCCACAAAGCCAAAGTTCTCCAAAGCCCCGCTCAGGAATGAAAACGGCGTTTGGAAAATCAGTTCCAAGCCTTGGATCTTGGCATCGCCGCCATTCACTCGCTGGTTAATTTCAACCGCCGGATCCTCGCCATTGGCCAATGCCTCGCCCAATGGGCTAGTCGCGGAGGCCACGCTAGCTGGTAGGCCAGACTGACTGAAGGTCGTCTCGATCGTGTCAGAGTCGGTAAAGAATGAACCGACATCTTTTTGGAACAGTGCGACAGCGATCAAGGATTCTGGCCGGAAATACCATTCCAACGTCAGGTCATATGCCCAAGCGCGGAATGGATCGAGGCCGGGGTTGCCCCGGTTATAAGCATACGGTTCAGTGAATGTATCGATTGAACCGCCCGGGGTCAGATTGCCCAAAGAAGGCCGCGCCATCACTTTGGAAACGCCGCCGCGAATGAGCAGGTCTGACGCTGGCTCCAACACCACGTTGAATGAAGGCAACCAATCATCATATTTACGGTCAACCGTCACCTGGTCAGTGCCATTGACCAAACCCGTTGAGGACACATTTGTCTCAACATAGCGCATGCCAATATCGCCGCGCACGGGCATATCACCAAGCATCACATCGAAATTGGCCTGAACAAAAGCGCCGTAATCTTCCTCTTCAACCGCACGCGTATCCTGGGCGCGAACAACGCCCGGGATGCTGAACAGATTGATCGCCGATACCGCCGCATCAAAGTCTGCTGACACCCAACTTGTCGCTGCTCCAGCAGGCAAATCATAGCCTGAGCCAAAGCCTGTCAAAGTGGTTGATAACGCATCCGTGACAGGAATTGGCCCTGTGCCGGTAATGTCAGTGACGCTGCCTTCTGTGCGCGATTCAAAGGTTGCAAAGCTGAAGCGTTTATAGCTCAGACCCGCTTTGAGCGTTAGCTGATCGCTGGCTTCCCACTCCAGTTCCGGCTGTATCGTATCATACTTGTTCTCAACGCCCTGGGGACGGTTTCTGAACTGAGTGAACAGGAATGAGTTTGGATCGGTAACATCGAAGTCACCGAAGGAAATATCCGGTGTTTCAAAGCTGTTGGTGAAGTCATAGCTATAGCCGGAAACCGGGCCTGCGGCATCGAAGAAGATGGTCGCTTGCTGCGGCACATCAAAGGTTGAGCGTGAGAAACCTGCCAGGATGTTGAGCCGGAATGTGTCAGAAAATTCATGCTCAAGTTCACCAGTAAGCTGGTAATATTCAGTGCTCAATTTATCCTGACGGTGCTCGCTGCGAACTGGCACAATGCCATTGTTCACATCAGGCTGAATATCAGCCACGAGCCGGGTGATGACGCCATCGGAGTTGATGTCGAAATCGGTCACGTCCAAATTGTCGGTATTGCCCCGCACAAAGACTTCTAGGAATTCCTCAGCGCGGTCACCTTTAAAGTCTGAATAAAGGCCATCGAATGAAATGGTCGTGTTGTCACCGGGACGGAACTGCAATGCACCGGTAATGCCAAGGCGCTGCTGGTCATAGTCCAAGCGGCCAAAACGTGGGATGCGGGCATAATAGGCATTGCGCAATGCTTCGCAGTCACCGCCTGTTGGATTGCCTGCACAGGCTTCTCCGTTAACAGAGCGGAAAGTGCCGAAATCATCAAAGCGAACGGTTGAGAAACCTTCTTCACGAATGCTTCGGTCGGAATAAGCTACCGACAGGAGCGCACCAAAGGTTTCATCATCATTGGCGTAAGACAATAGGCCGGCAATGCGCGGCCCAACATCGTCAGACAAATCGCTGTAATTGGCCTGCGCAGAAATTGCGCCAGTTACACCTGCGCCGTAGTCAAAAGGACGGCCCGTGCGCAGCTCAACGTTGGCGCCAAGCGAACCCTCTTCGATTTCAGCCGATTGCGTTTTGCGTACCGCCAATTCGTTGAACAATTCCGATGCGAAGACGTTGAAGTCAAATGCACGGCTGCGGTTGGAGCCGCCCGATGCATCCGAACCACCGCTGGTGGAAAGTGCCTCAAGTCCGTTCACACGCACACGAGTGAACGTGCCACCAAGCCCGCGCACCGTAATCCGGCGACCTTCACCTGCAGCGCGGTCAATCGCGACGCCGGGAATACGCTGAAGCGATTCTGCCAGGTTGAGATCCGGAAAATCCGCGATGTCTTCCGCCACAATAACGTCGACAACGCCTGTTGCCTCACGCTTTGTATCGAGTGCCTGATCAAGGCTGCCACGGAAACCGGTGACGACGATTGTCTCACCTTCAGCTGACTGCTCTTCGGTCGCTACCTGCGCAGTTGCAACACTCGTACAGGTCATTGCCGCAAGGGATACGCCAATCAGTGATGCCTTCTTAATGGATGCGATTCGCACAAAATTTTCCTCTCTCGTCTTCCTAAAACCCCAAAAGACACCGGTGTCTTTTTCACTCTTGTCACCGGTGTCATTTCTGTTACCTATGGCACAGAAACTTGTTTGGCAAGCCTATCTTCGCAGATCGTGTTACCCAAATGAGACAATAAAGGGTGAGTGTCGCCGTGAATATTACTAGAAGATCAATAGTTTCAGGTGCCCTAAAAGCATCGGCACTCTGCGCGGTGATTGGCTTGCCAGCATGCACGCCGCGCCTGCAGGGAAAGTTTACCGCATCTGACACGCACCCCTCCGATTATCCAACCGTACAGGCGGTAAAGCAATTGGGAGAGAAACTGTCTGCAAGAACGAATGGCAGGCTGGGTTTGCAAGTTTATTCCGGCGGCCAATTGGGCAATGAACGCGATACTCTTGAGATTACAACTTTTGGCGGCATCGATATAAACCGCGTATTTGCCGCGCCGCTCAATTCGATTGAGCCCATGACCATCCCGCCGAACTTGCCCTTCATTTTTGAATCGATCCCGCACATGCGGCGCTCTTTGGATAGTGAAGTCGGCGATCAAATCTTGGCATCGCTGGAACCGCACGGCCTTATTGGCCTGTGCTTTTACGATTCTGGTGCGCGCAGTTTTTACAATACGCGCGGCCCCATTCGTACGCCTGCAGATATGGACGGCCTGAAATTGCGGGTTCCCAATTCCGACCTCTATATCGCCATGGTCAATGCGTTGGGCGCCAATGCGGTCCCCATCCCCTTTGCCGAAATCTATCAGTCTTTGGCGCAAGGCGTGATTGACGGAGCAGAGAACAATTGGCCCAGCTATGACAGTGCGCGCCATTATGAGGTTGCTGGGCATATCAGTCTGACACAGCATCTGCTCACCCCTGAAATATTGGTTATGTCCAAAGTCACTTGGGACGGTTTGAGCTCCGAGGACCAATTGCTGATCCGCAAAACCGCCAAGGAAAGCGTGCCATACATGCGCGAACTGTGGGACGAGCGCGAGGCGCGCAGCCGCGCTGCGGTTATTGCCGATGGCGCAAAGGTCAATGAAGTGGATCAAGCGCTCTTCTCTGAAAAGATGCTCAATGTTTGGGATGAATTTATCGTCACAGCTGAACAGCGCGATGTCGTCGAAAAAATTCTGACCATGCGAGGAGAGCCATGATGGATAAGATCTCGGACTGGCTGGTCAGATTGGGCGCGATCGGCCTTGTCGCCATGACAGTAATCGTTGGCTGGCAAGTCATTGGCCGATTTATCTTGGCGGAAAGCCCCTCATGGACAGAGCAAGCCGCGCTGATCTTGATGATCTGGTATGTCATTATTGCCGCCGCTGCTGGCGTGCATGAAGGCTTCCACATTCGCATTGCGCTGCTGGAACAATTCCTGCCCAAGACCACCCGTTTTTCCAGAATGATCATCAGCCTGACCGTAATCATATTGGGTATGTTGATCTGCATATACGGCGCGCAATTGGTGTGGGCCGTGCGCGGGCATCAAATCCCATCGCTCGGTGTCAGCCGCAGCCTTGCCTATGCGCCGCTGCCGGGCTGCGGACTGCTTATGGCCATTTTTGCCCTGAGGCAGTTCGTTTCAACCTACAAGAACTCTGCCGATGAAGGAGCCAAATGATGGAGCTTTCCATTCTTTTTGGAGTGCTCTTTGTGCTCCTCGTGCTGGGTGTGCCCGTTGCCTACAGCCTGTTTGGCGCGGCAATCGCGACGTTCCTTTATGTCGACATTCCTTTGATCGTCGCGGTGCAGCGCATGGCAGCAGGCATCAGTGTGTTTACGCTCATGGCCATTCCATTCTTCATTTTTGCCGGTGATCTAATGTACCGCGCTGGGATTGCCGACAGATTGGTACGCGTCGCTGATGCTGCCTTTGGCCGCGTGCGCGGCGGCCTAGGCCTTGTGAATGTTGGCTCCAGCATGATGTTTGGCGCAGTGTCTGGATCAGCGATTGCGAGCGCCTCGGCCATTGGTTCGACAATGGTTCCGCTGATGAAGGAAAAGGGATATCCATCCGACTATGCCGTCAATGTGACGGTAACGGCCGCGGTTGTTGGCCTGCTGATCCCGCCCTCGCACAATATGATCATTTATTCTGCTGCATCGGGAATGGGCGTTTCCATTGGTGACCTTTTCCTCGCAGGCATTGTGCCAGGCATTTTAACCGGTAGCATGCTGATGCTCACCACTTGGATTATCGCAAAGCGGCGCAATTTACCGAAAGGCACATTTCCTGGTTGGCGCGAGTTCATGCGCGCATTGATCTATGCTGTGCCTGGTTTGATCACCGCCGTAATCATCATGGGCGGCATCCTCAGCGGCTTTTTCACCGCCACGGAAAGCTCCGCAATCGCGGTAATTTATACCGTGATCATCGGCGTATTTGTTTACCGCAGCCTAGGTTGGAGTGCCTTTTGGGAGGCCGCTGCAAAATCTGTGCGGACGGCATCCATGGTGCTGTTCATTATCGCTGCGGCAACAGCGTTTGGGTTCGCCATGGCCTTGCTAGAGGTGCCAGCGCAAATGGCCGCGCTGCTTGGCTTTATGACCGATAATCCCTTGCTCACTTTGCTGATCATCAATGTGATGCTGCTAGGCCTTGGCACATTCATGGATATGGCTCCGTTGATAGTCATCACAACGCCCATTTTCCTTCCCATCGCTGTCGCGC
This sequence comes from Marinomonas sp., assembly GCA_039967435.1. GTDB lineage: Bacteria > Pseudomonadota > Alphaproteobacteria > Sphingomonadales > Sphingomonadaceae > Erythrobacter. The sequence continues at coordinate 1,364,244 of JBDVRS010000005.1, forward strand.
AGGGCATTGATCCGGTGCATTTCGGCGTGATCGTGATGCTGAATTTGGGCATCGGCCTAGTGACACCGCCGGTTGGCTCAGTCCTATTTGTGGGCTCCGCCGTGGGCAAAGTCCCCGTGCCGCAATTGGTCAAGAGCATTGGGCCATTTTACTTCACATTGGTCGCCGCACTTTTGCTCATCACCTACATTCCAGCCCTGTCCTTGGGAATTCTGGACCTGTTTTAACGCATGGCCCGCGCCTGCGGCCAATCACATTCACAGAAGGTATAAAATGACTGATTTTCTCTCGTTCGGCGAAATCATGCTTCGGCTTAAAACGCCGGGTCATGAACGCTTTTTCCAATCGCATGAATTTGAAGCCACTTTTGGCGGGGGCGAGGCGAATGTCGCTGTGGCTCTGTCCAATTATGG
>JBDVRS010000006.1:0-1409634 GCA_039967435.1 Marinomonas sp.
TCATATTCCTTGGAATAGGAATAACCGCCGTATATCCGCATCGCCTCTTGGCTGTTTTCAACCGCGGCCTCTGATGAGAAATATTTGGCGATTCCCGCTTCCTTGTCGCAGCGCAGGCCTTGATCATAGGCTTCCGATGCATCCAATGTCAGCAGCCGAGCGGCACGCGCACGCGTGACCATTTCGCCCAGCTTAAGCTGGATCGCTTGGTGCTGAGCAATGGGCTTACCCATCGTCTCGCGCTGCTGCGAATATTCGGTGGCGAGCCGCAAAGCGCCTTCTGCCAAACCAACACCGCGCGCAGCCACATTGATCCGGCCAAGCTCCAATCCGCCGGTTGCCTGAAAGAAGCCCTGCCCCTCTTCGCCGCCAATCAATTGGTCAGCAGGGATGCGGTAATCTTCCATAATCAATTCCGCAGAATCGATGGCTTTATAGCCCAGCTTGTCGAATTTCTTGCCAGTGGACAGGCCCTCGCGCTTATCCGCGATAAACAGGCTCATCCCCTTATAGCGCGGATCGGCGCTGGAATCGGTTTTCACCAGCATGGCAAAGCAATGCCCATTGAGCGCATTGGAAATCCAAGTCTTTGTGCCGTTAATGACGTAATCATCGCCGTCGCGCACAGCGACAGAACGGATGGATTGCAAGTCGGTACCTGCGTTGGGTTCCGTCAATGCCAGCCCGCCGCGCATCTCGCCGCTCGCCAATTTAGGTAGCCATTTTGCCTTTTGCTGCGGCGTACCAAAACGCTCAATCGCCGCCGCCATTATGAGGTGCGAGTTGAAGATACCGGTGACCGCCATCCAATAGCTGGAGATGCGCATCACAATCTTTGCATAGGTCGTCGCAGGCAGGCCAAGGCCCCCATATTCCTCGCCAATGGTGGCGCCGAACAGACCCATTTCTGCCATTTGCTCAACCAGCTTTTCAGGCCAGATATCGCCGTGATCATGGTACTGAATGACGGGGATCACTTCGCGTTCGAGCCACACGTCAATCGCATCCAGAAAGGCGCGTTCATCATCGGGATCAATGGTGCGAATTTGGTCGTTTAGATTTGCGGCGGTTGCCATTGCGTCTTCCTTTGGGGGTATTGCTAGAGAGGGTTTATTCGTCGAGACCGCCATGGCCGCGCCGCCATACAAGGACTGTGCGCTTATAATGGCTGACGATGTCGCCGTGCTGGTTTTTAGCGATGGTTTTAAACGTCACGATGCCTTGCTCTGGCCGGCTCTTGCTTTCTCGCACGGTAAGAACTTCGCTCTCGCAATAGAGCGTATCGCCGACGAACAGAGGCTTGACCATACGCACCTCGTCCCAGCCAAGATTTGCGATTGCCTTGCCGCTGGTGTCGGACACGCTCATGCCGGTCATCAGCGCGATGGTGAACGGGCTCACCACAAGCGGCTTGCCGAATTCAGTGTCTTTCGAAAGCTCATAATCAAAATGCGCAGGATGCGTGTTCATCGTCAGCAAAGTGAACCACACATTGTCGGCATCTGTGATCGTACGTCCGGGCCGGTGCTCGTACACATGCCCTTCTACGAAATCTTCGAAATAGCGGCCCTGCACCTCGCGAAATCGGCCTGGAGCCACTTCGATTACACCATCACGCATTACTTTTTCCTTCTTTTCGTGCCAGAACTGCCCGGTACTTTTTGACCATGGGCGCCTCCAGCATTTGACCTTTGTAACGGATCGCCTTTTCACCGGCTTCTTCGTAAGCGCGCAGTGCGGCAGCGGCGGCATTCACAGCCTCTTCGCCAGGCTCAAACGCCTCTTCGATAGCGGGAACTTGGCGGGGATGGATCGCGGCCTTGGCATCAAAGCCAATGCTTTCTGCTCGAACGCATTCCTCTGCTAGTCCTGCTTCATCATCCAGCTTGATGAAAGGCACGTCGATCGCCGGCAGTTGGTGCTCAGCGCAGGCAAAGATGAATTGCTGGCGCGCTGTCAGCAGCGGTTCCCAAGCAAGCTCAACGCCGAGCTCGCCAGAAAAATCGCCGCCACCGAACATCATCGCAGCATTGCCAGTGGCGCCGGCAATTTCATGAGCGTGACGCAGGCCTTTTGGCGTTTCAATCAGGGGAATGAGGCCGGGGCATTTATCGCCAAGAGCTTTGGCCACCACCTCTACTTCCACCGCACTTTCAACCATTGGTAGAAGCAAAAAAGGCGGCAGTGTGTCCGCAGCAATCAGAGCAGCCAAATCGAGAATGCCTTCAGCTGTATCGATCGCATTGATGCGGAGCCCCCAGCCAGCAGTGTCGGCGCTAGCGAACTGAGCAAGAGCACTTGCCCGCGCGTCAGCCTTATCGCCAGCGGCCACCGCATCTTCCAAATCAATCACTGTCAGCCCAGCCCCTGCGCCGCGTGCTTTCGCAAAGCGATCAGGGCGCGAACCCGGGACAAACAAAAGGCTACTCGATGCAAACACGCACTCATTCTCCGCGATCATAATTTTTACGTTTCTATCCCTTCACAATTTGTCCGGACAAATCTAAAGTCAAGAAAGAAACGCAAATTTGTCCGGACAAATTTACTTGGGAGACTTTGATTATGGCATTACGTCACACACTTGCTGGATTAGGCGCAGCAGCCCTTTTGGCAAGCAGCTACTCCGCATCAGCGCGAACACTCGATCCATCCGTGCCAGAAGATGCAGTGGAGATTTCCAAGCGTCTGCAATGCGGTGTCTCAGCCGATGAACCTGCCGTCTACCATTGGTCTGGCAATATCTATGGCCGGTCTCCGGGCCAACGCGATAAACTGCTGTTCAAAGGCGAGGGAATGAACATTCGCCGCTGCGTTGAAGTCAATGATCCTGTGCGCGGTAATGGCTGGCGGATGATCAGCCGCGAAGTGATGATTATGCTGGATCCAAAAACCAGTGAAGTGGTCAATTCATGGGAGAACCCATACACCGGAAAAACCGTAAAGGTGATGCAAATTCATAATGATCCGGTCAATGGCCGCCCGACTTTCCCGCGCAGCAAGGATGGAGCACCCTACACGCTATCGACCATGCGCGAAGCCGGACCATTCGTCTTTATGCCGTTTGAAGTGCCCTTGTTTTACACCAATCCTTTGGCAGGCGATTATCAGGAATATGTCGGCGGCAAATATCATGCGATGGAAATCTTTGACTTCGCCGCTTTGAAGGATGAGCTGTTCGATAGCTCAAAGCCAACGGCCTATCCTATGATCAGCTGGGTTCGCATATCTGGCTGGGCTCCCTGGATGGAAATGGGCGGGCGTCCAGGGCAAATGGTATTCAACGCTATGGGCCGCAAATTGCCCGGCGGATTTGAAGAATTGCCGGCCATTCTCAAAACGGAAATTCGTGCGAATTATCCGATCTACGAGCAGGCTCCGCCCAAGGATGACACCCGTCGCAATGAAACAACTTGGACCAAGTTCAAAATGTTGACCGACAAAGCCCGTTCAGAAAGTGGCGAAACCAAAGCTGCAACTGGCCATTGATTGAACAATCGACCTAACATTGCACCCAAACAAAAGGGGCGAGAGGTACAAACCTCCCGCCTCTTTTTTTGTCGCAAAGTTGGGTATGGATTAGAAGCCAGCTGAGAAGGTGACCCCAAAACGGCGTCCTGGACGAAGGCCGCCGATAAAGCTGCGGCGGAAGTTCGCATCTCCATCAGCATAGCGAATGATCTGCTGGATCGCGTCTTCATCGAACAGATTGTCGACGTACAGCTGGATTTTATAGGAATCACTGGCGATGCCCATCCGCGCATCCACTTCAACAGAGCTTCCGGTCCGCGCAAGATTGTGCACCTGCGCAAAATTGGAAGAGGTGTAGGTCACATTGGTCCCTGCAAAGAAGTCCCAATCACCGCCGCCAATCTCTGTGCTGGAACGGTAATCCAAATCGGCAAAGATCCGGTGCTTGGGCGCGCGCGGAATGGAGTTGCCGACGATTGATCCGAACAGGCTTTGACAGCCGCCTACATTGGCAAACTGATCGCCAGTGGAGCAATTGACCAAGCGATCATCGGCCACATCGTTGAGAACGCCTTGATTTTGATCGACGCCTGATGTGAACTTACTGTCGGCATATGCGTAATTGGCCGTCAATGTCAGGCCCGCAGAAAGCTCGCCAATCAGCTCAGCTTCAAGGCCCATGATCTCAGCATCACCGGCATTGACCACGACACTGATCTGGTTCGGCGGAACAGACACGTTTTGAGTGAGCTGATAGCCTTCAATGTCAGTAAAAAACGCTGCGATATTGAAGATCACTGCGCCATTGCCGAAGCTGTTTTTGAGGCCCAACTCGTAGGACGTGTTGGTCTCCTCATCAAAGGTCGCAACATCGACAGCTGGATCATTCAAACTAGCGTTGATCGCCGTGATCCCGTTGAAACCGCCCGGCTTCTGTCCCTCGGCATAAATGGCATAGAACAGATTGTCCGGCGTAAATTGCCAGTCAAAGGTCACGCGCGGGGCGAATTTTGTGAACTTACGACTGTCTTGAACAGCAGCGGGACGCACATCCCCTTCGTCAAAGTCAAATGCGGTTAAAGAGATTTTCTCTTCCGAATAGCGCCCTTCAACACCGAGATTGATTTCTGGAGTAATATGCCAGTTCACCGCACCAAACACCGCGATGTTCTCAATATCCTGCAAGTTTTCATTGCGCGAATTGAGAACCGAGGCGACCGTACCCGGCGAGGTGAAGAAGCTGAAAAAGCATCCTTGAGCCGGCGAACACAAAGCGGCTTGGCGAGCATCCGATTGCGCCTGCGCACGAGCGGATGCATCCGCTGGTGCATTGCGAATATCAAAGCCGTCATCGCTTTGATCGAAATAATATCCGCCAAAGATGAAGTCGAACTGATCGCCTTCGTAAATCAGCTTCAATTCTTGCGAAATGTCGCTGACTTCGCTGCGATTGGCAAAGGAGAAGTCAACAGCCGGACCGTTGACAATCCCGATGCCAACAGGGCCAGCCGGGAAAGTTGCGAAGGTGGCTGGCTGGAAGCTATTCGGCCCATAGTCGCCATCGGTTAAAGTCGTCTGCGTGCGGTCATTGTAACCGGTCAGCGAGACAAGCTGCAATTGCTCAGACAGCTCATATTCCATCCGCAGTGAGATGTTATAAGTATCTGCGTTGATGCCGACATCATCTGCATCGCTGAATTGGCGTGTGTAATCTGTGTTGATAACGCCAGGCTCAATCACGCCGCAGAAATAGCGTCCGCCGCCGCCGTACAGCCCGCCATCATCTTGAAAGCAATTATTGGCCTCTGCACCTTGGGCAAAGATCGCAGGCTGGCCATCATCGGTCTTATTGTAATAGCCGCGCAATGTGGCGCTGAACGGTCCGCCATCGTCAAAGCGCAAAACGCCCGACGCGGAAAGGGAGGATTCTTCGCCAACCTTATTGCCGTCGAACTGATTGGTGAACTCGCCGCCATAATCATAATAGCGGCCGTTCAGCCCAAGCGAGAGCCCATCACTAATCGGCCCGCGAACACCGGCGGTTATTTCATAGCGATCAAACTCCGAGACATCGGCTGTTACGCGGCCCTCCCAAGTATCCCCCGGCAGTTTTGAAATGATATTGATCGCACCAGAATAGGTGTTGCGGCCATAAAGCGCGCTTTGCGGGCCCTTGACCACTTCGATCCGCTGAATGGTGTCTACGTCATAGTCAGCCAATGAGCCCGTGTAATAAATGCCATCAATGAAGAATGCGACGCCGGATTGGCCCAGAACGTTGGCCTGCCCGCGAATTACGGGGCGATTGCCGTCCCGGCCAAAGGAATCGTCAAAGATAAGGCCTGGCGTTGTCTTAGAAATGTCTTCGAGATTGTTCAGGCCAAGATTATCGATCGTCTCGGCTGTGGCGACAGAAACCGAAACGGGAACGGATTGCAGCGATTCCTCGCGTTTGCGCGCGGTAACGATGATCTCATTGCGGCTCGTCGCGCCATCGCCCTCTGCCTCACTGGCATCTTGCGCTAATACAGCACTCGGCGATAAAATTGTCGCGGCAAGCAATGCACCTCGAAATACGGTTTTCATAAACATCTCTCCCTAAAGCCAAGAGCTTTTCGCTCCTTTGCATGGGAAAGTTATTTGTCCGGACAAATTTGTCCAGACAAATTCGACATGCAATTCACAGCTAATCGAGAGAGGCGGAAGACCTGTGCCTTTATGGCAACGGTTTGACGTTGCCCAGAAAGGCGGTCGCAAGCAGCAGCAAATAGACAATCCAGACCCAAATGCGGGTTTTGTTCATGGTCTTCAGCAGCGGGATCTCAGTTTCGTCGCTCGACCCTTTTTCAAGAACAGCGCCGAGCTGTGCACCGACAGGCTTAAACGCGACATCAATCATGATCGCCGCCACGAATATCAAGCCGAACAAAAGCGCTTTCCATGCCAACCAATCGGGCGACAATGGCGCGTTTGCAAGTAGGCTTTGCCCGCCGAGCCAAAGGTAGAACGCTCCAACAATCCAGCGCAGCCAACCCTCAACCCTCCGATTGCGCACAGCACGCGGTGCCTGATCATGCTTATGCGCGTCCCAAACAAGCCAAAGCCAGAATGCTCCAATTGCCCATGCCGCGATCACAAGCCAATTTGGCACATCCCACCAGCCGCCCATATCAACTACGCTGAGGGATAGGGGCACCATCAGCGCCCAAGCGGTGCGCGGGGTCATATCGATCAGCACAAGGAGTTTAAGCAGGGCGATCCGCTGCTCCAAAGTATACTCATCTCGCTTACGAAAATGCTGGCCCAATAAGAACACACCAACGTCTGCCCCAAGCCACAAAACGAACAATAGTAAATGGGCATATACCATTGCGGGATAGGCTAGATCAGACAGACTCATTGGGTGTCTCCTTTAGGATGCAGGCACATACAAAACACATTTCCGCAGTTGACAAAAGTAAAATTTGTCCGGACAAATTCGTTTAGGGAGACAAAGAGCCCTTGCAGCAAAGGGGCCTCTCACAACGATTGATAGGGAAGGATTTTGTGAATGTCGCAGAAGTTTTTGACCGCATCTGTATCACTGGCCGCATGCGCCATTGTGCTCGCTCAACCAGCTATGGCCCAAGAGGCAGAGGTTGAAGCACAGGCAGAGCGCGGCGGCCTCAACCAAATTATCGTAACCGCTCAAAGGCGCGAGGAAAGCGTCCAAGATGTTCCCATCGCGATCAGTGCCTTCAACAGCGAAGAACTTGAAGCGCGCGGCATTGGCTCCGCTCTAGAAGTCGCGCAATTCGTGCCGAACCTTGTCGGCTTGAACAACACCGGCCTAGGCACAGCGAACTCATATTATCTGCGCGGCATCGGTAATACAGAATCGATTGCGACCTTCGATCCGCCCATCGGCACCTATGTCGATGACATTTATCTCTCGCGCCAAAACGCCAACAATTTGTCATTCTTTGACGTCGATCGCGTCGAGGTTCTGCGCGGTCCGCAAGGCACTCTGTTCGGCCGCAACACCACAGGCGGCGCGGTCAATGTCCACCTTAGCGAGCCGGGCGACGAGGTCGCTGGCTATGCAGAAATTGGTTACGGCAGCTACAAACGCAAGTTGGCACGCGCCTCTATCGACCTTCCAGTGGCGGACAACCTTGCACTGAAAGTTTCCGGCTATTGGCAAAATGACGATGGCTATGCGAAAAACTCCGTTACAGGTGAAAGCACCAATGAAAACGATGGTTGGGGTGTCCGGATTGGCGCCCGCGGCGAACTGGCGGATTGGGCGACTTGGACAGGGTCCTATATTCACACCGAAGCGGATTCGACCAATCTGCTGAACTTTGACTGCGATCCGAACAATCCAGCAGATTGCAGTGGCCGTTTTTCAGCGACTGGCCTGCGCTCAGACAGCACTTTCAACAGCCCAGTCTTTGGCGATTTGTTCACCGGCGAGAAGAACGGTTTTGGCCTTGGCAATGAAGCAACTATGGATTTCATTTCCTCTAATCTGGAGATTGAGCTTTCATCCGATTGGACTGTCAACATCATCACAGGCTTTGTCGAAATTCACCAGGATTTCGCGCTTGATTTCGCCGATGGTCGCGGCCTGCCCAGCACATCAAACCCTGTGCCTCCCGTCGTAGGCTTCACCTATGGCGGTTTCACAATTTCCAATGACGGCCGTCACGGTCAATTCACTCAGGAAGTGAAATTCTCCGGCTCTCTCGGCGATGGCGTTGTCGATCTGGTAGGCGGCGTGTATTATTTCACTGAGGACAATACGACCGATTTTGGCGACATTTTCTCGCTCGGCATTCCTCCTCTTCCCGATGGCTTTCCATTGGTCTTGGCTGATCGCACGATCAACAACACGGCTGAGGCGTGGGCGGGTTATTTGCAGGCAGACGTCAATGTTACCGATCAACTGACATTGACTGGCGGCATTCGTTACACGGATGAGAAGAAAACCTTCGACATTCGCGACAATCGTCCGCGGGTCGGCGGCGGCCTTTGCCAAGCAGCGGCACAGTTTGGACCTTCAACCTGCATCGACACGGCCAATCTGATTGCGACCAATGGCAATCCAATTCCCAATGAGCAATCAGTGGGTCTTTGGACGCCCCGCCTTGCGCTAAACTATGCGGTCAACGACGATGTTCGTCTGTTCGCATCGGCAACCAGAGGCTTTAAATCAGGCGGCTGGAATGCGCGCGGCACCTCAGCCACCGAACTTCTGCCTTTCGGGCCCGAGACTGCATGGAGCTATGAAGCTGGCGCGAAGACGGAATTGTTTGACCGCCTCGTTCGCCTCAATGTCACAGCGTTTTTGCTGGATGTGGGTGATCTACAAACACCGTCAGCCTTTATTCGCGGCGATGGTTCACTTGCCTTCATCACCCGCAATTTTGCGGACTATGAGAACAAGGGCATTGAGATTGAATTCACCACCGTACCCGCTGAAGGGCTAAGCCTGTTCGCGGCCATCGGTTATCAAGATGATAAGTACAAAATCGATGCGAATGCGCCCGCTCTGGATGAGTTTGGCGTGCAATCCGTTGCTGCGCAGCAGGCGGCTTGTTTGGCACAACTTGCAGCGGGCCAAATCCCTAACACTGCCGGCCCTGATACGGCTGCATCTTGCGGTGTTGGTATCGTAGCACCCGATGGTTCTATCGGTGAGCCTGTCCGCTCGCCCGATTGGACGGTCGCACTTGGCGGTAGCTACGAAATTCCATTGGGCGACTTTTTCCTCAAACCGGCTGTCAACGCTAGCTGGCGCAGCAGCAGTGAAACAGGCACAAATGGCGTTACCCTGTTTGACGGCGATGTAACCGGCTTGAGCGGCACAGTTTATCCAGCCAACACCATTGGACTTGGCAATCCTATCGATCCAGCAAGCGGTTCGTTCAGCGATTCTCGTTGGATCATGAATGCGTCGGTTACATTGGGAAGCGATTCCGGCTTTTCCTTGATTGCTGAATGTAAGAACTGCTTCGACACAGAAGCCGTGGAATCGGCGCTTGCCAACTTCAGCTATCTCAACCCGCCACGCACTTGGACAGTGCGGGCAAAATACACGTTCTAATGGGTCTTAAAACTGCGGCGGCGCTTGTTCTGGGTGCCGCCGCGGCTTTCCCTCTTTATGCTCCGCTTTCGGCTCACACGCCGGATATTGAGCCATGGTCAGAAGCCGTGGTTAGCGTCACCGATCTAGAAGACAGCGCAGCTTGGCTTATCGATGATGGCGGCTGGCGGACTGTGTCTTCAGGCGCGCTCAAACCGGCAGACATCGCCTATTGGAAGTTACCAAGGACGGCGAGCGGGGCATTCCTCAAAATTTGCGCGGCAGAGGCCCAAATAGGTTGCATCCGTTTCGTGCGTTTCGACGGCGTTGATCAGCGCCCAATCCGGCGCGCCGCACGCCCTTGGGACACTGGCGGCATTTTCTCGCTCATGGTGCGCAGCGAAGACACGCGGGCGCTGTTCGATGCAGCCATTGCACGCGGTTGGTGGGCGGAAAGCGATCCATATGAATTTTCCTTCGGCGGATCAGACCTTGTCAATGTCGTGGTACGCGGCCCGCACGGCGTCAATTATGCGATCTATGAGCGCAAATCGCCCGCATTCACCGGTTTTCCTATTGGGCGCCTCAGCCAAGCGTTTAACTCCATGCGCATGGTCAAGGACCAGCCGACCAGCCTCGCTTTTTACCGCGAAACTTTAGGCCTCAAAGTGCTCTTCGATGCGCCCTTCACCGATCCAGAGCCCCGCGCGAACAACTTCTCTGTGCCAGCCAATCTGGCAACCACACTGGTCCGTCGCGCAGCTGTCGCGCAGCCAAAATTACCTGGCGAAACAGGCCGGATTGAACTGATGCAATTTGTAGGTTTTGATGGCCGCGATTTTTCGGCCTTCGCTTCCCCCCCCAACCTTGGGATCATTTCTGTTCGCTATCCGGTCAAAGAGTTTGCCGCCTATCGCGATGAACTGGAGAAGCTGGGAGTGTCGATAGCCTATGAAAGCGATAGCTTGGACATTGAAACAGGCGGGCCTGTTGCTGCTTTTGCAGTGCGTGATCCCGATGGCAATTTGACCGAGTTCTATGATGCCGATTAGCATAGCCGAACCCAACAAAGACCTCGGTGCAGCCTTGTTTGAAAATGCCGCGATGGCTAAAACTCAAGGCCGATAGGAGACACTAAGTGAGCCAGACAGCCCCTCTAACGCCTCCACAAAAAGGCGAATTTTCAACTGGCTGGAAAGTGCTGCTCACTTGCTTGCTCGGCGTCGCCTGCGGGGCGTCTCCTCTGCCATTTAATGTCATCGGCTTGTTGTTTGATCCGTTTGCTCAAGAATTTGGCTGGACACGCCTTCAAGTCAGCGCTGGCGTAACCATTTTTGGTATTACAGCCGCATTGCTTGCCCCTGTTTTTGGCGCGGCCTCAGACAAATTTGGTGTTCGTCCAGTAACTCTGATCAGCGTCTTTCTCTTCGCGATGACCTTTGCGTCATTCTACGTAATGCCTGGCAATCTTTGGGGATATTACTCGCTTTGGTTCCTTGTTGGCCTAGTGGGCATTGGGTCTACACCTGTCACATGGAGCCGCGCGATCAACTTGTGGTTTTTCAAGAACCGCGGACTGGCGCTAGGCATAATGCTGCTGGGCACATCGCTGGCAGCCATCATTGTGCCCAAGCTGGCGGGAGGCATTTTAGAAGCCAGCGGTTGGCGCGATATGTTCCTTTATCTGGCGCTTCTCCCTCTGCTCGTTTCGCTGCCATTGGCGGTGCTCTTCTTTCGCGAACCCCGCGATCATGAGCGCCCTGCAGAAGTCGCAAAGCAAGGCGGCAACAGCACAGGCATTGCCTTTGCGCAAGCGATCCGCGATCGCCGCTTCTGGATCATTTTTGCCTCGATCGTCTTGATCGCCTCAGCCTATGGCGGGGCGCATATTCATATGATCCCAATCGTCCTTGATCATGGGTTTGATATTGGCGATGCGACCTCAATCATGGGCGTTGTGGGAATAGGCATTCTGTCAGGCCGCATCATCACTGGTTTCCTGCTCGACCGATTTTGGGCTGGATATGTCGCATTCCCGCTGTTGGCCCTGCCTGCGATTGCTTGTATTCTTTTAACCGGGCAAGACAGTCCTTACCTGATGGTCGTAGTCGCAAGCTTCATGCTTGGCTTTGCTGCTGGCGCGGAAAGCGATTTGATCGCTTATTTAACGGGCCGCTATTTCGGAATGGCGCATTACGGCAAAATCTACGGTATGCTCTATTTGCCCTTTGGGCTCTTCTCCGCAATCTCGCCCATGATCTATGGCGGGGTTCGCGATGCGACTGGCTCCTATGATAGCATCCTCTACATCGCCGGACCGATGTTTGTGGTCGGCGGAGCTTTGCTTCTCCTGCTTGGCAAATACCCTGATAGCTTTCCAACGCTCAACGACACCCCCTCAACCAAAGCGGAGCCTGCATAATGGCAACCCTCTCTCAGCCGCAATCCAGCCTCTCCGACGCATTAGAAGCAAGCGGGGCGGCCGTTCTTACCGATGCAGCGACATTGGAATTTTACGGCGCGGATATTTACGCCGCTGGTGCGCAGCTCGCCGCAGTCGTGCGCCCCGCGGACAAGAACCAACTTACCGCAGCCATTAAGGCCGCCACAGATGCAGGGCACGCCATTGTCCCGCGCGGCGGCGGAATGAGCTATACCGGCGGATACACGCCCGATGCGCCTGGCGCTGTGCTGCTCGATTTGGCGAGCATGGACCGGATCTTGGAAATCAACGAAGAGGATATGAGCGTCACGATCGAGCCCGGCTGCACTTGGGCCGCGCTGTATGCCGAGCTCCAGCCGCTCGGCCTGCGCACGCCCATGTGGGGCACATTGTCTGGCCTGAAAGCAACCGTTGGCGGCGGCATGAGCCAGAACAGCATCTTTTGGGGGTCGGGCCGCCACGGAACCGCCGTTCAAAGCTGCCTCGCCATAGAAGTGGCTCTAGCCAACGGCACATTGATGAACCTCGGCAAAGGATTTTCCCGGCCTTATGGCCCCGATATGGCCGGCCTGTTTCTTGCAGACACTGGCGCTCTTGGCATCAAGACGCAGATCACTCTGAAGTTGGTTCAAGAAGCCAAGGCTCACGGCTATGCCAGCTTCGCTTTTGACACGCATGAGACCGTGCTGGCTGCATTGTCGGACATTGAACGCGCCGATATTGCGACCGAGGCCTTTGGCTTTGATCCCTATCTCAACGCCATTCGGATGAAACGCGACAGCATGGCCGCCGATGCCAAGCAATTGGTCGGCATGATGAAGAAACAGGGCAGCGTGTTGGGCGCGCTTAAAGAAGGCGCAAAGGTCGCCTTGGCGGGCCGCGACTTCCTGAAAGACGCGAATTTCTCGCTGCATGTTCTGGCCGAGGGCCGCAATCAGGCCAGCGCGGACGCTGACATTGCAGAGGCACGCGTGATCGTTGCCAAGCATGGCGGGCGCGAGGTTGAAAACACCATCCCCAAAATCATCCGCGCCAATCCCTTTGGACCGCTCAATTCAATCCTTGGCCCTGATGGAGAGCGCTGGGCGCCGATCCACGGGCTGTTTGCGCACAGCCAAGCGATCCCCTTTTTCACCGCCGTGATGGCCCTGTTCGACAGCCACAGTAAACAGATGGAATCGCTCGGCATGCATTATGGCACGCTGATAAGCTCGGTTGGGAAATCGGGCGTGGTGATCGAGCCTTGCATCTATTGGCCCGATGCCCGCAACGCTGTGATCGAGGATACGATTGAGGACGCGCATCTTGCCAAACTGCCGAAACTGCCTGTTAATGCCGCGGCGTGGGAGCTGACCAAGACGCTGAAACAAGCGATCATTGATTTGATGCTTGAGCACGACGCCGTGCATTTTCAAATTGGGCGCACCTATCGCTACCGCGACAGTCTTGATCCGGCCGCCGATGCTTTGCTGCAAGCGGTTAAAGCGCAAGTCGACCCGCGCGGCTTAATGAACCCCGGCTCTCTAGGTTTATGAAGATATGGGCTGGGAGCTGGATAGGAGACAAGCCATAGCAGCAGGCATTTGTGCATCTCTGATTGCTGTGCCAAATTCCGCCCAAGCGCAAACCACTTCACCCGATAGGAACCGCACATTGGCCGATCCAAAGACTTACTCCGCCGTCGCAATGCAGCTTACAGCGCGCAGTTTGGAAAGGCTGGATGATGAAGCCTCCGCGCGCGCTGCCATGCTCCAGCATATTGCCGATATCGAAGGACAAATTCGCGGATCAACGATTTTCATCGCGCAATATAGCGGCAATCCGGTGAAACTCGCGGTGCTGCCTGAATATCTCTTCACATCCTATCCCGGCCGCATTGGCCTGTCGGAATTTGCAGCCAAAGTTGGATTTGCGAAGGATGGGCCGGAATATGCAGCCCTAGGTGCCATGGCCCAGCGTTTGGGCATGTATATCGCGGGCAATGCGTATGAGCAGGATGAGAACTTCCCCGGCTTCTATTTCCAAGCCAGCTTTGTCATCGCGCCATCAGGCGATGTTGTTCTGCGTTACCGCAGGCTTTTGTCGATGTTTGCGCCTAGCCCGCATGACGTGTGGGAGAAATATCTCGACATTTACGGTCTCGAAGGCGTCTTCCCTGTGGCCAAAACAGAGATTGGCAATCTGGCTTGCATTGCCTCTGAAGAAATCCTCTATCCAGAGCTTGCCCGCGCTTTGACCTTTCGCGGGGCGGAGGTCTTCCTTCATTCCTCCAGCGAAGTTGGCTCTCCATTGGCCACCAATAAAGACATAGCGAAACAGGCCCGCGCCTTTGAGAATATGGCCTATGTCATCTCTGCGAACACAGCAGGCATCAGCGGTTCGACCTTGCCTCTCAACAGTGCAGAGGGGAACAGTTCTATCGTCGATTACCGCGGCAAGGTGACAGCCGAGAGTAATGATGGCGAAACGTTCACTGCATTTGCCAATGTAGATCTGGGCGCATTGCGCGAAGCTCGCCGCACGCCCGCGATGACCAATTACCTTGCGCGCCAACGCCCGCATTTGTTTGCCGAAGCCTATGCCGCAGCGGCGCAGAGCTTTCACCGGCCGGATGGAATGATGGAAGGCGGTAAGGCCGCCGTGCCCGAACGCGAATACTTCAAACGCGCTCAAGAGCAAGTCATTGCACGATTGGACAAAGCAGGAGTGATCTAATGCAGCACCGCAATGTGCGCGGGAAAATCCTCTACACTTCTGTGAAAGAGGGAATTGAAGGCCAAGAGCGCGGGCGCGAATGGTTCAATTTCTCGCACCATAAAGACGGCTCTGTCATCATGACTGCGCAATGCGAGATAGAGGAGCCGGACCCCACGGTCCTGCGCAATATCACCTATCACATTGGCCCTGATATGGTGCCGCAAAACCTGCTCGTGCAGCTAACATTGGGCGACGAATTTCTCGGCTCTGGCTGGATGCGTCATGATCAAGAAGCAGGAACAATTACCTGCGAAAGCTTTGGGCCCGCAATCGGGCGCAATTCAGAGAGCCGAAAAATAGACGGCGAATTTGATGGTTTTGGCACCCATCCCATTGTCAGCGACGGTTTCCTGACCCGCATTATGGATTTGGACAAAGGCCCGCGCAAACGAAAGCTGCGCGTCTTCCTGCCCTCACCCGATCACAGAGGCGCAACCCCGCCGCAAATATCTGAAGTGTTTATCACGCTGGAATATGTCGGGCGCGAGGAAAAGACCTGCGAGGCGGGAACATTTGCTTGCCGTCATTTGCGCTTCATCGATGATAGCGACGAAGGCATGGGCGGCACATCCCACCCCGTCTATGATATGTGGGTGACCGATGATGATGACAGCATCCTGGTCTATGGCGCAATCGATGGTTACATGCAGAACCGCTATGAATTGATCGAATTGGACCGCGGATGAGCCATGGACGCATCGCGATTATCGGTGCGGGATTGGGCGGACTGACATGCGCCATTGCGCTGCTGCAGCGCGGGCTAAAAGTGGATGTGTTCGAGGCAGCGCGAACAATCGAAGAAACCGGCGCCGGTCTCACTCTAGGCCTTGGCGCGCAGCATGTTTTTCGCGCCTTGGGACTTCAAGCGAAAATCGCGGCCACCGCTTGCCCAGCCGGCGGCCTGCCATTTCTGCATTATCGCAGCGGCGACATACTGCTGGGCGAGCTCGACAAGGGTGATGGCAGTCCCGATAATGGCGAGGCCAATATCATTCGCCACATATACCGTGCCGATTTGCAAAAGGTCCTGCTCGCTGAATTTGAGAGACTGGGCGGCACTGCGCATACTGGCAAACGGCTTGAGCATTATTCGCAAGCCGCTGCCGCTGCAGTAGCGCATTTTGGCGATGGGTCGCAGGCCTCGGCCGATGTCTTGATCGGAGCAGATGGCGTGCGCTCTGCTGTGCGCGGACAAATGGTACCTGATGATCAGCCCCGCTTCACCAATCACGTTGCTTACCGCTGCCTCGTTCCCATTGAACGCGCGCGCGAATTTATGGGTTTGGGCCGAAGCGCGATCTTTATCGGACCGGGCCGGACCTTCAACCGCTACACCATGGCGAAGGGCGCTGTCGTCAATTTGGCTGGGCTGGTGGAAACGGACGAGGAAGTGCCAGAGGGTTGGTCCACCCACGCCCCGCGCGTCGAAGTCGCCGCTGCTTTCAGCGGATGGCATGATGATGTAACGGGCCTGATTGGTGAGGCTGGCGATAGCATCAAATGGGGGCTCTTTGACCGCGCGCCCTTATCCACCTGGAACCAAGGCCGTGTCACCATGCTGGGCGATGCGGCCCATGCGATGCTGCCGTTTCTTGGTATGGGTGCAGCAATGGCGATTGAGGATGGATATGTGCTTGCGCAATTGCTTGCCCGCCATGGAGATGTGCGAGAGGCTTTGGCCAAATATGAAGGTTTGAGGCTTGCGCGCACTGCCGATGTTCACGCCGCATCGAAGCGGCAGGGCGAGATCACACAAAGCATCGACCCTGACAATTTCGCGCTCGCCGGTGCTCCGGTTAACAACCGCGCGATGATGGATTTTGACCCGACCATTGGGCTTGGCTTAAGCAGCTAATCCAAAACGCGGATCATGACTTTGCCCATATGCGCGCCGCTTTCCAAATGCGCATAGGCAGCGGCCGCATCTTCAAATGCAAACTCGCGGTCGATCAGCATCTCCACGCCTTTTTCCGCGATCACTTTTAGCGCATCTTCGAACATGCCCCGGTGGCCAGAGGTGATGCCTTTGATGGTGATATTCTTGGCAAGGATCGCGCCCTGACTAAAATCGGCATTGTCCTGCGGGCTGCCGGAAAGTGCGCCAAGCGTTCCAATCCGCCCTTCTACCGCCGTCGCAGCGAGGGTTTTTGAAAACTCTCCAAAGCCGATGGTATCAACAACAATATCCGCGCCGCGTCCGCCTGTTTCCTCCAGTAGAGCCGCCGCCCAATCCTTCGCTGTGTTATAATTTACGGCGTAGTCAGCGCCCATTGCTCGCGCTTTTTCCAACTTTTCATCGCTGGAGGATGTGATTGCAAAATCAGCGCCCAGCGCTTTCGCCATTTGCAGCGCGAAAATCGCCATGCCGCCGGTTCCTTGCGCCAGCACTAGCTTGCCAGTTTCCGCTCCGCCAAAGGCAACCATCGCATGCCAAACAGTGCATGCTGCAATCGCCAAAGTAGAGGCGGTTTCATCACTCACTGCGTCCGGCAATTTGATTGCAGCATTGGCTGGCAGTACGATTTTCTCTGCCAGCCAGCCATCTGTGGAAATGCCCATATCCTGCGCAAAGACATGAAAACCAAAGCTATTTGCATTGAGCCATGGGAGAAAATTCTGCACCACCACGCGGTCGCCAATGGCAAGGCCTGAGGCACTCTCGGCTCCGTCTCCAAAGGCCTCAACAATGCCCACACCGTCGCTCAAGGGAATGCGAGTATCGGGATTTTCTGGACCGTAAAATCCGCGCAATTGCATCAGGTCGCGGTAGTTTAAGCCGGCGGCGATCACTCGCACCAGAACCTGTCCAGAGCTCGCAATTGGATCGTCACGCTCCACCATTCGAAGCCCGCCCAAGCCGCCTTTGCCAGTGCCTCTTGGCCCGATTTCCCATGCCCGCATGATCTAAGCCTGTCTCACCGGATCAAACACCCGATTGATGAATTCTGCCACTTTGGCCTCTTTATCTACGCTTTGGCCTGATTTGGCCTCTTCCAATGCGAGCAGCCGTTCCTCTTGCACCCACACCTCTTGCGCGAGGTTCATCACCACCGCCACAAAGCGGTCCATTGCCGGATCGGTGAAGAAGCGTGCATTGCCATTGTCGTCATAGAGATTTGGCGGCGCATCCTCCGGGCGAAGCGGCGCGGCATCTTTTGCATCATCGCTCATTTCTTAAACGCTCCAAAACCGTACCACATCACACCTTCTGCAAGGCGTCCGGTGGTTTCCTGACCGACGGCTTCGGCGCGGTCTCCTGCCGCCGCTTCGCGCACAGCATCCTCGCCGTAAATGCTGATAGAAGGGACGACAAAGTCGAAATAATCATCCTCCGCAAATCCTGCCCGCGACGTTAAATCGGCTGGAATTTCATCGCGATAGCCTTTGTAATAGGGCTCATTATTGTAATAGCTGTCCCAGTCTAGATAGAAGCCATCAAAGGCGCTCATCTGGTCGTTTGGCGGCAGTTCCATATGAACAACCAGCCCGCCCGGTTTCAGCACGCGGTAAGCCTCTTCAAAGCATTTCGCGCGCTGTTTTTTGGAGAGTTCATGTAGGAACATGCTCGACCAAACGACGTCGAAACTTTCATCTTCATAAGCCAGATCATCGGCGCACATTTGCTGGAACAAAACATCCTGTCCCTGCATTGTTGCACGCGCTGAACCATAGGCTAATGGGCCCGGTGCTGCATCAATGGCAATAACCTCAGCGTCCGGATAGGCTTGCTTCCAAGGCAAGGTATTATGTCCAATGGTGCAGCCGGTATCGAGGATGCGCTGCGGCGCAAAATCAGGGAAACGCAGTTTTATGTATTGCGCCATAGACAGGCCAATATCATCAAGATTTGCGCCCATTAGCCCCATGGAAAACACTGCAAGTCCGCGATCATACACGGCACCTGCTTCTAAACTGTCGGCACCGCGCGTGTAGCTGCCCGGCATCAAATGCACATCAATGGCATGGACGTTTTTGGGCACATTGAGATCGGGATTAAGCTGCGCCCCGCCTGCCTCCGCAGCGACTTTGACCGCTTCTTCTGCTAAACGGTCACCCTCTCTCTCCACACTATCGGCAACGCTAGCCCAGACCATTTTCTGAGCCTGCACGCGCATGGCGGAATAGATGTTAAAAGCCGGATCACCGCGCAACGCTTCATGCGCCTCGCGGCTGGTTTCCGGATCGCGGCCATTGGCTTTGCGGAATTTGGGCGCAGCGCGCTTTTCATACGCTGCGCCCATGTCGCCTGCTAAGTCATTGAGAATAAGGCTGCGTATGCCCGACACGAAACGCCCACGCGCGACCTCATCCGGGGTTGCATCGGCTTTCATCGGGTGTTGGAGTTCGACGGTCATTGTGCGGTCTCCTTCTTTTGCTCCACGCCATGCTTAGAAAAGTCCTTGGTAAAAATCGGCGCGGTCACTTTGCCTACCATATCTTCGCGCAAAGGCGCCTCAGCATAAATGGTAACGGTGTAATCGCCTGCGGCTGACGGATCGCGGCGGATCGGAAGAATGTCTTCCTGATAGGCACGGCTATTCCAAAAGGCGCGGGCATTTTCGATGCAGGGAAAGCGCACGGTGAGATTGACATAATTTGGCGCGACCTCGCCCTCAAAAACCTCCAATGGCCTCGGCATAGTCACATAATATCCGCCAAGTTTCTGGTAGAGTTCGCTTGTCGCAATTGCCTGACCATAGGCCATCATGCGCTTCAGATCGAGAGTGCGGCCCTCGACAACCATATAGACGGGTTTGTCGCAAGTGGATTGGGGCGGAGGCGGCGCGGCGCCGCTTGGGATGCCTTGCAGCATTAGGGCTATACCAGTGGTTATCATGGTGCTTCGATCCTCCATTCATCGCACAAGGTACGTTTCCACGGGCGACCATCTTTGAACCATTGCCAAGTGCGCGCGCGGCTTTGCCCATCGGGAGCAATATTGATCATTTCGATGTAATAGGCACCCGGCTCATCCACCCTATCGAGTTTGAGCATCAGTGTGTTTTCATCGGTTTGCCAGCAATATCCGCTGAAACGATCAGTGTCCCAGCGCAGATGTTCGCCGACGAGCTTTCCTTCAAATTCATACACTTCGCGGCGGCCATCATCCCATTCCAGCCAATTGTGCTGGACGTAATGCGCATCACCAGTGTCGGGAAATTCGCAATTAGTTTTGACCTGATGGGCATCGATTTGTGCGCCATCTGTATCGAAGTGGCGATACCATCCATCCCACCAGCCATCATGCAGCAGCATGGCAGGCATTGCGGCGGCCATAGCATTACGGTTACTCATACACCCTGTCCCTCTGCAAACATCGCAATAGTGGCGGCTTCACCCGTTTGCCGGATTATCGCCTTTTCTCGCAGGAAACGCAGCATGCCGGATGCGCCCATTCTGCTAGGGCCAAGCCCCGATGCTTTGCGTGATTGATTGGCCGCATCGCCGACCATGCTGGTTAGCGAGCCATCCTGCAGGCTGATCGCGCCTGCATCGAGCTGCGATCCAATGGCCGAAGCTTCCTCGACCGATCCAGCGAGCACTGCGGCGGACAGGCCGTAGTCTGTGTCATTCGCCTGCGCGATGGCAGCGTCCAAATCATCGTAGATTGTGACGGGAAGCACCGGGCCAAATGTCTCCTCGCGCATCACCGCCATATCAGGCGTGACATCGCAAAGGATTGTCGGGCGCAGATACTTGCCGCCGCCAAGATCCTCGACCTTTCCGCCCGTCAGCGCCCGCGCGCCCTTGGCGATTGCATCATCAATATGCGCCTGCACTTTGCCGGCTTGGGGCGGGAAAATGAACGGACCGATATGGCCTGCATCGGCGTCAGGATAGGTCAGCGCGACCTGCTCTGCTTTTTGCGCGAGAGCGGCGAGGAAGGGCTCAGCTATGCCGCGTGCGACATAAATCCGCTCAATCGATTGGCATGCCTGACCTGTGGCAACTATGCTGGAACGCAGCGCCACTGACGCGGCCCATTCCGGATCAGCGCTGCCTGTGACAATCATCGGGTCCTTGCCGCCCATTTCCAAATTGGCAGGAATAAGCTGGCGTGCGGCGGCCTCAGCCACCTTTCGGCCCGTCGCGGTAGAGCCTGTGAAGCAAACGTAATCCACCGCCTCAACTAAAGCCTCGCCAGCCTCTGCCCCGCCCATAATGAAGCCCAGCGGCAATTCAGGGAATTGGCTGAGCACTTCGCGCATTGGCTCAGTCCAACGCGGGGTCACCTCTGACGGTTTCACCAAAGCAGCAGAGCCTGCCATTAAGGCAGGCACAGCGTCAATATGGCTGAGGATGACGGGGAAATTCCAAGGACAAATCGCGCCAAACAAAGGCTGGGCGGAATATTCGGTGGTGATCTCAATATTGGGTGTGGCGGATGCTTTCGGTCCGCGATCCAACGTATCAAACAAAGCGGGGCCTTTTGCAGCCCACCCGCGCATATTGCCTACGCAGCCTTGCACCTCGACCCAGGAAATCGCGCCTCGCCCAGTATCAATGGTGAGCGCGGCGGCGATTTGCGGCGCTGCAGCTTCTATCGCATCTGCCAAGCGCATGAGGACCCCGGCGCGGCCTTGCGGTCCCAGCGCCTCCCATGCGGGTTGAGCCGCGCGCAAACGGGCAGCTTCATCCGCGATGTCCTTGCGGTTGCTTGCAGAGAATTCATAATCCGCTTCGCCCGTTCTAGGGTTGATCGCCTTCACTGCGGATTCCCCAAAACGCTCTCCCAATGCGATGCGATATCGCCGCCAGATGCGAACCAAGCTTGGCTGCGTGACGCAAGGTCACTCAGCAATTCTTCCAGCGCGCCAATCCGGTATGGCAAGCCCATGATATAGGACGTCAAATGAATGGGTAGAATGCGCGCTGACTTTTGCGCCTCGGCCTCTTTCGCGAGCCAATCAAACGCATCGCGCATGCTTTCGCCCCAGCTATCCGCGCTCTTTTGCTGGACCGTTATGATCTGCCGATCGGACAATTCATGATTGAGCGGCAGCGCGATTAGGCCATTGGTGAATTTATAGGGAAGCTCATCATTCACCCAATCACAGCAATAGCTTACGCCTGCCTCTTTGAGCAGATCGAGAGTGTGAAAGCTCTGCTGACGGGCAATCGAAAGCCAGCCCTTTGGGCGTGTGCCGGTCGCCGCCTCCAACCTATCCATCGCACTTGCAATAAGAGCGCGCTCAGCCTCTTCCCCAAGGCTGGCATCGATGGTGCCGTTCATATCGGTGGAATGGGCGATGATTTCATGGCCCTCTGCTTGGATCGCTTCGATCAGCTCTGGATAGCGTTCTGCGATGGCTGCATTGGCCGCAAAGCTGGCTGTGACACCGGCTGTTTCGAACGCATCGAGCATTCGAAAAACGCCGACACGATTGCCATAATCACGCGCCGTATAATGGCGATAATCGGGATAGGGCGTAACCATATGCCCGGGCGCTTTAAACGGCCCATCTGGCGTTATCGGAAACCATTCCAGGCTGACGCAGAGCCAGACCGCTACCCTCTTTCCATCCGGCCACTGGAACGGCGCTCGGGTGTGAATGTTCGACCATTCATACAGATCATGGTCATAGCCCTCGCGGCGCTTTGGATATTGCGTGTAACTATCGGGTAGATTGCTCATGAAGCATCTCCCACTTGCGCTCGCCACGCATCCACAATCTCGCCAGCTCTTGTAAGCCACGCACGGCCATCCTTTGCAATATGCTCCAACGCCTCTTCAAAAGGGCCGATCCGGTGGGGCTGCCCAATCAAATAGGCATGCAGCGGAATGCACATGACTGTGCCCGATTGCTCACCCTCTGACGCCAGCCGCTCATATTGGCGCACAAGCGTATCGGCATATTCGCGGCCCGACATATTGTAGACGAAGAAGCCGTAATGGTCGTTGACCTCAAGGCTATAAGGGATCGAGGCCAATCCGTTGGTGGCGACTTTCACCTCTTGAACTTGATCATCATGATAAAGATCACAGGTGTAATCAAAGTCATAATCCGCCAGCAAATCCAGCGTGCGCGGTGTATGCGTCAATGCAGGGGCGAGCCATCCTCTAATCCGCTGACCGGTCGCATCTTGAACCGTCTTTATAGAAACCTCAATAATGGCGCGCTCTTGCGCCTCGGTCATGTCGTAGGAGTAGCGCGTGTTGTAAATGCCGTGGCTGAAGAACTCCCAGCCGCGCGCTGCGCCATCGGCAACGACCTCTGGGTGATGCTGACATAGAGCCACCGACAGACTGACCGATCCGGGGAAGCCGTGTTTCGACATAACATCCGCCATGCGCCAATGGCTGACACGGTTGGAATGGTCGCGGTGAGAATATCCCACCACGCTGGGCGCAGGATTTGGCCAAGGATTTCGTTTCGGATGGATCGGAGGGTCGATCTCATAATATTCTAGATTGGGCGCAACCCAAACCGCGCAAGTCTTCCCTTCAGGCCAGACGATTTTCTCACGCCCGCGATAGGGGTGATAATCATAAAGGCCAGGATCCGCTGCACCCTCTTGCATTAACGCGCCTCCAGCCTGTCGATCACAGCCTGCACCGGCTCCACATCTGCATATTTCAGCTGAAGATCGGTGAGGTTGGCGAAGTGATAGCTTTCATGCTTATCAGCGCAGGTCTCAATCGGAACGATCGTGCGATATCCATGACTGAGGCTGTCAACCGCCGTCGCGCGCACACAGCCACTGGTTGAGCCGCCGGTCACGACAACTGTATCAACTTTGTGAAAAGCGAGATAGCTGGCCAGCGGCGTTTCAAAAAAAACGCTCGGCATGCGTTTGGTAAACTGGAGATCATTTGCATCAATTTCGCAGCGCGGATCAAATTGGTGCCGTTCGCTGTCATATTTGATGTTTTGCAGGCTGTCCTCGGTGTTCGTGCGTGTGCCCCAGACCCCTGCATCCGCTGCATCATCCTTATAGGCAACGCGGCTCCAAATCACCGGCATCGCGCGCTCGCGTGCCAAACGGCTAATCGTGTTGATATGCTCAATCTGGCGGGGATCAGTTTCATAAGCGGTTTTGAACATATCGGTGCGCGTATAGGCCTGCTGCACATCCACATTGACGATTGCCAGCTTCTCGCCAAACCCGAATTTCTTGCGCGCAGGATTGGCCATAACGCCTTCAAAAAGCGCGCGCGCAGTCTTTCCATCTTCAATCATTTTTGTCCCGACGAGCTCGGTCATTCAAACGCCTTTCGATTCTGCTTTGACGAGGACAATAAACTTGCGTAGTTGGTTGTCGAGTGAAATTTGTCCGGACAACTTTGGCAGGATACTTTGAAGAATACTATCACACGGCACATGCTGACAATTGCAGGGTCCAGCTTCGGCTCCAATCGGCGCGTTCACTATCGCCGCTGTGGCAGTGGGCCAGTCCTGCTCATGGTGCACCAAAGCCCGCGCTCCTCTGCTGAATATACCGATTTGATGCAGAAATGGGGCGAGCATTTTACCTGCATCGCCCCCGATACGCCCGGCTTCGGCCAATCTGACGCTTTGCCGCAGGGCAATGACCGCGAGCCGGATATCAATGATTTTGCCGATGCCTTGGCCGAGTTTTTGGCAGCATTGGGTCTAGGGCAATGCCCAGCTTACGGTTTTCATTCTGGCGGAATTATCTTGGTCACTGCGGTCAAACGACATCCTGAATTGTTTAGCGCCCTTGCGATTGGCGGCTATGCGATTTGGACAGAGGCCGAAATGAAGCTGTTCGGCGAGAATTACCTGCCCGAATGGCACCCTAGTGATTATGGCGAGCATCTGGTTTGGCTGTGGAACCGGATATTGGAGCAAAGCTGGTTTTTCCCATGGTTCGATGTACGCGACGAAACGCGCTTAACAGTGGCCCATGCTGACGTAACCCGCGTCAATCAGGCAATTTCTGAAATGCTCGATGCAGGCAATGATTACCGCGCAGGCTATGGTGCGGTATTGCGCGCGCCGCGCGATATTCCCGAAGGCGACAACGCCCCGCCCTGTCTCATTTCCGCCTATGAAGGCGATCCATTGCAAGCGCATATCGACCGACTTGGTGATTTGCCAAAGGGTTGGCGCTCGAAAAAGGTAGTCACACCAGCAGAGCACCAAGACGCCAGCATCGCCTTTATACAAGAACATTCAGATGGCGCGCCCTGCCCTGACTTAGCGGAAGATGAAAAAGAAGGCTGGCTGACAATTGACGGCGGGCTGATCCACTGGCGCGGAAGCAAAGGTGCAAACACACTTACTTTGCATGGACCAGCGCAGCAGATAGTTGATGTAGCTCCAGGCAGTCTTGCGATTGACGTGCCTGGCCATGGTTATTCTAGCGCCTATGCTGACATCACCGGAACCATTCAGAAAGCGGCGGATATGCTGAGTGCGCAGCACGTCGCTTGGCCTGACCCGCCCACCGGTGATCCAGACCAGCTTTATCCCGACCTTAGCCCCGACAGATATGGCAATTATCTGACCTGCGCATGGGCGGCCGCTCGCTCAGAGGCGATGTACCGCCCATGGTATAGCGCCAGTTATGCCGATTTGATCCATGTCAAAGCAGACGCGCTAACGCCCGCTAATATAGCATCACGGGCCTATGCCCGCCTGCGCGCTGGTGGCGCAGCCAAACAGTTTCACAATCTCCTATTAGAGAGGGACAATAACTCATGATCGATATTGCAAAAGAAATGCCGCTGCTCGCCCGCCACGAAGGGGTTTGGGACGGGGTCTATAGCTATTTCAATGCAGCCAATGAGAAAGTGGATGAGCATGCCAGCCGCCTGCTTTGCCGCATGCCCGACAGCGGCGAATTCCCTTATCACCAAACCAATCACTACCGCTGGGCTGATGGAAAAACCGAGATCCGCGAATTCCCTGCCGAATTTCGTGAAGGTCGGATCTGGTGGGACAATGACCTCATCCAAGGATGGGCTGCCGAGGTTCCGCTAGATGAATACAACCGAACCATGATGCTCTATTGGCAGCGGACAGGTGACCCATCGCTTTACCTCTATGAGCAAATCCAGCTTTCTGATGATGGCCAAAACCGTTGCCGCACTTGGCACTGGATCCGCAATGGCGCGCTTGAAACACGCACCGCCATTCAAGAACGCTTCGTCACCAAGGATTGGCGCGGCGTAGACGCTGAAATGAAGGAAGCAGCAGAGAATGGCACCGTCGTTGAATTTGGAGGCGGGCCCGGTTTCGGCGGATAGCGCCGATCTGCTAGACCCCGATCTATGACACAAACGCTGTTCGGCAAAATATGGGATGCGCACCAGGTGGCTAAGACTGCCACCGGGCGGCATCTCATTGCCATCGACCGTGTTTTTTTGCATGAGCGAACAAGCGCTGCTGCGCTCAAACGGATGGCCGAAATGGGCCGCAAAGTGCTCGATCCCAAGCGGGTGTTTGCGGTAATGGATCACATTGTCGACACCCGCATTGGACGCGGGGATTCCACTTTGATGCAGGGCGGCGAGGCCTTCATCACAGAAACCCGCGCCGCTTGCCGCGATGCGGGCATCACATTGTTCGATGTGAACGACCGCGACCAAGGGATCGTTCACGTCATCTCTCCCGAGCTCGGCATTGTCTTGCCCGGCATCACGCTGGTTGCACCAGACAGCCACACTTGCACCCAAGGGGCCTTTGGCGCGCTGGCTTGGGGCATCGGATCTAGCGAAGCAGAGCATGCAATGGTCACCGGCGTGCTGCGTTTGGAACGCCCCAAAACAATGCGCGTACGCTTCAATGGAGCGTTGAGCGCAGGTGTCACAGCCAAGGATATGGCGCTGCACTTGATCACACAATATAGCGTAGGCGGCGGCGCGGGCCATGCCGTTGAATTCGCTGGCGAAGCGGTGAAGGCGCTAGACATGGAAGGGCGCATGACCCTGTGCAATATGGCCACCGAGTTTGGCGCTATGGCTGGATTTATTGCACCCGATGCCAAGGCTTTCGACTGGCTTCGCGGAAAGCGTTATGCTCCATCCGATTTTGACGATCCCTATTGGGCCAATTTGCACAGCGACGATGGCGCCGTTTTCGATGCAGAGATCATCATTGATGCAGGCTCAATCGCGCCCATGGTCAGCTGGGGCACCAGCCCCGAGCAATCGCTCGCCATCAATGCGGATATACCAGAAGGCCCGCAAAAGGTGCATAATTACATTGGTCTTAACGAAGGGACAAAGATCGCAGGAACACCGATTGATGTGGCCTTCATCGGCTCTTGCACCAATAGCCGGATCAGCGATTTGCGCCGCGCAGCGAAACTACTCGAAGGTCAAACAATCGCACCATCGATTAAGAAAGCTATGGTCGTTCCCGGCTCGCTCAGCGTGAAACGGCAAGCCGAGGCAGAAGGGCTCCATACCATATTTGAAGCAGCAGGCTTTGAATGGCGGATGAGCGGCTGCTCGTTGTGCTTCTTTGCTGGCGGAGAGGGTTTTCCTGAAGGCAGCCGAACCATCAGCAGCACCAATCGCAATTTCGAAGGCCGCCAAGGCCCCGGCATTCGCACCCATATCGCTTCGCCCGAAACCGTCGCCGCCAGCGCAATTGCCGGTGTTATCGCTGATCCCCGAGAACTGGCGCAGCAAAAGGTGCCAGCATGAGCGGACTGCCGGAGGAATGGAACGGCATTGCCGCGCCCTTATTGGCGGATAATGTTGACACCGATACGATTATTCCCAGCCGCGAAATGCGCAGCACGGGGCGTGATGGATTGGCAAACGGACTGTTTGCACCATGGCGTTACAGTGATGCAGATGCTCGGATAGAGAACCCCGATTTTGCGTTGAACCAAGAAGCATATCGCGGGGCAACAATCTTAGCGAGCGGCGAGAATTTTGGTTGCGGCTCCAGCCGCGAACATGCCGTTTGGGCTCTTGCGGAATATGGCGTTACAGCAATAATCGCAGTCAGTTTCGCACCCATTTTCCGCGCCAATTGCCTGCGCAATGCTATCGTCCCGATTGCTCTGCCCTTGGCTGTCGTGAAGAGGCTGGCGGGCGCAAATGTCACTATCCGCCTTGCGGAGCAAACCGTCTTAGCAGCGGGCAAAAGCTATGATTTTGACATTGATCCAGAGGCAAAGCACATGTTGCTAAAAGGAGTGGATGCGATTGACCTGACACTCACGGATAGCGGCGCAATCAATGACTGGATCCAGGCTGATAGCAATGCGCGGCCCTGGGTCTATTTGGAGCAAATTTGATGAGCGATATTCTCGTATCAGAAGTGGGCCCGCGCGATGGACTACAATCCATCAAACCCATCATGCCGCTAGAGGCGAAAAAACGCTGGATCGCAGCAGAAGCGGCGGCGGGCGTCAAAGAAATCGAGGTTGGCAGTTTCGTGCCCCCTGCCCTTCTCCCTCAGATGGCGGACACGGCAGAGCTGGTGAAATTCGCCAAGACGATTGACGGCCTCACCGTGGTTACCCTCATTCCCAATGTTAAGGGCATGGAGTTCGCCGCAAAAGCTGGCGTGGACAGTGTCTCCATCCCCTTCTCCATGAGCGAAACGCACTCGGTGAAAAACGTGCGCAAGGATCACCCAGCAATGCTGGCAGAAATCCGCGCTGCCGCCGCCATCGCTAAAGACAACGACATCCATTTTGCCGTCGGTCTCTCCACCGCCTTTGGCTGCACAATGGAGGGCGCTGTTGATGACAATCAAGTTGTGCGCTTGGCCGTCGATGCCGCTGAAGCAGGCGCACAAGAATTCTCGCTTTCCGACACCACCGGTTACGCAGACCCAGCGCAGGTCAGACGTTTGACCCGCAAGGTGCGCGCAGCGGTAGGCGCCGACATGCTGACGACCCTGCACCTCCACAACACGCGCGGGCTTGGGCTTGCTAATGTTGTGGCTGGATTGGAGGAAGGCATCACCACTTTCGACGCCTCGCTAGGAGGTCTTGGTGGATGCCCCTTCGCCCCTGGTGCTAGCGGCAATTTGGTGACAGAGGATTTGGTCCTCATGCTCAATTCCATGGGTTTTAAAACTGGCATTGATTTGGAGAAGCTGCTCGCAGTGCGCCCCATTTTGGCCGAAGCTTTGCCGGATGAACCGCTCTATGGATTTACACCGGATGCAGGCCCCATGCTCGACTATAACGCGAGGACCGCAGCATGAACGCGGCCGTAAATTCAGACACGCCCCAGCCTCTCGCCGGCATCAAGATCGTTGAGTTCACCCATATGGTCATGGGGCCAGCAGTTGGACATATCCTTGCAGGGCTTGGCGCGGAAATTGTCCGCATTGAGCCGATAGGCGGCGATAGAACACGGCGATTGCTGGGTTCGGGCGCGGGCTATTTCCCGATGTATAATCGCGGCAAGCAATCGATCTGCCTCGACCTTAAAAGCGATGATGGGCTGCAAGTTGCCAAGGATCTGATCGAAGGCGCTGACATTCTCGTTGAGAATTTTCGGCCCGGCGCGCTCGACCGTTTAGGGCTCAGCTATGAGGCATGCTCTCAAACCAATCCGCGCCTCATCTATTGCAGCGAAAAGGGCTTTCTGCCCGGTCCTTATGAAGACCGAACAGCTTTGGACGAGGTTGCGCAAATGATGGGCGGTCTTGCCTATATGACCGGTGAGCCCGGCAAGCCAACCAGAGCAGGTGCCAGCGTTATCGATGTAACGGGCGGCATGTTCGGTGTGATTGGTATTCTTGCCGCATTGGAAGAGCGCCACCGCACGGGCAAAGGTCAAAAGGTGATCGCCAGCCTATTTGAAACAACCACCTATTTGGTTGGCCAACATATGGCACAATATGCCGTCACAGGCTCTCCTGCCGCACCCATGCCAGCCCGTGTTTCCGCATGGGCGGTATATGATGTGTTCCAAACCAAGGATGAGCCCGTGTTTATCGGGGTCGTCACCGATGCTTTGTGGGAGAAGTTCTGTACGTTGTTCAAACTCGGCGATTTGTGGGCGGACGAAAGTCTTCGTGAGAACAATCAAAGGGTCTTGTCACGCGACCGGATCATTCCAGAGATCAGGGCCTTAATCGGACAGATGACGGCAGGTGAGGTCATTGAAAAGCTAGATGGGTCGGGACTACCCTTTGCACCAATCGGCAAACCAGAAGACATGTTCGACGATCCACATTTGGCGCAAGGCGGGCTAGAGGATGTAACGCTAGACAATGGAACGCAGGTGCGGCTGCCAACTATTCCGCTGCAAATGGATGGCAAACGCATTGGCGGCCCGCAGCAATTGCCGACTGCTGGCGCAAATCAAGGTGCAGTTCTGGCCGCGTTGGGTTATAATGCGGAGCGTATAACGGCTTTGCAACAAAGCGGAGCAGTGGGAGAGAGCAAGTGAGATTTTTAAGCCTAGCGGCCGCCGCGTTACTGATAAGCGGATGCACCGTCACCAATAATTACAATCGCCCTGAAAGTGCCGCCCAAGATGCGCCGATCGCAGCCGGTGTCGAGGCTCCTAAAGAACGGCTTCCCACCGATGTTCGGCGCTCCACCATCATCGTGCGTGACATTGAAAATTCGCTCAAATTGTACCGCGATGTCATCGGGCTTGAAGTGAATTACGACACCAAAGTCACTACCTCCGGTGTTGCCCTACCCGCCGGAGAGCCCGGTGCAACAGCGCGCCTGATTTTGCTCAATTCCAACGACCCTTGGGTTGGCTGGGTTGGCCTGATGGAATGGGTTGAGCCCGCAATTCCTACAGGGGATTACCCGAAACGCATGGGGCCAGGCGGCGTCGTGATGGTCCTTAATACAGATGATGTGAAAGGGCGCTGCGAGGCGGCCAAATCCGTGCCCGGGGTAACCTTCACAGCGGAGGCACGCCTGCAAACCTATCCAGGCCGCGATGGCGGGCCAGACATCCGCGTGATGGGCTGCAATTTCTTTGACCCTGATGGAATATTAATCGAGCTCAACCAAATTCTGGAATAGGCGCTTGGCGGCTTAAATTCTGCGCTTAGCCATTTAGAGCCTCTGCAATGCTAGATGCCTCGATCAAAAGCACCTGACAGTCCGCCACTCCAGCGCGCAATTGCTTCGCTTCGCCATATTCAGGGCTTTCCCAAAAGCGCTTCGCTGCCGCTTTATCGGGCCATTCTGAGATCACCATGGAGGCGCCATCGCCAAACTCGCCCTCGAGCAATTCAGCTCCCGGCCCGCGCAGCACATACTTGCCGCCAAACTTAGCCACCAGCGCGCCAGCCGTCGCACCATAACCAGCAATGAAGGCATCGCGGTCCTTAATCGAAGCGGTCACAATCATATAGGCTGGCATTTATCGTTCCTTCGCTGCGGCAGTGTCCCAACACGTTGGGATTAGTCTTTGGAGAGCTTTTCAACCCATTCTTGGATCGGGGGATCGCCCGCCTCCATTGCCTCAACCTCTTGCTGAAAGCCGCGCATGATACGTGCGACATAGGCCCTTGTTGCAAGCCCTCGTTCCTCGCCCTCAGTGCGGTCAGGAATGAAGCTTTCAATGTCTTTGCGTGAGATCGTACCGTTCTTATCCAGCAAGCGTTCAATTGTATCGCCTCGGTCCCGCAAAACAGACACTTCGGCGACAAGCGCCATGACCACGGAATAGAGGCGGTCTAACGCTGGATCCTCAAAATAGTCGGGGCGCTTGCCCTTGGCGCGCTTGCCAGATGCGGCGACCCAGTCGAAATCATCGCTCACTCTGCAGCCTCCCGCGCATCGGCTTTCCATGCGCCATAGGCATTCCATACGGCCGCGCGGCCAAAGTCTTCCTCGCCATCATCAGGAGAAGGCGGGAATATTTCTGGATCGACAACTGCCCGAACGCCAACCGTGAATTGATCTTCGCGGGCAAAGCCAGCATCCGCCATAACTTGTTTCAAGTCTTGCGCATGCATCGCTGTCCAGAACGGTTCGTTATTGTTGAAGGCATCCCAATCGCGCATAAACTGCTCAAACAATGGCATTTCAGCGGAGTATTGCGGTTGCTCAATGTGGAAAATCAATCCGCCTGCAGCAAGCACACGGTTCGCCTCTTTCAAAAGGCGCGGCATGGCTTTGGATGAGAGTTCATGCAGGAACATGGTCGTCTGCACCCAATCGAAAGTACCATCATCGCAGCGCGACAGGTCTTCACCGCTCGCCTGAATAAACTTTATATTCGTCACCCCAAGAGCGGCCGCACGCGCTGCCCCATAACGCAGGGAGGCGCCCGCTGTATCAATCGCGATCACTTCGGCATCAGGATAGGCCTGAGCGATTGGAACCGCATTGTGGCCTACCGTCGCACCAATATCGAGAATGCGTTTAGGCTGCCAATCAGGCCGTTCCTTTTTTGCCCATTCGACAACAGCCTGCCCGCCGCCATCATTGAGGCCGCCTAGCGCGCCGCCGGTGGTCGCGAAAATACCAATGTCGTAATTGGCGCCCGCAACCACATCACCGGCCAGCTCTTCGCTGTGATAGCCGCCTGGCTGGCAATGAATGTCGACCGCCTTTTGATACCAGGGCTGATCAACAGATGCATCCAATTCAAGCTGGCCTGACTTTGCGTTAAAACCATCCGCTTTTTCCATCAAAGCATCGATCTGGCGCAGCACAATTTGACGGCCAAATTGCTGACGCATCTCCATCGAATTGCGCTTCAACGCTGACCAATTGCGGTGCCATGGATCATTGTTCATGGCATCGCGCACTTCATAACGGTGCTCAGGTGCGCGGCCTTTTTCTGCCTCAAACTTTGGCAAAGCACGTTTGTCAAAGGCCAGCTTGTTGCCCTGCCCAATGCTGCCAGAAAGGAAGCGGTTGAAATGGGTGAGAAAATTGAAACGCGCCGCCTCATCATGGCTGACTTCGGGCATCATATCATGACGGGTGAGCGCGGTGTAAGGGGGCGGCAGATCAGTCACGAAAACATCCTTTAAAACTTGTCCGGACAAATTGCCGAGACGGGCTTAGCAAGTCAATGAGAATCGCTGCTTTGGCCCGGCAATGGGGATTACCCACCGTGACCCATACACCAAGAATTTTCGGCGATTATTGTCCATCACCACTTTGCGCCAGATAGTCGATCAAATCAGCCCGCCGCTTTTCATCAGCGATACCGGCAAAGATCATCGTCGTGCCAGGCGCGCTGGCAGTCGGTGATTTGAGGAAAGCATCCAGCTCCTCGCGCGTCCAAGTAATATCAGAATTCACCATAGCTTCACTAAAGGCAAATCCCTCATAAACGCCCGCCTTGCGGTCAATAATACCCGCAAGATTGGGGCCCAGCTTGTTGCCATCGCTTGCTTCAACCGAATGGCAGGCTGCGCATTGCATGAAGGCAGTCTTGCCGGGGTGCGTCGTATCACTGGAACTTGCAGCGCCTTCACCTGAACCGGCTTCAGGCGCGCCTGAACAGCCTGACAGAAGCAATGCTGTCAGAGCAAAGGAAACAAGGGCGGAGGTGTTTTTCATAACAAGTCTTTCAGCAAATTTGTGAGACGCGCACAAAGACGCTCTAATGCTCTGCCAACAACCGGCCAAGCCCTTCTGTTCTGTCATCGAAACCGCAGCTGCGCAGCGCGTGCCAATAGGTCGCGGTGTTGATCGCAATCACTGGCTTTCCAAGGCGCGCCTCCGTTTGTGCGGCCAGATCCACCATGGATAGATTTGTGCCAACCTGAAGCAAGGCGTCGACATCATCACCGTCGAGCTCTTCCAATACTTCTTCCAAACGCTGCTTGCTAACCTTGGCAATATCTGTCCATGATTGGCATCGCAAAGCGGCATCGCGCTTCACAGTGAAACCAGACTCCTCAAGGAAGTTGCGCACTTCAGCATTGGCGACCGGAAAATAGGGCGAGACAAAGCTCACATTCTTGACCCCGCCATAGGCTCTGAGCGCTGCGGCTACCGCCTCTGCTCCAGTGGTTGCGCCGACACCCGCGACCTCTTCTACTTGCGCCTTAAAAGAGAGCATACCCTCAATCCCGCCGTAGAATGTAATGGCCGACATGCCCATCACGACATGATCCGGCTTGCAGGTCATGACCGAGCGGACCGCTTCCATCGTATTTTCTGAAATTGCCTGCGTTCCAGCAAGAAAATCTTCGTCTGACAATGCGACAGGATCAGTAACAAAGATGCGCGAATAATGATTGGTTACGCCTTTAGGACGCATCCGCTCCATATCGGGCTGAACCACGGTGTTGGTTGACGGCCCGATCACCCCCATTAGGCTGCGATAACCTTGAACATCGGTCAAAATAGCTCCCCCATATGCATCCTGATTTAGACGCGTTTACGTGATTGCAGTGGCCTGCTCTAGGCTTTCAAACATGGCTTGGCGCAGCAGATATTCCCGGCGGCGCGCGTCATCATTCTTGATATCCAGCATAGCCTGACGGCGCATGGCGTGCCCTTTGTCTTGGCCGCCGCGGATGAATTCCATGTTCTGCATAGTCTGTTTCTGCGTGAAGGAATGGGTCACTTGGCGGCGCTGGCGATCATACAGATCAACCGAGCCGTTGAGCGGCGCGCCCTTCAAGACAGGCTCCAGTTTCTCAAACAGATTGAACGCGTCATGGATGCCGGAATTCATGCCAAACCCGCCTAGCGGATTGTTGAGATGCGCGGCATCGCCAACCAGAATAACCCTATCTTGTGCAAAAGACCGTGCGACCCGCTGATGCACCCGATATAATGTCCGGTGATAGGTTTCCACTGCTTCGCCATTACCGGTCAAACGCTCGAAAATCCCGTTCTTGGTCCTATCGCTCAGAAGCTCTTCATCGCTGACGTCATCCTTGGTCGGCACAAGCACCCGCCAGACGCTAGGCACGCGAAGCAGAACCAACCATTCTTTTGGATCAGAGACGTAATTCACATGCGCCAAATTCGGCAGATGATCCTCTAACGGGTGCGCAGTTGAAACGCACAGGAAACGCTCAGGATAGGTAAAGCCATCAAATTCAATGCCGAGCCATTTGCGCACGAT
Source organism: Marinomonas sp. (assembly GCA_039967435.1). Classification (GTDB taxonomy): domain Bacteria; phylum Pseudomonadota; class Alphaproteobacteria; order Sphingomonadales; family Sphingomonadaceae; genus Erythrobacter. Next base: position 34,693 of record JBDVRS010000006.1, read on the forward strand.
GGAATTGGCACCATCTGCACCAATAAGAAAATCGGCACGCACTTTCTCAACCGCAGTGCTAGTTTCCAGGAACAAGTCCACACCCTTGTCATCCTGAGTGAATGACAAAGCCCGCTTGCCAAAATGCATCTGCGCATTGTCGAGATTGTCTAATCCTTCAGCCAGGGCTCTCGAGAGATGATATTGCTCGCATTGAACCCGGTAAGGGAATTTGGTGACGTCTGAAATTTCATCCAAAGAAAACTCAATAACCTCGCCCGTATCGCGGTCGCGCCAATGATAATTGGGCGCCTTCAACCCGCGCTCAAGTAGCATTTTGGTAATGCCGATTTGGTCCAGCATCTCCAAGGTTGGCGGATGGAATGTGGAAGCCCGCAGGTCACGGGCACAATCTTGGCCCGCTTCAAACACCATCACGTCAAAGCCTGCTTGCGCCAATAAGGTGGCAAGCACGGTTCCGACCGGGCCCGCCCCAATTATGGCGACTTGGCATTGATGGGTTTGCATTAGGAATTGCTCCGAAACATATTCTTATTGCATCCAATTAACGCTTGGTTTGGATCAGATGCGCTGTGATCGGGAAAACTATCCGCCTTGCGGTGATAGCGCTGTGTGGGTCATGCGAAAGCGGGCCTTTAAAAAGACAGAAACCACAATCAAACAACGTGTTTTTGCGTAGATCAAACGACGGCGCAGACCGTTTTCCACTCAAGATAATTATCAAGTGCCTGACGGCCGCTATCACGCCCCCAACCTGACTGTTTTAAACCGCCAATCGCCAACGAAGCGTCATACATAGCGTGGCAATTGATCCAAACCGTGCCTGCACTGATCGCCTCGGTCATCCGGTGCGCATTGCTCAGGCCTTCCGTCCAAACGCTTGCAGCAAGGCCGTATTCGCTATCATTTGCCTGCGCGATAACGCTGTCCATATCGGTGAATTTCTGCGCAACCAATACAGGGCCGAACACCTCTTCGCGCACAATCTCCATGGCCGGATCAACATCGCCCAAAACGGTCGGCGCGATAAAGGTTCCGATGTCGCCGCTGCGCTCTCCGCCCGTCAAAAGCGAGGCCCCTTCTCCCAATGCCCTTTGAATAAAGCCATCAACCTTTTCAGCATGACGCTGGCTGACCAAAGGCCCCATTTGCGTGGTGGCCTCAAGGCCATGACCCAGTTTCAATCCGCGGGCATATTCGCAAACGCCCTCAATCAAGCGGTCATAGATTTTCTCATGCGCGAACAATCGCGAGCCTGCAATACAGACCTGCCCGCCGTTGAAGAATATCGCATTGGCAACGCCGGGGATCGCCATTTCTAGATCGGCATCATCCATCACGATAACCGGCGATTTTCCGCCGAGTTCCAATGTCACTCGTTTGAAATTGCTTTTGGCCGCACCCAGAATTTCGCGGCCGGTTACCGTGGAGCCAGTAAAGGCGATTTTGTTGACACCTGGATGTGCCGCCAATGCCGCCCCAGTGTCCGCGCCAAGGCCAGTGACAACGTTGAACACGCCCTCTGGGACGCCTGCCTCTTGCATCAATTCCGCCAAGCGCAAAGCGGTCAAAGACGTATCTTCAGCGGGTTTGAGCACAATTGTGCAACCGGCAGCCAATGCAGGCGCCAATTTCATCGCGGTCAGAACCAGAGGCGAATTCCACGGCACAATCGCGGCCACCACGCCCACCGGCTCTCGGACGCTCCAGCTGCGCATTTGCTTGCCCTCGGGTTGATAGTTGATCGAGCTATCAACAGTGCGCCCTTCGATTGCCATGGCTTGGCCTGCGAAAAAGCGGAACTGGCCTACTGCGCCGGGAATTTCGGCCCAACGCCCTACGAATAGCGGCTTACCTTGATCGAGCGTCTCAAGCTCCGCCAGATCATCAATATTTTCTTCGATCAGGTCAGCGATTTTCCAGAGTATCTTCGCACGCTCCGCAGGAAGCACCGCCTTCCAGCTTTGAAAAGCTGTTTGTGCGGCGCTGACCGCCCGGTCTACATCTGCAGCAGATCCCGCCGCGATTTGGCCAGTTACGATGCCGCTTGCCGGATCGAGCGTATCGATTGTTCCGGAACCCGAGCTCCACTCCCCGCCAATATACAAACCCTCACCAGCCGCGCGGCGAGCAAGAAAATCACGATTGGCTTGCGACAATGAATCCAGATTAAACGTCATAGAAATGGGCCTTTTTATCTTGGCGTAATGTGCACATGCGCGAGGCATCACACCATATCTGACAGCAAAAAAATCGACCATCGGATAGGTTGATTTGTAACAAGACGCATCGCAGCAGGCGCTTTAGCCTAAGGGACGCGCATGTTTTCGCGCGCATTCCAGAGCAATTTAGAAGGGTAACGATGGCCAATCCCGCGTTTAAACAGAAGCTCGATCAGGGAGCATTTTTTGCTGTGCCTGGCATCCACGATATGATCGCGGCCGTCATCGCCAACAAAATCGGTTTCGATTTGATCTACGGCAGCGGCTATTGGCTGACTGCATCGGCACATGGCATTCCCGATGCAGGCATTGCGACCTACACCCAAATGGTCGACCGCATGCAGACCTTGGCGAAGACCAGCAATGCCGCGCTGATTGCGGATGCCGACACAGGCTATGGCGGACTGCTGAATGTGCATCACACAGTCAAAGGGTATGAAGCAGCAGGGGTCTGCGGCATCCAATTGGAAGACCAAGAATTCCCCAAGAAATGCGGACACACTCCGCATCGCCGGGTGATCGACATCGGCACAGCCGCGCAGAAAATCGCCGTTGCCAGCGATGCGCGCGAAGACAAGGAAAACTGCCTTATCATTGCCCGCACAGATGCGCGGCAGGCAGAAGGGTTCGACGCTGTGCTGCGGCGCTTGGAAGCCTACAGCAAAGCCGGGGCCGATGTTCTTTTCCCTGAGGCGCTTGAAAGCGAAGAAGAGATGGCCAAAGCCTGCGCCTATTTCGATGCACCGGTCATGGCCAACATGGCAACTGGCGGCGCAACCCCGATCTTGCCTGCAGCAACCTTAGCAGAACTAGGCATGGCATTTGCGATTTACCCTGCGCTCTCTTCGCTGTCAGCGGCAACGGCGATTGAGAACACTCTGCGTCAATTGAAAGAAACGGGATCAGGCGAAGGGCCAGAACTGTTCGATTTTCAAGAGTTCTGCTCGCTTATCGGCTTTGAGGATGTATGGGAGTTTGAGAAAAAATGGCCGCAATTGTGACCTACTCAGGCCGGAGCCAATAATGACGAAAACGACAAATGCAGCGGTGCTTGGCCAGATAGGCGGACATAATTTGCCCTATGCCGGATCAAAGCCGCTTGCGATCCAGTCCCTCGATTTAGCTCCTCCGCGTTCGGGCGAGCTATTGGTGCGGATCGACGCTGCTGGCCTTTGCCATTCTGACCTCTCTGTCATTGACGGCAATCGCCCTCGTCCCGTTCCCATGGCATTGGGGCATGAAGCTGCCGCTACCGTGGTTGAAGTAGGCGGCGATGCAGACACTTCGGGAAGCGACTTTTCTGCTGGAGACAAGGTCGTTTTGGTATTCCTGCCAAGTTGCGGCAATTGCCCGCAGTGCCTTTCAGGCGAGGGCTATCTTTGCCCAGAAGGTGCCGCCGCCAATGGAAAAGGCGAATTGCTCAAGGGAGGCTCGCGGCTTTCATGCAATGGCCATCAAGTGCATCACCATTTGGGCGTATCCGCCTTTGCTGAATATGCCGTGATCGACAAAAGAAGCGCGGTAAAAGTCGACCCCGATATCAAGCCTGCAATTGCTGCTCTTTTTGGTTGCGCCGTTTTGACGGGCGTCGGTGCGGTCATGAACACGGCCCAAGTACGCCCGGGCGAATCCGTGCTGATTTACGGCCTTGGCGGAGTGGGATTGGCCGCTTTGTTGGGCGCCATAGCATCAGGCGCAAATCCCGTTACCGTGGTTGATCCGTCACCTGAAAAGCGTGCATTGGCGCTGGAATTGGGAGCAGCTGATGCCAAGGAACCGGGCCAGGATGAAAGCCTGTTTGGCGCAGATGTCGTGATCGAAACCGCAGGCAAGGCCAGCGTATTGGAGAGGGCTTATGCTGCAGGAGGCCGCGGGTCTCGCATTGTGACCGTTGGACTTCCTCACCCGGATGAAAAGCTCGCGATTCCGGCAATTTCCTTGGTCGCGGACTCTAAAACATTGATGGGAAGCTACCTTGGGTCATGCATCCCTTCACGCGATATTCCGCGCTATATCGCTCTTTGGAAAGCAGGCCGATTGCCGGTTGAAAAGCTGCTCACTTCAATAAGCCCGATGGACGATATCAATATGCTGATGGATCGGCTTGCCAGCGGTGAAGCCGTGCGGCAGATCATTATCCCCGCCAGCCGGACACAATGACCGACAGGCGAATAAAGCTCTAGCGTGATCGGATAGATTGCTTCAGAACGGTCACTCAAGCTCTTGCGAGTTCTGTGGAGATACAAGCAATGGAAAAAGGCGTTCCAATCCGCTCAATTACGCGGTCGATTTCTGCATTGCAGGCAATCAACCGGCATGGCTCACTGACGATGATGGAAATCTCGCGCGCGGCTAAAGTGCCCTATCCAACCGCTTGTCGCATTGTTCAAACCCTGCTGTACGAAGGGCTGATTGAGCAGGAGCCCGCGCGCAAACGTTACCGAGCAACGGCGCTTGTCCAGACGCTGGCCACTGGATTTCAGCAAGAGGATAAGCTGGTCACAGTCGCCCGCCCTCATATCGCGGCTCTTACGCAAAAAATCGGTTGGCCGATTTCCGTAGCCGTTCGGGTTGGCCGCAATATGATGCTGCGCGATTCCACGCATGCGAACTCATCGCTGACATTCGATCACTATTACCCTGGCTTCACCGTGCCGATTTTGGATAGCGCCTCGGGAAAGCTTTCCATGGCCTATCTGCCGGATGATGAGCGCGAGCAAATCCTGCGCTTCATGCGTGTCTCACAGGATATTGATCTAGATTATCTGGCCACGGCGGAAATCGGTCTCAATATCGAGAAAACCCGCGAAAATGGCTACGCTGTGCAAGGGCGCAATCACTTCAATCACACACCCGGCAAGACATCCTCCATCGCAGTGCCGATTTTCAGCTCTGGCCATTTCGAAGCCGCAATGACCATGGTCTTTTTCGTGCGGGCCATGACCATTGAGAACGCGGTCGAAGAATATCTCGGCGAGCTAAAAGACACGGCTGCCGCGATTAGTCACGGCCTCAGCAATGAACTGCCTGCCGCCAATTAGGGCTCGCTAAAGCCGCGCGGTCACCGCCTTGGTCTCAAGATAGTTTTCAAGGCCGGCATCGCCAAATTCACGGCCCCAACCAGACTGACCAAATCCGCCAAAGGGAATGTTGGTTCCTACTGCGCCGTGGCAATTAATTGAAACGTGACCGGCACGAATACGGCTAACCAAACGGTGAGCGGTCGACAAATCGCGCGTCCAAACACTGCCCGAAAGTCCATATGGCGTGTCATTCGCGAGCGCCGCAATATCATCGAGATCAAGACTATCGAATTTTTGCACCGTCATCACTGGACCAAAAATTTCCTCTCGAACGCAGGTCATATCGGGCGTGCAGTCAGCTAGGATCGTCGGCGCGATGAAATTGCCGGCCCGCTCCAACCGCTCTCCTCCTGCTAAAACCGCCGCGCCTTGGTCCTGCGCACCTTTAATGTAGCCCATGATTTTGTCTGCCTGCGCAGAGGAAATAATCGGCCCTTGCATGGTTTCAGGATCAAGGCCGTGACCCATCTTCAAGAAGCCAAAAAACTGGCAAAGCCCTTGCATCAAATGATCATAAATATCGGCATGCACAAAGATGCGCGTGCCCGCCATGCAGTTTTGCCCCTGCAAGAAATTGGTCGCCATGGCCACGCCGGGAACTGCCAATTCCAGATCGGCATCAGGCATGAGCACAACCGGGCTTTTCCCGCCCAATTCCAAAGTCACCCGCTTCAAATTGCCAAGCGATGCATCGACGATTTTGCGTCCCGTCACGGTAGAGCCAGTGAAGGAAATTTTGTCGACATCAGGATGGCTCGCCAGCGCACTGCCTGCCTCTGCGCCCGTACCGTTCACAATGTTGACTACACCTGGCGGGAAACCGCATTCGCGGGTCAACTCACCCAATGCCAAGGCGCTAAGCGGTGTTAACTCTGATGGTTTCAGAACGCAGGTGCAGCCCGCCGCCAATGCCGGAGCCAGTTTCAAAATCGCCATAGACAAAGGCACGTTCCAAGGCACAATCATGCCCGCAACACCGACAGGTTCTTTGACCGTGTAAGTCAGCGCCTCTGCTTCTGCAGACACATGGCGAGGCGGAGCCATCGTTGCCCCCTCGATCCGCATCACAGCCCCTGCATAATAGGCGACCATCTCTGCGCAATTGGCCATGGTCAGCTCTGCAATCATGCGCGACATGCCATTGTCGAGAATGTCGAGTTCGGCCAACATAGCAGCGTTGGCTTCAATCGTGCCTGCCAGTTTTAGCAGCAAGCCCATGCGCTCGGCTGCATCCATGCTGCGCCATGGGCCATTGAAAGCTTGCCGTGCGGCCTTAACCGCCGAATTAATCTCTACCTCACCGCCAATATGAAACTGCGCCAGTGGCAATCCGGTCGCAGGGTCGCAGGTTTCCATAGTGCCAGAGCCAGACGCCCATTCACCATCGATCAGCAGCTTGTGATCACGGGCAAGAAAAGCTTGGGTCTCGGCCGAAATGGTATGGCCATCATAGATTGCTTGCTCGCTCATACTTCCACTGTCCTTGGATCATATTCAAACAGGCCAAGCGATTCCTCATCGCGCATTTTGCCAAGTCCAAACAATTCTGTTTCGGCGCCCTGCATTCGCTCTGCATTGGCATTGGATTCAGCCTGCACAAAGCTGGTGCGTTCGTGCCGCGCATTTTGGTAGCGGGTCAGCCCTTCGGCAATAGTGCCGCTGGCTTCCATTGCACGGGCAAAAACGATCGCATCCTCGATCCCACAAGCAGCGCCTTGGCCCAAAAAGGGTGTCATCGCATGCGCCGCATCGCCCAGCAAAGTGACATTGCCGCCGGATATCCACGAAGGCAGCGCCGTGCGTGCATTGATCGCCCATTTGAACATGTCTTGATGGCTAGCTGCATCGATCAACAATTGTGTGTCATCGCACCATCCGGCATAGGCTTCGCGCAATTCCTGCGCATCGGCTTTAATCGCCCAACCATCATCGCTCCACCCTTCTTGCCGAGCGAAAAAGACAATGTTCAACAAGGTTGAGCCGCGCACATTGTAGCGGGTGATCATGCGGCCATCGCCAATGATGATCCCGGGATAATCGGACAAATGCTGAAGCTCGGGCGTTACAGGCACAAGGCAGCGCCATGCGACATGACCAGTGAAATGCGCGTCTACTTCTTCAAACCTTTGGCGAATGACCGACTTCAAACCATCCGCCCCGACCAGCACATCGCCGCTGATACGGCGGCCATCATGCAAGATCGCTGTTGTTCCCTCGCTACCCACTGCGGCCGCATTGCACTGCAAATCAACGCCAGCCTTGCGCGCTGCATCGGTGAGAATTTCATGCAAGTCCGCGCGGTGGATCGTTACATAAGGCGCGCCGTATTTTTCGCGTTGGTCCGATCGGTCAAAGCCGAAGAGCTGGCGGCCATCTTCCCAGTGCTGGATCTGCTGCAGAGCAGGCTCTACCCCTGCCTTGGCCACGCTTTCACTCACCCCAATATCAGCCAGACCGCGTGTTGCGTTGGGCGACAGAGTGACGCCTGCGCCTATCTCGCCAAATTCGGGTGCAGCTTCTAGCAAAGTCACATCAAAGCCGCGCTGCCCCAAGGCCGCCGCCGCAGTCATGCCGGCGATACCGCCGCCAACAATGACCAATCTGGTTCCAGCCGTCATCCGAGTTGCCCTGGAATGTGATCTTCGTGATTGTCCAAATACCAATCAGCAATCTCTTCGCGGGTCGCCCACCAAACACCGGGCAAGGATTGGGCATGCTGGATAAATTCACGCAAAGCGCGGACACGGTGCGCCCTCCCAGAGACATGGGGATGCAGGCCCACATTCATGATCCGGCCGCTATGCTCGCCTTCTGCATAGAGCACATCAAGCTCCTCAATCAGAGCATCGCGGAACTGATCGGTGGTGAAGTTTTTGCGCGTGATAAAAGTGAAATCATTGATCTCATTGGAATAGGGCACCGACACAATCGGACCATTGTCCGTGCGCAGCAAATAGGGCTGATCATCATTCATGATGTCGCAGTAAAACGTGCAACCTTGCTCTGCGAGAATGGACGCGGTTTGCATTGTGCCGCGCAAGGATGAAGAGAGCCAGCCCTTGGATTTGCGGCCCGTATATTTCTCAAACTGGGCAAGGCTGCGCATCAAAATATCGCGCTCGGCATCGGGCTGATGCGCGAAATTGGTCAGCAGTTCGCCCTGCTCCCAATTGTGGGTGAGCAATTCCCAGCCGCGCTCAAGCACCGCATCGGTCATCGCCTTGCGCCGTTCAAATGTCACCGCATTGGTCGTGCAACTGGCTTTTGCGCCCAGCTCATCAAAAAGATCAAACAAACGCCAAATGCCCACGCGCTGACCATATTCGCGCCAAGAGAAATTGGGGAAATCGGGCGTATTACCAGGCAAGATATCCGGCAAGATGGACGGCCCGCCAGCGTAATATGGCTTATCTGTATCCTTGGTCAGATCCCAAGTTTCCAGGTTAAACGTCAAGATCAAGGCGACACGCGCCCCTCCCGGCCAACGCAAAGGCTTGCGCTGCGGCATCGGTACGTAATCATAGTCCATAGATAACCCCTAGATCATCGCTTCAAACGCGAGATAGAGCATAGACACTGGCGTGAAACACTCCCATTTTCACAGACACACATCAGTTTTCTCCACCATGCGAACACAGGTTTTAGCGCGCGCCTGCGGATCGCAACAGGTCAAGCGGGTACCACTTCCAATGCCGCTCGCTCTGCTGAGGCCAGTGCGCCTTCGACGCCCCTTGCGGAATATTCGGTGTGCTCTCCACAGAAATGCACCGGCCCAACGGGGTTTGCCATGGCGGCGAGAAAGCGTGTGGCTTGCCCAGCCTTGTAATAGGCCCAAGCGCCGCCGCTAAATTCTTCCTGGGTCCAGCTATGGAAATGGCGCGGCTTGAGCTTGCCCTTTGTCGCAGGGCGTATTTTCCCAAGCTCTGAAATTAGACGGTCATAGACAGCATCTTGGCCCAATTCATCCCATTCCAGCGCCAGATTGCCGCGCGCTTGCACCATCAGACCGGTCACCTCATCAGCCGTTTCGCCGTAACGCTGCGCAATTACCTGACTGGAGAAACCATCCGACCACATGGAAGGCGACTGGCCGTCCTGCTCCCAGAATGGTTCGCTGGTGGTTAGATGCGCGATGGTGATCGGTTGATAGGGTGTTTCAGCATGTGCCTCGGCTTGATCCTTTGGCACATCAAAGCCCAGCTCAATCTGCCGGAAAGCAGGCAATGGGAGCGAGGACACAATTTTATCCGCCGCATAGCGCGCACCATCGCGGCAAGTGACCAAAGCGCCCTTGCCCTCCGGCTCAATCGCAGCAACCGGACTATCCAGCAAAACATCACCTTTAAGGCGCGCAGCCATTGCATCGGTGATCTTATAATTGCCGCCTTCTGCTGCAAAGGATTCAGGTCCAGCGGCCATCTGGCTACCGACAAATCCTGAGTTAAAGGCCATCAATAAATTGGAGACATCGCCTGCATCACGGCCATGATAGGGTATGTGATTATAGGCCAAGGCAATCGCCTCTTCGCTCAACCCCTGCTGGGCAAGGAATTGCGCAAAAGGGATATCCAGCGCGCCATTCTCAGCTGCATACCACTGCGTCCAATCGGCCAAGGGCGGGTTTTTGCTCGCCAGCGCAAAGGCGATCTCCGCAGGCATCACGGACTTCATCGCAGCGGGAAACGGATTACCAGCATGCTGAGCCCATTGTTCCCGGGTCAAATGCTCACCGGCAAAATAGAGGCCCGGCGGTTTACCATGGCGATAGCGGTGCCCCACTTCAGCCATGGGCACATCCAATTGCTTCGCCAAATCCAAGCCGCGGCCATAGGCTGAGCCCATGGAATTAAAGCCCATTTCCGGATGTCCGGGTAAATCGCTTAAGGTCATAACGCGCCCGCCAACACGGCTGCGCGCCTCTAGCACGGCAACGCTCAATCCCGCCTGCTCCAGCAGGTGCGCCGTATGCAGCCCAGAAACGCCCGCGCCCAATACGACCGCATCGTAACGCTTGGCCGCGCGCGATGTGCATGCCGGCATTGCCAGCGCTAGGCCGAGCCCCATGGCTCCGAGAGAGAAATTGCGGCGGCTAATTTGCATTGAAAGGCACTCCTAAGGCTCACGATTAGTGTAATTTCATTTGCGGCGTCAGCGAGGGGGAGAGCCTCCTTAACCACCTATCGGACACGCAGCCTCCATGGCAACACACGGCAATTGGTCTTACTCTAGCATCAAACGCTAAGCTTATTCGGCACATATTTGGAGAACGGCATATGTTGCGTAATTTCCTCCCTCTGGTTTTGCTACTGTCCAGCGGCTGCGCGCATGGAGCCATGGCCAATCAAGAAGCCGCGCCCTCTCCCGCTACCACTCAGACGGCCGCTAGCCCCTATCTCCCGCTGTCTGAACTGCGTGCCAAATATGAAGATAGCGAAAGCCGCTATGTCACGGTTGGCGGGCTGAAACTGCATTATAAGGATGAAGGCAAAGGCCCCGTCATACTCATGCTGCACGGCTCACAAAGCAGCCTTCGCACATATGACCGGATCACCCAATTGATGAAATCCGACTACCGCATCATCCGGCTCGATCTGCCGGGATACGGCCTGTCTGATGCCGTCACCGAGGAGTCCGTTGCCAACAACCAGCCGGTTGAAATGGTCGAAGGCGTGATCGATCACTTGGGCCTTACCAAATTGACAGCGGTTGGCGTGTCGAGTGGCGGCACTATGTCAGCCTTTCTCGCCGCCAAACGTCCGGAATTGGTGGAACGCTTGGTTTTATCCAATATGCCGTCAGACCCTTATAACACCGCGCATTTGGTCATGCCGCAGAGCTTTCTAGATGCACAAAAACGCTTTGCAGAAACCAAAGTTTATGATCGCAATTTCTGGTATGAGTATTTGCGCTATTTCGCCGGCGATCCAGCGCGCATGACCGACAAAAAGATCGATGAATACACCGATTTTGGCAGGCGCGCCCCCGACCCCCATTTGCTCGGTCTGGTCGCTCGCGTTGGCGACGGTGTCGCGGCCCAGGCAAAGTTCGGCACGATCACTGTGCCCACCTTGCTGATCTGGGGCAGTGCTGACCCGCTTCTGCCGGAAAGCGCCTCTGCGGCATTGGTTGGTCATCTCAAAAGCACCCCTGCCTCGCGCATGCTGCTGAGCGATGTGGGGCATTATCCGCCTCTAGAAGCACCAGACCGCTTCGCCTCTATCCTCAGAATATACATCGAGGCTGCGGCGCCAGCCCGATAAAGCTCAAACCTCTCCAGTTCATGCGGCGTGAAATTTGCGACCACCACAGCATCTGCATAGGTGCCAACTCGCTGCGCCGACCTGCATAAAAAAGGGGGCCGCCGGATTGTTCCAGCGACCCCCAGTGGAGAGAATACGTTTGGTGTACCTATCCCTTAGAAAGAGAGGGTCACCGAACCTGTGATCCGGCGACGATCACCCAAATTGGGCACGATACCGCGCTGGAAGAAGAATGGGCTGGAACCCAATCCCAAGGTAAATGCGCTACCGACATATTTCTTGTCGAGCAGGTTGTCCGCAGCCAATTTGAACTCAACCATCTTATAACGCGCGCCCACAGAGGCATCGACGATAGTACGGCCAGCAATGAAGGCGGTGTTGGTTTGATTGATGAATTGCTTGTCTTGATGGCCGACATTGCCGTTTACAAAGACCGCCAATTCGTCACCAACGTCTTGATCAAAGTTGAAGCCAGCATTGATCGTCAGGCTTGGCGTGCGCGCCAATCGGTTGCCGCCAATATCGCCATTGGCGTTACAAGCAACATCATCGCAAATGCCTTTTTGAACAATGTCCAAATCAATCACGCCGTCGCTATATTTTGCTTTGGCATAGCCAAGGCCTGCATAGAGGTTGAGCGAGTCAGCGGCGCGGTAACTGGTTTCAAGCTCAAGACCATAGGTTGTGGCCGCACCCAGATTGCCAACGATGGAACCAAAGGGATTGCTTGCATTTGTACCGCTGACCTGAAGGTTTTTGGCATCGATATAGAACACGGTTGCGTTCACGATCAGATCACCGCCCATCAGCGCATTGCGCGAACCGATTTCAAACGTATCGTTTTCCTCGGTGTCGAATGTCGCTTGGCTTGGATCTGCAGCGTAGTTCACAGCCGGATTGGATCCGCCGACGTTGAAACCGCCAGCCTTAATTCCGCGACCGTAAGAAATGTAGACATTGTTATCAGGCGTGAAATTGTATGTCGCTGTCACACGCGGTGTGAAATAGCTGAATTTGCGTGTTGCGCTAGTCAGAGGAGCCGCCAGAAAATCGGTTTCTGTAAGCTTTTCTTCGGTGTAACGCCCTTCCAAGGACAGCTCGAACTGCTCACCGGCATACTCAAGCAGACCAAAAAGCGATTGCACTTCATAGCTTGTTTGCGAATTCGCTTCTGAACCCGGCCCAGCCAGTGCGAAACCAGGGTCGAGTGGCCCAGTCGTTTGGGCAGGAGCGTTGATTAGAGCAAATTCTGTTTTATCGTCAGTATCTGCCAAGTAGCCGCCAACATATGCTGTGATGGGTCCGCCATCTGCATAGGTGAAACGCAATTCATGCGAATCTGAACTGATGCTGCCATTGCCGCTTTGATCGATTAGCACGCGCCCTGCGAAGAAGCCGGTGAGACCTGCTTCTGGGTTGCGCGCTGCTGAACCAGCGCCTGAGAAGGAGCCAGTTGAGCGGCCATAATTATAGTTGATCTGCAAACTATCGGTTGGCTCAAGTTCGATACCAACGCTCAAAATATCAGATTTCAACGTCACGCCAGAACGCGGGTCAACAACTAGGCCGGGCTTACGCGCCTCACCCGGTGCAAGTGTCGGAAGCACGGGAATTTCACCGCAGATGCCGACATTGGTGTTGGTTGCCCCTGGGAAGATGAAGGGTGAAAAGAACGCTGGATTTGACACGCAATTGTTGGTGTTGCTTGCGGAATCAAACGAAGCGGTACCGGCAAAATATTGCGCGGTGTTCTCAATATCACGGTCATTATTGATATAATTGGCTGTGATTTTAAACCCATCGACCGGCGTTAGGACCGCTCCGATATGATAGGATGTGTAGTCGTAACCGCCAAGGTTGCCGCGTGTGCGGGCATCAGGCTCATTGGCTAGCGCATGGTTATTCTCCCAGGCGCCGCCATATTCGCCCTGGCTGTACCCACCGATAACCGAAAGCACGTCCGGAATGATCGGGCCTTCAAGGCTGACATCGAACCGCTCATAATCATTCTCACCAATCGAACCCATGGCGCGGCCATGAAATTCATTGCCCGGCTCTTTCGAAGTGAAATTGATCGCGCCTGCATAAGCATTGCGGCCGAGGGCTGCCGATTGCGGACCGCGCAGAATTTCGACCTGACCGATGTTCAGCATGGATTGGTCGATCATATAGCCGCGCTGAAGATAAACGCCGTTAAAGAATGTTGCGACGTTTTGAACCGGCAAAGTCAGGCGGTTTTGTGATTGTCCGCGAATAACCGGCGTTGCAAATGCGCCATTGAAATTCTCAAATGAAAAGCCTGGTGTGGACCGGGCAACTTCGGTCAAATCATCGATGCCGCGCTCCGCCAAAGTGTCTTCGGAAAAAGCGGTGATGGCCAAAGGCGCATCCTGCAAATTTTCACCAATCTTACGCGCAGTAACGATGATATCGTTGCCGGTGTTTTCTTCTTCGGCGGCCGAGCCTGCGGCGTCTTGCGCCATTGCTTGCGATGGCAAAAACAACCCGGCGCTAGCCAATAGGGCCGCTTTCATTGGTAGACTAATGCGTGTCATACTTTCCTCCCTGATCGCCCCTCGGCGAGTATAGAACTGTAGGCAAACGGGTAAATTTCGCTGAGCCTATTCATGAAACTGGTACAAATTCGAACCCGTATACTTTTGACGAATCTCAGTTACATGCATGGCCAATCGCTGCATTTCTCCGCCCTGCGGAGAATTGAACCCGCTGAAACGTGCCATTTTTGCAACATTCACCGTCAGGCTTGCAGGATATTGGCCGCCACGCGCTCTGCACTTTCCATTGCAGCCTCCATCCCGAAATCCAGTTCGCGCATATGCTCACCTGCGAAATGCAGCACGCCCCATGGTTTTCGCATTTCGCGGCCAAAGGCACCGATCTGCCCTGCGTTCATACTAAAGCTGCAGCCGCGCTGCAGGGGATCGGCCTGCCAATCTTTATAAGCAATGCGGCGCAATTTGCCGTCAGATGCCGGCCGCAGCTCTTTCATCTGCGCATTTATAAATGCCTCCGCCTGCGCATTGTCCATCTTGCCAATGGCCTCGCCAGCCTCGCCGACCAGAACGATCATCGCGCGTTGCGGGCCGGAACTGCGCTGATTATCAATCGTCCAAAACATGCCCATGGGCCCATCGGTTGAGAAAGATGCGGGCAGGCCGTCCTCCTCCCAAAAGGGTTCATCAACGGTCAAATACATGCGCGCCGTGTTAGCATAAGGCATTTGCGCAATAGCTTTCTGATTGGCCAGGCTCGCAGGCCCCTCAATGCTCACATTGCGCAATATGGAAAAGGGCAACGCCGACACCACAAAGCTTGCGCGATAGGCGCTGCCATCAGCGCATTCGACCGTTCCTGAGGTTTCAGACAGAGTGATGCGCGATACCGTCTTGCCAAAGCGTACATCATCGCCAAGCGTTTTCGCCATCGCCTTGGGAAGCTCGCTGCACCCGCCTTCAATATTGGAAATACGCGCCAGCCCATCTGATTGGCTGCGGACATTGACCTCTCCAAAGGGATGCTGAGCATCAGCCTCCGCTTTGGCCTCCAGATCAGCGTCAATCTTCAGGTCCAACGCGGCGCGCGATGTTTCCTGATACATCCGCAAAAGCGAAGTTTGCTCCATAGAAATGCCCGGAACGGAAAAACGCGCCAACTCCAAAGCCTGCGCACTTGCCCCTTCCCGCCGCATAAAATCGGCCAAGGAAATATCGAAATTGGCGAATTTGGGATCGAGCCATTCTTGCGGATGAGACAGAGGATTGCTCTTTTGAACCACATGCCGCCCCATTAGCATCGGCGGAACCTGCCGCTCATCACCCACGCATTTGTTTAAGGGGTTGTCTGCCCAGCCCTTGCTTTCAATCCATTCCCCTTGGAAATGCGTGCCAAATTCAAGCAGGTCTCGGTCTTCTGGAACAAGGTTTAAATTATGACGCCGGCATGCATCAATGACGCGGGCGTAGCTTCGGCCAATTTGGCTGGCACCGACATCCAATGGGCCTTCATCGGTGTCGATTGTTTGCACGCGGCCTCCTGCGCGACCGCTGGCTTCCAGCAAAATCACTCTCATACCCGCGCTTCGCAAGAGCGATGCGGTGTGGAGGCCGGAAAGACCGGCGCCAATGACAACAACATCGGCTTTCTCTTGGCGCAATGGCGCAGAGCATGCCGCCACCATCGCCGCGCTGCCAGCCATGAAAATTCTGCGTGAAACTTGAACCATACTGCTGTCTCCTGCAATTCGTGTGCAACGCTATGCTTGCCGCCCACCATTTGCCCATTTTTGAGCCACAAAACCCGTCAGGCGGATAGACGCAGCGATATTGCCCGTATTCTTTTGGCCAATGCAATTGTTCCCGCAATTGAATTTGATTGGAGAAAGCCCATGCAAACTCGGCGCGTCATAAACAAAACCAAATGGCTGGCCTCGGCTTTGGCCGCACCCATTCTATTTGCAAGTTCGGCATCGGCGCAAAGCGATGCTCAGGCAGCGCAAGCCCCAAGCGCAGAACAAGCATGGCCAGACGAAGAAAATCGCAATTTTGTGCAGGACCGTCTCAAGACTTTTCCAAGGAAGTTGCTGGTGAAGCAGGTCGAATGGTACCAGCCGCAGGAACCGGTTGCTGGCGGCAATGCCAAACCAATAGAACCGATCGCCGAGCCGACGATCCCAGCGGCCACTTTGGATGCTGCGCAAAAGCTTGTCGAGGATAAGGATAGCTATGCTTTTCTTATCTGGCGGCGCGGCAATTTGGAGCATGAATATTACGCTCCGGGGTCCCAGCGCAGTTCTCGCTTTGCGACGGCCTCGATGGCCAAGACGGTTGTGGCTTTGTCGCTTGGCGTGGCGATTGATCAAGGCAAGATCGGTTCTGCGCAGGACAGGGTAGACAAATATATATCAACCACTGCCAACACCAAACGCGGGGCAGTGCCTCTGCGCAATTACCTTGAGATGGCGAGCCTGTTTGAGACACCATCAGCCGGCGGCCCCGACGCCGATATTTACTGGCAATATGCGCTGGGCCGCAACATTGGCGAAGCTGTCGCACGGTGGCCGGAAACCTGCGATCTCAGCAATGAGTTTTGCTACGCAAATTCGAACACCGCAATGCTTGGCTGGGCGCTCGAGGGGGCCACAGGCATGCGCTATAGCCAGTGGCTTTCTCAGAGCATTTGGCAGCCCATCGGCGCGGGAGATGGCCGGCTCTGGATTGACCGTGAGGGTGGATGGCCGCGCTATTCCTGCTGCCTGCACGCAAGCGGACAAGACTGGCTGCGCATCGGCATGTTGATCGCGAATAAGGGCAAGTTTGAAGGACGTCAGATTGTCTCCGAACAATGGATTGAGCAAATGCTTGCACCATCATCCGCTAATCCCAATTACGGCTTCCAAATCTGGCGCGGCAGCCCGCATAATCCATCGCGCAAATATGGTAAGAGCGTGAATGCCGTCGTTCCAGCAGCCGAGCCATTTGCCCGCGATGATGTGTATTATCTCGACGGTTCAGCCGGTCAGCGGGTCTATATCATTCCATCCGAAGAGATGGTGATCGTGCGCATTGGGGCGCCGCGCTTTGATTGGGATGATGCGGAATTGCCTAACATCATCCTGCGCGGATTGTGATCTGACGAGGGCCTAAAGCGGCGGCTCTATTCCTTACCAACCATCGCCTCACGCTTCAGCAGATTGATAACGGCATCCTGCTCTTTGGGATCAGTTACAGGCCCGCGGTTCACCACCATCCTGTTGCCGGGGACGATTTTGTCCGGATTGGCAATAAAGGCCTTGATCGTTTCCTCATCCCAAACCAGCCCATCACGGCCAGCCTGCGCCATGCCTTTTGAATAGGCGAAATTGGGAACGGTACCGGCCTGCTGCCCGATGATATTGTGCAAGTTCGGCCCGATTAAATGCGCCTCGCCCTCTTGCATCGTGTGGCAGAACTTGCACCATTTGTAGGCGTCTTTTGAAACCTCTGCTTCAAACGGCGTCTCAGCGGTAATCGTCACCTCTGCAACGCGCTCTTGGTGCCACGTGATATTGGGGTCGGCTTCGACAACCTCACCGATAGCCCATGGAACCACGCCGTAGGATTGGTAAGGCAAATAGCTGGCCACACCCAGCACACTGCCAATGACGGCAAAGGAACCAAACTTGGCAATGGCGCCAACAGGCGCGCCTTGAGAAGCCTCGCTCGATGCCGACTTGCGGCGCGAATGCCACCACCTGCCGATGACAGCCACGATCAGCACAAAAATGCAGGCGATCACAAACGCGATGTAGCCCTTGCTGCGGTCTTGGAAGCTGTTGAGAACATACATCAGGGTCAAGAAACTGGCGAGCGCCATAGCGCCGATACCGGTTGGAAATGCCTTCAGAACGCCCGTGCCCTTACGAAACAAGCACACCGCCCCGACAAGCAGAACGATCCACGCCAGCAGCGTGTTGACCATGGCGCTGGCGGAATGGAAATATCCGGCAAACATCCAGATCGAATGGCTCTTCCCAATCAGTGCAGGCAGGTCAATCAGACCCAAAATATGCACCGTCTTGCCCTCTGCCCAAGCAGTGATAAAACCGATGAGGCCTGTGCCCAGCAAAACGGCGAACCAAGTAAACGAAATCCCGCGATGGAAATATTGCTGGCCTGCGCTCAGATTGGTTTCTGTGAGAAGGCGCGGCTCTTTGAACCAAAGGCGAATTCTGGCGATTAGGGCAATGACCAAGATGATACCGAGAGTGTAGTGCACCCCGCGCAAATCCTCGCGCAAAGCCGAGAACTTATCGACGCGCGGTAAGAAGGACAGCAGAATGACTTGGCCCGTAAAGCCTGCCGCAATCAGCCAACCGAGCCACCGGCTCGTTTTGCTTTCGCTATTTGCCATATTCATCTCCGCCCTCATCAAAAGTCTAGTGACCGCAAAACTGCCGTCAACCGCAGGGTTTGGCATGCTGGTTGGAGGCAATCATTCGCCCATCGGATAGGAAAGACGCAAATATGCGCAGGCAAAACGCGTGCAATTAGAGTTGTATTTTGCAACACCTGTGCCCTGCACATGCCGGAAGTTGGGGCTAAGAAATGCCTTTGCTCCTTAGCGCCCAATTGAGAGGATCACTTTTGACCCTGCCTAAAAGCCTAAGCCAGTCCTTGCCAAGCGGCTCGCTCATCACCGACGCAGACCGGCTGACTGAGTTCTCAACCGATGTCTACCGCGCAGGCGGCGAAGCCATTGCCATCGCTAGGCCTGCAAATATTGCCGTATTGCAATCGGCCGTGCGCGCCTGTGCTGCAGAAAACATCCCAATGGTCGCGCGCGGAGGCGGAGCCTCTTACACCGATGCCTATCTGCTGAAAGCTGGCGGGCATGTCATCTTCGACACCAGCGCGCTTAACACTATTGCCATTGATGAGACCAATTTGACCGTCACCGCCGGTGCAGGCGTGACATGGCAAGCGCTGAAAGAAGCGCTGGATGCCAAGGGTCTGCGCACGCCTTTTTGGGGGCCGTTTTCTGGCATTGCCGCCACTGTCGGGGGCAGCATCAGCCAAAACACCGTCAGCCATGGCAGCGCGGCACACGGTATCTCTGCCCAATCGGTGCAATCCGTGCAGGCCGTCTTGGCCAATGGCGACATCATCGATACCAGCGCGGCGGCGGCAACGCGGTTTTATGGGCCAGATTTGACCGGTCTGTTTACAGGCGATGCGGGCGCCTTTGGGATGAAGGCTTCGGTGACCCTACCCTTGCTCAAATCGCGTGATGCATTCGAGGCGCTCAGCTTCGCCTTTGATGATTTTTCTTCTTACCACAGCGCCATTCGCACCTCGCAGGCGGAGCGATTGGACGATTCCCACTTCGGGCTCGATCTCGCCTTGTCGCAAGGTCAGATCGCGCGTCAGGAAGGCGTTGGTGCGCGGCTACAAATCGCTGCTGAAGTCATGCGCAAATCACCCAGCAAAGTGAAAGGGCTAAAGCAATTGGTCCGCATGGCTGTGGCTGGCGAGGACCCGATGCGCGCTGGCCAATATATGTGCCATTTCATCGTCGAGGGTTTCGATGATGCAGACGCCAAAGGCCGCGCCAAACATTTGCGCAAAGTGCTCAGCCCATTTGGCCGAGAGATCGCCAACACCATGCCGGCATTCGTGCGCACCATGCCGTTTGCACCCTTGTTCAATATCCTCGGGCCGGGCGGAGAACGTTGGGTGCCCATTCACGGTATTCTTACCCATCATCAAGCGGTGGCATTTGATGCGGCGTTCAAAGAGCTGCTGGCGGGGCGCGCTGCGAAGATGGACGAGCTTGGCGTTTGGACCGGCACGATGTTCTCCCCCGTCACATCAACCGGCTTCCTTTATGAGATTGCGCTGTATTGGCCCGATGACCGCTCAGCCTATCACCGCATGATGCTGGGCGATGAATATCTTGGGCAGCAGCCGCAATTTGCTGATAACGCCGCAGCGCGCGATTATGCCGAGGAGCTGAAGCAGGCGATCATTGATCTCTACCAAGAGTTTGGCGCAGCGCATTTTCAGATCGGCCGCGCTTATCCTTATACCAATCGCCTTGATGAAAGCGCACTAGGCCTGCTGCGTGCAGTGAAGAATGAGCTGGATCCCAAGGGCTTGATGAACCCGGGAGCGTTGGGCCTTTAGGCGCTTTCTTTTGCGCCCAAAGTGCTGAAACGCCATAATATCGCAATCGCGCAAAGGTTGAGTGCGACCGGGAAGAATGCGAAGGCCACGACAACACCTGTCAGCGCGCTGTCGGGCTGCGGCGCGCCGGTCATCGCCAGCTTGCTATCAAACCCATACCAGCCAAGGATCAGCCCCAAAAGCAGCGTCCCGCCCAGCGCAAAGGCGATCTTATCCGCCGCGATCCACGCCGCCGAATAGAGCCCTGCATATTCTTCATCCTCTGCAGACACATCGCTCATCATCGAAAAGCCAAGCATGGCCCAGCCCGAATTGCCCAGCGCCGCCACGAAAGAGAGCACATAGGAAGCCTCTTTGCCCCAGCCCGCCGACATGCCCCAAAAGATATAGGCGCTAAGGTAGATAAAAGTGGCGAGGATATAGGCATTGCGCTTGCCCAGATGCGCCGCAGCCTTAATCCAAAGCGGCTGCGCGACTATGATGCCCGCGCAGGCTGCCAGCACAATAATCCCGATAGTCGCCAGCGCGCCAGCCTGACCCAAATCCAAATTATAAGCGAGGAAGTAAATCAGCGCAGCATAGCCCATTCCCGCCCCTGTCAATTGCAGCAAATTGGCGAGCAACAATGGGGTGAATTTGGTCCTGAATATCTTCGCAAATGCTTCCCTAGGCGACAAAGAAATGGCCTGCGCATCTTGGTTGCTGGAAACAGGCGCAGCTTTTCTAGTGGCGAAAAATGCGATCAATAGCGCGGCTGGGCAAATAATCGCCAAGACCACCGCCATGTTTTCATAGGCCGCTTGGTCGCCGCCATTGGCCGCCACCAGTCCGGGCGCCAAAGCCCCTGCGACAAGCACGCCAACAGAGGTAAATACCAGCCGCCACGCCATAATGTGATTGCGCTGCTCCGGCGTTTGCGTCAGCTCCCCTGCAATCGCCAAATAGGGCACAGAAAAACTGGCAAACACCGCCATATAGAAACTGAAGGCTACGCCGATATAGGCCAATTGAAAGCTCTCGCTTCCCTCTGGCACATTGAACAAGAGCAGCATCGCCAAGGGTGACAGCAATGCCCCTGCCAATAGCCACCATCTGCGCGCGATCCTGCGCCTCAGCCGGTCAGAAATAATTCCTACGCTCACATCGCACAAAAGACCGAAGACGATCTTTGGTACAAAGATAACCACGCCTGCTACATCAGGCGCAATGCCCAGCACTGTGGTCATAAAGAACAGCAGCAGCAGCGAGGGCAGATCGCGGAAGACCTGCCCTGCCACTTGCCCTACGCCATAGCCGATCTGCGTCGGTAGATTGGCGGAATGCGTTGCTGAAGATGCCAATGCTCTTACGCCGCGCTTACTTAGGTCGCTTCATGAATGAAGGAAGCGGCGGAGGGCTTGGCTCTGCGGGCGCAGTCCATCCTGCCGGCACTGGTGCAGGCTTCTCTGTCTTCTTATAATTTTCAAGGCTCGACAATGACGGGCCGTAATCCTCTGTAGGCGCAGTCAAATATCCTGGATCAATGGCTTTGGCGGCATCGACAAGATCCTGCGGAAGGCCAGCGATCCCATCCTTTACGGTATAGAAATGCGTGAAGTAATTAGTGCAGCCTTTCGCTTGCCCCATCAACATCCATGGCAGCCACGGGGTGAGCCGCGACCATGAACCGGTTACCGGTATCGCCGTAACAGATGGGTTGAGCACATCGGCTTTTTCCATCCCGAACTGGAAATGTTCAGACACACGGTTCCAAGAGCCGGCGGATTCGCGCGGCCATTGCGCCGGCTGCAGCGATGCGGGGTAAAACAAATCAATGCCCGTGTTGAACAAGAGCTTGTCGCCAATATCGGTCCAATCCAGCAGGAATGGATCAGGCTTACGCTCTGCATCATTCAGCCCGCCATAACTTGGCCCCTTGGGCACCGTATCACGGATGTCGTAATTGAAGGGATCATTGGCAATAGGCACAACCTTCACCTTTTCATTGGTATAAGGGTTTTGCCATTGCTGCATGATCTTGCCGCTTTCCAAATCGCGGTAGAACACGATCTCTTTCAGCAGGCGGCGCCAGTTTCCATCCGGCAATTGCATCGTGCGAACAACCGAAAAACCGTCCATCGCAAACAATGGCCGGACCACTTCATTGTCGCGCACACCGTAAACCTTACCGGTGATGCGGCTGACCTTTTGTTTGGAGAAATCCAGCTCGCCATCGACGCGGGCATAGGTGTCACGGTTCCAAATGGGGTCAGCAAAATCCAGCTTCACTTTAAACGGCGGTGCATTGCCAGCCGAGGCTGCTGCCGCGCCAGCCTTTGAGCCAGTATCAGCCGCTGCACATGCTGGCGCCGCCAATGCACCGGCTGCTATAACGGCCAAGCGCATCGTGTCTCTGCGGCTGGTTTCAAATTTCTTATCTGGCTTGTCCATTTGGCGTCACTCCGTTGAATCGCGTTATAGCAAGGTCATATCACGAAAGACCGCTTGCTCCATGGCAGCATAATTCTAACCGCCTGACGGACACAAAATCGCGCGCTAGATTGCGCCTGCGCCCTGTTCGCAGCATAACAGCACTGAGCCCTTGGCCCTGTAAACCCCTTGATGGAGAAGCCCCATGCTGAACACTTTCCAACAGCATATGCATAAAGCGATACCCGCCGCATCTCATGATGAAGCCGCCCGCCAAGAGTTTACCAAGAGCCTGAAAGGCTTTGTGCAATCCGATCTTTTGCCCGGCCTTGGCCCCGTGTTTGAAAAAACCGTCGCGCCTGCTTTTGAAAAAGAACATGGCCGCGCGCCTGCCGATCGCCGCGACATTCGCGAAGGCATGGTCAAAAACCTTTATTTCCAGCATTACGCAGCCACCAATCGGATTGCGCAGGAAATCCTTTGGGAGGCGGTCAATGTCTCCATTGAGCGGCAATTGCCTGATTTGCTTGAGGGCGCTGCCCAGCTGTCTGCCAGCACCAAGGCCCAGCTCGACATTCCAGAGGGCTTCGTGCCGCCCCGCTATGTCACCGCGCTCGACATTCACTGCATGCCCGGCGGATATGCGAGCGAAATCACCGAAAACGATATCACCGCAGGCGCGCTATATGATCGCGGCGTATATCTTTATGCGATGGGGTATATGGGCCCTGACAATGACGATATGGGCCGCTCTGTTTGCAATTACATCAAGCGCAAAATGCCTGATTTCAAACCGCGCCGCATCCTCGATATGGGCTGCACCGTCGGGCACTCTACCGTTCCGTTTAAAGAGATGTTCCCGGATGCAGAGGTCTGGGGCATTGATGTTGGCGGGCCGGTTGTTCGCTATGCCCACGCCCGTTCAGCCGCGCTTGGCCAAGAAGTCAATTTTGCGCAAATGAACGCGGAGGAAACGCGCTTTGAAGACGGCTATTTTGACCTCGTCGTCAGCCACATCATGCTGCACGAAACCAGCGGCAAAGCGATGCCGCGCATCTTTAATGAATGCCACAGATTGCTGTCACCCGGCGGCCTGATGATCCATGCCGATCTGCCGCCATTTGACCTGATGGACCCGTTCACCCAGTTCATTCTCGACAATGAAACATGGTATAATAACGAGCCGTTCTGGGGCGCAATGCGCGACACCGATCAACCCGCCTTGGCGAAAGCGGCAGGTTTCCTGCCTGACACTATTCGCTTTGATACAGCGCCCATGGCTGTGATGGAATTTGCTGGCGCTGCTGACGGCTATAGCGATGAAAATGCAGGCGATGTCGCCGACCGCGAATTTGCCGCCGGTGAATATGCGCCGGGCGGAGGCTGGGAAGTGCTCATCGCGCAAAAGGATAAAGCCATGGAGAAAGCCGCATGAGCGCCGGTGCTCCCGCTCCAGAAGGCCCGCAAATCATCCGCGATGCCAAAGGCAAACGTCCAAATTTCTACGAAGCGCCGGGCATGGATCAAGCCATGTCGATGATCATGGTCCTCGCCAATGAAGTCAGCGTGATCCGCGACCGGCTCGATTCCGCAGAACGCGTGGCGAAAGCCAATGGCATTGATTTGGCCGCAGGGATTGAGACGATTGAGCTGGATCAATACGCATTGGAGGAGCGCGAAGAACGCCGCCAAAGCTTGCTCACACGGCTGTTCTACCTAATGCGCAAAGAAGCCAATGAGGCGGCGCAAGGCGAAAGCCGCGATGGCTATTCAGCAACGATTGCCGATATCGCCAAAAGCTAGATAATCGGCGAGCCTATTTGGTTTGCAATACAACCGGCAAATCATTCGAAAGCTTGCTTTGCAGCGCCGCTAAAGCTTGGCTGCTGCCGAGCATATGCGCATCCAGGAAGCTCTGCGTGATCGCCGTGGTTTCGCGCAATTGCGTTTGATTGAGCGCGCTTGGCTCTTTCAGGCGGCCTATCGCTCCGCCGTAATAATGATCCACGCCTTCTAGGGTGAGCGCATAACGCGCGCCGCCTTTAGCCGCTGCATTATACGGAGCAAGATGTCCTTTATATCCAGCATTGGGGCCCTCGATCGCTGAGCCTGGCAGAAGCGGCACATCGAACGTTCCGGTTTGGATAAGGGCTGGAACCTGAAGCTTGGCATAGCCAGCCATATCCACAAAACCGGGAATCGGCGGCGGCGGAGAAAAAGCCAGCACGGCTTTGACCTTCGGGTCCGCTAAAGGCGCTTTCACATCCTTCGGCACCAAGGCTTGAGCACCGCCAAGCACCAGCGCTGTCAATGCGCCGTAAGAATGCCCTGCCGCCACATAGGCCCCCTCACCGATATGCGCAGACAAAGCCTGCATATCCTCCAGCCGCGTGCTCCATGTGGCAAAGCCGGTATAGGATGCTTTGTCAGCATGCTGCTCTGAATCGGTGTGAAGCGGGGCAAGCACTCGCCAACCTGATGCGGCCAAGGGTTCAATCATTTGCAGATATTGGAGCGGCGCGAGATTGGCTCCATGAGAGAACACAATCGTGCCCAAGGCCTTCCCTTGCGGCATCCACTGGGTCACATCAATGACCCTTCCAGCAGACGCGGTTATCTGAAAATTTGTGCGGTCAAAGGCGGCACTTTGGGGCGCACTTACTAAGGGTGTCGTTGCGCAAGAAGCGACAAACGGCATGGCACAAACCGCCGCCAAGACACCGCGCCTGCCAACCAAAAAGGAATTGCTTCTGCTCGTCATAAGTTCGCGCCTTTCTCTTAGCCGCTATGGCCCAGCCCGAATAGTAGAATAACCACCAAAGATCATGAAGCAAGGTAGCCCTCGTGCCTGCAACATCAGCAAAAATCTATACTCACCTAGCGGACACTCATAACGATAAATCGCAACCCGGTCCCCGACTATAAAAAGCCCCACTGTTTTACCGTGAGGCGAAATTATGGTTGATTTTTAATCGAATGATGGTTGCGGTGGCAGGCTTTGAACGAACGCCCCACCATTGTGCGTCTACGCACGCTTTCCATACTCCTCTGGACGCAACCCTATTGCCACCGCCCATTCATCAACTAGCCTAGCATAAAGGCTAGTCCTGGCGTCTGACGCGATCTCGGACTGGACAGGACGTCCGGTCTTGCGTTGGGTGATCGTCACCCTTGTCCTTTTTTTTGGGCCACTGACCAAATCTCCGACTTTGAGTTAGAAGGGTGCGCACATTCATCGAACGGAAGGTCCGGAAGCCCGATAACTACCATTATGTAAAAGCGATCTCGTCTAGGACGGATTGACAAAAAGTCTCCCTACTTGTCCAATAGATAGAAATGCCTTAAGTGCCTTCATAGAGCTGAAAGTTTGGGCTCTCCCATTCGGGCAGCAGCAGAACTGAATTCGTTCAGAAGAAGCAGATTGCTAAGGGACAGGTTTCTTTGACCGCGCGAAAACGCGGCGATGATACTTGGTCCAGCATCTGACTTAAGTGCTGCATCATATCCTGTTCCTTTGACCCGACAAAAAAGGAACAAGACATGACACTCAATTCAAAAACGCAGCCGCAAGAAAAAGCCGCTAACGCGCTCAGCGCCGTCTTAGGGCATCAGATTGGCCCGATCGAATACCGGGCGGTTGCTGCAGTCACCAAGTCCAAGCGCAACCCGCGGAAACATCCGCAAAAGCAGATTGTCAAACTTAAGTCATCGGTCGGTGAGTTCGGAATTGTTTTGCCGCTCCTGGTGTCGGAAAGCGGCGAGATCATTGCAGGCGAAGCTGTCCATGAAGCGGCTTGCCAGCTTGGCTTCACGGAGGTCCCGGTGATTGTCGCGAGGGGCTGGAGCGAAGCCCAGGTCCGCTCCTACCGGCTAATCGACAATCGCTTGCCGGAACTGGCCTCATGGGACGAAGAACTTCTGGCTATCGAGATCAAGGAGATCATCGATATTGATGAATTCTCGGTCGACCTACTAGGCTGGGAAACCGCCGAGATCGATCTTATCATCGACGGTGCGACTAGCGGCAACGAAAGCCAAGCTGATGATCTTGCTGATGCAATTGTCGATCCGCTAAGGCAACCGATCACTGAGCCGGGTGACGTCTGGCAACTCGATGACCATCGTATCCTGTGTAGCTCATCGCTTGAACCTGATTGTTGGGACGAACTATTGGGCAAACACAAGCCAGCAATGGTGTTCACGGATGCGCCTTACAATGTTCCAGTCGAGGGGCACATCTGCGGGCTGGGCAAGGTCCAGCACAAGGAGTTCGCGATGACCTCGGGTGAAATGAACCCCGAGCAGTTCACGACATTCCTCACTGATGCTTTGAAGCCAATGGCCAAGGCTTTGCGCGAAGGCGCCCTCCTCTATCTTTGCATGGACTGGCGCCACATGAGCGAAATGCTCGGGGCGATCGAAAATTGCGACCTAAAGCTCATCAATTTGTGCGTTTGGAACAAGAATAATGGCGGCATGGGCTCGCTCTATCGATCCAAACACGAGCTGGTCTTCGTTGCCAAGAAGGGAAAGGCGTCTCACACCAACAATGTCGAGCTTGGCCGGCACGGCCGGTATCGCACCAATGTGTGGGACTATGCCGGGGTCAACAGCTTTGGTATGAACCGGGACGCAGATCTCGCAGATCATCCTACGGTGAAGCCAACTGCTCTGGTCGCTGATGCAATGCGGGATGTAACCAAGCGAGGCGATATCGTGCTCGATGCCTTCCTCGGCTCAGGAACCACCATCCTCGCAGCGGAACGCACAGGCCGAACTGGTTACGGGATCGAGATCGAACCCGGCTTTGTCGACGTTTCAGTACGCCGCTGGAAGAAGCTCACAGGGCGCGAAGCGACTTTGGCTACAACCGGTCAGACATTTGCTGAGGTCGCCGCTTCTCGCGCTGCGCAAGCTGAAGCCACTTGATAGAAGTTGTCTGAAGAGAGCGCTCGCCTGTGTTGGCGAGCGCTCATTCCCAACTCAATTTGGAGTAACACCATGCCAATTCGCAGAACGCGGCCCGCTGAGGCCAAACATGGCACTGCATCCCCCAACCTTCCCAAGAAGCGCATAGTTCGCACACGGCCGCAACCTGAGGCCAATTCTGGGAAGCCTTCCGAAGCCTCGACAACAAACGAGGAGAACTACGAAGTCGGATATTGCAAGCCGCCCAAATCAACGCAGTTCAAGAAAGGCAAATCAGGCAATCCCAATGGTCGGCCCAAAGGAGCTAAAGGCCTAAATTCAATCGTGAAGGACAACCTCCTCGAGCGCGTCGCAGTCAGAACCGTTCAAGGGACCAAGCGCTTAACGAGAATCGAGGCCTTGGTCCTCAAACTGCTCGAAGCCGCCGGTGGCGGCGATCACCGCGCACTGGTGCAGCTCATGTCAATGTATTCGGCTGCGGTTCCAGAGGCAGCGCCTGAAATCACCAGCTCCGACAACGGCGAACTGACAGACACTGATGAGGCAATTCTGGCCAACTTCCTTGAACGTTATGCCCAACAAAAGGAGGCAACGTCATGAGCAATCACAATCACAAAGAATACGTGCGCGTGTTCTTGCGCATTGATTTCAAGTCGTTCCTGTCAAAGGTCTTCGAAACCCTGCATCCAGGCGAAGAACCTCTGGGCAACGCATGGTATCTTGATGCCATTTGTGATGAACTTAGGAAAGTCTGGAGCGGGGAGCACCAACGCTCGGTGATATTGGTCCCTCCCCGTCATCTTAAGTCCATATCAGTCTCAGTCGCATTCACGGCGTGGGTCCTTGGACGTGATCCGACCATCAAAATAATGGTCGCAACCTATGGCGAGGACCTTTCCCGTGAGCACGCAAAGAACACCAAGCTCGTCATGGACAGCTCCTGGTACAAAAGTGCCTTTCCTGGGACCAAACTTGCAAAAGGAAACAATCGCGCTCTCGAATTTCATACGACCAAAGGCGGTTGCAGGCGGGCCATCTCGGTTGAAGGCGCCACCACTGGGCTCGGAGCCGACCTGATCATCGTCGATGATTGTATGAAAGCTGATGATGCGCATAGCCAGACAAAGCGCGACAGCCTTAGGCGTTGGTTTGACGGAACCTTGCTAACTCGGTTGAACAACAAGGCTAATGCCAAGATCGTTTCAATCCAGCAGCGACTGCATGAGGACGATTTGCCCGCCTATTTGATCGATAAAGGATATCATGTTCTTTGTCTTCCTGCGATTGCAGAGAAGGAAGAACAAATACAGGTTGGTGCAGGCAAATTTCATGAAAGAGGTCTGGGCGATCTTCTCAACCCTGACCGCGAGGACAAGGAAGTTCTCGACCAGATGCGGCGCGAAATGGGGCAGATCGCCTTCAATTCTCAATACCAGCAGGACCCTGTAGTGCCAGAAGGCAACCTTATCCGCATGGAATGGTTCGGCAGCTTTGATGAACCGCCCGAGCGACACGAATTCCTAAAAGTCGTCCAGAGCTGGGATACCGCCATGTCTTCTGCGCCTACCAGCGATTGGACTGCCGGAACCACATGGGGCTTTCATCGAGATAGCTACAAATGGTATCTTCTGGATGTCTTTCGAGAGCGCCTCGACTATCCCGACCTCAAGCGGGCAATCACGCGACTTTCGCGCAAGTGGGCCGCCGACTACGTCCTCATCGAGGATGCCGGTAGCGGAAAGTCACTTTGGCAGGAGTACAGGACTAGCGGTGAGCTCAGCCCAATTATGATCAATCCACAAGGCAACAAGGAAGAGCGCTTCAATGGATGCCTTGCTGAGGTGGAAGCAGGGCACTTTAAACTTCCCAAAGAGACACTTTGGCTCGAGGCATTCAGATCTGAGCTCAAAGCCTTCCCGCAAGGCAAATATGATGATCAGGTCGATAGCTTCAGCCAGTTTGTCCGTTGGCAGCTCTCACGTTGGCGTGCCTTGCTTGAGGAAAGAACTTCGACAGGCCGGATACGTCAGAAGAATCGAATGAAAAAGAGGCCTTGGTAGTAGCAAAATTTGGGCCGATTGCTGACGGGCCGCTAATAGTCAGCAAAGCCCGATAAGCTGCATTTCGGATACTTGAACCAAATGCAGGCGTTAGTGCCGAGGCGACTATTCTTCAATTCGCGTGTTCTGATCGTGAATTAGGCGCCACTCATTGTTCTCCAACTGAAATGTCAAAACCAACCAAGCGAAACGCGGCGGGCCGTCTGCTGTGTCTTTGAAACTGTATTTGACCAGCGCAGTGGACTGAGTTGTGCCTTCGATGACCTTCTCAACTTCAGTGTCGAAAACCCATTCACGATCTTCAAACCAGTTTTTGTGAAAGTCCAAAACTTCTGCAGTGCTTTCCAGCGCGGTTCCGCCAGGGAAAATCACATAAAGATCATCTGTTCTTGTAAGCGTGTCCCGGAAGCCTTCAAAATCGCGTGTTTCCACTGTCTCTAAATGATGCTCAACAGCGGTCTGGAAATCAGGTGCTTTTGAGGCCGGTTGAGAAGTGCAGGCACTTAGAGCGAACAGGGCGGTAAGAGCCGATGTCATAAGGCAGTTCTTTATGGGCATTGTAACTTCCAGATTAAACAGAAAACAGAATTATTGCCGCCGCAAGATTGATCACAAATTCGAGCACATCAACCACAAAAATGAAGTGCATGGGGCCGGACTTCACATCCCAATAACTCTCCCCAATGCGCCCTCCATTTTTGAGGATGGGCACGTTGAACATGAACTGGGAAAAATGACCTGCGGCAAATGCGAGCAAGAGCACGCCGCGTTCTAGAGGATCTACAAACAACGGCGATCCCAGAGCCCAAATGATCAACAATGTGAGGGCAAGTGCTGCAAAGGCGCCGTTCATACCGCCCAGGAACCTAACAAGTGCGGCGATTGTGGGAAGAATTGGAGAACTGCGTCGCGACTTTGGAACGAACAGCTTTGCTGACGCCTCATGCTGAAAGCTCCAATACCGAAAGGCTGCGCCAAACCATAACAAGCTTGCCAGAAGCGCGAAGACGTATGCAGTTTCTGCGATCATTTTGATGGTCTAATTCTTCTTGCGCCAAACTTCTTGGGCGAGGTGTCATTTTGATTAAGGCACAGTCCAAGACTGGCCCTTAAAGCGTCCAAATTCTCGCCAAAGTGATCCTCAAGACGAAGGCCAATCAGGCAATCGGCCTCTTTTCCGAACCTGGTACCGCGCCGTTTCGCATTGGCTATGGCATTGAAACGGCCCAAGGATAGTATGGGATACAAAACCGAAGCGAGCTTCAAACTGGCTTCCAATTTGGGCGAATAATTCTGAGCGACAGCGAAGGACAAAACGCCAATCTCTCCAGCGTAACTTGTGTCAAAGCCTGTGAGAACATGCAGCATGTCATGCGTAACGGCGTAGCGAACAGCGAACGTATTGCGATCAGCTATCTCGCTCAGATTTTCAGAGATCACAAAAGGTCTCAGCTTCTTTGAAGTCATCCAAGTGGCATAGTGTTTGCCAAATGTGTCGGAGGGCAGTTTCGCCAATTCCGTCAAATCGATTTTGGGTCTGTATGAGATTACATCGCACAGCTTTGCAGCGGCCTCTTCTGAGGCGCGCGCACCCAGTAAATCGGCTTTGAGCAAGGCAAAATCTCCGGGGCGGCCCGATCGAAGCGCATCAATAGCAAGCTTGGCTCGGCCCAGCCGGCTCATAAAGACTCGGTCGCCCGCAGATTTGCTAAAGTCTGATCATTGGCCATCAGATCAGGCCGCTTGCTCTGATCAAGGGCAATGCCATGATCGCCAAGCCGATTTTGGCAATCAACCAGAAAATGGAGCGCAAATTGCGAATACCGCTCGCATAGGCTGGCACATATGCGATGCGCGCAATCAAGAAGACGCAGGCCCCCAAAACGCCTTCGCGCGTTTCGCCTGTAGTGACCAGCGTCAGCAGGGCCAACCCAAGGAAGAGCGGAAGCGCTTCTTGCATGTTGCATTTTGCTCGATCTAACCGGCCGGCCACCACGGATTTTTCTGGTAGAGCGTCTCGGTTTCCGAGCATGCTGCGCATGTTGAAACTATGATGCGCGCCCTCTTGTAGGAAAAGCTGCACAAAAAAGAGCAGTAGGACCAGAAGAATGATTGCGCTTAAAGTCATAGCCTAATTCCTTTTGAAAATGAGAAGTTTTGCGCGGAAGAAGTGCCCAAGGATCGCTCTAAATCCACCGTCGAACGGCCTTAAGATAGGCGGTGTATTCCTTGCCAAATTTGGTTTGCAAGACCGCTTCTTCAGGGCTGATCTGTGCTACGTTGATAAACGCGACGAAGCCTATCAAAACCGCAACATTGAGCGGATTGCCCAAAAAGCACGCAGTCCCTGAGAGAATAAGCAGCATGCCCAGATACATGGGGTTTCGGCTAATCGCGAAGACCCCGTTTTGAACGACGCTGGAGGTTTTTTCCGGACTGAATGGATTGATCGTTGTAGCGTGTTTTTTGAATTGCACCGCTGCTGCGGTGATCAGCATCACGCCCAAAACCGCAATGATGATTGATACAAGTGATTGCCCGCCAAACTGGATCGCTGTGGATGGCACCAGCCGGGCAATACCTACCATTATTGCGGCACATATCAGGGTGAAAAGCGGAGGCGGAATTTTGGGTTTCATGACTATGCCTTTGTCGCAGGTTACTATGAGGCGGAACTGCTCGCGCCATTTTGCTGAACACTCAGATGGTCCGGCTTCATCTTCATCGCCAAGGCTATCGCTAGAAGGCCTGGCAAAACCACGCCAAGAAAATCAGAGAGCCAAATGAGATCGAAGGGAAAGCCTCTATGACCCCAAATTTGCAGGTGAAACAAAGCATGCATGAATGGCCATGCAGCAGCCAAGCAAGCAAGGTCTCTCTTCTGATGGTGACTGCCATAAAACAGGCCAGCGCCACTCGCCAAAAAGGCAAAGGACACATCCTTGATGAAGTGCAGGTTGTATGGCCCCATCTCAGCCAGACCCGGTGTCATTTCATAAAACTGAACCGGAAATGCAAAGATCAGGGCGCCAGAAAGGGAGAAATATCCCGCTAGCAAAAACAAAGTCAATCGCAGCATATCACTCTCCCTGACAGCCATCATGGTCCAACAGCGAAGTCAGCAATATGCCCAAGTCTTTTTCCAGTGCTGCCAGATTTTGATGCTCTAGAAATTCGAGCCCAATCATGCTGCTGTAGAGGAGTTTCGCCTTCATGGCGCTTTGATCAGTGCCGCATCCAAGCTGGGTAAACAGATTCGCGATATACCGCAGCCTTGCCTCGTTGACCTTACGCACGATCACGCCAATATCTCGATCAAACCGAGACCAATCTCTAATCGCGGTTTCCATCATCAACCCGCCGTAGGAAAGTCCTCCCGCCGGAGTATCTCGACTATTCGTAATCCGCGCGCCAAGATCTAGAAGTCTCTCGCGCGGGGTTAGGCCAGCCCCTTCATTGCTATTGATAATCGCGCGCGTGCCCCATTCTTCCCAGTGTGACATCATCGCTG
The DNA here is from genome assembly GCA_039967435.1 of Marinomonas sp. Lineage (GTDB taxonomy): Bacteria > Pseudomonadota > Alphaproteobacteria > Sphingomonadales > Sphingomonadaceae > Erythrobacter. Next base: position 67,848 of record JBDVRS010000006.1, read on the forward strand.
TTTTAAGAGCGCCTTGGTTTTTGAAGTGCCAGTAAAACGAGCCCTTGCTGACGTTCAATGACCGTGCAATTTTCTCAACCTTAACCGCTTCCGGACCGCCGGCTGTCAACGCGCGAAAGCCAGCCTTAATCCAGTCATCCGGGCCGAGCGGCTCATTCTTCGCAGTCATGATTCACCTTGGTTATTGGAGCAGCCAGTCGTGCGCTGGCCTGTTGGCAATTCCGGCCATTGCCAGTGCATTCCGTTTCTGATTAGGCACAGCAACTGTTGGAGTCAATACGGTAGCGTATGGAGTGTTCTCAACACCGGTCAGGAGAGGCTAATGCAGTAGGTCTACTCTCCAACCCACAAGCGGACGCCGGGTGAGTTCCACCCGACGTCCAGCAGCAGTCAGATCTCGGTCTTCTCTGCTAGGGTGAGAGCATCTTCAATGTCGACACCTAGGTAACGGACAGTGTTCTCAATCTTCGAGTGTCCAAGCAAAATCTGGATTGCCCGAATGTTACCAGTAGCCTTGTAAATAATCGAGGCTTTGGTTCTCCGAAGCGAGTGGGTGCCATATTCTTCAACACGAAGACTGATCGCTTCGACCCACTCATCGACTAGTCGCGCATACTGGCGTGTGCTGAGATGGCGTGTATGATCGACTCGGCTGGGAAAGACAAAATCCTCGACATCGCCCCCTCGAAATTCGAGCCATGAGAACAGACTCTCGCGGGCGTCCTTAGCTATCTCAAATTGAACGGGTCGCCCTGTTTTGCGTTGAGTGATTGTTGCCCGCGTCCTGACTTCCGGTCCGCTGACTAAATCGCCGATCTTCAGCTCCACGAGATCGCAACCACGGAGCTTGCTATCAATCGCCAAGTCAAACAGCGCGCGATCTCGAATACGTTCTTCGCGATCTAGGAAGAAGCGGATCGCCCAGATCTGTTTCTGGGTGAACGGTCTCTTAGGGCCGATCTTTGCGCCGAAATTCCACGGAACTCGGTTTTGAGCTGCCGGATCAAAGTGTGAGTAAGTCATTGTTATTCTCCTTGGCCGGAATGGCCTCGGAGAATGTCCGCTTTCAGGAGCTAATATCTCGGATGGTTGCGTCTTAAACTGGGGCGCATTGCAGTCATTCCGAGATCGAGCGAGCTGCTTTGAGCAACAAGAGAACGGACTGGGCGACTTGTTCAAGTGACCTGACTTCGTCTGAGTTGAAGTCGCTTTGCGGGCTGCCCAACTCTAGCGCAGTAACGCTTGCGTCTTCCATTTCCATTCCAGCGCACGTGTAATTTGTCTGATCAGCTCTGCCTTGTCCTCGTCCATAAGGCTAAGAAGCCATGGGCAGTGTAGGAAGTCCACCACCATCATTCTGAATTTACATGACTTTCTTGCTGGACTTGTTGGTCGCAGCAAGCATTGGTGTCCGTGTGCTCGGGACCCCGAGCTCTTCTCGGTAGCGGCCGCATTTCGCAGCTGCATAGACCGGAGAAGACGGATGACGAATGCGAAAACTCAAAAGAACACCCACGTAAAGAAGCAGCCAACCCGCCTGGCGCAACTCGAGGCGCTGCTTAAATGCAAGGATGGCGCAAGCATCGATGAGATGATTCAGGCGACCGGATGGCAGCCCCATTCAATACGCGGCGCCATGGCCGGAGCGCTAAAAAAGCGCGGCCATGCTATTACGTCCGAGAAGATTGGCGACGCCCGCCGCTACCGTATCGAGGTGCAAGCATGAGCGGTTCATGCGCCTCGCAGCTAGTCAATCAAATCGAGAATATGAAACTCGAAGACATCCGTACAATTTGGAAGAAGCGTTATGGCAGGCCTCCCACCCTCCAGTCGCTTCCAATTATGCGGATGATGCTGGCATGGCGTCTGCAGTCGGAAGAGCTCGGAGGACTGGATGAACAAACAAAACGTGCTCTTGCCAAAACAGGAATGCCTCAGGCCGAGGGCAAGCATCTCGGTGACGGAGCTCGGCTTACGCGCAAATGGAAAGGGCGCGATGTTGAGGTGATTGTCGAAGAGGGCGGCTTTCGCTGGGAGGGTGAGCTTTATCCCAGCCTCTCCGCAGCAGCCACCGCAATCGCTGGAAGTAGGTGGAACGGACCCCGCTTCTTTGGCCTGAGAGCGCAATCATGAGCAAGAAGACGGTCCGTTGCGCGATCTACACCCGCAAAAGTTCCGATGAAGGTCTTGAGCAAGAGTTCAACAGTCTCGATGCCCAGCGCGCTTCAAGTGAGGCTTATGTTACCAGCCAAGCCAGCGAAGGCTGGAGCATCATCCCCACTCTTTATGATGATGGCGGGTATTCTGGCGGCACTATGGAGCGACCTGGGCTTCAAGCGCTGCTTACCGATATTGCCGAAGGCAAAGTCGATGTTGTGGTCGTCTATAAAATCGACCGGCTGACGCGATCACTTACAGACTTCTCGCGCATCATCGAGATCTTCGACAAAAGCGGGACCAGCTTTGTCTCGGTCACCCAATCCTTCAACACCAAGGATTCTATGGGCAGGCTTATGCTCAATGTGCTTCTATCCTTCGCCCAGTTCGAACGCGAGGTCACAGGTGAGCGCATCCGCGACAAGATCGCAGCGTCCAAAGCCAAAGGCATGTGGATGGGCGGCAATCCGCCGCTTGGTTATGACCGGCCAAAAGAAGGAACGCACACTCTGGTAGTGAACAAGAGTGAAGCGATAACGGCTCGGCATATCTTTGATCGCTACCTTAAGCTTAAATCAGTGCATGCGCTTGAACGCGAGCTTGGTGAGCAACGCATTCTTTCCAAGAGCTGGACAACGCTTAAGGGTAAGCCAATGGGAGGCAAGCCATTCAATCGCGGAGCCCTATTCCATCTGCTCCGCAATCCGGCTTATCTCGGCATGGTCCGTCACAAAGATCAAGTATACGATGGCGAGCACCGAGCGATCGTTGAACAAGAACTGTTTAACGCAGTGCAAACGCAGCTGAATACACAGGCCCGCCGGCACCGTGCCGGCCCCAAACGCCGCGTGGCCAAATCTCCTCTTTCCAGTAAGCTCTTTGATGCAAGCGGCGAACCGATGACGCCCAGCTTCTCGCGCGGAAGCAAGGGAAAGCATTACCGCTATTATGTATCCGCCTCGTTGCAGCAAGGAGGAAAGTCGGCACCGGATATAGTCCAGCGTGTGCCTGCCCCAGAGATTGAAAGGTTGGTGTCAGACTTTGCAAAACGGATGCTGTCCAAACACGCTCAACCGCTTAACGAAGTGACAGCAGTCCACTTGCAAAAGGACAAAATCCAGATCGACCTGCCAGTGCCCGGCCTGCGCGGTGCGTGCCCGCAGCTTGAGGCAGGCGAAACAACCCTTTTCGAGAACAAGCAAACAATCCGTTTTGCGATTGCAATCAGCCTCCCCAAGCGCGGCGGCCAGTGCACGATCACTCCCTCTGCAGGCCGCAAACCCAAGATCGACAAAACTCTGATAGCTTCTTTGCGCAAGGCCCATCAAATGGTTCGAAAAGAGCGCGGCATGCCCTTGATCGACAAAGCGCCAACCTCGCCTCATGAAAGCAAAATGCTGCGGATGGCCTTTCTAGCACCCGATATCCAGAGCGATATCTTGAAAGGTCTGCAGCCCCCTTCACTCAATCTGCAACGCCTCAAACAGATGCATATTCCGCTCTGCTGGAATGCGCAGCACATTGCACTTGGCTGGATGGAAAACACAGCTCCCTGTTCGTCCTGATCCGATCCCTGATCTCGCAAACAAATTCCCTGATCCAGAAAATAGTTTCCCTGTTATTCCAATAACAGGGAATTGCTCTTTCCTACCCCGCAAACTTCTGTTTTTCCGTTCTAAATTTTCGGGACATCAACGCAGATTGTTCAAAACAAAGCTTGAAATGCCTGCTTTCCCATAAATTTCCCTGCTAATCAGGCTTTATCAGGGAAACCCGACCTTCTTTATTATGCCAAGAGACCAAGGCTTAAAACCCGCCCAAATACGGCGAATGCATCAGCCAGAGACACGCGAACGTGACGAGTTATGAGCCGAAACCCCGCGCAAACTGGGGCTTACAGGGAAGCCGAAATCATCAGAGAGTTGTGCTGGGGGTTAGTGGCGGAGACGGAGGGATTCGAACCCTCGAAAGAGTTGCCCCTTTACACGCTTTCCAAGCGTGCGCATTCGACCACTCTGCCACGTCTCCGCGCCGCTGTTTGACAGCGATGCTTGCGCCTCTAGCTCTAGTCGCCTTGCCGTGCAAGCACCGAAATGGCACGGTGTTGCTCATGAAAAAATCAATCCTGATCAGCCTCGCCGCTTTCGCCCTTTCCGCCCCTTCATTTGCGCAGGAGGAAAAAGCAAAAGAACATCCTTCTCCCAATGCTATTGTGGGCGCAGCACAGCCTGCTGAATGGGTGCAAATTCCGGCAGAGGATTTGCTGATGATGACGCTTGCGCCGGATAGTGACGGCGCGGTTCGCGAAGTGGTGATTCAGCTGATGCCCGCACCGTTTTCGCAAGGCTGGGTGTCGAACATCCGCACGCTTGCGCGGGCCAAGTGGTATGACGGGATCACCATCAACCGCGTGCAGGACAATTACGTTGTGCAATGGGGCGATGTGCATGGCGAAGACCCGGAGAAGGCTAAGCCTTTGCCAGAGGGCTTGGAGGTGATGGATGAGGGGGATTATGTCTTTCCGTTCTCGGCCCTGCTGAAAGGACAGATTTATGGTGTCACAGCTTCAAGCAGAACAAGTACGCTGAAGCTTCTTCTAGACGGCAACCAACTTCCGAGCCCGGATAAAACAATGGAAGAAATAGCTGCTACTATGCGAACATTACGGGGTGACGGCTATGCAAACGACACATACGTTATCGATGGCTGGCCTGTGGCGCTCAACGGCAACAAATATGGGGACCCGATACTTTCGCCTACCCATTGCTACGGCATGGTCGGCGTCGGCCGCAGCTACTCACCAGACACCGGCTCTGGCGCAGAGCTTTACACCGTCATCGGCCATGCGCCGCGCCATCTTGATCGCAATATCGCTCTGGTCGGGCGCATCATTGTCGGCATGGAGCACCTTTCCAGCATGAAACGCGGGGATGGCGAGCTCGGTTTTTATACAGAGAGCCAGGCGCAGCTTCGCACGCCCATCCAATCCATCCGTGTGCTTAGCGATTTGGCACCGGCTGACCGGCCCAGCTTTCAATATCTCTCCACCGAAAGCGAAACATTCGCGAAATATGCAGAGGCCCGCGCCAATCGCCGCGATCCGTTTTTCATCAAACCCGCTGGCGGCGCGGATATTTGCAATATTCCGGTGCCCGTAAGACAGGTCGCAAATGACTGACACGCATTCCAATAGTCTGGCGGCCACTCTGCCTTTGCAAATCTGGCGCGGCGACCGCGGCACCTATGCGATGGTCACGGTGACGGGCGATACGGCCGAAGCGATCACCACTCATGCCGCCTTGCACCGCATGGAATTTGGCAAGGCTCGCGGGTTTGGCTCTGTGAAATGCTACGCCAGCATCGGCGAAACGCGGTGGAAGACCTCGGTGTTTCCCATGAAGCTTGACGATATGTCGCGCCAGTCGAAATCATGGACATTGCTGGTCAGCAAAAAGGTGATGAAGCGCGAAGATTTGTCAGAAGGGGATGCGGTCGCTCTGACGCTGGAATTGATCTAATCCGTCTCATCCAATTCGTCCCTACCGGTTAAACGGTACCCATCACGAACCTCGGCCAGAAATTGCACCGCTTGCTCGCGCAATTGTTCTGCGTGACGCTGAGAATCCTCTGATGATTTGAGCATTTGAACAGCGGCACTGCCAACCTCCAATGAGGAGCCGTGGACCTCGCCCAAAGTGGTGGAAACAGCATCAGAACTGGCCGCGACATTATCAATATTTTGCGCCAATTCGCGGCCTGAAATGGATTGCTGATCGACAGCCGAGGCAATGGATATGGCGGATTCTTCAAGGCTACCGACTTGCCCTGAGACTTTGGCCAAACCATCAACGCTTTGCTTCGTCGTGCCGCTGATTGCAGCCACCATGGATGAGACATTATTGGCAGCGTGAGCGGTACGTCCGGCGAGATCTTTCACCTCAGCCGCCACGACGGCAAAACCGCGCCCCGCCTCGCCCCCGCGTGCAGCCTCAATCGAGGCATTGAGCGACAGCAAATTGGTGCGCGCTGCAATGGAGCTAATCATCTCGGTGATCTCGCCAATGCGCTCCACCGATAGAGATAGGCCAGCGATTTTGCCATTGGCTGTTGTGACGCTGTTTTTGACATCACGGGCGAGCGCGGCAGAGGCTGCGGCTTGCTGGCTAATCTCGCTGATCGAAAGAGCGAACTCATCGCTGGCCGAGGCGGTTGCCGAAATGCCAACATTGGCCTGCTCCATAGCTTTGGCGGCACCTTGCGCTTGGTTCGAGGATTGCTTTGCCAAAGTGGCCATATCAGCAGACGTCGCCTGCAATTCACCCGACGCCTCCGCAACGAAACGCGTTGATGCAAAAATGGAAGCCTCAAAATCATCCGCCAATTTGCGCAAAGCGTCAGCCTTTTCGCTGCGCAATCCAGCCAATTTCTGCGCCTGCGCAAGCTCTTGCTCGGCCGCCATTGCACGTTCTTTATCGACCTCTTGCAGCTCCAGCATGGATTGGCGAAACACGCCCAATGCGCGCGCCATGGCGCCCAATTCATCCTGCCGTTCGCCCCCTGGAATGGACGCCCGCGTGTCTCCCTCGGCGAGGGTTTCCATCGTCATCTTCATCCAGCTAATCATATTCACGACATTGGCCACAATCGCATTCGCGGCGAGCAAAACCGCTCCGCCGACACAAAACACCAGTGCTAAACAGGCGAGAAAGGCGAGGCTGATTTGATCGAACATTCTTTCGATTACATTGCTGGTATAAATTTGGATTTCATCAAACAATGCACCAAGAGATCGCATTCGTGCGATTGCTGCTGTCTCGGCTGCGCCAAAGTCCTCGGGCGCGGCGCGAAGAGACAGGCTTGCCACTTTGGTAGCCTCTAATGCCAAGACACGCTGCTCGTTCTCCATCGCCAATCGATTGGCTTCAGGGTAGAGTTTCCGCCCTGTCTCTAGCGCCAAAATCATAAGCTCATTGGCCTCTGCATATTGGGCTTTTGCCTTCTCCAATAGCGCGCCATTTTGGGCTGTATGGGATTGCCGAAGCTTATCGGCTGTGTCCCCCACGAGCAGCGCAGACTTGGCGATATATGTCTCAGTTTGCACGCGCTCTGCATGGTCGGAGCCAATGCTGCTGAAATAGGCTGAAACGCCCAATAGCAAAAATCCAATGGCAAATGGGATCGTCGCAAGGCCCATGATTGCAAGGCGCAACTTTTGCTTGATCGACCAATTGGACAGCCGACGCGATATCCAACCTTCTGCTGTTTCGGGTGCCTTCATCATGCGCAATGATGGCGCGAAGTCATGGTTTAGAGCATTCATAATTGATCGCCGCTTGGTTTTGGCGTGGCCACGCACCGGGAACGCAAGCCACTGGAAAATCAGGCGCTATGGTTAATGCGCGGCGCTTAAACTGGCGTGAAAGATGAAGCCCGAAATCCTAGGGGTGAACGCTTGGGGGATTGCCCTAGGGCGCCGTCAGTTTAGGTGGGTTCATCCTTTTGCATGAACTCAATCCGATTGCCGAAAGGGTCTTTGGCAAAGAACCGCTTATACCCGTCGAGTGGCTCATCATCCTTCGTCTGGATACCCGCGCTTTCCAAGTCTTGGCGCAAGGCAGACAGGTTTCCGACCAACAATGCGGGGTGCGCTTTTGTTGCTGGTGAAAATTTAGGGTCGACACCAATGTGCAGGCTGACACTGCCGCTTTCGAACCAGCATCCCTCTGGCGACAAATTGGCCGGCTTGGCTACTTCGGCCATTCCCAGCAATCCGGCATAGAAGGCTCGCGCTGTGTCCTCGCCGCCTTTCGGAATCGCGAGTTGGACGTGATCCAAGCCGGTGATTTTCACTAGATCCGCTCTGCCTGCGCCACGGCATCGCTGGCGCGCAGGGCGCTGAGTATGCGTGTAAGATGCGCCAAATCCTGCACTTCCAAATCCATCTCATAGCTGGAGAAAGGCGGATCATGCTGGACATGTTCCAGCGTTTTTACATTGGCCAAATTGTGCCCAAAAATACCGGCTGCCTCCGCCAATGTCCCCGGCTTGTCATAGAGCGTCACCCGCAAGCGACCCAGCGCGCCTTGTGATCGTTTGCCCCATGACAAATCGAGCCAATCATTATCGACCCCATTGGCCAGCTCAAAGCAATCAATCGCATGAACCTCCACGCCTTCATGCGGTTTGCGAAGCCCCACGATCCGGTCGCCGGGAACAGGGTGGCAGCAGGTCGCCAGCTGAAAGCCAACGCCAGCCGTCAGCCCGCGAATTGAGATGGCCCGGTCGCGCCTCGCCCAATCGGCATCCTCGTCAAAATTGGCGGTGCAGCCGGGGACAAGAGCCTCCATCACATCGCGGTCTTCGATCTTAGCCGCGCCGATGGCAAACATGAGGTCTTCCTCATCCTCCAGCTCCAGTCGCTCCAGCGCGCCTTTGATCGCTTTCTTGCCAACCTTAGCTGGAACGCGGCTTGATATTTCATCGAAGAGCTTGCGGCCAATTTCGGCAACCTCAGCGTGCTCCTTTAGGCGCACTGCCCGCCGGATTGCCGCACGCGCTTTGCCCGTGACAACAAACCCGAGCCACGACAGTTCAGGCTCGGCATTCGTGCCCTTGATGATGTCCACCACATCGCCATTGTTGAGCTGCGTGCGCAGCGGCATATGGCGGCCATTGATCTTTGCGCCCAAGGTCGCGGCGCCCAGATCGGTGTGAACGGCAAAGGCAAAATCTACCGGCGTCGCGCCGATCGGCAATTGGAACAAAGCGCCCTTTGGCGTGAAGGCGAAAATGCGGTCTTGATAGATCGCCATGCGCGTGTGTTCGAGCAGCTCTTCTGCATCATGGCTGGCATCGACAATCTCGATCAAATCGCGCAGCCAGCCGACTGCGCCATCCGCGCTGCCTGCCTGCTTATAGGCCCAATGCGCCGCCAGCCCGAATTCATTGCGCTGATGCATATCGCGTGTTCGGATTTGCACCTCCACCCGCATGGAATTTTCATACATCAGCGAGGTGTGCAGACTGCGATAGCCATTGTTTTTCGGCGTGGAGATATAGTCTTTGAAGCGCCCGGGCAGGAACTGCCAAGTCGTGTGAAGAATGCCCATCGCGCGGTAACAGTCGGTCTCATCCTCGCAGATGACGCGAAACGCCATAATGTCGGTTACTTGCTCAAACGACACATGGCGTTCGGCCATCTTTTTCCAGATCGAATATGGATGCTTCTCGCGCCCGGAGACCTCCACCATCAGCCCCGCCTCAGCCAGAGCTTGCTTCACCGCCAATGCAATCGCATCGACCTGTCCGCCATCTTGGCCGCGCAATTCTGTCAGCCGGTCGGTGATGGTTTTGAACGCTTCTGGCTCCAATTGTTCAAAGGCGAGCAATTGCATCTCGCGCATATATTCATACATGCCCACGCGCTCTGCCAGCGGCGCGTAAATGTCCATTGTCTCGCGCGCGATCCGCTGGCGTTTCTCCGGCTTCTTGATGAAATGCAGCGTGCGCATATTATGCAAACGGTCCGCCAGCTTGACCAGCAGAACGCGGATATCCTCGGACATAGCGAGCAGGAATTTACGCAGGTTCTCCGCCGCGCGTTCATTTTCCGGCATCGCCTCAATCTTGGACAATTTGGTCACGCCATCGACCAATTGCGCGACCTCTGGGCCGAAGTTTGCCTCAATATCCTCAATCGTCGCCAGCGTATCCTCAACCGTATCATGCAGCAGGGCCGTCATGATGGTTTCTTGATCCAGCTGAAGATCGGTCATCAGCCCGGCAACTTCTACGGGATGGCTGAAATAGGGATCGCCGCTCGCGCGCTTTTGCGTGCCGTGTTTTTGCACCGTGTAGACATAGGCGCGGTTCAGCGCGGCTTCGTCCGCCTCTGGGTCATATTCAAGGACCCGTTCTACAAGTTCATATTGGCGCAGCATTATGCATGCGAATGTGCGTGTTTGCGCCGCGCTTTGCAATCAGAGAATTAGCTCCAATTCGCCTCGGGCGGCAGGCTCATCAAAATCGCATCAATATTGCCGCCGGTTTTCAGGCCAAACAATGTGCCGCGATCATAGACGAGATTGAACTCCACATAGCGCCCGCGCCATTCCAATTGCTGCTGCTTGTCAGCATCGGAAAACTCGGCATTCATTCGCCCCCGCACGATTCTAGGATAGATATCGAGGAAGGCTTTGCCGACATCCTGCGTATAGGCGAAATTGCGGTCAAAGGCTGCAGAATCATCGCTCGCCAAATGGTCATAGAAAATCCCGCCCACGCCGCGGTGGCACTGGCGGTGGGGGATGTAGAAATAATCATCCGCCCATTTCTTGAACTTGTCATAATAGGTCGGATCATGGGCGGCGCACGCTGCGCGAAAGGCGGCATGAAATGCCTCTGTATCCTCTTCATAAGGGATCGGCGGATTGAGATCAGCCCCGCCCCCGAACCAGGCTTTGCCTGTGGTTAGGAAGCGCGTGTTCATATGCACCGCTGGCACGTGCGGGTTGGCCATATGCGCGACCAATGAAATGCCCGTTGCCGTAAAGCCGGGATTGTCGGCATCCGCTCCGTTCACTTGGGCGGCGAAGTCTTTGGAGAAATTGCCTTTGACGGTCGAGACATTGACGCCGACTTTTTCGAACACTTTGCCCTTCATTGACCCTTGCACGCCGCCGCCCGGATCAGGATTGCCCTCCTCCTCACGGCTCCACGGGGTGAAGGCGAAGCTGGCATCGGATCCCGCCTCTCGCTCAATGCTCTCAAATGCGTCGCAGATTTGAGTGCGCAAATCCTCGAACCAGGTTTTCGCGGCCAATGTTTGGGGGCTGATATCAGTCATGTCCGCCCTCTTGCCAAAGCGGGCGCGCTGGGGCAAGTGAGACGAATGGTTCCCGTTTCGTTCACATCCAAAACTATGGCAGCGCACGCTTTCGATTTTTGCGGAGAGGAACTCGTCCTCCTCCCCTGCAATGCGATGTATTGGCCGCGCGAAAATGCGTTGCTGGTGGCCGATTTGCATTTGGAAAAGGGTAGCTTTTATGCGCGGCACGGCCAGATGCTGCCGCCCTATGATAGCAGGGAAACATTGTCCCGCGTAGCAGATGCGCTGAAACAAACAGGCGCACGCCGCGTCTACACTCTGGGCGATAATTTCCATGATGCGCGCGGAGCTGAGCGATTGGAAGAACACGCCGCAGGCATGCTCGATGCTTTGGTCAGGGCCACAGATTGGGTCTGGGTGACGGGGAACCACGATCACAACTCAGCAGACCGCACCGCTGCTCCTGGCGGAACTGAGCTGGAAGAATTGGAGATTGCCGGCATGATCCTGCGCCATGAGGCAAAGCGCGGCGAAACTCGCCCAGAGCTCTCAGGGCACTATCACCCCAAGCTGCGCCTAAAAGTGCGCGCGCGGCATATTGCCCGCCCTTGCGCCGTGGTCAGCCAAGACGAGGCTGGCTCAGGCCGCATGATTTTGCCCGCATTTGGCGCTTACACTGGCGGCATGGACGCAGGTGATCCGGCGATTTTGGACGCGCTGCAACCGGCAGCGAACATCACCGCAATGGTCGCGGCAAAGACAAAACTCACACGTTTTCCCTTATGGCGTGCAACCCCCTAGCGCTTCTGAGCTTACCGCCCTATATAGCGCCCTTAAGAATCAAGGCAAAACAGGAGATACCCAATAGCCCGTCCACCACGTCGTTCCATGCAACCGCCCAGAAAAAGCGGCCCGCGCTTCGACCAATTAATCGAATCCGAAAAAGTTCGCGTCATTGATCATGAAGGCGAAAACCTCGGCACCATGTTCACCAATGAAGCGATTGAGCAGGCCAATGAAGTTGGCCTCAATCTGGTTGAAGTGTCCCCCAATGCGGACCCACCAGTGTGCAAATTCCTCGACGTGGGCAAGCACCGCTATGAGGCTCAGAAAAAAGCCAATCTCGCGCGCAAGACGCAAAAGACCCAAGACATTAAAGAGGTCAAAATGCGGCCCAACATCGACACGCATGATTATGACGTGAAGATGCGCAATGTGAACAAGTTCATCGACAATGGCGACAAGGTGAAGGTCACTTTGCGGTTCCGTGGACGCGAAATGGCGCACCAAGAGCTGGGCATGAATTTGCTCCGCCGCGTGCAAGATGACACCGTTGAGACAGCGAAGGTCGAAGCCTATCCGCGCCTCGAAGGCCGTCAAATGCTGATGGTGCTTTCACCGAAATAGGCTGCGGCGTCATTATTGAATTGAGAAAGGGCGCCTGATTACGGCGCCCTTTTTCGTGGAGGCTTTGTATCTTGCGAATTGCTCACGACCAAGGGTGAGTTACTTAAGCAACACAGTTCGACAAACGACATGCGTTCATCGACTGATGCCATTGCGAATGGTTCAGACTTCGGTAAAACTGCGAAGTATAGACCGCCGCTTATTTGGTGCCCTCTAATAACACCGGGGGCTAAAGCGCTGATGGCAAAAACAAAAGAGGGCCCCCAATATGAAACGCAGAATATTCACAGGTTTAGGTGCAGGTGCATTGCTTTCACTCGGGTCCGCCGCAGCGGCGCAAGATCAAGCCTTGCCGCAAGTGGCCGTTCAGGCCGCTCCGCCAGTATCAGCGCAATTCGCCCAGTTCATTCCATCCAAAACGCCCAAACAGCACCGTATCGACTATTCTATATGGGATGAGGCGATGAGAAGTTTGGTCGTGTCAATGGGACCGTCCTTGCGCAAAGCCGCCGGTTCTGAGGTGCAAAATTTTGGTTCGCGTAGGCGTTATGGCAGCAATTCACGCTACCGCCTTGAGGGCACGCGATTGATGTTTTCCTTCCTTGATAAAGAAGTGATCAACAGCTTCACCGAATATCGCAAAGACCTCGAGGCAACCGCTGATCAGCTCAATATCAGCACTCTGCCGCGCAATGAGCAGCTGGCGTTTTGGACCAATCTGCACAATGTCGCGATGGTCGAACAAATCGCGATTGCGTGGCCTACCCGCCAGCCCCGTAACATCAAAATTGGCGACGCCCCTCTCGATGAAGCACGCTTCATCACGATCAATGGCGTTGCAATGAGCCCCAAGGACATCCGCACCCAAATCGTTTATCCCAATTGGAGTGATCCGCGCGTTATCTATGGCTTTTGGCGCGGCGATATTGGCGGGCCAGCGTTACAACGCCGCGCGTTCAATGGCGAAAATCTCAAGGACACTTTGGAACGCAGCGCACGCGAATTTGTGAACTCTTTACGCGGCACACAGAAGAACGGTAGCACGCTGGCAGTTTCCGACATTTATAATGAAGCTGCGCCATATTATTTCGCCGATTTCGACCGCGATCTTCGCACCCATTTGGCCGGTTATGCCAATGTTGAGGTGCAGCAAATCCTGGCTAAAACTAGCAAGGTCGATGCGTCTATTTCAGAACCCGATATCGCCGATTTGGCGGGCGGCGTGCGTGAACCCAGCTATAGCAACATCACCTCTGATGGCTCTGCAAAACGCTTCCGTATCCCGCAAAGCATGGCGCAATTGCTGGCTCAACGTGAGCGCAAGTTTGATATTATGGAACGTGAAGGCGTGCGCACCGGTACGGTCACTTTCAGCCCGATCGAGCTTCCAGGCGAGGACCCCAAGGCTGACGAAGTTGAATAGCCAATCAAAGCGCCAGACCAGTTGACGCTTTGAGCGCAATACGGGATTGAGCATGCGAAGAGGAAATTCGCATCCATGCCCAATCGTCTGAACGCTAGCGCAATTGGCCGCCTGCTTGGCCCGGCAATATTCGCTGTCACGGCGCTGACCGATGCGCCTGCAGGGATGCCGGAGCAGGCATGGCTGGTCGCTGGGCTGGTTGTATGGATGGCAAGCTGGTGGATGACCGAGGCTGTGCCGCTCACCGCAACCGCGCTGCTTCCCTTTATCGTCTTGCCCTTCAGCGGCGTTTCCAACGCGAAAGAAACCGCGGCGAGTTACTATTCGCCCATCCTCTTCCTGATTTTGGGCGGCGCATTTGTGGCATTGGCGATTGAACGCACGGGCCTTCACCGGCGGTTGTCACTGGCGATACTCAGTTTTGTTGGCAGTGACGGCGGACAAACGCGGCTGCTGCTCGCGTTTATGATTTCTGCTGCTGTGCTTTCCATGCTGATCTCCAACACGTCGACTTCGCTGATTATGATGCCCATGGCTTTGGCGGTGTTGGCGGGTGGAGGATTGAAGGAAGGCAGCTTTGACGGGTTAAGCGGCGCCCTTCCCATGGGCATTGCTTTCGCCGCCTCCATTGGCGGGCTCGGCACATTGGTTGGTTCGCCCACCAATGCCATCGCGGTAGGCTTGCTTGATACTATGACAGGCACGCAAATCAGCTTCTTCGAATGGTCGCTTTACGGCCTACCGATTGTCATCATCGGCGTGCCATTGGCGGCTTGGATTGTCGCAAAAGTTCAGAAGGTTGAAGAGCATCCCTTTGACGTGGCATCCGCCCGCAATGCCATTGCCACACAGGCAAAATGGAGCACGCCGGAAAAGCGGCTAGTGCCCATCGTCGCCCTGACATTCCTTGCATGGCTAACCGTGCCGTGGGTGAAGGAGATGCTGCCCGCAGGCTCTTGGACCAATGGCACAATTGCGGTTCTGGCAGGCTTTGCTTTGTTCCTATTGCCCGATGGAACAGGACGGCCTTTGCTGGTCTGGAAAGAGGCTGACCGCGCGCCATGGGGTGTGATTATGATGTTTGGCGGAGGACTGGCTTTGGCCGCTGGAATGCAAGCCTCCGGCCTTGCTGATTGGCTGGGCGAGGCGCTGCTTCCGCTAGAAAACTTGCCGCTCATCGTGGTTGCTCTCGCCATCGTTGCCATGGTTGTTCTGATCACAGAATTTGCCAGCAATGTCGCGACGGCAAGCGGGATCATACCGGTTGTTGCAGCGCTGATTGTGGCGCTCGGCGCTGACCCAATATTGCTCGCCATGCCAGCGGCGCTGGCTGCTAGCTGGGGCTTTATGCTGCCAGCAGGAACCGGGCCGAACGCGATTGCTTGGGCCACGGGCCGGATTAAAATTGAGCGGATGGCTGGCGCAGGCCTGATTTTGGATGTGATCGGCGTCTTCGTAATTGTCGGAATGGTCTGGGCGATTGCTGCGCTGGTTTAGCGGGCATCTAAGGCGATCTGCGCTTTGACCTGATTTGGCCTCATCTGGCCTCGCCGTCTCAGACGCCTATTTCGCTCACCACATTTTGCGCGTGCGGCCCTTATCCTTATGCAGATCGCCGCCCGCAATCCGGTCCCAAAAACGCCCACCAACAATCTGCTCAGCATCATAGGTTTTGACGAGGAATTTCTCCAAAGGCTCTGTCTGCGGCGCATTGGGAATTTGAAATGTCCAAAGCCGGAACCGGCCGCGGTAATTCTCTGTCAGTACGCTTTTGATGAAGGCGTGCGGGACAGGAATGCTAATCCCAAAATCCTCTGTCTCTTTGCCGATACGCTCAATTTTCTCACCGAAATAGAACACAGGACAAGTCAGCACATAGGTCTCGAGCGTGCTTTTGCGCGCATCCAGTTCGCGGATTTCGCTTTCCAAATCCTTCCAAATGCCGCGGTTAAATTGCTCTGCTTGCGGGGACATATTGGACAGCAGAAATGTCTCTGAATTTTGGATAGCCTGCAAGTCCTGATTGGCGCTGGCCACCAAATGGCCGCGATCATATCCGCTACCGACATAGGCTTTCAAACCAGCCCGAAAACGTTTGGGAATCCGCGTATCAGCGCGAAAGGCATCTTTGCGCTTCACTCCCTCCAGATCATTCACCAGCTCGCGCTCACGGTTGATGATTTCCAGCGTCCATTTGGCTTGGCGGAAATACCAGGAGTAGCCGATGGTAAAATGCCGACCGGTCAAAACTTGGTCACACACTGGCGCGCCGTAGCGAAGCTCTCGCTGCATTTGAAAAGGATCATTGGTCATGCATTCTCTCCTGCTGAGAAACCGAACGATGCGATCTATAGATCGATTTTGCGTGCAAAGGATTGGAACAAGACGACAATCCACGCGGCATTGGTCAGCTGCCCACAAATCAATGTGCGCACCGCTTGAACTGATCGGCGGCCTTCGTTAGTTACGAATGCAACCAATGCCTGATCAGAGAGGCGCTTCTGCGGAGGTTAGAAGCGGGCGCTGAACGGGCCTTTTGTTGGGCTCCTGCCTTCCTGGGAGCGTGATAAATGAAGGACTGCGCCCATGAGCGATGCCATTGATCCCGCCGATAAACCCACCCCGCGCCGTAAGCCGAAACCCGAAAAACGCAGCATTGGCGGACGCGAATTAAAGCCCTCCACATTGATGATGGGCCATGGCTATGATCCGGCCTTGTCGGAAGGTTCGCTCAAAGCCCCGATCTTCCTGACCTCCACATTCGCGTTTGAAAATGCCGCCGCTGGCAAGCGCCATTTCGAAGGCATTACCGGCAAACGCGAGGGCGGCGCAGAAGGCCTCGTCTATTCCCGCTTCAACGGGCCCAATCAGGAAATCCTAGAAGACCGCTTGGCGGTTTGGGACGGGGCGGAAGACGCCCTAACCTTCTCCTCAGGCATGACCGCCATTTGCGTGCTGATGCTGGCCAATGTCAGCCAAGGCGATGTCATCGTGCATTCGGGGCCATTATACGCGGCATCTGAAGGTTTCGTCGCCAAAGTGCTGTCGAAATTTGGCGTGACCTATGTCGACTTCCCCGCTGGTGCGACGCCAGAAGAATTGGATGAAGTGATCAAGCGCGCCAAATGCCAAGCAGGCGAAAACGGCGGCAAAGTTGCGATGATCTATCTCGAAAGCCCCGCCAATCCGACCAATGCTTTGGTCGATATCGAAGCAGTCGCCGCCGCGCGCGATGCCAACCTTGGCAAGCCATGCCCGATTGCAATCGACAACACATTCCTTGGACCCTTGTGGCAGCGTCCGCTCGACCATGGCGCAGACATAGTCGTCTACTCGCTGACCAAATATGTTGGTGGTCATTCCGACCTTGTCGCAGGCTCTATTGCCGGCGCGAAAAAGTGGATGGATCCGGTGCGCGCCTTGCGCAACACTATGGGCGGCATCGTTGATCCCAACACCGCTTGGATGCTTTTGCGCAGCCTTGAGACGGTGGAGTTGCGCATGGAAAAGGCGGGCCAGAATGCCGCCAAAGTCTGCGAATATTTGCGTGCGCACCCCAAGGTCGAGGGGCTAGGCTATCTCGGCTTTATCGATGATGCGCGCCAACAGGATATTTATGACCGCCATTGCAGCGGCGCAGGCTCGACCTTCAGCGTGTTTATCAAGGGCGGCGAGGCAGAAGCTTTTGCCTTCCTCGACAATCTCACCATCGCAAAGCTCGCCGTCAGCCTCGGCGGGACAGAGACGCTGGCCAGCCTTCCCGCAGCCATGACGCACCTCTCTGTGCCCGATGAGCGCAAGGCGCAGCTAGGCATTACCGATAATCTGGTGCGGATCAGCATCGGGATCGAAGACCCAGACGATTTGATCGCGGACTTTGAACAGGCCTTGGCGAAAGTGTGAGACAGCCCTACCCTCTCTCCTTCAATGTTTGAGGGAGAGAGAGCGTGGCCAATAGAAAACCTGTATTTCTGGTAATCGGAGCCGGTGCTGGGATCGGCGGCCACGCTGCCATGCGGTTTGCTGCGGGCGGCTATCATGCGGTCTTGGCGCGGCGCAGCGATGAGGACAGCCTTGGGCGCTTAATCGGCGCAATCGAAGATGCTGGAGGCAGCGCCACGGGCAGCCTGCTAAACGCCGCTGAAGATGGCGCGATTGAGGAATTGGTTGCCCGCGTTGAAACCGACATCGGGCCTATCGAATCCATGCTCTATAATCTCGGCGCGCAAATCGGAAACCGCGCCCTGCATGATACGCCGCATAAGACGTTTGAGCTGGGCTGGAGGCTTGGCTGTTACGGCGTATTCCGCCTTGCCCATGCGGCTTTTCCCGCAATGGTGGAGCGCGCGAAATCAGGTCGCTTGTGCTCAATGCTCGTTACGTCCGCCACATCAGCGGTGCGCGGAAATGCGGGTCAGCACAGCCATGCCGCGGCCATGGGCGGCCGCCGGATGCTGTGCCAAACATTGAATGCAGAATTTGGCCCCAAGGGCATTCACACCGCGCATATTGTGGTCGATGGCGGGGTCAATTCACCCGATACGCTTGGCAAATTGCTCGGCGATAAATTTGAAGCCTACAAAGCGTCAAAGGGCGAGGAAGGCGTGATTGATCCAGCGGATTTAGCAGAGACCTATTGGCATTTGGCGCAGCAGCCCCGCAACTGCTGGACGCATGAGGTGGATGCGCGGCCATGGAATGACAATGCGTGGTGGAATGACAATCCCAATCCGCAGATCAATTCGTCAGCGACGAAGCCGGGTTTTGCCGGAACAAATGAGCGCCCGGCTGCCGACTAAGCCAGCAGTTTCGCAACAGCCGTGCGCAATTCTGCGTCTTTGTCGGCGTCGGTGATCTTGCCTGCTTCAGCATCGAATTTCTCGTCATAATGCGGCAATGAAAATGCGGCGCGAACATCGCCGGCAAAATGCGGAAAAGCCGTTTCAGCCAGAGCCAACACGCGCCCTGCGCCGCCTTGACCGGTTGATGTCGCGGTCAGCAACATTGGCTTATCCTGCCACACCCCGCCCCCGAGGCGCGTGCACCAATCGAACAGGTTTTTGAACGCGGCGCAGTAAAGCCCATTGTGCTCCGCCAAGCCGACAATGATCGCATCCGCTTCGCCAACACGAGCCCGAAAATCATGTGCCAGCTGCGGAATGCCATCCGCCTCTTCGCGGTCATGACGATAGATCGGCATCTCATAATCATGAATATCGAGCGTGATGATTTGCGCGCCATCGGCAAGCGATGCAGCATAATCGACCAGCGTCCGATTGATCGAAACCGAGGAATTGCTGGCGGCAAAGGCGAGAATTTTGGTCATCGGTTCAAATCACCCTTTCCAGGTGCGCCGCGCTTCGGCTTGATTCAGCACTTCATAGGCGACTTGCAAGGCTTGGAACTGCTTCGCTGCATCTTCATCGCCCGGCTTCACATCGGGGTGAACCAGCTTTGCGCCCTTGCGATACGCCTTTTTGACCGCATCAAAATCGGCATCGCTGTCTAGGCCAAGCAGTTCGAGCGCGCGCATTTCATCGCCGCTGCGCGTGCCATCGCCCGACCCGCCCCAGCCATAATGCGCGGTTTCGGCATAGCCGGAGTTTTCGCGCTGTTCAGATTGCGCACGCGCTTTTGCCTCGGCCTTGTCCAGACCTTCGAAATAGTCCCATTTCTTATTGTATTCCGCAGCATGCGCCTGACAGAAATACCACCGGTCGGGGTTATTGGGCGATTTGGGCGCAGGGCAAAGTCCAGCCTCTGAGCAACCATCGCGGTCACATTCTTTTTGAACCACAGTATCGCGTGAGCTGTCGTAATCGCCCCAACGCGGGAAGCCCCAATTGTTGGATCGGCCGCGTCCGCTCATGCCGCCATACCTGTGGCCAAGTCGCTCAATGTCATTCGTCCGTTTTGCATGTCCTTCACCTATAGGGCCATGCGGCTTTTTGAAAGGGCTGCGGTGCCAAGGTTACAAAAATTTCAAACCAGTTTCGAAATGAAATGTTGCAATGCAATAGATCGTTCATATATTGGGATTATAGAAATGAGGAATATGAGCAAGCAACTCGCCATCTCCAGCACATTCTCCGTCTTCGCGATGGCATGCATGCTGCTGCTTTCAACCGAGGATCACTCCTCGGCAGCGCGCGGCGATGCGTTCATGACGGTGCAGGCCGAGATGCCAAATCTCGACCTTACGCCATATGAACCCTCTGGCCCCAGCCTGCTCCCTTAAGAGCGGCTCTGCCCAAATTTAATTGACGACCACACTGACCGCACGGCGGTTGCGCGCCCACGCGTCAGCATCAGAACCCAAAGCGTCAGGGCGTTCCTTGCCATAGCTGACCGTGTTGATGCGGCCCGTTGGCACGCCAAGGCTGACAAGGTAATTCTTCGCCGCATTCGCGCGCCGCTCACCCAAGGCAAGATTGTATTCGCGCGTGCCGCGTTCATCGGCATGCCCTTCGATTGTGATCGAAATGCCGGAATATTGGCTGAGATATTGCGCCTGAGTTTGCAGCGCGCCGGCATCCGTGCTGTCGATATTGTAGCGGTCAGTGTCGAAATAGATCACGTTCTGACCATTGATCGCATTTTCGAAATGAGTCTGCGAGCCGACCTGCGGACCAAGCATGCTGGGATCAACAGCCGTGGTGGTTTGCGTGTTCGTATTGACCGGTGGCGGAGGAAGCTCCTCTGGCGGTTTCTTCGCGCAAGCACCCAATGTTGCTGTTCCGGCCAGCAGCATGATCGCTGCGAAACGCTTTGATTTATAAGAACCTGTCATATCAGCGGCTTCCTTTCGCATGAAAGCATAAGTTTAAACATGTGTCGCGGCAATGAACAGTCGCGCCTTGGTATTGTATCGGATGGGAACAACCGCTCACGGCTGAATGGGGCCCCATGCCGGATCAGAGGCATCCACCGGCGTTGGCAGGCGGCGCTCATTCTCTCCGGTCAAATCAACCTGATAGAGCGAGCTTTTGCCTGAGCCGCGCGTGGTGCGGAAAAACTGGATGATGCGGCCATTGGGCGCCCATGTTGGGGCTTCATCCTGCCAACCGCTGGTCAGCACACGCAGCCCGCGGCCTTGCGTATTCATAACCGCCACATTGAAATCACCGGCGATGCGCGTGAAGGCAATCTGATCGCCGCGCGGGCTCCATTCCGGTGTCGCGCAGCGTCCGCCAAAGAATGTCAGGCGGCGTTCGTTCGATCCGTCCGCATCCATGACATAGCATTGCTGGCTGCCGCTGCGATCGCTTTCAAACACGATTTTGCTGCCATCGGGCGAGTATGATCCGCCAATATCGATGCCCGGCGTATTGGTCAGGCGAGTGCTTGCGCCGCCGCTGGAGGACACGCGGAAGATATCCGTATTGCCGTTCACCGCCATGGAATAAAGGATGTAGCGGCCATCGGGGCTCCAGCGCGGGGCGAAGGTGGGATTGGTGCTTTTGCTGACCAAAACCTGCCGGCCTGAACCGATATTGTAGACATAGAGACGCGGGTTACCATCGACATAGGATAGGTAAAGCAAACGCTTGTAATCCGGCGAATATCGCGGGGTAAGCGCGGTTGCACTGCCTAGCGTCAGAAACCGGTGATTGGCCCCGTCACTGTCCATCACAGCAAGGCGTTTGACGCGGGCGTCCTTTGGGCCGGTCTCCGCAATGTAAGCAATCCGGCTGTCGAAGAACGGGCTTTCGCCGGTTAGCTCAGAATAGACAAGATCAGAGCATTTATGCGCCGCACGCCGCCAATCGGCAGGCGGAACAACCCAGCCCTCGCGCACAAGTTCGTCTTGCAGCAGCACGTCATAGAGATAGCAGCCGACGACCAATTTACCGTCAGCGCGCGCTTGGACATAGCCATGCACCAGCATTTCAGCGCCCCGCCCGCTCCACGTGCCCCAGCTGGGCGATGTGATTTGCGCGAATGCAGGCTGCGGCAGAGCATCGGGGCCAGTGGGTTTGAACAGGCCATTATTGCGCAAATTTGCCGTGATAACGCGGGCGATTTCCTTACCCAAAGCCGCCGTGCCGCTGGAATTGGCTGGCGTTGGCGCATTGCGATTGGTGGCAAAGCCGGGGATGGCGATGCCTATATCTTTCCAATCGCTATCATCGGTAACGGTGCCGCGCAGGGGGCCATCATCATCGGCTGCATCGCCTTCGACTGCGATGGTTTCAACCGGCTGTCCTTCTGCGACAGGCGCCGCGACATCCTCATTTTGGGCAGAGGCGGGCGCCGACAATATCAGCGCGGCATAGGCACAGCCTAGGGCAGAAAAGAGCTTCAAGTTTCTCATCACAGTTTCCTATCAAAGTCCCACTCAAGGTCATCCCAGCGCGAGTAAAATTGGGGTGGCAGTTTAAACGGAGCCGCCAACCGAACCGCGCGCCGTGCCGCATCACAGTGGCGCTTCACTTGGCTTCGATTGCCCGGCGTCACACCCTTAGCCTGTTTGCAGCGCGGCGTCCCTTTTAGCGATCCATCCTTATTCAGTTGCCACGAAACCGGCGTAACCAGCTTGTCAGCATCAAGGCCGGTAGGAGCGCTCCAATGCGGACGCAAAGCGCGGGTAATCGCTCGGTTGAGCGCTGATCTTTCTGCCCTGCCAAATGGAGCCGCAGACTTGGCTGAACCCTCATTCGATGTGCCTGCCCCGCCGAGGAAATCATCGCCAATCTGGCTCCCGCCGCCGCTGCCTTTAGGCTTCGGTTTCGGCTTAGACTTCGGCGTACCTTTAGGCTTCGGTTTTGGTTTGGGCTTAGGTTTCGCCTTGGGCTTCGGCTTTGGCGGTGCTTTGCTCGACGTATTGTCAGGGCGGCGGCGCGGTGTCGTGTCCTTGGGCTTTGGCGGCGGAGGCGAATCTGCGCTGTCCTGCGGCGCGGGCTCTGGCACAATATCAGGTGTATCAAGCTCAGCCACGCCCGGCGAAGGATTGGGCGCAATCGTCGGCGCTCTCGAAGCGCGGCTAATTTCCGCAGGGTCCGGCGATGTCGCCGTCAGTCCGACCTCACTGGCGAGGCTAACCGTGATGCGCTCCTGCGGCTTCACGATCTCTTTCTTATCTTTGAAGCTTGGCTGAAAAATCAGGACAAGCGCAAGCGCCCCGTGCAGCACAATCGCTACACATAGGCTGATCAGCTCTTCAGGGCTAAAATTGCGCTCCATATCCACCTAGGCCAAATTATGGTGCGTTATCTGAACCGCTTGTGAGCAGTGATATTGAGTTAAAGCCCGCCCGGTTCAATTCGCCCATAACCGCCATCACCCGGCCGTATTGCAGGCTCGTATCGCCGCGAAGGACGATATCGGGCTGCTCGCCGCTTTCGGATGACAAATTTGCCAAGGCAGCCGGAAAACCGCCAATCGGCACGGCATCATCGCCGATGAAAATCACTCCTGCCTCATCAATCGAAACCGTGACCTGCTCAGGATCTTGATCGAGCGCATTGGCGCGGCTTTCCGGCAATTCAATCGGCACACCCGATGCCAGCAACGGCGCTGTGACCATGAAGATGATGAGCAAAACCAGCATCACATCGACGAACGGCGTGACGTTAATTTCCGCCATTGGCGCGCGGCGAGAGCGGCGCCCCCCGACTCGGCCTGAAGAAAGCGAAGCTCCCACGATCTACACCTTGTCCAATTCGCGGCTTAGCCCGCCGTGGAAGCGGTCGGCAAAGCGTTGCAATCGTGCCTCAAACCGGTTCACGCGGTCGCTGAATTTATTATAGGCGATCACGGCGGGAATGGCGGCGAACAGACCGATTGCGGTGGCGAACAAAGCCTCTGAAATACCCGGCGCAACCACTGCGAGCGAGGAGCTTTCCTGTGCACCGATTTGGAAGAAGCTGTTCATGATGCCCCACACCGTGCCGAACAGACCAACAAAGGGCGCAACCGAGCCCGTGGTCGCAAGGAAGTTCAAACGCGCCGCCAGATCATCCGCCTCTTGCGCAACGCGGCTTTCCATTGCGCCTGCCAAACGCTGGCGCGTGCCATCACGGTCAATCGGCTTGAGCTTTGTCGAACGTTTCCATTCATCCATGCCGGTGCTGGCGATGCGCGCGGCGGGATGCGCCTTGCGGGTTTCAGAATTCAGCAATTTGCCAACATCGCTGGTCTTCCAGAAATCTTCCTCAAAATGCCGCGTGCCTTTTTCGATTTTGCTCATCCGCATGGAGAAGGAAACGATGATCATCCACGTCCAAATACTGGCGAGGATCAGGCCAAGCATAACCGCCTGCACGACGATATCCGCGTCCAGAAACAGCTCCAATGGATCAAGGCTGGTCGGTGCGTCAGCAGCAGCTTCAGCCGCCGCGGTGAAAAGGGAAAAAGGTGACATCATCTAAGTCTCGTCTTCCAAAACAGTTTTAAAGGCAGCGATCCATTCGGCCGGTTGCCGTTTGGGCTTGCCATTCAATGCGATAAAGCCGACGCGCAAATGGGCATCGGCGAGAATTTCTTGGGCGTCCGTGCCAAAGCCGCGGATCGCGCGCTGCGCCATTTTACAGCTGGCCGCGCCCAGCGCGGTGCAGCGGGTTTCGATCACGACATCATCATCGAGCTTCGCGGGGCGCAGATATTTGAGGTTGATCTCGGCCACAGCATAAGCGCCGCCAGCCTCTCCGGACTCAATCGCACCGCGCTGATCAATCTTCAGCATCCGCAGCAAATCCGAGCGCGCACGCTCAAACCAGCGCAGGTAATTGGCGTGATAGGTGATGCCCGACAGGTCCGTATCCTCATAATAGACACGCACGGCATAAAGGTGCTTTGTGCCATCAAAAATACCGCCCGGCGGCTGAGGATGAGGGGTAGCTTGGGTCATTTCTCTTACTTTACCGCAGCTTGGAATCGCTGGAAAGTAAGGATTGGAGCGCTGTGGATGAACGGCGACGAAACGAGTCGGATTTGGGACGAGGTGAAGTCTTCTTGCGCAAACGCCTCCGCGTTCGCGATTTCCTCGCTCACACAATCTGTGCTTTGGCAAAGATCGTGTCGCTGCGGGCGGCCAGTCGGCCTTGCGGACCGTAAAGGTCCGAGTTTATCGCATCAACATAGGCCCCAAATGGTGCCCGCCGAAGATGTGGACATGCAAATGCGGCACTTCTTGTCCGCCATTTTGTCCAATATTCGCAAGCAATCGGTAGCCCGGCTCTACCAGTCCTTTTTCGCGAGCAACCGTGCCGACCGCGCGGACAAAGCCGCCAATCTCTGCATCGGATGCGCGCGCGCTAAAATCATCCCAGCTCACATATTTGCCCTTGGGGATCACCAGCGTGTGAATATCGGCCTGCGGATTGATGTCTTCAAACGCATAAGCCCATTCATCATCATAGACTTTGGTGGAAGGGATTTCCCCGCGCAGGATTTTGGCAAAGATGTTGTCATCATCATAAGGCTGCGTCGCATCAATCGCCATTGTCACTCACTCCTGCTGGCTTTTTCATCGAGGCCGGACACGCCCTCGCGCCGGTCCAATTCGGCCATCACATCATCCAGCGCCACGCCCTTATTTTGCAACAATACCATGAGGTGAAAGATGACATCCGCCGCCTCTCCGACGAGTTCATCCGCGGTGCCCGACAGGCTGGCGATCACCGCTTCGGTAGCTTCCTCGCCCAATTTCTGCGCGATTTTGCCTGTGCCTTTGGCGTTTAGCTTCGCAACGTAAGAGCTCTCCGGCGAAGCGCTGGCCCGCGCGGCAATCGTGGCTTCAAGGCGTTTCAATGTGTTCATGAGTGTATCCTACCCCGCTTAGGCGCGCGCTGGCAATCCAGCCGCTCGCAATGCCTCGTGAGCCTCCGCGATGGAATGCGTCCCGAAGTGGAAAATGCTGGCGGCCAGAACCGCGCTGGCATGGCCATGCGTCACGCCTTCAACCAAATGATCGAGATTGCCGACACCCCCACTTGCGACCACCGGAACGCTGACCGCATCAGCAATGCTGCGCGTCAATTCGAGGTCATATCCAGCCTTGGTCCCATCACCATCCATGCTGGTGACAAGCAATTCGCCCGCGCCAAGCTCCGCGACTTTGCGCGCATATTCCAGCGCATCAATGCCTGTGGGTTTGCGCCCGCCATGGGTGAATATTTCCCATTTCGCGCCAGAGCCTTCGGCGCTAACTTTGCGCGCATCGACAGACGCCACAACGCATTGGCCGCCAAATTTTGCAGCGATCTCTGCCACCAATTCAGGCCGAGCAACAGCAGCAGAATTGATCGCGACTTTGTCAGCTCCGGCGAGCAGCAAAGCCCGCGCATCCTCGACGCTGCGCACGCCGCCGCCAACCGTTAGCGGCATAAAGCACACCTCTGCGGTGCGCTTCACAATGTCGAGCAAAGTGCCGCGCCCTTCGTGACTGGCAGAAATATCGAGGAAACACAGCTCATCCGCCCCTGCCGCATCATAAGCGCGCGCTTGCTCCACCGGATCACCGGCATCGACCAAATCGACAAAGTTCACGCCCTTCACAACGCGCCCATCGGCAACGTCGAGGCAGGGGATTACGCGAATGCGGACTGTCATAACTCGAAATCCACGAATAGAGCAGCCCCAAGAAAGACAGATGCCCACCACACATTCCAAGCAGTTGCGGCCCAAAACTTACTTGGCTCCAAGTCTCGATTGTATTTCGGCTCTTTCCAACCCAGTGGCACGATCGGGGTCATAAGTCCTCTGCGATACTCCTTGATTGTCCAGCACGACAGTACAAGGCAAAAAAACGAACTCAATAGCCGCAAAAAGAGAGTCTCACTCACCCCCTTGCCCCCACAGCAATTGCGGCGGCCAAATCAAGCTTACCCTCATACAAAGCGCGGCCTGTAATCACGCCTTCGATACCGTCCTTGGCATGCAGGGATAGGACGTGAATATCGTCAATGCCCTTCACTCCGCCGCTGGCGATGACGGGAATGTCGACTTGGCGGGCTAGCTCTAAAGTCGCGTCTATGTTTGCGCCTTTTAGCAGGCCATCGCGGCCAATATCGGTGAAGAGCAGGCTCGCGACGCCAGCATCTTCAAACCGGCGGGCGAGATCCACGACAGGCACATCGGACAATTCCGCCCAGCCTTCTGTTGCGACCATGCCGTCTTTTGCATCCACAGCGACAACAATGCCGCCTTCCCATTCCTTCGCCATTTCGCGCACAAAAGCTGGGTTCTTGAGCGCGGCTGAGCCCATCACAACGCGTGACACGCCCAGATTGAACCAACCCTCAACGCCTGCCGCATCGCGGATACCTCCGCCCAATTGCACATGGCCGGGGAAGGCTTTGATGATCGCTTCGACAGCCTCGCGGTTCTCAGGTTTACCGGCGAAACTTCCGTCCAGATCGACGACATGCAAATGCTCTGCGCCAGCCTCTGCGAAGAGCATGGCCTGCGCTGCAGGATTGTCGCCATAGACAGTGGCGCGGTCCATATCGCCTTCGGATAGCCGCACGACTTCGCCGTTTTTGAGGTCGATGGCGGGGAATATTATCAAGGTTTCCACTCCAAGAAACGGGTTAGCATATCGAGCCCATATTGCTGGCTCTTCTCCGGATGAAATTGCACGCCGAGAATATTGTCCCGCGCAACGGCGGCAACCAGGCCCTCACCATGATCCGTCAGCGCGGCAATATCGGCAGGATTATCGGCGGCGAAGTGATAGGAGTGGAGGAAATAGGCCTCGCCTTCCTCCAGCACCGGGTGATCCTTTGCATGCGCCATAAGTGCCGCATCATTCCAGCCCATATGCGGGATTTTTATGGCCGTATCGCTAGGCTCAATCAGTCGCACTTCGCCGTCAATCCAGCCAAGGCCCGCCGTCTCACCATGTTCAAGACCGCGCGTCGCTAGCAATTGCATGCCCACACAAATGCCGAGGAATGGCGCACCGCCAACATGCACGCGCTCTGTCATCGCATCGACCATTCCGGGGATTGCGCGCAGGCCTTCTGCACACGCCTTAAAACTGCCGACACCGGGCAGAACAATCCGCTCAGCTGCGCGCACAGTGTTCGCATCACTGGTGACATCAACATCCGCGCCCACAGCTTTCAGCGCATTATGCACCGAGTGCAAATTGCCCGCGCCGTAGTCAATTAAAGCCACGCTCACAGATTTACGCCTCGGCTGCGAAGCAGCCGCAAGGGCGACCGCCCGCCCGCAGCGACGCGATCTTTGATCGTGTGAGCGAGGAAATCGCATGCCCGGATGGGCGTGCGGAAATCAAAAAACACTCAGCCACCAAGCTGCCCCTTAGTGCTCGGAATAGCGCCGCCTTTGCGCGGGTCATTTTCCACCGCGACACGCATTGCCCGGGCAAAGCCTTTATACAACGCTTCGCAAATATGGTGGTTATTGGTGCCGTAAATCAGCTCCATATGCAGCGTAATGCCGGCGGTTTGCGAGACGGAATGGAACCAATGTTCAATCAGCTCAGTGTCCCACTCACCCAATTTCTCTTGCGTAAAACCAGCCTTCCACACGAAGAACGGACGGCCCGAAATGTCCAGAGCCACCCGCGCCAAAGTCTCATCCATCGGAGAGTACGCACTGCCATAGCGGCCAATCCCCGCCTTATCGCCCAGCGCCTGAGTGATCGCTTGGCCCAATGCCAGCGCGCTATCCTCTGTCGTATGGTGCTGATCCACATGCAGATCGCCGACCACTTTCATCGACACATCGATCAGCGAATGGCGCGAAAACTGCTCCACCATATGGTCGAGAAAACCGATACCGGTGGACACGTCATATTGGCCGCTCCCATCCAGATCGACAGTGACTTCGATCGAGGTCTCGGCGGTTTTGCGGCTAATCGTGGCTGTTCGAGTGTTGGTCATAGCTTTCATGCTATAAATGCTCATCCAAACCGCGCAAGCATGGCTTTCATGGGCCCCGCCAAGGTAAAGTTTGCCCCAGATACCGCGCGCCCGCATCTTGACCCCCGCCAATCGGATTGCCACCTACATTCCCATGAGCGACCAGACCCCCGATAGCCTCATCCCCTATGACGAGATCGTGCAAGAAGCCTTGCGCGCCGTCGTTGGCCGTGTGCTTGGCGAAATTCAATCCGGCGGCAGCGAGCTGCCCGGAGCCCACCATTTCTACATCACCTTCAAAACAGGCGCGCCGGATGTCTCCATCCCGCCGCATCTGCGTGAGCGTTTCCCCGATGAAATGACCATCGTGCTGCAGAATAAGTTTTGGGAACTAGAAGTGCGCGAGGACGGATTTTCTGTCGGCCTCAGCTTCAATCAAATCCCTTCAAAACTCGACATTCCCTTTGCCGCGATCACAGCTTTTGTTGATCCGGCAGTGGATTTCGGCCTGCAGTTCCAGACAGCAGACGAAGATGCTCCCGCCGAAGAACATGAAGCGGCTGAGAACGATGGAAGCGCGGAAATCACCGAGGAAGCGCTCACCGATGCGGGCGCCGATGATGGCTCCAATGTGGTTGAAGTGGATTTCGGCAAAAAGAAATAAGCGCCGGGAAAGGCCTGCGCGCCTCTTGATTTTGCAAGCCCCTTTGCGCCAACAACACGCATGGCTGATCAATCATCACTTCTCCACCGGCGCGGATTGCTGTTTATCCTCTCCTCGCCATCGGGCGCAGGCAAGACCACCATCTCGCGCAAATTGCTGGGTGCGGATGAGCAGATCAAGCTGTCTGTCTCCGCCACCACTCGCCCTCCGCGCGAAGGCGAGGTCGACGGGCTCCACTATCAATTCGTCTCCGATAGCGATTTCGACCGGATGGTGGAGGAAGATGATTTTTACGAATGGGCGCATGTCTTTGACAATCGCTACGGCACGCCAAAGGGCGCAATTCGTGAAGCCTTGAAAGAGGGTGAGGATTTCCTCTTCGACATTGATTGGCAAGGCACGCAGCAGCTAAAGCAAAAGGATGATCAAGACGTCGTAACCGTCTTTATCCTCCCCCCCAGCCTCGCCGAATTGCGCAGCCGCCTAGAGGGCCGCGCCACCGATAGCGGCGATGTGATCGACGGCCGCATGGCCCGCGCCCGCGATGAAATCAGCCACTGGGCCGAATATGACTATGTCGTCGTCAATGATGATGTGGAGCAATGCTTTGAAAAGGTGCGCGAAATCCTCCACGCAGAACGCATGCGCCGTACAAGGCAGACGGGGCTGATACCGTTTGTGCGGGAATTGATGGAGTAGGTGCGTTCGTTTGTGAACTGTTGCAGACGTTTGGCTCAGTTCTGGTTCCAGTAACTGCTAACGACCCACTTGTAGCCATTCGCATGACAAGGTAACTTTGATCGACAAAGTGCAGTAGTACAATACAAATGGTGAGGTTAGAGTGGGTGAGCAAAGTATGGTGAAGTTTCGCCCAATTACACTTGATGACGCCGCCATGCTACTTTTATGGCGTAACGATCCCACAACTCGGAAGGCTTCTGTAGGCTCTGAGCCTGTTGAGTGGGAAGATCATATAGAGTGGCTTCGATCGTCACTAACAAACTCTAACCGGGAGCTCCTCTTAGCATTGTTAGATGAGGAGCCAATCGGAACTGTCCGCATTGACCGCAATGACAAGATTGAAATGAGTTGGACAATTGCTCCATCTGCCCGCGGCAAAGGATTGGGCAAACAGATGGTGAGAGCTGCCCTGCCAGATGGTGAAGTAACAGCCCGCATTAAGAGGTATAACATCGCTTCGCAGAGGATTGCACTTGCAGCTGGATTTCAGTTAGTACTGGATGACCCACTTCAACTTTGGTTGCGCTCTTGATTCAGTCATAAAGGGTCAATTTTTTGAGAGTGATCTGGCTTTCCCTCGAGAGAGGTCCACTTGCCATCCCATTAGCGCGCGCACTCATTAATCCGCGCGACCAAAAAGAAGTCAGCCCCTACCCCAGCCACTCCTTCAGCGCGGCATTGACCTCATCAGGGATATCCTGCTGCACCCAATGCGAGGCGTGGGGATAGCGTTTTACTGTCAGATCGCGGACATAATCCTGCGTCCCATCGAGGCACCAAATATCAATCGCAACATCCTGCTCGCCCCATAGGATTAGTGTGGGTACATCCACGGTTCCGTCCCCCAATTTCTTGTCATCAGAGCGCCGCAGCAATGCGCGGTAATAGTTGAACATGGCCGTCAGCGCGCCCGGCTGATGCGCCGCTGAACCATAGATTTGCGCGGCTTCTTCAGGGAAATTTTGCGGATTGCAGCTGGTCTTTTTGAACAATTCGCCAATGCCGCGCGCTTTGTTTCGGCCCATCATAGCCTCTGGCAGCCATGGCAATTGGAAGAAGAGAATATACCAGCTCTTTTTCATCTGATGCCAATGTCTAATCTCGCGTTGAGCACACAGCGGATGCGGGACATTGCAAATCACTAGGCGCGTTAAACGGCGCAGCTTTGTAATCGCGAAATACCACGCCACAATCGCTCCCCAATCATGAGCGATTAGCGTGACTTCTTCCGCCCCGCTTTTGTCAATCAAAGCCGCGACATCCTGCGCCAAAGTGCTGACACGGTACGCATCAATCCCCTCTGGCCGCGTGGTCATGCCATAGCCGCGCATATTGGGCGCCCATACGCGGTAACCCATCTCCGCCAGAACCGGCATTTGATGCCGCCAGCTATAATGCAGTTCGGGAAAACCATGCAGGCACAGGGCGAGCTTTTTCGCGTCCCTCGGCCCAGCGGTGGCAACCTCAAAAGTCAGCTCCCCCGCCTCCACAAACTCAATATCGATCCCGCTACTGGGGTCAGGCGTCCAACTTTGCGTATGCTCCATTGTGTTAGCTTAGCATCGCTGCGCATCCTGTGCTAATAGCTGCGCAAAGAAAAATCGGAGAGACAATCATGGCCAATTTCGACCTTATCATTCGCGGCGGAACCATTGTTGATGGCACGGGCGAGGCGCGCTTTACTGGCGATGTGGCGGTGAAGGATGGCTTGATCGCACAGGTTGGGACCATCACCGGCGATGCGGCTGAGGAAATTGACGCGCATGGCAAAGTGGTCGCGCCCGGCTTTGTCGATATTCACACGCATTATGACGGCCAAGCGACATGGGACCAAGAAATGGCCCCCTCCAGCTGGCACGGCGTCACCACGGTTGTGATGGGCAATTGCGGCGTTGGCTTTGCTCCTGCGAAACCTGACCGGCACGAATGGCTGATCAATTTGATGGAAGGCGTTGAGGATATTCCCGGCACGGCCTTGGCAGAGGGCATGACATGGGATTGGGAGACCTTTCCTGAATATCTCGATGCGCTGGAAAAGCTGCCGCGCACGGTCGATGTTGGCACCCATGTGCCCCACGGCGCAGTGCGCGCTTATGTGTTGGGCGACCGCGAAGAGCCGGGCGCTGTACCCACCGCAGACGACATTGCCGCCATGTCGGACATTGTTGAGGAAGGCGTGAAAGCGGGCGCTTTGGGCTTCTCCACCAGCCGCACGGTCTTACACAAATCAGTGGACGGCGAGCTTGTGCCCGGCACGACTGCAACGCCGGTGGAATTGGTTGCCATCGGTCACGCTATGGGCCGCGCTCAGGGTGCTGGCGGGCATGCGGTCTTTGAAATGGCAAGCGATCTCAACCGCGATTGGAATGAGTTTGAGTGGATGGGCAAACTAAGCCGCGAGGCCGGCGTGCCCGTGACCTTTGCCGCGCTCCAAAGCATCGCCAAGGAAATCCCGCTCGACGAACAGATTGAAAAGATGCGCGCGGAAAATGACAATGGCGCCAATATCGTCGCGCAAATCGCTTTGCGCGGAAATGGCATTATCATGGCGTGGCAAGGCACGATCAATCCCTTTGCCTTCCGCCCCAGCTGGATGGCAATCAAGGATCTGCCATGGGCGGAGCAAAAGGCGAAATTGCTCGACCCTGCGTTTAAAGCGCAAATGCTGGCAGAGCCCAATGATTACAGCGACGCGCCCAAGGACATATTGCCGGTTGTCGCGGTCATCACCCAAGGCTGGGCGCTGCAATATGAGATGGATGATGATTTCGATTACGAACCCGAAGCATCAGCCAGCGTCAATGCGCGCGGCAATGCGAAGGGCATCGACCCGCAGGAATATGCCTATGATATGCTCTGCGCGGATGATGCGACTGGCTTCATTTATCTGCCGATCTTGAATTATGCCGACGGCAATCTCGACTTCCTCAAGCCGCTGCAAGAGGTGGATGACACGGTCAATTCGCTGTCCGATGGCGGGGCGCATTGCGGCACGATTTGCGATGCGGCCAGCCCGACATTCATGCTGCAACATTGGGTCCGCGACCGCAAACGCGGTGACCGGATCACGCTAGAAAATGCGATTAAGCGCCAATGCCTTGATACCGCGCGTTTGTACGGGCTGGAGGATCGCGGCGTGCTCGCCCCTGGCTATCTCGCCGATATCAATGTGATCGATATGGAAGCGCTGGAACTCGGCAAACCATGGCTCGCCTTTGACTTGCCAGCGGGCGGCAAGCGCCTGCTGCAAAAGGCGAAGGGTTATGTCTGCACGATCAAGAACGGCGCAGTGACCTTCCGCGATGGCAAATGGACAGGCGAAGCACCGGGCGGCCTGATCCGCGGGCCGCAGCGGGTGGAAATGGCTGAGGCGGCGGAGTGATTTTTGAGGGTTAGAAAGGTTTAGCCACCATTCCGCTTACGACCCCATTTCGGTCATGCATCAACGACCTTGTCACGTTGGTGGATGCTGACTTCTTGGAGAGCTGTATGACCGGACCAAATTTCAAATTTCTTGTTTGCATTTTCTTACCCATATTTCTCATAGCCTGCGGTGAGAAAAGGGAAGAGAATTCGGAATTTTTCGAAAAAAAGACTGGCCTTAGAATCTGTCAAGAAGCTGAGATTAGGAATGTGAAAATTGGTGAGTATGACTATCGGACCGATTTCACATACGGAGTAGAAATTTCAGCTAGTGAAAAATGCGAAGCAGAATTTCGAAAAGAGATCAAAAATAGGCTTAATGTTGACTGCAGCACATTGGAGCGATGCTCATTCTGGGATGAGAACAACTGGACCTACCGAATATCAAGAACTGAAGAGGGCAAGCTTTTGTTTGTACTTGGGGCGGTCTAAAATTGAAGGGGGCCGGCTCGAGATACAGCAAATTGCCTCTTGGCCTTGAGGAAACGAGTGGCGTTGAGGTTGAGAAATTGTTGAGCGCCTTGAGAAACATGCAGGCTTGGGGAAAATGCGATAGTTTGCGATGCCAGCTCCCCAACCCGAACAAGACCAAAGGAATGTTCGGCAACATCCCCACAAGCAGTCCTTAGACCAAGAGCCTAAGGCTTAATCACAATACCCTTCGACGGATCGACATGGCCGCCGATCATTTCCAGATAGGTTGCGCGGGCCGCTTCCAGACCGGCGTGTTCTTCGATGGCGACCGTTCCTTCGGCCGCGCTTAGGAAGCCTTGCCACGCTTTGGCCAGCATCGCGCCAGCTTCTGCTGGGCCATGCGCTTTAAACAAAGCCACTGCATGATCGGGGGCGAAGAACAATGTCGGCTTGGCGCCCGGCAATCCGCGATCATCAATATGGGTTACGCCCACGAGACAGGAATATTTGAGGCAATCGCCGAAATGCTCATGCACTTTCGCCAGCACTTCCGCATTGCCCGCAAAATCCACCACAACAGACGGCATAATCGGCAAATTGCCAATCTCACCATAGGTGATGACCTTGTCGTACAGCCCTGTTTCCTCGGTGAAATCGGCATTGCCTTCCGATGTTACACCGATGCGTTTTGTCTCCGGTGAGTTTTGCTTTGCCGTGCTGGCAAGGCCCATGGCGGTTTTGGAGGATGCATTGGTCAGGATCAGCGCCTCTGCGCCAAACCAATCATCGGCCCGCTCCTCGATGTAATCGCCGATGGGGTCATCAATCGAGCCGATATATCCGTCCTCAATCGCCGCGCCATAGGCCAGCGCCATAACCGATTTGTGCATGGAGAATGAGAAAGCGCGCGTGTCTTCATCGACGCCTTCTCTGTAGGCTTCGCCTGCCACTTTGCCATCGATCAGCACCATTAATCCTGCGCCGTCTTGGCTGTCGGAATAGGCTTTCATTTCGGCAAATACATCGGCGGGCAAAGGATTATCGCTGGCAAAGCGAGGCAGCGGATTGGCTGCGCATCCTTTGACAATCTGGCGCGGCTGGAGCGCGTCCACTTCCGTGATCGCGGCGCTCTGCGCTTTCCAAAGATTCCTGGCTATGGTCTAATTCCAAGCAACAGAAACGGCAACCATAAGGATGAGCAGACCAACAGTGACGCCAAAATATTTCAACGCTTTCCGCATGTCGCAAATCCTCGATCTTGCAGGCCCAAAACAGAGGCAGCCTATCCAACCATCGCAGCGATGAGTTTGCAACGCGGCAATCTCGCTATTTTCAGACTATCCGAAATGGGGTTGGTGGGCGGGGATCAGCGGCGAGTTTTCCTACAGGGCCCGCCCGCGCCATAAGGCTTACGCAGCTTTCCAAGCGTGCTCCCTCAAACGCAATCCCTACAAGCAAAGGTGACAAACAGCGTGCCGAACCCTCTGTTCGTCACCCTATGGCTAGGCGCAGTAAACCTCTCAAATGTCTTACGAAAAGCGATAAGAACCGAAAGTGACACGGTGTAACCTTTGTCACCTTCGCCCCGACATCACTCATCAAAAGGGGCCGGACAATTGCTCGTCCGACCCCTTGAATTTTGCAACCTTGTGAAGAGGTTTTAGCCTGCCCCCGCCGGATCGTTGAACAGGGTTGGCAGAGCGGCATTCACGACGCCGCCATCGACCGTCACAGTGTCGCCAACGACATAATCGCCTGCGCGGCTGCACAGGTAAATCGCTGCGGCGGCCATGTCCTCCTTCGTGCCGATGCGCTTGGCCGGAATATAAGCGGCGGAGGCATCGGGCGCGGATTTTGCGGCCTTGTTCATCTCGCTGGCAAAGGCGCCGGGCGCGATGGAGGTGACGACGATATTGTCTTGGATCAGGCGTGCGGCCATGCGGCGGGTCAATTGGATGACGCCCGCTTTGGAGGCTTGATAGGCGTAGGTTTCCCAAGGGTTGATCCGCTGGCCATCGATCGATGAAACGTGGATGACTTTAGCTAGATGATCGCCGCTGCCGCCTGCAACCAGCAGATCGTGCAGTTTCTGGGTGAGGAAGAACGGCGTTTTGACGTTCAAATCCATGGTGCGGTGCCAGCCCGCTTCGTTAAACTCGAGGTATGGCTGGCCCCATGCAGCGCCGGCATTGTTGATCAGAATGTCGAGCTTATCCTCGCGCGCTGCCATTTCGTCGGCCAGCGTTTGGATGCCGTCCATTTGCGAGAGGTCAGCGGGGATGCCGATGACTT
Source organism: Marinomonas sp. (assembly GCA_039967435.1). GTDB lineage: Bacteria > Pseudomonadota > Alphaproteobacteria > Sphingomonadales > Sphingomonadaceae > Erythrobacter. Next base: position 104,027 of record JBDVRS010000006.1, read on the forward strand.
TATCCTCGCCAAATTCCGCGATGGTTTCCTGCATCTGATCGATTTTGCGGGCCGAAATATAAACCTTGGCGCAGCCTGCGGCCAGCAGACCTTCGACGAACATTTTGCCAATGCCGCGGCTGCCGCCAGTGACCAAAGCGATACGGCCATTCAGACCGAAAAGTGATTGAATATCCATGTGTGTATTTCCCAATTCTTTGATCAATAACCGCTTAGATCGGCAACCCGTCCAGCGTGGTAATAGGCGTCTCCAAGGAACTCCTGCAAAGCGCGGTCGCGCTTCATATAGAGGCCGATGTCATACTCATCGGTCATGCCGATGCCGCCATGCATTTGCACGCCTTCTTTGACCGCAAGGCCAGCGGCTTTTGCCGTTTTTGCCTTGGCAACGCTGACCATCAAATCAGCGCTTGGAGCATCTGCGTCGAGCAATTGCTGCGCCTTGATTGTGGCAGCCCGGGCGATTTCAACCTCGGAATAGAGATGTGCAGCACGGTGTTGGAGCGCTTGAAATTCACCGATCAATTTGCCGAATTGCTTGCGCTGTTTGAGGTAATCGACGGTCATATCCATCGCGCCGCTGGCCACGCCAACGCCCTCTGCCGCAGAGCCGATCCGGCCCGCATTGAGCATCGCGTTCAGCACTTCGCGGCCGCCATCAACCTCGCCAATCACGGCGCCGCCGTCCAATTCCACACCGTCAAATTTGACGTGGGTGGCCATGGAACTGTCAACGAGGCGCACGGGATCTTGGCTCATATTGGCCGCATCCTTGGGAACGGCGAAAAGCGTGATCCCATCATCATCGCTATCGACGCCGGATGTGCGCGCGGCAACCACCAGCATGTCAGCGGAGGCGCCTTGGATGACGAAGCTTTTGGAGCCGGTCAGTTTAAAGCCATTGCCGGATTTCTCCGCCTTGGTCGTGATTTTCTCAGGGCGGTGTTTGGCGGTTTCATCCACCGCGACAGCATAAACGCTTTCGCCCGAAACGAGGCCCGGCAAATAGCGCCCACGCAGATCATCGCTGGCTTTACCCAGCGCGGTGGCGGCCAGAACAGAGGAGGTCAAAAACGGCGACGGGGTGAGATTGCGGCCGATCTCCTCGAGCACAATACCAGCCTCAACATGGCCCATGCCCAGCCCGCCATCATCCTCAGAAACGAGGATGCCGGTAAAGCCAAGCTCGCCCATTTGCTTCCAGATTGCATGGCCAAAACCATCGGGGCAATCGCGGTCGCGCCAATGGCGCAATTGTTTGGCAGTGTTGCCTTCTTCGGCCATAAATTGGCGCGCGGTATCGGCCAGCATGGCCTGATCTTCATTGTGAAACAGTGGCATGGATCAGGCTCCTGGCAGGTCGAGAATGCGTTTGGAAATGACGTTCAGCATCACTTCGGATGTGCCGCCTTCGATCGAATTGGCTTTGGTCCGCAGCCAGCCGCGCGAGGGCTTCCCGCCGCTGGTCTCATCGCTTTCCCATTCGAGACTGCGCGAACCGCCCGCGCTCATCATCAATTCGTGGCGGCGCTTGTTAAGCTCAGTTCCGGCATATTTCATCATATTGGGCTGGGCGGGATGCGCCTTGCCGTTCTTCGCCTCGTCGAGGAATTTCTCGCCCATGGCTGTAAAGGCCAGCGAGTCCACATCGAACATCGCCAAATCCGCGCGCAGGCACGGATCAAGCTCATCGCCGGTTTTTGCAGCATGACGCTTCATCGATGCGCCAATTGCAGCGGAGCGTTCATCCCCGCCTGCACCGGAAATCATCTCGCGCTCATGACCGAGCAGATATTTCGCCACGTCCCAGCCGCGATTGATTTCGCCCACATAGCCTGGGATGTTTGTCCCGTAGGATTTGGGCACGGACACATCATCAAAGAAGGTTTCGCAGAAAGGCGAATTGCCGCTGATCAGCAGGATCGGCTTGGTCGTGACGCCGGTGCTCTCCATATCGAACAGCATGAAAGTGATGCCCTGATATTTGTCGTCCTTATTGGTGCGAACAAGGCAGAAAATCCAATCGGCGTGGTCGGCATAAGACGTCCAGATTTTCTGGCCGTTTACCGTCCAGCTGTCGCCCTTGTCCTCGCCATAGGTTTGCATCGACACAAGGTCAGAACCAGAGCCCGGTTCTGAATAGCCTTGGCACCAGCGGATTTCGCCGCGCGCGATTTGCGTGAGGAAATGCTTCTTTTGCTCTTCTGTGCCGAACTTCAGCAATGCAGGGCCAAGCATCCAAATGCCGAAGCTGGACAATGGCGAGCGCGCAGAAATTGCGTTCATTTCCTGACGCAGCACTTTTGCTTCCGCAGCAGAAAGGCCAGCGCCGCCATATTCTTTCGGCCATGCAGGAACGGTATAGCCCTTGTCGCGGCACGCCTCGAACCATTGTTTTTGCGCATCCGATTTGAAAACCGCTTTGCGTCCGCCCCAGTACATATCGTCATCGTCGCGCACAGGTTGGCGCATTTCGGCGGGGCAATTTGCCTCCAGCCAAGCCTTCGTTTCACTGCGGAATGTGTCTAGATCGGACATCACCGACTCTCCTTTTTGTTCCTCTATTGACGCTTACGTTAGGGCGAAGAACATGCATCGGGCAAGCGAAACCGGCTGACAAAAAGGATGGTTAGAGCGTGGCTCGCTATGCCGTAACGTCAAGCGAGTTAGCGTTTGACGCGGGGCCAAAGCCGCCTAGGTTCAAAGCCGACTTGGGAGAGTTATCGCCGATGAGATTCGCAGCACTTAAACTGGGCACGCATCACGCAAAAGGGCCCGCGCAATGAGCCTTGTTCAAGGCAAATTGCCGCTCAAGCTGAAGCTGATCCAAGGGTTTGGCGCGGTCGCATTTGGCGTCAAAGACATTGGCTTCCAGTTTTTCCTACTGTTCTTCTACAGCCAAGTTTTGGGCATGGATGCAGGGTTGGTGAGCCTTGCCTTATTGGTCGCTTTGCTAATCGATGCGGTGATCGATCCGATCATCGGCAATCTCACCGACCGCACTTACACACGCTGGGGCCGGCGCCTGCCTTGGCTTTACATTGCGCCCATTCCGCTCGCTTTTGCATGGGTTATCCTGTGGACGGCCACAAGCAGCGGCGTGCCGACGTTTTGGGATTTGCTCTGGGTCGCTGTGGTGGTGCGCATATTGCTATCGGCGTGCGAAGTGCCGTCGGTTTCGCTGATCCCTGAAATCACCAATGATTATGATGAGCGCACCACGCTGTTTCGCTTCCGCTATATGTCGGGATGGCTCGGCGGCATCTTAATGCTCACCCTTGCCTATACCGTTTTCCTGCCGGGCGAGAACGGTCTGCTCAACCGCGATGGCTATCTTGCTTACGGCATATGCGGCGCGGTTCTGATGGCGATTTCGGTGATGGGTTCAGCATGGGGCCAGCACAAATTGGTCGCGCATTTGCCTGCGACAAAACCGCCGCCCTTCACTATCAAATCCTGCTTTGCAGAGATATTCGAAGCCTTCCGCGAAAAGGCATTTTTGATCTTCGCAGCGGGGGGATTGGCGGCCTATATCAACCAAGGCCTAACCTTCTCTCTCACCAATTATGTCACCACCTATGTGTGGCGGCTCGACGCGGTGACGTTCCCCGGCCTGCCTGACAGCGTCAACGCCCTGAGCCTTTATCCCATTGCCTTGGTGCTATCGGTCGTTCTTATGTTCTTCGTGGTGGGCCCGATGCACGCGCGTTTCGGCAAACCGAAAAGTGCGGCATTGTCGGCCATCGGTTCAGGCATACTGACGGTTGCGCCTTATCTTGCGCTCTATCTCGGGTTCTGGCCGCCATTGGAAAGCGTTGCGTCCGCCGCGATTTTGCTCGGCCTGCTGGTGCTCGGCAATACGCTCAGCATTGTGGTGCTCATCTCGGCCAGCTCGATGATCGCTGAAATTGTCGAAGCCTATCAAGAACGCACCGGCCTGCGAGCAGAAGGCGCGTTTTATTCCGGCAATTGGCTCGTGCAGAAATGCGCGACCGGCCTTGGCATATTCTTCACCGGACAATTGCTCTCTGCGATCAATTTTTCAACCGATGCTGTGCCGGGCGAAGTGCCAGAGGCGGTCATCTCTGACCTCGTACTTTTCTGCGCATTGGCGACAGGCATATTGATGGCAATCGCGGCTTTCTGGCTCGCGCGCTTCCCAATTACGCGTGCAGATCACGAGGCGCGCGTGGCAAAGGCACAAGAAAATAGCATTCGCCCTGCCGCTACGGCATCGGGAGCAAAGGAAGGCGTCAAGAGCAATAGCGACTGAGTTAGCAAAATAGAAAGCTTGGCGCGCGGTATCCGCTCTGCCACAATTCGCGCAAACAGAATCGTAACAGATAGAGGATTACTTCCATGGATTTTGAACCCACCGAACGTCAGGCCTATTGGTCAGGCCGCATCCGCGATTTCATCGAGGAACATGTGCGCCCCAATATGGATGTCTATAAAGCGCAAGACGCCGAGGGTGACCGCTGGAAAGTGATCCCAATCGTCCAGGAAAAGAAGAAGATCGCAAAAGAAGCCGGTCTTTGGAACCTGTTCATGCCGCCGCGCAATGACGGCCATCACCATGTTGAAGAAACATTCGAATTTGAAGGCCCCGGTCTGACCAATCTCGAATATGCTTTGTGCGCCGAGGAAATGGGCCGCATTAGCTGGGCCTCCGAAGTGTTCAATTGCTCTGCGCCTGACACCGGCAATATGGAAGTGTTCCACCGCTACGGGACGCGCGCTCACAAGGACCAATGGCTCACCCCATTGATGAATGGCGAAATCCGCTCTGCTTTCCTGATGACAGAGCCCAACACCGCGTCTTCTGATGCGACCAACATCGAAACCCGCATTGAGCGTGATGGCGATGAATATGTGATCAATGGCCGCAAATGGTGGTCTTCAGGCCTCGGCGATCCGCGCTGTAAAATCGCGATTGTTATGGGCAAGACCGACACATCGGCAAAGCGTCACGCGCAGCAAAGCCAAGTGTTGATGCCAATCGATGCACCCGGCGTGAACATCCTGCGTCACCTGCCAGTGTTCGGCTATGACGATGCGCCCCACGGCCATATGGAAGTCGAAATGAAGGACGTTCGCGTCCCCGTTGAAAACGTGCTGCTGGGTGAAGGCCGCGGCTTCGAGATCGCGCAAGGCCGCCTCGGGCCTGGCCGTATCCACCACTGCATGCGCACCATTGGCGTCGCCGAAGAAGCGCTGCACAAAATGTGCAAACGCCTGCAAGAACGCGAAGCTTTCGGTAAGCCGATTTACAAGCATTCGGTTTGGGAAGAGCGCATTGCGCGCGCGCGCATTGATATCGATATGACCCGTCTGCTCTGCCTGAAAGCGGCTGATCTGATGGATAAGATCGGCAATAAATCAGCCAAGCAAGAAATCGCCATGATCAAGGTTCAGGCGCCGAATATGGCTCTGCGCATTCTTGATGATGCGATCCAAGCCCATGGCGGCGGCGGCGTGTCCGAAGATTTCGGCCTTGCCTCAGCCTATGCGGGACAGCGCACTTTGCGTCTGGCCGATGGTCCTGATGAAGTGCACTCGCGCTCTATCGCTCGCATGGAACTGGCGAAACATATGCCAGAGGCTGGCCCAACCGCGAACGCTCTGCGTGATGGTAATGCGCCAACCCTAACCGGCGACAGCATCAGCTCCGGCGATATGGGCGCATCACGCTAAACAGCGGCGATTGATCACAAAAGAGTAAGAGAGACAAGAGCATGACAAAAGCAGCCATTCTCGAAACCCCGGGCGAAGGTCTGGTTATTGGCGACGTTGAACTCGCCGATCCAGCCCCGCACGAGGTGCTGATCGACACCAAAGCCTGCGGGCTTTGCCACTCCGATTTGCACTTCATCGACGGGCATTACCCTCACCCGCTTCCGGCCATTCCCGGCCATGAAGCAGCAGGGGTTGTGCGCGCCGTGGGTAGCGAAGTGCGGTCTGTTTCGGTCGGCGATCACGTCGTGTCTTGTCTCTCTGCCTTTTGCGGGCAATGCGAATTTTGCGTCACCGGAAGGCTCGCGCTGTGCATGGGCGCGAACACGCGGCGCGGCAAAGATGATGCAATGCGCATCACGCGCGGCGGCGGGGAAACGGTCAATCAGATGCTCAATCTGTCGGCCTTCTCCGAACAAATGCTGATCCATGAAAATGCCTGCGTCTCAATCGACAAAGACATGCCGCTCGACCGGGCCGCCGTTATCGGCTGCGCGGTGACAACGGGCGCCGGCACAATCTTCAACGCGGCCAATGTAACGCCGGGCGAAACCGTGGTCGTTGTCGGCTGCGGCGGAGTTGGCCTTGCAGCGATTAATGCGGCGAAAATCGCGGGCGCTGGCATGGTGATCGCAGCCGATCCTCTGCCGGAAAAACGCGAGCTAGCCAAAGTGCTGGGCGCAACTCACACCATTGATGCCATGGCCGAGGATGCAGCGAAGCAAATTCTGAAACTCACCAGCGGCGGCGCGCATTATGCGATTGAAGCGGTGGGCAGACAGGCTTCGGCTGATCTGGCGGTGGCATCCCTGCGGCGCGGCGGCACAGCGATTATTTTGGGCATGATGCCGCTCGATTGCAAAGTCGGCCTTGGCGCGATGGATCTGCTGTCTGGCAAGAAGCTTCAAGGCGCGATCATGGGCGAAAATCACTTCCCCGTGGACCTGCCGCGATTAGTGGATTTCTACATGCGCGGGCTGCTCGACCTCGACACGATCATCGCAGAGCGCATTGCGCTGGATGATATCAATGCCGGTTTCGACAAAATGCGCGCCGGCAATTCCGCCCGCAGCGTGATTGTGTTCGACTGATGACAGAACAAAACAAAGATACGGGTATGCCCGCGATTGATTTCGATGCTGAAATGGTCGGAACCGTTGAGGTTCAAGAGGCTGACAAGCTCGACATGGCGAAGCTGACGGCTTGGTTCGAAGCCAATGTGGAAGGCTACGCTGGCCCGATCAGCTACACCAAATTTAAGGGCGGGCAATCCAACCCGACCTATAAAATCGAAACGCCCGGAGCAAATTACGTTTTGCGCCGCCAGCCTTTCGGCAAATTGCTGCCATCAGCGCATGCGGTCGACCGCGAATATAAGGCGATGACGGGGCTTTACCCCACCGGATTCCCCGTTCCGCAAACGTTTGGGCTGTGTGAAGATCCAGAAGTTCTAGGCTCCAAATTCTTCGTGATGAGCATGGCCGATGGCCGCTCGCTTTGGAATGGTTCGCTGCCCAATTGCTCCAAAGAGGATCGCCGCGAAATCTATAACGCCATGATCGATACGATGGCGGATATGCATCTGAAAAAGCCCGATGACATTGGTCTGGGCGATTACGGCAAGCCAACCGATTATTGCGCGCGCCAGATAGGCCGCTGGACGAAGCAATATAAGCTTTCTGAAACAGAGCATCAGCCCAAGATGGAGCGGCTGATTGAGTGGCTGCCGCAAACCATTCCAGCGCAGCATGAAAGCAGCGTGGTTCACGGCGATTACCGGCTCGACAATATGATCTTTGCCCATGAAGAAAACCGCGTGATTGCGGTGCTGGATTGGGAACTTTCGACGCTAGGCGATCCGATTGCCGATTTTGCCTATTTGATGCTGAACTGGCACAATCCCGCTGATGGCCGCGCCGGTTTGGAAGGTCTTGATCTAGAAGCGCTCGGCATTCCGACGCAGGCTGAGGCGGTGGAACGCTATGTAGCGCGCACTGGCTACCCCGTGCCGCCGATGGAATGGTATTTTGCTTACAACCTATTCCGGCTTGCAGGCATTATGCAGGGCATCAAAAAGCGTGTGATCGACGGCACAGCATCATCCGCGCATGCCAAAGCGATGAGCGACCGCGTGACGCCTTTGATTGAGCGTTCCTATGAATTTGCTGTCGCTGCAGGCATGCCGGAATAAATCCTCCGGCATATTGCATCACCCATTCGCGTCAGCTGGAGAGCTAACCAGAGACTGGCGCTAAAAATCCGCGCTAAAGCTGACCATAGCGCCGACATCGGCAGGCTGATCGGCGAAGTGCCCAGGATTGTGGCGGTAGAATAGGCTTGCCCCGCCCCGACCTGAAACATGCACGCCGGATGCTGCACCGAACATCAAAGGCCCGCGCCATGTGATCTCGCCCATCATCTCGCGCCCTTGCGGGGTCAGATTGACCCGCTGGTTGCTGAAAATTGGGCTGTCGCTGGCGTAATCATAGGCTGTCGGCAGCTCCAAATTCAGGCCGCCGCTCATAACCCGCAAAGGCTGGCTGACACGAACGCCCAGCATATCGCCCGCGGTCAAAGTGCCGGTTCGCGATACATCCAGTGAAAACGCTTGGCTCATGATGCGGCTGCCGGAACCGACCAAACCGCTGCTGCGCGCCATGGTCATCCCTTGGCGCAGGTCTGCACCGATCTGCCAATTTCCCTGAATGCGCTGCACAAAAGATGCATCGATAAAGGCTGTGTTTGCGCCATTGCCGCCGATCGCCTCGTGCAAATGCGCGCCGAGCACGGTGTCGCTTTCATTCAGCCATGTCAGGCCGAGCACAGCCTCGCTGGAACCAAATTTGCGGTCTAGGGCAAAGCCAACGCTTTGCGTCGGGCGCTTCTCTCGCTCGCGCTGAATGAAGCCGTCGGCGCGCCGGTAATTGCCAAGCCACGCATCGCCGCTTTCGGCGGACACACTCAGGCCCCAATCACCCATTTTGCGCCGCAAAGCGAGCGACATTATGCTGCCTTGGAAGAACCCATCATCGCCGCTAGCAGTGCCCGCCAAACGAAACGCAGGGCGGCTATGCCCTTGCAGCTGTGCGACCAGCCCGCTGGCGCCTTCGCGGTAAGCAATGCCTAGCTCCAAATCGGGTGCAATTTTCGCCGCGACACGCCCTGCCAAGACTTGCGAAAGCCGCGCATCATCGCTGGATAATTGTAGCTCGCTCGACCAATTGAGGCCAGCCGCGCGCGGGCCATTATCGACGCGGAATGCCATGGATACAGCATCAGAACCCGCAGCCAGAGACCGCCCGCTTTGTTCCACAGCGCCGCGCAATTTGGGCGCGACATTCGCGCTGCGCAATTGGCCGCTGAGGTTGTAATTATACGCGCGCTTATACCGGTCGAGCACAATCGTGGACAGCGTTTGAGCGCCGGGCGCATCGCCCATTGCCGATGAACCGATGAGCGCATCATCGGCGATACGCAGCACATTGCCTGTGCCCGCCACCGTGGTTGCACCCGATGGCGCAAAGGCAGCGGCCAAATCCATAATGCCCACGCCGGCAATCGCATCATCGCCTGCCGCACCAATATCGCGCGCGCTATCGAGCAAGATCTCAACGATCTCTGCCGCCGTCAGATTGGGAAAAGCCTGAGCCAGCAAAGCAACCGCACCGGCCACTTGCGGCGCAGAGAAACTGGTTCCGGAAAACAGGGTTACAAAACGCTGGCCGTTTTCCTCTGTGATAAACAATTCGCCGTCATCATAAACGCAGCACACAGCCTCGCCCCGCGCCAAAATAACCGATGAGGCTTGGTCGCCAGCGCGGTTCGAAAAGTCGGAAACATTACCGTTTTCATCGACCGAGCCGACAATAATCACATTGCCATTGCCCGCTTGCAAAATGCTGGTGGCGAATGGGTCGGGCTGATCAGGATCAATGCCCGGTTCTGAACCGTCACCGCCATTGCCCGCCGCAACTACAACTACAACGCCCGCTGTCGCCGCGCGTCCGACCGCGTTCAGAACCACTTGCGAAGCAGAGCCGCCGCCAAGGCTGATATTGATCACAGTCGCGCCCGATGTGACCGCATGGTCAATGCCAGCGGCAATAGAGCGATCATCAAACAGACAATCGAGATTGGGATCCTCTGGCGTATCGGCGCCGCAGCTGTTCACATCATCACCGCGAATGGCGAGAATTTGCGCATCAAATGCAATGCCGACAATACCGGAATTGTCCCGCGCGGCTGCGGCCACCAGCGCCACATTGGTGCCGTGATCATCCTCGCCATCAATCCCGCGATTGGCCACAATATCGGTGGAATCGGGGTGAATACGGCCAGCAAACTCAGGGCTGTCGGAATCAATGCCAGTGTCGATCACCGCAATCACTTCGCCGCCGCCGGTAATCCCATCGGCCCACGGCGTAACCGCATTATGAAAATCAGGACCATCTGAACGGCGGAATTCAGCCGTGTTAAAATTGCTGGTTGGTGTGGGAGTGGGTGTCGGGGTTGGCGTCGGAGTGGGGGTCGGCGTGGGAGTGGGCGTCGGTGTAGGTGTCGGAGTAGGTGCTGGTCCAGGCGAGCTGACGATTGGCGTGCCTCCTCCGCCGCCGCATGCCGTTACCAATACGCAGGCAGACACAGCAGTGAGCACTTGCGCCCGAAACATGCCGCGCAAGCCCATTTTGGATTGGCTGCTATTAAAACGTGCGCTTTTAGAAATACTCATACCCATTCAAAAACCTTTATCCGCGGCCAGATGAACCCAGCCACAAGCGGGTGTAAATAGGTGTATCATCGTAGGGCTGGCAAGTGTTTACCACCAAAATGGAGGCATCCCTTTCGCCCCGTGCCAATGTGACGCATCAGTCCGCATCATCATGACCTCTTGCCGCGGTGCTCTGGCGGCGCTAGCAGCGCCCTCGACATACAAAACCGCCAACCCGCGATAGGACACAACATGACAGAAGCGCTTCAGCAGCAAATCGAAACCGCATGGGAGGCCCGCGACAGCGTCACCCCAAACAGCAGCGACGTGCGCGCAGCGGTCGATCAGGCTCTGGCGATGCTCGACAGCGGCACAGGCCGCGTGGCTGAGCCTGATGGCAATGGCGGATGGCACGTCAATCAATGGCTGAAGAAAGCCGTGCTGCTTTCCTTCCGCCTCAATGAAAATGTCCTGATGGATGGCGGCAGCGCAGGCGCACCGGCCTATGATAAAGTGCCGAGCAAATTTGCCGGTTGGGATGCAGTCCGCTTTGCAGATGCCGGCTTCCGCGTGGTGCCCGGCGCGATTGCGCGCGCAGGCTCTTTCATTGGTAAGAACTGTGTTTTGATGCCCAGCTTTGTGAACATTGGCGCCTATGTTGGCGAGGGCACTATGGTCGACACTTGGGGCAGCATCGGCAGCTGCGCGCAGATCGGTAAAAACTGCCATATCTCAGCGGGCACAGGCATTGGCGGCGTGCTGGAACCCATGCAGGCCAACCCCACCATCATTGGCGACAATTGCTTCATCGGGGCGCGCTCTGAAATCGTTGAAGGCGTGATCGTGGGCGAAGGCTGCGTCGTGGCGATGGGCGTGTTCATCACCCAATCGACCAAGATCGTCGACCGCGCGACCGGCAATATCACCCGCGGCGAATTGCCGCCTTATTCGGTTGTCGTGCCGGGCACTCTGCCTGATCCAAACGGCGGGCCTTCGCTGGCCTGCGCAGTGATCGTGAAAACGGTGGATGCGCAGACACGCAGCAAAACCGGCATTAACGAGCTTTTGCGCGACTGATTATGGCGCCGCTTATTCAGCGTTAATCAGCATCTCAATCGGCGCAGAACCGCGCTGGCTGGAGGCGTATTGCTCTGCCTCGCGCAGAGCCCGCAGCGCATTGTGGAACGCGATCATCTCTAGCTCTGCTTGCGAATAGCCGCGCTTCGCCAATTCGGTGAATAGCGCAGGGTAACCTGTGACATCCTCCATCCCTTCTGGGCCGGTTGGCATACCGTCATAGTCGCCGCCAATGCCGATATATTCCACGCCCGCAATTTTGCGGATGTGGTCGATATGATCGGCCATGTCAGAGATGGTTGCAGTCGGGTCAGGATTGGCGCTGTCCCATGTCTCCAGCCCCGCTGTAACGAGATCAGGCTGGCCTTGATACAACGCCTCCAGACGCGCTTTTTCTGCCTGACGCTGCGAATACCATTGGCGCATATTTTCGCTTAGGAAACCGGGCAGGCCCACCACCATCACAACGCCGCCATTTTCAGGCAGACGCGCCAGCACGCTATCGGGCACATTGCGCGCATGGCCGTTAATGGCGCGCGCGCCGGAATGGCTGAAGATCACCGGAGCCTTGGCTGTATCGAGCACATCCATCATCGTCTTCTCGCTAACATGAGACAGGTCCACCTGCATGCCAATGCGGTTCATTTCGCGGATCATTGCGCGGCCAAAATCGGTGAGGCCATTATGCTCCGGCGCATCGGTCGCACTATCGGCCCACGGTGTGTTTTTCGAATGGGTCAGCGTCATATAGCGCGCGCCCAGATCATACATCTGCCGCAGCACGCCAAGGCTGGAGCCAATCGAATGGCCGCCCTCCATCCCCAGCATTGAGGCGATCTTACCACCGCGCACAGCACGCTCCACCTCATCCGCAGTCAGCGCCAATTGAAGCTCATCGGGATAGCGCGCAATCAAACGTTTGGTGACATCGATCTGCTCCATCGTCATCACAACGGCTTCGGGCTCATCCAAGGAAGCGGGCACATAGACGGACCAATATTGCGCCCCGACCATGCCCGATTTCAGCCGCGCCAAGTCGGTGTGCATCACCCGTCCAGCAGGATGCGTGCCCGCTGTGCCGGTCGTGTCATGAAAATCGAGCGCATTGATCTTATTGTCGAACCGTCCGCGCAATTGAAACGGCACATCATTGTGGCCATCGAACACCGGCGCAGCTTTTAATGCGGCCATTGCGGTTGCTTCCTCAGCGGTGAGAACGACGTCTTCGGCCGCTTCCTGCGAGGCGGCCTCTTGCGCAGTTTGTGCCAGTACTGGAGACATCATCAAGGCCGCTAGACTGGCACCAAGGCCCAAGGAAGCTGCGAGTTTCATTTATTCTCTCCGTCAGTGCGCCATACGGCGTTTGTCGATTGCTGAAGATGAGTGTAACGCTATGCCATGACAAATCCAGCCCCGATGAAGCATCCAACCGACCGCCAAAATGCCCGCACATTGGGCTGGTATATCCGCATGGCTTTGTGCGTTCTGCTTGCGATATTCTATGGCTATGCAGGCTATGCGCATATAGCCGCACCCGCCAGTTTCCTCGCTATCACGCCCGATTGGGTACCGTTCAAGGAAGCGGTGATTTACTGGACGGGTATTGCCGAAATTGCAGGCGCGATCGCTCTGATCCAGCCGTTCTCTGCCCCTTTGCGCAAAGCGGGCGGCATTGGGCTGGCTTTGTATGCGGTGTGTGTCTGGCCTGCCAATATCAACCATATGATGATGGACGCGCAGACAGTGGGTTGGACGATGAGCGAGGGCGCTGGCCTTGCCTATCACATCCCGCGCATGATCGCGCAGCCAGTGTTTATCTGGCTCGCCTTGTGGGTGAGCGGCGCTACCGATTGGCCGTTTAAGCGCCGAGGCACAGCGTAAGCCTCTAAGCTTAAGCCCCAAAACAAAGAACCGGCGGAACGCAATAGCGCGCCGCCGGCTCTTCACATTCTCAAGTAAGTGAGACTTAGCTAAGGTGCTTAGAAACCGCAGCAGTCATCTTGAACATAGAGATCTGGTCTTTGCCGATCACTGCGCCCAATTTCGCATCAGGATTGATCTGACGCTTATCTTTGCTGTCTTGCAGGTTGTTCGCCTTGATATACACCCAGATTTTGGAAGTAACTTCAGCGCGGGTCATAGGACCTTTGCCGATTACGTTCTCAAGATCGCCTGTGAGTGTTACGGGCTTTTGCAGCGCGTTGTTTTTGCCAGCCATAGTATTTTCCTTTCAATGTTCTGACACTAAAATCAGTCTTCTTCGTCGTCCCAATCGCCCTCTTCTTCAGGCGACGAGGTGTATTGGGCGACCAGCACTGAGCTGGCCATGACATGCCCCTCCACTTCCGCGATCAATTTTTTCCGTGAGGCCCCCGGCATGAGGGTCAGAGGCAGATCAAGCGCGAAAAGTTGGAATACAAATGTATGGGTCTCGCCCTCTGGCAATTCTGGCAAAAGCCATTCTGAATTGCCCTTGGCGTTTTTGCCGGTGCGCGGCGGCGCTTCTCCTTCGAGAATTTTGCCACGCTGCCCAGGCAGCCCCCATACGAGCCAATGGCAATTTGGCTCAGCCGAAGTGTCTGTTGCATCCTCGACAATAATCACGATTTCTTGAGTGCCCGGAGGCGGCGCAGTCCATTCCAATGGGGGCGCAACGGCGTCCTCCTCATCGGCGGTAAAGCAAGGGTCCAATTCTTCGCCAGCGTCAAATGCAGGACTGGTGAGTTTCATGCCGCCGCGTTCAAAACCGCGGGCATCACCCAGGGCGCACACGGTTAAACCGGCATGCTGAGCTGCGGCAGGTAAAGCAGATTGGAGCCAGTCGGGCACGCTCATGGTGTTAGAATCTATCCTCTTCGTTTCCATTTGTAAGCTAGGCGCTAAAAACGCCCCTTACGAGGTGCACCAAGGGCGATTTGAGCAGTTTTCCCCGTAAACTGTCCGTAAATCTTGCAAAATTGTACCAAAATCGAGCGAATGCGGTGCCCATTGGCCGTTTGTGCATTGACCCTAAGCAATCCTTTGTGGGACTAATTCGCCATGATACATGCGGCGTACATCGCCGTTTTGGGAGATTCTCGACGATGACTGCCACCCGCTTTGCCCGTACTGCTCTGTCCGCTACTCTTGCCTTTGCGCTGGTCGCATGCGGCGGCGGAGGCTCTAGCACACCGATTACATCGGGTGGAAGCAGCGGCGGCTCAAGCGGCGGCGGACAAGGCACATCGGGTGCATGTTCCCTATCAGAACGTCAGGATTGGGCGCTGGATGTGGTCAATGAATGGTACCTCTTCCCCGATCTACTCGCCAGCAATGTCAATAAGGCCAGCCATAGCGACCTGCAAAGCTATCTGAACGCATTGGTCGCACCGGCGCGCGCAGAGAATAAGGATCGCGGCTTTACCTTCATCACTTCGATTGAAGAAGAAAACGCGCTGATCAACTCAGGCTCCAGCGCAGGCTTCGGTATCCGCCTGGCCTATGACACATCAGCCAACCGCGTCTTTATCCTAGAGAGCTTTGAAACCGCTCCTGGTTTCCAAGCGGGCATGGACCGCGGTTCTGAATTGCTGGCGATTGGCTCTAACTCCAGCAACATCCAAACCGTTGCATCCCTAATGGCCGCTGGCGGACCGCAAGCGGTTGTTGATGCGCTGGGCGCGTCTGACGCAGGGGTTACACGCGTTTTACGGTTCACAACCGCAGATGGATCAACCGCCGAGCAAAGCGTCGCCAAAACCGATTATGCGCTCGACCCGATCTCTGATCGTTACGGCGTCCAGACCTTTAATGATGGCGGCAAGCAGGTTGGCTATATCAATCTGCGCACCTTCATCGTTAGCGACGCCTCCGATCAATTGCGCACCGCCATTGGCGATTTTCGTGCTCAAGGCATTTCAGAGATCATCATTGATCTGCGCTATAATGGCGGCGGTCTGGTCAGCGTGGCTGAAGTGTTTGGCGATCTGCTGGGCCGTGATGATGTCGGCCAAGTCTATAGCCGTACGACTTTGCGCGCCTCCAAGGCTTCCAACAATGAGACCAAATTGTTCGAGACCGAGGCCAATTCGGTCAACCCGACGAAACTCGCTTTTATCATGACCGGCTCCAGCGCTTCTGCCAGCGAGCTTCTCGCCAATTCCATGCTGTCTTACCTTGGCAATGACATTGCGCTGATTGGCTCCAACAGTTTCGGCAAGCCGGTGGGACAGTTCGGCTTTGACCGCAGCGAATGCGATGACCGCTTGCGGGTGCTCACTTTCCAAACCGAGAATGCAGATGGCAATGCGGAGTATTTCGACGGGCTGGCCAGCGCCTTCCCCAATACATGCCGCGCGCAGGATGATTTGTTCAAATCCTTCGATGATCCGACAGAGGATTCCATTGCAAAGGCTTTGGACTTTCTCGGCGGACGGACATGCACAGCGATCAGCGGCGGAACAACGCGCACCACGCAAAGCGTGCGTCCCGTGCGTGAGCCTTTGCGCCCCGAACGCCCAACCGCTGCTCAGTATGAAATCCCGGGCCTATTCTAGAGGCCAAGGATGAGCCAGCCGGACACCGCCCACTACACCAGCTTTGCTGAATTTTGGCCGTTCTATCTGGCCGAGCACAGCCTGCCGCGCACGCGCGCTTTGCATTATATTGGCACCACGCTTGTAGTTGCGATTGCTCTATATGCTGCCTTTAGCGGCAAGTGGATGTGGCTGGCCGCCATGCCACTGGCGGGCTATTTCTTTGCTTGGCTGGCGCATTTCACCATTGAGAAAAACCGCCCGGCGACCTTCACCTATCCGCTATGGTCATTGATCGGCGATTTCAAAATGTGGTTTTGCTGGCTGACAGGCAGCTTGGGCGCAGAACTAGAGCGTGCAGGTGTAACTCCAAAAACTGCTCAAGACACCTAAAGCTTACAGCCCCGCGCTTAAAGCCCTTCTGGCACCGTTTCAAACTGCGGCAAATCGCCCAGCTCAACCCAGCTTTGCGCACTTTTGGTGTAGCAATGGAACTGCGGCTTTAGGGTGGATGTGTCGTCCAAAGTGCCCGCTTTGATAAACAATGGCGCGCCTTCATGCTGCAGGCGCGTGAACACGGGCGATCCGCAATTGGGGCAAAACTGCCTGCGAACAGTCGCCCCGCTATCGCCGGTGTCATTATAGGTTTTGACCTCCCCAGTGATCGCAACGCTATCCTCTGGCACCCCGATGATGATCGACAAAGCGCTGCCCGCTTGGCGCTGGCAGTTTTTGCAATGACAGGTCACGCATAGGAGCGGGTCAGCGCTGACCGTATAGCTTACATCGCCGCAAAGGCATTTGCCGCTTAGTCCCATTATCACTCTCCCTGCGTTCGCGCGTTAAACCGCGCGCTTAAATCACCTCGGCATCCGCATCATCGCGGTTAAACAGATAGGCAAGAAAGCCCAAAGCAAACAGCAAGTCGCCTGCCAAAACCACCAGCAAAATGGGCTCTCCGCCGCCCATAAATGTTTGCGGGCCAAGCAGGCCAACAACGCCCAGCTTGCCAATAACACCGGCCCAAAGAACAGGCGCAAAGCGAACGGGGTCGCGCGCGACCAGCCAGTAAATCACGCCAAAGGCCAAAACGAGCACACCAATGATGCGCCCATCCAGTGTCGATTCCGGAACCAGCATTCCGGCCAATCCGATCAGGAAATTGAAGATCGCTGCGGCATAGAAAAACCGTCGCCAAACTGTGTGGTCTTTTGCCGGAGCAATGTTGCCGTCATTCATGATTCTGTGTCTTCCATTGCTTCATGTCCCGCTTCTGCAGAAGCTTCAGGATCACTATGGGGTTGCTTGTCAGTATGCGCGCAGCCGGTCAGCAAAGCTTCGCCCAATTGGACGGTCGCGGTAAAAGGATAGAGCGCCTCGCTCATCCCATCATTGCATTCGCCCGGCGTGACCATTGCGTGTAATTCTTTGCCATCGAGATTGCCCGAAAAGCTGAGCCCGCCATTGCCAGCAAAGCGAGTGACTTGCGCTGTGGTTCCGTTCAGATTTTCCGGCGTTGTGTAAGTCAGTTCAGAGCCCTGCACCGCCGCGCTCCAGAACGGCTCCGTGCCGCTCAATGTGACCACTTCATCAGCGCCAATTCCATCAAATGCTGTGACGATCTCTTCGTCAGGCGCGGTGCAGCCAGCCAATAGGCAAGAGGCTGCAAGGATCGCGGTGCAGGCGGCGTTCGGCTTCATAGCGTTAACCCTAAGCCCGCCCTTTCCATTTGGCGAGTCCATACAAATGGTAAGCTATGGCCTAACAGTGGATTATCCTTAGAATGGCTGCCTGAAAGCGAGGAACATGATGAGCGACACCAAACTTGAAGGGCACTGCCTGTGCGGCAGCGTCACAATTGAAATGACGCCTGCCAAACCGCATCTTGAGGCTTGCCACTGCGAAATGTGCCGGCGTTGGTGCGGCAGCGCCTATATCGCGGTGCAAGGCAGCGATGATGTGCGCTTCACTGGCGAGGAGCATATCTCCCGCTTCAAAAGCTCTGATTGGGCAGAGCGCGGTTTTTGCTCCAAATGCGGCAGCAACCTATTTTACAACTTCACGCCGACCGGCTCCTATTCCTTCCTTGCTGGATTGTTCGATGATGTCGGCGGTATGACCCTCGGCGAGGAAATTTTTGTCGATGAGCAGCCCGATTATTACGCCTTTAAGCAGGACACGCACCGCAAAACCGGAGCGGAAATAAACGCAGAGGCGAAAGCTGCGGGGTTTGAATTTTGATGCATATTCTTAAACTCATTTCCGCCGCTTTATTGGCCGCCAGCCTCACCGCTTGTGTCGGCTCACCCGGCCCGGTTGGCAATGCCGCTGTGCCGCAGCCTGCAAAGCCCGTTGTGCTGCAATCCTATCTTGGCAAATGGTATGAATTTGGCCGCTACGAGGCGCCCTTTCAGGAAGGGTGCGAAGGCGTCACGGCGGATTACTCCTTGCGCGATGATGGCAAGATCAAAGTCCTCAACGCTTGCTATAAGGGCGGACTGGATGGCGGCTTTGACCAATCCACCGGCAAGGCAAAAATCGTGACGGACAATGGCGGGCCAGCCGGTTCGAAATTGAAGGTCAGTTTCTTCGGGCCCTTTTACGGTGATTATTGGGTGCTGGACCGCGGCGAAGTGGATACCAAAGGCGAATATGCATGGTCAATTGTGGGCGAGCCCTCCGGCCGCTATTTGTGGATGCTGACACGGGAACCTCAGCCCAGCGCCGAATTGCGCGCCAAGCTGGAGGACCGCGTGCGCGAGCTAGGCTATGATTGGGAGCTGGTGCGATTGACCCAGCAACCATCCGGATAAGGGCCCGCTTTTCTCTCTTGCATCATGCGCCTTTTATGGTGAGTATGGCCGCTGAGTTTGGGGAAAGAACATCCTGCCGAGCGCAGGGTTGAGGGAACATTTTGCTATCACTAATTTACGTCAGCACCGTAAGCGGTGCGATGACCAATGCCGAAGTCGAAGCACTGGCCGAGCGGGCCGCCGTTTTTAATGCAGCCTGCCGTGTCACCGGTATGCTGGCTTATAACACGCTGAGTTTCATCCAATTGCTTGAGGGCGAGGAGGAGGATGTGCTGGCGATTATGCGCAATATCGAAGCGGATACCCGCCACAATTCAATCAACTTAATCCGCAAGCAAGAACGCAGCGCGCGCGAATGTCCCGATTGGTCGATGCGCCCCATCTTTGTGCCGCTCACTGCTTCTGGCGCGGCCAGTGCTTTTACCGGCACTTTGCCTGAGGCTATGGAACTGGACACCAAAATTCTGTTCACCAGTTTCGCCTCTCAGCTAACCGTCAGCCAAGCCGCCGCCAATGCTGAGGCTCATCATGAAGCAGAGCAAGCTTCAGCGCAGACGGCTGCCGGCAAAACCTAACTTGGCTTAAAGCGCCTTATCAGGGCGCGGGTCGTGCTTGTGCTTTTGCGCTTTGCCCAACACGCGCTCCAAACGCTGCGCCATGGTATTCGCCGCCCGCCGCGCTGCTGTATCCACATCGCTGGCATGCTCTGTCACGCCAATCGGCTTGTCGCCGCGCGGGCGCACTTCGATCATGCAGGTCTTGTCATCGGCGCCGCCCTTATGCGCATTCTCATCTGAGACATGCACTTCGATCCGCGTCAGGCGCTCTTCAAAACGAGCAAGCTTGGCGCGCACTGCCTCCTCGATCCGTGTCGCCACATTGTCAGTGCCCATAACAGAGCTGTCGGAATTAAACTGGAACTGCAATTCAGATGTGTTTGGCATTGGGGGAATGCTCCTCTCAGTGGCATGTTGTTGTTCTATCAATATGGGCGCTTTCGGCGCATTTTCCAGTGAAATCGAACCTAAAAAATGTCACAAAGGGCTAAACATTTGGGTGCGGAATAGGTTAGGCTTCACATTCCTAGAATTGCCAAAGAGGAAACCACAATGCGCATTCGTACTTTCGCCGCTCTGCCAGTGATATCCGCCGCTTTGCTTAGCGCCTGCGCGCCTTCGGCCGAAGAAGCCGCCGATGACAGTGCAATCCTGTCCGAAGCGCCTGAGAGCGTCTCAACCGATCTGGATGTCGCCAATTTGCCCGATGGTATCACTGCCGCAGCAGAAGCGAAAATTCCCGGCATGACCATTGCCGAGGTTGAGAAGAAAGAGCGCGAAGGCATGGTTTTCTTCGATGTCGAAGGCGCACGCCCCGATGGCAGCGAAGTCGAACTCGACATGAAACAAGAGGCCGATGGCTCTGTCACCGTGGTCGAAGTTCAGCGCGATATTGCATGGGATGCCGTACCCGCAGATGCCCGCGCTGTTGCTGAAAAAGTGGACAATATGTTCACACCAGAGCGCGTGATTGAAAGCGTGCAAAATGATGGAACGGTGATCTACGAATTGTTTGCGCCGGGCAAAACCGATGCTCCCTCTGCCGAAATTGCGGTCAAGGATGGCGAGGCAAAGATGCTCACCGAGCGCTGGAAATATTAGCGCCTGCGATCCTAATTCCATTTGCCATAAGGGCGCTTCGCCAATCGCAAAAATCATAACCATCCTCATCGATGCCGATGCTTGCCCTGTGAAGGACGAGATTTACCGCGTGGCAGACCGCTTCAAAGCGCAGGTCCGCGTCGTCGCCAACAGCTATTTCCGCGTGCCGGTTTCAGACCGGATCAAGCGCGTCGTGCTGGAGGGCGGTGCAGATGGCCCCAAATTCGATGCCGCCGACGATTGGATCGCCGAGGAAGCGGAGCGGCTTGGCGGCCAATGCGTGGTCATCACCGCCGACATATTGCTGGCGGAACGCTGCCTGAAAGCCGGAGCTTCCGTCATGGCGCACAATGGCCGGCCATTTGATACCGCCAGCATCGGCAGCGCGCTTGCGACGCGGGCGATCATGGAAGATTTGCGCGCCGGAATGGACGGCGCCACTGGTGCGGGCGCAGGCGGCCCGCCCCCTTTCAGCAAATCGGACCGCTCACGCTTTCTGCAGGAACTCGACCGCGTATTAATCCAGCTCTCGCGTTAGGGAAAAATTCGTAAACGCAGGTCTATAATCGCGCTCGAACCTGGCCGCATTTGGCCATGTGCAATGGACCGATATGAGCAACGCAGAGCACTCTTTTAACACAGCAAGCAATCCTCAACCCCATGAGGACAGCCTTGCTACGTCCGGTGTAAAAGCGCGTTTGTGGCGCAATGGCCTGCTGGTCGTTGCCTTCAGCGTGGCGGCCTCTATCGGCATGACCCATCTCGCATTCTCCACCGCTGGCGAAGCGCAATATGGTGAGACCATGGTCATCGCAGCGCTTATCCCGCTGCTGGTCGCCCCGCTCGCCTTTGGCTGGATTGCCAATCTGACGCTCCAATTAGAGCGTTCGCGCGCCGAGATGGACCGCCTTGCGCATACCGACCCGCTGACCGGTCTGGCCAATCGCCGCGCTGCCATGCAATCCTTGCGCAGCTGGTCAAACCATGACGCGCAGGATGTGGATCTGCTTTCCATTGCCATTGCCGACATCGACTTTTTCAAGCGCATCAACGACACCTATGGCCATGACGCAGGCGATGCGGGCATCATTCACGTCGCCAGCATTTTGACGCAGCTGACGCCCGATGACTGGCTGGTTTCGCGCATTGGCGGCGAGGAATTTCTGATCGCTGCACCGCAAGGCTCCACCGCCAATTTCCCCGATATTATCGAGCAAGTCCGCGCCGCGCTGGAGGCATCCCCGCTGATCACGCAAGACGGCCCGCACACCATCACCGCCAGTTTCGGCATAGCCGCCATGCGCGCTGATGAAGCGATGGACCCGCTGATGGTTCGGGCGGATCGGGCGCTGTATAAGGCCAAGGAAACGGGCCGCAATAGGACTGTCGCTGCGGGCTAGCATTGCGCCTTAGCTGGCAGCTATGCCGGCCCTAAGGTGACAAAGGTTACACCCTGTCACCCTTGTCTATTCCCGCCACATCATCATCAAACTGCTGTAATAGCTTAAGAACCTGCTCATGGCTCAAAGTGGACGGACACGGGGGGATGACGCCCTGTCTGTCACCTTCCTGTTTGTCACCTTCCTCCATTTCAGGACCTTCATGATCTGGAGCGCCCTCTAGCGCCCCATCCCCTTCCAGATCATCAGCCGCCTCATAGTCTGCCTCATGGTCATCCTCATATCCCTCCTCATCATAGGGCCAGCCCTCTTCGGCATAATCCCCCTCGCGGTATGCCTCCGCCTCCAGACGTTCCTCATGCGCTTGCATCTCTTTGGCAAAGCCTGAGAAGCCCGCCTCTCTCGTTTCCAAATGTTCCCGCTCGCTCGGCTCATCAAATTGCGGCGCGCCTGTGTCGACCGCCTCGCCAGCCTCGACCGCGCCCAGCAGCCCTTCAAAATCGCGGGCATGCCGCTCCGCCGACGGCCCCAATCGCCCGGACTTGGGATTGCCGCGCGGGGTGAGCCGGTTCAGCATCGCCACCGTCAGCCGCTCATCATATTTGCGGTAGCTGCCCACTTGCTCGCCTTGGAAAAAGATCGGGCGCTCCGTGCCATTAATCGCGCGGTCGAGCGCTGCATGGGCGAGCACATCATAGGAATGATGGAACGCCACCTCCCACGCCAAATCAAACGCCTCCCCCTTAAGCCGCGAGCGCAGCCGGTACGCCGATTGCCGCGACATAGAGACAGATTTCGCCGCATGCGAAACCGAATGGCTAGCCGATAAAGCGCGCAGAAAAGCGGCTTGTTTGGGCAGCGTCCAACCGTCGCCGCGGGCGTTGTTTGAAGAGGTAGGGCCAGAAGCCGGGACGAGGTGGCCGGTGATCGGCGCGATATCTTGTTTGCTCATCGAGCAGTGTAATGCAGATTTTGTGCGTGTAGGAAAGTTTGGGGTGTAGTGTAGCAATTCCGCAAAGTCGTGTGCTCGACGGCTGATTGAGGCAAAAAGCAAAGGATGTGTTTGCCGCTCGACTTCCGTTTCACTGCCAAGAATCTAAATGACTGGTTCGCAACTATTTGCCGCGAGCCTCAATTTTTCTAAGAAGTATTTTGAAGTGCCTTCTGAGCTGTCTCTTGATTATCGAACTCGGCATCTTAGCGTCGGCCCGCTTCGAATATGAGTAAAAATTACGACGCCCCAAGTGCGTGAAATCCCTAAATAGGCTTCGCTTAAAAGTCTGAGAGGCTGGCTTGCCCTTCTTTCCAGCTCCTTTGGCCGCCCCCCTAGCGGCATAAGTCATCCGTCTATAGTACCTAGAAAGCGTACTTGGCCGAAGTGAAGTGTTCTGACCGTCAAAGCGAAACCCCAAATAGTTGATCGGCCGATCAGTCATTTGCGTTCCCGATGCTACGGAGAACCGCGCAATCTCTGTTTTTTCCTTACTAATTGACAGCTCATTGGCCAACGAGACCCTTTCGAGTTGTACTATCGCCTTTTTCTCCATTGCTGGTGGAACAAGCAACAACACATCATCTGAATATCGAAGATACAATCCTCCGCAACTTACCACGAAAGCCTGCAAGGCTTCATCAAAACGATGCATCGAGATGTTTGCCGCTACAGCTGATAGCGGGGTACCCTGCGGAATCTCACACTTCTTTGAATTTGAAATTATGACGTTAGCGCGCCTACATCGTTTTAACGCTTGATTGATGTTCTGCACCAAAGGAAAGGGAGGCTTCTTTGGATTAAAGCTCTCAACTTTTGCTAATTCCTCAAGATCAAGCGATGAGAATTTGGTCAAGGATCTAAATACAGCATACCAGTCTTGCGGGAGCCGACTTACACGAAGCACCCGCTGCAGACCTTCTTTCAAAATCTTATGAGAGATGCTCGGAAAGAAATCAGTTATATCTGAACATATTGCCGTTACATCGCCGCGAGCAGCTATTTCTGCGAACGCTGCTGCAGCCATGTCGACATTCGACCCCTTGCCAGATCGATAACCAATTACCGCGTCGTCAATACCTGCACTTTTTAAAAAAAGATCATATGGCTCTTTCAGCAGGTAAGCATAACGCTGGTAGATTGCTGAATCGATATGCGATGCGTACCTTATTTCCCTCTCTTTGACAGATACAACTGTAGCTCTTTTACTACGAGGAATACTCAAATTCGTATTGTCAGTACGGTAACGCCTTCGCTTTTCGACAAATCGAACAAGAGGCAAAAATTGATGTTTTTGCACCAACATCGGGTTGCATGCTATTTTCTTCGCAGATTTGAAACTTTGCGGGAAATCAAAGTGTCTATACGAACGTGGCTTAAACCAACCATCTAATTTTCTTTGCTGCATAGTATAGTTGATAGCAATTCGGGGAGAGTAAAGGAACGCGTCTTCCGAATCTCTCCCCGAAACATCTTTTTCAAGATCAACTTAGGTTCGTTTCCAAATTAGCATCTGTCGATAATCAGCCAATTGTCCACGTCGCGTAGAACGCTATGCGCTATAATGAAGTAAGCACATCGTGCCGAGTTGCGGCGATCATGTCGATCATCGCTTCGGCGCTGACAATCGTCCAGTTCCTATGGAACTGAATAAATAACAATTGACAGGAGTAACTACTTCCCCACATCGACAATCTCGACGGGCAGTATGGATATGGTAGCAATAAGATTAGTTTCAACCCTCTTGAAGAAAAATGTTTGAGGGAGAAAGTCTCAAGCGCGGGCCCCAGCCCTCACCCGCTCCAATTGTGGGAGAGCAATTTGATCGTCACTCGGCCTGTGGCGACAATTTTGCCTGTATCATCCAGCATCGGCACTTCGGCCAAATAGCCTGCGCTGCCCTTGCGTTTTAGATCGGCCTCAAGCTCCGAAATTTGTTCCTCGCTCAGCCGGTATTCCGCCGTCACATCGCTGGCCGCCATGGCGTGAAAGTCGACAGCAATGTCTTTGACGATCGGGAAATGCACCGCAGGATCGATGATCGAGATACCCGGATTGGCCGCTACCGCCTCGGCCAGCACGGTGAAGGCGCCCATATACATCACATCAACATGATTGGCATTGGGCGCGAGCGGCATGAGCAATTTGCAAAAACCGCGCTCCTTCGCGAGATATTGCATCTGCGTGCGCTCAACAAACGGCACGCGGAAGGTTTGTGTCTCTGGTTTCATGCCTGCCATTGCTTGCCCTTCAATCCTTGGTCTTATTGCGCCTTACTGCGTTCCCGCCTCAACCCGCTCCAGCTTCAAAGCAGACGGATGTTTGACGCCTTCGCCATCGTGATAGATTTCGCTGCGAGTGATGTGATCCGGATCATCGAAAGCAAACCACAAATCGTGTTGGAATTGCTGAGAAGAGGGATCGTATCCAGTGATATCGCGGAAGGTAAAACGAACCGCGCCGCTCGGGTCGCCGAACAGCGCCATTCGCGGCTGATTTCCCTGCGGACAATAATGCGTGGCCAGCAGCGTGTCGCCATCGCGGTGATAGAGGGTGAGCGAATGGGGCCGGCCTTTATTGGTCCATTCCTCTACAAGCACTGAGCCGCCTGCCGTGGGATAGAAACGAATGCGCAATCTGTGTTCGGCCCGGCCCGCGATTTGCCAACTTCCCTCAAGACCAAGCAGCTTGGCGAATGCAGCTTCCGCATCCACGGTGTCAGGCACTTCGATCGCGCCATCCGGCGCATCGCCGACTGCTTCAGCTCCGGTCGAACACCGGCCAAGCTCTTCGAAATAACGGCGCAAGTTACCCGCATTTCCGTCCACAGCGCGGCGAAGCTGTGCCTTGGCCCGATTTGAAGCCTTGCGGTAGGCCCGCTCATCCCATGTATCCAAACGAAAGAACTCGGCTGCTGATTTGGCACGCATTTGCCGCAAGTCGTCGGGCAATTGGTGAACGGCCGCTATCGATATTGTGAAATCATTGATCGCATCATGATGGACCGTCCAACGCCCCACGCACCGAGCAGCAGCCTTCCGGTCAAAGACCATTTCGGCCTGCTCCTCGCCCGCAGCATACGCTTCGCCAGCAAGCGACCAGTCGGCTTCTTTAGCCTGCGCCGCACTGCTGACTAGCGCTGCGAAAACGCAGGCGGCACCCGCCAAATTCCGGCTGAGATCAGGAAGGCTAAAGACCATCACTCCCCTTCAGGCAAATACAGCTTTTGGCCCATATCCTTATATTTCTCCGACATTTCTTCCATGCCTTTGAGCGCGGCCTGCTTGCTGGCCTCCGCTGCGTCCGCACCGGCTTGCGCGCTGGCGAGGAAGCTTTCTGCGCCTTGGTTTTGGGTGGAGGCGAAATCGCGCACTTCTTGGCTGATTTTCATGGAGCAAAACTTGGGCCCACACATGGAGCAGAAATGCGCCGTTTTCGCGCCTTCTGCTGGCAGAGTTTGATCGTGGTAATCCTCTGCCGTTTCTGGGTCGAGTGACAGGTTGAACTGATCGCGCCAGCGGAATTCAAACCGCGCTTTTGACAGAGCGTCATCGCGGACCTTTGCCGCTGGATGACCCTTGGCGAGATCCGCTGCGTGGGCGGCCAGTTTGTACGTTACAACGCCGACTTTTACATCGTCGCGGTCAGGCAGGCCGAGGTGCTCTTTGGGTGTGACATAGCAAAGCATCGCGGTGCCATACCAACCGATTTGTGCCGCGCCGATGCCGGAGGTGATGTGGTCATAGCCCGGCGCAATATCGGTGACGAGGGGGCCAAGCGTGTAGAAGGGTGCTTCGCCGCAGACCTCCAATTGCTTGTCCATGTTCTCTTTGATCTTGTGCATGGGGACGTGGCCCGGCCCCTCGATCATCACCTGCACATCGGATTTCCAAGCGCGGTGGGTGAGTTCGCCCAAAGTATACAGCTCGGCAAATTGCGCTTCATCATTGGCATCCGCGATGGAGCCCGGGCGCAATCCGTCGCCCAGCGAATAGGCGATGTCATAGGCTTTCATGATCTCGGTGATGTCGTCGAAATGCTCGTAGAGGAAGCTTTCCTTGTGGTGCGCGAGGCACCATTTCGCCATGATACTGCCGCCGCGTGAGACGATGCCAGTGACGCGTTTTGCAGCCATCGGCACATAGGGCAGGCGCACGCCGGCGTGGATGGTGAAATAGTCGACGCCTTGCTCGGCCTGCTCAATCAGGGTGTCGCGGAAGACTTCCCAATTGAGATCTTCAGCAACGCCGCCAACTTTCTCTAGCGCTTGGTAAATCGGCACTGTTCCGATGGGAACGGGCGAGTTGCGGATGATCCATTCGCGGGTGTCGTGAATATTGCGGCCCGTGGAGAGATCCATGACCGTGTCCGCGCCCCAGCGGGTCGACCAGACCATTTTATCGACTTCATTCGCCACATCAGATGCAACGGCGGAATTGCCGATATTGGCGTTGATCTTGACGAGGAAATTGCGCCCGATTGCCATGGGCTCTGTTTCGGGGTGGTTGATATTGTTTGGGATAATGGCGCGGCCGCGGGCGACTTCTTCGCGGACAAATTCCGGCGTGATGAGATCGGGGATGCTGGCGCCAAAGCTTTCGGTGCCAGCGCGGTTTGCCGCGATCAGTTCCGCATTCATTTCGCGGCCCAAATTCTCGCGCTCTGCGACATATTCCATCTCAGGCGTGATGATGCCTTGGCGCGCATAGTGCATTTGGGACACGTTCTTGCCAGCCTTGGCGCGCAGAGGTTTTTTGACAACATTTTGGAAGGCTGGGACGCCGCCGCTGCGGTCTGGGCCAAGCTGGCCATTATCCTCTGGCTTCACTTCGCGGGCGTCATATTCCTCCACATCATCGCGGGCCATGATCCAGTCGCGGCGCATTTGCGGCAGGCCAGCGTGAATATCGATATTGGCATCAGGGTCTGTGTATGGGCCGGAGGTGTCGTAAACGCGCACAGGTTCCTCGCCGCCTTCCAGATCAATCTCGCGCATGGCAACACGAACGCCGCTACCGGTGCGCGCACCAATATGCACCTTGCGGCTGCCGCGAATGGGGCCGGTGGTTACGCCAATTTCAACGGGGGAATTAATGTCTGCCATGATGCGTCTCTCCAATGCAGCGAAGAGATTTCAGGCGATATCCATGGAGGATGATCGGCCCGCTCCCTCCGCCTGTATTAACAGGTTCAGGTTCAACGGGTCGGACGCTCGCGCCATGTGCAATGGAAGCGTCCCTCTCAACCTGCGCCTGCCGCCAATTGGGCAAACAGACTCGCTAGGCTCCCCGGGGTATGGGGCGAAGACTAGGCCGGAATATTGGGCGCGTCCAGCGCGAAGGTGCAAAATGCCGCCTATGTTTTTTGGGACTGTCTGCGGTGCAAATACCGCAGAAATGACGGGAAACTGCGCTTGCTTAAAATACCGAGAAACGCAGCATCAGTTTTTTCCTCTATTTTAACCATTACTTAGCCGCATTCCCTTAGCGCGGCGATCAAGGCCAAAAGCCAATGAATACGTTACCTTAGGGAATTGCCGAGCACTATGACCAATGTTCAAAGCAAGGGCGACTTTGCAAACACACTTTTGGCCGAGCAGGTTAGCGAGAACTTTCGCTATGCAAGCACTGCAACTGCCGCTGGCGTGTTCAATGCGGTTCTGCTGACGGCGGCATTTTGGTCGCATCATAATCACTATATTCTGCTTGCGTGGCTAGCCGCAATCTTGGGCGCTGCACTGATCCGCTTTCGCAATATTCGCGGGATTGATCCGCGCAAAGAAACGCCGGAAGTTGTAGATAAGCACGCAAATCTGATCCATCTCAGCGCGCTGATGACCGGCACGATTTGGGGTTTGGGCATTGCCTATTTTTCCAGCCATTCCAGCTATGGCGATTATGTTCTTCTGATCATGATCTGCTCTGGCATGATGGGCGCATCAGTTACGACCTATACCAGTATGGGCCGTGCAGGCGCATTATTCATCATGCCATTGGCAATGGGCGGCGCGATGGCACTGCTCAACAAACCCGATGTGCCGCTTGGCCCGGCTCTGCTGCTGCTAGCATGCTATGCGGCATTGTTGCTGCGCGGCGGGCATAGGCGCGAGGCACAATTTGCTACGCGTATCAAAACGCGCGAAGAACTGCGCACCAGCGGTGAAACGGTGCAATTGCTTTTGAATGATTTTGAAAGCCAATCGTCAGACTGGTTGTGGAATGCATCATCCGATGGGCAAATCATTGCCCCCTCAGATCGCTTTAGTAATGCCGCTGGGCGGGCACCAGAATTGCTCGCCGACATGCATTTTATTGACTTATTTGAACAGTCACCAGAACGCCACATCCTGGTAACTAAGCTGACCAATTCACATGGCTTCCGCAATCTGACTCTTGAGCTGCAAGTCAATGATGAGCCGCATTGGTGGACGATTTCAGCCCAGCCTGATGGGCTTGGCGGCATGCGCGGCGTGGCCTCTGACGTTACCTCGCACAAGCAGGCCGAGAAACGCATCAGCTATATGGCGCATTATGACGGCCTAACTGATCTCGCCAATCGCTATCAGTTCAATGAGGCTTTGAAGCGCCATTTGCACCGCCATCGCCGCGGCACGGGCAAACAATTGTCAGTGCTGTTCCTCGATCTCGACTTTTTCAAATCGGTCAATGATGCGCTCGGTCATCCGGTAGGTGACGGGCTTCTATGCGAAGCTGCGCGCCGGATTGAAAAAACCGTCGGCGAGCAAGATTTCGTCGCACGGCTTGGCGGCGATGAATTTGCCGTTCTGCTTTACGGTGAAGACGCCAATGCCCGCTCCGAAGATGTCGCTGCGCAAATCGTTGAAACCTTGGCAGAGCCGTTTGAGATTGAAGGCCATGCGGTCGTCATCTCCTCCAGCATTGGCGTGGCCCATTATCAAGACGGCCTCAAAGAACCTGCCGAATTGATGAAACGCGCTGATCAAGCGCTCTATAGCGCCAAGGAAGATGGCCGCAATCGCTTCGCTTTGTTTGCCCCTGAAATGGATGAAAGCGCGCAGAACCGCCGCCGATTGGAATTGGACTTGCGCGCGGCAATTGGCGCCAATGAGTTTGAACTCTACTACCAGCCGCTGATCAATATTGAGACGAATGAGACCGTCGCTTACGAGGCGCTTATCCGTTGGAACCACCCTGAACGCGGCGTGGTGATGCCCGATGACTTTATTCCTCTGGCAGAGGAAACCGGCCTGATTGTGCAATTGGGCGAATGGGTCATCCGCAATGCAATCCATGATGCGACGCAGTGGCCAGAAACCATTCGCGTATCTGTGAACCTGTCGCCAGCGCAAATGCGCAGCGCGGCTCTGATTGGGGTCGTCGTGAATGCGCTTGCCTCATCCGGCCTTAGCCCTGATCGGCTTGAGCTGGAGATTACAGAGAACGTCCTGCTGCAAGGCACAGAAGTCAATATCGCCACTCTGCACAAGCTGCGCGATCTGGGCATTCGCATTTCGCTGGATGATTTTGGCACAGGCTACAGCTCGCTCAATTACCTGCGCAAATTCCCGTTTGATAAGATCAAAATCGATCGCTGCTTTGTGAATGAGCTGGAAGATAATCCCGATTGTCTTGCGATTATTCGCGCTGTGACCGATCTTGCGCGCAGTCTGGGCATGACCACCACAGCAGAGGGCGTCGAAGACCCCGCTCAGCTTGATACATTGCGCGGCGAAGGCTGCCACGAGGCGCAAGGTTTCTTATTCTCCAAAGCGACCAAATTGTCAGAGCTGACCGATCTGCGCGAGAAACGCGCTCTTGTCAGCAATCCAACCTTGCCTCTCCCGCTGCATGCGAAAGAAGCGCAAGAGGCCAAGGATGCAAAGCAGGCTGAGGACTTGGGCCAGTCGCCCAAGTCGTCCAGCCAAAAGAGCGCCTAAACTAGCCGGCTTTTTTGGACTCAATCCAGCGGTCGATTTTCGCCTCTAGCTCTTCCAATGGCAGCGCGCCGGTGTTCAGCACTTCGGCGTGGAACTCTTTGATGTCGAACGCATCACCCAGCGCCGCCTTAGATTTTGCCCGCAGCTCCTGAATTTTTAGCGCGCCGACTTTATAAGCCAATGCTTGGCTTGGGATCGCAATATAGCGATCAATCTCTGCGGTCGCATCGGTCACGCCTTTGGAGGAGTTTGCGAGCATGTAATCAATTGCTTGCTGGCGGCTCCAGCCTTTGGAGTGCAGGCCGGTATCGACGACAAGGCGGATCGCACGGAACATCTCATCATCCAATGTGCCATACCAAGCAATCGGATCGTCATAGAGGCCCATTTCAAAGCCAAGCGTTTCTGCGTAAAGCGCCCAGCCCTCAACATAAGCGGTGCTGCCGCCGAAGCGCATGAAGGCCGGCAGGCTTTCGTTTTCCTGCGCGAGGCTGATTTGGAAATGGTGACCCGGTGCGCCCTCATGCAAATAGAGCGTCACATTTTGCGTGATCGGCCGGCTAGGCAAATCATAGGCATTGAAATAGAAAATGCCGGGTTTCGAACCGTCAGGCGGGCCGGACTGATAGGAACCACCAGCCTGAAACTTCTCACGAAAAGGCTCATAAGGGCGAATTTCCAGCGGCGTTTTCGGCAGCAGCGAGAAGTAGTCGCCAATGCGCTTATCCACCTCTTTGCCAATGCTGTAATATTCCTGCGTCATCCACTCACGGCTTGGCGGAGTGAATTTGGGATCAGTGCGCAGATAAGTGAAAAACTCATTCAGCGTGCCCTCAAAGCCCATCAGCTTTTGCACCTTCGCCATCTCGCCGCGAATGCGCGCAACCTCTGACAGGCCGAGATTGTGAATTTCATCAGGGGCCAGCGGCAGTGTGGTCGTATCGCGCACCAGCTTTTCATACAGAGCCTTGCCGCCCTTCATTTCCGACAGGCCAACGCTGTCTCTTGCTTGGGGCAGATAGGTGTTCTTGAGGAAATCGCGTAATCGGGTGTTGGCGCCGTAGATACCTCCAACTGAGCGTTCGAAGCCTTTGGTCAGGCGCGCTTTGTCTTCTGCGCCAATGCTATCGGGCATCTCATTGATTGGGCCCCAATAGGGCGAGGCTGTCGGCGCCTCGGCGAGCTGCGTATCGAGCTGCTCGACCATATTGCCAACGGTCAGCTTGGTTTCGAACACACCGTTCGCCGCGCCTTCTTCGAAACGGGCGATAATCCGGCTGACGATTTGGGTGTATTGACCGTGGCGTGAAATGGCGTTTTCATAATCCTTCACCGTTTCAAACGGCGCTGCGCTTTTGCCGCTTTCCAGCGTTGGGTAGAAAGTGTGCAAGCCAAAGAAGTGATTGATCGGCCGCGCGCGGTTGACCATCAGAATGTCCGGCTCAAATTCGCTCAGCGCCTCGTCCTGATTGCGCATGAAAACATCATAAGCGATGCGGTCAGTGGGATTAAGAGCGAGGCGATCAATGGCGCTAAGCTCGCGCATATTGCGCTGCGCCAAAGCCTTGGTTTTGGCCTCCAGCTCATCAGTGTAAAAATCGCCGAGCTGATCGGCATTGTCGAAGATGCCGCGGAACATTGCACCCAAGGGGCTGAGCGCGAGCTCGTCTTTATCGGCGCGCTCAAACAGAGCGAACATTGCCTCGCGCTCGCTCATGGTGGCCGCGGCGGGCTCTGATGCGGCAGGCGCTGAAGCAGCGGTTTGCAAGCCCGCATCATCCCCCGCTGCCGAGCAGGCAGAAATCGCCAAAACAGAAACGCTTAGCAGCGCTGTGCGAGTAAAACTCATGACCGGTCCAATCCCATAAGAATATTATTGGCCGCGCGCTAAACCTCTATTGAGGGCAGCGCAAGTTAACAAAACGAAAGGGCTGGCCGAGTTCGTAGAGTACGCAAGCTTATGTGGTTTTTGCGTGCCTTATTGGTCAAAAATTACTCAATCACGCGCCCGCGTACCATCACGAAATCGACCTTTTCCAGCACGCTAACATCCGCCAGCGGATTGCCATCCACAGCGATGATATCGGCTGAATATCCCACTTTTAGCTGACCGATTTGATCGCCTAGCCCCAGCACTTCGGCGGCGACTGTGGTTGCGCTTGCCAATGCCTGCGCATTGCTCATGCCCCCTTTGCGCATCAGAGCAAATTCGCCTGCATTCTCGCCATGGGGAAAGACGCCTGCATCGGTGCCAAAGGCGATTTTGACACCATATTTGCGCGCGCGCTCAACGATGGTTCCGGCAAACTGGCCGACTGTGCGGATCTTATCGTCAACAACCGGCGTGTAATAGCCGGTGCCAACGTTCTTCTTAATGCCTTCAAACGCCATCAAAGTGGGGACGAGAATTGTGCCTTTTTCGCGCATCACCTTGGCCGCTTGCTCGTCAATATAGGTGCCGTGCTCAATCGTCTGAACGCCGGCGCGTGCGGCCGCTTCAATCCCGCGAGCGCCGTGGGCATGGGCGGCGACTTTGAGGCCAAGAGTGCGCGCGGTGTCGACGATGGCTGTCATTTCTTCAGGAGTAAAATGCGCCTCCAGCCCGCGCCCTTGTTGAGACAATACGCCACCGGTTGCCGTAATCTTGATCAGGTCTGCGCCATATTTGGACGCAGTGCGCACGCGCTCTGAACATTCCACGACTCCGGTGCAGGAAAAGCCCGACGCCAGCGCATCGTTCACTTCCTTGCGGAACCCATTGGTGTCTCCGTGCCCGCCAACGATTGCGATCGTGCGCGCCGATGTGACAATGCGCGGGCCGGGCGTGATGCCGGAGGCCGTTGCGCGGCGCAGGCTTTGCGTGACTTGATCGGTGCGAGAACCCAAATCGCGCACAGTGGTGAAGCCCGCCAGCGCCGTGATCCGCGCGTTCTTCGCCGCGATGAGCGTGTACCATTCCGGCGGATTGGTCGCCCCGCGCCAAAACTCACCCGATGGATCACCGGACAAATGCGTGTGCAGATCGATCAGACCGGGTAGGACAGTCTTGTCGGAGAGGTCGATGATTGTCTTGCCCTCAGCGCCTGATTCCGTGCTGAGAACGCGCGCTTCACTGCTTTCCGCTGGATAGATGCCGGTAATCTTACCTTGGTCTACCACAATCACAGAAGGACCACTGGGGGCGCTGTTTGCATCGGTCAAAACGGAGCCAGCAAAAACGATGGTCTCTGCCGCAGCGGGCGCAGCCATGGCCGCAGCCGCGCAAACAAAAGAACCCAAAGCAAGCTTGCGAAATCTCATCATCCATTCTCCCTTACGCATGTCATAGTCATGCTTTGCCGCCTGCTGCAATGCTGCATATTTCGCAATTTGCCTTGCGCGCTGGGTTCGCTATGACGGTTTCAAACGAAACTTAACGGGCAATATTCTTACATTGGGGACACATATTCTTATGAAGCCTTCTGCACCTAAATACGCCGCATTGACGGCAACCTTCTTCGCCTCTGTCTCGCTGGCTGCAACCGCGCAAGCACGGCCGATGACACCCGAAGATGTCGCAAAAATCGAAAGCCTTGGCGCGATTGCTGTTTCACCCGATGGCACGCGCGTGGCCTTCACCACCGCCAGCCTGCCCGATGTTACAGACGGCGAAAAAGACGGCACGACCAAGCAACAATTGAAAGTCGCGACCGGCCCCAATGCCGCCCGCGCTTACCTGCCCAAAGACATCACCCCGCGCAGCGTCAGCTTCTCGCCCGATGGCCGGATGATCGGATTTATCTGGG
Source organism: Marinomonas sp. (assembly GCA_039967435.1). Lineage (GTDB taxonomy): Bacteria > Pseudomonadota > Alphaproteobacteria > Sphingomonadales > Sphingomonadaceae > Erythrobacter. The sequence continues at coordinate 138,624 of JBDVRS010000006.1, forward strand.
CAAAGAAGGACAAAAAACGCGCCGTATGGGGCGTGCCGGTCGATGGCGGAACCTACACACAACTCGCCGCGATTAAGGATGCCAATGTCAGCAGCTACAAATGGAGCGATGATGGCGCGACCATTTACGTGCTGGCGGGCGCAGAAGAAGACAAGCAACGCAAAACGCAAAGCAAGGCTGGCTTCAATGCCCGCGTTTATGAGGAAGAGTTCAAGCCTTCACGCATGTTCGCCGCCAAAGCGCCAGCAAGCATTGGCGGTGATGTTGATAAGGAACCGCGCGAAATTGCTCTGCCCGGTTTCGTCAGCAGCTTCGACATTGCGCCGGGCGGCGCCTTTGCGATTGTCGACACTGCGCCCACTCCGCTGGTCGATGACAGCTACACCAAGAAACGGGTAAACATTATCGACCTTGGCACTGGCAATGTGCGCGCCGTGGTGGAGACACCGGGCAAGATTGGCGATGTTGAAATCTCGCCCAATGGCAAGCAACTCTCGCTGATCGCTGGCGTGGATATGAACGATCCAGCCGCAACGACCCTACACCTCGTTGACACAGCAACCGGCGCATATCGCGCATTGAATGCGGGCGCTGCAGAAGCCGCCGTTGACGCAGAATGGCTGCCCGATGGCCGCCTTGCCGCAATCGTTCATATTGGCGCGCAATCCGTGCTGCGCATGTATAATGCCAGCGGCAAAGTCACCGGCGAATATGATCCCGGTTCTCTCATCCTCAGCCGCGTTCAGGCCGCTGGCGGAAAAGTCGCAGTTTCAGCGCACAGCCCGAAACACCCCAGCGAATTGTTCATGCTCGACCGCAAGAAATTCACCCGCTGGACCACCCACAACCCATGGCTGTCCGACATTAGCTTCGGCCAACAAAGCACTGTCACCTACACCGCACGCGATGGCCAAAAGGTCGAAGGCGTTTTGATCGAGCCGGTTGGCGGAGCCCCTCGCGGCGGCGCGCCGACAATCATGAATGTGCATGGCGGGCCAGAAGCGCATGAAAGCAATGGCTGGCAAACCGCTTACTCCAAGCCGGGCCAAGTCGCAGCAGGTCAAGGCTATGCCGTGTTCCTGCCAAACTACCGCGGCTCAACCGCCTATGGCACTGCCTTTTCCAAGCAGCATCAAGACAATTACACCGATCCTGAATTCACCGATGTGGTCGATGCCAAACGCGCGCTTGTCGCCAAGGGTATCACCGATGCGAACCGTACCGGCATCACCGGCGGATCTTACGGCGGCTATGCCAGCGCATGGGGCGCAACCGCGCATTCGGCTGAATATGCCGCCAGCGTGATGTTCGTCGGCATCTCCAACCAAGTCAGCAAGTTTGGTACCGGCGATATCCCGTATGAAATGTACAATGTGCACAGCCGCAAATGGCCTTGGGATGATTGGCAAGCAATGCTCGAAGTGTCGCCCATCTATCATGTCGACAAGGCAGAAACTCCGATCCTGATCATGCACGGCGACAGCGACACACGCGTTGATCCGGGCCAATCTTTTGAGCTTTATCGCTCGATCAAAATCCGCAAGCCAGACACGCCTGTGCGCTTTGTCTTGTTCCCCGGCGAAGGCCACGGCAACCGCCGCGCGGGCAGCCGCTATGATTACAATCTGCGCATGATGGAATGGTTCGACACCTATCTCAAAACCGGCGACCGCAAAGCGAAAATGCCGGCATCGCGTCCAATTTTGGCAGACGGCGCGAAAGGCGCAAAAGCGCCAAAGGATGATGACAAAGAGGAATAGGTTTGGATGGTTGGCTTAGGATTGCCTAGGCCAGCCCGCACCCTCCACCCTTCCACCCGGAATATTTTCGGATACGATCCGGGTGGAAGGGTGGAGGGTGCGGGCGGTACAGCGACACGCCATAAAGAAGGGCTGCCTTAATCGGCGGCCCTTTTTTTGGTGCTAAGCCGCCATCCCAGCCGCTTGCCAATCGGCAATCGCATCAATTGGGAACAGCAGCATGATTACATTCAGCGTCAGATTATCGCGCACCACATATGCAGCGACAATCTCGGCAATGATCGCCAGCGCGACCGTCACCTTTACCGGCAGTTTCAGTGCGAGATAAAACCCCAAGCTCATCCAGCCGATGTCGGCAAATGAGTTAAGCACGCTGTCACCCGAATAGCCCCAATTGGCCGTGACCGACCGGAACCGTTCAATCACCATGGGTGTGTTTTCCAGCACTTCCCAAGCCGCTTCCAAAAACACAGCCAGTGGTAAGCCCCATTTGGCCGCACTTAATCCGCCCAGCTTCCACTTGCTGAAAAGCGCCCATGCCAGAGCATAGAAAATCATCCCATGAATGATGTGGCTAGGCGTATACCAATCGGAAATATGCTGGCTGTTACCGGCCGAATTAATATCGCCATACCACAGCTCAACCGTCCCGCAGGTGCAGATCGGCGGGCGGCCCATGGCGAGCAATATCACCACGGTAACGACGGTGATGGCGGCACCGATAAGGATCGCGGTGCGGCTTGGTTTCATAATGTTCATGGGTGCGTTGATCTATCAGCAACGCCTATTTTGCAAGCTATGCGGCGAAATCACCAAACCGCAATGAACGCTCGCTACTCCTCTCAATCAACGAACATCGCCCGCATGCCAAAGCGCAGTCTTTACAACTCCTATTCAATTGCTCCTTTCTCTAGGCTGGCCTAAAGCGTGAGGGTAATGACAGATAAATCGGTCGATGTTGCAATAGTGGGCGGAGGATTGGCCGGTGGGCTCATTGCGCTTGCGCTGCACCGGATGGATCCCACCTTGCAGCTTGCTTTGATTGAACAAGGCGAGACGCTGGGCGGCAATCACCGCTGGAGCTGGTTCGGCAGCGATTTGGATGCGGCAGGCACGGCTTTGATGGATTGCTTTGAGCAAGCGCGCTGGGATGCTGGCTATGATGTGCGCTTCGCTGAACATTCGCGCATTTTAACCAGCGGCTATCGCTCGCTTGCCAGTTCGGATTTTCATGACGCTTTGATGGATGCTTTGCCGGCAGAGGCTGTGCATTTGAGCGCCAGCGCCGCCAGCCTCGATGCCGCTGGCGTGACGCTGGATGATGGCACACGGATTGCGGCGCGCAATGTGATTGATTGCCGCCCGTTTGAACCCAGCAAGCATTTGGAAGGCGGCTGGCAAGTGTTTCTGGGCCAGCATATGCGCCTAGATACGCCGCACGGGCTGGACCGGCCAACAATCATGGATGCCGATGTTGATCAGCTCGCACCGCATGGCAATGGCGGCGCGTATCGGTTCCTCTACACTTTGCCTTTGGGCGCGCAGGATGTCTTTGTTGAAGACACTTATTACGCCGATGAACCCAAGCTAGACCGCGATGTTCTGGCCAGCCGGATTGGCGCCTATTGCGGCGCAAAGGGTTGGCATGGGGAAACCGTGGCGGAGGAAACTGGCATCTTGCCCGTAATTACCGGCGGAGACTTTGCCGCTTACCAAGCCTGCGTCGCTATCCCCGGCGTTGCGATCGCCGGCGCGCGCGGCGGTTTCAGCCATCCGCTCACCAGCTACACTGTGCCGATTGCGGTGGAGAATGCGCTGGCGATTGCCAACGCCGTGAGCGCAGGCTCCGCCAACCTCACCCATTTGGTCGAGGCGCGCGCAAAGGCACATTGGCGCGCGGCGGGCTTTTACCGAATACTAGGCCGGATGCTGTTTGGCGCCGCCGAGCCGCATGAGCGCGACCGCATCTTTGCGCAATTTTATCGCCGCCCGCAGCCGCTGGTAGAGCGCTTTTATCGTGGCCATTCCACTTGGGCTGACCGCATCAGCATCTTAACCGGGCGCCCACCCGTATCTATCGCAAGCGCTATCAAGGCGCTGACCACTCGCGGAAAACCTCTCATCACGGAGAATACGGCATGAGCGCCGATACAAGCACCAATGACACCCCCTCTCAGGCAGATCTCGAAAACTTGATCAGGGAACCGATTGCCAAGGGTGTCGATCCCATTTTGGCCGCACGTTATGCAGGCCGCACCGCCTGCGTCGTGGGTTCCGGTTTTGGCGGCATGGCATTGGCGATCCGTCTGCAATCGGCCGGCATCCAAACCACCGTGATCGAGGGCCGCGACAAGCCGGGTGGCCGCGCGTATTTCTGGGAGAAAGAAGGCTTCACCTTTGATGGCGGTCCAACCGTTGTCACCGATCCCGATTGCCTGCGCGAGCTGTGGAATTTGACTGGCCACACAATGGAGAATGACGTTGAGCTCCTGCCCGTCATGCCATTTTACCGGCTCAATTGGCCCGATGGCACAAACTTCAATTACTCCAATGATCAGGCCGATCTGGATGATGAAATTGCCAAGCTGGAGCCCGGCGATGTCGCAGGCTATCACGATTTCCTCGACTATTCCGCAGGCGTCTACGAGGAAGGCTATGTGAAACTGGGGCATAAGCCCTTCCTCGATTTCAAAAGCATGCTGAAAGCCGCGCCTGCTCTGGCGAAAAAGCAAGCATGGCGCAGCGTCTATTCGATCATATCCTCCTATGTGAAGAACCCGAAATTGCGCGAAGCGTTTAGTTTTCACACGCTGCTTGTGGGCGGCAATCCGTTCAAAACATCGGCGATTTACACGCTCATCCATAAGCTTGAGAAAGATGGCGGAGTGTGGTGGACGCGCGGCGGAACCAACCGGCTAATCGCTGGCATGATCCGGCATTTTGAGCGGCTTGGCGGCACATTGCGCGTCGGCGATCCGGTGGTGCAGGTCCACACTGTGGGCACTCAGGCGACCGAGGTTGAAACCAAAAGCGGCTTTAAACAGCGCTTTGATGCGGTGGCGTCCAATGCTGATATTATGCATTCCTACCGCGATCTTTTGTCCGATACGAAGCGCGGCAAAGACCAAGCCAAAGCGATCAAAAAGAAGAAATTCAGCCCCTCGCTATTCGTCGTGCATTTTGGCCTCGACGGGACATGGCCCGGCATTGCGCATCACATGATCCTGTTCGGCCCGCGCTATAAAGGCCTATTGGATGACATCTATGATCACGGCGTCTTGCCGCAGGATTTCTCCATCTATCTGCACCACCCAACCGTCACCGATCCCAGCATGGCGCCCAAGGGCAAGAGCACGTTTTACGCGCTGGTGCCCGTCGCCCATATGGGCAAATTGGCGGTCGATTGGGATGAGGTAAAACCGATCTTAGAAAAACGCATATTGGACGAAATTGGCCGCCGCTTGATCCCCGATATTCACGACCGCATCGTCACCAAATTCAGCTATGCGCCTAAGGATTTCGGCACGGATTTGAACGCCCATTTGGGCAGCGCATTCAGCCTAGAGCCGCTCCTCACCCAAAGCGCCTACTTCCGCGCGCACAACCGAGACGACGTGATCAGCAATTACTATCTTGTCGGCGCTGGCACGCATCCGGGCGCTGGCATTCCCGGCGTGGTCGGCAGCGCAAAAGCAACAGCGGGCTTGATGCTGGAGGATTTGGTCGTCAGTAAGGAGGGATGAATACAGCTCTTTCCATAATCGCCTTTCTTCAGGCTAGTGCATCGTTACTTAGTTTGGGCACTTCGCCTTTGGTTGAAGAGGGGCACACGCATGCTTGGATCGAAATTGGCGGCCAGTATGAAAGCGATTGGCCCGAAGAAGGTCGAGTTTACGACGAGAAATGGTATTACGACCAAGCTTGGACAAAGAGCGTGAACCAAGATGGCCAAGTTTTGCCTTTGATCCTAATCCGAAGCGCAGTGGATGATCCGGAAGGCCAAATGAAAGGTGACGCAATTTTGGCGGTAAGCTGCGTGGATCAAAAATTAGGTCTGAAAGAAGCTTATGCTTTCGTGGCCCCTTATGGCCAAGGAAATGCAATCAGAAACGACCCGATTGAAATGCATCCGCTAAGAGACGATCCATTGATCAAGGACAGTAAGAGATTGATCGACATCGTTTGTGATCGGACTGTCCAGCCATGAAACGCATCGCTGTCTATTGCGGCTCTGCCACTCCTGAAGATGCGCGCTATATCGAGCATGCCCGCGAAGTCGGCGCTGAGCTGGCTAAGCGGGGCATTGGCGTTGTCTATGGCGGCGGGCGGCTAGGGTTGATGGGCGCGGTCGCATCGGGGGCTTTGGACGCCAGCGGCGAGGTTATCGGCGTGATCCCAGAAGCCCTTGCTAATTCAGAAGTCGCCAACCGCGATTGCACCGAATTGCACACCGTCACCGGCATGCATCAGCGCAAGCAAATGTTCACCGATCTATCGGACGGCTTCATCACCCTGCCCGGCGGCGTGGGCACAATGGACGAGCTGTGGGAAGCGATGAGCTGGGCGCAATTGGGCTATCATTCAAAGCCTGTCGGCCTGCTCAACGTAATGGGTTTTTACGACGATCTGATTGCCTTTAACGCAAAGATGGCCGAGGTCGGTTTTGTCCGGCCAGCCCACCAATCCATTCTCATTTCAGCAGATACAATTTCCGGCCTTTTGGATCAAATGGCCAGCTATCAGCCGCACACACCCATTTTCAAAATGGACGCAAAGGACTTATAGAGCAGAATTGTGAACACACATTCTGGCAATCTGTCCAATATCGCGCCCAATACAGGCTCGCATTTGGGACCCACGACCAGCCTCGTGCGCCCCACTTTGCGCGAGGCGGGCGGAGGGCGTAACCGCGAAAATTTGGTTGAGCGCAGCTGGCAGATCATCGCCGCTGGCTCCAAAAGCTTTGCCGCGGCCTCCATGCTGTTCGACCTCACCACGCGCGAGCAGGTATGGATGCTCTATGCATGGTGCCGCCGCTGTGATGATTTGATCGACGGGCAGGAACTGGGCGGAGCGCTCGACCGGCAGGCAGGCCTTGCTGACCGTGTGCGCATCTTGCGCGTGCTGACCAGAGCGGCCCTGAACCGGCAACCGACAGCAGAGGTCGCTTTCGATGCTTACGGGCAGGTGTCCAGCGAGGTTGGCCTCACGCTGGATGATGCCGAGGAAGTGATCGCCGGATTTGAGCTTGATGAGAAAGATTGGCGGCCCCGCACGCAAGACGATATGATGCGCTATTGCTATTATGTCGCGGGCGCGGTGGGTCTGATGATGGGCATTGTCATGGGTGTGGACCGCGATGACAAAGAGACGCTGGATCAAGCCGTAGACCTCGGCATTGCGTTCCAACTGGCCAATATTGCGCGCGATATTTTGGAAGATGATGCGGCGGGCCGCTGCTATTTGCCGCTCGATTGGCTGGTCGAGCAAGACATTGAGCCGGGCCAACACACAAAGCCGCATCACCGCGAGGAACTCGCTGAAATGGCGGAGCGTTTGATCGTGCTGATGGAGCGCCATCAAGAACACGCGCGGCTCGGCATTGAGAAGCTGAAATTCCGCCAGCGCTGGGCGATTATTGCGGCGCTGCGTATCTATGGCGATATCGGGCTGAAGGTGCGCTCGGCGGGCACGGAGGCATGGAATGGCCGCATCACCACCAGCGGGTGGGAAAAGCTGCGCCATGTCGGCGGCGCGTTTCGCGATGCGCTGGACAATTGGCCGCCGCCTGCCCCATCTGGCCCGCGCTGGACCCGCGAAAAATTGAAGGAAAGCAGCAGCGATTGATCCGCTTGCCCGCAGCATTCTAAGCGCCTAATCTCGGCGCTATGATAGACAAACTTTTGATTGCCAATCGCGGCGAAATTGCCTGCCGTATCATCCGCACCGCGCGCGAAATGGGCGTGGCCACCGTCGCGGTCTATTCCGATGCCGATGCCAAGGCTTTGCATGTGCGGCAAGCTGATGAGGCGGTGCATATTGGTGCCTCGCCCGCAGCGGAAAGCTACCTCGTCGGCGAGAAGATTATCGCGGCGGCCAAGCAAACAGGCGCTGAGACGATCCACCCCGGCTACGGCTTTTTGTCTGAGAATGCAGACTTTGCGCAAAGCGTGATTGATGCAGGCCTGATCTGGGTCGGGCCAAAGCCGGACAGCATCCGCGCCATGGGCTTAAAAGACGCGGCCAAAAAGCTGATGATGGAGGCAGGCGTGCCGGTTACGCCCGGTTATTTGGGCGAAGACCAGTCCTTGGAGCGCCTGTCCAAAGAAGCAGACGCCATTGGATACCCTGTGCTGATCAAAGCGGTCGCGGGCGGCGGCGGCAAGGGTATGCGCAAGGTCGATACAGCGGAGAATTTCGCTGCCGATCTGGAAAGCTGCATGCGCGAGGCGAAGGCCAGCTTTGGCAATGATGAGGTCTTGCTGGAGAAATGGATCACCTCGCCCCGCCATATCGAAGTGCAAGTGTTCGGAGACAGCCACGGCAATGTCGTCCATCTGTTTGAACGCGATTGTTCCCTGCAAAGACGCCACCAAAAGGTGATCGAAGAGGCCCCCGCCCCCGGCATGGATGAGGCCACTCGCGCCGACATCTGCGCCGCCGCCGTGCGCGCCGCCAAAGCGGTGGATTATGAAGGCGCGGGCACGATTGAATTTATCGCCGACGCATCAGAAGGCCTACGCGCGGACCGCATTTTCTTCATGGAAATGAACACGCGGCTTCAGGTCGAGCATCCCGTCACCGAAGAGATCACCGGCGTCGATCTGGTCGAATGGCAATTGCGCGTTGCGAGCGGTGAGGCGATTCCGCTGAAACAGGAAGAGCTGAGCATCAATGGCCATGCGATTGAAGCGCGGCTTTATGCGGAGGATCCGACGAAGGGGTTTTTACCCAGCACTGGGACGTTGGAACAGTTTCGCGTAGTCGATCCAGAAATTCGCGTAGATACAGGCTATGATACTGGTTCAGAAGTTTCGCCGTTTTACGATCCAATGGTCGCAAAGTTGATCGCTGTTGGCCCAACCCGTTCGCATGCTATCGGTGAGTTGCTAGATGCACTTGACGACACGGCGATTTGGCCAGTTAAATCGAACGCAGGTTTTCTCTACCGGGCTTTAGCTCACCAAGACTTTGAGAATGGTCTAATCACCACCAGCTTCATCGAACGTCACAGCGATGACCTCGTTTTCAAACCCAAGCCAAGCCGCGCTTTCTATCGAGAAGCAGCTTGTGATTTAGTCGACCAATATGAGGCCAATTGGGGCAGCGGGCTAACAGGTTTTCGCCTCAATGGCGACGCCAACGCCAAGGTCCATTTACTTTGGGAAGGCACCAAGAAATCTGTGGTTGCACCAAGCAATTTCACAAATGACCTCCACACTATAACAGCAAAAAAAGATATCGCACTGGTAACAGATTGCGGCGAGAGTTTCGCATTTGAATTGGATCATCCTTACAGCTCAGGCCAAGCCTCCGCAGCTGACGGTGCTATACTCGCGCCTATGCCGGGCAAGGTCATTGCGGTTGATGTGACAGACGGCCAGCAAGTCAAAGCGGGCGACCGCCTGATGGTGCTAGAGGCAATGAAAATGGAGCACGCCCTCACCGCGCCTTTTGATGGAACCGTCACCCAGCTTGCCGCATCGCAAGATGGTCAGGTGCAGGTCGAAGCGGTGCTTTGCATTGTGGAGCCAGCAGCCAAATGACTTGGGCCAAAGAACTCGAAGAACTGCGCACACGCGAAGAACTCGCTGAAAAAATGGGTGGCGAGGATAAGCTCGCTCGGCAGCACAAACGCGGCAAAATGGATGCTCGCGCGCGGCTCGATGCGATTTGCGATGACGGCTCATTCCGCGAAATTGGCAAGATCGCGGGCAAAGGCGAATATGACGCCAATGGCGATTTGATCAGCGTCCTGCCCGCCCCGTTCCTGTTTGGCAAAGCGACCATCAATGGCCGGCCCGTTGTGGCCACGGCTGATGATTTCACCATTCGCGGCGGCGCGGCGGATGCAGGCATTAAGCGCAAGATGGTGCAGGCCGAAATGATGGCGCATCAAATGAAACTGCCGATGATCCGCATGATTGACGGCACGGGCGGCGGCGGCAGTGTCAAAACTTTGGAGCAAATCGGCGCGACCTATATTCCTGCCGTGCCCGGCTGGGGCGATGTCGTCACCAACCTCGATACCGTTCCGGTTGTCGCTCTTGCACTAGGCCCAACCGCAGGCCTTGGCGCCGCGCGCACGGTCGCCAGCCATTACTCGATCATGGTGCGCGGATTGTCGCAATTGTTCGCCGCTGGCCCTGCTGTGGTGGATGCGATGGGCGAGGATTACGAAGGCTCCAAAGACCCGCAAGCCGCGAAAGAAGACCTTGGAGGCGTGGACATTCATACCCGCAATGGCGTGGTCGATGATGAAGTTGCAAGCGAGGCAGAGGCCTTTGCCCGCGCGCGCCATTTCCTCAGCTTTATGCCTGAACATGTCGGCGATTATGCCCGCCGCGCTCAGCCCACAGATCCAGTGGACCGCCGCGAGGAAGACTTGCTTTCGCTTGTCCCGCGCGATGACAAACAGGTCTATTCGATGCGCCGCGCGATGGAGATGATCCTTGATAAGGGCACCGTTTTCGAGATGGGCAAAAACTGGGGCCGCGCCGCGATCACAGCCTTTGCGCGCCTCGATGGTTGGCCTGTTGCCGTTGTCGCATCTGACCCCAGTTTCCTCGGCGGATCATGGGAGGCGAAGACGAGCGAGAAAGTCACGCGCTTCGTCAAGCTCGCCGATCAATTCCGCCTGCCGATTGTGCATCTGGTTGACAATCCCGGCTTTATGATCGGCCGCGAGGCAGAGCTGGCGGGCACAATCCGCTACGGCGTGGAAACGATGAACACGATCTACAAGGCCACCGTGCCGCTCGCCAGTATCGTTATGCGGCGCGCTTACGGAATTGCGGGCAGCGCAATGAGCAATGCCGACCGTTACCAATATCGCTATTGCTGGCCATCGGGCGATTGGGGCAGTCTGCCTATCGCAGGCGGTTTGGAAGTCGCGTATAAATCCGAGCTAGAAGCAGCGGACGATCCCGCAGCCGAACTCGCCAAAATTCAGGACCGTTTGGGCAAGGTCACCTCGCCCTTCCGCAGCGCAGAGCTGTTTAACGTTGAGGATATTATCGACCCGCGCGACACCCGGGCGCTTCTGTGCGAATTTGCAGAACTGGCTTGGCGCAATTTGAAAAGCTAGAACTAGCGCGCAGCGATCAGTGCCGCATAATATCATGCAGCAGCATATATCGCCGCGCTTGTCCCGGCCTGCGGAACAATTTGCCGCGCTCGCTGTAGAGCACCATTAGCAGCGCCAAAACCGCGCAGGTCGTCATCGCTATACCCAGTGGGAACGCCGTACCGTCAAACGCCTGACCGATAATCGCGCCCAGAACCGCGCCGGTAATCATCCGCAGGCTGGCATGGGCAGAGGATGCTGCGCCTGCGATCTGCTCAAACGGTTGCATAGCGATGGAGGAAAAATTCGCGCCAACAAAACCCAGCGCCGTCATGTTGAGCGACAGCAATGTCACGAATTGCCACAGGGGTTGAACCTCTTGGCTTGCCGACAGCACTTGCAGCGCGCTCACGACCAAAAAGCCTAGCAGCGCAGAATGACCAACACGGCGCGCGCCAAACCTTTCAACAATGCGCGAATTGGTGAAGCTGGAGACAACCATGCCCAGCACCGCCCCGCCAAAGATCACCGCGAAATAATCGCCCATGCCAAAGGTCACGCGGATCAATTGCTCTGACGACATCAGGAAGCCAAACAGGCTGCCGAACACCAGACTGCTGCCAAGGACATAGCCGATCGATACGCGGTTGGAGAGCGACATGCCCATGTTCCGCAGGATTGTTTTCACATCGAGATCCTGCACATTTTCTTGTGTCAGCGATTCAGGCAGACGCAGCCAGACCCAAATCGTCACCAGCACAGCAATCGACGCCATCAGACCAAAGATCGCGCGCCATTCTGCAAACATCAGGATCAACTGACCAATGCCCGGCGCAAGGATTGGCACGGCAAGAAACACCATGATCACAAGGCTCATCATGCGCGCCATCTTGTCGCCGCCCACACGGTCACGAATGATTGCTGTGGGGACAATGCTGAGGCCGGCACATGACATGCCCTGCGCCAAACGAATGCCCAGCATGACTTCGAAATTGGTCACAAAAACGCAGGCTAGCGAAAACACCAAATAGGATATCAGGCCGAAGAAAAGCACGGGCCTGCGCCCAAACCGGTCAGCAAAGGCGCCGGGCAAAAACGCGCCAAACCCTGAGCCCAAGAAATAGGCGCCGATGATATATTGCTGATCATTGCCGCCTGCGCCCAGCTCTGCGGCCATATCGTCCAATGCGGGCAGCATGGAATCAATGCCGAATGCTTGCAGGCTCATCAGTGAGGCCATCAATATGATGAGCTCACGTTCGCCAAAGGGCCGCTTTGCAGATTGTGTTGAGGGCGCGGTATCGGACATTTCCTCTCCAATGCCTGCTTGCACGCTGATTGGCTAGCGCGAAACCGCTAGGTAACGCCCCTGATCCTCACAAGTTCTAGGCGAATGGCGCAGATGCGCTTAGACTGCCATGCATGACGGGCGCTGAGGCAGATACGGATGAGCAGGAGGAAGGCCCCGTTGGCCTGCGAAAAATCATCCATGTCGATATGGACGCTTTTTTCGCCAGCGTTGAGCAGCGCGATGATCCAGCCTTGCGCGGCAAACCAGTGGCCGTCGGCGGCGCAGGCGGACGCAGCGTGGTAGCCGCCGCCAGTTATGAAGCGCGCAAATTCGGTGTGCGCAGCGCCATGCCCTCTGTCACAGCCAAGCGGCTCTGCCCCGATTTGATCTTCGTGCGGCACCGCTTTGACGCCTATAAAGAAGCCAGCCGCACCATTCGCAAAGTGTTTGAGCATCACACGCCCCATGTCGAGCCGCTGAGTTTGGATGAGGCCTATTTGGATGTGACGCAGGACCGGCTTGGCATTGGCTCCGCCACCCGCATTGCAGAGCTGATCCGCCAAGAAATTCGCGCCAAAACAAAGCTGACAGCAAGCGCTGGCGTGTCCTACAATAAATTCCTCGCCAAAATCGCCAGTGACCAAAACAAGCCCGATGGCGTGTGCATTATCCGCCCGGGCCAAGGCGCGGATTTCGTTGCAGGCCTGCCGGTTCGCAGATTTCATGGGATCGGGCCAAAGGGCGCAGAAAAAATGGCGAAGCTTGGGATTGTAACGGGCGCTGATCTGGCGGCGCAAAGCATCGATATATTGTGCGCCAATTTCGGCAGCCAAGCCGACTATCTCTACCGCGCAGCACGAGGCATTGATTTGCGGCCAGTCCGCGCCCACCGCGTGCGCAAATCCATCGGCGGAGAACGCACTTTTAGCGAGGATATTTCCTCTGGCGCGGCCTTGCGCGAAACGCTGGCGAACACGATTGAATATGTTTGGGAGAGCATAGAGAAAGCGGGCGGCAAAGGCCGCACTGTGACGCTGAAGATGAAGTATAATGACTTCACCAACATCACCCGCTCACGCTCAGTCGATCACAATATTTCGGGCAAAGGCGAATTTGCCGCGATCAGTGCAGGCTTGCTTGAAGAAGCCCTGCCCCTGTCCAAACCGATCCGTTTGATGGGGCTGACTTTGTCCAATTTGGAAGGCGCGAAGAAAGAAGAGCCCCCGCGCGATGAGGCGCAATTGTCACTGCTGTGATGGCACAAGAGCAAGCCTGCGCTGCGTCAATGCGCTGATATTATCGGGCAGATCATCAGGCGCAAAAAACTTCGCTTCCAATATCTCCCGCATGTCCGGTTTCGGCGTGCCTTGGCACAGGGCGCTGAAAATATAGGCGCGGTGCGGCGAGCCTGAGATCACCTCGTTGAGCTCATCCAGCAATGTAAGCTCTGTAATTTCAATTCCAAGCTCCTCGCGCACCTCGCGCCGTGCCCCTTCGGCGGGATTTTCCGATGCGCTGAGCCCGCCGCCAGCCAAGGCCCAAACGGGCGCTCCATAAGAATGACGCAGCAGCAAAACGCGGCCCGCTTCATCGCGTAATATCACCGAGACACCCTGCAATTGCACTCTGCGAAAACGCCGCCAGCGCCGCCTGATCCGGTGCGCCCACGGCAGAATTGCCCTATGCACCGGCGCAGGTATCAGCCGCTCAATCAGGTGAAGCATGTGACCGTTTGCGTCGCTGCGCCCAGCAGCCGGGCAATGGGCAAATCATGTGCACCCGCCGCTGCTCCGTCCAGAACCGCGCGCTTATCATCGCCGCGAATAACAAACATCAGCGCATCGCTGTTCAGCAGCGCAGGGATAGTCAAAGTGATGCGATCAAAGGGCGCTTCTGGGGGAAGCGGATCAGGCGTCAGGCGGCGCATATTTTGCGGATCATCTACCTTGGGGTCAGTGTTGGGAAACAGCGAGGCGATATGTCCATCTGCGCCCATCCCCATCCAGCAGATTGCGAAACGCGGCGGCTTTGCCTCTTCATCCAAAGCGATAACGCGCGCGCCGGCAGGCTCAAAAATCTTGCGGATTTTGCCCGTATTGGAAGCTGCATGATCCTCGGGCACGATCCGGTCATCCCCGGGCCAAACGGCCAATCGCGGCCAGTCGCAATCCAGCTTCACCAATTCCTCGAATATCGGAAACGGGGTCGAGCCGCCGGGCACGCTTATCGCGATCTCGCCAGACCCAGCCTCCATTGCAGCGTTAATCCGTGACGCAATCCAAGCGGCAATATCCGCCGCACTCGCGCCCTCTTTGATAGTAATGTTTGCCATATTAAGTCGCCATAGCAAAAGAGCCGCCTCCGCAAAACGGAAACGGCCCTTTCATTCGCTGGAATAGCTATGCGCGCGCTTTTGCGTCGCACATATGGTCACGCCTATTTGAGTGTCTGTGACAGAAACCAAACGCGTTGCTCGGCCATATCGGTCCAATCATCCAGCAGTCCATCGGTGGCATTGTCACCTGCTGCATCTGCCAGCGGCTTCATGCCTTTCAAGCGCGCCACCATCGCGGCATTATCGTCGCGCAATTCGGTCAGCATCGCCTCTGCGGTCAAGGCCGTATCATCCTGATCCTTCACCTGCGTATTGGCACCGATGGAACCAATCGAAGTCAGCGTCATCGCGCCAAGCTTACGCACGCGTTCGCCAATCACATCGATCTGGTCGCGCATTTCGATGGCCTGCTCGTCGAACAATAGATGCAAGTCGCGAAAGCGCGGACCGGCAACATGCCAATGAAAATTCTTCGTCTTGAGATATAGCGCGACATGGTCGGCAAGCAGTCCGTTGAGTTCCGAGACCAAATGCGCTGTGGCATTATGCGTGTTTGTTTCGTTTTGTGTGGTTGTTCCAGTGGTCAAAATTATCGCTCCTATGCGTTTGAGTTACACAGAAGTTACGGCCACGAAATGGAATGGTTTCATAAAGTCATTCGATTGCATTAATCGGTATAATCGATCACCCGAGGATACCTCGAACGGAAAGGGCGATGAATAGCCCTGCTGCTGCGGCCAATACCGCGAGCGCCCGCCGAATGATTTTGAGCGGCCATGTCTCCAGCTCCGCCCCCATTGCAAACCCGAGGTATAGCGCGCCAATGCCGCCCAATGCTCCGCCCAAACCCGCCGCTGGGATCAAGACACTGCCCGCGGCAAAAGCAAACACGGCAAAGCGGGCCGCATCGCGCACCTGCGCCGCCGCCAGCACAATGCCAAACGCGCCCTTGGAATGGGTTGGCTCTTTTGCTTCCTTAATCTTTACCGGCCAAGCCAGCTCAAACGCCGCCGCAATCAATGCAAAGGCGATCAGCATGTTTTGCGCCGCCTCTGGCAGCAAAGCGGCAATGCCTGATCCTGCAAAGGCCATGGCGCCTGCGCTCACAATGCAGGTCACTGCGCCAATCACTATCAGCGATCCAGCTCCGCCAGATGCCTGCGACATGCGCGCCATCATCAGCTGATCACGCGCGCCAAGCGACAGCAAAAACACCGCAATCAAGCAAAAGAGGAAACTTTCCATAAGCGCTGCGTTAGCGCGGTGGGCTCGCCAAAGCCATATGCTTGGCGGCTTTGCGTTCGAATGTGCACTCTCTCATTTAGCCAGCTTGCGCGCGGGGGCGAGCGCGGCCAAAGCTGTTCGCAACAAGAATAGGAGAGCAATATGAAACTCGAGGTAGGAACAGCAGCGGTTGTCACCGGCGGCGCATCGGGATTGGGCCGAGCCAGCGCAAAGGCCTTGGCGGATGCAGGCTGTAAAGTCGCCATTTTCGACATTAATGATGAAGCTGGCGAAGAGCACGCCAAGGCGATTGGCGGCACATTCCACCATGTCGATATCATGGATGAGCAATCCGTGGTCGACGGCTTTGCTGCTGCCCGCAGCGCACACGGCCAAGAACGCGCAACGGTGCACTGCGCCATGGCATCAAAGCGCGGCAAGACCTTGGGCTATGACAAGGAAACAGGCGGTTACAAACGCCTGTCCACCGAAGACTTCGCATTTGGTGCAGAGGGCATTCTGGTCGCCAGCTACCGCATCGCTTCGCATTCAGCGCTGGGCATGGCGAACAGCGACCCGATCAATGATGATGGCGAGCGCGGCTCAATCACTTTGACCGCCAGCGTCGCTGCGCAAGATGGGCAAATCGGGCAGGTTGTTTATGGCTCATCCAAGGGCGGAGTGAACGCCATGGTGCTGCCAATGGCGCGCGATTTGATGGACCTTGGCATCCGCGTAAACTCGGTCATGCCGGGGATATTCGCAACGCCATTGATGCTGGGAATGAAGGATCGCAATCCGCCAATGTGGGCGCAATTGAACGCCAGCGTGCCTTTCCCCAAACGTCTGGGCGAGCCGGAGGAATTTGCCTCGCTGATCCTAGAGATCGCTAGCAATTCCTATATCAACGGGCATCAATTCCGCTTGGATGGCGCCATCCGCATGCCGCCTAAATAAAAGAAATTTTGAGGGAATAGACATGACCACTGCCACCAATGAATATCCGACCAAAGCTTACGGCGCGACATCGACAGACAGCGGCGTCGGGCCAATGGACATCACCCGCAGAGGCTTGCGCGATGATGATATTCTGATCGACATTAGCCATTGCGGCATTTGCCATTCTGACCTGCATTCTGCGCGCAATGATTGGGGCTTCACCAAATATCCGATTGTGCCCGGCCATGAAATTGTCGGCATCGTCAGCGCGGTTGGCGACGGTGTCACGCGCCACAAGATTGGCGACCGCGTAGCCATTGGCTGCATGGTCGATGCCTGTATGGAATGCCATCACTGCGAAAGCGATCTGGAGCAATATTGCCAAAACGGCGGGATGACCGGCACCTATAATGGCACAGATCGCCGCGACGGTTCCAAGACCTTTGGCGGCTATTCTGAGCGCATAGTGGCACGCGAGGAATTCGTCCTCACCGTGCCCGATGCACTGCCCATGGCAGAGACGGCCCCGCTGCTATGCGCTGGCATCACCAGCTACTCACCCTTGCGCACGTGGAAGGTCGGGCCGGGCAGCAAAGTCGCCGTCGCTGGACTTGGCGGGCTGGGCCATATGGGCGTGAAATTGGCCGCTGCTATGGGCGCAGAGGTCACCGTGCTATCCCGCAGCGAAAGCAAGCGCGGCGATGCAGAGAAATTGGGCGCGCATGCCTTTCTCAACACCACCGACAAGGACGCGATGAAGGCCAAGGCCGCCTATTTCGATATGGTCCTCAACACGATCCCCGTGCGCCATGATGTTGCGCCTTACCTGCATTTGCTCCGGATTGACGGCGTGCAGGTTCTGGTCGGGATGATCGACAAAATGCCAGAGATGCACACAGGCGTTCTTCTTGGCCGCAAAGTGCTGACAGGCAGCGGCATTGGCGGGCTGGCCGAAACGCAGGAAATGCTCGATTTCTGCGCGGAGAAAAACATCCTGCCAGAAATTGAGATGATCAAAATGCAGGATATCGAAACCGCTTACGATCGGATGGAAGCGAGCGACATCAAATACCGTTTTGTGATCGATATGGAGAGTTTGAAGGCCGGTTAGCGCAACGGCCTAAAGACAAGCTATTCTTCCCTAGCAAAACCATTCTGCTCGGACTAAATGCAGCGCCGTGTTTATCATGCGCGCATTCATGGCGGTTTTCGCCATTGTCTCGATGGCTTTGGTGCCATCAGGCTACATGCCTGCGCGCGCGGATGATGGCACGATTTACCTGATGATATGTCCGGGCAGCAGAGCGCCTGCGCAGCCTGAGCCAGCCGGTCACGCCGCAATGGACCATTCGCAAATGGATCACGCCAGCATGGGTCATGCTGTCCAGCCAGATACGCATGATGATCATGATGCGGCCGGTTTTGACATGCGCTGCGATTTTTCTGGCGGCTCCCTCACCCCAACCCCTAGCGCGCCGGTCATTGGATATGTCCCGCTGTGTTGGACGCCGCGCCAAGCCTACGCGCCCGCCCCGCTCACCGGTATTTTCCCAGCTAAACTGCCGCCCTCGACGGGCCCGCCTGTGCCTTGAACCTCGCTGCTTTGAGGGCAAAACCCTCACTGCAAAGCTTCAAAAAACACACAGGAATTATCCAATGAAAACCGCTTTTACCGCGGCCAGCGCAGCCATTGCGCTTGGCCTTCCCATGCTCGCCCCCGCTGAGGTGAGCGCCCATGATGTCTATGCCGATGACCATGCACCGATTGGCGTTATGGCCGACCATGCCCATAAAAAGGGCGAAGTGATGTTCTCGCTTCGCGCTATGCATATGGAGATGCAGGGCAATCAGATTGGGACCGATGGCGCCGCCCCAGATACCATCGCTACCACCATCCCCAACCGCTTTTTCGGAGAGCCCATGCAGCCGCCAACCTTGCGGATTGTGCCGACCGAAATGCGCACCGATATGATCATGCTGGGCGCGATGTATGCGCCTTCTGATCATGTCACGCTGATGGTGATGGGCAATTATATCGAGAAGGAAATGGAGCACATCTCCTATCAAGGCGGCATGGGCACGAACCGGCTTGGCGGTTTCACCACCAATCCCAAGGCGCTGGGCGATACCAAGGTCGCAGCCCTGTTCCCTCTGCTCGGGCACCCTGATGCCAAGGCTGATAATCGCGATGAGCTAACTGTGAAAGCGGGCATTAGCCTGCCAACGGGTTCGGTCAGCAAGACTGCACAAATCCTGACACCCATGGGCGGCACCCCGACTGTGCGCGTGCCCTATATGATGCAAGCAGGCACGGGCACTTGGGATTTGGAACCGGCGATCACTTATAAGGCGCGGCGCGGAAAACTGGGCTTTGGCGCGCAAGTGAACGCCTCCATCCGGCTCGGCGACAACTCGCAAGGCTACGCTTTTGGCGATGTCTATGAAAGCAGCCTTTGGGCAAGCTATCGCCCGGCCCAATGGGTCAGCCTGTCGGGCCGCATGAGAGCGCGAACCACGGGCCGTGTGCAAGGCATTGATGCCAATATCATCGGGCCCGTTCAAACCGCCAATCCTGATTTTCAAGGTGGTGAGCGGTTGGATATGATCGGCGGCATCAACTTTGTCGCTACGCATGGCGCGCTGGCTGGTCACCGTTTGGGAATTGAGATCGGCGCGCCGGTCTATCAAGACCTAAACGGCCCGCAAATGGCGGGGCAATGGTTTGCAACGATTGGATGGCAAAAGGGCTTCTAGCTGACTGTTTTTGGAGAGGCGGGCGGCATTCTACGATGCCCGCCTCCACCATATTTCCAGCCACCTATGTTGCGGCAATCCGCGCTTTGGGTCAGACACGCTTTGCCCATGACAATGCTCTACCGCCTTGATGCCAATGCAGCGATGATCGCAGGCAACTTCGCCGCCTCTGCCGGAGAGGATCAATGGGCAGGAGGCTATATTGCGCCCGGTAAATTTGCGCCCATCGTCACTGGCGGGCGTGAGTTTATCGCAGGGCCCAGAGGCGCCCGAACCAAGCCGCGCCTGACCCCGCGCCTGTGGGGCGTTCCGCCGCCGCCCAATGCCGATGATCCATCGCGCGGCATCACCAATGTTCGCAATCATGGCAGCCCATTTTGGACCGGCAATTTGCGCAATAGCGAGTTTCGCTGCTTAATCCCCGCCAGCGTCTTTATGGAATGGGGCAAATACCCGGGAAAAGATGGCCGGCGAGAGCAGCATTGGTTCGCTGTTTCCGATCAGGAATTATTCGCCTTTGCAGGCGTGTGGAAAGACAGCGAAATACCGAGCTTTGCGCTTCTCACCTGCCCCGCCAATGCGGAGCTGCGCCGGATCGGCCTTGACCGGATGCCGGTGATTTTGCCCAATGATGGCGGCGCGCATGAGGCATGGCTGTTTGCCGATTGGAAACGTGCGGAGGCGCTGTTGCAGCCTTATTCTTCCTCTATGATGCGCGCGATGAAAGGTTCAAACAGCGCTTAAGCACCTAAGCTGCCTCGGTTTTTTTAGGCATCCCTTGCAAAATGTTAACCTGTCTCTGCGAATTAACCCTAATTACAACTTAAGGGATTGGGTCGCACCATGATTGCCAGTATTGGTAACTTTTTACAAAAGCTGTTCTTGCAGGGAACCACAGACGAAATCGCGGAGGCGAACCGGCCCATTGTACGCGGCTATCTTGGGCTGGCGGGCATATATTATGCCATCATGGTGCCAGTGCTCTTCCTTGCGTTGAGCGGCTTTAATCAGTTCAAAATGGTGTTTGTCTCGCTGGCTGCTGCTATCATTATGGCAGGCGGCCTTTGGCTTGCCCGCAAACCCACCAAGAGCGTCTATTTAGAATTGATAGCAGGCGCTGCGAACCTCGCCATTTGGGCCAATGTGATGTTTGCAATTCACACGGATTACGACGTCTCTAACCTCATTTACTTCCCGATGATGGCGCTGGCTTTTGCCTTCACAAGCGTCAGTATTCGCATGGCGATTGCGTCTATCACTTTGGTCTTGGGCACCCTGTTTTACGAACTCAACACTGACTTTCATGGTCAAGGCGAGGTCTACGGCTATATCGGCTTTGCAACGGCGCTTTGCGGTCTTGCCTTCATGTCATTTTTGCAGCGCGCCATATTCGTGGCAATCGAAGCGAAAGAAGCGGCTGAAACCAAGCTCGGCACGGCTGAAGACAAGCTGATCGAGGCAGAACGTCTCAATATCGCCATGAGCAAACGCGCCATGACCGACAGCCTAACCGGCCTGCCCAATCGCCGCGCATTTTTCGCCTATCTAAAAGAACGCAAGGCCCAAGGCCCAAACGACTGCCCCGACTGGTTGATTGCCCTCGATCTAGACGGCTTCAAAATGGTCAATGATGTCTACGGGCATATCGTGGGTGATGAACTGCTCGTGACCGTGACACAGCGCCTGCAAGAGCAAGGCGGCGAGGCTGTCCATGTCAGCCGCATGGGCGGCGATGAGTTTAACATCATCCTATCGGGAATGCGCGATGAAGCTGCATGCGAGGCATGGTGCGAGGCGCTCTTGTTGGTGATCGCAGAGCCTTATGATGTTGAGGGACGCTTGATCCAATTGTCCGCTTCCATCGGCAGCACCAAACTGGCCGAAGGCACACCCAGCACCTCTGTTATTCGCAATGCCGATTATGCGCTCTTGCATGCCAAGAAGCACGGCAAAAACCGCGCGGTAGTCTTCACCAGCGAGCATGAAAAAATTGCCACTCAGCGGTTTGAAATTGAGGATGCTTTGCGCGCTGCCGATTTCCCTGCAGAGATCAACATTCTGTTTCAACCGCAGGTCAATCTGAGCCAAGATCAAGTGGTCAGAGCCGAGGCTTTGGCACGCTGGGAATGCCCAGAGCTTGGCCGCGTTGAGCCTGATCAATTTATCAGCATTGCCGAAGAAAGCGGCCTCATTTCCAAGATCACTCTTGCGGTTTTGGGTAAGGCCATTGAGGCGCTCAAAAGCTGGAAAAACCCCATTCCGCTTGCGATCAATCTATCGGGCCATGATCTTCTTTCCAATCAGGTTATGGATGAGATTGTCAACGTGCTGCAGGCCAGCGATCTCGACCCGTCATTGCTTGAATTTGAAGTGACCGAAACGGCAATGATGGCTGATACGGAAAAAGCCTGCGCGAACCTCATCCGGCTTTCTGCGCTGGGCTATAGCGTTGCCTTGGATGATTTTGGAACGGGCTATTCCAACTTCAATTACTTGCGCGAATTGCCGATTGATAAGCTGAAAGTTGACCGCTCTTTCGTTGAAGACATTGGCAATCCAATGACCGAAAAAATCCTCCACTCACTCGCCGTCACCGCCAGTGCATTGGGTGTGGATTGCTTGCTCGAAGGTGTGGAAGACGAGCTACAGCTTATCATGGCCAAACGCGTTGGCGCGCATTCTGTGCAAGGATACTTGTTTGGCAAACCGATGGAAAGCAATGAGCTTACCGGCGTGATTGCAAAGCAGAACAAAAAGCCAGACCATGCGCCTGCTCCTGCTGAGCAGAACCTGCGCGGGGGCTAAGCTAAGCCTTCACCCAACATCCATCAGGATTTTGACGACACCATCCTCGCGCGCATCGAACATGCGGTAGGCTTCGGCCCCATCCGCCATGCTCATATGATGGGAGAAAAGCCCGTCGGCCTTGAGCCTGCCAGCCTGCAGCAAAGGCACTAAGGCCGGCCATAATTGCGGCACGGGCGCAATGCCTGCGCGCACGGTAATGTTTTTATAAATCAGCATCATCATCGGCAGGTTTACTCCGTGCTGCGGCAAGCCAATAAAGGAAATCGTGCCGCCTGCGCGCACCATTGGGATGACGGAGTCCACAGCAGCCTTCGCGCCGGACGCTTCAAACACACAATCCGCGCCGCCTTTGGTCGCCTCTATCACGGTGCCGATTGCCTCCTTGCCCGGTGCAAGCGCGGTCGCTCCCAATTTTTCCGCATGGGCTCGGCGTTCTGGCACGGGGTCAATGGCAAAGACGCGTGATGCGCCTTTCAGCAAGGCCAGCTCCACACCGATCAGACCAATCGGCCCTAGCCCTACAATCGCAATCGTCTGACCCGCGGCCAATCCAGAATTGCCGATCCCAAAGGACGCGGTTGCCATGCCGTCTGTCAGCAAGATCGCTTGCTCATCAGAAACACCCTCGGGGATTTTCATCAGGCATTGATCAGCATTGGGAATTTGCACCAGTTCGGCCTGCCCGCCATTCAATCCGGCACTGAGGCCAAAGGCGGTGATATGGCGGCAAGAATTGCTGCGCCCCGTTTTGCATTTATCGCAATGTCCGCAGCCCGTGCCGCCCGCTGCCAGCACTTTATCGCCTGTTTTAAAGCCATGGGCATTGGCGCCCACTTCCATCACTTCGCCGATAAATTCATGGCCAACGCAAAATTTCTCAACGCCCGCACCATAATCAGCGGAGCCGATATTGTCGCCGTGATACATGTGCAGATCAGAGCCGCAAATGCTGCATTTCTCGACCTTGAGGATGACGCCATTGGCGACCTCCAGCTTTGGGTCATCATAGCTTTCATAGCGAATATCGCGCGGCCCGTTGAACACCAATGCTCTCATAATTTCGTTCTCCCAAACGCTGCTTGCACAGACCTAACACGAAAAGCCGCAGTCGCCAGCCCCGGCGTGTTCGACCTTGCAAGTTGCGTGCATATTATGCACAGACGCAGCGTCGAGAGGATAATAACAAGCATGGATCAGCCGCACCGCAAAAGCACGGCATGGGATGTCGCGGAAAAGGCGGGCGTCAGTCAGTCTACCGTCAGCCGCGTTTTCACCGGCTCCACCCGCATTTCAGAGACCACGCGCGGCCGCGTCATAGAGGCCGCACGCGAGCTCGACTATTTGCCAGACAAGCGCGCATCGCGCCTGCGCAGCGGCACAACCGGCGTGGTTGCCGTAGTGGTGATCACGCGGGCCGAAGAAGGCGCGCGCGAAGTGAACCCCTTTGCCTACGCCCTGCTCGGCTCGGTCTGCCGCGCCGCCTCTGACAAGGGTTTTGAAACGCTGGTTTCGTTCCAAGCCAGCGAGAGCGAATTTTACGGGCGATATGTTGAGCAGCGCGATGCCGATGCTTTGATTGTTTTGGGCACGACGCAAAATCCTGAGGGTTGGGCGCATTTCCGCAAAGTTCTGCAAGAGGATAGCCGCGCGATTTGCTGGGGCCTGCCCTATGATGAAGTGCGCTCTGTGCGTTCTGACAATGCCGCTGGGGGCAGACTTGCAGCGCAGCATTTGTGGAAGGCGGGCTACCGCAAACCTGTGTTCCTTGGCCCGATCGACAGCGCGCAGCGGCAATTTGATGAACGCTATAAAGGCTTTGTCGAGGCGATTGCGGAACTGGGCGGCGAGGCGATTGTTATGCGCGATATGCAGCCAGCCATCCGGATCGAGCAGGGGCGCGAAGCGATAGCTTTGCTGGAGGCGGGCGGCACGGATTACGATGCCATTTTTGCTGCCTGCGACTTTATCGCATTGGGCGCGCTGGAGGCTCTGCAGTCGCGCGATGTGCCTGTGCCGCAGAAAATCGGCATTGTCGGCTATGATGGGATTGCCGAAACTCAGCACTCCAGCCCGCCGCTGACCACGATCAAACCCGATTTGGAAGAGGCTGGGCGATTGCTGGTTCGCCAAGTTTTGGGCAAAAGTGACGAGGATGAGGAAGAGGCGCCGGGCAATCTGGCTCCGGTGGAATTGATTGAGCGGGCCAGCACCGCGCAGAAATAAGGTGGGAATATATGTTGCGTAGAATAGGAATTGGGACAGCCTTGATGTTGTTGCTTGCCGCTTGCGGGCAGTCAGACGAAACTAGCGCCGATCCGGCAGTGCCTGAGCAAGAAGTGGCTGAAACTGCTGAGGAGACCTCCGCAGATAAGCCCGCAGAAAGCTCGGCAAACGCTGAAGTGGATGCGCCAACCGACACTCCCGAACCCGCTGCGAAAGACATCGCGCCCAATCTCATCCCGGCCGCATTCCATGGAACTTGGGATTATACCAAGGGCACATGCGCGGATGAAAGCGATCTGCGGATGGAAGTTTCCGAGGGCCAAATCATCTTCTACGAATCCGTAGGCCAAGTGAGGTCAATCAAGGCCAAAGACGAGATGACGCTTGATGTGACCCTCGCGATGGAAGGTGAAGGCGAGGTTTGGACCAATGTAACGCGCCTCGTTTTGAGCGACGATGGCGCTATTTTGACACCCTCTGCTGGCCCCGATGAGCAAGCCTATGAGGCCATGCCGCGCAAGCGTTGCCCAGCATGAGCGCCCCGCAAAACGGCCGCCAGCGCGCAACATCGGGATCACCATTTGAAGCGCAGTTCGGCTTTGCCAGAGCAGTGCGCCAAGGCAACCGCATCGTCGTTGCTGGAACAGGGCCTGTGGAGGCCGATGGCTCCACCACACCAGGCGATGCAGCGGCCCAAGCGGAGCGATGCTGCGCGCTGATTGTCACCGCGATTGAGGAACTTGGCGGAACGGCCAAGGATGTCATCCGCACCCGCATGTTCCTAACCGATCCGGCCGATCAAGACGCGGTGGGCGCGGTGCATGCGCGCTATTTTGGCGATGCAAAACCGGCGGCGACTATGGCGGGGACAGCATGGCTGTGCCGCGCGGAATGGAGAGTTGAGATTGAGGCTGAGGCTTTGATCAGCGAATAGAGCAAGCACCTAGGCGGGTAAAATTCGCGAACCCAATTCTTGCGCCAATCGCTGCGTCACCAGCACTTTCAAAGCGCCCAAACTCGGCAATTCATCCATTTGCGCAGCCGCAATGAGAACCTCTGGTTCACCGCCCACTTGCTGCAATAGGATCGCTGGCAAGGCTGGGCTCACCGAGGGGTAGGCCGCAGCAAAATCATCGCTGTGATGAAACACCGGCTCCACCCCCAGCCCGTCCAAAAACCGCCGCCACTCGCTGCGCATTGACACCAGCCCGTAAGTCAGCGCGCATAAGGAGCAGGGATAAGTCGATGGCCGCAACACTTTATGCACGCCGTGCAGCACCGCATTCACCATGCCGCCATCGGCATTATAGACCATCAAGAGTTTGGGGCTTTGGTTCATGGTGAGCAATTCGCGGGCTATCCCGCTTTGGTTACAGACCTCTGATTTCGCGCAAGATTGTCTCAAGCCATAGGCGCGGTTCACGCCTTTTGCCAATATTTGCGACGAATTCTTGGCCCCTTGCGACGCTTTGCAAACGCCCTCCTCTGATCCACCGACTTTCGCGGTCATGATAGGAAAGCCCCCCGCGTTTCAGCCATTGCGGCCGGTTCCACAGGCTCGGCGGTCCTTCAGGCACAGTGAGGCGCAAAGCATCGGACGCAGGCGCATTATTGCACCCTTCACCGACATAGATCACATCGTTTTTGCCGTGCATGCCGAGAGCATGGGGATGCTCCAGGTCAATCAACCATTGCGGCGCGCCATGCACGAGCGGCACAATGGTCTCCACCTGCATATATCCGAAAATCCGGTGGTGCAGCTCGACCGTTTTCTCGTCGCGGAAAAGACCGAAGAACACGAACACATCGCCCACGCCGACGCCTTGGCGCTCCAAATGGGTTTGGGCGGCACCCACCTGTCCAAAAAGGCAGACATCATCTTCTACAAACATCGGATCATGGTGGCACATGTCTCTTGCGCCCAATTTTCCGCGGCTAGCTTTGGCAGCGGCCTCGCCCAAATCCAGATCGCCATAACTAGTATTGGAATATCCGCCTGAGGGGATTGGCAGGCTGCATGCGCGGCCATTCACAACCGGCGAAGCCCCGCCGCCCGCTGCACTATCAAACCCTTTTCGGCTAAAAATAATCCGCATGGACGCTCCTTTGCAGGGCTGCGTTCATCCTGACAAGCTTACCGCCGCACTTGCGAAAATTGCACAGCTGGCTAGGTGAGCAAGTCTATGAAAGTCACAGCTTTGATTATGGCGGGTAAGCGCTCCGGCGTGTTGGACCCCTTGGCTGCCCGAGCAAATGTCGCGCAAAAATGCGTGGCCCCCGTCGCTGGCGTACCTATGATTGAGCATGTTGTGCGCGCTGTGGCGGCTTGCGGCAAAATCGGCGACATTCGTATTGTCGCGCATGATCATGATGAAATTGCCGAATTGCCGAGCGTCAAACCGCTGATGGAAACGGGCCGGCTGACATTCCACGAAGGCAAGTTCAACATCGTCGACAGCGTATTTTCCGGCGCTGAAAACGCCGATTTCCCCATGCTAATAACAACCGCAGACAATTGCCTAGTCACAGCCGAAGGTTACGCCGAGTTTATCGGCAAAGCTCTGGATACAGAAGCGGGCGCAGCGGCAGCCTTTGCGCGCAAGCAAGATGTGAGGGCCGCTGATCCGGTTGGCCAGAAGAAGTTTTACGAGTTTACCGATGGCGGTTATTCCAATTGCAACACCTATTGGATGGGCAGCGCGCAGGCTCTGAGCGCGGCGGAAATCATGCGCCAAGGCGGTCAATTTGCGAAATTCCCAGCCCGCATTGCCAAGGCCTTTGGCGTGTTCAACCTCATCCGTTTCTACATGGGATGGGGCACGAAAGAGAGCATTTTTGCGCAAGTGTCCAAGCGCTTTGGCTTTAAAATGGTGCCGATTGTCATGTCGAATGGCGAGTTCGCAATCGACGTCGACAATGTTCGTACCTTTGATGTAACCGAACGTTTGCTTGCAAAACGTGCTGGCCAAGCCGCTCCCACCGCAGGTGTTGGCGCGGCCTAATTGGCCGTTTGCCCGTCAGACAGATGAGTAGGCTCTTCCGCAATATCGGCTGGCTTTTGGGTGGACGCGGTTTCAATGCTGTGATGAGCCTGATCTATCTCGCTTTGGCGACGCGGGCCTTGGGCCTCGATGGCTTTGGCTATTTTGCGATCATTGTCGCGCTGGGCCAGACCGTCACCGGCATCGCAAACTTTCAAACATGGCAATTTGTCGGGCGCTGGGGCGCTGAAAAAGAAGGACCAGCGGAGGCAACCGGCTTTGCGATTGCGCTCGACATTCTCTCTATCCTAGGCGGCACTGTTTTGGCCGCTGTGCTAACGTGGACGGCGACATTATGGCTGCCGCTGCCCGAGGATTTGCTATGGCTGACTTTTGGCTATTGCGTGGTCTCCCTGCTGTCGATCCGCACCACGCCAACGGGGCTTTTGCGGCTGAAGTTCAAATTTGCGACCGCCACTGCGGCAGAGGCGGTGCAGCCCGCAATCCGCGCTGCTGGCGCTGGTCTTGCATGGTTTTTCATGCCCACCGTCACCGGCTTTATCCTTGCATGGGCGGCGTCAGAAGTGGCCGTGGCCGCGGCTCTTTGGATTGCCGCCGGGCGCGATGAAAAGATCGACCTCTCCCAAATCAGCCTGAGCAAGATTCCGGCCAAACATAAGGACGCATGGCGGTTCGTCTGGTCAACCAATATGAGCGGGTCACTGACCATCGCGGGCAAGCAAATGATCATCCTATTGGTTGGCGCGATCGGCGGCGAGGCATTTGCTGGCGGTTTCCGCGTCGCCTCGCAATTGGGCCAAGCCTTGATCGCTTTGGCGCAGGCCGTATCCAAAGCTATCTATCCAGAGCTGATCGATGCCAAGGATAACGCCCGCCTGATCGCCAGCCGCATGGCCAATATCGCACTGATCGGCGGCATTCTGGCGGTTCTGTTCGCTATTTTCTTTGGCCGCTGGGGACTGGAAACTATCGCGGGCGAGGAGTTTGGCATCGTCTATTGGGCGATGGTGATCCTTGCGATTGCAGGCGCGGTGGAGCTGATCGGGGCGAGCCTGGAATCGCTGCTGGTATCAGCGGGCCGCGCGCATACCGCCTTTGTGGTGCGCGCAGGGCCGACCGTTCTGGCGCTTTTGCTGCTCAAGACAGCGATGGATTGGAACGGGCTGAAAGGGGCAGCTTTCGCCGTGCTTGGGTCAAGCTCGCTAGCGGTTGTCGGCTTTTGGATTGCGATCCTGTCATTGGAACAGATCCGCATTACGATTGAGCCGGTAAGCACCGACGATAAGAAATAAGCGCCGCTTACTTCACGCCCATAATTTCCGCCTCTGTGCGCAAACGCTCGGCATCGGCGGGGTTGGCAGCAACTGCGGTTTTCAGCGCGGCGGCGGCTTTATCGGGCTCACCCAAAGTAATCCGGCTGCGCATGAGCATCACCCAGCCATCGACGTTTTTGGGATTGGCTTTCAGCTTGCCCTCTAGGCTCTCGACCATGCCACGCGCCATGTCATCCTGATCAGACGGGCTCATCGCGCTGGCAGCGGCAATTTGCTCCTGCGTCGGGCCGGGTATCGCGTCGCCTGCGGTCAATTGCGGCCCGCTGGTGATCGGCGAGCGGCCTGCCATGGCTTTGTCGAGGCGCTCTTTCGTGTCGATCTCATGGACCTTGCCGACCTGCTCAATTGTGCGCTGCAAGTCTGTTTCCCACGGCGCGCCCGGCGGTGTATCCTCTAGCAAAGCCAGCCAATCGTTAAGCGCGCCCTCGTGATCGCCTTCCAAGTCCTTGGCCACGGCGAGGAAATAGCGCGAGCGGGCATCGGTTGGATCAAGGCTGGTCGCGGTCTTGAACGCTTCCAATGCCTTTGCCGGCATCGGCTCACGCTCATCCTGCATCACCAAAGCTTCGCCTAAGGATGACCATGCAATCGCGCTTTTGGGATCAACTTCGGTCGCTTTTCCATAATATTTGGCCGCACCGGCGTAATCATTCTGCTCAAAATATGCGAAGCCCAGCTCCAGCCATCGGTCGGTATTTTCCGGATCGCTTTCTGCCGCCTCCAGCAATTCTGCGATGCCCGGTTCAGCTGAGCCAGCCGCGATTTCTTCACCGCTGCTGCCTTCGTTGAGTGTGCGCCAAACCATCACGCCAGCCACCAAAAGCGCGGCCACCAATAGCAGTCCAATTCCCCAACGACTGGCGCCCGATTTAGGGGCTGTGCCAGCGTTCAACTCATCCTGATTCTCTTGGTCCATGGGGCAGCTAGCTAACAGCGGGACAAATTTGCTGCAATTCCTCTTGGCTCTTTTGTCGCATAATGCCTATGATGTTTGGAATAATAAAAATATCAGGGTCGCCGGTGTTACCTTTGGGGGGTTTTTGGTGCCGGACCTTTATCGCGTTGCCATTGTTGGATCAGGACCCGCAGGGTTAAGCGCCGCTGCGCATGCAGCAGCGCTGGGCATGACGCACGTCTTGCTGGAAAAGACAGATCACCTATCTGACACCATCTTCAAATACCAAAAGGGCAAGCATGTCATGGCGACGCCCAGCAATCTGGTGCTGCGCTCTGACCTCGACTTTGACGCGGGCAAACGCGAATTTATTCTCGATACGTGGAACCGCCAAATCGAAGAGGGCAAAATCAATGTCCGTTACGATTCCGAAGTAGTTGAAATCGCAGGCACAATCGGTGCGTTTGAAATCAAGCTAAAAAGCGGCGATGTCGTTAAGGCAGAAACGGTCGTCATGAGCATCGGGACGCAGGGCAATCCCAATATGCTGCGCTGCCCCGGCTCCGCGCATAAAATGATCCAATATCAGCTCGATGATCCCGGCGAATATGTCGATGAGCATATCACTGTCATTGGCTCAGGCGATGCAGGCATTGAGAACGCGCTTGGCCTCGCCGCTGATGAAGCGCAGCGCAATGTCGTCTCCATCCTTAACCGCAATGCTGAATTTGCCCGCGCTAAAGCCGCGAATGTCGCTTTGCTGGAAGAGGCCGAGGCCAATGGCCGCATATTCGTGCGGCGCGAGACCAATCCCGCCGAGGTTAAAGACGGCGAGCTGGTGCTGGAGACGCGCGACGGCACAGAGACAATCAGGTGCGACCGCATTATTGCACGCACAGGCTCGCAGGCCCCGCGCAAATTTGTCGAAAGCTGCGGGATCAATTTCACATCCGAAGACCGCGCCGCTTTCCCGCAATTAACGCCCAGCTTCGAAACCACGCAGGCAGGTGTCCATGTCATTGGCGCGCTGGCAGGTTATCCGCTCATCAAGCACTGTATGAACCAAGGCTATGACGTGATCGAATTCCTCAATGGGAATTTGGATCTGAAGCCTGCGGATGAGCCGATACTGGCGGAGAAATTCGCTGCGTTGCCGGGCAGCCGTTCGGTCGAAGAATGGCTAGAAGTCTTCAACAAAAACATCGTTATTTTGGAAGAACTCTCTCCGCTGCAAATGCGCGAGCTGATGCTGGATAGTGACGTGCGCCATTACGGCATGGGCGATGTGATCTTTGTGCGCAATGACCCCGGTTCCTCAATGTTTGCGAATGCCGAAGGCAGTGTCGCCGTGGAGGTCAATCCAGAGGACAGCTCCATCACTGTACCGATTGAGCAAGGCACGATCTTTGGCGAAGTTGGCCTGATTTCAGGGCGCAAACGCGGCGCAACCATTCGCGCGGCAGAACCCACCACGGTTATCGAGCTATCTCGCGGGGCGGCGCTGAAACTGATCGCGACAGTGCCAGCCGCTGGCCGCGCCGTGAACCGCATCACCATTGAACGGCAATTGCTGCAAATGTTCGGCTCCGGCCTCAAAAAAGACGATGTTGCCGCCTTGGTTGAAGCGGCCGAACTGATCGATGTTCCATCGGGCAAAGTGGTGATCGAAGAAGGCGCTGACGACAAAGACATTTACGTCATCCAGCGTGGGTCGATGATCGTGGAGAAGGAAATTGGCGGCAAGCCCGTGTTCCTCTCCTACCTCCCCGCTGGTTCCTATTTCGGCGAAATGGCCGTGGTGGATGGCTCTGCCAGAACTGCCACCGTAAAAGCCGCGATTAAAGCCGAGGTTGTGCGCTTCCCCGGCGAAGTGTTCACCGAATTGATGGAGCGCAAACCGCAATTGCGCGCCCGTACCATGAAAGACATGGCCAGCCGCCGCGAAGTGAATGAGTTTATCGAAGGGCAAAAAGACAGCTTTTCCGGCGCGGTCGATATGTATTCGCAAACGGCGCAATTCCTCGTCGACAATGGACTTGGCGAGGCGACCGATGTGCTGCTCATCGACGAAAAGCTCTGCGTTGGCTGCGACAATTGCGAGAAAGCGTGTGCTGACAGTCATGAGGGGCTCTCTCGCCTCGACCGCGAGGCTGGCAAAACATACGCGCATCTGCACGTGCCAACATCCTGCCGCCACTGCGAGCACCCGCATTGCATGGCCGATTGCCCGCCCAATGCGATCAAACGCGGGCCCGATGGCGAGGTCTTTATCGACGAGACTTGCATTGGCTGCGGCAATTGTCAGCGCAATTGCCCTTACGGCGTGATCCGCATGGATGCCAAACCGCCGAAGAAGCCTTCATTGCTATCATGGCTATTGTTCGGCGCCGGCCCCGGCCCGGGCGAGGCAAGCTATGATTGGCGCAGCAAAAAATCGGCAAAAGAGGGCGCGGCTCAGCCCAAGACCGCGATCAAATGCGACATGTGCGCAGGGATCAAAGGCGGCCCCGCTTGCGTGCGCGCATGCCCAACCGGCGCTGCCATTCGCGTTGCGCCAGAGAAATTCCTGACCTTCACCAAGCTGGTTGAGGGGGCGGATTGATGGCCTCTAAGGCGCAAAGCAAATCGGGGCGCAAAGGCAATTTCGCCTTTAATGAAAAACGCCGGAATACCGACCATTCCAGCTTCCTGACCCATAAGGGTTTCCTATGGATGTGGATCGCCATCATCCTGTCGGGCGCATCCATTTATGGCTATATGACTATTGAGGTCGAACCACGCCATAATGGCGGCAGCTGGTTCGGCTATACTTTGGGCACGATTGGCGCGCTGCTGATCTTTTGGCTGACCATGCTGGGCGTGCGAAAGCGGCGGATGAGCGCAGGGCATTGGAGCCTGAAAGCGTGGACCTCGGCCCATGTTTACCTCGGTCTTGCACTGATCGTGGTTGGCACGCTGCACACCGGCTTTCAATTTGGCTGGAACATTCACACGCTGGCTTACGGATTGATGCTGTTTGTGATCGTCAGCGGCATTTACGGCATCACCGTCTATGCCAGCCTGCCGCGTTCGCTGTCGAACAACCGCAACGAAATGACGCGCGGCGAGATGGTGGACGCGCTGGCCGCGATTGATCGCCAATTGGAAAGCGCAGCCCAGCCCTTGGCCCGCGAGGATTCCGACCGCGTCATCGCTGCCCTCAATGCGGATGTATTCAGCGCTGGGTTCACTGCGCGTCTGACCGGAGCCTATCCGCTGTGCGCAACATCGCGCGCCTTCTCCGCCTTCTCCAAAGGAGCGAATGACGAAGCGCAAGAACGTGTTTGCGCCCTGCTCGAACGCCGCAAGGATCAGCTTGCCCAAATTCGCCGCCAGATGCGTTTGAAAGCGCTGCTAGAGGTCTGGCTCTTCATCCATATCCCAACAACAATCGCGCTGATTGCGGCCCTTACGGCCCATATCGTCAGCGTGTTTTATTATTGGTGAGGGCGGATAGAGCATGACATTCCTCATCCGCACGATTGATTTTACCGCAGCTGGCCGCGAGATTATCCGCGACCGCACGCATGAGGGCGAGACGCTGTCTATCGGGCGTTCAGCGGATAATGATCTGCAATTGATTGATCTTGCCGTTGAGCAGCATCATGCGGTGATAGAACCAGCTGGCGAGCACGCCAAAGACGGACAATTGCGCGCAGCCGCATCAGGCACGCTCGGGTTTGGTCAAGACGGCAAGACGGTGACAGAGGCGCTGTTTGATCCGGCAACGGGCACTGAACTCAGCTTTGGCTCCTACCGTCTGGCATTCAGCCAAGAAGCGGGCTCGCCCGTCACAATCACGCAAACCAAGGTCGCAGATGCGGCAAGCGATAGCGATGCACTCACCGGATTTGCGCTATCAAGCGCCCTGCCCTCCAAGCGGATTATGGCTTGGATTGGCCTCGCCGTGATCCTGCTCGCCTTCCTCGCTATCCCCGTTTACTCGCACCTCACCCGCGACCGCGATATTGAGGTGGATGCAGAAAAGCCGGGCCAAGTGGCGATGGATTCCAGCTGGAGCACGGGCGCACTTTCCTCCGCTCACCATGATCTGGAAGACAATTGCGAGGCGTGCCACGTCGAACCGTTCCAATCGGTCCAAGACAGCACTTGCCTCACCTGCCACGAGGGCATTGATGACCACGCCGAAATCCCGCGCCAATTGACAGGCGCAGGACCGATATCTCAGGCCGATCAAGTGCAATGGGATATCGCTGAATATTTCGGCAAAGAAGGCCAAGGCTCCTGCACCACTTGCCACACTGAGCATGAAGGCAAGGTCGAAATGGAGCCAACTACGCAAGCCTTCTGCGCGGATTGTCATGATGGAATGGACAAGCGTCTGACCGATACGAAGCTCGGCAATGCAGGCGATTTTTCCCGCGATCACCCGCAATTCAAAGTCCGCGTGCGCACCGGCCCCGGCCAGCTGGAGCCGACCCGCATGGTGATGACCAAGGGTATGACCGATTATAACGGAATGATCTTCCCGCATGACATTCACTTGGATGCCGGCAGCGGCGTCACACGCATGGCGCGCAACCTTGGCGGCAAAGGGTACGGCAAGACATTGGTTTGCGCCGATTGCCATACGTACACCGAGGATAAGGATGATTTTGCGCCGGTGAATATGGAGGAGGATTGCTCCGCCTGCCACAGCCTCGTGATCGGGCGCACCGCGGATGGTTTCCGCTCTCTCACCCACGGCGATGTTGGCAAGGCTTTGGCGGATCTGCGAACCGTTGCAGGCGCATCTGTTGGCGCAAAACGCGCGGCAATCTCGCGCCCGAAACCGCAAGGGCTTGAACGCAAACGTCCTGGCCGTCTCGGCGGATCATCCGTGCCAGGCCGCCGCTACCCCACCTTTGGCAAGCCCAAACCATCACTGATTGCGACCAATAATATCCTCTCGCGCACCGGTGTCTGCGGCGAGTGCCACATCCGCACCACTGTCAATGGCCGCGCGGATTTGATGCCGGTCTTCCAATCGGATTATTACCTTGTGAAAGGCCGCTTCACTCACGAAGCGCACACAGAGGAAACATGCAGCACTTGCCATGCCGCGGATACGTCCTCCTCTTCGGCTGATTTGCTGCTTCCTGATATTGCCGTCTGCCGCGATTGCCATATTGGCGAGAAAATTGGCCAGCGCCCGACGAAGGATGAAGTGCCTTCATCCTGCGCAATGTGTCACCAATATCATCCCCCCAGCGGCAAACTGCCATCCGATCACCCCGCTACGAAGAAGAACATAACCGCTCTGCTTGGCAGACAAGGGCGATAGAGCTTTGGTGGAAAGGGCTCCAACATGTTGATCGCACAAATGACCGATATTCACATCGGCTTCGATCCTGAGGCAAAGCCGGAGGAGCTTAACCGCATCCGCTTTCGCCAGACCCTTGCACGCTTGCTGAAAGCGCCAAATGAGCCCGACATGCTCATACTGACAGGCGATCTTACTGACCGCGGCGACCGCGACAGCTTTGAGAAAATCGCCGCGGCTTTGGAAGAAATTCCTTGGCCAATCCACCCGCTAATGGGCAATCACGATAGCCGAGAGGAAATGCTGCGGGTCTTCCCCAATTGCCCCACGATGGAAGGCGGCTTCCTGCAATATACGATTGAGCAAGACGGGTTGCTCATCGTTATGCTCGATACATTCGAAGAAGGGCGCCATGGCGGTGCCTTTTGCGAAAAACGTGCCGCTTGGTTGAAGGAAGTGCTGGCCGCGAACGCTGACACACCCACGGTCATTTTCATGCACCACCCTCCCGTCATCTCTGGCATTGGCTGGATGGACCCGGGCGCGGATGAGCCTTGGATGCTGCGTCTGGCAGAGGTGATGACCGATCAGCCTCAAATCCACGCCATTCATTGCGGGCATTTGCACCGTCCGATCAACACACGCTTTTGCGGAATTCCTTTAAGCGTCACGCCCTCAGTTGCGCCGCTCGTATCGATGGATTTGCGCGAAATTTCGCCCGATACGCCAGACAGCCGCGCACTGATTACGACCGAGCCGCCCACCTATGCGATGCATCTGTGGGACGGGAAAACGCTGGTCTCGCATTATGAAAAGGTCAGCGACTGGGACGTGCTGGCCAATTACGGCCCGCATTTGCAGCCCATGATCCGCGAGATGTTCAGCGAACGGGAATAGAGGGGCGCGAATAGACGCAAACTTTACGCGCTGCTCAAAATGACAAGTTGCGATTGCTGCCGCTGTGCGCTTTGGCACAATGCATGACACAGCCCAATTTGCAGATCACGCCTATTGCCGGAACCGAGCTTGCCTCATGGGAATGGAACCCGCGGGCCAAGGGCCAAGCGCCGACATTGTTGTTTGCCCATGCAACCGGTTTTCATGGCCGCGCATATGATGCGATCATTGAGCATTTCCCAGATCGGCACGTGCTCAGTCTCGACGTTCATGGCCACGGCTGTTCGGGCGGTGATCTGGTGGAGCATTGGGTCGATATCATTGCAGAAACCCGCGCATGGCTGGAGCATCTCGGCGTCAAATCAGCGCACGGCATTGGCCATTCTATGGGCGGACATATTTTAGTGCAATTGGCTGCAGACACACCTGATATGTTTAGCAAGCTCACCCTGTTTGATCCGGTGATTGTCGATCCAGAATGGTATGTCAGCGGCGAATTGTCCTTCAGCCCGGATGCGCCCCACCCCGCGATTAAGCGCAAGCGCGATTTCGCGTCTGCCGGTGCCATGTTTGAACGGTTCAAAGACCGCGATCCCTACGCATTGTTCGAGCCCCGCGTTTTGCGCGATTACTGCGAATATGGCCTGCTTGAAAAAGCGGACGGAGACGGAATGGAACTTGCCTGCTCGCCCGAAATGGAGGCCAGCTTTTATGGCTCCAGCCGCAGCAATGGCGGCATCATTGAAGCATCCGCCCGCGTCGATATTCCCGTAACAGTGGTGCGCGCATTGCGAACCACTTTTAGCGATTTTAAATCATCGCCCACTTGGCCCGGCCTGGCCGATCATTTGCCGCAAGGAACAGATGTGTACCGGCCTGACATGACGCATTTTCACCCCTTCCAAGACCCAGCAGATGCCGCGCGGATTATCGCGGAGAGTTAACCACTTGGCTCAAATAATGCTGCAGAGCTGAATAATGCGATACGCCCGCAAGCCGGTTATGGGCGGCAAGATTGGGCAAGTTTGCGGCAAGATAATCACTCATCTCCGGCACAGCCCAATTGTCAGCATCGCCGTGCCAAATGCTCACCGGATTGTGCACTTCGGCAAGCAGCCCGCGCCAATCCTCAACCGCGCTGAGCACTTCCTCGCAAAATTGCGCGCTGCCGCGCCCAACCCCTTGGCGCAGGTTTTCGGCCGCCTGCTCCATGAATTGTGCGTCCTTCGCCAGCAGCGCATCGCCGCCCTTTGACGCTGCAAACAATTGCCGCGCGACCAATGCAGGCAAAGTTCGGCAAGCCAAGCTCTGCATCGCCACGACTGCACGCAGCAAGACGCCGCTTGTCTGCGCCAGTTTGAAGATTGGCTTGCCGTTGAGCCTGTCCATGTAGTCACCCGATTGGAACGGTGCGGCGGGCGCGATCAAATGCACCGGCACATCCGATGATTGCATGCGAGCTGCGACGCTCAATGCCAAATATCCGCCCATCGAAAATCCAGCGATTGTGAGCGCACCATGCTGAGCCATTTCATCAGCTAGGCTGGCCCAATAATCGAGGCGCTGCTCAAAGCCCCTAACTTTGGGCACGCCCTGCCGATTGGGAACAGTAAACCCGTCCGGTCGCTCTGCGCCAAAAAGCGAAAGTTCAGCCGCTGAACCAGGTGATCCGTGAAAATACAGGGTTTGCATGATTCCGCATTAGGCGAAAGATCATTCCTCGCCAACATCGCCGAATGCCGCCTCAAAGCTATCCTCGGCTTGCGGCTTTGGTCTCATCGCTTCCACTGCGACCTGCTTTTCTTCAGGCTTAGGCGCGGGTTCAGGTGTCGCCTGATCTGCTTGCACCACTGGCGGCAGTTCATCGCTCATCGCAGGCTCAACCGGAACAGGCTGCACATTTACGGAGTAATCCTGTGCCGGAAGCCGCGCAGGTTTGGGCGAGCTTGGCACATAGGTCGTTGCCGCGCGGCGCAGAGCATCGCTGCCCATGCCCTGCCATGCGCGCATGTCGGGCTTATCCGAAACCTTCCACGGCACACCGGCGCGCGTCAGGAACAGGCGCTCCATTTCGGCGCGGGTAAAGGGCCGCGAACCAAGCCGTCCGAACACTGCCATTTGCCCGCCGGTCTCATCCACAGCGCGGTCACGCTCGAGCCCCTTGGACACAGCCAGCGCGGAACCCTTGGTGCGCGCCCATGCGATCATTTCCGGGATAGGCGCAGGGCTAAAGCCGTAGAAATTGGGCTGGCTTGACGGTGATGTCAGCTGCAGCACTTTCATACCGTTCTGACCATCTGCGACATAAGCGAATAGCGAGGCATTGGTAGAACCCACCGCCACATCCTCGGCATCGTTTAGCGTGCCGCCCAGCGTTACTTTCTTATAGAGTTTCGGCGCCAAAGGCTTGGTAATATCAAGGATCACCAAACCATCTTGTTTCGCCGCAACATAGGCATAAGTGCGCGCCAAATGCATGCGCTGCGCATTGGCCATGCGAACGGTGCCCTCTGGCCGCGCAACTGGATTGCGCAGATTGGTGACATCGAACAATTTCACGCCTTCGCTATCGGTCACCCACAAATAGCGGAATTGAATGGCGGAGGAACGCGCATCATTCAGCTCGCGCACAGCGGCCACTTGCGGGTTCATCGGGTCAGCAAGGTCGACAACCACAAGCCCGCGATCTGCAGTGATATAGGCGATCTCGCCCGCCAGATGGATATGACGCGCACCGTTCAAAATGCCGCCCTCGTTCCAAGTGATCGCGCGCTTCAGCTTATTATTGCGGAACTCGCCGTCGCCCATCGTGTTCACATCGACAAGGATAAGGCCCTCAACGCTGTCAGTGATCGCGGCATAGGAATAGATCGGCAGGAAGGGCTGCTCTTCATTGGCCGCACGCATTTCAGCGGTATTGCGCAGCGGATTAATCGGTTGGTTCGTGGCCAGCGCCATGCAGGTCGCATTCTTGGTCTTCACATGGGTATCGTGCCCCATGCCGCTAAACGGAGAAGTGATGATCCGCTCGGAAATGCCCTTATTGCCGATGGACGCGACGTCATAGACGCGGAAGCCGCCGGACCCTTCCGCCACATACATATATTCGCCGCGCAATTGGAGGCAGCGCACCGCATCCTTTGTGCCTTCATGCACATTGG
The DNA here is from genome assembly GCA_039967435.1 of Marinomonas sp. Classification (GTDB taxonomy): domain Bacteria; phylum Pseudomonadota; class Alphaproteobacteria; order Sphingomonadales; family Sphingomonadaceae; genus Erythrobacter. Next base: position 177,835 of record JBDVRS010000006.1, read on the forward strand.
CGAACTCTTCGAACGCTTTGGTTTCGCCCGATAGATCATCGTCAAACGCTTTGCCGCGCACCCAATCTTTCAGCTCGCGATCATTGTCCTCAACATGCATTTTCCAATAATCGGGATAGGCATATTTGTGGAGGTAAGAACCCAACACAGACTGCGGCTCATCCCATTCGGTGACCCGCACAGCTTCGAAACCTGTGTCGAGACCTACCCATGCATTCATGCCGACAAAGTTCACATAATTCGTGCCGAGCAGCAGCAATTGCGACATGATCGCATTGTTGTCCTCTTCCTCAGACAGGTGACAATCAGAGCATTGCTTCGTCTCTGTCATGCGCACGGTATGCGGGAAATGCGGCGCAAAGGCTTGGCTGCTGAAGCCAATTGCGGAGACCGGCGGCTGCTGCACATAAATGCGCTCGCGGTTGATATTGGTCGATGACAGGATCAGCGCGCTGGTGGAGCGAACAGGCGCGACTTGATTGCCCTTGGTTGACTGGTGCTTGCCCAGCTGGAACATCTGATCGCGTGCAACTTGCGGGTTGTAAGTGGCAAAGTTGCGGGTCGTCTCGCCGCCATATTTATGCAGCTTCGATTTCCAATTGGCCTCAATCGGCAAGTGACACCCGCCGCAGCTGGTCGTCCATGAAAGGTGGCAGGTGAAGCAGGCCATTTCCTCTTCGCCGTGGGCGCGGTCGCCTTCTTGAACCCCCGTGCCAAAGGCAAAGCTACCATCCTCTGCGCCCCATTTGCTCATGAGTTTAGCCCGCGCCGCCTTGGCGTTAAATCCGGTGCTGGTGGGCGTGACGCTGTTCTTCGTCAGGCTAACTTCCCACTCCAATTCTGGGTCAACGATAGAGCGCTGGATCAGCACTTTTTCGCCGCTGTCATTATAGGTCCATTCGAACCGGCGCTGACCATCAGGGTTGCGCAGCAGGGCCATATTGTGACCCTTGGGCGGAGCCGCTGGCCCGCTGGTGCGAAGCGTCGGCAGAGCGTCTGCCGTGCCGTGGCAATCCTTGCACCCAATCTCAATCGCATTAGCGACCTCGCCATAGATCAGCCCATTGCCGTGGCTGTCTTGCGAGTAATGGCAATCGGCGCATTGCATGCCTTTTTCCGCGTGGATCGACATGAGATGCACGGCCTTGCCCGGATTGGTGCCGGGCTCAACAAACTTCGGCTCATCCTTGCGGCGGAATTTTTCCGGATCGTCATTGTCGACGATATTGCCGTCTTTATCGAGCAGATTGCCCTCGCGGTCGCGCTTGAAAATCGCGCGGAAATTCCACCCGTGACCGTGGTAATCGGCAAATTGCGTATCGTTCAGCTCTTCATTGAGATCATAAACATTGCGCAGAAAATCGAGATCACCCCACAGGCCTTTTGGTGCAGCGCCCTCTGGGTTGCGATCAAGAATTTCGCGGACCTCTGCAGCGGTTGGATATTTCTGCTGCTTGAAGGTTTTTTGATATTCTTCCTCGCTCATATTCGCCGGTTTGGGCGTGGTGTTATGCGGGCCAGGCCACATAGATGGCGCGTCGCTTTCATAATCCCACATGGTGTAGCCGAGGTAGGAATTGAGGAAGATGTTGGGCTGGTGCATGTGGCAATTCATGCATTGCGCGGTAGGGATGCTGCGCGTGAAGACATGGCGCAGCGGGTGACCTTTTTCCTTCACCTTGCCATCTTCGCCGTAGAAATTGGCTTTAAAATCGACGCCTTCTTCAGCGAGATGATCCTCAGGCGATTTCACACCGCCATGGCCGGTTTTGTCCGAATGGTCATCCCCGTGCTTGCCGTATTTATCCTTTGGTTCCAGCTTGTCGGAAATGGTCGGATCAACTGTCACTGACTGCCCATCGCGGCCATATTTGGCATAGGTCAGTGAATGACGCGGCTCGCGGTCATTGGCGTAGACAACATGGCACGATGCGCAGCCAGAATGGCGGTAATCGCCGGGCTGTTCGTTCGTGCCCATGAACCATGTGAAGGGGTCATTAAGGCGCGTCTTGTGAATATTAAGCACAGGGATCGCCACCCGCAGGCCGGTGCCGGGGCCGCGGTTTGATTGCTTCAGATCAGGGCGTCCGGGCTCTTCCAAGCGCTGGATGGAGCCGGTGGGATTGGGCAAGCCAATCTCTGGGAATTGCGAATTGATCGTGCGGCCGCCGCGCTCAAACACGCGGAAGACATCGGCCGGCGGGATCACATGCCATGTTGGCAGAGGATACATCGTGCCGATCGCCCCGCGCGCTTTTTGCGCCTCGGTAACGGTGCCGGGAGTTGTGCCGGGGCTGAGGATTTTGGCGGGCTGACCATCGCGCGTATAGGCCTCACCCAGAATGTAATTCTTCGCCGACAAAATGCCGTTATTATAGGCCGCGCCGCCGAACAGCATCGCGCCTGTCGCCATCAAAGACCGCTCGCCCGCCTCGATAATTGGCAAGTGGCAAGAACCGCAGGCCTCGCGCGCAACGCGGTAATCAGATGGGTTGTTGAACTTGATAAACTCCGGCGATTCCTTGTTGAGCAAAGTGTAGCTTTGCTTGGGATTGGCCGAGCTTGGGAAATTCCAACTGCCTGGATATTTCGGCAGAACATGCGCCTTATCGCGCGCTGAAACATAAAGCGGATCATTATGCTCAAGGCTGCTATCACCGCGCACATTGGCATCGCCGCCATGGCAATCCACACAGCCCAAGCGCACCGCGGTGCTGGTGTGCATGGTCGGCGCATCGGTCTTCACGTGGCACGAATAACACCCGTCTGACTTTGCCTGCATTTCCGCAATCGTTTGGGTTGCGGGGGCTGGCGGCGCAATCACGCGGGTGTAATCGCGCTTAACCGGCTTTTCTTTCTCCGCTGCAATGGTTTGTGGCGCTGTTCCAAACATCAGTGCCGCCCCCAGAGTGAGAGCAGCGAGCGTCAGAGCAAAAAGGCGGATAATGCGCATCAGTAGGTCAAAATCACATTGGCTAGGATCGAATAATAGGTGCTGCCGCCATTCAAATTGTCGAACAGATCTTTAAACCCTGCCCCTGATTTAAGCGCCGCGCCAGAGAGGCGGAAAACAATGTTTTGATTGGCTTTCGGCCGGTAAATCGCGGCGGCTGACAGATCAAACCCAATGTCTTTTGGGATGGAGCCCTCAACCCGCAAAGCTTGCAAGGATGACGTATCTTCAAACCACAAATGATTGGCATTGGCAGAGATACGGAAATCCGGCGTCAGATCAAAATCCGCGCCCAGCCCGACCAGCATCGTGCCCGGATTGTTGAAGTTGGATTGGCCTTGCTCTTTGGAAGAACGCAGCGAGTTCAAAATGCCATTGCGGCCATTGACGCTGACCGCTCTACCGCCGCCTGCAAACGGAATTGTCTGCCTGATCCAGTACGATGTGTCGGCCCCTGCAAAAATCGGGTTTTCGAAGATCGCATCGAAGCCCGTTTCCTTATTGTCATAGGGGTCGCTATCGCCGCTGGCGTATAGTCCCGATGCCCGAACGCGGATCCAATCGCGGTCATAGGACAATTCCAGCGCGGCAAATTGCGCATTGATATTGGCAGGCTGGTCGGTGAAGAAATTATTCCGATCCTCGCCCAAGGCCCAGTAAAAACTGCCCGTGACATTGATCCGGCCCACGCGTCCATCGGCATTATAACCAAGGTAGACAACGTCGTAATCGCGCCCGCGCAATGTGCCCAGCAAAGCGGGGCGCACAGGGAAGCCATTGTCATCAATTTCAATATCGCCGCTCTCGCGGTTCATATTGTAGACGACCGTCACTTGGCTCGTCAGCGCTGGAATTAGGAAATCTTGCCGGTAAGCATTTGCGACAAAGACAAAGTCGCTGCGCGGTGTTTGTAGAACCGCGTTTAGGCCTGAGTTCGTGTCTTTCTCCAGACGCATGAAAGCGGCCAGATTATACTGGAAGCGGTTATTATCCCGCGTGCCAAAGAACCGCAAGCCAAGCTGCTGATCTTGAAAAAGAAACCCGCGAAAGTCTGATTGAAACGGCTGAATGCCAATGCGCGCGCTATCGAAATCATAGCGATCAGACGTGTTGCGAAAGTGGTAGTCGAAGAAGAACTCCTGAACGCCGAGGAAATAATCAAGGCGGCTGGAACCCTTGCTCGGTTCAACGAACAAAACGCGGCGTTCTGGCACATCGACGTAGTTCACATTCAGCGCGAAAGTGGCGCGATATTCCACGTCTGGCGGTTTGTAAGCGGTCGAGCCTTTGAGCAGCGCAGCGCCCGCAATAAAGGTCTGCGAGATCACCGGCGAGAACGTATCGCCAAACACATCTAAACGGTCTGGATCAGCGGTAGTTTGGACGCCCACAGGGATGGGGAATGTGCGCGGTTCAATCACCGTGTCTGAGATGATATTGGCGACGACAAACCAATCATCGCCCTTTAACCCCAGGAACTTAGGCGTCTTACATTCGGCGCTTCCATAAGGCGCAGGTTCGCCTGCAGCCATGGCAGACTCGCGCAATTTGCGGCGGCGCTCCTGCTCTTCTTCCGATGGGATACAAAGCGGCCGGTCACCCTTATAGGTGTTCTGCGCATAGGGATCGAAAATGTCTTCTTTGATGATCCCCAAACTCTCTGCCAGACGCCAGCGGTCAGGGATTGGAATTTGATCGATCGGAAAGGCTTCTGGCGGAGGCGCGCGCACTGCACCGACATTGGTTTGGTCGATCCGCTCCGGCAAAATCTCCGTATTATCGGGACGCCGGCGGCCATCAATGATTTGCGCATCGGGCAGCGGAAAAGCCTCGGGGTCTTGGCTCGTCTGCGGGTTTTGCCTATTTATCTCGTCTTTGGCCTCATCATCTAGCGCATCTACTGGACGGCCGCTTTGCGTGCCTTCAATCACCACATCCGATGGCTTTGGCGGGCCAGATTTTGGCTTTTTCTCTGCCGCTATTCTTTCCGCAAATACCGCAGAAAACTCCGCCTCAAACGCCCACTGCGCCGCAATTGCTGAGCGGCTGACCTCAATGGAATCAGCCGAAGCCGCCGTTGTCGGCAGCAAAGCAAAAGGGACGAGAAAGACGCCGGACATGGCTCTTACAGGCCCTCACACACGTTTTGCGCAGGATCATCGAGGAAGGGCGCAAACGGGCAATTCACATAGCGCAAACGAACCTGCGCATCGCCCAAATCAACCACAATCCTATCGGCGCGAATATCGTTTGGCGCATTGTTGATGCTGCCCGTGGTCACCCCTGCATTATGCAGCCCGAGGAAGCTGACCATGTCATCTTGATCGATGCCATCACCCGATACGCCAATGCCGCCGATCAGCTCATTGCCGCGGTAAATCGGCACAGAACCGGGGAAGATTTGGATGCCATTGGCAACGCGTGGTTGCCCCGCAGGCGAGGCTGGCAATGGAGAGCATCCGATCGCTGTATCGGGGCTGCCGCCATTCGATGCGACAAAGCCCAAATGGGCGACCAAATTTCCGCCAATCAAATCTGACTGAAGCCCCACGGCAAAGGGGCTAAACTCATCCGGCATTTCAACCGACAATGGCCCTGCAGGCCGTCCGACTTCGCCATCAGGGAAGTAGGGCCGCGATAGGTTTCCGCCAGAGCGATCGGCAAATGCGAATGTGCCGGTTAGCGCGCTGGGGTCACCCAAGAATGTGCGCACCCGCGCGACATAATTGGCGATTGCGCCACCAGCAGCTTGCATGTCAGGCGCGGCATCCACGCCAGAGAAAAATGCCGCTGTGCGCGCTTTTTGCAGGCTAACGTCTGTGCCAAATATAGGCCCATCGGGAGAGCGGACGACACCCAAAATCTCGCCATTGGTATCCACTATCGAGATGGTTGCCTGCATCCGGCTGTCGAGCGGCCTGCGGATTTGCGCGCGGCTGCGCGAGAGCACGGTGAAAGCTTCTTCTAAAGTTGCGCTGACTTCTGCCTGCGTCAACGGATTTGCAACACTGCCGCCATCTGTTCCGCCGCGTGCGGGGTAGCGCGGGGTGCCCGCACTGTCGGTGAGGATGTAGCCATCTTCCAGCCCAAATTCCGCATTGGTTGCGCGCCGTATTCCGGATGCATTCGTGCCGTAAGTGACGCCCGCTGTGATCGGGCCATTGTTATAGCCATGCACGGCTACCAATCCGCCAACAGAGGCTGCAATTGCGCCAAAATTGGTCTGCAAAGCCGATAGATCGCTGATCGTCATATCGGTAAATCGCAGCGAAGTGCCGTCAACATTGATACGGTCAGCAGTGATGTCTGGCGGCGGAGCGAAGCCTTGGATGCCGGCCAATGCCGCCGCTTCCTCATCATCCACATCCACGTCGAGGATGTCGGGGTCAAAGCCGTAATCACCGTCTCCGGCAACGCCGATACCGCCGACAACCACGCCGTTTTTATAGAGCGGGAAACCGCCCGGATCAGCGCTCAGGCCCAAGGGCGAACGCTTTGGTCCAATCAATCCATCTGGCCCAAACTGCGAAGACAAATCAGAGCATGGCAATTGGCTGAACTGCACGCCGAACAACGGCCCGCTTTCAAGGCCCAATGTGGTCGGCGCTGGCGGAAAATGTTCCTGCACAATCTGGCTGGCAGTGCGGCTGGAAAAGGCATTGCCGCCGCTGGAGAGATACGCGCCTGTCACCGCCTTTGCGATGGCAACCGTCGTTGTCGGGATCATCGCGCCTTGAAGGCCAACTTCATCGCCGTTTGCCGCTGTACCGCCGATACGCTCGCGGCTGATCTGGGTAAGGCCGGGGCTGTTCGTCATCACAAACACCCCGAGCACATTGCCAACGCGGTCTACGACAGCGATGGTTCCGCCTAGGCCGCGCGCTTGCGCCTCGCCAACGGCCTGCGCAATGACCTGCTGAACCTCTGCCACGCTAAGTGCTTCGGGGGCTGGATCGGTGAACAAGCGCCCCGCGCTGGTCGGCGTAGGCGAGGGAGCAGGCGTGCCGCCAGTTATTGGCGATGAGCCAGATGAACCGCCCCCACCGCCGCATGACACCAAAGCAAGCGCGCTTACCGCCGCGAGAGAGTTACGCAAAAGCCCGCGCATTATTTGAGCCTTCCAATCGCGCCAGCAGCGGCGCTTAAAGCGCTGCGAAATTGTGCCGGACGGTAAGAATTGGGTTCATCAACAGCGGCATAAGCGCGGTTGATATTGCCGCGAATGCTGGCCGCTGCGCCGACCGTAATGCGCCCCTCGCGCACCAAAGCATTGAGCAAAGTATCCACCGCCATCACGGCTTGAACTGAGCCTGCATAATCAGTGAAACGCGGCCTTGTCGCTTTGCCGGCAATCGTTGCGATCACCACGAAGGCATCATTGCCGCTATAGCCGCGCGCCGCCAAAGCATCGGACAATGCGCCTGCACGGTTGCGTAAGTTGACTGCCGCCTTCTGACTGGCCCCGCGCCCTTTGCCCATACTGCCATGGAAATTGCGACTGGCGGCGATGAAGCTATTAGCTTGGCTCGGTGCAAGCGCCTTTGCGACTGCCGACAGCATGATGATATTCTCATCATTATAGGGCGGATTGCCAAAGGGTATGGGCCGCCCGGAATTGCTCTCAAATGTCAGCTTGCGCGTGGGCCCATCAGTGATGGTCCGGTGGCACGAATGACAATCGAGGAAATAGAACTCAGGAAACGCCCCGCGCATGCCAAACTTTGGCCGCGCAAAAAGGTCAGTGGAGCGGCGCACAGCCTCCGCCTGACCGACCGCCCATAGGCGCACGCTATCGGTGCGGCCTTTGCGCTGAACATAGTCGGCATCTTCATCATGATGCTGCTGAAGCGCGGAAAACAAATCGAGCTCAAAACTAATGCGCGGGTGGCCGGCGGCCATCATAGAGTGGGTGACAAACTGGCCGGTTTTCGCGGAGCCATAATGGCAATCAAGGCAGACTTTCGCGCGGGTTTGCGGGCGTTCCAGAGGCTTCAGCCCATTGGCAACATTGCTGGCATGGGTGGCGGGCGCTGCATAATGAGCCGCCAGCCAGTTTTCTGCTGGGCCATGGCACGTCTCGCAGCCAATGCCGTCAGAGGTTTGGAACCGCGGTCCGCGCGCTGCTTGCGATACATAGGTGGAATGGCAACCAAGGCAGGCGGCCGCCGATGTTGGCGCGCCTATTCCAAGGCTGCGGGCAATTTGCCGACTGCGCGGGCTGCCCAAAACGGCATAGGCGCGGCTGTGCGCGCCGCTGGGTGAGGATGGCTCTTGCCATGTTGCGATTTCATCTTGGCGCACCACTGCGCCATTGCCTTCGGCGCGGCCATGGCAGGTTGATCCAGAGCAGGTCGCGACCCCTTCATAGCGCGCGCCAGATGCTTGCGCATTCACAGGGGAGGAAGCCGCCGCACTTAAGGCGATGCAGGCCGCAAACAAAGACACAGCCACAAGACCGCGCATGCCCGCCATCACGCCAGCAAGCAGGCTGCCGTTCAATAATTGTTCAAAATATGATCGTCCCAATGACGCCGAACCGAACATGTGCCTCCCAGCCTCCCGCTTTTTAAGCCGGATACTTAGCCCCCATGGGCAAATTGCTTGTTTGGAGCGCAGGCCTTTGACCTTATCGCTCCGAGGCGTCCCGTTGTTTATCCATCACGCCTCAAATGGCGGCGCAAACCTTTTTACGAGGCTTCCGACTCCAATTTGCGCGACAAGAGATCCAATTGCACCGCACAACCCTGAGTGATCAGAGTGTCGGCCATGGCCTCCGCATTGTTGGGTGTATTTTCAACCACAGCAAAACTCACTGTCGCTGACTTCTCCCCACCAGCGCCATTGATGGTATATTCCGCGCCTTCTTGCAATGCCAAACGCGCACTATCGACGCGGCGCGTGCTGGCCTGTCCATCAAAAGTGATCTGATAGGTGAATTCATTGTTTGGCTGACCCAGAACAATCGTTTGATCAACTTCAACCTCTGGCCGCCACAAGGTGACATTGGCCAGATCCGTCACGCAAATTTTGCCCGATTTGGTCACATCGACATACCACAAGTTCGGCGACAAAGCCTCGCCCGACCCTGCCCGCGCGGCCCCTGTCCGAACCCGATTGGCCGAACGGCTGCGCGCCAGATTGGCAAAGCGCACACGCGTGGACTTGCCCCGCGCGCCGACACGGTAAGTGCCCGCACCTTTTAAAACGCGCGTTCCGCCGGAGCCAAGGATCGTCACCGTATCGCCAGCTTTCAGCGTGATGCGCGATGTATCTTTCAGCTTTTTGCCAACAGGAAATGATTTTGCCGAAGGGCCAGATGACTTCACTACAGTGCCCGCAGCAGCCGGCGCGGCAAGCGCGAATGCGCCCGTTCCAAGCGCAATCAGCGCGCTGCTTTTCAAAATTTTAGCCAAGGACATATGCATCCTCCTCATTTAAATTGTTCATTCTATTTAACAGATTGGGTAGGCCTTTGTCAGCCAAATTTCGCTCAATTAGGCCCTCAACGGCCTCAATTGCTGCATTTCGTCGCGTCGATACAAGTGCCATCGCTTCGCTTAGCTCGGCCTGATCCTTTTCAGAAAATTTCGGCGCTGGCTCCATCAATTCCACCGGCCTTGCGCGTCCGCGCAGCACCACTTTGCCCATCGGTCGCCACCAGTTCAGCGTGGTACGCTCGGCAAATTCGCGGCTCGCCATGACGGAGGTTTCCAGCGCTTTATTCGCAGCCTCCAGCCGGGCCGCCGTGTTCATCGAATCGCCCAGCGCTGTATATTGTATGCGGCTTTCCCCGCCAAAGTTGCCTACGACCGCCTCGCCAAAATGCATGCCAACGCGGGTCTTGCCGATTTTGGGCAAGTCAGGGTCCATCGCGGCCACCTCTGCGCGAAAGGCCTCGCCCGCCTCCCATATCGCATAGCCTGCACGCGCCGCGCGGTCGGCATCATCCGCCTTGGCAATCGGTGCGCCCCAGAACGCGACGACGGCATCGCCCACAAACTTATCGATCACTCCGCCATGCTCCAGCACCACATTGCTGAGCATTTCGAGATAGCGGTTGAGCAATTTGGCAACCATTTCCGGGGAGATCGCATGGCTCATTTTCGTAAAGCCCTCCAGATCGGAGAACATCACGTAGATCTCTTTTTTCTCGCCATGCAGGCTGAGCAAATCGGGCTTGTCGATAATCTCCTGCGCCATTTCGCGCGGCAGATATTTGCCCAAAGCCCCTTGCGCGAAATTGCGTTGCACCGCGCCCGACGCGCGCGCCGCCGAGGTGACAGAAGCAAAGGCTATCACCCAGCCCGCGATCCACCCCGCCGCTGGCAAGCCATAAGTGTCGATGCCAGCATATTTCATATAGAACGGCAGGCCGAGCACTACGACCGCTTGCACGGCGAGGATCGGGTAAATCCGCCAATTGCCGACAAATTCGAGCAATCCGGTGAGCACCGCCATCACCATCATCAGCGCGGTGAGCGCCCAGATTTGCCACGGCGCGATTTGCGCCAGCCGCTTGCCATCCAGCATTTGCGCAATCTTATCGGCATGCACGGAAACGCCAGCGGCCGAACGCCCAGCCTCCGATGTCAAAGTTGTGGGAACGCGGTCAACATCCACCAAATCTGCGCCAATCAACACATAGCGATCTTTCAGCGGATATTCTGAATTGACCGCTGCTGCGACATCGGGATCAGCATAAAGCCCAATTGCAAGCTTGGTATAAAGCGGCGCGTCAGCCAATTGCGCGCTTTCTTCGCTGACCTCCTCTTCATCGCCTTCGTTCGCGCAATTGGCGCAAAGACGAAAATTGATCGAACCTTCATAGCCTGCCAGCGCTTTGTCACCTTCGCCCGCTGCGGTCAGCATCGCGCGACTAATCAAGGCAGGCTTACTGTCGTCAATCTCTGGAAACACCCGCGTCACGCCGTAAGCATTGCTGAGCTGGATGCTGGCGGGGACAACATTGCTGCCCTCCAATTCCGCCTGAAACGCCTCCAAATATTCCTGCTGGCGGTAGGTGATGTCCTCTTCATTGCCCTCAACATCGACATAAGCGAGCGCGACCGGCGTTTTCATTGCCCGCAAAGTTTCGATGAGCTCACCGTCTTCATCCTGCGGCTGATCCAGCAGAATATCGATCCCGATGGCCTTCGCCCCCAGCCCGTCGATATTCTTCAGCGCGTCAATCAGCAGGCCGCGATCCAATGGCGAGCGTTTGCGCGCCTCGATCAGCGTATCCTCATCATAAACGACCAGCATCATGCGCTCGTCCTGATCGGCATATTCGGCCAGATGATAGCTGCGGAAATCATAGAGGCCTTGCTCGGCCTCTCTCAAAATGGGCAATTTCCAAGAGAGCCCCGCCACCAGCAATGCCGCAAACAGCAGCACCAAGGTCACCACCAAGCGCTGCGTCCCGGCCTCGCGCACATTGCGCCAGCCGCGCTGAAACAGCCCGCTTGCCATAGACTTTTTGCTTGGTTGTTCGTCCAAAGGTCACCCTAACGCATAGTGCACCAAGTGCCGCGCAGGCTGCGCGCGCCTTGGTTTGAATTCTAGCGACCTTTTGGTTTGGTAGTATGAAAGCGGCTTTGGCCTTCAATTGCAAGCAGAGGTTGAAACTTAGCCCCCTTCAGGCGGCTCCCACGCCAGTACCGGCTTGCGCGCGGCCTGCGTTTCATCAAGGCGGCGGCGCGGCGCATAATAAGGCGCCTCTTTCATGCTCTCATCACCATCCAAAGCCCGCTGAGCCACGCTGCGGAAGGCCGCAATGAACTGATCAATCGTTGCCTTACTTTCCGTTTCGGTTGGTTCAACCAACATCGCGCCATGCACCACCAAGGGGAAGTAGACTGTCATGGGGTGATAACCTTCGTCGATCAGCGCCTTGGCCAAATCGAGCGTGGTAAGACCATTCCCAAAATCCTTATCGCCAAACAAGGCCTCATGCATACACGGACCGCTATCAGCATAGGGCGCATGCAGCAGATCTTCCAAGCTACGCAGGATGTAATTGGCGTTGAGCACGGCATCTTCGCTCACCTGTTTCAGCCCATCGGCACCGTGCGACAGCATATAGGTGAGCGCGCGGGTGAACATGCCCATCTGCCCGTGAAACGCTGTCATCCGGCCGAAGCTTGGGCCTCTGGCCTCGCGGTCTTCCTCCTCAACCAGCTCATAAGTGTCATCCGTTTTGCGAACGAATGGCAGGGGGGCATAGGGCGCGAGCGCCGCAGACAAAACCACTGGACCAGAGCCCGGGCCGCCGCCGCCATGCGGGGTTGAGAACGTCTTGTGCAGATTGATATGCATTGCATCGACGCCAAGGTCGCCGGGGCGCACCTTGCCAACAATCGCGTTGAAATTGGCCCCGTCGCAATACACGAAACCGCCCGCTTCATGGACCGCATCGGCAATCACTTTGAATTCGCGCTCAAACAATCCGCATGTGTTGGGATTGGTGATCATCACCGCTGCCACATCAGGGCCAAGGCGCGCTTTCAATGCCTCGACATCAACGCGGCCTTCGTCTGTCGCGGGGATATCTTCCACGCGGTACCCAGCAAAGGCAGCGGTGGCTGGGTTCGTGCCATGCGCGCTTTCAGGGCAGAGCACGACTTCGCGGGCATCGCCGCGCGCGGTCAGTGCAGCGCGGATCGCAAGAATCCCGCAAAGCTCGCCATGCGCGCCCGCCTTGGGGCTCATCGCGACAGCCGGCATTCCGGTCAGTTTCATCAGCCACTCGCCTAGCTCGTGGATCACTTGCAGCGCGCCTTGAGCCGTGCTGGCAGGCGCCATGGGATGCACATCGGCAAAGCCGGGCATGCGCGCGACTTTCTCATTGAGACGCGGATTGTGCTTCATTGTGCACGAACCCAGCGGGAAAAAGCCCAGATCAATGCCGTAATTCTGGCGGCTGAGGCGAGTGTAATGGCGCACGCTTTCCGGCTCTGTTAGACCGACAAGGCCGATGGCATCTGTGCGTTCCATCCCGCCAAGGCGGCTGGGCAAAGCGACCTCCACAGGCTCAAAATCAACGCCGGTTGTTTCTGCATGGCCGATTTCGAACAGCAAGGGCTCCTCTAACATTAGCGCACGGTTGCCAGTTACTGTGCCAGTATCAGCAGTCCCTTCAGACGCAGGTGTCATGGCTGGTTTCCACCCGGATTTGTTGGGCGCATTCATGATACCGCTCCTGCAAGTTTGGTGGCGAGGATTTCGATATCCTCTGCATTGCTCGTCTCGGTGACAGCGATCAGCAGCGCATCATCAAACTGATCGCTATCAGGATAAAGCCGTGCGAGGCTGACCCCTGCCAGCACGCCATCATCGGCCAAATCGCGCACAATCTGGCGTGCATTTCCTTTAAGCTTCACGGCAAATTCGTTGAAGAAATTCTGCGTGATGACTTCAACACCGTCCACTTTGGAAAGCCGGTCCGCCGCGATGCACGCCAGCCGGTGGTTTTCCATCGCCAGGGTGCGCAGCCCTGTCTCGCCCAGCAAAGTCATGTGGACGCTGAACGCCAAAGCGCACAGGCCTGAATTTGTGCAAATATTGCTCGTCGCTTTCTCGCGGCGAATATGCTGTTCGCGCGTGCTGAGCGTCAGCACGAAGCCGCGCTTGCCTTCTGCATCGACAGTTTCACCGCACAGGCGGCCGGGCATTTGGCGCACGTGTTTCTTATCGCGCACCGCAAACAGTCCAAGGTAAGGCCCACCAAATTGCAGGCCGACGCCAATCGACTGCCCCTCACCCACGACGATGTCTGCGCCCAGCTCGCCCGGCGATTGGATCGCGCCCAGAGCCACCGGCTCTGTCACAACCGCAATCAGTAAAGCGCCCTTTTCATGCGCCGCCGCCGCCACTTTCGCCAGGTCAGACACGCGGCCCAAAATATCGGGATATTGGACAACGACGCAGGATGTGTTCTCGTCAATCCGCGCGATCAGCCCTGCCTCATCCGGCTCTGGCTGAACCGTTGGCGCGCTATCGGCAATCATGTCGCCGGTAAACTGCGCCATGGTTTTGACGACCTCGGTATAATGCGGGTGGAGCGCGCCGGATAGAACGGCGCGGCTTTTGCGGGTCACACGCCCAGCCATCGCCACCGCTTCCCAGCATGCGGTGGAGCCATCATACATTGACGCATTCGCCACCGCGCAACCGTAAAGCCGCGCCACTTGCGTTTGAAATTCAAACAACATTTGCAGCGTGCCCTGCGCGATTTCTGGCTGATAGGGCGTGTAAGCGGTCAGGAACTCGCCGCGCTGAATTACCGTATCCACGCTGGCAGGCACATGGTGGCGATATGCCCCTGCGCCAAGGAAGAAGGGCGCATCTGCTGCGGCCAAATTCTTCTTTGAGCGGGTCCGCATATGCCGCTCCACCGCCATCTCACTCATATGCATCGGCAGGTCGCGAATGGGCCCATCGAGCCGAGCTGCCTCAGGCACATCGACGAATAAATCATCAATATTGGAGGCGCCAACACGCTCCAGCATATCGCCGCGATCAGTGTCAGTTAGGGGGAGATAGCGCATGAAGTTCGCTCGCTTAAAATGAAGTTTTATGTGGCCGGATACAGATCAAAGAGCGTCGATGAACGCCTTATAGGCTTTGTCATCCATCAGGCCTTCCAGCTCCGATGTGTCGCCAATGGTCATGCGGAAAAACCAGCCGTCTTCCTCAGGCGAGGTGTTGACCAGCGCAGGCTCGTCTTCCAGCGCGCCATTGCCCTCAGTCACATCGCCTGTGATCGGCGCGTAGACATCGCTGGCCGCTTTCACGCTTTCGACAACAGCCGCATCCCCGCCCTTGTCGAGCGATGCGCCAACATCGGGCAATTCGACAAAGACGATATCGCCCAATTGCTCTTGCGCATAATCGGTAATGCCGACCGTGGCGCTATCGCCTTCAACGTCGATCCATTCGTGTTCATCGGTAAAATAGCGTGGCATGATTATTAGCTCCCTCGGTAATATTTATGCGAAACAAACGGCATTTTTGAGATGGTTGAAGGAAGGCGTTTGCCGCGAACTTCAATGTCCAACTCATCACCTGCCTTAAGATGCGTTTCATCAACTAAACCCATGGCAATTGGGTGGCCCAGCGTGGGTGAAAAGCCGCCTGAAGTGACTGTTCCAATGGCCTTTTCGCCGTGAAAAATGACCGCCCCCTCGCGCGCAGGCATACGCCCCTCTAGGGTCAAGCCGATACGGCGCTGTTTTGGCCCATCGTGGAAGGCTTTCATCACGGCCTCTTGCCCCATCCAGCCGGTATCATCACTGGGCAATTCGCGGCGCGATTTTGTTAGAGCAAACTTCAATCCAGCCGATACCGGATCGGTGTCTTCAGTCAGATCATGCCCATAAAGCGGCAGTCCCGCCTCCAGCCGCAAACTGTCCCGCGCGCCCAGCCCTGCTGGATTGACGCGGTCATCGGCAGTCAAAGCCTCAGCAAAAGCCTCGGCATTCTCTTGCCGCAAAGCAATCTCAAAACCATCCTCACCAGTGTATCCCGAACGGCTCACCCAAAGAGGCACCGTCTCTCCGTTTGGATTGCCCCATTCAAAGAAACCCGATGTCATAAAGGTCAGCGCGTCCGTGCCCGGCACCATCGCCTCAAGCACATCCGCCGCCTTCGGCCCCTGCAGAGCAAGCAGCGCATTGTCGGCATAATGCGTTAGCGTGATTTCATCCGCCAAATGCTCGCGAAGATGGGCGATATCATCCCATTTCACCGCGCCATTCACAACCAGCGTAATCGACTTTCCCGTGTTGGTGATGATCAGATCATCCAAAATGCCGCCCGCTTCATTGAGCAGCAGGGAATAGCGCATGCGCCCTTCGCTCAATTGCGAGATATCGCCGGGAACCAATGCCTCCAAAGCCACCGCGGCGGCGGCCACATCGCCGTCCGGCCCGACAAGACCAAGCTGGCCCATATGCGACACGTCGAACAGGCTCGCGCTTTCCCGCGTCCAATTGTGCTCCGCCACGATGCCTCCATTTGCCCCAGAGTATTGGATCGGCATTTCATAGCCCGCAAACGGCACCATGCGTGCGCCCCGCGCTCGGTGCCATGCATCCAATGGCAACGCTTCCAGCGGAATATCATCTTCTGGGTTTTGTTCGTCTGTAGTCTGGTCGCTCAAAATCACATTTCCCTAAAGACAGCATCTCCACGCCTCGCAATTGAAGCATGGTTCAAACTGCCCCCTCTGTCGGGAAACCTGAGAGCTTAGCTAGGATGCCATGACAGCAATCCAAGCCTTCCCCTTCGGTGGTTCTAAGCCGCTCGGCCTAAAACGCTTTCCAGAGTGCCGATCACATTAGCGGTCCATTTGCCTGAGAGTTTCCGGGGCGGTTGCTCCTTCGGCGTCCATCACCGCAATTGCGGCGCGAACTCTCCCGATGATGTGTCTACAGAATCACTTCTATAGCGACCCCATTTTCCTGTGCGATTCTGTTTCCAGCGTCAATCGAGATTGGGACGTAGCCAGCGTTCTGCGGTGGATAGATCCGCGCCGCGCCGCGCCGCATAATCCTCCAGCTGGTCGCGGCCAATGCGCGCCACACCGAAATATTCGCTTTCCGGATGCCCAAAATAAAACCCCGAAACCGCAGCCGTTGGATACATCGCATAGCTTTCGGTCAGCGTAATGCCGGTGTTTTTCTCAGCCTCAAGCAGCTCAAACAGGATCGGTTTGAGGCTGTGATCGGGGCACGCAGGATAGCCGGGCGCTGGGCGAATACCGCGATATTCTTCCTTGATCAGCGCCTGATTGGTTAGCTGCTCACCGGCGGCATAACCCCACAAATCGGTGCGAGTGTATTGGTGCAGCGCTTCCGCAAAGGCTTCGGCAAAACGGTCGGCCAGCGATTTCAAAAGGATATCGGAATAGTCATCCTTGTCCGCCTGAAACCGTTCCAAATGCGGTTCAATTCCGTGAATGCCTACCGCAAAGCCGCCAATCCAATCGCCATCGGGATCGATGAAATCGGCCAGACACATATTGGCGCGGTCGCGGGATTTCTTCACCTGTTGGCGTAGGAAAGCGAGCCGAACATGTTCCTCGCGCCGAACGCGGTGCACGACGACATCATCCGCGCCATCACGGGCACATGGCCAGAAACCGGCGACACCGCGCGCGGTCAGCCACTTCTCGCCAATGATTGTGTCAAGCATCGCATCGGCATCAGCTTTCAGATTGCGCGCTGTTTCGCCAACCACTTCATCATCAAGGATCGCAGGGTAATTCCCGTGCAATTCCCAAGCGCGGAAGAACGGTGTCCAATCGAACAGTTCGCGCAGTTCTTCCAGCGGCCAATCATCGAAACTATGCACGCCGGGCTGCAATGGCGGCGCGGGCTTATCGCTGAGGAATGCGTCGTAATAATTCGCGCGCGCTTCTTCCAAAGTCAGCAGCGCCTTGGGCCCTTTACCCGCACGCGCATCGCGCGTCTTTTCATATTCGTTGGCGGTTTCTTCAACGAAACCATCACGCTGCGTATCGGACAAAAGCTTCGAGGCAACGCCCACAGCGCGGCTCGCATCAAGCACATGGATGACGGGGCCATCATAGGCAGGATCAATCCGCAATGCGGTGTGCACCTTGCTGGTTGTAGCCCCGCCAATCAGCAGCGGCATACTCATTTCCGCGCGCTGCATTTCTTCAGCAACGGTCACCATTTCATCCAGCGACGGTGTGATCAGGCCGGACAATCCGATCATATCGGCATTGTGATCTTTGGCCGCTTGCAAGATGTCGGTCCAAGGCACCATCACGCCCATGTCGATCACTTCATAGCCGTTACACTGAAGCACAACGCCGACGATGTTCTTGCCAATATCGTGCACATCGCCCTTCACCGTGGCCATGATAATCGTGCCCTTGGCCTTCGCATCCTCGCCGCCAAGCAGCGCCTTTTCTTCCTCGATAAAGGGTATGAGATGCGCCACGGCTTTCTTCATCACGCGCGCGGATTTCACGACTTGCGGCAAGAACATTTTGCCCGAGCCGAACAGATCGCCAACGACATTCATGCCGTCCATCAGCGGGCCTTCGATCACTTCAATCGGGCGGCCACCGGCTTCAAAAGTCGCAGCGCGCATTTCCTCTGTGTCATCGACAACATGCGCATCAATGCCTTTGACCAAAGCATGCTCAAGGCGTTTGGCAACCGGCCAACCGCGCCATTCCGCCGCCTTTTTCTCATCTTCAACAGACTTGCCTTTAAAGCCTTCCGCGATGGCGATCAGGCGTTCGGTGGCGCTATCGCCATCCTCGCTATCACCGTCTCTGGCACGCATCAAAATTACGTCTTCGCAGGCTTCCCGAAGCGCTGGATCAATCGTGTCATAGACATCCAATTGTCCTGCATTGACGATCGCCATATCAAGGCCAGCGGGGATTGCGTGATAGAGGAAAACAGAGTGCATCGCCCGGCGCACAGTCTCATTCCCGCGAAAGGAAAAGGACAGGTTGGAAAGCCCGCCGCTGGTTTTTGCGCGCGGGCAGGCTGCCTTAATCTCGCGGCATGCTTCAATGAAGTCGAGGCCGTAGCGATTGTGTTCAGCAATGCCGGTCGCCACCGCAAACACATTGGGATCAAAGATGATGTCTTCGGCCGGAAAGCCAATGCCCGTCAGCAAATCATAAGCGCGCTTACAAATCTCAACCTTGCGCGCTTTGGTGTCAGCCTGGCCGGTTTCATCGAAAGCCATTACGACAACCGCCGCGCCATAAGCCATGCATTTGCGTGCTTGCTCTAGGAATTGTGCCTCGCCCTCTTTCATCGAGATTGAGTTCACAATCGGCTTGCCCGAAACGCATTTCAGACCCGCTTCGATAACGCTCCATTTGGAACTGTCGACCATCACTGGCACGCGCGCGATATCAGGCTCGGCTGCGATCAATTTCAGGAAAGTCGTCATCGCATATTCGGCGTCGAGCAGACCTTCGTCCATATTGACGTCGATCACTTGCGCGCCGTTTTCAACCTGACTGCGGGCGACTTCCACCGCGGCGGCATAGTCATCGGCCATGATGAGTTTCTTGAAACGGGCAGAGCCGGTGACATTGGTGCGCTCGCCAATATTGACGAATTGAGCAGAGGATTTCTGGGTCATTTTAAGCGGCAATCGTAAAGGGTTCTAGGCCGGCGAGCTTCATATCAGGGCTGGCCTCTGGCACTTGGCGCGGGGCAATGCCCTCGACAGCTTTCGCCATGGCGCTAATATGCGCAGGCGATGATCCGCAGCACCCGCCAAGGATATTGACTTGGCCGGCTTGCGCCCATTGTTTGACAAGGCCAGCGGTCGTCTCTGGCATTTCATCATATTCGCCCAGCTCATTGGGAAGGCCGGCATTGGGATAGGCAAGGATCAGAGTGTCCGCGATGCCCGACAGCAATTGCACATGCGGGCGCAATTGATCCGCGCCAAAGCTGCAATTGAGCCCCACGGTAACGGGATTGGCGTGGCGCACGGCGCACCAGAAAGCCTCAACCGTATGGCCAGACAGGTTCCGGCCCGACAGATCGGTTAGCGTCATAGAGAGCATGATAGGCACGTCGCGGCCAAGCTCTGCTTCCAATTGTTTGACGGCAAAGATACCGGCCTTGGCATTGAGCGTATCGAAGATCGTCTCAATCAAAATGAAATCCGCCCCGCCCTCAATCAGCGCCGCTGCCTGTTGGTGATAAACCGCCACAAGGTCATCAAAACTAATCTCGCGAAAGCCGGGATCTTCAACATCAGGACTCAATGAAAGCGTCTTGTTCGTCGGTCCAATCGCTCCGGCGACAAAGCGCGGACGTCCGTCTTTCGCTTCATATTCTTCAGCCAAAACGCGCGCCAGTTTGGCTGAAGCCACATTCATCGCATCCACCTGGCTTTCAGCGGCATAATCTGCCTGACTAATTGTGTTGGCCGAAAACGTATTGGTCGAGATTACATCCGATCCTGCATCCAAATAGGCGCGGGTAATGTCAGACAGAACATCGGGCCGGGTCAGCGCGAGGATATCATTATTGCCCTTTTGATCGGCCTTCAAACCCAGATCACCGGCGTAATCTTCCTCTGTTAGTTTGCGGTCCTGAATTTGCGTTCCGAACGCTCCGTCGAAGACAAGCACGCGCTCAGCTGCGGCGGCCTGAAGTTTAGCGCGTGAGTTCATGATTTGCCGCCCTTGGGACGAAGCCCGAGCAAATGGCAGATAGAATAGCTTAGCTCTGCGCGGTTCAATGTGTAGAAATGGAACTGGCGCACTCCGCCAGCATAGAGCCTGCGCGACAATTCCGCCGCGATCGTAGCGGACACCAATTGCCGCGCCTTGGGATGGTCATCGAGACCATCGAACAATCCCGCCATCCAATCGGGGATCGCTGTTCCGCAAAGCCCCGACATCTTCTGGACAGCAGCAAAGCTCAAGACAGGCATGATGCCCGGCGTAATTTCGCCAGTGATGCCCATGGCTGCCGCATCATCACGAAACCGGAAAAAACACTCGGGTTCGAAAAAGAACTGCGTAATGGCGCGGGTCGCCCCTGCGTCAAACTTCGCTTTCAGATTATCGAGATCGGCCTGAGCATCGGGTGAGTCCGGATGCACCTCTGGATAGGCTGCGCAAGAAATCTCAAAATCGGCGATTTTCTTGAGGCCCGCTATGAGCTCAACCGCATTGGCATAGCCGCCGGGATGCGGCGCATATGTGCCATCACCATCAGGCGCATCGCCGCGCAGTGCCACAATATGCCGCACGCCGCTTTCCCAATAATGGCGCGCAACCGCGTCCACTTCTTCGCGCGTTGCATTGACGCAGGTGAGGTGCGCGGCGGCCGGAATACCGGTTTCATTATTGATCCGCACAACTTGCTCATGCGTGCGTTCGCGCGTGGTGCCGCCAGCGCCATAGGTGACCGACACAAAGCGCGGATCAAAGGGCGCGAGCGTCGCGACGCTGTCCCACAATGTCTCTGCCATTTTGTCTGTTTTGGGCGGGAAGAATTCAAAGCTGACATCAATGTCGCCGGGCAATGCGGCAAACAATGGAGTCTCATGTGCGGTGCGCGCTTCCTTTTCTTGGTCAAGTGCAGTGGTCATGCCGCCCCTCCCTTTTCAGCACGTTCATCCACTCGCGTACCGAGCCAGATTTTCACCACCAATTCTTCTCCTTCAAAGGCAATACTGGGTGCTGGAATAAATCCAGAACTTGTGAGCAATTTTGCGATTTTCTCATCGTCAAAACCAAGCCATGCATGGGCATGACGCTCGCGCAACTCCTCGCGGTCATGCGCAGCAAAATCGACGATCGCAATGCGCCCAGAAGGCGTGGTTACGCGCGCCGCCTCTGCCAGAGCAATCTGCGGATCCTGCGCAAAATGCAGGACTTGATGCAGCAGCACCGTATCAAACTGGCTCTGCGCAAATGGCAGATCGGCAAAATCGCCCTGCACCAATTCAGCGGCATCTGCGGGTAGGTTTTGCAATTTGGCGCGGGCAATCCGCAGCATCTCAAGGTTCTTATCAAGCGCGACAACATGGCTGGCATGCGGCGCGAACAATTCCGCCATCCGGCCGGTACCTGTGCCAATATCCAGCACTTGGCCAAGCGGGGCGCTTTCCAGCAATGCGATCAGAGCATCTTCGACCAACGCATCTGGACTGTGTCTACGGCGAAGATCGTCCCATTCATCAGCATGGCGCGCGAAGTAATCTCCCGCTGCATTTTCGCGGGCCGAGCGCACGGCGCTAAGCTTGCGCCGATCATCTGCGCATTGTGCCGCCATTTCCGCATCGCCTTTTTCTGCCGTGTCCAGCAGATCCGTAACAGCAGAATTTAACGTTGCAGTCGCATGAGAGGGCGCTGGCGCGCGCAGGAAAACCCAGCTGCCTTCGCGGCGACGCTCCGCCAAACCTGCATCGCATAAAATGCCCACATGGCGCGAGACACGCGGTTGGCTTTGCCCGAGAACCTGCGCAAGCTCGCCAACAGCCAATTCCATCGCGCCCAGCAAGCGGACAATCCGCAGGCGCGTGGGATCGGCAAGTGCGCGTAAGAGGGTTTCTGTTTGCATGCAGAAGAGGATATAAAGATATTTTTATATCTGTAAATGAGGGATTGGTTTGGTGCCTTAGTGGTGACGGGCCTCATCATCCCCCAGATTGATCCGCATCGGCAGGCTCACCGTGTTGATCCAATATTTCGAATAGCCATCAATCACAGTGCATAGGTCCTGATAATTATGCGGCTTACAAAGATAGCTAGCAGCCCCGCTTTGATAGCATGTGCGAATATCCCGCTCATCATCTGAACTCGATAGCATAGTGATCGGAATACACTGCAAAGTCTCTTCTGCCTTCAATTTTCTCAGCAAATCTATGCCAGACATGCCGGGCATATTGATATCGCATAGGCAGGCATCGGGCCGGTACAAGTTCCCATTGTCGTCCATCTCGTTCAGCAGCTTGAGTGCCGAAATGCCATCCTCTCTAAACTTGGTTCGGACATTAGAGCCCGCCAATTTAAAAGCCCGCTCTACCAGAAGGCGGTCGACCTGATCATCCTCGACAATCAGGACATCAAAAGGTCTTCCCGTACTGTGTTTTTCATCAGACATCACGCCGCCTCAAGAGGCCCGAGTATGAAACGGCTCCCCTCCTTATACTTGGTGTCGAGCCGCAATTCGGCCTTGTGCAATTCTGCAATTTTTTTGCAAGTCGTCAGGCCAATTCCAAGGCCGGCATAATCGCTTTCACTATGAAGACGGCGGAACAATTCAAAGATCTTCTCCGCAAACTCAGGCGCAATGCCTATCCCATTGTCCTCAAAAGCGACCATCAGCCCGCCGGACTTTTCGGTGATCTCAATGGCGATTTCAGGCGCTTTGCCCTTGGCCGCATATTTGATGGAATTGCCGATAAGATTTTGGAACAAGGATGTCAGCATATCGAAATTGCCTGTAACTTGCCCGGAACCATCAAGTGAAATTTTCGCTCTGCTTGCATCAATCTCTTCCGAAAGGTTCAGGCGCGCAGCAGCGCATACTTTTTCTAAATCACACACCCCCATATCGTGCACCTGCTGTCCGATGCGGGTGTACACCAGCAGGCCCGCGATCATATTTCTTAAGCTCTGCGCGCTTTGCATAACGATCTGAGCGTTAGATTTAACCTCATCCTGCGAGAGCGTATCCAACTCTAGGGCAAGTATTTCGGAAAAGCCGTTGATATGGCGCAAGGGTGCACGCAAATCATGCGCGACGGCTGTGGTGAATTGTTCAAGATCGCGGTTGGCGCTTGCAAGCATCACTGAGCGTTCACGCAGGCCAGCAATCATTTGCTGCTTTTCTGAATTTTCAAAAACACGCGCCGTCACCAGCCCGCCATCATCGCGGGTCATATCCGCCTCAAGATAAATATCGGCCCGATCATGCAGCCTGCCATCAATTAGGATCGCCATGTCATTGAGAACACTGGAACCGGCTTTCACGGTTTGATCAAGAATGCCCATCCAGCTCTTTTCCGTAAACTCCGGTGTAATTCTAGAAATGCTGAATTTGTTGTCATAGTATTGATCCCCCTTGAGCCCAAGCAAAGGGCGCGATGCCCGATTGGCAAAGCGGATCCGGCCATTATCCGGTGAGACATACATTACGGGGTGAGCCGAATTGCGGATCGAAGATGTCATTACCCGGTCCAGCTCAATCGACTGATCGGCCAATTCTGACAGTTCTGAAATATTCAAACCGTCGAACACCAAGCCAATAATGGCGCCATCCTCTTCTACTGGGCGATAGCGGACAGAGAAGAGCAATTTGCTGTTCTTGATCGACACCTCGCCAATGTCATCTCGTGAATGGCCCGCAAGCGCAGCATCGATGTGTTCAGCCGAATGCTTCAGAAAGGCAGCTGGGAATACTTCAGCGATTGGTTTCCCGACAATTTCCTCTTTCGACATACCAAATAAAGTACAGAATTTCTGATTGGCAAATCCGAAAGTCTCATCGGGGCGGATATAAGCATTGTAAGCGCGCCCAGCCAGCAAGGTGGCTTCTAGAATTGCCGACTGCTCCTTCTGCCGCAATTCCGCTCGGTAGATTTCATCGACATCAATCGCGACCACTTGCCAATTTCCGGTTTCAAGCGGGTCGGCGACCATCTTAATGTAACGATGCTCATTGCGCCGCGCAGAATGCATCCGGAAAATGAAATCGGCGCTCTTTGCTTTGGCTGTATCAGCAATCCAGCCGCGCAATTTGGTCAGGTCTTCTGCATGCACTTTTTCGTAAGGAAGAGCATAGGGCAAAGCCATTTTCTCCGCTCCGACAAATTCATCAAAACCCTCTTGATTGAAGATCGTCTCGAACTTGGCATCGCATTCAAAATAGAAAGCATGCGACGTGGTGCGCATGATCTTCAGCATGCGGTGTGTTTGGCGCAGCTCCACCTCCGCTTCGCGCAATTCCGAGATGTCGATGAAGGTCATCACGACACCGAAATTGGCGTCATCGCTGACCACTCGAATAAGCCAGGGCAGGCCATCCTGATCCATCCGCTCTATCTCAATGACATTGCCCGATTTGGGGATGTCCTGAAGGCATTCAGCAATATCGAAATCTTCAAAGGGCGATTTGAACGTTCCCGCTGGGCGTCCGACATCGCTTTCTTCAAAGTTGAAGAGTTCCTTGGCCAACCCCGTAAAGCGCGTGATCTTGCCTTCATCATCAAGGAACAACACCCCGATTTGCGTCGCATCGAGCAGCAAATCAAAATCGCTCGTCAGACGCGTCAGCTCGTCATTTTGCCGGTGATATTCGGCATTGACCGTATAGAGCTCCTCATTGACTGAGCTGAGCTCTTCATTGGTCGATTGCAGTTCTTCATTGGCCGACATCAGCTCTTCGTTGGATGCCTGCAATTCCTCATTCGCGGTTTCAATTTCCTCAATCGTGGATTGCAGAGCCTCGCGCGTGCGGGCGAGCTCTTCTTCCAGCTCCGTCTGCCGGCTGTTCATCAACTGATCGGCATCAATCGCTTGGACCGATGCGAATTCCGCCGCGCCAACGACCTTCGAGCTATGGTCATCAATGATCGCCAAGAAATTTGTCGCTGGGGCATCGCCTTCCGCTCTGAGAGGACGAACAGTGAGGTCGACGAGCAGGCCTTCTTTCGGATGCGATGTGAGCGCAATTTTGCTGAAGGTTAGCGGTTTGCGGTCGCGCGAAGCTCGCTCCAAAGCGACAATCATGGGCGTTTTGAGCGATGCATCCACCATCTCAGTGACGTCCAAATTGGCGACGCCAGCAAGGGGGCGCAAAAACCTATGTGCATCGCCAAAACTATGCAGCAATTCACGGTCACTGGAAAATAGCAGGCTGGCTGGCGCAAATTCACTGAGCAAAGCGGTGTAGGCTGGCTGCAATTCCGTGCTGCGAATGGTCGTTGTTTTGCGCAAAGGGGCCGCCGGTGCAGTAACTGCGCCTGGAAAAAGCGAGCGCGCTTTGCTCATCGAACGAAGGCTTACCCGGTCTGGCGTGCGGCGGAAAATACGCTGGCGGCCATCGACAAATTCGAACACATCGCCTTGTCCGCCGATTGTTTCACTGGAGCCAAGGAATAGAAATGCGCCGGGTATCAGGCCAAAGGCAAAGCCGCCCAGAATGCGCTGCTGCGCCTCTACCGAGAAATAGATCAAGACATTGCGGCAGCAGACGAGATCAAGCTTGGTAAAAGGCGGGTCCGAAAGCAGATCATGCGGCGCGAACACAATCATCTTGCGTACGCGTTTTGTAACAACCCAGCTTTCAATCTCATCATCAAATTCGAAATAGCGCTCAAGCAAAGTTCGCGGAATATTGGCCACTTGCTCACTGGTGTAAGCGCCGCGACCCGCCACATCCAAATGCTTTCGGGAGATATCAGAGGCGAACAATTGCACATCAATTTCGAACGGCATGTCGCGCAAAGCCTCGCGGAACAGGATCGCGATTGTATAGGCCTCTTCGCCAGTTGCGCAGCCAGCAATCCAGATACGAATTCCGCGCTTTTCTTCATGCGCTTTTTGGATAATCTGCGGAACGATAACCTGCTTAATCGTCTTGAACGGTCCGGTGTCACGGAAAAACTCTGTCACGCCGATCAGCAAATCATCGCTCAGCGCCTGAGCCTCGTTTTTATCCTGCGCAACAATCCGCGAATACTCGCCAAGATCATCAATCCGGCGGTTCATCATCCGCCTGCTAACGCGCCGCGCGAATGTAGAGTGTTTATATTCCTCCGCTTTGAGAGTGGTCGCACCAATCACAGCATCGACGATTTGCGCCATGGCTTGATCATCATCGCTTTTCGCAGAGGAAAGCCGCGACGACATAGGCATCATCAGCCCTTCAATAACTGTCCGGGCCAATTGCTCTGGCGGCTCGACCGCATTGACTTCCTCGGTCGCAATCGCGGCGATAGGCATAGGATCAAATTTGGCAGTTTCAGGGGACTGCGCACAGGTAAATCCGCCAGCCTGCCGAACGCTGCGAATGCCGCGCGCGCCATCAGAACCAGAGCCCGAAAGGACAATCGCCGCACCGCGCTCTCCCCAACTTTCAGCGATGGACCGGAACAGTGTATCAACGGCTGTGACTACACCTTCAGACCCAACGTTCTCGCGTTCTTCCACTTTGAGCTTGGTGCCCTCCACCTCCAGCGAAGTGTTGGGCTGAATGACGTAGATCGTATCGCCTTCCAGCGCCTGTCCATTTTCCGCGGCCAGCACTTTCATCGAGGTGCGGCGTGCAAGCAAATCATCGAGCATGCTCTTAAAATCACGCGAGAGGTGCATCACTACAATATAGGCGGCGCCAGCATCATCACGGGCATGGTCGAAAAATTGCTCTAGGGCCTCAAGCCCGCCAGCCGATGCGCCCAATCCGATAACGAATTTTGGGTGCTCGTTCTTGGTAAGCTCCGCCTTAGCCTTAGACTGGCCTGTCTTGGGCGCATAAGCAGTGCGGAGTTTTTTCGCCATCAATCACCCATCCTGAATGTCAATAAGTATTGTATTAAATAAACCGCGTTTGAATATTGTTATATTGGACGCCTTCACCCCTAACAGCATAGAAACTGCTGTCATCAATATTGTTGATGGTAAGTTTGCATTGCCCTTTATTAGTTTTTTGCCAGTCACATCATCAGCATCGAATGGAAAATCGGCGGAGGACGCGATACTCAGACGAATGCCATCTGCATTGCTCAATGCGTTGAACTTCACTGTGGCGCCCTTTGGGCTGCCTATGATCACGGCTTTGAGTAGGCTGCGAATGCATAGGCTAGCCTCAGACATCGCCATCTCATCAAAGACAGATTCTGTGGCTTGAAAAACCAGTTCGATACCGCGCTGCTTCGCCATGGATAATGCAATGCGTTGAAGCTCGCGGATGGCTCTTGGCACAGAGCACGTTCGGCCCTCGCGTTCGCTCGCTGAGCCTTGAGAGACGAGCTTGAGCAAAACCTGCGCATCAGCAAGCACACCCAAAATGTCCTCAAATGCGCGCGCTTCAATGCTGCTTCTACTTAGCGCCTCAATTGCATCATGGAGATAAATCTGCGCTGCTTCAAAGCGGGCAGGATCAACACGGCTTGCTGCGTGCTGCGCTGGCATAACCAGCCAGTCAGGGCGCTGATCTGCTTTAGCAAATAGGTTTTCGTTTTCGGCGCCACTCTTACCAAACTCCGGAGGCGTTGAACCGGCTCTGCTGGCCATGAACTTGCCGCCACAGGGCTCAGCAGGCCGTGCCTCAATCGCCTTTCTCAGCAGCTGCAGCAGCCCTGTGGCCGTCAAAGCCTCTTTCTCAAGCACACCTTCCGCGCCAACCTCGACCGCATCATCGACATAGAATTTTGCTTCATCTCCCGTGATAAAGAATATTGCGGCAGCCGAATGCGCCCGAATACGCTTCACCTCTTCTTCGAAGGAGCGGCTATCAGGCCGGTAAATATCCACCAGAACGAAATCGAGATCATCGCCGACAATCCAATCTTCGAAATCATTGAGCGATGTACTGGTTGTAAGGCTGATCCCAGCCTCCCCATTGAGCATGCCAGTCAAGGCAAGCGCATCAAGAGCATCATCCTCGATATAGTGCCCGACCAATGCGCCCGCTTCCTTTCGGGAATTGGAGTATTTCTCAGCTTTAGGACGCATATGCTGCATGCCGAGCGCCACGTCTGCGTGGCCACTTTGGGACACAACCAAACCTGCTTCGCTTGCAAACATTGCGGATTCTCCATCGCTAAACACAATTGCGAAGTAGGGGCTTGAAACCCGCTTTAGTAAAGGGTGGAAACATCCATTCTGGAGAGGTCCATTTCGAAAAATAGCTCAGTGTTTCTCGTTGGAGCGGCAGCGCAATCAGTGAAAAAGTCCACCTGCTAGACGCTAATCCTGTCTGCTGACTGCCATACCGCACCAGCAGCTATGACACCGCTAGGCGTTTTTTCTGGTAGAGGGGATAGTGTTTGATTTATAACCCTATACTATGGGCACGCCATCCGATCTTGAAAAAGCAGAAGCAGCCGAGCTGCTGGATCGCTTGACCGACCGTCAAACGGCGGTGATGGAATTGGCGGCGCAACACAAAAGCAACAAATTGATTGCGCGCGAATTGGACATATCGCCCAGCACGGTTGAGCAGCGCATTGCCTATGTCCGCGACAAGCTGGAAACAACTGACCGTAACTCCAGCGTTCGGCGCTTTGTGGAGCTCAGATCGATATGTGGACAACCCATATATGACTTTCCCCATCTCGATATTGCATCCGATGTGGATCAATTCTCTCCCCAGGAAAGCAAAGGAAGTGGAATTGTCCAGCGACCTTCTTTCCTGGAGGCAATCGACGCGCAGTTTGGGCGTTGGGGTCGAATAGGTTTGGTTTTTGGTATCGCAATTGCGATTTCACTGCTTGGGCTTTTGATGATGTCCATTGCGACATCATTGAGTGTTTTGATCTAACCGGCTGCGAGGACCTCCTCGATCAACTGAGTAATGATTAGGGGTATTTAGAATGCAACAGGACCAACAAGCAAAAGCCATTAGCGCAGCAATGCATAGCCTTGAAGATGGGGTGGATATGGAAATCGTTCAGGCGGCCCAATTGATGGCTCTGATGGCGGATTACCGCGTCGAGGCTGACATGGACGCAGCAACGGGTCAAAAAGCGCTCGCCCGCATGGCTGATGCGCAAAAGCACTTGATCGAGGCGCGCATGAAAGTAGTCGCAGCACACGCCAGCGTCGCAGACGCGTTTGAAGTGCACAATGTTTGGCCATACGAATGCCCTGACGCATCGGCTAAGGTTACCGAGCTAAAACTGGTAAGCGAATAAATGGGATCGCCTGACTTCTTAGACCCTCGCATAACGGCCGCTTATACGGTGCTGTTTTTGATGCTTGCAGCTGCAAGCTGGAAAATGGTCAAGCGCCTCCGAGGAGAGAGGTCAGGCGAACCAGAGCTGCTGGGCGTCGCAGTCATTATCCTATCAATTTTCATTCAAATGGTAATGTATGCCGACACTAAGCCGATTTTCACAGGCGTGGATATGGTGTCAGTTCTGGTCGATCTCGTATTGTTCATAGGCATCGGTGCAATTGCGCTGAACGCCAATCGGATATGGCCCTTGATAGCAGCAGGGGCACAATTGGTGGGGCTGTTCAGCCATTTTTCCCGAGCTGTTCAGCTCAATATAGACCCGATGGCCTATTCCATCTTGAAGACGGCGCCCACTCTGATCGTTGGGCTATGCGTCATCATCGGCTTCGTCGGCCATTTTCAACGGATGAAGCAAAACGGTTATGACCTTGATTGGATGGATTGGTCGCAAAGCTTCGGGCTTGGCCCGTCGAGAGGATAAACAAATGTCTGATATGGATTTCGAAGCAGGGCGCCAGCAGGGCTGGGGCGAACGCGACCAATATACGCGCGAGCGCCATTATGCCTATGCCCGCAGCATGTTTGGTTGGCCCTTAATGGGCATTGGCGGTCTGGTCGTTCTGTGGTGTATGTTGATCTACGGTCTGAGCGGCACGGGCATTGTCAGCTCGGCTGCGCTTTTGACGCTATTGGCCTTGGGCACCGTTGTGGGCATCTTCGGCTGGCGCTATAATAAGCGCGAGCGGGAGGAACAGATGCACCGGATCGACGATTTTCAAACGCGCTGGGGCATGAAAAATCAGCCCAGCAGCTCTTCGGTCGCAGAAGAAGCACATGACCGGCAGTCAAAGAAGACTGTACGGCAACTGGTGGAGTAAGCCTTTCAGGAGCTCCGGCGGCTTAAAACCCCAATTTTGACTATTAATGGGCAGTGATCTCGTATCCCTTTTAGGGGTGCGAGATTACTGTATTTGCGCTTGGTGCAGCAGGATTTTGAGCGGTTTTGTGCCGTTTTAATCCAAAATGGTGCGAATCACTTAACCATAAATACGGGCTATCACCTAGTAGCGCAGACATGAAAAAGGGGGCTGAAAAGCCCCCTAAGTCGTTGTTTTAATTGGAATTAGATTATTTCCAAATTTCCCAAAGCCACATGTGCGATCTCCTTTGATTAACATAAGGAATATCACATAAGGTTAACTGCAAGTAAAGCTCTAAAGTTAATTTCCAGTTAAATCCAATCGCACCAGCGGCTCAATGGCCGGCTCTACTTCAGGGCGCCCAAGATAAAAACCCTGCATCATAGGGCAGCCCATTTGTTTCAGCGCCATCATCGTGGCGAGGTCTTCAATACCTTCGGCTACCACATTCATATTAAGCGAATTACCAAGTTCAATGACTTGGTTGCAAATCAGGCGCGCTTTGGGATCAGAATTGAGGCCAGCAATAAAGGCACGGTCAATCTTAATCTCACTAAACGGGTAATTGTACAGCGTCTCTAGCCCTGCTGTGCCTGTTCCAAAGTCATCCAATGACAAACCCACACCAATGGACGCCAGTGCATTCAGCACCGATTTCGCCGTTTTGGGATCATGAATTCTGGCGGTTTCGGTCACTTCGATCACCAGACGCTCTTCTGGAAAACCGGTGGCGTCCAAAATATCGGAGACCATTTGTGGCAGGCTGGTGTCGGAGAACATGGTGGAGGAAATGTTGACCGCCAATGTCCCGCCATTGGGGTAGGCGGCAGAAGCCTGGTATTGCCGGATCGATTGCTCAAGCATAAATTGCGTTAGCTTGCCCATGCGCCCTGCTTGCTCGCATTGCTCGATAAAATAGGCAGGGCTAATAAAGCCGCGTTCCTTATCGTTCCAACGCACAAGCGCCTCATATCCGCAAATTGAACCATCATCCAAGCAGACCTTGGGCTGGAAAACAGGGAAAATCTCACCCTTTTTCAAGGCGGCATCAATACTTGATTGCAGAGACACTGTCCATTCGCGGTCTTTTGACGTGGCTTCATCACCGATCAAAATCGGCACCTCGGCCAAAGAGGTTTTATCTGCGAGTGCAATCACATTGCTAATCCGCGTAGCCGCGGCTTCACCAAAGCTTAAATCGGCAGCGAATGTCACAGGCACATCGAAGAACTTGCCGCCGATTTCCAATGGATTGGCAAAAATCGCTTTCAGCGCAACCAAATGTGATTGCAAAATATCGCGCTGTTCAAAACCTTCATGCCAGACAATATGCTCGCCACTATTAGCGAATAATTCGAGGTCACTATTGGCAATTTTCAACCGTGCTGCAATCGCTTCGAAATATTTCAACCTGCCGTCATCATCCAGCATCGCCATAGCATCAGAAAGGCCGTGCAATTTGGCTGCAACCAAAGATTGGTGCTCAAGTGTTTTAATTGTCTGCAGTTTACGAGTTAGGGCCTTCAGTGTCGGCAGCCCGCTCTCGCCCGATCGCATCTCGATCGAACCGCGCCATCGGTTAAACCCTCTCAGTCCAGCGAAGGTGACAAGGAAAAGGCCAGCGGCGGAAAGTTCTAGGTAAATGGGTGCGAAAATTGGCACAATCAGGCCCGCAACAAAAACGCCAACTATGCCGGCATAGCCGAACCATCGATTTGTCCTACAAAAGACGATAACACCTAAAAGAAGGCAAAAGAAGCCGAGCAACATCTTGAAGCGATCAAAATAGATCACTCCGCCATTTTTCAAGCTTTCTGCCGCAAATATTGCGACAAAACTCTGGTTGGAATAGCCAGACTTAGGCAGCTTGACCAAGTCGCTCTCTTGCGAACCTACATAGCCAAACACGACCGATTTTCCAGCGAAAGTCGATGGTTCAAATTTCCCACTTGCGACATCATTAACGCTGATCGCGTGAAAATCATCAGCCGAGTACCTATAATCGATAAAGATCGTTGAAGGCTCTGTCGCCGTCATTCCAGCCAATTCCATCGCAAACGAATTGTAGAAGCGACCGTTTTCAAGGACTGCGCTGTGAACATGCCAATCATATGGAAAAACAGGCCAGTCATACCGATCCGTAACCACAAGGTTTTGACTGTTAACGTTCCTAGGGTCGACGGGAAAGTTGAGTGTTTTACCGTCGCCCCGCTGCGAATAACGCCCGACCAAAAACAAATTTGCTTTTGCTTCCTCATCCAAATTAGCAATGAAAGACTCTTCGATTTCACCCAACTTGCCGTGCGGGACGTCGAGAAACACATTCGCTGCGCTAACCTCCTGGACATTAGACAAAGCCGCCAAAAGAGCTTTTGCCTTCTGATCATTCTCAATAGTTCTTTGATCAATTTCGACCAAAACGATTTCATTGCTTGGTGTGCTGCTGCCAGCTTTAACTTGTGGAATCCAAGACATGGTGTCGAGAGGCAGCAAAATGTAAAAGACCGCAGAGAAGAGACCCAAAGCAAACGCCAGCGCAAGGTGACGCGTCACCTTGGGGATAGCTGAAAATTTGAACTTTGCGGTTTGCATGGACGACCTGTGAGTTTTCTCCACTGCACAATGCAGCAGATGCGATAATTTTTGGTTAACGCGCATTTACCATCAGCCCTCATTCACCCGGCAACTGCCCCGTCATGCGGCAATTTCGTGGGTGCTTTCACTGCCCTCCCCGCTTGTATCGCTTGCTTTGCCAGCCCGGCTTCGCGATGACTGTGCCAAGCGCGGGAAAGCGCAATGGGGGAAGAGAGAGAATGACCGGTATTTTGGGCCTGCTTGCAGGCTTGGCGCTGCTGATTTGGATGGCATTGCGCGGGATTAATGTCGTGTTTGCCGCGGTTATTTGCTCGATTGTGGTGATCCTTTCCAATGGCATGCCCTTTGCGCAAAGCCTGTCGGACAATTTCACTTTCGGCGATTTGGGCGCGTTCACCTTTGCCGGGCGGTTCTTCCTATTGTTTGCCGCCGGCGCGATTTTTGGGCGGGTGATGGGCG
Source organism: Marinomonas sp. (assembly GCA_039967435.1). GTDB lineage: Bacteria > Pseudomonadota > Alphaproteobacteria > Sphingomonadales > Sphingomonadaceae > Erythrobacter. The sequence goes on from JBDVRS010000006.1 coordinate 211,191, forward strand.
AGAGCCATGCGGCGACCAGCATCGCCCTTGCATTGGTGGAAAAACTGGGCGCACAGCGCGCGCTTTGGATTATCGTCATTGCTTGCGGCCTGCTGACCTATGGCGGTGTTGTCGTGTTCGTTGTGATCTTTGCGATATATCCGCTCGGGCTGCGCCTCTTGAAAGAAGCGAACATCCCCAAACGCTTGCTGTGCGGAGCGGTGGCATTGGGCGCGGGCACATTCACTCTCACCGCCCTGCCCGGCACGCCGTCGATCCACAATGTCATCCCCACCACCGTGCTTGGCACCGATCTGTTTGCAGGCGCTTGGCTGGGCCTGATTGGCGGGGCAATCATGTTTGCGCTTGGCATGCTGTATCTTGAGCGGGAGCGCAAAAAGGCCGCTGCCAATGGCGAGATTTTTGAGCCTGCGCCAACAGATGTCATCCCAGACCTCGGCGCCATTGCCAAGGACCGTCCCAATGCCGCGCTGGCCATGGTGCCGCTGCTGCTTGTGATCGGCACCATTCTCACCCCGCGCATGGCGGGCGTTTTCGGCATTGGCGAGAGCTCCAGCATCATCGCCTTTGCCAATGCGCAGCCGATCCTTTGGCCCTCTATCGCGCTGGTTCTTGCGAGCATTGTTGCCGCAGCTTTATTCCCCGCCATTCGCAGGCGTCCGCTCGCCGCGATCAGCGAAGGCGTGCAGGATTCCATTATGCCGCTGATGGCGACCTCCACCGTGATCGGCTTTGGCGGAGTGGTCGCGAAAACCGGCGGGTTTCAAACCTTCACCGATGCCGTCGCCAATACTGGCCTGCCGCCGCTGCTATCTATGGCCGGCGCGATCAGCGTAGTGTCCGGCGTCACCGGCTCTTCATCGGGCGGTCTGCAAATCTTCATGGCGACTATGGCGGACAAATATATCGCCATGGGTATCGATCCTGAGGAGCTTCACCGGCTGGTCGTTATGGCCGCTGGCGGGTTCGACAGCTTGCCCCATTGCGGCGCGGTGATTGCGATGCTGACCATCACCGGCCTGACCCACAAGCAAGCCTATAAGGATGTGGGCATGGTCACCGTCGCTGTACCCGTTGTCGCCACCCTGATCTGCATTGCTTTGGCGATGATCTTCTAACGTCAGACTGGCACCGAAGGTGACAAAGGTTACACCCTGTCACCCTAAGCTATTTGGCCAATTCCAAACTAAAAAACAGTGCCTTGCGTAAAAATTGACGCGGGTGACGGACACAGGGTGTCACAGCCTATTTGTCACCTTTGCCGCGCCAGCATACCTTCAACTGTCGCCTTAGCCGCAAACAGCTGTGTAGGAAAACGGCTTGCCGCGCTCCTCGCTCCTATGACATAAGATTGGCAAGGGGACCAAAATGCGCAAATTTCAACGATCAATCCTTGCTGCAGGAGCCATATCGGCGCTGGCGATTATGACCATGCCAGCCATGGCCCAGACGCAAAATTTCGATGAAATTGATGCTTTGTCCGATGCTGCGCTGGATGAACAGGCAGGCATTCAAACGGCCAGCAATCAGGCGGCCAATGGGGACTATTTAGAGGCCATTGCAACGCTGGAACGCGTGCTGGCGATCTTCCCCAAGTCCATTGGCGCGCGCACTCTGCATGCGGTCTATCTGTGCGATATTGATGACAAGCAAGGCGGCTTGGTAGAGCTTCGCCGATTGAAGAAAAAGGATGTGGGCGAAGAGGCATTGCGCGCCGCATTTCTGCGCTGCGGATCGGAGATGCCGTCATGAAACGCTCATCCCCCCGCTCAACGGCTGCGCTTCTCGTTTCTGTCAGCATCATCGCCTCCGCCCTATCCGTGCCAGCCTCCGCCCAAGGGCGCGTCGAGGTTGGCAATGCCGCATCCGTGGTCGGCTCGGTAGAAATCCAAGCCAGCGCAAAGGCGAAAAAGCGCAAGCTTGCGCGCAAGCAGCGCGTGGCTTGGGGCGATATCATCACAACCTCAAAGAAATCGCAGGCGCAATTGCTGCTGCTCGACCGGTCCAGCTTTGGCATTGGCACAAAATCGCGCGTGCGGATCGATAAGTTCGTTTATGATCCAAACAAAGACCGCAGCTTCACCGCGACATTGCTGAAAGGGGCCTTACGCTTCTTCTCGGGCCGCAAGGGCCGCAAGCAAAGCGGCGAGGTGAAAACCAGCTCTGGCCGCATCGGCATTCGCGGCACGGCGGTCGACATGTTCGCAGGGCCAAAGGCCGTCAAAGTGGGCGAGCATGAAGACGCGCTCAAAGGCGTGAAAGACAAGAAGGACGAGGCCACTATGGTGATCCTGCGCGGGCCCGGCGTGGGCACGGCAGGTGAGCTGACGCAAGGCTTGGTCGAAGTTGAAGCAGCAGGCGTTACCGTCGTTTTGGATGAGCCTGGTTTGGCCGCATACATACCCCGCATTGGCGCTGCGCCCATCGGCCCCTTCCGCATTTCGGATCGCGGGCTATTGCGCTCACAAAACCGTCTCGCGCCAGAGGTAAAGCGGGCGAATGATGGCGGCGGATTGCTGGGTGATTTGCTGCCTGTGGCCGCTGGCCTAGGCGCAGCAGCGGCGGCGGTGCTGATTTCGCAAGATGGCGAGGAAGTGCCCGGGGTGATCGTTAATCCCAACGATTCCCCTGTCGCCGGTTGCGACGATCCCGATGCAAATGGCGTGTGCTAAGCGGAAGCTATCTGGCCGCTACTTAGCCTGCGCTTCAAATACGCCGTCCCAATTGCTTTCGGGCGGTGACGAGTGCATCGCCTCAATCCGCTCCACAAACAGGGCGTGGAGCGCTTGCACGCCCATATCCGCATAGGCCTCTGCATTGGCGGCAAGAGCCTTTAGCGCCTCATCCCAGCGCATCGCGCGGTAATGCGTCAGCACAGTCTCATGCGCTGATTGCAGACGGGTGAAAGCTGGCGCGCTGGCCATCTCTTCATCGCCGAGCAGCAGGTAAATACTCTCCGCCGCGCCGCGCCCAACAACGCGCACCATGTCCAGTTCAAACAGCGCAAAACCGTTCAAATTGCGCGCCAGATCAGCGCCGGCAATAATCTGCACGCCATATTGCTTGGTCAGCCCCTCCAGCCGCGCGGCAACGTTCACCGTGTCACCAATAATCGAATAGTCGAGCCGCTGTTTGGAGCCCATATTGCCAACGCAGCATGTGCCTGAATTCAGCCCGATCCCAACCTTCACCTCGCCCGGCCATGTCGCATCCGCTTCATCCGGCTTTGTCTGGTTCAGCTCTCTCAATCGCTGCGTCATCAGCAAGGCAGAGCGCGCCGAATTGCGGTGATGCTCTGCATCATCGAGCGGCGCATTCCAAAAGGCGAGAATGGCATCGCCAATATACTTGTCCAGCGTGGCGCGGTTCTTCAGCAGAATGTCCGACATAGGCGTCAGAAATTCGATCAGGAATTGAATGACCTGCGAAGGTGAATATTGCTCCGATATCCGCGAGAACCCGCGCACATCGCACATCATCACGCTCATATCGCGCTCTTCTCCGCCCAGCTCCAACCGGCTAGGATCATTGGCAATTTCGCGCACCAATTCTGGCGACAAGAACCGGTCAAAGGCGGCGTGAATATGCGAGCGTTGCTGCTCCTCGCGGTAAAATGTCGCCACTGTTTGCAGCGTGTAAACCAGCACCAACGCGAGCATGGGATAGACCGGATCGATCAAATATTGCAGCGATGTGAAAGCGAAATAGGATAGCGCCGCGACGCCGGCGATCCCAGCCAGAGCAAACATAGCCCCCTTCACCGCGCCCAATTTCGGCAGGAGCCAAGCAAAGATGCCGCCGAGCAATAAAACCAGAAAAACCTCTGCAACCAACGCCCAATCCGGCCGCTGAAGGAAATGTCCGCTGAGCATTTGCTCCGTCATTGCGGCATGAACCGTGACACCGGCAATCGATCCATCGCGCGGGGTCGCGATCAAATCCTGCAAGCCAATCGCGCTGCCGCCGACATAGGCGATCTTGCCCGATACCGCTTCGCGTAGCTCCGCAGCATTCGCATCATCGCTGAGAATTTTCCACGCTGGCACGGTGGTGCGCTGGCTGCTTTGCGGGAAATGCACCCACGCCTCGCCTGCTTCATTCACCGGTATTTCTAAGTCATCCAACCTCACGGCCACCGCCGCGCCTGGGCTGGCCAAAGTCTCGCCCGAACCATCGCTAGTCAGCAAATTGGGCGATCCTGCGTCCCGCGCCACCCGCAAGGCCTCCATCGACAGCGAAGGGATCAATGTGCCGCGGTGAATGGCGACCAATGGCACGCGCCGCACAATCCCATCATCATCGCTTTGCAGGCTGACGAAGCCGTTACCTGATGCTGCATTTTCGAGCGGAGGCAGAGCCTGCAATGACCCTTCATATTGTGCGACTTTGGCATCGGGCAGTGAGCCATGCATGGTGAAACTCGCCTTGGGCTCCACCGCTCGCCCGCGCTCCTCTTTGGTCAGGAAAAATGCGGTGACCACAGGCGCCTTGGTAAAGCTCTGCGCCAGCACCGCGTCATGGCTAGGCAATGCGGCAAGCTGGGCGCTTAACGCCGGTGATTGCTCATCAGCATTGAGGCGCGCGGCAATTTGCTCCGGCGATGTCCGGTCGGCTTCTGAAAAGACGATATCATAGGCAATCGCATCCGTGCCCGCTGCGCCCAATCGGTCCGTTAATTTGGCAAGCTGCGTGCGCGGCCACGGCCATTGTCCGATCCGCGCGATTGATTCCTCATCGACATCAATAACCACCGTTTGTGCCGCAGCATCGACCGGCCGAGGCGATAGGGTTTGCAGACTATCAAAGGCCAAAAGCCGCAGCCGCTGCATCGGCGCAGGATCAGCCACTTGCGCAAGCAGCAGCACAGCCAAAGCGCCAAAGCCCAAGAGGCGAGCGCCCGCTTTATCAAAAATCCGCTTCAAACTGGTCATTGCCTAGCTGCCCCCACCCTCGGGACAAACCGTATGGGCGCAGGCACGCAAATGCAATTGGCGGCAGCGGTTTTGCCGTGAAGGTGCTGTTAGGGCATCTGGACTGTTTGGTGCGCGGCGCAGTCACTTGCAAATTGGTCTCTTGTCGATTTCCCTGTTATGCAGGGATTTTACAGGGAAATTGGTGTTTTTTAGCGCCAATACAGGTCAATTTCGGGAGGCTGAGCCCCAACGCCCCTGTAATTCTCTTTAATATCAGTAGGGTAGATACGCAATATAGGTGTTTCCCTGTTATTCGACGGAACAGGGAATTAATTCAGCGATAACAGGGCATTTAATCTCCGTAACAGGGACTGTTATTCAGAGTGATAGGCAATCACTGCTCCAGTCCGCTTTTGGCCATATTTAAGGTGCTTTCGACCGTCATAAATTGGGGTGGGAAGCGGACGTTCGATTGATCTGATCTTATTGGCAGATTTTTGTGCCGATTGCGGACTGTCGGCTTGGGTCGTGCCAGAGGCGAAGAGCAGCCGTTCAGCTGGCGTCTCATTTGCGGATCTTGCTTTTTGCTATTTCCCGAACGCAAGGGTGCCGCAGGCAATCTGAAATCGCTGTAGATTCAGCTTACAAAACGTTGCATAAATTCGACTTGTGAAGCTGTGAAAGTCTGGGCCAATTCGCCTCCGCCCATATCGAAGCCATGGATGGCTCCGCCTGCCTCGACATAAGTGCAATCATTGCCCGTCTCGGACAATCTTTGACCATATCTCCGCGCTTCATCGAGAAACAGATCGCAATCGCCAATACCGAGCCAAGTTGGCGGCAGCCCGCTCAGATCCTCGCGGCGGGCAGCGGCGGCATATTGCGCGCAGTCTGATCCCACCTTGTGGCCAAGAAAACTAGTCCAAGCGAAACGGTTGTTCTTATTGCTCCAAACCCGGTGCCTTGGCTTGTCGAGCTCACCGCGTAATGCGGTTCTGTCGTCCAACATTGGATAGATCAGTATTTGCGCAGCGGGCTGGATGCCCCCTTCATCATGCAATCGGTTAATCAGGTTGGCAGCAAGACCTGCGCCTGCGCTATAGCCGCCAATCACAATGGATTTTTGATCGATCTCCAGCCTGTCAGCGCTGTCCAACACTTGCGTCCAGCTGTGATGGCAATCATTGAGCGGGGCAGGAAATTTTGTCTCAGGAGCCAGACGGTATCCAGGGCAGATGACAGGGACACCCAGAGTGCGCGCAAAATGCGCTGCCTTCGGCAAGACATCCTGAGGACTGCCGATGACAAAGCCGCCGCCATGGATCAGCAGCAATGCCCCTGAAGACCGCCGTTCTTCAGGTATAACCAAAATAGTGCCAATGCCCAAATCAGGACGGTCAGCAATGATCACGCCAGTCCGGTCAAATTCCGGCGTATTCCTGCTGCTCAGCGCACGCATAATCCGATAGGTGAACCTATTGATGATCAACCAGCCGATAGCCTTATTGAGCGGGGCCATCTCTTCGGCAATCGCACCTGGATTGGCAGATGAGAACTCTTGATTGGCATGGTCGCTAAAAGCTGGGTGCATGTGATGATCCATCTTGTGATCGCTGTTTTAACAATTCTAACGCTTAGTCACTGCGTCAATATGTGCGTCTCTTTATTTCAAAGAAAGACGGATGCCAGCGCTGAGCCAGCATCCGTCTATGGCGTTAGTAGGGAGAGATACGACTAAAACTTAAATCCGACCTCAACAAAGACCTGACGCCCCCTGTTCAAGGTCACCAGACGATCATCAGTGCCTGCACCAAATGGCGCCGGAGCAGAGGTGGTGATGAAGACTTCATCGGTCAAATTGGTGCCGATCAATGAAAGTGTCCAATTGCCATCCGGATCACCGATGGAAACAGATGCATCAATCGTGACGTATGAATCTTGGACCAAATCGCCAAGATTCGTGGCTGGATCGAAAGCGGTGGGGCTGGTGCTGTTTGTGAAATAATCGTCCGTGTAGGAGACGATTGAATTCAGTCCCAGCTCAAACGAATCGCCCACCGGTATGTCCCAATTTACGCCGATATTGCCTGCCCATTTGGGCGCGCGCGATGCATCGCGTCCGTCAAGATCCAACCCTGAAACGGAAACGAAGGTGTCACTGAAACTGGCATCAAGATAGGAAGCCGCTCCGAAAAGCGTCAGACCATCAAGCCCGCTTGACCAGCGCCAATCAATATCAATCCCCTTTGTCGTCGTTTCGCCGGCGTTGAAAGTTGAGAAGTTAAAGATGTTGACGTCAAAGTTCTGAATTTGTTGGTCATCATAGACATAATAGAACACCGTTGCATTGAGCGTCAGCGCCCGATCGGCAAGCTGGGAACGGAACCCGATTTCGCCGCCGATCGATGTTTCTGAATCGAACCGGAGCGAATCCGCTGCGGCCTCTGCAACCGCAGGATCTGCATCATTCAAAAGAACCACAGTTCCGGTTGGCAGAGTGTTGTTGTCGACGCCGCCAGATTTGAAACCGGTTTTGAAAGCGGCATAGACATTAAAATCATCGTTTGGCGAGTATTTTAGCACGACCTCTGGCGAGACATTGCTGTCGCTAAACTCGATAGGACCAGCGAAGAAGCCGGTTCCAACGGCACCGAAAGCGTTGGTAATAAAGCTTGCAACATAAGGGAAAGCAATTGTCGTACTTTTGTCTTCGTCAGTCCAACGCAGGCCGCCCGACAGATTTAAGGTGTCGGTCAAATCCAGCGAAGCACTGGCAAACAAAGAGATTGTCTCGGACTCCAAAGGCCGATCAGCTAACCAGTCAAAATCAAAACCTGTGATCGGGTCAGGTCCCAAAACAGCCGCTGGCAAGAAGGCATTTTGCGCGGTTAACAATCCACTCGCACGATCCTCGTAAAACGCGCCGATTTGGAAATTGAACGGTCCTTCGAAATCGCTGCTCAAGCGGATTTCTTGCGTCCATTGTTCCAAAGTGTTTTCGAACGGCGCCGCGAACCCAGCTGCTTCACCAGTGGCAGTTTGCCCGGTGCTGTTGAATGTGTCGTTATAGATGTTGTCCATCTCAACATAGCCAGACAAGCTGCTCAAAGTCAGCGCGCCCGAGAGAGCAAGATTCATTTCCAAACTAGCAAAAAACAGATCAGTGTCGTTGAATGCCTGAGTGATGTCCCGGTCGCCAATATCGAGGTCTGTGGGAACAGCAGTGATGTTTGCGAGGCCATCCGGGCCAGGAAAGCGATTGTCGGAAATGTTGCAATCGTGGGTCGGCGCAAAGCTTAGGGCAAACACCGCCAATGTGGATGGATCAGCAACACCATCGCCGCCGCAGAACATGTCTGTGAACCCGTTCAGCGTTTCAGAACGCTGGCGATTGTAATTGATCTTTAGCTTCGCATCAAAGCTATCGGAAGGCTCCCACGCCAATGTGACGCGGCCAATGAAATTGGTCAGACCCTTGTCTGGATCTTGTGCTGGAACGTTGTCTTGGAGTTCGACATATTTCGATATGTCTTGGTATTGAGCGGCAACGCGGATGCCCAAGGTTTCTGTCAACGGCCCAGAAATATGGCCACCAACAGAGTAGCCTTGTTCCTCAAACTCGTAAGAAGCCTTGCCGCCATACTCCCAATCGGGCGTTGGATCAGCAGAACGGAGCGAAAGCACGCCTCCAGAGGTTGATTTACCAAAATAGAGTGGTTGCGGCCCTTTTAGGACTTCGACCTGTGCTACATCAAAGAAACCCGCTTGGAGCAATCTCTGCGTGCTAACAGTGATGCCATCAATGTTCAGAGCAACTGCGGAATCGAACGCGTTGGAAATACCCGATGAACCGATACCCCGTAGTGATATGGAAGCACCTGCACCCGAACCACCAACTTGCACTGCCAGCGCTGGCACACGGCTGACAAGGTCAGTCGCTTCATCGATGCGGAAGTCTTCCAAAGTGTCTTGGCTAAGCACGGTAACCGCAACAGGAACATCTTGAAGTGTCTCTTCCTGCTTACGTGCGATCACGAAAATCGTATTGCCGTCATTTACTTCTTCTTCAGATGGGCCTGCGTCTTGCGCATAAGCAGCCGGAGCCAAAGCAAGTCCGGCGCCAATTGCAAACGCCGAACAAGTAAGCTTCAGCAAGCGGCTAGTGCCTTTTGGTGATTGGTTCATTTGATACTCCCTCCCAGTGGTCATTCGTCCAAATTTTGTTGGTTCCGATGTGATGCGTTGTCGCTTCAGCTGCTTATCCAGCTCCCATGAAAACCTGCCGGCACACGGACTGGCAGGTGAATCTTCGCTATGGGTTCATCCGAAAGATTGGCCGCATTGAGGATTGCCAGATGGCTCACACCCTCATTCGGATCGTAGATATAGCTCATCAAATAGCCGTCATCTTCGCTTGAAGAACTGGCAGACGGCACAAATGACGCCTCGCTGCCAGTACAGCCATTTTTGAGCATGTGTGATTGCCTCGCGCCGGTCCGCATATCGTATTTGTGAAAGCCTTCTACAGTTGGGGCCATGGTCCCAAACTCAGCGAAATAGCCGTAACGATGCTGCTGTCCGACCAAGGCATCAGGCACCTTGGGGAAGTCCATACCAACATCATCTATCTGACGCTCTGTCACAGCGCCCGTCTTAAGGTTCATGCGCCATTGATAGGGAACCGGGATCGGCGGTTTCACCATACCTTCGGCCATATAGCCGACCATCCGGCAGCCTTCTAAGACCGCTTCATCGCCATCATCATAAGCGTTCAAAGCATGATAGACGTAGCATGGTTCAATTTCGAACCACTGCACATCAGCAGAGCCGCCATTTCGCGGCATAACGCCAAATCGTGCGCCATACTCATCGTCATGCCGTATGCCCAAACCGCCCTTCGCACGTGCATCCATGTCGAAGACAACAGGAAGATCCATGAATATGGTTTTGCTGCTCGTTATGCAGAAGTCATGCATCATGGTTGGGCCTTTGACTGCAATTTCCTCTTGCTGGATCAAAGCGCCATCGGCCGATACACGGTAGTATGTTAGGAACGGTGGACGCATCGCATAACCAAAGAACATTAGCTCGCCAGTGATAGGGCAAACCTTTGGATGGGCGGTCATATTCCCGCTTAGCTTGCCCCCAAAGCTGTATGGACCAATGGTTTCAAGCTCGCCGCTCACCTCAATGGGCAAATTCAGTTCTGCAAGAGCAAGGATCTTGCCCGCATGGCCAATCACATGAGTATTGGCGATTGAATTTTCCAAGACGCTGCGCGTTTTTGGATCAGGCATTTCTTGTTCAAGCAAGGGCGTCTGGACGTAACGGTTCCGGTACCAGCTTGGCTTGCCATCACGGATATCGATACCGTGGAGCATCCCACACCCAAGAAACCAATCCAAGCTTTTGCCAAAGGGGGGATTGGCCCCATTTCTAACGTAGATGCCGTTCAATTCTTTGGGAATTTCGCCGCTCACTTTGAGCTCAACGTGCGCGCACTCTTCGGAAACTGGAGCAAAATTACCAGTCAACCAGAAAGGAGAGGTGCTCATCTCATTCATCTACACACATTCCCTCATGCAACGACGATGTATTGCAGGGACATTTATGCTGAAAATGGCTGCGAGCGCATCTGATAGTGACCAGGATAACGCTTGGTTGGCGTCAGGATACTCGCAAAAATGATACGATCGTTTGAAAAGTGCTACAGGTGGAGCAATCCAAATACTGCCTCGATATGCTGCTCAATTTGTTCCTCAGCGAACACATTCACTTTGAAACTTCGCTCAATTTGCGGTGCCATCATAAAGATTGTTTGGATCGCACCCATCATCACATAGAAGAGGTTTAGCGGCGGGATAGCTTTGGGGTAGACGCCGTTTTGCTGGGCTATCGACGTCCACGCTATTGAGCGCTCTGAAAATTCGCGCAATTGATTATGCGCCAACCAATCAAGCCGCTCTCCATCATCGATCATCTCGAACAAGGTGATCCGGTAAAGCTCTGGATGCTGAGCGGAAAAGACAATGTAGTTGCGAGTTGAATTTCTAAGTACTTCACGGGGTGACATGTCTGACCAGCTGGGCTCATCGGCCATAATCGCCTCGCCTAATTTGCCGTAGAGGTTTGAGACCACGGCCTGCCAGAGTTTCTCTTTGGAAGCATAGTGATAGTTGATCGCAGCCACATTTGTTTCAGCTTCCACTGCAATATCCCTCAGTGATGCCCCCCTAAAGCCATGCGCAGAAAACTCTTTAATACCAGCCTGCAATAGCCGAGATTTAGTGCTTGATTTGGAAGCCTTCGCCATATCTTGCGGTTAGCTTGATGCAAATTAAAGAGCAACTGACTTCATCAACACAATGCTCCTTGTCATTCGGAAAATTGAACTGCTGAAGTTTATTGCAAGATGGCGGCCGCTTTCCACCAAACACAGCCTGCCAAACGTCTGCAATTGGGCCGTTTGCGGAATGTCTGGTTTGGTCCGGTCAGAGGCTAAAAGCAGGCAATCTCGATACGACACATTCGCCCAAGTTCGTGTCATCCTCAGTCTATTAGAAAAACACTACAGGTTAGGAACCATCGGAAAACTGATCCCTAAGCCAAGATCTGCCTGTGCGCTTTGTATCCGACAGTGTAGGATAATACAGTCGATAGCTTATCCTTTTCAAAGTAGCTTAGGCCGCGCCCCAGCGTTCCAATTTTCGATATATAGTGGATGGGCTTACATCCAATTGCCGCGCAGCCTCGCAAATGTTGCCTGCGCTTTGCGAAATCGCTTGTTCAATAGCCATGCGCTCGACTTGTTCCAGGGTCATACCGGCAAAGTCTGCTGAAGCTGGAGGTGAGCTGACTGTTGGCGTCCAATTCTCCGCCCCAGCTGGCGGTACAATGCCGCCTGATGTGAGGGGTTCATACGCAACAGCAACAGGCCTTTGCGGGGATTGCCTAGCAGAACTAGTCAATTCGATCTTTGTCCCGCTAGCAGTGACGATCGCGCGGCGGAGGGAGTTTTGCAGTTCACGCACGTTTCCTGGCCAAGGATGCTGGCTCAGAAACGCTTCGCTTTGGGCAGTAAAGCCCATCATTTCACGGCCCTCTTCCTTCGCAATCCGTTTTGCTAATTCCTTTGCGATGAGAACAACATCATCTCCGCGCTCCCGCAGAGGAGGCAGGGAAATGGGTATCACGTTTAGTCGATAGAACAGATCTTCACGGAACCTACCGGCTGAAACTTCGAGCTCGGGGTCACGATTGGTGGCGCAAATAATTCGAACGTCGACTGGCTCGGCAGCGGAAGAGCCGACGCGCTGAATCATTTCCGTTTGCAAAAAGCGCAGCAATTTCACTTGCAGCTTGAGGTCCATCTCGCAAATTTCATCGAGGAATAGAGTGCCTCCATCTGCAGCTTTAGCGGCACCAATTCGGTTTTCTACAGCTCCCGTAAAGGCGCCTTTCACATGGCCGAACAATTCAGACTCGAGGAGGTTTTCTGGGATCGCGCCGCAATTGATAGCCACGAAGGGGCCTTTGCTGCGCCTGCTAGTGGCGTGAAGGGCCTCCGCTGTGACCTCCTTACCTGTACCGCTTTCTCCCGTAACAAAAACCGTTGCCTTTGAATTGGCGACACTTTCGATCGTGCGAAACACAAGTTGCATTGGAAGTGAATTGCCGATGAAACCGTGAAAGTTATCTTTGCTCGCAAGATTGGTCTTGGCAGGCTCCGAAGCGGTGACCGCATTAGATTTGCCCCCTTGATCCGCGGCCCTGCTAACTGTTGTTAGAAGCCTTGTACCGGAAACCGGCTTCACCAAGAAATCATAGGCACCCAGCCGCATAGCAGCGATGGCACGAGACAAAGAACCATCAGCTGTCACGACCACAATGGAAGGGAAGCCGACGGCGTCTTTTAGACTATCAAAGATCGTCAGCCCGTCTCCATCAGGAAGCTGGAGGTCGAGCAAGACAGTATCAAATTCTTGGGCCGCAAGCGCTTTGCGAGCCTCCGCCAAATCTTCGCTAAGCGTAACCTCATGCCCCGCCTCTTCCAATTGGGCAGCATAGCCCAAGGCCAAGGACGGGCTATCTTCTACGATGAGGACTCTAGCATTTTCCATTACGCGATCCTGAACTGCGCTGTTTTGCCTGAAGGATCTTGCTCAAGCCAGGTGATCGCGCGTTCATCACCGAAATGCGCCATACATCCTTGGACCAAACCATAAGCGATATGCGCGAATGGCCGGTGAGAAACATATTCCACGACAAAACCTTCATCGAGCTGACGCGATGAAACCTGCGGCGGCTGCGCATCTGGATAAAGAACACGCACTTCCTCATGAATATGGCTCTCCACATGCATCAGCATTTCCTCAGCACTGGGATAGCGATTGACGATTTCAGTGTAGAGCACAGTAAATCGCTCAAATAGGAATTTGCCGAAAGCTTCGCAGAGCGCATTCGCATCTGCGCCTGTGATTTTTGAAGCGGCGGTTACAACCTGTACCGCTTGCTCCCATGGGTAACGGGATATTCGCGAAAACGCGCCGCCATGGGGCAATTCGGCCTCAGCTAGCACCTGCTCGGTAAAGCTCGGGCCACCTTGCTTGTCGAGAAAACCGACGAGCTCTGCATAAATTATTCCCTTCATTTATCGTACCTCAATTGCGTTGAACTGATTTGCACAATGCAAATCGCATGCCGGAAATACGGATGGGCTAAGGGGTGTTTTTCGCATGCCATTGCCGCATAATGCGAAAAAGTTTGCAAAATGCAAAGATCGATCACGCAAAATGCGAATTCGGCTATTCGCAAAATGCACAAACCGCAGAATTCTGCGGTTTAGACTGTTTGGCACGAACCTTGATCAATGGAAGCCCAACCATTGTTTTAGGAGTTCACCTGTGCCGACATCTTTTAAATTGCCTTTGCTGACGTCAGCATCTGCCGCTTTGCTTACAGCTGGCTGCGTGGCAGGCCCTGCACCAGCCAATAACCTTCAAGCTATCTATGCTCCGGGCCAAGTAGCGCTGCTTGGCAGCAAGCAGCCGCAGGGTGATTGGATTGAAGCGGCTCAATCGGCACGCAGCACTCCTGCATGCATGCGAACCGAGCCAGCCTCCATTCGCAATTTGAACCGAGTGGCTCCCACAAGTCTGCTCAATCGCCCAGCGCCTTTGGCCGCAGGCGACCGGCTCGAAATCACTGTCCTGGGTGACCGTGACAAGCTGACCGGAATTTATGTCGTTGGAAGCAGCGGCACGATCGCATTGGACGGTATCCCGCCCATTTCTGTGGTGGGACAATCACCCCAAACTCTAACCTCCCAATTGCGCCAATCATTGGTCGCTGCAGGTATCGTTCGGCCGCTTCGCAATGCTGTTCGCGTCGCATTGGTCGAAGCCGCTGGCGCATCAGTGGCCGTTACTGGCGCGGTCTTTGTTCCTGGAGCCGTAAGGGCTGGTGAGCGCAGCTCAAAGGATCGTGTCGGTTTGAAGGAAGGCGCGGTTACCGGCGATAACAACGTCACCCGCACAATGGCTGGAGCGATTAGAGCAACGGGCGGGGTTCGCCCCGACGCAGATGTTTCGCGCGTCTATCTCATCCGCGGTAAGAATTACGCAGAGATTGACCTTTCTGGTCTAGTTGATGGTTCTTCAACCCAAGATGTTGCGATTGCTAATGGCGACCAGGTCATTGTTCCAAGCCGTACTTGCTTTGACGAGAGTTTGGTTCGCCCAACGCCGCTAACACAGCCAGGGATTCGGGTGTATATGTCGAACCTGACACGGGGTGCCAATAACAATGCAGGCGCGGCCATTGGTCGCCAGACCACGTCCTTTCCCTATGGAACGCGGTTGCTTCAAGCATTGGTCGCGGCCAATTGCGTCGGCGGCAGCTACATGCAGTCGGACCGCCGCGCCGTTCTAATCTCGCGCAACCCGATTAACCGGCGCAGCATCGTTATTGAACGCGACATTGAGAAGATGGTCCGGGGCGCAGATCGCGATACTCTCGACCCCTATCTTATGCCGGGCGATTCCATCGCTTGCTATGACAGCCGATGGACAAATTTACGCGAAGCCGTTGGGCTTGTCGTACAAGTGGGCAGCACCGCCACACCTGCAATTCTTTTGGACAATGCACTATGATCGAAGCACCCACCTCGTTTGCCGAAGCAAAACCGGAAACCCCTCGCCTTATCCTGCGTCTATGGACAATAGTGCGCGATGGACTGCCTTCCATGGGCCGTTATCGTCGGTATATCGCCGCGCTGGCAGGGCCTCTTGCAATTATCTGGGCCATTGCGATTGCATATATTGCGCTCACACCGGACCGGTTCAATAGCCGGATGACTTTGATCCTACCCGGTAGCGGCGTTGGTGCAACAATGAACCTTGAGTCCATTGGTCAAGCATCGGCTAGCACAACATCAGCATTCTCTAGCGCAACACTCAGTCCAACGGAAAACTATAAGCGGCTTTTGATGTCGCATCTCGTTTTGGAAGCAGCGGCGCAGCGCACCAAGGAAGATGTGAAGGCCTTTCCAGAGCCATCAATCAAGCTGGTGGATCAAACAAACTTGATTGAGGTTCGCATGCCGGGCGGTTCGGCCGATCAGGCGCAAGAACGCATGGAGGCTTTAAGTGGCGCATTCCGTGATGCGCTTGAAAACCTGCGCGAAGACGAAGCTAGCAGCCGCGAGGACGTGGATGCGGAGCGAATTGCTGAATTGCGCAAGAAGGTTGATGAGGCCCAGCAGGCCCTGCTGAAATTCCAATCGCGCACGGGCCTTGTATCGCTCGATCAATTTGCCTCGCGTATGACAGCGCTCGATCAATTGAAAGCAAGCGAGCGTGAACAGCGCGTGCAACTTGCGGCGAGCAATTCATCAACCAAACGGCTAGGCTCGACTTTGAACATCTCGCTGGGACAAGCGCGTAAAGCGATGCAATTGAAAGCGGACCCTGAATTCAGCAGCCTTTTGAAACGATATGCTGCGACAACTGGTGAGCATAGCGAAAGCAGTGCAACTTTAGGGGATGCGCATGCAACAATAGAAGAACTCGCTGCAGAAAAAGCATCGCTTCGCAGCGCGCTTTCACGACGCGGGAAAGCTCTGACCGGCATGGGCGGCAACCAGGTGATGAAATTCGCTGATCTGGCAGTCTCTGATACGCGTGAAAACTTATTCGCTAGCCTTAGTGAGCGCGACAGCAACCGTGCTGGCAATGGCGCTGCAGTAGCAGAATTGCGCAGGCAAATTGCAGCACAATCATCGAAAACACGGCGCCAAGTTGGGCAGGCCGCAGAGCTGGCCAATCTAACCCGCGATTTGCGTGTCGCAGAAGCAGTCTTCAGTTCTGCGCTGGCTCAGCTCGACACCAACAAATCGGATCGTTTTGCTTCATACCCGCTGGTGCAAACCCTCGAAGCGCCTTCATTGCCGCGTGAAAAATCTGGCCCGTCGGCACTCATTGCGATAGCCGGAGCGATCGGCGCGTCACTCTTCACCTTGATTGGATTTCTTTTGCTATGGATGCGTCAGCCCATCATCCGCAAACTCCTGCCGAACGCTTAGTCGCTCGGACAATAGAGTGCACCTGGCTGCTTTGGCTGCTGGGAGCGCTTTATATTGTTGGACCCGTATTGGGCTGGGTGCTGGCCGTGCTTGCTTGCCTGACCTTGTATCTAAGCAGCCGCGATACAGAAGCTGGTGACACGCGCACATTACCCTTTATCGCCGGACTATGGCTTGCGGCGATGGCCGCAATGCTCGTCATCCTTTGGGTTGGGCACAGCACTAATGAGCTGGGTGCTGGCAAGACAATCAAGTCGAGTGTCGGCTGGGCGAAAGGTTGGGCGCTCATCGCCCTTTTCATTTTTGCGGGCGCCACGCTTCGGGTTCGTGCCGACGTCATTTACCGCGCCGTTTGCCGCCTTGGCTTGCAAACGCTTGTCCTTGTGCCGCTCTTTATCGCTGCGCCTTATGTCGGTCTACCTGAACAACTGTGGGTCTCTCCGCTCAAAATTCTTGGCGGAGCAGGAGCTGAATATTTCGCTGCCACTCTTTACACAATTGAGCCTGGTGCAGGCACTCCGAGATGGCAGTTCTTTGCTCCATGGTCGCCAGCAGCAGGCATGATGGGCGTCATTTATGTATTGCTTTCATCACAAGAACAACACCGGGGTTGGCGGCTGATTGGGATTGCAGCCGGGCTGGCTTTGGCTGTGCTCTCGCAGTCGCGCCTCGCCCTAGTCGCGTTGATTGTCATCGTGCCAACGGTCTGGGCAATTGCGCGCGCGACCAAGGGCTATGTTTGGCTGATCGCCGCACCTGTATTGCTGTTCGCAGGTCTATTTGGACCTACTCTGCTAGAATTGGTTGATACAGCTATGGCGGAATTTTCAGCCGCCAGAGCAGACTCTAGCAGGGTCCGCGCAACGCTTGGCCGCATAGCAATCGAGCGGTGGCAGAATGAAGCGTTTTGGTTCGGACATGGGACCGTTGAAAATGGCCCGCATCTGGTTGAGTACATGCCCATCGGCAGCCATCACAGCTGGTATGGCCTATTGTTTGTAAAAGGTCTTTTGGGCGCAATTGCTCTCGCTGTTCCGTTGGGGCTGACGGTTATTTGCCTCACTTATCGCGCGACTACCTTGCCAATAGCGAGGGTCGGTTTGGGGCTTAGCCTTGCGCTGGTGCTCTATTCATTTGGCGAGAATTTAGAAATTCTGGCTTATCTTTATTGGCCAGCGCTGCTCATCATTGGATCCGCGCTCGGCACTAAAAGAGCAGCCTAAATCGTCACCAAAAAATAGAAAAGCCGCCGATCCGGACTTCAGTGTCTGGAAAGGCGGCCATGGGTAACGAGCAACTCTGTACCAGTCGCCCATAGGAAACGAAGATCCATTTCAGTCTTTGGTCATTTCTTTGAAGAGCCTTCTCCAACCGGCCACAATATCCTTGTGCTGATTGCTGACATCTACACGGCCTGCTGCGCCCATAGCGGCAAGCGGCGCGCGACGCGCTCTTTGTATTGCCGAAACGATATCCTTGGGCGTTTTGAGTCTTGAGACAATCCCGGTCGATGCCTGTTCTGGAAGTCCGTCAATATCTGCGACGATGATCGCTCGGCCAGCCAATCGCGCCTCTGTCGCGACCAATCCAAATGCCTCATAGTGCGATGGCATAATCACCGCATCGCAATTCTCGAGATATGAATCCAGTTTGTCTGTTGGGCCAGAAACCGTCACATGCGGCATGTCACCCGCCAACTTGATCAGTTTTTGGCGATCTGGGCCATCCCCGAAAATGGTCAGATTGGCTTCATCAGGACGGAACGAAAGCATGGCTTGAATAAGGGAATCAAAGTTCTTTACCGCCGCATAACGACCATATGCCAAAAGGCGCAAGGGTTGGCCTACGCGCGGTGAAGCCGGGCTAATTGATTGCAGTTCAAGCCGCCCGCTCCAAGGGTAAATTACCTCAAGCTTTGATGCTGGAATACCTACCTGGTCGCGCATCCAATCACGCTGAGCATTCGACACACATATGATCTTGTCGACTAGCAATGCGCTTATGCGGATCATAGTTCGAAAGCGTGACCGAGAATGGACCTGAGATGCCTCGAACCCCTTTGTGTAGCTATGTTCAACATGCAAGATCACTGAACTTGAATTGCGCAGCCGCAGGCTGAGCAGAAACGCAAGGCGCCGCCATGAAAGCGACATATGATCCACAATGACATCCACATTCAAAGCGGGTGCTAGTTTTGCCGTCGAAGTAACTGGCACGATTTCAGAACTAGCGGTTTGAGCAAGTTTGGTGTTCTCGAAGACGGTGAGTGCACGCGTGACACCTCCCATTCCGAAATCGTCCAAGAGATGCGCCGCTTTTAGCATGCTGCTTCTTTCAGAAACGAACGCAGGAGGGCAGAAAAGCGCCGCTTGCCTAAGATAAGACCGGCAAGAACCGCCCCGCTTGTGATTACAGACTTGCGCGGCTCTTCAATTATAATTTTTGGCTTCAGCTTGAACGAGCGGGCCAGGAAGTCCTTTGCAAGAACGACATTGCCAAGCTGCAACGAACGGCGAGCGAGATACCGCAATTGATAAGCGCGCGCGCGATCACCATGCTTTGCAGTAAATTCCGGAGCATATTCAGCCGTTTTCCGCAGCATACGGTTCCAGCTTAGATATTGTTTGACTACATTAGCTGACAGGGCTCCTGCAATGATCCGGTATTCTGTTAAAAGCCCGCCAATGCCCTCGAAAAGCACACCGTGTTTCACAGCTAGTCGCACCCACATCTCAATGTCCTCAGACTGACGGAAACTCTCATCGAACCAGCATTTTCTATTCGACACCTCAGCATGCATATAGGCGGCGCGCTCCAAATGTTCGCGTCGCAGAACAGGTGCACTACCGTTGCCAATGGGGTTGCGGCAGAGGATATCGATTGAAGAAATTGGTCCAATCTTGGGCCGCATTGCGACATCTAACTTTGCGCCGTTTTTGTCAATGAAACGTGACCCTGCATAGCTCACGCCAACCTGCGGATTGGCTGTCAGATGGATGTAGTGCAGCATCAATTTGTCTTTGTGCCAGCAATCATCTGAATCCAGCAATGCCACGAATTCACCGTTCGCATGTGCGATACCGCTGTTTCGTGCTGCGGCCAAACCCATATTTGTCTGGCTAACAATACGGATGCGGGGATCCTTAAACTCTTGAACGATCTCCATCGAACGGTCTGTTCCGCCATCATCAACACAGATCAGTTCGAAGTCTTCAAAGCTTTGGAGCAAGACAGAATGAATCGCATCGGCAACATAGGGCTCGACATTATAAATGGGCATTACGACAGAGATTTTGGGATTGGTCATGATTTTTCCTTGGAGAATTTTTGAATTAGGCAAAGACAGAGCGGCGTAAAGCTGCGGGCATGGCGCCTCCGGCGATTGCGCCGCTGAGTGTCATCAGGCTGCGTTTGCCGCCTGACAGAAATGTCTGCTTGTCTGACTGCAAACCGCGCCGAGCCAATGATCGGGCCACCGAAATTTCAGCACCAGATCTAAGGGCGCGCCGGGTCAGATATCGGCAATAGATAGCCTCGGCCTTCGCGAGCTCTTCGCTTTTTAGCCACTTAGCTGCAAAGCTGCGCCAATTGTGAAGCATGGCTTCGAAATCGCATGACAGGCCATCTTCACTCATCCGATATTTGACAAGGCATGCAGAGATACCCCTAATTAGGCTCCCTTGCTCAATGAGGCGAACTAGCAGTTCTTGATCTTCGGCGTAGCGAAGGCCTTCATCGAAACCGCCCATTTCTGCAAATGTCACGGCATCGATCACTAAGTTGGATGTCGTGCAAACGGCATTTTCAACCAATACGTCAGATAGGTCGATATAGCCGTATGGTGTTGCCGAAACGCTCCGACCATCTGAAATTTCGCCATTCTTTTCAGGGCAAAATGTGACCTTCGCAAAACTTGCATCGATCAGTTCGTCAGCCTCGTGAATAGCAAGATGGTGGACCAGTTTATCCGGCTGCCATTGATCATCAGCGTCAAGAAAAGCCAAGAGGCGCCCTCGTGCCATTTCTGCGCCAAAATTGCGGGCTGCAGATACCCCTGAATTGCTTTGTGAGATCGCGCGGATACGCGGATCTTCGCTCGCGAGTTCCAGCATGATTTGGGTTGTTTGATCCGTTGATCCATCATCCACGATGATGATCTGAATGTTCTTGATCGTTTGCTTTTGAGCACTTTCAACTGTGCTGCGCAGAGTGCTGGCCGCGTTGTAGGCTGGGATGATTACGGAAAAAGTAGGATTAGACATCAAATGTCTCCTTTGAACATGTTAGATTTTTTTGGAATTGCAGGAAAGTTGAATGGTTGCGGCGGTAAGAAAGACTGCCGCCAAACCAGCGCCGAAACCGGTGCATGCAGCGGCGAGGCTAAATTTTGCGCCGATCACTAGGCCAAGCAGAGCAGCGACTGTTCCCAAGGCCATCAGTGAAGTTTCAGCATAAGGATTGCCGCTAGCGCGGTGACGTGCACCCAGCAGCGAACCGGCATAAAGCGGCAATGCGGCGCAGCTTAGTATCGCCAAATATGGCGCAGCTGCCTCCCAATGCTCACCAAAGACAACCGGCACATAATAGGGTGCAAGCAAAGCCTGAGCCGCCACGAGCGGGATTAGGAAAGCCAGCCCCATGAAAAAGGAGGCACGAAACTCACGCTCAAGATTGGTGGATGATTGGTGAGCCAAATGCGGGAACAAGACGATATTGCATGCCGCGACAAAGGATTGAGCAATCCCCAGGCCCGCATTGAACGCAAAGTAATACAATCCCAGCGCCTCTGTGCCGAGCATCGCGCCGATCAGGAGCTTGTCCCCGTGCAACCGTGCTGCACCCAATAATTCTGAACCGAGAATGGCTGGACCAAACGACCTGAATGCAGAATATGGAGCGCCAGCAATCGCTTGGTCAGCGCGCCAGGTGAAAGTACGCCGGGCCAAGATTAGCCAAATCGGAGCGGTCAAAACTTTTGGCAATACAATCGCCCAAGCGCTCGGCCAGATCAGCACCAAGATAAGTGTCAAAACGCAGTCGGCACCATTTTGTAATGCAGCAACCTGGGCAGTCGCACCCATTTCATGGAGGCGCATGGCACGAAAAATTTGCACCAGACCTGCCGGCATGAACAAATAGACTGCCGACAAAACTGCCAGCATCGCAGCTGCTTCTCCCGCTTGCCAGATCGTCCACGTCAGCGCGGCTGTAAGCAATTGCAGAGCGCAAACTGCGCTGCATACGATCCAGAAAAGGCGGTGGGCGGTTTGACTTATGGCTTCGACTTCATCGTCACCGGCAACAATTATGCGCTGACCAATACCAACATTTGCAAGCACACGAATGAGCTCAAAAATGCTCAGCGCAAGAGCCGCAGTGCCCAGCATTTCTGGTGACACTTGGCGTGAGACCACCAAAATAGCCGCAAGCCGGACGATGCGAGTGAATGCCTCTGCGCTGCCATAGGCCAGCACACCCTTGATGAATGGATGCAGGCCCGAAGGCTTTTTCAATTTGGCGGCGATGGCGTTCATTTGTTCCTCGTGCTTGTTTCAAAGCCAAGGTTTCAACTTCCGTGCCAAACTCAAAAATGGCGGAATTCTAGGGTTTTCTGAATTTGGCACAGAGAGTTTTCGCAAATCGAAAGCTGCAATTCGCAAATTGCGAAATTTTCTGCGTCAAAATGCGAAATTTTGCAGGTCAGACTGGAAACACTCAAACCGGTTTTGGATTTTCTGATTTAAAATCATTGCGTTGCGAATCTGGCACGGCGCTTGCGACTTCCGGGGCAATCACATTCCAGGAGCCGTTCAAATGCATAAATTGTCAGCCACTCAGTATAATACGTTAGATTACCTTACCGTCGAAACATGGATCGCGCCTGACCGGCAATGGCCAACAGCGCCATTGTTCAACTTGCCTTTAGTGCAAGCTGGTCGCGATGAGATCGCTCGGCACATCGTTGCTCTTTCGCAATCAGAGACAAAGACGTCGATCAACTTCATCAATGCTCACTGCATCAATGTGAGCCGCAAGGATAAGGAATACTGCGCAGCCCTGTACTCAAGCGACCTGCTATTGCCGGACGGTGTTGGAATTGAGATCGCCGCTAAGATGCAAGGCCAAGAGCTTGCCGACAACCTTAATGGTACTGATCTGTTCCCTGATCTATGTGCCTATGCACAAGAACGCAGCGCCAGCATCTTTCTGTTGGGCGGCAACCCTGGCGTCGCGGAGGACGCGGGCGAATGGGCGCAGGCACAATATGAAGGTTTGAAAATCAGCGGCACACACTCAGGCTATTTCGACAAGGCCGAAGAAGAAGCTTTGATCGCACAGATTAATGCATCCCGGTCTTCGCTGCTTTTGGTGGGTCTAGGAGTTCCGCTTCAGGAAAAATGGATAGAACGCAATCGCGACCGGTTGGATGTTCCGGTGGCCATGGGTGTCGGCGGGCTGTTTGACTATTACGCCGGACGAATTCCCCGCGCGCCTGCAGTGGTTCGCCGCTTCAAAAGCGAGTGGGTTTGGCGTTTGGCAATGGAGCCGCGCCGCATGGCTAAGCGCTACCTTTGGGGTAATGCGGCCTTCCTGAGCTATGCTGCACTAGAAGCAGCCAGACTGTCCCAATTTCGAAAAAGCGCCAATTTGGGTGCAAAGCGAGGCATTGATATTTTGGTGTCTCTTGCGATGATACTGTGCCTACTGCCGCTCTTCATTCTCACAGCCGCAGCAATTTGGCTGGAAGATAAGGGGCCTGTATTCTTCAAGCAAACGCGAATTGGCGCCGATGGCTCTCCCTTCAAAATGATCAAATTTAGATCTATGTATCAAGATGCCGAGGCAAGGCGGGCAGCACTCATCGCCCAGTCAGATCGCAGCGGCACATGCTTCAAGATGCGAGAAGATCCGCGAATAACTCGGGCTGGTAAATTCATCCGCCGGTTTTCGATCGATGAGCTTCCCCAGCTTTTCAATGTGCTGAGCGGATCAATGGCGCTGGTTGGACCGCGTCCGGCTTTGCCTGGCGAAGTGGTCAATTACGAGGGCCGCCAATGGCAGCGCCTGTATGGCAAGCCTGGTATCACTTGCACTTGGCAGGTCAACGGCCGTGCTGAAATACCCTTTGCGCGGCAGGCCATTATGGACCGCGCCTATCTCAAGCGCGTGAGTGTTTGGGTTGATATCAAGCTATTGTTGTCAACGCCGCGCGCAGTGTTAGGCGGACGGGGAGCTTATTGATCACTTCCAACCAAAGCCTCGAAGAGATCGTCAAAGGCCAACAGGCAAGAGGCGATCTCGCTTCTTAAGGCTGTGGTAGAGGCTGCCGAGCCATTGTCGCGATTTTCGCGAAAAAGGCTCAGTTGCTCGACGATCCCGATAGCCCCGACGTTCAAAGCAACGCCTTTCAGGCTGTGGGAGGCTTTGGATATCGCCTCGTTATCGTTTGATACAGCGGCATCAAGCACGGCTGCACCATAGTCGCTAATGTCCTTCTTCGCCGCTGCGCACATCCGGTCCCGGTATGCTGCAGGCAGATCAAAAAAGACGCGCTGGAAAACTTCATGATCGAATTTGGCGCTATTGGAAGGAGCAGAATTACCGGCCAGCACGGCCGATGTGATTGCGGATTCTAACGTTTCTCGCCGCAACGGCTTGGTTAAGACTGTATTCATGCCCGCAGCTAGCAAGCGCTCCCTTTCTGCTTGAAGGCTGTGCGCTGTAACACCAATAATTGGGGTTTTAGAAACGGGCCCGCTCAAATCCCTGATCACTTTGGTTGCCTGCTCTCCATCCATCAACGGCATCATTACATCCATGAGGATAAGATCAAATTTGTTCTTCTTTGCGGATTCGACAGCTTCAACACCATTGGTGACCACTGTTGCTTCGCAGCCGAAACCAGTCAGCATGCGCTCAATGACATATCGATTGCTTTCAGTGTCCTCTGCCAGCAACACTTTTGGTGCTTGAGCCAGCGTCTTCTCGCTTTCTGTGAAGCCCTTCGGTTCCAATACCTCATGCGTTGCCAGTATTTCGCTATCATCTGCGGGAATATCAGCCTGCTTGATGAGTTGTGAAGCTATCTCAACCAAACGATCGGATGCTTCCTTTACGACCGCAAAATCAGCATTCTTTGGATCCAGTTGGTCAGAAAGCAATTCCAACCCACCGGTCAAAGATCCAAGCGGGGTCCGAATTTGGTGAGCCATTTCGGTTAAAAATTTGGTGCGAACAGCCAAGGCCATTGCAGTCTTCTCTTTTTCACTGGTCAACTGTCCGCTCAGTCGGTCAAGCTCCTCGACCCTGCGTTCCGCGCGCAATTGCAAAGCTTTGATGCCGCGTTCATTCGCGCGGCTCAGGGTGATGTCTCTAACAGTCCCATAGGTTGCAGCTGGCCGATCTTTTTGCACCGACTCGCGGCGAATGACCCAGCTTAACCAATGAGTGGCGCCTGTGTCATAACGCTTGATCCGATGCTCAAAAACATGATCCTCAGCCGGCGTCATCTTGGTAAAAAACTCTGTCGCTGAACGGACAATTCTCTCTTGATCTAAGGGATGAATTGCTTTGATCAAAAGGTCAGGGGTCAGTTCCGAACCGGGCGCAAGCCCCAGCAATTGTGCTGCTTCGCCAGACGCAGAAAATGGCCGATCTTTCTCGCCATAAATTGTCGCCATATTGGCCGTCGAAAGTGCGGCCAGCAATTGACGGCTTTCAATATTCAAACGTTCCGCCAATTCACTCTCGCGGCGGCTTAGTTCCTTGTTGGCACTGTCCAATTCCCGCATGCGCGATTCTAACGCCGTCTCGGTTTCTAGTAGAGCGCGTTCCGCCCGGTCCAAACGGATTGCTAGAATCCGAGCACGTTCCTCAAGAGGGAGTTCTTCAAGCAACGGCAACGGGTTTACTTTCAAACATGTTTGCAAGCCCACTCGCTAGATCATCATGTCCAACGCGTGTCGCAAGTTTTTCAAGCCCTCTCTCAATTTCACATGTCTCCGCGCCATCAATGAGTATGATTTGCGGGCCTTTGGCACTTATGTGCTTTCTAGCAATTTCATGGGAAAGATGTGTATCAACAATCAAGACAGCGGGCTGTTCCTTGGGAAGAATAGTGCTCTCGAAATCATCCAAGTCAAATGTACTTAATCCAATTCGATTGGCAGCTGCCTCGATTTGAATTCGGTGGGACGCGCGCTCAACATGCACAAAGGCGGCCCCTCGTACTGATCCGCCACCGCTCTCATCAGCACTCTGGAACGGCACGAGCGGCAAACAACACGTGAAAGTTGACCCTTTGCCAAGCTCGCTTTCTACACTGATAGTCCCCTGCATCAGATCAACGAGTTCTTTGGTGATTGATAGGCCAAGCCCGGCGCCATTGTTCCTGCCCAGAGTGTCCGTGTTGCTGGGCCCAAATGCTTCAAAGACTGAAGCGGCTCTCTTTTGGTCCATGCCCGACCCTGTGTCGGCTACGGCAAATGTCCAATGATTTGAATCAGAATTGGGCCGGGAGACCAATATGCGCACTTCGCCAGACTGGGTGAATTTTACGGCGTTAGAAACAAGGTTAGCGATAATCTGTTGCAAACGTGCTGGATCACCAATCGCCTGATTCTCCGATAGGCATTCAACTTCAATCCGGATGCCTTTGCGGCGCGCCAGTGGGCGGAACAATTCTGCAACTCTTTGAGCAACAGCCCTGGGCGCAAATGGCTTGGCCTCAAGATTTTTGAGATCGTGACCAATGCGCGTCTGCTGTAGCAAGCCATCAAGCGTATCAAGCAAGGCATCGCAGGAATCTTCGATGAGGCGAAGAGCGCGCTCTCTTTCTGCAAGAGAGTGCTCGTTTCTAAGGTGGTCAATTATACCAAGAATCCCGCCAAGCGGTGTTCGGATTTCATGCGATACGACCGCCAAAATATTGGTCCTCGCAGCAAGCTCCCGCTTCGCTTCTTCATTGGCGATGCTAAGGCTTTCCTGGCTTGCTTTTTCTTCAGTTACATCGCGGACAATACCGAAATACCCAACCAGGCCTGATCGCGTTTCAGGATTATCGAAGGCGGCAATCCCGCTTACTTTTTGGACACGGGTCGTACCGTGCACAGTGACAACGCGGGCCTCAAACTCAAACTCAGCTTGCGAAGACATAGCCTTCGCGACCGCTTCGGTAACATGCAACAGATCATCAGGAGCGATAATCTCCGGCAATCGTTCAATCGGAATCGGCAGATCGTGGAGACCCAAATTTTCGCGAACCCATGATGAAAACTCGATAGTTTGCGATTCTGGATCAAGCACAAAGTGGCCCATGCCCGCCGCAGCATGAGCACGTTCAAGAAACAGCATTCGCTGTTTGAGCTCTGTAATCCCGTCCAAGGGGTTCGAATCGCCTTGCCTGCTTGTTGATCAATTGAAAATGCTAGCAAGAAATACTGAATAGGTTCTCAACAAATGCAGAAAGTGACTTTTAGGTCTGGTGGGCAGGTCTGGCGCAAATTGAGGCCGTAAGTTGGGTGGCAACGTCCGATACTGGGGCGCAAAGCCGCCGTTAGCATGCCGAGTAACTTTTCCCTCGACTTTCTAATGGAACGAAGCATTGGTCCTGTCAGCTGGTCATGGCCAATCACCGGTTACCGCCCCGACGCCTGATGCGCTTTGGGGCTTCCGATGGTGGGAGCGGCAGCGTGCCGCTCCCACCATCGGAGAAAACAAAATGGCAACAGCAAATAAAGACAAGCAGCCAGCCCAAGCCGCGCACAAAACCAAGATCTCTAGCGTGATCGATTTGCTCGGACGCAAGACAGGCGCAAGTCTCAACGATATGATCGAGACGACCAGCTGGCAGAAGCACACGGTACGCGCTGCTCTCACGGGCTTGAAGAAAAAGGGTTATGGGATCGAGAGAGTGATTGTCGAAGGAGTAAGCCGCTACTCCATCACCAAGAAGCCCGCAGCTGGGGCAGCCAAATGACCCAGCTTGCCAACGACCTCGCCGCTTTGCCCAATATGAATGCAGCTCAACTCCGTGACCGCTGGGAGCAGATGGGAGAAGGGAAGGCACCGCGCGTGCCGCCTTCGATCCTGCGTCCTTTGCTTGGTCAGCGGTTACAAGAGCGCCGACACGGCGGCCTACCCGCCCTCGTGGTCCGTGAGCTGATGCGAGTGGCGCAGCAAGGTGCCGACAGCGTGGCGCAGCCACCTCGGATCGAGCTCACTCCAGGCACAAGGCTAATCCGCGAGTGGAACGGACGCACCATCAGTGTCGACGTTCTTGAGGAAGGCTTCGCCTACGACAATCGAACATGGCGATCGTTGAGCGAGATCGCGCGACATGTCACTGGCGCGCATTGGTCGGGCCCACGCTTCTTTGGGTTGAACCGTCGTGCCTGACAAGAAACTGCGTTGCGCGATCTATACCCGCAAATCGACCGAGGATGGACTGAAGCAGGAGTTCAATTCGCTAGATGCGCAGCACGAGGCCTGCGCTGCCTATGCGCTGAGCCAGCAACATGAAGGATGGGCGTTGATCAAGGACCGCTACGATGATGGCGGCTTCTCGGGCGGCAATATGGAGCGGCCCGGACTAAAGCGGCTGCTTGCTGATATTGAGGCGGGCAAGATTGATATTGTTCTGCTCTACAAAATCGACCGCCTGACCCGCAGCCTCACGGACTTCTCAAAGATTGTTGAAGTAATGGATACTGCAAGCGCCAGCTTTGTGAGCATCACCCAAAGCTTCAACACAACCACGAGCATGGGCAGGCTCACCCTCAACATGCTGCTGAGCTTTGCGCAGTTCGAGCGTGAGGTAACCGGCGAGCGGATCAGGGACAAGATCGCGGCTTCCAAAAAGAAGGGCATCTGGATGGGCGGTCCGGTCCCGCTTGGATATGAGGTCAAGGACCGCAAGCTGATCGCCAACGAACCGGAAGCTGAGCAAGTCAGGCATATCATGCAGAGATATCTCTTTCTGGGAAGCGTGCCAGCGTTGGCGGAAGAGCTGAACGCTCAAGGATGCCGGACAAAGATCCAGCGCCGTGCCGGCGGACCGCACAAGGGCGGCTGCAACTTCCGGCGCGGCACACTCTATCATCTGCTTTCCAATCGGATTTATCGCGGCATGATCGTTCACAAGGGCTCGGCTTATGACGGAGAGCATGATCCGATCGTCGATGAGGACCTGTGGGAACAGGTGCAGGCGAATCTTAAGGAAAATGCCTGCGGGTCTTCGCGCCGCAAGCGCCATCAATATCCAAGCCTGCTGGTTGGTAAGTTGTTCGACGGGGAAGGAAGGGCGATGACGCCAAGCCATGCGCAGCGCGGCAAGAAACGATATCGCTACTATGTGACGCGGCCAGAAGAGGTGGAAGGCAGTCCGGCTTGGCGGGTCAACGCATATGATTTGGAGCGGCTCATCTGCGACCGTATGGCGGAAGAGATCGCCGAGCCAGCGTTGCCTCAGACGCTATGTCAATCGGAAGAGCTTGATGCGCGGTCGCTGGAGCAGGCGCTGGCCAAAGCCGATCTGCTCACAGCAAACCTCAGAAGCGGAACCAGCGACAAGAAGGCAGGCCTCATCGACGCCTTGGTTGATCGCATCAATCTGGCTGAAACCGATATCACGGTCCAGCTCAATAAAGCTGACTTGATGGATGCGCTTATCCTTCCTGAATGCCAGAATGACGCGCCGCCAATCTCGATCTGTATCCCAGCAGTAAAGGTGAGACGCGGGCATCAGCTTCGCCTCATCATTCCGGCAGAAAACACCAGGCGCAACACACTAGTGCAGCGTGACCCGAAGTTGATCCTGCTTCTCTCTGAAGCGCTGGCGGCTCGCAAACTGATTGAGGACAA
Organism: Marinomonas sp.; assembly: GCA_039967435.1. GTDB lineage: Bacteria > Pseudomonadota > Alphaproteobacteria > Sphingomonadales > Sphingomonadaceae > Erythrobacter. The sequence continues at coordinate 240,546 of JBDVRS010000006.1, forward strand.
CTCCGATCAATCAATCGCCAGCATTGCTGAAAAAAATGGTCGCTGCCGAACTCGGCTTGGCCACCTCGTTCGCATCTGCTGCCTCGCACCTGATATCGTTCAGTCGATCGTTGAGGGGCGACAACCTTCATCGCTCAGCGCCAAAACGCTGGCCCGAATGACGCTTCCAACTGACTGGAATGACCAACGGAAGGTACTGGGCATCAAGTAACCGGCAAAGCCGATTGCAGTCAGAAAACTGGGCGCTAGAGACTGGCGCCCTTTTTTACGTCCAAAGCTGATGAATGCGTCCGGTCTCTGACTGCAATTCCACAAGGGGCACTGGGCGAATGGCGCAGAACTGCGCCGTTCTTGGCAGCAACTCATATTCCATAAGAGATTTGATCTGGATATATGGACTGTTTGGTGCGGTCGAGAAGACTCGAACTTCCACGGCCTTTCGGCCACAACGACCTCAACGTTGCGCGTCTACCAGTTCCGCCACGACCGCACACAGTCTGCAAGGGTGGCTGTATCAGCCAACCCTCCGGTAGGTGCGCGCCTCTAGCAAGGGGCGCGGTGCACCGCAAGCGCTTTAAAAGCGTGCCGCAAAATTGACACTGGAAGCTGCGGATTAAGGCGGCGGGAAATGGCCGTCCCGCGGCGGGACTGTCTTAACGACATGCTTGTAAGAATGGTTACCGCGGCGGAAAGGTTTGGGCATGAGCATAGCCGCAATCCTTCTGACCCTCACGGCAAATTCAGCGCCAGTCGCTGCGCAGATCGGCACATCGCAGCCCCGCCCATCAGCGCAAACGCGCATTGCCACATCGGCCAGCGCTTCTGCCCGCATCCTGCGTCCTGCGATTATTCGGTTTGATGGCAAAACTGCGCCAAGCACCGCAACTAAGAGCAATCCAAAGCCTCAACGCAGAGTTGAGCGCAGCGGCAATCAGCGCGCGACTGTTTGGATTGAATTTAGCTAATTTGGCTTCCAACCAATTTCTGCAAATTTCGCAGCGCGCGGCACATCCTTGGTGGCCTCTGTCACGGTCATCGTCTCGCCCGGTGCGAGCTGCGTTTTGGGCGGGATGATTTCCCAATCGAAAACGGGCTTATCGCGCTCATCCGACAAGACCACCAGAATAGACGGCACAGTCGCGGTTTCGCGGCCAGTGTTGGTGATCGTGCCGCTGATGCCGAAATAATTGGTGCCATTGGGCAATTGGCGGCGCTCAATTTGCTCCGGCGGGAAGTTTAGTTCCAGCTCTGGCTTGGCAACGCCCCAAGTGGGTTGCTGGATCGGCAGCCATGATGGCACGCCGTAATAGCTAACCGCCGCAACCGTACCCAGTGCCAGCACAGCGAAGGTAACGGCTGCTGCCGTCCACATTTTCAGCGGGTTGCGGCGCGGGCGGAAAGGCGGCTCATATTCGAACTGCGAGACATCTTCGTCGCCGTATGACCCATCATCATAGGGCGTTTCGGCGACCGGCTCGCTGCGGTCATATTCAGATTGCGTGTAATCGCTCTCAAAGCTTTCCGGCTCTGGATCGGGCTCGACTACTGGCTCATGATAGGCGGCTTCGACTGACGATGCCTCAATCTCTGGGCCTTCAACGTCTGGAACAGCTTCGCTGAAATCAGGCGGGGGCAATGCGCCGTCACCATCTTCGGCATCATCTTGGGCATCAGGGACTGTATCCGCGCCGCCGTCTTCAGGCTTATCGCCTGTTTTCCAAAAGTTCACCCAAGGTTTGGGCACTGAATTGAAGGAAGCTGCAGCGGCAGCCGTTGCCCCAGCGACAGCGCCCTTAACAGCCGTGACGGTTTCGCTTGGTGTTTCATCTGAAGTTTCATCGGATGCGTCAGATGGTTCGGGGTCAGGCTCTGGTTCAGGAGCTGGCTCTACCTCGGCTGCCGGTTCTGGCTCGGGCGCGCTTGGTTCAGGTTCCGGCTCAGGAGTTGGCTCTGGTTCAGCTTCTAGTTCGGGGTCTGGCTCCGGTTCTGGCTCCGGCCCAGGTGGCGGAGGAGGTGGTGGCGGAGGCGGAGCTGGCGGAGGTGGAGGAGCTGGCTCAGGCGCAGCCGCTTTCGTCTCCAGCTCAGGACCATCCTGATACCAATTGTGTTTGCATTTCGCGCAGCGAACCGTCCGCCCCTCAGGGCCGATCGCCTCATCGGGGACCACATAGCGCGTATGGCAATCAGGGCAGGCAATAATCATGCAATGTCAGCCACTAGGCGCTTGGCCCGCATGCGAGCAAGGCCGCAGTGCTTGTGATGCCGCGTAAATGGCGCTTTTTCCACATTCACGCCCATTAAGCCGCTTTTTGCAAAGGCGTTACTAGCTTTTGTGGGCCGACCCCATTAGTTACAAACCCAGAATGAGCGACGCAGGCCAAACCCCCGACACTATTGTGAGCTTTGACAATGTCGGGCTGCGCTATGGCACTGATACAGAAGTGCTGCGCGACCTTTCGTTCACCCTGTTTCCCGGCAGCTTCTATTTCCTCACCGGAGCCAGCGGCGCGGGCAAAACATCTCTGCTCAAATTGCTCTACCTCGCTCAGCGTCCATCGCGCGGCGTGGTGAAAATGTTTGACCGCGATATGATCACCATGCCGCGCAGTGATTTGCCCGCCTTTCGCCGGCGCATTGGTGTGGTGTTTCAGGACTTTCGCCTGGTTGAGCATATGAACGCGTTCGACAATGTCGCCCTGCCCCTGCGGGTGGCTGGCGTGCGCGAGGCGGATTTGAAACAGCCGGTCACAGAAATGCTCTCATGGGTGGGTTTGGCGCACCGGATTGAGGCTTTCCCAACGACTTTGTCCGGCGGTGAACAACAACGTGTCGCCATTGCCCGCGCGGTTATCGGCCGCCCTGATATTCTGGTGGCGGATGAGCCGACCGGTAACGTTGACCCTGAAATGGCGCTGAAACTGATGCGCATGTTTGAAGCGCTCAACCGGCTGGGTACGACAGTCGTGGTCGCAACCCACGATGTGCAATTGCTGAAGAAAGTGCCGGAATCGCTGATTATGCGGCTGGATAAGGGCAAATTGTCTGATCCAACCGGCGCATTGAAATATCCGCCCCGAAATGAAAGGCGCAGCGAAAAACGTCCGCAAAAAGCCGCACCTAAACCGCGCACAAAAGCGGCCGCGCCCCAAGACGCTGATGATGAGCCGATTGATCTTGGCCCCGGCTTCAAACCGCGCAAACCGTTTGGGAGGGGCAAGCCATGAGCCGTTCTCCCTTTGGCGGGCAAAAGCTTGCACAAGATCTTGCGCAATTCTCCGGCAAGCGCGCCGCTAGCCTGATCCCGAACGCGCGCATTTCCGGCCCTATCCCCTGGGTGATCGCGATTATGATCGCGCTGACGATTATGGCGGCCGCTGGCGCAATGGCGCTCAGCAATTTGGCCTCCAAAGCCAGTGCGGATTTGTCCGGCGCTGTCACTGTGCAAGTGGTCGAGGCGGATTTGGACGCGCGCCGTCAAAAGGCAACCGCCGCTGTCGCCATGCTAGAAAACGATGCAGCCGTCGCCAATGTGCGCCAAGTGCCGCAGGATGAATTGAACGCCCTGCTGGAGCCATGGCTCGGGTCTAGCGTTGGGTCAGGCGATGTGGGCGAAACCGTGCCAATCCCCGCGCTGATTGATGTGGAGCTGGAAGAGGCAGCCACGCCAGAGCAAATCATCCGGCTACAGGCGATGCTGGATGCCAAAATGCAAGGGCTGCGTGTGGATGCCCAATCCAGCTGGCTGCAACCGGTGTATTCCGCCCTCACCTCGCTGCAATATTTGGCGCTTGTGTTGATTGTCCTGCTGGCAATTACCAGCGCCGCCGCCGTTTGGTTGGCCGCTCGCAGCGCCTTTTCTGCCCATTCTGAAACCATCGAAGTCGTGCATCATTTGGGCGGTACGGATGAACAAATCGCGCGCATCTTCCAGCGCACCGTGGCCAAGGATGCGGCCATGGGCGGCGGGATTGGATTGCTGATGGGCGTGACCGGTATCTTGCTGATCGGCAATCAATTTGCAGCGTTGGACAGCGGCATGGTCGATGGCGGCGGATTGTCATGGTTTAGCTGGATTGTGATCCTGTGCATTCCCTTGATGGGCATCGGCTTGGCCGTGCTAACGGCGCGCTCCACCGTCATGCGCGCATTGAAACGATTGCTCTGACGATGCGGCGCTTGGTGGCAGCAATCTTTCTTATTTGGGTCGGCGGTTTCATCTGGTTTACGATGAGCCTGCCGGGGCCTGGCCCTGCCACTGTGGCGCAGGCTGCCGTCGTACCGACGGGCGGCACGGGACGCATTGCGGCAGGCCTCGATGTGCTCAACAAAGATCTTGCACCAATCATGCTGGTCAGCGGCGTGGATGGCGATGTGAAACCGGCAGAATTCGCCGCAGAATTTGGCGTGTCAGAGCTGCGGATGGAATGCTGCATTACGCTCGGCTTTCTCGCGATCGACACCCATTCCAATGCGACCGAAACCGCAGCCTGGGTGAAAGACCGCGACATCAAGAGCTTGCGCCTTATCACAACCGATTGGCATATGCGCCGCGCCGCGGGCGAGTTGGAGCGTGTGCTGCCAGAGGGCGTGACCGTGATCCGCGATGCTGTGCCATCAGAGCCCGGGCTGCCGATCCTATTCCTTGAATATCACAAGCTGCTGGCGAGCAAGCTTGCTGGCTTTTTGCCAAGCTGATCGGGCGCGGCCATATGAACCTCCTGCGCAGCATTGTCTTTTATTTCGCCTTTTACGCCGTCAGTATTGTGCTGGTGATTGGCGCCTTTTGCTCGCTGCCCTTTAGCCATAAGGCCATGCATGCTTTCGTGCGCGGCTGGACCAATTGGCACCGCTGGTGCGTCACGAAAATCCTACGTATTACCGTGCGGGTTGAGGGTGAACTGGCAAAGGGCCCCGTGCTCTATGTGATCAAGCATGAGAGCTTTTTCGAAGCCATCGATGCCCCAACCCTGCTGCCCCTGCCCGCTGTGTTCGCAAAGCGTGAGCTGTTCGACATTCCGTTTTGGGGCAGAGCTGCGCTGATCTACGGCTTGATCCCGGTTTCGCGGGATGGCGGGGCAAGCGCCCTGCGGCATATGCTGGCAGAGGCCAAACAAAAGATCGCAGACGGACGCCCGCTGGCGCTTCTGCCCGAGGGAACCCGCGTGCCCCATGGCGAAAGCCCGCCGATGCGCGCAGGCTTTGCGGGGATTTATAAGCTGCTGAAATTGCCGGTTGTGCCCATCGCCGTAAACAGCGGCCCGCTGTATCAACGCCGTATCAAACGCAAGGGCGTTATCACCTATAAGATCGGCGAAATGGTTCCGCCCGGATTGCCGCGCGCAGAGGCCGAGCAGCGGGTGCACGCTGCCATTAATGCGCTTAATTGATTGGCTTCAAGCGCCAGCGATGGTTTTCCAAGTCTAACGGCCAAGCCACCCGCGCCCTCCACCCTTCCGCCCGGATGTTATCCGAAACTGTTCCGGGAGGAAGGGTGGAGGGCGCGGGTGGTCCAGCTCACCTCAAAGCAAGCATATTAATGATCCCGCCCAAAGTCGGGCGCGGCATCATCTTGGCCTTGCTCAATAATAGAGCGCCGGATCGTCCGCGTGCGTTCGAAAAGTTCTTCCAAAGTCGCCCCGTCACCTGATCGGATCGCGCGCTGCATTGCGGTCAAATCCTCAGTAAAACGCCCCAGCATTTCCAGCACAGCGCCCTTATTTTGCAGGAACACATCGCGCCACATGACCGGATCAGAGGCCGCGATGCGAGTGAAATCGCGGAAGCCGCCAGCGGAATATTTGATCACTTCGCTGCGGGTCACATCCTCCAGATCAGACGCCGTTCCCACGATAGTAAAGGCGATGAGATGCGGGATATGACTGGTCACGGCCAGCACCAAATCATGATGCGCCGCCTCCATAATTTCGGTCTTTGCGCCCAGCCCTTGCCAGAATGCCGTCAGCGCCGCGACCGCCTCTTCGTCTGCGCCATCAGGCGGGGTTAGAATACACCAACGGCCTTCAAACAAAGAGGGGAAGCCCGCCTGCGGCCCGCTTTCTTCTGTGCCTGCAACAGGGTGCGCGGGGATGATAGTGTGCCCCGGCAATGCTGCGGTGAGATCATCCAAAACGCTTTGCTTGGAAGAGCCAACATCGGACACTATCGCACCCTCTTTCAGCAGGCCTTTGAGGCCCTCCGCCGCGCTGCGCATCGCGCCAACCGGCACACACAGAACTACCAAATCGGCATCGCGCACAGCATCGGCCAAGCTATCGCAAACCGTGCCAACCAGAGCGCGTTTAGCCGCCGCTGCGCGCACATCGTCATCCGCATCATAGCCGGTGGTGACGATGCCGGGCGAATGCTGCGCCGCAGCCAGACCCACGGATCCGCCCAGCAGGCCAAGACCGATAATGGCGACGTTTTTGATCATGCTGACCCTTCTACCAAATTGCGCAAAGTGGCCGCGATTGCGTCCATGTCTTCCGCCTTGCCGATTGTGATGCGCAAGGCTTGACCCAGCCCCTGCCCCGGCAAGTGCCGCACGGCATAGCCTGCACCCGCCAGTACCTCCAACGCATCGGCGGCAGTGACAGCACCTTCAAACAGCACGAGCAAAAAATTCGCTTTGCTTGGCACAGCACGCAGGCCGTGATTGCCCAAAGCCTCAATCGCAGCAGTAAAACGCGCCAGCTCGGCAGTATTATGTTCCCGTGCCGCGCTTACAAAAGCCTGATCACCTGCCGCCGCAACCGCCGCTGCTTGGCCCGACACAGTGACATTGAAAGGCCCGCGTATCCTATTCAGCGTATCGACAATATGCGGCGCGCCCGTGGCCCAGCCGATCCGCTCGCCAGCCAGCCCATAAATCTTCGAAAATGTCCGCGTGACCAGCACATTGTCATGCGCGGCTGCCAAAGCCATTCCGCCATCGTCCTCGTCAGCGGTCAGATATTCGCCATAAGCCTGATCAACCACCAGCAGCACATCGGATGGCAGCCCCGCATGCAACCGCGCAACTTCGCTTGCCGGCAAATAAGTACCCGTAGGATTGTTCGGATTGGCGAGGAAAACCACCCGCGTTTTGTCTGTCACAGCTTTTAGCAGCGCATCCACATCGCAGCCAAAATCCTTATCCGCTGCCTCCACTGGCACCGCGCCGCAGCGCCGCGCAGCAATATCATAAACGGAGAACGAATAGCGACTGAACAGCACCTCATCCCCAAAACCGGCATAGCCCTGCGCCGCCAAATTCAGCAATTCATCACTGCCTGTGCCGCAAACAATCCGTGCCGGATCAATCCCGTGCAAAGCGCCGATTGCGGCCCGCAATTCTTTTGCATCAGGGTCAGGGTAGGTAGCGGCATCCGCCACTTTGCTGCGCGCTTCCAATGCCGCCGCGCTGCAACCCAAGGGGTTCTCATTGGCGGATAATTTGATCAAAGGCTGCCCGTCTGCGCCCGCTGATTTTCCGGGCACATAGGCATGAATGCCGGAAATCCACGGCTTCATTTGAGGGCGCTTTTGCAAACTGTCTGACATAGCCGCGACGCGATAACCGGTTTGCGCATCAAAAAACACCCGCAATTGACACATTCGCCGCGCTCGCCCAATCGGTTGTCAACGCTATGACACAAACCGCCGCCTCGACCCGCTATACGCTGCCCGCGCCCTTGCCGCTCGACAATGGTGAGACGCTGGATGCCGCAGAGATTGCCTATGAGACCTATGGCGAGCTGAACGGCGACAAAAGCAATGCGATCCTGATCTGCCACGCGCTAACCGGCGATCAATATGTCGCCAGCGAGCACCCCCTGACCGGCAAGCCGGGTTGGTGGGAGCGGATGGTTGGCCCGGGCAAGCCCGTCGATACAGACCGCTTTCATGTGATCAGCGCCAATGTCATCGGCTCGTGCATGGGCTCCACTGGCCCGGCAAGCTTGGCACACGACGGCAAACCTTATGCCATGCGTTTCCCCGTGATTACCGTGCGCGATATGGTGCGCGGATTGATCAGCTTGCTCGACGGGCTAGGCATTGGCCAGCTGCACACTGTCATCGGCGGATCGATGGGCGGGATGCAGGCATTGAGCCTTGCGGCAAACTTCCCAACCCGCGCCGCCCGCGTCTTGGTTCTAGCCAGCACCGCGCGCCATTCAGCGCAAAATATCGCCTTTCATGAGGTCGGCCGCCAAGCGATTATGGCCGATGCCAATTGGTGCGAGGGCGATTATTACAGCGGGGAAGTGCCAGCCTCCGGCCTGTCCGTGGCGCGCATGGCCGCGCATATCACCTATCTGTCGGAGGAAGGCCTAACCGATAAATTCGGGCGGCGCTTGCAAGATAGGGACACCAAGAGCTTTGGCTTTGATGCTGACTTTCAGGTGGAAAGCTATTTGCGCTATCAAGGCACTGGCTTTACCCAGCGTTTCGATGCCAATTCCTACCTCTATATCACCCGCGCGATGGATTATTTCGATCTGGCTGAAGAGTTTTCGCAAGGGGCTCAGGGCACAAACGAGGCTGCAAAACTCGCCAATGCCTTTGCCGGTCATGCACGCGGCGAAGGCGCGCGGTTCTGCCTTGTCAGCTTCGACACAGATTGGCTCTATCCCACCGCGGAAAGCCGGCACATTGTGCACGCGTTGAACGCGGTAGGCGCGCCGGTTAGCTTCGTGGAACTGTCCGCGCCATATGGGCATGACAGTTTCCTGCTGGATGTGCCTGCGCTTGACCGCGTGGTCGAAGGGTTCTTGAAATGAGCCAGCAGCTGCGCCCCGATCTTGAAACCATTGCCAGCAATATCAGCGCGGGCACGCGGGTGTTGGATGTTGGCTGCGGCGATGGCACTTTGCTGGCGGAGCTTCAGGCGCGCCACGGCGTCGATGCGCGCGGCATGGAAATCAATGCCGAACGGGTGGAGAAATGCGTCGCGCGCGGGCTTTCTGTGATGCAGGGTGATGCCGATCACGATCTGGCGCAATATCCTGATAAGGCCTTTGATTATACGATCCTATCGCAGACATTGCAGACAGCGGCGCGCCCTGATCGGATGCTGGATGAGCTATTGCGGGTCGGCAAACGGGCCTTTGTCAGCTTTCCCAATTTTGCCCATTGGTCAACGCGCGCGGCTCTCATGTTTGGCGGGCGCATGCCAGTGACAAAGGCGCTGCCGGTAAACTGGTACGCCACGCCCAATATCCACCATGTGACGATTGCCGATTTTCGCGAATTGCTCAGCGAAAAAGACGTGTCGGTAGAGAAGCAATGGTTCTTTGCTGGCGGAAAATCTGTCGGCGCGGGCACAGCCAATTGGCGTGCGGAATCCGCAGTGTTTCTGCTCAACCGCGAATAAATAGAAAAAAGGGCCGCAAGCCTTTCAGCCGCGACCCTCATTTCAATTCAATTGGTTAGGCGATTAGCCTTCGCGGTGGATGCCGCACATTTTGTGGCCATCGGGATCGGTGAAATAGCACAGGTTCATCGTGCCCATGCTGCCTTCGCGCGGGCCGGGAGGGTCTTCGATCGATGTGCCGCCATTGGCGACCGCGACATCATGCAATTTCGTGACTTGCTCTAGACTATCACAGGCAAGACCGATTGTGCTGCCGTTGGAAGGCGCAACCGCTTCTCCATTGATCGGCTCGCTGATCGAGAATGTGCTGCCAGCGTGAATGTAGAACAGGCGAGTGTGGCCGGTGTCATTCACATTCACCATTGGCTCGCCCGCGCCCAGCACGCCGAGGACTTCGGTGTAGAATTTTTTGGAGCGTTCAATATCGCCGCTACCGATCATAATATGACTAAGCATCTGTGTTTCTCCGTTATATTTTTTCACAAGAGTTTCGTAGCATGGGGTTCATCAGCCGCGCTATAGGAAACGCATATGATCACTCAAATTCTTGCTCCATTGCTGATGATGCAGGCCGCCCCTGCTGAAACGGCCCCTGCCCAGCCAGCGCCCCAGCTCAATGCGCAGCAGCGCGCTTCTTTGCGGTGCTCGGCGGCTTTTGCTTTGGTTTCCTACGGGCAAGATCAAGGCAATGCCGATGCGCTAAAATGGCCCACAATGCAGACACGCGGGCGTGAATATTTCGTCCGCACTTCGGCCCAGATTATGGATGAGTATGAATTGAACCGGGATCAAGTCGGCGAATTGGTGGCGCAAGAAGCGCTAAGCTTGATCAACAAAAATGAGCTGGAGGCGATCATGCCAGCCTGTCTGACAATGCTGGAAACATCTGGGCTTTGAGACGCGCGCATTTGCGCCTTTGCCTCGGTGATCTCGCTCCATCTCGGCTTTGGCCTCTTTTGGCCTTGTCTGGCCTCTCGCCTGAAAACGCCCTCGCTGTTCAGGTTTAAGTCATTGAAGCTGAAGTATATTGCGTTTAATCATTCATTCTAACGGGGGTTTTTATGCGCAAGTTTTCCATTTTCGCCGCGCCAGTCTTGGCAGCGTCACTCGCTCTGGCCGTTCCAACATCGGCAATGGCTCAAGATGCAGCAGAAGCGGCAACAACCTCCGCTCCGGCTAAACAATCGCTCACCGAATTGTCGCAAAAACTCGCCGATCCCGAATTTCAGGATCAGGCCGCGATGATGGGCGAGGTGATGGTGCGCATGCTGCTCGACATGCCGGTTGGCCCGATGGGCGATGCGCTGAACAAAGCGACCGACGGCCGCTCACCGGCGATTGATCCCGATGCGACGGTTCGCGATCTTGCGCCGGGCGCAGAGGAATTGCCCGCGCAAGTCTCTGAAAAGCTGCCAATGGCGATGAATGCAATGAGCTCTATGGCGCAAGGCATGGATGCAATGCTGCCAGCGCTCAAAGACATGGCCGAACGCATGAGCGCGATGATGAAGCAGGCGAAGTAATCGCGCCAGTATTCCTAACAATAAACGGCGCAATCCCCCTCGGTATACACAGACTGATTGTCCGCCCTTATGGACGAGGCGAGCGCGCTGAGGCATGGCGTAAAGCCTGATGTTTCACCTCTATCAATTCCCTCTTTGCCCCTTCAGCCGCAAGATCAGATTGCTGATGAGCGAGAAGAATATCGCCTATGAAATGGTCCGCGAAGACCCTTGGACGGCGTCCGATATGTTCTTCAATCTCAACCCCGCTGGCCGCACACCTGTGGTGGTCGATGCGAGAGAAGAATTGGTGCTGGCCGATAGCCGCGCGATTGCCGAATATTTCGAAGAAACTGTCCAACACGCGCCCATGATCAATGGCACAGCAGTCAACCGCGTGGAAATCCGCCGTCTGGTCGCTCTGTTTGACGAGAATTTCTACAATGATGTCACCGCCCCGCTGCTGATGGAGCGGATGAAAAAGCGGCTCGTGCTGCGCCAACCGCCCGACAGCCGGATGCTGCGCGAGGCGATGAAACTGGCGCACGGTCACCTCGATTATATGGATTGGCTGATCGACAATCGCCCATGGCTTGCAGGCTCCAGCATGAGCTTGGCTGATCTTGCCGCAGCCGCGCAAATCTCGGTTGCGGATTATCTCGGCGGGATTGATTGGGAGGGGCATGAGCAAACCCATGGCTGGTATTCCGCCTTCAAAAGCCGGCCCAGCTTCCGCCCGCTTTTGTCAGAACGCATGGATGTCATCCAACCGCCTGCGCATTATGCCAAATTGGATGGTTGAGACACACCTGCCTTAGAACCGGCGCCGCCCGCGCCCTCCACCCTTCCACCCGGAATATTTTCGGATATGATCCGGGTGGAAGGGTGGAGGGCGCGGGCTGGCAAGGCACGCAATCAAAAACCGCTCGGCGCTTGAGGAGCAAAAAATGACAGATGATCCCAAAACCACCACCGACGCACAGTGGCGCGAAAAGCTAACGCCGGAGCAATATCACGTTCTGCGCGAGGCCGGCACAGAGCGGCCTTTTACCGGCGAATATGACAAGCATTATGACGCGGGCGAATATTTCTGCGCGGGCTGCGGCACCCAGCTTTTCACCAGTGATGCAAAGTATAATTCCGGCTGCGGCTGGCCTGCCTTTACCAAGCCTGCTGACAGCGAGACCGTGGCCGAGCATAGCGATGTCTCGCATGGCATGATCCGCACCGAGGTAACCTGCGCGAAATGTGATGGCCATTTGGGCCATGTTTTTCCCGATGGACCGCCCGACCAAGGCGGGCTGCGCTATTGCATCAATTCCGCCTCGCTTGACTTTGAAGCGAAAGAATAGCGCTCGCGCGCACCAATCGCTTGGCTTGCTGTTCATGCAGCATTACAATTTTCTGTGTTCAGACAGATGCATAAAGGTGGGCATGCCGGTGGCTTTAGGGATATAGCAGCGCAGTGAGTTCAAAACGTGGAGCCAAGATGCGCGCCCAAGGGGCGGGCAAACGCGGCAGCCGCCGCAAGGCCGCTGCCAATAATGGCAGGCGTGGTTCCGGCGGCGGTTCGCGCAAGAGCTCCAAATCCGCCAAAGAGCCCTCGACCTTTTGGCGCTGGTTCAAACGCCTGTTTTTCTGGGGCACAGCGCTTACTCTGATCGGGCTCCTATTTGTGGCGGTATCCGTTGGCTTTGCCGCGCAATCGATCCCCAATTTCCATGATTTGAAGGCCACCAAAAATGCGCAAACCATCGTCGTGCGCGCGCGCGATGGCAGTGAAATCGTGGAGATTGGCCCAAGCTACGGCGAATGGCTCAGCCATGATGAGATCCCGAAAAACATGACCAATGCGATGGTCGCGGTCGAGGATCGCCGCTTTCATTCGCATTTCGGCATCGACCCTATCCGGCTTACCGGCGCGATTGTCGAAGGCATCACAGGCGCGCGTTCCAGACTGGGCGGCACATCGACCATCACCCAGCAATTGGCGCGCAATGTCTTCCTCAACAACAACCGCACGCTCGACCGAAAAGCGCGCGAGGCTGTGCTGGCGATGGCGCTGGAATGGAAGTTTTCGAAGGAACAAATCCTCGAGCTTTACCTCAATAAGGTCTATTTCGGCGGCGGCGCTTATGGCATCGACAGCGCGAGCCGCAAGTTCTTCAGCCACCCTGCAACCGAGCTCAATGTTGCCGAAGCCTCGATCATCGCAGGTCTGGTAAAGGCACCCTCACGCTATTCCCCCACCGCCGATGTTGAGGCCGCCGTCGACCGCGCCAAAGTGGTGCTGCGCCTGATGCGCGAACAAGGCTATATTACGCAGGAACAGGCCAGTGTGAATGTCGATGCGGTGAAGCTGAAGAAAGAGCGCGGGCAAAATTCTGTGCGCTATTTCACCGATTGGGCTCTGCCTCAGCTGGATATTCTGCTGCCTGAGACATTTGAGCCCATCGAGGTTTGGACCACTTTGGATACGGGCATGCAGAGAGCCGCCACGGCCTCTATCCAAGCCAATACGCCCGGCGGCGCGCAAGGCGCTTTGGTCAGCATGGACCGCGACGGGGCGATCCTTGCATTGGTTGGCGGCACGGATTACGTGGAGACCAATTTCAACCGCGCGACGCAGGCCATGCGTCAGCCCGGCTCTTCGTTCAAATTGTTCGTCTATCTCGCCGCTCTAGAAGCTGGCTACCGGCCAGAGGATAAGGTCGATGATAAGAAGATCACAATCGACGGTTGGAGCCCGCGCAATTCCAGCGGGCGCTATTCAGGTGAAATGTCGCTGCGCACTGCCTTTTCCTTTTCGGTCAATACCGTTGCGGCGCAATTGGGCTCTGATGTCGGGCTTGGCTCTGTCGCATCCATGGCGCGCCGCCTTGGCGTTACCTCTTCGATCAGCGCGGTTCCCTCTATGACATTGGGCAGCAATGAAGTGCGTCTGATTGAAATGACCCATGCGTTCGGCACAGTGTCCGCGCGCGGTAAGTCCATTAAGCCCTACGGCATCACCAAGGTTGTGACCGCCAGCGGCGAGACAATTTACCAGCACAAGGAAGAGCCCGGCAAGGACGTACTGCCCGATTATGTCGCGGCCGGCATTACCGATCTGCTAGAGACGGCGGTGGAATCAGGCACAGGCAAAGCGGCGCAAATTGGCCGGCCCGTTGCGGGTAAAACTGGGACGACCAGTTCGAATAAGGACGGCTATTTCGTCGGCTTTTCCTCCGGCATCACCACCGGGGTTTGGATGGGACGCGATGACAATAAGAAGGTCGCTGGCTTGCAGGGCGGCCGTTCCCCTGCCCGCGCCTTTGCCGCCTTTATGCGCTATGCGGTAAAAGACCGTCCGGTTGAGGAGTTCATTACCGATATTGAACGCCCCGAATGGCAGCGCGAGTCTGATCAAGACAGCAATTTCGATGATCCGGATGATTATTACTACATTGATGAGCAAGGCAATTTGATCGAGCCAGGTCAGGCTGGCCTAAGGGATAGCGAGTTTAACGAGGCACCCTTGGATGATCCAGTTGCGCCTGCTCCTGTCGAAGTGATCCGGCCCAATGCGCCCAGCATTCCCGAAGAGGATCAGGCTGCAGATGATGACTTTTTGGAGCAAGCGATAGGCCGGCCTTTGGCCCCAGATAACCCGCCAGCGCCTGAGCCAGAACCCGCACCGTTTTAGCGCGCGCCTCTGCGGCGACACTGAGATGCAGCCAATCTGACCAGCACACGAAAAGGGCGCTGAAGGTTTCCCCGCAGCGCCCCGTTCAATGTCTAACTGGCAAATCGCGCTTAGCGCATGCGCACCGCAACATAGCGTGCAGGCTGTCCGCGGCGCTGGATGCGCAGCAGAACCGCTTCGCGCCCTGCACCCTCGGCATCAGTGATCGCTTTTTCCAGATCGCCTAGCCCGCCAACACGCTTGTAATTGGCGGTGAGGATGATGTCCCCGCGGCGCAGGCCTTTGCGCGCCGCGTCAGAATTGGGATCAACCGCTGTCACCACTAGGCCAGATGTATCCGCATCCGCGCCCAATTGGTCGATGATTTGCGGGGTCAGCTCGCGCGTTTGCAGGCCAAGCTTTTCAGCCACCGGACCATCCGTGTCCTCTGGCGGTGTTTCCGGCTCTGCATCCGGATCAAACATTTGCTGCTGGCGCAGCTCATCTTCGCTTGGGCGTTTGCCAACGGTGGCGTTCAGCGTCTTTGGCTTACCATCGCGCAATAGCTCAATCGGGATTTTCGTGCCCGGTGTGATGTTTGCAACAAGGAAGGACAAAGTCTGCTCATTGGTGACCAATTTGCCGTCGATTTTCGTGACGATATCGCCCGGCTTAATGCCCGCTTTCGCAGCGGCGCCATCATCTTGCACGGCCTGAATAATCTCACCGCGATTGCGCGGCAGACCCAGCGAATCGGCCAGATCATCATCGACCTTATCAATGCCCACGCCGAGGAAGCCGCGCTCAATCTCTGCGCCCACTTTCAGCTTGTCGACAATCGGCGCAGCGATTTCAGCAGGGATGGCAAAACCAATCCCAACGCTGCCGCCCGAGGGCGAGAAAATCGCATTGTTAATGCCGATCACATTGCCTTGCATATCGAACAAAGGCCCGCCCGAATTGCCGCGATTAATGCTGGCATCGGTTTGGATGTAGCGATCATAAGCGCTGCCTGAACCCGTGTTGCGGTACACCGCTGACACAATGCCGGAGGTCACCGTTCCGCCAAGGCCAAACGGATTGCCAATTGCCATTACCCAGTCACCGGGGCGTGCACCCGCAGAATCGCCGAATTTAACGAAGGGGAAGCTCTTGTCGCTTTTGATCTTGAGAACCGCCAAATCAGACGCCGCATCTGCGCCGACCAATTCCGCTTCATATTCATTCCCGTCAGGCATTGTGACGGTAATTTCCTCCAAAGTGGAGCGATTTCCGGGAGGAGAAACGACGTGATTATTGGTCACGACAAAGCCATCTGCGGAAATGATAAAGCCTGAACCCAGCGATTGCGCCTCGCGCGTTTGCGGAGTGCTATTGCCCGAACGGCCGCGGCGGCGATTTTGGAACATATTGCCAAAGGGTGTGCCGGCAAAAGGATTGCTGCGCACTTCGACGCGTTGGCGTGTGGCGATATTCACCACCGCTGGCTGCAACTGGGCGGTTAGATCAGCAAAGCTCTCCGGCGCGCCGGCACGCGGCACGACAGAACGCATTTCGCTGCTGTCATTTTGGGCGGTTTGGGCCCCGGCTGGATAGCCTGTGACCAAAGATACTGTAGCACCGCCGAGCAGTAAGGCTGTGCTCAATCCATAAACGTAACGCACTGGCTTCACGTCCTCTCATTCCTTCTCAAACTTGTCACATAGCGCCGAAATGGCAGCTACGCGGTATTTAACGCATCCATTTTGAGGCCAGATGCACTTAACCGCAATTGAACGGCCCAAAGAAATGCGCCGCCTGGCCGATCAACGCACGCCGCGGAATTGGCGCAGATAATCATTGTCTTCCGACAAGATCATGCTGGTTTCGCCTTTATCCTTGCCCTTGGCAAAGGTCGCGTCATAGCTTTCCATTGCGCGGTAGAAATCATAAAATGCGGGGTCTTTGCCAAAGCTATTGGCGAAGATGCGCGCGGCTTCTGCATCCGCATCCGCGCGAATAATCCGCGCATTGCGGTTGCCCTGCGCACGAATGGTCAGCGCCTCACGCTCACGGTCGGTGCGCATGCGGTTGTAGGCGGATGCTAGCGGTGTGCCCTCTGGCAAATCGGTGCGTTTCACCCTCACATCCAGCACTTGCGCGCCATATTGCCGTGCTTCGCGGTCGAGGTTTGCGGTGATCGATTTCATCGCATTACCGCGCTCTGCAGTTAGCATGGCTTGGAAAGTCCGGCGGCCCAATTCCTGACGCAAAACCGAGTTCAAAATCGGCTCCAGCTGATTGCGCACGCCGTCTGTGCTGCCCGCGTTCTCGACCATTTTCACAGGGTCAATAATGCGGAAGCGCGCATAAGCATCGACTTGCAGGCGCTGCTGATCATTGGAGAGAACTTGCTCGTTCTCCATGGTCAGATTGAGCACGCGCTTATCGACCATTTGCACCGTTTCAATAAGCGGCAAGCGCAAGGAAATGCCAGCGCCCGTTTCGCCAAATTCGACATTGGGCTCAAACCGGTTGATCACGCGCACAGGTTCACCCGTTCGGATCACCACAGCCTGATGGGTTTCAGGAACGACCACCGTGCTCATAAACAAAGCGATCAAAACAACACCAATGGCGATCAAAGGCGTGCGGAAGTTTTGCCAAATATCACTCATTTTACTGCCCTCCCGCTGCAGGTTCGGCCGGTTTGGCGGCGCGCTTCTTAATTTCGGGAAGCGGCAGGTAAGGCGTCACACCGTCGCCTTCGACAATGGTCTTGTCGGTCTGGCTCAGCACGCGCTCCATCGTCTCGTAATAGAGACGGCGCTTGGTCACCTCGGGTGCCTGACGATATTCTTCGTAAACACGGTCAAATGCGCCCGCTTCACCTTCTGCACGTTCGATCCGCTGGCGGGCAAAGCCGCGCGCGCGGTTGACCGCCGCATTGGCATCCTGTTCGGCCACAGAAACGTCTTTAAACGCCTCATTCACCTCCGCAGGCGGTTCGGCCTTATCGATCTGAACACCCTGAATGGCGACGCCTGAACGGTAAGCATCCAGCAGAGCCTGCATACTTCCGCGCACGTCTTCCTCGATTTCAGCGCGCCCTTGACCAGAGAATGTCTCATCCAAGGTCTTTTCCGCCATGGCGGCGCGCATCGCTGCCTCGGCCACTTCGCGGATCGTATCTTCGGGAGAGGCCAGTTGGAATTTGTAGTCCTTCAAATCCTTGATGTTCCACCGGATAAGGTAGGATACGTTCACAAGGTTTTGATCGCCGGTTAGGATCAGCTTTTCGGCATTGCCCTCTGGAATGGAGTAAATGCGAATGGTGCTGACAGGCTCAACATCCACCGATTGCAGCGGATAGGGCGCCGAAATATTAAAGCCCGGCTCCATCGTTGACCAATATTTGCCCATAGTGGTGACAACGCCGCGTTCTTTCGCGCCGATCACGTGGAATGAGCTGCTCAAAATCCAAACACCCAAAACCACAAAGGCGATGACCGGCCACCAGCTTTTGCCGCCGCCGCGCTCTGGTAATTTGAAGTTCGAACCGCCTCCGCCGCCGCTGCGTCGCGGGCCTTCGGGGCCGCGGTTCTTGAAAATATCCTCGATATTGGCGCTGCGCCGATCTTTATCGCCGCCGGGCAGCCACGGATTGCGCGGGCCATCTCCGCCCTTGTCTCCGCCACCAGATCCATCGCCAGATCCGCCTCCTGATCCGGCGCCTCCGCCCCAGGGGTTTTTCTTGCCGGCCATGGCCAGCCCTATCGATTTTTTAAAACCATCCAACATGTGCATATCTACCTTATAGGAACCTCTCCCACGAAAAACAGGGGTAGCGCAGGCGAAATTGTTGTGAGAGGGCATTTTTATGGATCAAGAGCAACTTATTGCCGCCCTGCCCGGCTCAATTGCAGAGCGGGTGAAATCGGCCCGCATGGTAGGCGAACGCGCCGTCGTCGTGCTGGAGGCGAGCGGGCTAACCGCGAAACAGCGCGAGGATATGGACGCAGCGATTAGCGATATTCTGGGCGCTCAAGACGGCGTGGACGAAGTGCGCGTCGCCATGATGGCCGATAAAATTCAGCGGCGGATCATCGCGGTTGGCTCTGGCAAAGGGGGCGTGGGCAAAAGCACGCTCACCGTCAATCTGGCGGTTGCGCTGCAAAAGCTGGGTCACAAGGTCGGGATTGTCGATGCCGATGTTTACGGCCCATCTCAGCCCAAAATGCTGGGGCTGGAGGGGAAAAAGCCAGAGGCCGCGGGCGAAAAGATGATCCCAGTGCCATCTGCGTTTGGTGTGCCTGTGCTTTCGATGGGTTTTCTGGTCAAGCCTGCGCAGGCCCTCGCATGGCGCGGACCGATGGCAGGCAATGCCATGCTGCAATTGGTTGATGCGGAATGGGGCGATGTGGAGCTTCTTTTGATTGATTTGCCGCCCGGCACCGGCGATGTTCAAATCTCTATGCTGTCCAAACACAAACCCGATGGCGCGGTTTTGGTATCGACGCCGCAGGATCTCGCCCTGATTGATGCCGCGCGCGCGGGCCAAATGTTTGAGCAAGGCGATGTGCCGATCATCGGTCTGGTCGAGAACATGGCGGGTTATGCCTGCCCCCATTGCGGCGAGGTTTCCGATCCCTTTGGCAAAGGCGGCTTTGAAAAGCTGGCCGACACAATCGAACTGCCGTTTTTGGGGCGCATCCCGCTCAGCCTGGGCGTGCGCGAGGCAGGCGATGCGGGCAAACCGCCTGCCGCTGGCGATGATGAGGCAGCCGCCCCTTTCGCAGCCGTGGCGCAAAAGGTCTCTACATGGCTGGAAAAGCTCAACAATGGGAATGCGGGCTAGACCATGGGTATTACCCGCCGCGGCGTTCTAACCGGAGCAGCGATTGGCGGCGGCGTTGTGGCGGCATGGGCCTTGTTCCCGCGCACTTATCCCAACCCATTGCAACCCGGAAAGTCAGAGCTTGCCTTTGATGCATGGCTGAAAATCGGCCTCGACGGGGTGGTAACGGTCGCCGTTCCGCAGCTGGAAATGGGCCAAGGGGTCACGACCTTGCTGCCGCAAATTATCGCCGCCGAACTCGGCGCGGATTGGCGGCAAATGGCGGTGGAGCCTGCGCCTGTCAGCGGCGCCTATGCCAATGTGCCGCTGGCTGCGCATTGGGCGCCCATGTGGATACCCTATGCGCCCGCAGAAGCCTCGCAAGCGCCTGAATATGTCGCGCAGCGCTATGCGGAAACAAAACGCTTTTCCGCAACGGCAGACGGCACAACGCTCGCAGCCTTTGAGCGCCCCTGCCGGATTGCAGCGGCCAAAACGCGGGCGATGCTTGCGCAAGCAGCAGCGCAGCGTTGGAATGTCCCGCCAGAAGAATGCGCGGCTTCCAATGGCTTCATCGTTCACGAGGACAAACGCCTAACCTTTGGCGAGCTTGCCGCAGAGGCAGCCGAGCAAACCCCGCCCGATCCGGTGCCCCTGCGCTCAGCTGCTTACGGCGAACAGCCGCAACCAGCCGAAAGGCGCGCGGAAGGAGCGGGCGAGAGCCCCTTTGCCCGCATTGATTACCCGTCCAAAGTCGACGGCAGCTTCCTGTTTGCAGGCGATGTGCGCCTGCCCAATATGGTCTATGCCGCGATCAGGCATGGCCCGCTCGATCAGTCTGAACTGGCCAGCTTTGATGCAGGGGCGGCTGAAGGCATGCGCGGCTTTGTCACCACCGTAAAAAGCAAACGCTGGCTTGCTGCCGTCGCTAGCAATTGGTGGGCCGCAGAGCGCGCATTGGATGCGATGAACCCTCGCTGGGATGTCAAACGCCTCGTCGATAGTGAGCGGATTGATGCGCAATTGGATGAAGCCATGCGGGAGGGCCAAGCCTACCGAATGGAAAAGCGCGGCCAAGGCTATGACACGCGCGGAGAATCCGACATTGCGGCGCGCTATGATTTTGACCCAGCGCTTCATGCAACGATAGAAACCTCTACTGCCACCGCGCGTCTGCAAGATGGTGTGCTCGAGCTATGGATTGCCAGTCAAGCGCCCGAAGCCGCCCGCCTTGCCGCCGCCAATGCGCTGGATATGGCGCTGGAGGATGTGGTGCTTTATCCCATGCCAGCAGGCGGCAGTTTTGACCGGCGGCTCGACCATGATCACGCGATAGAAGTCGCGGTTCTCGCCCGTGAACTTTCCAAAGAAGACCCTCGCCCCGTCCAATTGGTATGGTCACGCTGGCAAGAACATTTGCGCGACCGTCCGCGCACGCCCGCTGCCATATTTGTCGGCGCACGCGTCAGCAGCCCCGATCAAGGCACGATAACCGGCCTTCAAACCCGCATAGCCACTCCGCCCGCCAATCTGGAGCTGGGCCGCAGATTATTTGCAAACAAAAGCACGGTCGCCGCGATTGACGATGTTGCGGGCAAATCCGATCCGCTGGCGGTTGAGGGTGCAATGCCGACCTATGCAATCGGAGATGTCTCGGTCGATCATGTCGCCGCGCGCATTGATCTGCCCTGCGGACGGATGCGCGGCAATTCGCACAGCTACACAGCCTTCGCGACCGAGTGCTTCATGGATGAGGCTGCGCACCGATATAAGCGTGAGCCATTGTCCTACCGTATCTCGTTGCTCGGATCCGATGTGCGCATGGCCGAATGTCTGCGACGCGCGGCGCGCTTGGCGGGATGGGACGGCGGCGCAGATCAAAGCGGGCAAGGCATTGCCTGCCACCGCATAGGCTCATGGGAAAGTGGCGGACGCATTGCCGCCGTAGCGGTTGCACGGGCCGGCGCTGGCGGCGCGCGGGTGGAGCGCATTGTCGCCGCCGTTGATATTGGCCGCATCGTCAATCTCGACATTGCGCGCCAGCAAATTGAGGGTGGTTTGGTGTTCGGCATGGCGCAAGCCTTGGGCGCAAGCACGCGCTATGCAGGCGGATTGCCCATCGCGCAAAGCCTAGGCCAATTGAACCTGCCGACGCTCGCTGATTGCCCAGAGATTGAGGTCGATTTCATCCAGAGCACACAGGAGCCATTTGACCCCGGCGAGCTTGGCGCAGTGATCGCCCCGCCTGCCATTGCAAATGCGCTGCATTCCGCCACGGGGTTGAGACTGCGCCGATTGCCTCTACTTTCTGGTGGTCTCTAATTGGAAATGACCCTCAATGACTTGGACTGAACAGCAACTCCCCGCAGATCATGCCCCCGTTAAGTCAGGCAAGGTCGGCGTGCTCGTCGTCAATCTGGGCACTCCAGAGGCCGCAGAGCCTGGCGCAGTCAAACGCTATCTCGGCGAATTTCTATCTGACAAGCGTGTGATCGAAATCCCGCAAATCATCTGGCAGCCAATCCTGCTCGGCATCATCCTCAATACGCGCCCGAAAAAAAGCGCAAAGGCCTATGCCAAGGTTTGGACTGAGGATGGTTCGCCATTGGCCTTTATCACCAAGGCGCAATCCGAGGGTTTACAGGCGCGTTTGGGCGACAATGTGCTGGTTAGATATGCCATGCGCTATGGCAATCCATCCATTCCCGATCAGATAACTGCGCTGCAGGAAGAGGGCGCAGAGCGCATTTTGCTCGCCCCGCTTTACCCGCAATATTGCGCCGCAACGACGGCAACCGTGGTCGACAAGGCCGCTGAAACTTTGATGAAACAGCGCTGGCAGGCCTCCCTGCGTACTTTGCCGCCCTATCACGATGATCCCGCCTATATCACCGCATTGCACGACGATATTGCCGCGCAATTGTCGGCACTGGATTTCGTGCCAGAAGTGCTGTTGCTCAGTTTTCACGGCATGCCGCAGCGAACCCATGATTTGGGCGATCCCTATCACTGCCATTGCCGCAAAACGGCGCGACTATTGGAAGAGGCGCTGAAGGCTTCGCGCAAAAGCGCAGGCATACGCATAGAAACCAGCTTCCAATCGCGTTTCGGGCGGGCCCAATGGCTCACCCCTGCAACAGATGAAACGCTGGAGGCCGAAGGCGCAAAAGGCACCAAGCGCCTCGCCATTGCAGCCCCGGGTTTCTCCGCTGATTGTGTGGAAACGCTGGAGGAGCTGGCGATCGAAGGCAAAGCGCAATTTACAGATGCCGGCGGCGAGCAATTTGCGGTATTGTCCTGCCTCAACACATCTGAGCCGGGTATGGACATGCTGGAGACGATCATCCGCCGCGAGCTATCGGGCTGGATTTAAGTTTCGCTTGAATTGCGGGCGCTACTGACATTAAGGTAAGTAAGCACTGTAAACCTAAGGATACACCCGATGGCCACTCTCGCTGAAACCCCGCAGGATGCTGATAACTTCAGCCCGAAGCATTGGTCAGACCGTCTTCCTCCGGAAAAACTCAGCCATATTGACGGCAGCGAAGGTTGGCCGATTGTTGGCAACACTTTCACCATGCTGGCCGACCCGCATGCTTTCACGCGCCGCATGGTCGAGACGTATGGGCCGGTATATAAGGTGCGCGCGTTTGGCGGCCATCAGGTTGCGCTGATCGGTGCCGATGCGAATGAACTCGTGCTGTTCAACCGCGACAAGATTTTCTCCAATGAGCAAGGCTGGGGTCCGGTACTAGATCAATTGTTCCCGCGCGGGTTGATGCTGATGGATTTTGACCATCACCGCATGGATCGCCGTGCCTTGTCGATTGCCTTTAAGCCTGGGCCTATGCGGCATTATTCCGGCGCGCTCAATCGCGGCATCGCGCAGGAAACTGCGAAATGGGAAGGTGAAATGCTGTTCAATCCAGCCGTGAAACAGCTGACACTCGATCTCGCCGCAGAAAGCTTCATCGGCATTCCGTGGGGGCCAGAAGCCGACAAGATCAACACCGCTTTTGTGGATATGGTGCAGGCCTCTGTTGCGCCCGTGCGCAGCCCTTACCCCTTCACCAAAATGAAACGCGGCGTCGATGGCCGCGCATTCCTCGTCGATTTCTTCACCGCCGAAACGCATAAGCGCCGCGAAACCGGCGGCGGGCAGGACATGTTCAGCCAGTTTGCGACCGCCACCCATGAGGATGGCTCACTGCTACCGGTCGATGAAGTCGTCGATCACATGAATTTTCTGATGATGGCAGCCCATGACACCATCACATCTTCCGCCACCAGCTTCATGTATTTGCTCGCCAAGCACCCTGAGTGGCAGGAAAAGCTGCGCCAAGAAGTGGTCGCAGTGACCGGCGGGCCGGATGCTGATGGCAATCCGCGCGCGCTGGAATATGATGATATGGGCAAGCTTGAGCTCACCGAAATGGCGTTCAAAGAAGCGCTTCGGATGTATGCGCCAGTGCCATCAATGCCCCGCCGCGCATTGAAGAGTTTTGATTATGGGGGCTATCATATCCCTGCTGGCACGGGCGTTTCGCTGGGCATTCATTACGTCCATCACGATCCGGCAATCTGGCCTGATCCCTACACATTTGACCCTATGCGCTTCACACCGGAGGCGGTTAAAGCGCGGCACAAATATGCCTGGTCACCCTTTGGCGGCGGAGCGCATATGTGTCTGGGCCTGCATTTCGCCTATATGCAAATCAAAGTGCTGATGGCGCAAATTTTGCAGCGTTATGAAGTGGTTGTGCCCGATGGCTATGAGCCTGAATGGCAGGCGTGGCCCATCCCTCAACCGAAGGATGGTTTGAGAGTAACTTTCAATCCTATTTAAAAATCCCAGGCGATGCCTTCGCGTTCCCAATCGCCGTAGCGCGTGGGCGACAATGCGCGCGGTTCATCCTTTAGCGGATCAACCGCCTTGGGCTTAGGCGCTGGATCATTCGTCCAATGGGCCGGCTTCTTGAAAGCTTCGGGGCGTTTCGTTGATCTTTCCGTCATGCCGATCAACATGGGAGCACTGGCGCGATCATGCAAGCCTGTCTAAGGCGCTAGGCCTATGGCTCAACCTCCCGGATATTACGCGCGCCAAGGCGCTTTGAAATTGGTCGATGCAGTAATGCGGCGCGGCGAAACGCTCGAACAGGCTGAGGGGCCTGCTCTCGGCAATATTCGCAAGCCGGCTGATAAAGCACTGGCGCGGGCATTGGCGGCGGAAAGCCTACGCTGGCTGGTTGATCTGGATGCACTTATCGATAGCGCCACGAAGAATGTGCTGCCCGAGGATGCAAAGCCGCGCGCAGTTTTGCGCCTGATGCTGGCGGGTTGGCTGCGGCTGCACACTCCGCCCCATGCGGTGATTGCGACTTGTTTGCCGCTATTGTCAGGCGGGCCGAGACGCTTGGCCCATGGCGTCTTCTCCACCCTGCATAAGCGCGATGTGAAATTGCCCGATGCGCCCAGCATGCCAGACCGTGTTTTGGAGCGCTGGGGCGAGGAACGCGCGGCAGAGATTGCCGCTGGTTTGGCCCAGCCGCCGGAGCTTGATTTGGCTCTGCGTGCGCCGGATGAAACCGCGCAGTGGCAGGCAAAATTGGGCGGCGTAACGCTTGCCAATGGTCATGTCAGAACCCCGCGCGGCACCGCCATTGATAAGCTCGACGGATTTGATGATGGCGCATGGTGGGTGCAGGATTTGGCAGCGCAAATTCCCGCTAGCCTGCTGGGCACGGGAGAAGGCAATCAAGCCCTCGACTTATGCGCAGCGCCAGGCGGTAAGACGCTGGCGCTCGCGGCAAATGGTTGGAAAGTCACCGCGCTCGATATGTCGAAGCGCCGTCTGCAATTGCTCAAGGACAATCTGAAACGCACGGGCCTGAAAGCCGCGCCTTTGCGCGCTGATGCGCTGACATGGGAGCCCAAGCATCAATTTGACGCGATCCTATTGGACGCCCCCTGCACCGCGACCGGCACTTGCCGCCGCCACCCCGATGTTCTGCACCGCGTTGGCGGGCGTCAGATTGAGGAGATGGCTTCGCTGCAAATGGCTTTGATGGCAAAAGCGGCAAGTTGGCTGAAACCGGGCGGCAAGCTGATTTATGCGGTATGTTCGCTTGAGCCGGAAGAAGGCGAGGAGCAAGCCGTTCGCGCAGCAGCGATAGACGGTTTGGAAGCCCTGCCCGTTTCGGCCGACGAATTGCCTGCGGGTTTGCAACCGACAAGCGAAGGCTGGGTTCGCACGCACCCCGGCATGCTGGCCGAACAAGGCGGGCTAGACGGGTTCTTTATCGCGCGGTTCACAAAGAAAGTTGCCGGCTAAATCTGCGCTAACCCGCTCTACCAGCGCAGTATCGTCGCTGCACATGACTTACCCAATTGGCTGAAATTCAAGCGAATTTCGTCATCGGCCTGCTGTGTGACTTTAAGATCAATCGGCGTGCCCAATTCGATATAGCGGTGCATATCCATCTCGCCGAATTGAACGTGGAGCGCAGGATTATCCGTGCACAAGCACGCCGCCTGCCTGCTCAGCTCTGCCAAATGCGGGGCGTTCACATGATCGCCTGACCCGCTGAAAAAGGGGTGCCCGGGCATCAAGCCGTTTTGCTTGGTGACAAGTGCCGCTGTGCCCACTGCGCCATCAACCGTGGTCATTGGCGCGATCAAAGGCGGCTCTGCCTGTGACAGGCCAAGCGCCTCGCGGCTGGCGTAAGTAAAATCGGCTGGCGGTACAGCGACCTTGAACGCGTCTGCTTTTGATCCCTTACGCCATTCTTCGAAATTGCGATTGCGGAATACGACACCCTTGCCGGTGAGCTCGGCAATCAAGCGTTCTGATGCATCCAACAGCGCAATCGAAAATGTAAGATTGCCTTCACCACCGGAACGCGAAAATACTCCCCGAGCCGCGCGACCTGCATCCTTGTCACCCAATTGCCAGCGCGTCCAAGTCAGCGCGCTCCACTTGCTTTCATCGCGGCTCTGCAAAGCCTCAGTCGCGCCGACACTAGCCCAGAAATTCTGAGTTTGAATAACCAATGGATGCTGCGGCGGCAATGCCAACCACGGCCATTCTTCTATGTCCCCAGAGCAGGCGAAATGCACCGATCCATCGGGCTGAACCTCGGGGTTCTCGATGTAGCTGCGGGTGAGTTTGGGCATAAATTTGCCTCAGGTCAGCCTTTCATGCCCCAGCCTTCAATTTCGCCGCATAGCTTTTGCGCAATTTTGCTAGCTTTGGCGGAATGGTGGCAAGGCAATAGGGATTGCGTTGGCCTTCGCTTTCCCAATATTCCTGATGATAATCCTCTGCCGGATACCATGTTGCGGGGCCTTCAATGCTTGTGACCGCTGTGCCTGCATTGTCAGTATTCCAGCGGGAAATCGCCGCCTGCGCTTCTGCTGATTGCCCTTCCCCATCGACGAAGATCGCGCTGCGATATTGCGTGCCGACATCATTTCCTTGCCGGTTCAATTGGGTTGGATCATGCGTGCCGAGGAACACATCATACAGCTCTGCAAGGCTGATCGCATGGGGATCAAAAGTGACGCGGATCGCTTCTGCATGGCCGGTGCTGCCGGTGCAGATCGCTTTATAGGTCGGATCAGGCGTAGTCCCGCCAATATAGCCCGATTCCACTTCGCTGACGCCGACAACATCGTTGAACACCGCCTCGGTGCACCAAAAACATCCGCCTGCAATGATCGCTTGCTCGTGTCCGCCTGTCTCGCTGGGCAATGTCTCGCTTGTCATTGGTCTAAACTCCTATGTTGCTTGTCAGATAGGAAGCCTAGGGCGGCTTGTCATCGGTGCGGCACAGTTTATGACACTGGCAGAGATAGTTTTTAAGAGGATGCCAAACTGATGAAACATGCAATTTACGCTCTTGCCGGTGCAGCCACTTTGGCGCTTGCTGGCCCGGCAATGGCCGATGATCACGCCGCTGATCCGGCGCTGGCCGCAGTGCTGGCCTCACCAGAGCGCGCCGATGAAAGTGCACGCGACCAATATCGCCGCCCAGCAGAAACACTCGCTTTCTTCGGCGTGAAGCCTGATATGACAGTGGTCGAATATGGCCCCGGCGGCGGTTGGTACACCCGCGTGCTTGCGCCTTATATCATGCCCAATGGCAAATATATTGCAGTCAATGGCGACAGCGATGCGCGCAGCTATAGCAGCCGCGCCCGCGAAGCCCGTGCCAAAAGCTGGACCGAACGTTTCAAAACCGGCCTTGCCTCAGCGATGAATGCCGAGGCGAGCGCCGTAAACGCGTTTGAAATCGATGAAATGCCAGAAGGTTCAGAGGGCACCGCAGACCGCGTGCTGATCTTTCGCAGCATGCACGGCCTCAACATTGGCAATGGCGCCGACACAGTGCTGAAAGGCTTGCGCACATTGCTGAAAGATGACGGCATGGTCGGCGTAGTTCAGCACCGCGCACCAAAGGGCGCTAGCTATGATGATTATGGCGCACGCCAGCGCGGATATATGCGCAAAGCGGATGTTGTTGCGATCTTTGCTGCCAATGGTTTTGAGCTTGCCAAGGAAAGCGAGATTAACGCCAATCCAAAAGATCCCGCCAATTGGGAACGCGGCGTTTGGACTTTGCCTCCAGTGCTGACGACCGGCAAAGACGATCCGAAACGCGCAGAATATATGGCGATTGGTGAAAGCGACCGGATGACATTGCTTTTCAAGAAAGCAAAGTAATGATGGCGGGCGGCGAGGATACGTAAACCGATGGCTTTGCTAACCCTTGCCGCCCTCCAATTGCCCTTGGCGGATGCTGATGAGGCGGTGAATATTGCCGCCGTCAGCGAGCTTGTTGAGCAGGCCGCAGCGCGCGGCGCGGAGTTGATTGTGCCGCCGGAATTGTTTTCAGGCGCCTATTTCTGCCGCGAGGAAGATGAAGCGCATTTCGCGCTTGCCCGTCCGACGCTGGACCACTCCAGCGTAATCGCCATGCGCAAACTTGCGGCGAAACTAAAGGTCGCTATCCCCACCAGCTTCTTTGAGCGTGACGGGCACCATTATTACAATACGGTCGCGATGATTGGCCCCGATGGCGAAGTCATGGGCACCTACCGGAAAAGCCATATCCCCGATGGCCCCGGTTATGAGGAAAAATTCTATTTCCGCCCGGGCAATGATGGCTTCAAAGTCTGGGATGTTTTTGGCGCGCGCATTGGCGTCGGCATTTGCTGGGATCAATGGTATCCAGAGGCCGCCCGCGCCATGGCTCTGATGGGCGCAGAGGTTCTGGTTTATCCCACCGCTATCGGCTCAGAGCCTTATGATGCAGAGCTCGACACCAGCGCCATGTGGCAACGCGCGATGCAGGGGCATTCGGTCTCCAATTGCATGCCGGTTCTTGCATCCAATAGGATAGGCGCGGAAGGCTCAGGAGAAGCAGCGCAGACATTTTACGGCCACAGCTTCATCACCAATGAGTGGGGCGAGAAAGTGGCTGAATTCGGCGCTGAGGAAACAGGCATTCTGGTCGCTGGCCTAGACCTTGGCAAAGCGGCAAAGCACCGCGCAGGCATGGGCTTTTTCCGTGATCGCCGCCCGCAGCTTTATGGCCGTCTTGCTGAAGACATTTGAGCATGCTCTATCTGATCGCGCTTGGCTCCAATATGCGGCACCCCCGCCTTGGCCAGCCCCGCGCCGTGCTGGATGCAGCAACAGATGCGCTGGCGCAAAATGGGCTGGATGTGCTGGCGCGCTCGCCCACCATCACCAGCCGACCGCTTGGCCCCTCTCAGCGCAATTTCGCCAATGCCGCAGCTGTGGTGGAGACGCCGCTTGATCCGGTTGAGCTGCTCGACCTCTTACAAAGCATAGAGCGCGAATTTGGCCGCCCCGCCCCTCAGCGACGCATCGGTCAAAGATGGCGCGCGCGGATGCTCGACCTCGATATTGTGTTGTGGAGCGGCGGCATGTGGCAATCGCCGCGCTTGACCATTCCGCATGCAGCCATGGCGCAGCGCGATTTCGTGCTTGGCCCTGCATCGTCAATCGCTGGCGAATGGCGTGACCCGGTAACCGGCTTGTCGCTGCGCCAGCTAAACGCTCGACTCTAATACTTATGCTTCGCGCATAGAAAAAGGGCCCAGCCATTACGGCTGAGCCCCTCGTCTCGCTTAGAAGACCAATTCTTAGCTTGGATTGTCACATCCCGTTTAGACGTGCTCGCTTATGCAGCGGCAGTCTTGCGGCGACGCCAGCCAAGGCCGAGTGCTGCAAGAGCCAGACCGAACAGGCCGAGCATGCCAGGTGCAGGAACGTCTACAACAGAGAAGCCGCCGATTGATTTCACATAGTCACCGCCGCGGATTGGATCACCCCAGTGCGACCACAGGTTAACACTGCCATTGCTCATGAATTTGAGCTTTTGTGGGTGATGGCCAGGATTGTCGGTGTAATCGACGCCGCCGATTGTGCGGGTTCCGTCGAGTGATGTCAAAAGAGCCATAAAGCTTGGGTTCTCACCGCCTTGAAAGCTTGAGAAATCGCCAGTGAATTGTGCATCGATCTTGTTGCCAACCCATGTGCCGGTACCGGTATCAGTGTCGATGGTCAAAACATCGCCATTGGTCATATCATATTCGAAGATTGTTGCTGATGCTGGTGCAGCGGCAACCATAGAAGCAGCTGCAAGGCCGATCGCAGCGGTTTTGAAAAACTTAGCCATTACTCAATTCCCCTTTAGCGTATTGGGCGCAACCCCTTCAAAAAACTGTGCCAGGTTCTGTCCTAGCGGTGGTAAACGGTAACAATGCAATCCACGTGCCAAACCTAAAAAAATGGCGGAATTGCGGGGGTTAGACTGGTTAACGCGCAAATTGGCATTGGCCGGTTTGTAAAGCGTTCCGACACAATTTTGTTAACTCGCGTAACTTTACCGCTATCTTAAGAACCCAGCCTTATTGGGGGCTTATGACTAATATTCGCACCTCCTTGCTTCGCGCCGCGGCCGCTACCGCGCTTTTGGCCACACCTATGCTCGCATCATGCGATAGCGAGCCGTCTGATCCGATGGAGGCTGCACGCGCTTCATTTGAAAGCGGCAAGCACCGGATCGCTTTGGCGCAGGCCAGCAAAGCCATTGAAGCTGACCCGCAAAGCGGCGCTGCACGCATGCTCGCTGCCAAGATTGCTATGTCATTGGGCAATCCAGACCGCGCGATTACGGAATTGAAGCAAGTTGTACCCGGCACGCCAGAGGCCGCCGAGGCCAATCTGCGTCTTGCACAGGCGCATTTGGCCAATGGCAATTTCCGCATGACAAAGCAGCTGCTGGACAATGCCCCGATGGATAGCGCGCTGGCACATTTCGTATCCGCCAGCATGCAAATGGCTGAAGGCGAATATGGCAAGGCCGTTGATGTCGTCCAGCAAGGTCTCGCGCAGTTTCCGCAAGATCCGCAGCTCATCACTTTGGATGCGCAGCGCCTATTGTTTAGCGCAAAGCCGCAAGAGGCCGCTGAACGCCTCTCCCCTGTCCTTAATGCAGAGCCTATCGTGGCAGAAGCGCATATGCTGGCAGGACAAATGTTGCTGCAAGAGCGTTCGCCCGCAAAAGCAAAAGCGCATTTCGAAAAAGTGCTCTCCGCCCAGCCGGCCCAGCAAACCGCTATGCTCGCGCTCGCCGCGATTGCCCGCGATGCTGGCGATGAAAAAGAAGCCGCACGCTGGATCAATGAGACCAATAAATACGGGAAGCCGCAACCTGTTGGCCTGCTGTTTGCCGCGCAAATGGCCTATGATGCAGGCGACATTGCCCGCGCCAATGAGCTGCTGGAGAAATTTCCGCCAGAACTCGCTCGCCTGCCGCAATATCAGCGTCTGACCGGCTTTGTCGCCGCCGCTCGAGGCCAACGCAAGGTCGCGGTCAATGCCCTGCTGCGCTACACGGAAAGCGTCGATGGCGATGTGCTCGCCCGCCGTATTCTGGCGCAAAACCTTGCCGCCAACAAAGAATATGGCAAAGCGTGGGACGCCGTCAGCCCGGTGCTCGATCACCCGCAAGCCGATGGCGCGACATTGCTGCTCGGCCTTCGCTTGGCAGAGGAAACCGGCCGCGGCGACACGGTGCGCATCAAACAAAAAATTGCTGAGCGCGGGAATGCCCCGTCGCTGGCCAAGCCAATGCGCGCCGCAGGCCAAGCCATTCGCGCAGGCGATTGGGCCAAGGCAGAGGGCATCTACGCGCCGCTGACCACAGGCGCGGGACAAAACGATCCCATGCTGCTCAACAATGCCGCCGCTGTGAAATCAAAACTGGGTAAACATGATGAAGCTGTGACGCTCGCTCGCCGCGCGCTTGAGAACGCTCCGCAAAGCCCAGAGATTATGGACACTTTGGGCTGGGCAATCTGGCAGAGCGGCTCTTCGCCAGATGAAGCCCGCGCTTTGCTGACCAAGGCCCGCGAAGCTGCGCCAAAGAACCGCGAGATCGCAAACCATTGGGCGATCGCGCAAGCCCAAAAATAGACACAAAACGGGCGGGGAAACTGGCCGTATAATTGGCGGTGTAATTGGCTGCAAAATGCGCTGCGAATGATGCCTTTTTTGCATGAGCTAGCCTTGGATGCGCGGCCATTCCCAATTTGGCGCAAAAGCAATTTCACTTTGACGCATACTAGCCCTTGACCGCAAGCCGCGCTCTGCTTAGTGGGGCGCTCTTATCGGCGAATACCAACACTGCCGATCACCCCGTGGGGGCCCTTAGCTCAGTTGGTAGAGCAACTGACTTTTAATCAGTAGGTCGCTGGTTCGAACCCAGCAGGGCTCACCACTCTTTTCTTTAAAACCAATGCTCTACCCTCGGGCAGCAGATACCACCATAATGTGTCCGCGTTTTCCGTGGGTTAGCTCAAGGGTGGGTTTTGCGATCCGTAATCAGAGACGCTCTGACCTACTGAATAGGCAGCAAAAGATCCGAGATTCTCTGTGGTCGTTTTAGTGACCTACTGGATTGCTTTGGGTGGGTTTTCAGACGCTTGGAAGTTCGAGCGCATCGCGCTGGGCTGACCACGCGATTGGCAGATCAGCCATGCGCCACAGATTGCGAGCGCTGAGGTGCACGGATTGAGTGCCGGCGAGAATCGAGCAGATTATACTGGGATCAAGGTAGCTCAGACGCGCGAGGCGTTGGAGATGACGCAGGCGTGTTGTTTTGATTGCCTTGGTGTCATCTGCGCTCATGGCGAGCAGAGTATCACGGGCAGTAAAAGCGCGCCCGAGTAGCTCGACCAATCTGTTGTCGCGTACGGGTTCTTGCGAACGCACCGGCTGCAAGCGAAGCCGTGCTTCATGGCCAAAGCTCTTATGCTCGATTGGGATGTGGAACTCAGCTTTGCCGATATCATCAAGGTCAATATCCGCTTGGCCTTTACGATCACTAACGCCGGTGAGCCCAAGGGCTTGGTCAACTTTGAAGCTGCCGCAGATATCATCCGCACTGACTATGAGCCTGAGGTTCATTCGTTCAAGCAAATCGCTCGCTTCGTGCAACGGAACATCCTTGATGCGCGCAGCTAACACGCGTGCTTTAGCAAAGACCGCCTCTTTCTCAGTTGCAGGCATCCCTGACGTCAGCCGCTTGAGATTGTCACTGGCACTCAGCCATCTCGCAACCGTATGCCGCACCGATTGTTCAAGCTCGCCTGCAGGCAATCGCAACGCAGAAGCCTCCGCATCATCGTTCAGGTTGGAAGCATAGTAAGAATAACGCCTGCCATGGTTCTTTGTATGGCTCGGAGACATTGGCCGACCGCGATCATCCTTGATCATACCAGCTAGCAGTGCCCGCCTTCTATTGGCGCCGCCAGCGGAACCCGCCGATGTGCGTTCCTTGAGTTTGGCTTGCACCGCATCGAAGAGCTCGCGATCAACTATTGCGTCATGCTGGCCAGGATAGATCTTTTCCTTGTGGCGAACGTCTCCAACATAGATCGGGTTCGAGAGAAGGCACTTCAGAGCGCCGCGCTTGAATGGGATGCCGCCGCTTACATTGCCGCGCTTAGATGTGCGTCTCTTGCTGACGAACCCATCGCGCTCAAGCTCAACAACAAGATCTCTGATCGAAGCGGCTTTGAGGTAGCGCTCCATGATATCCAGCACAGTGGCCGCTTCTTCAGGGATGACGACAAGCTTGCGATCGACAGCGTCATAGCCAAGCGGCACGCCGCCGCCCATCCACATACCCTTGGCTTTGGAAGCAGCAATCTTATCCCTAATGCGCTCTGCTCCAACCTCTCGCTCAAACTGGGCGAAGGACAAAAGCACATTGAGCGTCAGCCGACCCATTGAACTGGTAGTAGAGAACGCCTGCGTCACGCTTACAAAGCTCGCTTGGGCTTCATCCAGCACATCGACGATCTTCGCAAAGTCAGCGAGGCTGCGGGTTAGCCGATCGATCTTGTAGACCACCACAACATCGACCTTGCCTGCTTTAACATCGCCCAAAAGCTGCTGTAGTGCTGGACGCTCTATTGTGCCGCCAGAATGCCCGCCATCATCGTAAAGCTCGGGCAAGAGCGTCCAGCCCTCATGCTGCTGGCTCATAACATAAGCGGCACATGCTTCCCGCTGGGCATCCAAACTGTTGAAGTCTTTGTCCAACCCCTCATCGGTCGATTTGCGCGTGTAGATCGCGCAGCGCAGCTTTTTGCTGTCCGACTTAGCCATTGGCAGCCACCCTTAGCTCTCCGAGGCGCGGGCTCTTCAGTCCGAAGAAACGCGGGCCTGACCAGTGGGCTCCCGTAATATGGCGTGCCACTGCGCTAAGAGACCGATAGGAAGCGCCCCGATACTCGCAGCCGCTTTCCAGCACGACCACCTCATGCACTTCGCCATGCCATGTTCGCGACAGCCAAGTACCAGGCTTTGCCTCGGTCGATACACGCCCTGCTTTGCGGCGATCATCCTTGCGGCCAAGCGCGCCAAGCTGCCGCAACTCTGCCTTGGTCAGCGAACAGCCAAGTTCCTTCTCTTGGTAGTGCGCAGCCAAAGCTCGAAACATCAAAGCAGAACCGAATGCCGGAGGTGCAGGCGTTCCAAATGCCTTACGCCAAGAAAGGTGCAGCTGAGCAGGTGTCATTTGTTCGAGTGAAGCAATCTTCTCATGCATATTCATGGCAGTCTCCTAATCACCACGAATGCTCGAATGTCCGCACTAGTCGAGTGCTTTGTGAGCACTTCCGGTCTTTGCAGTGGACTTGTGCCCAAGTTCGACCACTCAATCGCCCGATTCTAAGCGGCAAGCCCGCTCCAAATATCGCCCTCGGCCTGAGTATCGATATCCTCCGCACCGCGCACGCCCAATTGGTCGCGCGCCTCATCCAAAGGCGTATTCCAGACGTCTTCCATCTTAGCCATCCAGAACGGTTCTGACTTGCGCCCAATCGCAATGCCTTGCTCGATACATTTGAGCGCAGCGCCCCATGTTTCGGGATAATGCAGAACGGTACGGATTAAATATCGGGTGGTGCCCAAAATGCCCATGACGTTCATTTCGCCCGCCAATTCCTTGTTTTGAATATGGGTGTCGATCGTCGCCAAACGGAACCAATAGGGCAGCAGTTCGCCAATGTAATTGAAGCCTCCCCCCGTCAATATGTGCTCATAATCATGGGTTTGGCCAGCCCGCAGCGAGTAATATTGCCATTGGTTCTGCGGTTTGAAATTGGGAACAATTTGGACGTCATAATTACCCGTTGAGGCCGCTTTGTAATAAATTCCGCCTACCGTTCCGGGCGCACAATCCTTCAGATCCTCGATTGTGTAGTCGGAGCAGAACCATTCACTGAACCATGCATCGAGCGCCGGATTGCTTTTACGCTCCTCGGTAAAGAGCGCCTCAATCCGGTCAAAGTCGCGCAGATCCTGCAATATCTGGATTAGCTCATACATCTCTGCTGCTGGCGGCACATCAGCGCCGTTTTTCTTCAGCGCAATCTTGGCCACCCATTCGCGCAGCCGCGGATCGTTGAGATATTTCGACGAGGAAATCAGGATCGTGGAATCGGTTCCGAGCAGTTCCACACCGCGCGCCAAATAAGGGGTTTCATCAGTCTTGGAGTTCATAGTGTCCCTCTTTCATCATCAGCTAATTGAATGCTTGCTCGTCTATTGGTCAAAACTGGCGCGCAAGGCCGCTGCACCTGTGGCCACCGCTTCATCCGCCACGGGAACCATGCCGACAAAACTGGCAAAGCCGTGGATGGCGCCGGGATAGTCATGCAGAACGGCTGCAATTCCGACAGAGCGCAATTTCTTTGCGTATTCCGCGCCCTCATCATGCAGAGGATCATTGCCTGCTAGGATGATTGTGGCTGGTGCAGTGCCCTCTTCTACAGCGCCAAGGCTGGGCGAGGCGCTCGGGTCAGAGGCCAGTTCATCCGGTGCATATTGGTCCCAATACCAGCGCATTTGAGCAGAGGACAGGAAGCCTGCTTGCTCAGTTGCAAAGGACGGCGAGGCGCAGCTTGCATCAAGCGCTGGATAGATCAGCAATTGATGACGGATCGCGGGGTCGCCCGCCAATGTTCGCGCTGCCGCAGCTGCCAAATTGCCGCCTGCGCTATCGCCAGCCAGAGCGATACGATCTGCGTCAATGTTGATGTCACTAGCATTTGCTTTGGCCCAAGTGACCGAAGCCAAGGCATCGTCATAGGCTGCGGGAAAGGGGTGCTCTGGGGCGAGTCGGTAGTCCACCGAAAGCACAGCGCAGCCCGCTTTCCCCGCCAGCGCCGCGGCCAAGCGATCATGCGTTTCCAGCGTTCCATGAACCCATCCGCCACCATGGAAAAATATCGTCAGCGGCAAATGTGTGCCGGGCTCTGGATGATAGAGGCGCGCTGCAATCGCTGTCTCGCCTGTGTCAATCACCACATCGCGGCACTCAGCAATGGCCACAGGCGGGGCAGGAAATGGCGTGTCCAGCATGGCGCGCAAACTGCTGGCCACCAGTGGATTGGGCAGAGCAAAGCCAGACTGCGCCATAGCATCCAGCATGGCCTTAATATGTGCATCAATCATCGTGTATTCCCCTCCGCCGGTCTCAGCTTCTGACAAAGCCGTCATAGCCGTTTTGCACTGCGCCCTCGCTCAACTCACAATATCTTGGGAAGCCGCCGACATAGATCATAAAGCCGCCCTTTTTGCCCTCAATATTCTTGCCATTATACCACGAATCCGCCTGGCTATAGACGGTGTGCTGGGCAACGCCATTGACCTCTGCTGCCCAATTTTGCTCGGCTTCAACAGTCGTGTCGATTGCGCGCAAACCATCTTTTTCAAGGTCGGCAATTACGCCTGCGACAAAGTCCACTTGCCATTCGCCGGATGTGATCATTTGCGACAAAGCGCCGGGGGAAAGCGGCCCGTGGATCATGAAGAGGTTGGGGAAGCCGGCGACCATAAACCCGAAATTGCTGGTGGGCCCTTCGCTCCATTTATCGGCCAACATGGTGCCTTCTGCGCCCTCAACATCCATCCGCGTCAATGCGCCAGTGACCGCGTCAAAGCCGGTGGCAGAAATGATGACATCAAGGTCATATGTACCCTCGCTGGTTTGCAATCCGTCAGGCGTGAAACCAGTGATTGGCGCAGCTTTCACATCGACGAGCGCGACATTGTCCCTGTTATACATGTCGAAGTAGCCATTATCGATGCAAAGGCGTTTGGCACCGATGGGGTAGTCCTTGGGGCAGAGCATTTCTGCCGTGACCGGATCATCTACAATTTCGCGGATTTTCCCGCGTGCAAATTCGCACACAACCTCGTTGGCTGCACGGTCGCTCATCACATCGGTAAAGGCGACCATAAGCTGAAACGCGCTTTTGGATTTCCAACCGGCTTCCAAGATTTCATGCTGTTGCTGCGGCGTATAATCATGGGCTGATTTGGTTGGATAATCGATGATGGAGACGCCGTAAGTGTCCAGCATTTGCTTGCGGCGATCGGCATAATTGTCCTTCCAATTGCGCTCATGCGCTTCATCGGTTGGGCGGTTGCCAGACGGCATGCTGTAGGCGGGCGTGCGCTGAAACACGGTGAGATGCTTGCTTTTTTCAGCGAGAATGGGCGCAGCCTGAATAGCAGTCGAACCTGTGCCGATAATGCCGACCCGCTTGTCGCTTAGGTCCAATTCTTCCCGCGGCCATTGGGTGGTGTGGTAAATGTCGCCTTTGAAGTCCTCGCGCCCCGGCCAATCGGGCATATTGGGCGCAGACAGACTGCCAGTGGCGGCAATCACATATTTGCAAATGATGTGATCACCCGCTGATGTGTGCACGTGCCAGCGCGCCGCGTCCTTGTCATAGCGCAAGGATTGGACAGCGGTGGAGAGGCGAATGTGCTCGCGCAAACCAAAACGGTCAGCAACGTGATTGGCGTAGCGTTCGAGGTCGGGCTGGGCTGAGAAATACTCCGGCCATTTCCATTCCTGCTGCAACTCCTCGTCAAAGCCGTAGGAATATTCGACGCTTTTGATGTCGACACGTGCACCGGGATAGCGGTTCCAAAACCATGTTCCGCCAACGCCCTCGCCCGCTTCAAAACAGATAATATCGTGCGTTTTTCTGCATTTATGGACGGCATACATTCCGGAAAAACCAGCGCCAATAATGACGATATCGCGGGTTTCAGGAGCCTGATTTTGCGCCATCTTACTCGCCGCTTTCTATAAGATCGAAGTTTACCGGCTGGCGGCGCTGGGTGATCATATCGGTGCGGTCACGCAAAGCCTCATCAAGCATTTCAGGATGCGGGATCAGCCAATAGTCCCCGCGGTCAATGCCGGCAAAAACGATTGTCGCCAGCTCATCAGGGCTCATCCCGTTTTCATCATTCATACCGCGCAGCATATCCATGAAATCCGCCGTTTGGTCAGGCGCCTTTTCATCCATGATTGCGCTTTTCACAGGGCCCGGTGCAAGCAGGGAAACCTGCACCTGACTGCCTGCTGCCGCGAGTTCTCCAGCCAAAGCTTCGGAGATCGCGACAATCGCAAATTTGGTGGCGGAATAGGGCGCCATGAAAGGCGAGGTTAGAAATCCGCCGAGCGAAGATGTGTTGATGATACGCGCTGGCCGCTGCGCTGCGACCAGGCGCGGCACGAAGGCGCGAATGACATTCACCACGCCGCCAATATTGATGTCGAGCGATCGCTGCCAAGTGGCCGCGTCAATCTCCCATGTGCGCCCGCTGGACAACACACCGGCATTGTTGAAGAGCAAATCCACTGTGCCGAATGCGTCAAAGGCGGCCTTCGCCAGCGCTTCAACAGCGGCTTCATCGCGCACATCGGTGGGCACGGCGAGCACTTCGCCAGAAATACTGTCAGCTGTTTTTTGCAACGCCTGCGCATCCCGATCGGCCAGCACCACATTCATGCCGCGCGATGCGGCATGGCGCGCAAGCCCTGCGCCAATCCCGCTGGCTGCGCCCGTAATTACCGCTGTCGTCATGCCCCATTCTCCCCTTCTTCGCCGAGCACACGGCGGTCCAGCCGTAGCTCCTTGCGCGCCATTGCCTCCCACAAGAAAGGAAAGCCCAAATCATCGGACATTTGCGCCACTTTCAGCGTCTCCATATCGGTAATCGGCTGCCCCTCTCCCAAAGCCTCAACATGCCATGCAAGGCGGCAGCGATGCTCCAAAGTGATGCAGCGCAAATGCGCTTGGCGAATGTCTTTGCCCACCACAAACACGCCGTGGCTTTTAAGGATCGCCCATTTCTCATCGCCCAATGCAGCAGCAGCGGCTTCAGCTTCGGACGCGCCATCGACCGTGCCGGCATACTCGTCGTAGAATACCGGATCGCCCTCAACCTGTCCCGATGTTTGGTCGTAAATTGGCGGCACGCGGCCCGCCCCTGACCACACAAGGCCCCATTTGGGGTGATTGTGCAGTACGACTTTCAGATCATGGCGTTTGGCATGCACAGCAAGGTGCAGGCCAATAGCAGGCGTGACGTTCCATTCGCCCTCGATAATCTTACCGCTGTCATCGATGCGGATAATATCATCTGCGGTCACTTCGTCCCACGTCAGCTCCCACGGATTGACTAGAAATGTGCCATCATCCTGCGCCAGCGTCACATGGCCCGCCACATGATCATCATAACCCTCACGGTGCAAGGCGCGGCACAATATCGCCAATTCCTGATGCGGGGTCAGCTCTGGCAAGAGCGCATAGCGGCCCGGATTGGGCGCTAGTTTTTCCATCATTGGATTGGAGCGGATCGGTTTGGGATGAGCTGGCATGTTAGGCTCCCTTGGAGATGGCGGGCTGAGTGAGTTTTGCCGCTAGTGCAGCGGGTACTGGAACTTGGAAGCGCAGCAGCATTTGCGCCATGCCTTTGGCCGCGGCATCCAATTGCGTGCTGGCATTGATGCCGCCTTGCAGCGCATTGTGAACCACGAAATTAAGAGCGTTTAAGCCGGGCGCATCATAGGCATCGACTTTCAATGTCTGCCCATCAGGACTGAGATGCTTGTACCATTCCGCGATAGCCTCAGGCGTAACAGCGGCGCTCAGATAAGGCAGGAATTCTGCTTCGCGCGCAATAACCGCAACATTGAACAAATGCCCCTTGTCTCCGCTGCGCGCCCAAGCCAGCTGCACCAGATCAACCGGCGTATCGGCATCAACCGCGTCGATAGGCGCGCGCGGGGTGGGTGCAGCATTGCCAGATGGCACTCCGGCATGAGCGGGAATTTTCGCCGTTTCGCCGCCAATCGTCATGGTCGCGGTCATTTCATCCTTGCCGATCAAGAACAGAAACACCCCTGTCATTGGCCAAACATTGGTCGCCAAATTGATCGACGTGCCCACCGACATACCGGAAATGCCCGTCCATTGCTCGCGTGCGAATATTCCAGCGCCTTCTTGTGTGGGATGATCGACAACCAGTTTGGAGATGACTTCTCGCGATTGATGCGGGTTTGCATGGGCGCCAAAGCTCGCCTCGCCGCCGATCAATACGTTCTCGGTCAAAGTGAAATCGGCCAGATTGCGCGCACGCAGCAATGCCCGCGTGCGGTCGAATAAAGCCTGCGCTTGGCGCGCGGCCTTTTCGCTCGCATCCTCGCCAATGATGGGTTGGTAAGCGATGGTGCGCCAGCCGCCGTCAAAGGTGATGCAGGCTTTGTAAGTGTCGGTGGCCGGATTGCCCTTTGCCCCCGTTACACGGACGCGGTTGGGCGCGACTTGCTCCAATTGGACCTGGCTGAAATCGCATGCCACATCGGCAACGATATAATCCGCCGGATCGCTGACTTCATAGAGGATTTGTTCCGCGACCGTGCCGACAGACACCAGACCGCCTGTACCCTCCGGCTTAGTAATAACCACGCTGCCATCCGCATGGCATTCGCCGATAGGATAGCCCATATTCGCCCAGTCGGGCACATCGCGCCAATCGGTGAAGGTGCCGCCAGATACTTGCGCGCCGCATTCCAATAGATGCCCTGCGAGCGTTCCTGCCGCCAGCATGTCCCAATCATCCATGCCCCAGCCAAATTCATGCACTAGAGGGCCGAGAACAACCGCACTGTCAACGACGCGGCCTGTGATGACGATGTCTGCGCCCTTGGCCAAAGCCGCCGCAATCGGAAACGCGCCGAGATAGGCATTGGCGCTGACAATATCATCGGGGAACGTGGCGCCCGTAAACATGTCCGTATGCCCTGCTTTGCGCAAAGCTTCGCCTCGATCCCGAAGATCGTCGCCTGCGACATAAGCGACGGTCAGATCGAGACCGGCATCTGCGATCATTTTTTCCAAAGCTGCGGCTAAGCCTGATGGGTTCACTCCGCCGGCATTGGCCACGACCTTCACGCCTTGAGAGGCGATCTCACGCAAATGCGGCCCGACATGGACGGTGAGAAAATCCGCGCCATAGCCAAGGCTTGCATCAGCCGCCTGCATCCGGCCGAAAATACCCATCGAGCCCTCTGCGAGATAATCAAAAATTAGATAATCAAGCGCCCCGCCGCTCAGCAATTGCGGGACAGATAATGCAGTATCAGAGAACGATGCAGTCGCCCCGCCAATACGCACAATTTTACCGCCAGTGTCGCCGCTCGCCATCAATATCTCTCCTGTCCCTGCCCATCACATTACCACCCGTGATTGCATCAAACTGTTACAAGAGTTACAGTTCGTAAATGAATCCTCACGAACGCAAATTGACACTAAGTGTTTTGGGCGCGTCTGATTGGCTCAAGGACTATCCAGAGGCCATGCGAGCACAATTGGTCGATGAAGGCCGAATGGTGCATCTGGGCATTGGCGAATGGGCGCAGGCAGAAGGCGATGATCGCAGCGGATTGTTCATCGTAATCGATGGCGCACTGCACTCCTATTGCGCCGCGCCGGGCGACCGAGCGGTGATGATCGGGGCGGTGGCAGCGGGTACGGTGCTTGGTCATGCAACGCGTTACAGCGGCGGGCCGCGGCTGGTGACGGCTGTTTGTGTGGAACCCAGCGCGCTGCTCGAAATATCAGAAGCAGCGCTCGACCGTGTTGCCGCGCGGTTTC
This sequence comes from Marinomonas sp., assembly GCA_039967435.1. Classification (GTDB taxonomy): domain Bacteria; phylum Pseudomonadota; class Alphaproteobacteria; order Sphingomonadales; family Sphingomonadaceae; genus Erythrobacter. The sequence continues at coordinate 282,449 of JBDVRS010000006.1, forward strand.
CCGAGGTGTGGCGGGCAATTGCGGGATTTGCCTATGCCCATACGCGGCGGACTTTGCGCATGGCGGCAGAGGTAATTTCTTTGAAACCGCGCGAGCGCATTGCCGCGCGATTGCTGGCGGCGGCAGAGGGGCAGCCTAAAGAAGACGTGCCGGTTCTGAGGATAAGCCAAGAGCTTTTAGGCGAGATGATGGGGCTGACGCGCAAGACGATCAACGGGCACCTGATTGCATTCGAGAAAGCCGGGCTTGTGCGTCTTGGCTATGGCGAAATTGAGCTGCGCAATATCCCTGGCTTGAAGCTTATCGCGAATAGCGAGTGAGCCTGTTCTCATAAAGCGCAGGCTTAGTCAGGAATTCGTCCATTTGGGCGCGCGCTTTTCCATGAAGGCGGAGAGCCCTTCGCCAATGTCAGCGCTTTTCAGCATTTTGGTATGGAGATCGAATTTGCCCGCTTCTTGCGCATTCATCGCGTCTTCAATGGCGCCATATTCAAGACCATCCAAAGCGCATTGCTTGGTCGCCTGGAGCGCGATGGGCGCGTTCTGTGTGAGTTTTTTGGCGAGCGCCATACTCGCCTCCAGAACCTGATCGGCGGGTACAATTCTATTGAGCAAGCCTAGCTCCAATGCGCGCTCAGCCGAAATCGGATCGGCGGTTAACATGATCTCCATCGCCGCTTTGCGCCCCACCTCGCGGATCAGCCGGAGCATGCCAGCCGCCACCGCAGCCGTGCCAATTTTGGGCTCGGGCAGACCGAACACAGCACTCTGCGACGCCACGGCCAAATCGCATGCCATGACCATTTCAAATCCGCCGCCAAAGGCAAAGCCGTTCACCGCTGCAATAACTGGCTTATAACAGTCATGGCGATTGGTGATCCCGCCATAACCGGTCGCGGGGACAGGATAATCCTCATGGGTTTTGGCATCCACCATCACGCTGATATCGCCGCCGGAACAAAAGGATTTCTCGCCGGCCCCCGTAAGAATGGCGACCCACAGATCATCGTCTGCGGCGAAAGCATCAAAGGCGTGGGCAAGCTCTGCATTGGTTTGCGGCGAAACAGCATTGTGCTTTTCAGGCCGGTTGATCGTGATCGTAAAAATGCGCTCATCGCGCGCGGTGGTTATGTGTTCATATTGCATAGAACGCCCCTACTCGAAGCCATGGAAGCTGGCAAAACCATCCGAACCCAGCCTGCCCATTGGGATATTCGCTGCGACCTCGTCCTGATCCGCATATCCTAAGGCCATGCCAACAAGGACCATTTCATTCTCCGGCAGATTCAAAGTCCGGCGGATCGTACCTGCCCACATCGACCAAGCGGCCTGTGGACAAGTGGCAAGCCCCCTCTCCTGAGCTAACAGCATCAGAGTTTGCAAGAAAATGCCGCAGTCCAAAATCTGCAATTCTGCAAGGCTGCGATCCATCGTAATGATGAGACCAACTGGTGCATCGAAAAAGCTAAGATTGCGCCCAGCCTGAGCCATGCGCGCAGCTTTATCTTCACGGCCAATACCGAGGGCTTCATACATCCGCTCGCCGCAATCAAACCGGCGCGTTCGCCATGGCTCACCCATGCCTTGTGGATAGATGGGTACATCGGGATCGTCGCCCATCGGTGTTTGAGCAGCTTGAGCATATATCGCCTGGGTTAAGCCTTGCTTGGCCGCGCCGGTCAGAACATGGACATTCCATGGCTGAGTATTGGAATTGGATGGCGCATTGGCCGCTTGGCTCAAGAGCTCTTTGACTTCCGCTTTGCTCAATGGGTCTGGCAAAAACGCCCTTACTGCGCGGCGATTAGTCACCGCTTCTACTACTGTTGACTTTTTATGCAAAACGCACCCCCAAGCCCTTCATAATTACGCATAATGCTGTTACTTTGACTCTATTGCACATACTTGCGGAATTTGTATATGAATTTTTTCCGCATATGATAGGCTGGAAAGAATGGGAGGACGATTCTAATGAGCAGCATAACAACGCGGCCAGCAAGCGAAGGCTTTGGTGTCACAGTCGACGGCGTTAATATTGCCAGCGCCTCTCCTGATGAAGTCGCCAACTGCCGCAATCTCTTGTTTGAGCACGGGCTTCTCTTGTTCGAAGATCAGGAACTTGATCCGCAAGAACAACAGGCTTTCGCTGAGGAATTTGGCGAGATCGTTGTGAATCGATTCTTCACTCCTGTGCCCGGATTTCCTAAAATTGCGCAAGTCCTGACAGAAGCTGATCAAGACTGGATCATAGGCGAAAATTGGCACACCGATCACAGCTATGACCAAGTGCCCGCGCTCGGCTCCATGCTCTATGCCGAGGAAGTTCCGCCAACCGGCGGCGACACATGTTTTGCCGGAATGCAATGCGCCTATGACGCGCTCAGCGAGGGTATGAAGGCAAGATTGGAAGGCCTAACCGCCCGTCATGATAGCGCGCATGTGTTTGCGCCTAGCGAGGATATTCGGCTCGGCGAAGCCGACGAGCGCGATGACGAAGCCTATGCAGAGCGCGCAGCGACCTACCCCAGTGCGGTTCATCCCGTTGTGCTTGCCCATCCTGAAACGGGCCGCAAAGGGCTCTATGTGAACCCCGAATTCACGACCGAAATCATCGGCATGGAAAAACCAGAATCAGATGCGCTCTTGAAAGGGCTGTTCGATCACATCCTCCAGCCGCAATTCACTTTTCGGCGCAAATGGCAGCCCGGCTCTATCGCCATTTGGGACAATCGCTCCACATGGCACAAGGCGCAAAATGATTATCACGGGCACCGCCGATTGATGCGGCGGATCACTCTAGAGGGAACGGCACTGACCCAATGACGCTGACTGCAGACAAGCAAAAAGGCTTTCGCAATGCGCTCGGAGCTTTTGCAACCGGCGTCACCATCGCCACAACAATGGATGCGCAAGGCGATCCGGTTGGCGTCACCGCTAGCAGCTTTAACTCCGTCAGCCTTGATCCGCCCTTGGTGCTTTGGTCACTGGCGAAAAGCAGTCTGTCACGCGAAGCATTCTGCGACAGCGGGCATTTTGCGGTGCATATTTTGGCCGCTTCTCAAGAAGATCTATCGAACCGTTTCGCACGCTCTGGCGAAGACAAATTCAGTGATGTGGCGTGGAGCGAAGGCCAGCTGGGTTCGCCTGTATTTGATGAACATGCGGCTTTGTTTCAGTGCCAAACTCGTCACCAATATGAGGGCGGCGATCATATCATTCTGGTCGGCGAAGTCATCGATTATGAAGCTCGCGAAGAAGCACCGCTGCTCTTCCACGGCGGCAGCTATGCCGAGCGGTTGACCCGCCCCAAAGGTACAGTCGAAACCTCTGTCGATACAGAGCATGGCCAGTTCAGCGATGAATTTTTATTCTACCTCATCAGCCGTGCACATTTCCAAACTTCGCGACCAACCCGCGAGAAACTGGACGCGCTGGGCTCTTCCATGGAGGAGTATTTGACACTGGCGATCCTGTCGATGGAAGCGCCGCTCTCCAAAGATGCAATTGGCCAACGATTGGTTCATACCGGCCATGCACCATCAACGCGCCTGCTCGATATGATGACACGCAAGAAGCTGATCACCCAAGTGTCAGATGGTCAGTTTGATTTGGCCGATGCAGGGCGCAAATTGTTTGTGGAGACGCTCGCTTTTGGCAAAGCCTTGGAGGATGATCTGAGCGATCACTTTACCCCTGCAGAGCTAGCAGAAACCAAGCGTGTGCTCCGCCGGATTATCGAGCTGTCAGGTGAAGATGTACCGATTGGCTGGCGCGAGAATTAGGATTTGCGCAGCTCAGTTTTGAGCACTTTGCCCGAAGCGTTAAGCGGCAATTCCTCCACGATCTCAACAATGCGCGGCACCTTATAGTTGGCCATATTTGCGCGGCACCATTGTGTGATTTCCTCAGCCGTTGGGGCCATTGCGGGGCGCGGCACAATATAGGCCTTGCCGATCTCGCCCATGCGCTCATCAGGCACGCCGACCACGGCGACCATGCCCACTGCTTCATGCTCTGAAAGCAGCTTTTCAATCTCGGCAGGATAGCAATTGAAACCGCCGGAAATATACATGTCCTTCATCCGGTCAGTGATGCGCACATAGCCGGCTTCATCCATCACGCCGACATCGCCAGTATGCATCCAGCCATCTGTGTCGATGGTCTCTGCAGTGGCCTCTGGATCGTCGAGATATTCGCGCATCACCGCATAGCCGCGAACATGAATTTCACCCGTTTTGCCGCGCGTCACTTCGCTACCATCCTCGGCTACGATCTTTACCTCTAGACCGGGGATCTCCTTGCCCACGCTGGTCGCGATGAGCTCAGCATCATCGCCCATGCGGCAAGCGGTAATGGTGGAGCATTCCGTCATCCCGTAAGCAGTCACTGTATCGCGTAGACCCAATTCTCGGCGCATACGGCGGATGAGTTCAGGCGGCACGCTGGCTGCGCCAGTTGCTGCGCCGCGCAAAGATGAGGTGTCGAAATCGCGCTCATCCTTCGCTGCTAGCAGCGCCTGATAAATCGTTGGCGGACCGGGGAGGAAATTGATTTTATCTTCTTCAATATGCCGGATGACTTGCGGAATGTCGAAGTTAGCCATGGGCAAAATCACCGCGCCTGCAATCAAAGCCGCAACCCAGCCAGCTTTGAAGCCAAAGCTATGAAAGAACGGATTGATGATGAGATATCGCTCGCCCGCTTGAAGCCCCATTACCTCGACCCAATGGCGGAACATTGGCACGATCCTGTCATGGGTCGTGATCACACCCTTGGGCGCGCCAGTGGTGCCGCTGGTGAACATTATGTCGGACACATCGTCAGGCTGCAGCGCTGATAGCGCATCATCAACCGCGCTGTCCTCTGCGCCTTTCCCGCTTGCCATGAACGCGCCAAAATCTGCATCGAGGCACAATGTCTCCGCCAAGTCGGGCAATGGCTCATCGACCAGCAAAGCGCGGTAATCCGCGCCGAGAAACTCGCTTACAGTCAGCAGCATTTTCGCCTGGGTCCGGCGCAAAATATCGCCCGCCTCACGCCCTTTCAGCCGTGTATTAAGTGGAACAATCGCTGCCCGCACGCTAAGCGCGCCCAAGGCGGCAACAATCCACTCCCGGCTGTTGGGTGCCCAAATCGCAACCCTATCGCCTTCGCCAATTCCGCGGGCAATGAACGCAGATGCCGCGGAGCGCGAATGCTGCCACAATTCGGCATAGCTCCATGTCTCGCCGCTCTCCAAGACCGCAGGCGCATCGCCGCGCTGCTTGGCCGCAGCCTCTGCCATATGCGGAATGGTTGCGGGGAGCGTGTCTGTCGCCATGCTAAACAGCTCCCATATTTTCAGGGCCAAAGAAGGCACGCATTTCTGCGACTTTGCCTTCCTCATCAAAACGGAATACGTCGATCACATCAATGCGCTGAGCTTTGCCTTCCATTTCAAGCTCAACATGAAACGCGAATGCGGCGCTGTCGCTGGCGCATCGGATCGGGCCGTCCAAATGGAGTTTTGCGCCCATACTTATTCCGACGCCGAAAAACTCGCGCAGTTCTGCATGCCCGCGTTTCAGCGGCGTTCCCACTGGGTCTTCGACCGTGGCATCTGCTGCGTAAATTCCAGCGATACCGTCCAAATCACCGCGATTATAGCTTTCCACATAAGTGTGCACGGCGGCGCGCATCTGTTCGCTTGAAGTCATGCCTTAGCTTTCTGGATAATAGCGGCTGATGGTGTCGATGATGCAGGCAGGCTTTTCCTCACCCTCGATCTCAACCGTAACGCGCACGATGGATTGATAGCCGCCTTTGAGTTCTTCGACGGAGATAATCTCGCCGCATCCCCTGATGCGCGAGCCGACTTTGACCGGATTAAGGAAGCGCAGCCGGTCTGCGCCGACATTCACCGCATGAGAAAAACCGCGCACTTCGATCAATTGCGGAAGGAAATGATTGACTAAGCTCATGGTGAGATACCCATGCGCAATTGTGGCTCCAAACGGCCCATCCTTCGCGCGCTCAGCATCGACGTGGATCCATTGGCGGTCTTCTGTAACCTCAGCAAAACCATCAATCCGGTCTTGCTCAATCACCATCCAGTCGGTCGGTCCGAGCGCAGTTTCTTCTGAACCGATCAAATCAGCGGGCTGTTCAAAAACGCGGGTCATATCAGGCTCTCTGGCTGGAGACGGAGAGCACTTCGCCCGTCATATAGCTTGATAGATCAGAGGCGAGGAAGATCATCGCATTGGCGACTTCCCACACTTCAGCAGGCCGTCCAAAGGCTTCCTTGGCGGAAAGCTCGGCCAGCAAATCATCGGTCGTCACTTTGGCGAGGAAGGCATGCATCGCAATGGACGGCGCGACCGCATTGATGCGCACGCCAAACTCAGCAGCTTCGACTGCACTGCACCGCGTAAACGCCATGACGCCCGCTTTGGCTGCAGCATAATGCGCTTGCCCCTTTTGCGCGCGCCAGCCCAGCACAGAAGCATTGTTGACGATTGCTCCCGTCTTTCGCTCCTGCATATGCGGCAGGAACGCGCGGGTCATGCGGAACACAGAATTGAGCGTGACATCCAGCACTCGGTGCCATTGATCATCGGTCATTTCGGTGACCGGAACTTCGCCGCCAAGCCCTGCATTATTGATCAGCACATCAACCGCGCCAAGCTTTGACTGCGCCGCTTCGCAAAGCGCATCAACCTGCGCCTGATCGGTGACATCGCACAATTGCGTATGAGGCCGAGGCGTGCCGGTTTCCTCTGCAATCCGGTCAGCAGCCTCATTCAAGCGCCGCTCGTGAAAGTCAGAGATAAGCACAGCCGCGCCTTCCTCTGCTGCACGTTTCGCCGCGGCATAGCCAATGCCAGTTCCCGCTGCTGCAGTTACGACAACTTTCTGCCCTTTAAGCAGATCGCGCGCTGGCGGATATTGCGGTTCTAAGCTCATGCATCACCTCTAGGCTCATGTTTCATTTTTGCTCGCCTCTAGGCTCACGGGGCATTCCCAGCCCGCGCTCAGCGATCAAATTGCGCTGGATTTGGTTCGTTCCGCCATAAATCGTATCGGCGCGGCTATAGAGGAAGAGATTGGGCAATACGTCCCATTCGTAATCTTCGCCGCCAGCGATTTCGGCGCCTTGGCCAAGCACATCCATAGCAAGCTCACCCAGACTGCGCCGCCAGCTTGCCCATTGGATCTTATACGTAAGCGCCGCGCCATCGACCTTGGACAGGTCGGTGTTAGACAGCATCCGCATCGCGCCATAACGCATGAGGCGCAGGCCAATCTCGGCCTTGGCAATGCGCTGTCGGATGAGCGGATCATTTGCCGTGCCATTGGCTTTGGCCGCTTCAATCACTTCGTCCAACTCGTTTCGAAACGCCATTTGCTGGCCCAAAGTCGACACGCCGCGTTCAAAGCTGAGCAAGCCCATCGCCACTTTCCAGCCGCCGCCAACTTCGCCGATCAAACTGTCTTCTGGGCAGCGTGCGCCATCAAAGAATGTCTCATTAAATTCAGCATCGCCATTGATCTGTTCAATCGGGCGAATATCAATTCCGGGTTGATCGATCTCCATCATCAGGAAGGTCAGACCTTTGGGTCCTTTGGAGCCTTCCTCGCTGCGCGCAACGACGAAAATCCAGTCAGAGATGTGGGCAAGGCTGGTCCAGATTTTCTGACCATCGACGACCCATTCATTGCCATCGAGCCGCGCTTTTGTACGCACGCTGGACAGATCGGAGCCCGCATTGGGTTCCGAATAGCCTTGGCAAAAGATCGTCTCGCCTTTGGCAATTCCGGGCAGGAAGCGCTGCTTTTGTTCCTCAGTACCGAATGTCAGCAAGGTCGGTCCGGCCAGCTCAACCCCGATGTGATTGACACGGCCCGGCACGCCTGCGCGGGCATATTCCTCGGCAAAAATCACTTGCTGTGCTAGGCTTGCTCCGCGCCCGCCCCACTCCTTGGGCCAGCCGATGCAAGACCAACCATTAGCCCCTAGATGCTGTTCCCACTCCTTGCGGCGCTCGGCCTTTTCGGTGAGCGTGGTAATACCCTTAATGTCGGAAAATTCGCCCGCCATTTGCGCGTTCAGCCAATCGGCGGCCTCTGCACGAAAATCTTCTTCTGCTTTGGTGAAGCCCAGTTTCATGCCGCTTCTCCCAGAACCATATTGGCCACAGCCTCACGGTGGCTATTGCCATCACCCAGCAGGGTTTGAATGGAGCGCGCACGCTTGAAAAACAGATGCGCATCATGCTCCCATGTAAAGCCGATCCCGCCATGAAGCTGGATCATATCGCCCGCGCATTTGAAGAACGTGTCAGCGCAAAATGCCTTGGCCGCGTGAATGGCGAGCTGCGCTTCTTCCGAGCCCTCATCAATCGCGCAAGCGGCCCAATAGACCGCACTGCGCGCCTGCTCGATCTCGATGACCATATCAGCAAGCCGGTGCTTATAGGCTTGGAAACTGCCAATGGCGCGGCCAAACTGCACCCGCTCTTTCGCATAGATCACTGTCCGGTCCAGCGCTTCTTGCGCGCCGCCTAGAGCTTCTGCTGAGAGACAAAGCATGCCGGCACTTTGCGCAGCCGCGATTGCCGCTGCGCCATCAGGTAACGCGTCACCGGCCGCGCCATCCAAAGTGACTTGGCAAAGCGGGCGGGTCTGATCCATCGTGGTGGGCGCATTGACGGATACACCATCTGTGCCCGCTTCGATCAGCCAAGCTTTGTCGCCGCTTGCGATAACCAGAACATCCGCGCTGCTGCCATGAGCGACAAAATTCACTGTGCCAGACAGCGTATCACCGGCAGCGTTCAGATCATCGCTCGTGCCAAATGCCGCAATTGCCTCTCCGCTGGTCAAGCGCTCCAACCAAGCCTCGCGCTGAGCATCGCTGCCGCCAGCAGCCAATGCTTGCGTGGCCATCGTCAAGCCTAGCATTGGGATCGCTGAAACATGCGCGCCCGCGGCTTCTGCGACAATGGCAAATTCCACCATGCCCAGCCCTGCACCGCCCATATCCTCGGGCAAAGCAACACCAGCAAGGCCAAGCTCACCGCAAAAACTGCTCCACAATTCGCGGTCAATTCCGCCATCAGTCATGGCTGCACGGGTGCGCTTGCTGGTGGCGTTTTCGCGGAAGAAGGATTGCACGGTTTCGGCAATCATTTCCTGTTCTTCGGTGAAGGCAAAATCCATCTTACGTTCCCCAAACCTTGCGGGGCTCTTGGCGAGCAGCGATCAATTTTTCGACCGCGTCGCCCACTTCAGCAGGCGCCCACTGAGCGCCTTTGTCGGTGACGGGACCTTCGCGCCAGCCATCCTCCAGCATAATTTTTCCGCCTTCCAGCTCAAACACGCAGCCGGTGACATCGGCGCTTTCAGCGCTGCCAAGCCATACAACAGTGGGCGCGATATTGGCCGGGTCCATAACATCGAAGCTGTCGCCTTCAGTTGCCATTTTGTCAGCAAAGGCTTGCTCGGTCATGCGAGTGCGGGCAGACGGAGCGAGCGCATTGGATGTGATACCGTAGCGGCCCAATTCCGCCGCTTGCACCAAGGTAAGCGAGGCTATGCCGCCCTTTGCGGTCGAATATGCCGCCTGAGCGATAGAGCCCTGCAAGCCAGCGCCGCTCGTCGTGTTGATGATCCGTGCATCAGGCGTACCGCCGTCTTTTTGCTTGGCGCGCCAGTAATTCACCGCATGGCGCGCAATGCAGAAATGGCCGCGAAGATGGACATGCATGGTCGCATCCCATTCCTCCAACGTGGCAGAGACAAACATGCGGTCGCGCACGATGCCAGCATTATTGACCACAACATGAAGGTCACCAAAAGCCTCAATCGCACCGTCGACAATCCGCTTGGCCGCGTCCCAATCGGTGACGTCTTCATAGTTTGCGATGGCCTGTCCGCCCGCCACTTTGATCTCATCAACCACGCCGTCAGCCGCGCTTGTATTGCGCCCTTCTCCGCCCAAAGATGTGCCAATATCATTGACGACAACATTCGCGCCTTCTGCCGCAAAGCCAAGCGCGTAAGCTCGGCCAAGTCCACGTGCAGCGCCTGTTATGATGACCGTCCGGCCTTCGCAAATACCCATTAACCCAGCCTCTCAATAATCGTAACATTCGCCTGACCGCCGCCTTCGCACATCGTTTGAAGAGCGTAGCGGCCGCCCGAATCCTCCAGCGCATGCAGCATGGTCGTCATAATCCGTGCACCTGTCCCGCCGAGCGGATGACCCAGAGCAATCGCTCCGCCGCGCACGTTCACCTTTTCATGCGGAATATTCAGCTCCTTCATCCACGCAAGCGGCACACTGGCAAAGGCTTCATTGCATTCAAACAGGTCGATATCGTTGACTGTTAGCCCAGCTTTTTTCAGCGCGTGCTGCGTTGCTGGAATAGGCGCGGTCAACATCCACACGGGATCATCAGCGCGCACCGAGATATGATGGATCCGGGCGCGCGGGGTGAGGCCATGATCCTTCACCGCTTGCTCACCTGCGAGCAGCAATGCAGCCGAACCATCACAGTTCTGGCTGGCAACACCAGCCGTAATTGTGCCCTCGCCGCCGACGGGATTGAGGCCCGCCAGAGCTTCCAATGTCGTGCCAGCGCGGATCGTCTCATCCGCCTCAAGACCTTCCAACGCCGCAATCTCGCGATCAAACGCGCCGCTTTGCGTGGCGGCATCGGCGCGCTCGTGGGATGCGCAAGCAAAGGCTTCCATATCCTCGCGGCTGATCTCCCATTTGTCCGCTATCATTTGCGCCGACGCGATTTGATTGAGCAGCCCGTCACCGTAACGCGCTACCCAACCGGGTGAGGTATTGAAGGGATTGTCAAATCCGTAGGGCTGGCCTGCATACATGGCCGCTGAAATGGGGATTGCATTCATCGCCTGCGAGCCGCCAGCAACAACCAAATCCTGCGTCCCGCTCATCACGCCTTGAGCTGCGAAATGCACCGCTTGCTGACTTGACCCGCATTGACGGTCGACCGTGGTTCCCGGCACATGCTGCGGCAGGCCAGCAACCAGCCATGCTGTGCGGCCAATGTCGCCAGCTTGCGGACCGATAGTGTCACAGCACCCCCATACGCAATCATCCACTGCGCCTGCGTCAATTCCGCTGCGCGCGATCAGTTCACGCAAAGGATGCGCGGCAAGATCGGCGGGATGGATGGCGGCCAAAGAGCCCTTTTTGCGGCCCATTGGGCTGCGCACTGCGTCGATAATATAGGCTTCAGCCATATGTCTTTTCCTTAGGCAAATGTGTGCTGCGGACCGATCGCAGAGGCGGCATCGAACACCGCTTCATCCACGCGGCGCGCATGAAAACCGCGGCTGCCCCATGCACCGGCAAGCGCCCAGCTGCGCTTCATCCAGAAATGCAGATCAACCTCGTATGTGTATCCCATCGCGCCATGCACTTGGATCGCGCTTTCCGCAGAAAGATAGGCTGCATCTGACGCCGCCAATTTTGCATGGCTGACATGCAAAGCGGCGCTGTCCAACTCATCGTCCATAGATTGCGCAGCGCGCCATAATACGGGCCGCGCAAATTCCAGCGCCACAGCGACATCGGCAAGCTTGTGCTTGATCGCTTGGAAGCCGCCAATGGGTTGGCCAAATTGTTCGCGGACTTTGCCATATTCCACCGCCTGATCGAGCATTGCCTCCGCCAAACCAATCAATTGCGCCGCCGACATGAGCGCGCCCAGATTGAGCATATGCGGATCATCCGATGCATCCTGCGGCAGGGCGGTCAGATTGCGCAGAGGATCAACGCTATCGAGCGCCGCGCCTTCGCCATCCGATTGCCAGCCATTAATCACGTGCGCTGACGTCGGCCGTGCCTCACCCGATGCAATGCTCGCAAGATCGCCAGTTTCACCTTTCGCCATCAGCCAAGGCGCCATGACAAAAGCGCTTTCGACCAAAGGTTCTGCAACAGCAAAACGTCCGCATTCCCGCGCAACAAGCGCTGCATCAAGCAGGCCCATACCCAATCCGCCATGCTCTTCGGGGATCAGCAATCCGGGCAGGCCCATCTCCACCAGCCCGTTCCAAATTTCTGGATCGCGGTTTGCACCGTCCAATTTGCGCAAGACCTCAGGACCGTGTGTTCCAGCAAGGAAATCGCGCACTGCCTCAGCCAATTCAAGTCGGTCGGGAGCGATGAGAAACTCCATTATACTCTCCCCACGCGCGGCAGATCAAGCAGACGTTCTGCGGCAATATTGCGCTGAACCTCGTTCGATCCAGCGTAAATCGGGCCCGATAGCGAGAAAATATAGCCCTCCAGCCAATCATTGGCTGCGCCATCTTCGAAATGCTGCAATTCGCCCGCCGCCCCCAACAATTGCAGCGCTGTGCGGTGCATTGCCCGGTCAAGCTCTGACCAGAATATCTTATTCAGGCTCGCCTCTGCACCAATGCTGCCCCCAGCCATTATCTTCGCCGCAACATTATAGGTATTGTAGGCATAGGCCTGCGTATCCATCCATGCTTTGGTCACTGCCTCGCGAGCCGATGGTGCGGCATCTGCTTCATGGCGTTTGAACAATTCGACCAAACGCTTTGCTGCCGCTTGAAAACGGCCCGGCGAACGCAGCATCAAGCCGCGTTCAAAACCGGCTGTGGCCATGGCAACATTCCAGCCTTTGCCCTCTTCATGCAGCAGGTTTTCAACCGGCACACGCACATCATCGAAGAACAATTCAGCAAAGCCGGGATTGCCGTGCAATTGGCGAATCGGCCGCCGTGTGACGCCTGGAGTATTGAGATCAAACAGGATGAAGGAAAGCCCCTTGTGCCGCGCGCTGCCTTCTTCAGTGCGGAACAATCCAAAGCTCCAATCGGCAAAGCTGGCCCTGCTCGACCATGTTTTCTGGCCATTGATCACATAATGATCACCGTCCCGAAATGCGGTGGTTTTGATCGCCGCCATATCACTGCCAGCGCCCGGTTCAGACCACGCCTGCGCCCAGATTTTCTCACCTGCTGCCATGGGCGTCAAGAAGCGCTGCTTCTGCTCTTCCGTACCAAATTCCATGATGGTTGGCCCCAGCAGGAAGATGCCGTTTTGATTGACCCGCAGAGGTGCGCCAGACGCCCAATATTCCTCTTCGAAGATTAGCCATTCAATCAGGTCTAACCCGCGCCCGCCATAGGTTTCAGGCCAAGTGACCATGCCCCAATTGCCAGAGGCAAGTTTGCGTTCCCATTCAACATGCTGGTGAAAGCCCTCTTCGCCCTCAAGCGTCAAAAGCGGCTTTTCCGGTACATGTTCGGCCAACCATTCGCGCACTTCTGCGCGGAATGCCTGCTGCTTTGGAGTGAAGCTCAATTGCATGGATTAAAACTCAGCCGCCTTGCCGGTTTTGACAAATTCATCACGGGATTTTTGGCTGTCTTCATGCATGTACATTTCCAGCGTGAAGCCTTGCTCCCAGCGGTAGCCGCGATCGACATCACGCTCCTCAAGGCCGTTCAATGCCTCTTTCGCAATCACAAGGGCCTTGCGGGATTTCGAAGCAATGATAGCGCAGAAAGCGCGGGCTTCGTCTTCTAAGTCTCCGCGCGGCACGACCTTCTCAATCGCGCCCAAGCGGTAAGCTTCCTCGGCAGGTATATTGCCGCCAGTAAAGAATGCTGCCCGCACCTTGTGCAAGGGCAGCATGCGCGACAAATGGCTTGCCCCGCCCATCGCGCCGCGGTCGACCTCTGGCAGGGCAAAGAATGCATCATCCGCGGCGATAATCGTATCGGCTGCACCGCAGATGCCAATACCGCCGCCAATCACGAATTTGTGAGCCGCCACAACCACGGGAACCTCTGCATCACGGATAGCTTTAAAGGTGAGGTAATTACCCCGATTGAGAATGGTGATGCGCTCTGGATGCGCCTGCATTTCCTTAATATCAACGCCGCCGCAAAACCCTTTGCCTTCCGCTCGGATCAACACGCAGTTGACCTCCGGATTGCGCGCTGCCGCTGTTACAATGTCAGGGATCTCCATCCAAGTGTCACTGTCGAAAGCATTAACCGGCGGAACGTCGAAAACGATCTCGGCAATCTTATCTTTGATATGCGTTTCAATGCCCATCAGGCCGCTCCTTTAACTGTTTGAGGAATGGCCGATAGAGCCGCAATTTGCGCCAAGGCATCCGTTTCGATTTGAGCAAGCAAGTCAGCGCAGCTTGGCAAATCATCAAGCCGCCCCGCGACTTGGCCAGATGCCATCAGCCCGCCGATCGCGTCACCATCCACCACTGCTTTTTGCAGCAAGGTGGGTGCAGCCGCAGCCAGCATTGCCTCTGGAAATGACTTGCCGCCAGCCGCCTGCATCTGCCGCGCAGAGGAGATGATCTCGCCCCAACTGGCCCCCGTCTCGCGTTTGAAAGCCAGACCTGCGAGCATTCCGCGCCGCCATTTGGCAAAGCCTCCGCCCGCCTCGATCCGGTCGAGCATCGCATTGCGGATCATCCGCTGCGGAATGCCGTCAATTTTGGTTGTGACGAAAATATCCTGCGTGCCTGCCTTGGCATAAGCGCCTTTGACTTGCGCGGGCACAGGGCTGTCCGCTGTCATCATAAAGCGGCTGCCCATGGCAATCCCGCAGGCGCCATAGGCTAGGGCCGCAGCCAGACCGCGCCCATCGGCAAAACCGCCCGCAGCCAAAACTGGCACATCCACCGCATCGAGGACTTGAGGGAGGAGAATTGTGGTCGCAACTGCGCCTGTATGACCGCCGCCCTCACCGCCTTGAATAGTGATCGCCTCGCACCCCAGCGCAACCATTTTTTGCGCATGTTTCACCGCGCCAACGGTCGGCATGCAAATGATGCCCGCTTCGCGGAATTTGCCGATCATTTCCGCATCAGGCCCGCGCCCAAAACTCACCGCGCCTATCCGGTCGGAATTGGCAAGGATCACGTTGACGATCTCTTTTGCTCCGGGCTGAAAGCTGTGAAAATTGACACCGAATTTATGCGGTGTCAGGCCTTTGAGCTCATCAATCGCAGCCGCCAATTCCGCCGGTTTCATCACCGCACCCGCCAGAAAGCCGAAAGCGCCCGCATTGCTGCTAGCCGCGACCAATTGCGGGGTCGCAATCCAGCCCATTGCGGTTTGCACCACAGGCAAGCGGCAGCCCAGCATTTGGGTCAGCGGAGTGGCCAAAGCGGGCGTCATATCAGCTCTTTTTCGCCTGCTGCTCTTTGTTCTTATCGGCCATTTTCTTGCCGTCGAACCCGGCGATATAATCGCCTTTGATCAGCTGATTATTGGCATGGGCAAAGTGGTGATAGCCAAAGCTTGCATCAATGCCTGCTTCCTTGCCAGCAAGCGTCTCCATATGATTGATCGCTTGTTTCGCGAGCTGCATCGCAAGGCGAGGTTGCTCAGCCAGACGCGCTGTGATCTTGGCGACTTCTGCTTCCAATTCATCGCGGGGGACAACGCGGTTGACCATGCCCATTTCATAGGCGCGGTGTGCGGGCATACGCTCACCCAGCAACAGAAATTCCTTTGCAATGCGCGGATTTAACTCATGCGCGTGAGCGAAATATTCCACACCGGGAAAACCCATTTGCAGCACTGGATCTTGGAAAAATGCATCATCTGAGGCGACGATCAAATCACACACCCAAGCCAACATCAAACCGCCTGCGATGCACGCGCCGTGAACCTGTGCGATCGTTGGCTTAGGAATATTGCGCCAGCGTTTGCACATGCCCAGATAGACTTCTTGCTCGCGGATATAGGCTTTTTCTGCGCCGCCTTTATTGGCGTGATCATACCACATCAAACGGCGGTCAAAGCTCGAATGGAAATCGCGCCCTGGCGAGCCAATATCATGGCCGGCAGTAAAGTGCTTTGCATCCGATTTCAGTACGATGCATTTAACCGCGTCATCATTCACCGCACGCGAGAATGCATCATCCAACGCATAGGTCATCTGACTGTTTTGGACATTGTGAAACTGCGGCCGGTTCAGTGTGATTGTCGCCACGCCGTCTTTTGCCGCATACAATATTGGCTCATCGGTTTCATAGGTTGGCGGCTCGTCAACAAGGGGTACGATTTCGTCGCTCATGCTGAGGCTCCTTCGGGTGATTTTTGTGCAGGCGGATTGTCTTTCAAAACCTTGTGCCGGTATCCGTGGGGATCGAGACTGGCGATGATTTCAAGTTGCTCTGATGTCGGCAGCGGAGTCTCACCCTCTACCGCGTCGATCAGGGCAAAACCGGTCGCCTCTTGCACTTCGGCAAAGGTCACGCCGGGGTGAAGCGAAATGACGCGCGGTGCATTATCCGCTCCGCCAAAGTCCATCACACAAAGATTGGTAACAATGCGCTTGAGCTCAATGCCGGAATAATTGCCGCCAGCAATCCGGCGCGCAGGATTATAGCCGGGCGAGGAAATCCGGTCGACTTCGCCTTCGACAAACACGCGCTTTGAATGGAATGGGATAAACATGGAATTGGGGTGATATATCCCATTGCCGGGAAAACCGCGCGCACCGAGCATTTGCACCTTGGGCTGTTCATGCGTGCCGCCGAGCGCCGAGAGGTTCGTCTGGCCAAAGCGGTCAACTTGCGTGGGCGTTACCATGGCATGACGGCGACCGCTCCAAACGGCGCTATCGAAGAAACGGCTAAACGGCAGATAGCCGGCACGCTTGCGGTCGTCATAATCACGCGGGCCAAGCGGCACTGGTTGCTCAACCAAAAACGCCTCGCCATCGGTCATCATGAGGCCAGGTGAGTGGGTCATTTTGGCAAGGCCGACGCCCAGACGCGGTACGGGACCAATGCCTGTTCCGACTAGCTCTTTATCGGTACGAAATGCTTCTGCGACAGCGGCAATGCAAAGTTCTGCGAGAGTTACTTCAGTCATGTGTCATCACCCTCAATAAATCGCCAAAGGCACGTTAATCGCTGCATCGATGCCGCCGATGGACTTTAGATAAGCATCCTCATCTGCGCCCACGAACTGCTCGGCAACTGCGCTCCAATCACCGGGGTCTTTTGCTGCACCTGCATAGGCTTTGATGGCTTTCATATCCGGCCCATAAAGCGGCGGCATGGACGTTGGATGCGCGCCGCCTTTCGCCTCTGTCACGCCAGTGATGAAGCAGCGCTCCACAATGTTAGCGCGTACATCGGCCTCATGGGCATCTTCCATTGCAGGAACCAATTCTTCGCAGCTGGCAAAACACTTATCTGCCGCCTTGGCGAACCATTCATCATAGTAAGTATCAGGGCCAAGCGCCTGGACATTGCCGCGGTGATCGCAGCGCGTCATGTGAATGATCGAAGCATCCAGTTTGAGCGCAGGCATAGCCACCATAACTTCGCCATCATCATAGGGTGATTGCACGGTTTTCAATCCGCCCAGTTCGACCAAATCTGTACCGAGCCCCACGCGCGTTGGCAGAAATGGCAAATCAAAGGCTGCCGCTTTCAGGCCCCATTGGAACATGCCCTCGTCAAGCTCGAGAACTTCGATCTGACCCGCCTCGCGCGCTTTACGAAACCACGGCTCAAGCGGAATTGCGTCCAATGACACAAACGCGAAGACCAGTTTCTTCACCTTGCCCGCCGCGCACAGCATGCCGACATCGGGCCCGCCATAAGAGACAATGGTCAGATCCTTAAGGTCGGAGCGCAATATCTCGCGCACCAAAGCCATCGGTTTGCGGCGCGGGCCCCAGCCGCCAATACCGATCGTCATGCCGCTCTCTAGCTGGCCGACGATCTCAGCGGCAGTCATTCTTTTATCAAGCGTCATTGCTCGGCGTCTCCTTCAGAAGCGGCCATTTCTTCAGCCATGGCCTTTTGCCAAGCCCATTCATGGCCCCAATCGCTGATGGTGACATGCGATGTGGCCTCCCATTTATCCGGATCAATCACCAGGCCATCACAGCCAATCTCCAGATCAAAACCGGACGGAGTTTGCATATAAAAGCCGGTCACCTCATCATTGGTATGTCGGCCAAGGCTGGCGCTTTCCGGAACACCGGCCTGCTTCATACGGTCATAGCATTTGCCAACATCGACCAGATTGCGCATCTCCAGCATCAAATGCACACAGCCCGATGGCGGCACTGGCCCCTCGCCCACAGCAATAGAATGGTGGCGGCCATTGTCGGCGTGCATAAAGGCGAAATGCATTGGCGGACCATCCGGCCCCATCAGATGGAACACAGGCAAATCGCTGTCGTGAAAGCCCAGCACATCCTTATAAAAACCATGCGTGGCAGCAAAATCGGGCGCAGAAAACACCGCATGACCCATTCCAAATTCGCCGGTCACAAAACCTGAAACACCCACCGGTGAGACAAATTCAACATTATCACTTGCGCTGCCAACGTAGAACTCCAAGCCATTGCCTGCCGGATCGCTGGTGCGGAAATAGGTCTCAACACAGCGCGTTTTTGCCGCGGCTTGATCGCCCCAATGAAGAGATTGCCCAGCAGCCTCTATGCGAGCTGCCAAAGCATCCAAGGCTTCGCGTGTGTCAACCTCATAGGCTGCTGCAGCCAAGCGCTCATCCGATGCCGCCTCGATACGAAAACGGAAAGGGCGCGCATCAATACGGTAATGCGCCGCGCCATCTGCGCCGTTGTCGGCGGGCATAACGCCAGCCACGCCGGTTAGATATTCATGCCATTCTTGAGACATCGTTGTCTCAATCACAACATAACCCAATTCTTTGATAGCCATTGACTGCTACCCTCCCTTTACGAGATCAAGGAACAGCGGCCGCTCGCCGCCTCCATCAACATTCAGCCACGCGCCAGAGACATATTCCGAAGCCTGCGATGCGAGATATAAAACTGCGCGCGCCACATCATCGCCGCGCGCCATGCGGCCCAGCGGCAGAGACGCGGCGATCTTCGCCTGCGCATCTTTGCCGCCATAAGTCTCGGCGGTCGTTTCGGTTTCAGCTAGGCCAACGATAATCGCGTTTACACAAATGCCGTCGCCGCCCCATTCCTGCGCCAAGCTTTTGGTGAGGTTCAGCAACCCTGCTTTTGCAGCGCCATAAATAGCCGTGCCCGGTGAAGGACGGATGCCCGATACGCTAGCGATATTGATCACCTTGCCGCAGTCGCCTGCCTTCAAATGCGGATGGGCTGCGCGTGCCATATAATAGGGTGCGAGCAAATTGAGCTTTGTGATCGCCTCGGCAAAGCGCGGACTGGCTGTGGCCGCATCACTGTCAGGCGAACCGCCTGCATTGTTCACGATGATATCAACGCCGCCATGGCGCGCTGCGACATCGGCAACAAAAGCCTCCACCGCATCGGCATCGCGCACATCCAGCGCTGCAAACTCAACATTTGCGGGCAAGTCGTCAGGCTCACTACGCGCACAGGCCACCACTTTGCAGCCCTGCTCAGATAGCTTGACCGCGACCGACCGGCCCAGGCCGCGCGTGCCTCCGGTAACAATCGCCACCTTGCCATTTATGCCGTAATCCAAGCGCCATCCCCCAAAGGCCTCCAACCATGAATCAGTTGATCGAGACTTATAAAAATTGATTTATCCGAAAGCAGATAGCTTTTCAATTGACGATTTGCGTATTTTTTGGCAATTCTTTTTACGAATTTGCACAAAAGCGTGTGAGTCGTAGCGCAAACGGAGAAGAATGATGGCCACAGTTGCCCCTATTCAGCAGCAAGCCGGCGAAATGCCAACCCATGACGAGCTGGTTGCTCGCGCCCGCGCGATGATCCCCACACTCAAGAAGCGCGCGAAGCTATGTATCGCAGACCGCAATGTTCCCAAAGAGACCATTGCTGAGTTCAAAGAGGCAGGCTTCTTCAAGATTTTGCAGCCGAAGAACTTTGGCGGCTATGAAATGCATCCCAACACGTTCTTCGCGGTGCAAAAGCTAATCGCAGAAGGCTGCATGTCGACCGGTTGGATGTTCGGCGTGGTCGGCTGCCACCCCTATGAACTCGCACTGTTCGCTGAAAAGGCACAGCAAGAAGTATGGGAAGCGGCCACCAGCACAATCGTCTCCTCCACCTATCAGCCTGTCGGCAAGGTCGAGCCTACAGAGGGCGGCTTTTACCTCTCTGGCCATTGGGGTTTTTCAACTGGCTCTGTGCATTGCGACTGGGTATTGCTCGGCGCATTGGTGCCGCCAGCAGAAGAAGGCGGTGCACCAGACATGCGCACATTCCTACTGCCGCGCGCTGACTACACCATCGATGAAGATGAATGGCATGTCTTCGGCCTGCAAGGCACTGGCAGCCACGGCATCACTGTCGACCGCGTATTCGTGCCGGAATATCGCACCCACCGCGCGGTAGAGGGCTTCTTATGCCAGAACCCTGGGCAAGAAGTGAACGAAGGCCCGCTCTATACTCTTCCATGGGCCCAAGTGTTCGTTCGTTCCGTCAGCACGGCAGCCTTTGGCGGTGCGCGCGCCGCGATTAATGCAGCGATGAAAATCATGGAAAGCCGTATTTCAACCAATACGGGCAAGGCTTCTAAAGAAGATCCGATCTTGCATGCCGCGATTGCTGCAGCGCATTCTCAATCGCTTGAGATGGAATTGACGCTGGAGAAGACCTTCGAAGATTTGCTGGAAATCGCGGAACGCGGTGAAGAAATTCCGATGGAGAAACGCGCACTATACGCTTACCAATCCTCGACGGTTGTGCGCCGATTGGCGCGCCTGATTGATGATATGGTGGAGCTGCTAGGCGGACGAGCCATCTACACATCCAGCGAGATTATCCAGCCTTGGCTCGATATTAAAGCGGCGCGTGCGCATGTTGCCAATGATCCGGCTAATCGTACCGGCGATGTAGTCGGAACGATGCTCGGCCAGCCTCCTGTTTTCAACTTCCTGTAAGGCGAAATTGGGATGGGGGAGCTAAAGACGAGCCGCTATAATGTGGCTGACGGTCATGAAATTCATATCGCTGAGGTGGGTGAAGGCGATCCGGTCGTCTTCCTGCATGGTAGCGGGCCGGGAGCCTCTGGCGCGTCAAACTTTCGCGGCAATATTGACGCGTTCGTAGATGCAGGCTTTCGCGTTATTCTGCCTGATCTGATCGGCTATGGCGCGTCATCAAAGCCGGAAGGGATCGACTATACGCTCGATCTGTTCACCGACAGCGTGCATGATGCGCTGAAGCAGCACGGGATCGTTAGCGCAGCCTTCGTCGGCAATTCACTCGGCGGCGGGATAGCTATCCAAATCGCGCTGAACGATCCAAGCTTTGTCACTTCAATGGTGCTAATGGCACCCGGCTGTGTGGCGGAACAAGCCAGCTATTTCACCATGCCCGGCATTGCGAAGATGAAAAGCAGCTTTGGCTCGCCCGATTTCTCATTGGAGGAACAACGCGGATTGATCGCGAACCTGCTGCATCCGCAATGGGCCGATAAAATCCCTGATGCACTCGTCGAAGAACGCTTTGAGGTCGCTCGCACCCAACCAAAAGACGTGCTGATGCGGATGAAAACACCCAATTTGGGCCCGCGCCTTGGCGAGCTTACGTGCCCAATTTTTGTGATGTGGGGCCTAAATGATGAATTTTGCCCAGAGGGTCATTCGCGGCTCTTCCTCGATCAATGCGAGGATGTGCGCTGCCTAACCTTTGCCCATACAGGGCACTGGGTGCAAGTTGAACGCGCTGATGAATTCAACACATATGCAACAGAGTTTCTGGCGTGAGCAAAGCGGCTGACCATGGCGCCCAATTGTTCGCGGCATTGCGCAATGGTTCGACACTTGCCCCACTAATTGAGCGTGACCCATCGCTAACGATCGATGACGCCTATGCCATCAGCCTCGACTTTCTTGCCCGCCGCACAGCCGAAGGCGAGCGCGTTGTTGGCAAGAAAATCGGTGTCACTAGCAAGGCTGTGCAAGACATGCTGGGCGTGCATCAACCCGACTTTGGGTTCCTCACTGATTGGATGCATGTCGAGGGCGATATTTCTGTCTCTGGCAAGCAATTGATTGCCCCGCGCGCAGAGGCCGAGATTGCCTTCGTCTTGAAGGACGATTTGAAAGGTCCGGGCGTAACTGCCGCCGATGTAATCGCGGCCACAGCTGCCATCGCCCCCTGTTTTGAAATCGTCGACAGCCGCATCGCTGATTGGAAAATCGGCATTGTTGATACGGTAGCCGACAATGCCAGCTGCGGCGTATTCATTTTGGGCGAAGCGCGCGCTGATCCGCGCGATCACGATCTGCCCAGCCTCAAAGTCACCGTAACCAAGAACGGCGCACCTTTGTCCGAAGGGCTAGGCTCCGCTGTTCAAGGTGATCCAGCACAGGCCGTTGCTTGGCTCGCCAATACTTTGGGCGAATACGGCGTCACTTTGGATGCGGGCGATGTGATCCTTTCGGGTTCGCTCGTCCCATTGGAGCCTGCAGTGGCGGGCGATTTATTTGAAATGGAATTGCACGGGATCGGCGGCTGCACAGCAAAATTCGTGTAGGCAAACACCCAAGAGGGAACACGCATGACAAAAGTCAAAGCAGCCATCATTGGTTCGGGAAATATTGGCACCGATTTGATGATCAAAATGGTCAAATATCCGCAGAATATGGAAGTGGCCGCAGTGGTAGGCATCGACGCTGACAGCGAAGGTCTCGCCATGGCCCGCGAACGCGGCATTGCAACCACGCATGAAGGGATTGAGGGGCTTAAAAAGCTCGATTGCTACAAAGACATCCGTA
Source organism: Marinomonas sp. (assembly GCA_039967435.1). Lineage (GTDB taxonomy): Bacteria > Pseudomonadota > Alphaproteobacteria > Sphingomonadales > Sphingomonadaceae > Erythrobacter. Next base: position 305,176 of record JBDVRS010000006.1, read on the forward strand.
TCGCTTTTGACGCGACCAGCGCTTATGCGCACAAGCTGCACGATGAAGAGCTGCGCAAGGACGGCATTCGCGTGATCGATTTGACACCAGCCGCCATCGGCCCCTTCACCATTCCGCCAGTGAATATGGAAGCCAATCTCGACGAGTTGAATGTGAACATGGTCACCTGCGGCGGGCAAGCAACCATCCCCATGGTCGCCGCCGTCAGCCAAGTGGGCAAGGTTCATTATGCCGAAATCGTCGCGTCAGTATCTTCGCGCTCTGCTGGGCCAGGAACGCGCGCCAATATTGATGAGTTCACTCGCACCACTGCCAGCGCAATCGAAGCTGTTGGCGGCGCGACCAAGGGCAAGGCAATCATCATCCTAAACCCTGCCGAACCGCCCATGATCATGCGCGATACGGTCTTCACTTTGTCCGAAGGTGCAGACGAAGAGGCGATCCGTGCCTCGGTCGAAGCCATGGTCGCCCGCGTGCAGGAATATGTGCCCGGCTACCGCCTCAAGCAAGAAGTGCAGTTTGAGCGGATCGGCGACAATAACCCGCTCACCATCCCCGGTATGGGCGAGTTCACTGGCATCAAAACCATGATCCTTCTGGAAGTCGAAGGGGCTGGCGATTATCTGCCAAGCTATTCCGGCAATCTCGACATTATGACAGCCGCGGCCAAAGCCACTGGCGAGTTGATTGCACAGAGGGTTTCGGCATGAGCTTCTCAGTTGAAAACGGCGATAAGATTTACATCCAAGATGTAACCTTGCGCGATGGGATGCACGCGATCCGCCATATGTACGGCATCGACCATGTGCGCGATATTGCCGCTGCGCTGGATAAAGCAGGCGTTGACGCCATCGAAGTTGCCCATGGTGACGGTCTCAATGGAATGAGCTTCAATTACGGCTTTGGCGCGCATACCGATTGGGAGTGGCTGGAAGCGGTGGCTGATGTGCTGACCACATCCGTGCTCACCACGCTTATCTTGCCCGGTGTTGGCACAGAAGATGAGCTGCGCCGCGCCTATGATTTGGGCGTGCGCTCTGTACGGGTTGCGACACATTGCACTGAGGCCGATGTCTCAAAGCAGCATATCGGCATTGCGCGCGATTTGGGCATGGATGTGTCGGGCTTCTTGATGATGAGCCATATGATCGAAGCCGATGATTTGGCGAAACAAGCCGCGTTGATGGAAAGCTATGGCGCGCAATGCATTTACGTCACGGATAGCGGCGGCGCATTAGATATGGACGGCGTTCGCGACCGCCTGCGAGCGTATGACAAGGTTCTGAAACCTGAAACGCAGCGCGGTATGCATGCGCACCACAATCTTGCGCTCGGCGTGGCCAATTCCATTGTCGCTGCGCAAGAAGGCGCTGTGCGGATCGACGCCTCGCTCGCTGGAATGGGCGCAGGCGCAGGCAATGCACCGCTCGAAGTGTTTGTCGCCGCAGCTGACCGCAAGGGCTGGAACCATGGCTCCGACGTGATGGCTCTGATGGATGCTGCCGAAGACCTAGTGCGGCCATTGCAAGTGCGTCCCGTGCGCGTTGACCGCGAGACTCTGGCGCTTGGCTATGCGGGCGTCTATTCCAGCTTCCTGCTCCATGCTGAAAAAGCAGCCGAGCATTACGGTCTCGATACGCGCGAAATTCTGGTCGAGTTGGGCGCGCGCAAAATGGTCGGCGGGCAAGAAGATATGATTGTCGATGTGGCGCTCGACATGCTCAAAGCGAAAGAAGCCAATGGCTGAACCCGCGCCCAGCCTGCACCGGACTATGCCTGCAGCAGATGTGCCGCAGTGGCATAGTGAGACAGATGTTGCGGTGATCGGCTTTGGAGCAGCGGGAGCCTGCGCAGCGATCGAAGCGGCCAATGCTGGCGCACGGGTTATGCTGTTTGAACGCAATTCCGGCAGCGGCGGCGCATCGGGGCTTTCAGGCGGCGAGATTTACATTGGCGGGGGCGGCGGCAGCGATGCCCAGCGCGCAGCCGGTTTTGAGGACAAGACGGAAGATTTTGAGCGCTATTTAAAAATGGCTGGCGGGCCATGCGCCAATGATGCCAAATGCGAAGCCTATGCGACAAGCGCATTGGATCACTATGCATGGCTGAAAGCACAAGGCGTGCCTTACCGCGGCAATTACCTGCCCGGGAAATTGATTGAACCGGCTGATGACAGCACGCTCATCTGGTCGGGCAGCGAGGCTGCTGCACCCTTTTGCGAGAAGGCCAAACCTGCACCTCGCGGACATGTGATCCAGCATATGGGATGGGGCGGCGGACGGCCTTTGCTTGATGTGCTGGAAGCTAAAGCACGCGAATTGGGCACAGAAGTTATCGTCGATGCACGCATTCTTGGCCTTATCGAAGATAGCGGGCGTATCGTCGGCGCGGCAATAAAACTGGACGGCAAAGTGCAATATATCCGCGCACTCAAAGGCGTGGTGCTCGCCACTGGCGGCTTTGTCATGAATGAAGAAATGCGGCGCAAATACTGCCCTGATAGTTTCCGCATCAATGATCCCATCGGCGATAAGGATGATGGCAGCGGCATCCAACTCGGCGTGAGCGCAGGCGGCGAAGCGGTGCATATGGACCAGTTTTTCACCACTTGCCCTTGGACAATGCCCGAACCCCAAGCTTCCGGCGTTTTCGTGAATGTGCAAGGGAAGCGCTTCATCAATGAGGATTGCTATCACGGCCGCGTCAGCCGCTGCGCCGTCGATCAACCGGGCGGCAAAGTCTATCTATTGCTCGACAGCGCACACTTCAGCGAGCCTGCCGAATTTGCCCGAACGCCGATTGCTGCGACCGGCGACACTTGGGAAGAGGTAGAGGCCGAACTGGAAATGCCAGCCGGAAGCCTCGCCCATACGATGACGCTCTATAACAACCATGCCCATGAAGGCCGCGATCCTTTGTTCGATAAGCGCGCGCCGATTTTAACGCCGCTAGATCAAGGGCCATTCGTGGCGCTGGAGCTGAATTTTGAGACCAGCTATTTCAGCTTCTTCACCCTAGGCGGACTAAACACATCCGCGCATGGCGAAGTTTTGCAAGCAGATGGCACGCCGGTCGCCGGATTGTTTGCCGCTGGACGCTGCACCCACGGTTTGCCCGCATGGGGCCACGGCTACTCCAGCGGAATGAGCCTGGCGGATTGCACATTTTTTGGCCGGAGAGCTGGGGTTGCAGCGGCCAATGGATGACGCTGCAAACCGCCTCCAAGCGTTAGAAGATCGCGCGGCCATTGCGGATCTGATCGCATCATACGGCCCGCTGGCTGACACGGGCGATGGAGCCGCTTTGGCGCGGCTATGGGTCGAAGACGGCATTTATGACATTGGCGGTTTTGGCTTCATCCAAGGGCATGAAGCGCTTGCCGCGATGATGGATAGCCCGGTGCACCGCGGCCTGATGGAGCAAGGCTGTGCACACATGCTCTCGCCTCACCATATCACACTGTCCGGCGACACTGCCATCGCCGTTGGCTACAGCACTGTCTTTCGCAAAGCAGGCGAGACTTACGAGGCGTGGCGCGTATCGGCCAATCGCTGGACATTGGTGCGCACCGATGCTGGATGGCGCGTTAAACTGCGCGAAAACACGCCGCTGGATGGAACACCAGAAGCGCGTAGCATATTGGAGCACCCACAATGACCGACAAGACTATTGAGCAGCGGTTAGACCGGTTGGAATCGCTTGATGCCATCCGCCAGCTTCCGGCCAAATATGCGCTCACACTCGACATGCGCGATATGAATGCGATGGTGAACCTGTTCTGCGCCGATGTCAGTGTCGGCAAAGCAGGCACTGGCCGCGCGGCTCTACGCCCTTATATGGACCGCACTCTGCGTTCGCCCTTTACCGGAACCAGCCACCATATTGGCGGGCACATTATCGAATTTGATGATCCAGATCATGCGCGCGGCATTGTCTATTCCAAGAATGAGCATGAAACGCCGGCCCAAGGCTCAGACGATCCCCAAGCGGGTGAATGGGTCGTCATGCAGATGATGTATGCCGATGATTATGAGCGCCAAGATGGGCAGTGGTTCTTCCGCCGCCGCCTGCCGCTTTACTGGTACGCAACTGACCTGAACAAACCGCCTATGGGCGAAAACAAGATGCGCTGGCCGGACACAGAATGGGCGGAGGGCAACTTCCACAAGCTGTTCCCAAGCTTTGCTGAATTTTGGGCGCGCGAAGGCGATGATGGATCGCCCGTGCCAGAGCCTGCGCCGCTAGAACAATTTATCGCCGCCATGCGGCGCGGACAAGACGCACCCAGGGTGAAAGTGCGCGCGGATTAGCGGCCCAGATTAGCTATTCACTCCCAACGCATCACGGGTTGCGATATAGCCAAATGTCAAAGCTGGCCCGATGGTAACCCCTGCTCCCGGATAGCTTTCACCCATGGCAGAGGCAGCGTTATTGCCCACCGCATAGAGCCCGCCAATTGGCTTATCGCCAGCGGCCAAAACGCGTCCGCGCTCATCTGTTTTTAGCCCGCCATTAGTGCCAATATCCCCAGGGTAAATCGGCATAGCGTAATAGGGGCCTTTATCGAGTGGTTTCAGGCAGGGGTTGGGCGTTACCGATGGATCGCCATACATCTGATCATAGGTCGCCTCGCCGCGCTGAAAATCGGGATCTTTGCCTGTCGCAGCGCCTTCATTAAAGCGCGCGATTGTTGCCTCCAATACGGATGCCTCAACACCCATATCAGTAGCTAGGTCGGCGATAGTCTTTCCCTTCTTAAGCACGGTTTTGACCATGCCGTTTTGCGCCCAATCGGGAACCAATGGTAGCAATGGGCCGACCGGGTATTTGTGCCGGTAAGTGTGATCGAACACAAACCATGACGGGCTGGCATCGCCATGCTCAGCCTCACGCTGGGCCATTTTTTGGCCGACAATGTGATAGCTGGCGGCCTCGTTCAAATAGCGCTCGCCATTTTGATTGACCATCATACAGCCCGGTAATGCGCGCTCAATTGTGCAAAGCCGCCCGCGATCCTCGCCCGGCACATAAAACACAGGCGCAGCCCATGCCGAATGCATGTTCATCGTATCCGCGCCTACCGTTTTGCCGGCCCGAATGCTGTCGCCAGTGTTGCCGCTAGTCCCGCCGGAATAGAGCGCATTTTTATAGAGTGGCGCGTTTTCCTCGCGCATTTCTTGGTTCTTATCAAAGCCGCCAGCCGCCAAGATCACGCCCTTGCGCGCGCCGATCCGCATGGTCTTGCTGCCGCGTTTCACCACCGCGCCAATCACGCGGCCATCCTCTTCGATCAGCTCTTCCATCGGGCTTTCCAGCCACAGCGGTACCTCGCGCTTGTTAAGCGCCATGCGCAAGCCGCCTGCCAGAGCATTGCCCAATGTCAGTCGGCGATCCTTGCGGCTTTTGAAACGGAACGGCCAATCGAACCAATATTTCACAAGGCTTTTGGTCAAATGCCAGAACCAGCCCTTTTGCCGGAACAGCAGAATATAGGTCTCATCGAAATGCCAATTGAGATAGCCAAACAGGCTGGCCGCAGGAGAGGCAAAACGCAGTTTCTCAACGTCCTTGCCAAGCGCCTTGCCATCCAATGGCAGCGGCATATGCGTACGGTATCCGGTTGGACTGCCGCCGGGGTTTTCGGCATGATAATCCGGGTAAGGAAAGGAGCAATAGGTCAGCGGCGTATGGTCGCCCATCCAGCGCAGCATGTCGGCGGCGTTCTCCACATAGGCGCGAATGTTGGCATCTGCGACATTGTCCGCTGATAAGGCGCGAACATAGGTGAAAGCGTCTTCAGTCTTATCGTGAAAGCCTGCTTCTTTGGCCTGATCGCTGGCGGGGATCCAAATGCCTGCGCCCGATGTGGCAGAAGTTCCGCCCCATTGATCCGCCTTTTCAATGATCAAAGTATCCGCGCCATTTTCCGCCGCGACAAGCCCGCTAAGCAGACCGCCAGCGCCCGACCCAACGACGAGAATATCGACTTCTTTGTCCCAAACCTGTCCTGCTGACGCCATTTTCAAATTCTCCTAGCTCGGCAGGTAAAGCTGCGATGATTTGCCGCCATCTACAGGCAGCGCAATGCCTGTGATATAGGCTGCGGCATCCGACAAAAGAAAGACGATTGCCGCCGCCAATTCTTCTGGCTCACCGCCCCGTCCCATTGGAATGGCTTCAACAGTTTTGGCTGCGATGTCAGGCAATTTGGTGGCGAAATCCTCGTTTGCAGATGTTTGCACTTGGCCCGGAACCACGCAATTGATGCGGATATTCTCGCTTGCCGTTTCCATTGCCGCCACTGCGCTGAACTGGATCATCGCGGCCTTACTGGCGGAGTAGCTGGTCATATAAGCCGCGGCACGGATCGCAGTGGTCGAGGAGACATTGACGATCGAACCGCTTGCGTTCTTGCGCATGGCGGTAACGGCGGCTTTGGTGCCTTCAAACACGGCATCAGAATTGACCGCAAAATCCTTGCGCCAGTTCTTTAAGCTCAGCTTTTCCATAGGTGCGTAATGCACGCTCATCGCATTATTGACGAGCATATCGAGGCGGCCATGCTCCTCTGCAATTTGGGTGACCAGCGCGCCATAGGCTTCGGCATCGCTCAGATCGATGGAGTGGATTTCAACCGAGCCGCCTGCCGCCGTAATCGCATCGCGGGTCGCCTCTAGCTTTTCCATCCCGCGCGCCAGGACCACAACATGCGCACCGCGCGATGCCAACATTTCAGAGGTCGCGCGGCCAATCCCGTCGCTGCCGCCGGTGACGATGGCAACCTTGCCCTTCATATCCTGGCTCATAATGCTGCTCTTTCTACGTTGAGTTTGGGGTCCATCGCATTATCGGCAATGATGCAACTGGTGCCTGATGGCGTATACATCATGGTGACGCAGCGATTGCAGGCAGTGCAGCCCGAGGTTTGCACGCTTTGCGCCTGCAATTTGTTGATGAAAGCCGCATCATGGACCAAAGCGCGGCCCATGGCGATGGCTTCAAACCCGTCATCCATCGCATCAACCACGCCATCACGCGATTGCACACCGCCCAAATAGGCCAGCGGCATATCGGTTGCGCTGCGCACTTCGCGGGACAAATCGCGCAAGTAATTCTCGCGGAATTTGACCTCTGGCGGTTCAGTGAAGGACTGGATCGCCATGCCCAGCCGGATGAAGGGATTGGCCGGCTTCGCGCCGCTTTTCGGCAGGGATGAACCAAACATCGCGGATATCGATTCCACATTCAGTCCATTCGACAGCACCGCCATATGCGCGCCGTCTGCGGCGAGGATGCGTGCAACTTCCTTGCCTTCTGCAATTTGATTGCCTTTAGGCCCATCGGTCATGGAATATTTGACGATCACCGCCAGATCCTTGCCGACAGCATCCAGCACGCGGCGCAAAATCTCCGATGGAAATGCCATGCGTTTGGCAATGGTGCCGCCATAGGCATCGCGGCGCTTATTATAAATCGGTGAGACAAATTGGCTGAGTAAATAGCCATGGCCCATATGCAATTCGACCGCATCAAAACCCGCCTCGCGTGCCAGCACGGCGGCATCAACAAATTCCTGCGCGATGGCGTCCATTTCGCTGCGGTCCATCTTCTTCTTGAAGAAACGGCCAGAGACTACGCCGACCTTGTTGAAACCACCCGAGGAGGACAATGGCTTGTTTGTTTGCAGAGTGTCTTTGTCGAGGAATGTGAAGCTGCCTGCATGGGTGATTTGCGCAGAAGCCGCCCCGCCTTGCTTGTGAACCGCGTCAGTCAGAACGCGAAAATCTGCCGTGCTATCCGCGTCCAAAACCGCCTGATCGGTAAAGGTGCGCCCGTCGCGTGAAGTCGCGCAATAAGCGACCGTCGAAAGCGCCGTACCGCCCTCCGCCATACGCTCATGAAAGCGCGCGAGACCCTTGCTCACGATCCCGCCCTTGGCCATGCCTTCATTGGTCGCAGCCTTGATGAAGCGATTGCGCAAAGTCAGCGGACCAATGGTTATCGGGCTAAATGCCTTTTCGAATCCAGACACGTGGAATTTCCCCTCAATTATCGCGCAATTTTCTAATGAGTCTGGCGTTTTGTCAACCAAATGCGTAATCTTTGGAAGCAATTTCTACGAATCCAAAGGTTTTGACCATGAACAGCGAACTATCCAGCAAATCTGCGATCATTACTGGCGCAGGCCAGGGGATCGGGCAAGGCATCGCTCTGGCTCTGGCATCAGAGGGCGTAAGCGTCGCGATCTTTGGGCGCATAGAGGCGAAATTGCAGGCCACTGCAAAACTCATCGCGGAGCGTGGTGGCACGTCCCATGTGGTTTCAGGCGATGTGTGCAATGCGGGTGATTTGGCACGCCTTGTCAGCGAGACAGAGAAGGCCTTCGGCGGCGTCGATATTCTGGTCAATAATGCACAAGTGGTGCCAATGGGCCCGCTCGACAAGGTCACAGACGAAGCCTTTGAGCAAGGGTTTCAATCCGGCCCGCTCGCATCCCTGCGCCTGATGAAATTGGTGCGCCCGATTATGACTGCGCGCGGAGGCGGCACGATTTTCAACCTTGTGTCTTCGGCTGGCGTTCGCTGGGATATGGCGGGTTACGGCGCATATGGCTCGGTTAAGCAAGCCATCCGCCCACTGACCCGTGCCGCCGCAAGCGAATGGGGCCCAGATGGCATCCGCGTTTTGTCGCTTGCCCCGCATGCCAAAAGCCCTGGGCTGAAGTGGTGGATGGAGAACAATCCGGAAGAAGCCGAGGCATTCTTCCAAACCATTCCGCTACGCCGGATTGGCGAATTGGAAGAAGACATCGGCCGCGCAGTCGTGGCGCTCTGTTCCAGCGATTTAAGCTATCTGACAGGCGCAACCATTCCGCTTGATGGCGGCCAGGCTAACTTCGACTAGGCCGAAGCCTTAGGCGGCCTCCTGCGCCCCGCGCACCAATTTGCCAGGCAGCGCGCCCGTTGATTTATCCCCGCGCCGGATAATTTCGCCTGACACAATTGTCGCATCATAGCCGGTTGCCGCCTGCGTCAAACGCCGGCCTCCTGCTGGCAGATCGCGAACAATCTGCGGCAGGTGAAGTTGCAAACGATCCATATCGATCACATTGATATCCGCCTTTGCGCCCACTTTCAGCGTGCCGCGATCATTGAGCCCAACAGCATGAGCAGCCTTCGCCGACAGCATATGAACGGCATGGGCCAGATCAAACTCCAGCCCCTCACGGTTCTTGCCGCTGACAAATTCGGACAGCAAATAGGTCGAATAGCTCGCATCGCAAATCGCGCCATAATGTGCGCCGCCATCGCCTAAGGCCGGAATGCAATGGTTATGGCTGAGCATCGTGTGCGCCGCCTCTAGGCTGGCGTTTTCGTAATTGCCGAGCGCCGCAAGGAAGAAGCCTTTCCCATCTGTTTCCAGCAATCGGTCATAGGCAATCTCTTGCGGCGTGCAGCCTTTAGCGCGGGCCTGATCGGCGAGGCTTTGTGATTTGGGCGGTGCGTAATCGGGCGGATTATCCATCGGGAACAGCCATTCCCAATTGCGCGCCAGCTCGTTGAAGGGGTGCCCCTCTCCAAAATCCTCGGTCAGCAAAGCTTCGCGCATCTCAGGTTCGCGCATGGCGGCGACTTGTTCTTCGACGCTAAGATCAGCAATCTTGGCCCAGCTTGGACACAGCACAAAGGGATGCACTGTCAGCTCCAAACCAGCGATCAGTCCGATAGGCCGCGGCATAACTTGCGCCGTCACTTGCCCGCCATTCGCCGTCGTGCCCTCCATCATATCCAGCACATTGCGCCAGCGAGGCGGAGCGTCATTGCCCGAGGCAAGCGTGAAAGTGGCCGGCCTGCCGCTGGCCGCGACGACTTCTTCGATCACGCGGTATTCCTTGTCCCACCCTTTGAACGCGTCGAGTACGATTTGAAACGTGCCGCTGCCCGCCTCACTCATCCCGCTGCAAATTTCGGACAGTTCATTAATGTCGGTTTCGAAAGTCGGAATGCTGCCGCCATCCGCCGTTTTGTGGATGGAAAGCCGCGATGTCGCAAAGCCCAAAGCGCCCGCCTCAACTGCCTCTTTTGCAAGAGCGCGCATCTTGGCAAGATCATCCGGCGTAGCGGCCTCTTGGTCCGCGCCGCGCTGGCCCATGGCATAAACACGCAAAGGGCTGTGGGGCAGATAGGCGGCGACATCAATATCGCGTTTACCCGCATCTACACGGTCGAGATATTCAGGAAATGTCTCCCAGTCCCACGGCAAGCCCTCTGCCATGACGACGCCGGGAATATCCTCCACGCCTTCCATCACATTAATCAGCAGATCATGGTCATCCTTGCGGCAAGGCGCAAAACCAACGCCGCAATTGCCCATAACCACCGTCGTGACGCCATGCGAGGAAGACGGGCTGAGCTCTTCGGCCCAAATGGATTGGCCATCATAATGCGTGTGCACATCGACAAAGCCAGGAGTGACAATGCGCCCAGTAGCGTCGATTTCTTCCGCACCCTCACCTTCCACATCGCCGATCGCTGCGACCTTGCCGCTATTTACAGCAAGGTCAGCTTTAACCGGCGGCGCACCTGTCCCATCGACGATTGTTCCGCCGCGAATGACGAGATCATATTGTGCCATATTTAGAGCCTTTACTGTGCATCTTTATGAAGAAGGTTAGGACGCGTGCCGCCGCCCGCCCACTCTCACTTATGCGCCCTAACTTTCAGGCTGTGTCGGTGCGCCGGGCATGGCCATATAGTAATGACCCGCCGTTAGCCCGCCATCCACCGCGAGCTCTGTGCCGTAGCAATAGGCCGCATCATCAGACGCCAAATAGGCTGCTGCTGCGCCAATATCCTCCACCGCGCCAGAACGCTGGGCGGGGTAAATCCAATAGCCCTTGTCATAGGTTTCGCGCGGCACTTTATAGGGGTTGGCCATCTCAGTGAAAATACCGCCCGGGTGGATTGAATTGACGCGAATGCCCCGCGGGCCAAGCTCCAAAGCCGCCGATTTGGTAAAGCCGCGCACGCCAAATTTGGACGCGCAATAGGCGGTTAATCCATTTGCACCTGTCAGGCCGTCAGCACTGCTCATATTGACCACACTGCCCCCGCCGCTGCGCTCGATCAGCGGGATACACGCCTGCGTACCGATGATGGTTCCAATCAGATTGATCTCTATGATTTTGCGGATCGTATCCTCTGGCACGTCATCAAGCTTCGCAAAATGCAGAATGCCCGCATTGTTCACCAAACTGTCGAGCCGCCCGTATGTTTTGTCGGTATGCGCCAAAGCGGCTTGCCACTCTGCGCTGCTCGACACGTCGAGATGCACAAAGCTGGCGGCATCGCCCAATTCATCAGCCAAAGCCTTGCCAACATCATCCAAAATATCGGCGATCACGACCTTAGCGCCCTCGCTGACAAAACGCCGGACAATCCCTTCGCCAATGCCGCGCGCGCCGCCGGTTACCAAAGCCACTTTGCCATTCAATCGCTGCACGTCCATCTCCTCAAAAACTGTCCCAATCTATCGAGGTCTTGCGCAATCAAAGAGGGATCTCGCCCAATCTATGCATTTGGCCTCGTTATCTTTTCCCTAGCGAATATTGACTGATTGCGCAAAATTTTTGGCTTTCAATTCCGCATATATCGTCTAAGTTTGATAAAAATGCGCTATTTGCGTGAAATTGGGAGGGTTTTTCGTGACTGATTCGAAAGTCGCACTTGTCACAGGTGCAAGCCGAGGCGCAGGCGCAGGAATTGCGCGCGGTTTCGGAGAATTGGGCTATAAAGTCTATGTCACAGGCCGCACAGTAACGCCAGGCGATGCCAAAGGCTGGGACGGGACCGTATTGCCGGGAACATTCGCTGAAACAGCAGCACAGATCACAGAATTGGGCGGCGAAGGTATAGCGGTTCAGTGCGATCACAGCGATGAAGAGCAAGTCGCAGATCTCTTTGCGCGCATCCAAAAGGATGAGGGCCGGCTCGATATGCTGGTCAATAATGCCGCCTATATCCACCATCAGTTAATCGAGAAAAAACCCTTTTGGGAGAAAGAGTTGGACGCGGCCAAGATCCTCGATGTGGGCCTTATCTCCGCCTATACCGCTAGCTGGCATGCAGCGAAAATCATGGTGCCTCAAGGTAGCGGCATGATCGCTTTCGGCTCCAGCTTTGGTGCCAGTTGCTACATGCACGGGCCAGCCTATGGCGCGCAAAAAGCGGGTCTGGATAAGCTGGCGCATGATATGGAGCATGATCTGCGCGATACTGGCGTTGCAGCGGTATCGATCTGGATGGGGCCGCTGATTACAGAACGCTCTAAGATCGCCAGCGAGACCAATCCTGAGCAATATAAGGACTTCATCGAAACGGCGGAAAACCCCGAATTTACTGCCCATATTCTGGATGCCATCGACAAAGCGCCCAACCGCGCTGAACTGTCAGGCGGCACCCATATTGCCGCAGAAATAGCCAAGGAGTTGGGCGTGCTAGATAAGGGTAAGGAACGCCCAAGCTACCGCGAAATGCTCGGCAATCCGCCGGTCAAAAACCCAGCGGCGGTTTACTGATCCGTCGGAATTATGGCGTCTCAATTTCACCTTGCTGATTTGTTTGAAACGGTGGCGGCGGCCGTGCCTGACCGCATAGCGATCCAGTCAGATGCCGGCGATCTGACCTATGCTATGCTCGATGAGCGCACCGATCGTTTGGCGGCGGCACTGTCGGATCGCGGCATTGGCGCTGGGGACAGTATCGGTCTTTATCTGATGAATGGGCCGGAATATTTGGAAGGCTTTATTGCCGCATCCAAATTGGGCGCAGTGCCGTTCAATGTGAACTACCGCTATGGCGCGGAAGAATTGCGCTATCTCTTCACCAATGCAGAGGCGGCGGTGATCATTCACAATGGTGAATTTGCGCCATTGATTGAGGAAATCCGCCCATCGCTAGAAAGTCTAAAACTTAGCGTGGCAGTGGGTGAAACTGACGAGAATTCCGCGTCTGAAGATTATGAAACCTTGATGAAAGCCCCGCCGGTTAAAGGCTTTGCGCGGCATGAAGATGATTACATGCTGCAATATACTGGCGGCACAACCGGCATGCCCAAAGGCGTGATGTGGCCGCACAAAGCGTTCTTTTTTGCTTGCCTTGGCGCAGGCGGGCATTTCCATCCAGCCGGACCGATCACTAAACCGGATGAAATCGCTGGACGCGCGGCAGAAGGTTATCAGCTCAAGATGTTCACTATCGCACCGCTCATGCATGGCGCTGCGATTTGGGCGGCATGGTCGGGCCTGCTTGGCGGGCTCACCTTGGTGCTTGATCCGATGCGCAGCTTCGACGCAGAAGCGATTTGGGACCGCGTTGCAAAGTATAAAGTCAATATTGTGCAGATCGTGGGCGACGCCATGGCGCGGCCCCTGTGTGATGCTTTGGATGCGCATCCTGAGCGTTGGGATTTGGCCAGCGTCGTCAATTTTGGTTCGGGCGGAGCGGTGTTTTCCAAACACCTCAAAGAGGCGATCAAAGCGCATTTGCCAAACACTGGTATAACGGACGGCATGGGCACTTCAGAAGGCGGCATTAGCGGCATGGCGGAGCCCAGCGAAGACGGCATGATGCGACTGCCCGCAAATGACGACCAAAAGGTGATGATGGATGATCGCTTTGCCGAAGTGGGCGAAACGGGTCTGCTCGCGCGTGCAGGCAATGTGCCCATCGGCTATTTCAATGATCCGGTCAAAACCGCCGAGGTTTTCCGCGAGATGGACGGACGCATTTGGACATTGTCAGGCGATCAAGGCCGCCTTGATGATGACGGCATGATCACCCTGTTTGGGCGCGGATCGACTTGTATCAACACTGGCGGGGAGAAGGTTTTCCCTGAGGAAGTGGAAAGCGAATTGCGTGCACATCCAGCCGTGCATGATGCAGTCGTTGTCGGCCTGCCCGATGAACGCTGGGGCGAGGCGGTGACAGCTTTGGTATCGCTTTCCAAAGGTGCTGATGAAACTGACACGGGCGATATTCGCGCCTTTCTCAAAACGCGGCTTGCAGGCTACAAATGCCCTAAGCAAGTGTTTGCGGTACCAGACATTCGCCGGTCGCCTGCGGGCAAGCAGGATTACGCTTGGGCACGCGACGTTGCTGAGGCAAAGGCCAAAGAGGACATATTTGCATGAGCAATGCCGACCCCATCCTTGAGGCCATCACCGCCAAGGGCTCGCCCTTTGAAATCGCGCAAGACGGCGGGGTGATGCACTTTGCCAATGCGCCACAGAACTTGGACCAATTGATCAGCAGTGCTCAGCGGCACGGAGATGCGACTTTCATCGTCGAGGGCGAGCGGCGGTTGAGTTTTGCTGACACATTCGCCCTGCGCGATGCTTTGTGTGCTGAGCTCAATATCACGCCCGGTGACCGCGTTGCGCTCTGTATGCGCAACCGCGCCGAATGGCTGATCGGCTATATGGCGGTGGTGCATGCCGGCGGCGTTATCGCACTTATCAATTCACGCGGCTCTCCAGAAGAATTGGCCTCCGCCGTGGGATCAGTGGATGCAGCTTTGGTGCTGGCGGATGAACACCGCGCAGCTTTGCTCAAAGAGGGCGGCTATGACGGGCGCATGATTTTGGCGAGCGACTATCCAGCAGCAGGCGCGAGCTTCACGCCCCCTGCCCCGGCCAAGCCAGACGACCCAGCCGCAATCCTGTTTACATCGGGCACAACAGGCCGCGTCAAAGGCGCTGTTCTATCCCACCGCAATGTCATCACCGGCATAATGAGCATGCAAATGGCTGGCATGATGGTGCTGCATAATACTGCGGCGAAGTTTGGCATGCCGGTTGATCAGTTGATCGCGCAGCTACCGCAGCAGGCTGTTCTGCTCGTCTACCCACTGTTCCATATCTCCGGAATGGGCGCAGCTTTTCTTTCGCCCTTGGTCGCAGGCAGCAAAATCGTAATCCTGCCCAAATGGGATGCTGGTGATGCAGCGCGGGTTATTGCAGAGGAGAAAATCACCATGTTCTCAGCTGTGCCAACCATGCTGTGGGATATGCTGGCGGAGGCGAAGAAAACTGACATTGATCTGTCCACCCTCTCCAATATCGGCACAGGCGGACAGGCGCTTCCGATCAATCTGCTCGACGCAATGCGCGAGCTTTGCCCGCAGGCGGTGATGGGCACAGGCTACGGCCTGACAGAGAGCACCGGCACGCTTTCCATGGCTGTGGGCGAGGATTTCATCCGCAAACGGGCCTCTGCAGGACGCGTTATGCCCCTGGTTGAAATGCGAATTGAGGATGCAGACGGCAATGCTCTACCGGCGGGGCAAGCAGGCGAAATTACCGTCCGCAGTGCGCAAGTGATGAACGGCTATTGGAATATGCCCGATGCCACCGCCGAGGTCTTGTCCGATGATGGCTGGTTCAAAACCGGCGATGTCGGCTACCTTGATGAGGAGTCCTATCTCTTCATCGTTGACCGCAAAAAAGACATGGTCATCTCTGGCGGAGAGAACATCTACTGCGCCGAAATTGAGCGCGTGCTTTCCGAAATCTCTGAGGTGAGCGAATGCGCGTGCCTTGGTATTCCCGATGATCGTCTGGGCGAGTTGCTGGTCACGATTATTCGTGGTGAAGGAATTTCAGGCGAGGCGGTCAAAGCGCATGTCGCCGACAAACTCGCGCGCTATAAAGCTCCTGCGCATGTCGCATTTGTGGAGACCGCACTGCCGCGCAATCATTTAGACAAGGTCGACAAAATCGCATTGCGCGATCTTTGGCCAACACTGACGAAGGAAAACAACTGATGGGTATGCCCACTGATATTGGTATCATCGACTGCATGCTCGGCATTCCTGAGGCTGAGGATCGCGGCGATTGGTTTGAGAGCTTTCGCCCTCTGATCAAGGATGCCGAAACGCTGGAACAGTTTTCCATGCCCGCTCAATATATGTTCAAGGATGTCCCGGGCAGCGGCAAGCAGGATGATTTCACCGCTTGGGTTGTCGCGCAGATGGATGCGAACGGCATTGAGCGCGCGCTTGTAGGCTGGAACGACAATGAAACCTCCCGCCGCGCAAAGGCAGAATATCCTGACCGGTTCTTTTTCGATCTGCCGATTGATCCCAATGGCGGTATGAATGAGATTGCGCGCATTCGCCGCATCCATGCAGAAGTCGGCCTGTCTGCGCTCAGCTGCTTCCCATCAGGAACACTGCCGCAGGTGTCGATCAATCACAAATATATGTTCCCATTCTACGCACTCGCCTGCGAGCTTGATCTGCCGTTCTGCGTTAATGCAGGCATCCCGGGTCCGCGCATTCCTATGGAAACTCAGCGGGTGGAGCATATTGACGAGGTTTGCTGGTATTTCCCTGAGCTGAAATTTGTCATGCGTCACGGGGCAGAACCTTGGGAGGCATTGGCGGTGAAGTTGATGATCAAATATCCCAATCTCTATTATTCAACCAGCGCCTTTGCGCCCAAGCATTACCCCAAGGCGATCATTGATTACGCCAATACGCGCGGCGCAGATAAGATCATTTACGCTGGCTATTTCCCCATGGGCCTCAGCCTAGAGCGGATCATGCGCGACATGCCAAATGTCCCGTTCAAAGACGAAGTATGGCCCAAATTCCTGCGTGAAAACGCAATCAAAGTGTTCGGACTGGAATAGACATGACTGACAATTCAACCGCAGAAGCATCAGACGCGCGCACTGCGCCAGTGCTTGTATGGCAAATGCTGGAAAGCATGAGCAAGGAAGAGCTGCTGGAATGGCGGCGGCACGAGCCGAAAAACCGCGCCAGCGTAGAAGAGCGCAATCTTGATATGCCGTATCCCTATGGCTGGTATCCCGCGATGCTGTCTGATGATCTGGCCGTGGGCGAGGTTAAACCCCTGCGCTATTTCGGACAGGATTTGGTGATCTGGCGCGGAGATGATGGCGCAGTTCGTATGCTCGATGCCTATTGCCGTCATCTTGGCGCGCATATGGGTTATGGCGGCAAGGTCGAGGGCAATAATCTGCTCTGCCCGTTCCATTCGTGGGCCTATAATGGCGAAGGCGTGGTCGAGGACATTCCATATGCCAAGCGCATCCCGCCGCAGGTCAAACGCCCTTGCGATATCCAATGGCATACGGATGAGGCCAACAAGTGGATCTGGTTCTGGTATCACCCCAATGGCGATGCGCCAATGTGGGAAGTCGCCCGCGTTCCCGAGGCAGAAGATAGTGAATGGACGGACTATCAAACCTTTGAATGGGATGTCTGGGGCAATCTGCAGAATATGGCCGAAAACGGCGTCGACAGCGCGCATTTCAAATATATCCACGGCGCCGCAGATATGCCGGATTATGAATTTGATTGGGGCACTGGCAATCACGAGCGCGGGGCAAGGCTGTTCCTCAATTTGGGTACGCCGCGCGGCATGGTCAAAGGCGAGATCGCCTATCGCAATATTGGGCCGGGGCAAAGCTACACACGCTTCACCGGCATTTGCGAGACATTGCTGGTCGCTTGCATCACGCCTGTAGACCAGGACCACGCGGTTGCGCGCTTCTGTTTTACTCAGCCAAAGGCACAAAAGGGCGGTCCATTGGGCGGCGCCGCACGCGCTATCATCAAGGATATTTGCAAGCAGTTCGACCAAGACAAAGTCGTTTGGGACCGGCAGAAATACCGCCCCGATGCGCTAATCTGTGACGGTGATGGGCCGATTGGCAAATTCCGCAGCTGGTACAAGCAATTCTACGCAGAAGAACAAGCGGAAGCCGCAGAGTGACGGCCACGCGCCGAACGGTTTTGAAGGGCGCAGCGGCAACAAGCGCTGCGCTTCTTGGAGGGGGAATATCCACTATGGCAACTGCGAAAAGCGGGCTTGGCCTTGATTACATAAAACATGATGCACTGAGCCTCGCCAAGCTTGTGCGCGAAAAACAGGTCACGCCGTTGGAGCTGCTTGATGAAGCAATCGCCCGCGCCAAAACGCAAGACAAACGCCTCAATTTTGTCGCGCAGGAATTGTATGATTATGGCCGCGAAAAGATTGCCGCTGGTCTGCCTGATGGGCCGTTCTCCGGCGTGCCTTTCGCGGAAAAAGACCTTAACATGCACATTGCTGGGCAGCGTTCTGGTCAGGGCAGCAGGCTGTATAATAATTACGTGCCGCAGTACAATTCAGAGCTGGTAAAGCGGCATGAGGCGGCTGGTCTGGTGATCTTTGCCAAGACCACAACACCCGAATTTGGCTTAACCGGCACAACCGAAAGCCTCGCGGAAGGCGCAACGCGCAACCCGTGGAATTTGGAGCATTCGAGCGGCGGCTCTAGCGGCGGTGCCTCTAGCGCAGTGGCCTCAGGCGTAGTCCCTCTTGCCCATGCCAGCGATGGCGGCGGATCTATCCGTATTCCTGCAAGCGCTTGCGGACTGTTTGGCCTCAAACCCAGCCGTGGGCGCGTGCCCATGGGCCCGGGCCGCACCGAAGGCTGGGGCGGTATGTCGACCAATGGCGCGGTCAGCCGCAGCGTGCGCGATAGCGCCGCCTTGCTCGATGCCACACACGGTATCGAAGCAGGTTCGCGCTATTCCGCGCCGACGCCAGATGGTTCATTCCTTTCGCAAGTCACCAAGGCTCCAAAACAGCTGAAAATCGCGCTCATGCTCACGCCCATATCTGGCGCGCCTGTCGACCCAGAAGTAACCGCTGCGGCCAAAGCGGCGGCGCAATTATGCGAGAGCCTTGGGCATATTGTCGAGGAAGCTGCGCCAAGCGTTGATGCAGCCGCGATTGGCGAGGCGAACTTTGCGATGATCGCAACATCACTCGCCAATGACTTTGACGCCTTTGCTGCAGCAACCGGCCAGACCATCGGCCCCGATACTCTGGAGCCGATGACTTTGGGCTTTTACGAATATGGCAAGCAAGTGCCCGGCACAGCGGTCGCAAAGGCCACTGGCACGGTCCAAGGCATTGCGATTGATGTCGCCAATTTCATGACAGAATATGACATGATCCTTTCGCCCATCATGTCGCAGCCGCCTGCCAAACTCGGCGTGCATGACCTCAATCAAAAGGATTTTGCGACATGGGGCGCTGCCACGGGTGCCTATATCGCTTTCCCCGGGCTCTATAATGCAACCGGCCAGCCGAGCATGTCTGTGCCGCTGGCCATGTCTGACAGCGGGCTGCCGATCGGCGCGATGTTCACTGGCCGCTACGGCGATGAAGCGGGCCTGCTTCAATTGGCGGGACAGCTGGAGCAAGCAGCGCCTTGGTTCGATAAATTACCTGAAGGAATAATATGATGCGCGGATTGGCTGGAAAAGTCGGGATTATTGCAGGCGGCGGAAGAGGAATTGGCGCAGCCACTGCACGGCGCTTGGCAGCAGAAGGCGCGAAAGTCGTCATCGGCGATATTGAAGGCGATTGGGCGCGCAAGGTTGCTGCCAGCATCACCGAAGATGGCGGCGAGGCGACCGGCGTGGATTTGGATGGTACATCAGAGGCCAGCCAAGCCGAGATCGTAAAGTCTGCGCTCGTTACCTATGACGGCCTCGATTTTTACCACTCCAATTTGGCTGGCGGAACGGTGGGTGATGTTGATGCGCTCAATTGCTCGCTGGAGGTTCTAGAAAAGAGTTTTGCGATCAATGCAAAGAGCCACTTCATCGCAACGCAGGCCGCCCTGCCCGTCATGCTGGAACGCGGCGGCGGCGCGATGATCTACACATCATCAGGCGCGGCATCGGGCGGTGCACCTTGGCAAGTTGCCTACCCAATGACGAAAAACTCGATCCACGCACTGGCGCGCCATGTTGCCAGCAAATGGGGCAAGAAGGGCATTCGCGCGAATGTGATTTGCCCCGGCGTTGTCCTGACCGAAGCGGTGCAAATTCACATGACGGACGAGCAAGTGGAGCAGGCACTCAAACGCGTCCCGCACGAGCGGCTCGGTGATCCCGATGATATTGCCGCTGCCATCGCATTTCTCGCATCGGGCGACGGCGCATGGGTCAATGGACAAGTATGGCACGTCAATGGCGGCATGCAGATGAGGGATTAATGAGCATGAACGAAAGCTTTCAAAAAGCCGCTGAAAAACTCCCAAATCGCTGGGTCGTTTTGGTCCTGTTTCTTGGGATTGCGATCTTCAACCATGCCGACCGGTTTTTGCTGGCCGGGCTGGTTGAGCCGATCAAGGCAGAATTCGGCGTATCAGACGGCTTTATGGGGCTGCTCATGGGGCCGGCCTTTGCGGTGTTTTATTCCACCCTTGCCATCCCCATTGCGATCTATGCCGACCGCGCCAACCGCATCCGCATTGTTGTGGCTGGATGCGTCGTGTGGAGCATTTTCACGATTCTATCGGGCTTTGCGACTGGGCCGGCCACACTGGCCGCTGCGCGCATTGGTGTGGGCATAGGCGAGGCTGCATTTCAAGCGCCTGCCTATTCGATCATTGCTGCGTATTTCCTGCCCCAACAGCGCGGCAAAGCCTTCGCGGTGATCGCGCTTGCGGTCTATTTCGGGCAAATGCTCGGTTACGGTGTTGGGCCTGCCGTTGCCGAGGTGCACGACTGGCGGTTTGCATTCATGCTATTTGGTGCGGCGGGCCTGGCGGTAATCGCGGTGGCTTGGCTGGTCATCAAAGAGCCCCCGCGCACAGAGGAATTGGCTGTCCGCCTGCCTTTCGTGCCGCTAGCCAAGCGCCTGATCAAACTGCGCAGCTACCGCGCCATGATGTTCGGCATGGGGCTTGGCGTATTGTCAGGCATCGCTTTTGGCTTCTGGGGCCCCACGCTATTTTCGCGTAGCTATGACATGACCATGACCGAGGCCGGCAGTGCATTTGGCGGAGCCTTCGTGATCCCCGGAATGCTCGGTGCGATCATGTTTGGCGCGCTGGCGGATCGCTTCACAAAACATGGCTATGGTCGGATGCTTTTGATGTCAGCTTTGGCTCTAACCGCAGCCTCTGCGGTCGTCATGGCGACCAGCTGGGCTAATTCGGTCGAGAACGCTGTATTATGGGCTATCCCAGCAGGATTGTTCGGGGGAGGCTGGGCTGTTGGTATCTATGCCAGCCTACAATATATTCTGCCGGACCGGATGCGGGCGACAGGCACTGCGATTGCGATGCTTGCGGTGAACCTGCTTGGCTATGTCATCGGGCCGTGGATTACAGGTATCTTAAGCGAGGAGTTTGGCGAAGGCGCATATGGCCTGCGCATGGCGCTGACGGTTGTTGTTCCGGTTGGCTTTATAGGCGCATTTCTGCTTTGGCGCGGATCGCGATCCTTAGAGGATGACCGCGCTCTGCTCTATGCAAAGGATGATGCCTAATGGTGACAAAGCGATATAGTGTCTTCACACTCGACATGGGGCTCGGCATAATGGACAGCCCATGACCGACAGCTTCCAAACCGACGATATTGACCGCTCCATCATTGATGAATTGCGCGATGACGGGCGGGCGACCAACCAGCAGATTGCCAATAAGCTAGGCCTGACCGCCGCCACCGTATCTGCGCGGATCAAGCGGATGGAGGATGCCGATAAATTGCGCGTCGTCGCGGTTTCTGACTTTAGCGCCCATGGCTATAATCTACTAATCCAAGTGGCGGTCGAGGTTGAGGGACGCCCTGCTTCAGAAGTCGCCGCCGACCTTGCCAAACTGCCCGAAGCCTTCGCGGTGCATTTGGTCACTGGCCGTTATGACATCGATATGCTTGTCGCCTTGCGCGATTATAGCGAGCTGGGCGAATTGATGCTCAGCCGATTGGCAGAGGTTGAAGGCATTCGCTCCATGCTGCCTGCAATTGCGGTTGATATCCTCAAATACAAATTCGATGTGGCCCCGATTGAAAGCCGAGCGCGCGGGAAGGACACAGCATGAGCGACGTTCAAATCGATGATCTCGACCGCCAGCTGATCGAAATCCTATCCGCAGATGCACGCATCTCCAACCGCAAGATCGCCAGCGATCTGGGCGTAACAGAGGGCACGGTGCGCGGACGCATTCGGCGGCTGCAGCAGGAGAAGCTGATCGCGTTCACCGCCATCACCAGCTTTGACATGGCCGACAGTACGAAGCTCGCCTTTATCGGGGTTCAGGCCGATATTGATAAGGTGCGCCAAATTGCCGATGCCATCGCCAAACTGCCTGCGATTAATGCAGTAATGGTCACAATGGGCCGGTTCAACATCACCGCCTTTTGCCTGTTTAGCGAGCTGGATCTGCTGCACGATATCGCGTCTGAACAGATATTGCCGATTGAAGGCGTCCATCATGTGGAGTCCTCGATTGCGGTGAAAACGGTCAAATATAATGCGCGGATCGTACGGATAACCGACGAATAGCAGTAACTGCGTAATTTAGGGCGGCTCAAATTACGCATACTCGATATGATTGCTATTGCCAGCGATGATTTGCGGTGGCACACTCCCCAAAAGCTTATGAAAAGCACGAATCGAAGATTCGCTAGGGGGAAAGATGGCCACAACGGCAGATTATAAGCTCGGTGAGTACACCTATCCGCGCGGATGGTTCATGGTCGGCATGTCCTCTGACGCCACCACCACCCCGCTGGGCGTGCGCTTCTTTGGCGAGGATATGGTGATCTATCGCGGAGCCACCGGCACCGTCTATATGGTCGAGGCCTATTGCCCCCACATGGGCACGCATCTAGCCAACAACACCACCAGCTATGTCGTGAAAGACAATGAGCATGTCGAAGGCGACAATATTCGCTGCCCTTATCATGGATGGCGATTTGGCCCCGATGGCAATTGCAATGACATTCCCTATTCGCCCTCGCCTGCGCCCAAACGCGCTTGCCTCAAAACCTACCCGATCACCGAACGCGCTGGCGCCCTTTGGTATTGGTATGATGCAGAGGGCGGCGAGCCTGACTATGAATTGCCTGTTTTTGAAGGATACGGTCAAGAAGCATGGGTCAATTGGGATCTCAAATGCTTGGGTGATCTGAACAGTCACCCGCAAGAGGTCGTCGATAATATCGCCGATATTGGCCACCTCGCCCCTGTGCATGGCTCGATTGATATCGAAGTGTTCGAAAGCGAATTTGACGGGCATGTCTGCAAGCAAATCCTGACCGCCGGGCATAAGACTTTGGCCGCAGAAGGCGGCGAAGGCATGACCAATGACACTTGGTACACTGGCCCTGGCATCCTGCAATCCAAGATGATTGGCGAGTTCCCCTCGCTGATGCTGATCACTCATACGCCGGTTGATGATGGCATTGTGAAGGTTTGGTACGGACTGTCTGTGAAAGTCGTGAATGCGGTCCCGACTAAGGAAGAAGTCGAGGGCGCCAAGGGATACGAGCAAGCCGGCCTTGATGCATTCTCACAAGATTTTGAGATTTGGTCGAACAAGCGCCCCTGCCTCAACCCGATGATGGTGAAAGGCGATGGCCCCTTCGACAAAGTCCGCATTTGGTACAAGCAATTCTTCAATCCGAAAGCGCGCGCGCATGAATATCAGACGCGGGTGAACGGGCTTTATGTGGCGGGAGGAACAAGCCGCGACCCATGGGAAGACGTAGCCTAATACGCCGGACATCAATTTCGGCATACGTTACGCAAAAGATACATATTTTGTCAGAAAAACCGCTAAATGCGTAATCCGGTTTGACAAGACTTACGATTTCATCAAAATCTACGGCATAAGAATAGAAATAACTGGGAGGACTTTCATGAAACGCATATCACGTGCACACGCCTTTTTGGTCGGCACCAGCCTCGTGGCTTTGGGCTCTGCGCCAGCTATGGCGCAAGAAAGCGAAGACGCAGCGGCCGAGGACAGCAATGTCATCGTTGTGACAGCAAACAAGCGCGAGCAGAACCTGCAAGAAACACCGATTGCGATTACCGCGATTGGCGCAGAGCAGGTTGATCTTCAAGGCATTTCTGAAACCGCTGATCTGGCAGCGATTGCCCCGAACGTTTCAGTTAATGGCGGCGTGACCAATGCGACCTCGGTTGTCGTTACCATCCGCGGCATTCCAACGCCCGCTGATGAAGGGCAAGGTTTCGACTCGCCCATCGGCATCTATCTCGACGGCGTCTATCTCGCCCGCCAATCAGCAGCCTCTTTCGAAGTCGCCGATATTGAGCGGATCGAAGTCTTGCGCGGCCCGCAAGGCACATTGTTCGGCCGCAACACCACGGGCGGTGCGATCAACTATGTGACCAAACGCCCAACCGCCGACTTTGGTTTGAAAGTCAAAGCGGGCCTCGGCAATTTCGATTACCGCAACGCGCGCGTCAATTTGAACACAGGTGACCTTGGCCCATTCCGCGCATCACTCGGCTATTTGTACAAAGCCCGCGATGGTGTAGTCGACAATTTGCTCGAAGATGACAGCAGCAAAGATCCAGGCGGGTTTGAAACGCATGGTTTCCGCGCCGCGGTTGAACTCGACATTAGTGACAATCTACTGCTCACCAACATCTTCGACTACACCCGCACAAAAGGCACGCCTTACGCAAACCAGTTGACCGGTTTGGGTGATGGCACTTTCCGCCCCAATGTGACCATTGACGGCAACACATTTGCGCAGGTTCAGCCCGCTAATATCGCCGGCTACCTCGCCAACGCGACCATTGCTCAACCAGAATGCGGCGGACCATTGGACAGCGTATCCTTGTCACGCCTCAATCCGATTTGTCTGGATCAAGCAGGCGAATCCACCGATAAAATCTATGGCAATATGACGCGGTTGGAATGGGAAGGCGACAGCATTACCGTTCGCTCCACCACATCATTCCGTTGGTGGGATAACCAAATCGAGGGCTCTGACCTCGATGGTCTTGGCACAATCCAAGGCGCATTGTTTGACACCAATACACTCTTCAACGGATTTGCTGGAACGGCGGCTGAAGGCTTCCTGCCTTTCGTATTCCCAGCAGGCACACCGCAAGGCGTGATTGACTTTGTTGCTAACTCACCAGTTCCAACAACCAATCAGCCCTTGTTCTTTGCCACTAATGACCGTGAACAAAGCCAGTTTAGTCAAGAGATCGAAATCATTGGCGGCACCGGCACCAGCTTTGAATGGGTCTTGGGCGGCTTCTACTTCCAAGAAGACGGTACAGAGACAAACGCGCAGCAATTCGCCTTTGTCCTCGACACCAACCAAGCTGTGTTCTCCAATTTCGGCGGTTTGAGCCCGATCTTCCAAGCCAACAACCCAGCGCAATTCCGCGCAGTGCCTGTGTTCTCGACATTGGCGTACGGCGTGGATGCGAAATCCTATGCGCTTTATGGACAAGGCACATATCGCAGCGATGGCGGCGCTGGTCCGTTGGGCGTTACGCTCGGGCTGCGCTATTCATGGGATAAGAAATCGGTCGCGCGCACACAAAATGGAGCGACACCGTTTACAACGCCAGAAGACATTGCGCTGAACACGCAAAAAGCCAGCTTTAGCCAGCCAACCGGCCATCTGACTTTGGATTACCGCGCAAGCGACGACATCAACATGTATGCCAAGGCCGCTCGCGGTTATCGCTCCGGCGGTTTCAACGTACGTCAGGCGACACAGGGTGATGATCCAGCAACTGCGGGCGTCGATGAATCCGTGGCGCTGCTCCCGTTTGGTGAGGAAAAAATCGACTCGTTTGAAATCGGCGCGAAGGTTTCATCGGGCGGTTCACGCTTGAATATCGCAGCCTTCTACAACCAATATAAGGATTTGCAGGCAACCGTGCCTGTTCCAATCCAAGGTGGTGGCAGCTTCGGTACGCAGGTGATCAACGCCGGTAAGATCAACTATCTTGGTCTAGAAATCGAAGGCTATTTCCAACTCACCGACGCCCTTAGCTTTGATGCGTCATTGGGTCTGATCGACCGCAAGACGAAGGAATTTCCTTCGGCTGACATCAATGGCAATCTGCAAAACATCGCCAGCATCGTGCGTCCTGGTAACGCGCCAAGCACAACAGCCAATGCGGCCTTCACCTTCTCCGATTATCTCGGTGAAGGCGATATCCGCCTGACCGCGCGCTTGGGCTATACCTATACCTCCTCGCAGACTTTCTTCCCGAACCCGCTCACCGCGCCGTTCCAAGAAGAAACCTCTGCCGGATCGCGCAATCTGCTGAACGGTCAGCTGCGCTTCAGCGAAATCTCGCTGGGTAACGGACCTGAATTTTCGGTCACGCTTTGGGGTAAAAACCTGACCAACCAAAAGAATGTCTCACGCGGCATCGACTTTGGCCAGCTGGGTTATGGCTCGGTCATCTTTGGCCCGCCAGCGACTTATGGCTTGGATCTTGAATTCAGCTTCTAAGACCTAAACACCAGACATGAAAAAGGGCCGGGAGCGATAAACTCTCGGCCCTTTTTTCATGCTCGTTAGAAAAGTGTCGGCGCGATTAGATCGCCGTTGCCCCGCCATCGATTACCAGCGGGTGACCCGTGACAAAACTTGACTGATCAGAGCACAGCCACAGCACCGCTGCGGCTATTTCTTCCGGCTGTGCCATTCGGCCCATCGGCGTCATTTTCTCCATCGCCTCGCGGTATTGCGGCACTTTCGCCACCGCCTCCACCATCGGCGTATCCACCACGCCGGGGCATACAGCATTCACGCGAATGCCTTCCTTGGCATGACGCAAAGCCGCTGTCCGTGTCAGGCCAACAACCCCGTGCTTGCTGGCCACATAGGCGGGCTGACTGGGGTTTCCGACAATGCCGTTAACAGACGCCGTATTGACGATTGCGCCGCCATTGCCATGGTCTTGGATAGCAGCAATTTCCTCGCGCATACATTGCATCACGCCGGTTAGGTTGACCGCCAGATCGCGCGCCCAAATATCATCATCCCATTGGTTGGACATAGGATCGTTGAGCCCAGCATTATTATGCGCAAAATCCAGCCTGCCAAACTCGCTGACAGCCGCCGCGATGAGCGCTTTCACGCTTGCCGGATCGGCGACATTGCAATTGCGATAGGCCGCTTTTCCGCCCGCCTTTTCGATCAGAGCAACGGTTTCAGCGCCCTTGTCATCCTGAACATCGGACACCAACACATTGGCGCCACTGGCCGCAAAGGCCAAAGCGCTGGCCCGGCCAATTCCGCCGCTCGCCCCTGTCACAAGGGCAGTTTTTCCTGCAAAGCTGTACATTTAGCCAAATCCTCATTTGCGTAAATTTTGAATAGGTTTATGCCGCAATCATAAAGAGTTTTAGCATAATGACCAATGGATTCGTATCATGAAAGCCCTTTTCGACCCTGTTAAGCTCGGCGATCTAAATCTTCAGAACCGCATTATCATGGCGCCCATGACCCGCGATAGAGCAGGCCCGGACGATGTCCCAAACGACATCATGGTGCAATATTACGCGCAGCGCGCCAGTGCAGGCATGATCATCACCGAAGGCACTCAGCCAAACAGGGCAGGCAAAGGCTATTGGCGCACACCGGGCATTCATTCCGATGCGCAAGTCGCAGGCTGGGCGCGCGTTGCCGATGCCGTTCATGCACGCGGCGGTTTGATCGCCATGCAGATCATGCATTGCGGCCGCGTGGTGGTGGAGGCGAATAGGGGCTTTGAGGCGGATATCATCGCGCCCTCTGCACTCAATTGCCCTGACAAAGTGCCCGGCCCCGATGGCGTCCCGGCCGAAACCGCAGCACCGCGCGAACTGTCCGCAAAAGAGCTGCCAGCCTTGGCGCAGGAGTTTGCGCAGGCCGCTGTCAATGCCCGCAAAGCCGGAATGGATATGGTCGAGCTGCACTGCGCCACGGGCTATCTCATCAATCAATTCCTAAACCCTGCAAGCAATCAGCGCGGGGACGAGTTCGGCGGATCCCCCGAAAACCGCATCCGCTTCCCGCTGATGGTGCTCAAAGCCATGGCCGATGCGATTGGCTCTGGCCGCGTGGGTTTCCGCATTGCACCGGGCAATCCCTATAACGGCATGGATGTGAGCGATCCGTGGGCCGATTTCATCCCATTCTTACAAGGCGCATCCGCCCTAAACCTCGCTTATGTCCATGTGATCGATATGGGCAAGGATTGCCCCGACACTTTGGCCAAAGTGCGCGCTGCCTATTCGGGCAAAATCATCGCGAATAATATGCTGAAGGGGGATAGCGGCGCGGCTTTGCTGGATAGCGGCGCAGCGCAAGCGATCGCGTTTGGCCGGGCCTTTATCGCCAATCCCGATTTGGTCGAGCGTCTGCAAGCCGGAGCACCTTTGGCGAAACCAGATTACAAGGTGCTCTATACCGGCGAGGAAAACGGTTACACGGACTACTCAAATATGGTGAGTTAAGTACAAAAGAGCCTCCTCTCAGCACAACAAAGCGCTTCAACAAGCTTCGTCTTTTGCGTCCTCTTCCGGCATTGTGAAATCGGGATCAAAGGCGGGGAAAGTGGCAGGATGCTTCTTCTTAAACGCCACTGGTAGGTGTCTGGTCATGCGGTAATATTTCCGGCGTAATTTGTCCCAATGCGCCTTTGCTTCATCGACTGTGGTGACATCGCCGGCCTTGTCCATAATTTCATGAGCAACCAAAAAGAATGCCTCGCGGCCGTCTTGGAAGAGCTTCCATTTCTTTGCTTCGTCTGCTGTGACAGGCCCCAGAAATTTGAAATCAGTGGGCGAGGTAATCATGATATCTGCGGGATCTGGGTATTGCCTTGACAAAGGCTCCTTCA
This sequence comes from Marinomonas sp., assembly GCA_039967435.1. Classification (GTDB taxonomy): domain Bacteria; phylum Pseudomonadota; class Alphaproteobacteria; order Sphingomonadales; family Sphingomonadaceae; genus Erythrobacter. The sequence goes on from JBDVRS010000006.1 coordinate 333,887, forward strand.
GTCTGCGCTGAAGATCAAATTTGGGGCCCCAATACTCTTTATATGCCAGCAGATCCGACACCGCCTCAAGATACCAAGCCTGCTCCTCCTTTAACGCTTTCTGGATCTTCTCGAACACATATTTCGCAATGCTCGGATTGTCTAAATTCGCCTTCAGCCTCAGCCAAATTCGTTCAAGGTTATCGATCGGCCTTCCATCGAACTCGCCGATTACCTTCAGAGCATCCTCGATTATACGGCTCTCGAACTCGCCAGGAAGGGTTGGTTTTTTCATAGTGCTTTGCCTTTTCTTTGGACGGCCTTTGGGGTTTGGGCAGTGACCCGCAGGCCACTGGTGTTCTTTGGGCGGTTTACAATAGCCAATTGGCTGGGCGTCACTGCCGTTAGTTTTGCCATGTCGCAGGCGCTTGTCAGGTCGTTGCGATTGGGGGTTATGAGATCCACCACTCATGACGATACCTTGGCCTTGTCTCGGTTTTCAGCTTCAAGCTCGGAGAAGAACTTGCCGTCGCTAACCCGGACGGCTTCGACGCCGTGAGCTGAGTGCATTCGGCGTATTGTTACATCCACATAGCGCGGTTCGATTTCAATCAGGTGCGCGCGCCGCTCGCAAGCATGAGCCGCCAGCATCGTGCTGCCGATCCCGCCAAATGGATCAAGAACAATCCCGCCTTTGTTGGTCACATCGAGTATCGCATCTTGCAATAGATCAACGGGCTTTGGAGTTGCGTGCTCTTTTAAGAGGTCAGCCCGCTCGCTGCTCGCGGTCGTCATACCGTCATAATGCCAAGCTGTTGACCGGTTGCGACCGTGCTTGCCTAACTGGACATTGTTGATGTGAGGCGCATCGCCGTTTCGAAAATAGGCAACCTGTTCTGTCTGCGACCTAAACAGAGAGCCTTGACCAGGCTGAGATTTCACCCAAGTGCACATCGCTTTGGGCCTACCGAACACAATTGTACCGGCACGCAATAGCTCAAGCAGAAAATGATAGCTCATAAAGAAGGCCTGAAGGCTCCCCTCTTTGCTCGCCGCCTTCATGCTGCGCATGACAGTGGTCAGAAACCGCGTGAATTCATTGGGGCTCATCTCGCCGTGGCCAAAAGAAAACTCTTCTCGGTTCGGATCGCTCGAAATGGTGCTCATAGGAAGGTTATAGGGCGCATCCGTTATTCCAAACTGCGCAAGCTGACCGTTCATAACCTCTGTGAAACTAAAGCTCTCAAGTGAGCTGCCACACTTTATGTGGTGACCTTCTCCGATCTCCCACAAGTCACCCAATTGAGTGATAACATCAGCAGGGTCTTCAACCGGACGAAAGCTTGATGGATCTTCAGCAGTGCCCTCCCCAGCGCAAGCAAGCGTGTAAGCTCGCCATCTTCCATCGCGAGAGTGGTGAGAACTTCTTCGCCTAGCAATCGTTCGAGATCGCGAAGCTCTTCAATCAGCAGCTCATCATTGTAGCTACCAAGGTCATTTAGCTTATGGGCGTTGATCGCATAGAGGCGCAGTTCGTCCGGCGTCATATCGGCGACACGCAATATAGGAATATGCGTCCACTTCAGCTTTTGCGCGGCCTGAACAATCGCGCCTCCGCACACAACTCGGTTTTCGCTATCGAGCAGCGGCGGCTCGACGACTTGGCCAGTGCGCTCAAGTTGCCGAGCAGCTTCATCAATCTGACGCGCAGGGTTCTTACGCCATTGACGGCTTCTCTGTTTGACAAGCGTCAGTTGGATGTTTTCTATTGAATGTGAATTTACCAACTACGTTCTCCATTTTGATGCTCTTCATCTTCATGTTCTCCGTGGTTGGTGTTCACTGTTTGAGCCTGTTCGACACCAGATTCAATCCGATGCAATTCGATATCCACAAGTGCAAGATGACCATGGATTACCGGTCATTACCGGCCTCTACGTCCGGTTATCACTGCATTCTCACCGATTATCGCGCGTTATCGCTGATTATCGCGGCATTATCGCGAGTTTTCAGGCAAACAAATTGCGTCGATTGAGACACAAGACTCTACAATATAACAGATTTTATGGGCGTCAGCCGAAAATAGACCCATGGGAATTGCGCTTCAAAACACCGAAAACAGGGAATTTCCGCGATTCTGGCAAAAACTCTCCAAGAAACGCAGAGACCCGTTCGAGACGGACTGCGCCATTCACCACTCTTTTTCTTTTCACAATGGCGTTGAGTAAAGCATGCTGTGTGTCTCGGCACAGTGCCGCTAGAGACCGTCAGTTTGAAAAGATCGTCTTCCAGCGCAAGCCTGAAACATCCAGCACATGCTCTAATGTGGCTTTCAATTTCTCTGGCCGATTGCAGCCGATATTGACATATGAGAAGCGGAAGCCTGCTTGTGTGACGCTCTCCATTTTGAGCGAAGCGCAATGCAGGTACATGGCTTCTTGATCATCCCATGTGCCGTTTTCAAATTGCCAAACTTGAGATTCTTGCGTCAACGCATTGAAGCGCTGCATGTCTTCTTTTGATATATTGCGGTGCCAGTGCCGTTTGATCTCCATCCGCCGCCGAGAGCGGGTGGGATAACCAATTCGAGTGACCTCCGCACGGCCCTTGCCATTGACGCGCTCATCAATGCGGATCGTCCACAGCCAGCGGCCATGTCCATCAACAAATGTGAAGCGCGATTGCTGCTGCAATTTGTCCGATTTCAGGCCCTTCCACAAAGGTTGAAGCCGCGCATCTTTCAGCCCGCACACGCCGAAGCCTGCAAAGGGATCAAGCTCTGCCGTTTTGGGCGGCAACATCCCGCAAGCCGGTTCGTCCGCCGCGGCCTTTGCATTGCCGCTGACCACAAGTCCTGCCGCAATTGTCACAAGCAGTGCGATGAAAGACCGAAAAAGCATGATAAGTATCATAGACTTAGAAAAGCGGTTCGCGCAATGTCTCTGAAATTCGCCGGTTTTCTTGATGATTTTCCTACATTGGTATTGGGCGCTAAAGCAGGCTTAGCTCAATGCCACCCGCTCTTTCCCATCGCATCAGCAAGCTCATGGCAAAGGCGACAAATAGGCTGCGTCACCCTTTGTCCGTCACCCACGCCATTTTTCATGCAAACGGCTGGTTTAAATTTAGAAATCGCCCGAAAACCGAAAGTGACAGGGTGTAACCTTTGTCACCTTTGGTGGCAGATTACACATCCATGCCCGCGCATCACTATTCCTACTGCTAAGTGCTGATCGCAGCGGGCAGGCCTATTTGAATGCCTAGGCCCAACCCTTTTCAATTAAGAGCACTCTTGCCCATGACCATCATCTCCGCCGCCGCCCAAGACATTGCAACGCGCGTCGAGGCATTCGTGCGCGAAACCATTGCGCCCTATGAAAGCGATCCGCGCGGCAAAGGGCATGGGCCAAGCGAAGAGCTTGCCGATGAGCTGCGTGATAAGGCCCGCGAGGCTGGGCTGATCACGCCGCATATCAATGATGATGGCTCGCATCTCACCCATTTGGAAACCGCGCTGGTGTTTCGCAAATGCGGCCTCTCGCCTCTGGGGCCTCTCGCCTGCCGGATCGCCGCGCCCGATGAAGGCAATATGTATTTGCTCGGCAAAGTGGGCAGCGCGGATATCAAGCGCCGCTTCCTCGATCCGCTGGTATCAGGCGATGCGCGCTCCGCCTTTTTTATGACCGAACCGGCAGAGGAAAATGGCGCGGGCTCTGACCCGATGCTGATGAAAACCACTTGCCGGCGCGATGGCAATCACTGGCTGCTGAGCGGGCGCAAAGCCTTCATCACTGGTGCAGATGGCGCCAAGGTCGGCATCATTATGGCCAAGTCGGAAGAGGAAGACTCCAAAGGCGGGGCCTGCATGTTCCTCGTTGATCTGCCCGATCCCGCCATCAAAATTGAGCGCGTGCTGGACACCATCGATAGCTCCATGCCGGGCGGGCATTCGGTTGTTGCGATCGACGATTTGCGCATTCCCGCTGATCAAATGCTGGGCGAGGCAGGCGAGGGTTTCAAATATGCGCAAATCCGCTTGGCCCCTGCGCGCCTCACCCACTGCATGCGCTGGCTAGGCGGGGCGGCCCGCGCGCAGGAAATCGCCACCGATTATGCCTGCCGCCGCCAAGCTTTCGGCAAGCCCTTGGTCGATCACGAGGGCGTTGGCTTTATGCTCGCGCAAAACCGGATTGATTTGAAAGCATGCGAGCTGATGATTGATTGGTGCGCGGGCGTTTTGGACAGCGGCGCATTGGGTACAGAGGAAAGCTCTATGGCGAAAAGCTTCGTGTCAGAAACGCTGTTCCAAATCGCCGACAGATGCGTGCAAGTCATGGGCGGCAAAGGGGTGACGGAAGACACAATCGTCGAGCAATTGTTCCGCGAAACCCGCGCTTTCCGGATTTATGACGGCCCCACAGAAGTGCACAAATGGAGCCTTGCCAAAAAGATCAAACGCGAATGGAAGACCGCGCAAGAAAGTTAAAACGCAGGCGCCTTAAACGGGCAGACCAACGTAGTTTTCTGCAATGCTGGTCTGCGCAGCGCGGCTGGTGGATATATAATCCAGCTCTGCCACCTGCATCGCGCGTTCAAACGGGCCGTCCTCTGGGAAGCGGTGCATCAGGCGGGTCAGCGACCAGCTAAACCGCTCCGATTTCCAAACGCGGGCCAGAGCCGTATCCGAATATGCGGTGATAGCATCGGCATCGTTTTTGCCGAAGAAACGGATCAAAGCATCGGCGGCATAATGCACATCGCTGGCGGCCAGATTGAGACCCTTCGCCCCTGTTGGAGGAACAATATGCGCCGCATCACCGCACAGCATCAGCGAGCCGTGCCGCATCGGTGCAAAGACATAGGAGCGCAGCGGCGCAATGCTTTTTTCAATCGCGGGGCCACGCGTCATATTGGCCGCAGCCTCTGGCCCAAGACGAATTGCGAGCTCGTCCCACACGCGCTCATCGCTCCAATCCTCGACCTTTTCGCCCTCTGGCACATCGACATAATAGCGGCTGCGAGTGGGTGAGCGCATGGAGGCCAGAGCAAATCCGCGCTCGTGATTGGCGTAGATCAGCTCATGATTGCAAGGCGCAACATCGGCCAAAATGCCAAGCCAGCCAAAGGGATAGACGCGCTCATATTCCTTGCCGACATTGGCCGGGATCGCCTTGCGGCTCGGCCCGTGAAACCCGTCGCAGCCAACGATAATGCGGCAATCAATCCGGTGCTCCGCGCCGTCCTTAGTATAAGTGACACACGGCGTATCACTCTCGATATCATGCAAAGCGACATCGCCCGCCTCGTAGATCACTTCAAGCGTGCGCTCCTCTGCGGCGGCCATCAGATCGCTTGTCACCTCGGTTTGGCCATAGACCATGACCTCTTTGCCGGTCAGATCCTTAATATCGATGCGGATCAAGCGCTCGCCATCAGCAAGGTTGAACCCATCATGCGGCAAGCCTTCCGCCTTCATTCGCCCATCCAGCCCGAGGCGCTCCATCAGGCCAACGGTAACTTGCTCCAGAACACCGGCACGAATGCGGCCAAGAATATAGTCCGGCGTTTGACGCTCAACCACAACGCAATCGACACCATCCGCGCGCAGCAAATGGCCCAAAAGCAGACCCGCTGGCCCCGCCCCAATGATGCAGACTTTGGTTTTCATCGACAATTTTCCGATCAGGAGCTGGCGGCTTTGATTTGTGCGTCATTGCGCGGTTAATGCTATACTATATAGCATTTGGGATTGCGATGAGCAATAGCCAACTCTATGGAGGGCCCCGTGAATGATTTTCTGACCAATCTGCCCGGTTACAATCTGCGCCGAGCCTCCACCGCGGTGCAGACGCAGCTAACCGATGCGCTGTCGCATCTGTCGCTGCGCCCTGCCGACTTTTCCATGCTGATTACGATCAAAAATGAGCCCCGCGTCACGCCGAGCGAATTGGGCAAACAGCTGGGCATTCAGCGGGCGAATATGGTCAATATGGTAACCCGTTTGGAAGAGCGCGGCGCAGTGTCGCGCATTGCCTTGGATGGCCGGTCTTATGGCTTGGAGCTGACACAAACGGGCATCGATCTTTGCGCACAGGCACAGGAAATTGTCGAGACGCTGGAGAGCGACTTGCTGATGCGCGTGCCGCCGGAGCACCGCGATCATTTGCTGCCCGCGCTGCATGCGCTGTGGATGAACCAAAACTAGCGGCTGGGAGCGCTTCTAGGTAACAGCGGCCCGCGCGTGAAATTCGGGTGTGTCCCATTCACCGCTTTCGCAAATCGCCTTGAGCCGAGACACTGCGCGGACCACATCTTCATGGCGCAAATAGAGCGGCGTTAGGCCGAGGCGCAGGATGTTAGGCTCGCGGAAATCGCCTATGACATCGCGCGCTTTCAGCGCTTGAGCCATCGCATAGGCATGGGGGTGAGTGAAGGAGACATGGCTGCCATATTCCGTCCGGTCTGCATCCCCAACCAGCGCAAAACCGTGGTCACGGCAAAGCGGCTGCATCGCGGTAATCAGCAATTCAGCGAGGCTCAAAGACTTCGCGCGCACGGCGGCCATATCGGCTGAACCCATCAATTGCGCGCCCACTTCTAGCGCGGCCAATCCAAGTATCGGAGGCGTGCCGCACAGAAATCGCTCAATGCCCGGCGCCGCATCATATTGCTCTTCAAAAGCGAACGGGCGCGCATGGCCGAACCATCCGGCCAGCACGGCATCGGCATGTTGGTGGCGCTTTGCTACGTAGATAAAAGCAGGCGCGCCGGGACCGCCATTGAGGAATTTATAGCCGCAACCAATCGCGAAATCGGCATTGCTTGCAGTAAGGTCAACTGGGACCGCGCCGGCAGAATGCGACAAGTCCCAGATCACCAAAACGCCGCGTTCATGCGCCGCGCGGTTGATCGCCGCCATATCGCGCATCGCGCCGGTTTTGTAATGCACTTGGGTGAGGAGAAGGACTGCAATGTCGTCGCTCAAATGATCAAGAACCGCATCGCCCGCGACAGCTTTCGCGGTAGTTTTGCCCCCGCTCAGCCGTTCCAACCCTTGCATCATATAAAGATCGGTCGGGAAATTGCCTTCCTCGGTTAGGATGATCGAACGCCCCTCTTGCAGCGACAATGCCGCGCCCAAGGCTTTGAATATGTTCACCGACGTGGAATCCGTCGCAATCACTTCGCCTGCCTGCGCGCCGATAATGGGCGCGATTGTATCGCCGATGCGGCTGGGCGCATTGACCCAATCGGCATCATTCCAACTAGAGATCAGCCCCTCGCCCCATTGCTGCTCCACCGCCGCTGTCATGGCCCCCGCGGTAGCCTTGGGAAGCGCGCCCAATGAATTGCCATCGAGGTAGATCAACCCGTCGCGCAATGCGAACTTATCGCGGAAATGCGCAAGCGGATCGGCGGCATCTAGCATGCGGGCTTTTTCGGTCAAATCAGTCACTGAGCCAGCTCCCGCAAAATCGCGCGAACAGGGCTCGCATCCCCGCCCGCAATCGCCAAGGGCAGAGCAATCAGCTCATATTTGCCCGGCTCAACATCATCCAGAACAAGCCCCTCCAATATCCGCATATCAGCGGTGCGGACAGCGTGATGCGCGTCCATGGTCTTAGAGTTTTGCGGATCAAGCGACGGGGTGTCCACGCCGATCAATTGCACACCAGATGCAGCCAATCGCGCAATCACTTCAGGTGCAATCGCGGTGAAATCCTCGTCCCAAGCTGCATGCGGAAAGCGCTCATAAGTGCGGATCAGAACACGCTGCACGCCCGCAATCACGTCCCAATCCAAATCGCTTTCTTCAACCCGCGCGCCGGACCTTCGCACATCCAAAACCGCGCAAGGCCCGACATAAGGCTCCAGCCCGCAATCCGCGCTCGCCTTGCCATCCGCATCGTAATGCAAAGGCGCATCACCATGAGTTCCCGTATGCAGACCCATCGAAAGCGCGCCAATATTGACGGGGCAATCCTCGCCAATTTCCGCGTGACGCGTGACGGCCACCGCTTGCTCTCCTGGCCAAACAGGAGTGCCGGAATGAATGCGCTGAGTGATGTCCCAAATGCGCGGAACCGTCATTCGCTTGGTCCCGCTTCCATCCGCGTGCGCATCGACCAGAGCTCTGGGAAGAAATGCAGGTCGAGCGCCTTAATCAAATAGCCCACGCCCGATGATCCGCCCGTGCCCATTTTCTGACCGATCACGCGGCTGACGGTTTTCATATGTTTGAACCGCCATTCTTGGAAATAATACTCAAGCTCGGTCACTTGCTCACCCAAACGGTAGAGGTCCCAATAGGTTTCTGTGTCGGAATAAATCGTCAGCCACGCTGCCTCCACCGTCTCATCGGGGGTATAAGGCTGCGACCAATCGCGCTCCAATTTACCCGCTGGAATAGTGAGGCCTGCGCGCGACAAAACCTTAAGCACTTCGTCATAAAGCGATGGCTCGGCCAATGTCTTTTCAAGCTGCGCCTGAGCGCCTGCATCATCCTTATGCACAAGGATCAAATCTGCGCGTTTCGTGCCGAGCAGAAATTCCAGCTCGCGATATTGCCGCGATTGAAAGCCCGATGCTTTGGACAAAACACCGCGAAAGGTGAGGAAATCGGGCGGTGTCAGCGTGGCGAGAACATCCCATGAATGCACCATATGGCGCACAATCGTTCCCAGCCGCGCCAAGGTTTTCGCCGATTTTCGCAGCTCATCTGCACGCAATTCTGCGATGGCCACCCGCGTCTCATGCAGCATCAATTTCAACCACAATTCCATCGTCTGGTGCATGATGATAAACAGCATTTCATCGGGCTTATCCGACACCGGCGTTTGTGCCGAAAGCAGCTGATCAATCTGCAAATGATGGCCATAAGTCAGATGCTTATCCCATTGGATCGTCTCACCTTCTATGCTGGCTTCATAAGTCTCCACACCGTCAGCGGTAAAGCTACGAACCACGGGGCCGTCTGTGTTTTTGCTGTCGTCTGATCCGCTCATCGCGTGGCAATATCCTGCTGAAAATCCCGCCTATCCCGGCGGCAAAACATGCGCCTTGATCTAGGCCAAACAAATGAGGCGTGCAATGCGCGCGCGACTGGCTTAAACATCATGCACAATAGCCTTGGGAGGGGACAGCCATTGGCGGGTCTATGGTTCGAAGAATTTAGCGTCGGTCAAACGTTTGAGCATGAGGTGCGCCGCACCGTGCTGGAGGCTGACAATATGTGGTTTTCCGCCATGACCTATAACCCTGCGCAATTGCATATCGACCATGATTATGCGGAAGGAACCGAGTTTGGAAAGCCGCTAATCAATTCGCTTTTCACACTGGGTTTGGTGATCGGTCTGTCGGTGCAAGACACAACGCTGGGCACGACCGTTGGCAATCTTGGGATGAGCGAAACCAAATTCCCAAAGCCGGTGTTTGCAGGCGATACAATCCGCGCTGTGACCAAGGTGATGGATTTGCGAGAAAGCAAATCGCGGCCCACGCAAGGTATTGTGAACTTTGAGCATCTTGGCCTCAATCAGCGCGATGAAGTGGTGTGCTCCACCTTGCGCGGCGCACTGATGATGAAGCGGCCGGACTAAAGGAAACACCACATGAAAATGCGCAGCTTCCTGTTTGTTCCCGGCGATTCAGATCGCAAATTCGCCAAGGCTACTGGCGCGCAGGGCGAGCATGCGCCCGATGTGATTATTTGCGATTTGGAAGATGCGGTTGCGCCCTCGCAAAAGGCAGAGGCGCGGGCGAAAGTCGCCGGTTGGATTGGGCAAGCAGGCCTTGCGACATCACGCTTGTTTGTGCGGGTTAATCCGCTCGACACAGGCCTGACGCAGGGCGATTTGGAAGCGATTGTGCGCCCCGGCCTGTCGGGCATTGTCTTGCCCAAATCCAATGGCGGCGCAGATGTCGCCCAGCTAGCACGGATGATCGAACCAATTGAAGCGGCGCATGGCATGGCGCGCGGTTTCATCAAGATTGTGGTCGTCGCCACCGAAACACCGGCGGCCATGTTCAACCTTGGCACTTATGCGCCTGCGCACAGCCGCCTGCTTGGCCTGACATGGGGCGCAGAGGATTTGGGCGCAGCTTTGGGCATTACCGCGAATAAGGATGAGGACGGGCAATGGACTTTCCCCTTTGCCGTGGCGCGGGCGCAGTGCCTGTTCGCCGCCGCCAATGCGGGCGTCACCCCGATCGACACACTCTATACTGATTTCAAAGATCCCGAGGGACTTGAAGAGGATTGCCGCAAAGCGCGGCGCGATGGCTATGTTGGCCGGCTTGCAATCCATCCGGCACAAGTGGCGATCATCAACCGCGCCTTTACACCCAGCGATGAAGAGCTCGCCCATGCGCGCAAAATCGTCGAGGCCTTTGCCGCCAATCCCGATTCAGGCACATTGGGCATCGATGGCAAGATGGTCGATATTCCCCACCTTGTGATGGCGAAGAAAATGCTCGCGGCCGCTGGCGAGGCGATTTGACGCAGGGCGCCACCCCGCTGCCACTGCGCACCAAGCTGGCCTATGGCTTTGGTTCAGCGGCCTTCGGCGTCAAGGATAGCGGGTTCAATTATTTCTTGCTGCTGTTCTACGGCACAGTCATCGGCCTTGATCCGGCATTGGTCGGTCTGGCGATATTTATCGCGCTGGCCGCCGATGCTTTCAGCGATCCTCTCGTTGGCTATTGGTCGGACAATTTCCGCAGCAAATGGGGCCGGCGGCACCCCTTTATGTATGCCGCCGCTGTTCCGATTGCGCTGACCTATTTCCTCCTGTGGAACCCGCCCGATTGGAGCCAGACCGCATTGTTTTGGTATGTGCTGATCTTGGCGATTGTCATTCGCACGCTGATCACTTTTTACGAAACGCCCAGTTCTGCCTTAATGCCGGAATTGACGCAGGATTATGAGGAACGCACCTCCCTGCAATCCTTCCGGCTGTTCTTTGGCTGGTCAGGCGGCAATGCGATGAGCGTGCTGATGTGGGGCGTGTTGCTGGTGGCGACCGCTGAATATTCCGAAGGATCACTCAACCGCGAAGGTTATGCCACTTACGGTATAATCGCCTCAATCCTCATGCTGGCCGCGATCCTGATTTCTGCCGTGGGCACCCATTCCTATATCCCGCAATTGCGCGAAGCACCGCCGCGCGAGGTACGCAGCATCCGCGCGATTTTTGCCGAGATATTGGAAACCTTGCGCGACAAAAGCTTCGGTTCATTGTTCATCGCGACTTTGTTTGGACAAATCGCCACCGGCTTTTCTGCCGCGCTCGCCTTTCTGCTGCTGTCCTTCTTCTGGGGTTTTAGCCCTGCGCAGATTTTCATCTACACATTGCTGGTGTTTGTCTCCGCCGCGATCAGCCTTGCGATGGCACCCAAAGCCGTGCGCATGTTCGGCAAGAAACGCGCGGTTATGATTATTGGCTGCATCGCTTTTACTGTCGCGCCCTTGGCCGTGGTACTGCGATTGATGGGTCTATTGCCAGAAAACGGTGACCCCATGTTGTTCCCGATTATCGCGGTGATTAACACGCTCGACCTCGGCCTGATTATCGCGTTTCAAGCGATCAGCTATTCCATGATTGCGGAATTGGTGGAGCAGAGCGAGTTGAAAACCGGACGCCGCAGCGAGGGCGTATTTTACGCCGCCATCACCTTTACGCGCAAAGCCTCTGTAGGGCTCGGCGGAGCAATGGCTGGTCTGCTGCTGGGGATCATCACCTTCCCGCAAGGCGAGGCTGCGGCCAATGCGTCAGACGAGAAATTGTGGCAATTGGGCGCGGCCTATGCACCGGTATTATGGCTGCTATGGACAGTGATGCTGATCGCTATCAGCCGCTACACTATCGACAAAAGCCAGCACGAGGCGAACCTAAAGGAATTGGCTAAGCGGGACGCTGGCTAGCTCCGGTCAAGGTGCCTGCACCAGCCAGCGGTCAATCGCTGCGATCAAGTCACGCTGGCCAATCGGTTTCGCCAAATGCTGCTGCATTCCGATCTCAAGACACGCCTCAACATCCCCTTGAAACGCGCTGGCCGTCAAAGCGATGATCGGCAATTGCGCCGCATCAAAACCTTGAGCACGCAGCCGGCGGGTTGCCTCCAGCCCATCAACATCCGGCATTTGCATATCCATTAAAATCAATCCGACAGGCTGCCCCGATGCCTTGGCCTGCTCGACCAACGTCACGGCTTCAGCGCCATTGGAAGCGGTGATGACCGCAAAACCTAGGTTAGCGAGCATATCTTGCATCAGCATTTGGTTCACATCACAATCATCCGCGACGAGCACCTTACCCCGCCGCTGGGAGTAGCGTTCAAGCGGCTCGGGCGCAAAGCGCGGCTGTGCTGGAGCCGTATTGGCATTCTTGGGTCCAGATTTCGCAGAAGGAATACGGACTAAGGGAATGCGCAGGGCGACCAAAGTCCCCTCACCTTCGCGGCTTTCAAGAGTCAAAGTGCCGTTCATCAATTGCGCCAGTTTGCGGCTAATCGGAAGCCCCAATCCCGTGCCGCCATGGCTGCGGCGGCTGGAGCCATCCGCTTGCACAAATTGATCAAAGACAACCGATTGCCACTCTGGCGCAATGCCTATTCCGGTGTCGGCAATAGACAATTCCATGGTCTCAATCGCCGCGCCTTCCTTGGCGGGCATCGGCCGAATTCGTACATCCACTGCGCCGTTGTCGGTGAACTTAATCGCATTGCCGATAAGGTTTGACAGCACTTGGCGCACACGCAGACCGTCAAGCATCAATTCCCTCGGAATTCGCTCATCAACGACAACCGTCAATCGCAAGCCTTTTTGCCGCGCTGCCGCCTTCATCATACTGGTGGAACTGGTCACCAAATCGCGCACATTTGTGGGCTCTGGGACCACGGTCATCTTGCCCGCCTCGATCTTTGCAATGTCGAGAATATCATTGAGCAAGACCACCATAGACTCGCCAGATTCCAAGATCAGCTCAGCATATTTGCGCTGCTCGCTGCTTAGTCGAGGAAATGAACCTGACAGAGATCGCCGAAGTGCTGGAGGTGAGCGTCCCGCGCGTGCACCAATTGCGCAGTTCGGCGCTGAAGAAATTGAAAGAGCTGATGACGGACTAATTATTATGGCGCTTGATCGCGGCGGCCCAAAGCTGCCAATGCTTGCGTCCATGAAACAGGCTGAAGATTTCCGCGCGGAATGCGCATCGATAGAAGCATTGCTGCGCGGTATTGAACCCGGTGATTTTGCGCGGCCGACCGCGTTCAAAGATTGGACCTTCGACCGCATCCTGCACCATTTGCACATGTTCAATGATGCCGCGTTGCTGTCGCTTTCGGGCGAAGAGGGCCTTGCCGGTTTCAAGCGTGATATGGGCGCGAAGCTTTCATCCATGCCCATGGCTCAGGTTGAGGCGGAATATTGCGGCGGGCTGACAGGCCCCGCACTGCTTGACCTTTGGGCAGAGTTTTACCCCAAGCTGGCGGATGCCTTTGCCGATATGGACCCCAAAGCGCGCCTGCCATGGTTCGGGCCAAGCATGAGCGCGCGCTCCTCCATCACCGCGCGGCTGATGGAAACATGGTCCCATGCGCAGGCGATTTATGACGAATTGGGCGCGGCGCGCCAATCCACTGACGGGATTGAAAATATCGCTGTGCTCGGCCTCAACACCTATGGCTGGACATTCGTGAACCGCAAAATGGATGTGCCAGAGCCGCGCCCGCAATTGGTGCTGACCGCGCCATCGGGTGCGATCTGGACACTGGGCGAGGAGGCAGAAGGCGAGCTAGTCAAAGGCTCGGCCGAAGAGTTCTGCCAAGTGGTCACTCAAACGCGCAATATCGCCGACACTTCATTGGAAGTCACCGGCCCCAATGCGAACGCTTGGATGGGCTTTGCGCAATGTTTTGCCGGCCCGCCCAATGATCCGCCAACGCCCGGATCACGGGCGATGAAGCACGCCTAGAAGCCGAGGCTTTCGGCCACGGCTGCATTGACGATTTTGCCTTCATGCACGTTCAATCCGGGCAGCAAATAGGGGTCTTCCTCGCAGGCTTTCACACCCCGATCTGCCAGCGCCAAGCCAAATGGCAGGGTCGCATTGTTCAGCGCATAGGATGAAGTCAGCGGCACCGCGCCCGGCATATTCGCAACGCAATAATGGATAATATTATCGACATTATAGGTCGGTGCATCGTGCGTCGTCGGCTTGGATGTTTCAAAGCATCCGCCCTGATCAATCGCCACATCGACCAACACCGCACGCGGTTTCATCAGGCCAAGCATGTCGCGCGTCACCAAATGCGGAGCCGACGCGCCCGGGATCAGCACCGCGCCGATCACAACGTCGGCATCATCCAAGCTCTGTTCAATCGTCGCCGTGGTTGAATAGCGCGTAGTAACGCGGCCTTGGAACATCTCATCCAGCTGGCGAATGCGCGGCAGGGAGCGGTCAAACATTTCCACCCGCGCGCCCATGCCTGCGGCAATGCGCGCTGCCTGCGTGCCGACAACGCCGCCGCCCAGCACCACAATTTTCGCGGGCAAAACGCCCGGCACACCGCCCAACAAAGTGCCGCGTCCGCCATTGTTTGCACGCAGAGCCTGCGCGCCAGCTTCGATGGAGAGCCTGCCGGCAACTTCGCTCATCGGGGCGAGCAGAGGCAGCGAACCATCGGGCGCGCTTACGGTTTCATAAGCCACCGCGCTGCAGCCGCTTTCCATCAGGCCTTTCGCTTGCTCTGGATCGGGTGCCAAATGGAGGTAAGTGAACAGCAATTGGCCCTCGCGCAATTGCGCCCATTCAGAGGGCTGCGGCTCTTTCACCTTCACGATCATATCGGCGCGCGCGAACACTTCGGCGGCACTATCCACGACCTCAGCACCGGCAGCGATATAAATATCATCGGGCTTAGAGATGCCGATCCCAGCGCCGCTTTCAACGATCACCTGATGGCCATGCTTCACATATTCGCGCACAGCCTCAGGCGTCAGTCCGACGCGAAACTCCAGGGTCTTAATCTCTTTGGGAACGCCAACAAGCATGCCGATATCTCCTCACCAAAACGCTATCGGTGAAGCATATCGAGCAAGTAATAAAATTACAACGTCTGCTTATTTGATTGCGTTCCTTAGTTTGATTTACTGCCCAAGACATACCCAACAATCGTTCCAGCGATTGGTGTAAAAGCAGTGATCAAAGTCGGCAAAGTCGTGCCGCTTTCCTTTGGAAAAGTCACATCAATCACGATCGCGAATGCTAGCAAAACTGTAATGCCGGCAAAAGTTGCTGCAGCAAAGGCTACACGGCGCGCATCGCGTGGATCGTCAACCTCAGTTCGTGGACGCATTATTACTTTTGCGCCGAGCCCCATGCAAAGCAGTACAAAAAGCAGGCTCGCCAATAATACAACGTACTCATCTGCAAATTCCATAACTTAGTCCCCTATATACTACCCACCCTTGCGGCTATCCTCCGCTGCTTTCACTGCGTTTGCTGGCCAAGTCACCTGCGTTTGCGTCTGCGGATTAAAGCGTCCGTCTTCATAGCGCGCCGCCTCTGCCGCGGCGATTTCTTCAGCGGTCAAATGCTCGCTTGGCTCCAGTGCAAACACATCGACGCCGCGCGTGATTTCAGTCGCGTAAATGCGGCCTTTGTACCAATAGCTCGACCAATATCCGCCCACGACCAATTGCTCATCATTGATCGGCCCGCGGTCGAAATAAGCGATTTCCTTGGGGTTCGCGCTATCGGTAAAATCCATCAGGCTGAGCCCGCCCTGATACCAGCTTTGCGCGAAGATATCGCGGCCCGGCACGGGGACGATTGAGCCATTATGCGCAACGCAATTTTCCTTATCGCCTTGCGGTGCAGGGATTTTGTAATGCCCACGAAATTCCAGCTTGCCGCCCACGATATCGTAGATCGCATTGGCGCCCCAAGTCATCGGATCAGAGGCCCGGCAACGCGCACGTCCGCCGCCGCCCCATTCATCGGTGAAGACGACTTTTGTCCCGTCATTGTTGAAGGTGGCAGAGTGCCAATAGGCAAAGCCCTTGTCGAATACGGCATCGATCCGTTTCGGGTTCATCGGATCGGAAATATCGAACAATATGCCGTTGCCAGAACACGCGCCGGCCGCGATGTTTTTGGAAGGGAAGACAGTGATGTCATGGCACTCATCGGTGGCCTTGGTTTCCTGCGCGCCCTCTTCGCTTTCGCCGCCTGTCCATAGCCCAGCGATGGTTCCTTTTGCAGGATCGGCAAAGACGCGCGGGGATTTGACGATGCGTGATTTTGACGGATCAGCCAGCGGAATTTCGATCACATCAATGCTGAACAAAGCGGTGCGCGGGTCGCCGGCAATATCGCCAATGCATCCGGCCAGCTCTTCCTCATCGCGAATGCGCGAAGTGCCGGAATTATAGAGCACAATGCGCGTATCATCCGCGCTCACAATAGAGTGCGTGTGACTGCCTCGGCAGGTCTGCACAACGCCCACTTGGCGCGGGCGCGCAAGGTCAGAAATGTCAAAAATACGAATGCCGCGAAAGCGATCTTTGCTCACATCTCCAGTGGTGCCTTGCAGGCCGCAATCGAGCCGCCCGCGGGTTTGCTCAACGCTCATGATGAGAATGTCGCCAACGACCGACACATCGCCTTGCCCGCCGGGGCAAACGATGGAGCTGACGAGCGCTGGAACGCCATCACCGCCCAGTCTGTAGATGTTGTAACCGTGGTAATTGCCTGCGACCATTATGTCGTCAAAGAACGCCATGTCGGTATTGGCAAAGTCGAGCAGCGGGGAACGCTCGGCAAATTCGGTTAGACTGTCTTCTTCACCGCGAAGGGGCGATGCCTCATCGTCTGTTTTTGCGGCATCTTTCTTGCCAGTCATTTGATCGAGAATGGAACCAAGCGCCTCGCCCAGAACCTTACCGGCATCGGGCGTTTTCTTATCATCCTCATCCTTGGGAACTTCGGGACGCAAATCTGCTGGATTGGCCGGATCGAAAAAGCCCGCAGGTTTGGGCAGGCTTGCCACTTTGCGCAGGTTCAAAATCGCCTCGCCAGCGTCCGCAAAACCAGCCTTTAGCGTGGCGCGCGGATCGGAGGAAAGCTGCGCGAGGATCGCATTCATCTGCTCGATTTCTTTGGTCTGATCATTATCGACATCATTGGTGAATTTGAACAAGACTGGATCAGATGCACTGCCCGGCGATTTGAGCAAATCATCGACCATATCAATCGCACCCTCGTGATGCGCGATCATCAGGTTCAGGAATAGCCGGTCAAATTCTGCGCCTTTGAGCGTGGCCAGCTTGGCCATATCTTCGGCGCTGGCCATGCCGGACATATTGGCATGAAGGTCCGCCCATTGGCCGCCATGGCTACCGTGCCCCATTTTGGAATGGTCCATCTTAGAATGATCTGGGGACGCATGATCCATTTTCATTGCGCCAGCCATGGGCGCTTTTTCGCCGCGATCTTTCAGCCAATTTTGCATGAAGACTATTTCATCGGCCTGACCCGCTTCAATTCGTCCTGCAATCGTCACGAGCTCTTCGCGATTGGTCCGGTCTTTCACCAAGACCGCCATATCCACCGCTTGCTGATGGTGCAGGATCATGCCTTGCATAAAGGTCACATCGGCGGGCGAATGGCTGGTGCCCGCCAGTTTGGTCGCTTCTTCCGCTGTTAAAACGCGGCCATCGCTGCCGGGCGCGCCGGGCTGAACGATGGGAGCGGATTGCGCGGCGAGAACACTTGCCGACGCCAGCAAGGATGCGCCCATGGTCAGACGAGCAGCAAGAGCGAGTGTGGATGTCATGCAGATGTTCCTTGAAAAGGTGTGAAATTATCGCGCAGCCTAGCGCAATTGTGTAACTATGAGAACTCGCCTTTGCGCGGGCCAAGATAGCCAAACAGATAGGCGGCGACCTTGCGCATTTGAATCTCTTCCGCGCCCTCTGTGATCCGGTAACGGCGGTGATGGCGGTAAATATGCTCAAACGGTTTGTGGCGCGAATAGCCGATGCCGCCATGAGTTTGCATCGCGCGATCCGCCGCCTCGCACACCAAACGGTTCGCCCAATAATTGCACATGGAAACCTTGTCAGAGATGGTTTTCTCAATCTCTTTGTGCGGCATATTGTCCATCTGCCAAGCGGTTTTGTAGATGAACATGCGCAGCATTTCGCATTGCGTCGCAAGCTCCACCAGAGGGAATTGGATCGCTTGGTTTTTGGCAAGCTCCTCGCCGAAAGGCTTGCGCGCGCGGGCGTATTTCACGCTTTCCTCCACGCAATATGTCGCCGCGCCCAGCGATGATGCGGCTTGGCGAATGCGGTTTTGGTGGACGAAGCTCTGTGCCAAAGCGAGGCCGCGTCCTTCCTCTCCAAGGATGGCGCTTTCCGGCACCCAGACATCGGTAATCGACAGACGCGGGTGATCGGTGGGCATGTTGAAAGTCCACATCCATTCCTCGATTTTGAGGCCTTCGGTGGGGTTTGGCACGAGGAAGCAAGTGATGCCTTTGGCGGCCCCCGCCTCGCCCGATGTGCGCGCAAACACGGCGCAATGCGTGGCTTTGTGCATGCCGGTGATCCACATTTTCTCGCCGTCAATGCGGTAGCCATCCACGCCATTGCGAGTTTCCGCCACGCCGCGTGTTTCCATATGGGTCGCGTCACTGCCGTGCTCTGCCTCGGTCAGGCCAAAGGCAACGCGCTTGGTGCGGGCAAAGCCGCCATTAATGAATTCTTGCTTTTGCGCCTCTGTGCCAAATTGCTCGAACATTTCGACGAAGGGGAAATTGCCGACAATGCTATGCTCGTTCTGGAGGTCATTGTGGAGGCCGAGGCCCTTTTGCGCAAAGTGATCGCGGATCACCGCCATCCAAAGGTTGGAGCCATCCTTGCCGCCATATTTCTTCGGCGCAGAAAAGCGCCAATGGCCCGCTTTGTCCGCGCGCGCGGTGGCCTCTTTGAGCAGCGCTTCCCATCCCTCATTGGGCAGGCCTTCTCGCTCCCAATCGGTGCGCGCATCTTCGCGGCGGTGATCGAAGAAACGGTTGTTGTCATCGCGCATTTGCAGCGGAGTGATCTCTGCGTCGATAAAGGCGTCAAGCTCATCCAGATAGGCTTGAAGGGCGGGTTCAATTGCGAAATCCATTTAGGTTTCTCCAGTCCATTTTTTGCGCGCGACGGCGAGTGCGGGATATTTGGGGGAATCGACACTGACCTTTTCAAGGGCGTTGCCTTTTAACGACTGCAGAAAATAACGTTCTTTAAGACCAGACTTACCGTCCAAAATATCGGATACCATTCCCGAAGCCCTGTAAGGATGAGGCCAAATGCGCCAATCGCGTGCAATGATCCCAAGAGCATTCCGCGCAACAGCATGTTGGAAGCGATCGTGCCCCTCCATCCGATGCTTGATAGTTTCAAGCCACTCCAAAATGGCGTCAGCTAACTCTGCGCTATCGGCTTCACCATAACCAAATGACTCAAAAGAGCCCCCAGTTGCTTTTCTGTGTCTTTCCTTGTCAGGCGCATCTTCTTCAAGCAGCATCAGCAGGTCGAGCTCTTGCTCAGACGTGCGCCGCGAAATAACCACGCGCTCCAACATCCGGTCTTCGCCGCTGCGCCAAAACTTCGCCATTTTTAAGCAGCCCAGCGCCCACCACACAGTGCGGTGGACCAACCAATAGCGGAAGCGTTTGGGGTCAACCTTCGCCCCGCCCGCCGCCTCGTAAGCTGCGAAATAGGCCTCAAGGCTGCCCAGCCCCAGCGCAGGCCGATCATAGCGCGCGAACCGCCACACAGCCATGCAGCCAAACGCCAAATCCTCGTGAGGATCGCCAAAATGCGCCAGCTCCCAATCGAGCACGCCGGTCAGCTTGCTATCCTCCGCCAGCAGATTACCGAGCCGGTAATCACCGTGGTTGAGCACTGGCTCGCAAGCCTCAGGGCAATTCTCCTCAAGCCATTTGATACCCAGCGCGATGATCGGGCGGTCGCCGCCAGCCTCGGTAAATTGCGCGCGGAAATCAGCGATGGCTTCCCGGTAATCCATCACCGGAATGACGTCTGGCAAAGCGTCTCGCGCAATCCCGTGAATGCGCGCCAAATCGCCCGCCGCTTGGCGCAGCAATCCGGACGCATCCTGCATTTCGAGAATTTCTTTGGGGTTCGGCGTGCCGGGCAGACTGCGCATAACAAAGCCGCTGCCGATTGCATCTTCGGGGGTCAGTTCAGCGACCACTTCGGGCGCGGTGACACCGGCGGCGAAAGCCTTGCGGATAACCTCGGCTTCAACATCATGGCCATAGGGCCGGTCGGCCATAAATTCGGCAGATGGCGCGCGGCGAAGGACATATGCGTCTTGGCCGCAAACAAACCGCCAGCTTTCCATCGTTGCGCCGCCGGTCAGGCGTTTTAGATCGGCCGGTTCGCCCAACCCGTTGCGCGCGCAGGCACGCGCAATTCCTGCAAAAAGCGCATCCGCGCCAATCACGGTTTCAGCCGGTACGTATCGCCATCGGCCACAATCTGCCCTGCGCTCGGCTCGGCGAAATGCGTGCCTAGCATCAAAGTATCGCTGCCCACCATTTGCTCCAATACTTCGCGCCGCGTCGCACTGGAACCAGCGCGGTCACTGTCCGCCACTGTTGCCCAATCGGCCCGCGCAATCTGGCAGGGGTGGTGAAAGGCATCGCCGGTGATGAAGGCTTTTGCGCCGTCAGAATTGACTTCAACACTAACATGGCCGGGCGTGTGGCCATGGGTTGGGACAAGGCGAATGCCGGGCAAAGGCTCGCACGGGGCCTCCACCAGATCAGCAAGACCAGCAGCCATAATTGGCTCCACCGATTGCTGATGCACCAGCCGCTGTGTCGCCTGAAAACCGGCGCGGTATCGCTCAAATGGCTTTTCCAAAGTCTTGGGATCAACCGGCGCAGCCTCGGCCTCTTTTGACCAATATTCAAATTCCTTGCGGGCGAACAAATAGCGCGCATTTGGAAATGTCGGCTGCCATTCGCCGTCCACCAATTGCGTGTTGAGCCCAACATGATCGAGGTGCAAATGCGTGCACAAGACCATGTCCACCGCCGCCGGATCAAAGCCCGCAGCGCGGAATTTCTCAAGCAGACCGAATGTCTTTTTATGCCAAGCAGGATCGCTGGGCAGATCCTTGTGATCGCCCACACATGTATCGACGACCACGATTTTACCTGCAATTTCAATCACAAAACACTGCACAAGGCCGAGCATATTGCCCGCATCATTGACGTAATGCGGGTTCAGCCATGGGATTTGCGCCAGCGCATCGGGCTTTGCCTGACTGATCAAACCGTCCATCGTCAGCGATTGTTCAACCACTGCGGTGATCCGCGCTTTACCAATCTGCCAGTTTTGCATCGCCCCCGCCAAATGCGCCCCTCTTATGTTTGGTTTAGCCTTCGATTTGGGCTTTCATCCGCTTGGCCCGTTTGGCCGGCTTGGGATGAGTGCGAAGCAGCGCAACGCTAGGCCCGCCGCCGCTGAGTTTCGCGAGTTTTTCCATCGCGGTGATGCAGCCTTGCGGATCGTAATTATTGGCCTTCATGAAGTTGACCGCATAGGTATCGGACGCACGTTCCGCTTTTTGCGAATGCTGCGCTGTCATGACATCATCAAACATCTTGCCAAGCTTGGAATCCGCAATCCGGCTGACGCGGTTGCTGGCCGTGCTTGCCACGCTGAGAGCGGCATCTTTTTGCAAAGCGCCGCGCATGCGTTTCTTGCCATGCTCAAGCTTAACGTGGCCGATTTCATGGCCGATTACGCAGCGCACTTCATCGTCGTTAAATTCATCGAGCAAACCCGCCATCACGCGGACCGTGCCATCACCCATGGCAAAGGCGTTCACATCCTTGACCAGATAGGCTTTGATATCGAGGTTGAGACCGTCATAGCTGTCGAGGCCTTTGGTCAAATGGGCAAGCCGCTGACCATAAGGGTCTTTCATCGTGGCAATGGGGTTCTTGCTATCCATTTCTGCAGACATTTGTCCGAAAAACGCCAGCATTTCTTGGTCAGTATAACTAGCCGCAGCAGCGACTTTCTTCGCTGAATCAATGATATTGCCAAGGCCAAATTGGGCCTGAACCGGCTGCGCTGCAATGCCGAGCAATCCTGCACAAGCAACAGCCGCGATCAAAGGACGCGTCCGCAATTTTGATTTCACCTGTTTAAAAATCGCCATCACTTGAGCTCCTTTAGATCGCGGTCATTGTATCGCTGTTTGTTCCTATAGCCGACAGTTCGGCCAAGTCACAAACCCGCCGTTAAGCGGGCACGTTTTGTTTATTGACCATGATTACTTGCGGATAGGTAAATTCCAGTAGGCCTTCCTTACCATATTCTGCACCAAAACCGGATTGCTTATGTCCAGCAAATGGCGTGTGCGGGGTAAGCTTCAGGAATTGATTGACCCAAACAGTGCCGGTTTCCAGCTGCTCTGCAATCTCAACACCCTTGTCTTCATCCGCAGTCCAAACAGCGCCCGCCAGACCGTAATCCGAATTGTTCGCTCGGGCGATGACTTCTTCTTCTGATGAGAATTTCATCAAAGGCATTACTGGGCCAAATTGTTCCTCGGCCACAATGCGTGCATCTTCTGGCGGATTGTCGAGAATGGTCAGCGGCACGAAATAGCCTGTGCCCGATGGATCAGTGTCGCCGCCGGTCAGGAATTTATAGCCCTTATCCTTGGCATCTTCGATCAGTTCCAAAACGCGCTCATATTGTTTCTTATTTTGGATCGGACCAACGCCTGTGCCCTGCTCGCTGCCGTCACCGACAGTCACTTGCTTCGCATAGTCAGCGATGGCTTGGCTCAGCTCGTCATAAATATCCTCATGGATGTAGACGCGCTTGGCCGCGATGCAGATTTGGCCGGCATTGGTGAAGCTGGCCCAGAACAATTGCTCTGCCACTTTCTTGGGGTCCGCATCCGGCATAACGATGGAGGCGTCATTGCCGCCGAGTTCCAGCGTGATGCGTTTAAGGTCGGCGCTGGCGCCTTCCATGATTTTCTTGCCTGTCGCAGTCGAGCCGGTGAAGGTGATCTTATCGATGTCTTCATGGCTGGTGATGAGGGGCCCAAGCGAATCTTCGCCGGTGATGATGTTCACAACGCCCGCTGGCACAGCCTCTGCGATCAGCTCCGCAATGCGCAAAGTCGTCAGCGGTGTGAATGGCGAAGGCTTCAGGATGATGGTGCAACCCGACAGCATGGCAGGCACGATTTTTTGCACGGCCATCGACACTGGGAAGTTCCACGGCACAATACCGCCAACAACGCCAACCGGCACGCGGCGGGTGCGGATCGATTCTTTCTCATTATCAATGTTGAGCTCATCTTCCAGATCAAGATCAGCCTGCGCATTGACCATATAGGCTGCGCCCATAATCTCGCCTTGGGCTTGCTGATGCGGCTTGCCTTGCTCTGCGGTCAGCAGGCGGAAAAGCTCGTCGGAATTGTCTGAAATGGCCTTGCCGATGGCGCGGATGGCTTCGCGGCGCTCATCAAAGCTGGTCTTTTTCCATGTTTGGAAAGCCGCACGCGCAGCGGTTACAGCCGCGTCGAGTTCGGTTTTGCCGCAGGCAGGCACTTGGCCGATGACTTCTTCGGTGGCCGGATTGACCACGTCAAGCCATTCGCCATTGTCGATCATATTGCCGTTGATCAGGTTCTTATACTGCTTCGCCATCGGAAACTCTCCATATTTAAGACACGCCTGTGATCGGCGCTTGGTTTATCGTTGCGCATTTTGGTGGACTGAACGCGCGGGAAAGGCAATCACCTTTTCGAAATTGGCTTAGCGGATTGACTTAAGCGCCGCGCCTATCGAATGCGCTATTATAGACGCGTCAAATGACACGGATATGACGGCCGCCGTAACGTAAGGAATGATACAAATGCCCAGCCCATGGACCATCGGAATTATAGGCGGATCGGGCATTTATTCCGTCGAAGGCTTAGAAAATGAGCAATGGATTGCGGTGGATTCGCCTTGGGGCACTCCATCGGATGCCGTGCTTTGCGGCGAATTGGACGGTGTCCGCCTGCGTTTCCTGCCGCGTCATGGCCGCGGGCATGTCCTCTCGCCCAGCGATCTGAATGCGCGCGCCAATATTGATGTGCTGAAACGCGCCGGTTGCACCGACATCCTCAGCATTAGCGCGGTTGGCTCTCTGCGCGAGGAAATAGCGCCGGGTGATTTTGCAATTGCCGACCAATTTATTGACCGCACAAAAGGGCGGCCCAGCAGCTTTTTTGGCAGCGGCTTTGTCGCCCATGTATCCATGGCTGATCCCACCTGCCCGCGCCTGTCTGAAATGGCCGCCGCTGCGATTGCAGAAGCAGGCGGAAAGGCCGCCACTGGCGCGACCTATCTCGCCATGGAAGGCCCGCAATTTTCGACCCGCGCAGAAAGCCGCATGTACCAGAGTTGGGGCGCGGATATTATCGGCATGACCGCCATGCCCGAGGCGAAACTCGCCCGCGAGGCTGAGCTTCCCTATGCGCTAATCGGCATGGCTACGGATTATGATTGCTGGCGAGAAGGCGAGGCGGTTGATGTCGGTGAAGTCGTTGCGCAAATGCAAGTGAACGGCCAATTGGCGCGTGAAATGCTCTCGCGCTTTATTGCCAACTTGCCCGCCGAACGCGCGCCTTCGCCGATTGATACGGCGCTGGATGATGCAGTGATTACTGCGCCCGACAAGCATGATCCAAAGCTTCTGGCAAAGCTGGATGCGGTGGCGCGGCGGCTGCTCGAATAGAGGCCGCCTGCGGCTTTTCGTCAGGCGCATTATCACAAGACTTGATTACGATTGAAACCGGGTTCAGATCGGCGAATTGAAACTCTTTTCCCTCGGAGTCGCCGCTCTTGTCCAACACCTCCCCAATCGACCGTTCTGCTCTACAATCCGATTACCGCGCCGATGAAAACACGGTCATCGCGCAGCGTTTGGCACAGGCTGCACCGGCCAGCGCCGTGCATGCCGAGGCGGAGCAATTGGCCGCAGCCATGATCGAGGGCGCGCGCGGTCGCAAGGCGAGCGGGATCGACGCATTTTTACAGCAATTTGGGCTCGATACAGAAGAAGGCATTGCGCTGATGTGTCTTGCCGAGGCGCTGCTGCGCGTGCCCGATGCCGCGACCGCTGACTTGCTGATCAAGGATAAGATTGGCGACATTGAATGGGGCGAACATTTGGGCGAAAGCTCCAGCACATTCGTGAATGCCGCGACATTTTCACTGATGCTGACAGGCGAAGTGCTCGACCCACCAGAAGCGCATCAGCGCGGCATGGGTGCAACTTTGAAACGCACTATGGGCCGCCTTGGCGAGCCAGTAATCCGCACAGCGACCTTGCAAGCCATGCGCATTCTGGGCGGGCAATTCGTGTTTGGCCGCGACATTGAAGAAGCGCTGAAACGCGCCGCGCCAGAGCGCAAACTGGGCCTCACCCACAGCTTCGATATGCTGGGCGAGGCGGCGATGACCTATGATGATGCCGCGCGTTATGCGAAAAGCTACGGCGATGCTTTGACGCGGTTGGCGAAGGAAGCGGCGGATAGCGGCGAGGAAGACACCGTTGCGCGCGCGCCGGGCATTTCGGTAAAACTCTCCGCGCTGCATCCCAAATATGACGAGCTTCACGCGGCCCAAGCGATCCGCGATCTGGTGCCCTTGGTCCGCGATTTGGCGATCAAAGCGCGCGATGCCGACATTCATTTCACCATTGATGCCGAAGAAGCCGAGCGGCTCGAGCTCAGCCTTGATATTATTGAGGCATTGGTCAGCGATGACACCCTGTTCACCCGCGCTGATGGCAGCACATGGCGCGGCTTTGGCATGGCCTTGCAAGCCTATCAAAAGCGCGCTGTGCCTTTGTGCGATTGGGTCGGAGAATTGGCCCGCAAATATGGCCGCACATTGTTCGTCCGCCTCGTCAAAGGGGCCTATTGGGACAGCGAGATTAAGATCAGCCAAGTGGGCGGATATGATGACTATCCGGTCTTCACCCGCAAGCGCGCCACTGATGTGTCCTACCTCGCCTGCGCCGCGCGATTGTTTGCGCATTCCGATGTGATCCGCCCCGCCTTTGCCACGCATAACGCCTACACAGTCGCGGCGGTGAAGGCGCTTTCGGGCGGGAAGCCATTTGAATATCAACGCCTCCACGGCATGGGCGAGGAAGTGTATGAAGCGCTCGCAGCCATCGAAGGCAAAACGCAGACGCCAGTGCGCATTTACGCCCCCGTTGGCGGCCATAAGGAATTGCTCGCTTATCTGGTGCGCCGCTTGCTGGAAAACGGAGCGAACACCAGCTTCGTCAACCGCATGGCCGACAGCGAAGTGCCCGTCAGCGATATGACCGGCGATCCGGTGGCAGAGCTCAGCGCGAAAGACCCCAAGCGCAACCCCGCCATCCCTCTGCCAGCCGATATTTTCGGCGCTCGCTCGAACAGCGCAGGCGTGGATCTCACCGACCGTCCGGCAATGGAAGTGCTGGCAGCAAAGCTCGAGGCACTCAGCGAAAAACAATGGAATGCCGCGCCGACAATGACCGCCGATGCAACAGGCGAGCAGCACACAATCACCGCCCCGCAAGACCGCGCGCAAACAGTTGGCAGCGTCACCTATGCCAGCGCGGCGAACATCGACGCAGGCGCCAAAGCTGCCCTTTCAGTGCAGGCGGGATGGGACGCATTGGGCGGCGAAAAACGCGCGCTTCTGCTGGAAGAAGCCGCCAATTTGTTCGAAGCCAACACTCCTGAATTCCTCTCGCTCTGCATTCGTGAAGCGGGCAAAAGCCTGCCCGATGCAGTCGCCGAATTGCGCGAGGCGGTGGATTTCCTGCGCTATTACGCCAGCGAAGCACGCCGCCTGTTCAGCGGCCCGCACCCCCTGCCCGGCCCCACGGGCGAAGAGAACATTCTGCGCCTCCACGGACGCGGCGTATTCGGCACGATCAGCCCGTGGAATTTTCCGCTCGCGATTTTCATCGGCCCCGCCGCCGCTGCACTCGCTGCTGGCAATTGCGTGCTTGCGAAACCGGCACAGCTGACCCCGCTGATCGCCGCTCTCGCTGTAAAACTGTGCCATGATGCTGGCATCCCTGAAGACATCTTGCAGCTCGTGCCCGGCGATGGCGAAGTGGGTGCAGCACTCACATCGCATCCCGATATTTGCGGCGTCGCTTTCACTGGCTCGACCGGCACAGCGCTGGCTATCAACCGCAGTCTGGCCGCGCGCGACGGCCCGATTGCGACTTTGATAGCCGAGACTGGCGGGCTCAATGCGATGATCGTCGACAGCTCCGCTCTGCCTGAACAAGTGGTGCGCGATGTCACCGCCAGCGCGTTTCAAAGCGCAGGCCAGCGCTGCTCCGCTCTGCGCGTGCTCTACCTGCAAGATGATATCGCTGACAGCATGCTGGAGATGATCGAAGGCGGATTTGCCGCGCTCACCATTGGCGATCCAGCCGATCTGGCGACAGACGTTGGCCCCGTGATTGATGCCGGTGCGAAAGCCAACCTAGAGGCGCATATTGCCGCAATGAAGGCGGCGGGCAATCGCGTGCATCAACGCGAGCTTACCAGCGAAACCGCACAGGGCACATTTGTTGCGCCCACCATCATTGAGATTGGCAGCATTGCGGATTTGGACGCAGAGAAATTCGGCCCGATCCTGCATGTTGCGCGCTTCAAAGCCGAAGACCTCCGCCAAGTCGTAGACGATATCAACGCCCAGAAATATGGCCTAACCCTCGGCCTACACAGCCGCATTGCCGCCACGCGGGCTTTGGTTGAGGCACGCGCAAAAGTCGGCAATCTCTACGTAAATCGCAACCAAATCGGCGCGGTGGTGGAAAGCCAGCCATTTGGCGGCGAAGGCCTGTCGGGCACTGGCCCCAAAGCAGGCGGTCCGCATTATGTCGCTCGCTTCGCGACAGAGCGCGTGACATGCACAGACACCACAGCGGCGGGCGGAAATGCCAGCCTGCTTGCAGGCGCATAGCACAGCAGGCTAAACAGCGATTATGTCACGCCTTCTCATTCTGATTGCCGCGCTGTTTGCGTCTGCTTGGACCACGCCCGCGATGGCCGATGTCCAAGTGACATTTCACAGCTTCAACGGCTCGGTCATGTTCGGGCGCTACCCGCACACTTTCATCGCTTTGTCGGGCGAGCTGGAAAGCAATGGGCGCAAGATCAATGAGAATTACGGCTTCACCGCAAAGAATGTCTCGCCCGCTATTCTGCGCGGGCCAGTGCGCCATGACATCTCGATTGAAAAGCCGAAATATCTCAAAAAAACCAATAAGCATTTCACTCTGACGATCAGCGATGCGCAATATTTTCGCATCGTCGCTGAGATGAAAAAGTGGCGCGATGCACCGGGCAAATATTACGATTTGGACACGCGCAATTGCATCCATTTCGTCGGCAAAATCGCGCAGATTGTGGGCCTCAAAGTAAGCTATCCAGAAAAGATGCTGCGCCGCCCAAAGAAATGGCTGAACCATGTCGCAGGCTTGAACCCAAAGCTGGGCGCGAAAAAAATTTAGGAAGACCCAAGCAACTGCCAGCAAAGCTGGTCGCAAGGCCGACTGGCCGCCCGAGCTTATGCGAGGAAGCCAAGCGAGCCGGACGGCTCGCGCCCGGCGTTTGAGGGCGCAAGCAAAGAGAATTTCTTGTTTTCCGCACGCCATCCGGCGCGCGATATCCTCGCTCACACGACCTAAAGGTCGCGTCGCTGCGGGCGCGTGGTCACGCTTGCCGGCCTGCGGCCCGAAACCCATGCTCAATAAAAGGGGATTAAAGGTCATCACGCCTTGCCCGACTCGGCTGCTTCCGGAATCGTGCAGCCATGGCAATACTCTCAGACAAATGGATACGCGAGCAGGCTCAATCAACTGGCATGATTGAGCCCTTCGTGGAGGCTCAGCGCCGCGATGGCTGCATCTCTTACGGGCTTAGCTCTTATGGCTATGACGCGCGGGTCGCGCCTGAGTTTAAGATCTTCACCAATGTCGACAGCAGCATCATCGATCCCAAGGAATTTGATCCGAAGAACTTCGTCGATCGCGAAACCGATTGCTGCATCATTCCGCCCAATTCCTTTGCCTTGGCGCGTACGGTGGAATATTTCCGCATCCCGAAAGATGTGCTGGTGATCTGCCTTGGCAAATCGACCTATGCGCGCTGCGGGATTATTGTGAATGTCACCCCGCTTGAGCCGGGCTGGGAAGGTCATGTGACGCTGGAATTTTCCAACACCACGCCTCTGCCAGCGAAGATTTACGCCAATGAAGGCGCGTGCCAATTCCTGTTTCTTAAAGGCAATGAGCCGTGCGAAACCAGCTATGCTGACCGCGCCGGCAAATATATGGGCCAGCGCGGCGTGACGCTGCCTAAGTTGTGATGAGAATCTCAAACCGGCTGTACTCTCCACCCTTCCACTCGGTGCCCACCGGACACTATTCCGGGTGGAAGGGTGGAGGGTGCGGGCGGCGCGGAACGTCAGAAAAAATGCACTCATGAACATCGCGGAATATCCCTATTGGCGCGTGGTCCCTACTGACCGCGAAGATGAGTTTACGCTCATGGTAACCCCGCCCGCCACCGTTGGCCCAGAGGGCGCAGGCCATGTGATGGGCGGTGTCGCCATGGCAGCGGCAATTGACGCTTTGGAAGTGTGCACGCAGCAGCCATTGCTATGGGCGACGATCCAATTCCTAGTCGCGACACAGCGCGCAGAAGAGCTCACTATCCGCTGCGAACAGCGCGGCGGTGGGCGGTCAATCGGGCAATGGAATGTCGCAGTGTTTCGCGGCGAAATGCTTGTGCAAAGCGTGCTGGCAGCTGTGGGCGCGCGCGAGCCATCAGAAAGCCAAATCTTTGCCAAAATGCCTGATGCACCTCCGCCCGGGGAATGCCCGATTAAGCTGGTTGATCAGAACGCCTCGCCCGCCAATTTGATTGGCCAATATGAGCGCCGCACCGCGTTTGAAGATCATGAAAATGGGCTCGAGGCCACATGGGTTCGTCCACTTGGCGGCTTTGACATAGATGCCTGCCAGCTGGCGATTATCTCCGACTTTTTTCTCGGCGCGCACCCCCGCGCTCATGCAGGTTCCAGTCTGGATGCGACCTTGCGCTTTATCCAACCGGCCAAACATGGCTGGGTGCTATCCGTAACGCAAATGTCGGCGTTTGACCGCGGCGTTGCCCACGGCGATGCGCGTCATTTTAGCGAGGATGGAAAGCTGCTGGCGATCTCCAGCCAAACCGGCGTATTGCCGCGCGTGCCTGTCGATCTCGGCTAAAGAGCACAGCCCCTAAAGCAATGAGCCGCCCTTGCCGTAACGGCTTTGACACTGGGTGGCCGCGCGCGCATTACAGGGGTCAAGAAACCAAATCTGGAGAGAAACAGCATGGCCAAATCATCGGCTGAATTCGACATCATCATCTATGGCGCATCGGGCTATACCGGACGCTTGGTCGCGGAATATTTGGACCAACATTACGGCTCCCGCGCGGACAAACCCAAATGGGCTATGGCTGGCCGCAGCGAAGAAAAGCTTGCCGCTGTGCGTGATGAAATTGGCGCGCCTTCGGATACGCCTTTGGTGGTTGCCGATGCCAGCGATCCCGCCAGCCTTACCGCCATGTGCGAGCGCACGCGCGTCGTCCTCACCACGGTTGGCCCCTACACTTTGTATGGCGAGCCGATGGTCAAAGCCTGCGTAGAAACGGGCACGGACTATGCCGATTTGTCCGGCGAGCCAGCGTGGATGTACCAAATGATCGGCAAATATTCTGACGCGGCCAAGGCTTCGGGCGCGCGCATTTGCTTCTCCTCCGGCTTTGATTCCATCCCCTTCGATCTGGGCGTATTGATGCTGCAAAAAGAAGCGCAAGCGCGTTTCGGCAAGCCAGCGGCGCGCGTCAAAGGGCGCATGCGCGGCATGGCAGGCGGGCCTTCGGGCGGAACGGTTGCCAGCATGGGCGCAACGATCGAAGCGGTTGGCAAAGACCCTTCGCTGATCCCTGTTTTGAAGAACCCCTTTGCATTGGCAGAAGGCTTTGAAGGGCCAGAGCAACCCGATGGTGATACCGCTGCTTTCGATGAGAAATTGGGCAGCTGGGCTGCGCCATTTGTGATGGCCGTGATCAACACCAAGACGATCCACCGCACCAATTTCCTGCGCGGGCACCCTTATGGCGAAGA
The DNA here is from genome assembly GCA_039967435.1 of Marinomonas sp. Lineage (GTDB taxonomy): Bacteria > Pseudomonadota > Alphaproteobacteria > Sphingomonadales > Sphingomonadaceae > Erythrobacter. Next base: position 365,171 of record JBDVRS010000006.1, read on the forward strand.
CTTCCAATATGATGAAATGATGCTGACCGGCCCGGGCGAGGAAGGCGAGAAAATCGCTAAAGCCATGCAAGCCAATCCCGGCTTTGGTGACCCCACCGCCAAGCTGCCCAAACCGGGCGAAGGCCCCACAAAAGAAGAACGCGAAAACGGCTTTTACGACGCAATGTTTGTTGGAGAAACCGCCGAGGGCGAAGTGATCCAATACGGCGTCAAAGGCAAATATGATCCAGGTTATGGCTCAACCAGCCGGATGATCACCGAAACCGGCATTGCCTTGCTTCATAGCGATGCAGCAGGCGGAATTGGCACACCGGGATCATTCCTCGGCGAGGCTTTGGTGGACCGCTTGCAAGAGCATGCCGACATCAATTTCGTAGCTGAAAATTAAGCAAAATCATGGGATTGAGGCCCGGCAGCAAAACCGGGCCTCGGCTCCCACTGGCTAGAAGCTGAGACGCACACTCGCTTTGATATTGCGTCCAGCCAATGGCACGAAATCCTTGGTGAAGCTGGCATGGCGCCGGCCTTCAACATCGAAAATATTCTCAGCTGCCAGCAATAATGTGACGCCTTTTTCGCGGCCAAAGGGACGGTAGGCGACGGATGTGTTTACATAACTAAATCCTGATGTTGGCGTCTCAAACGCGGCCACATCATTCTGTCCATCGAACCATTGCACTTCGCCGCGCACGTCAAACATATCGCTTTGATATTCCACAGCGCCCAGCAGGCTAAGCGGCGGGATGCGCGGAATGGCGGAGCCATCATCCAATTCTGCTTGGATATAGGAGCCGCGCACATCGGCCAAAACGGTGTAATCATTGCCGCGGATGAAGGGATAGCTGATCTCGCCCTCAATCCCGAAATAGGTCGCGTCATCTTGCAAATATTGGAAGACCGGCAGATCGTCTTCCTCCAGCCCCGTTTCGGTCAAGAAAATATAATCATCAAACCATTGGTTGAAGACCGCGACACTGACATCAGCCCCGCCGATTTTGCCGCGCGCAAAAGCCTCCACTCCCAGCGCGCTTTCGCTGGAGAGGTTCACATCGCCCACTTCAAAGGCCTGCGTTGCGATGTGCGGTCCGTTTGAGAACAATTCCTCTGCACTGGGCGCGCGTTCAACGCGGGAGAAGTTCACGCCAAAGCGGAAATTATCCTTTGTCTCATGCGCCAATCCCAGCGCGCCGGAGAAAGTTTCAAAATCACGCTCAATGCCGAGCGGCGCGGAATCCACATCAGTAAACTCGGCCCGGCCCGCCAGTTCAATATGCACTGGGCCGGTGTCGAATTCTTGCAAAGCGAACACTGCAATTTGGTCGGTGATGTTGGGTGCAACATAAGCCTCTGCGCCAACCGCAAAGAAATCGCGGTGACGATATTGCAGGCCGAGTGAACCGCCCCAGCCACCACGCGTATTTTGCACAAGCTCTGCGCGCGCTTCGATGCTGTCGCTTTCAAACACTGTGCCCACTTCGGGGCCTTCGAATTCAGTGTGGGTGTAATCGGAATAGCCTGCGCGCAGCAGCAATTGCTTGAACACGCCCTCGCCCAGTGCAATGTCACCGCGGAAATCGGCACGGAATTGCTTGAGGTCGATGGAGACGATTTCTTCCTCTTCCTCACCCTCTTCCTCGCCGCCTTCTTCACCGTGATGATGCCCAGCACCCGGCCGGCCCGGCACGCCATATTGGGTATCATACCAACCAATCGAAGCGCCAAAGCTGCTATCGCCGACGAACACACCAAAGCCCGTGTTTATGCTCCATGTCTCGGTTCCGCTATTGGGTAAGAAGCCGCGTTGATCAGCCGCTTCGCGAAACTCTTCGGCTTCTTCAAATTCGCCCTCGGCTTCTTCTTCGGCGGCTTCTTCTAGCAATTCAGCGCGCAGTTCAGGGGCAACTTGTAAGCCTGCAATCTCCAGATCGCCAGACTTGGAATAGGACCCGCTGGCATGAAGCACGAAATTGGAGGAGAGCGGCACATCCACCGATATGCCGCCTGTGCCCAAATCATTGGCGGAGTTAAATCCAGCCAAGGCATCAACATGCACGCCTTCATCTGGCACGCCCAAGGGAATGCGTTTGTCGATCACATTGACCGCGCCGCCGATTGCCTGACTGCCGAACAAGAGTACCGCTGGCCCGCGCAAGACTTCGATCCGCTGCGCTGTTAGCGGATCAATCGAGGTCGCATGGTCGACTGAGGTGTTGGAAACATCCGCTGTGCCGATCCCATCAACCAGCACGCGCACGCGCTCACCCTGAAAACCGCGCAATACGGGGCGCGATGATCCTGGCGAGAAGCTGGAGGCGGAGACGCCCGGCAATTTGGCCAGAATCTCGCCAATTTGCGTGTCGAGATTGCGCTGAATATCGGCGGCCTCGACAACGGAAGTGCCCGCCAAAACGTCTAGCGTTTTCAGGCCCTTTGCGCTGACAATAATATTGCCCTCTGGATCCAATTGCCGAGTGTGAAAATCATCATCGGGCTTTTCTTGTGATGCTGTATCGCCCGCTTCTTGAGCAAGCGCAGGCGCGGCCATCATTCCGCTTGCGATAGAAAATGCGAGGGCGGCAGTAGAGACAGAGAGGCGAAGTTTTTTCATTGCGCGTTGAGACTTTCACAGCTTGGATGAGTTATAATGTGATAACGTATCATTGCCTATACAGAGATGTTTAAAGGATGCCATAGGAAATTTGCTTGGATGTGCGCTGAACGCGATGTGCAGCAAATTGGCAACATTTTGGCGGAGGAGGTATAGCGTGCCGCTCAATCGCGCGAAACCTATGGGTTCAAAACCTCATGCACCCATGCGGGCACCAATTCGCTCGCTTTGCCAAGCCGGCTTTCGTCAAACCATGCGGACCCATCGGACGTTTCCAGATTAAGCTCTAGCGTTGCTGCGCCGCAATCCTTCGCATCGCGCACAAACCCAGCGGCGGGGTAGACCGCACCCGATGTGCCAATGCTGACGAACAAATCACACTCACGGATGGCGGCATAAATCCGCTCCATCTGATAGGGCATTTCACCAAACCACACGACATCGGGGCGCAGCATGGGCGCTTTGCACACAGGGCATGGCGGGTGCGATAGCATTGCTGGGCCATCCCACGCGCTGCGCTTTTCACATGCCTGACACAATGCGCTCTTCAGCTCACCATGCATATGGAGCACATTCTTTGCGCCTCCAAATTCAGCCGCGCCGCGTTCATGCAGATCATCGACATTTTGCGTGACCAAGAGCACCTCACCGGAATGCTCGGCAATTAATCTGGCAAGCGCATGATGCGCCGCATTGGGCTCAACCTTTGCCAAAGCCTCTCGCCGCATGTCGTAAAAACGCAGCACCAGCTCGGGATCACGCGCAAACCCCTCGGGCGTGGCGACATCCTCAACCTTGTGCTGTTCCCACAGACCGCCGTCGGAACGGAAGGTATCAATCCCGCTTTCCGCGCTTATTCCCGCACCAGTTAGGATCACAATCTTGCGCAAATCACTCATGGGGGCCATGAACCATGGGCAATCAGGAGACGCAAGTGGCACGGTTGGGAATTATTGGAAGCAAGGGCCGCATGGGCGCGGCGCTGGCGCAAGCAATTGAAGAGGCCAGACACAGCGTGTCGGGCGGCATTGATCAAGGCGGCTCGCCAGAGGAATTGGCGGCGCAATCTGACTGCCTGATCGATTTTTCGGCGCCTGTTGCTTTGGCCGCAAACCTTGATGCGGCGCGCGGCGCGGGCATTCCCATCTTGATTGGAACGACGGGGCTGGAGGCAGAGCATTTTGCCGCGATCGCAGCATCGGCGGGCGCTCATCCAGTCTTGCAAACGGGCAATACTTCGCTCGGCGTCAATCTGCTGGCGGCGCTGGTTGAAACAGCGGCGGCAAAGCTGGGCGATGATTGGGATTTGGAAATCCTCGAGATGCACCACAAGCACAAGGTCGATGCGCCATCAGGCACAGCCAAATTGCTGGGCGAGGCAGCAGCGCGCGGGCGCGGGATCGACTTGGCGGCAAACACCGACAGCGGACGCGACGGCATGACCGGCGCGCGCAAACAAGGCGACATCGGCTTTGCAGCCCTTCGCGGCGGCAGTGTGGCAGGAGATCACAGCGTCATTCTGGCGGGAGAACAGGAACGCATTACCCTATCGCACTCCGCCGAAAACCGCATGATCTTTGCACGCGGCGCGGTAAAGGCCGCCGCTTGGCTGATTGGGAAAGACGCTGGCCGGTACACGATGGCGGACGTGCTCGGCTTGTAGGACACACAGCATGGGGAGAGGGACTTATGGCATTTGATCCAGCAGCGGCCACGCAGGCCTATATGGACACGTTGAGCGCAGAGGAATTGGCGCTGGCGCGAGATTACACAACCGGCAACCATTGGCTGGTATTGGGCGGGTTAATTGTTAGCGCCTTGGTGACTTGGCTAATCGTGAAAAGCGGCATCTTGGAAAAGATCTACGCCAAACTGCCTGAAAGCTGGCCCAATCTGCGGGTCTATGTTGTGGCGGTCTTATTCACTCTGGTAAGCTCGCTGATCTCTCTTCCCTATACAATTTACACCGACTGGTGGCGCGAAAGCGAATATGGCCGCACTAGCCAGCCAATTGCAGATTACCTCGGACAGAGCGCGAGCGGATTGCTGATTTCCGCATTGCTGGGCAGTGTTTTGATGGTGGGCGTCTATTTCCTAATTCGGCGCGCTGGAAAATTATGGTGGCTATGGTCTGGCGGTCTGGTCGCCGCATTTACGGCACTCACCATGTTGCTTTCACCCACATTGATTGAACCATTGTTCAATGATTTTGAGCCTATCCCAGAAGGCGAAGTGCGCGATGCCGTGCTGGCTATGGGCGAAGAAGCCGGCATTCCAGCCGACCGCATTTTCATGTTCGATGGATCGCGCCAATCGAACAATTTCACCGCCAATGTCTCTGGTATCGGCGGCGCGGCGCGGATCGCCATCTCCGATGTTGCGATGAAGGAAGCCACTTTGGATGAGGTGAAGGCCGTCACCGGTCATGAGGTCGGCCATTATGTGCTGGGCCATGTTTGGCGCATGATAGGCGTGATCAGCTTTATGGCGATTGCGGCATTCTTAATCATCGACAAAACCTATAATTGGTTCGCGCGCAAATTTGGTACCTCGGCGGAGCTATCCGATGTGCGCGGTATCGCCGTGCTGACCTTTGTGGTGGGGCTCGCCTTTATTCTGGTCAATCCGGCGCTCAATGCGGTTGTTCGAATGGGCGAGCGCGAGGCGGATGCTTATTCGATAGAGACTGTCGGCCTGCCCGACGCCATGGCGGGCGCTCTGATTAAAACGGCGGAATATCGCTATCCTTTGGCGGGTCCGGTGGAAGAGGCGATCTTTTACACCCACCCCTCGGTTGAGCAGCGCATTCGTTCTGCGATGGAATGGAAAGCGGCCAATCTTCCGGCGAAAGCTGCTCCAGCACCAGAATGACAAAAGACCAAATCTTTGAATTCTTCCGCCGCTTGGCAGAGGATAATCCTGAGCCTGAGACAGAGTTGGAATATGGCAATGCCTATCAATTGACCGTCGCTGTTGCTCTGTCTGCGCAAGCCACCGATGTGGGCGTCAACAAAGCCACCCGCGCACTGTTTGCAAAGGTTGAGACGCCGGAGCAAATGCTGGAATTGGGCCTCGATGGATTGATCGATCACATCAAAACGATTGGGCTTTTTAACTCAAAGGCAAAGAATGTCATCGCGCTGTCACAGCTATTGGTGGACGAATATAATAGCGAAGTGCCGAGCACCCGCGAGGACCTTGTGCGCCTGCCCGGTGTCGGCCGCAAAACCGCCAATGTCGTGCTCAATTGCTGGTTCAAGCAAGAGACCTTTGCGGTCGACACGCATATCTTGCGGGTCGGCAATCGCACGGGGTTGGCGAAGGGCAAGACCCCCGATCATGTCGAGGCGAAGCTGGACAAACGCGTGCCCCAGCCTTTCCGCCTGCATGCCCATCACTGGCTAATCTTGCATGGACGATATGTGTGCAAAGCGCGCACGCCAGAATGCTGGCGCTGCGGTCAGGTAGATTTATGCAGCTTTCGCAAAAAGGTGCTGGAAGCGCCTAAGGGGCGTTAGAGACAGCCAAAACCTAAAGAGCATGCAAGCGAAACAGAATAAAGCATTATCCCAAACGGAAGCACCACGACCGAGATTGCGGTAAGAATGCCTTTGAGCCAACGTGCTATTGGCAGAACGTGAATGCCAATGACTCCTAGCACCACAAAAACGGCAAGGTAAACGTACCAGGGAAAAACGTAATCGACGCTGTTCGGTGACATTGGATCTTCAAAATAAATCGATACGGTCACCGCGATGAATGGAGCGATCAGGAAAGCGGCTCCGATTAGCCAACGTAGAATTTGTCCTTTCCCTGTGTATTCGCGCTCTTCGGTATAGGTCATTTAAACATCACCCGCGCCAATCACTTGCTCGCCGGATAATACCAAACGCGGCGCACCAGATCGTCTTCGAACTCATAAACGGCAAGGGCGGATTGCGAACGTTCCGCTCCGTCTTTGTCAGTCCATCGCGCAATCTCTCGCACGGCCACGAAACGCCCATCGGTCACATCACCGTCAATCTCGCTTCGTGTGGCCATGGGGGAAGCCATATATTCGCGCATTTGCGCTGTGAGGTCCGCTTTGCCATTGGCGAACACCTCCACCTTAGCGCCGGAAATACTCAGCCATTGCACATCCTCGTGCATCAGCTTCAGCATCGCTTCCAGATCGCGCGCATTATAGGCTTCAACATAAGCCAATGCAGTTGTCAGTTCAGAGGTTGGAGCAGCCTGCGGCGTATGAACGCATGCGGACAGTGAGGCGAACGCAGCAAGCGCTGCGACTGGCCCTGCGAGATTACAGCTCATCTTAAACATCATCCGCCGAGATCATTTCTTCCTTGTCGATCTCACCCGTCAAGCTGGCTACAGTCGTTGCCACTGCTGCATCGCCGCCGACGTTTGTGGTGGTGCGCATCATATCCATGATCCGGTCAACGCCGGCGACAAAGGCGATTGTTTCCAAAGGTACGCCAACCGCGCCAAACACAAGCGCCATCATAATCAGGCCAGCGCCCGGAATGCCCGCTGCGCCAACCGCGCCCAAAGTGCCAAGGATCGAGATAAGGAAATAGTCGCCCCAGCTTAAATCAACGCCGTAAATCGATGCGCCAAACAATGTGGCAAGGCCCAGATACATCGCTGTGCCGTTCATATTGATCGTCGCGCCGAGCGAGACCACGAAGCTGGCGACCGAATTGCTCACGCCCAAATTGCGCCGCGTACAGCGCAGGGTCACGGGAAGTGTCGCATTGGAGCTGGCTGTGGAATAGCTCACTGCAATCGCATCAATAATCCCGCGGAAAAAGTCGATCACTGGCAAGCGCGCAATGAATTTGATCATGCTGGAATAGATCACGCCAATGATCAGCAGACAGCCAAGATAGTTGAGCACAACCAGCCAGCTCAGCGCTTTTAGCGCATCCAGCCCCAGCGTACCGGCCACCCAAGCCATCAACGCAAAGACGCCAAATGGGGTGAGCTCCATCACGATCATCGTGACCTTTTGCATCACAACGCTGCCGCTTTCGAAGATTTTGAGGACCGGCTGCCCCTCTTCCTTCGCCATCAAAATGCCGATGCCAAGCAGCAACGAAAACACAATCAGCGGCAGGACGTTTACATCCGCCATCACTTGAACCGGGCTCTGCGGGATCATGCCCAATATCATGTCATTGAAAGTCGTTGCATTGGGTTCAGGCGTGGGAACAGTGGGCGTGCCCAGCTCTTCTTTGCTTGGGAACAGACCTAGGTTCACGGCCCCGCTGCCCAAGGCGAGCCCCAGCCAAACGGCAATCTGTCCGCTGACCACAAACAACAAAAGCGCACGCCAACCGACACTGCCCAGCTTTCGAATATCGCCAATACTGGCGACCCCTGCAACGAGGCTGAAGAAGATCAGGGGGACGACCAGCATTTTGATAAAGCCGATGAAAATATCGCCAATGATCTTAATGCTGGCGGCGTCTGGCCCCCAGACCATGCCAGCAATGACGCCCAAAATAAGCGCGCCGACAACGCGTTGCCACAGGGGAATTTTGAACCAGCCGCTCAGCATAATTGTCGTCCTCTCAAGACTATTTCGTCAGCACCGCTTTGGCGATTGCCGTATATATTCGCGCAAGCGCATCCAGATCAGGGATGGCCACCGCTTCATCACGCTTATGCATGGTTGCATTGCAAAGGCCAAATTCGATCACCGGACATACAGAGCGCAAGAAGCGCGCATCGGACGTGCCGCCGGTTGTGGAGGCCTCTGGCGTAACGCCTGTCTCTGCCGCAACCGCTGCTGCGATAATGTCGGAAAATTCACCCGGCGGGGTTAGAAACGGCTCGCCTGAAATGATCGGTTTGGCCGCGCCTCCATGCTTCTTGGCAATTGCGCCCACTTTCTCCGACAAAGAGGCGCCCGAATGCAGATCGTTAAAGCGGATAGAAATGCGTGCCTGCGCTTTTGCTGGAATGACATTATGCGCCGAATTGATGCAATCAAGCTCGGTGATCTCCAGATTGCTAGGCTGGAACCAATCGGTGCCTTCATCCAGCACAAGCGCATCCAATTCCGCCAGCATTGCGACCAGTTTCGGGATCGGATTTTCTGCAAGATGCGGATAAGCGACATGGCCCTGCGTGCCCTCAACCTCCAACCAAATATTGACCGAACCGCGCCGGCCAATCTTCATCATATCGCCGAGTCTGCTGACGCTTGTGGGCTCGCCAACAAGACACAGATCAGGCTCTTGTTTGCTCGCGCGCATGTGATCAATAAGCGCCCGCGTACCATAAAGCGCGGGCCCTTCTTCATCGCCAGTGATGATAAAACTGATCGTGCCAGCGTCTGCTGGAACATCGGCCACAGCAGCGACCATGCTGGCAATGGAGCCCTTCATATCAACCGCGCCGCGCCCGTATAAAAGCTCGCCGCGTTCCTCTGGCGCAAAGGGATCGCTCGTCCATTCATCTCCTGGAGGAACCACATCCAAATGTCCGGCAAAGGCGAAATGTTTGGAGCCTTCAGGCCCATTGCGAATAGCGAAGAGATTCTCCACCGGAGCCTCCGGCGTGCCATCTGCGCCTGACCCTGCAATAAAGCGGTGCACGTCAAACCCCAGCGGCGTCAGCATAGCCTCCATCGCATCAAACACTTCGCCGGTAGCAGGTGTCACGCTTTGCGCTGAAATCAGAGTTTTTGCATGGGCGAGAGCGATACTCATCGGCGGCTTTCCTCTATTAGCAATGGCCCGGGTGCAAAGGCGCTTTCGAGCAAATCGGCAATGCGAATGCCTGCTTGCTGAACACGTCTGCGCGCAATGGGAACCATGGCGGTAATATCGTCTTGGGTTAGCTTTGTGACCTTGGGCAATTCGCCTGCACAGGGGTCTGTATCAAAGGCGAGCGGGTAGATCACATCGCGGGCAATTTGCCAGCTTTCACGGCCCCAATCCGCCGGTGTGCCGCCCGATAAATCGCCGCGCTCCGCCGCTGAATATCGCCGCACAATCGGCCGCGCTCCGCTGGTAATCGCGCGCTCTGCCAGGGGCCCATCCCAAATCCAATGCAAATTCATATTGGGCACAATTCCATAATCTGCGCGCCGGTCATTGCCGCCGCGATCGCTCTTATCTCCGGAATGCAAAGGCATGTGCACATCGCCCGCAAAATGCACCATAAAAGCAAGCGCCTCCAAACGCAGATGCACCGGCAGGCTCTCATCCGCCAAGATCCGGTGGCTGCGCTCAATCTGGGCCGTAACGCAATTGCCGCCTGAACAGCGGCCACGCGGATTATAGGCCTCGCAAATCGGGGCAGTGCGGTAATGCCAAGCGGCGGTATAGCCCCAACGCCAGCGGGTGCGGCGCACGCAGTCGGGCCAATTGGCCGCATCGCCAAGGTTGTGAATGCGGCATTCGGGCGTGCCGAGCGAGCGATCTGCCGCGATCAACCCCGCGATCTTTGCGCGCGCACGCGGTGAGACGTTCGCCTCTGCTATCTCCGCCGTCGTGTCATGGCCAAACCCGCCCCATGCAAAGGCAGGCACAGCGGCAACCATGCCCAGCAGCGCAAAGCACAATGCGATCATCCGCATCATTCGCCTTTGTCTGCCTTGGGCGTGACTTCATACTGCTCGATCACCCATTCCTCTTCTTCAGAAGCCGCGACCCATTCCTGCATCCATTCATGCTCCCACACCGCCTGCATATAGCTGGCAGCAAAGCCGGGCACGGCCACTTGATAGCTGATGAAGCGGCTAACGATTGGCGCATAGAAGATATCTGCTGCGCCGAATGTGCCGAACAGAAACGGTCCGCCATCGCCGTAACGCGCGCGTGCCTCTGCCCATAGGGTCAAGATACGCACGATGTCTTCTTGGCAGCCCTCGGTGAACTGCGCGCCTTCAAATTTGCGGCGAGTGTTCATCGGACATTCGGACCGCAGCGAGCCGTAGGAGCTGTGCATTTCAGCGACCATCGCCCGCGCCATACCGCGTGTGCCCTCATCCTTGGGCCAGAACCGGTCGCGGCCTACGCGGTCGGCGAAATATTCCATGATCGCAAGGCTGTCCCAAATGACATTATCGCCGTCCCACAGGATCGGAACCTTGCCAAAACTGGGCGCAAGGCCATCCTCATTGCGGCGTTTATCCCAGTCCTCGCCGAACATGGGCGCGACCAATTCTTCGAAGGCAAGGCCCGATTGTTTTGCCGCCAGCCAGCCGCGCAAGGACCAGCTGGAATAGTTTTTATTGCCAAGAATGAGCTTCATTTCGCGCTTATGCCCCTAAGTGTTTCCAACCAAACACTAGGGGTTGGCGATTGCAGTGTCGAGCCTTGCGCAGTATCACTTTGCCCATGAGCTTGCGCCCATTCCATCTCGCCTTTCCCGTCGACGACCTTGCTGCGGCGCGGCGCTTTTATGGCGGGGTGATCGGCTGCGCTGAGGGCCGAAGTTCAGAGGCATGGATAGACTTCAACTTCTTCGGGCATCAGATCGTCGCGCATTTGTCGCCGGATCGGTCAGCGGATGCAGGCTCCAGCCATGTCGATGGTCACGGCGTCCCAGTGCCGCATTTCGGCGTGGTTTTGACCATGGCCGAATGGGAGGTGCTGGCCGCCAAATTGGAGACGGCGGGCATATCTTTCGAGATGAGCCCGACAATTCGCTTCAAAGGTGAGGTGGGCGAGCAAGCCACAATGTTCTTTCGCGACCCTGCTGGCAATGCGCTGGAAATCAAAGCCTTTGGCGATAACGCGCAGATTTTTGCGTCTTAACCGGTAGCCAGCCTAGCTCAATGCATCCGCGACAACGGCGGCGCGCAATTCGGCAATGCCCATGCCTTTTTCCGATGAAGTAATGTGCAAATGCGGAAAGGCTGCGACATGTTTGCGCGCTTCCTCTTCGACTTTGGCGGCGGTGGCGGCCAATTCGCTGGCCTTGATCTTATCGGCCTTGGTCATCACCACGCGGTAAGACACGGCGGCCTCATCCAGCATAGTCATCATTTCGCGGTCGACGTCTTTCACGCCGTGGCGGCTGTCGATCAGCACCAAAGTGCGGTTCAATACCACGCGCCCGCGCAGATATGTGCGCACCAGCTTCTTCCATTTATCGACCACGCTAACGGGCGCTTTGGCAAAACCGTAACCCGGCATATCGACAAGGCGAAACTGCGGCGGCTTATCCTCGCCTCCGCCCACATCAAAGATGTTGAGTTCTTGCGTGCGGCCCGGCGTCACCGATGTGCGCGCGATTGATTTGCGGCCCGTCAGCGCGTTGAGCAGCGTTGATTTGCCCACGTTACTGCGCCCGCAAAAAGCGATTTCAGGCACAGTTGGATCGGGCAGAAATTTCAGCTGAGGCGCAGACAGGACAAATTCGACCGGCCCGGAAAACAGCTTCGCCGCGGCGCGCTCCGCCAGTTGCTGAGCCTTTGCTTGCGCTTGGGTCTCAGCTTGAGCCTGTTCTTCTTCAGGCGTCATTATTTGCTCTTCGCCGCACTGTCTGCAGCTGCGCGCGCCTTATCCGCTTTCTCTTTTTCCGCCGCTGCCCGCAATTGCGGATGCTTGGAATAGAGATAGCTTTGCTGCGCCAGCGTCAGAATGTTGGATGTTACCCAGTAGAGCAGCAGACCTGCGGCAAATGGTGCCATCACAAACATCAAAATCCACGGCATGAAGTTGAAGATTTGCTGCTGCATCGGATCCATTGCCGATGGGTTGAGCTTAAATGTCAGCCACATGGTCACGCCCAAGAGAACTGCCAGAATACCAATGCCGAGGAACCCAGGAGGGTCAAACGGCAACAGGCCAAACAGGTTCAAGATTTTCGCAGGGTCCGGCGCGGAAAGATCGCGTAGCCACAGGTAAAACGGCTCATGCCGCATTTCAATCGCGAGAATCAGGCATTTATAAAGCGCAAAGAAGATCGGGATCTGAATGACCAGCGGCAGACAGCCCGCCAGCGGATTAACGCCCTCTTCCTTATAGAGCTTCATCACCTCTTGCTGTTGCTGCTGCTTGTCGTCCTTATACCGTTCTTGCAGCGCTTTCATCTTGGGCTGAACGGCCTTCATCGCGGCCATGGAACCAAATTGCTTTTGCGCAATCGGGAACATCAACCCGCGAATTAGGCAGGTGAGAAGAATAATCGCGACACCGAAATTGCCGGCAAAGCCAAACAAAAGCTTGAGCACAGAAAGCATCGGCTTTTCAATAAAGCGGAACCAGCCCCAACTAATTGCGAGGCCGAACTGGTCAATGCCGCTTTCGGCATATTGGTCGAGCACTGCGCTTTCTTTCGCGCCTGCAAACAAACGCGTTTCCTGAGATACGCTTTGCCCTGCGGCCAATGTCACAGGATAATAGATTACGTCGCTGCGGAACAATTGACCGCCAAGCGAGCGGTAGTTGGTCGTCGCACCTTGTTCAGCAGGAACCAGAGCCGAGAGCCAATAGCGATCGGTAAAGCCAAGCCATACCGCTTTGCCTTGGGGCGCATAGCTGCCGATCTCGGCCAAATCCTCGTAATTGTTCTCATCATCCAACGCGCCGCCGAACACGCCAATAGGGCCAGAATGGACGATAAACTCATCCGGCGTCGCCATTGTGCTGGTGCGGTTGATGAAGCTAAACGGTTGAACAACCGCCGCGCCCTCGCCCGTGTTTTGAACGGTTTGCGACGCGGTGATCATGTAATTGTCGTCGACAGACAGCTTAATGGAATAGAGCAATCCTGCGCCATTATCATGCGTCAGCGTAACCGGCTGAGCCGCGCTAAGGACTTCGCCATCGGCCTGCCATACGGTGCTGTCTGACAGAACCTTGCTGTTTTGAAGGAAACCGAACTGCGCAAAATATTGCTCGGATGTGCCTTGCGGGGCGAAAAGACGAACAGGGCCGCTGTCCTTTTCAACCGTTTGGCGGTGGTCTTTCAAAACGATATCATCAATGCGCGCACCGATCAGATTGATCGAACCAGCCATACGCGGCGCGTCAATTTTTACGCGGTTCACGCTGCCGAGCGCAGTCTTCAAATTGACCGGACCAGCGGGCTGAGCTGCCGCGCCATCCAGCTTGCCGGCCGCAGCGGGAGCATTGCCCGTTGATGCAGCGCCAGCTTGAGCGGGAGCAGCGGTCTGCTCGGTTTCAGTCCCAGACAAGGATGCCTCAGGATAGAAAAAGCGTAGCGCCATATCCCAGCCTAAGATCAGCAGGCCGGAAAGTGCCACGGCGAGCAGTAAATTGCGCTGATTGTCCAAAGTGAAATCCCGTATCGTCGTCTATGGCTGTGTTATATAGTTACTACAGCAGATTATTGCTAGGGCACCGGATCATAGCCATGCCCGCCCCATGGATGGCAGCGCCCTAGCCGCTTTACGGTCAACCATCCACCCTTGATTGCACCGTGCTTTTGCAGGGCTTCAATCGCAAATTGCGAGCACGACGGCGCATAGCGGCAGGTCGGCGGCAAAATCCGGCTTGGGCCCCATTGCCACGCCCGCGCGATGAAGATGAAAATATGCTTCACCGGCGGCCACCTTTAGGCGGCCTTCTGCGCCGAGAATCGCCCTTGCCCTGCGCAGCGTTGGCCAAGGCAATCTGCAATTCTTCCTCAAGCTTGGCAAAATCGCGTTCAACCCCGCCTGCACGGCCGATCAACACGTGATCGTGATCCGCAAGACCGCTTTCAGGCAAAGCATCACGCAGCAGATCGCGGAACCGCCGCTTCATCCGATTGCGCACGACCGCATTGCCGATCTTTTTCGTGACAGTGATACCAAACCGCACGCCCACGCCGCCATTGGGGCGCGTTTGCAGCACAAAGCCAGTGCGCGCATTGCGCAGGCCCTTATTCGCGGCAAGAAAATCCGCGCGCTTGGTGAGAACGGTGATCATATGAGAGGCTATACGCAAAACGGACCCCCGATGGGAGTCCGCAAGCCATGCGGCGATTATGCCGCATACAGTCAAAGAACAACCGCGCAGATGCGCAGCGTTCGAATCAATTTATGCGCAGAGGTTCTTGCGACCGCGGCGGCGGCGAGCACGAAGCACATTGCGGCCACCGACCGTTTTCTTGCGTGCAAAGAAGCCATGGCGGCGCGCGCGTACCAGATTGCTGGGCTGAAAAGTCCGCTTCATATCGTCCTCGAAAAATCAAATCTAAAAAAAGGCGCATCATCCAGGCTGGATTGCTTAGACTACACCTGAAAAAGAACTGGCCTAGCGGCTGATCCCTTTGAAGGAGGCGCGGTTAAGGTAAGGCAACGCCTGAGTCAAGCAGATCAACGTCCATATATGCAATTTGCGGCATGTCTGGCGCAGTGATTTCCAATGCGGCGATCTGACCAAGCTCCACAGCCTCAATATCGGCAAGTGGTGCAAGGCCTGCGCTGCTGCTCAAAACGGCGACTGTCGGCGCTGACAGAGCTTCACGAACAGGCTGTGCCATGCCGCTCACCCATGGGCGCATATCATTGGAATTGAGCCATAGAGCCGACACATGCGGGACCGAATTGGTCATGTCATAAAAGGCGCGCGCTTTTTCATCGCTCATGCCCATCTCTTCATAATAGTCGAGATAGAAGCGATTTTCTGGTGCGTCAGCCGCATAATCCTTTGGCTCGCGGCCAAAATTGTCGCGCCATGAGTGAACCGCAAACTCCGCGCCGTCTTCGATTGTGTGGGTTTTGCCAGCAAGGAACAGCTCAACTGCGCCCGAGCGTGCAGAGCCGCCGCGACCAATTTTCGTGGTCAGGCCAGCTTCGCGGATTTTGCGGCCAACGGTAAGGTTTGCGACATCATCGCTGGTGCCGGGGCCTTCGAGAATTTCAAAGACACCCAAGGCTGGATAATCCTTCAGCATCATGTCGAAGAATTTCGGGCTCATCGAATCGGTTGGACCAACGAGAGCCGCGCGTTTGTCATCGATCACTTTGAACGGGCCATATTGCGCTGCGGCCACTTGCTCTTGCGGGCGAAAGGCAGGCGCATAAAAGCGCTCTGCAGGCTGGTGATTGGCGGATTTGAACTCAGTTTCGCGTGAACCTTCAACGCGGATCCAGCTCTGCGAAGCATCATCCCACTCTTCAATCCAGGTCTCTACAGCCACTACGCGTTGTGCCGAGTTGGCCGTTTGGACGCCTTCGTTAACGAATGAAGCGCTGTAATCCGCAGCGACCATAGATGATTCGCCATAGGTCTCAGCACTGAGACTTACGGGGGCGGCGAGGAGGCTGACGAGCCCTGCGATAGAGAGAATTGCGTTGCGCATGCCGTAGTTTTTCGCAGGAAGGTTTTTGTATTTAGCAAAAGGATATCCTTGCCCACGCGTTAACTATATTCGGCAAATCCCGAGTAATATGGTCGACAACAACTGAATAACGCGCCAAACTTTCACTTAGAAATCTATAGTAAAGGGAGAGTTAATTGGTCGCATTGGTAAGAACAGTGGCATATCTTGGACTGGAGGCACGCGCCGTAGAGGTCCAATGTCAGGTCGCCGCAGGCCTGCCGCGCTTCGCCATTGTGGGCTTGCCGGACAAAGCGGTGAGCGAAAGCCGCGAGCGAGTGCAATCCGCACTGGCCGCAATGGGCCTTGCGCTTCCGCCCAAGCGGATCACCATCAACCTATCGCCTGCCGATTTGCCGAAAGATGGCTCGCATTATGATTTGCCGATCGCCTTGGCGTTGCTGGCGGCGATGGGCATAACCGATGCTGAAGAGCTGAGTGATTGGCTGGCTGTCGGCGAATTGGCGCTCGATGGGCGGATCGTGGGAACACCGGGCGTATTGCTAGCAGCTCTTCATGCCAGCGAAGTGGAAAGCGGCTTGATTTGTCCCGCGGATCAAGGTGCAGAGGCGAAATGGGCGAGCGGCGTGCCCGTGCTGGCCGCGCCCAATCTCTCCAGCCTATTGGGTCATTTGAAAGGCGATCATGCCTTGCCCGAACCGCAACGCGGAGCGGTTGAACCTTCTGGGCTGACCGCCGACCTAGCCCAAGTAAAGGGACAAGAAAGCGCCAAGCGCGCATTGGAAATTGCGGCGGCGGGCGGTCACAATCTGCTGATGAACGGCCCGCCGGGCGCTGGCAAAAGCTTGCTCGCCTCGTGCCTTCCCGGAATTTTACCGCCGCTTACTCCCCCAGAGGCGCTGGAGGTTTCTATGGTGCAATCGGTCGCTGGCCTGCTGCAAGGCGGAGCAATCAGCCGGTCGCGGCCATTTCGCGCGCCGCACCATTCCGCCAGCATGGCTGCGCTGACAGGTGGCGGCTTGAAGGTGCGCCCCGGCGAAGTCAGCCTGGCGCATCTAGGCGTGCTATTCCTTGATGAGCTGCCAGAGTTCCAACGGCCCGTGTTGGATTCCCTTCGGCAACCTTTGGAAACCGGCAGCGTCGATGTCGCCCGCGCCAATGCTCATGTCACCTTTCCCGCCCGCGTTCAGCTGATTGCGGCGATGAACCCCTGCCGCTGCGGCCATTTGGGCGATCCGACGCTTGCCTGCAGCCGCGCGCCGCGCTGCGCCGCTGATTATCAAAGCAAAGTGTCTGGCCCGATGCTCGACCGGATTGATCTGCATGTCGAGGTGGAGCCGGTCAGCGCCGCTGATCTCGCTATGCCAGCCAAGGCTGAACCCAGCGCAGCGGTCGCGCAAAGGGTAAAGGCGGCGCGCGACATACAAACCGCTCGCAGCGATCAAACAGGCGCGCGCAGCAATGCGGAGCTGAATGGCGAAGCGCTGGAGAAGTTTGCTAGTCCCGATGAAGAAGGGCACGCGCTATTGATGAGAGCGGCGGAAAAGCTGCGATTGTCGGCGCGCGGTTACACGCGGCTATTGCGGGTTTCACGCACGATTGCCGATTTGTCAGAATCCGACAATGTTGGGCGCGTGCATATTGCCGAGGCGCTTAGCTATCGACGCAGGGCTCCAACCGCGTAATAAGGCGCAAATGATTGATTTAAGCCCTGCTTTGCTGATCCATGCTGGTGCATTGCTCTATATCATCGCCTTTATTGTGCGCGATGAGCTGGTGCTGCGCTTGTTGGTCGTGATCGGTTCCGGCCTCTATATTCTCTATTATTACCTCTTTCCTGCCGCCCCCCTGTGGGATGCCATCATCTCCAGCGTGATTATGGTCGGCGCGAATTTTTATGTAATCGCGCAAGTGATATTGGAACGCACAACCTTCCGTATGAGCGATAGCGAGAGGCGGCTGTTTGACGCATTTGAGACGTTGAACCCCGGGCAATTCCGGCAATTGCTCAAACATGCCGAATGGAAAACCGCTTCCAGCGAAGAGGGTGACGTTCTGACCCGTGAGGGCGAAACAACACCGGCTCTATACTATGTTGTTGATGGCACCATCGCTGCGCAAAAGGAGGATCAACGGTTTCGGCTGCCAGCGGGCAATTTTGTCGGAGAGATCGCTTATATTCTTGGCATAGCCACAACTGCGACCACGATCGCGCCAGAGGGCACACGCTATGTTCGCTGGGATGCGGATGTTTTGCGCAGACTGTCAGACAAGCGCCCTGCTTTGGGCAATGCGCTCAACGCTTTGCTCACGCGCGATTTGGCGATCAAGTTAAAAACCAGCTATCAGCCGCGCAATGCCATGCCCGCTGATCGGCGCACAGAGATATTGCTCGGCCAAGCTTGAGAGCAAGTGCCCGGGCGAACCTAGCCAGCCCGCTTTAATTCCACACCATCAATAAGCCGCGGAAACTCGCCGGGCTCACGCTTGCAGCAATTGTCCTCTGCCACTGTACCATCGACGCGTTTGCCCAGATCCTCGCGATTGACCATGCACAAATCTTCATGCGTCAAAGTGCGGCCATCATGCGACAGGATGGAAACAGGCCCGATAGGCAGGCGATCAATTTCGTCAACGATGACAGGATTTTCCTCAACCTCAACGCCGTATTTTTGGCCCCATTGGCGCAGCGACAGCATCGCGGGCAGCAGATCGAAACCCTTGGGTGTCAGGCGATATTCCACCTTGCGGCGATCATCAGGGCATGGCTCACGCTTTAGAATGTCATGCTCAACCAGCTTTGCGAGGCGGTTGGACAGAATATTACGGGCAATGCCGAGCTCGCTGAGAAATTCTTCGAAATGATGCACGCCGTTAAAGCTGGCGCGCAGGATCATGAATGACCAGCGTTCGCCCATAACTTCCAACGCTTGCGGCAGGCCGCATTCGATCAGTTCGCGCAATGGCTCGCGGAGGTCTTTCATAATTTAGGTCCTTTTCCTGCAACCTATCTAGCGGCTCTTTCACAAAAATCAAAATATTTCAGTTTTTAGTTGCAACTTAAAACTGACTTATCTAGGTAGTGATTCGCAACTGGTTGTCTTTTGCAACTGAAACACTCTCTAAACGCTCCCCTAGAAAAGGACAGAAATAATGACCCTCTCCCCCACTCTCTCCGGCCGTGCCGTTATCTTTGTCATGGCGCTGCTCTATACCGCTTTCACTTTCGGCGTTGCAGTTTCCCCCGCTCAGGCGAAGTCCAGCGGGCCCTATTACACCGCAGAATTGGTCGAAGCGGCCAAGGATGACCGCGTTGTCGCACGCGGCGTCGCATGGAAATGCACCGGCACATCATGCCGCGCTGGCAAAGCCAACTCGCGTGATTTGCGCATTTGCCGCGGCCTGCACCGCAAATTTGGCGAGATTAAAAGCTTCACCGCCAAAGGCGAAGCCTTGCCTGCGGACAAGCTGGCGAAGTGCAACGGCAAGTAACGCCTAAACGAACCCAACCGTTCGCCCCTCTCCACGAATTCTCACAAAGAGGCGAGCGGCACTCAGCGGCCTTCGGCAATCCCCCTTCTGTTTCGGTGCAAACCCCGCACCAAAACGGACACTTGCCGGAGGCCCTTTTTTTGCCCGCTACAAATAGCGCTTAGGCAATCAGACCGCGGCGGCGCAGATCTTCAGCCAGCCCATCAGCATCCGTAAATAGATGCACCTGCCAGCCAAGCGCATCAGCGCTGGCAATATTGTCCGCATTATCATCGATGAACAGCATATCCGCTGGCGCCTGGCCAAAACGCTCCGCCGCCAGATCAAAGATAGCGCGGTCCGGCTTCACCATCTTCTCCGTGCCCGACACAACAATATCGCTGAAACTATCGAAGATCGGCATGGTCGGGCGAAATTGCGCCCAAAACTCTGCGCCGAAATTGGTGATACCAAACAAGGGCACACCGCGCGCCGAAAGCTTTTCAATCAGCTGCAAAGTTCCCGGCACTGGCCCCGGGATCGTCTCCAGAAAGCGAGTGGCATAGGCATCGATCAAATCGGCATATTGCGGGAACAGCGCCTTACGCTCCGGCACCATATCCGCCAGCGCGCGGCCAGCATCATGTTCAAAATGCCATTCCTGCGTCACGACATTGCTGACGAACCATTCAACCTGCGCAGGATCATCGATCAGCTTGGCGAACAAATGCCGCAAATCCCATTGGACGATCACACGCCCAACATCGAACACGGCGGCTTTCACATCAGTCATAAACCTGCTCCCTCAAAAGCAAACGGCCCGCTCTCCGTTAGGAGAGCGAGCCATTTTGCATCGGAACCGCCAGACAGGCAGCATCCGCGAATTCGCTTGTCGCTTAACCCTGACGGGCTTTGAAACGGCGATTCGTTTTATTGATGACATAAGTCCGGCCGCGGCGACGAATCACTCGGCAATCGCGGTGGCGGTTTTTCAGCGACTTGAGGCTGTTGCGGATCTTCATGGCGTAAATTCCGAATGTTTGGACAAATAAAAAGCGCCGGAAGTGCTTCCAGCGCCGCAAAATCTGAGGGCTAGCTACCCCCCATGCGGGCAAAGGTCAACCAATTTGGCAATCATTCTTGCCGCAGATCAGTCAATTTGCGCTCCCACGCCAAAGCATGGTCAATAATCAGGTCCAGCGCCTCATATTGCGGCTGCCATGGCACGGTGCTGCGAATCAGTGATGGGTCAGAGATGAGCGATCCAGGATCACCAGCTCTGCGCCCTTCCAACTGGCGTTTGATCGGTGCGTTGGTCACGCGGTCAACGGCGTCCAGCACCTCCAGCACGGAAAAGCCGCGGCCATAGCCAGCATTCATGGTCAGCGAACGCGTCGGCTGCTCCATCAGCGCCTCCAAGGTCAGCACATGCGCGGCTGCCAAATCGCTCACATGGATATAGTCGCGCACGCCCGTGCCATCATGCGTATCGAAATCCGTTCCAAACACGCTCACCGCCTCGCGCTTACCCAAAGCCGCCTCAATCGCGACCTTGATCAAATGCGTCGCGCCTGCGGTGGATTGCCCGCTGCGCGCCTGCGGATCAGCGCCCGCCACATTGAAATAGCGCAATGCGCCAAAATTCATCGGATGCGCGGCGGCAACATCGCCCAGCATTTGCTCGGTCATCAATTTCGACCAGCCATAAGGGTTGATCGGCAATTGCGGCGTGCTTTCAGTCACGGCTTCTACATCGGGCACACCGTATGTGGCGGCGGTGGATGAGAAGATGAAATGCGGGACGCCGGCCTTTACCGCTGCATCGACTAAGCTGCGGCTTTTGGCGGTATTATTGTGGTAATATTTAAGCGGATCTGACACCGATTCCGGCACCACGACAGAACCTGCAAAATGCATGATGGCCTTGGTTTCTTGCTCAGCAAAGATGCGCGCCATCAGCTCGCCATCCTCAATATCGCCCTCATACAATGTCACGCCATCCGGCACGGCAAAGCGGAAACCAGTGACCAGATTGTCGACGACAGCGACGGGCCAACCTGCATCCAGCAGCGCCAGCACGGCATGGCTGCCGATATACCCTGCACCGCCTGTCACCAGAACGGAGGGTTTTTGTGCGCTAGAGGCGGTATCGGCGGTGCGTAATGTGTCAGTCATATTGAGCGCTCTAACAATGATCGCTTGAAAAAGCGTCAATGAACCGGCCCCAATTTACGCCTTTTATTGCAAGGTGGGGGCCGCCTTTCTGGCATTGCAGGGCGCAATGGGGTAATAAGACGGCAATCAGGGAGCGAAAACATGCGCACATTCTCAACCAAATTTCTCGCCATTGCAGCGGCCAGCACATTGGGCGCAAGCCTTGGCGGATGCGCGACAGTCGCTGGGCCCAGCCCGGTTGAAGTCACCCGCTTTCATGATGCATCCGGCTTAGCCGCAGGTGCTCAGACAGGGCAGGAACGCACAGTGTTTATCGCCAGCGCGCCAACCCTCGGCACCGAAAACGGCGGGCCTGACACAGCAGAGATGGCTAGTTTCAAACGCGCTGTTGCCGCAGAATTGGCGGAATTGGGATATCGCGAGGCTCCGCGCCGCGATGCTGCATACACAGCCCAGGTCAGCCTCGACCGCTTTACCACTGGCGAAGACCGCCCTCGCCGCAGCCCAGTTAGCGTAGGCGTTGGCGGCTCCACGGGCTCTTACGGCTCGGGCGTAGGCCTTGGCATTGGGATCAATTTGGGCGGCAATAAAAGCAGCGTGCGCCTTGGCACCCAGCTTGCCGTTATGTTGAAAGACCGCGCCAATGGACAAACCGTGTGGGAAGGCCGCGCCAATTGGGACGTGGCCCGCGAAAGCGAACTTGCTGCGCCCAATGCCAATGCGCCGATCATCGCAAACGCCTTGTTTTCCGAGTTCCCCGGGGGCAATGGTGAAACGGTGGAAATAAGGGCCGACCAATAGAGCCCAATTAAAGGGGCACGCGTGACACACATTGCAATCGGCGCTGGTTTTGACAGCGGCAATATCGAAGTATTGAGCATTGATGGGGCGCGCGCATCGCTCGCTATCCGCAAGGACAATATGTCCGAATTTGCGCAATGGTTTCACTTCCGTGTGACTGGTGCAGCGGGCGAAGAAGTCACCTTGAAAATCACAGGACTTTCAGGTTCTGCATTCCCCGGCGGTTGGCCAAATTACCATGCCTGCGTTTCTGAAGACCGCGAATTTTGGGCACGCACTGACAGCTCATACGATGCAGATGAGCATGATGGCACGCTGACCATTCGCTATACGCCCGCCAGCAATATCGCCTATTTCGCTTACTTTGCGCCTTACTCAATGGACCGGCATCATGATCTGGTGGCAGAGGCTGCATCGTCTGAAGGTGTTGAGCTTACGAAGCTGACAGACACACTCGATGGACAGCCATTGGACATGCTGCAAATGGGTGAAGGCGACAAACAGGTCTGGCTCTATGCCCGCCAACATCCCGGCGAAACACAGGCGGAATGGTGGATGGAAGGGGCGCTAGAATGCCTCACCGATCCCACCGATCCTGTTGCGCGTAGCTTGCGCGCTCGCTGCCGGTTTCATATCGTGCCCAATTGCAATCCTGATGGCTCTGCACGCGGGCATTTGCGCACCAATGCGGTGGGCACAAACCTCAACCGTGAATGGGCCGAGCCGAGCGCGGAAAAATCACCCGAGGTTCTCGCCATCCGCGATAAAATGGATGAGACCGGCGTTGATTTTGCAATGGACATTCACGGCGATGAAGCCATTCCTGCGGTGTTTCTGGCAGGGTTCGAAGGCATCCCCAATTGGACCGATACTCTGGGCGATCAGTTTTATTCCTACCAAGCGATCCTTGACCGCCGCACACCCGATTTCCAAACCAAACTCGGCTATCCCAAAGCGCCCGCAGGCCGCGCCAATCTGGGCATTAGCACCAATCAAGTGGCGCAGCGCTTCGGCGCCTGCGCAATGACGCTGGAAATGCCCTACAAGGATCTGGCCGAGGCGCCAGAACCGGAACAAGGCTGGTCGCCGGAACGCTGCAAATTGCTTGGCCGCGATTGCATGGCGGCGCTGCTGGAATGGTTGGAGACGCACTCCGATTGAACCAGCGCATTACCGCTAGCCCTTCATCTTTTACAAGGGTTTACGCGGTGTTCAGGCCCGGTCTTGGCAGAGGCGCTACCCTTGTTTGAGACAGCAAGGCCAGATGAGGCCAAACGAGGCAAAACGGCAGACGCCCCATAGGTGACTGTTTAAACAGGGAGATTGAAGCGATGGGACATGAGATGAAATCGGCAAATATTCAAATGGGTCGGCGCATGGTTTTGGGCGGCTTGGCAAGCTCAGCAGTGCTGCTGCCTTTTGGCCAATTCGCACAGGCGCAATCTCTGGGCAAATTGGGTTTGGGCGGCATTTTGGGCAAAGCCTCTGACAGCGCTTTGGGCAAGCTGGAACAGCCGGGCGCCTATTTCAATGATAAGGATATTCGCATTGGCCTGCCGATTATTGGCAAGGCGGGCGGCGGGCTGTTTGGCTCGATCCTGAATGCAGGTTCAAAACTCGGCATTCTCGACGGTGTCACTCGCAAAATCAACGATGCAGCGGGCCTAGCAGCTGGCGAGGCAAAGCCGATTTTCCGCGATGCAATCAATGGTTTGTCATTCAATGATGTGCCGAATTTGGTAAAGCAATCAGATGGCGGGACGCAATATTTACGCACTTCCTCGAATGATGCGCTGCAGGGCAAAATGAGCCCGCTGGTCGATACCGCTTTGGGTGATCTGGGCGTCTATAATCAGTTCGACAAGCTGGCGAATAAGCATTCTTTCATTCGCGCCGCTGGCCTCAACCGTGCAGGCATCAATAAGTCGGTCACGGACCAAGGCCTGGACGGGATCTTCAGCTATATGGGCACGGAAGAAAAAGCCTTCCGCAAGAACCCATTGGGCGAAGTGGGCGGCCTTGGTAAGGTGCTGAAAGGTATCTTCTAAATCTTGAGGTGATCGGGCCCGAAAGCATGGGGGAGTAGCGCAGACAGCGCCACTTCCCGCACCTCTTCAGCGCCCTTTTCATCCGCTCCAACGCACAGCACAATCGGGTCTGTCCCGCCGAGTGCCGCGAGTTCATTGAGCACCTGACGGCACCGGCCGCAGGGCGTAATGGGGGGCGTAATATGCGGGCTATCGCCATCCGCCACAGGCCCTGTCACTGCAACGCCAATCAAGCCGCCGCGCTTGCCCTCTGCCATGGCTTTCGAAACCGCCAAAGTCTCCGCGCAAAGCGTGAGGCCGTAGCTCGCGTTCTCCACATTGGTTCCGGTCACCACCGCGCCATCATCAAACAGCAAAGCCGAACCAACGCTATAGCCCGAATAGGGCGAATAGGACTGCTCTGCCGCAACGCGCGCGGCCGCAATTAGCACGGTCTTTTGTGTCTCTTCGATCATTGCCTGCCCACTCCCCTAAGGCTGCACCACGAGCCATTCGACCGGCTCTGATGATGCCTGCGTAACCAGTGAACGCGAGGCGCTCCACATCAGCCATGGCCGCCCTCCGTAAGCCGGCGCGATCTTATCGCGCGTCAGCCACAGGCCGCGTTCCAATTGCGCCGATATGCGGTAGCGCTTCTCAAACCGCTCTGACACTTTCAGCATCACCGGCTTGCCGCTGTGCATTTCAACCTGATTGATCAGCGTCATAAGTTCGCTCTCAACAGAGGCATCGCTCACCTTTTCCGAGCAATCATCGCTGGTATCATAGAGCGCGATTGCTGGCGGCAACAGGCGATCATCGCGCGGCACCATTGTGACAAAATTGGCCGATTGCTGGTCTGCCGGAATACACGGATCAAAGCCGTGCACCGCACCGATCTTGAGGCCAGCATCGCGCGCCGATTTCAGATTGTCGCCAAAGCGGCCGTCTTGCCCGCTGGCCCCGCTGGATGCGGCAAGATAGACAAATTGCGCGCCCCTCGCCCGCAAAGTTGGGAAGGCAACGGTGCCTTGATACTCGCTAATCGCCGCGCCTTGTTCCGGATACAATTCAGCAGAAGGCACCCAGCTGCGCATTTCCCACCAGTTCCAGCTCCATACGCCAATTGCCGACAGCACGAGCAGCGCCAGCAAATACACCCACCACTTACGCTTTCTGGCGCGCGGCTTTCGGGCAGATTGAGACTTTGCGCGCGCCACTGGTCCTACCCTTTAATATGCAAGACACAGATCAGCGTGAAAAGCCGCCGCGCTGTCATAAAATCGGTTTCGACCTTGCCCTCTAGACGCTCGATTAGAAGCTCTGCTGCGCCGTCATGAATGCCGCGCCGCGCCATGTCGATTGTCTCAATCTCAGACGGGGTCGCTTTGCGAATCGCTTGGTAATAGCTGTCGCAAATCGCGAAATAATCGCGGATAGGACGGCGGAAACGCGCAAGGCCCAGCAGCAGGCTTTCCAGCGGCTCATCCGACTTATCGCCAATCTCCAGCAATAACCGCCCATCGCGGACAGACAGCCCGAGGTGATAGGGCCCATAGGCTCCGCGCTCCGCACTGCGAACAGGCTTAAAGCTGTTTTCTTCGATCAAATCAAAGATCGCAACGCGGCGCTCTTGCTCCACATCGGCGCTGCGCCACAGGATCGTCTCATCATCAAGATCAATCTTGGCAATCCGGTGGTCGGATTTGGCAAAAGCGCCGGAGGAAGGAGAACTGTGAGCCATCGCTCCTCCTCAATCGCAGATGCACGGCCAATGTTTCAAGCGCTCATTGACCATGCGCGCAATTCATCCCCGCTATCCACAGCCAAGTGCGATAAATATACCGCTTTTGCCCCCTTGCGGTGAGCGTCCCTAGCGGCTCAATAGGCACTATGTCCGATACCGATATGATGATCCGCGATGATGCGCCTATGGGCGCGCCCTCTTCACTGCCCGCACCAGCGCAAGCTGGCGGCGGTTCCGGCGAATCATCAGCGCGCGCTTTGCCATCGAATATTGAGGCCGAAGCAGCGTTTCTGGGCGCGGTTCTGATCGACAACCGTGTGATCGAGGAATTGCGCACGCCTTTGCGCCCCGATCACTTTTTCGAAGCTTTGCATGAACGGATTTACGAGCGGATTTTGACGCTGGTGGAGCGCAATGCCACCGCCAGTCCCGTCACTTTGAAGCCCTATTTTGAGGCTGATGAAGCGCTCGCGCAATTGGGCGGCACGACCTATTTGGCGCGGCTGACAGCCGATGGGCAAGGCTTGCTCGCAGCCAGCGAACTGGCCTCACAAATCTATGATCTGGCGCTTCTGCGTGAGCTCGTCAGCGTGGGGCGCGGATTGGTTGAAGGCGCGCTCGACACCTCTGAAGATGTCGCGCCGATGGAAAAAATCGCTCAGGCAGAGGCCGATTTGTTTCGCGTCGCCGAAGGCGCGACGACCGGCGGTGATGCGACCGACTTTAAAGACGCAGCTCTCGCCGCGATCAAAATGGCTGAGGCCGCGATGCAATCAGGCGGCGGATTGTCGGGCAAGACATCGGGTCTGGCTTCGATTGATGACAAAACCTCCGGGCTTCACGAAAGCGATTTGATCATTTTGGCGGGCCGTCCCGGCATGGGCAAAACCTCGCTTGCCACCAATATCGCCTTCAATTGCGCCGAGGAACATTTGAAATTTCAAGCCGATGGCGGCGAGTTTAACTATGGCGGACCGACCGTCTTTTTCAGCCTAGAGATGAGCGCCGATCAGCTCGCCACGCGTATTCTCGCTGAGCAAGCAGAGATCAGCTCAGAGAATTTGCGCAGCGGTAAATTGAGCCGCGAGGAGTTTCAAAAACTCTCCTTCGCCAGCCAGCGTCTCGCTGAATTGCCTTTGTTTATTGACGATACGCCGGCGCTGACCATCTCTGCGCTGCGCACGCGCGCAAGACGGCTGAAACGGCGGCATGATATTGGTCTGATTGTGGTCGATTACCTCCAGCTACTCCAAGGCTCTGGCCGCGCAAGCGATAACCGCGTCAATGAAATCTCTGAGATTAGCCGCGGCCTGAAGACCTTGGCGAAAGAACTTTCCGTCCCCGTGATCGCGCTGTCTCAGCTCAGCCGTGCGGTGGAGCAGCGCGATGATAAAAAGCCCATGCTTTCCGATTTGCGCGAATCAGGCTCGATTGAGCAAGATGCGGATATGGTCTGGTTCATTTTCCGCGCCGATTATTATCACGAGGCGATCCGTCCAGAAATGCCGAATGAAAGCAGCAGCGCGGATACGACGGAAAAATACCGCGCTTGGGAAGAGAAATATCTGGAGCTGAAAAACCGCGCGACATTGATCGTCGCCAAGCAGCGCCACGGCTCAACCGGCAATGTGCCGCTGCACTTCCAACCAGAGTTCACCAAATTCACCTCGCCCAACCGCAAGGATTATTCCGATTACGGCTATGAGTAAGGGCTCCAGCGCAGCGCATCAGCCGCGCTGATTTTCTTGACTCTTACGACGGGCGCACCTATTCGCGTCGCTTCATTTCAAACTATTTGCTGACTGGAGTGCCCTATGGCGCGCGTTACTGTCGAAGATTGCGTCGACAAGATCCCAAACCGTTTTGACCTTGTTCTGCTTGCCGCACAGCGTGCGCGCGAGATTTCAGGTGGCAGCGAGCTGACGCTGGAACGCGACCGCGATAAGAACCCTGTTGTGGCCTTGCGCGAAATTGCTGAGCAAACGGTCAAGCCGAAAGAGCTCAACGAAAGCGTAATTACCGGCCTTCAGAAAATTCTTCCTGATGATGAAGAAGATGAAGATGAAATCGGTTCTTTGAGCCAGTCGGCAGAAGCCTTGCGGATCACCGCCAGCGCCCCGACCCGCTCAACATCAATCGGTGCGGAGTATGACGGCAGCTAAACCCTCCGTTTTTCGAGCCACAAAAAAAGGGCCGCTCCTCGATGTGAAGGGCGGCCTTTTTGTTGCCTGCTTGCGATAATCAGATCGGCGATTACGCCCCTTGCGGGCTCGCATCGCCTGATCCGCCAAACTTCTTGCCAGCTTTTGGCACGCTAGAGCCTGCCGCCGGAATGGGGGCCGCAGGGCCCGATGGTTTATCGGGGCGGTCCATCTTGCCGGTTTCCAGCAATTTGGTAATTTCATCGCCGGTCAGCGTTTCATATTCCAGCATAGCCTCAGCCAGCAAATGCAGCTGTTTGTTGTGCTTCTTAAGCAATTGCGTAGCGCGCTTATGGGCGCCCTCGACTAGGCCCTTAATCTCTGCATCAATCAGCTTATTGGTTTCGCCGCCAGCCATAGTGCGCGAGGTTTGACCCATACCGAGATAGCCTTCTTGGCTCTCTTCATATTGCAACGGGCCCAGCTTGTCCGACATGCCCCATTTGGTCACCATATTGCGGGCCAGATCGGTTGCATATTGAATGTCAGAGCTTGCGCCCGATGACACTTTATCGTGACCAAAGATCAATTCCTCAGCCACGCGTCCGCCCATCGCCACAGACAGGTTCGCATGCATCTTGTCGCGGTGATAGGAATAGCTATCCCGCTCCGGCAGGCGCATCACCATGCCTAGCGCACGGCCCCGTGGGATAATTGTCGCTTTATGGATCGGATCAGACGCCTCTTCATGAACAGAGACAATCGCATGGCCAGCCTCGTGAAAGGCGGTCATCTTTTTCTCATCCTCGGTCATGACCATAGAGCGGCGTTCCGCGCCCATCATGACCTTATCCTTGGCGTCTTCAAATTCCTGCATCGCGACCAAACGCTTGGTGCGCCGCGCCGCCAGCAACGCTGCTTCATTCACCAGATTAGCAAGGTCAGCGCCTGAAAAGCCGGGCGTTCCGCGCGCGATGACGCGGCTGTCAACGTCGGGTGCCAAAGGCACTTTCTTCATATGCACAGCGAGGATTTTCTCGCGGCCATCAATGTCAGGAATTGGCACAACCACTTGGCGATCGAACCGGCCTGGGCGCAGCAAAGCAGGGTCGAGCACATCAGGGCGGTTCGTCGCCGCGATGATAATAATGCCCTCATTGGCTTCAAAGCCGTCCATCTCAACCAGAAGCTGGTTCAGCGTTTGCTCGCGCTCATCATTGGAATTGCCAAGACCGCCGCCGCGGCTGCGGCCCACCGCATCAATCTCGTCAATAAAGACGATGCAGGGCGCATTTTTCTTCGCTTGCTCAAACATGTCGCGCACACGGCTTGCGCCGACGCCTACGAACATTTCGACAAAGTCAGAGCCTGAAATAGTGAAGAACGGCACGCCTGCCTCGCCCGCAATTGCGCGCGCCAGCAGGGTTTTACCAGTACCGGGTGAACCGACCAGCAAAGCGCCCTTGGGGATTTGTCCGCCCAGCTTTGAAAAGCGGGCCGGGTCTTTCAAAAATTCAACGATTTCTTCCAATTCCTCGCGCGCTTCATCGATGCCGGCGACATCGTCAAAGGTGACACGGCCAGAGCGTTCGGTCAGCATTTTTGCTTTGGATTTGCCAAAGCCCATTGCGCCGCCCGCGCCGCCGCCTTTTTGCACTTGGCGAAGGACGAAGAACGCAATGCCGAGGATCAGTAGGAATGGCAGGGAATTGAGCAGGATAACGAGCAATACGCTCATCTTCTCATCGGCTTGGCCGGAGAATTTCACGCCTTTTTCTTCCAGCAGAGCGGTCAGGCTGTCATCGCCTTCAACGCGCACGGTCGTAAAGCTCTTGTCATTGGTTGTCTTGCCCGTGATCGTTTCGCGGCTGATCTTGACCTCTTTGACAGAGCCTTCAGTCACTTGCGCGCGGAAATCGGAATAAGCGATCTCGTCACCGGCTGGTTTATTGGTGCCGCTGAACATTGAAACAGCCAGCAGCAAAGCGATGAATACGCCGCCCCAAATCAGCAGGCTTTTGATCCATGGATTGGGGCCTTCTGGGCCGCCATCTTCACTGTTTCTTGGGTCGTTTTCGTCGTTCATTTGAGCGCGCTTCCTTACACTTATGTGTCCAATGTAGGAGCGAACATGTGAATGGCAAGCTAATCGCGCCGCATTCTATCGCGCAAAATCGAGGAGGTAGTCGGTGTGCGCTCTACAGCAGCCGGTCAATCAGCCAATAGCTGGCGATTATGCCAATGCCATAGGTGGTGATTGTAAGGGCGCGGGCCTCTGCCGATGGCGCGAATTTTTGGATGCCTGCGCGAAGGGTGAAAACAGCAGCAATCACCAGCAATTGGCCCGCCTCAACGCCAAGATTAAAGGTCAGAAGCGCGGTGGCTAATTCCCCCTGCGGCAGGCCAATTTCGCGCAAGGCACCGGCAAATCCAAAGCCATGCAAAAGCCCAAAGCCGAACGCCACCGCCCATGGGTAGCGCCGCGTCCAAGTGTCCTCGAAACCGCCGGAAAAACCGCGCGCCAGTTCCACCGCCAAAAACACAATCGACAGGGCAATAAGCGCCTCAACTGGCGCTTGCGGTAGGCCGGTAAAGCCCATGACAGTCGCCGCCAATGTGATCGAATGGGCGATGGTGAACGCTGTTGCCGCCTTCACCACAGACCAGCCGCCCGCCACCAGCAGAACGAGCGCGATCACGAACAATAAGTGATCCCAGCCGGCCAGAATATGTTCCATGCCGATGATGAAATAATCGCGCGCGACATCCCAAGTGGATTGCTTTTCTAAAAGCTGGGCGGACGGTTCGCCAGCAGTGAGGCGATAGGATTGCGCCTCCCCATCCAATGGCGTCACGCGCAGCAAAGCATCGGCATTTCCGGTGAGCTGCGGCAAAGCAAATACCTGCCCGCCAAGCGCTCCGTCACAGCTCAATCGCGCATTGCCGATCAGCGCCAAATCCGCTTCCCGCGAAACGGGATCGCCGACAAATGCACAATTTTCAGGCACTTGCGGAATAGCGAGGGATTTGTCTGCACCAGCGGTCAAAGGCTGTTTCCAGCTAAGCGCCCACTTCTCCGCGTCCAATTCGCGCAATTCAATCGCAAAGGGCCGAATTTCGTCAGCCTTCAGCGGCGCGGCACTCCAAAAAATTGCCAACAATAACGCAAACCAAATGCGCATTATTCAGCAATCTCAATCGTATAGGCATCGCGTAGAATCGCATAACCGCGCTCTTTGCGCTTCTCTATCGTTGCCGTGCGCCAATCATTCTCAACGCGATCTCGCACTTCGTCCAAAGGCGGCACTTCGCCTACATCGAGCGCGCGCAAACGCACGGCATGATAGCCAAAGCCAGACTGCACTGGCCCCTGCCACTGTTTACCGGGTTTCAGCGCATCAATATTGGCCAGAAATTGTTCTCCGAACCGGTCGAGCACTTCCTTGCGCGGCATTTGGGATAGCGACGCTGGCAGGCTAATCGGGTCGCTTGACCCCTTCCAATCATCTGCCTTCGTCATGCTATTAAGAGACGCGACCCGCTCTTTGGCCTGCCCCATCTCCGATTTGAAGACTTGATCTAGGGTGTATTGCGATGCGTCCGCAAACCGCTCTGGATGCGCGTCATACCATTCCTGCAAGGTCTCATCCGATGGCAGAGCTGTCTCAGCCTGAGCCGCCGCCAGCAAGTCCATTTTCTGCGACAATCTGCGCCGCACAACCCCGTCATTGCCGTCGAGCCCCAGCCGCAAAGCTTCACGGTAGAGCACTTCTTCGCGCACGAAACGCTTAACCTGACTGTCTAGCTCCGCATCGGTTGGCGAACGTCCCATCATCCGCTCAAACCCAAGCGACAATTGCGCCCGGTCAGCCCGGCTGATTTCAATCGTTCGGCTGGCCGGATCCACCGGCTCGCCGCGCCATGCAAACATTGCATAGATCAGCAATCCGCCGATTAGGAAATGGACCAGCGGTTCCTTCAGCCAATTGCGGGCCTTATCATTCACACTCACTTGGGCACTCACTTAGGCGTCCGTATCTTCATCCATTGTAGCAGGAGCATCAGGCTCATTCTCGCCTTTTTCTGGCTCGATCGTCAGCCATATTGGCGAGGAATAGGCCCGCTCCTGCGCAACGGCATCGGCCATCGCTGCAGGTGACAAAGTGATCCCAAAACGCTTGGCATCAAACAAGGTCCAGCGCGGTGTCGGAATTTCCAAAACGCGGACATAATAGAACGCCTGCTTCTGGCCCCATTTGTAATCAGGGTCCGTCCATGTCGCGCGCAACTCCGGTGCACCAATAGTGTTGGTGTAGCTGGCATCCTCGCGGTTAACAGTATCGCCAACCTTGGGGACTTTATTGCCCTGCAAAGCGCGGTCCCCTTCCATATCGCTCCACACGACATCGTAGACTTTTTCGCGCACCACATCGAATTGATCGACCCAGCCTTTGACCACTTGAACGCGGTCAAGATTGGCTCCGTCCGGGTCTTTCAATGCGCTGATGAGGAAGGTTGGCGCTTGCTTTTTATCAACCAATTTGCCGCCCATTGGCACGCCATTATTATAGCCGCGTTTGACCCAATCGCCGTCCCAATCCTCTTCGCTAAAATCAAATCCAGCAAACAGGCGCACGGTCATGCGCGGGCCGGTGGTGGCGTACACTTCGCGGCGTTTGAACGCGTCGAAAATCTCTGCCCGCGTATTGCCCCGCGCCCATGCGGCCGCATAGCCGCCTGCAAGATAATGCCAGCCGAACCGGCCAACCCGCGTGCCAAGGTTTTGCCCCGCATTAGCCCGGTCTTCTACCGCTGGTTCATTGCCCGTGTGCTTGCCGTAGAAATTGTCTTCATCGCCCGTTGCCAGCGAAGTGTGGCTATCGGTCGAACCGATCAGACCAAAGGCGTATGGGTTCACGCCCAGCTTCTCTTCCAGCGAAATGCCGCGCTTCAATGCCGAACGGATATAATTGCCCGCCAACATGTCATTGCTGGTTTTCGCCGATAGCGGGAGATTGCCCAGCTCCCAGCCGGTCACACCAAATCCGGCCATCTCATCATTGGGTGAGAGGAAGGGGTGCGTCTCGCTATCACCTTTAATTTGGGTCGCCTCAACCACAGGCTCGCTGCGCGCCCGCTTGCGGGCATATTCAGCTGTCATCGGCCCGCCATCAGGCATGGTCAGCTCAAACATATCGCCATTGGACAAGTTGGAATTGTGCGGGATGGCTAGCGCCTCGCCGCCGGTCGCCTCGGCATAACCATCCATATAATCCCACAGCCCCTCGGGCGTGGTCGCAAGGCCAGGATAGGGCAGCACTTGCTTGGTGCGGTCACTGCCATCGCGGAACATTACGACGCGGTGGAGGTTATTTCCGCCCGGCATTAGCGAATATTCAAACCCGCCAAATGCAGTGAAAACGCCCGGCTCATTATAACGGTCGAGCGTATCGAGATGGGTCTCCCAAATTTCGCGCGTGCCTTCTTCATTGGCCT
Source organism: Marinomonas sp. (assembly GCA_039967435.1). Taxonomy (GTDB): domain Bacteria; phylum Pseudomonadota; class Alphaproteobacteria; order Sphingomonadales; family Sphingomonadaceae; genus Erythrobacter. The sequence continues at coordinate 398,888 of JBDVRS010000006.1, forward strand.
CTGCATCCATCATCGCTTCAGGCAAAGTGCCTGCCGCCGCCGCCGAGATCAGCTCACCAATGGCGCGCTGCGATTGTTGCGGGCTTTCATGCATCATGTCATACCAGCGCAGCATGGTTTCATCGCCCATAGCCTGCACGCCAAGACGCGGCGCATCATAGAGGCGGCGGGTCGCGCCAAGGCCATCGGAATGGTCGGCAATCACGAGAAAATCGAGCGGACGGGCGAGTTTCGCCTGCGCACCTGTGGTCGCTGTCACTTCATCCCCGCGCGCAAATTTCAGCGCATCTTCAGGGCCAAGCCGCACGCCAAAGCCAAAAGCATCAACCGAATTGTCTGTATGAAGATGGGTATCCCCCCAATAGGGCCGGTCAGGAAATTCAGCGAGCTCAATCGTGCCTTCACCATCGCCCGATTGTGCCTCATCCGATGTGCCGCTGCAGGCAGCCAGCGCCAATGTTGCCGCGCCTGTTAGCGCCCATTTCGTCAAGCTTTTGCGCATGACATTCCCCTCCCCAAGGTTTTCAGTTTGTATTTGCAACCCATCTGCGCGCAAGTTTGCGGATTCGTCAAGCGGATTAGCTTGCCCAGCGATCCACCACGGCTGCGCCATTATCATCAGACGACCGCACCGCGCCCGGTGTCCGGTCAAACCGCGGCGCAGGCGCTGTGTGCCACTCGCCATCATGCTCCACATAGGCGCCCCGCGCTTTCATATGCGGGTGATCGCGCGCTTCATCGACATCGAGCACGGGAGCAAAACAAATATCCGTGCCCTCCATCAGATCGACCCAATGCGCCGCCGGCTGTGTCTTGAACAAAGCGGTGAGCCTACCGGTGTAATCATCCCAATTGGCCGGGTTCATTTGACCCTCGGCAAGCTGCGTATGCATCCCTGATTTTGCCATAAGCTCAGCGTAGAACTGCGGCTCAATCGAGCCCAAGGATATTTCGCGGCCATCAGCGCATTCATAGCAGCGATAGAAATGCGCTGCCCCGCCCAGCATGCCTTTGCCGCGTGCGGTGGTGAGCATGGGGTTTTTGCGCGAGCCAAAGAAGAAACTCATCAGGCTGGTCGCGCCATCGACGATCGCTGCATCAACCACTTGGCCCTTGTCCGATTTTTCGCGCTCAAACAGCGCAGCCATAATCCCGAATGCACAATACATGGAGCCCCCGCCAAAATCGCCGACGAGGTTTTGCGGCGGGGTGGCGGTTTCGCCCGTACGCCCAACCGCCGCCAATGCGCCAGTGATCGCGATGTAATTGATGTCATGACCAGCCGCCTGCGCAAGCGGTCCATCCTGTCCCCAGCCGGTCATGCGCGCATAGACAAGCCGCGGATTGACCTCGAGCAACTCTGTCGGCCCAAGGCCCAAGCGCTCCATCACGCCAGGACGAAATCCCTCGATCAAAACATCGGCATTGGCGGCGGCTTTCAGGCAAAAAGCTTTGCCCTCTGCGCTCTTCACATCCACGCCAACGCGGTGACGCGCGCGTTCCACAACTGGGTTGGAGACACCGGCACCCTCGCGCCCGATCCGCACGACTTCTGCACCCAAATCCGCAAGCAGCATGGCGACATGAGGGCCAGGGCCAATGCCAGCAAATTCAACGACGCGCATTCCTGCGAGTGGGCCGGCGTATGAGCTACTTGCTTGTGTCATCATCATTCTCCCAAACTTATTTGGCAATCGAATGCCGCTGATTTATGATAAGCGCAAGCCTCTCTAAATGAGGGGGAACGAAAGCAAACATTCAAACATTGTACCCAGTATTCGCAGTCCAATTATTTGTAGGCCCAATCCAACTTGTCCCTTAATATTGCTATCTTCGGTTTAGGATATGTCGGCTGCACAGCAGCAGGTTGTTTGGCGAGCCAAGGCCACGCGGTTTTAGGCATTGATATCAATGCGGACAAAGTGGATGCGATCAACGCAGGCCGCTCTCCCGTTTTCGAACCGGGGCTGGAGGAACGCATTGCAACGGGGCAAAAGGCCGGGCTGATCCATGCGGTGACGCAGCTGTCTGGGGAGCTGGCAAATTGCGATATTGCGCTAGTGTGTGTCGGCACGCCCAGCGGGCCTGACGGGGCCCATGATATGGGCGCGATTGCCGCTGTAACCCGCGCCATTGCTGCTGCGATTGATCCGGCGCGCACCAAACCGCTCACCCTTGCCTACCGCTCCACCATGCGCCCGGGCAGCTGTCAGCAGCTGATCTGGCCGATCATTGGAAGCGAGCTGGGAGAGCGCGCAGGCGATCTGGTGGAGCTGGTCTACAATCCGGAATTTCTGCGCGAAGGCAGCGCCATAGCCGATTATTTCGCGCCTCCTAAAGTGGTGGTCGGCACGCTATCGGGCCTGCCTTCTCCCGCCATGATCGCTCTGCACGAAGGCATCGACGCGCCCATCTTTAACGTTGGCATCAAAGAGGCGGAGCTCACAAAATTCGTCGACAATTCATGGCATGCGACCAAGGTTGCCTTTGCCAATGAAATCGGGCGGGTGTGCGAGAATTTGGACATTTCGGCGAGCACGGTTCACGACATTTTCATCTCGGATACCAAGCTAAATATCTCGCCCGCATATTTGCGCCCTGGCAATGCCTTTGGCGGTTCTTGCCTGCCCAAGGATGTGCGCGCTTTGCAGTATATTGCTGGCGACACCGGTGCGCAGGCGCATTTGGTTGATGCTTTGATCCGCAGCAATGAGGCCCATAAGCACCACCAATTTCTGCGCGCCAAAGACGGCTTGGAGAAAGGCGCAAAAGTGCTGCTGGTTGGCCTTGCCTTCAAACCAGAAACCGATGATCTGCGCGAAAGCCCAGCGGTCGATATGGCGCGCAAATTGCTGGATGCGGGCTACGGATTGGACATATATGATCCGCAGGTCGACCCAGCCGCTCTGGTTGGTCAGAACCTTGGCTATGCCCATGCTTTCCTGCCGAAAATCGACGATTTGCTTGTGGACCGCGTGGCAGCGGAAAGCGGCAAATATGCACGCGTGATAGCCACCAACCGATTGATCGACACGCTCGATTTGAACGCCGACAATATCATCGATGTGAGCGCAATTGCGTGAGCGGCACAGAAGCTATCCCTGAGGTAATCGCAGGCGAACCTCTCGCCGGTAAATCCGTGCTGATCATTGTCGAAAACCTGCCGCTGCCCTTTGACCGCCGCGTTTGGCAAGAAGCGCGCACATTGAAGGCGGCTGGCGCGACCGTGTCGATCATCTGCCCGAAAGGTAAGGGCTATGATGCCAGTTATGAACTGATCGAAGGCGTGCATATCCACCGCCACCCTCTGCCATTGGAGGCCGACGGGCCACTCGGATTTGCGCTGGAATATGGCGCGGCATTGTTTTGGGAAATCTGGCTAGCGTGGCGGATATTCTTGCGCCGCCGGTTCGATGTGATCCAAGGCTGCAACCCGCCCGATTTGATCTTCCTTATCGCTCTGCCGTTTAAGCTGTTTGGCGTGAAATTCATCTTTGATCATCACGACATCAACCCAGAATTGTATGAAGCGAAATTCGGTAAGCGGGGCTTTTTTTGGCGGCTAATGGGCTGGCTTGAGAGACTGACCTTCAAATCTGCGAATGTCTCTATCGCCACCAATGAAAGCTACCGTGATATTGCCATTGCCCGCGGGGGAATGGCACCAGATCGCGTGCATGTGGTCCGCTCCGGCCCCGATCTCAGCCGCTTAAAACAGCTACCGCCTCAACCGCGCTGGAAAAACGGGCGCACTTACATGGCGGGATATGTAGGCGTGATGGGCGAGCAAGAGGGGATCGAGCTGCTGATCGATGCCGCAAGCCATATCGTGCACAATTGCGGGCGCGAGGATATCCAATTTTGCTTGGTGGGCGGCGGGCCAAGCCTAGCGGGGCTGAAGGAAATGACCGTTCAGCACGGGCTGTCCGATTATATTACCTTCACCGGCCGCGCGCCTGATGATGTTTTGTTCGAAGTGCTTTCCACCATGGATCTCGGCGTGAACCCGGACCGCGTTAATGCGATGAACGACAAATCGACCATGAACAAAATCATGGAATATATGGCGTACTCTAAGCCGATTGTGCAATTTGACGTGACCGAGGGGCGCTTTTCAGCAGGCCCCGCCTCGCTCTATGCAGCGGCCAATGATCCGGTGGATATGGCGGCCAAGATTATGGCTTTGGTGGATGATCCAGTGCAGCGCGAGATGATGGGTAAACTCGGGCGCGAACGGGTAGCCTCTCAGCTCAACTGGCAGCATCAAATAGCGCCTTTGCTCGGTGCCTATAAGCAGGCCTTAGAGCTGGATTAGGAAGGAGGCGCTGATCCGCGTCTCACCGTCCAAATTGCTGCGCCTGCCACTGCCAATGTCAAAGCGGGATCAATCACCCAATTCAGCCGCATTCCGTACAAAAGCTGGTCAGTGGCGTGGAAGGAAATGACACGCAAGGCGATCAAGCACAGCATTGCGATGGCCGAAATTTGCGCCAAGTAAAAACTTCGCAATGACTTATTTTTATTCTTTCGCCAGCGACTTGCCGCAAGCCATGAGCACAGAAAAGCGATGGCCGCGATGACAGCAACCGAGGGCCCCTGCCATAGGCGCCGCTGGGCATAATCTTGCGAGACAAGAAATTCCGCTTCTAGCCATAGCCGCGCCAACTCTTCCCACTGCAACAAGCGGGCCAAGACCAAAACGAAAAACAACGCCCCGATGGCAAACCATTGCGTTGATTTATTGTTATTTATTTCAAATTTCTGCGTTATCCAACTGGCCGTAAGGCACGCAAGAGATGCGATGATATAGAGCCCTGCTCCAACCATACTCATCCATGTCAATGGCTCCATTGCGGCATCCTTGCAGTAGCATTAGCTTCCCCGTTTCTATCAATTTCAGGAACAGTCTGCCAGCTCTCTGCACAGTAACATGGCAATCTCAAAAAGATCGAGCGCGCACAAAAATATCACAAGTTTTATTGGAATATGAGCGTGAATTCGGGCTTCAATTGTTGAACTGCGTAAACTGGGGCAATATGCTTATTCTGGCCAAGTTTGGGAGGTCATGCCGATTCTTTACGATACGCGCCATTCTACCGTTTCCATACGGTCCGTTCTAATTTTGCTAGCGCTGCTGGTAAGTGGCTGCGCATCTTCGCCCGCTCCGATCGTCGGCGCAGTGGCTTCGGCTCCGGTCAATCAATTGGGACAGGCCAATTACACGCCCGTTTCACCCGCGACTTATGCAATGCGCGCGGGCGATGTGATCAGCGTCAATGTATTTCGCGAAGAAGCTCTCTCCGCTGACAGCCTAGTGATCGGCGCTGGCGGGATGGTCTCGCTTCCTCTCATTGGGTCAATCAAGGCTGAGGGGCTGACGGCCAATGCGCTGGAAGCCAATGTAACCCAGCGCCTGCGCGAGGAATATCTGCGCCGACCAGCCGTGAATGTGAATATCACTGACTACAAATCCCACCGCGTCACCGTCGAAGGCGCTGTGAAGGAGCCGGGCGTTTACGCTTTCCAGCCGGGCGACCGCCTTTCCTCCGCAATTGCTTTGGCGCGCGGGAATGAGCGCACCGCCGATTTGTCTGACATGGCCGTCTTCCGAGAGTTCGGCGGAGAAATGGCCGTGGCGCGCTTTGACTATGCCCAAATCCAGCAAGGCGCGATGATGGATCCGGTGCTAGAACCCGGTGACCGCGTCGTATTGGGTACATCGCGCTTGTCGCAAGGCTGGCAGGATGTGCTGCGCGCTCTGCCTGCGGTCGGCCTGTTTGCGACATTGTTCCGGTAGGTCTTACAATGAACGCCCCTAACTCACCCTCCAATTCATCCTGCGGCGAGGCGCTTGACCTGGTCGATCAATATATCGTCACTGACGCCAGCGGCACCGGATATAGCGGCGGATATGGATCGGACGGAGGCATCGATATGGCGATGATCCGCGCCGTGCTTTATCGGCAGAAATGGATCATCCTCGGTAGTATCGCGCTCACCCTGTTGGCCGCGCTGATTTACACCTTGATGCAGACGCCGATTTACCGCGCCGAAGCGACTGTGCGCGTCGATCCGCAAGGCAATTACATCCTTGAGGGGCAAGATCTTTCACCCAGCATCCACATCAATGAATACCGCCAATATCTCGAAACGCTGGGCACTGTGGTGCAAAGCCGCCAAATGGCAGAGACGGTTGCGAGCGACTTAAAGCTGGCGAACACATCTGACTTCTTGGCTGCCGACATTGACGCATCGCGTCCTGCCGGACTGTCGGATGCGGGTTGGAACCAGCGCAAAACCGTGATGGCAGCGGATGCTTTGCGCGCAGGCGTTGAGGTAGACATACCTTTTGAAACGCGGATCATGACGATCCAATATACTTCCACCAGCGCGCGATTGGCTGCGCGATTTGCCAATGGCTATGCGCAGGCGTTTCTATCCGAAGACACACGGCGCAGCTTAGAAACCAATGAGTATGCGCTAGAATATCTTGCCGCTCAAATCGCAGAAGTTCGCGGCAAATTGGAAGGAGCAGAAATTGCCTCCAATGATTATGCGCGCCGTAATCAACTGATCGGCTCAACGCCCGTCACCAGCATGGACAATGGAGAGCCCATCGGCCCGACCACCATTAGCGCGCAAACCCTTTCCAATATCAATGCCACCTATGCAGAGGCGCGCGCCGCACGCATTGCAGCGGAACAAAAATGGCGCACGATTGCGGGCGTGCCTGCAGCACAATTGCCGCAGGTTCAAACCAGCGCTGTGGTTCAAACATTGCTGGCCGACCGCACGCAGGCACAGGCGGAGCTCGCCAATCTGCGGGAGCGTTACCGCGAGGGCTATCCCTCAATTCAGGAATTGAGCGCAAAGGTCGCTACATTGGAGCGGCAGATCGCGCGCAGCGGCGCTGACATAAAGAGCGCTGTTCGCAATGATTACCAGATCGCACAGCGCCAAGAGACGGCTCTCAAATCAGAGCTCGATCGGATTTCAAACAAATCGCTGGAGGAGCAGGATCGTCAAGTGCGATATGGTCTGCTGGAGCGCGATGCGACCGCTTTGCGCGATCAATTGGCCGCATTGCTTTCGCGCTATAATGAGCTGTCGACAGCAGCCAATGTGCAGGCCGGATCGATTACTTTGTTGGATGGGGCAGCAACTCCAACGGCGCCGATTTCGCCAAGTCTTTGGCAAAATTTGGCGATCGCTTTGGTCGCAGGAATGGGTCTGGCAACTTTGCTAACCGTATTGCGCGAAACATTGGATGACAGGCTGCGTTCGCTTGCTGATATTGAACGCAAACTAGGCGTTGGGCTGCTGGGCCACACGCCGTTCGTCAGCGAAAGCGATCTCATCAACCATTCCAGCAATCCCTATAGCGCCCTGACAGAAGCCTATGCCTCGATCCGATCAACGTTGGATTACGTTTTATCGCGGGATCAAAAAGTGCTACAATTTACCAGCAGCCAGGCATCCGAAGGCAAGACCACCAGCGCCATTATGGTGGCAGAGCAAATGGCGATGCTGGGCCAAAAAATTCTATTGGTGGATGGCGATTTGCGGCGACCTTCCGTTCATTCCCATCTGGGCTTAGCCAAGCCGGAAAAAGGCTTTGTCGAAGTGCTGACCGGCAATGCCACGCTCGAAGAAGCGCTGCTGCCCGGCACCTCTCCAGATCTCGATGTTCTGTGCATTAGCAAAGTGCCGCCCAATCCTGTTGAGCTGATGTCCTCATCAATGATGGCTGAATTTTTGGCCAAGCACCGCGGCGAATATGCTCGGATCATCTTTGACGCATCGCCAGTTATGGGAATTGCAGATGCGCCGCTGCTTGCGAACCATGTCGATGCAACCATTTTTGTTGCAGAAGCCAACCGCGTCAATGGCGGACAAGCCAAAGCAGCCGTGCGCCGATTGCGCGGCGTTGGGGCGAATTTGGTTGGGGTCGTTCTCACCAAATTCAAAGCATTGGAAGCAGGCGAGCAATATGGTTCTGAATATCGCTATTACAGCTATTCGAAGTAGCAGCCCCAATGTCCCACGGCCGCCTACCGCGCATTTTGCATATATCCGGCGACTTTCCCGACCCGATAGAGCCTAGCAAAACTCCGGTTATTGCGCGCCTTTTGGCACTGACAGACGATCAGTTTGAGCACCGCATTATATCTCTCAATCGAGTCTCGCCGAGCATTGGTGATTGGGCGAGCGGAACGGTTTTTTCCAAGCAATCCTCGCAAGCGCTCGCCAAGCAACAGGCATTTGAACGCGGTGTGGCTGTGCAATATTATGCGCCGGCGAAGGGTGTATTGCACAAGGCTGCGCTAGAACGGTTGGGCGATTGGATCGCAGAATTTGCGCGTTCCGATGGACAGCCGGACTTGATTATAGGCCATAAGCTGACAATCGAAGGGATCGCTGCGATGCGCGCAGCCAAAGCGTTGGGCGTGCCCTTTGCGCTCTCGATTCAAGGCAATACAGACACCAAAATCCTGGTCGCCCGTCCGGATTTGAAGCGTGTGTTTGGTAGAGCTTTCCATGAGGCGGCGGCCGTTTTCCCATTTGCGCCTTGGGCATTGGACGAGGCCACCAAAAGGCTTGGCGCGCGGACCAAGCCAACCGTTACACTGCCTTGCGCCACCGATTTGGACCAAATCATCGCACCTAAACCGGGCGGCAATGGCATGGTGTCGCTGTTCCATTTGGGCCGCCACAAAACCAAGAATTTGGCAGGGCTGGGCGCTGCGATGCGGCGCCTACAAAACCAGCCGAACATACCCGTTCTCAATGTAATTGGCGACGGAACGGACCCAGAATTGGTCGAATGCCGAAAGACCGCCAATGCGGCGAGCATCCACTATTCCGTCCCGCCCATGCGGCGCAGCGATTTGGGCAAAATCCTCAATGAAGCCACGGGTTTTGTGATGCCATCATTGGCGGAAAGTTTCGGGCTGGTCTTTACTGAAGCGTTGTTCGCCGGACTGCCGATCATTTACCCAAAAGGGCGCGCGGTGGATGGCTATTTTGATGACCTGCCCTTTGCCATTGCCGTGAATCCTAAAGACCCCGCAAATATTGCCGAGGCCATCACCTATATGTGCCGCCATGAAGCCGCTCTGAAAGCGGAATTGGCTCTATGGCAGAACAGCGATCACGCGAGGCAATTTACGCAAAACGCAATTGCTCAGCAATTTGCGAGTGGCCTAATCCAGGCTCTTTGCGATTAATCCAATTGAGTTTGAACAGGACCGCCGCGCCACAGATCACGCCGCTGCCATACGATGCGCCAATTGTCGGCGGCCTCCACATATTTGCCGGTCACTTTTGCGGCTGCGCCATATGCAAGCGCGCGCCAAGCGGCCGCAAATAATATCATGAACCGCCCAATGGGCCGCCATTTCGGCGCAAAATAGCGCTGCATCAAGCCCATTCTCGCGCCATAGACATAAATGATTTTGCGCCACTGAGATGCGCTGCTTTGACCGCCATAATGAATGATTTGAGCCGTGGGGGTCATCCTTGGTGATGCGCCCAAGTCCCGCGCGCGGTGGCACAAATCTGCTTCCTCGCCATACATGAAAAAAACAGGGTCAAAACCGCCAAGCTCTTCCCAAAATTTGCGTTCAATAAGGAAAAACGCGCCTTGGATAATGTCAACTGAACGCTCGCTATTCCTCTGCCAGCCGCCATAGCATTCTGGATTGAACAAACTGGAATTGGGGAACATTGCTGCCAGTCCGCTGGACATGCACGCTTGGCTCCAAGGCGTGATTTTGCCCCAAACAGAGGTCGGGTTGAGCGACCCATCGCCAAACAAAGTCCGCCCGCCCCAAATCTTGGCTTCTGGACGCGCTTTGGCAAAAGCCACCAGCTGATCAATCGCGCCCGGCTGCACCACAGTATCGGTGTTGAGCAGCAAGACATATTTTCCCTTGGCCTTTTCGGCGGAGATATTGGTCGCATGCGCAAACCCATGATTATGCGTTTCCGCCATGAGAGTGGCTTGCGGGAACTGTTCCGCGATCGCCTGAGCGGAACCATCGCTTGAGGCATTATCGACGAGTATAACTTCGAACTGCGTGTCCGGCGTTTCAGCATAGACCGACGCTAAGCATTCCAGCGTCATATCCCTTGTGTTCCAATTGACCAGCATCACCGACACCAGAGGAGCCTTTGCCGCACTCCCCTCAAACGCTATTTCGCTCATTCTAATCTTCGCCCAAATTGCCGCTTGGTAAAGAGCCCGCGGCAGTATCTTGGGCCCTCAATGCCCGCTCGGTTTCATCAGCATCCACAAACCGGCCATAACGCCCAACTTCAATATCGCTCCGGATGATTTTGGCTGGGTTTCCGGCAACCACTGATCGCGGCGGCACATCCTTTGTCACCACACTGCCCGCCCCGATCACGCAATTGTCGCCAATGGTGACACCCGGCAAAATGATACTTTCTCCGCCAATAAAGCAATTTTCGCCGATACGTGTGTGGCAATACAAACCGCGCGTTCGGTCATGGGTCAGAACTCGCGTACCAAAAGTTATGTAGCTATAAGCGCCGACATGCACTCCTTTGGGAAATGTCATATCGGGCTTTGCTGACAGCGAAAGTCGCACTGTGGGATGAAGGTTCATTCCCATGACTTTGGTAAAGAAAATGCGCCGCACCGCAACCAAGCCTCGGCGCAATCCAGACAAGCGATGCAGGCTCATTTGTAATCTCCTGAAGCACTGTTTTTCGCGCCCAATGCCAAGGATACCCCTATGCCCATCAGGACAAAATACCAGGACGCAATTGCTCCGAAAAAGCTAACCGTGAAGCCCATCAATGCCATCACAAAGAGCGCAACGGCAATGCCAAAATAGGTTTTGCGTTCACCTCTATCGGCTTGGCCGATCACTTTGGTCAGCATGATGACAGCCAGCATATTGGCCGCAAACAAGCAAATGGGCGTGATAAGGCCATGCCTCACCGCCATAGACAACCAGAACGCATCCACACTTTCGCTCATCCAAGGCAGACGCTCATAGGGCGTAAAACCAATCCCGAGCAACGGGTTTTTGGCAACCGACTGACTGCCATATTCCCAGATCAATAGCCGATAATGCCCCGTCTGCGGGTTGAGCGTGAAGCGAATGAGAATGGAAATCAGACCGCCCTGTGAAACCATTTGCAACAGCGCCAAAGCGATTGCAGAAAAGACGGCAAATAGCTTCCAATTGAGGATTGCAAACGCCCGTTGAATATAATCATAAGCGTAGAGTCCAATGATCATAATCAGCGACAAGAATGCCGCTGAACTCAGGGAAAAGATCGATAGCAGACCGGCGCCTATCCCGGCGTAAAGCGGCCAAGAACGCAGCCTTGCTCCTGAATAAAGCGCCAATAGGCTGGAGAAAAACAGTCCAGCCAAAATGGGATGCGTAAAGGGCCCAGTCGCCCGCAACAGTCCAAAGCGTGTATCAACAAATACGGCCAAATCTTCTGCGGAGCCGAACTCTGATGCACTGAGCGGCGTGAACACCATCTGCGCCAGATTACGAATAAACGGCGTTTGCAGAATCGCCTCTGCCGCAAGAAGCAGGCCAAACACCAAAAACACTGGCGCTGCGATCACCAACACCCTCCGAAAATCTGTCAGATTTCGGACAGATACACGGGCGATGAGAAAGGCCAGAACCGCATCCAATGCAAAGGCAGCGCCCGATGCAAAACCGCGTTCAAACCCATAAAATCCAACAAATGAGATTACCATCCAGATCGCTGCGACCAAAATAAACATGTCCGGCAAAGCAGGCTGATAATACCCGCGCAATATCCGAAACAGCAGCCATGGCACTAGTCCAAAACATGCTAGCCGGTATGAGTAAAAGGTTTGACCTGCGACCGTAATCCGAAACTCTGGTGGAAGCAGCGCCGATCCGATTAAGAGGAGCAATGGGACAATCGTGAGCAGCGCAGCGGCCCGATTGCCAACCACTCTCTCCCTCCAAGGTTGGTGCAAGACGCCAAGCGCCTTGCCATCCAAACCTTTTTCAACTGCAAGTTCGCGGCTCGCCACTCTTAAACTCCCATTCAAGTCGAGACAATGAACCCGCAATATGCCCTGTGCAACTGCAAAGCTGATTGCCCCAAAATAAAAACACTTTCCTACAGATGCTATGCTGCACTACTTCGCGTTCCCTAATTGTTCTTTAGGAGAATCGACAATGCCCCAAGATAAATTTGAACACGTCGCCGATAGTTTGACTGCACCGGCAGAAGAAGCCTTTGTCATTACCCCCAATGACACGGCCGAATTGCCGCAAGTCACCAAAGCCCTCTATATTGGCGATGGCGGCGATGTGACTTTGCGACCCTTGCGCGGAGCACAAGATGTGACCTTTCGCAATTTACCAAGTGGGGCAATTCTCGATGTCCGGGTCAGCGCCGTTCGCGAAGCGGGCACCAGCGCGAGCAATCTGATCGGGCTTGCTTAATGCCAGGCTTCGGGTTTTCGCCGCAATCCCGAAAAGGCAGGCGATATTCCGTCATAGAAGCTGTGCAAATGGCTGTACTGGTACCGGCCAGTGGCTGGGACGGCACCCTAGGATCAGGCTTCACCACCGTGCCCAGCGATCCTGTTCGCACAACTGCAAAACCAGCCTGCCGCTTGATGGTGCCGCCCGATCAATTCTTCACCGATGAATTGGTCGTTGGCGTGGCTGCAGCAGCCAATAATGGCGGGTCGCTGTTCCAGAATTTGGGCCTGAGCGAGGTGATTTTCCACTTCGAAGGCGCTTCTCATTCGGTCTCAGAGCCAAGCTATTACGAGTTTGATGATGTGAACGGCCATGATGCCAGCTATTTGGGTTGGTGGCTAAAAATCAAGCGCCCAGCCAATCTGACCGGCAGCGGCAACCTTTATGTGGAGGCCGTACCCGCCGACACATCGATGCAGTCACGCGTGATAGGTCCATTTGCCTTCCATCCGCGTGCCCAATTGCACGATATGGAGCTGACCATTGCTCCATCGCAAACCGTGATTGTGGGTCAACGCTATCAAACGCCGGATGCAGCCTTTGCCTATATCAAAGCACAATCAGCGCAAAACCCCAGGGTGCATTTCGCAGAATCCGGTTCTTTTGACCTCAGCAGCGGCGGCGGCACCTATGCTCCCACCGGCTATTGCACGATTACCGCAAGCGAGCCTGTCACCATCGCCAAGTCCGGCTATGTCAGCGATAACACCGCCTTCATGAGGCCAAAGATCAACGGCTTGTGGTTTAAGGGCGAGCGGATCACGATCGATTTTCGCTATGTCAGCGAGATTTACCGCGAGAACCAGCCGCGAGAACACGTGCTCGACGGGGTTAATATGACCAATTCCGATCCAGTGGGACGCGATGCCTTATGGCGCGGCGGCCCGCGTTATATCGGCTGGACTGTGCGCGGAAATGCTTGGTTCCTTGAGTGCACAGCAACCGAGATTGCCAATGCCTGCCTGGATGCCAATTTGGTGCGCGGCGGACGGTTTTCTCGTCTGGCAGAAGACATCTTTGCCGATGCACGCTGCATTGTAGGGTCAGAGGTTTTTGACCATTCCGACAATGGTCTCAACGACGATGTGCCCTCGTTAGAAGTGCTCTACACCGGCGCAGAAGCCACTGCGACATTGGAGCGAACAGGCGCAGTTGATCCATCCAATGCGGTCGTCACAGCAAAATGGGGCGCAAACAGCGCGAGCTTCAATATTGGTGACACATTCAACCATTATTCGGGCGCGACTGGAGATGGCTATACGATCCAAAACGTGGCCGATTGGTTGAACGGTTTAGGCGTTGGCTTTACCGCCACCGTGCTCGACAATTCGCGCCGCGCATCGGGCGCAACTTTGGCTGGCCTGAAAGGCTTTGGGTTCGGCGCGACAGATTGCAAGAGCGCCGTGCTGACAGTGATGACTAGCTTCGATCGACATGGCGATTGGTTCCAGCAACGCTTTAACAATGTCAGCGAAAATGTGATTGCCTATGACAATTGCGTGCTTTCCGCTCAAACACAGAACATCTTCATTTCATCCAATAATGACGCGAAGGATTATGTGTTTTTCAATTGCGCGTTTTGGAATGATCCCGTTGCCAGCGACTATTGGGATCCCGATGTTCTTCTCAGCCAGTTGGGCCGCAGCAATACCGCGCACAGCCATGTGGTTATCGCCCATTGCACCTTGGCCAATCAGGCTTTGGCTCTGCGCACCGACATGTCGGGCTTTGACCTTGATGCTTATTGCCTTGTCGCGAACAATAGCTTGCGCGATGTGACATTCAGCGGCGCGCAGGATGGCGATGTGACGATTGCGGGCAACCACTTGCACAGCGGCGCGGTTGGTGCCGAGGGCGCCACTGGCACCACAATTGGCGGCAATGAAAGCGACTTATTTGTCAGTGTTGCAACAGGCAATTTTAAGCCTGACCCACAAGGCGAACTAGCGCTAAACCAAAAAACAGCTGCTGTCCGCAATGCGCGCGGACAAAACACTCGAGGCAGCGTTGCTCCCGCTGGTAGCGACTACTAGACCTACATTTGATCACTGATCAAAGCATTTGGGCGCGGCAAGTCTCAGGGAAAATTAGGCGGCATATGGCCTGATTATCCGTGGCTGGCTGCGCCCTTTTTGTAGGGTCCGCATATTCGGCCGACTTAGAAATTGTTCATACCAGTGTTAATGGCTAAGCTTCGCACAGTAATGCGAGGGATCAGAAGTCATTGGTAGCTTTTAGGCAGCATACGCGCGCTGGGCTGACCAGCGCAGGCGGCACCTTTGCCAATTTGCTGATTGTTTTGATCCGCAACAAGCTGCTGGCTTTGGCGCTTGGCCCCGCTGGCATTGGCTGGATGGCGCTGGTAACGTCACTGATCGAAACCGCTACAATCGCCTCTGCCAGCGGTTCAAGCGATGCGCTAAATCGCGAACTCGCCCGCAAAAATGCGCAGAACAGCCCGGCAGATATTGGCTCGACTTGCGCAGGCCTGTTCGCATGCCTTTTGGCGCTGGCCATTCCTGCCGCAGCCCTGGCTTATCTGGCGATAGTGCCGCAGCGCATTGGCGTATTAGTCGCGCTATTGGCCATTGCCATTGCCTTACTTGCAGCCGGCCTATGGCGGTTTCTGGCAGGTGTGTTTTTGGGACTGGGCCTAGCTAAGCCTTTGGCCAAGGCCTTGGTCGCAGGCTCCGCTGCAAATTTGGCCATCACCGCGCTCTTACTTTGGCAAGGCGTTCGCGAACCAATGGTGTTTGTTGTTCTGTCACCGCTGCTCCTTGCGCTGTCAGGAGTTATCGCAATCGGTGCACGCACAATACGGTTGATTAGCTGGTCTAGCCTCACACAAATGCCCGCGGTCAAGCCAGTGCTTGCTATCGCATTGCCTATAACTTTGGGCCTTTTGCTAGAGCCGCTTATCGGTTTTTACTTGCGCAGCGCGGCGGTAGCTGAATTTGGCGCCCAAGGGGTTGGCTTGATCCAACCTGGCCTTCAGCTTGCTCTATTCGCAGGCATATTCTTCAACTCAGTTGCGGGCATTACAATCGTGCGCTGGGACCAATTGGAAGAACGCGCTTGGTCGCAAAACTATCGCAAACTGCTGGCCGCCACATTGGCCATACCGATAGTGGCGGGCGCATTGGCCTTTGCTTGCGCGCCGATCTATCCCTTTGTTGTTGAGCTGCTGTTTGCCAAGAATTTCTTGCCCGGCGCAGCCACCGTCGCTTGGTTCTTGCTGGGCGAGAGCCTGCGTATCGGCGGCGCATTGCTTCTGTTCACTTTCATGTCGCGCCGGCTTGGAATGATAACGCTGATGCCGCGCATAGGCGCATTGGCCGGCGCCGTTTTCTTTGTGCAAATGGCGGGAACTTTATCCCTGATGACAATAGCGCAGGCCTATGCTGCCGCCTTTGCATGCTATTACGCTTTGTCGCTGGGAATATGGCTGGCGCTGCAATACAAATTGAGCGTAGATGAGGCTTAGGAGCTAGCGCAGCTTGAGCTCCTGTTTCAGCATGCGCTGCAAATTCTCACGCCAAGGCTGCGCCAAATCACCCAGCAATGCCCGCGTGCTGCTATCATCCAAAACGCTATGTGCGGGCCGCGATGCAGGAGTTGGATGCTCAAGGCTTGGGATAGCGTTGATTGTCGGACAGCATTGAGTCAAGAGTTGACCACTGGCACACAGCGCCAATAATGCTAGACAAGGCGGCTGAACTATGGCCAAAAAAGCAATCTTTCCAGAGCACTCTGCCGCAATAGAGGCATTGCTAGCGCGTGCATTGCGGGGCGAGGATGCCGCTTGGCCCCGCGCCTTGACCAATACTGAAATGTCTGAGCTTTGGCCGCCTATGTCTGCTCACGGGATTAGCGGATTGCTTGTGCAATTGCCCTTTGCGCAGCTCGGCTGGCCGCAAGAATTGTGTGACTATATTCGTGAAGAAGCGCGCCTTCAGGCTCTCTGGGAAGCCGAGCATCAGCCACTCATTGCCGCTTTAATTGATGCAGCGCACACAGCCGCTATCCCTGCGATTATCATGAAGGGCACGGCGCTTGCTTATTCGCTCTATGCCGATCCAGCGCACCGGCGCAGAGGCGACACTGACCTGCTCATTCGGCCAGGTGACCTCGCTGCGATGCGCGCGACTTTGAGCAAGCTGGGATGGGAACAGCGCGGTCAACCACGGCTTTCGCAGGAAGATTGGGCCCCGCCGTCACGGTCAGGGGTTGACCATATCGTGGATTTGCATTGGGCGGTCAGCAATGCACCCGCCATCGCAGAAGGATTGCCCTTCGAAGACTTTTTCATCAGCAAGCAGGAATTGCCTCAGCTCAGCGCACATGCCTATTCACCTAGCGCCGTGCATCAATTGTTGCAGGCCAGCGTCAACCAAGCCTCACACAAGCTTGAAGGTATGGGAGGCGGCGAGGCAGATATACTTGGCGGGCGCAGGCTAATCTGGGCCTGTGATTGCCATTTGATTTCCCGCGACTTTGAAACCGCGCATTGGGATGAATTGATAGAAAAAGCGCTGGTTGCACGGCTGGCTGGAACAATGCGCCAAGGACTTTTATTGGCACAGGACACTCTCGGCAGCCAAGTTCCTGCCTTTGTAATGGAAGCCTTGCAACGCGGCGCAAGAGATGACCGAGCCATCGCCTATTTTGATGCTCCTTCAGCCGCATATCGCTTTGCCGCAGATGTGAAGGCGAGCAAGGGATTGGCGGCCAAAGCCCGCGTGATTAAGGTGCATGTGATGGCAACACCAGAACTCTTGCATGCGCGCTATCCGGAACGATTGGATGCGCCCCTTTGGCAGCTGCGCATGCGCCGCATCGCCAGCATCGCATGGCAAAGCTTAGGGCAGCTGGTCCGTTGAGCAATTTGCCAAAGCCCAGCTTTCTACTGCGCCGCGCTGCGACCTTTGCTCGGCCCATTGCATTGATTGCAGGCATGACGTTGCTGGCTTCGCTCGCAACACTGGCAATCCCCTATCTCTTGTCTCAAATCGTTGGAGCAATGATTGCGCAAGACGCGGCGTCCATACACACTATTGCGGCCCTTTTATTGGCCGCGCTGGCGGTGATGAACGCGCTCAATATTACAGCCAGCCTGCTATCGGCCCGAACATCGCTGACCATTTTGGCGCAGCTGCGAACCGAGACGCAGGCCCATTTGCAATCCCTGCCGATGAGTTTTCATGAGCAAAGCCGGAAAGGCGATTTGCTCGCACTCCTCACATATGAGGTCACTCTGCTGAGCGGCTTTTTTACCGGTTCGCTTGCCATCCTTCCGGCCAATCTATTCACCGCCGCTGGCGCGATAATTCTACTGTTCGCGATTGATCCATTTATGGCATTGTTCGTGCCAATCGTAATCGCGATAGGATTGCTTGCTCGAAAGTTGATGGGGCGGCAGTTATGGACTTTATCCAAACGGTCTCAAGCCTCTGATGCAGCGCTTGTTTGGGAGGCGGAGCGCGGGCTGGAAATGGTGGGCGCGATCAAGTCTTTTGCCGCCGAAGACGCCTTTGCATCGCAATATGCAAAAGCAGCGAAACGATCATTTACGGACAATTTTGCCGAGGCGCGTTTACTTGCCTTTTTCGGTCCTGTCGCAGCTTTCATTGCTGCGATCGCCGCGATCGGCCTCCTTATCATTGCCGCAGAACGCATAGGCACTGCGGGCCGTGATCCGGCGGATCTGCTTGCATTTATTCTCTATGCGGCTTTACTCACGAGACCTTTGGGCAATTTGGTCAGCGCCTATGGCGAGTACAAAAAAGCGCAAGGCACTCTCGACCGGCTGGATAACGTCTTGGCCCTTCCCACAGAAGCCGGATTAGAGGCTGGCTTAAAAACCCCCGATCTATCCCGGGACTCAATCCAATTCAGCGGGGTCAATTTCGCCTATTCAGGCCGCCCACAGACGCTGCACGATATTAATCTCACCATTGCGCCGGGCGAGATAGTCGCCCTGACCGGTGAAAATGGCGCAGGCAAAACTGCGCTCTTGCGGCTCTTGCTGCGTTTCTATGACGCGGATAGCGGCTCTGTTCAGCTAGGCAAAAAGCCGCTCAAGGAAATCAACATTGCCGCTCTGCGTTCGCAAATCGGCTATGTGCCCCAGCGCGCATTGTTATTCGATGGGACCATTGCCGACAATATTCGCTTTGGCCGAGAGCACGCCAGTGATGCGCAGATCGAAGCGGCGATTGCGCTTGCCCAAGGACAGGAATTTGTCGCCGATCTGCCGCAAGGGCTGGACACATTTATTGGCGATAATGGCATCCGGCTATCAGGCGGCCAGCGTCAGCGTATTGCCCTTGCCCGAGCCTTATTGACCGATCCGCCCATGCTGATCTTGGACGAGGCAACCAGCATGTATGATGCTGCCAGCGAAGCCAATTTCGTGGCAGAATGCAGTGAGGCAATGGTTGACCGGACGGTCCTGATAGTCACTCACCGACCCGCAAGTCTGAAACTGGCCCAGCGCGTTTTGCATTTGAAAGAAGGTCGGCTGGTCTGAAGTTTAAGCAGGACCGCGCGTGACCAATCCAGCAGCCACCAATTCTCCAAGCAATTCCTCAACATCAGCCTCAATAACATCGCGGGGAGCATCGAATTCAGCCTCCACTGCATCGCATAGCGCGCTAACTTTGGCGGGCGCATCCCCTACGACCTGCCAGATCGCGCTGCCAACAACATTGAGGCCAAAATACAGACCACTCGCCAAATCCAGCAACACTGCCTCACCGTTTACTTCGCGCGAGACTACGTCATCTGATGCGGTAATTGTATCGTGCAAATTCATTGAGCAGAGCCTTTTAAAACCGCAGCACGAACGGCTGCAATCACGTCTGGTAGTGCCGAATATTCGCGGGGATAGTCAAGCGTGAAGCACGGCACTGCCCTCGCCAAATCGGCCAGCCGCGCGAAATGCGCTTTCAACCGCGGCCTGTCCTCAACATCCAAAACAAAGGAATGTTGGAGCATTTTGCTAAGCGCATTTTGACTGGTGAGTGGCGCGATCTTCACTGTGCCTGACACTCCATCACCCAGCAGAAATATAGCCCCAAGCGGCACGGGTCTGTCTTGCACCGCCATTTCTGGGGTGAGCAATGCCGGCTGCTTTCTATCATCACTTCCAATGCCCGAACCGGTCCCAAGCAAATGCTCCGCGCTATCGGAAAACAGCCGCAATTCCGGCGTTTTCGGCTGGAGCCAGTAGCCCTGCTCTGCTTGTCCCTTGTCCTGAGTAAGCTCGGTCACATCCTCAGTCACAAATGCCATTCCGGCACGGGCACATGCCCCCGCCAGCGTCGTTTTTCCGCTGCGTGAATGACCCAGAAATGCGATGCCGCCTTCTTCATTTGCGACTGCGCTTCCGTGCAAATTCAGGCCGCCATTATGATTGGCAAGCATTGGCGTGATGGCGTTGGCAAACAGGCTTTCCGCGATCCTCGAATCAGCGCCCGAGGCTGGCCAACACATGACCGCACCCTCATTTGAAATCTCGAAATCCGCCTCATCATAAAACCGCACCAAGATGCCTTGGGGTGTGCGGTAAAAGCCTGCTTTGGGCTCGCCATCAGGCGTCATCCATTGGTCATAGGCAGGCGCGCTCAATGGCTGCTGCGTGCGCGGTTCTTCGCTAAACATTGCGGTCACTTTTTCTGGCCCTGACCCAAGGCGTCGGGATCGAGGATTGCCCCTTTCCATGTCGACATTTTCTGCACCGGAGTGCCCGTTGTCACATTCTCCACACTCCAAGCCAACATCGCATCATCAGGGCGCATTTTTACCGATACGGCCAGCCTGTCACCGGCGCTAACAGCAATCGGTTGTTCCAGCGGTAAGAACGCCTGCGAGCGGCCAATGGAAGCCTCCTCCAGCGGAGAATTGGTCATCCGAACATCACCGCCAAGCAGGCAGCTGAACCATCCCCCCAGCCCATGCATTTCAGCGTCTTGGTCAGCAGTGAGCGTTGAGGAAAATTGGAAAAATTCAGCCGCCTCATCGCCCAATGTAATGCTGCCCAGACTGCCTGCATCGGAGACAATTTCATCCTTCGTGAAATCAACCACGTGTTTCGTATTAGCCGATTTCTCGCGCAGCCAGTGAAATTCTGGAAGGCTATCCACACCGCTCCATAGCTCGACGCGCGAAGCATGCGCGGTGCTTGACACCGCGGCCACTTCAAGCCGCAATTCACGCGGGATCACAATGCCGCCCGGTTTCAAAAAACGCTTTTGCGCGTCATTGAGCATGGCAATCATGCCGTAATCTGCACCAAAATGCCCGACATGATCGCAAATGATCAGATCCACTTTTTCCGGCAGATCTGTCTTATAGCTGGAGCCGGCGATGCAAATGTAGCGCTCTTCTAGACCGGCACGCTGCGCCATTTCGCGCGCGACATGCAGCGCATCACTATCGTCAATGCCGTAAACCCGCGAGGCGCCATGCTTCAGGCAAAGCACGCCCAAAACACCAAATCCGCAACCCAAATCAGCGACTGTGTCACCGGGCTTTATGCATTGTTCGATGGCCTTTGAATAAAGATCCAAACGGCGAGGAAGCTGGAAATAGCTGAGATGTTCTTGGAAAATTTGGCTCATAGCGTGCAGGCCCTATGCGCCATTTGACTGCGAGGTCGGCGCAATCAATTCATAGACATGTTGAGGCCCATGGCATCCATCTGCGGTCCGACGCTGCCGCCGGTTAGGTTGCGGACAGAACCATATTTCTCAAGACGAGGCTTCGAATATTTGGCCTTTTTTGTCATGATCACATTTCCATTATTGCGTTGTACTTTGCGCAAGTAGACTTGCACTTACAAAGCAACCCCATACAGCCCAAGCCCATTCTCCGTCAACTTCAGCGGCTTTGTAACGCGCTGAAAGCTGCGCCAATCCGGCTGGATCGAACAATTGCGTTTCGTCTAACAGCCCGTCTAAGAAAGTTAGCAATTCACTTTTTACACCCATAGTTTCAGGAAAAGACGCTTCATGCGTTCGCTCTATAACGGACCGGGGCAATATGTCCTGCATCGCCAGTCGGTGGATGTATTTTGTCTGTGTGCCCCGCCGCCGAATATGTTCAGGCGTGGCGGCGGAAAATTCAATGAAAGCGCGCGCCAGCATGGGTGATCGGGATTCCAGCCCCTCTCGCGCCATCTGCCGCTCGGCCAGTTCAATCGCCCATTGAAACTGCGCGTTTTCCAGCTTTTCCTGCTTCAATCGGGCGAGCGGTTCGGCGGCTTGCGTGCGCGCATGATCAGCCCGCTTGTCTCGCAAAGCCTCGCGCAGATCAGGCGCAAGCCAGAAGGCCGGCTCTTGGTTAGAGGCGGCTTCACGGCGCAGGCGGAACTCTCGGCGCAGTGATGGTGGCAAAACCGCGCGGACAAAATCGCGCATAGCTATGCGGACCGCTGAAGTAGCGCCTGACTGGCGGGCCGCTGTGCCCAGTCCCGCCGCCAGCCCGCGCCCATCCAGCGCGCGGTATGATTGGTACGCCGCAAGGCCTATCCCATCGAGCCATTGATCCCCGCCATTGCCGCCAATGCTGACCCGGCAACCATCACACACAGCGGCCCGCTCCATAGCGAGTGACATCGCGCCATTGGTGTAAGTCGCAAAATCACCCGCCTTGCAGGATTGCTCGGCGAACCAGTCCAAAGACGGCTCAAACAATGGCACTTCGGTCAGCGAGCCTGCCACATGAACGGCGGTATCACGGGCAAATTGCACCTCATCTGCTGCGCTGCCCGCAACACCCGCCAGAGTGTAGCCGCGAATTTCTGAAGCCCGCAATTCGTCTTTACCAGCCAAATGATGCGCCAAGGCATAGAGCGCGGAGGAATCCAAACCCCCGCTCACGTCCATCGCCAGCGGCGCTTCGGTGCGCGAAGCACCAGCCAAGCAATCGCTCAAAACGCTGAGGTAGTTGGCCGAGTAATCTGCATCATTTTTGTGACGCACAGTAACGTCCAGTGGCAGCGTCCAATAACGCTGCGTCCGCACTGAGTCTCCATTGCAAAGAAGACCATGCGCCGCCGTCAATCGGTGTATACTCTGATAGGCGGTATCGGTGCGCGAATGATGCTGCGCGCTTGCAATTTCTGCCAGAAATCCGCGATTGAGCGGCGGGCGCTTATGCATCGAGCGAACAATCGAGCCCAGCTCCGATGCCAGCACTAAACGGCCGTCCGCAAAATGATAGAATAGCGGCCTGAGCCCATGATGATCACGCGCAGCAAAACAATGCCGCCGCCTCGCATCCCAGAGCACAAATGCAAACTCGCCGTCCAAATATTTCGGGCAGTCTGCACCCCATCTCTGATAGGCCGCCAGCGCCAATTCTGCATCCGAGCCGCCGCCAAAATCACGCAGCAATTGCCGCTGATTGGAAAGATATCCATCAAAGATAAGCGCTTGCCCCGTGGCCGCATCTGAAACCGGAGGCGCCGATCCTGCACTGCCCGCATGGATCAATGCCGTTGGCCCCTGCCTTTCGACATTGGGACAGCGCACTCCGCGATGCGCAATCCCGCCTGCCAATGCCGCAATTGCCTCATCCGAAACTGGCCGATCATCAAAGGCAATATAGGCAGCAATGCCGCTCATGACGCATCCTGATACGCTGGTCCAAGCGGCGGATAATGGTCATCGAACAGATCGCATAATGGCTGGAGCACGGGCAGATCGAAATGATCATGCCAAAGCGGCGGGCGAACCAAGCGGCCTGCGCCCTTGGGATGGAAATGGAAGAACAATAAATGGCTATGGCTGCCCTCAGCCATCCGGTCTCGGTAGTGCCAATGGGCGCTGCCATTGAACAGGATCGCCTGCTTCGGCGCAATCATATGAGGGGCGAACTCAAGCGCCGGATCACCCAAAATATCATCGCGCCGCCATGCACGCATTTCCTCTGCGCCAGGCCAACCGACCTGCTTGCTAAAATGGATCGGCCAATGCGCATCACTGTCGACACAGTAGTCGAGTGTATACATCGAAATCGGTTCATCCATATGCGGCTCGCAAATCCCGTTTTCGCCGTAAAGGCACAGGAAGCTATAGCCCGCCTCCAATGGCTCTCCGACAAGCTGGCTGATGCGCGGCAACATCGCCTTTTGCAGCCCCGTGACGAACCTATGATCATGCAGAATTTGGCGGCCAAATTGCTCTTCCTCGTGCCGCTCAAGCTGGTCTTTGGGCAAAGCATCAATGAAACGCTGAATGGTTTCGTGAACATCGCTTTCGAACAGAGCATCAACGCGCTGCACGCCTTGGTTTTTGCCCGCATTCTGCAGCGGAGCAAACCCAGCAATGAACCGCTCCAAATGCTCAGATGCGATCTCTTGCAAATAGGCCTTCGCTGCTTCGAAATAACGCAGAAAATGCGAGTCATACCAAGGCGCAACCTGAAACCCGCGCAGAACCGCGAGCGCAAGCAGGTGGCGGTCCAAATAGGTTGGATCGGCAAGCCGCGCGGTGATGTGATCGGGCTGCATGAAACGTGCGGAGCCTATCTTTGCCAAAGTTTGCGAAGCGACCTTGCTTGGCCTCCCCTTCGCCAGCGTTTATAAGGCAGACCATGCCGCCAGAGCAATCACCTCCCCAGACTTCGAATTTGACCTTGGCGCTTGCCTTGGCTCCGGCCATTTTACGCGCCGTGTTCGAGCTGGCTAAAGCAAGGCGGCAATTCGGACGCTTGGCGGTACGGGATCTTGCCCAGCGCAATGCCCATTTCAACGCTGCGCCGGCCGAGTATGAGCGCGAGCAAACGAGCCGCATCGTTGACCTTATTCCTCGCGTCATTCCGCGTGTGGCCCAATATATGCCGTGGCGTTCTGATTGCCTCGTTCAAGCCATGGCTGCGCAAAATTGGCTCGGATGCATAGGCCAGCCGAGCACCATTGTTCTTGGTGCGAAAAAGGATGAAACGGCCGACAATGGCGGCTTGGGTGAATTTGGTGCCCACGCCTGGCTGCGGCGCGGGGATCAAGTGATCATTGGCGGTGATATATCGCAATACACTTCGTTTCTTGACGAAAATTAACAAATCCAGACGAGCTGCCCCGAATTACTTCAGGATTTGTCAATTTGGCAAACCTAGGGTAAATACCTAATCCCCCGCTAAAGTTACAATTGGGCCAAAGGCCAAGGCTTACTATGAACCGCACAGCTTCCCGCATTCTTCTTAGCCTTGCTGCAGCATCTGTGGCTCTGACGCCGATCGCGGCTCAGGCGAATACGCGTGCGCCTCAAACGGCGCCTGTGCAGGGGCAAACCATGTCCTTTGCAGCCCTGCTCTGCACACAGCAATTGGGCGGATGTCTCTTGCCATTGCGCCAACCCGCCCCGCCGGTCGTGGAAACACCGCCGCCGCCCGTCGAGGCTGCGCCGGCTGCCGTCGCGAAAAAGGGCGGAACATCATGGGGGCTCATTTTGCTGGGCCTTGGCGTGCTGCTGGGCGGCGCGCTGGCACTGGGCGGCGGCGGTAGCAGCACCGGCCCAAGCAATGCCTCCAACGGAGCCGCTTGAGCGCTCCGCCTCTATAACGAACATTGATGCAAGCTCAGCAGCCTAGGACCACGATATCCGCCGGTCTTAGAGCAGTGACTCTGCAAGAATGGTCGCTCATCGCGCTCATCCTGATTGCAGGCATTTGGGGCGGCGGCGGCGTCGCTTACGGGCTCTCAAACTTCCTAGTGCAATTTGCCGCTCTGATTGCTCTGGCATCTGGTAGGTCAGCATTTGCCGCCTTTTGGCAAGAGGCTCCATGGCCTGCAAAAACGCTGATATTCGCCGCGCTCGCCTTGCCCCTTGTGCAATTGGTCCCGCTGCCGCCTAGCATTTGGCAAATCCTACCGGGCCGCGAAATGGCGGTGGAGGCGCGCTTAATGGTAAGCGCGCAAGACGATTGGTTCCCATTTAGCCTTGATCCCGGCCGCACGTTGACAGCTTTGCTTGCGCTGCTTGGGCCACTTGCGATCATTGCCCTCGGATGGGGCTTGGAAAAACGCGCGCTCATTCGGCTGGCATGGGTGATAGTGGCGCTTGGCGCTTTTAGCTTCATCATCGGTGTGCCCCAAGTCCTATCACAGGGCCAAAGCGGTCTGTTCTATCCTGAAAATCCTATGCCCGGCGTTTTGTTCGGCACATTTGCGAACCGCAACTCAGCCGGAATGTTCCTCTGCATCGCGCTGATGATGCTCGCCTGCCTGCCCTTGGATTTGGAACACAAACCCTTGCTGACCGCGCGCATTACCCTGTTCGCGCTGCTCCTATTTGCGGTTCTGCTGACACGTTCGCGCAGCGCGATTGTGCTTGCCCTCATCCCGTCTGCGATGCTGGGCTGTCGTTTGATCACAGGGTTTGGAAAAAAAGTGCAGGTAGTCGCTGGCGGGGCAAGCCTCGCTCTGGCTGCATTGCTGGTGGTCAGCATTCCCGGATCACGGCTGGAGACTAGCCTAGACCGCTTCGCTCAAACGACAGACACCCGCGCATATATTTGGGACGACGCGTTTTTCAGCGCAGACAAATATTGGCCGATGGGTGCCGGAATGGGCACATTTGACGAGGTATTTCAGACCGATCAATCGCTAGAAAACACCGGCATACGCAAGGCAGGCCGCGCGCATAATGATTATCTGGAACTGGCCATAGAAGCAGGGCCGCCCGGTCTCATCCTGCTGGCAGCTTGGTCGCTTTATATCGCCTGGCTGGCGCTTAAAGCGCGCATTGTGACCGACCGCCAGCACCGCTGGATTGCATGGGGCAGCAGTGCGGGCCTAGCGATGATCGGCTTGCAATCGCTCCTAGATTACCCGCTTAGAAACATGACCATGTTGTGCGTTAGCAGCCTGCTTTTCCTATTGCTCCTGCGGTTCAGCGCCGCGGAGGAGGCGCAGTGAAGCAGGCTCTATGGCTCCTATTGCTCGTAATTGTAGGCGTGATCGCCGCTTTTGCGCAGCTCGACCGGCAATCGCGTTATGACGCCCAGCTGGAGGCATTTGTGCCTGATATTATGGCTGGATTTGCTCTTGAGCAGCGCGCAGAAGCGGCACTGGAACGCGGCGATGACACTGCGGCCCAGCTGCAAGCCCGCGCATTGCTCGCCCGCCGGCCCATGCCGGCATCGCATTTGCGAATGCTGGCAGAGGCGCATTTGCTGTCAGGGGACAATGATGCCGCAAGCACTGCGATACAGATGGCAGGTCAGCGCGGCTGGCGCGATCCTGTGTCCCAGCGCACAATGCTGGCCGCATCACAAGAAGCCGGTGACCACGTAGGGGCCGCAAGGCGCTATTTCGCGCTTTGGATTGTCGCGCCCAATCGCAGTCAATTGGCACCAGTCGCTGCGGAAATACTCGCTCATCCAGACGCCCGCGCAGAAGCCGCTAGACTGCTATCCTCCCGAAAAATTTGGCAGCGCAGTTTTATCTGCGATGGCCTGCCGCAATTGCCGCGCGCCCATGCGGCCGATATTCAGCGGCAGCTGGAAGCCCGCGGCGCTGCGGCGAATTGCGCAGCCACAAATCAGTAAGCTGCTTGATGAAATGCACCATGCTGATAGGAGCGCATAGCATATGCCCAGCACCCCTCCTTCTGATCTTGATCCGCACGGCGCAAAGCAGCGCGCTTTTCGCAAAGCCTTGGGCAGTTTTGCAACCGGTGTCACGATTGTCACAACCATGGGCCATACGGATGAACCGATTGGTGTGACCGCCAGTAGTTTCAATTCCGTCAGCCTGGATCCGCCGCTGATCCTATGGTCACTCGCCAAATCGAGCCTATCCTATCAAGCCTTCAGCGAAAGCGGGCATTTTGCCGTTCATGTGCTGGCCGAGAATCAATCTGAGCTTTCCAGCCGCTTTGCTCAGTCAAAATCTAACAAATGGGATGGACTGGATTGGCATGCAGGGCAGCTTGGTTCGCCATTATTGGGCGAATTTCTCGCCCTGTTCGAATGCCGCACCCATGCCCAATATGATGGCGGCGATCATGTCATTATGCTGGGTGAAGTCGTGAATTTCGAATTGCGCGATCATGCGCCCTTGCTGTTCCACAGCGGCGCATACGCCGGAAAACGCCCGATTTAACCGCTGGCTAAAGCCGCAGGATATGCCGCCGAAGCGGTAATATATTTGGAAATTCTCTCAAACGTCCTGGAGCGGGCGAGGCGATTCGAACGCCCGACCCCAACCTTGGCAAGGTTGTGCTCTACCCCTGAGCTACGCCCGCTCTCTAGACGTTAGTAAATAGGCGCCGAAGCCACCTTTTCACTGGGGAGGCGGCGCAAGTAACAGCGACTGTGTAGCACCGCAAGCCTAAATATTTCGCAAATGCAAAATGGCTTGTGAAAGCGCGCTTGCGATAGCGGTGGATGACGGGCAAGAGTGGGCGGGAAACACACCTTTAAGATGGGGGCAAAGACCCCATATTGAGCGAAACAACGCGTTGATGCGCAGGAGCAAATATAGTGGCGAGCATGGGTTTGAACATCGAGGAACAAAAGGCCGTAGACCGGTTCCGCACCGAGGTCGTCGACCCATCCATGACCAAATTGGTCGTACTCGACTTTTGGGCGGAATGGTGCGGGCCGTGCAAAGCACTGACGCCTATGCTGGAAAAAGTGGCCGCCGAATATGCCGATAAGGGCGTCTTGCTGGTCAAGGTCAATGTCGATGAGGAAAAATTCATCGCGAGCCAGTTTCAGGTGCAATCCATCCCCACCGTCTATGCGATTTTTCAAGGTCAGCCGGTTGCCGATCTGACGCAGGCGCGCAGCGAAAGCCAATTGAAAGCGAGCCTTGATGAGCTTCTTGCCAAGTTGCCGATCAATGGCGGCGAAGGCGATGGCTCACCCCAAGGGCCAACGCCGGAACAATTGGAGCAAGCGCTGACGATGGGCGAGCAGGCCCTGACCGATAAAGACCCCGAGCAAGCCATGGCGATCTTCAGCCAGATTATCGGCTTTGATGACACCAATGCCCGCGCGCTTGGCGGCATGATGCGCGCGCAAATTCAGACGGGCAATACCGCAGAGGCCCAGCAAATGCTGGAGGCGCTGCAAACCAATCCAGCGACCATGGGCTTGATGGATGACCCTGCGATCAGTGCCGCGAAAAGCGCTTTGGAGCTGTCCGCGACACAGGTTGATGATGGCGAGTTGGCCGGTCTGCGCAGTGCAGCACAAGCTGACCCCGCCAATATGGATGCGCAATTTGCCTTTGCAGAGGCGGCCTTTGCCGGCGACGCCCGCGATGAGGCCGCGAACACTCTGCTAGCCATGGTCACCGCAGACCGCACATGGAACGAAGGCGCAGCCCGCGCCAAATTGCTGCAAATCTTCGAAGCTGTTGGCATGGAAGATGATTGGGTGGTGGCAACGCGCAAACGCCTGTCGCGGATCTTGTTCGGGTGACACCATGGGCAAGCGGCTTTCCATCTTTCCCCTGCCCGGTGCAGTCCTGTTTCCCGGCCTGCAATTGCCGCTGCATATTTTTGAACCGCGCTACCGCTCGCTGGTCGGCGATAGTCTGGTGCGCGACCGGCGCATTGCGATGATCCAGCCGCAAAAGCCGGTGGATGGCGCGCCGCTGTTTCAAGTCGGCTGCATTGGCCGCATTGGCGAGATCGAGGCGATGGACGACGGGCGCTATAATCTCATCCTCGAAGGCGAGCAGCGGTTCCGCGTGATCCGCGAATTGGATGTGGCGACCGCCTTTCGTCAGGTCGAAGGCGAAATGCTCGAAGAGCCTGAGGATGAAGCTTTGTCCGCAGTCGAGCGCGCAGGCTTTGAAATGGAGGCGCGCAAATTCGCTGACAATCAAGGCTATAGCGTCGATTGGGATTCGGTTGAGCGGCTAGATGACACATCACTTATCAATGGCGTATCGCAAATCGCGCCGTTTGATCCAGCCTCCAAACAGGCTTTGCTAGAAGCGGATAATCTCGCGGTGCGCTGCGAATTGCTGGTGCAGCTCATGCAATTTTACGGCCGAAGCAGCGGCGAGGAAGAGATTACGACTTTGCAGTAATTTGTTGGGACTTCA
The DNA here is from genome assembly GCA_039967435.1 of Marinomonas sp. GTDB lineage: Bacteria > Pseudomonadota > Alphaproteobacteria > Sphingomonadales > Sphingomonadaceae > Erythrobacter. The sequence continues at coordinate 428,471 of JBDVRS010000006.1, forward strand.
GGCGCCAGCGGCTGCGTCCGCAGCCTCGGCTATCCTCGCTCACACGATCTAAAGATCGCGTCGCTGCGGGCGACCGCTTGGCCTTGCGGCTCCTGCGGAGCCGAACAGTGCTTTTTCGCAGATACTTACAACCCGAAACTGCCCTTTAATCCGTCCAGCACATATTGCGCGGCGAGTGCAGACAAGAGCACGCCAAGCAAACGCGTAATCACTGCCTCAACGCGGTCACCGAACAATCGCATCAGCGGGCCAGCCATGACCAACGCGATGGCCGTCAAAAGCAATACAGAGCCCAGCGCGCCCAGCACTACCAAGTCTTGCTCCAAGCCCTGCGCCTCATTCATCAGCAGCATCACCGCCGCAATGGCGCCCGGCCCCGCCAGCATTGGCATAGCCATGGGGAAGACGGAGACGTCCTCCACCTCTGGGTCGGCATTGACCTTTTCAGCGCGTTCCTCGCGGCGCTGCGTGCGTTTTTCAAACACCATTTCAAAGGCGATGAAGAACAGCATCAAGCCGCCTGCGATGCGGAAACTATCCAGATCAATATGCAAAGCGCCGAGCAAATCTTCGCCAAACAGAGCGAACACCAGCAGAATAATCGCGGCGATGAAACTCGCCCGCAGCGCCATGATCCGCGATTGCGCCGCGCTCGCGCCCTTGGTCAGCCCTGCATAAATCGGCGCGCAGCCGGGCGGATCGATGACCACGAACAGTGTGATAAAGGCAGAGATAAACAGCTCAAACATGAGCCGTTCCTCAATAGCATTATGGCGCGGAAGGCAAGTCTAGTGTGAGTACGGGGTCCCACTCATCCTTGCGGCGCAAATAGACATTCACTCGCCAATCGCCGCGGGTGTCAGACAAACGCATCCACTGCAGCGATCCATCGCGAGAAACACGCCCTCCGACCTCAGTCTCGGCTGCAGGGGAGCTTGGTGATGAGATCATGACTGGTGCAATCACCTCTGTGCCGCAATCCGCAATATCGGCCCGCACTGAATCGAGCGCTTCCACCACAATATCATTTGGGCCCGGTGTGATGACCGGCTTTGGTGGAGGCTGCGGATCATCTAGAGCTCGAGTGAAATAGACGTAGCGATAGCCGGTTTCTTCCACATCGCCGCGCGTGCTGATACCCGGCTGACGCTCCCAAACAATGACGTAATTACCGACCTTGCCGCCTGCGGTCAAACGCCCTTGGCTGACGGCGGTTGAGCCATCACAGCTCATGAAGACGGATTTCGTGTCCCAATTGTCCAGGTCAGTTTTACCGGTTTGCGCAAAAAACAGTTCGCTCACATCGGATTGCCCGTTTTTAGTCGGGGTCTTTGCTCCAGGAGCAGCGAAAAATTGAAGAGCGCTATTTAGATTTTTTTCCCGCACCATTCGGTTGAAAGCCAATTCCGTTTTCACAATCACGCTCGGTTGAGCCTTACCCGGAGCTTTCGCCAGCGCGCGGTCGATTTGCTGCAATGCGCGCGATGATGGCTTGCGCGGGCCGCTGGCACAGCCTGCGACCAAAGCCGCGCCGACTGTTAGAGCGATAAGCCCCTTCAAAGCGCGCCATCCGCCAGTTCAACACCGGCATTGCGGTGGGCGGCGACCATCGTATTGCGGAGCAGGACAGCGATTGTCATTGGGCCAACACCGCCGGGCACGGGCGTAATCGCGCCGGCCACTTGCGATGCACCGCCAAAATCAACGTCGCCAACCAAGCGCCCTTTTTCCTTGCCCGGTTCAGGGGGCAGGCGGTTGATGCCCACATCAATCACAGTCGCGCCATCTTTTAGCCAATCCTTGCCAATCATCTCTGGCCGACCAACTGCGGCAACTACAATGTCTGCGCGCTTAACCACGGCCTGCAAGTCCTTAGTGCGGCTATGCGCGATGGTGACCGTGGCATTTGCATCGACCAGCAATTGCGCCATTGGCTTGCCGACAATGTTGGATCGGCCAACAACAACCGCATCAAGGCCCGACAAATCGCCCAAACGGTCGGTCAAAAGCATCATACAGCCCAGCGGCGTGCATGGGACAAAGCCTGTTTGCCCGACCGAAAGCCGCCCTGCATTGATGACGTGAAAGCCGTCGACATCCTTATCAGGATCAATGCTGGCGATCACTTCTTGCTCGTCCAAATGATCGGGCAAAGGCAGCTGCACCAATATACCGTCGACCGCATCATCCGCGTTCAATTGCGCAATCAATGCCAGCAAATCTTCGCGCAAAGTGTTGTCAGCCAGCTTATATTCAAAGCTTTCCATATTCGCAGCGGCGCACGCTTTGCCCTTGCTGCGAACATAAACCTGGCTGGCGGGGTCTTCGCCCACGAGCACCACAGCAAGCCCAGCCTTGCGGCCCGATGCTGCCTCAAAGCTCACGGCAAATTCGCCCACTTTTTCCCGCAATCCAGCGGCAAAAGCTTTTCCATCGATGCGTTCAGCGGTCATATTTGAAGCGCTCATCCTACATATTGCCGATCACATTGCCGAGGACAATCAGCACGATATTCAGCACCACGATTATCACGATGGGCGAGAAATCAATCGCGCCAGTTTGCGGCAACATATTGCGCACGGGGCGCAAAATCGGATCCATTATGCGGTTCAGAGAATCATAGATCGACATCAAGATCTGATTGGAAGGACTGACCACATTGAAAGCAAACAACAGCCCAATCACAAACTGAATGATAATCAGCATGATGAAGATATTGGCGAGCATCGAGATAATCTCGTAAAGTGTAACCAGTGCAGCCGTCATTTGTGTGTCCGTTCTTCCGTTTGCTGAGTTGCCAGCGCTTTAATGCGTATTACCCGTGTAACACGGTGAAATCTAGTGCGGTAGTTTCGCTTATCAAGCCTTAAGCCTGAACAAGCGTACCCGCGCCGCGTGCGGTGAAAAACTCCAGCAGCATCGCATGGCCAACGCGGCCATCCAGCACTACCGCCGCTTCGCAGCCTGCCTCTACTGCACGCACGCAAGTCTCCAGCTTGGGGATCATCCCGCCTTGAATGGTGCCATCTTCCTTCAAAGCATCAATCTTCGCCGGGTCCAAATCGGTCAGCAGATTGCCTTGCTTGTCGAGCACGCCCTGCACATCGGTTAGCAGGAACAGCCGCGCCGCGCCCAATGCCGCCGCAATCGCGCCCGCCATTGTGTCGGCATTGATGTTGTATGTGTGGCCATCCTCGCCCGCAGCAATCGGTGCGATAATCGGGATTAGGCCGGAGGCTACAGCGGTGTCGATCACATTGGTGTCGACGCGGGCAGGCTCACCCACAAAACCCAGATCGACGGCTTTTTCAATATTGCTTTCCGGATCGCGCGTGGTGCGCTGCGCTTTGGTGGCGGTGACCAGCCCGCCATCCTTGCCTGAAATGCCGATGGCTTTGCCGCCAGCATTGGTAATCCAGGTGACGAGTTCCTTATTAATGCCGCCCGACAAAACCATTTCTGCAATTTCTGCGGTGGCTTTATCCGTCACCCGAAGCCCGTCCACAAAAGTGCTTTCTACGCCCAGCTTTGCCAGCATCGCGCCGATTTGCGGGCCGCCGCCATGGACGACAACCGGATTAATCCCAACCGCTTTCAGCAGCACGATATCCTCGGCAAAATCGCGCGCAGCATCAGGGTTGCCCATCGCATGGCCGCCATATTTCACCACAAAGGTGCGCCCAGCATAGCGCTGGAAATAGGGCAGCGCCTCGATAAGGACTTCGGCTTTGGCGAGCATTGAGCCCTCTGTTTGGGTCCCGTTATTCTCGGGCATTATCATGTCTCCTGGCGCTTTCGCGTGAGAGGTGCGTTTAGCGCGATGAGTTGAAGCTGGAAAGGCCAGTTAAGCAATTGCCAAAGATGCAGAAAAATTCGATTATTTGGTATCGGCTGTAACCTTTCGAAATCGGCCGGCGAATAGCCCATCAGTGATGCGTGTGGGGGTGGAATTTTCCGCATCATCATTTGACCATTTTAGGAGAGAATTCATGAACACCAATTCAATCAAAGGCGGCGTTGCTGTCGCAATCGCAGCTGGTCTTGCAGCGGCCTGCTCACCTGCTGCTGATGAAGCGGCTGACAAGGATGCAATGGCATCAGCGGATGAAACCAGCGTTGAAGGCGCGATGGAAGATGGCGCCATGGAAGATGGCGCAATGGAAGACGGGGCGATGGCTGAAGGCGAAATGACCGCTGCTTCTGCTGATGGCGCCAGCGTTGTTGGCGACGGTAAAAAAGACAAATGCTACGGCATCGCGCTTGCAGGCGAAAATGATTGTGCAGCGGGCGAAGGCACTTCGTGTCAGGGCACCAGCGTCACAGATTACCAAGGCAATGCCTGGACCTATGTCGACGATGGCACATGCGATGCAACCGATGCTGGCCCCAATGGCAAAGGTTCGCTGACACCGATCACAGCGTAAGCGCTTTTGAAATAAGACTTGGCCCCCAAAGGCCGGGTCGCACCCTCGCATGATCAGCGAGTGGCTCGGGCCGCAAGACACTTACCCCCGTCTTGCGGCCCGATTGCGTTGAAAATCAGAAGCGGGACGTGATAGCCCGGCAAAAGTGGCCCAATATCGCTCCCCTCTCATTCGTTCAAAACGCAAAACCGGCAGAGCGCGCTTTGTCTCTGGCATCGGTTCACTCGTTGTTATGGCCGCGATCTTTGCGCTGTGGTGGTTCGTTCTTCGCCCACTTAACGAGGCAAATGAAGCATGGGTGCCTCCACCTTTGACCTTCGGCCTATGCGGTGAAAAAGGAGCCGGCCGGGCCTGCATAATTGACGGCGACACTTTGCATATTCGCCGCGGGAAAGACATTCGCCGTATCCGCATCACCGGCTTTAACGCGCCCGAATTGGACGGAGCCTGCGCAGCAGAGCGCAGCCAAGCTCTGGCCGCCAAGCGCGCGCTCCATGCGTGGATGGCGAAAGGCGGGGTGGAATGGGATGGCGGCACGCAGCCGCCCTTTGACCAATATGGCCGCGAATTGCGGAGCCTTCGCCGCCCCAATGGCAAAGGCGGCTATGAAGAGCTTGCCGACCATATGCTGAAAAGCGGCATGGCGGCGGAAAGTGGCTGGGGCACATCGCCCAAGGATTGGTGCGCCTAAGGCAGGGCATTTTGACGCCCCCCTAGCGCGCATGGCCATGCCTATGTATAACCATGGCAAATGCGCAGGCGGTGTGGGACCGCAGCGCTGTGAGGGGAACATCCAATGACCGATACACCAACACCAACTCCGCCATCAGGCTCGCCATCTCCGGCTGGCGGCTTTGACCTGAACCGCCCGACGATCATCAGCCTGCTCTATCTCGGCAGCTTCATCACCGGCATCTCCGGCCTGGTTGGCATTGTGCTGGCCCATGTGTGGCAAGGCGAAGAGCATGAACCTTGGGTTGCCTCGCATTACCAATATCTCATCCGCACCTTCTGGTTCGGCTTTCTCGCCTCGATCATCGGTGTGGTTCTGTCGGTCATTCTGATCGGCATTCCTCTCCTTTTGGCAGCCGCCGTTTGGGTTGGTATCCGCAGCGTGATGAGCTTGATCAAAGCGCAAAAACAAGAACCCATGCCTGACCCGCAAACCTTCTTGATCTAAGCCAGAGGCACCGCAATCATGATCCGTATCGCAGCAGCGCTTGGCGCGGCGGCCGCTCTTACTCTGTCCGGTTGCAGCGCGCCTGCACCCGAGGCAGTGGCCGAGCAAACCGCGCAAGACCAGTTTTTCGCCGCTCTCTCCTCGCATTGCGGCAAAGCCTTTGCCGGAAGCTTGACCAGCAGCGATGCGGTCGAAGCCGACTTCGCTGGCGCTGAAATGGTGATGCATGTGAAGGAATGCTCCGATGAGCAGATCGCAGTGCCTTTCCATGTGAAGAAGGACGGCGAGGAATGGGACCGCTCACGCACCTGGCTGATCACGCGGACCAGCGACGGATTGCGCCTCAAACATGATCACCGCCACCAAGATGGCAAGGAAGACGACGTCACCATGTATGGCGGCGACACGGTTGAGGATGGCACCGCGAACGCGCAGCATTTCCTCGTCGATGAAGACAGCATTGCGCTGTTCAAAGCCTCTGATCTTGGGGCTTCTGTTACCAATATCTGGTCGGTAGAGGTCGATGCAACGGACAGCGATGCACCCAAATATGCCTATCAATTGCAGCGCACCATCGCTGGCGGAGCGGACGAAGAACGCCTGTTCCGAGTGGAATTTGACCTAAGCCAAGAGGTCGAAGCACCGCCCGCTGCTTGGGGCCACGAATAGGGGGCCACGAATAGGACGCAAACCCCGATTCGCACATCGCAAAAGCGGAGTTAGTTGAATAAGCACATCCGAGCCGCCGCCTTAACTGGCCCCAAAACACAGATCACCGGCATACACCCGTATACAGGGCGCAGTGACGGGTTCGGCAAGGCTAACAGCATAAGCGCCTGTAGGAAAATGCGCGCAAGCTGGGCGAGCCATATCACCCGCGTGAAGCTGCGCCGTGATCCACGCTGATGCTTTCTTTCAGCCGAAACTTCCCTTCCTCCGGCATCCATTGCCAAACATGAAAGTAACGCGCGCCGCCGGTTTGCACCCAGGCCGGCCCGCCCACATCATCCTTGCCATGCGTTCCCGCTGGCCGTTGGCGCAGTTCCTGAAATGTATGCATGCCGCGCTCAAGCATCCCCCACTGGCCAAGCGGCGTGATCTGACGGCTGCCGGGAACCAATAGCCTGCGGTTCTTATACCCCTCATGCGCACCGCCCGGCCCCCGCGCCGCACATTGCTGGCGCAGGCCTGTGACAAAGCTTTCGCGGTTGTCAGCCACTGACCCTCCCAGATCATGCAGCATGCGGTAATCCTCCGTGAGCAAATCATCGAGTGTATCCGGCGTGCACGCCTCAAAGGCAGCATGGAACAAGGCTGCATCGGCTGCTACAATTTGAGCGCTAGCATCCGCAATTGGCGGCATGGGCTGAGCAAGAGCGGCGGCAAATACAGTCAACATAATCGGTTCCCCCTGTGTGTTGGTGTAGTAATACAGCGATATACACAGCCGTCAATCCAAGCGAAGCCCAGCTGCAACCAATTTGCGCGCCCCGCGCCAAAATATGGGCGCCATTCGCGCCCGCAATACACATGGGCGCGCACCCGCGTATGAGTCACAATACGGAGAGTCACACTGCCTAGGGCGGTGTTAGGACCTCGTAAGGTTTCAAGGCGCACATTCGCGCAATGGCCCGTATTCTTTCCCAGCTTCGCCCAAAACACCGCCCGACACACAGCCCAAAACACTGGCACGCCGAGCCTGATTGGCGCGCGCGTCACTTTACGCCGCCGCGCGCGAGCCGGTGGTTTCGCATTGCACTTTTCGCGCTTCCCTTGATCGCCTTTTGCGCGGTGTTCTTTGCACCGGAAGCGGGCGCGCAGGAGGTGCGGGATCGGCAATCCGGCAATTTCCCGATTTGCGCGGGCTCTGGCCGGATCACCTGCGTGGTGGATGGAGACACAATTTGGTTCGAAGGGCGCAAAATCCGCCTCGCCGATATCGATGCGCCCGAGATCAGCCAGCCAAAATGCGAAGCGGAAAAACGGCTAGGCGACCGCGCGACTTTGCGATTGCAAAACCTGCTCAACCAAGGCGCGTTCACCCTCGCCCCCAATCCCAGCGGCCGGCAAACCGACCGCTATGGCCGCGAGCTAAGAGTGCTCATGCGCGGCGGTGTCAGCCTTGGGGAGATGTTGGTGCGAGAGGGTTTGGCCGAGAGATGGAAGGGTAAGCGCGGGAGTTGGTGTTGAGGGAGTATAGAGCCAAGCATCAAACTTGGTCGCGGAGCTCGGTCACCGACTAGGTGACCGCAAGGGCGCACGCCCGCCCGCAGGCCTGAAAGGCCGAGGATATCGCACCTGCGGAAGCAGGTGCATGAAACAAACAAAACTGCGCCCGGCGCTTGAGGGTCTAAACAAAAACACAAAATACCCGCACCACACACCGAGAGCCCACCGCATAGCGCCTCTCACGTCTAGGTGTGGGTTAGCGGGGAAGCGCCAAGAGGCAGGGTGCTTGCGGTGAGTTTAGCACCTAAATGCGCAGTGAAGACGAGCCTTGCTAAACTGGGAACTAATCGCCGCCTTGAGATTCATTAACCGTCTGAGTCAAGCAGCTAAACTTCCTATGCCTGCAATAATTCCCTGAGCAGCCAAGTTGCCTGATGCTCCTTCAAGAACGGTCCTGAGAGAGCCGAGGATTTCGCCAACTTTTCCTGGTGCCTGCTGTTCATCACTAGTTTGTTCTTCAAGTTTCAAAACGAGGTCTGCCACTTGTTTTCGATCTTTTGAAGGTAGCGCTGGAATTGCCTCTGACACTTGCTTGGCGAATGCCTCGATTTTTTCGGTTGAAAAGTTTCCGGACATTGAGACGAAGCCGCTAGCCTCTGAATGTCCTGACACATTGCCAAGCACACCGAAGTTACCACCGTGGATATTATTGGTTACCATTTGGGCTTGCTCAATCTGCTCTTTTTCAAATGACATACCTTTACCAATTACGCCTTGCTGTTCCAAGCTTAGAGCCCATTCCAAAGTTTGGTTTCTAACAAAATCCAGAACACCAACTGCAACTGACGTTGGGAAATGGATGGTTGTTTGGGTCCGAAAAGGGAGCTGCTTTTGAACCTCTTCTTCAATTACTGGATGCAAACTAGTCGCGAGCATACCACTTTTCGATCCGGCAATAAGGTGCTCAATTTCAGACACAGATTCAAACAAACTGACCGTCTTTAACATCTGCCCTAAAGCGCCACGGTCAGTTAGTAAGGGACACCATCCATAATTTGGATTGAAAAATTTCGGGTACCCCTGAGCCTTACGATGTGGTGGAAGCTCTTTTAGAGAACATTGATAGCCAGATAGCTCTTGCTCGATCCAACTTGAAAGGTCATTTAACTCGAGCTTGAACGCAATTGTCTTCGCTTTGAGAAGGATAGACGCAACGCTAGTAGTATCGTTCAAACAGTCGTCCTGAAGCTCTAGAACGACGCCTCTACCGTTGGTCAATGCCATCCCTACTCAGCAGCCTCAACCGAAGTCTCACCAAACATATCCGGACCATCATCCACCGCGTCTTCTTCATTCGCGGCGCCGGCTTTTTGGCGGTTGTCGAAGCTGGACCAGACGTCCTGCCATTTGCCCTTGGTTGCGCCCTTCGAATATTCCGTTGCGCGGGTTTCGAAGAAGTTTGCGTGCTCAACACCGTTCAGCAGCGGGGCGAGCCATGGCAGTGGGTGATCTTCCACCATGTAGACCGCTGGCAGGCCCAATTGCTGGAGGCGCCAATCCGCAATGTAGCGGATGTATTTCTTGATTTCCTTGGCGGTCATGCCGGGCACGGGGCCGTCTTCAAATGCCAGATCGATGAAGGCATCCTCGAGGCGCACAACTTTTTGGCAGCAATCGATAATGTCTTCTTTGACGGATTTCGTCAGGCAGCCGCGTTCCTCGTTAAAGGCGTGGAACATGCGGATGATGCCTTCGCAGTGGAGGCTTTCATCGCGGACCGACCATGACACGATCTGCCCCATGCCCTTCATCTTGTTGAAGCGCGGGAAGTTCATCAGCATCGCGAAGCTGGCGAACAATTGCAGGCCTTCGGTGAAGCCGCCGAACATGGCGAGTGTGCGGCTGATGTCTTCGTCATTGTCGACGCCGAACTCTTGCAGATAATCGTGCTTGGCTTTCATCTCCTCATATTCGAGGAACATGCCATATTCGCTTTCCGGCATGCCGATCGTGTCGAGCAAGTGAGAGTATGCCGCGATGTGCACCGTTTCCATATTGGAGAAGGCGGCGAGCATCATTTTGACCTCGGTCGGCTTGAACACGCGGCCGTATTTTTCGTGATAGCAATCCTGCACCTCGACATCGGCCTGGGTGAAGAAGCGGAAGATCTGGGTGAGCAGATTGCGCTCATGATCGGTTAGGTTTTGCGCCCAATCGCGGCAATCCTCGCCCAAGGGCACTTCCTCTGGCATCCAGTGAATCTGCTGCTGGCGTTTCCAAAAGTCGTAAGCCCACGGATATTCAAACGGTTTGTAGGTTTTGCGGGCTTCGGTCAGTGACATTTGGTTTACTCCAGAATCGGGTGCGAATGATCAAACTATAGGTATTTAGATACGGTCAGCGAAAGGGCGTGGATGCGCCTCATCGGGGATAAGCGCGGGGAGAAAGTTGAAGGCAGTGCATCAGCCTTTGCCTCGCTTGGAGCCGAAGAAACTGCCGCCGCCCAAAACGGTGATGCCGAGGAAAAATCCGAAGTCGTACCAGCCGCCTTTATTGGGCACGGCATAGACGGCGATATCGGGGTTGAAGAGCGATCCGATGAAGGACCATGGGAAGATAAATCCGTGCCACAGACCCCATAGAAAGCCGGGCGTTCCCGCATCCGCTGCCACGCCTACATCAATTTGGCTCGCGCAGCCGGCGGCCAGCAAGCTGAGCGCGGCAAGTATGAGGAGGCGGGTTGATGACATGGGTTTTTCGCGCGCCGCCTAGCTCTTGAACTTTTCTTCGCAGGCTTCGGCTTCGGCTTGCAATGTCGCCAGCTCCGCTTCGCCTTCGGGTGTGTCTTTGAGCGCTATGATCTCTTGGATTTTGTAGCTGGAGGCGTGGACGTCTTCTTTGACTTGCTGCGCTTTATCGCCGCCTTCCATCTCCAGTGCTTTCAGCTTGAGCAGCGCATTGGTCGCGCCTTTCAGCTCTTCGCTCGTTCCGCGATTGGCCGCATTGACGCCCATCAATGTGGTGTAGCAGGCAAGCTGCTCATCATAGCCCGTGCCCTCACCCGCATTGCCGCCGCAAGCCGATAGAGCCGCGCCGCTCACCAGAATGGCGAGGAATTTGGCAGGTCTGGCACTCGTCAATGTCATTTCAAAACACCTGTATTTGGCCCCAAGCGGGCATAAGAAAATTCAGAACCACATATGCGATGACCGGCAATGCAATCGCTGCCCCGCCCCAGATCAAATAGGCCCTCGGCGTCATCGTTCCGCTGGCACGGATCATGCGAAAGGCGACAATATCCACCAATGCGAAGACCGCGAGAACAGCAGGTAGGATGATACCGAGCGTCATGTTGCCATCACGCCCGGCGACCCTTCATCACTGGCAAGCGAGACATTCGTCATAATCCGTTTCCGGAACGCCGAGGTCTGCTTTCAGTTCAATCTCTGGGGCATTGGCGGTGTTATCCGCCTCTACGCCGCCTGCAAAACCGGCGCGTTGCACGGATTTTGAGCGGAGATAATAGAGCGATTTGATGCCTTTTTCCCACGCTTGGAAGTGCAATTGCATCAGGTCCCATTTCTCCACGTCAGCTGGGATAAACAGGTTCAGCGATTGTGCCTGATCAACATAAGGCGTGCGGTCAGCGGCAAATTCAAGCAGCCAGCGCTGATCAATTTCAAAGCTGGTTTTGAACGTCGATTTCTCTTCTGGTGACAGGAAGTCGAGATGCTGGACGCTGCCGCCCTGCTCTAGGATCGAATTCCACACATTGTTGGAATCCTTCGATTTCTCGCGGAGGATTGCTTCCAGATAGGGGTTCTTCACGATGAAGCTGCCCGACAGGGTTTTGTGCGTGTAAATATTGGCGGGGATCGGCTCGATACAAGCAGACGTGCCGCCGCAAATGATCGAAATCGACGCGGTTGGCGCAATCGCCATTTTGCAAGAGAAGCGCTCCATTGCACCCATGTCCGCTGCATCGGGACAAGGTCCGCGTTCTTGTGCGAGCATCATGCTGGCCTCTGACGCTTTGCCGTGGATGTGCTTGAACATTTTCAAGTTCCACACTTTGGCCATCGGGCTTTCAAAACCAATGCTCTTGGATTGCAAGAAAGAGTGGAAGCCCATGACGCCCAGACCAACCGAACGCTCACGCTCGGCGGAATATTTCGCGCGGGCCATTTCATCGGGCGCGCGGTCGATATAATCCTGCAGAACATTGTCGAGGAAGCGCATGACGTCTTCGATGAAGGTCTTGTCTTCGTTCCACTCATCCCATTTCTCAATGTTGAGTGATGAGAGACAGCACACGGCTGTGCGGTCATTGCCAAGGTGGTCAACGCCGGTTGGCAGAGTAATTTCGCTGCACAAATTGGATGTAGAGACCTTCAGGCCCAGATCGCGGTGATGCTTTGGCATCATGCGGTTCACTGTGTCGTTGAACACAATGTAAGGCTCGCCAGTTGCAAGGCGCGTCTCAACCAATTTCTGGAACAGTGAACGCGCATCAACGCTGCCGCGCACTTCGCCGGTTTTGGGTGATTTGAGTTCAAACTCAGACCCGTCGCGCACCGCTTCCATAAATTCGTCGGTCAGCAATACGCCGTGGTGCAGGTTCAATGCCTTGCGGTTGAAATCGCCCGAAGGTTTGCGGATTTCGAGGAATTCCTCAATTTCAGGGTGCGACACATCAAGATAGCAAGCCGCTGAGCCGCGGCGCAGCGAGCCTTGCGAGATTGCCAGTGTCAGCGAATCCATAACGCGCACAAACGGGATAATGCCGCTGGTTTTGCCATTAAGGCCAACCGGCTCACCAATGCCGCGCACATTGCCCCAATAGGTGCCAATGCCGCCGCCTTTAGAGGCGAGCCACACGTTTTCATTCCATGTGTTCACAATGCCATTGAGGCTGTCGGAGACGCTGTTCAAATAGCAGCTGATCGGCAGGCCGCGATTGGTGCCGCCATTCGACAGAACTGGCGTTGCCGGCATGAACCACAATTTGGAGATATAATCATAAAGGCGCTGAGCATGCGCTTCATCATCGGCATAGGCATCGGCCACACGCGCGAAGAGATCTTGAAAACTCTCATTGGGAAGAAGGTAGCGATCGGTCAGCGTTTCCTTGCCGAACTCGGTCAAATTCGTATCGCGCGTATCATCGGTTTCAATCGTGAAGCGGCGGTCATTGACCTTTTTGGAATCGATATCATCGGCTGCATTGCTGGCCTTGGCCACTTCCGCCATTGCGCCAGCCAAAGCTTCGCCAGCTTTCGCTTCGACCAGCTCTTCTGAACCTTGATCCTCTACTTCCATTGTCACTGCTGCCTTTTCTGACGCCTTTTCGGGCGCTTTTTTCTTCGAAGCTTTTTTCGCGGGAGCCTCATTGGCTGCGATATCATTCGCTTGATCTGCTTGCTCTAAATCCAGGCCCATTGCCGCATCATCCCCACTTCGAAATTCAGTCATTTTCCCAGCTCATCCCCATTCGCGAACACGCCCCTCTGCCGAGTCGCGATGTTCTCTTTACGTTCTAGCCCAAGAAGTGTCCTTGAGCTAGCAGTTTATCGGCAGCAGAGGGGAATTACTTCTCCCCCAACTTGCCCACAGGCGACCCGCAGATGTGTTCCTAACAAGCGACTCCTGACCCTTTCGCATAATGTGGTGATTATGCGCTGGATCACTAGGTCTTGTGGGTGCCCCCGCCGATTCAACCACTAGATAGTGAATCAGAGAGGATTCCAGTGCAAGAGGGTAAACGCTTATTAATTGTAATTTGGCGTTACTTTAAACAGGTGTATTGCACGCACACTACGCCGCGACGCGCGGGAAGACCTAGGGTTTTGGACTGCGCAAGCCCCAAAATGAATCTGCGTAAAAATTTTATGCGGGAAAAGTGAAATTTGGGGCTTTGAATCAATCGAATCGGCACGCGCAATTTTCGAACCCAATTGGGCCCTTTTGCGCAATCGCTGATCTGGGGTTGATCCAGACCTATTTGGGAATTGATTCGTTTAAGCCGCCGCGCCCGCAGAAGCATCCTGAACGCTATTATGCGCATGGTCTGCAATCGCATCGGCCAGCTCATCGACCAGCGCCAGCGGCAGATCATGGCCCCAGCCTGAAATCGTTTTGAGCTTAGCGCCCGGGATCGCAGCGGCCGTTGCCCGGCCCGCCTCAACCTTCACCAGCGGATCATCCTCGCCGTGCATCACCAATGTCGGCACGGTCACATTGGCGAGCATCGCGGTGCGGTCGCCATCATTGATGATCGCCGCCATTTGCCGCGCTTGGCCTGCGGGATAGACGCTGCGCCGCACAGCTTCGCGCACGCGCACGCGCTGCTGCTCTGGCTCCAGAAGGAAACCGGGTGAGCCGATTGCAGCCTGAATTTTAATGCCATGCTCGATCAAGGACTCTTCCTCCATCGAAGTCGGCGGCGTCGTCAGCGTATCGATGGCGACCTTGTCAGCCTGCGGCAATTTGCCATTGCCCGTGGTCGAGAAAATCGACGTCAGCGATAGCAAGCGCGGCCCGTGATGGATCGCCATACGCTGCGCAATCATGCCGCCCATTGAGCCGCCAACAACATGCGCGCGGTCAATGCCCAGCGCATCCAGCACGCCAATCGCATCATCGGCCATATCGCTCAAAGTATAGGGCACTTTGGGCTTCATACCCAATTTGCCGAAGATCACTTGGCGCACAACGCCGGGCGCCTTTATGCCTTCCATTTTCTGGCTCAGGCCAATGTCGCGATTGTCAAAGCGGATAACGCGGAAGCCCTTGGCCGCCAAAGCCTCGACCATCTCAATCGGCCACATCGTCATCTGCGCGCCAAGCCCCATCACCAGCAGCAAGGGCGGGTGCGAAGGATCGCCATGCTCATCATATTCAAGGGTGAGACCGTTGGCTGTGACTTGGGGCATGATAGTGATCCTCTCTCTTTATTGAGGATCAGACTAGCACGGCGCGCCTTGGTGACAAGGTGACGTAACGGAAGGCACTAAGGCAGCGAGGGTTACGGAGCCTCTTCCGATTTCCATTCTGGCCCAGCAATATCAAAGCCGCGCGCCTCCAATTGGTCGAGCACACCTTTGTCCTCGGCCAGCACGCGCAGGGGCAGCACCGCCAAGGTCACGCCTTCTGCTGGAACCGACTCCTCAATCATCGCCACCCAAGAGCTGCGGATTTCCGTGCCCAAATCGCTATCCGCCCAAGGCCAGCATTGCCCCAAAGCAATCTCCAGCGGGTTCGCCATTACGGCGGGCACATCATATTTGCGCCAATCATTGCCGCGTCGCTCAATCAAATCGGGGCCAATCTCTGTCGCCGTCATCGCTGCGGTGAGGCAGGGGATATGCGAGGCGGGCTCAGCACCCGCCAAATCATCGAGCAAATCCTTGCCGCGCATACGCTGCGGGCGGGCAATTGGCACATCGGCTTTCTTGGCCGCTTTGCGCACAATCTCGGTCGCGTCCTTAGTGGTCTCATCATCAAAATCGAGGCGGCGGGCGAGCAGGTCAAATGCCGTCATTAGGAAACTGCCGCGGGCGTAGTCCTTGTCATATTTTGTCTCCAGCGCTGTAAGGCGGGTGAGCTCTTCACCGCTGAGATAGTCCGAGGACACGGTCTTACTTGGCAATTTGGTGAAGCTGCCGCCTTTGAACATCAGGCGGAAGACATCGCCGGGCGACACCTTGGGCTGCGCGCGGATAATGACGCGGCTTGCCTCTGCGCTCGCTTCTTTCAAACGGTCGGGCTGCCAAGGAGTGGATTTGGGAACGGCGGCAATTTCGCCGACCAGAATAATCGCGCCTTTGTCCGTATCGATCGTCCACATGGGCGCGCCGGAGCGCTGGGCGGTGACGACGATTGTATTGGCAGAAAGACCGGGTGGACTGATTTCAGCGGCATTGTCGCGGACTTCATCTTGGGCAGACAAAGACACACATCCGGCCAACAAAGCTGCCGCTGTGCCAATCTTCAAAAACGCTCTCATTCAGCGCCAGCTGCCGCTGCGCCGCGTTTCAATGCGGCCGACGACCCTTTCAAAGGGAAACGCCGCATATTGCCATCAGAAAAACTCACATCGACCCAATGGGCGCTGCGCAATCCGGTCATGATTTTGGCGACTTCTGGCCAGAGCACCCGCGCGTAATCATTGATGACATTATATTGCCCCGAACGCATATCGGGCCGCGCTGTCACGCTTGTGCCATCAGAAAAAGCGAACTTCACCCATTCCTGCTCATAGCCCGGGCTGCCGTTCAAAGTGACATTGATGATGCAGCTGTCGAAGGTGCAAGAACCATCGCTGCGCGGTTTGCGCGGGCCGTAGACCACCCAAATGCCGCTGCCTTGAGGGCCTGCCAAAAAGCGTCCGTGGCTGGTGGCATAGACATAGGTTTCTTCGCTGCCTTCACCAGGCGGCTCGACCTGCCAAGTGCCCGCATTGCCCTTCACCGGATCGGCTGCAAGCGCTGGTGCGAGCGGCGCGGGGGCCATGCCGGCCAATGCCAGTCCAGCTGCGATACAAAGTGCTTTCATGATTGTCTTGCCCCGATTGAATATGAGGCAAGACATCAAGCCTAAGCGTTGAACGCTAGCTGAATTAGGGCGCAGGAATTGGCGGCAGAACCAATATCACCGAAGTCACGCCGGTCTCTTCTTCCTCAGCGCAAGTGGCGCGCACCAATTGCACGCGCGGCGTTTCAGGCGAAAACCAAACGCGCCCGACATCGCTGAATATGCACTGCTCCAAGGGGACGGTCCGATCCGCCCAAGCCTGCTTAGTGGTGTATTGCCGTGACATACGCACAGGCTCCCAAATCCGCTGGCCCAGATTGCGATTACTGGCGGTGATCCGCTCATCTGCCAATGCGCGCTTCATTGCAAAGGAGGGCCCAAACTCCGCTTTCACGCTCACGCTCTTGGTGTCGGTAGAAATTTCCGCCTTGGGGAAAGGATAAGCGCGCAAGGCAGATGCGCTGAGCGGCTGCCCGCCGTTTTTGCCGAGAATGTCATAGGGATTGGCTTCATTCGGACGAGATTGGCGCTCAGTGACCATGCCAATTGACCCGCCGCTTTCATCATATTTCTCGCCGCGAACCGTCAAAGAAACGCGCCAATATTCCTCCTCCGCCGTTTTCAGGTCAATCGCGACAAGGAACACATGGCGCGCAGAGACGGTATAGAGGCCAAGGTTGTCGTCGGTGTGGCGCAGCACGAAAAGATGGGTTTTGCTGATCCCGAAAAGCTCATCCGACACATCCATCGCATCGGGCGGTGTGGCGTTTGCTGGCGCTGTGAATGCGAGAGCGAGGGCGGCGATGAATGTCGAGAATATGCGGGTCATGGGTGAAGGATAGCGGAGGCGAGGGTGTTGGCAAGTTGAGTTGTGAGTGAGCCCGAAGCAACGGCTGCTAACGACCCAGTTTCAGTCGTTCACGAAACGCGATGTAGTTTTGGAAGGCAGACACTCTGGGGTTGTGGCGACAGTCTCATTTTGTCAGTGACTACAGATGAAAATTGCAATTCTATCCGATATTCACGGCAACATTTCGGCGCTCAATGCGGTTCTTTCGCATGCCCATTCCCAATCGGTTGATCAAACCGTAAACTTGGGAGACATTTGTTCTGGCGCTCTTTGGCCTAAGGAAACGGCTGACCGGCTGATGGCGTTAGGCCTTCCGACAATCCGAGGAAACCATGAAAGGCAAGTGTTGACGACACCGTTAGAAAAAATGGGTCTGTCAGACAGGAGAGCCAGAGAAACACTGCGTGACGATCAGTTGGCTTGGCTTGCGGATTTGCCCGAAACCCTGTGGCTTTCTGAGCAGGTGTTGCTGGTGCATGGGACGCCTGACAGCGACTTACAATATTTCCTAGAGACGGTGACTGAGAATGGTGTTCGGCCAGCCACGTTGGATGAAGTGGCAACTAGAGCTGGTGAGGTTGATGCTCAACTCATTTTATGTGGCCACACCCATGTTCCTAGGGCAGTTCGGCTCGCTGATGGGCGCCTAATAGTCAATCCGGGTAGTGTTGGGCTACCTGCGTATGACGATATTCACCCGTTTCCTCACGTTATCGAGAACCGGGCACCTCATGCTCGCTATGCAATCGTTAGCAACGAAAGAGACCAATGGGACGTTAGTTTTCACATGGTCGCATATGACTGGGAGCAGGCGGCTCGTGAAGCAGAAGCCCATAAACGTCCTGATTGGGTCGCAGCGCTCCTTACTGGCATGACCTAATATGCAAAAAAGCCGCGCGCGGATGCAGACAGTTTACGGTCCGCTTTCCACCCCAAAACAGACCTAAGGCACAAGCACCGTATCATGGGGCCGCGCATCGTCATTCGTTTCGGGATAATCCAGCGTGTAATGCAGCCCGCGGCTTTCCTTGCGGGCGAGCGCTGAGTTTACGATCAATTCTGCCGCTTGCAGCAGGTTCCGCAATTCGATCAAATCGGTGGTGACGACGAAGCTGCCGTAATATTCTTCCACCTCTTGGCGCAGCAATGCGATGCGGTTGGCGGCGCGCTCCAGCCGTTTGGTGGTGCGCACGATCCCGACATAATTCCACATGAAGCGGCGGATTTCGGTCCAGTTTTGCTTGATGACGACCTGCTCATCGCTGTCGGCCACGCGGCTTTCATCCCATTCGCGGATCGCGGGCGGATCGCTGAGTTCATCCCAGCAGCTCAAAATATCGCGCGCCGCTGCCTCGCCGAACACGAAGCATTCCAGAAGGCTGTTGGAGGCCAGACGGTTCGCCCCATGAAGCCCGCTTTCGGTGCATTCACCAGCCGCCCAAAGCCCCGGCAAATCGGTGCGCGCGTCGAGGCCCACCAGCACGCCGCCGCAAGTGTAATGCTGCGCGGGCACCACTGGGATCGGGCCGCTCGTCATATCAATGCCGAGGCCGGTGAGCTTCTCATGGATGGTGGGGAAATGCTCTTTCACAAATTCCGCTGGCTTGTGGCTGATATCGAGATGCACATAGTCGAGCCCAAAGCGTTTGATCTGATCATCAATCGCGCGCGCCACGACATCGCGCGGGGCCAGCTCCATGCGCTCAGGATCGTAATCCGCCATAAAGCGCTTGCCCGTTTCAGGGTGGAGCAAATGCCCGCCCTCGCCGCGCACGGCCTCTGTGATGAGGAAGTTTTTGACTTCCAGATTATACAGGCATGTGGGGTGAAACTGCATCATCTCCATATTGGAGACACGCGCGCCTGCCCGCCATGCCATGCCGATACCGTCGCCCGTCGCCCCGCGCGGCGCGGTGGAGAATTGATAGACGCGGCCCGCGCCGCCTGCGGCCAAGATGGTCGCCTTGGCCAGATGTTTTTCGACCTTGCCGGTGTTCTCATCCAGAGCATAAGCGCCCCACACCCGGCCCTCGGCGGAGAATTTCTCGCCATTGCGCCCTGTGATAAAATCAATGCACGTGCGCCCGGGCAACATGGTGATATTGGTGTTGGCCTCCGCTGCATTGAGCAAAGCCTCTTGCACCGCCCAGCCGGTCGCATCATCGACATGGACAATGCGGCGATGCGAATGGCCGCCTTCGCGCGTTAAATGCAGATCGCCTGATGCTTCGTTAAACGGCACGCCCAATTTGACCAGATTGCCGATCGCCTCTGGCGCTTGCTCAATCACGAAATCGACCGTCTCTTTGCGGTTGAGCCCTGCGCCCGCCACCATCGTATCGCGCACGTGGTTCTCAAACGTGTCGCCAGCATCCAGCACAGCGGCAATGCCGCCCTGCGCCCAAGCGGTTGATCCGCCGGTCAGCGAACCCTTGGCCAGAACCAGCACGCGCTTATCTTGCGCCAGCTCCAATGCGGCCGTCAGCCCTGCTGCGCCGGAGCCAATAATCAATACATCATGAGTGTTTTGCGTCATGCGCAATGTCATGGCGGCTACGCTGCGCTGGGGCAAGTTTCATCGCAGGCAAACGCCGGTTGCAGTGTTTTAACTGCCCAATCGCGCCCAGTGAAATTACAAATTTTCGCCGAACGGGTGGTTCAGGGTTTCAAAGGTGGGCAGCATCAATTGCCATTTATTAGTTTTCGCAGCTGCGTCTTCAACAGACATCATCCTGTACCGTTTAAGGTGAAATGGGATGGGATGCGCTATTCAGGGCGCTGCCTGCGCTGCGGCAAGGCGATCAGGCGCAAATCGCGCGGGGTATGGAAATTGCAGCGTAGCGATTGATCAGCGCCGGTCAAATGGGCGTGGGATTGCTCGCCGAAAACTGCACAAGATCGCGGTCGTGAATGCCGAGCCTGTCCCAATTGGCGCGCCATTCTTCCAAATGCTCAGACGCCATATGCTCCTCAAGCGCTTCTGCATCGCGCCATGCTTCATTGACGCGGACCAAGCCGGGGTCGAGCATGTCATGGGCGTAGGAATACGCAAGGCAGCCCTCTTCCTCTAGGCTGGCCTCGATCATTTCCTGCATCACCGCCCAAGCATCTTGCAGCATTTCGGGCGGCAGGCGAAAACTTCCGACAATCAGCAGCATTTACGCTGGCTCTTCTGCATTGGCGGCCTTGGTGAGCTGCAGGAACACATCCTCCAGATCAGCCTCACGCGTGGTGACATCCTCGACCACTAAGCCTTGCTCCTGCAAAATGCCGAGCACTTGGCCGGCGGTGAGTTTGTCCTTGTCATAGGTCACCTCAACGCCGCGTTCCCCTGCCAGTTCCACTTTGGAAAAGGCATCGTGGGTTGGCGCAGTGGACAGGTCTTTACCGACCGTCACGGCAACGATTTTCTCGCGCGCCATATCGACAAGCTCGCGGGTGGGCTTATTGGCGATGCATGTGCCGTGGTTGATGATCGCAATGCGGTCGCACAGCTCCTCGGCCTCTTCCAGATAATGCGTGGTGAGAACGACGGTGACGCCGTCATTGTTGAGCTCTGTCACCAGATCCCAAAGCTGTTTGCGCAGCTCCACATCGACGCCCGCTGTTGGCTCATCCAGCACGAGGATCGGCGGGGAATGCACCATCGCTTTGGCAATCAGCAGGCGGCGCTTCATTCCGCCTGACAAAGTGCGCGCATAGGCATCGCGTTTATCGGCCAGACGCACGGCTTCAAGCAAAGCCTCGCTGCGGCGCAAATGCTTGGCCACGCCGTAAAAACCGCCCTGATTTTCCAGCACTTCAAACGGCGTGAAAAACGGATCGAAGACAATCTCCTGCGGTACGATGCCAATCGCACGCTTCGCATTGCGGCGCTGCTGATCAATATCAAAGCCCCAGATCTCGGCGCTGCCGCTGGTCTTATTGACGAGGCCCGCCAATATATTGATGATCGTCGACTTGCCCGCGCCATTGGGGCCTAGCAGGCCGAAAATACCGCCTTGGGGCACGTCAAAGCTGACACCGTTCAGCGCCAATTTGCCTTCGCCGCCATCGGGTGCGGCATAGCGTTTGACCATGTCGCGAATGCTGATTGCGGGTGTGTTTTCAATTTCAGTTGCCATGGGCAACGCTTTAACTGCGCATGATCTCCGCGCAAACCCCTAAAGCTGCGTTAACTGTTTTCACTTAGCATCCAGTTTACATTTGGAGCTAAACCCAATGGTATTATGACGGGGCAACTCTTCTTCTGCCGCGCCCAGAAAGGCGCACTATGGGCCGCTGCAGCGATAGCAGCTGGCGCGCTTACGCCCGCCGCTCATGCGCAAGAAGCCGTGCCCGCGCAAACAGAAGTACGTCCTGCGCTAGAACTCAACAAGACCGCTGATATGGATTTTGGCAGTTTGGTTGTCCCTGGGCGCGGCCGAGTGAACTTAACCCCTCGTGCCAATGCAACCTGCACGCCAAACAATGCAATCTTGCACATAGGCGCTTGCCAAGCTGCCGCTTTCGAAGGGCGCGCAGCGTTCGGTCAAAACATAACCGTTACCGTTCCCAACCGCCGCCGCTTTGTCATAACCGGCCCTGGACAAAATCTGCGCATCCGCGCTGTTCGTGTGGGCGGGTTAACGGGTCTGCGCCGCCAAGGACGCAGCGCCAATGTCTACAGCTACCGCGTCAATGCCGCTGACGGGAATTTCGCTTTTCACATCGGTGCGCGCGTATTGCTAAGAGATAATCAAGCGCCCGGCATTTATGACGGTACCTTCACGATCTCGCTGGATTATCAATAAGCTGCTCTGACCTGCGCGCCAAGCAGGTCAAAAGTAACCGCATATTTACTCCATTTCCTAGCAATGCTTTTCATATTTGCTTCTATTGCAGCTGAGTGATGACGAGCTTTCCACTCCCCAATAGCGGCAAAACGCTATCCAGCGCCTTTGGCCGCGCAGCCATTGTGACCGCTGTCGCTAGCGCTTTGCTGGCTGGGCCAGTGCAAGCGCAAAGCGCAGCCATCCCATCATCGACGCAGGTGCGCGGAGATACGCGTATTACCAAAATCGCTGACCTCGATTTTGGCACGATCATTCCCGGCGATACCGGCGGCACGATTGTCATTGATCCCGATGCAACCGTGACAACCACCGGCAGCGTGGTGAGCATGGGCGGAACCGCTCCGGCTGAATTCAGCCTAACCCGCCAAATCTTTGTCGATTATCCGACCTATTCAGGGCCAGCGGGTACGGATTCCATTCAATTGGTTCACACCAGCAACCCGGCCCTAAGCATGACCTTGCGCGATTTCACGACAGATTTCGACCGCACTGGCCTGTTTGGTTTGCCCGCTTATTTCTTCAGCCTAACCCATGATTTCCGCGTGGCGGGCACATTGGATGTGGGCGCGAACCAACCGGGCGGCGTTTACACCGGCACGTTTCTGGTCACCGTCGATTACAATTAAGTCCGCTTTAGAGCGGATAAATCAGTGCGAAGTGATTGAGCGGCACCGTCCCTTGGTCTAAGGCTGCCCATGTTATGACAATGGCAGACAAACAAGCAGGCCTTAGCGCCTCCTCAAACTATGCAATCGAAACCGTTCTGGTGACCAGCAAACGCGTCAGCTGCGATGGCTCCGGCGATATTCGCGGCGGCGACAATTATCGCCCTGCGGCGCTTGGCCATCCGCGTGTTTTCCTAGAGATTGATGCCAGCGGATTTGCCGAATGCGGCTATTGCGACAAGCGATTTGTGCTCAAGGGCGGGCCTGCGGACAGTTAAAGCTTTTGACGGGATTCCGCGCAAAAGCTTGCCGCCATATTAACCATTGCGCCGCAAACACCTATTTTCAAACAAAACTAATTCAAACCCTAACGCGCCTTAACCAGAGTTAGTCTAAACCTCATTAAGGGGCTGTGGCTAGAATTTGGGATATGGAACGCACATCTCTCTTTATCGGTTTGACCCGCGCTAAAACTGCACTGGTTACCGCCATTCTCATGGGCCTCGCCGCTTTTGCAACACCGGCTGCTGCGCAAGACACAGACAGCGCAGAAAGCCGCGCGTTTCTGGTCACACCACTCAGCTTTGTGAAGCAGTTTGACCTGCACTTCGGCGACATTATCCCTAGCGACACAGATGGCACCGTTGTGATTGATCCCGCTGGCGGCGTGACCACAACCGGGGGCGTTCAAGTCATCACCACTGATGCGCAGGCTGCACGGTTCTGGGGCTACGGCACGTTCCGCCAATTGGTGCGCGTAAACTTCGACGCCAATCAGTACACGCTGACCCGCGTTGGCGGCACGGAAACCATGACGATGAACACAACCACCGTGGGCAGCGTTCCGCCTGTTCCATTGGGTGCAAGCCCGCGCATTTTCCGCATTGGCAACCCTGATGGCTATTTCGCTTTTGGTGTGGGTGCGACTTTGGAAGTGGACGCCGATCAAGCGCCGGGCACGTATGAGAGCACGTTCACGATCACGCTCGAATACATCTAGGACCGCAGCCGCAGGCTTTTCTGGATGACCCCGTCAAAATCGGCGCGCGCTGCCGCTCATGACACTATCAGCAACATGTGATAGCATTACTCTTGGTTTGAACAGTCAGGAGCTATTGATGCCGATACACGCTAGAGTTTCCCAAGCGGCAATCGCTGCTTGCGCACTAAGCCTGTTTGCTCCGATTGCCGCATCAGCCAAGAACCAATGCCCCGCTGTAAAGGCGATCACTTCCGGTGATCTGGCAGAATTGGACGGGGTTGCTACTCGCTACAATGCCAGCGGCCGTATCGATGTGACCAAGCACGGTGTTAGCGGGGCGTTGCAAAATGCGGATGGATGCGAATTGTCATCGCGCCAAGACATGTTCGAATTGGACTGCGTCTGGAAGTTTTCCGCCGCAGAGCAAAACAGCGCTGAAAAACAGTTCGACGCCCTATTGGAACGCTTAGACAGCTGTTTGCCAAGCGCTCTCATCGCGCAAAAGCCGGTGCAATATGGTAATGCTATCGAACCTCTGCGCGAGTATGAAATGAGAATAGAATATCCTTCTGGAGAAGAGCTAGAAGTCGGACTAGAATTGGACCGCTTCACCAGTGACGGTGACCTTTGGGTGAGCGTAACTTTCAGCAACTAGCAAAGGCTTTGTCGGCCTTTGAGTCAGTCAAGGTTCAGCACCAAGTGATAGCATGACTTTAGTTTTGGACAGTCAGGAGAGAATTATGCCTATCAATCCAAAGATATCTGCATTTGCCGCTGGTTTGTGTGTTTTGACCTTGTCTGCTCCTTCTGCGGTCTTGGCCGAGGAAAAGGCTAAAGACGCCCAGCCAATGACCAAAGGCGATGTTCGCCTGGCCAAATTGCTCGAGGGCCGCGAGGCGGGTGAACCCGTCAGCTGTATCCGCTTTCGCACCAATGACCGGCTGAAAGTGATCGATGACACTGCTCTGGTTTATGGCCGCGGCAAAACCATCTACGTCAATTACACGCGCAGCCCGTCGCGCATTGATGACCGCGATACAATGGTGTCGCGCCGCTTTGGCTCGCAAGTGTGCAAGACCGATATCATCACCAAGATCGACAGCATGACCGGCATATATGCTGGCAATGTCTTCTTGGCGGAATTCATTCCCTATACGCGGGTGAAGAAAGGCAGCTGATCCGCTGCCAATGTCAGACGACGATTGGGCCCCGCGCCTGCTCAACCTATGGTTTTCGCAATTGGGCCCGCAAGATTGGTTCAAGGGCAGTGACCGCGTCGATGCGCTTTTAAAGGCAGAGTTTGCAGATGAACTGTCGCGGCAGAGCGCATTTCCTGCGACTCACTTCCTAGGCAATGCGGACACCGCACGCGCAGCGATCCTGCTGTTTGATCAAGTCTCCCGCAATATTCACCGCGGCACGCGCAAGGCTTTCGCAACCGATGCGCTCGCACTGGAAATTGCGAAAGCTCTTATCGCCAAAACTTGGGATGAAGGGCTAGTCGATGACGCGCGGCAATTTGTCGCTATGCCCTTGATGCACAGCGAAGACTTGGCCGATCAAGACGCAAGCCTTGAATATTTCACCGCGCATCTGCCGGGAAATGTGGCGTTTGCACGCGATCACCGCGATGCGATTGCCCGCTTTGGCCGCTTCCCGCACCGCAATGACATATTGGGGCGGGAAACAACCGAAGCTGAGGCAAAGGCCATCGCTGATGGATTGGCTTGGTAACGTTTTAAGCCGCGTTTTGACCATTCATGCGGGCAAGGATGCTGTCAGCTTCTGACATGATCGAATCCATCAATTCCTGACAGGTCGGGATGTCATTGATCAGGCCAGCGACCATGCCGCAGCTCCACGCACCTTTGTCCATTTCGCCGTCCATCATGATTTTCGGATAGACGCCTGCGACCTCTTCCATGATGTCTTCAAACTTGATGTCATCACCCAGCTCTTTTTCTTTCTGGATCAGACGCTCCACCGCTTCATTGGTCATAACGCGCTCTGTATTGCGCAAAGGCCGCATGACGAGGCGGGTGTCGAGTTCAGACGCGGCCACAATCGCCTTCTTGACATTTTCGTGAACCGGCGCTTCTTTCGTGGCAATAAAGCGCGTGCCCATATTCATGCCCTGCGCGCCCATGGCGAGCGATGCAACGAGGCTGCGTCCATCGGCCATGCCGCCTGATGATACGAAGGGAATTTCCAGCTCATCGGCAGCACGCGGCAGCAAGATGAAGTTCGGGATATCATCCTCGCCCGGATGACCGCCGCATTCAAAGCCATCGACGCTGACAGCATCGCAGCCAATGTCCTGCGCCTTCAAGCTGTGGCGCACGCTGGTGCATTTGTGGATCACTTTGATGCCAGCATCTTTAAGCGGGCCAAGCAGCTCAACCGGATTGCGTCCTGCGGTTTCAACCACTTTCACGCCGCCTTCGATCACGGCCTTCACAATGCCGGGATAATCCGGCGGGGTTAGTGTCGGCAGGATAGTGATGTTCACGCCAAAGGGCTTATCGGTCATATCCTTGCAGCGCGCGATTTCATTGGCGAGCTTTTCCGGCGTGCCTTGCGTCAGGCCCGTAATAATGCCGAGGCCGCCGGCATTAGAAACGGCCGCCGCCATCTCTGCAAAACCGACATAATGCATGCCGCCCTGAATGATGGGGTGCTGGATGCCGAACATTTCGGTGATGGCGGTTTTCATGGGTATTTCCTCTCAAATGATGATTATTTGAAGAGGAGAGTCGCCCAGAATAGCGCCCCGCGCAAGCGCAGTTTTATCAGGCCAGCAGGCCGTAGCGTCAGGACGCTTCAGATTTATGTTTTCGGCTTCAAAAGCGTGTCTGGCCGAATGCGCTGCGCCTCGCCAAACAGCGAATATGTCTTATTCACATAGTTCGACACATCGATGATGGAATCGAGATAGCTCTCCAATTCCTCGGTCATTTCTTGCTCGACCAGCCGGACATGAGCCGCAGGGTTCTCTGTCTCAAAATGCACGTAGAACCACGGATCACCGCGTTTCAGCACCAATGGTTTTTCCAGATCATACCATTCAAACGCCCAGGCGAGCGGTCGCGGCCAAATATGCACGGGGTAACGTCCGCCCATTTGCAGACCCGGCCGCGGCTCAGGGAAATAGTGCAGATGCGGCGCGGTTTGCACGACAAAGCACGGCTCATCCGACACAAAGACATAGGGCGCGGTAAACTGGATAATCGGGCGTTCTGGGTGGCGCCATTCAGACGGCGGCTGCACTTGGAACAGGTTGGCGCGGCCTTGCGGGCGCATAGCCGATCCCTCGCCATCCAGATCCGTCAGCTGCAATTGCCCATTGGCTTGGCGTTTAAAAGCAATGCTGAGATCAACGGGGCACGGGACGACAAAATGCCGCCGATCAAAGTCGATCGCGGCGGGGCATGCTTGGATGCTTTTGCCGCTGGTCGCTTTAGGATCGGAGCGCGAAAAGCTCTTGGGCGGGGCCCAGATTGCATCACCGGCCTGCTTCCAGCGCACCGTCCAACCCACGGTGACATTGCGTTTTTTCCCGCGCGTTTCTGCTTCTGCCGCGCCGGCATCATCTGCAAAATATTCATCCCAGCTCATGCGCAAATCGCCCTTTGTTGATCGGTTTGGAACTGATTAGCGCGTGCGCCCCACTTTGCGAAGGCCTTTGCGAAACCCCCATCCCGTTAAAGCCAGAGCGATGCAGGGCAGCCATATCCACCGCGCCTCTGACAGCAGAGTGGTGATGCCTCTGGCAGAGAAGAAATCCGCACCAATCGGCGAGACCCGCACCGGCGTATAAGGGGCAAAGATGCGGGAATTGTCGAAGGGCCAAAACAATGCCGCGCCCAGCCCGCCGCTGGTAAGCGTATCGAGCAGACCGTGGCTCGCCATGGCGAATGTGAGGAATAGGAACGCACCGATACTGCGCGCCTCTTTCCATAATGCGCTGAGAATGGCTGCGCAGATCGCGGCAAAAGCAAGTCCATGCGTCGCGCCTCTATGGCCCCAAGTGTCAGCATATTCGATCCCAAGCGCAAAGCCGATCACATCAGCATCAGGCAACATGGCAAACGCCGCGCCAGTTATCGCCAGTCTGGCAGATATCCGCCCACGCCCCGCCGCGGCCGCTATAGCCAGCGGGACAATAGCGTGGGTCATAATTGTGGGCATTTCAATCCAATCGCCGACCAATTGTGATTACGTCTTGCATTTCATAGCCAATGGAGGAGTAAAAACCTCGGACGTCAGCATTATCTGCCCGAACCATCAGTTGGATTTTTGGCGCACCCCTCTGGCGCAACCAATTCTCTGCCTCCTGCATCAGTGTCCGACCAATGCCCTTGCCTCGCTCTTCTGGTTTCGTAGCAAGATAATAGACCCATCCACGATGACCGTCGAAACCCACCATCACACTGCCCACTAGGCCACCAGAATTCTCGGCCAACAAAATTGTCGAACTGCTCGTTCGAGATGCTAGATCGAAATCTATTCCGGCGTCATTCCAAGGCCGCGTTAGGTCAGTAAGATGCCAGAGCGCAATCACAGCATCGCGGTCAGATGCTTTCGCTGGGAGTACCTTCACTCCCATTCAATAGTCCCAGGCGGCTTGCTGGTATAGTCATAGACCACGCGGTTTACGCCTTGTACCTCGTTGACGATCCGCGTTGCGCAGGCGGTTAGGAAGGCGGCTTCGAACGGGTAGACATCAGCGGTCATACCATCCGTGCTGGTCACTGCGCGCAGGCCGCAAACGCTGTCATAAGTGCGGCTATCGCCCATTACGCCCACGGTTTTCACCGGCAGCAGCACGGCAAAGGCCTGCCAGATTTCATTGTACAATCCGGCTTTGCGGATCTCGTCCAGATAGATCGCGTCCGCCTTGCGCAATATATCGCAGCGGGATTTGTTGACCTCGCCCGGAATGCGGATGGCTAGGCCAGGCCCGGGGAAAGGATGGCGCCCGACGAATTGCTCGTTAAGACCAAGCTCGCGGCCAAGCACGCGCACTTCGTCTTTGAACAGTTCGCGCAAGGGCTCAACCAATTGCATATTCATGCGCTCTGGTAGGCCGCCTACATTATGGTGCGATTTGATCGTCACCGAGGGCCCGCCGGTGAAGGACACGCTTTCAATCACATCGGGGTAGAGTGTGCCTTGGGCGAGGAAATCCGCGCCGCCCAATTTTTTCGCTTCTTCTTCAAACACTGCGATAAATTCGCCGCCGATAAATTTGCGCTTTTTCTCTGGATCAGTGACACCGTCGAGGCCCGCCATAAAGCGTTCCTCTGCATCCACCACAACCAGCGGAATACGGTAGTGATCGCGGAAAAGTGTCTCGACTTCCTCGCGCTCATTCATGCGCAAGAGGCCGTGATCGACGAAGACGCAGGTGAGCTGATCGCCGATTGCTTCATGGATTAGGATGGCTGCGACGCTGGAGTCCACTCCGCCCGAAAGCCCGCAAATGACCTTGCCGTCACCCACTTGCTCGCGGATTTCGGCGACTTTGGTGTCGCGGTAAGCGGCCATAGTCCAATCCCCCGCCAGCCCGCAAACGCGGTGGACGAAGTTCGCTAGCAGCTTGCCGCCATCAGGCGTGTGGACGACCTCTGGGTGGAATTGCGTGCCGTAGAACTGGCGCGCCTCGTCCGCGATTACGGCAAAGGGCGCTCCCTGCGATGTGGCGACAATTTCAAAGCCAGGTGCAAACTGCGTGACTTTATCGCCGTGGCTCATCCAAACCTGATGCTCTTCGCCATTGGCCCAAAGCCCGTCAAACAAAGCGCATTGCTTGGTCACGGTTAGGTTCGCGCGGCCAAACTCGCCTCCTTCTCCCGTCTCATGACCCTTGCGCACTTCGCCGCCCAATTGCTGGCTCATGACCTGCTGGCCGTAACAAATGCCAAGGATCGGAATGCCTGCCTCGAACAGCAATTGCGGTGCGCGCGGGCTATCTTCATCGGGCACGCTGGCGGGCGAGCCGGAGAGGATAATCCCCTTGGGCTTCATCCGGTGGAAGGCTTCTTCGGCCATCGTGAACGGCGCGATTTCAGAATAGACGCCGGCCTCCCGCACACGGCGCGCGATCAGCTGGGTCACTTGGCTGCCGAAATCGACGATTAGGATAGAATCAGGCAGGACGGAATCGGGAGAGGCTGTGTCAGTCATGCTGCGATGCTTTGACGAGGGGGCCGCGCTGAGTCCAGCGCCCGAGCGGCACTATGCGCAATTACGCAGGCTGCACGCACCCGCTAGCCCTTTGGCCACATGCAAAAAACCGCAGAGTTTAGTTGCATAAAATTCAACACCACCTCAATTTATGTCATTTGAACTTGCACAAAACCGGCCCTATTTGACCCTTATCAAGCCGGCCAGCGCATCCCTCTCCCTCTAGCGCGGCCCCCTTGAGGCAGAGCTGTTTGGATAGAGCGCCATGCGCATCCGCCACTTTGCCACATTAGCTGCTTCTGCGCCCCCGCGCAGAATGGCGACAAGATTGGCGCAGGACCCCTCTTCCTTTTTCCTGCCCTTTTGTCCCCGCCATATGCAGCAGCGAGTGAGACGCGGTCACCCTTCCCCTTTATGGGGCCCCTCCCTTGGGTGGCCGCGTTTCCTCCGCTTTTTCCTAGGTTTTCTAAAAGCTCTCGCCTGCCGCCTCTAACCCAGAGCGTAGATCGGTCTTGAGCAGCTTGCCAATATGGCTGCGCGGCATTTCATCAATCGCGAACAGAGCCGCTAGGCGCTGCGTTTTGCCGAGACGCGAATTAACCGCAGCCATGACTGCATCTGTATCACCAGAACCGCCTTCAAACCGTACGAAACCCACCGGCGTTTCGCCCCAGTTTTTGGACGGCATGCCGATCACTGCAGCCTCGGCAATGCCCGCTTCTTTCAGCAGTTCATTCTCCAAATCGACGGGGAAGATATTGAACCCGCCAGAGATAATCATATCCTTGGCGCGGCCCACAAGCTCCACAAATCCCTCTGCATCGACGCGGCCGATGTCGCCCATCCGCTGCCATGCAATGCCAGTGTCTGGGTCAGTCCAATAACCCTCGCGCGTCTTGCCCGGCTGGTTCTTATAGCCCGCCATCATCGTTTGGGAGAGGCCGATCAAATTACCCGGTTCACCGGCGACAACGGGATTGTCGTCATCATCCAACACTTTGAGCTCACTGCCAGGTGCCGGCCGCCCAACGGTATGGAGCTTGTCTGGGAATTCATGGCACGCGAGCAGGCAGACAACGCCGCCCTCTGTCATCGAATAAATCTCAATCAAGCCGCCGGGCATGCGTTTGAGCACTTCGCGTTTCAGCTCGGCGGGAAAGGGTGCAGAGGTGCAATATTTCAGCGCGAGGCTGGACAGGTCAAAATCATCGAACCCATCAAAGTCCATCAGCCGCTGATATTGCACAGGCACCAGCATGGTGGTGGTGACGCGGTGCGTCTGCGCCAGATCGAGCCAGCGCGCGCAAACAAACTTGCCCATAATGGTCAGCGTGCCGCCCGCCAAAAGGCAGGAGAGAAACGCGACCATAGTGGTGTTGGAATAGAGCGGCGTGGAGGCAAGGCTGCGCACGTCCATGCCGCTGCCCAAATAGCTGCCAGCCGTCGGTGCAAATTGCCGCCAACGCATCAGATGCGAGTGGACAATACCCTTGGGCGTGCCGGTGGTGCCGCTGGAATAGATGATGTTGAAACTGTCTTTGGGATCATGGGTGACGACCGGTGCAGCTGTGCCAGCAGGCGCCATCCACGCATCGACATCTTCCAATGCGATATGATCGAGATCGCTCGCAAAATCCGCGCCCAATTCCGCCGATTTCGCCGCGTCGATAAACAGGTGCTTGGCGCCGCTATCTGCCGCCATCCCCGCCAGTTGCGCTGGCGAAGCGCTCGTCGTCAGCGGTGCCGCCACGCCTCCTGCACGCACGGCCGCCAGAAACACCAAAGCATAATTGACGCAGGATGTGCCGAGGATCGCGACCGATTGACCATGGCTCAATCCGGTTCCCGCCAGCTTTGCCGCCAGTCTTGCAGTACGCTCTTCCAGCTCCATCCAAGTGATCTCTTGGATGTCATCGCGCATCGCCACCTTATCCGGCTGAGCCGCCGCCCAACCGCTCAAAATTTCCGGGAAAGTCCCAAATTCAGTGCCCAGTTTTTCTAGCATTGTGCATCTCTCCATTTCCCTGTGCCTAGTGCGCGCCAAAAGGCCTGTCGACCTCTTGAATTGATGAGCAAATTACTCCGCATATAGGAGTCGGGGAAAAAGGCTCTGAAATGGGCGTATCCGCTTGGGTAATGGGCCGCGTAGGCCTATAGTCTGGAGCATGACTGAAAACACCTCAACGCCCGCCTCACAGCCTGAAAAAATGCAGGGCGAATATGGCGCCGATTCGATCAAGGTTCTCAAAGGCCTCGACGCAGTGCGCAAACGCCCCGGCATGTATATTGGCGATACCGATGATGGCTCTGGCCTGCATCACATGGTGTTTGAGGTGTCCGACAATGCGATTGACGAAGCGCTGGCGGGGCATTGCGATCTCGTTCTAATCGAGCTCAACCCTGATGGTTCCGTCTCTGTCGAAGACAATGGCCGCGGCATTCCGGTTGGTATGCATAAGGAAGAGGGCGTTTCCGCCGCAGAGGTGATCATGACCCAGCTGCACGCGGGCGGTAAGTTTGAAAACACTTCTGACGACAATGCGTACAAAGTTTCGGGCGGTCTGCACGGCGTGGGCGTGTCTGTTGTGAACGCTTTGTCTGAATCGCTGGAGCTGGAAATTTGGCGCGATGGCAAGACCCATTGGATGCGGTTTGAACACGGCGATGCGGTGAACAGTCTTGAGATCAAAGGCGATGCGCCCAAGGTTGACCGCAACCCTGACGTGAACGGCTTTAAAAAGGGCACGCGCGTCACTTTCACCGCCAGCCATGATACGTTTAAAAACGTCACGGAATTTGACTTTGACAAGCTAGAGCACCGCTACCGCGAGCTCGCTTTCCTCAATTCCGGCGTGCGCATTTTGCTGCGCGACAATCGCGGCGAGGAAGTGGCGGAGCATAGCCTGTTTTACGAGGGCGGCATTGCAGCCTTTGTGAAATATCTCGACCGCAACAAGGAGGCGCTGATCCCAGAGCCAATTTCCGTGTCAGCGGAAAAAGAGGGGATTGGCATCGATGTCGCGCTGGAATGGAACGACAGCTATTACGAAAACGTCCTGACCTTCACCAACAACATTCCTCAGCGCGATGGCGGCACGCACCTTGCCGCATTCCGCGCGGCGCTCACCCGCACGCTGAACAATTATGCGGAAAGCTCTGGCCTGCTCAAAAAGGAAAAGGTTTCGCTATCTGGCGAGGATATGCGCGAGGGCCTGACCGCCATCGTCAGCGTCAAATTGCCTGATCCCAAATTCTCCTCGCAAACCAAAGACAAGCTGGTTTCGTCCGAAGTGCGCAAGCCTTTGGAAAGCCTGATGGGCGAGAAAATGACCGAATGGCTGGAAGAAAACCCAGCCGATGCAAAACTGATTGTCCAGAAAATCATCGACGCCGCCGCCGCCCGCGAAGCCGCCAAACGCGCCCGCGAAATGAGCCGCAAGGGCGCAATGTCTGTCGCCAGCCTGCCCGGCAAATTGGCCGATTGCCAAGAGCGCGATCCGACCAAATCTGAACTCTTCCTAGTGGAGGGCGATTCCGCGGGCGGTTCGGCGAAACAAGGCCGCGACCGCAAGACGCAGGCGATCCTGCCGCTCAAGGGTAAAATCCTCAATGTTGAACGCGCGCGCTTTGACCGGATCATCTCATCGAAAGAGGTTGGCACGCTGATCCAAGCGATGGGCACTGGCCTGCGTGATGAGTTCAACCTTGAAAAACTGCGCTATCACAAAATCATCATCATGACCGATGCTGACGTTGATGGCGCGCATATCCGCACATTGCTGCTCACATTCTTCCACCGGCAAATGCCAGAGATTGTGAAAGCCGGACATCTCTTCATCGCTCAGCCCCCGCTTTATAAAGTCGCGAAGGGCCGCAGCGAAGTTTATCTGAAAGACGACCGCGAGCTTGACCGCTACCTCGTGCAAGGCGGTTTGCAAGGCCGCTTATTGGACGATGGCACCACGCAGCGCAGCGGGAATGAGCTGGAGGCGCTGGTCGATCACGCCATGCGCATGCGCAATCTGATCGCCTTTGCCCCGCGCAAATACAATCCCGCCATTGTCGAAGTGATGGCGCTGTCGGGCGTGTTCAACCCCGATGATCTGGGCTCTGCCGATGCTTTGGCAAAGGCTGCCGCTATGCTGCAATTGGGCGATCCAGAAGCTGATTGGTCGGGCAAGCGCACAGAGGACGGCAATGTCCTGTTCGAACGGCTGTGGCGCGGCGTGACCGACGCGCATTTGCTTGAGGCGAAATTCCTCGAAAGCGCAGAGGCGCGCAAATTGCACAGCGTCGCTGGCGAGGAAGCGGGCGTTTATACCGCTCCATCCAAGCTAGTGAAAACTGGCGCGGATAAGAGCGCGGATACTGGCGCAGATGCATCTGATGATGCCGATGGCGAAGATGCGCTGGCCACCACGGCAGGCGAAGCGGTCACGCGGCCCACCGAATTGCTGGATGCGGTCTTGGCCGCAGGGCGCAAGGGTCTGGCGATTAGCCGGTATAAAGGCCTTGGCGAGATGAATGCGGAGCAATTGTGGGAGACCACGCTCGACCCCGATCACCGCGTATTGCTGCAAGTGAAGGTTGAAGATGCCGATGTGACGGATGAGATCTTCACCCGCCTAATGGGCGATGTAGTCGAACCGCGCCGCGAATTTATTCAGGACAATGCGCTGAATGTGGCGAATTTGGATGTCTAACGCCGCCTAGAACCGCTTGGGGCGCTGAATGCGCGCGAATTTTTCGCATTACCCTCAGCCGGTCTGAGTTAACCGCCGCCCGCCCAGAGGTTGCGGATCGCATTAGTGTCAATCGCGATTACATTGGGAGTCATTGGTCGGACTCCGTAAGATCAAAGATTGTCGCCGATGAGAGGTATGAATGCGACATCTGCGCCAGCAGAAGCCGACGCACACTATCGCGATCATCAATGTCGACAGTGAGGGCCGGTGCATATGCCGCTCCTCCACCTCTCATTGCTGTAAGCGCGGTATCCGTAAACGACTTGAGCAGGCCATTGTAATGACTCCTCGTTTTCCCACCGAACTTCAGGGCGTCGCGATAAGTCGGCCAACCTAACTTGTAGAGCATCTGTTTTCCCACCGAACGGAAGTTCGACAGCGCAACTTCGGCAACCCCATGATCTTCGCATAAAATATCACCACGCCCCGCTTTGCATTCAGCATCATAGATCGCGAATTGCTTTTGCGCTTCCGGATCAGCAACCAGTTTCTTTAGAAGTTCATAGAATTCATCGAATGTGAACTTCCGAGGTATCTTAAATTCACTTCCTTCCATCACACTAACTCCCGCATAGTCTCACGCGCCCTCCACGCATCCTTACACCGCACCATTACCCGCAAAACCCTTACAAAACTTGACGCCGCGTGCGCCCTCGCGCAATCCTTTGCCGGGCGCGCCGAAGACAAGCCATGACAAAAGGGCGCGCTCCCACAAGGATGAACCGCGATGACCACGGCCCCCAAAAGCAGGCCCAAAGAGACAAAGCAGGTGGAGCGCAGCGCGTTCTGGCTGTTCCTCGCGCTCGCCACGCTGGCGATGATCGCGATTGTCTGGCCGTTTTATAAGTCGGTTTTGTGGGCGACTTTGGCGGCGATTATGTTCCAGCCGCTTTACCAAACCCTGCTGGCGCGCTGGCCGCGCTACCCCAGCCGCTGCGCCGTGGGCACGATGCTGATCATTACTTTTGCAGTCTTGCTGCCAGCGTTTTTCCTTGGCGGATTGATCGTGGAAGAAGCCATTTCAGTGGTGGTCGCCTTTCAAAGCGGCAATATCGACATCCCCGGCATGATCGATCAAGTCCGCAGCGCTTTGCCTGCCGGCTTGCTCCAAATGCTGGAGGATAATGGCTGGGGCGATATGGCCGATTTGCAGGCCCGCGCGCAGGAATTTGCCGCAGAGATTGCAACTTTGGTTGCGGGGCAAGCGGTGGCTGTGGGCGGCGGTGTGGCGAGTTTCGCCCTCGCCTTTGGCATCGGGCTCTATGTCACCTATTTCCTGCTGCGCGACGGGCAAGAAATTGGCGATAAAATCGTCCACTCCCTGCCGCTGGAGCGCAATATCGCTGTCCGTTTGGTGCAGGACTTTATCTCCATCGTGCGCGCCACCATCAAGGGCTCTGGCGTGGTCGGCCTAGTGCAAGGGGCCTTGGGCGCCATTACCTTCTGGATTGCGGGCGTGCCGTCTGCGATTTTGTTCGGCGTGCTAATGGCGATATTCTCGCTGCTGCCCGCCATTGGCAGCGGCATTGTTTGGGTGCCCGTGGCGATATGGCTGCTGGCGACGGGCATGATCTGGCAAGGGGTATTTGTGATCATTTCCGGCGTAGCTGTGATCGGCATGGCGGACAATGTGTTGCGCCCGATTTTGGTAGGCCGTGACACAGGCATTCCCGATTGGATCATCCTAATCACAACGCTGGGCGGCCTATCGCTGATGGGCCTATCTGGCATTGTTGTGGGGCCATTGGTCGCAGGGCTGTTCCTGGCTGGCTGGTCGATCGCGGATGAGCGGCGCGGCGTTACCGATGATGATGCATCCGAAGCGCTGGAAACTGCCACCTAAATCATGCGCAATTTTGTAAAACCGGGCTCTCAAGAAGAGAAAGTCGGGCGGCTGATTTTGGCTGCCGTTCTCGTGCTGTTTTTGCCGAGCCTGCCGATGGGCAATTATCTCGCCTATCCTTTCGTGATCCTATCGACATGGTTTCATGAAATGGGTCACGGGATGACAGCGATTATGCTGGGCTTTGAATTTGAGCAATTGGAAATTTATTCCAATGGTTCCGGCGTGGCTCTGACCCGCTATCCTGAAACACCGTCCAATGTGTCGCGCGCATTGATCAGCGCTGGCGGGCCGATGGGGCCGGCCTTTGTGGGCTCTGCGCTGATTATGGCCAGCCGCGATCCCAAGTTTTGGCGGCCTGCATTGCTGGGGCTGGCCGCGGTGATTGGCATCTCCACATTGATCTGGGTGAGGAGCTGGACCGGGTGGCTGGTGCTGCCCCTAACGGCGCTGGTGATGGGAGCGATTGCACTCAAAGCCAATGAGGGCGTGACGCGCTTTACGCTGCAATTTTTGGGGATACATGCGGCGCTGTCGATGTTTGGCCAATGGGATTATCTGCTGATGGAAAGCGCCAATATCGGCGGGCAGCAAATGCTCTCTGATACAGGCGCGATTGAAGACGCCTTATGGTTCCCGCATTGGCTGTGGGCGGGTCTGATTATTGTCACCGCCACCGCTATGATCCTTGCCAGTTTGAAATTCGCATTGAAGCCTGTTTTGCCGAAGAACCGTCAGCAGTTTGAGCAATGACCCTGCCTGAAAATAGCTATGATGTGATTGTTCTGGGCGGAGGCGCAGCAGGGCTGTTTTGCGCCGGCATCGCGGGGCAAGCGGGCAAAAGCGTAATGGTGCTGGAAAAGGCCGAGGCGGCCGGCAAGAAGATCCTGATCTCTGGCGGAGGGCGCTGCAATTTCACCAATTCGCAGGCCAGTGCTGCCAATTATATTTGCGCCAATCCGCATTTCGCCAAATCGGCTCTGGCGCGCTATTCTCCGGCAGATTTTATTGCTCTGGTTGAGAAATATGACATTGATTACCATGAGAAAACGCTAGGTCAGCTGTTCTGCGACGGGCGCTCGCATCAGATCGTCGACATGCTTCAGGCGGAATGCGAAATGGGGCAGGCCAAAGTCGAGACGGGGCGAGATGTCACCCATATCGCCGCAGATGATGGCGCTTATTTGGTCACTGCCAATGGTACGGATTATCGCTGCGACAATCTGGTTATTGCGACCGGCGGGCCCTCGATCCCGAAAATGGGCGCGACCGGATTTGCCTATGATTTGGCGCGGCAATTTGGTTTGAAAGTGGTGGAGCCTCGCCCGGCCTTGGTACCCTTCACCTTGGGCGGCGAGGATGTCTTGTTCCGTGATCTGTCCGGCGTGTCGGCTCCGGTGGAGGCGAGCGCGGGAGCAGGCAAAGCCAAAACCACTTTTGCAGAGGCTGCACTGTTCACCCATCGCGGTCTATCTGGTCCGGCGATTTTGCAGGTTAGCTCCTATTGGAAACATGGCGAGCCGGTGGCGATTAATTTCCTTCCCGAAGCCGATACCGACTGGCTGATAGCGGCAAAGAAAAGCAATCCGCGCGCCACCGTCAAATCCGCTTTGACGCAAGTTTTGTCGGAGCGTTTGGCGACCACTCTGGCTGAACGCCTCAGGCTAACCGGTGAGCTGGCGAACCTGCCCGATGCCAAATTGCGCGCCGCACAGGAACGGCTTGCGCGCTGGATATTCCAGCCCAATGGCACCGAAGGTTTCGCCAAGGCAGAGGTGACCGCTGGCGGCATCAGCACGGCCGAATTATCGAGCCAGACGATGGAGGCAAAAAAGCAGCCCGGCCTCTATGCCATTGGCGAGGCGGTGGATGTAACCGGCTGGCTGGGCGGGTATAATTTCCAATGGGCATGGGCCAGCGCGCATGCTGCGGCCAAGGCAATTGCAGGCTAAATCAAGGCTGTTTTACGTCACTGCTTTCAGCGTTTCGACGCCCATCGCGCCGCCATCTTTGGCGGACAATCCGGCAAATATAGTATCGAGAATGGCTGCGAGTTTCTCTGTCTGCAAACGCTCTCCAATGATCATCATCATTTGCGGCGAGGTGTAGCAAATCATCATCTGGTTGATCAGCGTCAAAGCCCGGTCAATCGCGAGCCCTTCGAAATACCCTTCATCCTGCGCCTGTGCGATCAACTCGGTCAGATAGTGATCCGCCAGATCAATATAGCCGCGCACCCGCTCAAAATGCTGCTCGCCCAATTCTAAGTAGAGCGCATAGAGATCGACATCATGAACAAACCGTTCGTGGTCCCGCTCCCAGCGCCTTGCGTAGAATTCGTAGAACTTGCGCCGGATCGGCAGGTCGGAGGTGACCACCTGCTCCATGATCGCAATGTCAGGTGCGTACCATTGCTCCACAATGCCATCGATCAGCTCCGCCTCTTCGGCAAAAACCGCTTCGATGCGGCTGCGGGCAAGACCCGCCTCGCTTGCCAAAATTGCCCGATCAATGGAGGCGCCTCGGCGCGCAATCACTTCAATCGCGAGCGTAACCAGCCGCTCTTTTTCCTTCGCAAGATCGTCTTTTGTCATCGCGCTCGGACCCTTCTGATGCGGAGACCTATTTAGGAGGCCATTTGCGCGGGTTAAACCCCTAGCCGAAGAATGACTTGCGAAAAATTCACATGAGATGATGCGCGCGGCGCAACTTCGCGAAGGCGTTTAGCTTTCGCGCTTGCCCGCAATAATATCCAGCGCCTGCTGCTCCAGCACCTTATACCGTTCATAATCAGGGATTTTGCTGCGCATAAATTGGGCGATTTTCAGCAAATCCTGTCCGTAATTACCGGTGGTTTCAAACGGCGGGCCAAAGCCCAAAATCTTGCGCTTATTGCACACCCATGCTGGCACAATCGGAACCTTCGCCGCCCGCGCCATATGGTAAAACCCTGATTTCCAGCTGCCATCTGTGGTGCGTGTGCCCTCCACCGCCAGCACCAATTGCAGCTCATCACGCGTGGCAAAGGCCTCTGCCACTTGCTCCACATAATTGGCGCGTTTGCGGCGGTCGATCGGTATGCCGCCCATGTCATACATGAAGCGGCCAATGGGCCAGTTAAACAAAGTGTGCTTGGCGATAATATTGGGAGTGATGCCCTTTTCCGCCGTCGCACCGACAAAAAACACAATGTCCCAATTGGAGGAATGCGGCGCGCCTGCAATCACATATTTCTTAATGTCGCGCGGCACATCGCCATCGACGGTCCAACCCTTAGCATTCCAGATCATCAGAATGATGCGGCGCACAAGGCGCGACAACAGGCTGGGTTTGCGCGTGATTGCATTGGCAGCAATATCGGACAAGCGGCGTCTCTCCTATGCCCGACTTCGCGCGGGCTCATTTGCATGTTTAGCAGTTACGCTGCGGAATACGAAGGATTTAGTCAGTCGCCTTTAATCGGTTGGCTGAATTTGCGTCCTTCAAAATACTCGAAGAATGTTGCTTTGACTTTTGCGTCGCTAAGGGACCCCCGAAGAACCCAAAACGGACGTTTCTTCCTAGTGGCTGGATCAATCCAATCGCCGGTTGTCAAAGTCTGCCGAAACCACCATCCTCGCCGCTTTGCGGTGACGATCCAATAGGCATCGTCGCGCTCGGCCCTTAGAGAATGTTTTGGACTTTCCTTGAGCTCTATCACACCGCCTTCAGGAACGGTCTCTTGGGCAGGAAGCGCTGCGGCTAGCTCGTCTAAACTGTTCAGTTCCATGACAGTCCCGTCAGGCAGATGCAATTCCATCCATCACATCCTAAACACACCGAATTGCGCGCGGTCCGGTATCGGCGCTTCCAAGGTAGCCGCGAAGGCCAGCCCTAGCACATCGCGGGTTTGGGCCGGATCAATCACCCCATCATCCCACAGGCGCGCGGTGGCGTAGAGGGGGTTGCCCTCTTCTTCATACGTCGCGCGGATCGGCGCTTTGAACGCTTCGGTTTCCTCGTCAGACCATTTATCGGCATCGCGGTGGACAGTTGCCAGAACAGATGCCGCTTGCTCGCCGCCCATCACTGAAATGCGCGCATTGGGCCATGTGAACAGAAAGCGCGGTGAGTACGCCCGTCCGCACATGCCGTAATTGCCCGCACCAAAACTGCCGCCAATCACTACGGTGATTTTGGGCACGGTTGCGGTAGCCACGGCTGTCACCAGTTTCGCGCCATGTTTCGCGATGCCCTCTGCCTCATATTTACCGCCCACCATAAAGCCGGAGATATTTTGCAAGAACAGCAGGGGTATGCGGCGCTGCTGCGCCAGCTCAATGAAATGCGCGCCCTTTTGTGCGCTTTCGCTGAACAACACGCCATTATTGGCGAGGATCGCGACTGGCATGCCCCAAATATGCGCAAAGCCGCAGACAAGCGTGCTGCCATAATGCGCTTTGAACTCGTGGAACTCACTGCCATCGACCAGCCGCGCGATGACTTCTTTCACATCATAAGGCGCGCGGACATCATCGGGGATGACGGAGTATATCTCCTCGGCATCAAACTTTGGCGGGCGCGGATCTTTGGTCGCCACATCGCTAGCGGCGCCAGTGTTTTCGCCCAAATGCGAGACGATATCACGCACAATGGTGAGCGCGTGTTCGTCATTCTCCGCCAGATGATCGACGACGCCGGATTTTTTGGCATGAAGATCGCCGCCGCCCAAATCCTCAGCGGTAATTTCCTCGCCCGTTGCCGCCTTTACCAAGGGCGGCCCAGCGAGGAAAATCGTGCCCTGTTCGCGCACAATCACCGTCTCATCCGACATCGCTGGAACATAGGCTCCGCCCGCCGTGCAGCTGCCCATGACGCAAGCGATTTGCGGGATGCCCGCCGCGCTCATATTGGCTTGATTGAAAAAGATACGGCCAAAGTGATCGCGGTCGGGGAAGACTTCCGCTTGGTGCGGAAGGTTAGCCCCGCCTGAGTCCACCAGATAGATGCACGGCAGGCGGTTCTCCATCGCAATCTCTTGCGCACGAAGGTGCTTTTTCACCGTCATGGGATAATATGTGCCGCCTTTGACAGTGGCATCATTGCACACGATCATGACCTGACGGCCCGAGACGCGACCAATCCCTGCGATCATGCCCGCACCGGGAATATCCGTGCCGTAGAGGCCGTTTGCGGCTAGCTGGCCGACTTCCAAAAATGGCGAACCGGGGTCGAGTAAGCGTTCAACACGCTCGCGGGGAAGCAATTTACCGCGCGATGTGTGACGCTCACGGCTTCTCTCGCTTCCGCCGAGCGCTGCTGTCGCAACTGTGGCGCGTAGGTCCGTCGCTAGCCCGCGATTATGCGTAGCGCGCGCCTTTGCCTCAGGGCTTTCGGTATCGATTTTCGAAGTGAGTGTCGGTGCTGTCATAAAACTTGTCCTGCCAATATCAGCCCGCCAATGAGCGAAAGAATGTAGCCCCCGGGATGCTTTGCCTTGAGCATCACAATATTGGCGAGACCAAGGATGGACCACAAGGCACCCGTAGCCCAAATCAGCAACTCCGGTACGCCGGAAACCACAAGTGTTAAAGCCGTGAGCAAGAAAAACCCGCTTGCCGAATGCCAGCCAAACCGAGTGATTGCTTGGATTTCGGCCTGCTGAATAAACGGATCATCCACAGCCAATGTCGGAGCAATCAATTTGGCTTGCCCCGCGAAGGAATGAAAGAAGGTCGCCAAGACAATCAGGCAGGCCGCAAGAATGTGTAGCCAGCTCATGATTTCGCCTTACCCGGCAAATCACCTTCAAAACCCTTGACCATAATCGCCTCGCCCGTGCTGCCATCCTCGCGATATTTGGCAATAGCGAGATATTCCGGCGAGGTCGCCCAAGCCATCATCGCCTCTTGGCTGGGAAATTCCATCAGGACTGAGCGCGTGTGCTTCCATTCCCCCGACAGCGGCACAGGCTCCTCATCAGCGCTCAGCAATTTGCCGTCAAACTTGTCAAAGACATCGAAAAACGCCTCGTCATATTTATCGTAGGGCGCACGGTCATGGACAGTGAAACGGGCGAGAATGTAGATGGGTGCGGTCATTTTCGTGCCGCTTCTCTTAATGACCAGATGAGGCCGATGCATGAAGTCACAAAAGCCATACCAATTAGCAAAGTCAGGAAGCCAAGGTCCATATTACCGCTGTTCACACTTGCTGGATCAA
Organism: Marinomonas sp.; assembly: GCA_039967435.1. GTDB lineage: Bacteria > Pseudomonadota > Alphaproteobacteria > Sphingomonadales > Sphingomonadaceae > Erythrobacter. The sequence goes on from JBDVRS010000006.1 coordinate 471,083, forward strand.
ACACTTTGCCGAAAAAGCTGACATAGATCATACCTGTGCAAGAGGCCCATCCAGCGACAAAAAGATGACTACGGAAAGATGTCGGTTTTGCCATCAAAATTGCACCCACTAAAAGCAATCCTCCGGTCCAATAATCGTCAAACCAAAAAGCAAACGGACGCCCCGTTCCCCACGTGCGTATCGCCTCACCAATCATCAAAGACAATGCGAGACCTGCGCCTAGACTACGCAAAATAATAAGCGAGGGACCTGGCTGGATCATCCCGCCGCCCCAATAAGCTCGCGCCCAATCAGCATGCGCCTAATCTCATTCGTCCCTGCGCCAATGTCGAGCAATTTCGCGTCCCTTAGATAGCGCTCCACCGGCCAGTCGAGCGTATAACCTGCCCCGCCCAAAGCCTGCACGCTTTCCGCGGCGACTTTGAAGGCATTCTCACTCGCCAGCAGGATTACGCCGGCTGCATCAAAGCGCGTTGTCTGCCCAGCATCGCACGCCTTTGCCACAGCATAAGTGTAGGCGCGCGCCGATTGCAGCGCGACATACATATCGGCGACTTTGGCTTGCATGAGCTGGAACGAGCCGATGGGTTTGCCGAATTGGTGCCGCTCTCGCAAATACGGAATCACTGTGTCGAGACACGCCTGCATAATGCCCAATTGCAGGCCGGCGAGCACAACGCGTTCATAATCCAAGCCGCTCATCAAAACGCCGACGCCGCCATTGAGCGGCCCCATCACGTTTTCCTCTGGCACGAGGCAATTGTCGAAGACCAGCTCTGCTGTGGGCGAGCCGCGCATGCCCATTTTCTCAATCTTTTGCCCAATGGAAAAGCCCGGCATATCCTTCTCAATCAAGAAGGCCGTGATCCCGCGTGATCCTGCATGGCCGTCTGTCTTGGCATAGACCACCAGAGTGTCAGCATGGCTGGCATTGGTGATCCAAAACTTCGTGCCATTGAGCATAAAACCGCCAGATGCGGCTTCCGCTTTAAGTTTCATCGAAACGACGTCAGAGCCTGCGCTGGCCTCAGACATGGCGAGCGAGCCGACATGGTCCCCGCTGATCAGGCCGGGGAGATATTTTGCCTTTTGCGCGTCATTGCCCCAGCGCCGGATTTGATTGATGCATAGGTTGGAATGCGCGCCATAAGATAGGCCGAGCGAGGCGCTGGCGCGGCTGACTTCTTCGACTGCAATCACATGTTCAAGATATCCAAGGCCGAGGCCTCCATCAGCCTCATCCACGGTGATGCCGTGCAGGCCAAGCTCGCCCATTTGCTTCCATAATTCATCGCGCGGGAAATAATCCTCGCGGTCAATCCGGTCGCCCAGCGGCATGATTTGCTCATCGGCAAACCGGCCCACGCTGTCGCGGATCATTTCGGCGCTTTCGCCAAGTTGGAAATCAAATTCAGGGGTCGCGCGCATTATTCATCCTGCTCTTTGTTATTTTGTGTCTCTCTTATCAGGACGCGGGCCGAACGCCAAGAACGCCGTGCATCATGCGCGCTCCATCGGGCACAAAACGGCCCTTGGCTCAAGACGCCAGCGCGCCTAAGCTTGGCGGCATCATGCACATTCAGATCATCCCATCACGACTGGCTGCGATATTGAGCAGCGCTGTATTGCTCGCATCATGCGCGGCTCCTGCGGACGAAACCGCTCCGTCTCAAGCGCCAAGCGAAACGGATCAAACTGCCGCTGCAGATGGTCAGCCAGAGAAGGCCGTGCCAGCGGGTGCAGCGCCTGCGAAAATGCCGACAATGACGCAAACCGGATGGCGCGTGCGCGGCGAGGATGGCGCGGTTTACACCACCTATCTCGATGCCGATGGCAGCTACCGCGATTTCAAGAATGGCGATCCCCTGCAGGTCGGCACTTGGGAGGAGCGGGTTGACGGCAAATTGTGCTTCACGCCTGAGGTAGAGGGCCGCATCGGCGAATGCTGGGCGCTCGCGCCATTGGACGGCGACGATATGATGCAGCCGGTCAGCGATGCAGGCAAAACCATCGACATGCGCCAAGTGACCTATTTGCCGCCCGAGGATGAGGGCTAAACTATCACCGCAACCGATCCAGACGCATCCATGGTCGCTTTTGAAAGCGCCGCGCGCCATTACGGCGATGTAGTGGCCGTTGGCGGAGTGGATTGCGCCATTGCGAAAGGCAGCTTTGTCGCGCTGGTAGGCGCATCAGGATCGGGCAAATCGACGCTGCTGAAAATGGTCAATGCTTTGGTCGAGCCCTCTGCGGGCCGCGTGCTGATGGCGGGCGAGGATGTAACCGGATTGCCCCCGCCCGCTTTGCGTCGCCGGATCGGCTATGTCTTTCAAGGGATCGGCTTGTTCCCGCATATGAATGTCGCGGAAAATATCGCCATAGGCCCTCGGTTGCATGGTGAACGCCTCGCGGACACCCGCATAGCCGAGCTGCTTGGGTTGGTTGAGTTGGATACGGATTTGGCCAGCCGGATGCCCGATGAATTGTCCGGCGGTCAGCGCCAACGTGTCGGTGTTGCGCGCGCATTGGCCAATGATCCGCAGCTCTTGCTGATGGATGAGCCATTTGGCGCCCTCGACCCGATTACCCGGGGTGCCTTGGGCGACCGCGTGCGCGCTTTGCATGAGAGCCTCGGCCTCACCACGATTATGGTGACGCATGATATGGCGGAGGCTTTGCTTATGGCCGACCGTGTGCTGGTGATGGATTCTGGCGCAATCGTGGCGGATGAAACACCGGCGGCTTTGCTCGGCGGTAAAGGCGGAGACACTGCGCAAGGATTGGTCGCTGTGCCGCGCGATCAAGCTGCGCGATTGGCGAGAATGGAAGCATGAGCGGCTTTTGGGAAGAGCTGTTTGGGCTGGGCGATCAGCTCGCCGCCCATGTGCTTTTGTCGGCCAGCGCGATTGCATTGGGCATTGCGGTTGCCTTGCCATTGGCGGTGTGGGCCAGCCGTTCGCAAACGATTTCTAAGGCCGCTTTGGGCTTTGCCAGCCTTGTCCAAACGATACCCGCATTGGCATTGTTGGCGCTGTTCTTTCCTATCCTTTTGAGCCTTCGGGCCGTGTTCGGGGAAGGCTTGCCAACGCTCGGATTTCTGCCAGCTTTGCTGGCTCTGTCGCTTTATGCGTTGCTGCCGATCTTACGCAATGCAATCACCGCACAGGCCAATCTTGACCCCGGCGTGTTGGAAGCGGCCGACGGTGTTGGCATGACGCCCGCGCAAAAATTGCGGCTGGTCGAGGCGCCGCTTTCCGCCCCCTTCATCATGGCGGGCATTCGCACAGCGGCGGTTTGGACCATTGGCGCAGCGACGCTCGCGACAACGATTGGCCAGCCCAGCCTTGGCGACCCGATCTTTGCCGGATTGCAAACACAAAACTGGGTGCTGGTCTTGGCAGGCTGCGCAGCATCGGCGGCTTTGGCGCTGATCACCGATGCGCTGCTCGGCCTGATTGAGCGAGGATTGCTGATGCGCCGACCCGCTTTGTCATCGGCCGGATTGGGCGCGGTTTTGCTTGGCATAGTGGCGGCGCTGTTTGTGCAATTTGGCGGCAATCAAGAAACGCGCATCACCATCGGCGCAAAACAATTTTCAGAGCAATATATCCTTGCGCGGCTTATAGGCAGCAAATTGAAAGCAGCCGGATATGCGGTGGAATATCGCGATGGTCTGGGCAGCGCAGTGGTCCATAATGCGATCACCAGCAATGATCTCGATATCTCGATTGATTACACTGGCACGATCTGGACCAACCAATTAAAACGCAGCGACAACCCTGGCCGCGATGCGATGTATGATGAAATTGTACGCTGGGAGACGGAGAATTCAGGCGCGATGGTGCTGGGCAGATTGGGATTTGAAAACGCCTATGCCTTTGCCATGCGAGAGGACCGCGCCGCCGCGCTTGGCATTGAAACATTGGATGATCTGGCCAGAGCTGCGCCGCGGCTGACAGTAGGAGGCGATCCGGAGTTCTTTGAACGACCCGAATGGATTGGCGTGCGCGATGCCTATGGTTTTCGCTTTGATGCACAGCGCAATTTTTCGCCGACCTTCATGTATAATGCGCTGCAATCGGGCGAGGCGGATGTGATCAGCGCCTATACTTCTGATGGGCGAATTGCGGCGGATAAGCTCGTGGTGCTGGCCGACCCGAAAGAGGCCCTGCCAAGCTATGATGCGCTGGTGATGATCAGCCCAGAGGCTTCGCAAGATGCTGCATTGGTGGCGGCGCTGAAGCCTTTAGTGGGCGCGATCAATGTGGATGCCATGCGCAAGGCAAACTTCGCCGTTGACCGCGAGGGCGAAGGCAAGCTCGGCCCGAAAGATGCTGCCGAGCAATTGGCAGCTGAATTGGGGCTTTGACTAGCGCGCTTTGCGCCAAAGCTGCGTCTGGCAAAACGGTCCGACACAGCCCTTCACCTCTAGCACAGTCGCGCTTTTGCGCCGCACGATAGAGCGATAGGTTTTGCCAGAATTGGGATCATAAATCTTGCCGCGCCACACTTTCCCATCTTGCCTAAAACCGGAAAGGATCGGCATGCCCATCACCTTACGTTTGCGCAATTTTGGGTTGGGATTATTGCCATCCCGTTGGTTCACCCCATCCGGCGGGATCTTCAAGAATTTGACCACGCGCCCGCATAGGCTCGCGCCGCATTTAGTCACTGAAATCACCGCGTCTTTTTCTTGGGTAATCCAGCGGCCAGAGATTGGTCCGTTCGCCAGGGCAGGCGTCGCCAGGGCCACCAGAGCTGCACCCGCCAAAGCAGGCTTCAGCATTGCCGATTTCAGAAAAGCATGTGCGACCATTCAAATTCTCCCTTTGCGATGGTGCGGTAAGAAGCCCAGCATGAATGAGGGCTAAACCGGCGCTAAGCAATTGCTAAAACTGTTTAAAACCAGCGCCGTCTGGCCAATGGGGCGATGCAAACCCGATCACTTTAAACAGCTCCCCCATTTGATTGGGCGCGGTTAGGCGCGTGTGTTGACGGCCCACTTTGTCAGCGGCCTCCGGCGATGCCTTACTCAAAGCTTGCGCGCGCACATCAATTCCCATTGCGGTCAGCCATTCCCCCTGAGTTGTGGTCCCCAAAAGCTTCGCGCCCTGCCGCTGCGCCACATCCGCCAAGGCGCCAAAATCAACGTGAGCGGTTAGATCAGCTTGGCCGGGAGCCTTCAACGGGTCGACCTTTTGATGGCCCGCAATCGCTTGAAAGGTCGAGCCCGCGGCAAGCTTTTCATAGCCATAATCAATCACCAATCCTGCCCCGCCTTGCGCCACCAACCGGTCGGCAAGCTCGGACATAATCGCGGCGGCGGCAGGGCAAGTTTCAATCAAAGCGCCATCCGCTGCATCCGCCCATTCGTCCGGCACGGCATCATCCATCGGTCGGTCGCCTGCGACAAAAGCAAAGGCATCATCCTCCAGCCCGATCATCCGTTCGCGCCAGCCGTTTTCCGTTTTCAGCAATTGATGGATTGCTAAGGCATCGAAAAACTCATTAGCGACAATCAGCAAAGGCGCATCATCGGGCAAAGTGCTTGCATCCGTATGATGCACCGCTTGCGGCAGAGCTTTTGATTGCACCGCTCTCAGGGCCGATGAACCCTCCACCAGATGCACATTAGGCTGCAAACCATGCGCTGCCATGGCCCGCAAAGCATCACTCGCCAGCGTCCCGCGCCCAGGGCCAAGCTCGATATAATGCATATGCTCTGGGCGGCCCGCACGGCTCCAAATATCCGCGCACCACAGCCCGATCAGCTCGCCAAACATTTGGCTGATTTCCGGCGCAGTGATGAAATCGCCCGCGCCTGATGAGGCCGCACCTAACGGATCGCGCAAATTGTAATAATGCGCATTGCTCTCACCCATATATTGAGCGAGCGTTATCGGCCCCGTTTCGCGGATCAGGCGGCGAAAACTGCTCGCCAAATCGCGCGATTTCTCACTCATGCGTCAGCAGCAGGCGCCCTGCTTGCGACCGCTGCATCCTTGCGGGTCAGCGAATAAATAATGACAATGAGGCCGACAAAGAACATCGGGATTGTCAGCCATTGCCCCTGCGATAGGCCAGTTTCAACAACCCGATTGGCCAAATGCGCATCGGGCTCGCGGAAAAACTCATTGAAGAAGCGCGCTGCTGCCATGCCGATAGTGAACACGCCCACGAGCAGACCGGGCCGGTAACGCGCTTTCGTGCGCCAGAACATCCACATCAAAACAACAAGCAATGCGAGCCCTTCGAGGCCCGCTTGATAAAGCTGGCTTGGGTGACGCGCGAGATTGTCCGCGCCGGGAAATATCATCGCCCAGGACACATCGCTGGGCCGTCCCCAAAGCTCGCCATTGGTAAAGTTTGCCAGCCGCCCGAGCAGCATGCCCATGGGCACATTGACCGCTATATAATCGCACACGCGTAAGAAAGAGAGCTTGCCGCCCGCCCCTTCTTTTTTGTTTCCGCGAGAGACGAAGACAATCGCCAAGAGCACGCCGAGGACGCCGCCATGGAAGCTCATCCCGCCATCCCACAGGCGCAGCAGGCGCCAGCTCACAAAGCCGTCGCCTTCAAAACTGGTGAACAGTTCTGGCTGATAGAACAGCGCATAGCCAAGCCGTCCGCCAAGGATCACACCCAATGTACAATAGAAAAACAGATCGTCAGCGTGCCGCTGAGCCATCGGCGCGCCGGGTGACTTGATCATCTTGGACAAATGCCAATAGGCGAAAATCACCCCGATCAGATAGGCCAGCGAATAATACCGCAGCTGAAATGAGCCAATTTCAAACAGGTAGGATTTGAGGCCCAAATCCGCCCACATGATTGGGTCAGCTGAACCCGTTAAAGCAAGTAGTGACAGCAAGATGCAAAGTCCCTAATAGTTTGGCATGCCGCAGCAGCACGCATGTTCTGGGCGGCTTTTGGCACAGCATGGCTAGTGGGGAAAGCCTGCGCTTATATTTGGCGGAGACAAGTTTTCAGGCGACACGCCTCGAACACGCGTCACCGACCTGGAGAGAGGAGTAAATTACGCATGCTCACAGAGCTTGATGTTGCACTGGAAAATATCGTCGGTCAGATAACCGCACCAGGCCAACCCTTTGAAACAGAGGCGCTGGAGATGGACGGATATTCCGTTCCAGTCTTTAAGTCTGCCCCGCCAAGTTTGGCGCATTATTTCGCGCATTTCTGCAATGAGCATGCAGCCCAAGAGTTTCTGGTCGATGGCGATGTGCGCCTGACCTTTGGTGAGACGTATCAGGCCGCGCTTCATGTCGCTGCCGGCCTTACCCATATGCACGGCGTTAAAAAGGGCGACCGTGTTGGCATTGCTGCGCGCAATTCCTGCAATTGGATTGTTGCCTATATGGGCATCATCATGGCGGGCGGCTGTGCGACTTTGCTCAATGGCTTCTGGTCTGGCGACGAGCTGGCTTACGGCATTGATCTGGCAGAATGTGATCTGGTGCTGGCAGATGCTGGCCGCGCAAAACGCCTCGATGGGCATACGCACGGCGCAAAGCTGGTAATGATCGAACATGATTGCGCACCGGCGCAAGGTCTGGCGGCAATGTGGCAGGCTGAGGAAAACCCCGGCATGACGGCCATGGCCATGCTCGGCCAATTGGGGCCTGATGATCTGGCCAGCATTTTGTACACCTCTGGCTCTACCGGTAAATCCAAAGCCGCTTTTTCCGATCATCGCGGCGTCGTGTCAGGCACGATGAGCTATGTTTCGCAAAGCGCTATGGCCAAACTCCTGCTGGAAAGCCGCGGCGAAGATATGAGCGCTCAGCCATGCGCGCTGGTTGCAGTGCCTTTGTTCCACGTCACAGGCGAAGTGCCCTTGTTCCTCCAATCCTTTGCGATTGCGCGCAAGCTAGTGATGATGCCGCGCTGGGATGCTGGCGAGGCTTTGCGTTTGATCGAAGCGGAGAAAGTGACCTATTTCGTTGGCGTTCCGCTGATGAGTTTTGAAATTGCCAATCACCCTGATCTGGCCAGCTTCGACACATCCAGCTGCAAGAGCTTTGCCGCTGGCGGCGCACCGCGCCCGGTTGAACATGTGACCAAGATCAAAGAAGCCTTCCCCGGCGGCTTCCCGCTGCTGGGCTATGGCCTCACTGAAACAAATGCGGTTGGCTGCGGCAATGTAAACGAAAACTACATCGCCAAGCCAGGCTCAACCGGCACGGCCAGCAAGCCAATGGTCGAAGTCGCGATTGTCGGCACTGACGGCAAATTAAGATCGCAAGGCGAAGTCGAAGAAGTGTGCATTCGCTCCGCTGCCAATTTCAAAGGCTATTGGAAAAACGAAACGGCGACACAAGAAGCCTTCACCGATGATGGTTGGTTCCGCACCGGCGATCTGGGTTATCTCGACCCTGAAGGTTATCTCTTCATCGTTGACCGCAAGAAAGACATCATCATTCGCGGCGGGGAAAACATCACCTGCATAGAAGTTGAAGATGCGATCTACGCCCATGAAGCGGTGGCGGAATGCTCCGTCTTTGGCGTCCCTGACGAACGCTTTGGCGAAGTGCCAGCAGCGGTGTTTTTCACCAAGCCTGACCAGTCACTGACGGCGGATGAATTGCATGCCTTCCTGCTGGAACGCATTGCGCCTTTCAAAATTCCGCAAGTGTCACTGATCTGGGAATCCGACAAATCTCTGCCGCGCCTTGGCACAATGAAAGTCGACAAGCGCACGGTGAAAACCATGTTCGCAGGTGATCTGCTGGATTAGAAGCGAAAACCCCATGTCCTTATCCAGCACCCGCATTCCCAATCAGCGCGCGATCATTGATCGGCGCAGGCTGGCTGAGGCTGTGTCTTCGCTGGCCGAGGAACAGGGCGAAAAGGCGCGGCAACCCATTGTTGAGCTGCTGAAAACGGCGCTGGATGATGGGCGGGCGGAAATTGCGCGGCGACTGGAGGAAAAGCCATCGGCGGGGCATGAATGCACTGCGAGCCAGTCATTTCTGGTCGATCAATTGCTGCGCCTTATCCATGACTATGTCGTGGGCTATGTCTATCCCATCGCAAACCGAACAGCAGCAGAGCGGCTGACTTTGGTGGCGGTGGGCGGTTATGGCCGCGCGGAAATGGCGCCGCATTCCGATGTCGACATCGCCTTTATCACGCCAATGAAACGCGCGCCTTGGTGCGAGCAGGCGATTGAGGCGATGCTCTATATCCTGTGGGATTTAGGCCTGAAGGTCGGCCATTCCAGCCGCACAATTGACGACACGCTCAAAATGGCGCGGGAGGATTTGACGATCCGCACCGCGCAATTGGAATCGCGTTATATTTGGGGCGATCAAGCCTTATATGACGAGGTCGCCGCGCGCTTCTGGAACGAGATCGTCAAGGGTACAGAGCGCAAGTTCTTCACGGAAAAACTGGAAGAGCGCAACACCCGTCACAAGCGCATGGGTGACAGCCGCTATGTCGTGGAACCCAATGTCAAAGAGGGCAAAGGCGGGCTTCGCGATCTGCAAACGCTCTATTGGATCGGCAAATATATCCATCAGGCCCGCAGCGCCCGAGAGCTGGTGGATATTGGCCTGTTCACGAAAAGCGAATATCGCAGTTTCCGCCGCGCAGAGGGCTTTCTTCTCGCCGTGCGCTGCCATTTGCACATATTGACGAACCGCGCCGAAGACCGGTTGACCTTCGACCTGCAACGCCAAGTGGCAGAACGCATGAATTTCGCCGACCGCCCCGGCAAAAGCGCCGTCGAGCGCTTCATGCAATTCTACTTCCTACAGGCCAAACGCGTGGGCAGTCTAACCGGCGTTTTCCTGTCGCATATGGACGCCGAGACAGAGAAGAAAAGCGCGCGCGCCGGTTTTTTCGCAGGCTGGAAACAGAAGCCGCGCGAACTCAAAGGCTATCAAGTCTTCGGCGGAAAGATCGCTGCACCAACAAAAGATTGGTTCAAGCAAGATCCGGTTCGCTTGATCGAGGTGTTCCAATTGGCAGAGGCCCATGAGCTGGAAATCCATCCAGAAACCATGCGCCGCGCCAGCCTCGACAATAAGCTCATCAAGCGCGCCGTGCGCCGCGACAAACGCGCCAATGCGATGTTCCTCGATTTGCTGTGCGGAAAAAACGATCCGGAAACGGTGCTGCGCTGGATGAATGAAGCGGGTGTTTTCGGCAAATTTGTGCCCGATTTTGGCCGCGTGAATGCGCAAATGCAGTTTGACATGTATCATCATTATACCGTCGATGAGCACACGATCCGCGCCATTGGCCTGCTCAATAAGATTGAGAAAGGCATGCTCAAATCTGAGCATCCGCGCTGCACACGGCTGATCCCCAAACTGGCATCGCGCCGCGTCGCATATGTCGCGGTGCTGCTGCATGATATCGCCAAGGGGCGCGGCGGTGATCATTCGGTGCTGGGCGCAGAAGTGGCAATGGAGCTGTGCCCGCGCTTTGGCCTCACAGAGGCGGAAACATCGCTGGTGTCTTGGCTGGTGGAACAGCATTTGCTGATGACGCGCGTCGCTTTCAAACGCGACCTCACCGATCCCAAAACCATCGAGGATTTCGTTTCTGAAGTGCAGAGCGTCGAGGGTCTGCGCCAACTGCTGATCCTGACCTGCGTGGATATTCGCGCCGTTGGCCCCGGCACTTGGAACAGCTGGAAAGGTCAGCTGCTGGGTGATCTGTTTGATGCAGCGCAAGAACGCATGCGGCTGGGCCATATGCGCCACGGCCGCAAGGAACGTGTGGCTGCGCAGCAGCAGCAAGTGGCAGCGCTGCTTGGCGAGCAATCGGCTCTGGTTGAAGAGGTTGGCGAGCAATTTGGCGAAGCCTATTGGATTGCCGAGCCCGATGATGTGATCGCCCGCAATCTCAAACATTTTGCCCATTGGCAGGCAACGCAGGATAATCTCTCCGTCCAATGCGAATATTACGAGGCCCGCGGCGCAACGCTTGTCAGCGTGATCGCCTCTGACCATCCGGGCTTATTTTACCGCATTGCTGGCGGCATTCATCTAGCCGGTGCGAACATCATCGATGCCCGCATTCACACCACGCAAAATGGCTATGCGGTTGATAATTTTCTGGTCCAAGATCCCTTGGGCCAACCGTTTCACGAGGCCAGTCAGCTAGAGCGGCTCAAAACCAGCATAGCCGATGCATTGGCCAATCGCGTGGCGCTCGTGCCCAAGCTGGCGCAGCGGCCATTGGCCCGTCACCGCGCAGGCGCGTTTAAAGTCGCACCTCGGGTAAACTTTGATAATAAGGCTTCCAACCGCTTTACCGTGATTGAAGTGAATGCGCGCGATCGCCCTGCTCTGCTAAACCGGCTTGCTCATGTTCTGTTCGAAGGCAATTTGGTTGTGCATTCAGCGCAAATCTCCGCCTATGGTGAGCGCGCCGCCGATACGTTTTATGTCACTGATTTGATGGGCGATAAGGTGACCGCTGAGCACCGTTTGGAAGAGATACGCAAGGCCTTAATCGATGCGGCGAGTGACGAACGCCAGCGCGAATTGGAAGACGCCTAAAGCGCCAAAACGCGCCCAAAACCTGCACATTTCCGCGCAATTTTATGTGGCACAATTGCAACATTGATGCTTGTTGCATCCTGTTGCGGACAGATTATAAGCCGCCCCCGAAGCTAAATCCCCCCAACTCACATGAGGAAGAGACCCCATGAAGGCTCGTAATTTTTCACGTCTAACGGCCACCGCACTTCTTTCAAGCTGCGCGGCAATCCCTGCTGCGGCGCTGGCGCAAGAAGCCCCCCAAGATGGCGCACAAGAAGACACTTCTGCCATTGGCGCGTTCAATGAAATCGTCGTTACCGGCACGAAAACGCAGAATGCTGAAAACGTGCAAGACGTGCCGCTGGCCGTCACTGCGTTCAATTCAGAAAGCTTGGAAGCGCTGAAAGTGCGCGACATCCAATCGCTATCCTATTCTGCGCCAAACGTATCGCTCGATCAAATCGGCACCAGCCGCGGCACAGCGAACTTCTCCATTCGCGGCCTCGGCATTAACAGCTCCATCCCTTCCATCGACCCAACCGTTGGCGTGTTCGTGGACGGCGTTTATCTGGGCAATAATGGCGGCGTTGTGTTCGATCTGTTCGACCTTGATAGCGTGGAAATCCTGCGCGGGCCCCAAGGCGTATTGTTCGGCCGCAATGTCACCGGCGGCGCGGTTTTGATCAACACTGGCAACCCCACTGACTACTTCACCGGCAAAGTGCGCGCGGCCGTAGATGGCCCGCTGCTGGATGGCGGACGCGGCGGTGCAAATTACACCGCATCGGCTGTAGTTTCCGGCCCGCTGGTTGAGGACACATTGCTGTTCAAACTGGGCGCCTATTACAATAAGGACGAAGGCTACTTCAAAAACCAGTTCAACAATGCCAACCACGGCGAAGCGGAAACAAAGATCATCCGCGGCGCTTTGGAAGGACGTTTTGGCGGCCTGACAGTAACCGGTAAGCTCGACTATTTCGAAAGCGATGGCGACGGCCCAGCAGGCCAGAACCGCGGCCAATTTGACCGTGAGACTTTCGACTTCGCAATCGACAACACCGGTCTTTATGCCAATGAAATCTGGACGGGCTCTCTCAAAGCAGAAGCAGATATCGGTCCCGGCACGCTCACCAACATCTTCGGCTATCGCAGCTATGATGCGGTGACCGACGCTGACATCGATTCCCTTCCCGTCTTTGTCTTCCATTCCACAACCGAAACAGCGCAAGAGCAGATCTCGAACGAGCTGCGTTACGCAGTATCAGGTGACAATTTTGACCTGACGATTGGCGGTTTCTACTTCGATCAAAACCTCAAATACACCGAGGTTCGCGATCTTCCTCCTTCCACACCGCTGACATTCTTCGGCGGCGGCGATCAGGATCATGAAGTTCTGGGCGCATTTGCATCCGGCCAGTTCAATCTGACCGATGCCTTGTCGGTGATTGCCGGCATCCGCTGGAGCAAAGAAACCAAAGACGTCGACATCACTTACATCCGTCCGCGTCCTGAATGTTCGGTATTGCAAGGCACATGCCCAACCACCGGCACCAACCCTTTCATCCCAACAGAAAACAACGGTTTTTCTGATGGAGAAAGCTGGACCAATTGGAGCCCGAAATTCGGCCTGCAATATGAATTTGACGATGCACAAATCTACGCCCATTGGACACGCGGCTATCGCTCGGGCGGCTATAACTTCCGCATCACCAACGCCAATGCATTCGAAGCAGTGGCAGCGGCCAATGGCGCGTTTTTCTTCGACGAGGAAAAAGTCGACAATTATGAAATTGGCGGCAAATTCCAAACGGCAAACGGCGATTTCACGCTGAACGCGGCGGCCTATTACACTGACATTTCCAACATGCAGCGCGAAGTGAACCAATCATCGCTGACCGCTGGTGTCGCGCAATCGATCTTCAACACCGCTGATGCATCGATCATGGGCATTGAAGCCGAGGCGCGTATGCGCGTGTCTGACAGCCTGCTGTTCACTGCCAATATCGGCATCATGGAAGATGATTATGATGCAGTGCTGTTCGATATTTCGGGCGACGGCGTGATTGATGATGCCGATCTGGCCCTGCGTCTGCCGCGTGTTCCAGAGGTAACATTCGGCGTGGGCGTCATCCATGAACTCAATCTGGGCTCAAGCGATATTTTGACCCGCCTCAACTTCCAATTCCGCGATGAGTTTGCCTATACCGACAACAATTTCGGCTATATTCAAAACGCCAATCAGTTGGATCTGAACGTGACTTGGAACACCCCAATGGATGGCCTGTCTCTGTCGCTTTACGGCAAAAATTTGCTCGACGAAGTGCAAGCAGGCGGCGACACACAATTGCCATTTGGCGCCGGTGCATTTTCAAACGGCGTGAATCGTCCGTTTGATGCAAGCCCAGCTGCTGGTACATTCTCGCCATTGGCGAAGGGCCGTCAGGCCGGTGTGGAAGCAACGTTTGAATTCTAAGCGTTCAATGCCATGAATTTTAAAAGGGGGCGTGCTGCAAAGTGCGCCCCTTTTTTACTACCCTCTGTTCCCAAACAGCGCCGTGCCGACGCGCACATGCGTCGCGCCCAATTGCACTGCGATGGGGTAGTCGCTGCTCATTCCCATGGAGAGGCCAGTCACGCCATTGTCATCAGCCAGCTTCGCCAAATGCGCGAAGAAAGGCGCGGGTTCTATGCTGGCGGGCGGCAAGCACATCAGGCCAGCGATCGGGATGTGCGCATCGCGCGCAGCGGCGATCAGCGCGGGCAGATCGGCAGGCATACAACCACCTTTTTGCTCCTCTGCGCCAATGTTGACTTGGATAAAGCACGGCACTTGCTTGCCTGCCTTGTCCATCGCTTTGCCCAAGGCTTTCACCAAGCTCATCCGGTCGAGCGCGTGGATGCAGTCGAACATAGCCACTGCCTCATCCGCCTTATTGGACTGCAATTGGCCAATCGCATGCAATTCAATATCGGGATATTGTTCCACCAGAGCGGGCCATTTTTCCTGCGCTTCTTGAACGCGGTTCTCGCCGAAGACGCGCTGACCGGCACCGATTAAAGGCGTAATGCGCTCCGCAGGATGCGTCTTACTCACCGCGACTAGCGTCACATCATCGGCTGACCGTCGGCCAGCTTTGCAAGCGCGCGCGATTTCGGCGTGAACTTTTTCGAGCAATTGGTCAGGTGCGTTTTCCATGGGGCCACGCTATAGTCATGCGATGCGGCAACACCAGTCCCTCTCGAAAATTTGGCTGATTTCTGATGAGCGCAATGACAGCGTGCTGGAGCGTGCACTGGACAATTTGCCGCGCGGATCAGGCTTTATTTACCGGCATTATCACTTGGATGAGGCGGCCAGATGGGCGCGATTTCAGGCGTTGAGACGACGAGGCCAAAGCCGAGATCACATGCTTATTTTGGCAGACAGTGCGCAAACCGCGCGAGAATGGGGCGCCCACGGCATATATGGCGCGCCGCTTTCACTGACCCCAAAGCGCCGCGATTTGGTTCAACTGGCAACCGCGCATAATGCCCGTGAGATTGCCGCCGCATACCGGAAAAGTGCGGATGCTGTTCTGCTGTCACCAGTCTTTCCAACTGCCTCTCACCCTGGCGAGCCTGTCCTTGGGATTAGCCGTTTCCGCAGTCTTGCTAAGCTATCGCCTGTGCCCGTCATTGCACTGGGCGGGATGAGCGTGACCAAGGCGCGAGCGCTGAAATGGGAGCGCTGGGCCGCGATTGATGGCTTAAGCGGATAGAGAACACTCATCGATCCCCCCTTGACGCGGGAGTCCCCTTGGATTCAAGGTGAATTCAGGAGACACACCCCATGGCGTCGCGAGCGATGAACAGCAATAAATCGATTTCCACTGGCAAAGCCGATTGGCGCGCGGCATTTCGCCGCTCCATGAGCCGCGCTTTGCAAATGACCGGCGCGGTGATCCTATTTTGCCTGCTGATTTTCCTTACGCTTTCCATCGTCAGCTACACTCAGACAGACCCCTCCCCCTCCACCGCAGCATCGGGCGATGATGTGCGCAATTGGATGGGCATGAACGGGGCATGGGCTGCCGACCGAGCACTCTATCTATTTGGTATTCCAGCAATTTTGCTTCTCCCATTGCTCTATATCTCCGCACGCAAATTGTGGAGCAATATTGAGGATCAGGATGAAGACGGCGAATATGCAGAGCCCACGCGCTGGTGGATGCCGCTCGGCATGCTGCTGCTCGCGATTGTCTTGCTTGGCACGGTTTTGTCACTCGCGTTTGAAGGGCCAGGCGGCACTTTACCGGCGCAAATGGGCGGCATGTCGGGCCTCTTGGGCGCGGCGGCGATTGAAGCCATTGCTACGCGTTTTGGCGAAAGCGTGTCGGGTTGGATTGTGCTGGGGCTCGGCGTTGTCAGCCTTGCGGGCGGCGTTATCCTAATGACGCGCGTATTTGCGATTGATTGGCGCAGCCTGCTGACCCTGCCGATTTTCGTGGGCAAAGCGTACCGGTGGATCCGCGGCGGCCGCGAAACCGTGGTCGAAGACAACACCGGCGGCCTTATGGAGCGCAGTGTGGCTGTCCGCGATGCACCAAAGAAATTGGCGAAAGCTGCCGCTGATGAAGCGCCGCCAATCATTGAACAAAAACGCCGCGCGCCCGAAATCACCGACCCGACTAAGCCGCCCAAAAAGGCGCAAATGCCCAAGGCGAAGCAGCGCGATATGTTCGCGACTTACACATTGCCTAGCTTGGATTTGCTGACCGATCCGCCCGCCAATCAAGTGCCTACGCTTGATAAAATGGCACTGGAACGCAATGCGCGCTTGCTCGAAAATGTGCTCGATGATTTCAATGTGAAGGGCGAGATTACCGCCGTGCGCACTGGGCCGGTTGTGACCATGTATGAGCTGGAACCGGCACCGGGTATCAAAGCCAGCCGCGTTATTGGGCTGGCCGAGGATATTGCCCGCAATATGAGCGCGATTTCCGCGCGCGTCTCGCCCATTCCCGGCAAGACGGTGATGGGTATTGAGCTGCCCAATGCTGACCGGCAAATGGTGGTCTTTAAAGAGCTGGCGGAATGCGCCGACTTTGCAGATGCGACCGGCGCTTTGCCGATTATTTTGGGCAAGGATATTGCTGGCGAACCCATCGTGGCCGACCTTGCCGCCATGCCGCATTTGCTGGTCGCTGGTACAACAGGCTCGGGCAAATCCGTCGGCCTCAACACCATTCTGCTCTCGCTGCTCTACCGCTTTACGCCGGCGGAATGCCGCCTCATCCTGATCGATCCCAAAGTGCTGGAGCTGAAAAGCTACGACGATATTCCGCATCTGCTCAGCCCCGTTGTGACAGAGCCGCACAAATCTGTGCGCGCGCTGAAATGGGCGGTTGAGGAGATGGAGCGGCGCTACCGCATGATGTCATCGGTAAATTCGCGCAATATCGGCAATTTTAACGAGAAAGTGACCGCTGCCGCTGCCAAGGGCACCCCGCTTGGTCGCCGCGTTCAAACCGGCTTTGACCCTGATACGGGCGAGGAAATGTTCGAGGAAGAGCAGCTTGATTACGAAGCTTTGCCGCTGATCGTTCTGATCGTCGATGAGCTCGCCGATTTGATGGTGACGATTGGCAAGGAAATCGAAGTGCTCATCCAGCGCCTCAGCCAGAAATCACGCGCTGCCGGTATCCACCTTATCATGGCGACACAGCGCCCATCGGTTGATGTTATCACCGGCGTGATCAAAGCCAACCTGCCAACCCGCATCAGCTTTAAAGTCACCAGCCGGATCGACAGCCGCACCATTTTGGGCGAGCAAGGGGCAGAGCAGCTGCTTGGCAAAGGCGACATGCTTTATAAGCCGAACACGGGCGCAATGGTTCGCGTCCACGGGCCGTTTGTGTCTGATGAAGAAGTTGAAGAAGTCGCCGATTACTGGCGCTCTCAGGGCAAGCCGGAATATGTCGATGCCGTCACAGAAGAACCCGAAGATGGCGGCGGGCTCAATTTCGAAGATGAGCTGACCGCGTCTGATAATCCCGAAGAACGCAAATATCGCCAAGCCTGCCAGATTGTGATTGAGAACCAAAAGGCCTCGGGCTCATGGCTCCAGCGCCAAATGGGCGTGGGCTATAATACGGCGGCGAAATGGATTGAGCGGATGGAGAGCGAAGGGCTGGTTGGTCCTGCCAATCACGTCGGCCGCCGCGAAATCTTCCGCGACCAAGACGGCAATCCGCTTTAGGATATGTCTCCGCTAAATGCATACGGCCAATGGATAGGGGATACGCCGCGCGGCGATTGGCCCGAGGAAGCGCTGCATTTGGCGCGGCGCTGCGTCATCGACACTATCGCTTGTATGATGGCGGGCGCACATGACAGCGCGCCTCAGAAGCTTTGGCCAGTGGTGGCAGCATGGGGCAACGGGCCATGCCATGCGGCAATGCGCGCCTCCACCGTGCCTGCGCCAATGGCCGCGCTTTACAATGGCACAGCCGCCCATGCGCTCGATTTTGATGACAATTTTGACCCCGCTAAGGCTCATGCCTCTGCCGTGCTCGTGCCGGCATTGCTGGCGGTGGGCGATGCGGAGGATTTGGCAGTCGCTGATCTGCTTGATGGCTATATTACCGGCCTGCAAATCATGGGGCTGGTCGGCCAAGCCGTGAACCCGTTCCACCGCAGCCGCGGCTGGCATGCTACAGGCACTTTGGGCGCGATTGGCGCGGCGGCAGGATGCGCCAGAATGCTGCGTCTAAATGCTGAGCAAGCCGCCCATGCGATCTCTCTGTCGACCAGCATGGCGGGCGGTTTCATGAGTCAATTTGGCTCTGACACGAAACCGCTTCACGCAGGGCTGGCAGCGGCAGGCGGAGTGCAAGCAGCATTGTTTGCGCGCGCTGGTCTCACCGCTGGCAGCGACACTCTGGACGGTGAAACCGGTCTGCGCACGCTGATGGTCGGCAGCGATGCCGATGCCTTGGCGGTGGAGATGGAAGGCACGGCAGAGCACGGTCAAACCATGCGCTTTGGCACTGCTCCGGTTGGTGCCCCGCTGCATATTCTCGAACATGGCCTCAAGGTAAAACGCTATCCCAATTGCGGCAGCCTCCACCGTGCATTGGACGGCCTTCTCGCCCTGATAGGGCAGCACGATCTTAACGCTGAGCAGATTGAAACGGTGCTCGTGCGTGCACCGGCAGCGCATTTGCGCAATCTGATGCATGAAAATCCGCAGACACCAGCGCAGGCGAAATTCAGTCTGGAATACAGCCTTGCCGCCGCGATGCTTGGGCAAGACATCGGGCTGTTGGATTATACCGATGATGCCGTTCAGCGGGCAGAAGTGCGCGCGCTTATGCCCAAAATCACCAAGGAATATGTCGAGAAATTGGAAAGCGATTTCCCAACCGAGGTGCATATTGCGCTGACGGATGGCGAGCGTTTAGAAGTCGCGGTCCCAATGCCGATTGGCAGCAAATCCGTGCCCATCTCGGATGAGCAGCTTTGGGCGAAACTGCTGACTTGCCTCGATGCGGCAAATGGCGCGGTCCAGAAGGATGCGCTGACCCAGCAATTGGCCAAACTTGACGCCGCATCGCCTATCGCGCACCTAACACGCGCAATGCAGCCCGCTTAAAAGGGCGGCACGAAACTGGCCCAAGGCGGGCCCCAATGATTGAGGAAAGCATGGCCGGGACCAGCGATCACCCAGAGACTGTGACAGTTTTGATTTTGGCGGCCAGCCGTGCTGGGCCAGAAGATGCCGTCGCCGCATTGCAAAGCAAAAGCCACAAATGCCTGATCGAAATTGACGGCGTCATCATGCTGGAACGCGTGGTGCGCGAAATCGCCGCCAGCCAATATACCGGCAATATCCATATCTCCATTGAGCGCGAAGATATCCTGCGCCAAATCCCTTATGTTTCAGGGTTGATGGATCAAGGCCGCGTCCATTTTATACCCGCCGGTGAAAATCTCTTCGCCAGCATTAGCAGAGCGGTGGAGGCCATCCCCGCGCCCTATCCGCTGGTCGTATCAACCGGCGATAATGCACTGCACACGACCGAGATGTTTGACCATTTCTGCCGCTCAATTCTTGCCGAGACGTTGGACGGAGCGGTTGCGATGACGCCTGCCGCCACCATTTTAGAAGCCTACCCCGATGGCAAACGCGCCTTTCACGAATTGAAAGATGGCGGCTGGTCGAGCTGTAACCTTTACGCCGCGCTGACGCCTGCAGCTGTCAAAGCGGCAAAGGTTTTTGAAACAGGCGGCCAATTTGGCAAGCGGCCCATGCGCATTCTCAAGGCGTTCGGCCTTGCGGTTATGGTGATGTATAAATTCCGTCTGGCATCGGTTCAGGGGCTAGCGGATCATTTGTCGAAGCGCTGGAACCTGTCACTAAAAGTGATCAGCATGCCTTATGCCGATGCGCCGATTGACGTTGACAATCCGGGCGATTTCACCCGCACCGAAAGCATTTTGCAAAAGCGCCGCGAGCAAGCTTAACCCGTTCACAAAAAAGGCGGGAGGCAGCCATCCAGCCGCTCCCGCCTCTTTAACGCCATCGCCGAAGCGCGCGTTTATTTCGCCAGATCTTCTGCAGTGATCGTGGTCAATTCTGTCACAGCTTTCTCATTGGCTGCCATCACATCATCAGGCGATGCCACAAGGCCGATTTCAGCCAGTGGACCGTCTTTCTTCCAGCTCTTTACCCATTCCGCCAAGAAGCCTTCGATGCCGGGGATCACGCCGACATGGGCTTTCTTCACATAGACATAGAGCGGGCGGGCACCGGGATAGGAGAAATCCGAGATATTGGTATAATTTGGCTCAACACCGTTCATCGGCAGGCCAGTGACCTTATCAGCGTTTTCTTCAAGGTATGAGAAACCAAACACGCCGATGGACTTGGGCGAATTGCCGATTTTCTGCACGATCAGATTATCCTGTTCGCCTTGGTCAACATAGGCGCCATCGCTGCGCACTTCGGTGCAAATTTGCGTGTGCTTGTCTTTGTCAGCATCTTTCAAAGCCTTCATTTCAGGATTTGTGTCGCAACCTTTTTCAAGCACCAATTCCTTCAGTGCATCACGCGTGCCCGATGTGCTGGGCGGGCCGTAAACAAAAATCGGCTCATTAGGCAGTGAGGCATCAACATCTGACCAATTTTTGGCCGTTTGCTCGCCGCCATAGGGTGCGGCCGCCAGAGCTTCATAAACGATCTTCGGGGTCAGGTTCATCGTGATCCCACCTTTTGCCGCTGCAAAGGCGATCCCGTCGAGACCCACTTGCAATTCGACCACATCGGTGACGCCATTCGCCTGACAGGTTTCGAACTCTGATGCTTTCATCCGACGTGACGCATTGGCGATATCTGGCTTATCCGCACCAATTCCAGAGCAGAACAATTTGATCCCGCCGCCAGAGCCCGTGGATTCGATCAGGGGCGATTTCATATCTGGGTTAGCGCGCGCAAAACTCTCTGAAACGGCTTTGGCAAAAGGGAATACAGTGGATGAGCCAACCGCGCGGATCGAATCGCGTGTGCCGCCTCCGCCGCCAGCGGCGTCGCATGCTGTGAGGGAAAGTGTGGCAATAGTTGCCAGAGCAATTGTCTTAGTCATTTTCATGTCTGTTTTCCTGTTTGAAAGCGAAATATCGAATAGCTTAAAAGTCAATTTGAGCCCGTACACCCATGACATCGACACTGTAATCTGTGTCGCCAGTGGCTGCTGGTAATGCCGCATCACTATAGTCGAGGCGGCCGTAATTTAGCAAAAGCATGGTGTAATCGGTCGGTTTCCACGCCAGCGAGGCGAAATAGCCATTTTGCGTGCCGCCCAAAATGCCCGCGTCATTGAGGTCTAGGTGGTCATATCGCAGGTTCACTTGGACAGAGCCCATACCGCCCTCACCCACTGGATTGGCGGGCTTCGCCCGGCCAAACACGCCGCCTTTATAGCCGCGGGTATCGCCCTTGGTCAGATAATACCCAACGCTGGCATAACCGCCGAAGAATGTTGGATCGGCCGCGCCCAAAGGCGTGCTGACCTTTTGCCAATATGTCTCAGCCTGCGCATGGAACGGCCCAGCGATCACCGCCGCCTCTAGCCCAAGGCCAAGCTCAGATGTGGCCGCAATCCTATCGGTGTTGATGTAACGATCAGAGGTAAAGTGCACCAAGGGACGTTGGCGATAACGAACAGTGCTGCCGTCTTCGAGGCCGGTGTAATGCACTGACCCGCCCAAATGCAGCTGGGTGTCGCCCATCTTTGGCATCACAACTGCGCGCCCGTCTACGCTCCAGTTCTTGTTGGAGAGATCGTCCATATTGTCGGTGAACACGCCGCCCTGAAGCAGCACATCGCCGGTTTTATATTCTGCGCCTAGGCCGACCCGCCGCTCAAACCCGAAGGCGTCAGTGAAGGCTGCGCGTTCCAAGAAAGTAGTGTGGACGCTGCTAGTCAATTCTTCCAAGCCTTGGAAAGTGTTGAAGTGGCCAGCCGTCACTTTCAGGCCGTCATCCTTGTAAGTGATGATCGCATCGGTGACGGTCAAATCGCTGCCAGCGAAATCCAACTCTACCTTATAGCCGAAACCACCCGGCATCGAGCCAGATGCGCCCAAACGCGCGCGGCGAGCTTCACTGCCGAGACCATCATTACCGGCTCCATCAGGCGCGCTGACGATACCTGCATCATATTGCAAGCGCCCGCGCGGTTTGAAGCTCCAGCCGCCCTCTGCCTTGATTTCTGGCATGCCTTTAAAGGCGATGGTGGGAGCGCTTGCATCTTGGGGTGCAGTGTCTTGAACAGCCGTCACCGCATTTTCAGCCATCACAGTTGCAGTGGCCGCCTGCGCGCTCGCCGTTTCTGCCTCTGCATCCACTTCGGCCAATTCCGCCTCAAGCGCATTCATGCGGGCCGTCATCGCCGCCATTTGCGCGCGCATTTCGGCCATCTCGGCTTTTAGGGTGGCGCTATCTTGAGCGGCGACTGGGGCAGCGAGGGATGCCAGACTAACACTGGCGAGAATAGCAGCTTTGCGGATCATTTGCGGTGCGTTCCTTAAGAATCGTCCTTGTGGACTGGGAACGCAAATAGCCGCGTTGCGCGACAGTTTTGTGACAGGCGGTTTAACCGCTGTGAAAAGGGGCCATGACATCCGCGCGGACGCGCACCAAACGCTGGCTGGCTTTGTCGAGCATCGCCCAAGTGGTGCGCGCACTGACGAGGACTCTGCCCGAGGCATCGCGGAACTCAGCGCAGCGATCGGATTTGGCACCTTTAGCGGGGTCAGGAATCCAGGTCGCACCGGTCACGCTTTCGCCCGCCGCAATATTGCCGCGATAGTCGATCTCGTGCCGGATCACGACCCAGATGAAGCTCTCAATATGCGCCGGATCCGCCGCCGCCTCCCAATGAGACGTGGCGATATCCTGCACCCATCCAAGCCAGACCGTGTTGTTCACATGGCCCAGCTCGTCAATGTGGTGCGGCTCAGCGGTGAAGGTCTGAGTGAAGCGCCTATCGCTCACTTAGTCTCCGCTTCATCCGTTAGGCCCATTTGCCACAAGAAGAATGCGAATTCTTCTGCAGTTTCATAGAGTGAATTCCACCGGCCCGATTTGCCGCCATGCCCTGCGCCCATGTTCGTTTTGAGCAGTAGGATATTGTCGTCTGTCTTGGTGTCGCGCAATTTGGCGACCCATTTGGCTGGCTCCCAATAGGTTACGCGCGGATCGTTCAGGCCGGCGGTGACGAGCAATGGCGGATAGGCCTGCGCCTTCACCTGATCATAGGGCGAGTAGCTGAGCATATAGGCAAAGGCCTGCTTATCTAGGATAGGATTGCCCCATTCCTGCCATTCGCCGGGCGTTAGCGGTAGTGTCTCATCCAGCATGGTATTGAGCACATCAACAAACGGCACATGGGCGGCAACAGCGCCATATTGCGCGGGGTCTTGATTGACGACAGCGCCCATCAACTCGCCGCCAGCAGAACCGCCGCTGGCTGTGATTTTACCTTCTGCGGTGTAGCCACGCTCGATCAAGCCGCGGCCAACGTCGACGAAATCATTGAAGGTGTTGGTGCGTTCATTGAGCTTGCCTTGAAGATACCAGCGCCGGCCCAAATCATCTCCGCCGCGAATATGTGCGATGGCATAAGCAAAGCCGCGATCAACGAGGCTCAAACGCGTGGTCGAAAAGCCCGGCGGAACGGCATAACCATAAGCGCCATAAGCATAGAGATGCAGCGGGCCGCCAGCGGGGCGGTCTTTGCGCCGCACAATGCTAACCGGAACCATGGTGCCATCGCGCGCTTGGATGCTGATCCGCTCTGACGTGTAGAGCGAAGCGTCATAGCCTGATGGGATTTCTTGCGTTTTCAGTGTCGTCAGCTTGGCCGATTTTACATCATAGTCGAATACTGTGTCAGGCGTGACCATGCTTTCATAACCCAGCCGCAAAGTATCGACATCATATTCAGGATTATTGCCAAGGCCGGCGTCATAGCTGGCCTCTGGGAAGGCGATAGGCGTGATGTCGCCGGGCGCATCATACTGCCGCAATTGGATTTGATCGAGGCCGTTCAAACGCCCTTCTGTAACCATGAAATCCTTGAACAGGTCAAAGCCCGTGAGGTAAAAATCATCTGAGCCTGCGATCACCGTGTTCCACTCGCTCGGTCTCTTGATCGAGGCTGAGGCAAGGCGAAAATTGATGTGATCATCATTGGTCCAGATATAGACTACGGCTGAATCCGTCGCATCGGTCCGAACATCGACGCTATATTCGACGCCTTTTTGACGCGCCTTCACTAGGATCGGTTCCGCTGTCGGATTATCGGCAGGGACAAGGCGAACCTCTGATGTTTCATTGTCGCCGGTGGCAATGATCAGCCAATCTTCTTGCGCCGACAGACCGCTGCCGACAGAAAAGCTCTCATCGGCCTCCTCATACAGGATCACATCCTGATCAGGTGAGGTGCCAATCGTGTAGAGCCGCGCAGCCAAAGTGCGCCATTCCTTGGTCGATTTTCCGTACACAATGCCTGTGTCATTCGCGACCCAAGTCAGGCCGGTGCGCGTCTCGGGGATTTCATCAGGCAGCAATTCACCCGTCTGCAAATCCTTGATCCGAGCAGTGTAACGCTCTGCGCCATTGGTATCAGTGGAATAGGCGAGATAGCGCCCCGATTTGCTGACCGACATTGCGCCAAGGCGGAAATAATCGAGGCCTTTGGCAAGCGCATTTTCATCGAGCATCAATTGATCATCACCGCCAGCAGCCGGCTTGCGGTAATGCTTGCGATATTGCGCGCCGTCTTCAAATGCGGACCAATAGATGTAATCGCCATCCTTTTGCGGAACGGAGCTGTCATCTTCCTTGATGCGGGCTTTCATCTCTTTGAAAAGCTCATCCGTCAGAGCCTTTTGCCCCTCCATCTTAGCCTCAAACCATGCGTTCTCCGCCTTCACATAATCCAGCACATCCTCATCATCGATCACCGGATAGCTCTGGTCTTTGAGCCAGTGATAGGGATCAGAAATCGTGATCCCGTGATGGGTGTAAGTGTGTTCGCGCTTTTCCGCGATAGGAGGAGAAGTCGGAGCGGTTTTGGTCAATTGGGTATCCTTATCATCTTGCGCAGCGGCAGGAATAATCGGCGCTGCCAATAGGCAAAGCGCGAGTGCGATTGTGGTCGGTTTGCGAAGGGTCATATTGCTTGCATCCTTATTGCATCACGCATCGCTGGAAAGCGCGGGCGTGCTGGCCTATGCTGCCGACTCATAGAGATGATTGAAGCCGTGTGGCAAGACGCGGCTAGTGCAAGGATCGACCAAATGCTGATGCAAACACATGAAGCGCGTCTAACCGCCCTTCGCCAAGAATTGAAACGCCGCGAGCTCGATGGGTTTTTGATCCCAATCGCGGATGAACATATGAGCGAATATGTCGGCGCCTATGCGCAGCGTTTGGCTTGGCTAACCGGCTTTGGCGGGTCAGCGGGCAGCGCCGCTGTTCTCACCGATAAAGCCGCGATTTTCGTTGATGGGCGTTACACTGTCCAAGTGCGCGAGCAGGTGGAGGAAAGCCTGTTTGAATATCAATCCATTCCCGCTGACACTGTTGGCGGATGGCTGGGCGCCAATGTCACAGCAGGGGCGCGCATTGGTTATGACCCATGGCTGCATTCGCGCAGCTGGGTGAAAAGCGTGCAAAGCGCATTGACCGGCATGGGCGCTGAATTGGTGCCGACACAGGGCAATCCGATTGATGCCGTCTGGCAGGACCAACCAGAAGCCTCCGCCGCACCGGCATTGCCGCATATTGACGCATTGGCGGGCAAAAGCTCAGCAGAAAAGCGCGCTGATATTGCCGATGGTTTGAAAGCTTCGGGCCATGATGCAGCCGTAATCTCTGCATTGGATTCGGTGGCATGGCTGCTCAATATTCGCGGCGGCGATGTCGATAATACGCCCGTCGCTTTGTCTTATGTGATCGCGCATTCAGACGGCACAGCGCAGCTGTTTATCGCGCCAGAAAAAGTATCGGGGGAACTCACCCAGCATTTGGGCAATGCCGTCACCATTCGTGACCGCGCCGATTTTGAAAGCGCGCTCAGCGAATATTCTGGCAAGTCGGTTAGCATGGACCCTGGTTTCGGCGTTGCAGCCATTGCGTCGGCTTTGGAAGCAGGCGGCGCGTCCGTCAGCTTTGACCGCGACCCATGTATCTTGCCCAAGGCGGTGAAGAACGCGAGCGAGCAACAAGGCCACCGCGATGCGCAGGCCCGCGACGGTGCTGCGGTTGCGCGCTTCCTGCATTGGCTGGAAGAAACCGCGCCCTCGGGTGAGGTGACTGAACTTTCCGCTGCAGCAAAATTGCGGAGCTTCCGCGCGGCCAATAAAGATCTGCGGGATTTGTCTTTCCGCACGATTTCTGGCGCTGCGCATCATGCCGCTTTGCCGCATTACAGCGTGGATGAGGAAAGCAATATTCCGATCCCGCCAGCCTCCATTTATTTGGTGGATAGCGGCGGGCAATATCCTGCAGGCACAACCGACATCACCCGCACCGTTTGGATCGGCACGCCCGATGGCAGCGCCACACCAAGCGAGGAAATGCGCGACCGTTATACGCGCGTCTTGAAAGGGCACATTGCGCTGGATCAAGCGATCTTCCCGGCGGGCACAGCAGGTTGTCAGCTCGACACATTCGCGCGGCAACATTTGTGGCAGGCTGGTGTGGATTATGCGCACGGCACAGGCCACGGCGTTGGCAGTTTCTTGGCCGTTCACGAAGGGCCGCAGCGCATCGCCAAATCCGCGGGCGGGCAGGCCGGCACTGACCAAGAGTTGATGGCGGGCATGATCCTGTCAAACGAGCCGGGCTATTACAAAACCAGCGAGGCGGGAGGCGACGGCTTTGGCATTCGGATCGAAAACCTAGTGCTGGTTGAACCGCGTGATATTGCGAATGCAGAGGGGCAATATTTTGGCTTTGAAACGCTGACTTTCGTACCGATTGACCGCAAGTTAGTTGATAAAACACATCTTAGTGCCGCTGAGATTGCATGGTGGAATGATTACCACGAAAAGGTCGAAGCATTGCTCGCACCGCAATTGGATGGACCCGCTCTGGAATGGGTGAAGCGAGAATGCAAACCGCTTTAGACGCGCTTGCTCAAATCCATATGTTCCTATAATGTTCTTGTCTATCGATTCGCAAATGAGGGAGACAATACGATGATTGGATACGTAACTTTAGGCACCAATGATTTGCCGCGCGCAGCCGCTTTTTATGACGCGATTGCCGCTGAAATGGGCACGGGCCGAATGATGGAAGAGGGCGAATTTATCGCTTGGGGCAATTGGGATGGCGGCGCTGGTATCGCTGCGACCAAAGCCTTTGATGGCAATCCTGCCAGTGTCGGCAATGGCACGATGGTGGCGATTGAGGCCAAGGATAAGGATCAGGTCCATAGGCTCTATGATATTGCCATGGCCAATGGCGGCAGCGATGAAGGCCCTCCGGGACCGCGCGGCGGTGATGGCTTTTACGCCGGCTATTTCCGCGATCCCGATGGCAATAAACTCAATGCCTTTTGTATGATCAAACCGGAGTAATTTGATATGAGCGCCCCCAAACTGACCGACAGTTTCATTCACTTAGGTTTGGGGGCGACATCTGTGCCGCAGCCACCCTTCACAGGGATGGAATGGTATGGCGGCTATATTGAGCGGCACGGCGATGATGGAGCCGAAGGACGACTTGTCTCGCAGCACAGTTTCACCGAGGATTGGCCCTCTTGGGAAATGCATCCCAAGGGCAGCGAAGTGGTGATTTGCACCGAAGGCGCGATGATGCTCACACAGGAATTTCCCGATGGCCGCATCGAGAAGACCGCTCTGGCGCCAGGCGAATATGCGATCAATCCGCCGGGCGTCTGGCATATTGCCGATGTCGAAGAGAGCGCCACGGCGATCTTTATCACAGCGGGTGAAGATACGCAGCACCGCCCCAGATAAGGGGCGCAAAAGGCGCAAAGGGCGCAAACCAGCGCGCCCAAACTATCTGCCAGATGAACGCCGCCCGCGCGCTGATACACTTCGCGACAAATCTACAGTAAACTGGGATAATCCTGCGACAGTGAGCCTCTAGAACAGCGATTATGAGCTGTGGCGGCGATGCCTACCTCTCCCACATGAACCCCCTCCCTCATGCTGGCATCGTCGTCGCAGTTCTCCTATACCCCCTTATGGAGCCT
This sequence comes from Marinomonas sp., assembly GCA_039967435.1. Lineage (GTDB taxonomy): Bacteria > Pseudomonadota > Alphaproteobacteria > Sphingomonadales > Sphingomonadaceae > Erythrobacter. The sequence goes on from JBDVRS010000006.1 coordinate 499,371, forward strand.
TACTTATGACTAAGAAATTGACACTCACCCTTTCTGCAGCCGCCCTCGCCTTGGTTGGCGCAACGGCCGGTATCGCAGCCCATCACGGCGGCGGCATGAAAGCTGACGCTGATGGCGACGGCATTATCACTGCAGCGGAAAGCAAAACCCACGCTGATGCGCGCTTTACCAAAATGGATGCAGACGGAAACGGCGTGTTGAACGCTGAAGACCGCGCAGCCAAGAAAGCCGCACGCTTCGCCGCCACCGATACAGACGGCAATGGCGAGCTGAGCCAAGCGGAAATGACCGCAGCGCGCGAAGCCCGCAAGGCCGAACGCACAGAGCGCCGCAAGGCAACCGAAGGTGCTCGCAGCGAACGCCGCGCAGCACGCCAAGCAGAGCGCTTTACCAAGCTCGACACTGACGGCAGCGGCGGCATCTCGCAGGCTGAAATGGACGCCGGACGCGAAATGATGAAAGATCGCCGAGGCGGCAAGCGTGGCGGCGGCAAAGGCATGCGCCGGGGTAAACGCGGCGGCGGCATGGCGATGATGAAACGCGCCGATACCAATGGTGACAATTCCATTTCGCGCGCAGAATTCGATACCGCAGTCGCAGCGCGCTTTGCCAAGGTCGATACCGATGGTTCGGGCACGATCACTCAGGCAGAACGCGAAGCCGCCAAAGAAGCGCGCCGTGCAAAACGCGGTGAGCGCGGTGGTGAACGCCGGGGCGGCGGACGTCGCGGTGGTGAGCGCGGCGGTTCTGCAACCACAAACTAAGAAGCACACCGGATTAGGGCGCAGCAAAAGACATTGAAATTATGACAGACGCTGCGCCCCTTTCTATTCTATTGGTCGATGATGAAGCGACCTTGCGCGAGCCCTTGGCCGAGTATCTTACCGGTCAGGGCTTTGTCGTTTCCGAGGCAGAAAGCGCCGCAAAAGCGCGCAGCCTTCTGACCGATCAGCGCCCCGATTTGGTTCTGCTCGACATTATGATGCCGGGCGAAGACGGCCTTTCACTCAGCCGTCATCTCATCGAAACTCATAATCTGCCTGTCATTCTCCTCACCGCCCGCGGCGAGGCCACTGACCGCATTGTCGGCCTGGAAATGGGCGCTGATGATTATGTTGTGAAACCGTTTGAGCCGCGCGAACTTGTCGCCCGCATTCGCTCGGTTATGCGGCGCGCCAGCAAAGAACCAGCAACCGCGCCCGATCAGGATATGATCTACGGATTTGAAGGATGGACGCTCGACCCGCTCAAGCGCCGCCTCACCAATCCCGGCGGTGCCAGCGTGCCGATTTCAACCGCTGAATTCCGGCTTCTGACCGCATTCCTCGATCATCCGCGCCAAGTGCTCGACCGCGATCAATTGCTCGATATGGTCCAAGGGCGCACCGCGCATTTGTTCGACCGTGCAGTGGATAATCAGGTGAGCCGACTGCGCCGCAAGATTGAGGCCGACAGCCGCAATCCGCAGCTTATCCTGACCGTTCGCGGCGGCGGCTACCGCTTCGCCGCTGATGTTTCGCGGACCACTGCAGCGCCTGCGCAATGACGCGTTTCTTGCCCAAAAGCCTGATGGGGCAGACCTTGCTTGCAGCCGCAGCTGCCCTGTTGATTGCCCAAATCATCTCGGCAAGCCTGCTCTACCGCGCGGCGGAACAGCGGCGTCTGGACAATATCGCTGAACGGATCGTCAACAGAATCGAAGCGGGCAATTTCCGCGCGCAATTCTCTCAGCGGTCCCAACAAAGTCCTGAACAAAGAGCCGAGAGGCGGAGCGACAGAAGAGGCGCTGACAGGCGCGATGGCCGCATGCCGCGCCGTTTCCAATTTCGCTTTGCCGATGAACTTCAAATCACACCCAGCGACAAGCCAATCGATACGCTGGAAGAACCCATTCGAGAGAAACTGGCACAGGCTTTTCCGCAATGGGGTCAGAACGCCGCGATTACCGTTGTATTGAGATCTCAGCAGGATGATCCCTTGGCTTCGCGCCGAGGGGGGCCAGACCATTTGGAACGTGGCGGCACGCGAGGCTTCAGCCGCGACCTTGTCGTTGCATCGGTTCGCGAGGATGGGGCCGCGCAATGGCTGCAGGCGCGCGTTCGGCTGCCCGACAATCGCCCGCGTCCCTTGCCGGGCATTCTCCTGCAAACAGGCGTCCTTTTCACAGTATTGCTCGGCCTGTTGGCGCTGGTTCTGCGCCGCATCACTCGCCCCTTGGCTGCGCTCACAAACCGCGTCGATGCCTTTTCGCAAAATCCCGATCAGGCCGTTCGCTTAGAAGAAAGCGGGCCGCAAGACATGCGCCGCTTAATCGCTGCGCATAATGCGATGGAGGCGCGGGTTGCCGCTCTGATCGATGAGAAAGACGTGATGCTCGGCGCGATTGGTCATGACCTCAAAACACCGCTCGCTGCCCTGCGTGTCCGCATCGAAAGCGTGCCCGATGATACGCAGCGCGCGCGTATGGCCGATAGTATTGAGGATATTACCCACACTCTCGATGACATCCTCAGCCTCGCGCGTATTGGCCGCAGCGGAGTGGAGGCAGAGCTGACCGACATCGCCGCTTTGACAGCCAGCGTGGCGGAAGAATTTGAAGACCTTGGCGATCCAGTCACCTTGGAGGCGGTTGAGCGTGTGACCCTGCCTGTCCATGTCACATGGCTAAAACGGGCGCTGCGCAATCTGGTGAGCAATGCGGTGCGATACGGGCAGACTGCGCGGGTTTCCTTGCTGAGTGACGGCGGTGCAATTGTGCTGCGCGTTGATGATGATGGACCGGGCATTCCAGAAGAAGCCATTGCCGATATGCTGGAGCCGTTCCAGCGCGGCGAGGCATCGCGCAATCGCAGCACGGGCGGCGCAGGGCTTGGGCTGACTTTGGCGCGCGCCATTGCGGAGCAGCATGGCGGGACTTTATCCCTGACCAATCGGCCCAAGGGGAGCGGCGAGGTTGGCGGGTTGCGCGCTGAAATCCGATTGCCCGCAAATCAAGCAGACTGACAAAACCAGTTTTCGCAGATAGGATTGGCGCTGTAATTTTTCAGGAGCGCAATCCCTTGTCTCAAACGCCTTCCAATAGTGCCATTCTCTATGGCGCGCCATTGTCGCTCTATTCCGGCAAATTGCGCGCCTATCTGGATTGGAAGGGTGTTGATTACACCGAAGTCCTCAGTACGCCTGATGTGTACCGCGATGTCATTCTGCCCAATGTCGGCCGCCCTGTAATCCCCGTTTTGCAAACCAGCACCGGCGCAGTTCTGCAGGACACCACACTGATCATCGACCATTTTGAGGCGGAGCACAGCGGCCCGCCAGTCTATCCTGAAAGCCCGCGTCAACGCTTTGCGGCATTGTTGCTCGAATGTTTTGGCGATGAATGGCTGGTGATACCGGCGATGCACTATCGCTGGAACTATAATGAGGAGTGGGTTTACGGCGAATTTGGCAAGACCGCTTTGCCCGATGGGACGCCAGAAGAACAACACGCCATCGGCAAGGAACGCGGCAGCACGTTTCGCGGATTTGTGCCGATGCTGGGGATCAATGAAACGACCATTCCGGCGATTGAAGCGAGCTATGAAGCTCTGCTCGCCGATCTAAATACGCATTTTGCGGCGCATCCCTTTTTGCTGGGAACGCGGCCATCGATTGGTGATTTGGGTCTGATCGGACCGCTCTACGCGCATCTGTATCGCGATCCAGCCTCGGGGGAGATTATGGAGCGATTGGCGCCCAATGTGGCCGAATGGGTGCGCCGTATGGTGGATGTGAAAGAGCCGCAGTCAGGCGAGTTTTTAGCAGGTGATGCAATTCCCGATACGCTGCTGCCCGTGCTTGCCCGCATGATGGGCGAGCATGTGCCTTACCTTGAGCGGGTTGCAGCGATGCTGGGTGAATGGCTCACCGCGAACCCCGACACCGATATCCCGCGCGCCGTTGGCATGGCGGACTTCACTGTGGAGGGCGTAACTGGCCAGCGCATAGCCGTGCCGTTCAGCCTATGGATGCTGCAACGCGGGCTCGATTATCTGGCGTCGCTGAAAGGCGATGACCGCAAGGCTTGCGAAGAGATGCTGCGCGCATGCGGCGGCGAGGCTTTGCTTTCCTTCAAAATGCCTGTGCGCTTGAAATTTGAAGATCATGTCCTGACGGTCGCTTAAACCGGCGGGAAATCACCGCATCAAACCGCCGATCAAATTGCGCACAAACCTCCCTGCGACAGGGCCTGCCAAATCGGTAGCGATGGAACCCACCGCCGACGTTGCTGCAGAACGCATCGGATTGGCGCGGCTTTTCTTGCCGAGCACTGCGGCGGCGGCCATGCCTGCGGCAGAACCGGCGGCCACTTTCATGCCGCGGCCCATTGCTTTTTCCCACATGCTCTTGGTTTTGCGCGGGCGCTTGCGAACTTCTTCCTCGCCCTTTTCTGCCACTTCGACGGCGGTTTCCGCTGCATCGGCAGCTTTGCCTGCGAGCAATTCAGAGGCGCTTTCGCGGTCAATCGCCTCGTCATATTTGCCCTCAACCAGGCTGATGGATTGGATGATCGCGCGCTCTTTCTTGGTCACAGGGCCAAGGCGCGAGCGCGGCGGTTTCACCAATGTGCGCTGGACAATGGAGGGCGCGCCATCTTCCATCAAAGTGCTGACCAGAGCTTCACCCACGCGCAGTTCGGTGATCGCTTCCTCGACATCCAAATCCTCATTGATGCGGAATGTGTCTGCGGCCGCCTTGATCGCCTTTTTGTCGCGCGGAGTGAAAGCGCGCAAAGCATGCTGCACGCGGTTACCCAATTGACCGGCGACTTCTTCAGGAATGTCGATTGGGTTTTGCGTCACGAAGTAAACGCCCACGCCTTTGGAGCGGATCAAGCGGACAACTTGCTCAATCTTATCTTCCAGAGCCTTGGGCGCGTCATCAAACAGCAAATGCGCCTCGTCAAAGAAGAAGACGAGCTTGGGTTTTTCTGGATCGCCAACCTCGGGCAAAGTCTCAAACAATTCGGCCAGCAGCCATAGCAGGAATGTCGCATAAAGCTTCGGGCTGCGCATCAATTGGTCCGCGGCCAGCACATTGACCATGCCCTTGCCGTTTTCATCGACCTTCAAAAAGTCGTCGATCTCCAGCGCAGGCTCGCCAAAGAAATGGTCAGCCCCTTGGCTTTCAAAGCTCAGCAATTGCCGCTGGATTGCACCAACCGATTGCTTCGACACATTGCCATATTTGCCCGAAAGATCCTTGGCATTTTCCGATGCCCACGCCAGCACAGCCTGCAAATCGGCAAAATCCAGCAATAGCAAGCCATTGTCATCGGCATGACGGAAAACGATTTGCAGCACGCCCTCTTGCGTGTCGTTGAGGTCGAGCAGGCGCGCAAGCAGCAGCGGGCCCATTTCTGAAATCGTTGTGCGAATGGGGTGACCTTGCTCGCCGTACAAATCCCAAAAGATCACCGGATTATCGGAATAGGCATAGTCATCCATGCCCAATTCTTTGGCGCGTTCCTCCAGCTTGTCCGCATGTTTGAAAGTGGGAGAGCCGGGCATCGCAATGCCGGACAAATCGCCCTTCACATCGGCCACAAATACCGGGACACCGTGAGCAGAGAAGCTCTCTGCCATGCCTTGCAAAGTCACCGTTTTACCCGTGCCGGTTGCGCCCGCGATCAGGCCGTGCCGGTTGGCGCGTGAGAGATCGAGATATTGCTTCTCGCCATTGCCAGCGAGACCTAGAAAAATTTGACCCATATTGTGTTGCGTCCCTTACGCGGAAAATTGTTGCTTTGGTGTGTGGCGCAGCAGCGGGGGCGAGGTCAAGCACGCGCAGCGCAAGTTTATCAAAGTTAAGCCGCGAGAGTATCGACTTGCGCGGTGAAAAGGCTAAGGCTGCAAGGCGATGGATAGGTCACAACCCTTTGTACTGCTGGATGATGCGCGGCAAGAGGCTGCGGCGCCTGCGCATCTCTACACCGGCCCGCGCGAAGTGTTCGCAGCGCGGCGGGCAGAGGATGTGTCGCGGGTGCTGGAAGAGGCCAGCGCAGCGCAGGCAAAAACCGGCGGCTATTTGGCGGGCTCTATCGCTTATGAAGCCGGCCTTGCTCTGGAACCCAAGCTTGCCGGCCTGTGTGATGAACGCAGCGGAGCAATGGGGCCGCTTGTGTGGCTTGGCCTGTTTGATGATTGCCGCGAAATTGCTTCTGCCGATGTGCCTGAATGGCTTGCAGCGCAGGCGGAAAGCACAGGCACAATCGGGCCGCTTACCCCGCAGCTATCAACGGGCGGATATGCCGCTGCCTTTGGGCAAATGCGCGAGGCGATTGAAGCGGGCGATATTTATCAGGCCAATCTGACTTATCCGCTTGCGGGAAGCTATCACGGCGACCCCTTGGGGATTTACGCCGCCCTGCGTCCGGCGGCCAAGGCCGGTTATGGCGGAGTGATTTTCGACGGTTCGCATTATCTGCTCAGCCTATCGCCTGAATTGTTCGTCAGCCTGAAAGACGGAGCCGCAAAGGTAAAACCGATGAAAGGCACGCGCCCACGCGCGCCTGATCCCGCAGCCGATTTGGCGCTAGCCGAGGAATTGGCCGCTTCTGTTAAAGACCGCGCCGAAAACCTCATGATTGTCGATCTGATGCGCAATGATTTGTCCCGTGTAGCCGAGGCTGGCAGCGTGCGGGTCGACAATCCCTTCACGGTCGAAACCTATCCTACCGTGCATCAAATGGTGTCCACCGTTCGTGCCCAGCTGACAGACGGGAAATCTGCCGCCGATCTTATTCGCGCAATCTTCCCCTGCGGCTCGATTACAGGCGCGCCCAAAATCCGTAGCATGGAGCTGATTGCAGAGCATGAGCGCGATGCGCGCGGCGCCTATTGCGGGGCATTGGGCCGGATTGATCCAGACGGCGCAGCAGCGTTTAATGTCGCGATCCGCACCTTGCGCCTGACCCCAATTGAAAACGATCAAGGCAGCGCCATTTTGGGCGTCGGCTCGGCGATTGTCGCCGATAGCGAAGCCATGGCAGAGCGGCGCGAATGCGAGATTAAAGCAGGATTTGCGCGGCAGACGGGGCCAGACCTGCGCGCTGCAAACTTTGATTTGATTGAGACAATGCTGTTCAATCCGGAGACCGGCATTGAGCTGCTAGAGCTGCATTTGGAGCGGATGAAAGCCAGCGCGGCTGCACTTGGCTGCGAATTTGATCGCCATGCCGCCCGCAATCAAATCCATGCTCTGTGTTTTGAGCTGGAGGCGCAAAGCAAGATACGCCTGCTAACCGCGCGCAGCGGTGCGGTGGCGTTGGAATCGCAGGTTTTGGAAGGTGCTCCCGCAGAAACGCTCACTGCTATTGCTCTACCACTGCCGGTTGACCCTTCTGATTGGCGGCTGCGGCATAAGACATCGGATCGCGGATTTTACGCAGAGGCTCTTGCAGCGGCAAGACATTACGGCACGGATGAAGCCATATTGGTGCGCGAAGATGGGCTGGTTACTGAGGGCAGCTTCACCAATGTGTTTGTCGAACGCGAAGGCATATTGCTGACCCCTGCGGCCAAGCTCGGCCTATTGCCCGGCGTCTTGCGCAGGTCGCTGATCGAAAGCGGCCGCGCCAAAGAAGCCGAACTCTCCCTTGATGATCTCGCCGATGGGTTTTTCCTAGGCAATGCCGTGCGCGGCTTAGTGAAAGCGAATTTCGCCCCATGATCGAAGTATTGTATGAAGACGGCGAAGCGCTCGTCATTAATAAACCCGCTGGCCTGCCGATTGAGCAGCCGCGGCGCGGCGGCCGGTCGCTTGAAGATCATCTCGATGATTTGCGGTTTGGGTTTCATCGCCGCCCCGTGCCTGTCCACCGGCTGGATACGGACACGTCTGGCTGCCTGCTCCTGGCGCGCAATCCCAAGGCATTGAAGCGTTTCAATAAGGCGTTTGAGCAGCGGCTCGTCACCAAAATCTATTGCGGCATATTGGGTCAATTGCCGGATGAAGCCGACGGCCGCATTGAGCTGGCTTTAAGCAAGATCAGCTCGGCGGAAAAAGGCTGGCGCATGATCCCAGCCGATGATGGCAAGCCATCTGCGACTGATTGGAATGTACGCGATGTCGAGGATGGCAAAGCGCTGATCGAATTTCGTCCAGAAACTGGCCGCACGCACCAAATTCGCGTGCATGCTGCCAGCGGTTTGGGAGCGGCATTGATTGGTGACCCTGTTTATGGCGATGCAAAGACCGGCCCGCGCACCATGCTGCATGCCGAAAGCCTGATCGTAAAACGTGAAGGCAAAACCGACATTGCCGCCACCGCGCCTATGCCCGCAGACTTCCAAGCCTTTGGGTTCTCCAGCGATGATGAGAGCCAAGCCGAAGCCGAATCGCAATCCGATCAGCAAGTGCAATCCAGTGACTTGGCCAGTGGTTTGACCAGTGGGTAGAATAGCCGATCTTGCGGTGGAATTGGCGCAGGAGAAATTCATCGCCGCATCCGGTCCGGGCGGTCAAAATGTCAACAAAGTCGCGACCGCTGTGCAATTGCGCGTCGATGTGTTTGCGCTGGGCATGCCGCCTGATGCATTCAATCGCTTAAAAGAGATCGCTGGCAGCAAGTTTACCAAGGATGGCGAAATTGTCCTGACCGCGCGTGAATACCGGACACAGGAGCAAAACCGCGAGGCGGCGCGGGCCCGTTTAACCGCCATGATAAATGAGGCTTTGACCCCGCCAGCCACACGCAAAAAGTCGCGCGTCAACCGCGTCGGCAAGGTCAAACGCCTCAAAGCAAAGAAAGTCCGCAGCACTGTGAAGGCGGGACGGGGCAAAGTCAGCCGGTCTGATTGGTAAGATTGCTTGACTTTGGCGGCAGAATCACCCAATTGCCCGCGACTGTACGGCGGCGCGCCAAGCGTCGCCCTTATTTTTTAGGCCTGCTACTCGGCCTTTGACCAAGATTTTAGGAAACCGTCATGGCGAAATCCGCAACCGTCAAGATCAAGCTTGTCTCGACCGAAGGCACTGGCTTTTATTATGTGACGAAAAAGAACCCTCGGAACATCACCGAGAAAATGGTTTTTCGTAAATATGATCCCGTCGCGCGCAAGCACGTCGAGTTCAAAGAAGCCAAAATCAAGTAATTGGTTTGAATGCGCCAGAGCCGGAGCGTTCCCTGAACAGAGTGGTTCTGAACGAAATGGTTTGGCGAAATTCAGTGACGGTTCAAATCGCCCGCGTTAAAACGGCGACTATGATGACTTTGTCCAAATTTTCAAAACGCCCTGCCCTAGCGATCGCCGCTGGCGCATTGGCAATTGGCGTCCCCAGCGTAGCGATGCTGGCACCAGCCGCCCCTGCAACCGCACAATCCGCTGGAACGATGGATAGCGCCGTGACGGCATTGCGCGCGATCAGCACGATGCGCGCAGATTTCACGCAAACTGACCGGCAGGGCCAAACCTTGCGCGGAACGATGACGCTGAAACGTCCGGGCAAAATTCGCTTCGAATATGCCAAGGGCACCGACATGCTGGTCGTGTCCAATGGCAAATCGCTTTATTTGGTCGATTATGCAGTGAAGCAAGTGCAGCGCTGGCCGATTAAAAACTCGCCGCTTGGCGCGCTGCTTGATCCCAATCGCGACATCAAAAAATTCGGCAAGCTGGTCCCAACGGGCAATTCCAAAGTCGTCAGCATCGAAGTGCGCGACCCGAAACGTCCTGAATTTGGCGTGATGAATATGATCTTCGTCAAAAACCCATCTGCGCCCGGCGGATTGCAATTGACCCATTGGGTTGCGCTCGATTCGCAGAATCACCGCACCACTGTTCGCCTAAGGAATCACAATTACGGCCTCGCGGTCGCGGACAGCGCGTTCAAGTTTAAAGACCCGCGCAAAACCACTCGTCGCCCGCGCTAAACGCTTCGGCCCCGACAAGTTTGTCAATTGCGGTCAATGCCTGCCTTTCGTTCATTTTGGCGAAAGCGGCTTAAGGGTAATTTACAATTCTAAAGCGGTTCACTGGCGAGGGTTTCCCCCCTGTTGCCCCAGCCGATGAATTAAGCCGCTTTGGTCCAAGCGTGACGAACGCTCACTAGGAACCTCTGGCCCATTGCCCCCGGGTCAGAGGTTTTTTGTTTCTTAAGTGCTTTTGTATTCCGCACGCCATCCGGCGCGCGAGATCCTCGCTCATGCGATCCAAAGATCGCGTCGCTGCGGGCGGCCACAAGGGCCTTGCGGCTCACTGCGTTCGCCGAGGCAATCCATTTAGCTGGCACCGAACGATAGGTCTGTAGGACTAAGCTGAAACCCTATTTTTCCCACCCAAGCGCCTTGACGATAATGTCATAGACAAGGTTCTGCTCAATCACGCCGCGCACGCGGTCTGCGCCTGGTCCATTGCCGTAAAGCGCCACATCCTCGCCCGCATGCGTTTCGCTGCCCGTGGGGATCGCCGATTGCTGCTGCGCATGAATGCCGGTTTCTGGCATTGGGCGCTCCGCCATATTGGCAATTGAGCCCGGCCCATTGCCATAGCCCAGCGTTGTGTAAGGCTTGCCGTCCTTTGCTTTCGCCGCTGAAGCCACTTCATCGCCGCCATCAGAGGGCGGCACAACTAGGCCAAGAATATCATTCCCGCGCCGAGGATATCCAGCAATAGTGAACACATGGCTGTGATCTGCCGTCACCAAAATCAGTGTTTCAGCAGGGTCCGTGTTATCAATCGCATATTGAATGGCATTGGCGAACTCATCGGCTTCTTCCAGCGCAAAACCGGCTTTGCCTGCATGGTGCCCGTGATCAATCCGGCCGCTCTCAACCATCAGATAATAGCCATCGGGATCATCTTTGATCCGCGCCATAGCAGCCGATGTCATTTGTGTGAGAGTGGGCTCAGATGCGCCCTTATCACCGGTCTTTTCAGCCATATAGGTCATGTGGCTAGGCGAGAAGAGGCCGAGCACGGGCTTGCCCATCGGCGCAGCGGTCAAGGCCGCCAAATCCTCGACATAGGTTCCGCCTTTTAAAGCGGTCCATTCGCCCGGCAGATTGGCCTCCGCCTCCAGCCGGCGTCCGTCCATATCCTTGCCAAAGAAGCTGCGCCTGCCGCCGCCAAGCGCGACATCGAAATCACTCGCGATCAATTGGCTGGCAATGTCATCGCAGCCTTTGCCGCGCTCGCCTTCGGGAATCGCGGCGTCCGCTTCCCAATTCCGGTCAGCTGCGCGTGCATAGACACTGGCGGGCGTCGCATGGGTAATGCGCGCGGTGGAGACAATGCCCAGCGCCATACCGCGCCCTTTTACCTGCTCGCCCAGCAAAGGCAGTTCATTGGCAAGACCCGATGCGCAATCGCCGCGGGTTACGCCAGGGCCTACGCCCAAAACGCCAATCTTGGTTTTCTTGCCGGAATGCATCGCGGTCGCCGTGCCCGCGCTATCGGCGACCTGCGCATTGGTGTTGTACGTTTTCACCAAGGCGACATTCTCGAACTTTTCAAACGGCAGGACATATTCCTCGCCCGTCTGCCCGCGCTTTTGCCCAGCATATATCCGCGCCGCTGTAATGGTGGAGATCCCCATGCCATCACCGATAAACAGGATGACATTCTTTGCCTTCTTAGGGGCTTCTGCTTGCTGCATCACAGGCGCTGGCGTGCTCGCCACGCTCTGCCCGCTCTGATCATAAGAGCATGCGCCCAGCGGCAAAGCAGCCACCGCAATGACGAGCGAAGAACGATGAAAAATGGTCATGAGCAAATCCTCTTAGATCGAATGCTCATCAACCTATCCCCTTTCCGTATGGCATTACAATGACAGACAATGACAACGCACTGCCGCGCAGGTGTTTATTTTTGCACGAGCGCCCTCTAAGCCCCATATCCATGATCTCTGTAGCCACTTGGAATATCAATTCGGTCCGCTTGCGCCTGCCGATAGTCGAACGCTTTCTGGCAGAGGAAGCACCCGATGTGCTGTGCCTGCAAGAAATCAAATGTCAGGAGCATCAATTTCCTTATGAGGCGCTGGCAGCAGCAGGCTATGAACATGCCGCTGTGCACGGACAAAAGGGCTATCACGGGGTCGCTACGATTAGCCGTCTTCCTTTGAAGGAATATTCCCGCCACGATTGGCAAGCCAATGGCGAAGCGCGGCATGTTGGCGTGGAATTGGAAGGCAGCGGCATGCGCGTGGACAATGTCTATGTGCCCGCAGGCGGCGATGAGCCGGACCGCGATAAGAACCCCAAATTCGGCCAAAAGCTCGATTTTCTTGCCCGCATGACAGATTGGGCCGGCGATATTGACGCAGGCGGCCACAAGACCGGCACATTGATCGTCGGCGACTTTAACATTGCGCCCTTGCCCAGTGATGTTTGGGGCCACAAGCAATTGCTCAAAGTCGTGAGCCACACGCCGCTAGAATGCGAGACCCTAGACCGCTTTAAAGTCGCGCATGATTGGGTCGATGTTGGCCGCGAATTTATCAAAGACCCAGATCGCTATTACAGCTGGTGGAGCTACCGCTCGAAAGATTGGACAGCGAATGATCGCGGGCGGCGTCTGGATCATATGTGGGCCAGCCCCGTGCTCGCAGCCAAAGCATCGGGCCACCGTTTGCGCGAAGACATTCGCAGCTGGGAAAAACCATCCGATCACATCCCGCTCATCACGGAATTTGACCTCTGAGTAATCCGTCACCTGAACGCCGTGTGGCGCTGGCGATTGACGCATTGCGTCATGGCTGGCCGATTGCGCTTGATGGTGGTCCAATATTGCTGCCCGTGGAAACAGCCATGGGAAGCGGGCATTCTTCGCAAATGCTGATTTCATCCGCGCGCGCGGCCACGTTGAAACTGGTCAATCAGGCCGATGCTGCTGTCCCCCATGCGCCCGTTCTAATCCGCGGCGCAGAAGCGTTTTCACTGGATAGCGCCCGCCCTATCGCAGACCCAGCATTGGACTTGGGCTCTCCGTTTAAAGGACCATTCAAGGCGGAGGCTTTGGCTTGGGAAGACGCCGCCAAAACCGCTTTGGAGTTGGCAAGAATTGCGGGGATTTTGCCTGCCTTTATGGTCGATCCATCGGATTCTGGCGAAGCGCAAGCGGTGGCTGCAAGCGATCTTGCGGCATGGAGTGATACAGGAAACCTCGCCATTGCAACCCGCGCGCGTCTGCCGGTGGATGCCAGCGACACGGCCGAGATTATCGCCTTCCGCAGCCCCCATGATTTGCGCGAACATGCAGCGCTCGTAATCGGCAAACAATCGGGCGACACTGTGCCGCTGGTGCGCCTGCATTCGGAATGCCTGACCGGCGATGTTCTGGGCAGCCTGAAATGCGATTGCGGCCCGCAATTGGACGCCAGCCTGCATGCCATGGCGGCAGAAGCGCGGACGCAAAACGGTTGGGGCGTGCTGCTTTATATGCGGCAAGAAGGGCGCGGGATTGGCCTCATCAACAAGCTGCGCGCCTATCAATTGCAGGATCAAGGATTTGATACGGTTGAGGCGAACGAGCGCCTCGGTCTGCCGGATGAAGCCCGCGATTTTCCTGTGGCTGCGCGGATGCTCGATTTGATGGGCGTGCGGCAAATTCGTTTGATGACGAACAATCCGAAGAAAGTCGCGGCGCTATCTCAAGCCGGCGTGACAGTCACCGAGCGCGTTCCGCATCAGCTGCCCGATAATCCGCATAATGCCCGCTATCTAGCAACGAAGCGCGACAAGTCCGGCCATTTGCTGAAGTGATTTTGCCGGTCATCCGTCCTGAAATTCCCAGCGACATTCCAGCCATACATGCGCTGACCAAAGCGGCATTTGCGCCCATGTGGTTCAGCAATGGCAGCGAAGCTGATATTATCGATCAATTGCGCAAAGATGGTGATTTGACGCTGTCATGGGTGGCGGTGCAGGACGGCAAACTCGTCGGCCATATCGCCTTTTCGCCCGTGACCATTAGCGATGGACCATCAGGCTGGTTCGGCCTTGGCCCCGTGTCTGCTGCGCCCGATTTACAGCGCAAAGGGATTGGCTCAGCGCTTATCAATGCAGCCCTAGTTGAGTTACGAAAGTCCGGCGCCAAGGGCGTGGTTCTGCTCGGCAGCACCGATTATTACCCGCGCTTCGGCTTTGAACATAGAGAAACGCTTACCTATGGCGAGGACCCCACAGAGTTCTTCCAAGTTCTGAAGCTGAGCGGCGACTGGCCCTCGGGCGCTGTAAAATATGCGCCTGCCTTCGGGTAACGAATTACCGCTTTTGGTAGCGCGTTAATCCTGATGCGAGCTCATTGGTGCCAATTGCCAAATTATGCCCTGTCCAATCGGCAACAAACACTGAACCGCGCTTGAGACCAGGCACAAAGCGCGCGACATTGCCGTCAATTTTCAGGCCGTCTGCGCGGTGCAACAATTGCTCTGCGCCCACAGCGATAAAGGCGGAGTAATTCTCTTTATTGCGACCTTGCACAAACCAGTTTTGTTGGATTGTGCCAGTGCCGCCTGCAGGCAGGTCGATCATGTAATTGGTCGCACGACCATTGGCATCATCGAAGCTATTGGCGGTAATATCGTGCCGCGCGGCGCGTGATTTGAGGTAATGCCCGCCCATGCCGCGCTCAAACCGGCTGCGGCTGACTTTCAGCGAACCATAATCGCCAATGTAAATGGAATGCGCGCAGCCTGCGGAATTTTCGCAAGTGCCAAGGCCTGAAAACGTGACTTTGTCGATCACAATGCGCCCGCCGCGATCATTGCCGGTCAAAATGCCTTGCTGGCTTTTATCGAACCAGCTTTGCGTGACGGTCAGATTGCCCTTTTCAAGACGGATGCCTGCGCCATTGCCATCGCCAACCCGCATATTTCGGAAGGTCAGCCCGCTGACCTCTGCGCTTTGACCGCGCAAAACCAAGGCTGCTTTACCCTCGCAAGTTGCGCTGTCGAAGACCACCTTGCCTGCTTGACGCGCAACATAACGGATCGCCCCGCCCTGTTGCACAGCGCATTGGCGGTAAGTTCCCGCTGCGATTTCAATCGTCGCGCGCGCATTGCCGATGCGGCTGACGGCGGCTTGTAGATTGCCGAAACTCTCGCCTGATTCCTTAATCGTAAAGGCGTTTGCGCCTTGCGCATTGGCCGTGCTGAGCGGGAATGCTGCCAGCGTACACGCGGCGAGAGCGCCGAATGCCAAGGGCTTCAAGGTCGGGCGAGCGGTGTGTGCGATTGGATATTTCATGATGCGAATCTCTAAAGCATCCAGGGCCTGCTGAGCAGCGATTCCGTGCCATTGTCCCTGTTCTGCACACCCGTCTGGCGACACCTTAACCGCCGAACGCCATTGGAAAACCCGCAGAAAACCAAGGGTAATGGGGCCATAACACGATTTAGGAATCAATCATTTGCTTGCGCTGAACCTCGGCACTATACCTAGTCTTCTTGCGCGTTTTGGGACGGGCGGGACTTATGAGAGTTATGGAGAAACGGGTTATGAAAAAATTTGCACATGTGCTGATCGCCTCTGGCGCCGCGCTTACACTGGCTGCTTGCGGCAGCTCTGACGACGCTTCGGTTGAAGCGGAAGAAGATACCGTAGAAATGCCTGCGGATAGCGCAATGGAAGGCGCTGACGAAGCACCTGCTGAAGACGGTGAAGCGGCTGCTGCTGAAGGCACTGCTGGCGAAGGCGCTGCTGCTGAAGCTGCTCCTGCTGATGCGGGCGATACCGCTGCAACTGCTGCTCCTTCCGAAGCAGAAGTTTCAGCTGCTGCTGACGATGCTGCCAATGTTGCTGCAGACGTTGAAGCGGCTGTTGCAAAGGCTGAAGGCGCTGTTGAGCAAGGCAAAGACGTTATTGGCCAAGCCAAAGACGCTGCTGATTCAGTAGGCGCAATCGTAGAATAAGCGCTTTTGCGTTTCGCGCGGCCCCGTGCTGCGCGCAGATTTCGGGCGGAAAGTTTGGTGGATCACTCCATCGGCCTTTCCGCCCTTTTTGTTGCTATTTTGGGGATATGCCCGCCGCGCAATTGCGCTATTGTTGGACGCATGAAAAACCGTCAACTCGCAGTAGCTGCTCTCATTCTCTCCCTCACCCTGGCCGCTTGCGGCCAAGAGGATGAAGAAGCTGGGCCCGGCGGCGTAAGCGCGGGCGAGGCAGAAGCATTGGATGCGGCCGCTGAAATTATCGAAGCGCGCCGCCTGCCGGTCGATGCTCTGCCAGACGATGCGGCCAATAGCGGCGCGCCGCTGCCCCCTGAAAGACCGGCTGAAGAGACTTCACAAGAACCCGCAGAATAATCCCTTTTCGACAATAAGGACCACACGAGCATGAGCCAAGATGGCCACCAAACAGGTATGGACGCAGACATTTTCGAGCAGTTCATCGAGCAATTGCACCGCTATGTGCGCGAGCGGCTGATCCCTGCCGAGCCAGATGTGATCGCCAATGACCGCGTGCCAGACGATATCCTTTCCGAAATGCGCGAGATGGGTCTGTTCGGCCTGACAGTGCCAGAAGAATTTGGCGGCGCTGGCCTCAACACATCGCAATATGCCCGCGTCGTGCATTGCCTCGCTTATGCTGCGCCCGCTTACCGGTCGATCGTTTCCATCAATGTCGGCATGTTCAATTCTGCGCTGAAGAACGGCGCGACGGACGCTCAAAAAGCCGAATGGTTCCCGCGTATTGCGGCGGGCGAGATTGCTTGCTTTGGCCTAACGGAGCCTGGCTCTGGCTCTGACAGCGCAGGCCTTGCCACCACCGCCGTGCCCGATCCGGACGGCAATGGCTGGATTTTGAACGGCTCCAAACGCTACATCACCAATGCCCCGCAAGCGCGTGTGGCGCTGATTATGGCGCGCACGGAAAAGGAGGCTCTGCCCAAAAACGCCCATGTCAGCGCCTTTATCGTGCCAATGGATAGTGCCGGCATGTCGACCAGCAGCGCGGATAAAAAGATGGGCCAAATGGGCAGCCAAATCTCCGACATTATGCTCGATGATGTGAAAGTTCCCGGCGATGCACTGCTTGGCGGAGAGACCGGCAAGGGCTTCCGCTTTGCCATGCAGAGCCTTGATAATGGCCGTATTTCGGTGGGCGCAGCGGCGACAGCATACGCCCGCCGCGCTCTCGATAGCGCGCTGAAATATGCCAATGAACGCAAAGCCTTTGGCGAGCCGATTGCGAATTTTCAGCTGATCCAGCAAATGCTGGCGGAAAGCGATATGGAGATTTACGCCGCCGAGGCGATGATGGCCGATGTCACTGCGCGGGCCGACAAGGGCGAGAATATCCTGCGCAAAGCCGCCGCCTTCAAAGTCTTCGCATCCGAAATGTGCGGGCGGGTCGTGGACCGCGTTGTGCAGGTTTACGGCGGCGCAGGCTATCTGGCGGAATATGATGCGGAACGCTTTTACCGCGATGCGCGCATCTACCGGATTTACGAGGGCACAACGCAAATCCTCTACCTCCAAATCGCCAAACACATGCTGAGAGAATTTGAAAATGTATAACCTTCTCAGCGACCTTAAAATCATCGAGGTTTCGAGCTTCGTCGCCTCGCCCACTGCAGGGCTGTATGCAGCGCAAATGGGCGCCGATGTGGTGCGGGTTGATCACACCGCAGGCGGGCTGGATTACCACCGCTATATGCTGACCAAGGAAGGGCGTTCGCTTTCTTGGGAAAACCTCAATCGCGGCAAGAAATCGGTCGCATTGGATTTGCGCAGCGGAGAAGGGCGCGAGCTGTGTGCAGAATTGGCGCGCAAAACCGGACAGCTCATCACGAACCTGCCAGAGAAAAGTTTCCTTAGCCACGACGCGCTGGCGAAGGGGCGTGAAGACCTTATCAGCGTGCGGATTATGGGCTGGCATGATGGCCGCCAAGCGATGGATTTCACCGTCAACGCCGCCAGTGGATATCCGCTGATGTGCGGGCCTGCCGATTGGGATCAAAACACCGCGCCGCCGGTCAATCAAGTGCTGCCGGCTTGGGATTTCATCACCGGCGCTTATGCGGCATTTGCGCTGCTCGCAGCATTGCGCCACCGCGATACGACGGGCGAAGGTCACGAGGTCCGCATCCCGCTCGGCAATGTCGCGATTGGCACGATGGCAAACGCGGGCGCTATGGCCGAAATGCGCTACAGAGGCAGCGACCGCGAACGGCTTGGCAATGCAATTTGGGGCGCATTTGGAACGGATTTCAAATCACGCGATGGCAAGCGCTTCATGGTTGCCGCGCTTACCGAAAAGCAATGGGCAGGCCTGATCGAAGCTTTCGGTGTATCGGGCGAAATCGCCGCATTGGAAGCCAAGCTTGGCGTGCGTTTTGCCGATGGCGACACACCGCGCTTCGTCCATCGCGAAGCATTGTTCGCGCTGTTCCAAACAGCCGCTGACCGCCATGATTACGATGAACTCGCCGCGCGGATGGGCAAAGCGGGCACGACATTTGAACGCTACCGCACCATGCATGAGGCATCCTATGATCCCGTGCTGATTGATGACAATCCGATGTTTGGCCCCTCGCCTGACAACCCATCGGGCTTTGACTATCCCGCCACCCGCAGCTTTGCACAAATGCATGGTGAGCCAGTGGGTGACCCCGCTCGCGCGCCTTATCTTGGCGAACACAGCGAGGAAATTTTGGCCGAGCGTTTGGGACTGTCCTCCGGCGCGATTGCCAAATTAATTGACGCGGGAACAGTCGCGCTCTCAGATAAGGATTAGAGAATGACAAGAAGAGCAGCCATCGTATCGCCCCTTCGCACACCCGTGGGCAAATTCCTCGGCACGCTAGCCCCCATGAACGCTGGCGAATTGGGCGGAATTATCCTCAAAGCTTTGATCGAGCGCAGCGGCATTGATCCCGCGCGCGTCGATGATGTCGTTTTCTCCCAAGGCTACGGCAATGGCGAGGCGCCTTGCATCGGGCATTGGTCTTGGCTGGCGGCTGGTCTGCCTTTGGAAGTGCCGGGATATCAGCTTGACCGGCGCTGCGGATCGGGCGTTCAAGCCATCGCCAACGCCGCCATGATGGTGGAAACCGGCATGGCCGATGTGGTCGTTGCAGGCGGGTGCGAGAGCATGTCCAATGTCGAGCATTACACCACGGCGGCACGCGGCGGCGCGCGCATGGGCGATATGACCTTGCATGACCGGCTCAGCCGAGGCCGCGTGATGAGCCAGCCGATTGAACGCTTTGGCGCGATCTCTGGCATGATTGAAACGGCAGAGAACTTGGCCGCTGATTACGACATCAGCCGCGAGGAATGTGACCAATTTGCCGTGCGAAGCCACCAAAACGCCGCCGCCGCATGGGAAGCTGGCAAGTTCGATGAGCAGCTTGTGCCAATCGAAGTGCCCCAACGCCGCAAAGACCCCATCCAATTCAACCGCGACGAAGGTTTCCGCGCTGATGCTACACTCGAAAGCCTCGGCAAGTTGCGCGCATTGGAAGGCAAGCAAAACCCCGCAGCCGTGGTCACCGCAGGCAATGCGAGCCAGCAAAATGATGCCGCCGCTGCATGCCTTGTCGTGGCGGAAGATAAGCTCGAAGAGCTCGGCCTAACCCCAATGCTGTGGTTCGGCGGATGGGCGGCGGCAGGCTGCGATCCTTCACGCATGGGCATTGGCCCTGTGCCAGCGGTTGAGCGTCTGTTTGAGCGGCGCGGCATGTCTTGGGATGACATCGATATGGTCGAGCTGAATGAAGCCTTCGCACCCCAAGTGCTGGCCGTGCTGAAAGGCTGGGGCTGGAGCGCGGATGATTCGCGCCGCGATATTCTAAACGTCAATGGCTCGGGCATTTCGCTGGGCCATCCCATCGGCGCAACCGGCGGGCGCATCCTTGCCGATATGGCGCATGAAATGCACCGCCGCGATGCCAAATGGGGGCTGGAGACAATGTGCATTGGCGGCGGTCAAGGGATTGCCGCTTTGTTTGAGCGCGCCGTTTAATGAGCGATTGGGACGCATGGGTTGGGCGGCAAGATAGCCGCGGCGATCAGCTCAGTCCGGAGCTGGCAGCGCGTTGGCTCGCGATGTTTGACCATGCTGGAAAAGGCAGCGCGAGCTTGCCGCAAGGCGTGCATTTTGCACTGTGCTGTCCCGATGCGCCCACAGCAGCACTTGGGCCAGACGGGCATCCAAAACGCGATGATAGCGCGAGCAGCTTCATGCCGCCCATTCCCGAAAACATCATGCCGCGCCGCATGTGGGCATCCTCGAAAATCGCTTTCCATGCTCCCATTAATGTTGGCGCGGCCATTGAACGAACCTCGACAGTCGCGTCGATCAAAGAGAAATCCGGCGGCAGCGGTTCGCTGATTTTCGTCAATGTGGATCATGCCACGCATGCAGATGGCGCGCTTGCCGTAAAAGAGACGCAGACGCTGGTGTACCGCGCGGCTGCTCCCGCTGATGCGCCGCTGTCTCCGCCAGCGCTTGGCGAGCCCAATTTTGACCCGTCACAATGGGATGCCCACCGCGTCATCACGCCCGACCCGCGCCTGCTGTTTCGCTTTTCCGCGCTGACCTTCAACACGCACCGCATTCACTATGATGCGCCTTATGCGGGGGATGAAGAGCGCTATCGCGGGCTAGTCGTTCACGGGCCGCTGACCGCATCGCTGCTGCTGCAATTGGTGGCGAGCCAGCTGGGTGACAACGCGCTTCTGACGTTCCAATTTCGCGGGATGTCACCGGCAATTGCGGATGAGCCATTGCACCTCGTTATGAGAGGCAGCGGCGCAGATATTGAACTCGCAGCTTTTGCTGATGATGGGCGTCAGGTGACGGCGGCCAGCGCCTCTGTTTGATACTTCCCAACTCCCTCGCCCCCTGATAAAGTTGCAGTTGTAACTATGACCCAGCCAAGCAACACACCCGAGGATTACACGCTCCTGCCCGAACTGCCGGAGGATGTGTTCACCGCGCCTTTGCAAAAACCAGAAGGTTTGGGCGATGATTGGATTGAGGCGGCACAGGCCGATTACGGCGCGGATGACCATGCAATTTGGGACGATCTGTTCGCGCGGCAAATGGAGATTTTGCCCGGCCGCGCCGCCAGTGCCTTTATGGCGGGGCTCGACAAACTTGATCTTTCGCGCGGCGGAGTGCCTGAATTTGCTCGGCTTTCTGAAGAACTCGGCGCGCTAACCGGATGGAGCGTTGTGCCTGTCCCCATGCTGATCCCTGATCACGTCTTCTTCTGGCATCTCGCCAATCGCCGCTTTCCAGCGGGCAATTTTATCCGCACCCGCGAGACGTTTGATTACATCCAAGAACCCGATGTCTTCCACGATGTCTTCGGCCATGTGCCCATGCTCAGCGACCCGACCTTCGCCGATTATATGCAAGAATATGGCCGCGCCGGATGGAAGGCGATGCGCTATAACCGCTTGAAAGCATTGGGCGCGCTCTATTGGTATACGGTCGAATTTGGCCTGATCGAAGAAAGCCCAGGCGATATTCGCGCCTATGGTGCTGGCATATTATCCGGCCCGACAGAAGCGCAATTTGCAGTCGAGGCGCAAAGCCCAAATCGCATCATGCTCAACGTCGACCGCGTCATGCGCACCGATTACGTCATCAGCGATTTGCAGCCGACATATTTCGTGATTGAGAGTTTCAAAAACCTCTTCCGCCAAACGGTGGAGCGCGATTTTGATCGGCTCTATCGCAATCTTGCTCCAGCGTTCAAATATGCCAATTCAGCCGTGATCGATGTCGATTATGTGGTGCATCGCGGCACTCAAGAATATCTGCTTCGCGGAGGTCGCGGGAGCGGTGCATCTGCCGTTTGAAACAGGCGTCTAGGGGGTATCTCGCTTTTGGCCTCATTTGGCCTCGCCATCTTTTAGGGCCGTTTTCAGCCGCTAAAACATCCACAAAAGCGCGACGCCCATCGCCACGCGGTAAAGCACAAAGACCATCATGGATGCTTTTTTGAGGAAGTTCATCAGGAACGCCATGGTCAAGAACGCAGCGATGAAAGTCAGCACGCCCGCGATCAAAGCATCCCAGGCCAGCGCCGTGCCAGCCTCGAAAATCTCCGGCACGATTAGCACGCCTGCGCCCGCCACAGCGGGGATCGACAGCAGGAAGGAAAAGCGCGCTGCCTCGACCCTTTTATAGCCCAAGGCGCGCGCCGCCGTCATAGTGATACCCGAACGGCTCGTGCCCGGAATAATCGCCAGAGCCTGCGCCAGACCGACGATCACGCCATCGCGCCATGTCATATCTTCGAAGACTTTGACCTCTTTGCCGATCCAATCCGCAATGCCGAGCAGGATGCCGTAAAAGATCAGATTGAAGGCAATCAAATCGGTGAAACGGATCGATGACATCAGATCATCATCGATAATTTCTACGCCGAAAACATCGGTCGCAATACCGTTAAACACGCCCATCTTAATCGACAGTCCGAACACCACAGCAGGGATCGTGCCCAGCACAATCCACCAGAACAAACGCCGTTCCGCAGGCGCTTTGGGAGCCGAAGCGCCAACACCAATGCTGGCAAAACCGCCGCGCGCCAGAACCAGCACATCTTTGAAGAAATAGACAATAATCGCCAGCAGCGAGCCGACATGCACCGCCACATCAATCAGCGGGCCTTGATCGGAGAAATCCGTCAAATGCGGGATCAGGATCAAATGGCCTGACGAGGAAATCGGCAGGAATTCGGTAATCCCTTGCACGACGGCAATGATCAAAAGCTGGAGAAAAGTCATGACCCGCGCTCTGCGATGTAAGCGCGGGCCAAGTCAATCCCTTACCAAATGCGCACGCGGTCCTCTGGGGCCAAATAGAGCGCATCGCCCGGCTTCACATTGAACGCTTTATACCAAGCATCATGATTGCGAACCGCGCCGTTCACGCGCGCAGTTGCAGGTGAATGTGAATCCGTTTTCAGCAATTGGCGCCCGGTTTTATCGCGCACCATAGAGCGCCAAACTTGCGCCCATGCCATGAAGAAACGTTGGTCACCAGTTAGCCCGTCAATCACTGGGGCTTCCTCTCCATTCAGGCTCTCACGGTAAGCGCGATAGGCCATAGACAGCCCGCCCACATCACCAATGTTCTCGCCCAAAGTCAGGCGGCCATTTACGCAGGTCTCGCCATCATCATAAGGGCAATAGGCGTTATATTGCGCAACCAAAGTATCGCCCATGGCGGTGAAGCGTTTGAGGTCTTCCTCCGCCCACCAATTGCGCAAAGTGCCAGTGCCATCATATTTCGCGCCTTGGTCGTCAAAGCCGTGGCCGATCTCATGGCCAATCACGCCGCCAATCGCGCCGTAATTCACCGCTGGATCATTGGTGATCGCAAAGAAAGGCTGCTGCAAGATTGCTGCAGGGAAGACGATTTCGTTGAATACCGGATTGTAATAGGCATTCACCGTTTGGGGCAGCATGAACCATTCGGTTTTATCAACCGGCTGTCCGAGGCGCGACAAATTGTCTTCTGTGCCCCATTTCGCCGCCGACAAGGCGTTTGCGACCGGATCGGTTGTGATCTCCAAACCTTCATAGGTTTCGAATGTGTCAGGGTAGCCAATTTTGGTGTCGAAAGCCTCAAGCTTTTTGAGCGCCTCGACCTTGGTTTCCTCGGTCATCCAAGTGTTCTCGCGAATGCCGGCGGCCTGCGCCTTGCGCAAATTGCCGACCAGATCGAGCATCGCTGCTTTGCTTTCGGCGGGGAAATAGCGCGCGGCATAGACCTTGCCCAAAACCTCGCCAAGCTGGCTTTCGGTGGTGGCAATGGCGCGTTTCCAGCGCGGCTCTTGCGCCTCGCGTCCGCCAAGGGTTTTGCCGTAGAAATCAAAGCTGATCGCATCCAATTCGCTCGACAATACAGACGCGCTGCCGCCCAGCATGCTCTTTGCCATATAGGCTTTGATTGTCGGCAGATCAGCCGTTGTCAGCAATTGCATCATGCCCGGCAGGCCGCCGCCAATCATGCCGCGCATTTCTTCGCTAAGGCCGAGCTTTTCTGCTTCTTCATCGCTCGGCGGAATTTGCGGCGCGAGGTAGAATGGCTGATCCGCAATGCCTTTCTCGCCAAGATAAGTCATGATCGGGAAGTCGCCCGCCAAAGCGATCAATTCCTCAGGCGTGACCTTATTGTAAGTGATGTCGCGGTTGCGCATGGCTGTGCGCGCCCATTCCACTTCGGCGACTTGCTTCTCAAATGCATAAACGGCGCGCGCTGCGCTGGCAGGCTGCGTATAACCCGCTTTGCCAAGCACCGTTTCGAGATATTTGAGATAGGCGGCGCGGATCTCTGTATTGCGCTCATTATCGACGAGGTAATAATCGCGGTCAGGCAGGCCCATTCCATTAAAACCGATGGAAACGGCATGGGTGTTCGGCGCTTTCGCATCCACGCCAACGCCCGCGCCAACTAGGCTAGGGAAAGCAGGCTGAGCGAACAATTTGACCAAATCTTCGAGCGTTTCCGCGCCGTATATTTGCCCGAGATAAGGCTGCGCCGGGGCAAGTCCGGTGGCGTCAATCGCCTCGACATTGAGGAAGGCGTTATAGGCATCGACAATGCGTTTCTCATCGCCTGTCAGCGTCGCAGGGTCCTGCTCCACAAGCTCGTTGATCAATGTTTTTACATCCGCGCGCGATACTTCGCGAAGAGCATCAAACGCGCCATAGCGGCCCTTGTCCGCAGGGATGTCATTTTCCGCGACCCATTTGCCGTTCACATGGGCGAAGAAATCCTCGCCGGGGGTGACGCTATTGTCGATAGTCGATGGGTCAATGCCCCATGTCCCGTAGGTCATGACCGGCGCTTTGATCTCTGCAGCAGCGTCTGCTCCAGAGGTTTCAGCGGCATCTTCAAGAGTGTCGAGAACGGGTAATGTGCTCACCGGCTCAGCCAAAGCGGGCGCGGCCAGTGTTAATGCCAGCGCGCTTGCGCCGATCATTGCTGTCAAACGTGTCATATTAAAATCCCCAAAATCTGTGACGCGTTTGAGAGGCTAACCAAGCCGCATAGCGTCCATCATACTGAATTAACTATAGAACCAAACTTCGGTTCCCGATTGTCGCTGGTCGGGCATGCATGCATTTGGTCGAATTTGCACGGAGGCGGGTTTAGCGCGCCTAACCTGCAGCTGCGGTGAATTGCAAATTCGCAAGCTGGGCGTAAATCCCGTCCGCTTTCACCAGGCTGTCATGCGTGCCTTGCTCGGCAATCCGGCCATTATCGAGCACGATAATCCGGTCCGCATCGCGCACCGTGGCAAGGCGGTGTGCAATCACAAGGGTCGTGCGGTCTTGCATCAAACGGTCGAGCGCTTGCTGCACCAATTGCTCGCTTTGCGCATCCAATGCGCTCGTCGCCTCATCAAGCAGCAAGATCGGCGCATCACGCAGCAGAGCGCGCGCAATCGCTAGACGTTGTTGCTGGCCGCCAGAAAGCCGCGTGCCGCTCTCGCCCAAGAATGTATCAAGGCCATCGGGCAAAGCTTCGAGGAATTCAGCGGCATTGGCCGCGCGCGCAGCCTCCCAGATTTGCTCGTCACTTGCATCCCATCCGCCATAGCGCAGATTGTCGCGGGCATTCGCGCTGAACAAAACGCCGTCCTGCGGCACAAAGGCTATGCGGCTGCGAATATCAGCAGGGTCAGCTTTGGTCAGCGGGACACCGTCCAAACGGATCGTGCCCGCCTGAGGGTCATAAAACCGCTCCACCAATTGGAAGAGCGTCGATTTGCCCGCGCCTGATGGGCCAACGATAGCCACCGTTTCGCCCGGCTCCACTTCCAAGGTAAAGTCGGTCAGTGCCGCAGTTTCAGGCCGTGTTGGGTAGCGGAAAGTGACATTGCGAAAGGACAGCGAACCGCGCGGCGGCACAGGCAGTTTCTCAGGCCGAGCAGGCGGCGCAATATCAGGCTTAGCTTGCAGCAATTCATTCAACCGGCTGGCCGCCCCTGCCCCGCGAAGCAAATCGCCATAGACTTCGGTCAGCGCGCCGAAAGAGCCGGCAATCAAGCCTCCCGTAATTACGAAAGCTGTAATTTCGCCGCCGGTCATAATGCCATCATTGACCGCCAAAGCCCCGCGCCACATCAACATGACTATCGAGCCAAAGATCAGCAAAATGATGATCGAGGTCATGGCTGCGCGGATAAGAATCCGCTTCTTTGCAGTTGCGAAAGTCTCTTCCACCGCTTGACCAAATCGTACAGATTCGCGGGCCTCTTGGCCGAAGCTCTGTACCACTTTCATGGCCGCCAGAACCTCTGTCACCATCGCGCCAACACCCGCCACACGGTCTTGGCTCGTGCGCGAGATATTGCGCAATCTGCGCCCAAACAGGGTAATCGGGATGACCACCAAAGGGATGACCAGCACAAGGCCCAAAGTCATCTGCGGCTGAAGGTAAAACAGATAGGCTGTTCCGCCAATTGCCATCAGCGTATTGCGCAAGGCCACCGACACAGTCGTACCAACCACCGTTTCGATGATCGCTGTATCCGATGTCATCCGGCTGGAGATTTCCTTGGGGCTGTTCTCTTCGTAAAAACCGGGCGCAAGGCGCAGTAAATTGGCATGCACATCGCGGCGAATATCGGCGACAACGCGCTCACCAATCCAACTGACGAAATAGAACCGGAAAGCTGTGGCTATTCCAAGAACCACTACGATCATCAGCAAATATTGGAACCAAACGCCAATTTCTTCGCGAGAGCCGTCAGCGGCAAAGCCTTGGTCGACGACTTGCATCAAACCCGCCGGTATCGCCAAAGTGGCTCCAGCCGTGATCAGCAAAGCCGCAAATGCCAGACCAACTTGCGTGGGGTACTTTGCCGCCGCGGCGTAAATCATCTTAAGCGGACCCAGCGATTTGGCTTTTGGCGCCTCCTTGGAAGCCCCCTCTTTTGCCGGCACGTCCTTCACATCCTTGCCCTCTGGCGATGGCGCGCTTTGCTCATTGCTGACACCGGAAAGGGCGTCAGAACGGCGCGGTGAAGAAGTGGGTTGGTCCATTGCCAGTGTCAAATAGCGATGGTGGACGCGAATTTCACGTGATTAATTTTCCTAATGCGGGACAAATGTGCACAGCCGTCCAAAAATTGTGCGTTGCACAATGGTTCAAATGGGTGCAGTCCTGCCGTTCTGTATAAGATCAGTCGGGAAATTGTGCCTTGGCTCAGCGAGGAAATTCATTGCTTTATCACGCCCACGAAATGCAAAAAGCATGGCTGTCGCACGCCAGCTCTTTGGCCTCAATCGGCGCAGAAATGCTGACCAATCCGCTTAATCCTTTGGGGTATACCGGGCTTGGCCCAATGGCGGCATCTGCGCTCGAAGTCTTCGCCCATGCCACGGCTGTTTATGGCAAGCCGGCCTTTGGGATTGAAGTGATTGAAACGGGCGGCAAAAGCTACCCTGTGATCGAATCCACCGTCGTCAATAAAGCGTTTGGCGATTTGAAGCGTTTCCGCCTCGAGGGCCTCGACACTGAAGGCGGCACAGACCGCCCGAAATTGCTCATCGCAGCGCCGATGAGCGGGCATTACGCGACCCTGCTGCGCGGCACGGTCGAACGCATGCTGCAATCTTGCGAGGTCTACATCACCGATTGGGCCGATGCGAAGACGGTTCCAGTCAGCGAGGGCCATTTCGATCTAGATGATTACATCGATTATCTCATCGAATTCCTCGACCATATCCGCGCCAGTCAAAATGGTGAGCGCCCGCATATGATGGCCGTGTGCCAGCCTTCTGTGCCTGCCTTTGCTGCCACCGCTCTGATGAACGCGCAAAAGCATCCCGCACGCCCGCAAACCCTCACTATGATGGGCGGGCCGATTGATACGCGCGAGAGCCCGACTTCGGTCAATGATATGGCGATGAAGCGCCCGATTGAATGGTTCCAGAACACCGTCATTGCGACCGTGCCGATGCAGCACCGCGGGGCAGGCCGCGAGGTCTATCCCGGCTTTATGCAGCTCGCCAGCTTCATGAGCATGAACCTCGGCAGCCACATGACCAGCCATTATGAAATGTTCAAACATTTGAACGCGGGCGATGATGATAGCGCGCAAGCAACCAAGGATTTCTACGACGAATATCGCAGCGTGTGCGATATGACCGCCGAATTTTACCTGCAAACGGTGGAAGAGGTGTTCCAAACCCACTCCATCCCCAACGGCGAATTTCGTCATAAGGGCGAGCTGGTGGATTTGAACGCGATCAAAGACACCGCATTGCTGGCCATCGAAGGCGAGCGCGATGATATCTCAGGGCTCGGCCAAACCAAAGCTGCGCTGAAATTGGCGGGCAAATTGGCTGAGAAGAAAAAGCGCTATTACATGGCCGAGGGTGCGGGGCATTACGGCATTTTCAACGGCAGCCGCTGGCGGGGCAAAGTTGCGCCAGTGGTTGAGGAATTTATCGCGCAACACGGATAGACGCATGGGTAAGTGGACGCTGACAGAAACGGTCTCCACACAGGCCGGAACGGTGGCCGCAGGACGGGCCGGCGATGGCCCGCCATTGGTTCTTGCGCATGGCTGGCCGTGGTCCTCTTTTTCGTGGCACCGCGTCATTCCAGCACTTGCCGAACGCTACAGCCTCTATTGGTACGACATGCCCGGCTATGGCCGTTCGGATCAGCAGCAGGCGCGCACATCCTTGGACGTGCAAGGCGCAGTTTTTGCCGAAATGCTAGAGCATTGGGGGCTGTCAAAGCCGGGGGTTCTCGCCCATGATTTTGGCGGAGCGACGACGTTGCGCGCGCATTTGCTGCATGGCTGCGAATATGAACATCTCACCTTGCTGAATGTGGTGGCGATCAGCCCATGGGGATCGGATTTCTTCGATCATGTCGGCAAGCATGTTGCCGCCTTTGAAGGCCTGCCCCCGCATATTCACCGCGCTATTGTTGACGCCTATATTGGCGGCGCATTCGCAGCTCCGATCGATGAGAATGACAGCAAATGCCTGGCCGAGCCATGGCTATCAGCAGAGGGCCAGCGCAGTTTCTATCAGCAATTTGCGCAGGCCGATGAAGCCTACACAGATGAGTTTGAAGACCTGCTGAGCGCAGTCCGCTGCCCTGTCAAAATACTGTGGGGCGAGGATGACCCGTGGATCCCGCTGGCACGCGGCAAGCGCCTGCATGATTTGATCCCGGGTTCGACATTCAAGGCTTTACCGAATGCTGGCCATATGCCGCAATTGGAGGTTCCGGAGTTGGTGGTTGAGGAATTCATCGCCCAAAACGGGTAGACGCATGGGTGAGCAGACGCTGGCCTAAGCAGGCCAAACGCACCAAAAGCAGACATTCTGCTAACGACCCAATTGCGGACCTAGACTGAGAGTTTGGCAAATTGATCTCTTGCCATTGCACTGCTGGTTCGAAAGCAGGCCATAACTATAGGCTATGTTGAACGGCAGAGTTTGCCCTCGTAGTTGCCAAACATATCTCACACGCTTTTCACATGGCGCGCGCTAAGAATGTTATTGTGGTTGGAGCTGGTATTGTTGGTGCCGCTAGCGCCTTTGCATTGGGCAAAGCAGGGTGGAAAGTTCGGATCATTGAGGAAGCAAAGGGGCCTGGTTTAGGTGCTTCTTTCGGCAATGGTCGCCAGCTCAGTTACAGCTATACAAATGCCCTTGCGAGCCCAGCGATATTGCGCGAATTACCCAGACTAGCTTGTGGCAAAGACGATGCCTTTCGCATGGCGCTTCCTTTTACATTTTCGAGCATGATTTGGCTGACGCGATTCTTGCGTAATTGTGCCGCTCACCGATCTACTCACAACACTCTATCGGCTCTTGCTCTGGCGGAGAAATCACGTTGTGAAATGGAGTCTCTGCTTACCCAATTTCCTATCGATTTCGAGCACAAGAGAGCAGGGAAATTGACTGTTTTTCAGACAGACAAAGCGTTCAGGGTCGCTCAAAAATTGATGCAGACAAAGGTCTCTGCAGGATCAAATCAAAAACCGCTCACCGCTGAGGAGGCGATCGAAGTCGAGCCCGCACTTGCCCAATATGCGAAGCTGGCTGGAGCAATTTATGCACCCGGCGACAGCACCGGCAATTGCTCACTGTTCGCCGAAAGTTTGATCGACTTGGCGTGCGAGAAATTTGGCGCTGAGTTTCATGGCGGGGTCCGCGCAAGCTCGATTGAAGATTACGGCAAGACAGCGGGCCTCGTCTGCGATGATGGAGCCGTGTATGAAGCGGATCAATTGGTGGTTTGTGCAGGCCATTATTCACATCGCTTGCTTGAGCCATTGGGCTACCGGCTTCCGGTGGTAGCGATGAAAGGCTATTCCTTTACAGCCCCAAAATCGGCGCTCGCACCGAAAGTCTCGGTTACCGATAGCTCCAGAAGAATTGTGCTGACCGATTTAGGGGACCGTCTTTTGGTCGCAGGCGCTGCCGATTTGGGCGACGATAGATCCGGATACTCAATGACGCGGATGGGCAGCGTCCTAAATGCTGCCAGAACTGCCTTTCCAGATGCCGCAGACTACAGCTGTGCGGGGGAATTTTGGGCAGGTCATCGGCCGCTCACACCCAACAGTCTGCCAGTTACAAAGCGTTTGTCGCATTCGGTTGCAGTGAATACCGGTCACGGCATGCTGGGTTGGACATTGGCGATGGGATCGGCTGCGGTGCTTACAGAGGTACTAAAAGATACGCTCTAATATCGATCATACGTCATCGTCAGAGATATATTCCTCAACATCAATCTCACCCGCCATACGGCCAACAGCAACGGCAACGGTCGCATCGCCTGTGACATTGGTCATGGTCCGCATCATATCCATGATGTGATTGATTCCGGCGACAAAGGCGATGGTTTCAAGCGGCACGCCAATGGAGGTGAGCACCAAGCTCATCATGATCAGTCCAGATCCCGGAATGCCCGCAGCGCCAACAGAGCCCAAAGTCGCGGTAAGCGCGATCAAGAGGTAAGAGGTTAGCGTCAGGTCGATGCCGTAAAGCTGCGCCCCGAATATCGCCACCAACCCAAGATACATGGCTGTGCCGTTCATATTGATTGTCGCACCCAGCGCGACAACAAAACTTGAAACAGAGCGCGAGACGCCAAGGTTGCGTTGCACACATCGCAAGGTGACAGGCAAAGCGGCATTGGAGGACGCGGTTGAGAACGCGACCACTTGGGCATCCAATATCCCGCGATAAAAGTCGACCACAGGCAGTTTTGCAATTGTCTTGAGGATCAGTGGATAGACAAGCAGAATGATGATTAGGCACCCAGCGTAATTTAAACCCACCATCGTCGCCAAGGGGACCAAGGCTGCAAAACCAAATGTGCCCATGACCCACGCCATTAGAGCGAAGACACCGAAGGGCGTTAGCTCCATTACGATCATGGTCATTTTCTGCATCACAGCAGCGCCTGCATCGACGAATTTTATGATCGGTTCAGCTTCTTTGCCAGCCATCAGCAAGGAAATGCCGAACAGGACTGCAAAGATAATCAGTGGCAGTATTTGCCCCTCTGCCATGGTCATGACAGGATTTTCCGGAACCAATGCAAGTAGCCTGTCGGTCCATGACAAATTGGCAGGCGGCGGAATGCTTGCCCCATCGGGCAGCGTCACGTTTAACCCTACACCAGGTTCAAAAACCGTCCCCATTGTTAGGCCCAGCGAGATCGAGACCAGCGCTGTGAAGAGAAAAAGCATCAACGCCTTGCCGCCAACATTCCCAAGCTTTTTCAAATCGCCCAATGCGGCGATCCCGGAGACGAGCGAAAAGAATATGAGAGGAACGATCAGCATTTTGATCGAGCGGATAAATAGATCGCCAATCCACTTTATGCTCTCCGCTTTTTCGCCGAATAGATAACCGGCAATTATGCCCAGCACTAACGCTGCGATTACCCGCTTCCACAAGGGAATTGCGAACCAGCTTTTCATCTCAGCATCCTTCAATCAGGTTTAGTTACGGTTGGAGGTTTGCTCATCATTGCGCAGTCAGCATGGGCCGATCGTCCCGCTCTCAACAAAGGTTGGCCGGCCAATTCAGAGCTATATTGCCCTTCTGTGATTGCCAGCTTGCCATTTACGATGACAAAAACAGCGCCAGAAGACAGCTCTTTGGGCTGCGCATAAGTCGCATTGGGCCGAAAAGTTCTCGGATCGAACACGGCCACATCTGCGGCCATACCGGCGGCCAATGCGCCGCGATCTTTCAAGCCCAAAATTTGAGCCGGTAGCGCCGTACTGCGTCTGATGAACTGGGCCATTGATAGCAATTTTTCATCCACTACCAAATCCCGATAGGCCTTGGGGAAGCTGGCATATTTGCGCGGATGTCCGGTGCTACCATCTGAACCTGTTGCGACCCAAGGCTGAACAGCCAATGCATTGATGTCCTGTGTATTCATGACAAAGGAGGCCACACGCATATCTCCTTGCTGCAGCAATCCAATCGCCGCTTCGACAGGACCCATTCCTTGTGCTTGGGAATAATCCGATAAGGTCTGGCCTGTTTTTGCTTTGAAAGCTCCCAAGCTGCCGGTGAAGAGCAATCTCTCAGCCCCGCCGCGGCGCTTTAGATTGGCCTCCATCTCTTCAGCAATTTTTGCTCTGGTTACTGGCTCTTTTAAGCGAAGGCGTAGGCCCTCAAGGCCGCCATCCAGCGCCCAACGCGGCACAATCGCATTGCTGATACGCGTGCCGGATGCTTCCCAAGGATATTGATCAGCGGTGACAGATTGGCCGGTCGCTCTCGCCGCGGAAATCATGTCGATAATTCGCTTGCTTCGGCCCCAAACGCTGGGGCCTAAAGCCTTAATATGGGCAATATGCACCGGTATTTGTGCGCGTTTGCCAATCGCTAGAGCCTCTGCAACTGACCTCTCAAGGCCTATAGAATAGTCGCTTTCATCGCGCATATGCGTATCATAATAGCCGCCATGCTCGCCCGCTACAGCAGCAAGCGCCGCGACTTCGTCAGTTTTTGCAAAGTTCTGGGGAGCATAATAAAGTCCAGCTGAAAAACCGGCCGCCCCTTCGCACATTGCGCGCTCCAATTTGGCTTTCATCAACTCCAATTCAGCTGTTTGCGGAGAGCGGTTTTGTTTGCCGAGTACACTTTCGCGCAAAGGGCCAAAGCCAGCAAGATACACTGCATTGGTGCCAATACCCCTTGCTCGCGCAGTTTGGGCCTGTGCCGCGATATCACTGCCGCCAAAGCCATCATTCCCAACCACCACAGTTGTGACCCCTTGGAAAAGATAAGGTAGGTTTGCGCGCCTTTTGCGGTCTTGGGAGACGAGATCTTTGTCAGCATGCGTGTGCGGATCGATGAAACCAGGGGCAACAATTAGATCGGCGGCATCCAAGGTTTGTTTGGCAGCGGCTTCCGAATGCGCTTCACCCACAAACACGATCTTATTCTCGGCAATTCCAATGTCGCCGATCCGCCCCTGCGCACCCAATCCATCATAGATGAGCCCTCCTTTGATAAGCAGATCAAGTTTAGCCTCTTGGGGCACTTCGATAGGCTCTGGTAACGCGGCGCATGAAGTCAAAAAAAGGCCTGCTGTCAGGCTGGTAAGAACGTGAGTCTTTAACTTCCAACTCATCATTTCTCAGGAGTTTTCAGCAAGGTTTCCATCACCGCCATCGCGGATTGTTTGCCGATCCGGCCAATCAGTTTTCTATCGGTTTCGTCCCCAATCTCGAAGGTCACGCCGGGCACGCCATATGTGTCGAAGACATGGGCTTTGGAAACGGGTCTTCCGACAGTATGGCGAGCATCGCGCACCACTTCATAATCTGTCATCCGTTCTTGATAACGGGCAAGCCAATCGCGCGTAAATAACGGCGGGTCAGTCGGAAGCTCATCTGGGATAGAATAAAATATATCGCGCTGGGTCGAATGGAAATCCAACATCAGACGCAAGTTTTGATTGGGGGCACTTTCAACCCTCTCCAAAACGCCCTGCATCAGCCTCGTCTCTGGCTGTGTAAATGGTCCCCAATCACGGTTGAGATCAATCCCGCCAGTATTGTGGCGCCAATGGCCTTTCACCACACCATCAGGGTTGAGCAATGGCACCGCGATGACTTCGAACCGATCCCGAAAACGTTTGGCAAGCGGGTCATCCCCCAGAAGGGTTTCGACAAACGGGAACATTGCCAAAGCCCCGGTGACTTCTGGTGGATGCTGCCGTCCCACCAAAACCAACTGTTCGCGCGCAGCCTTATTGCCAAATCGAATGATTTCAATTGGGCGCCCTTCAGCAGAGCGGCCAAGCAAAGAGCGCCTTATGCTGCGTTCCGCCTCCAAACCATCAAGCCAGCTATCATATGTTGCAGGCACGACAATCTCTTGGGCAGAGACGAAAATTGGGTCGGTGCCAGCAGTCAAAGTGAGCCGCGCCATTTTCTTTCCGGCGAATTCGGACAGCTCGACATGGCTCTCGCTTAATCGTGTCCAGACTTTGCCATCTGTGCTGACTTTGGGCCAATAGCGATGCCCGCACTCTGTATAATTCAGATCGATTTTGACCTGCTGCTTCATCCCGGCTTGCACTCGAAACGCATACCAAGCGCTGCAATTGATCGGAGGGGCATCCTCGGGCGAGAGCACGATTTTGACATTGCCGGATTGACCGACTGAACAAGAGGCTAGGGCCCCGGCAGGAAAGTCGGTGTCGATCGCAACTATGCCGTTGCTACAACGCGCATTCTCTACATTGAGCGGCATTGGTTGCGCAGGCCTTGTCGGCGCAGTCATGCAACTTGAAAGCATGACCGCGCCGCTCAAAGCAAATATCAGGCGGCGAAACATTCGGGTGTCTCCTTTTGCTGAAACAATGGTGAATGGCCGCCAGACTGCGGATTTATCAGATCAGAAGTCCTTCCGCAGCGATACTGTAAATTGGCGTCCGCGAGCAGAATGAAGGTTGCTGAAGAAACCGAAGCTCTGATCCGCGATCGGTGGCTGCTTGTTGAAAATATTATTGAAGCCGACCCGCAAGCGGGTGCCGTCAAGGCCCGTGTCATTTTCAATTTTGTAGCTAATCGCAGCGTTCATCGTGAACCAATCATCGACTTGGAACAGATCACCAGTGTCGTCTTGCACAAGGCTGGTATCAGACACTTTACCGACATAACGGCCAAACAAACTCACCCGAACAGGCCCGCTGTCCCAGCGCACAGAACCACTGAAACGCCATTTGGGACGACCATTCAACTGGCGCACCTGCCCGGTGTTAGCAATGCTAATGCCTGGCAAGGTTCCGTCGTCGACAGCATCAAGCAAGGTCTGGCCATCTGCACCAGGGCTTTGGAAGAATGAATCCAGATAGGCTGCATTCACTTTGAGGTTGAAATCACCAAGGCCAAAATCAGGCACTTTGTAGAACACACCAAAGTCCCAACCCTTTGATACACGTGTATCCAGGTTCAGATATGGATCGAGCACACGAATAATATCGCCTGCAGCCTCTAAGCCGGTGCCAGCGAACAAGTCGATCTGATCTTGATCGGGTGCAGCACGCTCAACATTGGGATTGGTGCCGCCATTCAGACGCTGAACAAGGTCTAGTGCGATTTGGTTGGAGTCTCCGAACACACCTACAATGCCCTCTTGTTTGACGCGCCAATAATCAGCAGTCAGAGTGAGGCCAGGAATAAAGCCCGGCTCAAGGACTAGACCAAGATTGACGCTTTCAGTGTCCTCTGGTTGCAGTTCGTTTGTACCCGTCCGCAAACTGACGGTTCCTGAACCTGAGCAGTCATCAAAACTGGCAATCTCGGCCTTCGCAATTTGTGCTGCGCATTGCACAAAATCATCGCGAGTGTTCGACCGTGTTGTTCCCAGATCATTGACCTGGATTAGGTTAGGCGCACGGAAGCCTTGCGACCATGCCCCGCGCAGCAGGATTCCATCGGTGACAGTCCATGCCGCTGCAGCGCGCGGCACAATCGCCGTTTCCTTAATATCGCTGAAGCGCTCCAACCGGCCAGCGAGCTGAACGGTCAATTCTTCCATCAATGGTATGCCCATGTCAGCTGACACAAGCGGTATGAAGGTTTCAGCGAAGACTGAATATACCTCGCGATTGCCGCTAGTGTCGGGTGATGGGCTGGAGCCCATCACATCGCTGCCAAAGAAGTTTCCATTGAACGCGTTGGTGAAGGTGGTTGTGCCATCCAAGCGTGGATCGCGATCATCTTCGAATGTCTCGCGCCGGAATTCCACCCCGGTTGCGAGGCCCACGTTACCGCCAGGCAATGTGAATAGATCAGACTTGGAAAGCTTGAAATCTGCCAATGCAAGGGTCGTCTCGCCCTTACGGAATACATCAATCACAAATGTATCAATCACAGACTGCGGGTTTGCGGTGCAATCGCCGCTATCCACATTGTCAACGCAGGCGCCATTAAACGGATTGTAGGCCGTGCTATCTGTGCGGTTAATTGCAGCTTGGAACAGTGAATTTGAGATCCGATTGCTCGTGAAATCATTCGTGTTGGCTTGCGAATACAGCAGACCGGCATCGAAATCCCACCCAAAGAAGTCACCGCGCAGACCGCCGACAAGACGGAATACATCTTTCTTCACACGAACGTTGCGCGGCCCAGCGTCGATCGGGCGATAGTCTTCGATAATAATCGTAGCGCCATCAGGGCCAATGCCGTCAATACCACTGGTTAAGCGGTTCGGATTAGGAGAACCGTCAGCCAAGGTTGCGGCCCCGAGCGGGTTCCAAAACGCAGTTGGCAGAACAGGAATCGGTGCTGCTGTGAGGTTTGAGCGCTGTTCAAGATTACGGTTGGAATCCGAACGATAATATGATCCCTCTGCATAGAATTCGACAGCCGGACTTAGCTCATAGCGAAACAGACCCGATACGCTGTAGCGATCCTTTTCTGAGAAAAGGTCACGATCGCCTTCGATATTGTAACGCTGGGCGCGCGTCTGTGTCGTGCCGTTATCTGCACAAATGCCGTTGCCAAGGTCAAGAAAACGGCTGTCAGAAATCGCATTGACGTCTTCGAATGCTCCGCATGGGCGAACGAAAAAGTCATCGTCGTTGAGATCAGTTGACCCACGGGATGCTTGAATATCGAACTCACCCCACGGGCTGTCATTCGAACTGTTGTCAATCTGGGTATCGCCTTCAAACGCGGTACCCTCAACGAACCGGCGGCGATCACTGTCAGAGGCGTAATCGCGGATGGAGGACGGCGCGCCATTCTCGTGGAAGTAATAACCGTAGAGCGAGAAATTGCCGCGCCCTTCGCCAAAATCAAAGCCATATCCGGCACGCAGCGAAGTGCTGTAGAGGCTGGTTCCCGTCGATGCGCGGTAATTGCCTTGGACATAACCTCCGTCCAAATCACCTCGAAGAATGGTATTGACCACGCCAGCAACAGCGTCTGCTCCATAAACCGCTGAGGCGCCATCACGCAGAACCTCAACACGGCGCACACTCCCGGGCAGAATTTGGTTGGTATCAGGCGACACGACCGGGACCAAAAGCTCAGTTTGGAAGCCAGGGTTAAGCACCATTCGGCGTCCGTTGACCAAAAGCAATGTATTGCCAGTTCCGATGCCTCGAAGGTTAATCGATGCGATATCGCCGCGCGCACCATTGACACCGCCAACGGTGCTTTGGTCGTTAAAAGCTACAGAGCCTGCTTGCGGGATCGCCCGAAACAGTTCGTCGCCCGATGCCGGATCAATAACATCAACATCTGCTTCTCCCACGACAGTGATTGGAAGGATATCGTTGATCTGTGCGCCTTGAATGCGCGTACCAGTAACCACAATGGCAGTTTCTTGCGCATCAGCATTGGCTGCAGCAGCCTCGCCCTCGCCAGCACTATCTTGGGCGATTGCGCCTTGCGAAGACAAACACCCAATCGCTGTTCCGGATAGCAAAATGGCGACCTTCTTGCCGAGTTTCTTCATGAATTTCCCTCCCTGTTTTGTTGCCCTAGCATCGCTGGGACAATATCTATGCGCGTTCTGGTGCCGCAACTGGAGCAGCAACGCAAACTCTTCGCTCAATCAAAGCGGGGCTTAGGTATAAATGGAGGTTATGGATTTGCTAAGTTCTGGACGATTGCATGGCGCCAATGCCGCGCTGCAAATCTTTCACCGCCCGCTCTAGCGCTGCAGTAGCTTCATCAATTT
Source organism: Marinomonas sp. (assembly GCA_039967435.1). Classification (GTDB taxonomy): domain Bacteria; phylum Pseudomonadota; class Alphaproteobacteria; order Sphingomonadales; family Sphingomonadaceae; genus Erythrobacter. The sequence goes on from JBDVRS010000006.1 coordinate 537,531, forward strand.
TTTGCCCGAATGGGTGGTCAACCAATCGGCTCGCAAAAATTGGAAACGAAGGAAAATCTTTCAGGAGATGTCTTTGGAGTCCGGCACCTAAGTAGGAATAAGCTGTATATTGGTCCGTAATTGCAATGCCCAATTGCTTGCGCGCGAGCGACAATGCAACGTGGTAAGTGTGGGCCGTAATCACTGTCTTAGGCACGATATCACGGCGCAAAAGCTCTTGCTCAACTATCCCGCCCAAAGGGCCGCTTTCTTGAATGCCGATAAAGTCTTCATTTGCGAGCAATCCGGCAACATCTTGCTCATTCCCCTCATGCAAGGCGTGCGCTGAGACCATTGCAAATGCGCCTGTGCCGACTTGTTTGGTCAGAATTCGTGAGTCATGGATCGGCTCAAAACCAATGGAGAGATCGCTTTGTTTTTCGAGCAATACCCTCGCCAAATCAGCAGAATGGAGCGTTGTCAGTTCAAAACTAAGACTGTCATCTGTGACGCGCATCCGCGAAATTAATTCTGGCCCTACCGATAGGCTAAGCGAGGGAAGGACACTCAATCGCATGTGCCCGCCGCGGCGCTGTCGAATGTTATCCAGAGAACGGTTGAAGGATGCTAGCCGCCCATAAAGATCGTCTGCTTCTCCAAACAATTCATCGGCAGCAGGCGTTGGTTTTAACCTGCCTTTGCTGCGCTGAAAAAGCTCTATTCCAAGCTGATCCTCGGTATGGCGCAGCACCTTGCTTACCGAAGGTTGCGAGACATTCAAATCGCGCGCCGCCCCGCTAATCGAGCCTGCGCGATAGACGTGATAAAAGATCTCTAACTGCCTGATTCGCATTCGGCACTTTCATCCACATGTGCAGGCTTTGGCAATGGCAAAGAGTGAAGTCAGGACGACAGATTTGATCGAGGGCAGGCAAAATCATTCGGAGTATTCAGGCGGGCGGTCAATATCTGAAACGGCCAACCCATGTTGCATTAAGTCCGCTTTCCACCCCAATTTCAAACATTAGATTAAATCGTCTACCCGACCAGAGCAGACAAAATGCCTAAGCCGGGGGCTCGTCACCTGCCCCGCTCACAGCCCCAATGATCTTCTTAATCATCCGCCGCGCCATCAGCAGTAGGCCTGCGACAAAGGCGAACAGAACCAGCGCAATGCCGCCTGCTACCCATGGGTATTCATAGGTGGTGTAGAGAAGCCCAGCGGTCGCGACATCCTCTGCGGTGGAGACCATCACATTGCTCACCGGCTCTGGCGAGGCGTTGACCACGCCGCGCGCGCCGGCCTTGCCTGCATGGGCTGCAAAGCTCGCGCCGCCGCCCAGCAGAAACGCGATGATCTGCATAGTTGGGTCGGAGGGATCAACGATGGCCAGCGCCAGCAATGCGCCGCCCACGGGCCGCACGAGTGTGTGGATCGTGTCCCATGCGCTATCGAGCCACATGACTTTATCAGCAAAGAACTCCGCCAGCGCGCCGACCGCCGCAATGCCGAGCACCCAAGGGTTGGCGAGCACTTCAAGGCTGGCGAGATGTTCGGGGATGGGAATGGCATTGAATCGCATCGCAAGACCGGTTGCAAAGACACACAGATACAGCCTCCAGCCCGCCAAAAGGCTAACGCTGCCCGCGATCCCGATGATCTCCATAATGCCCATAAATGTGTCCCCTCTTCCCAATAGGTGGGGTGAAAAGGGCGAAATTTCAAGGTTTAGAGCGTGCTCGCTGATTGCAGAGGATTACTCAGCGTAAAGGTCAGGGTCCGCCTCATCGCCATCTTCGAGTTGAATGCCGAAGGAATTAAGCATCATCGACACCTGCGTGTACTGTCCCACGGTCATCACCAGATCCATCCGGCCCCGGTCGCCCAGATCATCCAGCGCATCCCAAGTGGCTTGGCTGACATGGTGGTTTGCGACCAGCTCATCGGCCGCGCGCAGCATTGCCGCCTCGCGCTCGCTCCAACCGTCTGCCTCTGCGCCCAGTTTGATGCGGGCAATATCCGCCTCGCTCAGCCCGCAAGCTTTGCCAATGCGCGTATGTTGAACGAATTCATAACCGGATTTGCAGAGCCAGCCGGTGCGCAAAATCACTATCTCTCGCTCGCGCGCATCCAGTGAATTGCGCCGCGACATGATGTAATTGCCCCAGCCGATAAAGGCGGTCAGCGCCTTGGGCGAATGGGCAAGAGTGCGAAAAATATTGAGCACTCGCCCCCCGCCGACCTTATTATTGGGGTCGGCAAAGGGGGCAAGCGCCTCGCGCTGCGCCTCGTCGAGCTGCTCCATCAGGAGCGGCTCAATCCGAGGTTTGCGCAGTCTCATGTTAAGAGGGGCTCATTCTTACAGTACTTCGAACATGCCAGCAGCACCCATGCCGCCGCCAACACACATGGTCACAACGACATATTTCGCGCCGCGACGTTTGCCTTCGATCAATGCGTGGCCAACGCAGCGCGCGCCAGTCATGCCATATGGGTGGCCGATGGAGATCGAGCCGCCATTGACGTTCAAAATGCTGTTATCAATGCCGAGCTGATCGCGGCAATAAAGAACCTGAACTGCGAAAGCTTCGTTCAGCTCCCACAGGCCAACCTCTTCCATTTTCACGCCAGTTTGCTTGAGCAATTTCGGGATCGCGAAAACGGGGCCAATGCCCATTTCGTCAGGCTCGGTTCCAGCCACTGCCATGCCGACATAACGGCCAAGCGGAGTGAGACCTTTTTGCTCAGCAAGCTTGGCTTCCATCACGACGCTGGCCGATGAACCATCGGAAAGCTGCGATGCGTTGCCCGCGGTGATGAACTTATCAGGGCCCATGACAGGCTTCAGGCTTTGCAGGCCTTCCAATGTGGTTGAAGGACGGTTGCCTTCATCCTTGGTCACGGTGTGCTCAACCTGAGACACTTCGCCGCTTTCCTTGTCTTTCACCATCATGGTGGTGGTGACAGGCACGATTTCATCGTCAAACTTGCCCGCTTCTTGAGCAGCAGCCGTGCGCATTTGCGATTCCAGCGCATATTCATCCTGCGCTTCGCGGCTGATATTGTAGCGCGAAGCCACGGTTTCAGCAGTGCTCAGCATTGGCATGTAAATGTCTTTGTGCATTGCGATCAGCGAAGGATCAGCAGCCACCCGCATTTCAGGAGTTTGCACGAGGCTGATCGAATCTTGGCCGCCGCCAACGACAATGTCCATATTGTCGACAATGATCTGCTTGGCAGCGGTTGAAATCGCCATCAGGCCGCTGGAGCACTGACGGTCAATCGTTTGGCCCGACACTGTTGTCGGCGCGCCGCCGCGCAAAGCAACCAAACGGCCAAGGCCGCCCGCTTGCGTGCCCTGTTGCAGCGCGCTGCCCCAGATCACATCATCAATTTCTGCTGGATCAATGCCTGCGCGTTCAACCGCTGGGGCAAAGGATGCGGCACCAAGAGTAGCGCCAGGTGTGGCGTTAAATGCGCCTTTATATGCACGGCCAATTGGGGTCCGAGCGGTGGATACGATGACTGCGTCGCGCATGGCGAGCTCCTTATATTGTGTAGCAAAATCTGCGGCCCCTCCCCAGCTCTAGTTCGAGCGCAGAGATGAGCCGTTAGGGGGTTATTAGACGAAGAATTGCGTGATCCACTCGCAGATCAGCGCAGGCTTATCTTCGCCTTCGATCTCAAGTGTAATTTCGCAAGTTTGCTGCCATTGGCCGGGGCGCTTTTCGACCATTTCGGTCAGCTTCCAATGGCCGCGAATACGTTTGCCTGCGCGCACTGGTGCGATAAAGCGGGTTTTGTTGCCGCCATAATTTACGCCCATTTTCACGCCGTCCATTTTCGGAATGTTCGAATTGGCGGAAAGATATGGGATCATCGAAAGCGTCATAAAGCCATGCGCAATTGTGCCGCCAAACGGCGTCATTTTGGCAGCTTCTTCATCGATGTGAATGAATTGATGATCGCCAGTGGCATCGGCGAACATGTTGATTTTTTCCTGAGCCATTTCGACCCATTCGCTGGTGCCGATATTTTCGCCGACTTTTGCAGCGATTTCTTGTGGGGTGGTCATACGCCTCTCCTCTTGCAGGTTAACTCTATAACCCACTTCATGAAGCATCATGACGATAAGCGCAATGTAGTTTCCGTAGACGTCAACCTGCCGCTACGGCATGGCGTATTCGCCGGTAAGAAGACTGCGGCGCGTTGCAAATCTGATCGGCTTTGGACCCAAATTTGCGGCCAGAAAACGAATCGCAAAGGGACGTTCATGAGGCATTTGGGTGCGTCTAAGCGCGTCTAAACGCTGGGGCTCGGCTTCATCCGCACGGATTTGGCAAAGGGCGAGCGCGCATTCATCCAGCGCTGTGCCGGTTTTTCAAACCCGCAATAGAGCGCCGCAGACATCGCCATAATACCGGCCAGAAACGCCGCCAGCTGCATCCAGCTCAGTTGCAAGTCCGGCCCAACAAATGCGATCTTGAACAGGATAAAGGCGAAATAGTGCACCAGGTAGGTCGCATAGCTAATATCGCCCAGCCACAGCAGCGGCTTGGCCGAAAGCACAGCGGCAAACTTGCCGGCGTTGCTGGCGAAAATCATCAATATGCTCGCAATCAGCACCGGCATAAAGGCGGTTTCTGGTACATTGGCGAACATGCCGATCAGCGCCGCAGCGCAGGCTGCCAATGCCCAGCACAATGTAGCGCTAAGCCCTTGCCCGAAACGCTGCCAAATATTGGCCAGAACGATGCCAATGAAAAACTCAATGATACAGCGTACTAGGCCCATTTGCGCGATATTGTCGCCCAAATCAGTGAGGCCGTTCAGCGCGAAAAAGCCGTAAAGCCCCGCCAATGCTGCGCCCAATATGGCGAGCAAAACCGGCGCGCTCAGCTGCCGCCAAGCAATAGCGCACACGATGAGCGGAAAGACCAGATATGCGCCGAGCTCTGTGCTGATCGACCAAGCGGGATGGTTCCAACTAAGAGCATCGGTAAAGCCCCAGTTTTGCACCAGCATAATATGCAAAGGCAGCTCACCCAAGGGATACTCATCAATTGGCCGCTTTGTCACAATCAACAAAGCAGCAAATGCGATCATTCCCGCCATGATGAGCGCATGAAGCGGCCAAATGCGAGCAACGCGCTTCCAAAGAAAGCTGGGTGTTTCGCGTAGGCCATTTTGCGCAAAGCGGTCGCCGTAATTCAGCCACATGACAAAGCCCGACAGCATGAAAAACAGGTCCACCGCAAGATAGCCCTTGGCCAGAAATGCGATCGTATCGCTGGGCAAAAGAGCCGTCAGGCTGAGGCGAATGTGGTAAAATACGACGAGCCATGCCGCGATACCGCGCAGGCCGGTTAGCGCATCAAGTTGGAGAACTGGCGCTTTACCCGTCGCTGGACCGCTCACGGTTTTTCAATGTTGAGTTGCGGCGCGGCGGGCTGCGGCCATCCGCCGGCGGGCTTCGCGCGTTTGCCGCGTGATGGCCCTGCATGTTTCACGGCCCGTTTGCTTGAGCGTTTGCCGCGCCTTGGCGTTTCTTCGCTTTGCTCTTCGCGGTTCAAATAGGTCGTCAGGCCAATCTGGATCGCCAACAGAACCAGCATAAACGGCTGATAGGCAATGCCAGTGAACAAAGCGCCCACCAAATAGATGATCTGCGCTTTCATCAGCGCAGCGGCCAGCGGCGCTTTCCATTTGTGCGCGTCATCCTGCGTATCGCGCCATTTGCGAATGATCAGGCGCATATGCAGCAATCCGGTGATTTGCAGAATGCTCCAGATGATCAAGCCGATGAACCCTTGCTCGCCCAGCACTTCGAAATAGGCGGAGTGATAGGCGCGGCCTTCATCGGTCACTTCTTGATAGCTGACGACGCTGGTGTTGCCGTTTTCCTCTTCCACCGGCAGCGTGTAGGTGAAGGAATTGCCTTTAAATGCATCAAAGCCGCCGCCCATCGGATTGGTCGCGACATATTCCATCGTCCATGTCCAAACCGCAACGCGGGTGGAGGCGGATTCGTCCGACTGATAGTTAGAGATCGTCGACATGCGGTCGTAAAAACTGGACGGCAGGAATGGCAAAGAGATCAGGCCAAGCACCATACCGCCTGCGGCGAACAAAGCCTTTTGCTTCACATGGCGGAACATGATCGCGCCCAGCACGGCAATACAGACCAGACCCGTGCGCGCTTCTGTGCCGACAGGGATCAGCAGGCACGCAAAGATCAGCGCAATGCAGAAGGTTTTGGAGCGCCAATCGGGCGGGAAGATGGTGCTGTTTTGCATCGCCCAAATGACCATTGGAATGACCGCAATGGCGATACAGGCGAGCACAGAACTTTCGTAAAGTCCGCTATTGGTGCTCACTAGGAACAGCTGGTTCTCATAGCCGCCGCCGCCAAGAACAGTCTTTATGCTCGCGCCGATGACAATGGAGGCTACGCTCAGCAACAGCACGATAATCGCGCTTTCAATCCGCAATTTGGTTGTCAGCGTCAGCGGCAGAAAAATCGCAAAGAGCAGCGCTTTCCAGACCCAATCCCATTTGGTGAGAGCGGATTCGAGGAAATCGGCGCTTTGCGTGGTCCACCAACAATAGAGCAGCAATGCGACCATTAAGCCCTGGCGGAATGTGAAGCGCGCAGGGGCTTTATTGTCGATCATCAACCAACCGCCAAAGGCCGCTGCAAAGGCGATCATCGATACGGGCACCGATTGAATAACGCCGTAGCCAATTTGCTGCGGCGCAACGATGTCGATGTAGAGATACAATAGCACCCAGATAAAGGGTCGCCGCACGCCAAGCATTAGGACGCAGCCGATAAAGCCAAGGAAGACGAGATCAATCATGCGGCGTCATCTGCCCCTGATTGCGCGTCCAAGGACAGATCATCGCTCGCCGGTGTATCATTCTTGGCTGCATTATGGCGGCGCTGAGGCCGGGCGACCAGAGGATCGAGCGCTTTGTTGCGCGCAATACGAAACAGGCACAGCAGTAGTAGGCCATGAGAGAGCGCCAAAGAGAAATAATCGATCACGGTATTTGCATGCCTACGAATTGCTCTGCGCCAGAACATAATGCCCTGACTACAAACGCGCTCTAACAGCAGTCAGTTGACGCTCCGTTAAGCACATTGTGCCAAAGACATAATCATCATGCGCATACTTCACGTTCTCGACCATTCGCTCCCGCTGCATAGCGGCTATACCTTTCGCACCCGTGCGATCCTCAAGGCGCAGCAGGCTGCCGGAATGGATGTGCGCGGCGTGACCGGCCTTCGTCACGAGCATGATGGCCCGCCTGTCGAAACCGTCGAAGGGCTGATGTTCCACCGCTCAGACGGTGTTGCCGAAGGGCCAGCTGGTCTGCGCGAATGGCGCGAGATTGGCCTGTTTGCAGAGGGCATCGACAAAGTGATTCGCGATTGGCGGCCCGATGTCATTCATGCGCACTCACCCGCCATTTGCGGCCACGCGGCCTTAAAGGCGGCACGCAAACACAATATTCCGCTGGTCTATGAAATCCGCGCCTTTTGGGAAGATGCCGCTGTTGGCAATGGCACTGGACGCGAAGGTTCGGTCAAATATCGCCTCACCCGCCAGCTTGAAAATCGCGCTGTTGCAGGCGCGGATGCGGTCTTCACCATTTGCCACGGCCTGCGCGATGACTTGATGTCGCGCGGATTTAGCGGCGGCAAAATCGGCATTTCGCCCAATGGCGTTGATATGTCGCTATTTGGCGAGCCTGCCCCGCGCGATGACGCTCTGGCAAAAGAGCTCGGCATTGGTGATGAGCCTGTGATTGGCTTCATCGGCAGCTTTTATGATTACGAAGGCATGGACGATTTGATCGCTGCCGTGCCGATATTGCGCAAGCGCCAGGCTGGTGCAAAATTGCTGCTGACCGGCGGCGGCCCGCGCGATGAAGCTTTGCGTGCCCAAGCCGCCGCTCTGCCCGATCCCGATGCCGTGATCTTTACCGGACGCGTGCCGCATAAAGAGGTTGAGCGCTATTATTCGCTGATCGACATTCTCGCCTATCCGCGCAAAGCCAGCCGCTTGACCGATCTGGTCACTCCGCTCAAACCCTTAGAGGCTATGGCGCAGCAGCGCCTAGTGGCTGCCTCTGATGTCGGCGGGCACCGCGAATTGATGACCAATGGCGACACTGGCATACTCTTTCCCGCCGATGACCCTGCCGGATGTGCAGCAGCATTGGCCGATTGGCTGGAGCGCCGCCACGAATGGGATGCGATAAAATCTCAGGCATTGACCCATGTTGAGGCAAGCCATGATTGGGCGAAGAATATTCAGCGTTATCAACTCGTTTACCACAATCTGCTAGCTAACACTCAACCGTCCACAATGGCCGCAGTTGCTTGAACCCTTTGAAGGGTAAGTGATTCGTCCAAATTGGACATGAATGAAGCAATGAGGAAACTGCCCAAGATGTTTGGCGCAAACACATCCACTAGCAATCAGCCGAGCGCTCCGCTCGCCTCTCATCCTGCGTTTGTCTGGATCATAATTGCTTGGACCACGATCCTATTCGGAGCCGCTGCATATGTGGTGGCCTCCGCCTGGTCGAGCTCCCCGAACCTCCCCTTCATTCTCGCATTCGTTGCCGCTGTTCTTGGCGCGATTGGCGGATTTATTCTGGCACGCAGCGTTGGCGCAAAATTGCCCATGCGCACCAAATCCAAGCGCAGCCGCGAAGCAGAAGAGCCTGAAGTCGACGTTGTCACTGGCCGCCGCGCAGCATCCATCATCTCCACACAGGATTTGGGCAGCGACAGCCTGGATGCACCGCTGGAATTGGCGGAAAGCGATATTGAAGTTGGCGATGAAGAATGGCCGACTGAGCCGCTGACGCAAGATGCCCGCGTTGCTGAAAAAGCAGCAGCATTCGAGCATTTCGAAGAAAGCCCTGCTGAATTCTCAGAGGAAGTTTCCGAGGAACCCTTGGAACTGACTGAGCCAGCGGTAGAAGAGCTGATTGAAAATACTGAAGAGCAGGCTGAAAAGCCCAGCACTTATTATGAAGACCCCTTCGCCGACGATAGTTTTGACGAAGCGCCCTCGCCCAATGATCGTCATCGCCGCGCAGCCCTTGGCCGCCACAAATTCATGGCTGACGAACCGCTTCCTCTGGATGCTTTCGCCAATTTCGAAGAGGAGCCTGTGGCCGAGCCTGCAACTCCGATTGATTTGGACAGGCTGACCAACAAGGCCGCCGATACAGCGGGTGATTTGGACGGTGATTTCCCATTGGAGCTCGACGGTTCTTACGCCGATATCGGCCCTAGCGGCGATGAAAGCGCTTCCTTGCTTTCTTGCGCGACGCCTGCAGCTGTGCCTGCCGGCAAAAAGGCTGTGGACCTTGATTCCACCGCCCCGCATGAAGCAGACGCCCCATTGCTGGAGCAGACCCGCGAAGCTGAAATTATTGAGCTGAAAGAGCGCGATTTGAAAGACCTAAGCCTTGTGCAAATGGTTGAACGATTCGCTGTTGGTCTCGATGATCACCGCGTTGCACGGGTCAATGATCCTGCATCACGCCGTGTCCGCCCCAGCGATCCTCGCATTGCCCAAGCGATCCGCGATTTGCCGATTGCCGAGCTGAAACCCAGCGGCGATCCAGAAACACGCGCCGAGGCAGAGCAGACAGAAGCGGCTTTGCGCGAAGCGTTGGAAAAGCTCCAACGGATGAGCGACCCCAGCTAATCCACTGAATTTTCTACAGCGTTCTACATAGAGGCGCCGCATTCTCGCGGCGTTTCTGCATATTTGCGACTAAAGTTTAGCCTTGCACGGCTGAAACAATGCTTCCGTATTCATTGTTGCAAAATTCCTATCCTGTCGGCAAAGAAGCCCTAAGCGATATGATTGCTGCGCGCGTGGCGGCGGCGAATCATCTGCGCAACACTGCCGGTTAGCTTTGGGAGACATCCCAATGGCGCCCGACAGACCGGCATCTGACAGGACAGGAATTTTCGAATGGGACACCCAGGGCCCCAAGGCTTGTATGATCCGCGCAATGAACATGACGCCTGCGGCGTTGGCTTTGTTGCGCATATCAAAGGCGATGCGTCGCATGATATTGTTAGCCAAGCGCTTGAGATTCTGAAAAACATCGATCACCGCGGCGCTGTTGGCGCCGACCCATTGCTGGGCGATGGTGCCGGTATCCTGCTGCAAATTCCCGACACTTTGCTGCGCAATTGGGCGAAGAGCGAAGGCTTAGAATTGCCTGCTAAAGGCGATTACGGCGTGGCCATGTGCTTTATGCCGCAAGATGATGCGGCGCGCGCTTTTGTAACCGAACAGTTTGAAAAATTTACCGCCAAAGAAGGCCAGACCTTAATTGGCTGGCGCAATGTGCCTGTCACTCTCGATGGTTTGGGCAAAGCGGTTGTCGATTCGATGCCGGTTATCCAACAAGCGATTGTGGCGCGCGGCGACAATTGCACCGATCAAGATGCGTTTGAGCGCAAGCTGATGGTGATCCGCAAGCAGACGCTCAATCCTTTGCGCGCTCAAGCGGAAAAGCTGGACATGCCTGGGCTTACTGAAAGCTATATGCCGAGCCTGTCTTCGCGGACCATCGTCTACAAAGGCTTGCTGCTGGCGGACCAAGTTGGCTCATTTTACGATGATCTGCGCAATCCAGAGTGCAAATCGGCGCTGGGTCTGGTTCACCAACGCTTTTCCACCAACACATTCCCAAGCTGGCGTCTTGCCCACCCTTACCGTTTGATCGCGCATAATGGCGAAATCAACACGGTGCGCGGCAACGTCAATTGGATGAATGCGCGCCGCCGCACCATGGAAAGCGACCTTTTGGGCGTTGATCTTGATAAGATGTGGCCGCTGATCCCGCATGGCCAATCCGACACGGCCTGCCTCGACAATGCATTGGAACTGCTTTTGGCAGGCGGATACAGCCTTGCCCATGCGATGATGATGCTGATGCCAGAGGCTTGGTCCGGCAATGAAATGATGGATGCAGAGCGCCGGGCATTTTACGAATATCACGCTGCTCTCATGGAGCCATGGGATGGCCCCGCAGCCGTGGCCTTTACCGATGGCCGCCAAATTGGTGCGACGCTCGACCGCAATGGTCTGCGTCCTGCCCGTTTTTGTGTGACCAAAGACGATATCGTCTGCCTATCATCGGAAAGCGGCGTTCTGCCCTTTGCTGAGGAAGACATTACCCGCAAATGGCGTCTCCAGCCCGGCAAAATGCTGCTGATCGACCTGGAGCAAGGCCGGATCATCGAAGATGGCGAGCTGAAAGCCGATCTGGCGAGCACAGAACCTTATGCCGACTGGCTCAAACGCGCTCAGTATAAGCTGTCTGACATTGCCGATATTGAGCCGGAATTGTCCGAAGTGGTTGAGCGCGATGAGGCCGATGGCAATTCGCTGCTGATGCGTCAGCAGGCTTTCGGCTATACTCAGGAAGACATTTCCAAATTCTTGGAGCCAATGGCGACCAAGGGCGAGGATCCATTGGGTTCGATGGGCACAGACACGCCGATTGCGGTGCTGTCGAACAAATCGCGGCTGCTTTACGACTATTTCAAGCAGAACTTTGCGCAGGTAACCAATCCGCCGATTGATCCCATCCGCGAAGAATTGGTGATGAGCCTGATCTCTATGATTGGCCCGCGTCCCAATCTGCTAGGCCATGATGGCGGCACGCATAAGCGGCTTGAGGTGAAGCAGCCGATCCTCACCAATGATGATTTGGCGAAAATCCGCACAGTGAAAACGGCGCTTGATGGCGCGTTCCGCTGCGAAACGGTTGATATGACTTGGGATGCCAGCACAGGCGCTGCCGGGCTTGAGATGGCTCTGAAGGAAATGTGCTGGGCCGCGACCGAAGCCGTTTTGCAAGATCAGAACATTCTGATCTTGTCTGATCGCGCGCAAAATGCTGACCGCATTCCTATGCCGGCTTTGCTCGCCACTGCGGCTGTGCATCATCACCTTGTTCGCCAAGGCTTGCGGATGCAAACCGGCCTTGTGGTGGAAACAGGTGAAGCGCGCGAAGTGCATCATTTCTGCGCATTGGCAGGTTATGGTGCCGAGGCGATCAATCCCTACATGGCGTTTGAAACTCTGGAGCAATTGCGCTGCGACAAGCATGCCGATCTGACCGCAGAAGAAGTGCAAACCAACTACATCAAAGCGGTTGGCAAAGGCATTCGCAAGGTCATGTCCAAAATGGGCATTTCGACCTATCAATCCTATTGCGGGGCGCAAATCTTTGACGCGGTTGGGCTTTCAACACCCTTCATCGACAAATATTTCACCGGCACGGCGACCACGATTGAAGGCATTGGCCTGTCTGAAGTGGCCGAGGAAACTGTGCGCCGCCACGCGCAGGCTTACGGCGACAATCCAATCTATAAAAGCATGCTCGATGTTGGCGGCATCTACCAATTCCGCCTGCGCGGCGAGGACCATGCATGGACACCGGAAAACGTGGCTGACCTCCAGCATGCTGTGCGCGGCAACAATGCCAGCAATTACGAGGAATTCGCCAAATCGGTGAATGAGCAATCCGAACGCCTGCTGACCATTCGCGGTCTGCTGGAGTTTAAAAACGCTGACACGGCCATCGACATTGACGAGGTTGAGCCAGCAGTAGACATCGTCAAACGGTTCAGCACTGGCGCGATGAGCTTTGGCTCCATCAGCCATGAAGCGCATTCGACCCTTGCGATTGCGATGAACCGTATGGGCGGCCGCTCCAACACGGGCGAAGGCGGCGAAGAACCAGCACGCTTTACCCCGATGGACAATGGCGATTCCATGCGCAGCCGCATCAAGCAGGTGGCATCGGGTCGCTTTGGCGTGACAACCGAATATCTCGCCAATTCTGATGATATTCAGATCAAAATGGCCCAAGGCGCAAAGCCTGGCGAAGGCGGGCAATTGCCTGGCCACAAGGTCGACAAACGCATCGGCGCAGTGCGTCACTCTACGCCAGGTGTAGGCCTTATCTCGCCGCCGCCGCACCATGACATTTACTCGATTGAGGATTTGGCGCAGCTGATCCACGATCTTAAAAACGTCCAACCAAAATCACGCATTTCGGTGAAGCTTGTCTCCGAAGTCGGCGTTGGCACGGTTGCTGCGGGTGTTTCCAAAGCACGCGCGGATCACGTCACTATCTCTGGTTATGAAGGCGGCACGGGCGCATCACCGCTTACTTCACTGACCCATGCCGGTTCGCCGTGGGAAATCGGCCTTGCCGAAACACAGCAAACATTGCTGCTGAACGACTTGCGCAGCCGTATCGCCGTGCAGGTTGATGGCGGATTGCGGACGGGCCGCGATGTTGCGATTGGCGCACTGCTGGGCGCGGATGAGTTTGGTTTTGCCACGGCTCCGCTGATCGCGGCAGGCTGTATTATGATGCGCAAATGCCATCTCAACACATGCCCCGTTGGCGTCGCAACACAAGACCCCGAACTGCGCAAGCGCTTCACTGGACAGCCTGAGCATGTCATCAATTACTTCTTCTTCGTTGCTGAAGAGCTCCGCGCCATCATGGCCGAAATGGGCTTCCGCACTTTGCAAGAAATGGTTGGCCGCGTGGACCGGCTCGACATGCGCCGCGTGCACCGCCATTGGAAAGCCGACGGCGTTGATTTGAGCCGCCTGCTGCACGAAGTCGAGATTGATGAAGACGCGCAGCTGTTCCACACAGAAACGCAGGATCACGGTCTTGATGCAGCGCTTGATAATGAGCTGATTGCTGCCTGCGCACCTGCATTGGAAAAAGGCGAAGCGGTTCAGCTTGATCGCGAAATTCGCAATGTGAACCGCACCGCTGGCACCATGCTATCGGGACGCATCGCAGAGAAATATGGTCATGCAGGCCTTGCCCCTGACACCATTCGCATCAATTTGACCGGTGTTGCCGGACAGAGCTTTGGCGCATGGCTGGCTCACGGCGTCACTCTCGATCTGACAGGCGATGCCAATGACTATGTCGGCAAAGGCATGTCGGGCGGGCGGATCATCGTAAAACAGCCTGCGAACGTAGACCGCGATCCATCCAATAACATCATCATCGGCAACACAGTGCTTTACGGCGCGATTGCTGGCGAGGCGTATTTTGGCGGTGTTGGCGGCGAGCGTTTCGCGGTTCGCAATTCCGGCGCGATTGCCGTTGTCGAGGGCACGGGCGACCACACCTGCGAATATATGACCGGCGGCGTTGTTGTTGTGCTTGGCAAAACAGGCCGCAATTTTGCAGCCGGGATGAGCGGCGGCATCGCCTATGTCTATGACGAGGACGGCGAGTTTGAAAAGCTGGTGAACCCTGCGCAGGTCGAATTGCGCAGCATCCCAGCTGGACCAGACGCCGATGAGGGCACAGGCCGTCCAAGCCAGCGCCCCAGCAATGTGAATGATTTCGGCATGGGCGACATGCTGCGTCATGATGCAGAGCGCCTGAAAATTCTAATCGAGCGGCACCAGCTCCACACCGGCAGCGCCAAAGCAGGCGAATTGCTGGACAATTGGGACGCCGCTTTGGGTAAATTCATCAAGATCATGCCGCGCGATTATGAGCGAGCGCTCAAGCAGCTGGAGGCCGAGCGCCTCGAAGCCGCCAGCGTGGCAGCGGAGTAAAAGATATGGGCAAGGACACAGGTTTTCTCGAACTGGACCGCCGCGAGCGCGATTATCTCGACCCGAAAGACCGGCTTGAGAATTACCGCGAATTTATCGTGCAGCCCGATGATGCGACGCTGAAAGGCCAAGCCAGCCGCTGCATGGATTGCGGCATTCCCTATTGTCACAACGGCTGTCCGGTGAACAATATCATCCCCGATTGGAACCATTTGGTTTATGAGGGTGATTGGAAAAATGCGCTGGATGTTCTGCACTCCACCAATAATTTTCCCGAATTCACTGGCCGCATTTGCCCCGCCCCATGCGAGGCAAGCTGCACGCTGAACATTGTCGACCAACCGGTTACGATCAAAAGCATTGAATGCGCGATTGTTGATCGCGGATGGGATGAAGGCTGGGTCACGCCGCAAGTGCCAGCCGTGAAAACCGGCAAATCCGTGGCCGTTGTCGGCTCCGGCCCTGCTGGCCTTGCTTGCGCACAGCAATTGGCGCGCGCTGGCCACACTGTTTCCGTGTTTGAAAAGAGCGACCGCATCGGCGGCTTGCTGCGCTACGGCATCCCTGATTTCAAAATGGAAAAGCAGCTGATCAACCGCCGCGCTGTCCAGATGGAAGCCGAGGGCGTGACGTTCAAAACCAGCAAAGAAGTGGGCGTCGATGTCTCCTTCAAAAGCTTGGAAGAAAACTTTGATGCAGTGGTGCTTGCTGGCGGATCAGAAGATGCGCGCGGGCTTGCTATTCCTGGCGCGGAACTCAACGGTGTGCGCCTCGCGATGGAATTCCTGACCCAGCAAAACAAGCGCAATGCCGGCGATGATGAAGTGCGCGCGGCTCCGCGCGGATCGCTCACCGCAACCGGCAAGAATGTCGTTGTGATCGGCGGCGGCGATACTGGCAGCGACTGTGTTGGTACATCTAACCGTCAAGGCGCGAAAAGCGTTACGCAATTGGAAATCATGCCCAAGCCTCCTGAAAAGGAAGACAAAGCGATGACTTGGCCGAACTGGCCACTGAAATTGCGCACATCGTCTAGCCATGAAGAAGGTGCAGACCGCGATTGGGCTGTCCTGACCAAGCGTGTTGTGGGTGACGGTGAAAATGTGACCGGCCTTGAATGCGTACGGGTTGAATGGCGTGATGGCAGCATGCACGAGATCGAGGGCAGTGAGTTTACAATCGAAGCCGATTTGATCTTCCTTGCTATGGGTTTTGTCGGCCCGATTAAAGCAGGCATGATCGACCAATCCGGTGTTGAGCTAACCGGCCGCGGCAATGTCGCTGCCAATGAGCAAGATTACGCCACAACGGCTGACAATGTCTTTGCATGCGGCGATATGCGGCGCGGTCAGTCTCTGGTCGTTTGGGCTATCCGCGAGGGGCGCCAATGCGCACGTAGCGTGGATGAGGCTCTGATGGGCGTGTCGGAATTGCCGCGCTAATCTGGCTCTACCTTGGCAGAATTGTGCTCAGTCTCTAGGCTGCTCGGCATGCATCATAAGCTAGAATTGTTCGCCTGTTTTGGCGCGCTGCTGCTAAGCGGCTGCGCGAATAGCTCTGCGCTTGCGCCAATCAAATCGGCTGCGGCCATGCCAGAGACCTCCACCGCGGCAGATCGATCCAATTTCATCGGCGATTACACCGGCAATTCATTTGAAACCGCCATGGGCATGCGTCTGGCTGAAGACGGTACATTCAACTGGCGTCTATCGGTTGGCGCGCTGGATATGCGGGCGAAAGGCAGCTGGCAGCAGCAGGGTGAGACAATCACTCTCACCTCAGACCCCAAGCCCCTGCCTGCGCGTTTCAACTGGTCAGGCTTTGAAAAAGCAGAAGGCGGCAAGCTGGTTAAAGTGGTCTGGGCCGAGACTGGAAAGCCCTTTGCCTATGCCACCGCCGGTTTAATCTGCTCGGATGGGAGCCGGATCACCGCCCAGGTTCCAGCAGAAGGATGGTCGCCTGACCCCGCGAAATGCCCAAAGCCTGTCTCGCTCACTTTGCAAGAAGGCATCTACAAGGTTCGCTCTGAACCATACGATCTGGCCGCCTTCGACATGCCCCAAGGCACCACTATTCGCTTTGCTTTTGAACGCAATGATCTGGGTGTGGCAGACTTCACCGGCATGACCGGGCGCTTGGAAGACAATATGCTGAAATTCACCGGTGGCAGCGGCTTGCTGGGCGATGAAACACGGCCAAGGCCTGGAGAAGACGTTCTGGAATTGCGGAAATTACCGCCGCGCTAATGCGGCCTCAAACTTAGCCGCGACTGCTTGCGCATGAAATGCAGGCGGGCACGCTGGGATCATTAATCAGGCGCTTGCTAGCAATCGCTTCGCCGCATTGCATACAAAAGCCCCACTCGCCTTCGTCCAAGCGTTTGAGCGCTGCTGCGATGCGCGACTTATAGGCCTCGCGCCGCTCATCAGCGGCCATCGCCATGGCTTGTTGCTGCAAAGCGTCCATGCGCGACAGTCGCCCGACGCTATCCTGCTGCAACTCAACCACGGCGCGCGCGCTAATATTGGCGGCACCTTCTTGCTCCAGCTCTTTTTGCCGGTTGAGCAGCGCTGTTCGGGCTTCTTCCTGCGTCATAACAGTCTCTTACCATTCTATTGGCGCAAGACCATGGCTTTCGAGAAAGGTGTTGGTTTGGCTAAACGGCTGTGACCCAAAAAACCCTCTATAGGATGACAGCGGAGAGGGATGCGGAGCGCTCAAAACCAAATGCTCACTGCTCTTACCAAGGCGCGGCACACGCCCAGCCTTCTTTTGCGCATGACTGCCCCATAGGATAAAAACGCAGGGGCCGCCGCGCGCAGCAACGGCTTCAACGCAGGCATCGGTAATCGCATCCCAGCCTCGCCCTGCATGACTGCCTGCTTTGCCGGCCTCAACCGTCAGCGTATTGTTGAGCAATAACACGCCCTGCTTCGCCCAATGCGTGAGATTGCCTTTCGCAACGTCAGGGCGAGCAATGCCCAGATCGCTCTCGCGTTCCTTGTAAATATTGACCAGCGAGGGCGGCAATTTAACGCCGTCTGCGACTGAAAATGCCAACCCATGCGCTTGGCCGGGGCCGTGATAGGGGTCCTGCCCAAGGATCACGACGCGCACATCCTCCAGCGCCGTCAAAGACAGCGCTGCCAGCCTTTGTCCGCGCGGAGGGTAAATCACCTTGCCTGCTGCCTCCTCATCGCGCAGCCAAGCGCCCAGCTTGCGTGCTTCATCCGTTTGCAAAGCCGGTTCCAGCGCCGCGCGCCAGCTTTCAGGAATGGCATCCTTGGTCATGGGCGCAGCGGTAACGCGCAAGACCGGTTTGGGGCAAGCATTTACGCCCCCTTTCCCTCAACGCGCATCTGCCCTAAAGCCTGCGCCTATATGGCTGTACATTTTCATGAAGAAGACCTTCCCGAAGGCGTCTTAACCGGGACAAGCCCCTTGGCTGTCGATACTGAAACCATGGGTCTCATCACCCACCGCGACCGGCTGTGCCTTGTGCAAATCAGCGACGGCAGCGGGGATGAGCATCTCGTCCGCTTTTCACCGGGCAGCGCTTATGACGCGCCCAATTTGAAGGCGATTTTGGCCGATCCAGCCCGCGTTAAACTCTATCATTATGCGCGCTTTGATTTGGCCGCGATCGAATATTACCTTGGCGTGATGGCAGCGCCGGTATTCTGCACGAAGATCGCCAGCAAGCTGACGCGCACCTATACCGACCGGCACGGGCTGAAAAACCTCGTCAATGAATTGCTAGGCGCCGAAATTTCCAAGCAGCAGCAATCCAGCGATTGGGGCGGGCCAGAACTCAGCCCAGCGCAGCGCGATTATGCCGCCAGCGATGTGCGGTTCCTGCATGCCATGCGCGACAAGCTGATCCCGCGTCTAGAACGCGAAGGGCGTCTGGAAATGGCGCAAGCTTGCTTTGATTTTCTACCGACACGCGCGCGGCTCGATATGGCAGGCTGGGCCGACCACGATATATTCAGCCACGCCTAAGAACGCGGCTGCTAGAGTGCGACAGGATGACTGAAAAGCGGATCGAAACCATTAAAGCCAAGGCGCTGCGCGGAAAGCGGCAGAACGCTGCTGCGCCGGGCGGGTTTCATGACGGCCTTGTTCGCTTCCTCGCCCATGCTCTGCCAATTGGCGTCGGCATTATGGCCGCGATTATGATCATCACTCCTTTGTCACCGCGCGGCGAGATCAGCTTCCTTCTCGACCGCAATAAAGTCGCGATGATTGATGAGCGGCTGCGAGTGGAAAATGCGATGTACCGCGGCAAGGATAACAAGGGCCAGCCTTTCTCCTTAACCGCTGGCGAGGCCGTGCAGCAATCCAGCGCAGAAGGCGTCGTACGGATGAGCGATCTGACCGCGCGCATCGCTTTGCCAGAGGGGCCTGCAATCGTGAATGCGGGCGCAGGCGCCTATACAATCGAAGATGAGACGGTCGCAGTTATCGGCCCGCTCAAAATGACGGCCGCCGATGGTTATTCCATCACCGCAAGCGGCGTGACGCTGGATTTGGACGAACGTAGCATGACCGCCACTGGCACGGCAGCGGGTGAAGCGCCCGAAGGAACGGTCGCAACCAACGGGCTCAGCGTGGATTTGCGCGGGCAGCGCGTGAAGGGATCAGGCGGCATTTCTGGCACTGTGCCTTCAGGCACTTTTTCTGCCAATTCAATTGATGTAGACATGGAAGCACGCACCATCATTTTGGACGGCAATGCCCGCCTGAGAATGGTACCGGGCAAATTGAGGATACCGCAAAAGCCATGACAATATTCAACCGCTCTTTGATTGGCTCAGGTCTTCGCTCTGGCGCCGCTGCCTTTGCGCTAAGCGCGCTCGCTCTGGGCGGATTGCAATGGCATATGCAAGCAAACGCTCAGGCAATTGCGGGTCACAATTCGCGCGCGCCTGTGGCGTTTGATGCGGGCCGGATTGAGATGCAGGACAAGCAGAACCGCGTTGTTTTGTCGGGCAATGTGATCGTCACACAGGCTGGTCTGCGCGTGAATTCGCAGCGCATGCTGGTCAATTACACCAATGCCGGATCACTCAGCATTCAACGCATCACTGCCACTGGCGGCGTGACAGTATCGCGCGGCGGTGAAAGCGCATTGGGCGATGTTGCCATTTACGATTTCAACCGGCGGATCATTACGCTGGCGGGCAATGTTCGCCTGAAACGCGGCGGCGATACTTTGTCGGGCGGACGATTGGTGATTGATTTGGCGAGCGGCGTATCGAGCATTGATGGGCGCTCATCAGGCGGCTCTGCACCATCCGAGGCGCAAAACCCAGACGGTGTACCGGTTACTCCAAGCAATGGACGCGTGCGCGGCACATTCTCCGTTCCGCAAGGCTAATCACTACTGGGATAGCGGTCATCAAAACGCGCGGTCATGCCGCAACACTTTGAACGTTCCCGCGATAATCCCAATATCGCGGCCAAGCGACCAATCCTTGATATATTCAAGGTCAGCCTGCAGCCGGTCGGTCAAATCTTGTTCCAATTCAGTGCTGCCTCGCAGCCCGCGCACTTGCGCTAGGCCAGTGAGACCCGGGCGCAATGAGTGCCGCCGCCAATAGCGATTGTCGACTTCCCAAAATAACTTCGCATCCTCTTCCACTCCGGCACGCGAACCCAAAGCATGCGGACGCGGGCCAACGATCGACATTTCGCCGAGCAGCACGTTCCACAATTGCGGCAATTCATCCATGCTGGTGGAACGGATAAAGCGGCCCACCCGCGTGATGCGCGCGTCACCGCGGCCCGTTGAAACTGTGCCCTGTGCATCGCCCTTATCCGCCGACATGCTACGGAATTTGAGCATTGTGAAAAACCGGTTGCCGCGGCCCATTCGCTGCTGTTTGAACAGCACTGGTCCGCCATCGCCTAGCTTAATCGCGGCGGCGACCAACAGCAAAACAGGGCTCAACAGCAGCAGGCTCACGCTCGCCACAAACACATCAAACCCGCGCTTCGTGATCCGCGAACGCAGACCCAATGGCCCGGTGGAGACCATCAGCGTGCTGGCATTTTGTGCGTCATATCGCTGCACACCGAGCGCACCGAGCTGATGCAATGGCTCGCTAACAATCTCGCCGTTCACTCCCGCTGCTTTGAGCAAAAACGCCCAATCATCGCGGCGCTGTTTGGGGCAAGAGACAATGACCTTATCTTGGTTCTGCAATATCAGACCCAGCCGGTTGAACATCATTGGATCATCGCGGTTGGGCACAAGCTGCGCTAGTCCCGCATCCAACACATTGGCCCCGGGTAAGGTGAATGCTGGGCCGCCATCATCGAGGATCAGTTCATTGCGGATTTTCCCATTCCAAAACCGCGCCACAAAGCGTGTAGTCATTGCCCTAGAAGCGATCAGCAAAGGCAATGAAAACCCAAGACCGAGCGTAAACACAACCCGGGAAAATTCCGCATTGGCTTTCAAATAAAACGCGATGAAATTCAGCAAGGCCGCTGCAATCAGTAGGGCCAATGCCAATTTCCGGGCAGCGAACCGCAGGTCCACGAGGCTTTTTGCAGAATAGGATTCATTGTAGAACGAAATGGTGAAAAACAGCGGGACAAGCAATTCCGCGCCCAACATAGCGCGCGCCTGCCACCAGATGCCTTCATAAATCAGGCCGGCGACTGCAAAGGCCAGCAAAATCAAAGCGCCATCACCAATAATCATTGCAGCGATAAGACGCAGCCGTCTGCGCTCAATCGATGTATCCAATTCAAGAGATACATGAATTGCGTCGAAATCTACGCCGTATTTATCACCGAATGGCTTATTCATTACGAACCTTCATCAAGTGAACACTACAAATGAATGCAGCTTATGCAATTCGTACGGCATTAAATTTACGCAACTTTTATCGCTCGATTACCGCGAAGCAAAACGCGTAATAGCGACTAGTTCCTGCGATAAGAGAGTTTCGGCCATCTGGCTATTGCTCAGCAAGGATTGATGCGCTGAAATGAGCCGTGCATTCAGCCGGTCGAGTTTTTGCGGGCTCCAACGCGCCAATTGGTTTCGGATTTCGCGCTCTTCCCGGAAGAAAATGCCAAGCATCGCCTTTTCGCCCTTGCTGAGCCGATCGACATCGCCGCCTGGCCCAACATGCGCTCTGATCCGTGTCAGCTGCGAAGCGCGCCGCTCTACCGCTAGCAATAAGCCAACAGGGTTCATCGAATGCTCGCGCATCCGCCGCAATTCGCCATCAATTTTGCTGGTCTCGCCCGCAAGCACAACATGAACCAGAGGGCGAAAACCATCCTCTTCTGTTGCCGCCCCAATCGCGTCCAAATCCTCTGCCGAGACAGCCTGCGGAGATTGTGGCGAGGCATCGCAATAAATCGCGAGCTTAGAAACTTCCGACTGCGCCAAACGCACATCAAGCCCCGCCCCGCGCGCAATGCGTTCTGCCAAATCACCGCCCAGCCTTAATCCTGCCGCATCCGCCATTTCGCGCACAGACGCCGTCACTGTGCCAAGGTCTGGCGGCCAGAACATCGCAACCAGTCCGTCTTTGCGCTTTTCCAGTAGCTTGGCTGTGCGTGCTTTGTCGGTGGCAGATGTCGCGATGATAAACACCGGCGCTGCATCGCCTGCGCCTGCTTCTGCCGTTTCGATCAAAGCCTTCACCGCATCATGCGCTTCATCGCCATTTGCGCGCACGAGGATATGGCGTTTATCGCCGAAAAGAGAGGATGATCTCGCTTCATCTCCCAATAGAACGGGATCATTTCGCAATTGGCCTCCGGATATTTCTATCCGTTCACCGGGATCGTCAAGCTGACCGATGAGGGCTGTAGCCGCCGCGCTCGCGCCCGCTTCATCTGGTCCGCAGAAGAAAAACATGGAACATTGCGATGCCGCCCGCGCAGCGACACCACGAAAGTCGCGCTGGGTCGCCTTCACGGCTGAACCGGAGCTGCTGATCCATCCGTTTCGCGGGACCGCAAAGTCAGCGCAACCCGCGTCACAATCCGGTCTGCAATCTCTGTGCTGAGATTTTCCAGCGCGCGCTGCTCTGCGGCAATCGTCGCATATTCAGACGACACGACATCAATGCCCGCATCCGCGCCAGCGGTCGCATCCAGCAGGATCGCATCGCTGGCAATATCCACCAGCTGATAGCGCGCGCGCAAAGTCCGGCGTTCGCGGCCAATCGTATCATCGCCCAAAATGCCGAGGCCCTGCAGCGTATCATCCAAGCGAATGTCTAGGCGGTAGCGCGGGTTTTGTGAGCCTGCCGCTGACAATTTTTCATTGATTGCATTGCGCACCAACCAACCGGCACGCCCTTCAATCGCGGGTACATCAACCGCAGCCAAGCCTTGCGTCACAGCAGGTGATCCAGCGCCTGCGTAAAGCGGCTTTAGTCCGCAAGCCGAAAGCGCCGGAACCATTGCCGCAAGGACGATCAAGGCGAGGCCTTTGCGCATCATGCTACAATATTCACCAAACGGTCGGGCACCACGATCACCTTGCGAATTTCTTTGCCATCAATGGAACGCTGGACCTTCTCGCTGCTGAGCGCAAGTGCCTCAAGCGTATCCTTATCCGCACCCTTAGGCGCAGTAATTGTATCGCGCAGCTTGCCCATATGCTGGACCGCGATGGTCACTTCATCTTCAACTAGCAGCTCCTCATCGACCTTAGGCCAAGGCGCATCAGCGATCAGGCCGGAATGGCCTAAGGCAGGCGCGAGCACATCCCATGCCTCCTCTGCCAAATGCGGGATCATCGGCGAAACCAGCTGGAGCAGCGTGACAATCGCATGATTGCGCGAGGCGGAAGGAGCCGCTTTTTCTGCCGCCGCCGTCAATTCATACAGGCGCGCAACCGCCTTGTTGAAGGACAATGCTTCGATATCTTCGGCAACCGCTGCAATGGTTTGATGGGTTTTGCGGGCAAGATCTTTGTTCTCGCCATCGGCTGATACATCGACATTACCGCATAGCCGCCAGACGCGCTGAACAAAGCGGTGACACCCTTCGATACCAGCAACAGACCACGGCAAATCGCGCTCTGGCGGACTATCGGATAGCATGAACCAGCGCGCGCTATCTGCACCAAAATCTTCCAGAATGGCATCGGGATCGACGACATTTTTCTTCGATTTCGACATTTTGACAACGCGGCCAATATCAACCGGCTCGCCATCTGATATCAGCGTCGCAGCCTCGCCAGTGCGGTTCACTTCAGCAGGGCTGAAATAGGTTTCACGGCCATCATCACCTGCGCGGCGCGAATAGAGTTCATGCGTCACCATGCCTTGCGTAAACAGCGAGGCAAACGGTTCAGCAAAATCAATCTGGCCGATATGCTTCAAGGCCCGCGTCCAGAAGCGCGCATAGAGCAAATGCAAAATCGCATGCTCAATCCCGCCAATATATTGCTCCACCGGAAGCCATTTGGCGACTTCTTCTGGGTCAAATGGGCGGTCATCGGGCTGGCTAGCAAAGCGCAGGAAATACCAAGAGCTGTCCACAAATGTGTCGAGCGTATCGGTTTCGCGCTGAGCATCTGCGCCGCATTTGGGGCAGCTGGTGTGCTTCCATGTTGGATGGCGCAGCAAAGGATTGCCCGGCTGTTTGAAATCCACATCCTCTGGCAACACGACCGGCAATTGATCTTTGGGAACAGGAACCACGCCGCATGCATCGCAGTGGATGAAGGGGATCGGCGTGCCCCAATAACGTTGGCGCGAAACGCCCCAATCGCGCAGCCGCCAGACGGTAGTGCCATTGCCCCAACCATCGGCCTCTGCATGGCCAATGACCTTAGCCTTGGCATCCTCAACGCTCATCCCATTGAGCATGTCGGAATTTACGATAACGCCGTCACCAGCTTCTGCCTCATTGCCAAACGGCTTATCCGCATCGGCTGGATCGCTGGCGACAACGCGCAGGATTGGCAGCTCATATTTGGTCGCAAATTCAAAGTCGCGCTGATCATGGCCCGGCACGCCCATCACTGCGCCAGTGCCGTAATCCATCAACACAAAGTTTGCGATGAAGACCGGCAAAGCTTCGCCAGTGAAAGGATGGCGCGCGGTCAGATCGGTTTTGAAACCCTTCTTCTCGCCCGCTTCGATTTCAGCAGCAGTTGTGCCGCCGCGCTTGCATTCCTCGCAAAATGCTTTGGCCGCAGCGTCATTTGCCGCCTGCTCCTGCGCAATCGGATGATCGGCAGCCACAGCGACAAAGCTTGCGCCATAAATCGTGTCAGGACGCGTGGAATAGACTGGCAGTTTTTCGCCATTGGATATTTCGAAAGAAAATTCGAGACCGGTGGATTTGCCGATCCAGTTTTCCTGCATCAAGCGCACCTTATCGGGCCAACCATCAAGCGGGCCAAGCCCGTCGAGCAAATCATCGGCAAAGTCGGTGATTTTCAGGAACCATTGGTCCAACTTGCGCTTTTCGACCTCGGCGCCGCTGCGCCAGCCCTTGCCATCAATAACCTGCTCATTGGCGAGCACAGTCATATCCACCGGATCCCAATTCACCGTCGCTTGACGGCGATAGACGAGGCCCGCTTCGTACAAATCGATGAAAAGCGATTGTTCGTGGCCGTAATATTCTGGCTCGCATGTCGCCAGCTCGCGGCTCCAATCGAGCGCAAAGCCAATGCGCTTCAATTGCGCCTTCATCGCTTCAATGTTTTGCCGGGTCCATCCGCCGGGATGCACACCTTTTTCCATCGCGGCATTTTCTGCCGGCATGCCAAACGCATCCCAGCCCATCGGATGCAGCACTTCAAAGCCGCGCATTTTCTTATAACGCGCTAGAACATCGCCCATGGTGTAATTGCGCACATGGCCCATGTGAACGCGGCCACTGGGATATGGGAACATCTCCAAAACAAAGCTCTTCGGCTTGTCGGAATTGCTATCCGCTTCGAATGTTTGCGCCTTTTCCCATGCGCTTTGCCAGCGCGGGTCGGCCTTGCCCGGTTCAAACTTCTCGCTGAACCGTGCTTTGGAAACTGAATCTGTCATGCCAGTGATGTTAGGCGAGTTTCGCTCAGGAAGCGACAGTGGAACGGCGCAAATCGCGCGCTTTGGTGAGGATAATATCCTCTAGCTTTTGCACGGTCGCCGCTTGAACGGGGGCATTCACCCATGCTCCGCCTTGTGCAACTTGGCGGCTGGCCGCGACACGGATGGCATCAGCGCGCAAATCTTGGTCGAGGATCGTGACGGTAACCTTCACGCGCTCGCCCTGATTGCCCGGGTTCGTGTACCAATCGGTCACAATCACGCCGCCCGCACTATCGGCCTGAAGCAGCGGCGCGAAGCTGACCGTTTCCAGCGATGCACGCCACAAATAGGAATTCACGCCAATCGTATTGACCTGCGATGCAGCAACATCGGCTTGCGGGCGATTGCCGCCGCCGCATGCCGCAAGCGCGCCCATGCCTGCGACCAGCGCAAGAGTGCGTCCGCAATTACGGGCCGAGATGCGAAAGGCTGAAAGTGGAGCGCTCATTGAATAATGTCCTGCGAGATTGACTGTATTATCTGTTCTATAGCCGCCACGTGGCACCGAGCAAGAGCCATGGGCGCTTATTCATGCGCTCTGGCCCCAGCTTTTGCACCGCCAAGCGGGCTAAGCAGGCGCCTTTTGCGCGCTTCGGCGCTTTACCCAAGCTGAATAGGTGCCGGATCGCGGCAAAGCCTGTGGGTGCTTTGCAACAGGTTCGCGGCAGAAATGAGAATTTTCGAAAATTCCTTAGGTTTGCAGCGCCATGTGCAGTAAACAAAGGATATCGAGTCCTTTTGCGCAATATATGTTTGCAATATTGAGGGTGGCGGTCAGGGGGCGTTAAGCCCCAGAACAATATCACAAGGCTGATTTTCAAATGATCAGCGAATCGGATGGGGCATTTAATGGCTAACGGTCAAACAGCGAAAGTGGCGGGCAAATTGCCCTTGCTGCTGGGCGCTGCTGGCCTGGCCTTTGGCATTCCATCTGCTGGATTAGCCGTTGTTGGTTTTACCGGCCAAGATGCGACTATCTCCGAAAATGTCCGCTCGGTTTTCACGCCTGCATCTGTCGATCCGCAGCTTGCTCGCCGTGTGGCTGAGCAAATGCGGGCACGCGGCTACCGCTTCACACCGACCAATTCGGTTGGCACGGGTGACCGAACAGTAACCGTTGCCGTTCGGGTAGACAGCGACACAGCCCAAGCAATTTCAGTGCGTTCCGCAGTGGACGCAGCCAAAGCAAACGCAGGCACGCGCACAGCGATCACCGCGATTGAGCCAACACGCTACAATCTGGGTATTGCGCGCGGCTATAAGAGCTTTGCACGCCCAATTTCTGCGACGCAGAATCGCGACGCAACCGGAGCAGCTATGCGCCCGGGTACACGTTCAATCAGCCGTTCGGTTAGCCGCGCGATCACTTTGCCGGACAATGTTCGCAAGCTGGATATGCCTGATCTCGCCAGTTTTGAGCCGGGCCAAGGCAGCGCTCCTGACAAGCCAAGCCGGTTCAAGCCGCGCCTAGAGCTTGAGGACAATGGCAAAGCCGGACGCGCACAAGGCACTTTGCAAGGCCAAGGCTCGCAAAGCGTTGATGTTGGCGGCTCTTACCGTGTTGCCAAAAACTTGGATGTGACCGCCGGTGTACGGATCACACAAGAGAACGACCGCCTCGCGCCTATCACTGATTCGGTGAAGGACAATCAGGCCGTTTATGTTGGAACACAGTTCAAGTTCTAACGACCAGACCGCGCGGTGTTCGGCAGGAACGAGACCGCGCCTCAAACAACAAATTGAATTCGTATGCGATGGGCCGCTTGCCAGCTTTACTCTTGCGCGCCGCTTTCATCCGCGTAACTTACCATCCATCGTAACAGCAAAAGGATGGTGGATATGACGCGTGTAGCAGTGGTGACCGGCGGAACCCGCGGTATTGGCAGAGCGATTTGCGAACAATTGCAGAGCGAAGGCTACACTGTCCTTGCCAATTACGCGGGCAATGATTCAGCCGCGCAGCAGCTGAAAGCAGAAACCGGCATTGAGAGCTATAAGTTCGACGTTGGCGATCATGCCGCCTGCCAAGACGCCTGCGCCCAAATTGCTGCCGACATCGCGCCGGTAGATGTGGTGGTCAACAATGCCGGCATCACCCGCGATGGCACTCTGCATAAGATGAGCTTCGATGATTGGAACGAAGTGATGCGCATCAATCTTGGTGGATGCTTCAATATGGCGAAAGCCTGCTTCCCAGGAATGCGCGAGCGCGGCTGGGGCCGGATCGTCAATATTGGCTCAATCAACGGTCAGGCGGGCCAATATGGTCAGGTCAATTACGCCGCTGCCAAATCCGGTATTCACGGCTTCACCAAGGCCTTGGCGCAGGAAGGCGCGAAATCTGGCGTCACCGTCAATGCCATTGCGCCGGGTTATATCGACACCGATATGGTCGCCGCTGTGCCAGAACCAGTGCTGGAGAAAATTGTCGCCAAAATCCCTGTGGGCCGCCTTGGTCAAGCAGGCGAAATTGCGCGCGGCGTTAGCTTCCTATGTTCCGATCAGGCCGGTTTTGTCACCGGCTCCACTATGAGCATCAATGGCGGCCAACACATGTATTGATGCATGGTCAGATGGGGGAGTGCTTGCGCAAAATATATGGCTCCCCATCTTTAGTGTCATGGCAAAAGCAATCCTCAACGCAGCAGAGATCAGCGCGATCATCGAGATGGCGCTGTCGGATCATACCAGCTTTGCTCAGATTGAACGCGAATATGGCCTGTCGGATGCCGAGTTGAAAACCCTGATGCGCAGCAATCTAAAACCCTCCAGTTACCGCACATAGCGTAAACGTGTGCGCGCATTTGGCGACCGGCGCGAGCATTATAAATAGTGGGCATGGCCACGCGCCGCGCCCACAGTGTTCCTTCAAACACTGGTTTTAAGGGCATGATGCGCAATGGGTATTCTCGACAATTTCAAGCTTGATGGCGAAGTCGCCGTGGTCACTGGCGCTGGCAAAGGGATCGGCCGCGCGATTGCGATCGCATTGGCTGAGGCTGGCGCAGATGTAGCGATTGCCTCGCGCACTCAAGCAGATTTGGACGCAGTTGCCGCTGAAATTGAGGCGCTGGGACGGCGCGCCTTGCCGCTAGCGACCGATGCGACCGATATGGCCGCGCTGCAAAACCTTGCTGATCAAACCGTGGCAAAGATGGGCAAGCTTTCGATCTGGATCAATAATGCAGGCGGAATTCCTGATGGCTCCCCGCGCTATCTCACGCGCACATCGGAGGAACAATTTGCCGCACAAATCGACCTCAATTTGAAAGCAGTTTGGATGGGCGCAACCATTGCGGCCAAGGCGATGAGCGAGACCGGCAATGATGGGCACGGCTCAATAATCAACATATCTTCGCGCTCTGCATTCGGCCCGCAGGTGAAGAACGGGCCTTACGGCGCATCCAAAGCAGCGGTGAACAGCTTGACCAGCACTATGTCTGTGGAGCTTGCGCCCAAAATTCGCGTCAATGCCGTCGCACCCGGCCCAGTGCCGACAGAGAATTTCAACGATTGCATGGGTACGGAAACCGATGAGCAGCGCAAAAAACTGCTCGATATGATCGGTATCCCCTTGCAGCGTTACGGCACGCCGGAGGATATTGCCGCGGCGGTGGTCTATATGGCCTCGCCCGCATCCAGCTGGGTCTCGGGGCAATGCCTTTATGTGACCGGCGGGCGGTAGACAGGTTTGCAACTGCGGTGGTCTTGGCGCTATTCACCTTAGCGCATGACGACGCCCTATCATCCTCCGGTTAAACGCTCGGTACAAATCGCCGGTCACAAAACCAGCATCTCTCTCGAGCCCGTGTTTTGGGATTTGCTGCGCGATGCAGCGGAAGCAGACGGCGTGCCGATCAATGCCTTGGTCGCGCAGATTGATGGTGAGCGAATCAAAGCAGACACACCGCCCGGCCTCGCCAGCGCCATCAGGGTTTGGTTGGTGGCTCGGGAGGATTGACCACTCCCGCCCCGCAATATCATAGGCCTTGACTAATAACTCTACATATGTAGATTAAATGCCATGCCAAGACTACCGCACACTTCCAATCAAGCCGCAAAAGTGTTCATCACTTTGTTGGAGCAACCCGAACAATGGTGGCATGGCTACGGTCTAATGCAGGCCACTCAGCTAAAATCGGGGTCACTTTATCCCTTGCTAATTCGATTGTCTGATGAAGGATTGCTCGATAGCCGCTGGGAAACTGACGCTGATAGTGGCCGTCCTCGGCGCGAATATCAGCTTACTTTAGAAGGGCGCATACTTGCAGCAGAACGAGTTGCACGTTTTCAAGCAAGGCAAGCCAAACACAGCAACAGTGCCGCTACCGCATGAACGCCGCGGATCTCATTTTTACGCTCGCAAGGGCATTAGCTCCCGTTTCACGTCAAAAATGGCTGGACGCGATGCAGCACGAAATACCCCACGTTCCAGATACGCAAAGACCAAGCTTCGCATTTGGCTGCCTCATCACCTCCATCCAGCAAAGGATACAGACCATGACTCAACTCCCTCCACTCCGCATTGTACCAGGCCTTTTGGGAGCAGCTCTGCTGACTGTCATATGCATCGGCAATGGCGCAATACTGCTGCCTGAAGAGCCTGTGCTCGGCGTGTTTCTGCTTGGAGCAGGCGCTCTTTGGATCGCGGTCTATAGTGTTGTCAGCGCACAAGAGCGTGACAGGCTGATGAGCCTATCGGTTGCTGGGATCGCTTTCTATGCGGCCATTGGTATCCTTAGCCTGACCAGAATATCCGCATTTTCTGACAATGCCATGATGTACGGCGCGCTATCCTTAGAAGGAATTGCTCTGTTCATGACCGCACTAGTCATATCACGCATACCTTTTTTCTGGGCTTTGGCTGACAAACCAGCCTAAGCACCTAGTCCCCCAAACGCTCAATATCCGCGCCGACTAGCTGAAGCTTTTCCTCCAATCGCTCGTAGCCGCGATCAAGGTGATAAAGCCGCCGCACGGTCGTCTCACCTTCTGCTGCTAGGCCGGCAATCACAAGGCTCATCGAAGCGCGCAAATCGGTCGCCATCACTTCGGCGCCAGTCAGTTCTTGCGGGCCTTTAACAATCGCAGTGCGGCCTTCTGTGGCAATATCGCAGCCCATCCGGCTAAGCTCGGGAACGTGCATGAAGCGATTTTCAAAGATCGTTTCTTTCAGCACGCTGGTTCCTTCTGCTTTGCAAAGTAGGCTCATCAATTGCGCCTGCATATCGGTGGCAAGGCCGGGATAGGGCGCTGTGGTCAGATCGGTGGCATTCAGCGGTCCGTCAGCTTTGACTGTCACGCTTTTCGCATCGCTTTCAACGGTTACGCCCATGGCTTCCAAAGCATGCAAAGTCGCGCCCATTTCATCGGCGCGCGCGCCCTCTAAACGAACTTCGCCGCCAGTGATCGCTGCGGCGCAGGCATAGGAGCCCGCTTCGATACGGTCAGGCATCACTTTATATGTCGCCCCGTTCAAGCGTTTGACGCCGTGAATGGTGAGGTCGCTGCTGCCAATGCCTTCAATCTCTGCGCCCATTGCGGTGAGCAAATTGCACAGGTCGACAATTTCGGGCTCCCGCGCGGCATTGAACAAGCGGCTTGTGCCATTGGCCAAAACTGCCGCCATCAGCGCGTTTTCAGTCGCACCAACCGATACAACGGGGAAGTCAAACTCACCGCCGGGTAGTCCGCCATCAGGAGCAATTGCTTTCACATACCCTTGAGCCAGTTCAATCTCTGCACCGAAAGCTTCGAGAGCCTTTAAATGCAAATCAATCGGGCGGTTTCCGATGGCACAGCCGCCCGGCATGGACACTGTCGCCTCGCCAGCGCGGGCAAGCATCGGACCGAGCACAAGGATGGAAGCGCGCATCTTGCGCACCAGATCATAGGGCGCAACGCTGCTGGTAAGGCGCGAGGCTTCGTAAGTGACTACGCGGCCAAAATCCTCTGGCCGATTGCCTTGAATGCTGATCGAGACACCAAATTGCCCCATCAAATGCTGAAACCCGTCAATATCCGCCAGCCGCGGCAAATTGCGCAGCGTCAATGGCTCTTCCGTTAGCAAAGCGCATGGGATGAGTGTCAGTGCGGCATTCTTTGCGCCTGAAATCGGAATGGTGCCGGCGAGCCTTTTGCCGCCGCGAACGATCAATTTATCCATGGCTTACGCTTTAGCCGATTGATCGCGGGTCGCAAGGCTGGCGGGCATGATTACACCCCAGCTCAGTTGACGCGCCTTGGACATGCCGCGTATCTTTGCTGTCATGACCAGTCAAAAACCCATCAAAAAGGCCGTCTTTCCCGTCGCCGGCCTTGGCACACGCTTTCTGCCCGCGACCAAGGCCATCCCCAAAGAATTGCTTCCCATCGTCGACCGTCCGCTGATCCAATATGCAGTGGATGAAGCGCGCGAGGCGGGGATCGAGCAGATGATCTTTGTCACCGGACGCGGCAAAACCGCCATTGTTGAGCATTTCGACGTTGCCTTCGAGCTTGAGGCAACCATGGGCAATCGCGGCAAGGATATGGATGTGCTGGAGGCAACCCGCGCAGTGCCCGGCGATATTATCACCGTTCGCCAGCAAGTGCCGATGGGGCTTGGCCACGCGATCTGGTGCGCGCGGGCCATCGTTGGCGATGAGCCTTTCGCGATCTTCCTGCCGGATGAGTTGATGATCGGTAAAAAGGGCGGAACCGGATGCATGAAGCAAATGGTCGATGCCTATGCGCAAACCGGCGGCAATTTGATCAGCGTTTTAGAAGTGCCTCAAGAAGAGGTTTCAAGCTACGGCGTGATTGATCCGGGCGCTGAAAATGGCGCTTTGACAGAAGTGCGCGGGCTGGTCGAAAAACCGGCAAGGGAAGATGCCCCTTCCAACAAAATCATCTCAGGCCGCTATATTCTTCAGCCAGAAGTCATGCGCACATTGGAGAACCAAGGCAAAGGCGCAGGCGGCGAGATCCAATTGACCGATGCAATGGCGCGGATGATTGGCGAGCAAGCCTTTCATGCAGTCACCTTTGACGGCAAACGCTATGATTGCGGCAGCAAATTGGGCTTTGTCGAGGCGACTTTAGCGCTGGCATTGGAGCGCGAGGATATGGGCGCAGATGTGCGCGCCATGGCGCAGCGCCTGCTGAAATAGACGAACCCTCCAAGCGTTTAGGCTTGAAGGGTTCGCTGTGTTTTCTTGCGCATTTCCGCGCAGAAGTTTGCCGCTTTAGCTCGGTGTCGAGCCTGATCCGCTAGGTGCAGTTTTGGGCACGGATGGCGTCGCGGCTGGCTTCTTGGGCGCAGCGGTCACGGCCGGATCACTTGCGACCTTTGCCTTTGCAGATTTGCCCGAAGACTTGGCTGGCTTTGCAGCCTTAGGCGCTTCAATCGCCGCTGGCGCATCGTCGTCATTTTCCTCGCTATCGGCAACTTCCGCTGCCGCACCGCCCACCAGGCTACCGAGCGATGAGCCATCCAGCCCAAGCTCTTTCATCAACCCATCAAGGACGGGAGCCTGCGCACGGTACGCCAATGCCGCAGACACAGCGTCACCGGCAAGATTGCCGCTGCCGCCTCCGGCAGCCGGGGCGCCGCCTCCAGAACCGCCATTCGATCCTTGGGTGAGTCCATCAACTTGCACGATCTTAATGGAGTCAATCGCCTCCATCGGCTTCGCGCTTTCCTTGATGACTTCAGGCAGAACATTCAGCAGAGCCAGCTTGGTTTGCAGGCTGATCTGATCCATCGATAGGATATTGGCTGCCTCATTGACCGCTTGCTGACCGGCTGCTTCGACTTCGAAGCGGACGCGGTCAGCCTCGGCGCGCAGAACTTCTGCATCGGCTTCACCCTTGGCTTCCATCCGTGCTGCTTCAGCGCGGTTGGTGGCTGCGTCTTTTTCAGCTTCGGCCTCGACTTTAACGCCGATGGCTTCGCGTTCAGCAACCTTCGCCGCCTCGATCAGTTCGATCTTCTTCTGACGTTCCGCGATTTCGCTTTCCCGCGATGTGGAGACTTGCTCCTCAGCTGCCACAGCTTTCGCTCTTGCAGCATCCGCCTCAGCTTTGGCTTGGCTTTCCTCGCGGCTCTTGTTTTGAACGGCAATTTGCTGTTCCTGACGCGCGATTTCTAGTGCACGGGTTTGATCAATCCGCGCTTCTTCGACCAAACGATCGGCTTCAATTTGTTGCGCATCTACTTGCTTCTTAGCTTCAATCTGCGCAGCCTCAGCTTCGCGATTGCGCTCGGCTTGTTCGCGCGCAATTTCGGCAGCTTGCGACGCGCGGCGGATTTCCACCTCGCGCTCTTGACCAAGCCGGGCATATTCATTGTCACGGCTAATCTCGAAGCTCTTTTGATCGGCTTCAAGGTTCTTCGTTTCCATCTGAACGCGCGTGTCCTGCTCAATATCATTGCGCAGTTTCTTGCGGGCTTCGATTTGCTCGGTCAGCTTGGTGAGACCCTCAGCATCAAATGCGTTGTTCGCGTTGAAATGCTCAATCGATGTTTGATCAAGCCCGGTGAGCGATACTGATTCCAGCTCCAGCCCGTTCATCGCCAAATCGTTGGAGGATACTTGCTGCACCTTTTGCACAAAGTCAGCGCGCTGTTCGTGCAGCTCATTCATGCTCATACCGGCGGCTACAGAGCGCAGAGCATCGACGAACTTACCTTCGACTAGATCTTTCAGCATTTCCGGCTGCATCGTGCGTTGGCCCAACGTTTGCGCGGCCATACCAATGGCGCCAGCATCAGGGCGCACGCGGACGTAAAACTCTGCCTTCACATCAATACGCAAACGGTCGAGCGTAATCAGCGCCTCGCCATCGCGGCGAACAACCGCTAGCACCAAAGTGTTCATATTGACGGGCATTGTTTCATGAAAAACGGGCAGCACCAATGCGCCGCCATTCATAATAACTTTCTCACCGCCGACACCGGTCCGCACAAAAGCTGTTTCCTTCGATGCGCGCCGATATAGCGTCGTAATAGTGATCCCGATCACCACAAAGGCGACAATGACAATGCCGACCCAAATTCCCAGTTCCATCAAATCCATAGTCTCTCCTTTTAGATTTCTCTCGTTTTAGCTGTTTGAAAGCAGCGGGTTTTCATATTGTACGGCGAAGAAAGTCTCCCCTTCCGCGCGCACCAACATAACCACTTCGCCTGTGCCCAATCGGGCGGCGGGATCATGCGGTTCTACCATGACGAAATGCGGCTGGCCGTGACGGTCCAAAACTTTGGCACGGGCTGGCGAACCAGCGGTAGCCGCGCCTGTTTGTATCTCCGCATCGCGGCGGATCAGACTGTTTATGCCGACTGCGGTCGTTTCATCTTGCGGCAAAATTGCTGCCACCGGACGCACGGCCAAACCGTTGAGGGGCAAAGCTGCGATACCAGCCAAAGCACCCGCGGCGAGCGGATCAAACGGTGATCCGATCAAGCTTTTCACAAGCTCTTGTCCGCTCACGCCGATGCCGGCGAAAATCACCAGCAATAAGGCGAGCCAAATAAGGAAAGGCACTTTACCAAGGCCAATAACGCTCAGCAGGCCGTCCATAAATCCGCCAGAGCTCGCGCCTTCGACTGCATCAGCTGCGTCGAGATCGAACTCCGCATCTGCGCTTTCGAACAGATCGCCAATGCCTATGACTTGCATAATTGCGATAAAGACAAGCAGTCCAATCGCCACTGCAAAGGGCATATTATATGTCTCAAGCAGGCTCACGAAATCACCGCCGCCAAGACAGCGACGCCTTTTCTATTAGTTTTCATCATGAGACATTATATAACACAAGATGAACGAAAATAACAGAAGAATCGTAAAGCACTAATGCCGATTCTTATGATTTACGCGCGTGAAATGAATAGTTTAAGCAGCGCCAAAATCAGGGTTTTTAGCTAGCCGTAAACCGCAAGGGCAGTGTTTTTAGTCCGCCAACAAAAGTGGATTTCGACCGTGCAGGCTCACCCGCCAACTCAATCGTCTCAACCCTATCCAGCAAAGCCTCAAACAATATCCGCATTTCCAGCCGGGCCAAATGCAGGCCGAGGCATTGATGCGCACCTGCGCCAAATGCAAGGTGACGATTGGGCGAACGGCTGGCGTCAAATTTGCGTGGGTCGTCAAATTGCGCTGGATCATGATTGGCAGCGACATAATTGATCATGAGCCAATCGCCCGCTTTGATCGTCTGGCCGCCAAGCTCAATATCGCGCGCTGCTGTGCGCATGAAATGTTGCACTGGCGTGGTCCAACGGATCGCTTCCTCGACAATTCCGGCGAGCAGGGAGCGGTCCGCTTTCACCCGTGCAAATTGTTCCGGATCGCCGGCCAAAGCCTGCATCGCGCCTGCCGTGCTGGCGCTGGTCGTGTCATGGCCCGCGGCGGCCAGAATGATGTAGTAGCCCATCATTTCGCGGTCGTTGAGCTGCGCGCCATCAATTGTGGCATTGGCAATCGTGCTCGCGACATCGCTCGTCGGATTGGCACGCTTTTCAGCGGTAAGACCTGCGAAATAGGTCTCAAAATCCTTCACCGCACCAGCCACCAGCAAAGTGATCTGCTCGGCCGTCATATCTTTCATGCCGGATTGGTTGAGATCATCATCCTGCCCGCCAAACATCTGCTGGGTCAGCATCAGCATGCGCGGTTCACCCGCCTCTGGCACGCCCATGATTTGCATCACAACATGCAGCGGATAGGGGCCGGAGACCAGCTTCACAAAATCCACCTCTGGCCCAGCATCGATCATGCGATCGACCGTGCGCTGGGCAAGGCTGCGGATCTCCGCCTCCACCGTGCCAAGGTTCTTAGGCATGAACCATTCCTGCGTCAGCTTCCGGTATTTTGGATGATCGGGCGCATCCATCGTCACCAGGCTGGCAACCATATGCTCGCTGCCGCCGGTCATTTGTTTGGTAAAGGCGATACCTTCATTCAGCGAGAACACAGTGGTCTGCGGATTGTTTAGGAAATCGGCATTGTTCTTGGAAACCTGCATCACCTCATCATAGCCGGTGACCAGCCAAAATGGACGGTGGAAATCCTCTGCGCCTTCCACGCGCGACACCGAGCCTTTGCTGCGAATAGCATCAAACCGGTCGAGCAAATTATCCCAATCGGCATAGCTGGCAGGGTCAGTAACAGCGCGCGCATCCGCCGGATTGAGAATAGGAACATCGCTCATCGCTTAGGCTCCGCTTGCAGCTTTGGCAGCATATTCATCGCGCAGTTCGCGCTTGTAGAGTTTGCCATTGGCCTCGCGCGGCAATTCGGGCCGGAAATCAAATTGCTTGGGCATTTTGACGCGCGACAATTGCCCCTCGAGAAAGGCGCGCAATTCCTCTTCTAAAGCATCGCCTGCTTGGCCCATATCCATCGGCTGAACAACGGCCACCACGCGCTCGCCCAGATCAGGGTCGGGCGCACCAATCACCCCGGCATCCATCACCTTATCGTGGGTGACAAGCAGGTTTTCGATCTCT
The DNA here is from genome assembly GCA_039967435.1 of Marinomonas sp. Classification (GTDB taxonomy): domain Bacteria; phylum Pseudomonadota; class Alphaproteobacteria; order Sphingomonadales; family Sphingomonadaceae; genus Erythrobacter. The sequence goes on from JBDVRS010000006.1 coordinate 574,737, forward strand.
TGCGGGTAGATGTTCACTCCGCCTGAGATGATCATATGGCTCTTGCGGTCGGTGAGGAACAGAAAGCCTTCCTCGTTCACATGGCCAATATCACCCAAAGTCATCCAGCCTTTGGGATGCATCGCATCCTTCGTTTTCTCCGGATCATTGTGATATTGCGGCAAGCGGTCATTTTCATAGAAGATCAGCCCATCCTCGCCCGCTGGCAATTCCTCGCCATCGGGCCCGCACACATGCACTGTTCCATGAATGGCTTTGCCGACAGTACCGGGGTTCTCAAGCCATTGCGCAGCGTGAACCATGGTCATGCCAATGCTTTCAGAGCCGGCATAATATTCATTCACAATCGGCCCCCACCAATCGATCATCTGACGCTTAATCTCGACCGGACAAGGAGCCGCCGCATGCAATGCACGCTTATGTGAGGAGAGGTCGTATTTGGTGCGCTCTGCTTCCGGCAATTTCAGCATTCGCACGAAATGCGTCGGCACCCATTGGCTGTCTGTGACTTTGTATTTCTCGATTGCCTCCAGCGCGCTTTCAGGGGTGAAGCGCTGCATCATCACAATCGTCCCGCCAAGACGCTGAGCCGCTGAGCACCAGCCAATTGGCGCGGCATGATAAAGCGGCGCGGGCGAGAGATAAATCATGCTGCCATCGGCAGGCATTTGCGCGCCCATTGTCGCAAGTCCAAGGAAAGGCACGATTGCCTGCGGATCAGGATCTTCTGGCGGCGCGGGACGAATGCCTTTGGGATGACCGGTTGTGCCGGAACTATAAAGCATGGTCAGACCAGCGGTTTGATCGCTGGGCGCGTCAGTGGATTGCGCAGCAAGAGCGGCGGCGTAATTCGTATCGCCTTCGCCATCCAAGACCAAAATTTCCAGCTCAGGGCATGCCGATTTAATCCCATCAAGAAGGCCGGCAAACGTGGTCGAAGTAAACAGCAGCTTGGTCTGGCTATCGTTCAAAATATAGGAAATTTCAGGAGCCGTCAGCCGGGTCGAAATGGGCACCATCATCGTGCCAATCCGCTGCGAGCCCCAAATCATTGGGAAGAACTCGATCCGGTTTTCTAACAGAACGCCAAATGTATCATTGGGATTTAGGCCATGCGCGCGCAGCAAATGAGCAAATTGGTTCGATTGCTCATCCATTTCAGCATAGGTGATCTGCTCGCCGGTTTCGGCCACAATCACGGCAGCTTGATTGGGGCGCGATTGCGCATAGGTGATTGGATGCATGCTCACAGATATTCTCCCATTGCGCATTCTGCTGTGCTGAGCAGAATCGAGGCGCTTTTGCGCTCTTCAAAATGCGTGCTGGAACATAGCTTACTATGTCGGCTTAGCGGGGCAAGCGAAAACGAAAGAGGGCGCGCGGCTTGCAACAAAAAAGGCGCCGAGGCCTAACCCCAGCGCCTGATTTTCTAACCGTTCTGTAAGAACGCTACAGCGTGATTATTGTCCGCCGCGTCCGCCGTTGCCATTTGCCATAGCATAGCGCTTTTGCGCGTCTGTTTCGACCATATAGGGAATGGGGTTCACTGCCACACCGTCAATCCGCACTTCATAATGCAGGTGAGGACCAGTGGAGCGTCCAGTGGAACCAACATAGCCGATTACATCGCCCTTGCGGACATATTCACCGGCGGCAACCGCCAGTTTCGACATATGGGCATAGCGGGTTTCCAATTTCGCGCCGTGATCGATGCGAATGTAGAGCCCGTAGCTTGAGAACCAGAACGCTTTGGCGACCATGCCATCAGCGGTGGCGTAAATCGGAGTGCCGGTCGGAGCGGCCAGATCAACGCCTTTGTGATTGCGGCGGCGACCCAAAACTGGGTGATTGCGCATGCCGTAACCGCTTGTCAGCTTCGCCATTTTCAGCGGCATAGCAGATGGAATGGCTACAGTAGGGCGCTGCTGGACAGGAGCCTTGGGTCCGCTTTCATCCAGCGATTCCCAGCTGGCAAACAATTGACGGAAACGCTCATCGCCCGACGACAGGCTCGTGGATTGCTGCTCCAATGGGGCGGCAACATCGGCTGTGGCCGTGTTCGCATGGGCTGGTGCAGCAAAGACGGTCAACGCCCCTGCACATGCCAAACCCATAATTTTTGCGCGACGCAAGAAGTGCTCTACCAGCAAAAACTCAATCCTTATGTACGCCTCCAAGGGCGCCCTTCAATTCTTTGAGATCCGCGTTAACGAACCGGCCGGTTGAACCTTTTGGTCCTTTTCCGACTGTGTTGGGACGTTAAACGTTGCAAAATCCTACAACGCAACAACTTCATAGAAGTCGCGCGACAAACCGGCTGCGGAACGCGCTGAATCGTTGAACGGCGGCTTAACGGCCCCTCTGAAATGCTCCGCAACCAAGGATTTCCAGGCTTTTTGGGGAATCAGTCCGCGGTTTTGTGCCACTGCGGTGAAGTGTTTTGTGCCCACTCCGACATGGCGAATTTCATCGCTGAGGATGCGGCTAAGGATTTTTGCGCCATTGTCATCGCCTTGCGCTTGCACCCGCTCCAAAGTCGCCGGCGTCACATCCAGGCCGCGCGCCTCCAGCACCATCGGCACAATCGCCAGCCTAGCGGCAACATCATGGCTGGTCTCATCAGCCGCCTGCCACAAACCGGCATGAGCAGGCAAAGCGCCATAATGGCTGCCTAGTGTTTTGAGCTTTCGGGCAATCAAGGCAAAATGCATCGCTTCATCAGCGGCGACAGCAAGGAAGTCGCTGACGAAGTCTTCGCCCATTTCCTCGCCAAAGCGCCCTGCCATATCGAGCGCAAGATCAATCGCGACGAATTCAATATGGGCAAGGCTATGCCACAAGGCGATGCGTTTTGCCTGTGAACCGCCCTTGCCCCGTTTGGGCATTTTGGTCGGTTCAATCAGATCAGGCTTTTCCGGCCAAGCAGGCGTGTCGGGCATGGCGCAATCAAACGCCCAATCGAGCCGCCCCAGCCGCCAATCACGCGCAACCTCGCGGGCTGCGAAGATTTTGGCAGAAGGATCAGCGGTCAGCAAAGCGCCGCGAATGGCGGAGGAAAGCGATGGCATTTTTGGGCGCTAGAGCGCTTGAACCGCTTCGAGCACTTCGGCGGCGTGCCCCTTCACCTTCACCTTGTTCCAGACTTGCACAATTGTGCCATCGGCGCCGACCAAATACGTAGAGCGAACCATGCCCATATAGGTTTTGCCGTACATTTGTTTCTCGGTCCAAATGCCAAGTTCGTCCGACAGACCGCCCTCTTCGCTATCAGTTGCCAGCGGCGTGGTAAGATCATGCTTGGCGATGAAATTAAGATGCTTTTTGGGTGAGCATTTGCTCACGCCCAGCAATTCGCATCCCGCCGCTTCGAACTCAGATTTCAGTTCAGAAAAATCCTTCGCCTCAGTGGTGCAGCCAGGTGTATTATCCTTTGGGTAGAAGAATATGACGATTTTTTTGCCCGCGAAATCAGACGCTTTCACGCTGCCACCATCGGGTGTTTCCATCGCAATATCGGGCATTGCCACGCCCGCGCCGGTAAAATCACTCATCGCTCTCTATCTCCAATTCCTGCCCAAATGTCCGGGCCCAATTTCGCGCAACCTCTTGGCGTGCTTTGGCTAAAGACTGCAAGAGATTATCGAAGCTTTCCTGCCCGCAAGCCCGCGCCATCGCCTGCGCTGCTGCCGCTGGGGGATGCCCCAAATGCGGCGCGAGCAATCGGCCGCAGACCAGAATTCGGGTCATCAATTCCCACGCCTCGCGCAGTTCAGCGCTTACCAAACCTGCCTCTGCCAGCTCGCCAATCGCTTCGCCCAAATGCGGCTGCAATCCGACACCGCTACTCAATTGGAGGTAGTGGACGCAAAATTCCACATCCACCAAACCGCCGCGCATCAGTTTCACATCCATTGGTCCGCCGGGCGTTTTATGTCTCGCCATATCTGCACGCATGCTGAGCACGTCTGTGCGCAATCTCGCATGATCTCGCGTTTGGAGCAGGACATTTGCGATTTGGCCTCGCAGTCTCGACGCTGCATCCGCACCGCCAGACAGCATCCGCGCGCGGGTCAGCGCCATATGCTCCCAGCTCCATGCGGTCTCAGCCTGATATTTGGCAAAGCTGGTAGTGGTCGCGGCCAAGGGCCCTTGCGCGCCTTGCGGTCTCAGCCGCGTATCAACCTCATAGAGAGCACCCTGCGCAGTCGCCACAGACAAAGCCGCTGTCACGCGCTGTGCCAAACGGTTGAAATAAATCGATGCGCTGAGCGGACGGGTTCCACCCGATTGCGCGTCAAAGGCACCTGTAAACAGATAGATAATGTCGAGATCAGAAGCGTGGGTCAGCATGCCTCCGCCCAATCGTCCTAGCCCCAAGACCAGCAATTCAGCACCTTCAACATGCCCGTGAGCGCGCGAAAACTCTGCCAAAGCGGCCTTATGCGCAGCGACAATGCCCGCCTCTGCCAGCCGCGACAGACCCGCTGCAATATCGAGCGGATCATGCACAGCTTGAATCAATTGCACACCCAGAGCGAAACGGTGCTCGCTGGTCACTTGGCGGATTTGATCAAGCGCATCTTCATAGGTTGCTTGCTCATCATCGCAGGTCATTTCCTGCGACAATTCATGGGCCGTGCCCGGCAATTCAAGCGCGCTGCCATCCATCAGCGTATCGAGCAATTGCGGGCGCTGTCCCAGCTCATCAGCCAGTGGCGGCGCCAATGTCAGCACTGCGATCAATTGCCCGAACAATTCAGGCTGAGCCTCTAGCAGCCGGAAGAAATTCACCGCAGATGATGCATTGTCGAGCACGCTTTCCCAGCGCGCCAAAGCCCGGTCGACATCCACCGCTTTGGCCAGTGCCTCCAGCAAGGCTGGCAGCATCGCGTCAAAGGCGTCCAAAGCCGCATCAGAGCGCAATGATTGATAGCGCCCATCGCGCCAGCTTTCGATCCGTTTTGCAAGCCGTTCAGACCCTGCAAACCCAAGCGCCGTGAGATGCGCGATCAGCGGCTCGGGCTCAGCCAAAACCGGTTCTGAAGCCGGGCCGCCATCACCCTCTGCCTCGATCAAAGTGTCATAGGCACTCGCCACCACATCGGTGATTTCCTCAAGCTCCGCCACCAAAGCTGCACCGTCTTTTAGGCCATCGAGCCGCGCGACACTGTCCAAAGCATCGCCAATCGGCAGCGAGTGAGTTTGCCGGTCTTCCACCATTTGCAAACGGTGTTCGAGCACCCGCAGCCTGTCATAACAGTGGCCCAAATTTGTCGCCTGCGCCTGCTCAATCCGGCCCGCCTTCGCCAAGGCATCCAAGGCTGCCCTTGTGCCCTTTACCCGCAAAGATGCATCGCGCCCGCCGTGGATCAGCTGATGGGTTTGCGCAAAGAACTCAATCTCTCGAATGCCGCCGCGGCCTTGCTTCAGATTGAAACCGGGGCCGGGCGTAAGCGGTCCGCCCAGATCGGCCTGATTGGCGCGGATACGCTCGGTCAGTAGGCGCACTTCTTCAACCGCACCAAAATCCAAGGCTGAGCGCCAGACGAAATTGTCGATTTCATGGAGGAACGCCTCACCCGCCGGAATGTCCCCCGCAGCGGCGCGCACGCGGATAAATGCGGCGCGCTCCCAAGCCAATGCGCTGCTTTGGTAATGGGCGAGAGCCGAGGGAACAGAAACGGCCAGCGGCGACACCTCTGATGCAGGGCGCAGGCGCAAATCGACGCGAAAGACATATCCCTCGGCGGTATTGGTCGCCAGCAAATTGACCACTTCGCGCGCATATCTTTGCGCCGCTTCGCCCACATCATCCTTATCGCGGCGCGGCAAAGTGTCCGGATCAAACAGCAAAATGGGATCAATGTCGGAGGAATAATTAAGCTCGCCTGCGCCTTGCTTGCCCAGCGCAAGCGCGAACATCCCCACCGGATCAGCGTCCGGCATTCGGCGCGCAATCGCTTCTTTAATGGCGGCATCCAAAGCGCGGTCGGCAAAGCTAGAAAGCTCCGCCATCACCCGCTCCAATGAAAATACCCCTGCCAGATCTCCGATGGCCAAAGCAGTGGCCAATGCCAGCCGCTCTCTCCGCAATGCCACGCCGACATCATCGCATGTCTTGCCAGCCTGCCGCGCCCATTCCAGCGCAGCCTCGCCTTCGCCTGCTTGCAGTAAATCAGCGAGCTCTGGCTGACGCGATAAGGCCCGCGCTAAAAACGGCGCTTCATCTTTTGCGCGCTGCAATGCTGATGCCCAATCCGCCATCAAACCTTCCTGCCTGCACGGCCCGATTGGCGCAAGTTAGGAAGTGCTCCGCACAGTTGCACATCGCGTAATGCTGAGGCAAAGAACCAGCCAGAGAGAATAAAGAGGATAATCCGCAAATGATGAGAACAGCTATTTTGGGCATGAGCGCACTCGCGCTCCCCCTAGCCTTGGCCGCATGCTCCGGCGCAGGCGGCGATACGAACGCCCAGCTTAACATTCCCGAAGTCGCCAATGGCGAATTGTCGGAAAGCACGATGAAAGACATCACAAAAGAGCTGTCTTCTGATGAATATGATGGCCGGATGCCGGGCACAGAAGGCGAAGTGAAAACCGTCGCCCTGCTAACCGAGAAATTCAAAGCCGCAGGCCTTGAGCCAGGCAATGATGGCAGCTGGGTTCAAGAAGTGCCGCTGGTTGAAATTACTGGCAAGGATTACGCCCCGCTGACCATTAAAGGCGAAGGCGTGGACATGGCTTTGACGCCTAGCGCCGATTGGGTCGGCGTCACCTACCGCGAAGATGCTGAAACCGCGCTGACAGACAGTGAATTGGTGTTTGTCGGTTACGGTATCAATGCGCCGGAACGCGACTGGAATGATTACGAAGGCGTCGATGTCAAAGGTAAAACTGTCGTCATTCTGGTCAATGACCCCGATTGGCAAAATGAAGACCTAGAGGGCCCCTTTAATGGCCGCGCCATGACCTATTATGGCCGCTGGACTTACAAATATGAAGAAGCCGCCAAGCAAGGCGCAGCAGGCGCGATCATTGTGCATGACACAGATCCAGCTTCTTATGGTTGGAATGTGGTTGAAAGCAGCTGGTCCGGCCCGCAAGCCTATCCAGCGCGCGGCGACAATCCGCCTGCGATGACAACAATGAACGGCTGGGTGCAGAAAGAAAAAGCGCGCGAAATTCTCAAAGCTGCTGGCCAAGATCTGGATGCTTTGACGGCTGCGGCAAAGACTGCAGATTTCAAGGCAGTGGAATTGGGGCTTACTGCGTCCACCAGTTTCAAAAACGATATGCGCACGTTCAAATCGCAAAATGTGATCGGTGTGCTTCCCGGCTCTGAAAAGCCTGACGAGTATATTATGCATACGGCGCATTGGGATCACCTTGGCCGCTGTACTCCGGCGCCCAATGGTGATGACATTTGCAATGGCGCGGTTGATAATGCGACCGGCACAGCGGCTCTTGTCGCTCTGGCAGAAGCACACGGAAAAGCGGGCGCGCCCAAGCGTAGCCTTGTGTTCCTTGCTGTGACAGCCGAGGAATCCGGCCTGCTGGGCGCATATTACTACGCCAGCAATCCTGTCTTTCCTTTGGCGCAGACGGTTGGCGGCATTAATATGGACGCCTTCCTGATTGCGGGCCCAGCCAAGGATGTGGTCGTGGTTGGCCCGGGCAAATCGCAATTGGATGATTTCCTGACCGCTGCGCTCGATGCAGATGGCCGCGTGATGACGCCCAATCCCAACCCAGAGGCTGGCTATTATTACCGGTCCGATCACTTTGCTTTCGCCAAACAAGGCGTGCCAATGCTCTATGCTGACGGCGGCGAAGATTTGATCGAGGGCGGCAAAGAAGCGGGCGCTGCGCTTGCCAAGGATTACCGCGACAATCGCTATCACGGTCCCAAGGATGAATATGATGAGAATTGGGATTGGTCAGGCGTAATGGCCGATTTGCAGCTCTTCTACCGGATTGGCCGCATGCTCGCCGAAAGCGATAGCTGGCCCAATTGGAATGAAGGTGATGAGTTCAAAGCGACCCGCGATGAAAGCTGCTCTGCGGCGGATGCTGGTTGCTGATACGCGCCTGAACTTTGATGACTAAAGACAGCCGGTCCATGGCTATTCGTATGGCTCCTGAATGGGAGCAGCACCAATGGCTGTGGATCGGCTTTCCGCATCTGGCGCATGAATGGCCGGGGGAATTACTCCGCCGCGCGCAGGAGCAGATCGCGGCTTTTGCCAATGCCGTTGCGGATAGCGGACAGAGCGTGCGACTAGTTGTGCGCGATGCTGTCAATTTGACGCGAGCGCAGGAATTGGTGAGCGATGCCGCTATGCTGGAACGCCAGCGTTACGGCGATATTTGGCTGCGTGACACTGGCCCGATTGTTGTGTCAGCAGGAAGTTCCGCGCTGGCTATGCGCTTTGGCTTTAATGGCTGGGGCGGGAAATATTTGATGCAGGGCGACCAGACCATTGGTGCCGATTTGGCCGAGGGGGCAGGCCTGCCAGTGACGCAATCCGACTGGATATTGGAAGGCGGCGCGATTGATACAGACGGCAGCGGACTAGCCGTGACGACGGAGCAATGCCTGCTCAATCCCAATCGCAACCCCGCCATGAACCGCGCGGATATTGAAGCGGCATTGGCCCGCGACCTTGGTCTCAGCCGCGTGCTGTGGCTGGGCGAAGGGCTGATCAACGATCACACCGATGGCCATGTCGACAATCTCGCGCGCTTTGTCGGCGCAGCGCATTTGGCCGTGCCTGAGGCGGGCGGAGAGGATGATCCCAATACCGCGATTTACGCCGATGCGGCGGTGCGAGCAGAAGCGTTTGGTTTAAAAGTCAGCCGCTTCCCAAGCCCGGGCCGCATCATGAGAGAGGGTCGGATTGAACCTGCCAGCTATGCCAATTTCGTTGTAACCAACCGCCTCGTTGTCGTGCCCATTTTTGGCGTACCCAATGATGACGCCGCCGTGGCAGCGATAGGCGCGCTTTTCCCTGATCACACGGCCATTGGCCTACCAGCCGATGCAGTCTTAGCAGGAGGCGGCGGCTTTCACTGCGCCAGCATGCAAATGCCTGTTTAGGCGGCTCAATTTACGCCAAAACCAGCGCATCAGGGTTAACATTAAGACTTCCTTAGGATTTGTCCGCGAGAACGGTGTCATGTCCAAAGCCATTGCCTTCACCCGCCAAAAAGCGACCCATGCTCCAGATGCAGCACGGTTTGTGATCGTTTCGGCATGCGCGCTCGCTCTGATCGCTGCTGGGCAAGCCCTCCCCATCTTGATGTAACCTAAAGAGCGCTTTTTGCGAATGATGGGATAGGCATGTCCTGCCGAACCCTTTCGTTGAAGAGCGCATTTTATGTCTAAGAAGTTTTGGCCCCACTCGTCGGCGCTGCCGCGGCAATGACCCTCAGCATTGTAATCCTCGGCAGTGAAACGGCTGCGCAGCCAAGCGCGGCATTATCCGGCGAGCCTGTATTGCTCGAATTGTTCACTAGCCAAGGCTGCTCCTCCTGCCCGCCTGCTGACCGCGTCGCAGCCAAGCTCGACCGTGAAGGCACATCCGTCGTTATCTCGCGCCCCGTTACCTATTGGGACCGGCTTGGTTGGAAGGACACTTTGGCAAGCGAAGCCAATACCAACCTTCAGCGCGCCTACGCAGGCAAGCGCCTGCAAGGGCGCAATGGCGTCTACACTCCGCAAATGGTGGCCAATGGACAATTCGGAGTCGTGGGAAGCCAAGAAAATGCTCTGCGCGTCAATATCGCCAAGGCTGGCCGCATTCAGTCCGCCGCATTGCGCTCCAAGCGCCTGACCAATGGTTCGGTTGCCGTTGGGATTGCAGGCACCTCATCGGGCGCCGCAGAGCTTGTGCTGATCGCTGTCAAACGCAAGGCCGAAGTCGCCATCGGTCGCGGCGAAAATTCAGGTCGCAAAATTTCTTACACCAATGTCGTCAAATCTGAAAAAGTGGTCGGCAGCTGGAACGGCAACAAGCAGGGCCTGCTGATTAGTGCCAGTCATTTGCGCGTTAAAGGCGCAGATCGTTATGCTGTGGTCCTGCGCACAGGACACGCAGGCAAAGTGCTGGCCGCGGGTTGGATTAGCTAAGCACGCGCAGCAAGGCTGTGGCTGCGGCCAATGTCAGCACGGCGCCGGCAAAAATGCGCCATGCCGCATCGCTAACCTTGCCAAAGGCTTTTGCGCCCACCCAATTGCCAAGAATGATCGCTGGCATCAGCACCAGAGAAAGCACGAATAAGCGCGTAGTGATTTGTCCCAGCGCAAAGCCTGAAACAATGGCCGCTGCCGAGGCGATACTGAAAATCAGCAGCATGCTCGGCTTAGCCACGGTGCGCGGAATTGCTCGCCCAACATAGTAAGGCACCACCGGCGGCCCCGGCATTCCGGCAAAACCAGTTAGCAATCCAGCGGCCACGCCGGTTGCGCCTGTTTGAACGGGCCCGGGTTGATCGGCTGGCCGCTCTGGCAGCATAAACAATCCGAACGCACCCAGTGCAACCAAAGCTATCAGCAGCCGCGCCAAATCGGGCGGCGTGATCATCAGCAGGAGCAAGCCGGGGGCAGTCGTCAATACAACCAGCCCGCCAATAACCCATGCGCTGCGCTCTGCATCGCGGATCAGCGTGCGGATTTCGAGCAGGCCAATAAACAGCATCAGGAAATTGGCGATCATCACCGCTTCGACCGGCATCATTGCCAGCGCAAGCACGGGCACCAGCAGCAAAGCTAGGCCAAATCCCGCCAGCCCGCGCACGAATGCAGCCGCAAAGGCCGCGGCCATCACAATGGCGATTTGCGCCGCGCTCAGACTGTCAAATAGTTCCACCGACCTGCGGATCAGCTCCGAAGATCGGGCGGCGCCGCGCCTTCAGTCAGCATCGCAATCGCATCATCGAGTGACAGCACTTGCTGCTGCTTCTCGCCCAAGGTGCGAATGGCAACGGTGCCTTCTTCAGCCTCGCGCATGCCGACGACCAGCAAATGCGGAACCTTGGCCAAAGAATGCTCGCGCACTTTGTAATTGATCTTCTCATTGCGAAGATCAGCCTCGGCGCGAATGCCTGCTGCTTTGAGCTTCGCCAGCACCTCTTCGCCATAAGGATTGGCATCGGTCACAACGCTGGCAACAACAGCCTGTGTCGGGGCGAGCCATAGCGGCAATTTGCCCGCATAGTGTTCAATCAGAATACCAATGAACCGCTCATAAGAACCAAAAATCGCGCGGTGCAACATGACGGGCCGGTGGCGGCCGCCATCCTCGCCCACATAAGTTGCATCCAAGCGCTCGGGCAGAACCCGGTCGCCTTGAATGGTGCCCACTTGCCACGTGCGTCCGATGGCATCTGTCAAATGCCATTCCAGCTTAGGTGCATAAAACGCGCCCTCGCCCGGCAATTCTTCCCAGCCATATTCCTCATTGTCCATGCCAGCCTCAGCCACGGCATCGCGCAATTCTTGTTCCGCTTTATCCCAATCGGCGTCGCTGCCGAACCGCTGCTCTGGCCGGGTGGCAAGCTTCACATGATAGGTGAAGCCGAAGTCTTTGTAGACGCTGTCAGCCAGCGCGCAGAACTTGCGCACTTCATCAACGACTTGATCCTCGGTGCAGAAAATGTGCGCGTCATCTTGAGTGAACTGGCGCACGCGCATCAATCCATGCAAAGCGCCATGCGGTTCGTTGCGGTGGCAGCAACCCATTTCGCCAAGGCGGATCGGCAGTTCTTTATAGGACGTAATGCCTTGCTTAAAAACGAGAACATGCGCCGGGCAATTCATCGGTTTGATGGCCATCCATTGCGCATCATCGGCAACGGTTGGCGAAGCTACGCCGCTTTCCTCATCCACTTCAGGCACGATATCCGGCACAGCGAACATGTTTTCCGCATATTTGCCCCAATGGCCCGATTGCTCCCATTGGCGCACATCCATGACTTGCGGCGTTTTGATTTCCTGATAGCCGCCGCCATCCATTTTGCGGCGCATATAGGCCTCTAGCCCGCGCCAGATCATATAGCCTTTGGGATGCCAGAACACGCTGCCATGTGCTTCTTCGGCCAGATGGAACAAATCCATCTCGCGGCCCAGCTTGCGGTGATCGCGCTTGCCTGCTTCTTCCAGATTATGGAGATGCTGGTTGAGTTGTTTCTTGTTGAGCCAGCCGGTGCCGTAAATGCGCGTCAATTGCGCATTGGCCTGATCGCCGCGCCAATAGGCGCCAGCCACCCGCATCAGTTTGAACGCTTGGGGATCAAGCTTGCCAGTGGAGGGCAAATGCGGCCCGCGGCACATATCAAGCCACGCGCCTTCGCTGTTCGGTTCGCCCGACCAATAGACGGTTAGCTCTTCATTTTCGGGCAATTCCTGCGCCCATTCCGCTTTAAATGTCTCGCCTTCCGCTTCCCATTTCGCGATCAGATCGGCGCGGCTCCATGCCTCGCGCACCAAGGGCTTATTCGCCTTGATGATTTCGCGCATCTTCGCTTCAATATCGGGCAAATCTTCGCTGCTGAACGGCGCGCGGCCTTCAGGCGCTTTCACATCGTAATAAAAGCCATCATCGGTTGCAGGGCCAAAGGTGATTTGTGTTCCAGGATACAGCGCCTGCACTGCTTCGGCCAAGACATGAGCAAAGTCATGGCGCACCAATTCCAGCGCATCCGCCTCATCCTTGGACGTGATCAGCGCGAGCTGGGCATCGCCATCAAACGGCCGGTTTATGTCGCGCACTTCTCCGTCCACGCGCGCGGCCAGAGCTGCCTTCGCAAGGCCAGGACCAATCGCAGCGGCCACATCATAAGGCGTGGAGCCAGGCTCCATTTCGCGCACAGTGCCGTCGGGTAGAGAAATTTTCAGCAGTTCAGTCATCAAAATATCCGATTTTTTCTTGCGCCTCTCATGGCACAGCACAGCGCTGGCTTGAAGCGCTATTCTTCAGGTTTTGCCGCTTGGCCATGGGGCGGCGCTAGCGCGCCGCAAGGCAAGCACGCTGGCACCCTTACAGAATGCATACCCAATGAGAAAAGAGCATGATATACCGATAATTGATGGACACAATTCGTTTTTCAAAGAACTGCTTCCGAACGGCGGAGAATTAGTGGTGCTAAATGCATATTTTGATGAAAGCGGCACCCATGACGAAGCTAACATTCTCGTGGTTGCTGGTTACCTCTTTGATTCTCAGCAGGCTTATCGTTTTGATAGAGATTGGAGTAAGTTTCTCAAGAAAGAGGGTGTTCCATTTGCACACATGACCGATCTAGCCAATGGTAATGGTCACTACAAGGATGTGTCAGACACACAGCGGGTCGTGCATGGACGAACCTTAATCGAGAATATCAAAAAACGTTCAAGGGTCGGATTTGCAGTTGCAGTAGACAAGAAGCACTACGATGAACGTATAGACGTCGCGGGCCTTCCGACCGCAGCCACTTTCTGTTCACTTGTATGTATGGAAATGGTTGGGGAGTGGCTCGGATCAAAAGGGCACTCAAAACAGGTTGCATACGTTTTTGAGGCAGGGGGCCCCAGCCAAAGCGAGTTTAGCCACGTTATGGATTTGATTTGCGCAGGCCCGCATAAAGAAAGTAGATACGCTTACGGATCTCACGCCTTTGCGCCAAAGACATCGGCGTCACCATTACAAGCAGCAGATATGCTGGCTTGGCAGCTCCATCATTTTCATGAAAGGTGCGCGCGAGGGCACAAGGAGCCGCGCAAAGACTATGTCGCATTGGTCAGGCCTGAGATCGATCAGCTTGAGGTCTTTGTCGAAGAGAGGCTTGATTTGATAAAGGGCGCAGCGAAGAGGCTAGGAGTTATTTAGTGACTGCTTTCAGCACTAGCCTATCCATCGCCCCCTTGCGTGGGATGTAGGTCGCAAGCGACCATGAGCTTTTTGCTTGGGCCTTAATTCTGGCGATTGAGGTGATCTTCGAAAAAGATTGAACGGCAATGCTTGCCACTGCCCCGCAACTGCGCGCATGATTGCCGGCATGACTGACGTTCAATTTCACACCAAGCAAGATGGAGCGCGGATAGCCCACCGCTATACCGAAGGCACAGGACCGGCCCTTGTCTTTCTACCAGGCTATATGTCCGATATGGATGGCGGCAAGGCGACGGCTTTTTTTGAGGATGCAAAGGCGCGCGGGCATGCGTGTTTGCTGATGGATTATTCCGGCTGCGGGCAATCGGATGGCGATTTTGCCGATGGCACATTGACCCGTTGGCGTGATGAAGTGCTGGATTTGATCAACGCGAAAACTTCTGGGCCAGTGATCGTCATCGGCTCATCCATGGGCGGCTGGCTAATGCTGCTTGTAGGGGAAGCCTTGGGCACAAAACTGGCTGGAATGGTCGGTATCGCTTCCGCGCCAGACTTCACCGATTGGGGCCGCAGCGCGGCGGATAAGATCAAGCTGGCCGCGGGCAAAACCGTGTTCGATGACAATCCTTACGGGCCGCAGCCAACGCCTATGCACGCCAAGTTCTATGCTGATGGCGAGGCGAATAAACGCCTAAAGCACGGCTGCGCGATCACTTGCCCTGTCCATTTGCTCCACGGCCAAGGCGATAGAGATGTGCCGTGGGAGATCAGTATGAAGCTGGCGCAAGCGCTTCGTTCGGATGCGGTAAAGGTAACATTGATCAAAGATGGCGATCACCGCTTGTCGCGCGATGCGGACATTGCTTTGCTCAAGCAGAGCGTATGGACGATGATCGATCAATTACCGGATACCCCTTAATGCTGTTTACCGCCGCCCTTGCCATGATGCTTCAAGTTGGCCCCAATCCATCGGTGGGCGCGACGCCGGATTATTCCGAAGAGATCCAGAACCGGCCGCCCCGTGATGGCGTGACGCGCGAGAAGAAATTTCTCGGCCCGCTCGAACCTGTCCCGCCGCATATCGCCAATTCCTGGCTAAAACGCTGCCTTGACCTGGTCGAGACCGATCCGGCCCGCGCCCATGTTCAAGCGCAATTGCGCGCCAGTGAAGCAAAGGGCGATGATCAAGTTTTTGCTCAGCATTGCTTGGGCCTTGCCGCCACACAGCTTAAACGCTGGGACGAGGCGCAGGCCGCCTTTATTGCGGCCCGCGATGCGGCCCCAATGAATGATGCACGCTTTCGCGCAAGGCTGGGCACGATGGCGGCGGGCGCTGCAATGGGGCGCGGGGATGCGCCGATGGCGCTGACTTTGCTGGGCATTGCACAAAATGATGCAGAAGCTGCCACGGCCAAGGATTTGCAGGCCATTATCGCCGTGGATCAGGCGCGCACTTTGGTTGCACAAGGCCGTTTGCCTGAGGCTGAACCATACCTCATCCATGCCCAATCCTTGCGTCCCGGCGATGTCGAGGCCCCGCTTCTCACCGCGACATTGCTGCGCCGATTGGAGCGTTTCGATGAAGCACAGGCTCAGATTGAGGCAGCCTCTGCTTTGGCACCGCTTAATCCTGCCGTCGGCTTGGAAGCGGGTCTTATCGCCGTGCTAAGCGGGCGCGAAGAGGCTGCGCGTACCAGTTGGCAATCGGTGGTGGAGACCAGCCCGGAAAGCCCCGCCGCTGCCACTGCGAAGGAATATTTGGCGCAATTGCCCGATGCCGCTACAAGCTCTCCATGAGCATAAACACGCCGCAACTCTCCGTCCTTGATCTTGTGCCAGTGCGCGAAGGCGGCACTTTGCCTCAAGCCTATGAGGCCGCGACCGATTTGGCCCGCAAAGCCGAGGAGCAAGGCTATAAACGCTTTTGGGTCGCCGAACATCACGCGATGGAAGGCATAGGCGGCGCGGCGACATCAGTGGTGCTAGCGCATATTGGCAATGCCACACGGTCGATCCGAATTGGCTCTGGCGGCATCATGCTGCCCAATCACAACCCGTTTGTGATCGCAGAACAGTTCGGCACTTTAGCAGCCTTGTTCGGCCCACGCATTGATCTGGGGCTTGGCCGCGCGCCGGGCGCAGATGGGCGTATCCAGCAAGCCTTCCGCAAAAACTTGCATCAAGCAGCAGAGAGCTTCCCGCAAGATGTGATGGAATTGCGCGCATTATTCTCTGGCGAACCCAAATTGCCAATTGCGGCCACGCCGGGTCTGGGCGCAAATATTGAAATGTGGATGCTGGGCTCCAGCCTGTTTGGTGCGCAATTGGCCGCAAAATTGGGCCTGCCCTATGCTTTTGCCGCGCATTTCGCTCCCGATCATTTGGACGCTGCACTCGCTCTATATCGCCGTGATTTTGAGCCCTCTGATACTCTTGAGAAACCGCATGTGATGGTCGCAATGAATGTGATCGCCGCCGAAACGGATGGGGCGGCGCAAACCATTGCCTCCAGCCAGCAGCAAAGCTTTGTGCGTCTGCGCAGCGGTGAACCCGGCAGATTGCCGCCTCCGATTGAAAATTACGCGGACAGCCTGCCTGCCCCAGCGCGCGCCATGATTGAACATTTGGGCCAAGCTGCCGCCATTGGCAGCCCCAAAACCGTGCGTAAGGGCATTGCCGACTTTATGGTCCGCACCGGCGCAGATGAAATCATTGTCTCTGGATCAACCTATGATCCTGAAGACCGTTTGCGCTCGCTTGAAATGACCCGCGATGCGCTGGAAAATTCCGGCAAAGTGCCCGCCTAATTGCGCGCGCCTCTGCCGGTCATACGTAGCTGCGCATTGACCGGCACTTCAGGCTTGACCCGCTACACCCTATCAGCGCATTATTGCGCAACTCGCGAATAATAATATTACGCCCTAAAAGGCGAAACGCGCGCGCCAACAGGCGACATAGGAGAAGCGATGATGGTGTCTAAAACCCCGGCTAAGGATTCTCACCTCAAGGCGCTTTTGCGGCATTTGAAGGGCGCTTTGCTGCCCGGTGACACGCCCTTTGCAGCCAAGGATTTGGACGCAGCCGCGCGCTTTGTCTTGGATGCCGCCAGCACACGCGCAAAAAATCGCTCGACCCTTGTGATCGAAAGTGCCGGCGATGCCCGCCGCATGCTGCGCATCGCGATTATCAATGATGACATGCCATTTCTGGTGGATTCCATCGCGGCCACGATTGCCGCGCAAGGTCTTTCCATCGAGCGCCTTGTCCATCCCATCGTGCCGGTTGAACGCAATGCCAAAGGCGCGCTAACGGCTCTCCACGGCAAGCCAAACAAATCGGCAAAACCGCTGACAAATGCGGCCCGCGAGTCTGTCATCTATATTGAAACCGACCGCGTCGATGCGCGCCAACGCCGCGAGTTAGAGCGCCATTTGAAAGTCACCTTGGGCGATGTGCGCGCCGCGGTGAAAGATTGGCCCAAAGTGCAGGCAGCCATGGCCAAGGATGCTGGCCTGCTCAAAGATGCGGAAAACGCCGCCCTGCTCAATTGGTTCAATGGCGGCATGCTAACGCAGCTTGGTCATTTGATCCGCGAACGCAGCGGCAAGACCGTGAAGCCTTGCGGGATTTGCCGCAAAAGCGCGCGCAGCCTGCTGGCCGATGCATCCTATGATCGCGCGTTTGAATGGTTTGAGGCCGACAAGGCCCGCGAGCTGCTGATTGTCAAAGCGAACCATATCGCCAATGTGCACAGGCGCGTTCCGCTCGACCTGTTTATCGTGCCTATCCGCAATGCGAAGGGCGACAAAATTGATGGGCTCTCGGTTCACGCAGGCGTTTGGACCAGCGCAGCTTTGGCCAGCCCACCTGCTCAATTGCCTGTGCTGCATGTTCATTCCAAGCAGATCGCACAAGATTTGGGATTTGAGCCCAATGGCCATGCTGGCAAAGCCTTGGTCCACGCGCTGACCGCCATTCCGCATGATTTGCTGCTCGGCTTGGAACGCAGCGATATTGCCCGCCTTGCCACCGCCATGATGGGGCTTGTGGATCGCCCGCGCCCGCGCATCGCTATGGCCGCCGCGCCGCTCAAACGCCATTTGTTCGCCTTTGTCTGGCTGCCTCGCGATTTGCTCTCCACACAGGTGCGCCAAGATATTGAGGATATGCTGGTCAATTCAGCCTCTGCGCAAATGCTCGATTGGAGCCTTGAGGTGGAAGGCGGCAACCTGGCTATGCTGCGCTTTGTATTGGATATTCGCCAGTCCAAGGCTTTGCCCGATGGGGCCGAATTAGAAGCACAATTGCTCGACCTTTTGCGCGGCTGGAATGAAGGGGTTGAGCGCGAGCTTGCCAAAACCGAGGAGCCTTCGCGTGCCGCAGCTCTCGCCACTCGCTATGCCGCAGCCTTTCCGCCCAGCTACCGCGCGGCCTATCAGCCCAAAGATGCCGCGATCGACATATCCCGATTGCGCTCTTTAACCGCTGATATTGGCGGCGAGGGACGCGGCCGTGATGCGCGCCTGTTTGGCTTAGCCAGCGATGATGACTATGAACTGCATCTCACCATCTATCAGCATTCCGGCGAGCTGGATTTGTCCGATGCCGTGCCTGTTCTGGAGAATTTCGGCTTCCGCGTTTTAACAGAAGTCGCGACTACTTTGGATGGCGGGCTATTGGGCGAAATCCACGATTTCCATCTGTCTTTGCCCGCTGGCAGCAAGGCGAGCGACTTGCTCGCCCGCGCGGCGGATTTGGAAGAAGCGATTGCTGCTGTCTTGAACAGCGAGGCCGAAAACGGCCCGTTCAACCGGCTGGTTGTGGCGGTCGGTTTGTCGGCTGATGAAGCCAATTGGCTGCGCGCATTTTACCGCTATTTGCGCCAGACCGGCATGGGCTTCACCATCTATACGGTGGTCGATGCTTTGGCCGCTGCGCCGAATGTGACCAAGGCGCTGATTGCGCTATTTACCGCTCAGCATGACCCCGCCTTTAAGGGCAAGCGCGAGAAAGCAGCCAATGCCGCACGCGCTGCTCTCAAAAGCGGGTTGAGCAATGTCGCCGCGATCAATGATGACCGTTTGCTGAGGCTCTATCATGCATTGGTGGAGGCGATTTTGCGCACCAATGCGTTTGCGCCTGCCGCCGCTGAGGCGCTCGCGTTTAAGATCAAATCTGCTGCTGTGCCCGGCCTTCCCAAACCGCTGCCTTGGCGCGAGATCTTTGTCTATTCACGCCGCGTTGAGGGTATCCATTTGCGCTCAGGGCCAATCGCTCGCGGCGGCCTGCGCTGGTCTGACCGGCGCGATGATTTCCGCACCGAAATCCTCGGCCTGATGAAAGCGCAGCGGGTGAAAAACGCCGTGATCGTGCCAGCAGGTGCAAAGGGCGGATTCTATCCCAAACAATTGCCCGATCCCGCGATTGACCGGAACGCATGGGCAGCAGAGGGCCAAGCGAGTTACGAGCTGTTTATCCGAACGCTCCTCTCCGTCACTGACAATCTCAAAGACGGCAAAACCACGCACCCTAACGATGTCGTGATCCATGACGGCGAAGACCCTTATTTCGTAGTCGCCGCCGATAAAGGTACGGCGCGCTTTTCCGATGTTGCCAATGCCATTGCGGAAAAACATGGTTTCTGGCTGGGCGATGCGTTCGCCAGTGGCGGCTCCAATGGCTATGACCACAAGGCAATGGGCATCACCGCGCGCGGCGCATGGGTGTCGGTCCAGCGGCATTTCCTCGAAATGGGCTTGGATGTGCAGGCAGAGCCAGTGCGCGTTGTCGGCTGCGGCGATATGTCGGGTGATGTGTTCGGCAATGGCATGCTTTTGTCCAAAGCTATCCAATTGGTGGCCGCATTTGACCACCGCCATATCTTCATTGACCCTGATCCCGATCCAGCGAAAAGCTGGGCTGAGCGCCAGCGGCTATATGATCTCCCCCGCTCCAGCTGGGAGGATTACTCCGACAAACTGATCTCCAAAGGCGGCGGTGTTTTCGCCCGTGACGCAAAGGTGATCAAACTCAGCAAGCAAGCGCAAAAGGCGCTCGGCGTAGACCAAGCAGAGTTCGAACCCGAAGCATTGATCAGCGCAATTTTGAAAGCGCCGGTGGGCCTCATCTGGTTCGGCGGCATTGGCACCTACATCAAGGCCTCTGCTGAAAATAATATCGCGGTTGGCGATCCCGGCAATGACGGGCTGCGCGTGTCCGCCAATGAGCTGCGCGCGCAAGTTATCGGCGAAGGCGCGAATCTTGGCATTACGCAGGCGGGCCGGATTGAATTTGCGCTGAAAGGCGGGAGGATCAACACTGATTTCATCGACAATTCCGCCGGCGTGGATTGCTCCGATAATGAAGTGAATATCAAAATCGCGCTTCAATCCGCGCAAGCTTCCGGCAAATTATCGGCCAAGAAACGCAACGCTTTGCTGGAGAAAATGACAGATGAAGTGGGCGAGATTGTGCTGGAGGATAACCGCCTCCAAGCCCTCGCTTTGTCGGTCGCAGAGGCCAGCGGACCGGACGCGGCTGCATCCTATTTGCGCCTGATGGAAACATTGGAGGAAGGCGGCAATCTTGATCGGTCGACCGAGGGGCTGGCCGATAATGAGAGCTTTACCCGCCGCGCCAGTGATGGACGCGGGCTCGTCCGGCCAGAACTATCGGTCCTGCTGTCGTCAACGAAACTGGTCCTGCAAGACGCGATTGAGGCCAGCACTTTGCCCGATGATCCCGCGATGAAAGATGCGCTGATCGCCGCCTTCCCGCAGGATATGCGCAAAACCTATCAGGCCCAGATTAAGGGCCACCGGCTGCGGCGCGAGATGATCGCAACCGAGCTGGCCAACCGCATTATCAACCGACTGGGGCTATTGCCGCCGTTCGAATTGGCCGAGGAAGAAAGCGTACCGCTTGATTTCGTCGCCAGCGCTTTTGTCGCTGCCGATAGCCTGTTCGATATGGGCAAAGTGTGGCGCATGCTCGATACCGCCGACATGCCAGAACCGGCGCGGATCATGCTGTTTGAGCGCGTCGCCATTGCTGCACGCGGACAGATGGCCGACCTCTTGCGATTGGGTGCAGGCAAACGCGCTCCATCTGAACTGGCGGCAGAATTGCGCGCCGGTGTGAGCGAATTGAGCAAAGCACGCGAGGTGCTGTTGGTCGGTCAAGCGCGCGAGCAATCCGCCACTATGCATGCTGAAATCCTTGCCGCGGGAGCGCCCAAAGATATCGCCGATGCGGTCACGCATTTGTTCGAATTGGACGGGTCAGCCAGTCTTGCCAAATTGGCGCAGGATGCAGGCATTTCGCCCAAGAAGCTCACCGGCGCATTCAGCGCATTGGGCATTCAATTGGGCTTGGATTGGGCCCAAAGCACGGCATCGCTAATGGAGCCTTCCGATGTGTGGGAACGGCTGCTGGTTGCTGGGCTAGCGCGCGATTTCCAGCATATGCGGCTAGATTTTCTGCGGCGTTTGCTGCGCGGCAAAGCGAAAAAATCCAATCCGGCCAAGGCGGTGGAGACATGGGGCAAAGAAAATGCGCTCGCGATCAGTCAATTCCGCGCGATGGTCGCCCGCGCCGAGGCCCAGCCGCATGTTGCCCCCTCTATGCTGGCCCAAATCGCCAGCCAAGCGCGCAATTTGCTGGAGCGTTAGACACCGCTGATCATAAGCTGATGCCAAGCCTATAAGAAAAGGCGAAGTTGCAAATTTTGCGTCTCAGCGCTTGACCTTCGGGCCGTTTGCGACAACGCTTTTCAGCATGAATTCTGCTGATATCGTCATTGTGGGCACAGGCCATGCCGCCGCCCAGGTTGCAATCGCTCTGCGCCAACAGGGGCATGAGGACACAATCCTAATGCTGGGGCGCGACAATCATCCGCCCTATGAACGCCCGCCTTTGTCGAAGGAATATCTCGCCGGAGACAAGCCGTTTGAGCGGATAATGATCCGCCCGGAAAAATTCTGGGCCGACAAAGGCATTACTCTGCAATTGGGCGCCGCTGTCACCGAAGTGGATTGGATGAGCCATCAGGTCACTTTGTCTGAGGGCAGCACCGTGGGTTACCGCAAGCTCATTTGGGCGGGCGGCGGCGATCCGCGCCGATTGTCTTGCCCTGGCGCTAATCTTAAAAACGTGCATTCCGTCCGCAATCGCAGTGATGTCGATGCGATCATGGCGCAATTGGAAGCCGGCGCGAAAAAGGCCGTGATTATTGGCGGCGGCTATATCGGTTTGGAAGCGGCCGCTGTGCTGCGCAAATTGGAATGCGATGTCACTTTACTCGAGGCTCTGCCCCGCGTTCTCGCGCGCGTTGCTGGCGAAGAGCTCAGCGCATTTTACCAGTCTGAGCACATCAAGCACGGCGTCGATCTGCGACTTGAAACCGTTGTCGAAGCAATTGAAGGCGAAGACGGGAAAGTCACCGGCGTGAAGCTGGGCGATGGCGAGATTGTGCCTGCCGATATGGTGATTGTCGGCATCGGCATTATCCCCTCGGTCGCGCCGCTGATTGCGTGCGGGGCCGCTGGCTCCAATGGCGTGGATGTCGATGTCTATTGCCGCACCAGCCTTGATGATATTTACGCGATTGGTGATTGCGCAACCCATGCCAATTCTTACGCCGGCCAAGCCGTCATCCGTTTGGAATCGGTGCAAAATGCCAATGATATGGCCAATGTCGTCGCCCGCGCGATTATGGGCGATAAGCAAGCCTATCACGCTTTGCCTTGGTTCTGGTCGAACCAATATGACCTTAAATTGCAGACCGCTGGGCTGAGCCTAGACTTTGACCAAACGGTGCTGCGCGGCGATCCTGAGCTGCGCAAATTCACCGTCTGCTATTTGAAAGAGGGCAAGCCGATTGCCTTTGATTGCGTCAATAATGCCAAGGATTATGTGCAGGCACGCAAATTGCTGGAAAGCAAGCCGGGCGCAATTGATCCAGACGTGCTGGCGGATACAGAGATCGCGCTTAAATCGCTGATTTAATTTGAGCGTCAGCCCAAGCTGCAGCTTCGGCCACAACTGGATCAGGATCATCCAGTAAGGCGCCCACCGCGCCGAGCAAATCCGCATTCCCGCTATTGCCGGCTGCAATCGCGCAATTGCGCACAAACCGGTCCCGTCCAATCCGCTTAATCGGCGAGCCTGAGAACAACGATCGAAAGCCCGCATCATCCAGCGCCAGCAGCTCATCCAAACGCGGCGCGGTCAGTTCGGCACGCGCAGCAAAATCATTGTGCCGGTGGGCTGTGTCTGCAAATTTGTTCCATGGGCACACAGCAAGGCAATCATCACAGCCGTAAATGCGGTTGCCCATGGGCTTTCGAAATTCCTCGGGGATGGGGCCCTTATGCTCAATCGTGAGATATGAAATGCAGCGACGCGCATCGAGCTTATAGGGCGCGGGAAACGCATCGGTTGGGCATGCCGTTTGGCACGCATTGCATGAACCGCAGCGGTTTTCGTGAGGCTCATCCGGCACGAAGGGAATGGCGGAATAAATCGCCCCCAGAAACAGCCAATTGCCATGCGCTGTGCTGACGAGATTGGTGTGCTTGCCTTGCCAGCCGAGCCCTGCTGCCTCGCCCAAGGGTTTCTCCATCACGGGCGCTGTATCAACAAAGACTTTTAGGGGGCTATCGGGCGCCTTTGCGCTCATCCAGCGGCCTAAGGCTTTCAGCCGTTTCTTGACCGTATCGTGATAATCCTTGCCCTGCGCATAAACCGAAATGCGGGCGTGCTCAGCGTCTCCCTCCAGCGCAAACGGGTCGACGCTGGGCGCATAACTCATGCCGAGCGCAATCACACTGCGCGCCTGCGGCCACATGGCTTCGGGAGAACGCCGGACATCGGCGCGCGCCTCCATCCACTCCATATCGCCGTGATAACCCTCGCCCAGCCAAGCCTCCAAACGCTGTGTACGCAAAGCGTTTTCATCAGGCGCGGCAAAGCCAATCGCCGCGAAGCCCAGCGCCCGCGCCTCTGCGATAAGCTCCTTGCGCAAGGTAATGATTGCTTCGGCGTTAACCACGCTTGGGGTTGCTCCTGTTTAGTCATCAGGGTTAACCCCCGCGGCTATGGATATGGCGATAAGCGAACACACTGCCTCGGGCAATTCGGAAATCACGGTAGAAGGGGTAAGCGATAGCCGCCCCCTCGCCATTGAAGCACGCGGGCTGGTCAAACGGTTCGATGACACGATTGCCGTGCATAATGTCGATCTGTCCGTTCCCGAAGGCGCGATTTACGGCGTGCTCGGCCCTAATGGCGCTGGCAAAACCACGACTTTGCGGATGCTCCTCGGCATTATCGATCCCGATGAAGGCGTGCGCCGCGTGTTCGGCCATGACCGTCCGCATGATATTGCGCGGCTGATCGGCTATTTGCCGGAGGAACGCGGGCTTTACCCTTCCATGAAAGCGATTGAAGCGGTCGCGTTCATGGGCGCATTGCGCGGTCTGACTTTGGAAGAGGGCAAGAAGCGCGGCCTCGAATTGCTCGAACAACACGGGCTGTCCCATGCGGCCGACCGCCAAATCCGCCAGCTTTCGAAAGGCATGGCGCAGACGGTGCAATTGCTCGGCACATTAATCCACCGCCCCAAATTGGTCGTGCTGGATGAGCCGTTTTCCGGCCTCGACGCGATCAACCAAGGCAAATTGGAGCGCATGATCCGCGCATTGGCAGAAGACGGCACCACAGTGATATTCTCCACCCACGTCATTCACCATGCCGAACGCCTGTGCGAAGGCGTAGCGATTATTGCGGGCGGCAAAGTTCCTTATGCTGGCAGCGTAGAGGCCGCGCGTGACCGCATCCCAGCGCAAGTGCGTTTGGAAACACGGGCACGCGAAGGCGCTTGGACCAATGCTTTGCCAGCAGACGCACGGCGCGAGGGCGATTACTTCATGTTCGATCTGCCCGACGGCGGCGTTGAGCCTCTCCTGCGCCAGTTAATCGAAGGTGAGGCTGGCATCTTGTCACTCTCGATCGAACGCGCCGGATTGCACGATGCCTTCGTGCATATTGCGGGCGAGGCAGCCGCTGCGGAAATGGGCGAAGAAGCGGGAGACGCCGCATGATCGATACATCACAAACCGCCCGCCTCACCATGCTGCAAGCCGCTTATGTTGTGGCACGGCGCGATTTCACCGCGATCCTCTTTTCGCGTAGCTTCCTGTTTTTCCTGCTCGGCCCACTGTTTCCAGCGATCGTGATGGGCATCGCTGTGGGACTGAGCTCAGTCCAGTCGGAGACCAAGATCCTGCCCGCTATCGCCGTCCAGATGGAGGAAAATGACACGGTCCGATTGGAGCGTGCGCGCGAGAAAATGGCAGAACAATTGGGCGACAGATCTGTGCCCAAAATTGATCGCCTCGCGCTTGCTAGCGATGGCGGCCCCGCTGATCCCACCACAGTCCTCAAAGACACGAGAGGCAAATATGGCGCCGTGCTGACCGGCACATTAAAAGCGCCGATCCTAACTGCCACGCCTGACCGCCTGCGCGCATGGCAAGGCTTGGTCGCGATGCAATTGGCGCTGACGCAATCGGGCGGCACGGTCGCTTATCCTGACCTCACCACGCAAGAAACCGAAAGCAGCGGTTTGAAAACCAAGGATCAGCGCAAGAATACAGCGACAATATCCATGACTGTGCTCTTCATGCTGATGATGATGCTGGCGGGCATGGTTCTGTCCAATCTGGTGGAGGAAAAGGCGAATAAGATCATCGAAATCCTCGCTGCGGCTCTGCCGATGGATGCAGTTTTCCTAGGCAAATTATTCGCCATGCTGGCCATTTCATTGGTCGGGATCGCTGTGTGGTTCAGCCTCGCTGGGCTGTTTTACTACCTTGGCGGCGATGTCGGCGGCTACCGCGAAATGGTCGACAATATGCCGGAACCCGGCGTTGGCTGGCCGATGTTTGCGTTTTTGTTCGTCGTCAATTTCTCCATGGGCTATTTGCTGATCGGTTCGATTTTCCTGACTATTGGCGCGCTCGCAAGCACCGTGCGCGAGGTGCAAACCCTGTCGATGCCTGTCACCATGATGCAGCTTTTCATCTTTGTGTTCGCAAGCTTCGCATTGGTGGGCGCGAGCATTTGGGTTGAGCTTGCAACGATTGCTTTCCCGCTTAGCTCACCCTTTGCAATGACAGCGCGGGCTGCGCAAAGCGAGCTGCTGTGGCCGCATCTGGCTGCCTTTATCTATCAAGCGATTTGGGTGCTGATTTTCATCCGCTTCGGCGCGAAACTCTTCCGCAGCCGAGTGATGAAATCGGGCGCGGGCGGCGGCTCCAATAAGCGCTCTGTCTGGCAACGGCTGCTGAAGCGGGCACCGGCAAGCTAAGGTAATCCTGCGTAACATTAGGTTCGCCTTCGCAACTCAATATTGACATTCATGTCAATACAGTCAGGATGCATGCTCAAGAGCGGCCCCTATAGGAGAGTCGCCACCAAAGGAGAGAGATATGGCGACGCTGGCTGAAGACAAACCGCAGCAAAAACAATGGACACGCTCACCCAAAGCGCATGAAGCATTGAAAGCGCATTTCGCCGCCAATCCAGATTCCAAACCTGACCACCCGCACAAATGGGACACCAGCCGCAGCGATATCTATGCGGAAAACACATGGGAGCCGATCTTTGCCGAAATGCGCGAAGACGGCCCGCTGCATTTCATCCCGGAAAGTCCGTTTGGCCCCTATTGGAGCGCGGTCAGCCACAAGGTCATCCAACATATCGAAGCCTTGCCGGAGGCGTTCTCTTCCAGTTGGGAACATGGCGGCATCACCATCCTAGAACGGGTTGAGGATGATGAAATTGAAGGCGAAGAGCGCTTTGAGCTGCCGATGTTTATCGCCATGGACCGGCCCAAGCATACCGGCCAGCGCCGCACGGTTGCGCCCGCGTTTAAGCCGGCTGAAATGAAGCGGATGGAGGATCAAATCCGCCAGCGTACGGGCGAGTGCCTCGACAAATTGCCGCGCGGCAAGACCTTCAACTGGGTCGATGAAGTCTCGGTTCCGCTGACCACTGGCATGCTTGCTTTGCTGTTCGATTTCCCGTGGGAAGACCGCGATCTGCTGACGTTCTGGTCTGATTGGTCCGGCGATACAGAGCTGATCTTGGCGGGCAAAGACATGGAGGAAACGCGCCGCAATATCCAAATGGAAATGGCGCAATATTTCCAAGAGCTTTGGGCGAAAAAATCAGGCGAAGAGCCCGGTCTCGATCTCATTTCAATGATGATCCATTCGCCTGCCATGAACCAGATGAGCCCTCAGGAATTTATGGGCAATTTGGTGCTGCTGATTGTTGGCGGCAATGACACAACCCGCAACACCATGTCGGGCATTATTCACGCGATGGATAAATTCCCCGATCAGCGCAAATTGTTCGAAGAACAGCCCGATTTGATCCCCAATGCCGTGCAGGAATGCATCCGCTATCAGACCCCGCTGAAACATATGCGCCGGACTTGCACCGAGGATACAGAAGTCTTCGGCCAGACCATCAAAAAGGGCGAGAAAGTCGTGCTGTGGTATAATTCGGCCAACCGCGATGAGACGGTGTTCGATAATGCCACTAAGCTCGATATTACCCGCGACAATGCGCGCCGCCACCTCGCCTTTGGCTATGGCATTCACCGCTGTGTGGGCGCGCGTTTGGCAGAGCTGCAATTGCGGATTTTGCTCGAAGAACTGCATGCCCGAAAAATGCGTGTGCATGTCGCTGGTGAAGTGGAGCGCGTGCGCGCCAATTTTGTCGAAGGCTTCCGCGTTCTAGAAGTCGAAGTCACCGATTTCTAAATTGCGCGCGGGCGACCCGATTGAAACCTTTTGGCGGTTTGCTGCGAACCTATGTGTAGGAATGCAGTAAACTCGCTGGAGAAATCACGATGTCAGGCACAAATGCCCCCGCTTTGAAACGCCGCCATATTCTGGCAGGCTTTACCGCTTCTGCCGCTTTGCCGGTGCTGGCCGCGTGCGGCGCATCACCTGCGCAGGCGAAGAATTTTCCGGTTAAGCTGAGCAATGCGCAGTGGCGCAAGAAATTGACCTCTGCGGAATATCGCGTGCTGCGCCAAGCCGCGACAGAGCGCCCCTATTCCTCGTCCTTGGATAAGGAAAAGCGGCGCGGCACATTCGTGTGTGCGGGCTGCGGCAACCGGCTCTATTCCTCGCGCACAAAATTTGACAGCCGCACCGGTTGGCCCAGCTTTTGGGCGGCGATTGACAAGGGCGCGGTCAAGACTTCGACCGACTATAAAATCGGCGTGCCCCGCACCGAAGTGCATTGCGCGGATTGCGGCGGGCATTTGGGCCATATCTTTAGCGATGGACCAAAACCGACCGGCAAACGCCACTGCATCAACGGCGTCGCGATGGACTTTAAGCCCGCATAACTGGCTGCAAAAGATGGCGAGGCCAAACGAGGCCAAGTGGCAGATCACCGGGTAACGCCCTCAGATCACACGCCTATTTCGCAGGCAAAATGCGCCATGCTTTGAGACCGTTTTGACCCTCTAGCGCAATCGGCTCCAGCCATTCAGGAGCCTCATCTGCGATCAATTTTGCCGCCAAACCATCAGGGGCGGCATGAGCATACATCGCCGCTTCGTTTAGGTTTGGACACAGCGCGATGTATTTTGAACCGCGCTTCTGCAAAGCGTCGCGCGCATTTTCAGGCGTGCCGATCAGCGTCTCAATCAGGAAGACCATGCTTTCCTCGCCGCGATGATGGCCGGTGGCGACAACGCTGTGCTTCGTCTCCAAAAGCAGGCGCGGCGATATGTCCATTGGCGCAAAAATCTCGCCCTTGGGAAGGGTAGCAAGCGCCTGCGCGATGGCTCTAATTTCGCAGGCAGATGCTTTGCCCGCCGCCTTGGAAAGGGGTTGCTGCGCAGGAGCAGTATTATCCGCAAACAGGCTTTGCACCGCCTTTACCGGCATAGCTGGGGCGAGCAAGACAACCAGTGCTAACATCGCCAAAACGCGCTGCAACGCCCCCTTCATTTCACGGATATTGCCCAGCCATTCCACGATCTGCCAACCCATTGGAACCGCTGCCAAAGCCGCTGCCAAAGCGCCAGCGCGTGCGACCAGCATAGCCACCAAAAATGCCGCGATCAGCAAGGCTGAATATTCCCACCAGAATGTCTTCAATTCGCCTTCGCTTCTCCGAGCAAACCGCAAGGATGCGATGATGCCGAGCAGTGGGAATATGGCAATTTGCAAAGCGCTGGTGAGGGTCTGCCGCCAGATCGGCATGCCTTCAGAAACCTGCTCATACCAAAATGTCGTCAGCACCGGGTCAAGGCGCGAAAAACTGCTGCCAGCGCAGGTCGGTGCCGCCGCAAACAGGATCGCCAAAGCGCCCCCGCCAGCCAGTACAAAGCCGGCCAAAAGCGTCAGCCGTGTTTTGGGATTCAGCTTTGCCAACCCGCCCAGAACCAAAGCGCCGAAGACGAACATAGCGATATGCGCCGGACCAATGGCGTCACAAAAAGTCACCAGTCCGCTCGCATTTTTGGTCATGCCGTAGAACAACATGGAACCGCCCGCGAGGCCCGCCATCACCCATGCAAGCCAGCCGCGTTTTCTGGCGTCACTCCACCAGCGCCACGCCATCAAAGCGCATATCGCAGCTGCCAGTGGCAAGCCTTCGAGCGAGATCGACAGCCATGCCGCCATGGCAACACCAGCGATCAAACCGCCAAGCCAAATGCGCTGCCCCATAATGCCATTGACCGCGACCAATCCGCCGACAATTTGCCAGCCATGATGGTCAATCCGCATTGGCGTCAATTGGAACAACAAAGGCACGGAAAGCACCATGGCAATGCACGTCATCGTGATGGGCTCCTCGCCCAGAACTTTCCAGACGATCCGCGCGGTCAGCATCATGGCGATCAGCATTGTGATCAGCGGCACGATTGTCAGCGCAGCGACCTCTGCCCCAGCTTGCCCAAGCAATGGCGTCAGCGCGCCAATTACCAAGAATAGCGGAATATCCACCAGCCGCGACCAATGCATCAGCACACCGCCAGATTCTGGGCCATTTGGGCTATCGACGCGGTATTGATGCAAATCCAGCCAAGCTTGTCCGCCAAGCAAATCGCGCAATTGCAACAGCCGCATCGCATCATCAGGACCCGGAAAGCGCATGGCCAAAATATTGGGCAAATTGATCAGCGTAACGACCAAAGCAATCGCGGCCCAAGTCCAAAAGACGCGGGGCAAGTGACTGCCCGATCTAAACTGCGAGGTTGGCGCGGGTTGCACAGTGCTTAGCCTTATGCGGCCGCGCGAAAGACAATGTTGGAACGGAGCAACCACGTCGCTGTGAAGCTCACTGCAATCGCCAGCAATTTCGCAAGACGCGGATCAGCTCCGGCCAAATCCGCACCGCCAACGATGCCAATGGTAATGCCAAGTCCGATCAATGCGGAGACAACAAACAACGCCTTTTGCTTCGTGCGCTGCGCCCCGCCCGATGCAACCGTGTCTTGGAAGACTGTCCGGCTAGACAGCATCCAATGCGCCAAAATGCCCAGCGAATAACCAATCGCAGAGGCAGGTGCGGCGAGCATCCCCAGCGCCATCAAGCCCAGAAAACTGCCGACATCGACGGCCAAAGCGAACACACTGGCCATGACATAGAGCACGAACTTTCGGTTCATCAGCTTTGCCAGAATTGCGCGCGGATCAGCTATCATTGCGCTTGCTCCGTGGCATCATCGCGCCATTGCAAATAGAGGTATGGCACGCGGTCTGGCGCAAACTGGCGGCGGTGCGTGCGCTGAAAATAAGGAGGCATATGATCGCCCACCAGTAGGAAATCTGTGGGCGGTAAATCCGCTGCTGTGATTTCCTTCACCAGTGCCGTCTCCAATTGAGACCAGAGCATAAATTGACGGCAGATCATTGGAAACTCATCCGCCAATTCTGGGCTAAATTCGGTGCATTGCTCAAGCTCAAGATTGCCGCCTTCAGGCACGGGCAAATGCGAATTTAGCGTCAGCCAATAGACCAATTGCGGGCCGGTTTGTGATTTAAGCTGCTGTGCCAATTGCGCCGGAATGTCGCGGTCACAGGCACCGGCAAAAACGCCGCCACAAAATTCAGCGCCCGCTGCTTGCAAGTCTTTGGAGAAGCGCTGCGTGTCAAAACCAAGGCCGGGATACCAGTCTTCGCGGTCAAAGAAAAACCCTTCGAAGCTGTGCATTGCATGGGTTTGATAGCCAGACTTTTTCATGCGTGCTGGCAAGCAAGACGAGTCCCCGCCTGCTTCCAGAATTTCATGATAATCGCCCCAGCGCCCGCATAATTCGCGCACTTCGGCGGCAGTGGTGGAGTGATAATAGAGCGACGTTCCGCGGCTAGAGGCAAAGCGCTTCTCCATTGCCGGTGTATCGAGACCTTTAAACAATAGGCCCTGCATCTCTTTGTTGGAGACAGGCACGCCCATGGACTCAACGATGATAATCACAAGATTGCGATTGCCCGCGATGGCATTGCGCTCTGCGCCTGATGCTAGCATCGCGGATTCAAATGGAGCGCCGGCTGCGGGCGCTTGCTGATAATGGCCGCGCATCCCTTGTCCCATCCATAGGTCGAGCAAAGCCACGCTCAATGTGGCAGCCGCCGCGATCAGCGTCATGCGCCAATTGGTGAAATTGCTGGGTCGCCGGATGGCAAACCATGCACCGACAAAGACGCATAAGATCAAGCCCGCGCCCGCAATATATTCCAGTGATTGGGCGGGTTTGATCTCCATCAGAAACTGCAAAGATGACAGCAAAGACATCAGCGAAAGATTGAAAATGCCGGCGATAAAGCCAAGCACAGAAAAGGTCATGACGCCCGCGAATGCCACCATCTGCAGCCATGCCGGTTTGCTTCGCACCAGCAAGCCAATGATGCCTGCAATCACGATTTCAGTATGGCGCGGCGGCGCGCCAATGAACCACATAGGCGCAAAGGCGATATTGGCCAGAACCACCCAAACCAGCGCCCAATTGCGCAAAGCTGCCCATTCGCGTTTTGCAATAGCGGCCCAATGCACCTCGTCAGATGGTGCGGGTGGCACCTCAAGATCGAGAGGCATCGCAGTCATTATGCAGCGTTTCTATTACTTGAATCGCTGTCGATACGCTTGGGCACATCGCGCATCGAATTGAGCGCTGCGGCTTGGTCTTCGGTCACAGGTTTTTGGGCCTGTGTTTCGGCCTCTGCTGCAGGCAAGACTTTCGCCTCTCCCTCGTCACCAGCTTCGTGATATTCAGCATCCTCATTGACGCACCAAGTGTCATAGACGCGCTCACCGGAAAGGATGTTTTCAACCGTCAGCATCGCGGTCATCATTGCGTGATCCTGATTGTTATAGCGGTGCATGCCATTGCGGCCGACCATATGGAGCGACGGGAATTTCTCTTCCAATTCCATGCGCATCGCATCGACATTGGCTTCGTAAGAATCGTCGTATACAGGATAGGCTTTTTCCTGACGGACAACCGCGCCGCTCACGACTTTGGCTGGATCACACAGGCCGAGAATTTCCATTTCTTTGGTCGCTTGGGCGATCAAATCTTCATCAGAGGATGACCAAAGCCCATCCCCTTCGAAGCAGAAATATTCAAGGCCGACGCAGGCCATATCTTCGTCCGGGATCATTTCAGGCGACCAGCTGCGGAAGTTTTGCACACGGCCCACTTGCACCCGGTCATCATGGATATAGATCCAATTATCTGGGAACAGATCGTCTGATTTCACCATCAGAGCCACAGTAAGAAAATCGCGGTATCGCAGGTCGTCCGCCTGAAGACTGGATTGCGGCAATGGGTGCACGCGCTTTGACAATTCACGCATCGGCGCTGAACTGATCGCGTCTTTGGCGCGGATTTGCACTTGGCCATCGGGGCCCTGCGCAGACATGTTCCAGCCGCCATTGCCGTCCGCCGCCAACTGACCGAGCGAATGGCCCATCAGCACTTGACCTTTGCCGGTCGCAAGAATGTGATCGCGCGCCGCATCCCACATCATGCCGGGCCCAAGGCGCGGATAGCGGAATGTTTCGAGCAGGGTTTTTACCTCTTGGCCGTCATTGGGTTTCTTATTGAGGCCGAGCGAACGCTTCAGCCCGTCAACAACTGCGCTCCAAAGCGAAAGACCTTTAATGCGCTGAGCAGCCCAATCGGCGCTCATTTCATCGCAGGGCATGCCCCATACTTTTTCCGTATAGGTCTTGAAAAAGATCGAATAGAGCTTCTTGCCGAACTGGTTCGTGGTCCAATCCTCAAAGCTCTTCACGTCTTTGATAGGGAAGAGTTTATAGCGCAAATAGCTGACCATGCAGGCGGTCGAGCGCAGGATGCCGAGATTGCCCAAAGCCTCGAATGCACGCAGAGGATAGCTGTAAAACTTACCCTCATAATAGATGCGGCTCATGCGCGGACGCTGGATGAAATCATCGGGGAGGATTTCGTTCCATAGGTCGACGACTTGTTGTGATTTGGAGAAAAAGCGGTGGCCGCCAATGTCGAAACGGTAACCTTCATGCTCCACCGTGCGGCTGATACCGCCGACATAAGTCTCGTCTTTTTCGATAATCGCGACGGACTTGCCTTGCTTGGTTAGCAAGTATCCAGCGGTTAGGCCGGCGGGGCCTGCGCCAATAATGGCTACATCAACGTCGATGACGCCGCTGTTTGCTGCCGCTTGGCCTGAATTGTGAACCATTATTTTCCCCGTTTTCAATCTTGCAAACAGGGATGAACAATATTGGTTAGCGAATGGTAAACGCGCCGGTTTTTTCAGTAAGGGAATTGCAGAGACGTGCTGCAAATTTGGGACTGTTTCTTAATCCGTGCCTTCCAGCGCAGCGCCAGCAGCGAGCCAAGCCTCCTCTGCCTCGGCTAGCTGATCGCCAGCTTCTGCGCGCTGCGTTAGCAATGTCTGCATGGTGGTGCTGTCGGGGCCGGACGCTGCTCCGCTTTGATCGAGGATCAGCTGATCGAGCCGCTCGACCTCTGCGGTTAGACGAGCAATCGCGTCTTCTGCTTTGGTCAATTCCGCTTTGGCTTTGCTGGCCTTTGCGCCCGCCTTTTTGCCGCCGCGCCTCTTGCCATTGCCGCCGCGCTCATCTTTCGGTTGCTTTCGGCCAAGCACGAAATCGATATAATTTTCCATGCTGCCATCATATTCGCGCGCGGTTCCATCATCGACCAAGACCAGCCGGTCCGATGTCAGCTCCACCATATGCCGGTCGTGGCTAATCAAAATAACCGCCCCAGAATAGTCATTCAGCGCTTGGATCAGCGCCTCACGCGCGTCCACATCCAAGTGGTTGGTTGGTTCATCCAAAATAAGCAAATGCGGCGCATCGCGCGTGATGAGCGCCAACGCCAAACGCGCTCGCTCGCCGCCAGACAGCTTCGCCACCAATTGCCCTGCGCGCGGTCCGGAAAAGCCAAAGCGCCCCAATTGCGCGCGCACAGCGCCCTGCGCCTCGCCCTTCATCGCGCGGGTCATCAGGTCGAGCGGCGTTTCATCGGCAGACAATTCCTCCACCTGATATTGCGTAAAATAGCCGACTTTCAGACGGCCAGGCGCATTGACCTCGCCCTCTGCTGGCTGAAGCTGCGATGCGAGCAGCCGCGCTAGCGTCGTCTTGCCATTGCCATTGCGGCCCAGCAGAGCGATCCGGTCATCGGCATCAATCCGGAAGTTCAATCGCTGCAATATCGGCGGCGCTTCGCCGTAACCCACCGCTGCACTTTCCACCGTAATCATCGGAGAGCGCAATTCCGCTGGATCGGGAAAGCCAAAGCTCAATGTCGGGTCTTCGATCAGCGCGGCAATCGGCTGCATACGCGCCAGCATTTTGGCCCGAGACTGCGCTTGCTTGGCGGTCGATGCCCGCGCGCTATTGCGAGCAACATAATCCTGCAAACGCGCTCGCTGCGCATCCTGAGACGCTTTGGCCGCTTCCAATTGCGCGGCACGTTCAGCGCGTTGTTTCTCAAACGCATCATAGCCGCCTGAATATAACGTCAACTCGCCGCCTTGCAGATGCAGAATATGATCGACGACCTTATTGAGCAGATCGCGCTCGTGACTGATCACCAACAGCGTGGCGGGATAGGATTTGAGGAAATTTTCCAGCCACAAGGTCGCCTCTAAATCCAAGTGGTTCGATGGCTCATCCAGCAGCAGAATATCGGGCTCTGAAAACAGCAAAGCGCCCAAAGCAATCCGCATTTTCCAGCCGCCTGAAAATGTCTCGACGGGGCGCTGCTGCATCTCTTCATCAAAGCCAAGGCCTGCCAAAATCTTGGCTGCCCGCGCAGGCGCGCTATATGCATCAATCGCGAGCAGGCGTTCATGCACATCGCCCATGCGGTCCATATCTTCGCAGGTTTCCAGCTCCGCGAGCAAATCAGCGCGTTCTGTGGCGGAGGCCAGCACGACCTCCTCAGGCGTCATCATGCCGGCGGGCGCTTCTTGCGCAATATAGCCGATGCGCGCTTTGGAGGGCTTGTTAATCGCCCCATCATCGGGTTCAATCTCGCCGATCAGCGCTTTCATAAGCGTGGATTTACCGGCGCCATTGCGCCCGATCAGACCCACGCGCGCGCCAACCGGCACCGTGGCTGTGGCGCGATCAAGAATGGTCCGGCCGCCAAGCCGCACTGTGATACCGTCGATAGAAAGCATGGGCGGCCCCCTAACAGCATATTGCGCAGCGCCCAAAGGAATTCGAGTTCCAGCGGTTTGCACGGGGCTGGGCACTGACGCGGGGCTGCGCTAATACTACCTTCATGGATATGCCCGACCTCTTGCAGCGCTATTTTGGAACCACGGATTTAGCCGGTGTCGATCCCGCCGCTTTACCAGCAGGCGCGGAACGCATGCGAGTGGATTTCGGGCTGGAAAAAGACCGCGGCAAACGCTTTGCGCTATGGACCCTGCTCTATATGCTGGATGCCGCACCCGATCTGGACACAGCGTTCAAAGACCCCGCCGACCGCGATGCTGCGCGCAATCTGATGGAATTGATGGAAAGCGTGCCGAAGGATCCGGCTGAGGATTCCTGATTGATAAAGGCATTGAACGCAGGAGCCCTGCTCGGAAAAAATGCGGTTGCCAGACGTCGAGCAAGTTTACCAATTCCGCCATCTGGGCACGGAGTAGAGGCGCGCACTAGTGGGAAGAAGCATGCCGTGATTGGGCCAGCCTCAGCCAGCCACCAATGCCTCACAATGGGGTTGAAAACGGGGCAGCCCCATTCGCCAATGGGCTTCAAGTTTCAAACAGATATGCGCGAGGCTTCACGAAAGCTGACCAGTTTTTGCTGGCCTTCATCCCACAAGGCGAGCCGCAATGCCGCGAAGGTTTGAAGCGCTGTAAAGCGGTTCAGATCGCGCAAGCGGGGATATGCATTCAACACTTCAGGTAGGCGGTAGAAGGGAATGCGGCTGGCGAGGTGGTGGACATGGTGAATGCCAATATTGCCGGTGAACCAACGCAGTATGAGGGGCAATTCGAGGTATGAGCTACCGTGCATGGCAGCACGGTCAAATGACCAATCACCCGCCCGGTTCCAATGTGCATTTTCAAATTGATGCTGAATATAAAACAGCCAGACGCCCAAGGATGCTGCGGTCAGCAGCACTGGTACAAAAACCAAAGCCGTCACAAAGATGCCGACAAAATACACCGGCACTGCCAAGAGAACGACAGTTGCCAGATTGGTCGCCATTGCGCTGACCCAATATCTGCGCCCTTCTTTCATCAAACCGATCGGCAGCCGGTGCCGCAGGAGAAACAGATAGGCTGGGCCTATGCCAAGCAGAACCACAGGATGGCGATAGAAGCGGTAGCCAAGCCGTTGCCAACGTGAGCACCCACGAAATTCACTCACTGTTAGCGTGTCCACATCACCAAAGCCGCGCGCATCCAAATTTCCGGTCGCAGCATGATGCAACGCATGAGCGCGCCGCCAGCAATCGTAGGGCGTAAGCGTGAAAATACCTAGCGCTCGGCCGAACCAATCATTGCTGCTGCGGCCCGGCAAAAATGCTCCATGTCCGCAATCATGCTGAATAATAAACAGACGAAGAAGAAACAGGCCAGCCAGCGGGGTCAATGCAAGCGCATAAAAATAGCCCGCTTGAACCGCCAGCAAAATAAGCGAGAATAGGGCGAGAAATGGAATCAATGTAACCGCCAGCTCCCACCCGCTGCGGCCAGCGCGCGGCTTGCGAAAGGCGCTCAAATCGCGCCTTAGCTTGCCGAAATCGAAGTCAATGCCATCAGTGGCCAGCGTATCATTTTTTGAAGAGCTCACAGGGCGAAGCGCTATACTTTGCAACCACCATTGTCACGGGTGTTTGAGAGTTTTTGCAATTTGAACGCTGTGTGTCCGCAATTGGATCGATTAACGGGGCGGAAGCTTTTCTTACCTCAACAGTTCAAGGCAGTCAGCCTGCAAGCGGCCAAATTGCACCTCTTCCACAAGGCAACATCAAAATACTAAGCTTAAAGGAATGGTGCCACGAGAGGGAATTGAACTCTCGACCTCGTCATTACCAATGACGCGCTCTACCACTGAGCTACCGCGGCACTCTATCGGAGGCGCGCCTATCGTGAACGCAGCCTCTCTTGTCAAGCTTTCTAACCGGCTCAGGCCAAGCGTGTTTCGGCCAGCCTGTTTCGCTTGAGATTTCACCGTAAGAACGGCAATAGGTTCCCTATGAGCAAAGATGGTAAAGAAACCCTTTCACGTGAAGAGCGCCTCGCCGCAAAACTGCGCGAAAATCTGCGCCGCCGCAAAGCGCAGGGGCGCGAAATAGGTGAATCGAGCTCTGAAGGCGATAGCGGGGTTCCCAAAGGGAGCAGCGAAAGCTAAGAATTGCGCCACATGCTTCGTGCCAGGGCCACCCGCGCCCTCCACCCTTCCACCCGGATGTTATCCGAACTTATTCCGGGTGGAAGGGTGGAGGGCGCGGGTGGCCTCGGTCATTTGTCCAATAGGAATAGATAATGCCTAAACTGATCCTCGTGCGCCACGGCCAAAGCCAGTGGAATTTGGAAAACCGTTTCACCGGATGGTGGGATGTTGATTTGACCGAGAAAGGCGTGGCCGAAGCCAAAGCCGCTGGCACGTTGATGCGCGACAAGAATGTCATCCCAACGACCTGCTTTACCTCACTGCAAACGCGCGCGATCAAGACGCTCAATCTGGCATTGGAAGAAGCGGGTCTGCTGTGGCTGCCCGTGACCAAGAACTGGCAGCTCAATGAGCGCCATTATGGCGGGCTGACGGGCCTCAATAAGCAAGAGACACGCGACAAGCACGGCGATGAGCAAGTGCATATCTGGCGCCGCAGTTTCGACACGCCGCCGCCGCCAATTGAAAAGGGCAGCGAATATGACCCGGGCGCTGATCCGCGCTATGACGGGATTGATGTGCCGCAAACCGAGAGCCTCAAACTGACGATTGAGCGCGTTCTGCCCTATTGGGAAGAGGCCATCGTGCCTGCCCTCAAAAGCGGCGAGACGGTGATCATTTCGGCCCATGGCAATAGCCTGCGCGCACTGGTTAAGCATCTGTCCGGAATTTCGGATGAGGACATCACCGGTCTAGAGATTCCCACGGGCCAGCCAATCATCTATGACTTTGACGATGATATGGTGCCGGGTGAGCGCTATTATCTCAAGGACAGCTAAGCGCTGGGCCAAAAGGGGGCATTATGAGCGGAAAAATTGCAATCGTTATGGGCAGCCAGTCTGACTGGCCCACTATGCGCCGCGCCGCCGAAGTTCTGGAAGAACTAGAGGTAGAGCATGAGGCCCGCATAGTGTCCGCCCACCGCACCCCTGACCGCATGACCGCCTTTGCCAAGGGCGCGGAGGGCGAAGGCTTCGATGTGATTATCGCAGGCGCTGGCGGGGCTGCGCATTTGCCCGGCATGATCGCGGCGATGACGCATTTGCCCGTTCTGGGCGTGCCAGTGCAATCCAAAGCGCTTTCGGGCTGGGATAGTCTGCTCTCGATTGTGCAAATGCCCGCTGGCGTGCCCACCGGAACGCTCGCGATTGGCGAAGCTGGCGCAACCAATGCCGGCCTGCTGGCGGCGAGCATTGTCGCGCTTCAGGACGAGGCCTTGTCGCAGCGTTTGCAGGATTGGCGCGCCGCACGCAGCGCAGCCGTTGCAGAAACGCCAACCGACTAATGCTGAAACCCGGCTCCACCATCGGCATTTTGGGCGGCGGCCAATTGGGCCGTATGCTGGCCATGGCGGCGGCAGGATTGGGCCTGCGCGTGATTGGCTATGCACCGGCGGGTGACAATGTCGCGAGCGATATGTGCGCCGATTTCTTCGAGAAAGGCTGGGCCGACACCGCAGCGCTGGCCGCTTTTGCTGCCAAATGTGATGTGGTGACATGGGAATTTGAAAACGTGCCTTTGAGCACGATTGCCGCCATTCCAGCAGACCTCCTTCGCCCGGGCGCGATTGCTCTGGAAACCGCGCAAGACCGCCTCAATGAAAAGCGTTTTGTCGAAAAATTGGGCGGCAAGCCCGCGCCCTATGCCAGTGTCGAAACCGAGGAAGATTTCGCCCGTGCGCTCGACACAATTGGCCCGCGAGGGATCTTGAAAACTCGCCGCGATGGCTATGATGGCAAGGGCCAATGGCGCGTACGCTCGGCCCAAGATGCACAGGCCATCCGCTTCCCCGGCGTGCCATGCGTCTACGAAGGCTTTGTTGATTTTAATGCAGAGTTTTCGGTCATTCTGGTGCGCGGTGCAAACGGCGAAGTGCATTTCTGGGATAGCTCGCAAAACGTCCATGAAGACGGCATGCTGGCCACCTCCAAGCTGCCGCATTCCGATTTGATCGCGGGCCAAATGGACGCAGCCCGCGCAATCGCGAAACAAACCGCCGATGCACTGAAATATGTTGGCGTGTTCACGGTTGAGTTCTTTGCCACGCCGCAGGGCCCCGTCTTTAATGAGATGGCACCGCGCGTTCACAATTCTGGCCATTGGACAATCGAGGCATCGACCACCAGCCAGTTTGAAAACCACATCCGCGCGATTGCAGGCCTGCCTTTGGGCGCAACCGACACGCGGTTTGCATCTGTCGAAATGCGCAATATCGTCGGGGCTGAGGCCAATAGCGTCTACGATATTCTCGGCGAAGATGGTGAAGCTCATGTCCATCATTACGGCAAAGCGGCGGCGCGTGAGGGTCGCAAAATGGGGCATGTGACGCGGGTTTCCAATCCCAAATGACGCCCCAAAAGAACGAGCGCGCGATCACGCTGATCTATGCCCGCGCGGCCAATGGCGTGATCGGCAAGGACGGCGATTTGCCTTGGCGTTTACCCGCGGACTTGAAGCATTTCAAAGCGCTAACGACCAGCAAGCCAATGATCATGGGCCGCAAGACCTTTGAAAGCCTGCCCGGATTGCTGCCCGGTCGGCGTCATATAGTTTTGACGCGGGATAGTGCTTGGCAAGCAGAGGGAGCAGAGATTGCCGCATCGGTGGAGACGGCGATGACACTGGCAGGCGATAACGACGTCAGCATTGTCGGCGGCGCAGAAATCTACGCTTTGTTTATGGACCGAGCGACTACTATTGAACTCACACAGGTGCATGCGGATTTCGAAGGCGACACTCATATGCCTGCGCCGGATGAGGCATGGACAGAAACGGCGCGCGAGGATCACGGCGCGGTCGCTGACAAAGACCGCCCAGCCTTCTCCTTCATCACCTATAGCCGGAAGGACGCCGCATAATGCGCTGGCTTGATCATCGATCCTCTGTTCCCGAAGCCCTTCGCGGTGCGATCATTGCGCTGGGCAATTTTGACGGCTTCCATCAGGGCCACCAAGCTGTGGCGGGCGAAGCAATTGAATGGGCGCATTCCGAAGGTCGCCCCTCCATCATCGCTACATTTGATCCGCATCCCGTGCGGCATTTCAAACCCGATACGCCGCCCTTCCGCCTCACCACATTGGAGCAGCGCCAAGAGCTTTATCTTGCCGCTGGGGCCACCGCGATGTTGGTGTTCCATTTCGATGGCGAGCTAGCGGGAACCAGCGCGGAAGACTTCATCAAAGACATTCTCATCGAACGCTTCGGCGCGCATGGCGTGGTCACCGGCGGCGATTTCACCTTTGGCAAAGGCGCAAAAGGCAATGTCGATATGCTCGCTGCGGCAGACGGTTTGGAAGCGCGCATTGTTGAAGTGGTTGAAGGCAAAGGGGAGATCATCTCCTCCAGCCGCATTCGCGCCGCTTTGCGCGACGGTGAGCCAGAGCTTGCCACGCAGCTTCTGACGCGCCCCTTCGCCGTGCGCGGCATTGTTGAGCATGGCGATAAGCGCGGCCGCGAAATTGGCTATCCCACTGCCAATCTCAATCTTGAGGCCTATCTTCGCCCCAAATACGGGGTTTACGCGGTGACGGGCAAAGTGCTGTCCACCGGCGAGGTTCTAAAAGGCGCGGCCAATGTTGGCATCCGCCCGCAATTTACACCGGCCAAGGAATTGCTAGAGCCGCATTTCTTCGACTTTTCCGGCGACCTTTACGGCCAAGAAGTCGAGGTCGCTTTCCGCCATTTCCTGCGCGGCGAGGCCAAGTTTGGCAGCCTAGATGATCTCATCACCCAGATGGACAAGGATTGCGAGGAAGCGCGAAGGCTTCTAAGCGGCGATTTATGACCGAGAAACGCGACTATAAAGATACGGTTTTCCTGCCGAAAACTGCCTTCCCGATGAAAGCTGGCTTGCCGCAAAAGGAGCCCGGCATTCAGCAGCGGTGGGAGGATATTGGCCTTTATAAACAATTGCGTCTGTCGCGCTCTGGCCGCGAGAAATTCATCCTGCATGATGGCCCGCCCTATGCCAATGGCGATATGCATATCGGCCATGCGCTGAACCATGTGCTGAAAGATACGGTCGTGCGCACGCAAAGCCTGATGGGCAAGGATGCGCCCTACGTGCCGGGCTGGGATTGCCACGGCCTGCCGATTGAGTGGAAAGTCGAAGAACTTTACCGCAAGAAAAAGCTCAACAAAGACGAGATTCCGCCTGCCGAATTTCGCAATGAATGCCGCGATTACGCGCAGAAATGGGTCGATGTTCAGCGCGAGCAGCTGAAACGGCTCGGCATTAATGGGCGCTGGGATAAGCCCTATCTCACCATGCGGCCCGAGGCTGAAGGCGCAATCGTTGCCGAGCTCCACAAGTTTGCCGAGACGGGCCAACTTTATCGCGGCGCAAAGCCGGTGATGTGGTCGCCGGTCGAGCAGACGGCTCTGGCGGATGCTGAGGTTGAATATGCTGACCTCAATGACAGCCCGCAGATCGATGTGGCGTTTGAGATTACTGAAAGCGCGATCCCCGAATTGGTCGGCGCGCATGCAGTGATCTGGACGACGACACCTTGGACAATTCCGGTCAATCAGGCTTTGGCTTACGGGCCGGATGTTGAGTATGTTCTGCTTGCCAATTTGAGGGCATCTGTAGGGCCTAAACCCCTTGGCGATGCCGACACAATGCCCCCCGCGTCTCCTGATTCAATTGACATTCCGGGTCGTTTCTTAGTCAATCCAAGCTTGGTTCCAGAGTTTTTGGAACGCCTTTCTAAGAAAATTCAGAAAGAGACTGGCGAACCTTTTTATCAAGTCAGCATTGGCTCACTGGTCTTAACACCAGATAAGTCACATTACGTCGATTGGCGCGGCAAAGGCTCCGAGCTAGCCGGAAC
Organism: Marinomonas sp.; assembly: GCA_039967435.1. Taxonomy (GTDB): domain Bacteria; phylum Pseudomonadota; class Alphaproteobacteria; order Sphingomonadales; family Sphingomonadaceae; genus Erythrobacter. The sequence continues at coordinate 617,413 of JBDVRS010000006.1, forward strand.
TCTCGCCCGCCACCCGATGCACCATCTCGGCGGATTTTACGCAAAGCCCCGCCCCTTCCTCGAAGGGGATTTCGTCACCACGGATAGCGGCACCGGCCTTGTCCATATGGCGCCCGATCACGGCGAGGATGATTTTGACCTGTGCAAAGCCAACGGCTTGGAGCCAGTCTTTGCCGTTATGGGCGACGGGCGTTACCGCGATGATTGGCTGTGGCTGGGCGCCGATGACAAAGACGCCGATGGCAAGGAACGCCGCCGCTCCGTCATCAACAAACCGTTCAATGGTGAAGCCGGTCCAATCCGCTCTGATTTGCGCGATGTTGGAGCGCTTCTGTCAGAAAACGACAAGTACGAACATTCATATCCGCATTCATGGCGCTCCAAAGCCAAAGTCGTCTACCGCTGCACGCCGCAGTGGTTCATCGCCATTGATGAAAAACTGGAGCATATTGACGGCGCGCCAACCCTTCGCGAACGCGCCATGCGCGAGATTGAAGCCAAGCGTTTCGTGCCGGAAAAAGGCCGCAATCGCTTGCGGAGCATGGTCGAAGGGCGACCCGATTGGCTGATCAGCCGCCAGCGCGCATGGGGCGTGCCGATTGCTTTATTCGTTCACCGTGAGAGCGGCGAATTGCTGGTCGATGCCGCAGTCAACGCCCGCATCCAACAAGCCATCACTGATGATACGGTCGATGCATGGGAAGAAAGCCGCGCCGCTGAATTCTTGGGTGAGGGCCGCAATCCCGATGATTACGAGATGGTCACAGACATATTGGATGTGTGGTTCGACAGCGGCAGCACCCATGCTTTCGTTCTGGAAAGCGACGAATGGCCAGAGCTGAACTCGCCCGCCGATCTCTATCTAGAAGGCAGCGATCAGCATCGCGGCTGGTTCCAATCCTCCTTGCTGGAAAGCTGCGGAACACGCGGCCGTGCGCCTTATGAAGCGGTGCTAACCCACGGTTTCACGATGGATCAAAAGGGCATGAAAATGTCCAAGAGCCTCGGCAATACGGTCAATCCGCTGAAAATCATGGAGCAATATGGCGCGGATATTATCCGGCTATGGGCGCTCAGCGTTGACTACACAGAGGACCACCGGATCGGGGATGAAATCCTCAAAGGGGTCGCCGATCAGTATCGCAAATTGCGCAACACGTTCCGCTATTTGCTCGGCGCGCTCGACGGGTTTGTCGGCGATATGTCGGATGCGGACGAAATTCCTGAGCTAGAAGTCTATATCCTCAGCCGCCTGTCCGATCTCGACGGCAAATTGCGCCAAGCGGCAAATGATTACGACTTCAACACATATACGCGGCTTTTGATCGATTTCTGCAATGAAGATTTGAGCGCGTTCTACTTCGATATTCGCAAGGACTGCCTCTATTGCGACGGCGATGACAGCGGCAAGCGCAATGCTTACCGGACCGTGCTCGACCTGCTCTTCCACGCATTGATCCGCTACGCCTCGCCCGTATTGGTCTTCACCGCAGAGGAAGTGTGGCAGACGCGCTATCCCGAGGATGGCGAGCAGCAAGGCAGCGTGCATTTGCTCGAATGGCCCAGCGTGCCGAGCGTCGGCGCGGCAGATCCCAAATGGGAAGCTTTGCGCACGCTTCGCGAAACCGTGACTGAGGCGATTGAACCTTTGCGCCGCGAAAAAACCATCCGCTCTAGCCTCGAAGCAGACGTGAGCGTGCCCGCCAGCATGATCCCAGATGGCTTTACCGACGAACAATTGGCTGAATTGTTCATCACTGCGTCAGTCACGCGCTCTAAAGACAGCGATGTGATGGTGAGCAAAACTGACGAGCACAAATGCGGACGCTGCTGGCGTCTTCTGCCCGATGTGGCGGAAGATCTCGCTTTGTGCGGCCGCTGCGACGATGTTGTGACCAAGATGGACGCTGCATGATGAGCAGGCTTTTCACCAAAGCGCGCCTGATCGGTTTGGCGCTCGCCGCATTCATTGTGGCGATTGACCAATGGCTGAAGCATTACATTATCGGGCCGCTCAATCTGCGCACCGTGGGCAATATTGAACTGCTGCCTTTTTTCGATTTCACATATGTTGAAAATCGCGGCGTGTCGCTTGGCATGCTTGAGGCGACATCGATGGAAACGCGCTGGTTGCTGGTCGCCGGCACGGCTGTAATCGCGCTGGTCGTGTTCATTTGGATGATGCGCGAGCGTTTGCTTGGGGATATCATCGGCCTGTCGATGATCCTAGGCGGGGCATTAGGCAATATTTATGACCGCTACATGTGGGGCTATGTCATTGATTATGCTGACTTTCACTTTGGAACATTCCGTCCGTTCCTGATCTTTAACGTCGCTGACGCCTGCATTACGATTGGCGTTGTGATAATCCTTGTGAGATCCTTCTTCTTCAGCGAAAAGGAAGAGGATGACACTGACACGTCGCAAATGCGGCCTGCGGAGAGCTAAAACTATGCGTAAATTGCCCAAGATCGTCCTGATGCTAAGCGCCACAAGCATGTTGGCTGCTTGCGGCGGAAGCGGTGTTTTCAACCGCGACCGTCCTGATGAAATGGCCGTGCAGCGCCAAGCGCCGCTGGTTGTTCCGCCTGATTTCAATCTGAAACCCCCTGCACCAGGCGCCCCGCGTCCTGCAGAAGGCACTGCGCAAGAGCAAGCTTTGGAAGTGCTGTTCGGCGGCCCACAAGCGCGCAGCTCGGTTGAGAAATCCGCGCTCGACCGCGCAGGCGCCGCTGCCCCCGGCATTCGCAGCCAAGTCGGCGATCCGCGCACAAACACTGTCGCCAAAGGCAGCGTGACCCGCGATATTGTCGCCGCGCCAGAAGGTGACGGGCAAAGCGCGCAGGCCGTAATACCTTCTTGATTGCGCAAACGCGTCCGCGTTCGCGATCTCCTCGCGGCTTGCGCCGCTGCGGGCGGCCGATCGGCCTTGCGGTCGGCTAGTCGCCGACCGAGCTCCGCCACCAAGCATGCAACGATGCTCTGAGCGCCAAAACTCTAGGTGAATGTGTAGCGCTGATCGGTCACCGACTAGGTGACCGCAAGGGCGCATGCCCGCCCGAGCTTATGCGAGGAAGCCAAGCGAGCCGGACGGCTCGCGCCCGGCGTTTGAGGGCTCAAACAAACAAAACGAGGATATCGCACCTGCGAAGGCAGGTGCATGAAACAAAAGCGCCCTTACCCCTCTTTACTCACCAAGATCTTATCGATCCGGCGGCGGGCCATGTCGACGACTTCGAAGCGCCAGCCTTGCTCGGTGAACGCATCACCTTCGCGCGGCACGCGTTTCAGCACGGAGAGGACATAGCCTGCCGCTGTGCCAAATTCGCGGCGCTCGTCATATTCTAGGCCGAGTTCATCCGCCAAAGCATCTGCGCCCAAAGCGCCCGACACCAAAATCGTACCATTGGGCCTGCGCACCAATAAAGGCGCATCGCCTTCATCCTGATCGCTGACAAAATTGCCGACCAGCGCGGTGAGCAAATCAACCGGCGTCACCACGCCTTCGAAATGGCCATATTCATCGTGAACCATCGCCATGGCGATTTCGGATTGCTGGAGCACGCGCAGAGCATCCATCGCATCCAATTGATCGGGCACGACTTCTGATTTGCGCATCAGAGCTTCCAGTGAAACCGTCTCGCCCGCCACCAATACGCCCAAAACCTCGCGCACTTTGACAACGCCGACAATCGTGTCGGGTGAGCCGTCTGCCACGGGCAGCAATGAATGCGGGCTTTGCTCAATAGCCTTGCGGATGCCGTCTTCATCCGCGTCCAAATCAATCCAGTCGAGTTCGGTGCGCGGTGTCATCATTTCGCGCACGGGCCGCTCTGCCAGCCGGACAACGCCCGTTAGGATTTGATGCTGATCCGCCTCGATAACGCCGGAATTGGTCGCATCGGCAAAGATCATATGCAATTCCTCGGCTGTCACGCTGGATTGGCCGCCCGGGCGAATGCCAAACAATCGGATCAACAGCCCCGATGATGTATCCAGCAGCCAGACAATCGGTGCGGCAATCGTCGCCAACAAAGCCATCGGGCGCGCCATTGCCACGGCCATGGGCACGGCGATTTTCAGCGCGATTTGCTTGGGCACAAGCTCGCCAACGACCACGCTGAGATAGGTTATAACCGCAATCACGCTAATAAAGGCGACTTGCTCTGCCATATCCGCTGGCACGCCCAAAACGGCCAGCCTCTCGCCCACGGGCCCCTCTAGGCTGGCGCCCGAAAACGCGCCGATGATAATCGCGATGAGCGTAATACCGACTTGCACGGTGGAGAGGAACTTGCCCGGTTCCGCTGCCAGTGCCAGCGCGGTTTTCGCGCCAGCTGAGCCCTTATCCGCTTTGGCCTGAAGGCGCGCGGTTTTTGCCGACACAATCGCCAGCTCCGACATCGCAAAAACGCCGTTCAGCACGATCAAGCATGCGATGATTATCAAATCAGGCCAAGGAAACGGGGTCACGTTCATCTCGCTAGCAGAAATGTAACATCTTGCCAGTCTCCTTGGAGCAAACTCTTTTTAAGGCTAGAGACAGGGACGACAGGGGAAACAGGCAAACCCAAGGGCTGCAATTGGCCCAGAATATTTGCCAAGGCGCGTAAATTTTGCGAGCCTATCGATCTCTTAAGGAGGGATAATATGACGAAATCTCGGATATTGCTTTCAAGCGTGGCGGCATTGTCGCTGCTGGGCACAAGCGCCTGTGTGACAGACCCCAACACTGGCAATCAAAAAGTATCGCGTACCGGCATCGGCGGCGTTGGCGGCGCAGTACTGGGCGGATTGCTCGGCGGCGCGATTGGCGGCAAAACGGGCCGGATCATCGGCGCAGTTGGCGGCGCGGCTGCGGGCGGCATTGTTGGCTATAAAATGGACCAACAGATCAAGGAATTGAAAGAGCAAACCGCTGGTTCCGGCGTGGATGTAACCGAGGTCGATGGCGGCAACGCGATCCTCGTCAACCTGCCCGATGGCGTGACTTTCGATGTCGGCAGCGCGGTTATTCAGCCTGCTTTCCGTGCGACTTTGGACAATGTGTCGAACAATCTGACGCAATATCCAAACTCGATCATTGATGTGTATGGCCACACCGATTCCACCGGTTCGGACAGCTTCAATCAGCGTCTTTCAGAGCAGCGTGCGCAATCTGTCACCAATTATATGGTGTCACGCGGCGTAGCATCGGCGCGTGTGCGCTGGCAAGGCTTTGGCGAGACGCAGCCTGTGGCAGACAACACCACTGAATATGGCCGTTCACGCAATCGCCGGGTTGAGATCAAAATCATCCCGTTCGATCAAGACGATGTGAATGCGGCCCGCGCTGGCCAATAATTCGCGGTCAAATGTGAATATGAAAGGGCTGGCTTTCCAATACGGAAGGCTGGCCCTTTTGTTTGGGCCCTTTTCTATTTCGGGTAGGCAATTTTCTGTGCGCGCTCTGACAGGCGGTCCACCGCCGCGCCGTGAATATCGCGCGAGCTAGCAAGCACGCCAAAGGCACGCGGATCGCGCTTATTATAGGCCAGCGGATTGCCGAAAGTGTCGCTCACCTCGGCCCCGGCCTCGCGCGCGATTAAAGTCGCTGCGCCAACATCCCATTCATAACCCCAGCGCAAGGTCGCGATCAGATCGGCTTCATCGGCGGCCACTTTGGCGATGCGCAGAGCGATGGAGTTGGGCTTTTCGACCATGACCAAATCTTGGTCCACTTTGGGCAGACCATCGGTGGGCACGCGGCTGCCGGAAAATTCGGTTCTGCCGGAGGCTTTGAGCACTTTGCCATTGCGGGTTGCGCCTTGGCCCGCCACCGCGAGCCAATCTTGACCGCGCGCAGGCGCGCTCAGCATGCCCATCAAGGGCTTGCCCGCGCTAATCAGCGCCACAGACACCGCCCAGCCATCGCGGCCATGAATAAAATCTCTTGTGCCATCAATGGGATCTACTAGCCAGATGAGCTCGCGCTTGAGCCTTTCTGGATCATCCGCAGTCTCTTCAGATAGCCAGCCAGCCGATGGCAATAGAGCGCCCAATTCGCGCTTCAAAAAGGCATCAACCGCCAAATCCGTAGCGCAAACTGGATGGCCTGGCTCTTTCTCCCAAATCTCCACCTCATGGCCTGCACCGGGCCATTGGTCATGGGCAATGCGGCCCGCCTCGCGGACAATCTCTTCAAAACGGATGCTATCGATCATGCTAGGTCGGGCTTTGCGCGCTAAGTGGGCACTTTTCAAGCGCGCCAATCCATGCTTATGCGTGGGCCAAGCGATTCCATTCTACTTTTCCTCCCAAAAGGAACACATTGCGATGAATATCCACGAATATCAGGCCAAAGAACTTCTCTCCAAATATGGCATTGGCATTCCTGCTGGCCATGCTGCTTTGACTGTCGAAGAGGCTGTCGAAGGCGCGAAGAAATTGCCTGGACCTTTGTATGTCGTAAAGGCGCAAATCCACGCTGGTGGCCGCGGCAAGGGCAAATTCACCGAGCTGGGCGCTGATGCGAAAGGCGGCGTTCGTCTCGCCAAATCAATCGAAGACGTTGAGAACGATGCTAAAGAAATGCTCGGCAATACGCTGGTCACGATCCAAACCGGCGATGCTGGTAAGCAAGTGAACCGCCTCTATGTCACCGACGGCGTTGATATTGAGCAAGAATATTACCTCGCCATGCTGGTCGACCGTGCATCGGGCGAAGTGGCCATGGTTGCCTCCACAGAAGGCGGCATGGATATTGAAGACGTGGCGCACAACACGCCTGAGCTCATCACAACGATCACGATTGATCCGGCTCAGGGCTTCTTACCGCATCATGGCCGCGCGGTTGCCTTTGCATTGAAACTGTCCGGTGATCTGAACAAGCAGTGCCAGAAGCTGGCGAAACAGCTTTATACCGCTTTCATGGACCTCGATTGCGAGATGCTGGAGATCAACCCGCTGGTTGAAACCAAAGACGCACAATTGCTCGTGCTCGACACGAAGATGAGCTTCGATGGCAATGCGCTTTACCGTCACAAGGACGTAGAGGCGATGCGCGATGAAACGGAGGAAGATCCCGCCGAAGTCGAAGCGTCTGAATATGACCTCGCTTACATCAAGCTGGACGGCAACATCGGCTGCATGGTCAATGGCGCAGGCCTTGCCATGGCGACGATGGATATCATCAAGCTCAATGGCGCATTCCCAGCCAACTTCCTCGACGTTGGCGGCGGCGCGACCACTGAAAAAGTGACGGCTGCCTTCAAGATCATTCTGAAAGATCCGGCTGTCGAAGGCATTCTCGTCAATATCTTTGGCGGCATTATGAAATGCGACATTATCGCCGATGGTATCGTCCAAGCGGCCAAGGATGTGAACCTGTCCGTGCCATTGGTTGTGCGCCTAGAGGGCACCAATGTCGAAGCGGGCAAGGAAATCCTCGCAAACTCCGGCCTGCCAATTGTGGCAGCGGATGATCTTGGCGATGCCGCTAAGAAGATCGTCGCAGAGGTTAAGCAAGCGGCGTAATAGCTGCTGAATATGAGTTAGGTGCAATCGCACTTGCAAGTTTTGCGGCTCCGACACGCTTGACGTTTACGTAAACGCAAGCTAACCGGAGCCGCATAAGTTTGAAAAAGCAGGAAGGATAATTCCGATGAAAATCCTCGTCCCCGTCAAACGGGTGATTGATTATAACGTCAAACCCCGCGTCAAAGCTGACGGCAGCGGTGTTGACCTCGCCAATGTCAAAATGAGCATGAACCCTTTCGATGAGATCGCCGTTGAAGAAGCGATTCGCATCAAGGAAGCCGGCAAAGCAGACGAAATCATCGCGGTTTCCGTTGGTCCGGCCAAGGCGCAAGAAACTTTGCGCACCGCGCTCGCCATGGGTGCAGACCGCGCCATTCTGGTGGAAAGCGATGAGGAAGTTGAACCTCTCGCCGTGGCCAAAATCCTTAAAGCGATCGCTGATGAAGAAGGCCCCGGCATTGTCATGCTCGGCAAGCAATCGATCAGCGACGATAGCAACCAAACCGGCCAAATGCTCGCTGCTCTCATGGGCCGCCCGCAAGGCACTTTTGCCAACACTGTTGAAGTGGACGGCGATGCGGTTGTCGTGAAACGCGAAGTCGATGGCGGTCTGGAAACGGTTAAGCTGACTATGCCAGCCATCGTCACCACTGACCTTCGTTTGAACGAGCCGCGTTATGCTTCGCTGCCCAACATCATGAAGGCGAAGAAGAAGCCTTTGGATACGAAGGCTCCTGCGGATTACGGCGTCGATATCGCCCCGCGCCTCACCACAACAAACGTCTCCGAACCGCCTGTGCGTCAGGCCGGTGAGAAGGTCGAAGATGTCGATGCTCTGATCGTGAAGATCAAAGCTCTCGGCATCGCATAAGCGCCCAAAGGAAGGAAAAAGACATGAAAACTCTCGTTTGGGTCGAACACGACAATTCAGAAATGAAAGACGCCACATTGGCTGTCGTCACCGCCGCATCAAAGCTGGGCGATGTTGATTTGCTGGTCGCGGGCTCTGGCTGTTCAGCCGTTGCTGACCAAGCCGCAAAAATCGCCGGAGTGGGCACTGTCCACCTTGCCGATGATGCTGCACTTGCCAATGCACTGGCTGAGAACGTCGCGCCTTTGGTGACAGAGGCCATGGCCGGATATGACGCATTTCTGGCACCTGCCACAACCACGGGCAAGAACATTGCTCCGCGCGTTGCCGCAATGCTGGATGTCATGCAGATCAGCGACATTCTGTCAGTTGAAGGCGATAAGACTTTCACCCGCCCAATCTATGCGGGCAATGCGATTGCTACGGTTGAAAGCTCGGATGCGAAATTGGTTATCACCGTTCGCGGCACCGCTTTTGACAAAGCAGACGCAGGCTCTGGTTCCGGCACAGTCGCAGCCCTTGGCGGCGCAAGCGATGCTGGCACATCCAGCTTCGTCAGCGCAGAAATCGCGAAGAGCGAACGCCCTGAGCTGACCAGTGCAAAAATCATCGTATCGGGCGGCCGCGCGCTGAAAGATGCAGAGACATTTGAAGCCACAATTACTCCGCTGGCGGACAAATTGGGCGCAGGCATCGGCGCATCACGCGCCGCAGTCGACGCAGGCTATGTCCCCAATGACTATCAAGTCGGCCAAACCGGCAAGATCGTCGCTCCAGAGGTCTATTTCGCAATCGGTATTTCCGGCGCGATCCAGCACCTCGCGGGTATGAAAGATTCCAAAACGATCATCGCGATCAATAAGGATGAAGACGCACCGATCTTCCAAGTGGCAGACATTGGCCTAGTGGCTGATCTGTTTAACGCTGTACCGGAACTGACCGGCAAGCTGTAAATAGCGAAAAATATCTTCAAATCTTGATGGTTTGACCAAAACCCTCGTTTGGCTATTGTATGCAAATACTAGGCTAAGCGGGGGTTTTGTTTGTGGGGATTGGTGTGAATATTAGCGGCGCCGTTTTGACGGCCGCACTAGGACTAAGTTTAGCGACACCAGTTTCCGCGCAGGATAAGAACAATACCCTCACCCTCGCACCGCGGGGCGAATGGAAATTGCGCGAATATGATTACAAATGCCGCATTTCGCGCAGCTTTGGCAGCGGCGACGACCGCACCAGCCTTTGGATTGAGCAGGGCGGCTACATTCCATCATATAATATCACGCTGATCGGGCGGCCCATGCGCAATACTTTTGCGCCGCAGCTGACCCTGCAGTTTGCACCTGAAGAGGTGATGACCCGCAATTATATTCGTTCAGAATCCAGCAAAGGGCGGCCAGTTCTGTCGATGTTTGGCGTTCCGCTGGCGGCGAGCGCACCGGTGCCTGCAGATGCTTCGAACTCAGACGAGGAGACTGTCGATATAGCAGGCTATGCTGAGCTTTCCGCAGACCTCCCCTCGGCAAATGCCATTGATCTGGAGGCTATAACACAGCTTAAACTGGGGCGCGCTTTATCGAGGCCTCTCGCTCTGCCGATGGATGGGTTCGCAGAGAATATGCAAAAATTGGGGAAATGCGCTGAGAGAGTATTGAGCGCTCTGCAAAGCAATGAAGGCAAGCCGGGCACCCCAGCAATCCCAGTGAGCCAGTTAGACTGGGCCCGCAAAATACAGCAAAATTATCCTACGTATCAGCTTATGAAAAGGATCGAAGGCACTGTCGGGGTCCGCCTGACAATTGGTGAGACTGGCCGAGTAGTCTATTGTCAGGTTACCCGCGGTGATGCTCAGCAAGCCTTTAACGAAACCGCCTGCCTGCAAACACTGCGCCATGCACGGTTTAAGCCAGCAACCAATGCGGCAGGCGAGAAAATTCCTGCATTTTATCAAACCATGATCACCTATAAGCTCAATTGAAAGCGGCGGAGATAACCTGCTCAAAATGCGTTGGGCAAGCCGATGGCATCCTATTATCGTACCAACATCATCTATAAGATCGGCGGCTAAACGCGCCGCATTTTCCTACATGGATGAAGCGTGTTAGATTCTCGGCTGGCTCATTGTAACTGCGCGCCATGCGTTTGCGGCGGTCCGGTTGAGGCGGAATTTGCTGCTTAAGGCGTATCTTCGGATGTGTCTTATCAATTAACTCGCGTTTTGGCCCTGCGAATCGGTGAGCTTTTGGCTTTTACAGCAGCCCGTCGATGACATGTAGGGTCACGCCGACCAGACCGCCGACCAGCGTGCCATTGATGCGGATAAACTGAAGATCGCGGCCCACTGCGCTTTCGATCCGGCCAGTAATGGTGACAGCATCCCAGCGCTTCACCGTCTCTGAAACCAGCTGCACAATCTGCCCGCCATAGCGCGTCGAAACGCCCACAACGGTCCGGCGGGCAAAGCGGTTGATCTGATGCTGCAGCCGAGTGTCATTCTGCAAAGCCTTGCCAATTTCAGCGAGGCCATTGCGCATTTCCGCGCCCAGTTCGCTATCCCCATCCCGCGCCCGCCGGATCAGCGAAGTGCGGATGCGCTCCCACACGCCCAGCCACCAATCGGCCACAGCGGGATTGTCGAGCAACTCGCGCTTCATCTCCTCAACGCGGTCACGGGTTTTGGGATCATGCTGCAAATCCTTGGCCAGCGTCGCCAGCCCTTCCTCGATTTTGGAGCGCAAGGGATGCTCTGGGTCGACCAAAACCTCGGCCAGCAATTTGTACAGGCCGTCCAAAACGCTAGAGGAAATGCGCTCATCAAGACCCGTCCAACGCAGCACCGAATTGGCGCGGGCGTGGATTACGTCGGTGACCATTTCCTCATTGTCTTCCAGCGTCAAACCCGCCCAGCGGATGAAGCCATCGATCAGCGGCATATGGCGCCCATCGGCAATGGCGCTTTCCAGCATCCGGCCCAGCAGCGGCGCAACATCCAGCTTCGATAGCTGTCCTGCCAAGCCAGTGCGCACTTGATTGCCGAGCCGGTCGGGGTCGAGCGACTCCAGCACTTCGGCCAACAATTCTGCTGCCCCGCCCGTAATCCGGCTGCGATTGTCTTCCTTGGGCGCGACCAGAAAATCGCCTGCAGCGCCCGCGATATTCATCGCAAACATGCGCCGCGCCACCACGGCGGGGGTGAGGAAATTGTCGCGCAGAAAGCCCGCCATCGTATCGGCGATACGGTCCTTATTTTGCGGGATGATCGCTGTATGCGGGATCGGAATGCCAAGCGGATGGCGGAACAACGCCGTCACTGCAAACCAATCGGCCAGCCCGCCGACCATGGCGGCTTCTGCAAAGGCGTTTACATAGCCCCACGCGCCGTGCCCGCCGAGCATTTCGCGTGACGAGAAATAGATGACTGCCATGGCGACCAGCATTCCGGTGGCAGTCCAGCGCATGCGGCGCGCCCGATCTGGGCTCAGGTCAGATGACCGGTCCATTAGCTGGACCCCGTTCTCGTCAGGCTTACTCAGCAGGTTCGGCCCCCGGCGGCAGACGCGTTGCCGGTGTCGCGGGCGCTGCAGGTTTTGGGCGGCCATAATCGGCAGGATCATCGAACGGCTCAGCCGCGCCCTCAGGCACAGGCTTACCATCATCGCCCGGCTTAAAGGTCAGGAATTTGCGGCGCATCCAAGGGCCTGCGCGTTTCTCAAAACCATCGGCAAGGCTAAAGCCAGCAGGCACAATCATCAGCGTCAGCAGCGTGGAAAGCACCAGCCCGCCAATCACGACAATGCCCATAGGTTGCCGCCATGCGCCATCGCCTGTGAGCGACAATGCCGTCGGCACCATGCCCGCCGTCATGGCAACGGTGGTCATCACAATCGGCTGAGCACGCTTATGTCCGGCTTCCAGAATGGCAGTGCGTTTGCGCGTGCCTGTGGCCATTTCTTCAATCGCGAAATCAATCAGCAGGATCGAGTTCTTCGACACGATCCCTAGCAAGAGCAATATCCCGATCAGAACCGGCATCGACAGCGGCTGTCCCACGCCCCAGACCAGTAAAATCCCGCCGAGCGGTGCCAGCGCAAGCGAGCACATATTCACCAGAGGCGACATCAGGCGCTTATACAAAAGCACCAGCACAGCAAATACGAGCAATACGCCAGCAACCAGAGCATTGCCGAAGTTTTCAAGCATCTCTTGCTCAAATTCGTCGGAGCCCGCTGCATCACGGATGACGCCTTGCGGCAGGGTTTTCAAAATCGGCAATTCATCAATCAAAGGCATTGCATCGCCTTTAAGAACGCCTTGCGCCAAGTCGGCACCGACAAATACGCGGCGACTTTGGTTCTGACGCTGGATTGATGTTGGCCCCGCACCAAAGGTAATATCGGCAACGCGGCTAAGCGGTACAGAGCCGCCAGTCGCCGTCGGCACGGGCAGATTGGCGAGCGTATCAATGTCCTCACGCGAGGAAATTGGTAGCTTCACCCGTATCGGAATCTGGCGATCGGACAGAGAGAACTTCGCGGCGTTTTGCTCAATTTCGCCCATGGTCGCAATGCGGATCGCTTGGCTGAGCGCGACAGTCGTCACGCCCAATTCCGCGGCAATGCCGGGGCGCGGACGCACGATGATTTCGGGGCGCGAAATATCGGCATTGATGCGCGGGGCAACGATGGAATCAATACCCTTCATTTGCTCGACAAGTTCACCAGCGGTTTTGTTGAGCAAATCTGGATCAGAACCGGCGAGCATAATCGTAATATCGCGGCCACTGCTCGGGCCGCCAGGGCCTTGATCGCTTTGGAAGCGGACGCGCGCATCGGCGATCTGCGACAATTTCTGGCCTAGCCCTCGCTCAAATTCCTTCTTTGTTTTTTCACGGTCAGCATAGAGCGTGATGTAAATCGTGGCATTGCCTTGCCGGATCCGTTCCAGCGCCAGTTCAACTTCAGGCTGTTCATAGAGCAAAGTGCTAACCTGATCGGTGATGCGCTCTGTTGTGGCCAAGGTCGTACCAGGCACCATTTCAATTTCGATGCGGCTATTGGCATCGTCGATTTCTGGCATGAATTGGCCGGGCGTGTTTGCAAACAGCAGGACCGTCAGCATGAAAGCGAAATAGCCGATCATCAGCATCCACAGCCGGTGATCGTAAAAGCGCGCCTCTAGCCAGCGGAAACTGCCCGCAATCGGCGCAATGCCCAGCGGCGCAGGATGCTTGCCGGTGAACACCCAAGTGAACGTCACCCAACCGAGCACCCAGCCAAGCAAATGCGCAATGCCCGTTACAATCGGTGCAATCAGCTTGAGCACGATTAAGCCAACGATAAAGCCCACAAGGCAGGCCACCGCCAGAAGGAGAATTTCAATGAACTTGGAGGCAAGAAAATAGCTGGTTGCATTGGTATCATCGGAGAAGATTTTGCCCGCCTCAGCCGGCAGGCCCATTTCCATTGCGCCCATGTAAAACGCAAAGATCGCCCCGCCTGAAATGCCGATCATTGCCAGCGCGGTGAGCAGCAGCGACAAGACATAACGGAAGCGCGATTGCGGCGCTTCGCGGCCTTCGCGCCGCTCATACAATTTGCCGCGATCAAGCGACCATTCGAGGATGCGCATATAGCGGTCCATCCAAGGGCCGTTGCCGTGATCGGCGGTGCCATGCGCTTTCATGAAATAAGCGGCCATCAGCGGCGTAATCATCCGCGCAACCGCAAGGCTCATCAAAACGGCGACCACAATGGTCAGACCAAAGTTCTTAAAGAATTGCCCTGATACGCCCGGCATCAAGCCAACCGGCAAGAACACAGCGACAATACAGAAGGATGTCGCAACAACCGCAAGGCCAATTTCATCGGCGGCATCAATGGAGGCTTGATAGGCGGATTTGCCCATTCGCATATGCCGCACGATATTCTCAATCTCAACAATCGCATCATCGACCAAGACACCCGCGACCAATGCCAACGCGAGCAGGGACAATTGGTTCAAGTTAAAGCCGAGCAATTCCATGAAATAGAACGTCGGGATAGCGGAGAGCGGGATGGCAACAGCGGAGATAATCGTCGCGCGCCAATCGCGCAGGAAGAAGAACACCACGATCACGGCCAGCACAGCGCCTTCGATCATCGCGGCCATAGAACTGCTGTATTGATCCTTGGTATAAGAAACCGTGTTGAACAACGGGATGAATTTCACGCCCGGATTGGCGGTTTCAATCTTTTCGATGATCAATTGCGCATTACCAAATGTGGTGACATCAGACGCGCCCTTTGCGCGCGACATGGCGAAATTCACCACCTGCTTATCGCGCACTTTGCTGATCGAGGTTTGCTCTGAATAACCATCACGTACGGTTGCGAAATCGGCCAGCTTTACCGGCATGCCGCTGGCGGCGCGGACCTGGCGCTGTGATAAAGCAAAGGCTGTGTCCATGCTGCCCAAAACCCGCACGGATTGGCGCGTGCCGCCAACCTCTGCAACACCGCCGCCTGCATCCAGATTGTCTTGGCGCAGTAGCGAATTGATCTGGCCAGCCGTCACGCCAAGCGATTGCATTTTGGCCGGGTCGAGCAGGACCTCAATCTCGCGATTAACACCGCCGAACCGGTCAACCTCTGCCATGCCTTCGACAGCCAGCAGCTGTTTCGCCACAGTGTCATCGATGAACCAGCTCAATTGCTCGAGAGTCATATCATTGGCTTCAACGGCATAAATGCCCAAGAAACCGCCCGCCACATCGACTTTGTTGATGCGCGGTTCTTGAATACCATCGGGCAGGCTGCCGCGCACCGAATCCACCGCGTTTTTAACCTCAGAGGTCACAACATTGGGATCATAGCCGATTTCAAATTGCACAAAGGTGCTGGAATTACCCTCACTGGCGGTGGAGCTAATCTCGCGCACACCATTGAGGGAGCGCACTGCGCTTTCCACGCGCTGAGTGATTTGGTTCTCAATCTCTGTTGGCGCAGCGCCGGGCTGAGAGATGGAGATTTGAACGCCGGGGAATTCAATATCCGGATTGTTCACCACATCCATCGCCCGGAAGGAGACAATGCCCGCGATCAATAATGCGAAGAACGCAACCAGCGGAATAACCGGGTTGCGGATTGACCACGCGGACATGTTGCGAAAGCCCATGGCTTATTCCTCGCCCTCACCCGTTGCAGCAGGCGGTTCGGCTCCATTCTCAGGCGTAGATTCGGGCGCTGCCTCAGCCGCTGGTGCCGCTGGAGCCTGCGTGTCTGGCGCAAAGACAGGCTTCACGCTTTCGCCCTCGGTCAAGAAACCGCCAGCGCGCAGCACGATTTTTTCTGAGCCGCTAATGCCTTCCAAAATCGTCACACCATTGGGCGTTACAGCACCGGTGGTGACAGAGCGGCGAGTCGCTTTATTTTCGGCATTGATAACATAGACAAAGCTGCCCGCGTCATCGGCCAAAACCGCGCTTTCCGGAAGCAGGGTCGCAACCGCTGTGCCGCTTTTAATGACGGCTGTCGCAAAGCCTCCGGGACGCAGCCCTTCGGCATAAGGCAATGCGATGCGCGCTGTGCCTTGGCGGCTTTGCGGGTCAATCGTGGGAGAGATTTGCCAGACTTGACCATTGTAAGTTTTGTTACTGCCGGTGGGCGTAATTACCGCCGAAACACCGCGCGGCAAGGTCGCGATTTGATCCTCGCTCACCATTGCCATGACTTCCATCTCGCCGTTTTTGGCAATGCGGAACAGCGGCGGCGAACCGGCGCTGACGGTCTGCCCAGGCTCAACATTGCGTTCCAATAGCAAACCCGATGTTGGTGCGACAATATTGAGGCGGGCATTGCGGGCGCGCGTTTCATTCAGCTGTGCGCGGGCGACTTTCACGCGGGCATTGGCGGCATTGCGCGTCGCGGTTAGGCGGTCGACATCCGCCTTGGAGATAAAGCCGCGATCCACCAGCTTCAAAGCGCGAGCAAGGTTCGCTTGCGCCAGATTGGCATCAGCCTGAGCCACTTCGATATTGGCAGCGAGGCCCACAGCCTGTTGCTGCTGCACCGACCGGTCGATCACGACCAAAACCTGGCCCTGACGCACCCAAGCACCGGCATCGACAGGAACGGACACAACGCGGCCGCCTTCGCCAACGACGCCAACAGGCACTTCGCGGCGCGCGGCGATTGTGCCGGTTGCAGTGATTTCGCCCTGAATGGTTTCTTGGCCCGGCGACACGACCGTAATCGCAGGCAATTGGCCATCGCCTTCATCATCGACTGGGGGCGCCTGCATGCTGGAATAGACAAGATATGCCAGGCCGGCTCCCACCAACAAAAGAACCAATAAACCAATGATCAGAAGCGACTTATTTCCGCCCTGCCGCTCGTCATCATGCAATGCGGCGCTTGCAGCCATTGAGCCGGTCTGTTCAGCAATGGGGGTTTCGTAATTCATAGCCATTCCTTGAGCCCTATTTCACCAATGGTGTGTTAGGCCTGTAAGTCACCTAGTGCAACGTCTACTTTAAACCTCACTCCTACGCCCGCTTTGCCAAGGGGGCAATCTAGGTATCGACGAAAGACTGATTTTGCCGCTTGAGGGTGTTTTTTGCACCTCTGTTTTGGGCTATTCTTTGGCTGTGTTGCAGTAAACGCGGCGCAATTGGCGCATCGGCATGAATAGAATGCAAAAAACGGGACAGCTTTCGCCGCCCCGTCCTTCGTTTTACATATTTAGCGGGTTTAACGCCCGCCTAGAACCTAGGTTCTTACCGGACGCTGCCGCGCTTGATCAGGTTCACAATGCCGAGCAGCACAACCGCACCAACCACAGCAATTCCCAAACCGGTCAGCGAAAATTCTTGAATCGATCCACCGATACCAAAGAAGCCTGCAATGAAATTACCGATAACGGATCCAACAATGCCAACCACGATGTTCCAGAAAATGCCCATCGAAGCATCACGGTTCATCACCATGCTTGCAAGCCAACCAGCGACACCGCCAACGACCAATGCAATAATCCAACCCATAAAACCCTCCTGTTATATTTTACCGAGCCCCGCATTGTCCCGCGCCGAAATTGGAGCGCATGCGAAGCCTCTGTGCTGCTTTTAGCGCGCATTTTCTCAAATTATAAGGGGGATTGCGTAGATGCCCAGATGTCGCTCTCAAAACGAGTCAAATAGCTCGTGCCCAAAGCAAAACAGCGCGCCCTAATCAAAGGACGCGCTGTTTTAAAAAGCCGATTGTTTTTAGTCAGTTAGTACTTCAACTGACGCTCATACAAATCGCGGTAATGCTGAATACGGGTCACCCGCAGGCCTTGCATGCCTGAACGGTCAACGGCGCGCTGCCAGCTGGCAAACTCTTCAAGCGTCAACCCATAACGCTCGAGCACTTCGTCAATTGTCAGCAATCCGCCATTTACCGCGGCGACCACTTCGGCCTTGCGGCGAACGACCCAGCGCCGCGTCTTGGGCGAAGGCAGATCATCAATAGTCAGCGGCTCCCCGAGGGGGCCGATCACTTGTGCGGGTCGAATGTCCTGGTTTTCTATCATTTAACTCTCTTGGTCGCTTGTTTGCGCTTTGTGTCGTGCTGCGACCTTTATGTCCGCCAAGCCTTTTCCGGCTTCTAAAGCATTTGGGTTAACGCGCTGTTTGTGATTGCCCTCGGAAACAAAATAGCCTCCTGCCGCATCGGCAAAGCTGGTTGCTTCCACCAAGGCATCACTGCGCAAGACACGGCGAAGATCGCGTGCTGCATCAATGCGCGCCGTCAGTTCAGACCAACCAAAAGCACGCAGAGCTTTACGCTCTTGGCCTCTGGATTGACCGCTACCTGATTCGGCTGCCTTAGGGGCGTTTGGGACGTATTGTTCAAACATCGTTTCATCCCACTACACGCGCACCTCTCAACATGAGGTAAAGCTGGCATTCACTCCGTATTAGGAAAGGAAAATTTGCTCTTAACATGTTGCTCTGGATTGGACCGAGGCGCGCGTGTAAGGAGGCGGCAAGACTATGCCTGAAACCAGCACCCTTGATACGCCTGCTTTAAATGCAGCAGATGCCGCCGCCCTGTTTGACCTGGGTAAGCCCGCCGCACAGGCACGCATTGTTGTTGCGATGAGCGGCGGCGTTGATTCGTCGGTGGTCGCCGCGCTGGCTGCGCAATCGGGGGCCGAAGTGATCGGCATTACTTTGCAGCTCTATGATTATGGCGCTGCCACGGGCCGCAAAGGCGCATGCTGTGCCGGCGATGACATTAGCGATGCGCGCAATGTCTGCGACAGCCTTGGCATAGCGCATTATGTTTTCGACCATGAAAGCGCATTTCGCGAAGATGTGGTTGAGCAATTTGCCGATGAATATCTTCAGGGGCGCACACCTGTGCCCTGCATTCGCTGCAATATGGGGCCGAAATTTACCGATTTGTTCCGCATGGCACGCGAGCTTGGCGCTGATTGCCTTGCGACCGGCCACTATGTGCAACGGGTTGAAGAGGGCGAGACAGTAGAAATGCACCGCGCGGTCGATCCGGCGCGCGATCAATCCTATTTCCTTTACGCCACCACTGATGATCAGCTGGCCTATTTGCGGTTTCCTTTGGGAGGCCTGCCCAAGAGCCAAGTGCGCGAACTGGCAGAGACCGCTGGCCTGCGCAATGCAGATAAGCCCGACAGTCAGGACATCTGCTTTGTGCCTGATGGCGACTATGCCAAGATCATCAAGAAGATGCGACCCGAAGGCGGCATTGCGGGCAATATCGTCCATGCGCAGTCGGGCGAGGTGCTTGGGACGCATAAGGGCATCGTCCATTATACTGTCGGCCAGCGCAAAGGGCTCGACATTGGCGGACAGCCGGAGCCGCTTTATGTGGTCGGCATGGATGCAGATACACGCGAAGTGCGCGTTGGTCCGAAATTGATGCTGGCGGTGAGCGAAGTTGAAGTCATCGAAACCAATCTCATCGGTCCGCTGCCTGATGTGCCCTTAACCGCCAAAGTGCGCAGTCTGGCAAAGCCTGTGCCCGTGCGCCTCGAAGGATCACTGGGCGGCGGCGAAACCGTGCGACTGCATTTTGATTCGCCTGAATTTGGTGTGGCACCGGGCCAAGCGGCGGTGATCTACGCTGGCGAGCGCGTTGTGGGCGGCGGATGGATTGAGAGCACGGTTAGCGCCGCTTGATTGCGGCTTGATTGGCGGCTCAGTCGTCCCATTTCTCCAGCACACAGCCAAAACCCTTGCGATAGCTTGCTGTATCACTGGTGATGAGCGGGAAACGCGCGGTTACGCTTTTGGCGTCTGCATCTTCCACCAAAGTCACCAGCTCCATCCCGCCGAGCCGATCCTTTTTGCAATCATCCAAATCACGGCCCGCAACAAATCTGCAAGAACAAGCGACTCGCGCTGAATAAGCAGTGGCGGTTTGCGCATAGCCTGATGCAGGCACGCGGAAATAATAGGCTACGGCAAAGACAATCAGGAACAATATCAAGAGCACCCAAGGCCAGCGGCGCGATCTGTGCGCGGCAGAGCTGCGTGCGGATTTGCGCCCCTTTTTTGCTTTTGTACCCATTGCCAATTCCCCCTTGGATGCGCCAATACTGCGCCTATGATCGCACCCACCAAAGCCTGTCTTCGCACCTCTATCGCCGCTTTTGCGATACTGCCAGCCTTAGCCGTATCTTTGGCCGCATGCAGCGAGCCTGTGACCGGCCCGCCGCCGCTATCCGACGAAGCCTTGGCCGCAGTGACCGACAATGCCGCGACCCCGAAAGAAGATTTGGCGCGGGCCGTGGATGAACTTTTCACCAAGGAAGGCCTCGGCGAAACCCGCGCTTTGCTGGTGATGAATGACGGTCAAATCGCCGCGGAGCGTTACGGCGCAGGATATGACGCTGATACACGCATGATCAGCTGGTCGATGGCCAAGACGATCACGGCGGTGATGATCGGCATGCTGGTCGCTGACGGGCGGCTTAAACTCGATGATAGCCCGCCAGTGGCCTTGTGGCAGCGCCCCGGCGATGCGCGCGGCGAGATTACATTGCGGCAATTGCTGCAAATGCGCAGCGGGCTGCGGCATACAGAAGCAGGCGATCCGCCTTACGAATCCTCTGAAGTGCGCATGATATTCCTCGATGGCCGCGATGATATGGCGAAATGGGCGGAGGAACAGCCATTGGAGGCAGAGCCCGGCGCAAAGTTTGAATATTCCTCCAACACCACAGTAATCCTCGCCGATATTGCTGCGCGCGTTTTGACAGAGGATAATGACGATCCCGAATTTCGCGCCAAGACTGTGCGCGATTATTTGCAAGCGCGGTTGTTTGGCCCGCTGGGCATGACATCGATGGAATTGGAATTTGACGCCGCAGGCACGATGATCGGGGGCAGCCTGATGCATGGCACCGCGCGCGATTGGGCGAAGATGGGCGAATTTCTGCGGCGCGGCGGGAAGGCATCTCGCGGAGAGCAGTTGGTGCCCAAGCGCTGGGTCGATCAAATGCTGACACCCAGCCCGCGCGCCAAACATTACGGCTTTCAAACATGGCTTAACAATGACCACCGAGAAGCAGGGTCAGACGAGCCGCATCCGCTCTTTCCCAAACGCGCGCCAGCCAGCACATTTTCGCTGATCGGACATATGGGGCAATATGTTGTTTCCTCGCCCGAGCAACGCGTGACGGTGGTGCGGCTCGGCCATTCAGACGCGCCTCAGCGCCGCGCAATGATGAATGAGCTTGCGGATATTTTTGAGCTATATCCGGTTAGATAAAGAACTCGCCCGCAACCACTGTGGTGCAGGCCCCGCCGAGCCACACGCGGTCGCCATCCAGAGTGCAGGTCAGATCCCCGCCCCGTTCGCTCGCTTGATGCGCGGTGAAACTGTCGCGGCCCAAGCGTTCTGCCCAAAACGGGGTGAGCGCGGCATGAGCAGAACCTGTCACGCTATCTTCATCCACGCCTGCGCCCGGCACAAATATGCGGCTGACGATGTCGGAATTGTCACCGGGTGCAGTGCAATCAAACTGGTCCACACCCAAAGCGCCCAACCCGCGCAAATCGGGATCAAGCGCGCGGACCTGCGCTTCGTTTTCGAACAGGAAGATATTATACAGCGTGTCATTGCGGTGGACGAGCAAAGGCTCAGCCCCCAGCAATTTCACCGCTTCAGGATGGGCGCGCGGCTGCGTCGGGATTGCGGGCAGGCCGACTTCATAGCCATCACCGCTGCGCCGCACTTCCAAAATTCCCGATTTGCGAGTGCGAAAGCGCACGCGGTCCTTGCCCGCTCCCCACTCATGGTGCTCCAGCAAAACATGCCCCGCCGCCAAAGTCGCATGGCCGCATAGAGCAATCTCATAGGTTGGCGTCGTCCAGCGCAATTCCCAATCCGATTCTCCAGTATCATCGCGCACAACAAAAGCCGTCTCGGCGAACATATTCTCTCCGCCAACCTTCACCAGCAAATCATCGGCCAGCCATTCATCCAGAACCATCACGGCAGCCTGATTGCCTGCAAAAGCTTCGGAAGCGAAGGCATCGATATGCCAATAGGGAATGCTCTGGGTCATAAGTGTCTCCTATGGATAAAGTAATTCATTGGTCCAAGCGCCGTCTTGCCGCGTGAACATCCGCCGATCATGCATGCGGCCCGGGCGGTCGAGCCAGAACTCGATCCTCTGCGCTTTCACGGTGAAGCCGGTCCAATGCGGCGGACGCGGAACCACAGTCCCCTCAGGGTATTCAGCGGCAATCGCATCGACGCGCGCAAAATAATCGGCGCGCTGGGACAAGGCTCGCGATTGATCCGACGCAGCCGAGGCCACTTGTGATTTATGCGCGCGCGAATGGAAATAGGCATCGGCCTGTTCGCTCGTCACTTCTTCCAAAGGCCCCTCAACGCGGATTTGCCGGCGCAGGCTCTTCCAATGAAACAGCAAAGCCGCTTGCATATTGCTGCGGATTTCCTCGCCCTTTCGGCTTTCCGCATTGGTGTAAAACGTAAACTCAGCGCCGCCATCATCACTGGGCCCATGTCCTTTCAGCAGGACCATACGGACCGACGGCGCGCCCGCAGGTGTTGCTGTCGCGAGCGCCACGGCATTGGGATCATTGGCCTCAGACTGATGCGCCTGCGCAAACCATGCTTCAAACAGCTCTACCGGATCACCCTGAGGGATGTCGCTTTCATTGGGATTGTCAGAATTGCTCATAAACGGGCCTTTGTGCGCAAATATGCTCGTCCCCACACATAAAACCAATTTCGCTAAGCGCCATTGCTGATTTGCATGCGCGCCTTGCAATCTATGCTTTTTACCGCGCGAATACCGGCTATCTGGGCAAGAGAAACTCCGGTGCGCCCAATGAATGGGGCGAACACGCTTGCACCAAGCCATTGTAACTCTTAGCTAGCGGCCATGTCCGACCCGTATAAAACCCTTGGCGTAGCGCGCACCGCGTCTGAAAAAGAGATTAAGAGCGCCTATCGCAAGCTGGCCAAACAGCTGCATCCGGACCGCAATCAGGATAATCCCAAGGCGGCAGAACGCTTTAGCCTTGTGACCAATGCCTATGATTTGCTCTCTGACAGCGCAAAGCGGGCGCAATTTGATCGCGGCGAAATTGATGCCGAGGGCAATCCGACCAATCCCTTTGGTGGTGGTGGTTTTGGTGGCGGCGGATTTGGCGGAGGCCGCCCACGCGGTCCCCAAGGCCAGCCGGGCGGCCAAGCAGGCGATATGGATCTCGGCGATCTGTTCGAGGGTCTGTTTGGCGGCGGAGGCGGTTTCGGCGGCGGAGCATCCAGAGGAGGCGGCTTTGGAGGGCAAACTCGGCGCCCTCCTCCGCAAAAAGGCGCCGATATTCACTACCGCCTCGCGGTGCCTTTCGTGGATGCAGCCACGCGCAATGATCAGCGCATCACGATGGCAGATGGCAAGACCATCTCCCTAAAACTGCCCGCAGGTGTCGAAGATGGCACGCAAATGCGCATAAAGGGTAAGGGCCATGATGGCGCAGGCGGGAAAGGTGACGGGCTCGTGATGATCGAGGTTGATGCACATCCGTTTTTCCGGCGCGACGGCGATCACATTCGCCTCGACCTGCCGATCACCATTGACGAAGCACTGCACGGCGCAAAAATCAAATGCCCCACAGCAACTGGCCCTGTAATGCTGACAATAAAACCCGGCACCAATGGCGGCACAGTGATGCGCCTTAAGGGCAAAGGCTTCAGTACCAAAAGCGGCAAGAATGGCGATCAGCTGGTGACGTTGGAGGTGCAAATGCCTGAGGATGCAGCGGAGCTAGCCAAACGCCTCGACGGGTGGAACGATGACAGCAATCCCCGCGCAAAGTTCGGTTTTTGAGCGCGGCCCAATAAACGCGGAAGGCCTTTATAACGCATGCCCGTAAGCCCGCATCACACATCGCGTTTTATGGCGGTCGCTCAGCGAACGGCCATTCGCACATGGGATGATGGGTTTATCCATGCCGGCAATCTGGCCTATCTTTCCATGCTGGCAATCTTTCCGTTCTTCATCCTAGCCGCGGCTTTGTTTCCGTTCTTGGGGGACAGCCTTGATCAAACAGCGATGATTGATGCGGTTCTGGGCGCGATGCCGCCCAATGTCCGCGCAATTATTGAGCCTGTGGCGCAGAACACATTGCAAACCAGCTCCGGCCTGCTGCTGTGGATGGGTGTGGCGGTGGGTCTTTGGACGATATCGGGTTTGATCGAATCCATTCGCGATGTGCTGCGCCGCGCCTATGATACCAAATCCAGCACCTCCTATTGGCAATCACGATTGTTCAGCGTTGGCCTGATCCTCATCGCCGTCATGCTGATGATTGCCTCGCTCTTTGCGCAAGTCGCCATTGGCACAGCGCAGCAATTTGTCGGTGAATGGTCGCCGCAATTGGTGGATACTTTTTCCGAATTGCAATTGTCGCGCGCCGTGCCTGCGATCAGTCTGGCGGGCTCGCTCTATTTGTTATTCCTGACACTGACGCCGGGCAAATATCGCGCGCGCGCCTATCCCAAATGGCCGGGCGTTTTGGCGACAAGCCTATGGTGGCTGGCCGTGACAAGCGCTTTGCCGCCGATTATCACTCGGGCGATCACTTATGATTTGATCTATGGCAGTCTGGCTGGGATCATGGTTGTGCTATTCTTTTTCTGGCTCGTTGGGCTGGGACTGGTTATGGGCGCAGAATTAAACGCTTCGCTGGCCCAAGTGCCCGAAGATGAGACGAACACGAATGAGGAGCACGCTGAATGAGCGGTTTGATGCAGGGAAAACGCGGCCTGATTATGGGCCTTGCGAATAACAAATCTCTGGCTTGGGGAATTGCCAAGCAGCTTGCCGCGCAGGGCGCAGAGCTGGCGTTTTCTTATCAGGGCGAGGCTTTGGCCAAGCGCGTAAAACCTCTGGCAGCTGAACTGGGTTCTGATTTTCTGCTCGAATGCGATGTGTCGGATATGGACGCATTGGATGCCGCCTTTGCGACATTGAAAGAGCGCTGGGAGACGATTGATTTTGTTGTCCATGCGATTGGCTATTCCGATAAGAATGAGCTGCGCGGGAAATATCTCGAAACCAGCCTCGACAATTTCCTGCTGACGATGAACATCTCTGCCTATTCTCTGGTCGCGGTGGCAAAGCGCGCCTCGGAAATGATGCCGCCCGTTGTCGAAAACGAAGATGGCACCATTAGCGGCGGCGGCTCCATCGTTACGCTGACCTATTATGGCGCGGAAAAAGTCATGCCGCATTACAATGTGATGGGCGTTGCCAAAGCCGCGCTGGAAACCAGCGTGCGCTATCTCGCCAATGATCTGGGCCCGAAAAACATCCGCGTCAATGCGATTTCAGCGGGGCCAATTAAGACATTGGCCGCCAGCGGGATTGGCGATTTCCGCTATATTCTGAAATGGAACGAACTCAATTCGCCATTGCGCCGCACGGTTACGATTGACGATGTGGGCGGATCCGGATTGTATTTCCTCTCCGACCTATCATCAGGCGTAACCGGCGAAGTGCATCACGTTGATGCGGGCTATCATGTGGTCGGCATGAAGCAGGAAGACGCGCCCGATATCGGGCTTGTGCAATAGGGTGATATCTCTGGCCAAATAACACTTATGGGAGAGCAAAAATGAAAGCGACAGGTGGATGCCAATGCGGCGCAATCCGGTATGAAGTGACCGGCGAGATTACAGGTCACGCTCTATGCCATTGTTCAGATTGCCGCGCCTCTTCAGGAGCGCCAGCGATGGCTTGGCTCATGATACCAGAAGACAGCTTTTCACTGACCAAAGGTGAGCTGACTGTTTACAATAGCTCTGGTGCAGCCATGCGCCAATTCTGCGGAAAATGCGGTACCGGTATCGCCTATACCAACGCGGAGCATTTGCCCGGATTGATCGATATCCAATCCGCCACTTTGGATGACGCCAATGCCAATGCACCCGCGGTTCAGATCCAAACAGCGGACCGCCTATTCTATATGAAGAACCTCGAAAGCATCCCTGCTTTTCACGGTTTTCCGGAGTGATCTCGCGTTATCTCGAGCTTGGCCTTGTTTGGCCTCATTTGGCCTCGGCATCTTTGGACGTTGGTTTCGCTTAGCCAGCCTTGCGCAATTCCGCTGGTTCTGCGGATTTGTGCGCAGGCTGATCGGGCCAAATGCCGCGCGTGTCATAGACATGCTTGGCCGCCCGTTCTTCCAGCGGAACCGATTTGAAAATATCGTGATCGACCAGAACAATCATCACATCGCATTCTTCTAGTGCCGTATCGATATCGACATGCGCTGCGCCTGATCCTGTAAATTCTGCAGGCAGTTCAGGAATATAGGGCTCAACAATGTGAACCCGCTCGCCATATTCGCGCGCCAATGTGGCGGCGACCATACGCGCAGGGCTTTCACGCAAATCATCAATATTGGCTTTAAACGCTAGGCCGAGGCAGGCGATTTTGGCCTTTGGATTGGCTTCGATGATAGATTGCGCCTGCGCAATAACATGATGGATTTTGCCATCATTGACACCGCGAGCGGTGCGGATCAGTGGGCTTTCATTGGGTGCGCCATGCACGATAAACCACGGATCAACCGCGATACAATGCCCGCCGACACCGGGGCCAGGCGTGAGAATATTCACGCGCGGATGGCGATTGGCGAGCTTGATGACTTCCCAAACATCCAAGTCCATTGCGTCCGAAATCACCGAAAGCTCATTGGCAAAAGCAATGTTCACATCTCGGTAGGCGTTCTCAACCAGCTTGGTCATTTCAGCCGAACGCGCATCGGTGGTGACGCATGTTCCGCGCACGAAACGCTTGTAGAATGACAGGGCCTTGCGCGCACAGCGCGGTGTAATTCCGCCGATTGAACGGTCATTATTGGTCAGTTCTTCGAGGATTTTGCCCGGCAAAACGCGCTCAGGACAGTAAGCAATCGCCACATCAGGCGTGCCTTCGCAAATGCCCGGCATACGCAGGTCAGGGCGCTTTGCCGCGATCATATCGCGCATTTGTTCGGTTGTGCTGACAGGTGAGGTCGATTCCAATATGATCGTATCGCCCACTTTCAAAACATCGGCGACATTCTCAGCGGCTGCCAAGACATAAGAGATATCGGGTGCATGGCTGCCATCATTGGAAAATGGTGTTGGCACGGCGATCACAAACACATCCGCCGGTGCGACTTTGGTCGAGGCTTTCAAAAGGCCGCGCTGAACCACGCCCTGCACGAGCCCGTCCAAATCCACTTCCTCAATATGAATTTCGCCGCGATTGATCGTGTCGACGACATGCTGGGTTACGTCCACGCCGTGGACTTGCATGCCAGAACGGGCAATCACCGCTGCGGTTGGCAAACCAATATAGCCAAGACCGACAACGCAAACTTTGGGCAGATCATCACCGCGCATGAAATAACTTCCTCATTGAATTTCTTTGAGAAGTCTTTGGCGCAAAGAGGTAAATTTACCGGTAATGATGAGTGGTTTTTATCGCTTTGAGAGAATTCCAAACGGCGCGAAGCGCCGCAAGGCCATGCGGCCGCCCGCAGCGACGCGACCTTCAGGTCGTATGAGCGAGGAAATCGCAAGCGCGGACGCGCTTGCTAACGAAGGAGCAAATCCGCGATCCGTTGGCTGCTGTCGCCATCACCAAAGGGATTATGCGCCCGTGCCATTGCTTCGTAAGCGTCCACATCATCGAGTAGCTCATTCGCCGCCGCGACTATCGCAGCACGGTCTGTGCCGACCAATTTGGCCGTGCCTGCCGCGATACCTTCAGGGCGCTCTGTGGTTTCGCGCATGACCAGAACCGGCTTGCCGAGTGCTGGCGCTTCTTCTTGCACGCCGCCGCTATCGGTCAGCATTAAGTCGGCCACGGATAGCAAATGGACGAAATGTGGATAGTCGAGCGGCTCGATCATCGCGACATTATCGAGGCCTTTCAGCTCAGCATCCATCACGGCGCGGACATTGGGATTGGGGTGCACGGGGAAGATCAACGCAATGTCATCGCGCTGCGCCAGATCGGCAATCGCGCCTGCAATATTCTCCAAACCGCCGCCGAAATTCTCGCGCCGATGGCTGGTCACGCCAACAATTCGCTTGCCCGCAAAACGCGCTTTCAGATCGTTGAGGCCGCTGGCCAATTCTGGCTGAGCATCGATTTTTTCCGTCACCCAATGCAGCGCATCAATCACCGTGTTGCCAGTGATATGGACATGATCCGCAGGCACGGCTTCATTGGTCAATGCATCAGCGGAGGTTTGCGTTGGCGCAAAATGCAGGTCAGCAATCGTGCCGATAATCTTGCGGTTCACCTCCTCGGGCCAAGGGTGATAAATATTATAGCTGCGCAGGCCCGCCTCAACATGGCCCACAGGGATCTTGCGGTAATAGGCCGCGAGCGCGCCAACCATCGCCGTTGCAGTGTCACCCTGAACGATAACGCGGTCGGGCTTCACCTCATCCATCACGCCGCCAATTTTGAGCAATAGCCGCGATGTCAGAGCGTCGAGCGATTGATCGGGCTGCATGATATCGAGATCGAAATCGGGCGTGATGCCGCCAATCTCCAGCACTTGGTCCAGGATTTCGCGGTGCTGCGCAGTGACGCACACAATCGGCTCCAAACCGTCGCTGGCCGCCAAAGCATGCACCACGGGGAACAGCTTAATCGCCTCTGGACGCGTGCCAAAGATAACGAGGATTTTTTGCGGGGCTGTATCGGTCAAACCATTGCTCTTTATGCTTGCGCGCATGGCCGAAACTGGCCGAGGCGTCATATATCGCAGCGTCTATGGCAGATTGTGGTAAACAATTGGCTGACGAGTGCAAATGAACTGGCCGCGCAACCATTTACCTTATCTTTGCCTGCATAGCTTAGACCGGCGCACATAGAGTGCCCGCTGCGCAATGGTAGCGGGACAATAAGGTCGGCATTGCATGAGCGTTTCAAACCCAAAAATTGGGGTCATTGGTTTGGGCTATGTCGGCTTGCCGCTGGCCGTTGAACTGGGCAAAATTCGGGAGGTCGTGGGCTTTGACATAAATGAAGCCCGGATCGCAGAATTGCTCGCAGGAAACGATCGCACCCAAGAAGTCAACAGCGCCGAATTGGCCGAAGCCGCCCAGCTCACTTACAGCAGCGAGGCCAGCGACTTGGCCGATTGCGCGATCTATATCGTCACTGTGCCGACACCGATTGATGCACACCGCTCGCCTGACCTGACCCCCTTAATAAGCGCATCGAAACTGGTTGGTTCAGTTTTGAAGCACGGCGATATCGTCATCTATGAAAGCACGGTCTATCCCGGAGCGACCGAGGAAGACTGCGTGCCTGTTCTGGAGGCTGCTTCAGGGCTAACATTCAACGAGGGCTTCTTCTGCGGCTACAGCCCGGAACGCATTAATCCAGGTGATAAAACCCACCGCCTACCCAATATTTTGAAAGTCACTTCTGGCTCGACCGCAGAAACGGCCGAAACAGTCGATGCGCTTTACCGCGAAATTATCACTGCAGGCACATTCAAGGCGGAATCGATCAAAGTCGCTGAAGCGGCTAAAGTGATTGAAAACACTCAGCGCGATTTGAACATCGCTTTGATTAATGAGCTGGCCATTATCTTCAACAAGATGGGGATCGAAACATCCAAGGTGCTGGAAGCAGCTGGGACCAAGTGGAATTTTCTTCCGTTCACGCCGGGTTTGGTCGGCGGACACTGTATTGGGGTTGACCCCTATTATCTTACCCATAAGGCAGAGGCGATTGGATATCATCCGCAAATCATTCTGGCTGGACGCAGGATTAATGACGGCATGGGTCAGTTTGTCGCTTCAACCCTGGTCAAAGCGTTGCTCAAGCGGCGGATCCAAGTGAACGGTTCGCGCGTACTTATCCTAGGGCTTACCTTTAAGGAAAACTGCCCCGACTTGCGAAATACGCGTGTCATTGATGTGGTGCACGGCTTGGAAGAATATGGGGTTAAAGTCGACGTCTACGACCCATTGGTTGATCCCGTTGATGCTCATACCGAATATGGCATCACTCTGGTCGGAACGCCCAGATTAGGCAACTATGATGGAGTTATTGGAGCAGTCGCGCATACGCAATTCTGCGAGAGCGGAGCTAATTGGGCTCGTAGGCTCGGCAAAGGCGATTGTGTACTCTATGATTTGAAGCGAGTCTTCGCTCGAGGCGAAGCAGATCTTACCTTGTAGCCCCAAGGGCTTTGAAGATCAGCCTGGGTTGAGTGCCAAGCTACGGATAGAACCACGCAAGGCAGGTTGCCCTCGAAACACTCTTGCGTAGACACGCATATTAATCACATTACAGCCAGACAATGGTGAACTAATCGGAAAGCGCGATTCCCCATTGCCAAGCGGTTGATCGAATATGATTTCTTGGCGATCCAAGCAAACAATTTGCATCCGCAAATTATCCTCTTGAACAGAGCCAGCCAGTTCCGTTTCAACATCTAGAAACAAAGTACCTGCTGGCCGTTCGAAAGAACGCTCCATAATTCGCCCTCCAGCACCAGAACGCACGAACAATTCTACCTCTTCTCCGTTGCGGCTAATTTGCGCGCGTAGATTTCGATCATCAGCAAAACTCCAGTCGAAGGGAGGGAATGCATCTGACCATTTCGTATTTGGCGCAATTCCACGCTCCCTAACAACAAAGTCATAATGTTCGCGAGCTGCTCCAATCCCCACAAATCGCGCAAGATTTGTGATCAGTTGAGCGTCGACAAACGGATCTTCGGTCTCTACGCGCCGCCTCAACTCTGAGACATTTTCAACCACAAGTTGCTGTTTGGCAGCGAAGCGCAAAAAGGGGTCTTGCCAAGGCGGCCGCGAGGCCAGAATTTCCGCCATTCGAGGAACAACGGCCTTATCTTGCAAAGCTTGAGCAAGTACCGGGAAAAATTCTTCTCGGCGCTCAGGATGAACTCGCAACAATTGATCTAGAATTTCGACAGCTCGCGGTAAGTTTTGCTCG
Organism: Marinomonas sp.; assembly: GCA_039967435.1. Taxonomy (GTDB): domain Bacteria; phylum Pseudomonadota; class Alphaproteobacteria; order Sphingomonadales; family Sphingomonadaceae; genus Erythrobacter. The sequence goes on from JBDVRS010000006.1 coordinate 648,320, forward strand.
GCCACAAAACTTTGTAGCGCAAGAGCTTGCAATTTCAATGAACGCCGGTTCAGTTTCAGGGCCTGATCAAGTATCGCTTGTTTCCGCGCCTCGTCTTTCTGTCCCATTGCCAACAAAGATAAAGCACGCGCATCTAGCCTATCATAGCGGTAGGCTCTCAATGCCAGTGGCTTCACCGAGTGAGCTGCAGCCGCGACATCCTCACCATCTTCGACGGCCTTACCGAATAGCAAGAATGCATATTTGCCCATAGCATCACTGTTGTTGGGATCAACTTGAAGAGCCAATTGCGGTTGGTTGCGCGAGGCAATTGTACCAACCGATTGCTGAACCATTGCAAGGGCCAGACCGAGCGCAGAGATAACTATCGCTACGGAACGAAATTTGCGCAAATGCTCAGCCATTGTGCTTTATGCTTTGGCTTTCGAGCCGTTGCGATCCTGATCGCTGTCATGCCCGTAGCCATAGCCATAGCCATAACCGTAACCGTAAGCGCTTTGGCTTTCATCTAACTTTGTTACGATCGCGCCTTTGATGTCTGCTCCAGCAGCACGCAATCGATCGACGGCGCTGGCGATACCGCGCAATTTGATACGCTCGGCTTCGATTACGTAAACAACGCCATCAACTGAAGTTGAAAGCTCAAGAGCGTCGGCCAACGCTAGAACGGGCGCACCGTCGATAATGACCTGATCGTAGTTGGCTTTTGCTTCAACCAAAAGCTCATCCAGACGCGGGCTTGCCAAGAGTTCGACCGGGTTGGGCGGAATAGGGCCAGAATGTAGGAAATCGAATCCAAGTTCGTCAATATGGTCAACACCTTCGCCGAGTTGCTTCACCTGGCCTGAGAGCACTCCGGCCAAGCCTCCTTCGTTGCTCGGTACAATACCCAGAGTTGAAATAAGAACGGACTTGCGCAAATCAGCATCAAGCAACAACGTGCGTTTGCCTAATTGGGCAAAGCTTGCCGCCAAAGCGATGGACGAAATTGACTTACCCTCGGAAGGCACTGAGGATGTTAGCATTAGCGCCTTAGGAGCGCCTTCCGCTGTAAGGAACGACAGATTGCTTCGAACAGACGAATATGCCTCGCTGAATTCGGACGAACGCTCTGCCACCTGACCCACTAAATCGCCAGAATCATTCCGCGGGATTGCTCCGAGAAGCGGAATACCAAGTTCACGCGACACATCTTGCGGGTCACGCAATGTTTGGCTTAGCAAGACGCGCAACCACACAATGACACCTGCCAAAAGCAGAGATGCAAGCGTCGCGACAGCAAGGTTTGTGATCCAAGACGGCGCATAGGGAGAGGTCGGGGCTTCTGCACGATCAACCAAACGCAGATTGTTTTGACCAGCGCCCGAGGCCTCTAATTCCTTCAACCTTTGCAGCAGGCTGTCATATAACTCGCGGTTTGTGTCAACTTCTCGCTTTAAAATGCCATAACGGATACCCTGATCTTGCTGCTGCAAGAATTTCGACTTTGCTTCACGCAGCTTTTGACGCAATTCCTGTTCGCGTGAGATTGCAGCAGTTAATGCTATGTTCGCTTCGCTGCGGGCAGACCGCGATGCTTGATTGCTACGGTCGGCAATCGAGGCTTCCAATGCCGCCACTTTGGCAGCCGCTTCGCGCCGGGGTGGATAACCTGGTCCAAAATTAGCGGACAGTAAGGCCAATTCTGCACGGGCATCTGCAAGGCGGTCATTCAATGAATCGCTAACGGCCGGCACCCCTTTGCCTGCCCGTAAGGCTGACGAGGCAGCGATCCGTTCTGACACAGCTTCCGTCAACGCTTGATTATAACCGGTAAGTTCGGAACCAATCAAAGTTTGGTTGGCGGATTCGACCGCTCCGCCTTCACTACTACCTGCATTGAGAACTAGGATTTCATTCTGACTTGCGTACTCAACCAATTCTTGTTCTGATAAAGCCAACTTGTCACGCAATTCAGAAATTTGATCCTGCAGGAATTCGCGAGCTTCGATATTGTCACCGAATAGCTTTTCGTAATTCGCGGCGATAAATTCTTCGGCCCAGAGGTTGCTCAAGCGTTGAGCAACAATTGCGGAGGGGTTTGAGTAGCCGATATCTACAAGGTTCGACTTGTTGACAGGAAGGATCTCTACGTTGTCGAGCAGCGCTTTACCCAAACGTTGATCGGAAACGATTTCGGTTGCATCTGCCAAGCCCAAACTTTCAAGAAACTCTGCGTCGCGTGATAGGTTTCCGGCTTCAATCACGCGTTTGGCCATAAAGCGCGATTCAAGTAATTCGTACTGAGTGGTCAAATACTGCAGATCCGACACACGACTTTCGGCGGTAAGCGGATCCAAATCAGTCACATTGTTTACTGATTGGGAAATCTCAACACGCGCCTCAGCCTGAAAGAGTGGCGTGGTAAGCAGGGTTACAATAACACTCAGCACCAATCCAGTTAGCAGCAACCCCAAGAGCCAATATTTTATCGAAAGCGCTTCAGCCCAGTAGCGCTCGAGCTCAACTGCGAACAGCGCACCGTCATCATAACCATATTCGCCGCTTTGCGATCGTAGCTCCGCTGCGCTTCGCAACGTCGTTAATTCTTGTCTGTCCTGCATGTTATTGCCCAATTCGATCAATCAGAATGACCGCCGTGCTCAATACAGGCACAAATTCTAAGAACCGCTCAAGCCGGCGTTTGGACGGAGAGTCTCCAACCATTACCACGTCATTGGGATAAATTATTGGGTCCGAATAATTGCCCTGCTGGATCGCCTCGAGATTGTAGATCCCGATATAGTCTTTACCACCGACACTGCGGAAAATCAGCACTTCGTCGAGATCGGCAAATTCGCCTTGACCACCGGCTAAGTTCATTGCTCTCATCAACGTCAGACCCGGTGTAGCTGGGTAAGATCCGGGTTTCTCAACTTGACCACCAACCGATACCGTCAACTCCTCAATCTCATCAGGAACGACATTCACTTGGGGATCAAGCACATAGCGCCCACGCAGGCTATTTTCAATTATGCGTGCGGCTTCGATCGGGGTGCGTCCTGACAAATCAAGCTTACCTGCAAGAGGGAAGTCGATACGTCCATCAACATCCGTGAGATATTTCCCACTGAGTAATTCCGACCCAAGCACTTCGATCAAAAGCAATTTTTGTGACCCAATGACATTTTGGTTCGCGACCGCAGGCTTAGGCAATTGCTGCAACTCTGTCAGAGTGCTGCCCGGCGCAGCACCATAGGTATTGTTGGTCGCGCAAGCCGTTACGAGCAAAGCCGCACACAAAACAAGAAGTGGTTTAATTGAATTGCGCATTGTGTGAAAACTCGATTTCTTCGAATATCAACGGAGGAAAAACAGGCCCGAACAAATAGGCTGGAACACGTTATCGCTCTTCGCCAATCAGCGCAACCAGCAGCCAGATCATACTAACTTGAAAAATCGGCGCTCTGATCGGGTAGTCAAAGGCGGAGGTCACGCCAAGGAATAACACAGTTGCTGTTATAAATATTGCCGTTGGCGAAAAAAAGCCCTGACTGGAAACTGTCTTTCTGAGAGCTCTAATCAGCAATAGGATCGCGCAAGTCACCAGTGCAATTGCTGGCACCCCGCCCTCGATCACGACTTGAAACCAATCATTATGCGCATGATTAACATATTGCGGCAGCATGATTTCGGCCGGCTCAAACTGTTTGTAAATCTCTGCAAAGGATCCGAAACCCGATCCAAACAACCAATATGTTGACGCCATTTCTTTTAGAGGGGCAATCAATTGCCAGCGATAGTTTTCGATCAGGCTATCTTGCGTCATCTCACGAAGGCCGGGGACGTTGCCGCTCAGAATAAAGGCGAGAAGTAACAGCACGGCCGCTATAGAGCTGCCAAATATAAGCCCGGGCCGGTCAAAAAAGCGCGGAAAGCCGCCGGCGCGCTTTTTTCGAGCATCGCTATCAGAATTCTTCAACCAGAACATTATGCCGGCAACAAGAATCGCTATCAAGCCGACGCTGAGCCCAATGCGCGAGCCATTGGACAATATGGAGATCAACAGCAGAAGCAATACCGGAATATACGCGATACGCAGCCAATTCGAATCCTTACCGCGTTTGGAAGTCGTTAAAAGAAACGCACCCGTTACCAGCGCAATAGATGAATAGATCGCTGCATGATTTTCATTGGCGAATAACCCAACTGGTCGGCCATTGCTGGTTATGCTGTAGAAATAGAGCGCGTCATTTCCTACACTTGCCAGTTGAAGGATGCCGAGTAGCGCACTCGCCAGCCCTGTTGCTAGCACCGCCAACATCAGTACGCGCGACTTCACATTCGTCGTGAACACTACCATAAACGCCGCCGATGGAACAACCAGCCCAGCAAGCGCATTCCAACCGTGTGCGGGCGAGATAGACAAGGGGCGCCAAGCGTCAGAGAATCCAAGCAAGGTGTCTAGTTTTGCGATGGGCTCCCTCCCTGGCAGCAGTCGCCAAATATCAGCAGGTATCGGAACAAGTTGGAGCGCTACCCACGCAACCCACAACCCAAAAATAATCACGAACGGCTGCACCGGCGATGGCACCCGCCTCCACGAAAACCAGAAGAAGCCAATCCCAACTATCATCATCGCCAGCGGTCTGAGCGCGATCAATTGCACCGCGTCATAACGCGAACTGCCTCCAGCAAGCGCAACCAGAACTGCGAAAGCGCAAAATACGATCAATCGACCCCTTGCAAACAAAGGGCTGCGCTCTGACCGCGAGGTAGCAGTTTTGGAATCCCACATTTCTGCTCAAGCTATCCCACGATTACCGCTATGACACATCGTCGATTCTGGTTGGCCGCCCGACAAAGCAAACCTCACGAACCCGGCTGCCAACTGCCTGCCTTTGCGAAAAATAGCAAGCTCGAGACCCTATCTTCCACTATGTAGTGACTGGGCCTTATTCCGTCCTCTTTCATACCGCATCGCTGCATTATCTTCACCATCGCAGCATTCGCCTCGAGGCAGCCACCTGTCACTTTACGCAAATCGGAGCGTGAGGTTAGATAATCGAGCGCACAAGCCCAGGCTCGGCCGCCATAGCCAAGACCCTGCGATCCGGTTGCTCCGATCAGAATGCCAATGTCGGCGATACAATTATGTACGTCGATAGTGGCTGAAAGGTTTCCGATATGCGCACCACCATCAGCAAGCTCGATCGCCCACAGCAAATGAGGGCTTGTCTCAAAACTTGCTACATAAGTCTCGCAAGATTTGCGATCATGCGAACGGTGCCGCTGTTCAGAATATCGCACCACCACAGGGTCATTTAACCAACCGATGTAATCGTCGGAAAAGTGCCGCTGTGCAAACGGCACGAGCCGCAGTGGCTCGCTATTAAGCTCGGGCGCCTCCGCCATTACAATTGCGCCCGCAGATCCCACACTTTTTCAAACGCATGCACCACATCATCAATATCGGATTCTTCCATGCTCGGTACGATAAATTCATGCGCAATCAGAGTGTTGTAGTGCAAATCCTCGACCACTGGGCACAAGCCTTGCGAATAATCTTGCCAAGAAGACTTAAGGGGATCATGCTCTCCTCCAATCGAAATGCGGTGCTGGAACGCGGGCAGCATATAGATTGGGCGAACATAGCCAGCTCCAAGTTTGACACCCTCTTTTTCGCGTAATTTGAACACTGGCAATTCGGCTTTAACCGCATCAACAAAGGCATTGCGCTCAACCCCATTGGACGCATCCCACAGGCATACATGCTGATAGTACGCATGGGTTGAATTTTCACGCACCTTAGGCAACGAAAATCCAGAGAAATCACGCATTTTACTTTCGAAATAGGCAACCCGAGCCCAACGCTCCTGGAGCAGGTCATCAAGCTTTTCCAGCTGATGGATGGCGATCGCGGCCTCAATCTCGGTCATCCGGAAATTGAAACCTAGCATGTTTGTCAGATCGGTCACACCCATAGGCTCAACGACGGATTCCGCATGATTGCGGATCAAGGACAATCTCTGCGCTAGATTGTCATCATTTGTGAGAACAATTCCGCCTTCGCCGGAATGGATGTGCTTGTGGTAATTAAGCGAAAAAATCCCGATATCACCAAGCAAGCCGCCATTCTCGCCGTCGATTTGGATGCCCGGAGCCTGCGCTGCATCCTCGACGACCAACAAGCCGTGTTTTTTGGCAAGTGCGCGGACGGCTTTCAAATTGAAGGCCTGGCCGAACAAATCGACGATCAAAATGGCTTTGGTGCGTTCTGTGATCACCGCTTCGATCGATGCGGGATCGAGGCAGAACATGTCGGGCTCAACATCTGCAAAGATCGGTGTTGCACCGTAAAATAATGGTGCAACTGCAGATGCTGACATGGAATAAGATGTAACAATCACTTCGTCGCCAGGACCAACACCGATAGCCCCCATCGCTGCGATTAGGCCTGATGTGTTGGAGTTGACTGTCAGGGCGTGCTTGGCACCAAACCTTTCAGCCCAACGCGCTTCACATTCACGCACTGTTTCGCCGCCCATGAAATTCTCATGGTACGCACCAAGGTAATTTGAAAGAATTCCGCCCTCAATGACACGTTTGACTGCCTGCATTTCCTCGTCAGCTACGGTAACGTGTGCAGGGAACAATGCATCGCGGATTTTGTCCCCGCCGTGGATTGCCAGTTTATCGTGCGCCATATGTTGTTCCTCATGGATTGATCAGAGCTTCAGCTAACCGCAAAACCTCTTCGGCAGCTCTTTTATGTTGTTTGAGATCGGGCATTGCATGTCTCAATTCAAGTGCCAACCAGTTTGCAACGGCCTCTTCAACGCCGTGCCGTGTTTCGTGAAGCACAAGGCCACCACGTTTGCCTAACGTTCTCAAGTCATTGCCGGTTAGTCCAGGCTGCAAGGAAAGCGTCGGGCGGCCCAGGAGCCATGCCTCATAAAGCAGTATGGAACTCATGCCCACAACATGGCTGGATCGGTGCAATGCACGGCGAACGTTGCCTGGCGCTACCAGTTCAAAAGATGTCGCACCTTTGTAGTCTTTCAGTAATTTACTGAAACTTTTGTTGACCAGTTGTCGGTCTTCCCTCGGGTGGGGCAAGAGCCTAAGGGGCCAGGCGAGCGCGCCAACCTTCTCCAAGGCCGCGACGAATAATGCTGCCACCTGCGCTTCGTCATAACCGCGCTTCGAAACACCACCATCTTGCGCGGCCGGTTCAGATACAAACAGGATTGAGGGAGCTTGAGGGGAGCCAAAACGCGCCTCTTCTTCGCTCAATTTTGCTAGGTTAGGATGCCCAGTGATAGCGATGATCTCTGGCGGGACGCCAGCCGTTTTCGCCTCTTTTGCCGCTAGCTCGTCCATTACCGCATATTTGTCCGGCACAAAAGCGGCTATACGGGTGGCATAACTCGACCAATTGTCGAGGACGTGCAGCGTTGGCTTGCCAAGCTTGGACCCAGATTTGGCTAAGGCAATCGCATTTGGGTTTGAAACAGACGTTGCGTAAATGACTGCATCTGCTTCTTTTAAAGACGCCTGAGCTTGTTCAAAAGCAAACCACTGCCAACCTATTTCACCTTCATCTTTCAACACACCCTCGGCCATAGCCGAAACATGAAACCCACGTGCGCTGGCGAGCCGCGCCACAGGCAAGATCGCCCGTGCGCCGCCTACGTCGCCGGCTGCAAACAGCAGGTTCAATTCTCGCTCCGCCCTGTGCCGAGCACGACATCCATCAATCCTTGTGAAAAGCGCGCACTTTGAAGCGGAGCGATTGGTGGTTTACTGCCATCTATGAGCGAGCCAAGAATGTTGAGCGCAGCGGCTTGCAGATCCCCAGACATTCCAGCGACACTTTCACTTGCGCCCATTCTGGAGAAGCCGGCATGATCGGGATTTGGTTCGGACGGCTCCCAGGTCAATCGCGTGGCGCCAGCGGTGAGTAACATACGTCCGCGCGAATCGATCACAGCCATTTCGATCAAATGATAAGGAAGATCAAAGCCAGCCAAGCTGACTGGTATCCCCGATACTGTCACTCCAAAACTTGGATTGCCGCTTGCTGATGGGATGACATAATCAGGTTTTTTTGGCGCATTATTTGCGCCTGTCACTGCGCCCAACGCATCGAGCAAGTGCACTCCGTTAACCGCCAATTTGCGACTATAGCGAATTTCAATCGCCATCGCTTCAGGTGTGTCTGGGCTTGAAGCGATATACTCCTTCAACCGCTGAATTTCAGGCAAGCCGCGCCGCACAAAATTTACGCATATCCGAGGCTGCACAGCCATTGCTGCCACACGTTGCTCAATCGCATCAAAATCCGCCAATGCAATCGTCACCGGCTTCTCAACCCAGAGCCTCTCGATTCCAGCATCCAGACATTTGTTCAAATGCAAGAAGTGATGCTCCGAAGGCGAAGCAATCGCTACAAGATCGAGCTCCGCCGCAAAGAACGCGTCCAGATTGTCAAAAAGAGCGACTGGTCCTTCACCTTTATAGCCTGCCCTAAAAGCTTCACGCGCTTGGGGAACTGGGTCGTAGATCGCTTCCAATTGCACTGCAGGATGCCGGTTCAAGCATGAAGCAATTGTAAAACCGGTGGACGCATCATCCCATTTTCCAGCATCGTAGCCCCACGCCATCCGGCCAGCTCCAATGATCCCTGCGCGCAACATTACGATCGCCTCTCGCTTGTAGCGGGCACGCCAATAGCAGTTTTTCTTGGTGCAATGTCTGTAACAACAAGCGAATTGGCCGCGATCGTCGCGTCATCGCCGACCACCACCGGCCCGAGCACAACGGCACCTGCACCAATAGTCACCCCATTACCAATTTGTGGACGGTTGCTCATGTCATAAGCAGGATCAAAAGATCGCGCGCCCAAAGTAACATTTTGAAAAATAACTACATTAGAACCGATCCGGCCTGCACCAAGAACTATGCCACCAGGATGGGGCAGAACAAGCCCAGGCCCAATGTGACATTTCTTAGGCACTTCGACCCTAAAAAGCCACATAACAACAAGCCGCAAAAGAGCTCTGACGGGACCCAGGACAGCAAAACGCCGCGAAATCGCGATACGAATAAGCAGAACCGGCAAGGTACGCGGATTGAAAGCCATCCGCCAAAGCGACGCAGAAGACCTCCCTCCAGCCAGTTGCAAGAAGTGATCAAAATCAGCTCTGAGAGTGCTTCTTAACGCCATTTTTTATTGCTCTGAGACGCGATCATACATCAACAATCAATTGGATGCGATAGTGTTCAATTCAGCATTGGCCATTGCAGAGCGATCTTCTTCAACAGGCTGCGTCAATGCCCACTGCACAGTGCGCGAAAGGCCAGTAGTCAAAGGGACTTCCGGAACGAAACCGAAGTGTTCCTTCATCCGGCTGATGTCAGCCCAATTGTGCCGAATGTCTCCTGGACGGAAGCGTCCTGAAATCTTAGCTGTCTTCGGGGCGCTCAATTCATTTTCCAGCATTTCAACAAGCTCAGACACAGTAGTTGCTTCGCCGCAACCCACATTGTAGATGCTCGGGCTTTCTGTATCCAGTTTTGCCGCGTACCTGAAGGCGCGTGCGACATCTTCAACAAAAACAAAGTCCCGACTTTCCTCGCCGTCCTCGAAAATATCTATCGAGCCGCCTTGACGCAGGATATTAGTGAAAATCGAAATGATGCCAGTATAGGGATTACGCATCGACTGCCCGGGTCCATAGACATTCTGTAGTCGCAGTCCCGAAAAGCGTACACCGACCGTCTCGCAGGCAATCTTGCACATCTGCTCCTGAGTAAGTTTTGAGGAGGCGTATAGCGAGCAAGGGTCCAGTTTATCGTCCTCATGCGTAGCCACAGGCACCAACGGTTGCCCTTCTTTTTCAAAACCAAACTGGCCTGCCTCCATGTCCACCGCAGAGCGAGTGCCTGGATAATGGCGCTTCGGCTCCGCCTGGCCCACTTCACTTTTCAGCAGATAGGCACCTTCACCGTAAATCGACCGCGAAGACGCCAGCATCAGGGCCTTGGGGCGGCGATCTTTTTGGTTGACGATAGTATCAAGAAGGATTGCAGTGCCTTGCACATTTGTTTCGAAGTATCGTTCGATCTGATACATTGACTGACCAGTGCCGGTTTCCGCCGCAAAATGGTACACGAGATCAACACCATACATTGCATCATGGAGCACACCGGCGTCGCAGATGCTTGCCGCAATATGCGTCACATTGGGCAAGTCTGTGATGTCGCTGTAGTCGGTATCTTTACCGTGGACCTGTTCGCTCAACGGATCGATCAAGATCAACTCGTGACCGCCTTCGTCTAGAAACTGCTTGCATAAAGCCCGGCCAATAAAACCCAAGCCGCCAGTGATAAGAATTCGCATAAAATTGGGTCCTAAATTTGGTTGTTTGGGCGACTCATCATGAGAATGCGCTCGATCATTAACTGTAGTGGCGGGCCGCCCGCTGCAGGCTCTTGTCATCTGGCGATGTAATGCCAAGCAAAGAGAAAATCTGTCGCATAAACCGATCATGCGACAGCTCGTAATACTGTTCTTGTTTGAGTGGTCCGCAAGTCCGCTTCACTGCCTCGTCCATCGAAGCCCTCAAATTCGCGCGGTCAAGATAAACCACTCGATCAGCTAGGTCAGGAGTGATCGCGGTCAACGCACGCTCATTCGTAGTCAGCAGCACCGCCCCTTGAGCCAATGCCTCATAACTGCGCATTGTGAGGCCACTTTGTTTCGCATGGTGGATGTCAACTACGATGCGACTTTCTCGGCTCAGTTGTAAAATCTCTGTATGAGGGAAAGAGGTACTTGTGATTTGAGGGTAAAGAGCAAGCGCTGCTTTATCACGAAAATTCTTCAAGTAATACGCGAAGCGCGAGTGAAAGAATAGCTGCCACCGAACGCTCCATCCCTTTTCTTCCGCGATTTGTTGCATTTGATGCAAGATCGATGCTCGATCAGTATGCACAGTGCCGCAGAAATAGAAATCGATCGACCTATCACTAGCCGAATTCACATTCGCCGGCGCAATGCCTTCACTGTAAAGTGGGATATATTTATAGCCGTATTGCGAACAATCGTCCGGATCGAAGCTGCCTACAGCGTACATGTGATTGTCAAGCTCAACTACGCTAGCGCGGTTCTGGGTGCTGTCCCATGTGAAACGACTCACACGGATACCTTTGCTTTTCAGGAGCTCTATGTCTGTCACCGAATATACTTCAGCAAAGACAATCAGCGCGTGGGTAAAGCCGCCGCCTGCGATCTTAGCTAATTGCTCATGGACGTGACGGCGTACGAACCAGCGCGCAAACGACTTTGGCATGGCTCGTAGGAAAAATTTCACCCAGAATCCGTTGGATGGCCGCTCGTCGAAAAAGACCGCGGGCACACCCATCTCGATAGCTTTGTCAGCCATCCTTTCGAAATAGCCGAAAGTGGAAAGGCTGATAATCGCAAGCTTCATCGACCTAACCGACCACATCCCAAGACATAGCTGTACCACGAGCAATGGCGACTTTCGCGGTCTTCCCGATCACTTCACTTTTTGAAGCAGGTGGTAATCCATAGCCCGGTCGGATCGAACGAACGTTGTTGCAGGTAAAGGCTTCACCTTCGGCGATGTCTTCCACTGCATAGAGAGAGCGTCGAAAAATAATGTTGCCGCGCTCTGACCCCTTCACGTCATAATGAATCTTGCCGAGCGAAAGCCACGCATTGTGACAATCCTCGCACAGACTGGTGAACTCATCGGGCTCAAGGCTGAATTCAGAATCGGGACCGCCATCGGCTCTCGCCAGCGTGAAGTGCTTCTCGATCACGGAACCGCCAAGCGCAATGGATGCTACCGATGTCGCGGTTCCATGCGTGTGATCCGACAAGCCGGAGACGGTGCCAAAAGCTTCACCAAGATGAGGCAGTGTTCGCAAATTGGCATCTTTCGCCGGCGCGGGATAGGCCGAAATACAATGCAGCAGAATCAGATCTTCGCAACCATTCTCCCGGGCGACCGAAACAGCTGCGCCAACTTCACCGAGATTGGCGAGGCCAGTTGAGATGATCATCGGCTTACCCTTGCGCGCAACATAAGCGATCAAATCAAGATCAACCGCCTCGAACGAAGCGATCTTATAGGCGGGCGCTCCAAGCTTTTCGAGCAAGTCAGCGGCTGTTTCATCAAAAGGCGTCGAGAAAATGGTGACGCCGCATTCTTTTGCTTTCTTGAAAAGCGCCTCGTGCCATTCAAAAGGCGTATGTGCTTCTTGATAAAGCTCGTGCAGATTGCGACCATCCCAAAGACCGCCATCAATCTTAAAATCTTGAGTATCGCAATCGATGGTCAGAGTATCTGCTGTGTATGTTTGCAGCTTAATCGCTGCGCAACCCGTCTTCGCAGCAGCCTCAATCATCACCAATGCACGCTCCAGCGAGCCATTGTGGTTTCCTGACAATTCACAAATAACATAAGGTGGATGTTCAGGCCCGATCATACGACCATCAATTTCAATTGATTTCGACATTCAAACTACACTTTCACTCTCCGGGCTTTGGCCCGATGTCCTCGATCATTAAACAGTTTCAATGTCCGCGATGATCAACAAATGCTGCGTATCACTTGTTATCGACCACCCGCAAGAGATCAAGCTGTCAGCAAGGGTTTTATGGGCAGCCATTCGACCCTACTGAAAAGGTGCCGCCAATGCCACGGGGCCCCTGCGTATATTGCTGCTTGATCTATGGCCAACGGATTGGATGAGCGATTGGACCGCAATGTCACCCTCAGCCACACCTTCGGTCGTTCGAGCCATTGAGAGAGGGTTGCGCCTCTCTTCCCAATAACCACCAACCGGTATTGAATTCCACACCCTTTTAGCGCAGCGCTGGCAAATCGCTTTCGCGTTAGGCGCTAACCCCTCGGCGATAGGATCAGGCCAACTGAGGACTTCAACAACAATGCTCACTCGTACCGGACGAAGCCAATCATGCAGCGTGATTGAGCTAGAATTGTTGACCGTTTGCCTTGCCTTCCGACTGAACAAGCATTTGCGTTATTGCCTTTGCAACCCTCTCGACACCATGGCCATCCGTTATAGACGCAGCTGCTCGCGTCATAGCCTGCCTTGCTCGAGCGTCCGAAGTCAAAATCGCAATCTTTTGTGAAAGTGCCATTGTATCACCAAGTACAACGCGATGCGCAGCTTTCGCATCGACGAGGGCCTGTGCAAGACCGTCCTGATTAGCTGCCAAGGACACAATAATAGCAGGTAAACCCACAGCGCATCGCTCCCAGGATGTGGAGCCAGATGCTCCGATTGCGAAATCAGCGCGCGTCATTAATTCAGCCATATTCTGCACATTCACCAACAAGTCAGCATCCAGATTGAGCGCTTGTAATTGAGTTTCTACCGCCTCGCGATGCGGAGAAGCACCACCCAAAACCACGGAGACAGACCAACCCTTCGGCAAGCTGTATTCATCGAGCACATTGAGAACCCACGCAGTGGCGTTCCGCGCGTCCATCCCACCCATGGAAATCAGAATATTGCGCCTCGACTTGGCAAAATCGAGCGCGCGGGCTTCGGCAAATTCGGGACGGAGCAACGCATATTGAGCGCCGGCCAATATCTTGCAATTTTCAGGAAGGACACCTCCTGCGTAACTGTGCGGCGTCACCCCATGATTCTGATTGAGCAACATATCGCAAGCGTGCGGACGGTCGGTAAAGTCGTCGATCGCCAGAACAAAAACAACTCTCGCGCTGATCGAGTCTTCCCATAGCTTGCCCAAGGCATAATGATCGACAATCACAATATCGGGTTTAAATAATGCAATTGCAGAAAGGGTCTGCTTGGCGTCTACCGCCTCTGTCGCTCCAAGCCTTGCATCGATACAATCTGAAGCGAGCTGGGGTTGTTTGGTGAGGACATTCACTGCGAAACCAGCCGCAATGATCGCATCAATCATATTGCCTTCAAGGTCGCGGCAAACAAAGACGCATTCGCCACCTTGCTCAGCAATCTTTTTGGCCAGTGTCATGCAGCGCATGACATGCCCGGATGCAAGTTCCAGTGAGGCATCAACGCGCAGCAATACTCTTGGCGCGCGCATCAATTCGAAGTCCTTTGCTCCGCCAAAACCGTGAACATAATTTCGGCGCGCTCCCAATCTTCAGGAGTATCAATATCCTGTGCCCGGTGGCGTGGAATGATCAAAGGTGCAGCACCCGGGCCAATGATCGTTTTGCTAGCAAGCCATGCGTGTTTCGTGCCCCAATAAAACTGCCCAACATCGTGATAAGCTTCTTCCAAATCCTGACTGCGGGTCAGCGCGTGCTCTGGCGACAACATTGCGAGACGACCAGTTGGTGTGATGGTCGCAGCGCGCTGCACGGGAAAAGGAAAACTCGTTACAGGAAAGGCGTAATCGGACCCGCTCGACTTGAGCAGCTCATACCCAGCCTTGATATCATCGCTGCTAACGAAGGGAGCGGTTGCGTAAAGGCAGCAAGCCGCATCGACAGCACCCCAATTTTCTTCGACCCAAGACATTGCGTGTGCAATAACCGGTACAGTCGGCGTATGGTCATCCGCTAGTGCGGCGGGCCTAAGGAATGGTGCCTCCGCCCCTTCTTCCGCAGCAATTCTCGCCACCTCTTCATCGTCAGTTGTAACGATGATACGATCGAAAATTCCCGCCCCCTTAGCGGCCGCAATCGACCATGCAATCATAGGGCGCCCTGCAAAGACTTTAACATTCTTGCGCGGGATTCGTTTTGAGCCGCCGCGCGCAGGAATAATTCCGAGCTTCACCTTAGATCCCCTGCATCACACGTTCCACTGCGGCCACAACTTCGCGTTCGCTGTGCTCGCCCATTTGTGGATAGAGTGGAATTGATATCGACCGCGCATAGTAATCTTCCGCGTAAGGGAAATTTTCCGGCCTGAAACCCAGGGCTTTATAATAAGGATGCCTATACACTGGGATGTAGTGCATATTCACACCCAGCCCTAGCTCTCTCATGGACTGGAAAACTTGCTTGCGGACTGACGCCTCTTGCAGCTGGATCACATAGAGATGCCAAGACGAACGCACACCGTCAGCCAATTGCGGTAATCTAAGCGGCAAATGTGCCAACGCTGAACCGTAGTATTCCGCAATCTTAGCCCGCTTGGCGACATATTCTTCAAGTCTGTCGAACTGGCTAATGCCAAGCGCTGCCTGGACTTCGGTCATCCGGTAATTAAAGCCTAGATCGACTTGTTGGTAATACCAGGGCCCATCAGACGGGCCCTGCATTAAGTCAGTATCGCGGGTAATGCCGTGGCTGCGAAGCAATTCCATTTTTTGCGCTAAATGCGGATTGTTGGTTGCTGCTGCCCCTCCTTCTGCAGTCGTCACGATCTTCACTGGGTGAAAGCTGAAAACGCTAATATCCGCATAAAGGCCGCAACCAACAGCTTTTGACATGTACGATGCCCCAATCGCATGGGACGCATCTTCAAGAATGGCGAACCCAAAGCGATCGGCCAAGGTGCGAATGGACTTCAGATCAGCTGCTTGGCCGCACATCGCGACGGGAATAACGACCTTCGGCAGGCGGCCTTGAATTTCCGCGTCGACCAGCTTCGCTTCGAGTGCCTTAGGGTCGAGGTTAAAGGTTTTTGGATCAATATCGACGAAGTCGACTTGCGCTCCACAATAAAGACCGCAATTTGAAGATGCTGCAAAAGTTATCGGCGATGTCCAAAGCCAGTCTCCAGGGCCCAATCCAAGCGCCAGGCAAGCAATATGCAAAGCCGAGGTTGCGCTATTGACGGCAACCACATGTTCAGCACCGGTCTTTTCCGCAATGGCCGCCTCAAACAATGGGACTTTGGGCCCTTGCGTCAAAAAATCCGATTGCAGGACATCGACCACAGCATCAATGTCTGCTTGGCTAATGTCTTGGCGGCCGTAAGGGATCATTTTAAAACCGGCCAATCTTCTCGCTATTTTCCGCCAACCATTCCTCCAGCTCTGCAGGCTTCATCCAATCCGCATTGGTATCACTAGAATAGACAAAGTCCTCGGCCACTGGTTCGCCGTTCTTGATTCGCTCTTTGCTGACGTTCCAATCGTGAATGTTCGGCAAAATTTTAAAATGCTCGTCATATTCGAAGGTGAAGGGCGCATCTTCAACGCCAATCATCTGCTCATGCATCTTCTCGCCAGGGCGGATGCCGACGATTTTTTGCTTTGCTTCCGGAGCAACAACGCTGGCGATGTCATCAACGCGCATTGACGGAATTTTTTTCACATAGATTTCGCCACCAATCATATCTTCGAGCGCACGCCAAACAAGCTCTACGCCTTGCTCAAGAGAGATCATGAAGCGCGTCATGTTGGGGTTTGTGATCGGGAGTTCACCTGTTGCCTTCAGCGATTCAAACAACGGAATGACAGAACCGCGTGAACCCATGACATTGCCATAGCGCACAACGGAAAAACTGGTCTCATGCTCTCCAGAATAGGAGTTGCCGGCGACAAACAATTTGTCTGATGCAAGCTTGGTCGCGCCATATAGGTTGATCGGGCTTGACGCTTTATCAGTTGACAAAGCGACGACGCGCTTGACCCGCTTGTCAATTGCGGCATCAATCAAGTTCATCGCACCATTGATATTGGTCTTGATGCATTCAAAAGGATTATACTCAGCTGTTGGAACGATCTTTGTTGCCGCTGCGTGGATAACATAATCAACTCCGTCCAGCGCACGATAAAGACGGTCACGGTCTCTCACATCTCCAATAAAGAAACGAACGCGGCTTTCATCTTGATACGACTTCGCCATTTCCCACTGCTTCATCTCATCTCGCGAAAAGATGATGATTTTTGCAGGATTATATTTGGCGAGTGTCATCGGGACAAAGGCATGGCCAAAAGAGCCTGTGCCGCCGGTTACAAGTATCGTTTTGCCTTCGAGCATCTATTCCTCAATCTTGTTTGCGCAATCATCCATGCTTGCGATGGACTAAACCACCAAAGGGGGATCGACATGATTGGCAATGGATAGCCCTTAGAGCATTCCATTGAAACTTCGCGCCGTTTAACAAGCTTAAGCTTCAGCGCAAGGCGATTTTCGTTCTTTTGCGGCTTTGTTGGCTCCTGAAGATTACCAAAGCCAAGAACAGTCCGAACATAGGGGTTGCGAAATAGAGCTGCCCCAGAAAAATCATAAAAACGAGAATGCCATACATTTCGAACAAGCCACCACCACTCTTGAAGATCAATCTTTGAATCAGATAGATCAAAAGGGGTAAGGCAAAAATGCCGGCTTGGAAGATAAATAGACCATGGCCCGATGCAGGTCCGGCACCGCTAAGATCAACCACCCAAAGGTGCTCGGTGAGAATATCTAGTCGCGCAGCATACCACGCTCGAAGTGATATGCCATGCGGCAAGAGAAAACGTTCGAAAGAGTAGTAGATTGGCATAATGGCGCCAGACAAGCGCGCATTGACGCTGTAATCGAGCATGACTTCGCTCAGATCGAAATTCTGAATCCTGAGCAATAGAGAGCCGACGCGCGAATCCGCTGAGAAAAACCCGGCGACAATTTGGGCAATGATCGGCCCAGCCGCAGCGGGGACAAATATCCAAAATCTCTTCGCTGGCCTCTTTAGGCCCCAGACCATCGCCCCCAGAGCGATTGCCAACAGCGCACTGGCTGACCCTGCCAAAACAATAGCGGTGAAAAAGGACAAGCCGATTAGCCAAAGTGGCCCTCGTAAATATGCTAGGCATGCGCCCAACATAAGCACATGAAATGCATTATGCGTTGGCTCCGGTGCAAGGCCAATAACCCCACGCCCAGATGCAACAATATTCTCACCCAATTCCTCATTGGTTGTCACAAACTGGGTAAGAAAACTTGGGTCGACGAACCTCTGCACCAAACTCACCGCAAACCAAGCAAGAATGGCAAAGCCGATCACTCGATTCGCAAGCAGGCCATGGCGTTGGATGGCCCAAAATGCTGCTGCGGTCGTTAGGAGCGGTGTCGCGTAACTTAAGAAATAGGCGATCTCACGAAGATCAAGGCCCTGCGGGATTTCCCAAAGAACGAGGACGACACCGAGGCCAAGCAGATATGTCAATACCGCCTTGTCTGTACGTGGCAATTGCCTAAAGCCTTGAGGGTGGAGGGCCAAAACAATTGCTGAAAGAACAATCGCATAGGGCTGGGTGTAAGCCTCAATCGCTACTACCTGCGTGTAAGGAAACGCAAAGAAAATTAGCAACGCAAGCGGCAACAACGTGCCAGGTGTGAAACGCTTACGCATTGGCCCTCAGTGCCCTTCGATAACACGCCGCTAGATACAAAGTATGTGCTGTAGATGCCAGCGCGGCAGAGGCAGCATAGCCGGGCAGGCCGATAGAAAAGAAGGACGCCGCTTTTAGCCCGGTGTAAAAAATGAAGACAGTCGCGATGGCGGCAAACACAAGATCTTTTTCCCTATCTTCAGATACGACAGCGAAGAACAAAAAAAGATGCGCGGACATAGCCATCTGAATTGCAGTAATAAATAGTACGGGGATCGTTATCGTGTAACCCGCCCAAAATTCGAAGGCCTCGGACCAAAAAAATGAGATCGCAGTACCTAAGAACACTGCGATACTCGTGCCCCATAACAAGACAAGTGACACACCAAAACGTTCTAACCAGCCAACACGAGCACCATCTCCGCGCAAAGCCGCTTCCTTCAATAAGTCGGGCGCTAGCTTCTGCGCCAGCGAACTTGCCAGTAGTTGCGCAACTTGCACCAGGGCATTTAGCACACCGAAGGCACCCGCCATTGCTGGACCGTCTATTGCAAGAAGTGCGGAGCGGCCACCATAAGGTACAAGCGCCGAAATCAGGCTGGCGGAATAGATAAGGCGACCCGACCGTGTTTCGGAATCGTCCAGTTCTTCCGGCTTAACATCTTCACCTTTCTCGGTTGCGACTTTGGGGTGAGCACTCACCAGCAACACGAACAAAAGTAAAACTAGTGCAATCCCAAATGCTTCGATTTGGAGCACCAAGATCCAGTCCTGAGTCATGATTGCAACCGGCGTTGTAACGACTAAGGCGACTAAGCCCCTTGCCGCGGTGAAACGCGGCAAGATACGAAGACTGTCAATCGCCCTAATTACAGAAGCCATCAGGGTTTGACACATGAAGAGCATCGCCACGCCCATCACTGTAACGACCTCAGCTAGACCCATTCCATATGGCGAGTAAAACTCAAAGAGAGCAGACACGCCCGCAAGGCACACCAACAATCGCAAGGCCAATCGTCTTACTAGAGCAAATGCGCGGCCTAGAATCGCTGCTCCATTGCCCAAAGCATCAAGTTTTGGATAGACTTTGTACGTTCGCTCAATTTCTCCTAGGGACAAAACCATGCCCGACAGTGTCGCAATGCCAAAAGCTGCAATGTAAAAACCGTAAATCTCAACTGGCAACAACGCGGCAAGCAAGATAGCTTTGGCGAAGCCAAACCCTGTCGCCACCATCATCGAGACCGCAAAGAGGGCGTCGCGATTGAAACCTTGCAGAGCACGTTTTGCCGAACCCTGCTTTTGATCGACCCAAGTCATTGCATCAGCAAGCGATTCACAGTTTCATCACTAAGGTCCGGGCGCACTTCCCTCATCACCCTCGCGATGCGCGCAGAATTATTGTGCACAAGAGGCGTAGGATTATTGAAAGGGGCATCGGAATTGAACGTCACGAACAATGCCAATCGTGGCACAGTGCAACGACTTCCAAAGTGATAGACCGCAGCCGGGTCCAAGATTACCGATGCGCCCGCTTCACCATAAAACACATTAGGTTCCGCGCCTCCAGTTTCCTTTGCCATTTGCGCATCATCTATTCGCCGAATAATCAGTGATCTACCAACCTTCTTCGATACTTCTTTGCTATGGCAAACAAACGCTCCCGCCCCAGCATCAGATACATCGTTCAAATACACCACCCAATGCAATGAACGCGTATCAGAATAATCGAGGTGCCATTTCTGACTCTCCATTCTGGCATCGCCATTGCCAGCGAAAGAGTATAAAGCTTGCAAGCTGTTGAGGGTAGCGCGTCCACCGAAATAGTCGATTGCAACATCCAAAACATCCTTCGAGAACGCAGCCCTAATCAACGGGTTATCGGACGTAAGATCGCTTTCATTCGTCAGGTTGACAAAAGGATGTTTTCGAGCAGTCTTCGTTGCCGTATCGAGCCTTGGCAAAAAAAGCTCTCGCAATTCCTCAACCTGGCTGGGCAGCAAAGTCGGGCCAACAGTTATCCCTTCTTTCTCTATCCGTTTGTTCACTTCGAGTTGAGGAGCGGGGAGCGTGCGAATGTTCTCCAAATTAAGTCGCGGCAACCGCTCCAAATATCGCACGGGAGCCAAACGCCAACGCGCGAAGCTAAGCCCTTCTCTGATCACATTTCCAATCACGACTGGATTCCTTCACGAGCCGGGCGAGCATAATGAGCGGGAAACCAAACATCACGCACTTCATCTGCTATTTTGCGGGCTGGAACACCGACATACACGCCTGGCTCAGCAATATCCTTGTTCACCATACTCATAGCTCCGATCAAGACATCATCACAAATGGTCACCGGGCCAATGATTACGCTGTTCGTTCCAAAAACTACATTGTCACCGACATTAAAGACATCACCTCTCGCATGGCGCTCCAAATAAGGTTCGTCATCGGGCATTGGACCAACAAATTTGACGCCAGCATTCACAAGCACCCGCCCATCTGAGACGATCCCATTGCCGCCCAGTAGAATTCCGCCGGGGTGGGGCACGTGCAGCGAGGACACATCAATCCTTCGGCTTGATCCATCGATATTGTAGAAAAAAAACAATCCCTTATCGACCAAAATCGACAAGGCAGATCCAATGAACGGAATGTGCCCCGCCAACCATCGGCCCAACCTCAGTCCAGCCGCCACACGTGAATGGTATCCAACCCAAGAAGACAGGCGATTTCTACTCATTCTCCGCTTCCTTAGCAAGCGCTCCGAATACCTCTTGCGCCTGATTCAACGCGGTGTTGCCTCGCAAGAAACGGCCTTCGACGCAATAACGCTCCAAGAAACTTGCATACCAATTGACAAGCTCTTTCTCGGTTGCTGGCGGCTTGACCATTGTCGTCGATATATCGCTCGCTTGTTTCAACGGAGTCACCCCTGGGGCATTTGCGAAATGCGGCCCACCAATGACAAATGCTGGCGCCTGCAACCGCACTGCCTCCAATACCGCAGTGGAGCCTATTGAAACCAATTGAGCGCCTTGCGCAAGCAATGCCTCGAGCGAATCTCCGCCGCGCATTGCCAAAACCCCTGGCTGGTTGATCACCTCAGCCCATTTTTCCAATGCCAATGCACCAGGCTGTGATGGGTGTTCCTTCAGAACCAAGGTAACATCTGACGGCAATACTTCGCGTAAATCGCGGGCGAGATTGACCTGATCGCCCCCATCCCAAAGGTAGCCAAGAACGGCCTCCGGCTCATAATGCAGAGGGACAACCACTACGCTCTTGGCCAAATCCAACAGACGATCAAGCGCAGCATATTCCCCATCTGTCGCCTTTAACAAGCACTGCGCATGAAAGAAATGCGGCCAAGGGTCCGTGTTCATGTAAAAGCGGTCACGCCTGAACTTGCGGTAGATGCCTTTTAGCAGCAACGTGCCTGCGCTGCGCCAACGTTTTAAGGGGGAGCTATAATCCAGAACATACAGCGGCTTACCCGCCCCCACCTTCCGCTGTTCAATATGGCATTCGACCTTCTCCGCCCCGTTAAGGATCAGATTAAGCGGGATAGGCTCTCTTTGAGCTTCATCAGCAGTAAAAAAAACGTACCCTGGTAACCAGGCGACATGAAAATGGCATGGAAGCCCGCCGACATCGCGCACCCATTGCGTCAAGCGATCGTTGATATAGCCGCTTACCGGCTCGTCCATATAAAGCCTGACCCGGTACTCTCTTCCTATTTCCTCGAGCAAGCGCTCCAAGCCGTCGATTATTGCTCTTTGATCGCTCATTTTTCGACGCGGAATGTATCGATCTCGAGCTATCCGAGCGACATCTATGTCAGGCTGGCTCAATTTGGAAATGCGGAGACCACTTTGGATGTATTCTTGTAAAACGTACACCTGCGCGCCGGGAGCTGCGGACTGAATGATGGTTCGCTCAGCCACCGTCGTTGCGATGTAAATAGGCTCAAGATTGCCTGAAAAACCCGCAAGACGCGGAAATTCTACAGCCAGGAAATCTCGCGCAAAGAACAACAATGCATCTTTGGGGGCCAATTTGGCACTCATTTTCTCTCGTTTTCGATATTAGTAAGCAAGGCACCTTTGCATTTGACAAAATTTGCACAGCTGTCAATCAATATGGGAGTCGCAAGAAGCATCTTGTAAGACCGCAATACGCCCATTAACGCGCCCAAATTGCGGCACACCTAACCTTGGCACTCCCTAGAATCAAAGAGGCAAGCAACACTTGGCAAAGCGAATTTTTGACATAGTCCTCGCGCTCATCCTGCTTCTTCCTTGTTTGGTAGTCTGCCTCATTTGCATGGTCTTGATTGTGATTGAAACCGGCAACAATCCAGTTTTCAAGCAAAAGCGACTCGGTAAAAACCAACAGCAGTTTACACTTTTCAAATTGCGAACGATGGTCGTTGGTACGCGCGATGCTGCTTCTCAGGAGATCAGTTCCAATGCCATAACAAGAATTGGTGGCATATTGCGACGGCTCAAATTCGATGAATTACCGCAACTTTTGAATGTGTTGATGGGCTCGATGTCTTTTGTCGGACCTCGGCCTTGCCTTGCATCACAATCGGACCTTATCGAGGCACGCGAGAAGCGAGGCGTTTTTAGGGTTAGGCCCGGCATTACAGGCTTATCGCAAGTCAATAATATTGACATGTCTACACCTGAAAAACTTGCGAAAAGTGATGCTGAATATGTGCGCAAACAATGTCTTAGCTTTGATTTGCTTTTGTTGATTCAGACTTTTCTTGGTGGTGGTCGAGGAGACGCCGCTAGAAAAATTTAGTCTCTTAGAAACGCAAGCGTTTCGGGCAGCTGCGTTTGCGCCGTCCAACCTATGTCCTCATCTAGAGACGGGGATTGTTTTGCAACTAGAGTATCCAGCGCACCTGCAATTGCTTGCTCAGCGCCCAATAATCGTCCAGCGAGACGGATTGCAGATTGAGGGAATGGAACATTAAAGCAAGTGCGCTGCTGCGCTTCACGCATCAATTTGACAAGCTCAGCTGTGCTTGTCGACTGACCATCACACGGCTCATAGATCGTACCAGAAATACGACTGAAGTCTTCATTGGTCAGCTCAAGCAAGCGGATAAGGAGGCTGGTCAAATTTGAAACAAACAAATAGTCGCGCGGTGCATTCGCATTGCCAAAGGGTAAAACTGGCATCTTCTTCACCAGCTTGACGAGAAAACTGAATCCACCTTTTGACCGTGGGCCATAAACTGGCGGCAAACGCAGAATTACATTGGGCAGCCCCACTGCAGCCGCCAAATCCTTTTCGATAAGCAGCTTGTGCTGGCCATAGTCTGATTGAGCGCCGCCTTCAGCCAAACGGGCATAGATGCTGGATGCAAAGACCACTTTGCTAACACCTTGATCCAAAGCTGCTTGAATCCAGCTTGTATCAACCTCATTAGCAGCCTCCTCATAGCCGGTGCGAGCGGGGTTGTCGGCCAGCATAATTAGTGCATCAGCGCCAATGCACGCTTGGGAAAAAGCCTCATTCTCAGTGTAACTAGGGATTTGACACCAGCGAATGTTGCTGTTCTCGTCGCCAATTGACTGCCGCGTCAACGCGACAATGTCGTATGGCAATGCGCACAGATCGGCGAGAAGGGACCGCCCAATAAAACCGGAAGCACCTGCGACAACAATCTTCTGTTTCTTTTGCATTTCAACTCGCAATTCGGTGGTTCGAGAAACCTCTGTTGGCCAGTCCTTTAAAGCAGTTGCAAGCTTAGAAGAAGGCCTATGTACCACAATCTCAAACTCCTTATGGCATTGACATGACGCTGTGCCAGCTAGATTCTGAGAAAGTGATTTTTGCGGCTCGATGAATGGAAAGAAACGCAGTCTGGACTTGGCAAATGGCTTTCAATCCAGCTAATCGGTTCAAAACGGAGTGAATTCGCAATCTACACGCTCGTATTCAATTTTCTGACTTGGCTCGCCGCTTTGCCGCGCAGGGTAAAGCAGGCAATTATTCTCAGCCTTGATGTATTCTTGCTGCTGCAAGCGGCTTGGATTTCCTATTCCTTGCGGATCGGTGTGTTCACCTATTGGAACGAATCCGTCGCCAAAATAATCGCGCTGACATTGCCAACCGCGGTCATTCTTTTCGTCGCGACCGGCGTTTACAGCACAATCTTCCGCTATGCTGGGCTCGGTATGATGCGCCGTTTGGTGCGCACATTCGTGCTCTACAGTTTCGTCATAACCATTGCGATCACGGTCGGCGGCATTTCCGGCATTCCCCGCACGCTTGGCGTTCTCCAGCCGCTTGTGTTCTTCGCCTTTGTTATGGGCGCGCGCATTGCCATTCGTTTTGTCATTGTTGAGCTGCTTGGTCGTCACACATTTAGCGGCAAAGTCAAACGCGTGTTGATCTATGGCGCTGGCAATGCGGGACAACAAATCGCCAGCTCCTTGCGCACAGAGCCAGAGATCAACGTCGTCGGCTTTGTCGATGATGATAAGCAAAAGTCTCGCCAATCGCTCGATGGCACGTCAATCTGGTGGAGCGGAGACATTGCTCAGATCATCTCTGAGAAAAAAGTCACCGACATTTTCCTTGCCATTCCCAGCACATCGCGCCGCAAGCGCCGCAAAATCATTGAGGGCTTAGGCGAGTTTAAAGTTATCGTGCAAACTCTGCCGCAAGTGCGTGATTTGGCCCAGGGCAGCGTTTCTATCGATGACGTTCGCCCAGTAGAGATTGAGGATTTGCTCGGCCGTGAACCGGTTGCGCCGGACAAAGGTCTGCTGGGCCGCACTGTGCTGGGTAAGACTGTAATGGTTACAGGCGCAGGCGGCTCCATCGGCAGTGAGCTGTGCCGGCAAATCGCCAGCATTGGCGCGGCCAAATTGATCCTCTTCGAAATTTCCGAATTTTCGCTCTATAAAATCGAGCATGAATTGCGCCAATCACAGGCAGACGATCAAACGGCCGCGCTTGAAATTGTGCCCATTCTCGGCTCCGTTGTGGACCGCCAGAAGCTGGATGAAGTCTTCGCGCAAAACGCCATCGACACGGTCTTTCACGCCGCCGCTTACAAACATGTGCCGCTGGTGGAAGCCAATCCGATCGAGGCCATTCGCAACAACACTATCGGCACGCAGGAATTGTCAGGCGCCGCTGCTGCCGCGCAAATCTCCGACTTTATCCTGATTAGCACCGATAAAGCCGTGCGCCCGACCAATGTGATGGGCGCTACCAAACGCGCCGCGGAACAAATTCTGCAAAGCCATGCAGAGCAATCGACCACCACGCGCTTTTCCATGGTGCGCTTTGGCAATGTGCTGGGCTCCAGCGGCTCCGTTGTCCCCCTGTTTCGTTCGCAAATTCAGGCAGGCGGGCCAATCACTCTCACGCATAAAGACATCACGCGCTATTTCATGACCATCCCAGAGGCCGCCGGATTGGTGATTCAAGCCGCAGGTATGGCTGAGGGCGGCGAGATGTTTGTGCTCGACATGGGCAAGCCGATTACAATTGAGAAATTGGCGCGCACTATGGTGCAATTGAGCGGGCTAACAGTGCGCGATGACAAAAACCGCGATGGCGATATTGAGATTGTCGAGGTTGGCCTGCGCCCTGGCGAGAAGCTTTTCGAAGAACTGCTGATCGGCGAAGCACCGCAAACAACACAGCATCCACGCATCATGATGGCGCATGAACATTTCGCAAAAATGTCTGTAATTCAGTCATTATTAGGACAAATGCGGCTATGTCGCGAGGGCGAGCAAGCCATTGCACTGTTAGAGCAATTGGTTCCTGAATTTGATCATCGTCCTTTGGGAACAGAAGCGCCAGATAAGAGCAGCGCATCTGAAACACAGAATGAGGGTTCGATTCAGCAAGCCGCAGAATAAGCCGTTTTTCTGAATTGGAATACCCATTGCGCAAAGTACTCATCACTGGATCAGCCGGATTTATCGGCTTTCATCTCGCCAAATTGCTGCTGGCCGAAGGGTTTGCCGTCGTAGGCTATGATGGGATGACCGATTATTATGATGTGCGGATCAAGCAGGGCCGCCATCAGATGCTTTTGCAGCATGAGCATTTCACGTGCCATGAGGGCATGCTGGAGGATTTCGATACACTCCATGCTTTGATGATGGACAAAAAGCCTGATGTGATCGTCCATTTGGCCGCACAGGCTGGGGTGCGTTATTCCCTAGAAAACCCGCGCGCCTATCTCGATTCCAATATTGTCGGCACATTCAATGTGATGGAATGCGCCCGCGAGCTGGGCGTTGATCATCTGCTGATGGCTTCCACTTCATCGGTTTATGGCGCGAATGAAGACATGCCGTTTGACGAACGCGAGAAAGTCGAGACGCAAATGACCTTCTATGCCGCCACGAAAAAGGCGAATGAAAGCATGGGCCATTCCTATGCGCACTTGTGGAATTTGCCGACGACGATGTTCCGCTTTTTCACGGTTTACGGGCCATGGGGACGGCCCGATATGGCGCTGTTCAAATTCACCAAAGGCGTGCTGGAAGGCACACCCATCGACATTTACAACAATGGCCACATGTACCGCGATTTCACCTTTGTGACCGATCTGGTGCGCGGCATTCGTTTGCTGATCGATACGCCGCCTGTGCGCCCAGAGAGCAAAGACGACATTGCCGATTATGACAGCCTCTCACCCGCAGCCCCCTATCGCGTCGTCAATATCGGCAATAGCGACAAGGTGCGCCTGATGGATTTTGTCGAGGCAATCGAAGCGGAATGCGGGCGCGAGGCGGTCAAGAACTTCATGCCGATGCAAAAGGGCGATGTACCTGCCACTTGGGCCAATGCCACGCTGCTGAAAGAGCTAACCGGCTACCAGCCGCAGACCAATGTGCGCGAGGGCATCATGCAATTCGTCGCTTGGTACCGCGACTATTACAAAGTCTAAGCTTTAGCCTTCTGGCGGCGCCGCCAGAGGAGCCGCCTCTGTAACCGGCTCTGGAGCTGGAGCACTTGTGCTATCGCCGGGAAGCGGCGCTGCGCGTCCGCGTTCCAGCCGCTCCAAATAGGCATTCTCAAGCTTTTCAACGCGTGCTTGCTGTTCGGCGGCATCGACATCAATCGTCGAGAGGCGTTCCTCGCGTGCTGCGGCGATCAATTGCGCAAAGCGGATGTTGGAACTGCCGCGCTTTTCCGCATAGGCGGCATCAATCATCTTCTGCGTGCAACCCACAAGAGCACCCGAGCCTGTCGGGCTGCAGGAATGCGTGCCAAACTCACCGATAAACTTCAGGCTCTCAACGCGCTCTGCCCATGATTTATTATCCAGACTATCGCTGGTGCGCAGATTGCTGGGAATGCGGAAACGCTCCGCCTCAACCAAAATCTCGCAAATCACGATCTCATCGCCGGTCGGCTGAGGGCATTCATCCTCGCCATAAGCGATGACCATATTGACCTTTTCACCGCCTGCATCCTGCGCTGCGGCGGGCATGGCAAGGCCGCAAGCGGCAATGAGAGAAAGGGCGGATGCGGTAAAAGCGCGCATGATTTTCGGTTCCTGTGACAGATGTTGCCGCAATATAGCCTTAGCTTGCGTGAATACCAACTGAAGGGAACATTTACGCTCCCTTTTTGAACTAGAAAGGTATGCGGAGCCAAATTCGCTTGTTGATAAACGCTTAGGTGAATTCTAGAAAGCCAGTGAAGATTTCAGGTCAGCAGTTGAACACTATCGGATTGGGCCAAAAAGTGACCAAAAAACGCAAGGGTATCATTCTGGCTGGGGGGTCTGGCACGCGGCTGTATCCGCTGACCAAGGGCGTCTCAAAGCAATTGATGCCGATCTTTGACAAGCCGATGATCTACTATCCGCTCAGCACGCTGATGTTGGCGGGAATTGAGGATGTTTTGATCATCACCACGCCCGAGGATGCTGCGCAATTCCAGCGTGTCCTGGGCGATGGTTCCGGCTTCGGCATTTCGATCAGCTATGCTGAGCAGCCGAAACCTGAGGGGCTGGCGCAAGCGTTTCATATTGGCGCCGATTTTGTGCGGGACGGGCCAAGCTCGCTCGTGCTCGGAGACAATATTTTTTACGGGCACGGCCTTCCTGAATTACTAAAAAGTGCCGATGCGCAGACCAGCGGCGCGAGCGTCTTTGCTTATCAGGTGAAAGATCCAGCCGCTTATGGCGTGGTAGAGTTTGACGGTGCGGGAACTGCTATTTCTATCGAAGAAAAGCCGGCTGAGCCCAAGTCGAACTATGCGGTCACAGGCCTCTATTTTTACGATGATACGGTTGTCGACCGTGCGCGCGATTTGCAGCCATCGTCACGCGGTGAACTGGAGGTTACCGATCTCAACAGGCTTTACATGGAAGATAGCGCGCTGAACGTTGAAATGATGGGGCGCGGTTATGCTTGGCTGGATACGGGGACCCATGGATCGCTGCTTGATGCAGCTGTTTACGTAAGAGTTACCGAGGAGCGGCAGGGGCTAAAAATCTGTTGCCCCGAAGAAATCGCATGGCGGCAAGGCTTTATCGATGATGCGCGGCTGGCTGAAATTGCTGAGCCCCTACGCAAATCGGGTTATGGCGAGTATTTGCTCGGCCTCATGGGCGGATAGGCGCAGCTGATGAAAATTATTGAATGCGATATTCCTGGGCCATTGATTATTGAGCCGCGTGTATTCGGCGATGACCGCGGGTTTTTTATGGAAAGCTGGAACGCTGCCGCTTTTGCCGAAGCAGGTCTTGATCTCAATTTTGTGCAGGACAATCACAGCCGTAGCCAGAAGGGCGTATTGCGCGGCATGCATTTTCAAAACCCTGCCCCGCAAGGCAAGCTCGTGCGCGTGGTCCAGGGCGCTGTCTTTGATGCAGTGGTCGATATGCGCCGTAGTTCAGAGCATTTTGGCAAATGGACCGGTGTCACTCTGAGCGCGGAAAATAAGCGGATGTTCTGGGTGCCGGAAGGGTTCGCCCACGGGTTTCTTACCCTCGAAGATGATACCGATTTCCTATACAAATGCACATCTGCCTATGCGCCTGAGCATGAATGTTCGCTCGCTTGGGATGATCCCGATGTTGGTATTGAATGGCCGCTAGAGGGCAAAGAACCTGCATTGTCAGGCAAGGATGCGGACGGGACGCCCATGAGTAAGGTTCCAGCATTTCCATGAAGATCTGCGTAACGGGTGCGGACGGTCAATTGGGCAAGGCCTTGCTCGCGAGTCCGCCTGAGGGCTGGCAAGTAATTGGCCTGTCGCGAAAAAAATTGGACTTGTCTGATGGGCCGGCGATTGCGGCTTTTGTTGCGCACGAGGCACCCGATGTGGTCATCAATGCAGGCGCTTATACAGCGGTTGATAAGGCCGAAAACGAGCCTGAGTTGGCGATGGCAGTAAATGGCAAAGCACCGGCCATTTTTGCGCGAAGCTTGGCAGAATATGGCGGGCGCTTGGTGCAAATCTCTACCGATTTTGTTTTCGATGGGGCAGCGGACACCCCCTACGCTGCGGACGCAACGCGCGATCCATTGTCTGTTTATGGACAGACCAAAGCTGCAGGCGAAGACGGTGCTGGCGATACGGCAATTATTCTACGAACTTCATGGGTCTATGCGGCAGGCGGCAGCAACTTCGTACGCACCATGTTGCGTCTAATGGCGGAGCGCGATGAACTTAGCGTGGTTGCTGATCAAATCGGTTCACCAAGCTGGGCCCCTGATATTGCGCGCACCGTTTGGGCTTTGGTGGAGGCGGATAAGCCGGGCATCTACCACCACCAGGATGCAGGCGATGTAAGTTGGCACGGTTTTGCAACCGCGATTGCTGAAGAAGCGCACGCCTTGGGCCTGATCAAAAGTGTGCCGACAATCAACGCTATCCCGAGCAGCGACTATCCAACCCCTGCCGCGCGGCCTGCCTATAGCGTTTTGGATGATCGCAGAACGCGGGCTTTGCTGGACGATACTGCGCAGCCTTGGCGTGAGAATTTGCGCAAAATGCTCAATGAGGAGAAATCACTTGGCTAATGTGTTGGTTACCGGCGGCGCTGGTTTCATCGGCGGAAACTTTATCCATTACTGGAGCAAAGCACATCCCGGTGACAATCTAACCGTTCTTGATGTGCTAACCTATGCTGGCAATGCATCAACAATTGCAAGCGTTGAGCAGGCCGAATTGGTAATCGGCGACATTCGCGATGATGCACTGGTCGAAAAGCTGCTGCGCGAGCGCGATATAACCACGATCATTCACTTTGCCGCTGAAAGCCATGTAGATCGCTCGATCACTGGACCCGATGCCTTTATCGATACCAATATCCTTGGCACAAATTCCTTGCTTAAGGCCGCACGCACCGTTTGGCTCGATGAAGGCAGCGGGCGCGAGCACCGGTTCCATCACATTTCAACCGATGAAGTGTATGGATCATTAGAGCCGGAAGAGGCCGCCTTTGCAGAAACCACGCAATATCGGCCCAATTCGCCTTATTCTGCGTCCAAAGCATCCTCAGATCATCTGGTGCGGGCCTATCACCACACCTATGGCTTGGATGTAACGACCAGCAATTGCTCGAACAATTACGGGCCCTATCAATATCCTGAGAAGCTGATCCCGCTATTTTTCCTCAATGCGCTCAATGGAAAGCCTTTGCCAATTTATGGTGACGGGATGAATGTGCGCGATTGGCTGCATGTGGAGGATCATTGCCGCGGTATTGATGCGTGTCTGACGCAAGGCAAATCCGGTGAGACGTATAATATCGGCGGAGGCGCGGAGCTTCCCAACATGGCTGTTATTGATGCCATCTGCAGCGAAGTGGACAAAGCCTTCGCTGAAATCACCGGACTGTCAGAACGCTTCCCCAATGCCCCTGCGGCCAAAGAGCAGCTGACAAGCACGCTGAAGACCTATGTCGAAGACCGCAAGGGGCACGACAGACGCTATGCAATTGATGAAAGCAAAGCGCGCGCAGAGCTGGGTTATGCGGCGCAGTGGAGCTTCGCCGATGGGTTGGGGCAAACTTTGCGTTGGTATTTGGACAATGAAAGCTGGTGGAAGCCCTTGCTGAAAAGCTAAGCCACTAAATCCGTTCCGCCATTTTAATCGCGGCGCGGCAACCCAGCCGGATTACGCCTGAAAGTAGCGGATATGCCGGAGCTTTTTCTGCGCCAGCTGCCAATGCCGCATCACGGTGCTCGCGCTCATCCTCGCGAAAATCGGCGATCATTTCGGCAAGCTCAGGGTCAGAGCCGCTTTCCTCAAGCGCGTCCAATTGATCGGAATAATGCTTGTCGATTTCTGTCTCGACCGCCGCTGTGCAGGCCATCGCGGCCTCTGGGCCGAGCAGCGCCGTGCCTGCGCCCAATGCGAAACCAGCGACTGACCAAAACGGCTGCATCGCCGTTGGACGAACGCCGCGCTCTGCCATCAGGCGGTCAAATTCCTCGCGGTGGCGCTCTTCTTGTGCGGCCATGGCGGTGATTTCTTGGCTATGCGGTCCGCGATTGCCCATGACGGCCAATTGCCCAGCATAAATACGGTTCGCGCCAAATTCGCCGGCCTGATCGACGCGGATCATGCGGTGGATAGTGTCTTTGTCCATAATGCGACCCTACGCCTTTGCGCCGCGCTTCAAAAGCGCGAAGATTGCAAGCGCCCCTGCGCCCGATACAAGGAAATTCCAGCCTGCCAGCGAAATGCCAAACAAATCCCACGGCGCCACATCACAGCGCACAATCGGCGTATCGAGAATAGCATCAAGCGCGCTTCCCGAACCGCTCATCACCGGCAAAGCGCAGGCGGTAATGCCTTCCCACCAGCCATATTCAACGCCGGCATGAAAGCCGCCGATCAGGCCAGATATCAGGATCGCCAGCGCCGCCAAACCAAGCAATAAACGCTTTGGCCCAGCCACAAAGGAAAGCCCCGCCAAAGCCACAGCCGCGAAATGCGGATAGCGCTGCCACCAGCACATTTCGCACGGGAACATCTCAAAGCCATATTGCGATATATACGCCCCGCCTAGCAAAGCCGCTGGCAGGCCAAACGCAATCCACTGCGCGCGTTTTAGGGAAGTGTCGGTCATCCCTTTGTCTTAGCCCGCTACTTCTTTTTTTGCGAATTCAGAGCGACTGAGCTGGTCGTCGTGCGGCGCAAGGTTTCCATCGCATAATGCAATTGGAAGTCTTCCACACCTTGCTCTTTCAGCTCTTCAGCGGTCAATTTGAAACGCGGATCGTCCACTTTATCGCTTTCCAGCGCTTCATCTTCCAGACCCAGCTCATTGACCAGATGCCCGCGCAAATCAGACTCGCGCATGATGTATTTATTGCGCTTTGCCAGATCAGGATCGGACAATTGCGGCACAGCAATATCGGGCTTAATCCCGCCTTCTTGCACCGAATGGCCCGACGGCGTGTAATAGCGTGCAGTGGTCAATTTCAGCGCGGCATCGCGCCCTTGACCAAGCGGCAGGAGCGATTGGACCGAGCCTTTGCCAAAGCTGCGCTCGCCCATCACCAAAGCGCGGCGGTGGTCTTGCAATGCGCCTGCAACGATTTCCGACGCAGAGGCAGAGCCCGCATCAATCAACACGATCAGCGGCACGCCTGTCGCAATATCACCGCGGAACATGCTTTCAGCATCATAGAGCAGAGTTTCACCGCGAGCGCGGCCCCGCTGCGAGACGATCCGGCCTTTATCTAGGAAGAGGTCAGACAAAGCGACCGCTTCATCCAATGATCCGCCTGGATTGCTCCGCAGATCGAGCACCAGGCCGTTGACGCGGCCTGTCGCTTCTTTCTGGATGGCTTCCCATGCGCCCAAAACATCAGAGCCCACATCGCGGGAAAACTCATTGACGGTCACGACACCAATATTGCCCTTGGCGACTGTATGCGTCACCGGCTCGAGCTCAATCACGCCGCGTGTCACGGCCACATCAAAGGGTTCATCACGGCCAGCGCGGAAAATCGTCAACTTGATCGCTGTGCCCGCTTTGCCGCGCATTTTGGAAACCGCATCATCCAGCTTGCCGCCATAAATCAGCGTGCCGTCCAAATGCGTAATATAATCGCCAGCCTTCAGGCCCGCTTTCTCTGCCGGACTGCCGCGAAATGGTGAGATCACTTTGACCGCGCCATCATCCATCATGACAGAGAGGCCGAGTCCCGAATAATTGCCATCAATCATCGTCTCAAGCCGCTGCAAATCACTGCCATCGACATAGGCAGAATGCGGATCGAGCGAGGCGAGCATGCCATCAATTGCGCCGCGGATGAGCTTTTCGTCTTCGACAGGCTCCACATAATGCCGCTTAATTTGCTGATAGGTCGCGAACAATTTGGCGAATTCTGGCCCTGCGCGCCCATCAACCTGCGCCATGGAAATGGTCGCCGTTGGGAGGATCGCAACCGCTGTCACAAGGGCAGCACTACGCAATAAAGGGGCAAATTTCATAAGCGAGGGTAGCTCCTAAAGTTTCGCTTCTACCATATGCGGCCCGCGGCAATATGCGCGCTTATACATGGCTTACAATAAGGACATATCGCGCATTACCCCTTAACGCCAGATGAGAGACGCATGGATAATTGCAGCTTTGCGCCATTGAGCCCATTATAAGCGGCGCACAACTGCAAGGAAATTACAGGAATTCCAGCGGGTTAACCGGCTTACCATCGCGCCGCAACTCCCATGTGACAGAGGGTTTGTCATCGGCTGCAACGCCCAATGGGCTGCCGCGCGCCAACTGTGCGCCTGCGTCTACATCGCTGCGCGCAAGGCCGGTAATCAGACTGGTCCAGCCAGTTGCGTGCTCAATAATGATGATTCGTCCAAAGCCCTTATACGGCCCCGAAAACGCCACGCGCCCGCCTGCAGGAGCCACCACTTGCGCACCCGATGATGGCGCAATGACGACGCCGGTGGAGCGCACGCCCGCTTCGCTTTTCTCGCCAAAGCCCGTGATGGTGCGCCCTTGCACGTGCAATTGCATATCCAAAGGAGCCGAGGCTGCGACTTTCGGCGTGTCCGCGTCAGACCCATCCTCAGCGCCCGTTTGCGTCGGCGTTTCGCTCTCGCCAATGCCTGTATTAATCGATGGCGAAGGCAGACCAGCCGCATTGGGCTGAGCGGGACGAACCACAGGGCCCGACAGTGCCGCCAATTCCTCGCGCAAAGCGCTGACCTCGCCCAATTTGCCTACCAAAGCGTCCAAATCACGGGCTTCTTCAGCGAGAGCGAGTGCGCGTTCTTTCTCCCGCACAGCAATTCCGCTGGCCTGACGCGAGGTGACTTGCTGATTGCGCGAAATCGCCGCCAATGCCGTGCGGCGCTCACCCAACAGACGTTCGCCGCCCTGCAATTTGGCAAGCTGCGCATTGGTGTTGCGTTCCAGCTGCTGGCCGCGCTCAATATCCTTGCGCAGATCAGCGGTGCGGGCGCGCACTTGCGGCACTGTGCTATCAAGAACAGCGCGGACATAGACTGTGTCTTTGAGCGATCCGGGGCGCAATGCCGACAAAGCCAGCGGCCTGCGCGCCATGTTCTGCAAAGCGCCAGTTAGCCGCACCAAGGGACGCTGACGCACAGCCAGCCGAGCATTGAGCGCACGGCGTTCTTGACCGATCAAAACCAGCCGAGCGTTCGTGGCAGCGATTTGCGCTTCAGCCTGCTGAATGCGCGCTGCCAAAGCCGCTGCTTCGCGCCGCGTTTTGTCCAAAGCCTCGCCTGCTTTGTCCGCCTCTGCGGTAAACTGCTCGGCGCGTTTGGCTGCATCGGCCTGCGCCTTTGTTGCCCGTGCCAGAGCCGCGCGCGCCTCTGCTGGATCATCAACGCCCGCTTCAAAACCCGTGACACTGCGCTGTGCAATCAAGCTGGCTGGCCATCCGCTCAGCGCAAATATAAGCACCAAAAGACCGGCAAGCCAGACGAGGCCAAATGAGGCCAAATGGGAGATCACAGGCTTGAACGCAGTTCGCATGCAGCTATCCTGCCCTATGATAGGGGTGTCCGGCAAGGATTGCCGTGACGCGATATAGCTGTTCCATCAGCATCGCGCGGGCCATCAAATGCGGCCAAGTGGCATTGCCGAAAGCCAGCAAAAGATCAGCCTCAGCGCGCTCTTCTTTCGAATGCCCATCGGCTGCACCGAGAATAAAACGCGCCTCGCGCATGCCATCATCGCGCCAATTGCCGATGATTTTCGCAAGCTCTTCAGAGGCAAGATTTTTGCCGCGCTCATCCAGTAAAACGGTTTTATAAGGCGTTTGTGGTTCGGGGATTTTTCCACTGCTTTCAGGCAGTTCCGTCAATTTCGTGGGCCAAGTGATCCGTTTGTCATAACGCGCAACCAACTCAGCCTCGGGTGAGCGAGCAATCTTTCCGCGAGCGATGACGTGGAGTAAAATGGCGCGCGCCCTTTACGTAGAGCTTTCCGCGCTGCTTTCAGCATCATCACTGCCAAAGCCCCACATCCGTTCCAGATTGTAGAACTGGCGGACTTCGGGGCGGAACAAATGCACGATCACATCGCCAGCATCGATCAGCACCCAATCCGCCTGCGGCAGACCTTCGATGCGCGATGGACCAAAGCCCTCTTGCTTCAATTTCTCGGCCAATTTCTGTGCCATAGCCGCCACTTGCCGCGTCGAGCGGCCCGATGCGATCACCATATAATCAGCGATGGAGGATTTGCCTTCGAGCGGAATGCTGACCAGATCCT
Organism: Marinomonas sp.; assembly: GCA_039967435.1. Lineage (GTDB taxonomy): Bacteria > Pseudomonadota > Alphaproteobacteria > Sphingomonadales > Sphingomonadaceae > Erythrobacter. Next base: position 684,346 of record JBDVRS010000006.1, read on the forward strand.
GCGCTTGATCATCATCGAGCTGTTTCAAAACAGCTGCATGCATATCGTGCTTAGATTTGGCCATTAGGGCATTTGCTTTCATTGCGTTTGCGGGCACCGAATTGATAGGCGGTGCCGAGTGGGTTTGTGCCTGTTGCATAGGCTGTATAGTCTCTTTTTCGGTAGAGGGGAAAGGGGGGTTCGCCAAAGCGTGTCATCGCGCGCGAAAGGCTGCCTCATACTGGACTGGGGGATTCGATCAAGTGATGTGTCAGCGGGTCACGCAACCTTGCGCTCGCATATTGCTCCGCCCAATCAGGATTGTCGCGGCGCAAAGCGGTAGCGGAGCGCGGATCGGGATCAAATCGCAAAGTCACCAATGCCGGCGACTTGCTGAGACTATCGCGGGTCAAATTGGCAGCGGGAATATGAAACTTGCGTAGCCAAGCCATTGCAGGGCTGCTCATGGCGGCGGCATCATAACCAGGGCGCGCAATCACCGCGATCGGCATGCGCCGCGCAATCCCGCGCCAATCGCGCCAGAGGTGAAACTGCGCCAAATTATCGGACCCCATCAGCCAGACAAATTGCTTCGCTGGATATCGCTGGGTCAGAGCTTTCAAAGTATGCGATGTATAGCGCGTCCCTTTTCCTTGGCTCAAATCCCGCTCGATCACCGTAGGCACAATCCGCGCGCGCCGCGCTTGTTTTTGCGCCGATGCAAAGCGCGCATTGAGCGGCGCCATGCCCGCCTTGGATTTGAGCGGATTGCCGGGGGATACCAGCCACCACACTTCATCCAGCCCCAAAGCTTCCATCGCGAACAGGCTGATGCGCCGATGCCCGCCGTGGGCTGGGTTAAAACTGCCGCCGAGCAGGCCAATACGGGCGCTTTGGTAAGTCAGCGTTTGCGCCTCGTGTCAGTGATCATGGCCGCGCTTGGCCGCTGCCGCGAACCAACCATTTATACGTCGTCAGCCCCTCTAAAGCGACCGGCCCGCGCGCATGCAAGCGCCCTGTGGCAATACCGATCTCTGCGCCCAATCCAAACTCGCCGCCATCGGCAAATTGCGAGGAGGCATTGTGCATCACAATCGCGCTATCGACGGCGTTCAAAAACTGCGCTGCGGCATTATCATCATCGGCGATAATCGCATCGGTGTGGCCAGAGGAATGGCGCGCAATATGGGCGAGCGCTTCGTCCATGCCGTCAACAATCGCGACTGAAAGCACCGCTTCCAAATATTCCGTATCCCAATCATCTGCATCGGCCGCAGTAATACGCGTATCAAGCGCCTGCGCCCGCGCATCGCCGCGCAATGCGCAGCCGCTATCAATCAAGGCCCCGACCAAATCCGCCGACGAACCAAATTGCGTATCAATCAGTAGGGTCTCCATCGCCCCGCAAATGCCCGTGCGCCGCATCTTAGCGTTGAGCGCCACTTCGCGCGCCATATCGGGGATAGCAGAGGCATGAACATAGGTGTGACAAATCCCGTCCAAATGGGCGAGCACTGGCACGCGCGCATCGGCCTGAACGCGGGCCACAAGTCCCTTGCCGCCGCGCGGGACAATCATATCAATCAGGCCCGCGGCTGACAGCATGGCACCAACGGCTTCGCGGTCTTGTGTGGGGATCAATTGAACCGCTTCTGACGGCACGCCGCCTGCTTGTAATCCGGACACCAAAGCGCCGTGTATAGCGCGGTTGGAATGCACCGCTTCACTGCCGCCGCGAAGGATAGCGGCATTGCCTGCTCGCACACACAGGGCCGCTGCATCAGCGGTTACATTGGGCCGGCTTTCATAGATGATACCGATCGTGCCAATCGGCACGCGAACGCGCGACAATTTGAGGCCATTGGGACGCTCTGATTGGTCGATGACTTGGCCAACAGGATCATCCAATTGTGCCACTGCTTCAACCGCGCTAGCGATACCTTCCAGCCGTGCATCATCCAGCTTCAGCCGGTCAAGCATTGCCGGTGCCAAGCCGTTTGCCGCGCCTGCATCCAAATCCTGCGCATTGGCAGCAAGGATCGCCTCGGCATTTGCGCGCAAATGCGAAGCCGCCAACATCAAAGCATTCGCCCGGCCAGCGCTTGGCATGGCAGCGAGCCCGCGCTGGGCGCTGCGGCCATTGCGCGCAATTTGTTCAATGGATTCAGCAATGGAGGCAGTGTGTGGAGACGTCATAACCCGCTGATTAGCATCGCTGCGAGCTTATGTCAGCGCAAGAAATGCACAAGAATCGCACAAGAATCGTAAGGCAAAAGCACCGAATCTAGGTAAGAATCGGTAGATGACTATCGCGCGGCAAATTGCAAACGATTGTAACAATGCGCCACTCCATTCGCCGCAACCTTGCTCCAAAATGAACGGTTCACCGCAACCAGAACTCGATTCACCTCTGATAAGACGAGTCGATTCGACCCAGCGGCCTCGCTTTGGTAGGGGCTGCGTCAATAATAAAACGAAGAAAGGGTCGTTTTGTCTAAGGTAACATCCGCTGGCGCTTGGGGAAGGCGCCTGCGTGATCTGTTCCCTGATCGCGAGTTTTTTATGCGGTCGCAGGGTCAGGTACGCTTTATCAAAGTGTCATCGCGCATCCAAATGGGCGGTGCAGCCGCTGTCGTGGCGCTGCTCGGCATATGGGGCGTGTCCATGGGCGTAATGGGCGTCTTGCAATATCAAGCCGAATCCGACCGAATGGCTCTGATCGAGGAAAAGGCGAAAGTCGCCTCAGCCTCTGAACGCATTGATGCTTACGGCGCGAATATTGAAGAAGTCAGCGATGATCTGGCGAAGCGGATGGAATTCCTAGAGAAAACCACGCAAGGCCTGCCTGCTGATATGAAGCCTTCGGGCACCGTTACCGACAGCACCACCGAAACTTCCAAGACAGTCGACAAAGTCAGCAAATCCTTCCCCGAAGCCGCTGAACTTGCCCGCGTCGAAGCGCGCCAGATTGCCTATGTTGAGCGCCTGACCATGGCGGCTGATCAGCGCGCGAAAGCCGCAGCACAAGCGATCCGCAATCTGGGTATCAATCCAGAAAAATTGCTGCAAAATGCAGTGCGCGAAAACAAAAACGCCATGGGCGGCCCGCTGGAATTGCTGGCCACTTCATCCAATGGCGACATTGACCCACGCTTTGAGCGTTTGGGTGCCAGCCTAGAGCGCATGAATGCTCTGGAGCGCGGCCTTGCAAGCATTCCTCAAGTCACGCCGACAAGTCTCGCACAGACTAAAATGTCGTCAAACTATGGCTATCGCCGCGATCCGATCAATGGCGGCGGCGCCATGCATAGTGGGCTTGATTTCAAGGGGCCCTATGGCGCCCCAATCTACTCCGCAGCAGATGGCGAGGTTACCTTTGCTGGCTGGCGCGGAGGCTATGGCAAAACCGTTGAGGTGACCCATGGCAATGGCATGATGACGCGTTATGCGCATATGTCGCAGTTCAAATCGCGCTTGGGGCAAAAGGTCGCTGCTGGCGATTTGATTGGCGCGATTGGCAGCACTGGCCGTTCAACCGGCCCGCACCTGCATTTTGAAGTGCGCATCAATAACCGTCCGGTCAATCCGCAACCCTTCTTAGAGCGAGCCCCCAATGTTCTCCAAAAAGTCCGAAGAGCCGACACGTCCCTCCCTCCCAAAAGCGCAGAGTAAGTCTGTGGCACGCGGGAATGGATCGACCTTTTCAGTGATTGGCTCTGATGTTGTCATTACCGGCAATGTGGTGGCGTCCGCTGATTTGCATGTCGACGGCACGATTGAAGGCGACATTAGCTGTGCCAGCATTGTGCAAGGGGAGGACAGCGTGATTACTGGCGCGGTAGAAGCAGCAACAGCGCGGCTGGCCGGCACGATCCGCGGCTCGATCAATTCAACCGAGCTGATCATTCTGCAAAGCGCGCGCATCGAAGGCGATGTGCATTATGATGCCCTGACGATTGAGCAAGGCGCACAGGTTGAAGGGCGTTTTAGCCATTCCAAACCGAAAGCCGCCTCTAAAGCGAGCAAAGCCGCTGCAGCAACGCCGGAAGATCCATCGCTAAGCCTAGCGGGATAATCATACGCAGCTTAAGCGGCACGATCATTGGCGCGGAAATCTAAGCCCCGCGCAAAATAGGCCGCGCACAAAAAAGGCGGGCCGAAACCCGCCTCTTCCAAAATTCTTAGTAGAATATGGCTGTCTTACGCGGGCGGTCCGTCTGGTGCAGCTTCTGCCCCAGCTTCTTCGCCTTCGCGCTTTGCTGCCAGCCATGCTTCGGCTTCGGCTTCTTGCGCCGCTTGTGCCGCTGCTTTCACATTGGCTTCGCGTTCGGCTTGCAATTCTTCGATCAGCTTTTCTTTATCGCTGCGGCCATCGCCCAATGCGGCATTGGCGGCTTCTTCTTCAGCGCCCTCTACCGGAACAATGCGCTTAGCAGCCTTGGCCACAACCGCGTCCAGCTCGCGCTGAGAGCAAAGCCCCAGAGTCACAGGGTCTTTGGGTTGAATGTTCTGGATATTCCAATGTTCGCGGTCACGGATCGCATTGATTGTATTGCGAGTCGTACCGATCAGCTTGGAGATTTGCGCATCGGAAATTTCCGGGTGGCTGCGCAGGAGCCAGGCAATACCATCAGGCTTATCCTGGCGCTTGGAAACCGGCGTGTAACGCGCGCCCTTGGTCCGAGTGACTTCGATCGGTGCCTTTTGCATGACCAGAGCGTAATTCGCATCGGCCTGACCTTTGTCGATCTCATCCTGATTAAGCTCGCCCGCATGCACAGGATCGCGCCCTGTATATTTGGAGCCCGCCAGATCATCGGCCATGGCTTGCACTTCGAGAATATGCAGACCGCAAAACTCAGCGATTTGTTCAAAACCAAGGCCAGTGTTGTCGACCAGCCATGTGGCTGTCGCATGCGGCATAAGCGGTTTGGCTTGCTCTTGGGCCATAAGGGCCTCCAATATAAATCAGTTAGAAACAGAAGGACCGCCCCTCTCGGAGCGGTCTTTATGCGTAAGTGGTTAGGCCAAATGCGGCGAAACGGCAAGCGCAAACGGCACGCACTGCTTGGGCGGCCCGTTCATGGGCAAGGGTTAAGGCGCGACTTCCAGCACGATTTTGCCAATATGCTCGCCTGCTTCCATCTTGGCATGGGCTGCGCCCGCCTGCGCCAATGGGAACGCCTGATCCATAACCGGCTTCAATTCGCCCGAGGTGAACAGCGGCCAAGCATTGGCTGCAATTTCATCCGCCAAGGCCGCTTTAAACGCATCACTGCGCGGGCGCAGCATGGAGCCGGTTAGCGTCAAGCGCTTGCTCATCACCAAGGGGATAAACAATTCTGTTTTCGGCCCTGTCAGCATCGCAATCGAGACATGCCGGCCATCTTCGCCCAATGCTTGCAAATTGCGCGGGACATAATCGCCGCCAACCATATCGAGGACAACATCCACGCCTTTTCCGCCAGTGAAAGTGCCCGCCTCCGCGACGAAATCATCCGTTTTGTAATTGACCACCAGATCCGCGCCCAATTCGCGCGCCGCGGCGCATTTGGCTTCATCACCGCAGGTCGCGATCACTTTCATATCGAAAGCTCTCGCCAGCATAATCGCCATAGTGCCAATGCCGCTGGTTCCGCCGTGCACCAACAATGTCTCACCATCGCGCGCCAGTCCGCGCTCAAACACATTGTGCCACACAGTGAACAAAGTCTCTGGAATTGCGGCCGCCACATCCAAGGGCATATCATCGGGCACCGGCAAGCAATGATCCCAGGGCGCTTTGCAATATTGCGCATAGCCGCCGCCCGGCGTCAAAGCGCACACGCGCGAGCCCAGCATTTCGGCCGGAACATCCGCGCCGATCATCACGACTTCTCCGGCGACTTCTAAGCCAATAATCGGCGAAGCGCCCGGCGGCACGGGGTACATTCCCATGCGCTGAATACAATCGGGCCGGTTTACGCCTGCATAGGCGACACGGATCAGCACATCGCCCGCGCCAATTGTCGGCGTCTTTGCCTCTTCGATGGACAGCACGTCTGGCCCGCCGGGCTGCTCAAAACCGATGGCTTGCATTGTTTCGGGTATATTACCCGGCAAATTCTGGCTCATTGTGCCCCCACTATCGCGCCTTCAATCAGCGCTGCATCGCCCTTTAGCACCAGAGTCGTCCTAAATGCCCCTTGCGCATGCGAGGGAATAACCCCACCTTGCATTGACAGCAAGCCATCTGGCTTGCGATGTTACAAGACGAAATGGAATTGGACGATCTTCCGCGCCCAAAGGGCGATGCAGCCAGCAAATTGGCCGCCGAGGACTTAGCGCCTTATTCTCAAGACGAGCTTGGCGAACGTATTGCCCTGCTCGAAAGTGAGATTACCCGCGTAAAAGCCCATAGGGAGCGGGCCGCTTCGCACCGCGCTGCGGCAGATCAATTGTTCAAGAAAAGCGGCGCATAATGCGGCCGCGTTCATTCATTTTGTGCCAGAATTCGTTAAGCTTAGCCTGCTTTAATGGCTTCGACCGAATATGCTGCTCTAGGTCGCCTTTTGAGAGCCGCACCAATTACCGCAGAGAAAACCATGCCTAGTTTTGCCCAAAACCTTGAAAGAACCCTGCACAATGCGCTGGCCCATGCGTCAGAGCGGCATCATGAATATGCCACTTTGGAGCATTTGCTGCTGGCATTGATCGATGATGAAGACGGGGCGGCCGTAATGGCGGCTTGCGGCGTCGACATGTCCGAGCTGGGCGCGGTGGTGAAGCAATATCTCGACAGCGAATATCAATCGCTGAAAACCGAAGAAGACGCCGATCCGCAGCCAACCGCCGGTTTCCAGCGGGTTATTCAGCGCGCCATTCTGCATGTGCAATCCTCGGGCAAGGATACAGTGACAGGCGCCAATGTGCTGGTCGCATTGTTCTCTGAACGCGATTCATACGCGGTCTATTTCCTCCAGCAGCAAGATATGAGCCGCTTGGACGCTGTCAGCTTTATCAGCCATGGCATTGGCAAAGGCGGCAAGCAGGTTGAGCAACGCTCTCCTGAGGGCGCCGAAGAAGCCGCCGCCACTCCCGATGGCGAACCTGCCAAAGAAGGCGGCGCGAAGAAAGAAACGGCGCTCGACCAATTTACCGTCAATCTCAATGAGAAAGCGGAAAACGGCAAAATCGACCCGCTGATCGGGCGCGGTCCAGAGGTTGATCGCACGATCCAAATCCTGTGCCGCCGGTCGAAAAACAACCCGCTCTATGTCGGTGATCCCGGCGTTGGCAAAACCGCTATTGCCGAAGGTTTGGCCCGCAAAATCGTTGAAGGCGAAGTGCCTGAGGTTTTGGAAGATGCGGTTATCTACTCGCTCGACATGGGCGCATTGCTGGCCGGCACACGCTATCGCGGCGACTTTGAAGAACGCCTCAAACAAGTCGTCTCCGAGCTAGAGAAAATGCCGGAAGCTGTGCTCTTCATTGATGAGATTCACACCGTTATCGGTGCAGGCGCGACCAGTGGCGGGGCGATGGATGCCTCCAACCTATTGAAGCCTGCCCTGTCTAGCGGCGCGATCCGCTGCGTGGGTTCGACCACTTATAAAGAGTTCCGCAATCACTTCGAAAAAGACCGCGCTTTGCTGCGCCGGTTCCAGAAAATCGATGTGAATGAACCGACGATTGAAGACACAATCGCAATCCTCAAAGGGCTGCGCAGCGCGTTCGAAGATCATCACAAGGTGAAATACACGCCCGATGCGCTGAAAACCGCGGTTGAGCTGTCCGCGCGCTATATCAATGACCGCAAATTGCCCGACAAAGCGATCGATGTGATCGACGAAGTTGGCGCGATGCAAATGTTGCTGCCAGCGGGCAAGCGTAAGAAGAAAATCACCGCGCGCGAGATTGAGCAAGTGATTGCGACCATGGCGCGTATCCCGCCCAAATCGGTCAGCAAGGATGATAAGAAAGCGCTCGAAAATCTCGACCGCGATCTGAAGCATGTCGTCTTCGGCCAAGATGCCGCCGTGCACAAATTGGCAACCGCGATGAAGCTGTCGCGCGCTGGTCTGCGCGATCCAGACAAGCCCATCGGCTCGTTCCTATTCTCCGGCCCAACCGGCGTGGGTAAAACCGAGGTCGCGCGTCAGCTGGCCAGCATTATGGGCATTGAGCTGAAGCGCTTTGATATGTCGGAATATATGGAGCGGCATTCGGTGTCGCGCCTGATCGGTGCGCCTCCGGGCTACGTCGGCTATGATCAAGGCGGTCTGCTGACCGATGCGATCGATCAAAACCCGCATTGCGTCCTGCTGCTCGATGAAATTGAGAAGGCGCATCCCGACCTGTTCAATATCCTGCTGCAAGTGATGGATAATGGCCGTCTGACCGATCACCACGGCAAGACAGTCGACTTCCGCAATGTAGTCCTCATCATGACCACGAATGCGGGCGCATCTGACATGGCAAGCCAGGGCATTGGCTTTGGCGATGTGTCGAAAGAAGATGCAGGCGAAGAGGCTGTGAAGAAAATGTTCACGCCTGAATTCCGCAACCGCTTGGATGCGATTGTGCCGTTTGCCTATCTCGGCAAATCGACCGTTGCGCGCGTCGTCGACAAGTTCATTCTTGAGCTTGAATTGCAGCTCGCCGATCAAAACGTACATATCCAACTCGACAGCGATGCACGCGGTTGGCTGGCGGATAAGGGCTATGACAAGCTCTATGGTGCGCGGCCAATGGGACGTTTGCTGCAAGAGAAAATCAAGCAGCCGCTGGCGGAAGAACTCTTATTCGGCAAGCTGGCCGATGGCGGCGAAGTGCATGTCACGTTGAAAGACGGCAAACCCGCCTTTGAAATGACGCCTGCTCCGCCCAAAGCAAAACGCAAGCCGCCAGCAAAGAAGAAGGCTACTGCGAAGAAAACTGCACCCAAGAAAAAGGGCAGCGCCTCTGATGCACCCGAAGCATCATCGGATAGCGATAGCTAATTCGCTTCGCATATGTGGGCTATGAAAGAGGCGCGCGCTCCAATTGGAGCTGCGCGCCTCTTTTCTTTTGCCGCGCTCGCATCCTAAATCCGCGCCGATCCGCCACCAATGAAAGCTTGACCCTGTCTTGCATCCATATAGGTCGCAATTTGAAACTGGAGGATCCCAAAATGACCGCTCTCATCGCAACATCACGCAATATGCTCACCGCTTTTGCTGGCATGCTGAACAAAGCCGCCGTCCATGAAACAGCCGCCGCAATATTGGACGCTCGGCTTGCTGACGATATGCTGCCTCTGGCAACACAAATCCGCATGCTGGCAAACTTTCCGCGCCAAGCAGTTAGCGCGGTTTCCGATGCACAATTGGCTTCGAATGAAGAAGACCCAGCCAGCCTTGACGACGCCAAAGCGCGCGTCGCTGAAACGCTGGAAATGCTGTCTTCCGTGGACGAATCCAGCCTTCACGGCGAAGACACTATGGTCGATTTGGAATTGCCCAATGGCATGAAGTTTCGGATGTCCGTTGCCGATTATGTCAGCGATTGGGTTTTCCCGAACTTCTATTTCCACATCACCACAGCCTATGCGATCATGCGCAGCAAGGGCGTGGATTTGGGCAAAGCTGACCTCGTGCCCCATATGATGCAATACGCCGCTAAAGCCTGATTGGAAGAGTGGCCTAAAGCGCCGCTTTCACAGCCTCCGCATGGTGTTTCGCATTCTCAGCATAATGCGCTGTGCCGATGCGCATGCCGGCAATCGCAGCATCGGTTAGCTCTTTCAAAGGCTTGGCCGGACGCCCCGCCCACAATTGGCGCGGCTCCATCACTTTGCCCTCGGTCAGCATCGCACCCGCGGCCAGCATCGCATCTGAACGAATCACAGATTTGTTCATCGCAATCGCGCCAAGACCTACAAAGCCGCGATCCTCAATCGTGCAGCCATGCACCATTGCCATATGACCGATCAGCACATCATCACCGATGGTGAGCGGCGAGCCGGTTTCATCCCCCGGGCGCGGCGGATCGCAGTGCAGCACGCTGCCATCTTGCACATTGCTGCACTCTCCGATGCGAATGGTGAAAACATCCGCGCGCAAAACGCAATTGTACCAGATGGAAGACCCTGCACCGATTTCGACATCGCCAATGATGGTGCAGCCCGGTGCGATAAAGGCTGTTTCGTGAATCTTTGGCGTCTTGCCGTGGATCGGAATGATATTCGCGCCAGGGAAAAGGCGGGCGTAATCGGTCATTGCGTTTGGCTCCATTGGGATTGCGTGATGGAATAGACGATGATTGTGTCCGCACCATAATCATCATTGTGGAAGTCGAGATCTTCGCGGCGCTGCATGCCGAGGCGTTTCATCAGGCCCCAACTTGGCGTATTTTGCTCCACCGTCAGCGCGAGTATATGCGGGGCGTCAAAGCGTTCAAAGCCGAGCTTGAGCGATTCTGACGCGGCTTCTTTCGCATAACCCTTGCCCCATGCATCCTCGCGCAGGCGCCAGCCGATTTCATGCTCACCCATCGGGCCGCCCGCCTGATTGCTGCGCTTCAGTCCGCAAAACCCGATAATTTCGCCGGACAAATGCCCGCCATCATCCTTGCGCTCCACCACCCAAAAGGTGAAGCCATGATCGCGGGTGTAGGCAGTGAGGCGATCCTCAATCCAAGCGTATTTGTCCGTTGGCAGCACGCCGCCAAGCCATTCCATCACGGCAGGCGTATTGGTGTGTTTTAGGAAAACGGGCCAGTCTTCGGGCCGCCAATCGCGCAAGATCAGACGCTGTGTTTCGTGACGAAACTCAGCCATTCAAAATCCTCGCCGCCACTGGTGCATGATAGGTCAAGACGCCGCTGCATCCGGCGCGCTTAAACGCCATCAGAGTTTCCATAACCAAAGCATCACGGTCACCTGCACCGGCCGCAGCTGCCGCCTCGATCATCGCATATTCGCCGCTGACTTGGTAGGCGAAGACCGGGACTTCGAAGCGCTTTTTCACGCGGCGAGCGATATCAAGGTAAGCTAGGCCCGGTTTGACCATTACGCTGTCCGCGCCCTCAGCCAAATCTTGCGCCACTTCGCGCAAAGCCTCTTCGCCGTTTGCAGGGTCCATTTGGTACGTTTTCTTATCGCCTTTCAGCGTCGCGCTGGACCCAACGGCATCACGGAACGGTCCATAAAAGGCGCTAGCATATTTCGCAGCATAGCTCAGGATTTGCGTATTGTGAAAACCGCCCATTTCCAATGCCAAGCGGATGGCGCCAACGCGTCCATCCATCATATCCGAGGGCCCAATAATGTCGCATCCGGCCTCGGCCTGATTGATTGCTTGATCGACCAAAGCCGCGACCGATGCATCATTGGTGACATAGCCATTGGCATCGAGCAGCCCGTCCATCCCATGGCTGGTGTAGGGATCCAGCGCAACATCGGTGAGGATGCCGATATCTGATCCGCACGCATCGCGAACAGCTTTAATCGCGCGGCATGTCAGATTATCGGGATTGAAAGCCTCCGCCCCGTCGTCTGTACGCTTATCCGCTGGCGTATTGGGGAAGATCGCAATCACGGGAATGCCGAGGGCAACGGCCTCTTTTGCGCGGGCGCCGATTAAGTCCACTGACCAGCGCGAGACACCGGGCAGCGAGGCAATGGGCTCCTCTACGCCGGAACCTTCTGTGACAAACAAAGGCCAGATAAAATCCGCCGGTGTCATGATGTTCTCTCGGTGGAGCGCGCGGCTCCAAGCAGTGGCACGCGTACGGCGGAGGCGCAGATTGGGATAGGAAGCTGTCATAGCGCGAAGTGTTGCCGCAAATTTGGAGCCTGCGCAATCAAGCTTTGTCAGCAGGCGCGCTTACTCCGCCAAATTTCCCGCTGCGTCCGTGGTTTCTGGCGCCAAGACTGCGCTCGCTGCTCCGCCCGTCTCAGCGGCAGCTTCAGGGGCGCTGCCAATGCGTTCAATCTCGCGCTTTGGTTCATCAGAAACGGCCGTTTTGCGCTGAACCAAGTCCTCTAGAGCCGCGCCCGCTTCAACCTGCTTCAGCTTGCGAAGCGCGCTGCGGAAATTGGCCAATTCGCCGCCCGACAATTGCGAGCGCGTGACATAGCTGACGCTGGCGGGGTTCACAGCCCGTCCGCCGCGGTACATTTCATAGTGCAAATGCGGGCCGGTGGAGAGGCCGGTGGAACCGACATAGCCGATCACTTGCCCGCGCCGCACGCTTTGCCCGCTGCGCACGGACATACGGCTCATATGGCAATAGCGCGTTGACAGACCGCCGCCATGATCCAGTTTCACTGCAATGCCGCAGCCGCCCATTCGCCCTGCGCCGGTGACGCGGCCGCCCGTTGGCGCGACGATTGGCGTGCCGTAACGCGCGCGGTAATCTTGGCCCGAATGCATCCGGCTATAGCCCAGGATCGGGTGACGTCGCATGCCAAAGCGCGAGGAGATTGGCCCCGGGACTGGCGCCAAGAGGCCATTTCTTTGCTCGCCCACGCCCGATGCTTCGAAGAATTTGCCGCCTTTGCCCCAGCGCATCAATTGTGTCTTGGGCTTTCCGCCGCGATCAATGCCGGCATACATCAGCTTGCCGACCTTACGCTCGCCCGTGGCGGCACGGCGATAATTCAGGATCATGTCAAATTCGTCAGTCTCGCGGACATTGCGCTCCATATCGAGCTGGCTGTCGAGCGCGCGCAAATATTCTTGCACGGCCTTGCCCGGCGCGCCCGCTGCGCGTGCCGAACGGTAAAGGCTAGGCCCAACCGTGCCGCGAATGCGCAATGGCGTCGAATCCACACGGATCACATTGCGCTTAAGCGCCAGATTGCCACCGTCAGTACGGAAAACTTCCAATTCCAGATCAAATTTCGCGCGGAAGCTGAGTTTATCCAGCGGCCGCGCTTCGCCATTGGCCGCGCGCCGCCCCAGCAGCAGATCCACTTGCGTGCCGCTTTCAATATCGGACACTGCCATCGTGCCGCCAATCAGTCCTGCGACGCGGCGGGAATCGCCGCGGCCAATGCCTGCGCGCTCCAACATGCGGGTAAAGCTGTCACCGCGTGCCAGCGTGGCGACCAAAGCGACTTCGGGCCGTTCGGGCGCATCATCCAAGGGAATAACCGATGTCGCCGCGCTCATCCGGCGGCCGCTATCTGCGCCCATGCCCAGCGGAGTGATCATCTGGCTGCGCAATTCATCCTGCACAGCCTTGCTGACAGGCATGGCGGGACGCGCTTCTAAAGGAGAAAAATCGGGCCAAAAAGCAATCGCAACAGCGCCAAGGATCAACATTGTCACCAGCCCGCGAAACCACCGCAGGCTGCCAATGTTCTGCGCCAAGTCAGGCGCCAGATCGATCGAACTCAAGCGGTGCGAGGTGCTCGCCTGCCATGCGTCATAGCGGTCGCGCCAGCCATTGCCGCGTGCATAAACGCGGGGCTGCACGCGCGCAGTACTGCCGCGCTGCGCATTGGCCTGCATTTCCTCTGTGTCACGCGAGCGGTTCATTACCGGTTCCTTTGCCTAAGAATGTCTGGCGAAACAAAGTAAACGGGCCGTTAATCCCCCATTGGGATCGGCGGGATCTGCGCCCAAATGTGCATGGATTGGTGCAAAGCGGCTTTTTCGAAAGAATGCGCGCCTGTGGCGGCTTGCTGATAGGGCGCAACACTGGCACTAAACACCCACTTCCATGACTAGCGGCGCAATCAAAGCGGTTCTCGGCCCCACCAATACCGGCAAGACTCACTTGGCGATTGAGCGCATGTGCGCCCATTCCAGCGGTATGATCGGCTTTCCGCTGAGGCTATTGGCACGCGAAGTGTATGACCGCGTGCGCGCGATCAAAGGCGATGCATCGGTTGCGCTGATTACGGGTGAGGAGCGGATTGAACCGCCTGATGCGCGCTATTTCCTCTGCACGGCAGAGGCGATGGACCGATTGGGGCATGGCAAAGACGGCCCGCATGCGTTCGTTGCTTTGGATGAAGCGCAATTGGCCGCCGATCCGGAACGCGGACATATTTTCACCGATAGATTGCTGAATGCGCGCGGCCGCGAGGAAACGATGCTGCTGGGCTCTGCCACATTAGAGCCCATGGTCAGAGCGCTGATCCCCGATGTGGAAATGGTGGAGCGCCCGCGCTTCTCCACATTGAGCCATGTGGCCCCGTGCAAATTGTCGCGCCTGCCCCCGCGCTCCGCCATCGTCGCTTTTTCATCGGAGCAAGTTTACGCCATGGCCGAAATGCTGCGGCGGTTTCGCGGCGGCGCAGCAGTTGTGATGGGCGCGCTCTCACCCGATACGCGCAACAAGCAGGTCGAGCTGTTCCAGAATGGCGAAGTGGATTACATCGTCGCCACAGACGCGATTGGCATGGGCCTCAACCTTGATCTGCACCATGTCGCTTTTGCCGCGCTGACGAAATTCGATGGTCAGCGCAAACGCCGGCTCTACCCTGCAGAAATGGCGCAAATGGCGGGGCGCGCTGGGCGGCACCAACGCGATGGTAGCTTTGGCACGCTCGGCAATTCAGTTAGCACGCGGCGCGGCGATCACGGCGTCCCCTTGGAGTTTTCCGAGGAAGAGATTTACGCAATTGAGGAACATTCCTTCCAGCCAATCACGCGGCTCTATTGGCGCGAGGCGGAACCGCGATTCAATAATATAGCGACCCTGATTGCCGATCTGGAAAGCGCACCGCAGCATCCGCAATTGGCCAAAGCGCCCGAAGCCATTGATCTATCCGTGCTCAAATTGCTGGCCGAAAATCCTGCTATCAAAGGCATGAAAGGCGCAGGCCAAGTCCGGCGGTTTTGGGATGCATGCTCGCTGCCAGATTTCCGCCAAGTTGGTGCAGACACGCATGCGCGCTTTGTGATGCGGCTTTGGCAGGACTTGCAAGAAGGCTATCTCGGCGCGGATTTTGTCGCCGCACGCATTGCTCAGCTCGATCAAATGCAGGGCGGCATTGATAGTTTGCAGGGACGGATAGCTTCCATCCGAACATGGGCCTATATCTGTCAGCGGCCCGATTGGGTGCTGGCCCGCGATGAAATGGCAGCGCGGGCGCGCGCAGTTGAAGCAAGATTATCGGATGCGCTGCATGCGCGTCTCACGGAACGATTTGTAAATCGAAGGACGACGATACTGATGAAATCCCTGGGCGAAGATGGCGGCGCATTGCCGGTGCAATTGGAAGAGGATGGCCGCTTGACGGTAGAGGGCGAAGCGATTGGCTCGCTCAAAGCTTTTCAATTTATCGTTGATGCCAATGCCCCCATCGCTGACCGCAAAATGCTAATCAGTGCAGCGGAAAAGGCTTTGCCTGCGATCCTGACCAAGCGAGCAGAATGGCTGCTGGGCGAAGGGAAAGAGGCACTGGAACTATCCGAAGGCGCGATTGTCTGGGACGGAGCGGTTTTGGCCAGCATCACTATGCCCGATGATTTTTCTGCGCCCAAGCTGACGATGTCGCGGGAGCTAACATTGCTGCCAGAGGCCTCCCGAATAGCTCTAGAAAAGGGCTTGCTGGAATGGCTAACGGCAAAACTTGCGCCGCTTGAGCCTTTGCAAAAACTGGCGTCAGCTGCGCGTGATCCAGAGGCGGGATCAGAGGCGCGGGCCTTGCTCCATACTCTGATTGCCGGTCATGGCGTCGTTAGCCGCGAAGAGGCGGGCCTTGAACATTTACCTAAGGAAATGAGGCCCTTCCTGCGGCGTCTTGGCGTTGTTTTTGGCGCGCTGGATATATTCGCGCATCTGCTTTTGAAGCCTGCGCCGCGCCAATTGCTGCACACGCTGGGTATCGACAAACGCGCGCTTCAAGACGCCATGCTTCCTTACATCAGCGCGGAAAAAATGCAGAATGCACCTCTGCCTGCTGGCTATCGCCGCGCAGGTGAGCAAGCCATCCGCGCCGATCTGGCGGAGAAGATTTTGCGTGCCGCGTTCGAAATGCGTTCCAAGGCGGGCAATAAGCTGTTCCGTATTCCGATGGCTTTAGGTGTCTCGATCGGCTTGGAGGAAGGCAATCTCATTCGCCTGCTGCAAAGCGCCGGGTTCAAACTGCAAAAGGCGCCTGGCTTGGCCGAAGGCGCCTTTGGCCCGCCTGCTCCTGACAAATGGAATTGGCGACCGCGCCGAGCAGGAGGGCGTGCGCGAAATGATGAGGCCAGAAGAGGCCAGAAGAGGCCAAACGGGGCCAAGGGCGGCAAACCGAACGCAAAACCGCGCAGTCATGCCAATAAAAGGCCAGACAATTCGCGCCAAAACTCTGGGGCTAAACCACCGAAGCATGACACCGGCCCAGCCAAAGCATCCGGCGCTTTTGATGCGTTAAAAGACCTCATCAAATGATCGCAGCTGCAACATAATGCGGCTCGACCGTCTGCTCGTATATTTGCGACTGGCGCGCACTCGCAGCAAAGCCTGCGCGCTAATCGAGAGCGGGCATATGCGGATCAATGGCCAGCATGTTCAGCGGCCCAGCACCGAAACCGCCGTGGGCGATGTGCTGACCTTTGCCCAAGGTGGCACTGTGCGGATTATAGAAATTCTTGCCCTTCCGGACCGCCGCGGACCGCCTGATATGGCCCGCTCTCATTATCGTGAGCTTGACCGCAGCGGCGAAACCGCCATAGCTGAATCCAACACAAGTGAATTCAAAGAGGATTAGTTTTCCATGACCTACGTCGTCACCGACGCCTGCATCAAATGCAAATACACCGATTGCGTCGAAGTTTGCCCAGTGGATTGTTTCTACGAGGGTGAAAATATGCTTGTGATCAATCCGTCCGAATGCATCGATTGCGGCGTATGCGAGCCGGAATGCCCAGCCGAGGCGATCCTGCCCGATACCGAGGACGGTCTTGAGAAATTGCTCGAGCTGAACACCAAATTGTCCGCCGAATGGCCGAACATCACCAGCCAAAAAGACCCACCTGCCGATGCAGATGATTTCAAAGGCATGGAAGGCAAGTTCGAAAAATTCTTCACCGAAGCACCGGGCGAAGGCGATTAGGGGCGATTAGGCGCGATTAAGAGCGACTGATTCGCTCACCGAGTGCATCACAATCATTGCCAGTTTCTGCCGCGCAGCATTCGCTGGCGGAGACCCCATTGTCATAAACTACGCAAGACTCGCAATTTTCTTGCGAATGTGTTAGCACGTGCAGCAATCGTATCGGCTTGGTCCCGATATGGATGGATGAATTGACAAAAAGGGCGCGGACCATTTGCAAATAAGCCGAAGAGGACCGGCTGCTGATGCTCGGGGTTAAACCCATGCACGGCAGGCACACAGGCTTTGTCGCAATTCCAGTGGTTTCGCGCTGAGAGAAAGGATTATTCATGGCTAGCAAGGCACTTGCCTTTGTCGTCGGTGATTACGTCGTCTACCCAAAGCACGGAGTGGGCCGTGTAACCGAAATTCAAAATGAAGAGATCGCCGGCATGCAGCTGGAGCTCTATGTTTTGCGCTTTGAAAAAGAGCGCATGACCCTGCGCGTTCCCACCAATAAGGTGGAAGCGATCGGCATGCGCAAATTGTCATCTGACAAGACTTTGAAAGAAGCCATGGCGACGCTGAAAGGCAAGCCTAAGGTAAAGCGCACTATGTGGTCGCGCCGCGCGCAGGAATATGAAGCGAAGATCAACTCCGGTGATCTGGTTTCCATCGCCGAGGTAACCCGCGATTTGTTCCGCCCCGAAGATCAGCCTGAGCAAAGCTATTCAGAGCGTCAAATCTTCGAAGCTGCCTCCAGCCGCCTCGCGCGCGAATTGGCCGCGATGGAAGAAACTGACGAGCCGACCGCGCTTGAGAAAATCCTCGACGTATTGCGCGAACATGCGCCGCAATATTACGAGACCGATGATGAGGACGAGAGCTAAGTCAGCTTCTCGACCAAATGCATATTGAACACGATGAGGGCTGCCGAAAGGTGGCCCTTTTTCGTTGGGTTTGCGGCCCGATCCTTGAAAACACCTCCATGCTGTATTATATCAGCAATACGCTAAAACGTGGAGAGTTCGTATGATTGATAAGTTTCTCAGAGTGTTGGCCCCCGTGGCCGCTATCGCGATCACCGGCGCGCTGGCCGGCTCGGTATCGGGCTGTAAGGGCAATTTCAGCATCAATGGCCTCGATGGCGGCGTGCCATTGGATGAGCTTGATATGTCCGGCGATGCCCCTGACAGCGTGACTTTGGCCGCGCCGGTGCAATTGGTTCTGAAAACCGGCAAGGATCTCAAAATCTCCACCAAAGGCGATGATGATGTGATCGAACGCCTGCGCTTCTCACTCAATGATGGCATGCTTGCCGTAGGTATGGATGACGGAAATTGGTCCAGCGATGGGAAAACAACCGTCAATGTGACAATGCCCGCGCCCAGCACCATTACGGTAGCGGGTTCTGGCTCTGTCGAAGCCGCTGCAATGGCGAAATCGGCCGAGCTCAATATTATGGCTTCTGGCGCGGCTAATATTGCCAAAATTGCCGCCGACACATTGGATGTGAACATCATGGGTTCCGGCAGTGTGACAGGCGCGGGCAAAGCAGACACGTTGGAACTCAATATCATGGGCTCCGGCGGAGCTGAAATGCCCGATCTCACCGCCGATAAAGCCGAAGTCACAGTGGCTGGCTCTGGTTCCACCGCCTTTGCCTCTGATGGCACAGTGAAGGCCAATATTATGGGCTCCGGCAATGTCCGCGTGATTGGCCGGGCGGATTGCACCGTCTCATCCATGGGCTCCGGCTCGCTGAAATGCGAAGCGGGTGCGGCGGAAGAAAAGCCCGCCAAGAAAAAGGCTGCGAAAAAGCCGACCGCCAAGAAGAAAACACCTAAGAAGAAATAGGCATTAAGCTCTAAGTAGCCTCACTTGGCCGAATTCATCGTCAGGACACAAAAAATGCTGTAAGGCCGCGTGTAATAGGAGATTTTCCATGCGCGGCCTTACCATTTCCCTGCTCGCCCTTTCTGCCTTTGGCCTAACCGGTTGCGTCAGTGCTGTGACCAGCGTGGTGAAAGCCCCGTTCCAAGTTGCTGGCAAAGCTGCTGATGTTCTCACCACCA
Source organism: Marinomonas sp. (assembly GCA_039967435.1). Lineage (GTDB taxonomy): Bacteria > Pseudomonadota > Alphaproteobacteria > Sphingomonadales > Sphingomonadaceae > Erythrobacter. The sequence continues at coordinate 703,399 of JBDVRS010000006.1, forward strand.
GCCAATCGGAATCCGATGAAAAGCGTGGACGTGCAGCGCGCAAACGCGAGGAAGAGCTGGGCAAGCTCGACCGCCGCTATGACAAAGAGCTGAAAGAATGCCGCAATGGCGATCGCCGCGCCTGCGACAAAGCCAGCGGAACCTATGCCGAAATGCAAGTGCTCGCGCGCAGCATGCCCGCTGAACCGCCCGAATAAGGCCTAGCGCGCAGCTCGCTTCAATCGGTCATTGATCGCTGCACCAATGCCCTCACCAGGGACTGGCGCAATCGCGACGCGGTGTTTTTCAGAAGCCGCAGCCTGATGAAGGCAATCATATAGGCTAGCCGCCGCCTCAGTGAGATCACCTGCGGCTGATAGATTGCATTCCCCCGCAATGCCCCCAAACCCGATATGGAATTCATCCGCTTCAGCGGTATCCGCGTTTAATCTAACCGGCTTACCCGGTGAATAATGGCTCGAAAGTTGGCCGGGAGCCTCAATTGGCGTGTCATCTGAGTTTGGCTCAGCCGAACCCTCCAAAACAATCGGGCCAGGGCGCAAAATCTCTATCGCCCCACTTTCACGAACGGCAGCAATGGTGGATTCCAGCCCTGCTGAGCATGATCCTCCATCCAGCACCATATCGATCCGCCCATTCAGCGTTTCCATCACATGGCCTGCGCTGGTCGGGCTGATAAAACCGCTGCGATTGGCAGATGGCGCGGCGAGCGGAAAGTCGCACGCCTCCAACAAAGCCCGCATCACTGGATGTGCAGGTGCGCGCACGGCAACACTCGGCAATCCAGCCGTAATCGCCGGCGCTAGGCCCGCCCCCTCGCGCTTGGGCAGCACCAATGTCAGCGGCCCGGGCCAATGCTCAGCCATCAAATCCGCCGCTGCATCGCCAATATGCGCCAAACGCGCCGCCTGCTCAGCCCCCGTCACATGCACAATCAACGGATTGAAATCGGGGCGACCTTTTGCCGCGTAAATCTTCGCCACAGCCTCGGCATTATCCGCCCGCGCCGCCAGTCCATAGACCGTCTCGGTTGGCACAGCGACCAGCCCGCCTGCTTCAAGCACAGAAGCCGCCTCTGCGATTCCCGCAGTGCCTGCCAATTCCATTTCCGTAGCGTTCTTGCCGAGCATCCTTGGGGCGCTATAAGCCGTAACTGAAATTGCCAAGCGCAAATGCGTTTGAGCCCCATTCAAACACAGGACACATCCCTCCGTGACACCTTACACACCGCCCACCCAAGACCAGCTTCTCGCCATTCGAGTGAATGCAGGGATTGAAGAAATTGCCGCATCTGAAAAATTCGCAGGGGCGGAAAGCGATTTGGTCGAAGCTATCGTTGGCGGGGTTGGCGAATTTGCTGCGGGTGAATTTGCGCCGCTCAACCGTGTGGGCGATTTGGAAGGCGCTAAACTTGAGAACGGCGTTGTGCGACTGCCCGACGGTTTTGCTGAGGCGTATGAGGCCTATGTCGAGCAAGGCTGGAATGCGATCACTTCGCCGGAGGAGTTTGGCGGCCAAGGCATGCCATTCACGCTAAGCTGCAATGTGCTCGAAAACCTCGGCGCAGCGAACATGGCGTTTACTTTGCTGCCCATGCTGTCGGTGGGCGCAATCGAAGCCATCGCGCATCACGGGTCAGACGCGCAGAAGGCGAAATACATGCCCAATCTCGTGTCGGGCGCATGGTCGGGCACGATGAATCTGACCGAGCCGCAAGCAGGCAGCGATGTTGGCGCTTTGCGCAGTACGGCAGAGCCGATCACAGATGGGGCGCACGCTGGCAAATATAAGATCAAAGGCCAGAAGATTTACATCACTTGGGGCGATCATGAGCTAGCGGGCAATATCGTCCATCTGGTTCTGGCGCGCTTGCCCGATGCACCCGAAGGCACACGCGGTATCTCGCTGTTTCTCGTGCCGAAATATCATGTCGCCGACGATGGAACGATTGGCGCGAAGAATGATCTTCGCCCTGTCAGCCTCGAGCATAAGCTAGGCATCAACGCCTCGCCCACATGCGTGATGAGTTACGGCGATAATGATGATTGCATTGGCGAGCTGGTCGGCGCGGAAAATCGCGGGCTGATGGCGATGTTCACAATGATGAACAATGCGCGCATCAATGTTGGCAACCAAGGCGCTCAGATTGCTGAACGCGCAACGCAGCAAGCGATCCAATATGCCACTGACCGCGTGCAATCATCGCGCGCTGGTGCAGCGGACAAATCACCCGTTGCGATTATTGAGCATCCCGATGTGCGGCGCATGCTGCTGCGTATGAAAAGCCTGACCGAAGGCGTACGCGCTTTGCTCTATTTCTGCTCGGGCCAAGTGGACCGCGGTACTTTGGGTGATGAAGCCGCCGCCATGCGCGCCGAAGTTCTAGTTCCGCTGCTCAAAGCCTGGGGCACGGATGTGGGCGTGGAAGTCTCCGGCATTGGCGTGCAAATCCACGGCGGCATGGGTTTTGTTGAGGAAACCGGTGCGGCTCAGCATTGGCGCGATTCCAAAATTGCTCCGATTTACGAAGGCACCAACGGTATTCAAGCCGCTGATCTGGTCACGCGCAAATTGGGCATGGATGATGGCGGAGCAGTGCTAACCTTGCTGGCTGATATTGAACGCGATTGCGCAGATGAACCCAATTTGGCGGCTCTCGCGAAGGATTGCACCGCAATTGCCGAATGGATGCGCTCAGATGCTAGCTTGGATGACCGGCTCGCAGGCAGTGTGCCGTTTTGCACGATGATGGCTGTGGCCGTTGCGGGTTGGCAATTGGTCAAACAAGCGCGTGCTGTTGCCGATGGAGCATCGCCGGCACTCGCCAAGAGCAAGCCTGTGACAGCGCGCTTCTTTGTCGACCGGATTGTGCCAGAAGCAGCGGGCCTTAAAGCCTCCGCCATTGCGGGCGCTGCTGGCCTATACGAACTGCCAGCCGAGGCTCTCGCTAGCTAAAACTCACTACTCTGGCGGCTCTTCAAATGCATCGCGGGGATCACCTTTAAGCTCGCGCGTTGGCGGCAGTGACCCTGTCTCGAGCGGAGTGATGCCCGCACCCGGCGCTGCGCCCGTGGCGACAACGCGCCAGATAATGCCGGCTGTATCATCGCTCATCAGCAATGCGCCATCACCGGCCCATTCGACCCAAGTTGGGCGCCCTTTTGTGGTGCCATCATCGTTTAAGAAACCGGTCAATACATCGACAGGTTTACCGACTGGATTGCCGTTTTCATCATAGGCGACGTAAATCACATCATAGCCCGATGGTGGTTTGCGGTTCCACGAGCCGTGCCGAGCAATGAAAGCGCCAGAGCCGAATTTATCGCCCATCAAATGGCCTTCTTTGGTGAAGACCAATCCCAATGCGGCCACGTGAGGCCCCAAAGCAAACGCCGGCTTGCGGGTATATTCAGTGAGGAATTGCGGGCGAGGATGCTCGACGCGCTCATCAAATCTCATCGCCCAATACACCCAAGGCCAGCCATATTGCGCGCCAATCGGCACATCGGTCAGATAATCAGGCACAAGGTCAGAGCCGAGCATGTCGCGTTCATTCACAGTCGTCCACAAGGTGCCAGTCCAAGGGCTAAAGTCCAAACCATTGGGATTGCGCAGGCCCAGGCCAAAGGGCCGCGATCTTCCGGTTTCCAGATTGAGCTGGTGGATCATGGCGCGATCCTTTTCGATCTCCATCCCGTGCTCGCCAATATTGGAGACAGAACCCACGGCAATATACAGCTCAGGCCGTGTCGGATGCAGCTCCATATTGCGCATCCAATGGCCACCACCCGGCGGCAAATCCATCAGCTTTTTCGGCTCTGCTGTGACTTTCTCATCGCCCAAAGCATAATCCACCGCGATCACGCTATCGTGATTGGCGACATATAATTTGCCATCGCGCCAAGCGATACCCGAAGGCGAATCAAGCTCGTCCATGATCACATTTTGCGTCTCTGCGACCCCATCACCATCGCCATCGCGCAGCAGGATCAGCTCATTGGCCGAATCCCCGACAGCGCCCGCCGTCGTCATCAATTTCTCGGCAATCCATGCGGTAATTCCGCCGCCGCCCTCTGATTTGGGCGAGCGGGTGAGGGTAACCAGAACATCGCCATTAGGAAGCGTATGAATTACGCGGGGGTGATCGAGCCCTTCGGCAAAGCGAACGACTTCTAGGCCCTCTGCCGCGACAGGCTTATCGCCCTCTTCCCAGCCCACAGGCTCTGCGATTTGAATGGTCGGAACGCTTTCCGCATTGGGGTCTTCCAAAGTCGGATCGGTGCCGGACACATCATTGACTGACATTTCGGCCGTGTCCCCGCGAGAGAGGAAAAATAGCAGGATCCCGCCAACCACCAGCAGAACCAAAAGGGCGATAAGAATTTTGCGTGCAATGCTCATGCAGCGATGAATAGGCGAGCAAAGCCCTTGCGGCAATGGCGCGCATCACCCAATGCACTAGCACTATGTATGATTTTGCCCCGCCTGCTGGCTGCTCACCCGAAGAACGCTATGCTCTGCTGAATGAAGCGGTAGGGGCGATTACTATGGGTGAGGATGATGCAGTTGCCAATATGGCCAATGTCGCCGCTTTGATGGGCGAGTTTATCCCAGACACCAATTGGGCGGGTTTTTACCGCGCCATTGGATCAGGCGAGGCGCGCGAATTGGTTTTGGGGCCATTTGTGGGCCGCCCTGCCTGTATTCGCATCGCATTTGGCGTGGGTGTGTGCGGCGCCGCAGCACAGAGTCGCGTCACGCAACTTGTTGAAGATGTGCATGCCTTTCCCGGCCATATTGCCTGCGATGCCAATAGCCGGTCTGAACTGGTTGTGCCGGTCATTCGCGGCGGCGAAGTGATCGCTGTGATTGATCTCGACAGCCCAACGCCGGCACGATTCGGCCTCGAGGATCAAGTCGGTGTGGAGGCTCTCGCCGCTCTGCTATCTGACCGCATTTAGAGCGCAAACTCCCCTGAAAGAGCTGACAAGACAGGCATTTGTTCGGTTTTGGTACAGTTAACGAACCGAAATGGGACAGCGCGCGCAAAGCTCATCTGCTTGCGCGATAATAATGGTAACACCTTCTTAAGGACGCCCAATTGGGTATTGCTCAAACAGGGAAATAAGAGTGTGATCGCATTTCGATCATACGATTAGATCAAAGCGCATGAAGAGGTATTAGACAATGACCGCCAAGACATTTGCCACATTGGCCATTATGGGCCTTGCAGCCTCAACCAGCACCGCTGCATTGGCGCAAAGCGCGCCTGCTGTAGACACAGCGATTGCGGAAACTGCGATGGGCGCACCGTTCTTGAGCAACACGGCGCAAGCCGCTGCTCCGGTAATTGCGAACACCGTAACGCGCACAGCGACTCGCGCTGTTCCAGCTGCAGCCGCTCCGGCGGTTACACGCATTGCAACGCAGGCAACCATGCACACAGCGGCTCCTGTCGTTGCAGCAGCAGCGCCTGTTGCGGCCGCTCATACGGCGGGCAGCTACGGCTATCCGGCCCAACAGCCTCAGTATCAGCAACATGCTCAGCCTCAACATCACCAACCACAATATCATCAGCAGCCTGTATATGCTCAGCCGCAATCCTACCCTGTGCAATACACTCGCGAGCAATGGCTCGAAGAATGCTATGCCCGCACTGGCGGATCGCGCCGCGGTGAACGCGGTCAGGGTCTTGGCGGATTGCTCGGTGCGCTCACCGGCGGCCTGATCGGCAACCGTGTTGCTGGCCGAAGCGAGCGCCTTGCCGGATCATTGATCGGTGCCGGTGTTGGCGGTCTTGCTGGCGCAGTTATTGGCGGAGCGCTTGATCGCCGCTCGAGCAAGCGTGGCGGATATTGCGACGAGATCCTCGAGAACCACTTGGCCGCTTATCAGCAGGGCGCCGTTGCCCCAGCTTATAACACAGCCTCGCGGACTATTCCGGCACAAGGGTATTACCAGCCGCAATATGTGCAAATGGCACCGGTCGCTTACGCCCAACCTATGATGTATGTTGAGCAGCAAGTTGCTGTGCCTCAGCGTGCGGTTGTTCGCGAATATGTGACCGAGGAATGGGTTGAAGAAACCGAATATGTGCGTGAGCGCGAGATTGCTCCACGTCCGGTGAAACGCGTTCCCATTAAGCGCGTTCCAATCAAATACATCAAAGGCAATTAAAGCCTTTCAGATGCTTCGGCGTTCTTAGGGCGCCAGATGCATCGGCCTGATTGGTAGGCCTTTAAACGATCCAATGAATGGCGGGGTAGGTGTCACTGAGTGATAGCTTCCCTGCCATTTTTTATTGGCGCTTTCTGCCTCAGCCTTGAAAGCGCTTTCCCCTGATGCCGTGTCCGCATCATCCATATCCAATGCGCTGGCATCCTGAGTCGGCGCGGTGCTTTGAGTGAGGCCTGCCTCCGCATCGCTCTTGTCATTGCTCACAATCTTCGGCGCGCCGCTGCCCAATTGCGGTTGCAATTTGGTCGGACCCAAGCGGACAATATCCTGATCGCGGGCCACTCTTACCGCGCGTTCCAGCTGGATACTCACGCCCAATTTCTTCGCCGCAGCTTCAGACACGCGCAGGCTATATTCGCCATAAGGCACACGCTCGAGCAGGAAGAACCCATCAAATTCAGAGATCGCAGACGTGACCAATGCGCCGCGCGCATCGACCAGCTCGATTAGCACTCCGGGCCGCTCCAACCCATTCACGCCGAGCAGCACGCCTTCAATTTCGCCCGATGGAGAGATCGGCAATTCAATCTCTGCGGCCACACCGGGGCGCGGCACGATCACAATGCCTTTCACCGCTGGCGCAAGATAAGGATCGCCTAAGCTCGCCTCGTCAATGCCGACTAGCACAGGCTTAAACGGTTTCAATTGATCGAGGATCGCGCGGCCATTTTCGCCAGTGATCGCATCCGTGCTGCGGAAGCCGGCCTCGACCCCCACATCCTTCAGCAATTCCTCGCCAGGGTTGCGGCGGCCATCGCCATTGTCATCGCGGAAGATCGTGACAGCGGCTTGGCCAGAGCGCGCAAGCTTCTTCTCGCTGAAACGAATACCGCCCGTGACAGGGTCAGGCCCAAAGCTGAAATTGAGCGAGAGATTCGCGCCAAATTCGCCGCGCGCGGTCATGCTAAGGTCGCTGCGCAGAGCAAATTTGTCGAAACGGCGCGAATAGCCCACGGCAAAGCGCGCATCATCACTGCGCGCCAAATATTCAAATTCTCCTGAAATATCAGATACTTCGTTGAGGGATTTTTCGGCTGTGACTTTGACCGATTCCAACCCGCTTTGCTCGCCGCCCAGATCAAATGTCGCATTGCCGCGCAGTCGCAGACCTTTGAGCCGCGTATTGGCAAGCAGCCGCAATTGCGTGCTTTCGCGCGCCGCCGTTTCCAGCCCGCTCGATTGCTTTTGATAATCCAATTGCGCCGAAACGGCCACGCGCCCAGCTGTCAGCGAAGTTGTCGCCGTCAGCTCGGTGATATTCGCGCCATCGCGCAGGCCAGTGCGCCGCGCAGACGCCTGAACCGGTAGGACAAACTTGCCCAACCGCAGGGATGTGTCGAAACTCATGCCAAACTGGTGATCCAGCTTGGCTTCGACAAACTCGCTGGCGAAACCGCCGAAAGTCCACAAGGCCTCAGCTCCGAAATTGATCGTGCCGAGGCGCCCTCTTGCGTTCAATTGTGTCACAGCGCCCGCGCCCCATTCATGAGCTGCCGCGATTTCCAGGCGCATTGCCCCAAAACTGCGCGAAACCGAACCTTCGGCATAGGTCCGGCGTCTTCCTGCGAAAAATAGGTTTTGCACGCCGAGTGCTGCGCTCGTTCGTTCATCCAAACCGCGCTCAACTCCAAAACCATAGCGCCATTTTTGCGGGCCCGTGGTTCGGCTATCGTCGATCTGGATCAAATCGCGGTCATCTTGCAAAAGCCCAGCCCAATAATAGGTTTGTCCGGGCTCAATATTGGATTGCCCCACGGGGAAATCAGCCCGCTCACGGCGGATTTGACCCTGGGGGCCATACAGCACAACTTCCAGCTCATTGCGGCCGTAAAACAGCTCCACATCGAGAAATTCATAGCGGCCATCATCACTGTCATCTTGGAATGCGATCAATTGACCATTGCGGTAGAGCTCCGCATCCCAGCCAGATGGCATCGCACCGCGCAATGTGGTGGTGGAGAAGCGCGAAGCGCGCCCGATCGGCTGATTACTGACAAAGGCACCGCGGCCAACTTGTGTTTGGGCGGACAATTGCCCAGCATATGTCTCAACATCACCCACTGCGATCTGCGTTGCCTTCAAGGGGCCAAGCAAATTGCCCTCAGGATCATTGCGATAGGCTTGCACCCGCAGGCTTTGCGGGATCATTTGATTGTCTGTGGCCAAACGCGCGGTGTAACTTGCGCCCAAAGCCTCGCCAGAGACGAACAATTCCGCCTTTGCATCCTTTTGCGAGGATCCATCGGAATTCGTCTTATAGCCAAAGCGCGTGACGACATCGACCGACGGCGTGCGCCAGGGCTTATATTCCATCTCGGCGGTTTGATATTGCGACAGATCAAAGCTCTTGCGCTTCTTACCAAGGCGGGCGGCGCGGTTCTTGCGCTCAATCGCCTGCATAAACGGCATTTCCGTCTCGCTCTCGATGCGAACGAGCGCATTGTAGAGATCGGGCTGCAAATCCAGGCCAAACCACTGAGACAGCGCCTCAACCTTCACGCACCACCCCTCTGGCGTGTCGTAAATGTCGGAAGCCACAGGCGCAGCTCCGCGTTTGCCCTCATTGTTCACGTTTTGTACTGTGTTAGAGTCGCGGTCGAGGCTGAATGTTTGATCTTCCGAGAAGACCCAGCCAGTTGCGCGGCGCGACTTTTTGTCGAGCCGGATCGGCAGGTCTAATGCTTGTATGACATCGGCCATGTCGAGGCACACGCCGCTATCGGTGCGATAACCGCGCACATCATAGGTGAGTTTGTAGTTTTTGACGACCAATTGCAGGAACAAAAAGTCATCATCATTCGCCTGCCAGCTCGATCCGGCATTGGTCGTTTGCATCCCTGAGTTCGCGCCATCTTGCGCATAAGCAGGTGCCGCCGCCAACAGCACAGACGCACCAAGCGCCGCGGCAACAGGTGCAGCGGCGCCCAATGCATAACGGCGTATATGGCGACGTAAATTGAACATGGAAAGTAAGCCCAAAAGGCTTGGCTACGCCTTAACGCGAAGCATCCATGGCTGGCGTATTGGCGGCAGATACAGCCACACTCGGCAGCGGATTGGCCGCAAGAACGGCATCCACAGAGGCAATCAAATCGCCGCCTTTGTCGGGCATTTCGCGATATTCAAAGCGCAGCTTGCCGGTCATCGCCGCAGCCTGTGCCGGCGACAGATTGAGCCGCAATTCGCGCGCATCAACCTCGGAATATATCGCAATGCCGCGCACCAAATAGACAGGTTCCGCTTGGCCCGGCTTCATCACGCGCAATTCGCCGTAAGTCGAGCTTTCGCCTTTGCGTGCAAGTGCGAGAGCCAATTGCGGCCCCTTGGGTGTTTGCTCAACACGCGGCTGAGTGATCGCGACTTGCGCTTCCAAACGGCCATGGCGAACAATCACAGGAATGGTCACGCCGTAAATCGGGATCAAACGGATCGCGACGCCTTCAGTGGGTTGCTCTTCATCGGTAACAACGCGCGGTTTCGGGATCGCTTTGAACGACATATGCACGCGGTATTCGCCATCGGGCAGCTCAGCCCCTGGGCGCGCAGCCACTCGCACAGCTTGAGGTTGACCCGGCGGCAAAGTGATCCGGCGCGGCGCATAACGGATCATTTGAAGCGCGGCTTCTTCGCGCTCATTCGCACTGGTTTTTTCAACTGGCGTAAGCGAACCATCCGCTTCCATTCGGCGCAATTCCAGGCCGATACGGTAGGTCGCTTCTTCAGCGCCAATATTCGACAAGATCACTTCTGTCCCGCGGCGGCCATCAAGAATGACGCGCGTCGGCGCAACCAATAGATCGCCTTGTGCCATAGCTGGAGCAGGCGCAGCCAGCGTTCCGAAAAGCGCAAAAGGTGCGGCGAGCTTAAGACATTGGCGAAAAATGAAATGCGACATAGTGTCCGGTTCCGTTCCGTAGATGTGTGTCCAGAAGGCGCAGCCACTCGTGCGAACGCCTAAGTATTCATCCGTATTCTTAGGGAAACAGGGTTAAGATTGATTAAACATAACCTCGGCCCTTGAAGGCCTTTGTGAGATCAAATGTGGGCCCAAGCTGCGAGCCACAATGCAGAAAGGCCGCGCCCCCCTTGCCGAGAGCGCGGCCTTGCTACGTTTCGGCCCCACCAAAAATGAGACCGTTCCGTTTAATCGAAGGGGGTCTGCAAGGGTTGGGAGCAGACCCCGATCAATTCTTACGAATACTCAACCGAAACGTTGAAAGTACCTGTGAAGATACCGGCTTCTTCAGTGCCGTCGAGGTTGATGGTGCCACCAACGTTGAACGAACCGTCGCCTGCAGCATCCAAAGTTACTTCTGGATCGCCAGCAGCGTTGTTAGCCGCGTCAGAAACCAAACCGTTCAGTTCGATAACGTGCTCGCCACCGCTTGTTGGGGTGTAAGCAGTGTGCTGCAATTCAACGTCTGCAGTTGGCAGGTTGATTGTAACAGCTTTCGAAGCGGTGCCGCCTACGTCAAAACCAGCAACGCCGGTTGTGCCGGTGCAAACGATGTCTGCAGCTGAGCAATCCAAAGTGCCGTCAGCAGCCAGGCTTACAGTGCCGGCGCCTGAAACAACCATCGCACCGAAATCAAGCGAAGTGCCGGTTTGCAGGTCGAGTGTCAGTGCTTCAAGTACTTCAGCAGTCGCAGTTGCGTCTGCATTGTCAGCGTGTGCAACCGAGCTCATGCCCATTGCGGAAACGAGAGCGGCGCCAGCTGCGCCAATGCGGAAAATCTTAGTCATGTAGTTGGTTCCTTCCAAGCGTGGTCTTCTAAACTGCAAGCTGCGGAATTGGTCCCCGCAAACCTGCAACACGATCGGACAGATGCCCTTTCGATGAGCCATTAAGTAGGACCACCGAGTTCAAGTTTTGTTTCTTGATAAGGTTAAAGGAGTCGTAACAAACACGCCCATTTTGGACATGTACTGTTTATTTATCAATGCGTTATGGTCACATGGTAAATATGAACTTACTAAATTTCTCCGCCAGTTAGGCGCTGACAGATCAAATCTAACTGGTCCAAAGTACGATAATTGATCGTCACAGAGCCTGAACTCGGATCAGCATCAGCTTTGATTCGCACAGCAAGGCCGAGGAACTCCTCCAAATGCTGCTGAACCGCTGCAATATCAGCATCATACTCCGCTGAACCGCACTGCGCTCCGCCGGCATTCTGGCGATTCCCGCCATCAGTGCCGGCCTCCGCCCCCGCAATCTTACGGGCTTCTGCGCGCACCAGCTTCTCAACCTCGCGCACAGAGAGATTGTCATTCACAGCCCGATTCGCGAGATCCGACGCCGAAGCATGACCGATCAATGCCCGCGCATGCCCCATCGACAGACGTTGCCGCTCCACCAGATCGAGCACATCGCTAGGCAATTGCAAAAGCCGCTGAAGGTTTGCGACATGGCTGCGCGATTTGTCGACCATCCGCGCGATTTCCGCCTGGGTCAGCCCTTCTTCCTCGCTCAAACGGTGATAGGCGCGCGCTTCTTCTATAGGGTTGAGGTCTTCGCGCTGAATATTCTCAATCAGCGCCAGCGCCATCACTTCGCGTTCATCCAAATCGCGAATCAGTGCAGGGATCTCATGCAGGCGCGCCTTTTGCGCTGCCCGCCAGCGGCGTTCACCAGCCACCAGGTGATAGCGGCCATTCTTATGCTCGCGCACAATAATCGGCTGAATTACGCCGCGTGCAGCAATCGATGCAGCCAGCTCTGCCAGAGCATCCTCGTCAAAATGCGTGCGCGGTTGCCCGGGCAGAGGGTCAATCGACGCAATCGCCAGCGAGGCGAGGCCAGTATTGCTCGCCGGAGCCGAGGCCATGTTCCCCGTGGAACCGGATGCTGCTTTATTACGTTCAGCCCCGTGGCCATTGCCGACGCCGCCCGAACTGCCTTGCGCTTCGCCATACTCAACCAAGGGTTCCTCACGCTTGGTCTGGTTCATCAAAGCACCCAGCCCGCGGCCAAGCTTTTTCTTACTGCGGTCGGACTTATCCATCTTGGGCACCGTGAATTTGATCGGATCGTTGGTATTGCTCATGCGGCTTTCCTTTGCTCGGGCAAGCGAGCGATTAATTCACGGGCAAGCGCGATATAGGCGCGGCTTCCGGTGCAAGATTGGTCATAAACAAGGGCCGGCAGACCGTGGCTGGGCGCTTCAGAGAGGCGAACATTGCGCGGGATTGGCGTGTCGAACACCAGATTACCAAGGCAATCTCGCACATCATCGGCCACTTGATCGGTCAGCTTGTTGCGGCGATCAAACATTGTCAGTGCGACGCCGATAATGCCCAAATTGGGATTAAACAGCTGCTGAACCTTCTCAACCGTCTGCAAAAGCTGGCTCAAACCCTCCAGCGCGAAGAACTCGCATTGCAATGGCACCATCAAAGTATCGGCGGCCGACAAGGCATTCAAAGTCAGCAGGCCAAGCGATGGCGGGCAATCAATGAAGCAAATATCATGCGCTTGCGGGGTAGCATCATGATTATCCAGAGCCGTCTTCAAACGCGCGGTGCGCTCTTCGACCGAGACCAACTCCACCTCTGCCCCGCTCAAATCGACTGTTGCGGGCACAATATCCAAGCCAGGAATGCTGCTTGGGATGATCGTTTCGGCCATAGGCGTTTCATTAACGAGCACATCATAGCTGGATTGCTCGCGCTCATCCGCGCTGACACCCATGCCGGTTGAAGCATTTCCTTGGGGGTCGAGATCGATCAACAAGGTTTTCCAACCCGTCGCCGCTATGGCTGTGGCGATATTAATGGCTGTGGTGGTCTTGCCCACTCCGCCCTTTTGGTTGGCAATTGCGATGGTGATCATGATCTTGCCTTTGCGCTCCCTATCCCAAAATGCGATTTTTCCCGCAATCCGGCAAAAACCCTAGATGGATACGATGATGCCCGCATCCGTATCGGTCAAGGATTGTTCCACGTGGAACAATTTTCGCGACGATTTGGGCAGTTTCATCAATTCTTGCGCCGCCGAACGCCCTTTAGGCAAGAGAAACCGCGTAGAGCTTGTGGAAAATGCTGCGGATAGTTTGAGCAATTTGGGCAAAGGTGCGAATGCACGAGCCGAAATGACACTGGCTGCAAAGGGCTCCACCACCTCTAAGCGCTGACCCAAGGTTACGCATTTGGGCAGGCTCATTGCGGTCGCCATGCGCTCCAACCACTCAACTCGCCGCCTCCGTGATTCCACCAGATATACGGGTAAGTCGGGCGCAATTGCAGCAATCACCAGACCAGGGAAACCAGCCCCTGTGCCCAGATCAAGCCAAGCCTCTTCAGAACCATTCTGCCATGTTTCACGTGGAACAAAGCTCAGCAATTGCACTGAGTCGGCAATATGCCTTTGCCAGATTTGCGCCTCTGACGGTTTGGAGATCAAATTTTGCTCGCGGTTCTCTGCAATCAAAGCGGCGGCCAAATGATCAAGCCGCTCCATTCCCTGCACATCAGTATATTCCGCTACAAAGCTACGCGCTTCTTCCTCAGTCGTAATCATGCCGCGCGCTCACCGGCATTCTGGTGATAGCGGCGCGCTTGCACCAATAGGGCCGACAAAGCCGCAGGCGTAATGCCGCGCACACGCCCTGCAGCCGCCAATGTCGCAGGCTTTGCCGCAGCCAATCGCTCAACCATTTCATTGGAAAGCCCAGCCACTTCGCCAAAAGGAAAGTCCGCTGGAATGGCCAATTCCTCGCTCGCGCGCAGATCCCGCAACTCTGCCTCTTGCCGCGCCAGATAAGGCGCATAGGCGGCATCCTCTGCCATTTCAGCAAGGAGAGCGTCATCCAAATCAGGAGCATTCTCAATCCACGGCGCAAGCTCGGGCAGCCCAATTCCATCATGCCGCAACCATTCGCTAACGGGTTTCAAACCGCCATCACGCCGCACAGGTAGGCCCGCATCATCCAGCTCGCGGCTATGCACATTGGCGGACAAAACAGCGCCAAATTCTGCGCGCTTGGCTTCACGTGAAGCAAGCCACTGGGCGCGCTCATCGCCAACACAGCCTGCTTCCACACCCAATGCAGTCAGGCGCGTTGATGCATTGTTTGCGCGCAACCGCAGCCGATATTCCGCCCGCGATGTCAGCATGCGGTATGGCTCCGACACACCTTGCAGGGTCAAATCATCAACCATCACCGCGATATAGGAATTCGCACGGTCGAGCTTGGGCGGCACTTTGCCAAGGATTGTGCCCGCTGCATTCATTCCAGCGACCAAGCCCTGCGCTGCCGCTTCTTCATAGCCGGTGGTGCCATTGATCTGGCCCGCGCAATAGAGGCCGGGAATGGCGCGCAATTGCAAATCAAATGTTAGCGCGCGCGGATCAATATGATCATATTCGACAGCATAGCCGGGTACTTCCATGGTCACATTGCCCAGCCCCGGCATTGCGCGCAGCATGGTCAATTGCGTATCGACCGGCAATGAAGTGCTAATGCCATTTGGATAGACGAAATGCGTGCTCAGACCCTCTGGTTCCAAGAAAACCTGATGCCCATCGCGGTCGCCAAACCGGTGGATTTTGTCTTCGATCGACGGGCAATAGCGCGGGCCAGCGGCATCAATCGCGCCGGAGAATAAGGGCGAGCGGTGAAGATTGGCGCGTATTGCATCATGCGCGGCCTCTGTCGTGCGGGTGATCGCGCAGAACACCGAGGGGTTGGCACGCGCGCGCGTCATCGCGGACATGGTCCAATTTTCATTGTCCGAAGGCTGCTCCTCCAGACATGACCAATCAATCGTGCGTCCATCGAGACGTGGAGGCGTGCCGGTTTTTAGCCGCGCCATCGGCAAATCAGCACCGCGCAATTGCTCGGCCAAGCGATGCGCCGCATTTTCGCCAATGCGCCCGCCTTCAAACTTCTCTTCACCGCGGAACAGCACACCGCCGAGGAATGTGCCCGTGCAAAGGATGACTGCTTTGGCGGAGAGAGCTGTGCCGTCCGCCAACTCCAACCCAGAGGCGCGCTCACCCTCCATCACCAATGCAGCAACCTCGCCTTCGATCAGCTCCAAATTGGCCTGCGCTCGAACGATTTTTTGGACTTCAGCCTTGAACAAAGCGCGATCGGCTTGAACGCGCGGGCCCCATACGGCGCTGCCTTTCGAGCGGTTGAGCATGCGGTAATGGATTGCGCCAACGTCTGCCGCGCGTCCGATTACGCCGTCGAGAGCATCCACTTCGCAGACCAAATGCCCTTTACCAAGGCCGCCAATGGCTGGATTGCAGCTCATCGCGCCAACCGCCTCCAGATCGAAACTGACGAGCCCTACACGCAGTTTGGATCCGCTACCCATGCGCGCAGCGGCACAGGCGGCTTCGACACCGGCATGGCCTCCGCCGACGACGAGGATATCAAATTGGTTGGATGTGTCGCTCATGATTGAGCGTGCGATAGCGCCGAGCGCCATTTGGGTCAAAGCGGATTTGCAGCGGCTTTGGTTGTTTGTGTTCCACGTGGAACACTATTTCCCGATGCAGAAGCGCCCAAACAAGGCATCGAGCATGTCCTCAGTGGTTGCCCGCCCTATCAAGCGATCAAACGCAACACGGGCATTGCGCAATTCCTCAGCGATCAGCAGCGGGTCACTTAATGCCGCAGCACCCGATACCGCGCCTTGCGCCGCATCCACCAAAGCATGCTGGCGCGCGTTTAATGCCGCCTCACCCGGCTTTGGCAAAGCGCCTCGCGCATGCTCAACCAAGGCCGATTTTAGTGCGTCCATGCCCTCGCCAGTTTTTGCAGAGACGGCGGCCTTCGGATGCGTCTTATCAACTAACTCCGGTTTATCGGCCTGCGCTTGCACTTCCCAAGCACCGTCTGGACCGCATGTTTCCTCGCCCAACCACAGCACCAAATCAGCGCGAGTGAGCTGTGCTTCAGCGCGGGCAATGCCCTCTGCCTCCACACTGTCATCCGCTGTGCCGCGCAATCCGGCAGTATCCACCAATGTGAACGGTACGCCTTCCATCGCAAAGGAACGTTCGATCACATCGCGGGTTGTGCCAGCAGTAGGCGAAGTGATTGCCGCCTCGCTTTCAAGCAGCGCATTGAACAAAGTCGATTTGCCCGCATTGGGAGGGCCAGCAAGAACCACGCGATACCCCTCACCCAGACGTTCAGCACGAGGGCGGGAGAGCCATTCATCGAGATTATCACTTAGCCCGCGCAAATCCGCCGCGAAATCAGCGCGCATTGCCGACACATCATCCTCATCTGAGAAATCGAGAGCGGCTTCGACTTCTGCAGAGAAACGCAAGACCGCGCTACGCCATTCTTCCACTTGGGCAGAGAACCCGCCGCCCGCCATGGCGACAGCGGCAGAGCGCTGCAATTCTGTTTCAGCGGAGAGCAAGTCTGCCAAGCCTTCTGCTTCGGCCAAATCGATCCGGCCATTGGCAAAAGCCCGGCGGGTGAATTCGCCCGGCTGCGCGCGGCGCAATCCCACCATATCTTCCAAAGCGCTTTCGACAGCAGCCACAACCGCCCTGCCCCCATGGCAATGCAATTCGGCGAGATCTTCGCCAGTGGCAGTGTTAGGGCCAGGCAACCAAAGAACGAGGGCTTCATCGAGCAATTGCCCGCTCAAATCGCTCAATTTGGCCAAAACAGGCCTGCGCGAAGGCAGGTCGCGGGCGCTAAGCGCCGTCAAAGCGCTGCCTGCCTGCGGCCCGCTCACACGGATCACGGCGATAGCGGCAGGCGGTGCGCCGCTCGATAATGCGAAAATCGTATCGATCACAAATGCGCGCCTCAGATACGCTTGGCTTAAGCCTAGTTTTTGGACTTGCTGCTGCTGCTGCTGGACGAGGAGGCGCTTGATGATCCACCGGAAGACGAAGCGCTCGATGAAGAGCCTTTCATTCCACCTTCGACAAAGCTTTGGAACAGTTTCAGACCAACCTGCCCCATCGGCGCCAATTGCTCTGCATAGCCTTTGAGCTGGTCAGGGTTGGAAACGCCCTTCATCGCTTTCGCCATAGTTTCAGCATAAACACCATTGGGGCCGGTCAAATCCGGCAGGCCCATGAAGTCACGCGCTTCTTCAGGCGTGCAATCCACTTCGATTTTGAACTTCATAGGTCGTTCCTCTCATTTGGCTTCTGCTTCTATTTGGGTCGCCAAAGGGAGATACGCAAGGCCAAGGCGGATTCTAGCCCGCGAAATTGACCAATAAGGCAGCGAGCATTAAGCCCGCTAGAAACTAGGGAGAACAGTAATGAGCGCAGCAATTGGTCTCAAAAAATGGCACGAAGTCGTCGAAGCAGGAAGCGATCCAGCCGCTTTGGCCGCTATTATGACTGAGGATGCTGTGTTCCACTCGCCCGTTGTCCACACGCCGCAAAAGGGCCGGCCTATTGTTGTCGCTTATCTGAGCGCGGCGGGGCAGACGCTGGGCAATGATAGTTTTGAATATTTGCGCAAGATCGTCGATGGCAATCATGCGGTGCTGGAATTTCAAACCGAAATGGACGGAATTGCCGTCAATGGCATTGATATGATCACATTCAATGATGAAGGCCTGATCACCGACTTCAAAGTGATGGTGCGCCCACTCAAAGCGGTCAATAAAGTCTGGGAAATGATGGGCGCGCAGCTGGAAAAAGCGAAGGGCTAGGCCGCTTTACGGCTGTCATCGCCAACAAATTTCGCAAATTCGGCGCAAGCCTCATCCGAAATGCGCAGTGGCTCCAATTTTTCGTTAATGGCCGCCATGTCTTCTGAGCAAAACGCATTATACAGGCGCTTCATATTCCACGCTGGAAAGATGCGTTCTTTGGTAACCGTTCGGCCCAAAACTTTGATCTTGGAATGGCGATTGTCGCGCTCAAGCTTAAGCATCAATCCATCAAGCGCATCGCGCGGACCTTCGACAATTTGAAAGAACTTGCCGGATCTAAACAGCAGAATGCCGGTGACCTGATTTTCAGCATTATTGCGCGCAGACTGAGCCACGATTTGGAAGACATCGCTTCCATCAATCCCAGCCGCCGCTTCGCTCGTATATGCCAGCAATTCCATCATGCGCTCCTTATCGAACGCACAGTCTTAGCCGCGGCAGATGAATTAAACGATAACAGCATGTTGTAGAGCGCAGCGGGAAAATCAGGAAAATGGATTCACGCTTCTGCCAAGAAATATTCTGGGCGCCCCTGAGGATTTACTGGAAGCGTATATATGCCTGCTGGAATTTGAAGAAGGTAATAGGCCGGAGCAGCTCCGAAGATGACAGTTGGAACGATGAACGCCGAATATGCAGTCACTGCCAAGCCAACTAACCATTTGAGCACTCTAGTCGGGGGTCGAATCTCACGAGTGTCAGTTTCCGCTCCGCATTGCCGTAAAATCTCCGATGCGGTTTCATAGTCAGCTTTTGCGACACGCAAACGATGCCCGCCCAGAGCAAGCGAGATATACTCAGTGGCTGCATGGGCCTCGCCATCAAGGCTAACGAGCAAGCCATATCCACGCAGCATGCACGCAGCTTCGATCGCTTCGAAACGGGAAACATAGATGGCAAGCAATACCATCAAACTGTTTTCCCGCTCCAAAACTCTACATCCCCAATTTACTGGTTCATATTCTCGAAGAAGTCCTCGTTCGTCTTGGAATCCTTCATCTTGTCGAGCAAGAATTCCATCGCATCGATCGTGCCCATTTGCATGAGGATACGGCGAAGCACCCACATCTTCGAGAGCTTATCCTTCTCGACCAGCAGCTCTTCCTTACGTGTCCCGGATTTACCGACATCAAGCGATGGAAAGATGCGCTTGTCAGAGACCTTGCGATCGAGAACGATCTCAGAGTTGCCGGTACCTTTGAACTCTTCAAAGATAACTTCATCCATCCGGCTGCCGGTATCGATCAGCGCGGTGGCAATGATCGAAAGCGAACCGCCTTCCTCAATATTGCGCGCAGCACCAAAGAAGCGTTTCGGACGTTGGAGCGCATTGGCATCCACACCGCCGGTTAGAACCTTACCCGATGATGGAACCACCGTGTTGTACGCGCGGCCAAGGCGGGTGATGGAGTCCAATAGGATCACTACATCGCGCTTGTGCTCAACCAGACGTTTGGCTTTTTCAATAACCATTTCAGCGACTTGAACGTGGCGATTGGCGGGCTCATCAAAGGTGGAGGAAATAACCTCACCCTTCACGCTGCGCTGCATATCGGTGACTTCTTCCGGGCGTTCATCGACCAGCAGAACCAAAAGGAACACCTCTGGGTGATTGTCAGTGATCGCCTTTGCAATGTTTTGTAGCAGCACGGTTTTACCCGTGCGCGGCGGCGCAACGATCAAAGCGCGCTGGCCCTTACCTTGCGGCGAGATGATATCGATAACGCGGGCCGATTTGTCTTCAACCGTTGGATCAAGCGTGTCGAGCGACAGCTTTTCCTCTGGGTAAAGCGGTGTGAGATTGTCGAAATTGGTCCGAGTTCGTACTTGGTCTGGGTCGTCATAATTGACCGTCTCAAGGCTAGTGATTGCAAAATACCGCTCGCCCTCGCCCGGCGCTCTGATCTCGCCTTCAACAGTGTCGCCTGTGCGCAGACCCCATTTGCGAACCTGATTGGGAGAGACGTAAATATCATCAGGACCAGCCAAATAATTGGCCTCTGGTGAGCGCAGAAAGCCGAAGCCATCTTGCAACACTTCGATAGTGCCAATACCCATGATGTTGGCGGTGTATTCTTCATCTTCTGCCAGCTCGCGCAGGATGGAAAACATCAAATCCTGACGGCGCATGGTGGAGGCGCCTTCGACACCCAATTCTTCCGCCATAATGACGAGCTGAGCCGATGGTTTGGCTTTTAAGTCTTTAAGATGCATTTCGAGTGTATTTCCGTAATCAAAATTGAAGCGCGGCAGGTCGGTATCTCATTGAATTTGAGACATATGGGCTTGGAGAAAGCAAAACCTGCTCGATTGCTGATGCGCAAAAGAGCCAGAGCCGTTGGAAGCCGAGTTAGGCCCCGCAAAGCCGCGCGTCAAGAAAGCTCTGGCTTAGAACGGGCGGATAACAACGAGGATAACAATCAGGACCAGCAGCAAACCGGGTACTTCGCCAAACAGACGCAGCTGCTTTTCGCTCAAAGGACGCTCGCCTTGAACCATTTTCTTAGTCTGTCCCACAAACCAGCCGTGATAGCCTGTGAGAACAAGCACTAGCAGCAGTTTTACGTGGAACCAGCCTTGCGTGAACGCGCCTGTGCTGAACGCCAAAGCGAGGCCAAGAACCCAGACGATAAGCAGGCTGGGCGTGAGGATAATCTTGCGCAATTTGCCCATGCGCTCCGCCCATTTCGCCTCACCATCACTGCCCACTTCATGGTCGAGCATATAGATCGCTTGGCGCGGCAACATGAACAGGCCCGCCAGCCAGAACACCATGAAAATGATATGACCCGCTTTGAGCCAGAGATAAATCATTGAAAGATATTCCTGCATAATGGACGCTATTTAAGAATGACCGCGCACGGCATCAAGCAATTCTTCGACATGCGCAATCGGAGTAAACTGACCGATACCATGCCCCAGATTGAACACATGGGGACGATCTTCAAACGCATCGAGTATGGCGCGGGCTCTGTCTTTCATTGCATCGCCGCCTGACATGAGCCGCAAAGGATCAAGATTGCCTTGCACTGGCATGCCCGAAGGCAAGACCGAATGCGCCCATTTTGGATCAACCGTCTCATCCAAGCCGATAGCATCGACCCCTGTTTCATCCGCATAAGCCCTGAGCTTTGCGCCTGAGCCCTTTGGGAAGCCTATGACTGGGGTATGGGGGTGCGAGGCCTTTATTGCCGCTGTAATCGCCGCATTGGGCGCAATGACCCAGCGTTCAAACTCATCGGGAGCCAGACTGCCAGCCCAACTGTCGAACAATTGCACAGCTTCTGCGCCTGCATCGATCTGCCCGCAAAGATAAGTGATTGTGGTTGCAACAATCGCATCCAAGATGGCCGCAAAACCTGCTGGATCGCTGTAAGCCAGCTCCCGCGTCACATGCTGATCGCGGCTGCCCTCGCCTGCAACCATGTAAGTCGCAACCGTCCACGGACTGCCTGCAAAGCCGAGCATGGTGACATCATCGCTGAGCTGTTCTCGGCATAAACGCACGGTTTCGTAAATGTGATCAAACCGTTCAGGCTGCGCTTCAAAGCTATCGAGCGAAGCATCGACCAAGCGCGGCGACAATTTCGGCCCTTCGCCTGCCAGAAATTCCAAACCTTGCCCCAAGGCATGCGGGACAATCAGAATATCGGAAAACAGGATCGCTCCATCAAAGCCAAAGCGCTTGATCGGCTGCAAAGTAATTTCCGCCGCCGCTGCGCTATCGTAAACCAAGGCGAGAAATCCGCCCTTCTCTGCCCGCAATTCGCGATATTCTGGCAGATAGCGTCCCGCTTGACGCATCAACCAAATGGGAGCCTTTTTAGTGCGCGTTCCGCGCAAGGTTTCGAGAAGCAAGCCAGGCATTGAGACTAAGTCCAATCAATAAATATATATATTTATAAGAAGAATGAGGGTTTTGTTGGCCCTGTGGATTTCGGGGATAAGCGCCCAATGCCCGATTTCTCCCGCGGTGAATAGAGTTTTCCAAGATGCGAATCGCTGTTTTCATTGAGTCGAGCGAAACTTTTCCCTGCTTTCCCCAGCCTGTCGAGAACACACTTATCCAAGGGTCAAACGGCTTACGAAAATCAGCATATTGGGCATGAACTGGGCACTCCAACTTGTCGTCAGACTTCTCCCGTGGTTTATGAGTCCAGTTCTCCACAGCCAGTATAACGCTGCGCCAAACCTCAATTGAGGCCTCTTTATGCACCGCCTTCATCTGCATCTTGTCTCCGATTCAACCGGCGAAACGCTGGAGATGATTGCCAAAGCTGCGCTTGCACAATTCGAAGACGCAGAGATCATTAGGCACTTTTGGCCAATGGTTCGCTCAAAGCAACATCTGGACCGAATTGTCCCCGATTTGGCGGCCAATCCGGGGCTAGTTTTGTTCACTTTGGTCAATTCAGAAACGCGCATGCGGCTGGAGGATCATTGCCGCCAGATCGGTCTGCCTGCCGTCCCCGCTTTGGATGCTGTGACAACCGCGCTGGAATCCCAATTGGGCCAAGAAGCGCATGGCAAGCCGGGCCGGCAGCATTTGATGGATGAAGCCTATTTTAAGCGGGTTGAAGCCATTCAATTCACCATCGCTCATGATGATGGTATTTTGTGGGAGGATTGGGAGCAGGCGGATATCGTGCTTGCCGGAGTCTCGCGCAGTTCCAAAACGCCAACCAGCATTTATCTCGCCAATCGCGGCTATAAAGTTGCCAATATTCCCATCGTTGTCGAAAGCCCGCCGCCTAAAGCTTTGTTTGGTTTGCGGCACCCCTTGGTTGTGGGCTTAACGACAGCGCCAGAACGCTTGGTGCAAATTCGCCGCAACCGGCTTCTGTCGCTGAATGAAGGCACAGAGACATCCTATGTCGACGGCGATCATGTGAAGGATGAACTGCAATTTGCCCGACGGATGTTTGCCGATAATGCTTGGCCTGTCATTGATGTGACGCGGCGTTCTATTGAGGAATCCGCCGCCGCGATTATCCGGCTGGTTCAGCAGCGTGAGCGGCGGCTGAGTTCAGACGAAGGTCTGCCCAAAACATCGGTTGATGGAGCAGCAAAACCGATATGATTATCCTTGCCTCCAAAAGCGCTTCGCGCCGAACTATGCTGGATGGTGCAGGCGTCCAATATCGCGCTATTCCTGCCGATATTGATGAACGCGCAGTAGAAGCCAGCCTTAAAGGCGCTGGCCCAGCCGAGATTGCCCAAAGTCTGGCGGTTGCCAAAGCTTACGGCGTTGCAGCGCAAAATGCAGGGGAATTGGTGCTGGGCAGTGACAGTCTGGTTGTTGCTGGCGGCAAGCGTTTCGATAAACCCACCAGCCGCGGCAATGCAGCCGAGCATTTACGGTTCTTTTCCGGCAAAGTGATTGAGCTGCACAGCGGGGCGGCTTTGGTGCGCGATGATGCGTGTGTGTGGAGCCAGTCAGACTGCGCGACATTGCATGTGCGCACGCTTTCCGATGATTTTATCGAGCAATATTTGGATGTTGAATGGCCGGAAATCTCCTATTGCGCAGGCGCATTTCGGATTGAGGCCATGGGTGTGCAATTGTTTGAGCGCATCGAAGGCGATCAATTCACCGTGCTCGGCATGCCGCTGCTAGCTGTGCTTGCCGCATTGCGCGATGAAAGCGAACTTTCCGAATGACCCGCAAATATGCAGAAGTCATCGGCGATCCGATTGCGCAATCCAAATCGCCGCTGGTCCACGGGTTTTGGCTGGAGACGCTTGGCATTGAAGCGGATTACCGCGCGCATCATGTAACACCTGATCAGCTTGGTGAATATCTGGCCCAGCGCCGCCAAGATCCCAATTGGCGCGGCTGCAATGTGACCATGCCGCATAAGCAGGCGGTGCTGCCGCATTTGGATGCGGTTGAAAGCCCGGCTGACCAGATTGGCGCGGTGAACACTATTGTGCGCCGCGAAGATGGAACGCTGATCGGCGTTAATACGGATGCCGGCGGCTTTTTGGAGCCCTTGCGCAAAGTCTTAGGCCAAGAGCATTTGTTTCGAATGGCGCGCATTTTGGGAACAGGCGGCGCGGCCCGCGCGATTATTACAGCGCTGGCTGGCGAAGGCTTCATTTTGGTGGTGGCTGGGCGCAATCCTGACAAAGCGCGGGCTCTTTTGGATGAGCTGGCCCCCGCAGATGGTCAGCTGGAACATCACGCTGCGCCGCTCGATCATTTTGCCGCTCCGACGGGCTTCGAATTTGACGACCGCGAGGGCATTTTGGATCTTGTAATCAATGCATCGCCGCTGGGCATGCGCGGGCAGCCGGAATTGGCATTTGATTGGAGCCATGCACCGCCTGCTGCAATTGCTTATGATATTGTGACTGACCCGCTTGAGACGGAATTTCTGCGCGCGGCGCGGGCCAATCGCCATCCTGCGATTGACGGGTTGTCGATGTTGATCGGGCAAGCCGCTTATGCGTTTGAATTGTTCTTTGGTGCAAAGCCTCCGCGCGGTGCTGATCGGGATTTACGAGAGATATTGTTGAAATGAGCGCTCCTGAACCAACCATGCCGAAAACCATCGGTCTCACCGGCTCTATCGGCATGGGAAAATCCACAGTTGCGGCCATGTTTGAAGCAGCAGGTGTGCCGATCTTCGATGCCGATGCAGAGGTTCGCGCGATGCAGGGGCCGGATGGGGCATTGATCCCAGCCATCGAAGCTGCTTTCCCCGGCTCGACAGGGCCAGACGGTGTGAACCGCGAGGCTTTGGGTGCGCAAGTGTTTGCCGATACTGATGCGCGCAGCCGCCTAGAGGCTATTGTTCACCCAGCGGTTGGCAAAAAGCGCGCGGAATTTATCGAGCAAAATGCCGATGCGCCGCTCATCCTGTTTGACATTCCCCTGCTGTTTGAAGGCAGCAGCCATGCGATGGTCGATCATATCGTCGTTGTTTCTGCGCCTGCAGATGTTCAGCGCGCCCGCGTTTTGGCGCGTGCGGGAATGACCGAGGAGAAATTTGAGCATATCCTCTCCATCCAAACGCCAGATGCAGAAAAGCGCGAGCGTGCCGATCATATTATCGACACAGGCTTGCCGCTTGAGGAAACCCGCGCGGCAGTGAATGCATTGATCGCTGAATTGCTCAGCAATTAGGTAAAATCCCCCTGCCCAAAACCCTTGCATCCCAGCAAGCTTGCGCCGATAGTCTGACCAATGCGTGAGATAGTCTTTGATACCGAAACCACTGGTCTTGACCCCAAGACCGGCGACCGAATGGTTGAAATGGGCTGCGTCGAAATGGTCAATAAGGTGGCCACCGGCGAGACCTACCACGCTTATTACAATCCAGAACGCGATATGCCCGCCCCCGCTGAGGCTGTGCACGGGCTTTCGGCCAGTTTCCTGTCTGACAAACCGCTTTTCAAAGACACCGCGCATGAATTCCTAGAGTTTATCGGCGATGCGCCGCTCGTCGCGCATAATGCCAGCTTTGACTTTGGTTTCCTCAATTCTGAGCTGGTTATTGCTGGAATGGAACCAATTTCGCTCGACCGCAAAATCGACACTGTGGCTTTGGCCCGTAAAAAGCACCCCGGGGCGAAATTGTCGCTCGATGCTTTGTGCACGCGCTATGGCATTGATCGCAGCCACCGTGTCAAACACGGCGCTTTGCTCGATGCCGAATTGCTGGCGCAAGTGTATGTTGAACTAAGCGGCGGGCGTCAGATCGGGCTTGGGCTGGCGGCGGATGCAGCGGCGGGCGAGGCGAAATCTGACGAAGTTGCAGCGGATTTGATCGGGCGGCCGGCTGGCCCTCGGCGCGAGCCCCGCCCGCACTCCGCCAGCGTAGAAGAATTGGCGCGGCATGCTGAATTTGTCGGCCAGATGAAAACCCCGCTTTGGCATCACACGGGGGTTAATAAGAGGGTCTAGCGTTTAGACCTTCAAATAGGAGCATAACACTTATGGATATTCGCGTTTCTGGACATCAGGTTGAAACAGGCTCCGCATTGCAGGATCATGCAAGCGAACGGCTAAGTACCATTGTCGAGAAGTATTTTGACGGCGCGATTTCCTCTCATGTGACCTTTGGCAAGGCATCCTCCCACGCGTTTCGCTGCGATATCGTCACCCATGCGATGCAGGGCCTCGTCATAAAGGCGCAAGCAGAAGCCCATGATGCGCACCAAGCGTTGGACGGCGCAGCAGCCAAAATCGACAAGCAATTGCGCCGCTATAAAAGCCGAATCAAAGATCGGCATGAGCAAACCGCCTTTGCCGCTAAAGAAGAAGAAGCGGCTTACACCATCTTTGCGGTCGACGATGCTGAGGTGGAAGTCACTGCCGATGCGCCGCTGATTATCGCAGAAACCAGCGTGGATGTACCCGAATCCAGCGTTGCAGATGCTGTTATGTTATTGGACTTGCGCGATACCCCTGCATTATTCTTCAAAAATGCTGGAACTGGGCGGCATAATATGGTTTACCGCCGACAAGATGGATCGATCGGCTGGGTCGAACCTACTCGCTAGGGCCGCCGGACGCCCCAACCGGCACAATAGCCTTGTTTTGAAAAATAGCGGTTTGCAGGTCTTATCCGGGCCACCAATGCTGCCGTTTTGTAAGAACTATGGATTGTAAAGCAGTTCCCCAATGAACGTGAATTTCAAACTCTTGCCTGAAGCTGCCGTAACCACGCGGCTTGCGACGAAGCAAGCGGTGCTGGAGCAGGCTGCGCAGGTGTTTGCCCAAGTTTACGGACTGGATGCGAGCGCCGCATTAGAAGGCTTGCAAGAACGTGAGCGTTTGGGCTCGACCGGATTTGGCCGCGGCGTTGCGATCCCGCATGCCCGCGCAGCCGGTATTAATCGCCCTATTGTTGTGCTTTTGCAGCTTGAAACACCGGTCGATTTTGACGCCGCCGATGGCATGCCGGTCGATTTGGTGTTTGCTATGCTTTCGCCGGAGAATGCGGGCGCGACCCATTTGCATGCGCTGGCGGCAATATCCCGCTTGGTGCGCGATGATGCCATGCATGAAGCCTTGTCGCAGGCGCCCGACGCAGAGGCGCTTTATGCCCAATTGAGCAACCGCCTTTATCAAGATGCCGCCTGATCGGTCACCCGACGAGCTAGCACCGGCGGTGCCAACAGCGGATAGTGCAGAGCTGCATTTCCGCGCGCTTGAGCGATTGTATGGCTCGGCTCCGGTCAATAAATTGTTTTCGTCGCAGCTGGCTATTGTGGGCCAAGGCGCTTCGCGGCTGACGTTTGATGTCGATGAAAGCAGTTATCACGCTGCAGGCGCGGCCCATGGCACGATCTATTTCAAAATGCTCGACGATGCGGCCTTTTACGCGGCCAATACGCTGGTGACGGACAAATTCCTGCTCACGACCAGCTTCAACCTGCATTTCACCAAGCCAGTGCGAGCGGGCAAAGTGATTGCGGAAGGTAAGTGGATCAGCGGCAAACGACGTGTGTTTGTCGCCGAATCGCGGCTTATCGATGAAGAGGGTGACGAGATTGGCCGGGGAACCGGCACATTCATGCGCTCACACATCGCTTTGTCCGGCCTTGATGGCTATGCGCAGGCCAATCATTCACCTGATAACAAGCGATAATTCGCTTGGACGCGCGGCTCCCCGCCCATTTAGAAGTGTCCGGCATGATCCGCATGGCTCAGGCAGAAGGCGGCTTTGCAACTGTCCTGCACAAGGGCGAGCGTGAGGCCGGAACGCTGATTTTGTTAACTATAGAACGCAATGAAAACGCAATGGTTTGGGAGAGGATGCCGCAATTGGACGGCAGCCGACCATTTCATGTTGCAAAGCGGGAAAACACAGAAAAACCACAGGAAATTTCTGAATATCTGCAAAGACGCCAGTCTCAAGACCCCGATATTTGGGTGTTAGAGCTGGATATCGCGGATGCCGAACGGTTCGTCGCATCTTTGCCCTACTAGGGTAGTTGTTAACTTGACCTTGAGTTTTGAGCGGCTATTTCGCCCTCACTTCGTTGACGCGCAGGCGGCATCCGGTGGCAATTCTGTCATCTAGCTAGCACGCAGACGGGGGACAGCCGGCAGGCCTCTTTTGGATCACCCCTTATATCGCTGGATTTTAGCGATCAGGTCCTCACCTGCGACGGAGCTCGTTCACCGCTCAAAATGTGAAATGTAATGAGTCGTAAGACCCATAAAATTACTGCAGCCATTCTTTCAGCTGCCACTGTTTTTGCTCTTGCAAGCTCCGAAATGTCGGGTGCTTTTGCGCAAGAGGACACCGCCGCCCCGGCCCCTGACGCTGTTCAGGAAGTGGCCGCAGGCGCTCCGACACCGGTTTTTGTGTCGAATGAAATTATCCAACCCGTTCCCGAAGTGATCGAAGACGACTTGGTGGAAGCAGATGTGGCCGAAGAGCCCGTCCGCGCCCCAAGCGCCGGCTCTTTGCGCGAATTGGTTAGAAAAACCTCCACCGATTTCTCCCTAAGCGAGCAAATGCGCTGCCTTGCTGGCACCGTCTATTTTGAAGCACGCGGTGAGCCTCTGGCCGGTCAATTGGCTGTCGCAAAAGTTGTGATGAACCGCAGCGATGATCGCCGCTTCCCCAATAGCTATTGCGGTGTCGTGTATCAGCGTTCGCAGTTCAGCTTTGTTCGCGGCGGCCGCATGCCGCGCATCAATACAGGTTCAGCGGCGTGGAAACGCGCCAAAGCGATCGCCCGGATCGCGCATGAAAGCCAATGGGATAGCGCAGCGGACGATTCGCTCTATTTCCACGCGAAATATGTGCGCCCGAGTTGGAGCCGCAAGAAATCAAAGCGTGCGACGATCAACACGCATATCTTCTATCGCTAAACACGTCAGAATTTAGACATTTGAAAGGGGCTCCGCACTGATCCAGTTCGGGGCCCTTTTTAGTTGGGCGCGCGGGGTGTCATAATTGTATCGGCCCGAAGGGTCGCAAGGGCATAGCCCGCCCGCAGCGGCGCGGACTTGTCCGCAATAGCCGCGAGGAATTAGCCAAAGAATCCCCAAACTGGTGCGTGATCGCTGGCTTTTTCGCGCCCGCGGTGATCGCGGTTTACGCCGACAGATTGCAAGCGATCCGCCATTTCTGGCGTCAGCAAAAGGTGGTCGATCCGAAATCCGTGATCCCGTTGCCATGCGCCCGCTTGATAATCCCAATAGGTCCACACACCGCCGCGCGGGTTGAGAGTGCGCACTGCATCCGTCCAACCATCGGCGAGCAGGCTTGCATAAGCTTCGCGCGATTGCGGCTGCATCAGAGCATCATCCTGCATGGCTTTGACGGCCCACACATCATCATCTTCAGGAATGACATTGTAATCGCCGACAACCGCGCAAGGCACTTCTTCCGCCCAAATTTGCGCCATACGTTCCCGCAATTTGGCCATCCATGCGATTTTATAGTCGAATTTGGGCCCGGGCAGCGGATTGCCATTGGGCAGGTAGATGCACACGACGCGTGTTGTTTCGCCGCTGGCCGTGGTCACATTGGCCTCAAGGTAGCGGGATTGCTCGCCCTCGCCTTCTTTGGGGCCATTGACGCCTAGTCCGCGCTGGACCTCCACCGGACCATTGGGAATGACGTTATTATCGGTTAGGATTGCCACGCCGTTGAAGCTTTTCTGGCCGTGCCAAATGGCGGAATAGCCCAGCTCTTCAAATTCGGCAGCGGGAAAGCCTTCATCCTGGCTTTTGATCTCTTGCAAACAAGCGACCGTAGGCCGCGTTTCAGCAAGCCATTCCTTCAAGCGCGGCAAGCGCGCTTTGATTCCATTGATATTGTATGTCGCGATTTTCATGTGGAACTGTGTGCCCGAACTTCGCGCTTGCGTCTAACCCCTTGGGGAGGAAATTCAGATCCCGAAGCTAGAGCCGCAGCCGCAACCGGCCGCTGCTTGCGGGTTTTCGACTTTAAATGCCGCCCCGCCGAGCGATTCGACGAAATCCACTGTGCTTCCGCCAACCAGATCCAGACTAATCGGGTCCACAACCAGCTTCACACCGTCGGTTTCGCTGATGCTATCATCGCCGTCTGCGCCATCGGACAGGTCGAACTTATACTGAAAGCCGGAGCAGCCCCCGCCCTCGACTGACAGGCGCAAAATCGCCGGTTTGGATTGCTTTTCTGCGATCCATGCCACGCGTTTCGCTGCCGATGGGGTCAAGGTGAGTGTGTCTGCCATGGGCTCTATTTAGGGTTCAAGCGGCCAAATCTCAAGCGGTTTGGATATAGCTGCGCATCGCTTCTGCTTCATGTTCCACTTCATCGATTCGCGTTTTCACCAAGTCACCGATGGATATGAACGCCACCAGCGCCCCATTCTCGATCACGGGCAAATGCCGAATCCGTCTGCGCGTCATTAGGCCGAGCGCATCATTGACCGGCGTTGAAGGCTCAACCGAAATGGCTGGCGCGGTCATGATTTGGCCGACTTGCAAGGAAAGGCAGCTCTCACCTTCATCAGCAAGGCGGTAAATCACATCTCTTTCGGAGATAATCCCGACTACCCGGCCCCCTTCTGTGACGGGCAGAGCGCCAATGCGTTTTTCCGCCAAAAGCCCCACAGCCTGCCTGACGGGCGTGGCCACTTCGCATGCAATAATGTCGGAAGCATCGCGGCCTTCTTTTACTTGGGCCTCGACGATTTGAGCGATATCCATTCGGTCCTCTCCTTTGTGTCCTGATGCGATGAGTGTGCCACTTTGCGCAGCGAATGGCGAATCCGCGCAAAAAGAGATTGGTCCGAAATGGGATTGTATGGCGCGCCATCAGCCCCCATGTAGCGGGCATGTTTCGCAAGTTTACCAGCTCATCGCCCCTAGACGATCCGGAAAATGCTGCCTTTGCATGGGCGCGTTACCGCCGGATTATGCGCTTTATGATGGCAGTGACCGTGGGCGTAGTGTTGCTGGCATTGGCGACGCTTTACTCGCAAAACGGCATGGTATCGGTGCATTATTATATCGCTGTTGCGCTGGGGATTGGCTTTTCCATGCTGCTGGCGAGCGCATTGATGGGGCTGATATTCCTATCCAATGGCACGGGCCATGATGCATCGGTTGATAATGAACTGCCCGACAATGATATTGGCGATGATCCGGATAAACGCGTGCGCTAAAGGGCGTTATTCAGCTGGATAGAGCCGCAAATCCTCTACTGGCTCGCCGCCAATCAAATGCTCTTGAATGATCCGTTCCAGCGCGGCTTCATCGCAGGAATGATACCAAACGCCCTCTGGCCAAACCACCGCAATGGGCCCTGCCCCGCACACTTGCAGGCAGTCGGCCTTGCTGCGCTGAACACCGCCGCCCGCCCCGCGCGGACTATCGGCGCGCCGCTTAGGCCCGATCAACCCGAGCTCTTTCAACCGGCTTTTGAGGAACGCCCAAGCGCGCGCGCCTGCCTCTGGAGAGCAGCACTTTTGTTTTTCTGACAGGGCGCAAAGGAAGATGTGACGCTCAATGCTGCCGCCAGCCTTTGATGGGCCATAATGCTTGGCCAGCGCGGTTTGCGCAGACAGCAGCGCGTTTTCACTCACCGAGCGGCGCCGGATCCGTGACGACATTGGCTTCTGCCTTCAACCAGCGATCGAGCCAATTGAACACAGTATCGTGCCATTGCAGCGAGTTTTTCGCGCCCAAGACCCAGTGATTTTCATCGGGGAAGACCAACAATTGCGAAGGGATGCCGCGCTCTTGCAGAACGGTGAAGCTTTGCACGCCCTGCGTATAAGGGACGCGGAAATCCTTCTCGCCTGTCACAACCAGCATGGGTGTTCGCCATTGATCGACATGATTGGCCGGGTTCCACTTTTCGTAATTCTCAGGGACGTCAGTGTAAGAGCCGCCAAAATCCCAGCGCGGAAACCACAATTCTTCTGTTGCGTAATAGAAGCTGCGCATGTCGAACAATCCGTCATGCTGGATTAGGCACGAGAAGCGACTCGGCCATTTGCCGGCGATCCAATTGACCATATATCCGCCATAGCTGGCCCCCATGGCGCAAGCGCGGCCGCCATCGATTTGTTTGTCGAGCGCGAGAGCCGCAGCCAGACCTTTCTGCAAATCTTCGAGCGGTTTGCCGCCCCAGTCTTGATTGATTGAATCCGTGAAAGCTTGGCCGTATCCCGCGCTGCCGTGGAAATCGACGGAGATGACGGCATAGCCTTGGCTCGCTAAAACGCGCGGGTTCCAGCGGCTCGACCAGCTGTCGTTGAATGTGCCTTGCGGGCCGCCGTGGATGTAAAGGATCGCGGGCATAAAGCCTTTGAAGTTCTCAAGCTTGGTGATCTGGCCCCAGACCTCTTCGCCGCCTGCCCCTGGGAAGCTGAAGCGGGTGGTCACTGTGCTGGCGAGATTGCCCACACGGCTGGTCGCGGCATCGGTAAGCGGGCGCGCTTGCTCACCAGAGCGGGCGATGTAGAGCTCTTTGGGTGTGCCGATGGAGTCGCGGGTGAACAGCATTCCACCGTCTGCCAGCGGGACGACATTGCCGATATGCGCTTCATATCCAGCGATCAGATCAAGCTTAGTAACTTGGCCGGTTTTGGCATCCACTTGGAAAGCCGGAATGTCGAGCGTATCGGCTGCCGTTGCGATCAAAGATTTGCCATTTGCGCTCCATGCGATGGACCCGAAACTGCGGTCAAAATCCTTCGTCAATGCGCGCGTTTTGCCGCTTTTCACATGGCGAAGCATGATGGTCATTTTGTCAGATTCATATCCTGCGCGTTCCATTGCAAGATAGGCGAGATATTTGCCATCGGGCGAAGGGGTGGGGGACGAATCATGCGCAGTGTTTGCGGCGGTCAATTCTGTTGGCGCTGCTCCGCTCAAATCCGACCAGTAAATATCCAGATCAGTGGAAGCCGGCTCGGCGGCATCGGCGATACGTGCAGTAAAATAGAGCCCAGAGCTATCGGGTGCAAAAGCGACATCTTCGCCGCCGCCAAAAGGCATGGTGGGCGTGTTGGCAGTGATGCCGGTTTCAGGATCTTTGCCATCGGCCGGCACGCCCGGGCCGTGCATGATATCGCCCTTAATGTCATAGACAAACACGCGATTGAACTGGCCCGGCACTTTCCAATGATCCCAATGCCGTACAAAGCCCGCATCGCCTTCATAAAGACGCCCGCTCGGGCCATCGGGATCAGCGGCTGGCACGTTGCAGTTTAAATCCTCGCAAGAGCGCGGGAGATTGGCCCACACCGCCACTTTGTCTTCCTTGGGTGCGACAGTGAAACCCTCTGGTGCGTTTTTAAGCGCAGAGATCAAGACGGTGTTTGTCACACTGCCACCGGGAAGCAGCTCTGCTGCGAAAATTTGTGTGCCTGCAAGGGTATCGCTTTGCGTTTCCTCCCGAAGCGAGGCCATGAAATAGAGGGTGTTGAACTTGCCCCATTGCAGCGAATGGGCATCTTCCATTTCGAAGGTTAGCTGTTTCGCAGGCGCGCTGTCATCGCCCAAATCGATCACATAATATTTGCTGGAACGCTCCAGCGTTTTGGGGTCTGTCTCTGTGATCCGGTATATCGCGCGGGTGCCATCAGGTGAGACAATCGGCGATCCTAGGCGCGGCATGGTGACCAGATCGGCTGCGCTCATTGGTGCGTGGTCTGAAGCAGAATGTTCTGTGTCAGCGGAGGCGCCTGCAGGGGCGGCGTGTCCATCGGCCAATAGCGGCGATGCAGCGAAAAGCGCTGCCACGGGCAGAGCTGTCAGAAAGCGTGTTTTCATGGGGGTTAGGATTAGCGCGTCAATTGCGCCAAATCCAGTGGGGCCAATGAAAGTTTAGTCGCGGTCTTTGCGGGCGATGCGCGCGATCTCTTCTTTGACCAAAGTCTCCACCATATCGGGCAGATTATTGTCGAGCCATTCTGACAGCATTGGGCGCAGCAAGTCGCGGGCTAGGCCTTCCAATGAAGTCTCGCCCGACCGCACGATTTGCGGCGGCACGCTGGGCTGGGAAATCATCGCCAATGCTTCCAGATTTTCACGCATGGAACTGCGGGCTTCGTCATTGATGAGCGGGGCGTTGTCATCTGACTGCACCACAGGCTCGGCCACTTCGGCTGAGTCTTCGGTTGGCGCGTCAATATCCTCGGCAAACTCCATTTCGCCCAGATCGAGTACTTCTTCGGACGCGTCAGTTTCCAAAACTGCGTCTTGCACAGGCTCTGCAGCGGCTTTTTTGGTGTCAGCAACACCGCGCGTTTCGCGGCGGCGGCGTGTTTCTTTCGCATCCTCGCGGTTGTCGCGCGCAATCACTTGCTTGATCGATTCAAGAATTTCCTCAACCGAAGCTTCGTTTTGCTGTGTCATGCGGCACCCTGTTCCTACACTTATCCATGCAACTTGCCCCCAAGCTGCGTTAACCATACCGAATCACGCAGGCGCGTTATTCGTTTGGTGGGCCAATTGTTGCGTTTGCAGGCGGGATGTCAACGGTTCTGGTCGATTGTGGCAGCGGATCTTTGTCGCGCGCCCAATCATTCCACTTGCCCACGATCCGGTCGTAATTGGTTACCGGATCATACAAAGGCCCGCCCGTATCGAGGTTCAAATCGCGGGCTTCTGCCTTGCCCATCGCGGCAAGCAGCGTGAATCCAGCGACATAGGCATTGCGCCGTGCTGTCACCAATTGGACACGGGCCGAGAGCAATTCTTGCTCTGCATTGAGTACATCCAAAATGGAGCGGTTTCCGATTGAGTTCTCTGCCCGAACGCCCTCTAAACTGAGTTCAGCGGCGGATACGGCGGTTTGCGAACTTTCGATGATCGCATTTGAAGCCTGCCAGCTTGACCAAGCAGAGCGGGTTTGGGCAATCGTCGCGCGTTCAGCTTGGATCGCTGTCTCTAACGCCGCGCCTGCACGCGCCTGAGCTTGGCGTTCCAATGCGGCGGGCCGTCCGCCTTGGTAGAGGGGGATAGAAACGCGCACACCGGCATTGGCGGTTAATTCGCTCTGCGCAAATTGTGCCTGCGATGCGCCGCCCAATGTGCCGAGAAAATTGCTATAACTCGTGCTGGCAAAGGCAGAGACTGTCGGCAGGCGAGCGGCGCCTGCGATATCAATATCAATTCCAGCGGCGCGGGCACGGTCGACCGCGGCAATCAAATCGGGATTGTTCTCAATTGCGACTGTCACGGCTTGCCCTACAGTGCCGGGCAGGCCGGGAAGCGGCGGCGGGGCTTCTAAGCGGTCAGGCGTGTCGCCGACCAGCTGGATATAGGTTTCGCGTGCGCCGATGAGATTGGCTCTCGCGCCGCGCAAATCGCCTTGCGCCACGGCAAGCCGCGATTGGCTTTGCGCAACATCAGTGCGGGTCAAATCGCCAATTTCAAACCGGTCGCTGGTGGCTTGAACATTGACGCCCAAGACTTGCACTTGATTGGCCGCGAGCGAGACCAAAGCCTCGTTTCGCAATACATCCATATAGGCGGCGACGACTTGGCTGAAGATCGCGCTTTCCGTGGCGCGCAAATCGGCACGGCCTGCATTCACGCGCTCATTGGCCGCGCGGATGCCGTTTTTGACTGATCCGCCAGTGTAAAGCGGCACGGTAAGCTGCGTCTCAACGCCGAAATTGCGCTTGGGCGCAGTGAAACTATTGGCGGAGCGGCGCAGGAATTCCACATGAGTGGCTGTCGCCGTAGCAGAAGGGCGTCCAGCCGCTTTTTGGATCGCGACATTTTCGTCATTCGCGCGCTGATTGGCGCGTGCGCCTTGCAATGTGGGGTTGGTTTTATAAGCGCTGATCAAAGCTTCACGTAGAGTATCGGCCTGCGCAGAGGCAGGCAGCACCAAAGCGCCGGTAACCCCCGCGATTGCTGCTGCGCTGAACCGAAGACCCTTAAGCCGCACTCTTAAAAGCTCCATTCCTTTGCCTTGGCAAAAGCGCCGAGGACCGGAATGCCGAGGTCTGTGACCGGCGTTAGAGTGGTTTGACCAGCGACTTTGCGCGCTGTTGCCAGCCGCGTAACACCGCGCGTGACATGGCCGGTAACAATGCGGCCGCCATCTTCCAAACGCTTGGCAAGGCCAGCGGGCAATTGCTCAATCGCGCCATCAACCAGTATGAGTGAATAGGTCTTGCGGCCTGTCTTGCTCGCTGCATCTTCCGCAGAGACTGTGTCCACTTTGGTGACAAGCGGAGCAATCAATGCGGCCAAATAGCCTGAGCCATTTTCGACGACCAAAACCGTATCATCTGCCTTTGGCGCCGCTTCCATCAAGGCCATTCCGTGGAATAAAGGCGCGGGCAGGGATTGTCCGCCGCCCAAGGGTACGGCGCGGTCCATATAGGCGATGTCTTTGGAAGCTTTAGGCACGAAATCTTCACGCAGAACGCTGTTCATGCGAGTCAGCACATAAGGCTCGTTCACTCCGCTGGTGCGAAGCTGGCTGTCGATCATTGCCTTGCGGGCGGAGTTCATATCCATGCGTGTTTTCTTTAAGCCTCTAAGCACTGTATTACATTACCAATACAGTTCGTCAATTGTCTCTACCGATCATCTAGCGCCCGCTGCGCAGAGAGCCAAGCAGTTTGCGCCAAAATGGCGACAGCTTCCCAATAGTGATGCAAAATTCGCGCAAAATTCAAATAGCCTTTGCTCGCTATTCTGCGCTAGGCGGAATGCAGATGAATTTCGACCGATAGGAGCCTCCCCTCGATGAGCGACATGATCACCATACGCGAA
Source organism: Marinomonas sp. (assembly GCA_039967435.1). GTDB lineage: Bacteria > Pseudomonadota > Alphaproteobacteria > Sphingomonadales > Sphingomonadaceae > Erythrobacter. Next base: position 739,991 of record JBDVRS010000006.1, read on the forward strand.
GCGGATTTGATAGAAACAGTGGCCGATGCGCTGCAATATATCTCTTACTATCATCCGATGGACTATATTGAGGCTTTGGGCGAGGCGTATAAAGCGGAGCAGGGCCCTGCGGCGAAAGATGCGATTGCGCAAATCCTGACCAATTCGAAAATGTGTGCGGAGGGGCACCGGCCGATTTGTCAGGACACGGGCATCGTCAATGTCTTCATCAAATGGGGTCAGGATTGCCGGCTCGATTCGAAACAAAGCCTGCAAAATGTTGTCGATGAAGGCGTGCGGCAGGCGTATAATAATACCGAAAATAAGCTTCGAGCCTCCATCCTAGCGGACCCTGCTTTTACGCGCCGCAACACGCGCGACAATACGCCATGTGTACTATCGGTGGAGATGGTACCGGGCAATCAAATCTCCATTGATGTTGCAGCCAAGGGCGGCGGCAGTGAGAACAAATCCAAGTTCAAAATGATGAACCCGTCGGACAATATTATCGAGTGGGTGCTGGAGCAGATCCCAAGCATGGGCGCAGGTTGGTGCCCGCCCGGAATGCTCGGCATTGGTATCGGCGGCACAGCAGAGCATTGTGTGAAACTCGCCAAGCAAAGCCTGATGGACCCGATTGATATGGGCCAATTGAAAGCGCGCGGTGCGCAGACCGATATCGAACAGCTACGGATCGATATTTTCGACGCTGTGAATGCAACCGGCGTTGGCGCGCAGGGGCTGGGCGGGCTTTCCACCATTCTCGATGTGAAGATCAATGATTGGCCGTGCCATGCCGCCGGTAAGCCTGTGGCGATGATCCCCAATTGCGCGGCGACTCGCCATGCCCATGTCACCATGGATGGCAGTGGCCCTGCCTATCTGCCGCAGCCCGATTTGGATGCTTGGCCTGATGTGCATTGGAAGCCGGATGCATCGGCGAAGCGAGTGGAGCTGGACACGCTGACACCAGAAGACGTGCAGGGCTGGAAGCAAGGCGATCGTCTGCTGCTCAATGGCAAAATGCTCACCGGACGCGATGCGGCACATAAGCGCATCAAGGATATGCTGGAGCGCGGTGAGGAATTGCCGGTCGAGTTCAAGGGCCGCGTTATCTATTACGTTGGTCCCGTCGATCCCGTTGGCGAAGAAGTGGTTGGCCCCGCTGGCCCAACAACCGCTACGCGCATGGACAAATTCACCCGCATGATGCTCGATCAGGGCTTGTTGGCGATGGTCGGAAAGGCCGAGCGCGGCCCCGATGCAACCGGCGCGATCCGTGATGGCAAGTCGGCTTACTTAATGGCGGTCGGCGGCGCAGCCTATCTTGTCAGCCGCGCAATTAAGGGCAGCAAAGTCGTCGGATTTGAAGACCTCGGCATGGAAGCGATCTATGAATTTGAAGTCCAAGATTTCCCAGTGACAGTCGCCGTCGATAGCGAGGGCAATAATGTCCACACGCTGGCGCCTGCCACTTGGAAAAAGAAGATTGCGGACGAAGGATTGCTGCAAAAGGCGTAATGCGCTCGACGAACCGCGCATAGTGTTCGATCCGCGAATTGGCCTTTGGCGAGCGCGGCGGCTAAACCCTTGGGCATAATGCAGTCCATAGCTCCCAAATTGCGCGCCAGCGTCTCGTTCCGCGCAGTGATAGTGTCGGTCGTGGCCCTGTGGGTCACCTATTTCATCCTCGCCACTGTGCGCTGGGAAGTGGTCTCGGGCCATGACACCGCCGAAATGATGCAATTGCGCGCGATTGTCGTTCTGGCGGGCATGGGCATTACGCTAATCCTGTGGCTGCTTTTGCGCTTATTCGACAGCCGCCCGCTTTGGATGAAGATGGGCGCGTCTTTGCTGCTGGCCCTGCCTGTTGCCCTGCTAACCGCGCAGGTGAACAATTTTGTTTTTGAGAATATGCATGAGAAGGAGGAAGGCTATCAAACCGATCATTCGCATGATGATGGGAATGATGCAGGCCATAATCCTTCGAACAGCACATCGGGCGGGCTTTTGCGCGATGTGCCTGCAACGCCCACTGGTGACCCCACTTCTGATACCGCAAATTCGAAGAAGAAAATGGGCTTTTGGGCGGGCATTACCGATATTGCCTTGAGCCGCTATTTCATGATGTTGGCTTGGTCAGTGATCTATTTCTCCTTGCTCGCCACAGCGCAAGTTCGCGTGGCAGAGCGGCGCGAACAAATGTTCCGCAATGCGGCAAAGGCGGCGGAATTGCGCTCTTTGCGCTATCAAGTGAACCCGCATTTCCTATTCAACACGCTGAATTCGCTGTCGGCCCTCGTGATGACGGGCAAGGCTGCACAAGCGGAGCAGATGATCCAAACGATCTCTAGCTTTTACCGCCACAGCCTGACCAATGAGCCAACATCAGATGTGGCGCTGGAGCAGGAATTTGATCTGCAAAAGCACTATCTTAATATTGAAGAAGTGCGGTTTCCTGAGCGCCTGAAGACTGAATTTGATCTGCCCGATGATCTGGTCGATGCGCGCGTTCCGGGGATGATCTTGCAGCCCTTGGTCGAAAATTCGGTCAAATATGCCGTCTCTCCCTTTAATCGCCCCATCACAGTAAAAGTCGCTGCGCGGGAGGAATTTGACCGTCTGGTTATCACCGTGACCGACAATGGCCCCGGCGTATCCAAGGATGCGCAGGATGGTTTCGGCATTGGGCTGGCCAATGTACGTGACCGGTTGGAAGCACGCTTTGGGCCTGATATTGAGATGACATCTGGCCCCATTGAAGGCGGCTATAAAAGCGAAATAAGGATACCGTTGACCCGCAATGGCTGATGATACCTCCAAGGAAAATGCGCCCGACACTGCCCAGGCCCCCTTACGCACTTTGATTGTTGATGATGAGCCCTTGGCGGTTGAGCGCATCCAAGTGATTTGCGCGGATAATCCATCGATCAATGTGATCGGGACAGCCAGCGACGGGGCCGCAGCCCTGCGATTGGCCGAAGCGCTGAGCCCTGATCTGATCCTGCTCGATATGACAATGCCAGAGCTTGACGGGCTGGGCGTTGCGCGCGCGCTTTCGGATATGAAGGCCAAGTTCGAAACCCCGCCTGCGGTAATTTTCGTCACCGCGCATGAGGATTTTGCCGTTGAGGCCTTTGACCTTGATGCGATTGATTACGTGCTGAAACCGGTGGCGGCGGACAGGTTGGCCAGAGCGATCGGCCGAGCGATTGATCGCAAAAGCGAAACGCGAGATGCGGCGCGCGCCAGTGGCGAGAGTGCCAGCGAATGGCTCGATGAATTATGGGTCCCGCACCGTTCTGAATTGCTCCGGATTGCGGTTTCGCAAGTCAGCCGGATCGATGCAGAGCGTGATTATGTGCGCCTGCATGTCAATTCCAAAAGCGATGGCGATGACGCGGAGGCAGCGCGAACATATTTGCTGCTGCAAACAATCGCTGGCCTTGAGAAGAAGCTGGATCCAGCGCAATTCATCCGCATTCACCGCTCCACCATATTGCGCAAGGACCGGATACGCGGCCTTCGTCATGATGGCCTAGGCGTGTGGTCGGCAGAGGTGGAAAGTGGCGGCGATACAGAAGCCCTGCGGATTGGCCGGACGTATCTTTCCAAAGTGAAAGCCATGGCAGGCCGGTAAAAGTCGGGCCGGTAAATTCGCCGAATTCCTCACGCCGAATTCTCAATCAATCAGACAAAAGTAAGGGGTGCAATCGGGCTCTCGGGGATTGGTTGAGAGCCGGATCACACCCCTTGCAAGCGCCTTGGTTAGGGGCGCTTGTTTCGGTTTATGCATTTAGCCTCCGCGGCGAGTGTCACTGATCAGCGATGCCATTTGGCTGCGGGCGCTATTGCGAGCTTTTGCGTAGCATACTTTGCGCTGGCCGGATGGGATGCGGGTGCCTGTGCGGTGCTCGCCCAGCTTGCAGACTTTGCGGGCTGCTGTGTCGATGCGGCGTTCGAGCTGCTCTTGGCCTTCAGGGGTGGCCAGATTGAGGTCAGCATATTGGATTTTCGATGATTGCGCGGCGTGGGAACCGGCGGTGTTAGAGCCAGCGATCGCAGGGGCAGCGATAAGGGCGGTACCAATAGTGGCGGCGGCAATGAAAGACTTAAACATTTTACTCTCCAACTGCGCGCGGGCCTGGGGGATTGAGGGGGTTGGGGGTGACCCGCTGCGCAATACAACTTCTAGGGCAGGGAGGCATGCCGGTCAGCAAACCCTCGACAATTGGAGGGCAGCGTTCGACCAATGCGGCGCGCAAAAGACGGACGGGGCAGTTTTGCCGATGAACGACTGTTTCCAACCGACGAAATATCGCGCAATAATCAAACAATGACGATCTGGTTCGCGATTCTTATCTGTTTCCTCTTGGGCATTGGCAATTTTGTCCTGCACAAGGCTGTGTTGGAAAGCGGTCATCCTCTGCTCGGGCAGATGTCTGGCTTTGTGCATATGCTGGGCGGGCGGATGAGCCTGATTACAGAGTTTCTGGTGCTGCTTGCTGCGATGCTGCTGATTTGGAGCGGCTGGCCTGCGGTGCTGGGGGCCTATTTGCTCTATAGCGCGATGAACGGTGTTGCCGCGTGGATGATTCTGACCAATCGGATTTAACAGCCTGATGGAGAGGCTGCGGGGCATGAAATATGCGCGCCTCTTGCCAATGTGCGGCTAAGCGGCTTGTTTGACGCGCATCATGGCAACCCATTCACCCACGCGTATCTTCCATTGCAGCGATGTGCATTTCGGTGTCGAGAACCGCGCGGCTTTGGATGCTTTTGCTAAGGCCGCCAAAGAAGAAGGCGTCGACGCTGTGCTGTGCACCGGCGATGTGACGCAGCGCGCCAAGCATTCCGAATTTGCCGACGCGCGTGATTACTTCGCGCAGTTTGAATGCCCTGTGGTGCTGTGCCCAGGCAATCATGACATGCCCTATTACAATATGTGGGAGCGCTTCACTGATCCCTATCTGCGCTTCCGCCGGATGAAGTCAGCAATTGCCAGCGATGTTTTCCGTTCGCCCGATATTGTGTTTGTGCCGCTCAAAAGCACAGTGCGTATTCAGCCGCGCTTTCCTTGGTCAGATGGGTTCGTGACCGATGAAGCTCTTGCTGAGACATTGGCGCATCTTAAGGGACTGAAAAGCGATCCGCGCCAAAAGCTGGTCATTTGCCATCACCCATTGCTGGGTGAGAATGAGGACGCAAAGAACCCGACGATTGGCGGTGATGATGCTTTTGCAGCTCTCGCGGCGGCGGGCGGTGATGCGGTGATTTCCGGCCATGTGCATATCCCTTTCGATTTGACGCGGCAGCGCGGCGGGCATTCTATGCGGATGCTGGGTGTTGGGACATTGTCGACGCGGCTGCGCGGTGCTCCGCCATCATACCGCGTGCTCACCTGCGCATTGGGGCGGCCAATTGAAGAGGAATTGCGCACGCTGCCCGAGCATACGGACTAGGCTCCAAACGAAAAAGGGCGACCTGCAATAGGCCGCCCCGTTTCTCGTATATTCGAAAAGCTGAAGTTTAGCGTTTCGAGAACTGGAAGCTACGGCGAGCTTTCGCGCGGCCATATTTCTTACGCTCAACAACGCGGCTATCGCGGGTGAGGAAGCCAGCAGCTTTCACTGTGGAGCGAAGCTCAGGCTCATATTTCGTCAGAGCTTGGCTGATGCCGTGCTTCACTGCGCCAGCTTGGCCGGAAAGGCCGCCGCCGCGCACAGTTGCGATCACGTCATACTGGCCTTCGCGGTCAGTGATGCCGAAAGGCTGGTTGATCACGAGGCGCAAAGTCGGACGTGCAAAATATGTTTCCTGATCGCGGCCATTCACTGTGATCACGCCTTTGCCAGGCTTGATCCAAACGCGGGCAGTCGCATCCTTGCGGCGTCCGGTTGCATAAGCGCGGCCATATTGATCCAGCTCTTGCTCGCGCAAAGGCATGGTCGGTGCAGCAGCAATAGCCGCCGCATCCGCATCAGGCGCATCGCCAGCAATGTCCTTCAGATCAGCAAGATCAGTGACAGTTTCAGTTGTCGCCTCAGGTGCAGCCGCTTCAGGAGCGGTTTCAACTGGTGTTTCAGTTTCTGGTGTCTTTTCGTCAGCCATTATTTGGTGACCTTATTCTTGCGGTTCATGGAAGCAACGTCGAGCACAGTCGGGTTTTGGCCGTCATGTGGATGCTCTGTGCCATTATAAAGGTGCAATGCGCGCATTTGCGCACGGCCCAAAGGACCACGCGGGATCATACGCTCAACAGCTTTTTCAAGCACACGCTCAGGAAAGCGCCCTTCGAGCACTTTTTCAGGAGTGGTTTGCTTGATGCCGCCGGGGTGACCGGTGTGCTTATAATAGATCTTGTCGGTCATTTTGTTGCCAGTGAATTTCACTTTGCCGGCATTGATGACAATCACATGGTCGCCGCAATCAACGTGCGGAGTGTAGCTGGGCTTGGTTTTACCGCGCAGGATATTGGCGATAATCGAAGCAACGCGGCCAACAACGAGGCCTTCGCCGTCGATAATATGCCACTTCTTCTCGACCTCTGCCGGTTTGATCGACCGGGTCTGTTTGCTGAGCACCTTCATGGGCTTACTGTCCTAATTTGCAGGCCCATGCTGAATGCTTAGGCTTGCGGGTTGTTTGATTTGGAGCGCGCCGTTGCCGTTTGGGACAGCGCGGTTCGGCGGCCAATTGGCGTGATAGGGCGCGCAAGTCAAGCAAAACAGCGGGCTTCAGGGGAGGTAAAATAATACCGCCACTCTTGAGGGCGTCTACACAGCCATGCTTTCAAGCGACCAAATTTCGCGTGATTGACGCGCATCACCGCCCAAACGCGTGATAATCTGCCTTTCGGCCTTCGCCAGCCACCCTGCCTCCGGAACTGCGCGGGCATTATAAGTCAGCTCAAACTCGCCTACGCTTCCATCGGGAAGATTGACCGCGCGAATGTCGCGAATCGCTGCGCCGGTTGGGAAAAACAAATCGCGCGGCATTGTTGCAAACAAAGGCTGGCTAGCCTCCTGCATTTGCGCAAGGTGGCGCATGGCTTGCGCCGTATCAGAGGGGCTGCGGCCGGACCTGGCAATCATATCTTCGGCCACAGCAATTGCCTGCGTCATGGCGGACTTATCGCTGCTCGCTGAACCCTTTGCTGGCTCTGGCCCCATCAATATGCCGCTATCGGATAGGAGCAGCGGGAACATGCCATTGGCGATGCGCGCTTCTTCGATCTTGGCCAGAGGAGCGAGGCGTTCGGGCGCATCAACGCGGGCGGCGATCTGATTACCGGTAATCTGCACGGTTCTTCCCATGCGCGAAAATGCGACCGACCATTGCCGCTCAACCGTGATCATTTTCCCATCACCCAGCCCGCGCTCCAATATTCGCGTCAGCCGCATGGGGCGCGGTGGAAGCCGCAAAGCGCCGCGATTGGCGGCCAATAGAGAGCCGGAAAGCGGGAGGGCGGCCATGCCAGAAAGAACGCGCCGCAGCATAATCCTGCGGGATGAAAAGGCAGCCATATCGTCGTAAGTCCCCAAGCTATTCACTTCAGCTCAGGGCAAGAAAACACGTCGCATTCTATTCCCTAAGCCTTGGTATAACGAATGACTAAGTCGCTTGGTTCCTAGCTTTTCTCGGAAGCGGACAGAACATTGCTGCGCCCATCCACATGCAGACACCACGCCAACGCCATCACCAGTAAAGCGCCAACCAACTGGTGCAAGACCGCTATCCATAGCGACACTTCACTCAGCACGGTCGCTATGCCGAGCAGGATTTGAATGCCAAAGGCGCTGTGTAAGGCAATCGAAGCGCGCCGATCCATGCCGCGCACTCTGCGCCCCAGCAATACCAATGCGGCGACCGCAATCCATGCCCACCAGCGGTGGAGGAAATGCAGTAGATAGGGATCATGGGTGATCGCCCAAATCATGCCTTTGCTTGTGTCAAACTCCGGCACAAAGCGCCCTTGCATCAGAGGCCAATCATAAGAGGCATGGCCCGCATTCAGCCCTGCGACCCATGCGCCCAATAGCAATTGCACGAACATAATTGCGGCAACGGCAATGCCAAATCCGGTCATGCCAGCCGGTTTGGATGCTGGGTCGCGTGCTAACCTGCGCAAATCCAGCGCTGTCCACACCAGCCCGCCGAGCAAGAACAATGCGGTGAGCAAATGCGCCGACAGACGGAAATGGCTGACATCGGTAAGAGTCACTTCATCGCCCACACCCGAAGACACCATATACCAGCCAAGCGCCCCTTGCAGACCGATCAGCGCCATCATCGCAAACAGGCGCGGCTTATATCCGGCCGGAATGGCGTTTTTGATCCAGAACCATGCCAGCGGCAGAGCATAGGCTATCCCGATCAGGCGGCCCAAAATCCGGTGAAACCATTCCCAGAAATAGATGAATTTGAACGTCGCCAAATCCATACCGGCAGGCCCGCTTTCAAACTTGAATTCAGCCGTCTGGCGGTAGAGATCAAACTCTGCTGCCCAAGCTGCCTCGGTTAAAGGCGGCAAAATCCCGGCCACCAATTCCCACCGCGTGATCGACAGCCCGCTTTCCGTCAGGCGCGTAATCCCGCCGATAAAAACGATCAACACGACCATGGCCGCGACAATATAAAGCCAGGTGGCAATGGCCGCAAGGCGCAAATTGGTGCGAGCGGAGGAAGTTTGTTCAGTCGTCATTATGCCGCGCTCAATGTGCCTGCACCGCCCAAAGTGCAAGTATCTTTGCCGCAAGACGCTATGCAGCCCTTGCAACATGTAACACTATAACATACATGCATCCTTGCAATGCAGGATCAGCAAACTTCGAGTCGTGCCCAAAATCGGGCCTCCTTTATTGGGCGCTTTGACCGTGCCGGGCTGATTCTATCCAGCCTATGCCTCATTCATTGCATCCTCTCGATTGTGCTGGTTTCCGCCTTTGGTCTGGGCAGCCAATTCCTCCTCGCGCCGGAAATTCACAAATATGGCCTTGTGGTCGCTTTGATCGTGGCCGCCGTTGCGATTGGTTGGGGGGCGCTCAATCACCGCCGTGCTGCGCCTTTTGTGGTCGCGATGACGGGGCTGAGTTTCATGGGCGGGGCGCTGGCCATGCCGCATGATTACCGCGAAGTTGTGCTGACAGTGATTGGCGTGACTTTGGTCGCGATTGGACATTTGCTCAATCTGAAGGGTGCGCGCGCAGATCGCTCTGGCAATTGCCCCGAGGGCTGCACAAAAGGTCACTTGCATCACCGCCACTGACCTTTATGTCGCTGTCTTATGACCGACATGAAATCCATCACCGTAAACGGCGATATTCGCCAGACTTCTGCTGCTACGATTGCGGCACTCGCCACTGAGCTGGAGCTTGATCCGGCGAAAGTCGCGGTTGAACGCAATGGCGAAATTGTCCCGCGCTCGACTTTGGCGGATGCTGCACTGGGCGATGGTGATACGCTGGAGATTGTGCATTTTGTCGGCGGCGGTGATCATGCTGCTGACGATAGCTGGACGGTCGCTGGCCATACATTCAAATCGCGCCTGATTGTCGGGACGGGCAAATATAAAGACTTCGAGCAAAACGCTGCTGCATTGGAAGCATCGGGCGCAGAAATGATCACGGTCGCCGTGCGCCGTGTTAATGTCACCGACCCCAACGCACCAATGCTGACCGATTTCATTGATCCGAAAAAATACACCTATCTGCCCAATACCGCAGGGTGTTTTACCGCCGAAGACGCGATCCGCACCCTGAGATTGGCGCGCGAGGCAGGCGGCTGGGATTTGGTGAAATTGGAAGTATTGGGCGAGGCCCGCACGCTCTACCCGAACATGGTCGAGACAATCCGCGCCTGCGAAACTCTGGCGAATGAAGGCTTCAAACCCATGGTTTACTGCGTCGACGATCCCATCGCGGCGAAACAATTGGAAGACGCCGGAGCGGTAGCGGTTATGCCATTGGGCGCACCCATTGGCTCAGGGCTGGGTATTCAAAATCAGGTCACCATCCGCTTGATCGTTGAGGGCGCCAATGTTCCCGTGCTGGTCGATGCCGGTGTTGGAACCGCCAGCGATGCAGCCGTTGGCATGGAGCTTGGCTGTGACGGGATCTTGATGAACACCGCCATTGCCGAGGCCAAGGATCCCATGCGCATGGCACGGGCGATGAAATTGTCGGTTGAGGCTGGCCGCGAAGCCTATTTGGCAGGCCGCATGCAACGCCGAAAATATGCCGATCCATCTAGCCCATTGGCAGGCCTGATCTAACCTCATCTGGTGCCGTTTACGCCCTGTCTAGCGTTTGGCCTTGATTGGCCTCATCTGGCCTCGCGCGCAAAATTCACGTTTCTTTGCGCCAAATCAGCGCGGAAACAGAGCCCTATCCTTACGCGTTATTAACCAGACTGCGCCATAAAACCTTCACGTCCGCGGCTTGGCCGAAAGTGACGACAGAAGGATAGATTAGGATATGGCAATGGCGGGCAGCGCATCAATGAGCATTAATGAAATGCGAGAGTTCGCAAGCTTTCAGCCGTGCGAACAGCGCTACATCAAGCGCGCGCTCGACATTGGTTTGGGCCGGCACGATGCGTTCAAATTATGGGCGCGGGATGAGAATGAAAACACCGAAATCCGCCGGCAATATATCGCCTATCAAGAGCTCAAAACCCTGCGCGGCGTAATCCCGATGGATGATGCTTTGGAGCCTGTCACAGAGTTTGTTGGCCGCCTGATGCGCATTGCCGCATTCGATTTGGGTCAAGAGAAATTGACCAGCTTTTCCGCGTTTCGTTTCCTTTACGAGCGCTTGCTGGGTGCCGATGTGCGCCCATGGTTGCCGAGCGTATTTTGCTCCGCCGCCGCTCTGCCGCAAATCCGCCCCGACCACCGCAAAGTGCTGCTGCAATCCTTAAGCGAAGCCGCCGCCACCGCGCCGGGCTGGTCCACGCGCGAGCCAAACTTCTATCCGGAATATGTTGAGGTTGCTGAGGCGGCTTGAGGCGCTCAATGCTCACTGAATAGTTGCTTGCTTTGTTGTTACAATAAAAATACTCTGCAATTTCATAAGTCTTATTATGATCTTTGGGGTGAATGGCGTTGTATCAAATAAAGAAATTGCGTCTTTTCCATTTGATGGGGCTTCCGGTTTGCTTAGCAAGCACCGCAACGGCTGATACTAGTCTAGAAGCTGAGCGGGTCTGCAAACCAGTTCTTGCTCAAATAAATGTTGAATTCAGCAAAAGCGGATTTGTTGAGGACGGAACCTCGCTCCTGATTCAATATGACGAGAGGGGCAGTGATCCTTTTGGGAAAAGCACTTTTAGCAGAAGGGTACGCACTAGCTTTTGCGATTTCTTGAATGGTCGCTGTGCAGGAAGCCGGGCGCGATACGAAAGAAGGCTAGAAAGTTCTCGTCGTCAGAGCATTCAGCTGCGTATGATGAACGGTAACGGCAATCCTATTGTCGGCGGGGTTCAATGGATGGGGCCGTCTTATCCTGATCGAATTTGGATTGAATGCGATCTAGCCAATCCAAATCCTGAAATTGCGTGCAAAATCAAATCTCTTGAGTACACGCCTGAGGTGAAACCCACCTCCAATATGCGGCGCCACGATAAATGCCGCCCAACTTCGCGCGCAATGGAAATGGCCTAAGCGTTCTAGCTCAATACAATCCATCCAACCTATCCGCATAACGCCCGCGAATAACGTGGCGGCGGATTTTCATGCTGGGTGTCATTTCCTCATTATCGATCCCAAAAGCTTCATCGGCGAAGGTAAATTTGCGAACCTTTTCGATCACGGACAAATCCTTGTTCACGCGGTCGACGCCTGCGCGCACGGCTGATTTAAACGCGGGCAAATCTTGTAGCGCAGCCATATCAAACTTCTCATCATTGGCGCGCGCCCATTCCAGTGCCCATTCAGCATCCGGCACGATCAAGCCGGTCACATAGGGGCGCTTGTCACCCGCCACCATGGCTTGCGCGATTTCGGGCTGCAAAGTCAGCATACCCTCGATCTTTTGCGGGGCAACATTATCGCCTTTATCATTGACGATCATATCCTTCTTGCGGTCGGTAATCACAATCCGGCCTGCCTCGTCCAAATGGCCAATATCGCCCGTGTGCAGCCAGCCATCAATGATGGTGCGCTGCGTCTCGCGATCATTTTGCCAATAACCTTTCATGACAAGCTCACCCCGGCATAGCAGCTCGCCATCATCCGCAATTTTGATCTCAACATTGCGCATAGGCGGGCCGACCGTGTCCATTTTGAGGCCAGCCTTGGGCCGGTTGCAGGAGATAATCGGGCCGCTTTCTGTCTGGCCGTAGCCTTGCAATAGAGTGATCCCCATCGCTTGGAAGAAATTGCCAATATCGGGATTAAGCGGCGCGCCGCCCGACACCATTGCCTTGACGCGGCCACCAAAACGCCCGCGAATTTTGGGGCGCAGAGTTTTCTCTAGGATCATATTCATCGGCTTGTCGCGCTTGCGGATTTTGCCGCGCGCCGCCTCACCATCGGCAATACCAAGTGCGCGGTCCATCAGATAATTGGGCACTCTGCCTTGCTTTTCCACCTGCTTCATAATGCGGGTGCGTAAGACTTCGAACAGGCGCGGTACGACGACCATAATGGTTGGGCGGACTTCTTCGATATTGCTGGCGAGTTTCTCGAGTCCTTCGGAATAATAGATCTCTGCGCCCAATGCGATTGGCAGATATTGCCCGCCAGTGTGCTCATAAGCGTGGGAGGCGGGAAGGAAGGACAGGAACCGCTCATCATCGACGCCGAAATCATCGGCGACGATCTCCGCCGCGCCCGCGATACAGCATAGGATTGCGCCGTGGTGCTGCATTACGCCGCGCGGTGCGCCGCCTGTGCCGGATGTGTAGATGAGGCAGGCCGTGTCGGTGCGTTTGAAGCCCTTGAGGCGTTCCTTCACCTTTGCGCGGGCGGCTGAGGCATCGCCGGTCACCATGTTTGCCCACCCATGAAATTCAAAACTGCCCGCCTGATGCCGGTGCAAATCATCAATGCCGATGACGTGTTCGGCAACGCCCGATGCTTGCAAAGCTTCATGCAAGGGCCCGAGCAATTTCTCGGTTGAGACAAACACAGCGCGTGCACCCGAATTGTCGAGAATATGGACATGATCGCGCGCGGTATTGGTGATGTAGGTTGGCACGGTGATGCAACCTGCGGCCATGACGGCCAGATCAATGATACACCATTCAGGGCGGTTCTCAGAAACCAGCGCCACGCGGTCGCCATCTTTCAAGCCAAGCCCGCGCAAATTCTCCGCCAGCAAACACACAAGATCGGCGACCTCGCGCCAGCTTTGTGTCTGCCATTCGCCATCCTGTTTGCGCCCGAGGAAAGGCGCATCGCCCTTCGCATCAGCGCGTTTCAGGAACAGCTCCACCAGGCTGCCTACCTCGTCAATATCGCGTAAATCCACGGTCCCAATTTCCTCTCTAGCCCTAAGCTAATGAGAGGATGCGGCTGCGGCAAGGCGAAAGGCTGGCGTCTATTCGGGCGAAGTGGCCAGAAGCGGATCAATGCGGGGGTCCATCGCCTTCTCCCAGCCTTTATCCGTGCGCAGCAGAGCATTGGATTTGAGCGGCGGTTTGGCAGTGCGAATTTTGCTGTGGCCCATGGCTTTGAACGCATCTTGCTGGGCTGCCAGCGTGCTGCCTTCCTCGATAATTACGGAGGAACCAAAGCCCATGATCAACGGCAGAGCGAGGGCTTCTTTCGCGCTCATCCCGAAATCGATCACGCCGATGATGGAGCGCGCGGTTTGCACAGGGATCGTCGGCCCGCCTGCTGCGCCAATGATAAGGAATGGCTCACCTGCTGCATCAAACACAATCGTCGGTGCCATAGAGCTGCGCGGGCGTTTGCCGCCTTCCACCCGGTTGGCAACTGGCTTGCCGTCTTTCGCTGGGGTCGAGCTGAAATCGGTGAGTTCATTATTGAGGTAAAACCCGCCGAAGATCAGGCCCGATCCAAATGCGCCCTCAACGGTAGAGGTGTAGCTGACGACATTGCCGGCAGCATCCGCGACGGAGAAATGCGATGTGCCATTTTCCTCCGGCTCGTCCCCGTCTGCGCGGGCCAAAGGTGCGCCGGGCGGTGTGCCGGGCTTTGCGTCGATACGGTTTGCCGGGTCGAGCAATTGGGAGCGCTGGGCGATGTAATCGGGGTCGATCATGCCCGCCACCGGCACGGAAACAAAATCGCTATCGCCAATATACAGCTCGCGGTCGGCATAGGCGACACGCTGCGATTCCAAGAACAGGTGCCAAGTTTTCGGGTTGTCCGCACCAAGCGCTTTCAAGTCGAAACGCTCCAGCTGGCCGAGCATTTGAACAACGGCAATGCCGCCCGAAGATGGAGGGCCCATGCCGCAGACCGTGTAGCTGCGATATTTGCCGCAAACTGCGCCGCGCTCTTTGGCTTGGTAAGCATTGATATCGGCAGCGGTCATTTTGCCGTCTTGCGGTGTTTTGTCCGCGACCTCTTTGGCGAGACCTGCGGCATTCGCTTGGTAGAAAGTGTCAGGGCCATTTTCGGCCATATCGGTCAGCGCCTCGACCAGATCGGGATTACGAATGCGAGTGCCAACCGGCAGCGGTTCGCCATCCGCGCCAAAATACAGTCTGCGCCCATGCTCGGTCAGACCCGCACGTGTTTTGTTGCGGCCCGACAGCGAGCCATTGAGGCGGCGGTTCATCACAAAGCCGTTCTCGGCCAAGGCAATCGCGGGTTTAAAAAGCTCCGCCCAAGGCAATGTACCATGCGCGGCATGCGCCTTTGCCGCCAGAGCAATATTGCCCGGTACGCCTACGCTCAGCCCTGAAGTGACGCGCATATCGCGGGGCAGTCTTTCGCCCTTGTCATCAAGGAAGCGCATGCCTGTTGCGCTAGCGGGCGCCGTTTCGCGGCCATCATAGCTGGTGATATCGCCCAATCCGCTGGCGCGCATCATAAAGCCGCCGCCGCCGATGCCGCTGGATTGCGGCTCAACCACGGTTAGCGCGAGCATGACAGCGATCGCTGCGTCCGTGGCGCTGCCGCCTTGTGCTAAAATCGCCTCACCTGCCGCATTGGCGCGCGGATCGGCGCTGCTAACGCCGCCTGCACGCTCTGCTGGTGCGGGCGTGCTGGCGATGGGTGCATCATCATAGGAACATGCAGCCAGAGTGGCCGACAAAGCGAGGGTAGCAAGGGTGCGTCTAATCATAGACCGCAGTGCTATTCGCTTCCAACCGCCTCTGCAACAGTGGCGAACCCTTCTTCGCGCATCAAACGGTCGAGGCCCGCGACAATTTTTGCGCCCAGCATTGGCCCTTCATAAACCATGGCGGAATAGAGTTGCACGAGGCTCGCGCCAGCCTTTATCCGCGCCCATGCATCCTCTGCGGAGCCAATCCCGCCAACACCGATCAGGGGAAGCGCGCCGCCAGTCGCCTTGCGGAAATCACGCACACGCTGGGTTGCCAAATCGCGCAAGGGCGCGCCCGAAAGGCCGCCTGTCTCGCCTGAATGCTGTGAGCGCAAAGCGGGCCGCGATATGGTCGTGTTCGATACGATCAATGCGCCCAGTTTCTTGTCCAAAGCAATGCGCGCAATTGCGTCAATATCTGCAGGTTCCAAATCAGGCGCGACCTTGAGGAAAATCGGCGGCGGATTGCTTGCGGCCACTTCGCTGCGCGCTGCAATTACCCCGTCGAGCAAATCGATAAGGGCGCTTTCATCCTGCAAGGCGCGCAGGCCCGGCGTGTTGGGGCTGGAGATATTGACCGCGAGATAGCTGGCCAGCTGTGCCATGATCCGCGTCATCGTTGCGTAATCCGCGGTGCGATCCGCCGCGTCTTTGTTCGCGCCGATATTGATGCCGACAATGCCCGTGCGTCCGGCGCGCTTTTTCAGCCGCGTCAAAGCTGCATCCGCGCCGCTATTGTTGAAGCCCATACGGTTAATCACCGCACGGTCCTCTGCCAGACGGAACAGGCGCGGCTTGGGATTGCCCGCCTGCGGTAAAGGCGTGATGGAGCCGACTTCGGTAAAGCCAAAACCCATGCCCAGCAGAGCATCGGGCACTTCGGCATCCTTATCAAAGCCCGCTGCCACGCCCACGGGATTGGGGAAATTAAGCCCGGCAATATTGGTCGCCAGAGCCCCGCTTTGCGGTGATTTGCGCGCAGAACCGTTGCCAGGAATGGCTTTGAGGCCAGTCAATGCAAGGCGGTGGCCCGTTTCAGGATCGAGCGCGAAAAGCGCAGGCTTTATGAGGTTGAAAAGCATATTTGCGCGCTATGGCAAAGCTGATCACTGCTGTCGACCAGCGCAAGACAATCCACAAAAATTCGAAGAAAAACCGCCGATTTTGTAGGTTTGCGACAGCAATTGGCCCGCAAAACGCATGTCTTGTCGTTTGCATACAATCCATCTGACCGCGACTCGCCTAATTCCCCTCTTGCGACCCGAAGGGCTCGGAGCAGCGATGTGAAGAGTTCCTCAACTTTCAAGGGCGGTTCTTAAAGGAGCCGCCCTTTTTTTGTTGCACTTATCGCTGAGTCGGGCTCAATTGCCGATGAAGAGCGTAAGTTGAGGGTCGCAATGGTGGATACAGGGGATACCCGGGCGAAAGCTGCGGGGAATTTCGCGGGGCAGCCGTTTGAGCTGACGCCGCAATCTTTCTTTAACATCGACTATATCGCGCCGCCTGCGCGGTTCAGCGACTATGTCACCACATTCTACCATTTTCGCTGCGATGAAGCGGTCATTCGCGACATTCAGCCGGCGTCGGTGGGGCATTTGGCGATTTTCCCGCACGGCAAAGGCGAAATGCAGTTCTTGGATGGCCGCGTTGATCCCAGCCATGAGACCAACTTGCTCACGCCGTTTTCTGTGGCTGCTCCATTCGTCGTACAGGGGCCATTTCACGCAATTGGCGCAGTGCTTTCGCCTTTTGGCTGGGCCGCGCTGACGGGCCTTGATGCTTCGCAGTTTGGCAATCGCTTTGTGAAAGCATCCACTTGGCTCGATCCGAAGGTTGATGCGTTGGGCGCTGAATTATGCGCGCAATATCGTTCTGGCGAGACTTCGGGTGAGGATTGCGCGTTGGCTTTGGGCGATTTCATTGCCGCCAATGCCAAAAAAGTGAATGCGCGCCATGCCGATTTGATCAAGCTGACCAACCAATGGCTGGGATCATCGCTCAATCCAGATTTTGAAGATCTCACTTCGCAGGCCGCCTATAGCGCGCGCCAAGTGCAGCGCCTTGTTGAACGCTACTTCGGCCTGCCGCCAACCGCTCTTGCTCGCAAATATCGCGCGTTACGGGCGGCGGCCTTGATGTCCTTCCCGCAATTGACGCCTGAGTTTGAGGCGGAATTGGGCGAGGCGTTTTACGATCAATCGCATATGATCAAGGAATTGCGCGCTTTTGTCGGCCGCACACCGGCGCGGCTTTCCGATGATGAAGCGCCTTACCTAAGTGAAATGCTTGATCTCACCAATTTTCGCGAGCTGGAATAGGGCCGCAATCGGTGAGGCATAGCGGCATCCCTGATATTGCGGAACGCAAGGACGGCTTCACATTTTTGGGAGAGCCCGATTTCACGCCGGATGAATGCATCCGTTCCGCCTATCATTCCTATATGGGCAGCGCGTTCATCAGCGACACTATGCCTGCGGTGGGCGGACAGTTCTGTCTGCGGACAAAGGGATCATCCCTGCTACAATATCCCGATGGAACCAGCGCCGGAGCCGGTGCCGGTGAGCTTTATTTCATCGCGCCAACGACCATGGCGAGCGAAGCGCATTTGCGCGGGCCAGGGCAATTGTATGGGCTGGGACTGAGCGAGCTTGGCTGGGCGGAGATGACCGGTTTGCGGGTGGATGAAGTCAAGAATACGATCATTCCAGCAGAGCAAGTTTTCGGTGCAGCGGCGACGAAATTTGGTGACGGTCTGCTCGAGCAATGCCGCGCAGGCACGATCTCTCCGGCTGAAATTGTCTCCGCGATGCGCGGTTTTCTGGCTGAGCGCCGGACGCCTATCAAGGATGAACGCAAGCAATTGATCCTCACGGCGCGCAGCTGGGCAACCGATACGATGCAGCCCGATGTCAAAGAATTGTATGATGCGCTGCCCCTATCTCCGCGGCAAATTCAGCGTTTGGTGCAGCAATATTTCGGCCAAGCGCCCAATCAGGTGGCGCTGCGAATGCGCGCTGCCTTTACTGCCTCTGTGATGAGCCATGGGTCAGTGACGCCGCAGGTGGATGCGGAAATTGGCGAAAGTTATACCGATCAATCGCATCTCATTCGCGATGTGAAGAAGACGACTGGGCGTACGCCGTCAAAACTGGGCAAGCGGTCGCAATCACTGCTTTCTGATATTCTCAATCCGGATGGGTTTTTGCACGATAAAGCGCATACGAAAAAACTGCCAAGCAGGCAAAAGCCCGGCGACATGGAAGACTAGCGCTGCTGATTTAGCTTTTGCCTTCGCGTCATTTTGACTTATGACGCTGGCCATAGTTTCGCGCAGTTTTCGGCAATCATAAGGTAATGATCATGCGTCTTTCCGCTCTTCCGGCCACCCTTCCATTTGTTTCTGTTTTGGCTCTAGCAGCGGCGAGTTGTGCTGCGCCTGAAGATGCCGCCAATGTCGCCAGCGCCTCGGCGCAAACCGTACAATCTGCGCCTGCTGAAACCGCGCCCGCACCGTCGGCAGACCTGGCTGCAGTGTTTGAGAATTACAATTCAGCGCAATTGGCTATGTCGCCGCAAACTAAGGCCTATCGCGGCATTCGTGATGCGGATTACGGCAAATGGGGCGATTACACCGATGAAGGTGACGCGCGCGAAATGGCGCTTTTGAAGCTGACGTTGAGTGACATGCAGACGCGTTTTGCGCTTGGCGATCTGTCTGCCGATGATGCGCTGTCTTACCGCCTGTTTGATGCCATGGCAGAGCGCCGCGATCGCAATTTCAAATATCGCAAGAACACCTACCTCTTCAATCAAATGCGCGGAGCACATAGCGGGCTTCCTGCGTTTCTGATCAATATTCATAAGGTCAGCGAGCCTGCGCATGCTGATGCTTACATTAAACGAATTGAAGGCCTTGGCGGTGTTCTGGATACACTCACAGCCGAAGCGAAAGAGCGCGCGGCGAACGGCGTAATGCCGCCCAAATGGGTCTATCCCTATGTGGTTTCCGATATTGAGAACCTGCTGAATGCAGGTGATGACAATGCGGTGCTGAAAGACTTCAAGAGCAAGGTGGATGCGTTGCCGGCGGGCGACCAGAATAACGCATCTGAGGCTGCAGAAGCGTCCATTCTATACGAACAGGCACGCGATGCATGGCGTGGTTCCGCTGCGCCTGCTTACCGCCGCCTGCTGGCTGAAATGAAGCGGCAAGAAGCCACCGCGCCTACCGATGATGGTGTGTGGCGTCTTCCTGATGGCGGCAATTATTACAAAGCGCTGCTCAAGAACTACACCACCACCGACCTCACAGCTGATGAAATCCACAATATCGGCCTGCGCGAAGTGGACCGCATTCACGGCGAGATGCGGCAGATCATGGCCAAGGTTGGCTTTGAGGGATCCTTGCAAGACTTCTTCAAATACACCCGCAATGATGACCGGTTTTTCTACACATCGCGCGAGGAATATCTTGCCGATGCAAATGCGGTCTTGCGCAAGATGGAAGCGAAATTGCCTGAATATTTCGGCCGTCTGCCCAAAGCGCCGATGATCATCAAGCCGGTCGAGGCCTTCCGCGAGAAAAGCGCAGGCAAGGCGTTTTATCAAAGCCCAGCGCCCGATGGATCGCGCCCCGGCACATATTATGTGAACCTTTATAATCTGCGCGATATGAGCAAGAATGAGCTGGAGGCGCTCGCCTATCATGAAGGCTCACCCGGCCACCATTTGCAGCGCGCTTTGCAGACCGAAATGGGCGAATTGCCGCCCTTCCGCCGGTTTGGCGGGGTGACCGCCTATACGGAAGGCTGGGGGCTCTATACCGAGGAACTCGGCAAGGATATGGGCTTCTATACCGATCCCTATTCCGACTTTGGCCGGCTGGGCATGGAGCTTTGGCGCGCCTGCCGCCTCGTCGTTGATACAGGCATTCATGACAAGCGCTGGAGCCGAGAAAAGGCGATTGCGTATCTTACCGAAAACACGCCCAATCCCGACGGCGATATTCGCAAGGCGATCGAGCGTTATGTGGTCTATCCCGGTCAAGCGACGGCCTATATGATTGGCAAGCTGAAGATCATGGAATTGCGCGCAAAGGCCAAGGATCAATTGGGCGCTGACTTTGATATTCGCGGCTTCCACGACACTGTTTTGGCCAGCGGGCCCGTTCCGCTCGATATTCTGGAAGAGAATGTCGACGCATGGATCGCAGCGGAGAAGAAGGGTGGGTGAGACTCTCGCCGACATTTTGCTTTATGCGTGGGGAGGCTTCGGAATTCTGGCGGCACTTGCGTTCATCATTAAGCCTGGCGGGGGAAGAGGCGGCGGTCGTGACGGTTTTGACGGTGAATAGGAACCAATCACCCTGATCGAAGCGCAGCTTCGCAAGCCCGACCGGGCGGCCGCAGGCGCCCCGAAGCATGGCGAAGGGAATTGCGCCGAGGATGCACCTGCGGAGGCAGGTGCGGAACCACAAGGATGCTAACGACTCGCAACAAGGGTTTAGGCGTTGAAATGCGTTTCAAGCGCTCCTAGGTGAAATCGGAATGAATCAGTCCGATTTAGGTTTTGCCTTATGCGCTTGTCCAATTTAGCCGATTATGCCGTGGTCACCATGTGCCAAGCTGCGCGTCATTGCGGCGGCGGCAAAGTCTCGGCCAGCGAACTCGCCCATGAAAGCGGCTTGCCTGCGCCAACCATTCAAAAAGTCGTCAGCAAGCTCACCAGCGCTGGCCTAATGCGGTCATCACGCGGCGCTGGCGGCGGATTGCAATTGGCTCGCCCGGCGGCCGCAATCAGTCTTGCCGATATTGTCGAGGCCGTCGAAGGCCCCATCGCACTCACCGCCTGCGTCGAAGGCGAGGATTGCGCGGTTCACGAGCAATGCAGCGTCAAACCCCATTGGCCCATCGTCAATAATGCCCTTCGCGGAGCATTGGCCGACATCCCCCTCACCCAGCTGGCCCAATTGCCGCAAGTGGAAGAAGTAGCATGAGCGAAGAACTCGAAACCCCATCCCGCGATATGATGGATCAGGATGCGCGCGATGCAGCCGATAAGGCTGCGGATTATGAGCATGGCTGGTCAGCCGATATCGATACCGAGTTTGCAGAAAAAGGCCTTACCGAAGACACGGTGCGCTTTATTTCTGGCAAGAAAGGCGAGCCGGAATGGATGCTCGATTGGCGGCTGAGAGCTTTCCGCATTTGGGAGACTTTAGAAGAGCCGGATTGGGCCAAAGTTGGCTATCCCAAAATCGATTACCAAGACGCCTATTATTACGCCGCGCCGACGAAAAAAGTGGAGCTGGATTCGCTCGACGATCTCGATCCGGCAATCAAAGAAGTCTACGACAAGCTCGGCATTCCCTTGGGCGAGCAAGAAGTGCTCGCAGGCGTTAAAGGTGCGCGCAAAGTCGCCGTGGATGCCGTGTTCGATAGCGTTAGCGTTGCGACCACTTTCCGCGAGGAATTGTCCAAGGCGGGCGTGATTTTCCTCTCCATTTCAGAAGCGATCAAAGAACACCCTGAGATGGTCAAAAAATGGATCGGCAAGATCGTGCCGACGCGCGACAATTACTTTGCCACGCTCAACAGCGCAGTCTTCTCCGATGGCACATTTGTCTACATTCCAGAAGGCGTGCGTTGCCCGATGGAGCTCTCCACATACTTCCGCATCAATGCCGAAAATACCGGGCAGTTTGAGCGGACTTTGATCGTGGCAGAGAAGGGCTCCTATGTGTCCTATCTCGAAGGCTGCACCGCGCCCATGCGCGATGAAAATCAGCTTCACGCAGCGGTGGTGGAATTGGTCGCAATGGAAGATGCGGAGATTAAATATTCCACCGTACAAAACTGGTATCCCGGCGATGCCGAGGGCAAGGGCGGGATCTACAATTTCGTCACCAAGCGCGGGCTATGCCAAGGCGACCGGTCGAAAATCAGCTGGACTCAAGTGGAAACCGGCAGCGCGGTCACTTGGAAATATCCAAGCTGCGTATTGAACGGCCAAGACAGCGTGGGCGAATTTTACTCCGTTGCTGTCACGAACAATTACCAGCAGGCCGACACCGGCACAAAGATGATCCACAATGGCAAGGGATCGCGCTCCACCATCATCTCCAAGGGGATTTCGGCGGGCAAGTCGAACAACACCTATCGCGGTATGGTTCGGATCGGCCCGAATGCCGACAATGTGCGCAATTTCACGCAATGTGACAGCCTATTGCTGGGCAGCACATGCGGCGCGCACACTGTGCCCTATATCGAGGTGAAGAACCCCACCGCTCAGCTTGAGCATGAGGCGACTACGTCGAAAATCAGCGATGACCAGCTGTTCTACGCCATGCAGCGCGGCCTCGGCGAAGAAGAAGCGGTTGCGCTGATCGTCAACGGTTTTGCAAAAGATGTGCTGAAAGAATTGCCGATGGAATTTGCGGTCGAAGCGCAGAAATTGCTGGCGATTAGCCTTGAAGGGAGCGTGGGCTAGTGAGCCTTTGTTATGAAGTCGCCGTCCCGCAAGGGAAATGGCCCAGTTTTGCTGCGATGAATGCGGCGCTGGCTGCGCGCGACTTCCCCTTGACCGTATTGTGTCAGGGCGAGCAAAAGCCCGGCGACCCTATGGTGGAGTTTGACGGTTTCCTGAGCTTCCATGTGCGTTTCATGGGCGAGCTTCAGGAAATGGAAGTCTATTGCGGGCCCTATGGAAATAAGGGGTACGACCGGGACACTGAAGAGGCCAACGAATTGCTCGAAGAGATTGGCAGTGATCACCGGATTAAGGACGGCGACCACAATATGAATGTCGGGTTTGGTCCCCGCATTCCGGATGAATATTTCGCCCCCTATTGTTTTTTAATGGGCACACTATGCCTTGATTTTGACGGCTATGGATATGAAGGCCAAGGCCCATCGCATGGCGGTGAGGACTGGGCTCAGGACTTGCTCGATCATGCAAGCGGCATTGTCGAATATATCCGCCGCGAGGCGGCCAAGGCGAAAGAAGCAGCCGAATTATCGGCGAAGGCTAAAGTGCAGGCAGACGCAGACCTTATGGCTGCACAATCAGCGGAACTCGCCGAGGCGAAAGCGAAGAAAGGCTTTCCGCTATGGCGCACTTTAGCGGTGATTGTAGTCGCGCTTTTGGTGGCCGAATTCGTCGATAAGAACATTTACAATTTTACAGGCACAGGCCCTACTGCTGCCCCAAATGGAAGCTCATGACTGAACGTAAAACACTCAAACTCGGCACATCCTCCGACGCGCCCGCTGCTCTTGAAAAGAAGGGTCGCGGTTGGAAGATTTCCGACAAGCGCCTCGATGCATTGCATGACCGTGCGCGCGAGATGAAGCGCTTTGCCTCGCCCGCCAATAAGGCGCTGGCAGAGAAATTCGCGAAGGCGGATCTGGGGCGCTATACGTTCAAACGCTTTGCGGTTGTCGGCAGCGCGATTGTGGATTTCAACTGCCACAATCTCGGCATGGCGATCATCATTCTGGAAGAGGATGAGGATGAGGCTCTGTCGAAACGCCGCGACAAAAGCCTTGAGAGCGTGGGCATTCGCGTGATGCGCATCCATGCCGGTGACATCCTGTCGAATATTGATGGCGTGCTGGAGCGGATCACGCTCGGCATGCGGATGCGGATCGGCAATAAGCGCGATGCGCGGCGCGAGCATTGGGAAAACAGTCAACCCAAAGAACGCGGTCCTGCGAGGGAAGCGCCTGACGCAAATGCTGCAGATGATGTGCAAGATAGTGCTTCGGAAAGGGAGGTGGAAACGTCCAGCGAAGCTGCAGAAACCAACGATGCTCCACGTGAAACATCGGCAGAAGAGGAATAGATCATGCTCAGCGTAGCAATGCTATTGGCGATGCAGGCGGCGAGCGATTTGATTACTGCTCCCAAGCCAGAAGACCCAGCGACTTGGGTTCTGGAATATCCAGCCGTTATCGAGCCATATATTGATGATTATTACGGCTGCCTAAGGTCGCGCGGGCATACCAGCTCAGCCGTGGAAGACCCCATGTTTGAAGACCAGCATCGCGCGCACATTCCCTTGTGCGCAAAGCAGCTGGCAAAGGCGCAGGCGGCCTCCAATGATGTACTTGATGGGCGCAAAGGCTATGCTGAATACACCCCAGAACGCATTGCAGCGACGTTTAAAACGATTGAATTTATCCATGTAGCGCGCGGGCGCGATATTGATAACCGGCTGCGTTTGCACCTTGATCAATACTCTACATACGATGCTGCTTACCTGCAGACGCCAGACGAGGCCGGACGAGGCCAAACGCGAGACGCCGTGGTGCCGGAGGCTTCGGATGAAGCCAAACGCCAAGCGATCGCTCCCAATAAACCGCAAAATGAAGTGACACCCAATGCTGAAAATTGACAATCTCTCCGCTGAAATCGCGAATGAAGACGGTAGCGGCAAAGCGATCCTGAAAGGCCTTTCGCTTGAAGTAAAACTGGGCGAAGTCCATGCGATTATGGGCCCCAATGGCGCGGGTAAATCGACCTTGTCCTATGTGCTGGGCGGACGTCCAGGCTATGAAGTGACCGGCGGCTCTGTGGATTTTGGCGGCGAAGATCTGCTCGATTTGGAACCGCATGAACGGGCGGCCGCTGGGCTCTTTTTGGGCTTTCAATATCCGGTAGAGATTCCCGGTGTCTCCAATGTGCAATTCCTGCGCGAGGCATTGAATTCGCAGCGCAAAGCGCGCGGCGAAGAACCATTGTCCGGCGGTGATTTCCTAAAGCTGGCGCGCGAAAAAGCGGCTCTGCTTAAACTCGATATGGAAATGCTCAAACGCCATGTAAATGTTGGCTTTTCCGGCGGCGAGAAGAAGCGCGCAGAAATGGTGCAAATGGGCATTCTTGATCCCAAATTTGCAATCCTTGATGAGACGGATTCGGGCCTCGATATCGACGCTTTGCGGATTGTAGGCGAGGGGATCAATTCAATCATGCGCGCTGATAATAAGGGCGTGCTGCTGATAACTCACTATCAGCGTTTGCTCGACTATGTGAAGCCGGACCGCGTCAGCGTTTTGGCTGATGGACGCATTGTCGCAACCGGCGGGCCGGAACTGGCTTTGCGGCTTGAAGAAGAAGGCTATGACGCGGTCATGGCTGAGGCAGCGGCCTAATGAGCGATCTCGCGATACTCCCCACCAAAAAGGACGAGGCATGGCGCTATGCCGATGCTGATTACCTTAGCAATGCAGACATCAATGAAGTAACCGTTTGGCGCGAGTCAATCGTCCCTGAAGGTCAGACCATTTGCGAAACCACGCATTTGAGTGAAAGCGGTGTGACGCGTCTGCGCGTGCATGTTGAGGCGGGCGGGCGCTATGAGCATTTTGCGCTCAATTCTGCTGGTTCTTATGCGCGTTTAGAGGTGGAAATTACCTTGGGTGAAGGCGCACATTTCGAATTTGGCGCGGTCACGATTGGCGGCGGCGATACCACTCAAGAATTCGTGACGCGCACCATTCATGCGCAGCCGCATGGCACGTCAAACCAAGTGGTTCGTGCGGTGCAATGGGGCAAATCCACCGGCAATTTCCTTGGCCGGATCGAAGTCGTTCAGGACGCGCAGAAAACCGACGCAGGCATGAATTTCCGCGCGCTTCTGCTGGAAAAAGGCGCGAGCGCCAACACCAAGCCAGAGCTGGAGATTTTCGCCGATGATGTGCTATGTGCACACGGCGCAGCGATTGGTCAGATGGATGAGGCAGCAGCCTATTATATGGCTGCACGCGGTATCCCGCCTGAAGTCGCTCGTAAGCTGATGGTGCAGGCGTTTATCGGCGATGCTTTTGCCGCGATGCAAAGCGATGAAGACCGCGATGCGATGATGGAAAAAGCGCTGAAGCAATTAGAAAGTGCGGATTTGTGAACGCGCCAACCGCCATATCCACTACGCGAAATTTGCGCGCCGATTTCCCCGGTCTCACCACGGCTGAGGGTAAGCGCTGGCACTATCTCGACACGGGCGCAACGGCGCAAAAACCGCAGGCTGTGCTCGATGCGATGACCCAGGCTATGGGTGCGGATTATGCCACCGTTCACCGCGGCGTTTATGCGCGTTCGGCGCAAATGACTTCGGCGTTCGAAGCGGCGCGGACGCGTGTGGCAGAGTTCATTGGCGCGGCCAGCGACAATGAGATTGTCTTCACCAAGGGCGCGACTGAGGGCATAAACCTTGTCGCGCACAGCTGGGGTGCTGATAATATCAAGGCTGGCGACCGCATTATGCTATCGGCCTTGGAGCATCACTCCAATATCGTGCCGTGGCAATTGCTCGCTGAGCTGGTGGGCGCTCATATTGATATTTGCCCGCTGACAGATGATCACCGGATTGATCTGGATTGGCTTGAGGCGAATTTGACTCAAGATCACAAGCTTGTCGCACTCGCCCATGTCTCCAATGTTTTGGGCAGTATTTTGGGCGCAAAGCGTGCCGCGAAAGCTGCGCATAATGTGGGCGCAAAATTACTACTGGATGGGTGCCAGTCTGCGCCGCGTATGCGGCTGAATATGGCGGAACTGGATTGCGATTTCTTTGTCTTTTCCGGTCACAAGCTTTACGGCCCAACCGGCATTGGCGTGCTGTGGGCGCGGGCGGATATCCTCGAGGCCATGCCTCCCTATCAAGGCGGCGGGGCGATGATTGACCGCGTGACGTTTGAACGCACAACCTATGCACCAGCGCCTCAACGTTTCGAGGCGGGAACGCCGATGATCACTGAGGCTATCGCTCTGCATGCTGCGATTGACTATGTGGAGGCTGCTGGCGGTGAAGGCGGTATGGAAGCTCTGTTCGCTCACGAAGCGGCATTGGTGGCCAAGACCCGCGAAGCTCTGCGCCGGCGCAATGATGTGACGCTTTATGGCCCTGAGAAATCGGCGGGCATTGTCAGCTTTATGCTCGATGGGGTGCATCCGCATGATCTCGGCACTATATTGGATGAGGCGGGCGTTGCGATCCGTGCTGGGCATCACTGCGCGCAGCCATTGATGGATCAACTCGGCGTGCCAGCAACCGCGCGCGCCAGTTTCGGGCTGTATTCCGACGAACAAGACATAGAAGCCCTGCTAGAAGGCATAGATAGAACGCAAAGGATATTCGGATGACCACTCCGCATACGACAGAAAAGCCCAGAAGAGCGCGCGTTGATGAAGCGATCGAAGACGCGCCGCAGGAGACTGCTGGCGAGAAGCTAGAGCGCAAGCGCGATTACCTCGAAGGCTTCCTGCAAAAGAAGCCAGCAGAGGCGGGCGCAGGCGGACCGGGCGGCGCGCTGCAAGAGGCTGTGGTTGATGCTCTGAAAGAAATCTACGATCCGGAAATTCCGGTCAATATCTATGATCTTGGCCTGATCTACGGGGTCGAGGTGGATGATGAGGCCGATTGCGTGGTCACAATGACGCTAACGACGCCCAACTGCCCTGTGGCGGAAACCATGCCGGGCGAAGTTGAATTGCGCGCTGGCAGCGTGCCGGGCATTCGGGATGCCGAGGTTAATCTGGTGTTTGATCCGCCTTGGACGCCAGAGAAAATGACCGATGAAGCCCGCCTTGAATTGGGGATGCTCTAATGACCGAGACAACAACCAAAACCCGCGAAATTCCTGCTGCTGTCACTCTGACGAAAGGGGCTGAGGCGCGTATCGCGCATTTGATGAGCCTGGCGCCCGACGATGCAATTGGCGTGAAATTGTCGACCCCGCGCCGCGGCTGCTCTGGCCTTGCCTACTCGGTGGATTATGTCACCGAAGAGGTGAAATTCGACGAGAAAATCGAAACGCCGGGCGGAACATTCTACATCGACGGTGCATCTGTGCTCTATCTGATTGGATCGGTGATGGATTGGGTGGAAGATGATTTCACCGCTGGTTTCACCTTTGAAAACCCCAATGCCAAAGGCGCCTGTGGCTGCGGTGAAAGTTTCATGGTCTAAGCCTATATAGGCTAGGATACGTAAGGGGCTTTCCCAGGTGGCGGTATGAAATTGGGCGGTTTACCTCTCACCTTCATGAGCAAAGCCAATCTTACAGAAAGCCGGCTTCAAATTGCTGCGAAAGCCAGCAAGGGCACAAAACTGCGCGAGCATGCGCGGGTGCGGTATGAGCAAGCCCAAAGCATTGCGCATGCGCAGCAGGAACATTGGGATGACAATGGGGCCACCCCAGCGCAAATGATGCGAATAGTGGAGCGTCAGCGCGCTCAAATGCAAGAACAGCGACGCGAATTGAAGGCGCGCTTTGGTTCAATCAAATTGCGAGCGAATTAGCGCGCGCTTTGCCTGCGGATGTTTACGCCTCGTCAGCAATCCGGTCGAGCAATGCGCGTTCCAGCGCATCCACTTCGCCATCAACCTGAACCATTGAATCGAGCCATTTGGCTTCATTGTCGGTGACTTGATTGCCCGCCGCTTCCAAATCTGTGTAGCTTTCGCGCGGTGCTTTCTTGCCAAAGACTTTGCCAATGTGATTGGCGGTGTTTGGCAATTCGCGCGCCATTTGACCAAAGAATCGGCCCATATTGACGCGGTTGTCAGCGACAAAGCTCTCCAACTCTTTCACGCGCTCATGGCTCAATTGCGCATTCTTTAGCGCGAAGCCTTTGACGTAATTGGCCACGCCGTCGACGAACAATTGCTGCCAATCCAGCGCATTGTCCTTGTTCAGGGTCGCGTCTTTCAAGCGGAATAGCATCTCTGCATCATAGCGGCTGACAGCTGCCGGGCCGTGTCCGCCGCTTGCGAAAATCACGCGGCGCATCAGGGCGCATTCTGCAGTGGAGATATGGCATGCCGCCAGATCGCCGCCATCGCGGGTGGGGCCTTTGCCTGTCAGCACAGCCTGTTCAATATGCTTCAGCGTAAAATGTTTGAGAATGTCGGGTACATTTTGTGCGCGCTCAATCACGCGGACCAGCAATTCCAATTCCGCCATGCTTTCCAATTTGCCGTCATGGTCGACTTGATCGATCATCCAGCGCGCTTCTGCATCATCACACACGCCGCGCGGCTCTGTGCCATTCAGCACGAACTCGCCAATCGCCTCAACGAAGAAATCCACCCAAGCATTGTCGCGCAGGGTCAGAGTGTTGTTGAGCGCAAAGATGGCCTCTGCCTCGCCGCGGTGAATGGCGCCATCGCCCCAGCTCATCTGGCGCAGCGAAAGCAATTCGCTGGTGTCGATTTTGCCATCTTGTGCTGCTTGTTCAGCGAGTTTGACGAATTGCATGCTCATTGCGGTGGTGCCTTTAGCTTGTTTCAGCCTCAGCCTATCCCACAATTAGCCTTAAATTGTCTTAAGCACGCCGACGTAGCCGGATGCGCTGTAGTTTTAGCGTCCGCGCAGAGCTTTGGCGCAAGCGACTCTATCCACTTCGAAACCATCACTGGCGCGGCGAGCCTCCAAATGGGTGGCGGTGGGTGTTGCACCCGGGCGCGCAGGATAGAGGTAAATGTCGAGCACACAGGGCGTTCCGGAAAACTGCAACTTGCGCGAATCCGCTTCAATCACGTCGAGCCGCGGCTTTCCGAAAGATCGAATGAGCTGCTCTGCTGTTTCGCCAATGACGCCGTTTAATCCAGGCAAGTTCATGACTGTGGGATTGGAGAAAGATGGCGGCGGAGGCGGCGGCGGAATGGTCGCTGGCGTGCGGCCGCCGCGACTGGGCGTGCTCGAGGTGGTGCCCGATGTTTGCGTGCCAGTGGAGGATGGCGCGATTTCCTTGGCATTGCTGACGCAGGCGCCAAGCAAAACAACCGGCAAAAGCGCGCCAAAAGTGCG
The DNA here is from genome assembly GCA_039967435.1 of Marinomonas sp. GTDB lineage: Bacteria > Pseudomonadota > Alphaproteobacteria > Sphingomonadales > Sphingomonadaceae > Erythrobacter. Next base: position 770,022 of record JBDVRS010000006.1, read on the forward strand.
GATATTCAATTTCATAGCGTGTCTTTCTTTCTGGCCGCGACTTTTGCATGCACCAAATGCGTTCCGGCTGCTGCGCCTATAACGGGCGCGAGGAAATTGGCGAGAGGGATTAGCATCAACCCTGCAACAAATGCGCCGAGCAGTGTGCGCTCTGTGCGGCTTACGGGGGAATCCTGCGTTTGATCGGCCTGCAATCTGAGCCAGCACATATCTGTGAGCTCGCGCCCCAAGAGTACCGCGTTGAGGATGAGGAATAGCACGCCTGGCCCAATCGCTGTGAATACAAGAAGGATCGCCAGCGGAAGGGCGAGCAGATTGAACAATAATGTCCGACCAATTCCCCGGGCGCTATTGGCCAAATCTTGCTTAAACGGCAGAGCGCAGCCGCAATTGCTCGCATAATAGCTGGCTTCAACCGCTGCGACGACCTCGTCTGCAAAGAACTGCAACACCGCCAGAGCGACCACGCGGAACAATAGCCATAGGGCCAGCGCAGTAAGGATCAGCGTCAAAACGAATGTGCTGGAAAAGCCTGCAAACAAACCCAAACGCTCCAGCAGCTCCGCAAGGCCAATATATAGCCCCGTGCCCAAAATGGCGAAGATCACCAGAGTAATTGCCGCCGTCTTGGCCAGCACCATCAGCACGCGGCGGTCGCCCAATTGGCGCATGGCTTTGGCAAGAGATTGAAGCACTGTTTTCATATCAGGGCGGTGGTTGCACGGTCATATGGTGCGAAGTCAACCAAAGGCCCCAATTACTGCCGCTGATTGCGGCCAAGCCACTCCCCCCTTGGCGCGAGGCATGTAAGCGGCTAGGCGCGCAGCATATTTGGCCGCGCCGCCGCTGCGCTGCCCCCGCAAAACAGGATATATTCCCATGACTGATACCCGCTATGATGTGATCGCCATTGGCAATGCAATCGTCGATGTGATGGCGCCGTGTTCCGATGAATTGATCGAGGAATTGCAAATGGCCAAGGGCGGGATGAGCCTGGTCGATGCAGATGGCGCGACCAGCCTGTATGAAGCCATGGGTTCAGCGAAGGAAATTAGTGGCGGCTCAGCGGCCAACACACTGGCGGGCTTGTCGGCCTTGGGCGCGCAATGTGCGTTCATTGGCCAAGTGGCGAAAGATCAGCTGGGCGAGGTTTTCGCGCATGACATTCACGCTGGCGGTATCGACTTTGACACACCTGCCCGCGAAGGCGAGCCGCCGACCGCGCGTTGCTTGATTTTCGTGACGCCTGATGGCGAGCGCACGATGAACACGTTCCTTGGCGCGAGCCAGTTTCTGCCGCCGGCCGCTCTCAATGAAGATCTGATCGCCAGCGCCGGTATCCTCTATCTCGAAGGCTATCTCTGGGATCCAGAAGAGCCCCGCAAAGCCATGCGCCGCGCGATCGAAGTCGCCCGCAATGCTGGCCGCAAGGTCGCTTTCACCGCCAGCGAAAGCTTCGTCATTGAGCGCCACGGTGATGATTTCCGCGCGCTCATCGAAGAGGGCCAGATCGACATTCTTTTCGTCAATGAAAGCGAGCTGGCAACACTGACCGGCGAGGCGGATTTCGACGCTGGTATTGCCGCATTGCAAAGCAAAGTACCGGTTATCGTCGCGACCAAAGGCGCCGCTGGCGCAGTGGCGGTTGCAGGCGGAGAACGTGCAGAAGTCGCCGCACAGCCCGTTGCCGAAGTCGTGGACACAACCGGCGCTGGCGATCTGTTCGCTGCGGGCTTCCTATTCGGCCATGCCAAGGGTGAGCCGCTGGAAACTTGCCTAAAGCGCGGTTCGATCACGGCGGCAGAGATTATTTCGCATTATGGCGCACGCCCAGAGGCGGATTTGAGGGCGCTGATGGCGACGAAATTGGGTTAAAGCACTCAATTATCCGGCACGTAATTTGGGCTTTTCAAAGTCAGCATGTGCTGCGCGATCATATGGCCCTGTGCTGGTGTGAGATCAAACTCCATCACCGCAGGGTAATCATGCGCATCGACCAGCCAAGTCGTGAGCGTATCCTTGGTCAATCCTTCGCGATTGGCGATGGAGGCAAAGGTCGGCGCGTCAGGATTGGGGGACAGCATGAGCCCTTCCACCGCATGGCAATCCGCGCATGATGCTTGAACGAAAGCAAGGCCTTGTGCGACTTCAGAGGTGCCTAAAGCTTGAGAGGCGCTATCAGTTGCATTGCCAGCTGGTGTGATCTGACATGCTCCCAAAGTCAGAGCGATAGGAGCGATAAGGGCGACAAGTGGTTTTGTGTTTTGCATGCCGCGATTTTAGAGCGGGGCATGCCCCATGTCTTTGATCCAAATCAAATCTGACTATTTTGAGCTTTCTCTCGCCACCTCACGCCAACCAATATCGCGGCGGCAGAACCCGCTTTCAAAGCTGATCGCATCGACCGCATTATAGGCTGTGCGCTGGGCTTCGGTGACGCTCATGCCTTTGGCGGTGACGTTCAGCACGCGGCCGCCACTGGCCACCAAAGCGCCGTTTTTCATGGCTGTACCGGCATGGAAGACTTTCGCCGCGCCGCCTCCATTCGCTTCACTTTGCAAAGCCTCTGACGCGCCCAGATCAATGATGCCGCCTTTTTCCGGACTGGCAGGATAGCCATTGGCGGCCATCACTACGGTGAGCGCGGTAGCGGGTGAGAATTCCGCATTCGCCCGGGCCAATTCACCTTTCGCACACGCCATCATCAGTGCCGCCAAATCACTGGTCAGTCGCGTCATCAGAACTTGGCATTCTGGATCACCGAACCGGCAATTATATTCGATCAATTGCGGGCCAGTCGGCGTCAGCATGAGGCCTGCATAAAGCACGCCGGAATAGGGCATGCCCTCTGCCGCCATCGCTGCCACGGTTGGCTCAATAATCTCCGTCGTCGCGCGGTCCTGCAATTCCTGTGTCAGGACGGGTGCTGGCGAATAAGCGCCCATGCCGCCAGTGTTGGGGCCCGTATCACCCTCGCCCACGCGCTTGTGATCTTGCGCTGTGCCAAAGGGGAGAACGCTGGTGCCATCGGTGATCGCGAAGAAACTGGCCTCCTCGCCTTCAAGGAATTCCTCGATCACAACTTCCGCGCCTGCTTCACCAAACCCGCCGCCGAACATATCAGCAAGCGCTGCTTCAGCGTCCGCGCGGTTTTCGGCGATGACCACGCCTTTGCCCGCCGCCAGCCCGTCCGCTTTCAAAACATAGGGCGGGGTGAAACTATCCAGAGCCGCAATCGCGTCCGCCAAATTGGTCAGACGGACATAGCCACCTGTGGGAATGCCAGCGCGGGCGCACATATCCTTGGTAAAGCCTTTGGAGCCTTCCAATTGCGCCGCAGCCGCCGATGGCCCGAACACCGCAATATTGTGCTTTCGCAAACTGTCGGCGAGGCCGTCCACCAGTGGAGCCTCCGGCCCGATAACCACCAGATCCACCGCATTGCTGGCGCAAAATTCTGCCACCGCATTATGGTCGCCGGCATCCAGAGCGACCAGCTCAGCGCATTCTTCCATTCCGGGATTGCCGGGGCTTGCCCACAGGCGTTCACATTGCGGCGATTGCGCCAGCTTCCACGCTAGAGCATGCTCACGCCCACCAGAGCCGATTAAAAGGATATTCATGGCCCGCGCGCCCTCTTCTGATCAAAACAATTCCGGTTTGGTAGCGCGCTCGCCCGAGGGCGACAATGCGGCGCCGCTTTCGATCACCGAGATTTCGACAATGTTGAAGCGGACGGTGGAGGACCGGTTTGGCCATGTCCGCCTGCGCGGGGAATTGTCCGGCGTGAAACGCGCGGCATCGGGGCATTTGTATTGCGCGCTCAAGGATGAAAAAGCGGTCATTGATGGAGTCATGTGGCGCGGCAATGCAGGGCGGTTGGCGTTCAATCCTGAAGACGGTTTGGAGGTCATCGCAACCGGCAAGCTGACCACATATGCTGGCCGTTCAAAATATCAGATCGTCATCGACAGTCTGGAGATTGCGGGCGAGGGCGCGCTGCTGGCTCTGCTGGAGAAAACGCGGCTGCGGCTTGAAGGCGAAGGTCTGTTCGCGCCTGAATGTAAGAAGCGCCTTCCTTACCTACCCAAAACTATTGGTGTGGTCACGTCACCAACCGGATCGGTTATTCGCGATATTCTCCATAGGCTGGCGGATCGCTTCCCAAGTCAGGTCTTGGTTTGGCCTGTTCTTGTCCAGGGGGACGGGGCGGCGGGACAAGTTTCCGCTGCAGTACGGGGTTTCGATGGGCTTTCAAGCGGCGGTGAAGTCCCTCGCCCTGACCTTGTTATTGTCGCGCGCGGCGGCGGTTCGATTGAGGATTTGTGGAGTTTCAACGAGGAAAGCGTTGTTCGCGCTATCGCAGAATGTACCATACCGGTTATTTCTGCTGTCGGGCATGAGACAGATACGACCTTGGCTGATCATGCCGCTGATAGGCGCGCGCCCACTCCTACGGCGGCGGCAGAAATGGCTGTGCCGGTGCGGGCTGATCTTGCGGCGTTTCTGGGTGATCTGGGCACAAGGCAATCGCGCGCAATCTACCGCCCGATTGAGCTTGGCCGCGAGCGATTGGAGGCCCGCGTCAAGCGTATGCCAGCGCGTGAGCAATTGCTGCAACCCCAGGCTCAGCGCCTTGATGATTTGTCCGAAAGATTGCGCCGCGGGCTGACGGACCGTGCCGCTGAAGGGCGCACTCGGCTGGCGGGGACGGCGTCGCGCCTTTCCCCGCATATGCTCAGCCGCAGCGTTCAGGATGCGCGCGCCAAATTGAACAATGCGCGCCTTGTGCCGCAATTGGTGACGCGGCCGATGCTGCAGCAACGCGAAAAGCTGGATGCTTTGGCGCGGCTTGCCAGCCAGTTTCATCCCGAAAAGCCATTGGAGCGCGGCTATGCGATTGTGCGCGATAGTGCGGGCGCTGCGGTCACATCGCGTAAAGCAGCGGCGGAGCATGCCGCGCTGGGCCTGCAATTTGCCGATGGAACGCTGGAAGTTGGGGCCGGATCGGGCGCAAAAGATCAAGCGAGACACCCCCCTCAAAACGAGGCCAAACGAGGCCAAACCAGGCAAGCGCCCTCAAAAACCAGTGTAAAATCTGCTCCAAAACGGTCCAAACCTGCGGCAAATCCGGCACAAGATGATTTGTTTGGATAGGCAACCCTGCTAGGCTGGCGCTTATGTTGATGTCTTCCAAAAACGGCGCGCCCGGCGATGATGGCGCGAAATTGCGTTATGAACCTGGGTCTTTTCGTGTGATTAAACCCGGAACACACGTCTATTGCGCAATGTCTGGCGTAGCGATCCGGCTTGAGGATTTGTGCTATTGGAGCGCAGAATTTCAAGAAGCCTATGCGACTTGCCAGCTGGCGACAGAACGCCTGACCCAGCAGGTGATGAAATGACTATTGCACGCAATTTCATCGGTTTGGTCGCTATTTTTGCAGGCCTGTCAGCTTGCAATGGTGCCGAGGTCGATAGCGCGGAAGGTTCGGTTTTGGCCACTCCTGCTGCTGCGGCAACCCCGACGGTGGTTCAGGCGCCTCCTCCTTCGCCTGAACCAATGGGTCCTGCCAATTTCATCTTCAATGGCGAGCTGACGCAAGGCGGCTGGATCCGCGGCCAAGTGCCAGCGCGAACCGTCAGTGCGCGCCTTGGGGAACAAGAATTGTCGCTGGATGATCAAGGCAAATTCTTCGCAGCCTTTGACCGTGACACTGGCTCCAATGTTACCTTGTCGGCGCTGCTGGCCAATGGCACCACGCAGGATGTTCGCTTGAGCATTTCGCCGCGCAAATGGAATATCCAGCATGTGAATGTCGCGCGCCGCAAACAGCGCAATGCAGAAGCCTATTGGAAGGTGCGCGAGCCAGAATACAATGCGATTGTCGCAGCGCGCGCGAAGCAAACCAATGCTGATGGGTGGAGGCAGGACTTTATCTGGCCGGTAAAGGGCCGGATTTCCGGGCGTTTTGGCCGCCAGCGGGTCTATCGCGGCGAACCCGGCAGCTATCACTCTGGCCTCGACATTGCGCCAGGCAATGGCGTGCCGTTCGTATCGCCTGCAGACGGTGTGGTTGTGCTGGCGCGAACCGGCTTCTCGCTAGAAGGCGGGTTGATCATTATCGACCATGGTGCGGGGCTCAACAGCGCATTCCTGCATGCAAGCAAATTGGGCGTCACCGAGGGGCAAAGCGTTCGCCAAGGCCAATATATCGGCAATGTCGGCTCGACCGGGCGCTCTACTGGGCCGCATCTGCATTGGGGCCTGAAATGGAATGATGCGCGCATTGATCCGCTGCTGTTTGTTGGCCCGCAATAGAGTGCGCCGCGTAAAAACAGGACATGACAACCCTGCCCATTTGACAATCGCAGCCTGAGCCTAGCAAGGCCTGCCGCATATGCGCCGCTTTCGCCTCCTCCTTATTCTATTGCTAATGATTGGGCTTGCCCCGGGCACTTGGCTGCGCACGCATATACCGCCGCCTGATTATGGCGCGCCACTGCGCATTGCGCCGCTTGAAATGGATGTGCTTGCCGCTTCTCAAGCCGTCAAAGGTGATGTGGAGCTGCTGGGCGCTTGGAAGCTTACCAGCAATAACGCCCATTTTGGCGGCTATTCTGCTTTGGTGGATTTGGCCCCCAACCAAGGCGATGGGCGTCTGCTCTCCGGCAGTGATCGCGGGCGATTGCTTGAACTGCCCCTACCCCAAAATGCTGATCCGGCAACATCGGTGCGCTTTGACTATTTTGCCTCAACCAATGGCGGCCCGAAAATCTACGCCGACATCGAAGCGCTGGAATATGACCCAGCCACAGGGTTTGTCTGGGGCTCTTATGAGGATTTGGGCCGCGTCGACCGTTTCAAATTGGATGCAGTCCAGCGCATAACCAGCAGTGTGATCGTCGGCGCGATGCAAAACTGGCCCGACAATGGCGGACCGGAGACTATGGTGCGCCTTGCCGATGGGCGCTTCATGATTATCGCCGAGGCGTCAAAGTCCGGCTCAAGCACGCGCTCTGGATTGATGTTTGCTGGAGACCCGCTGAGCAGCCCGCCTCCACGCCGCTTCCGCTTTGCGCCGCCAGAAGGGTATAGCCCCGTTGATGCGACATTGTTGCCCGATGGCCGCGTGATGATCCTCGTGCGCAAAGTGATCTGGGGCTTACCTCCGCAATTCGCCACCGCATTGGTGCTGGCTGATCCTTCTGACATTCAGGTCTTTGGCCCTGCCAAACCCAAAGCAGGGCAGAAAAACCCTTGGACCGGCGACATGATTGCCCAAATCGGCGGACCAGATCTGGAGGAGAATTTCGAAGGGATTGCGGCGATTGAGCAAGAAGACGGCAGCGTGGATCTTTATCTCATCGCTGATGACAATCTCAGCGCGTTTCAAGAGACATTGATGCTGCGGCTCAATTGGGAACCGCCCGTTTCCAGCAAGACGAATTCCGAGGCTGGGAATACACCCAAAGAATAAGCGTCAGGCACACAAAAGGCGCGCGAGGTCAAACCTCAAACGCGCCTTTGTAACCTTACAAAAGCCTTGAACCTTAAGCGGCGGCTTTTTGTGCTTTCACTAGCTCACGCTTCACTTTGCGCGCATTGGCAGACAGCTTTTCGTCCTTGGTCTTAAGCAGCCAATTGTCGAGGCCGCCATTATGCTCAACCGAACGCAAACCGTTGGTTGAAACACGGAAACGAATGCCGCGTCCAAGGGTTTCGCTCAGCAATGTGACATGCTGCAGGTTCGGCAGGAATACCCGCTTGGTCCTGTTATTGGCGTGGCTGACATTGTTGCCGGTCATACGGCCTTTGCCGGTCAATTCGCAGATGCGCGACATGGTAATTCTCACTCACTTGGTGTGAAGGGTGGGCCATTGCAGCGCACCCTCGTAAATCTTGATGAAAACACGGAAGGTTCCGTGGAAGATGGCGCGCTTAACTGGCGTAATCCGAATCGTCAAGCAATTGTGCAGCCATTTGATCCTAGCTATAGCCCTTAGGCGATGACCAAATGGCCCATTCCTGCCCCTATGCAAGCTGCTTTGGACGCTGCCCGCGCCGCTGGCGAGGCGAATGAAGTCCCCATTGGCGCGGTGGTGGTGCATGGCGGCAAGGTGATTGCAGCGGCCGGCAATCAAACCCGCAATCCCCCTGATCCCACCGGTCATGCAGAGATTTTGGCCTTGCGCAAAGCTGCGCAAATCTTGGGCGCAGACCGGCTGACGCAATGCGATTTGTATGTGACGCTGGAGCCCTGCGCGATGTGTGCTGGCGCGATTGCTCATGCGCGTATTGCTAAGCTTTATTATGCCGCCAGCGATCCCAAGGGCGGCGCGGTCGAGCATGGTGCCTGCGTGTTTGAGCATCCCCAAGCGCTGCACCGGCCAGAGGTGTATTCAGGCATGGGCGAGGCGGAGGCGGCGCAATTGCTCCAGGATTTTTTTATAGAAAAGCGCGGGTGAAACGCGGAAAGTGAGATGGGAAGGATGGAATTGATCGGCATGCCCTTGTCGCCATTCGTGAAGAAATGCGAGGCGGTTCTGCACGAGAAAGGGATCACTTTTCAGTTCCGGCAAATTTCTCCGTTGATCGACCAAGATCAGTATTTTGAGCATAGCCCAACGGGCAAAATGCCGATCCTGCGCGATGGCGATTTTGCTCTTCCCGATAGTTCGGCGATTGCAGCCTATCTCGATGAGATTGTGGCTGAGCCGCGCCTGATACCAACCGATCCCAAGCAGCGAGCCTGGGTAATCTGGCTGGAGGAATATTCTGACAGCGTGCTTTTGCCGCTGAGCTCGGGGCTGTTTTTTGCGCGCTTTATCGGTCCGCGATTGATGGGCCTGCCGGTCGATGAAGAGGGCGCGGCGGCGATTCTGGCCAATGTGATGCCGCCTGCCTTCGACTATTTAGAAGCGCAGCTGGACGCCTCTGGGGACTATTTGGCGCCATCTGGCTACAGCCTTGCCGATATCTCCGTGGCGGCGCAGATTTGCATGATGCGGCTTGCCGGAGAGAGCATTGATGCAGAGCGCTGGCCAATGCTTGCCGCATGGTTTGAACGGGTATGCGAGCGCCCCGCTTTCCAAAAATGCTTGGCCGAAGAAGCGCGCTTTTTCGACATTTGGCAAAACACAGATGAGTTTTCGCCAGCCGACGGCTCTGCCGCAGCGCGCCAATTGGGACGTTAGAATTCTGGCCAGCTGAAATGGTGCACCCGAGAGGATTCGAACCTCTGGCCTCTGCCCTCGGAGGGCGGAACTTATGGACATCGTTGGATCAAACTGGATTTCTAAGTATCTGAAATACTGGACAGGGTGTCCAAATTGGTCCAAAACTGTCGCACTATGTTTTTCATACGTATTTCATACGTTGATGATTCGAGGCAAAATGGACCTGAGCAGAGTAGGAGCTAGAGATGGGCTAAAGCCTAGGCCTGGCAATGAACCACATTGGCAAAGGCTGAGAGCTGGTTGCTTCTTAGGTTTCCGGCCATCCAAGCGGGGCGGGGCCGGTCACTGGATCGCCAGAGTTTATCTTGAGGACGCCAATAAATACCACCGGAGAGCTTTGGGTGACTTTGGCGCGTTGTTGCCGCGTGAAATGTTCACCGCTGCCAAGAAGGAGGCGGAGGCTTTTGCTGAATTAGTAGAGACAGGCGGCTTCGCTGAAAACAAAGCTGAGACGGTAGCTGAAGCATGCAAAGCTTATGCGGCTGACAACGCAGATGCCGTTGGCAGGTTCAATCGTCATATTTATTCAGATCCCATAGCCAAGGTGAAGCTGGAGAAGCTCCGCCGTCATCACCTGCTTGAATGGCGGGAGCGGCTAGAGAGCAAACCTGCTTTGATCAGTCGCAGTAAGTCAGGGCCAAAACGGTATCGCGACCGCGCCCCGTCCTCGATCAATCGTGACATTGCGCCATTTCGCGCTGCGCTTTTCAAAGTGCTTGCTGCTGGACGACCAGGAACGGAAGCTGCCTGGCACGAAGCGCTAAAGCCAATCAAGAATGCAGATAGGCAAAGAAACTTGTATCTGTCTTTGAGCCAACGTGGAAGACTCTTGGAACATACCTCAAAGGATGCTTTGCCCTTTGTGAAAGCCCTTTGCCTGCTTACTCTGCGTCCAGGCGCTATGTCCGCGTTATCCGTAGGAGACTTCGATAAGCGTAAGCGAGAGCTTTTAGTAGGCAAAGACAAGAGCGGAAAATCACGACGCATAATTGTTCCTCACCATGCGGCTGAATTTTTATCAGATCAAAGCAAAGACAAGCTGCCAAATGCTCCATTGTTTGCACGCAGCAATGGGAAACGCTGGGACAAAGAGAATTGGAATAAGCCGATCGCAGCAGCAACTTTTGCTGCGGGTCTAGAGTCTGGCATCACTACATACACTCTGCGCCACAGCGTCATCACAGATTTGGTGAACGGTGGGCTGGCGCTTCTAACTGTCGCGCAAATTAGCGATACGAGCGTCGAAATGATTGAGCGGCACTATGGGCACTTAAACCGCGGAGCTGCCGAAGAAGCGCTTGATGGATTGGCATTGTGACTAAGCCCAAAAATTCAGCTGAAGATTACATTCTTGAAGCAATCAAACTGTTTGGGAAAGAGGCGGTCAAGGATGCCACCAAGAAGTATACCAAACCAAAGTTGGGGAGGAGGCCGACCTCCGATTGGCGACCACTTGAGCCATTTCTCACGCCAGACATAGCCGATTGGATTGCCGGTAAGGATCCTATCCAAGAGCGTTCAAACCATCAAATTGCGGTCAAATTTGCAGAAGCACATCCTGAGGTTATCAAAGATTCTGTTCGTGACAGGATTCGTTTAAAGTTGGGCCGCAATCATAGCCAGCACCGTAAGATGTGGGGCCTGACTCGCAGTATGATAGCCGCACGAGAAAATCAGTCTTATGTAGTCTATGTGCGGATTTTGCTTCAGCTATCCGAGATTAATCGTGATGGTCCGTGGGATGGTTTTTTGCTTTTGGCGATCAGGGCGATCAATCGCTATACCGACGCCTACGGCCAGCCGCCGATCGCACACAGCATATGCATTTTAGAGGACGAAGTAACTGCGCTCGATCCTATTTTGAAGACTGGTTTGCTGGCTTACGCTCACTACAGAAACACAGTGGAGGTCTAAGGTGAGGGAATGTTTCGATATATCTCACTTTTCTAGAATTTTGTAATCGCTAAGTCCGGACTTCCATCAAATGAAGGAAGGAAATATCTAATGAACTCTAAAGCGATTTCTCAAGAAGCCTCGCCGCTTCCACGCAAGGTCTACACGATCGAGGAGGCCTGCACAGTCTCGACACTTTCACGCGCTAACATCTTCAATCAAATTGGCTCTGGCAAACTGAAGGTCGTTCGCGTTGGTGGACGCACTCTTGTCCCTGTCGAGAATCTTCATTCTTTGATTTCAGAGGAGAAATAACCATGCCTGAATACAACGAAGCCCCGCACAAAGGCGGGGCAACGTGGAATAGCTTGGTCGGCCCATTCCATATTTCACATAACCTCACGAGCAATGCGCCGCAAGCTCAAACGGACGGACGCTCTGCTCTGTTCTTGCTGTGCCCCAGTTCGCGTTTCCAAGTGGAGGTCAATTATGTCTAGTATATTTCAACGCATGGATGCAGTTTGCGAACTCGACTTGCCACGAGCAGACAAGGCTGTTTTCAAGCGCCTGACTGAGCGCGCAAACCCGGCAAACCAGTTCAAATGTTGGCCCGCTATCAAATCGATTTGCAAAGATACGGGATATTCTCCTCGCACTGTCCAAGCTGCATTGCGTCGCTTGGAGGACAACAACTTCATTACTCGCAAATTTCGCACTGGGAAATCTTCCAAGTTTCATGTTCATCCTCACCTAGGCTTGATCGAAGGGTATAAAAAGAACCAACAGAAAGTGCGCCACTCCCCCGCAAAAAGTGACGGTGACCCCGGCAAAAGTTGCGGGGAAACAGAAAAGAACAAAAATCTGAACCATAAAGGCGTTGAGGCGTTCAAGGCGCATAGCGTTCAAAGCAAAGAGGCACGCGTACCTAAAAATATGATTCGCCCAGCAGCGCCATCCGTGGGGCATCTTGCAAGCAAATTGCTGAAGGGCTTACCACTGCCACCGGATCCCGCTAATCCCATGGGTTAGCTTCGCCTTCCTAAATGACGGGCCTCAATTCAATCTGCCTCACCGGCGTATCTGCAACCGAAAGGTTATCAGGTGTGCCAGTGGGGCAGCACTTGTTTGCGGGCTTGCTCCCCAACGAAAAGGGAGACCTGCATTTGCGAGAGGACATAAGTCTAATGTGGCTTAAGGTTTGCGTGCTAAGCTTGATGGGCAGAGGTTTTTCCCAGAGTTTATAACGGTTCCGTCGGCATATCTGCACACATGGGTAGGATTGAACGCGGTGAGGCCAATGTCTCGTTTCTTAATCTCATGAAGATCGCTAGTGTCTTAGAGGTCGAACTGTCTCAAATCCTGAAGGCTGCTGGCTACTGATGTAATCAGTGAGGAGTATTTGCAGAACTGTCCTGCATAGCAAGCCTGGCTCGCTCGATAATATCGGCCATAGCTGCTTCGCGCTCTTCAGGACTTTTGTGGCGGACGGCTGGTTTGCTCTCTTCGACTCTGATTTTGCTATTATTAGTTAGGACGCCGCCGACCTCCTTCGCCGCCTGCTCCAAGAGTTTCGCTACTAGCGTCCAATTACTTGTCCGTATGGCCTCATCGACACCTTGCTGAAGAATGTTCAAGCGGTAGGCTTGATTTGCGATAGGGACCTCTGAAAGGTCATTCAGGTAAGTGCGCCGCTGCGCTTGAAAGATCTCTCGCCATTTGTCCCCGCCAGCAAAATAGGCGCGAGTAGGATCGTAACGCCCTACCTGTTTGTGCGTTAGTGCCAGCCCGTATTCGAACTGGAAGCGCTGGCGTATAGCGGAGGAAGACGCAAAACAGGCGTGCATCCTAACGATTTCCTCTTTCTGTTCTCCGGTTAGCTCGGCCATCGATGATGTTCATTTGTTCCAGTAAGGGGACAGTTTCCCATCATATCACATGGCTTGGCGAACGCAGAACGAGTGAGCCAATTGGTCCACGGTTTAGTGGACAAACTAGACCCCGAATTAGAGATCCTGCGTGGTGCTTGAGGTGTTGTGTCCGCTATCGGTGCAATTCTGGTCAGACGTCAATGTCTGAAAACTAGGGTGAAAGCGGACAACCATGTGATTGGCGGGCGAAGCGAATGTCTCCGCCAAGTGACGATCTTCTTTTGATCTCTGAAGAGGCCCTCCATGCTGAGAGACACTCTAATTCCTTCGCTAGAACCTTGTTCATCGAACCAGTCATTCTTGAAGGCCGGAGTTAACTGACCTTTCAGACGCAGCATTTCGAGCAAGCGCATAACACTCATATTCTCGTCGCTGCATGCTCGAGGCTAGTGGGTAGCGGACTTGTGTGGAGCAAATATCAGCTTCGCTCAATTTGCCACGCCACCTTTCTTGATTGCAGTAATTCATAATAGAGTCCGGATCATAATAGCTCATCTCGCTATCAGTGTGCTCATGCGTCATAGTCAGGTTGACGCAAGCCGGAGCATTTGAGCTTATGTGATCGTGGCTAAAACCCAACAAATGCCCAAATTCATGGACAGCATCGGCGAAGCGACATTGTGCGCTGCCAGCAATTCCATCAATGCCGCACACTCTGTCATTCCACCTATATTGGGTGCGAAACTCAATCACCCCACCTTCTTTTAGGCCGTTGCCAAGTCTATCAGTTGCGGCAAATTGGCTTGCCCCCTCAGTCAGTTTGGCTCTGACTATGTTGTTGAAACCGAATGCAACAAGGTTGATCCTTGTATCTTGGTTGCCGCGCGATGAAGTGGGGGCTGGAGCAACTGGCATGATGATACCTGAGAAGATGATATCTGAGAAGTGTTCGCGTTTGGCCAAACAAGCTCCCTCTTCAGATTCAAAGCCAATGATTATGCTAGCGTTTGAGATTTCGTTCCACACATTGGCCGCGCGCTGAAGTGTTTGCTCCATTTCTGTTACCACTTCCGCGGGAATTGAACTTGGGGGCCTTCCAACACAAACGGCGATTGGGCCTAGCCATACAATTTCAGGGCGAGGAGGGGGTGCTGGTGGAGAAAATTGCACCGGTGGCGGGGGCGAGGGAGGCGGCCATTCTTCAGGCGCCTTTGGCTGGGTTTCTGCCTCTAGTAGATCTTGCACTTCAGAAGCCTCTACGGGTTGTTGCTCTATGTCGTCAGGGTCAAAAGACGAGGGCGTCTGCTGTATTCCACTGACAACAAAGCTAAAACCAAGAAGGCTAGCTGTAGACAGCGCTCTTAAATTCAAGTGCCTCTTGATTGCCATCGTTTATGGCTCAACATCCTGAAGCTCATGACCTATCAACTCAAAAGAAGCGCTGAGTTTCAAGATGGGAGGAGGCGATTCTAATTCTTGATCGTCAACACCGATGGTCGAAGCGGTCAGAATGACGGGCCCCTTACTTGTCCCAATTAAATTGACCAGCTCATTCTGGAACCGAAAACCTATTCCATGCTCTTGGTGAGTGCGGTGCTGATCGTCCTCCGGTTCATGAACATAAGCGTAGCTAGCTAGCAGCGTAACAGGACTTGGATCAGGTAATCCACTGCGACCGCCATTGGGAGCCCTCGCGATAAGTTTGATCACTTTGCCAGCCAAGCCCATAAGCCCTAAACGAATTTCGCCACGGGCGTCGAGATCAAGGAGTCCTTCAGAATCTCCTCTGAGATTTTGGAGGAGCGAGCTTGGCAATTCAATTTCTGCAGTTCTTTGACCTCCAACCGGACTCGGCACAAACCAGCTATCGCGGCTACTTTCAACTCGCTTCTTGCCAGGGCTTGCCAGCCCAGGAGAAGTGTTGAAGACAGGAAATGGATAGGGCTTATCATACGTGTAGCCGAGAGCTGCGGCATCAATAATTTGCCCCGCAAAGACTGGAGGTAACGAGCCTGACGGCCCAACGAAGCCGTCAATGACTTCATTCTGAAATGAGTGGAGATAACTTGGCGAAGTGGCGTCGTGCCAAGTCGTCCAAACACGATCAACGTTTGCATGATGCATCCAGAAAAGCGGATCAAGCGGTGCGGAACTTGGGCGGCCCATGTCACCACCAATCGCTCCGTGAACCAAATTATGGCCGTATGCTTCGACGCTGCCCGCCCGCGCAGGTGACCCTGCGAAAACGGTGAAAGGGTCTTGAAACACTCTTGCAACCCGAGTTTCCCAACCCCAACGGCGGGCTGCGATATCAGTCAAGGCAGATGCGTTGCGGCTAGATGCACCGAAAACAGGATCATCAAACAACCATGACGGAAGATTGGGGGTCTGTTGGTAATCCCAGTAGGGGAGAGCGAAATCTGCTTTTCCGGATAAAGCGGACACGATGCTCTCGAACGCAGCAAGTTGCCGTCGGTGCCAGGGGAGAAAACGCCATGTCCCATGCTGTCCAACATAAATTTGATGAATTTGCCTTTGGGTTTCGAGCGAAAGGGAATCATTACGCGATCTCATGTTAGAGATTGCAGAACGTAATGCTTGAATATCTTGGCCACTCGACGACGGATCCGCGATATTTCTTCGCACTCTTGTCGTTTGAGCGGCCAGATTAATCGGCGCACCAAGCAAAGCACCTGTTGCCCCTATACCTGACATTACTGCCCGTCGTCCTATTCGCATAATTGCCCCCCCAATTATTTATTGGTTAATAATTAAACATCTTAACATTGATTGCAATTATTATAATTGACGGCCATCTAACTCCTTGTCTTCTAGAAAAATCCATCATCGATGCCTGTCCAGGCCCTAACTTTAAGGAGTGGTTGCACTGTGTCTGCAAGTTAGCTTTTGGCGGGACCTGCGGTGCTGCTGAATGTTAGAAATTGCGGTAGTTTGCGGGCAGGCGACTTCTAGCTAACTCCAGAAGAATGCAGCCATTCCGCCAAGTCGACTATCGGCATCACGCTTTCTGCTTGAGCGTCTCAACAGCAAAGGTTTTAGTGGCACGGTAAGTCTATAAATTATGGCTTGGGTCATCTGGAAATCGGCTATCCGTTTACTTACTGGCAGTTGTGCGATCAAGACGAAACGCTCTCAAGCCTTTTCGAATTTCGCTCCAACCAGCAAACAGCCACCCATCAGTGAACCCCCAAATATCCACTTGGATCCGCTCTTGCAGCGGTGTGCTTCTTAGATTTGCCTTACTCCGGAAAAGCACTCTATATAAACTGGTGTTCTCGCCAGTGCGGCGACGACCATTCGTCATTATAGATACAGTCGCATTCTTCGGTGTCGGCGGCACTCGCCACCGGTTCAATGAACAGGTTCGTTACCCCATTAATCAGAACGAGTAAGGCGAATGTCAGAAAAGCACGGAGAAGAAATTCGTGAGCCATTTTGATGTTCGTCACTTTTCTGTTTACCCCGGCCCAATTGTTTCGGCTGGCGACAAGATTGGCTTGCAGAATTGCACGCTTAGTTTGCTCCTTCCTAGAAGCGCTCAACAACTGCGGAATGTCCACGCGGGCCGATACGCTCACTTTCAACGTTCTAAAGGCCCAGACACCTGCCGCTACGATGTAGCAGACGCCTAAGGAAAGGAGCACGACATTCAACACGTCGAGACCGATTGAACCGCTGCCCTTTAGGATTGTCCCTTGGGCGGTGTAGGCGACAGGAACCAGCGCAGATACAACGGCGAGGTATGTGGCGGCTTTGGTCTCAGCGCCCTTTCGGCGTTGCATCTCTGCATCCACCACTCTTCGCGCTTCCTCTAGCGTGGCATCTCGATCTTCCTCCCAACCTTCGTTCTCGATGCTCTCGAGATCCCTTTTTAAGTTCTCTTTCTGGTGCTGTATCGCTTCTGCGCTAAATGGCTCCAGCATGGGCCAGGCCCATTCTCGAAGAGCAGTTGGTGTAATTCTCAAGCACATAGAACATCGACGATGGCGGCGCTTATCGGTGCCCCTGTCCTGGTTTCGATCCACGCCCATTGACCATTTGGGTTGATCTCGAGGAACCAGAGTTGACCATTCACATCCTCGACAAGATCGATAGCTCCGAAGCCGAGACCCAATTCACGCGTCAAAACACGGCACCGTTCGGCGGTGTTGGCTTCCAGCACCAATGATGAGTGTGAAAGCGCAGGGTTAGACCCTTTTCGCCAATCAGTCTTAGTATCAGCAGTTTCCTGCGAACCGATGCGCGTCGCGAAGACCCGGTCGCCCACGACAGTCACTCGGATGTCGCAGGTCTTGGGTATTTCGGACTGAAGGATTACCGGAGCAAGTGATATTGCGTCGCGGTCGTCCTCATTAAGAAGGGGGATTGTGTTTGTGAAAATGACGCGGCCGGGACCGATTGCATCGTCTAGCAGGGCATGTCGTAGTGGCTTGCCTATGCAGGAGCGCTCCGCCCGGAAGGCAACTGCTCGATCTAGATTATTCGTGAGGATTGTCTCAGGAACCTTGAAGCCAAGTTTAATTGCCGTCTTAAGCTGACGAGGTTTGTCTTCGGCACGCATTATCGCGAAAGGCGAATTGAACCATCGTCCTTCCAGCTCGTTCCAAATTGACTTGAGCACGGCGCTCCACTCGCCTTCTCGGTAAGGAGCGATGGCAGCATCGTCTGGATCTGTATCGACCAGGGGAGCGACTGGACGCCGGTAATATGCACCAGTGACAGCGTCAAGGGCGAGAGTCTGATCGTCGACTTGGACTACCCAGCCGCCGGTGGCCAGATCGAAGATGACTTCTCCGGAAGCTATGTCTTCTGTATTTAGGCGGACGAAGGGGATATCGCGCGCATCTAGTTCACGCACTACGAAATCGGTGGTCACGTCCCGTTTGTTCGTGACGAGCAAAATCATTTCAGAATTGCAGGACGCCTTCACCATCCGCCTGATCATCCGACTCTTGTTGGACATCGGTCTTCGTCAGCAATTCTGGAGCGATGAACCCTTCTGCGCGGCCTTCATCATCAGTTTCTTGCGTCACGTTGGTTTTCGTGAGCAACTCTAACGCATTGAGCGAGCTTGCTGGATCATCGTCATCACTTTCTTGCTGCACTTCGGTCTTGGTCATGAGCTCGATTGGGTTCAAATCTAGTGTTCCATCCACATCGTCGGCTTCTTGCTGAACCTTTGTTATGGTCATAGTTTCGCAAGTGACGCCTGGCGAATTCTGCCCGGCGAACACCCACACCCGTTTGGAAGCATCATATCGTCCCGATTGTGCTTCACCGATCGTGCGTGTGGTGGCTTGCCTAAATAGCAGGGGCTGGGTCATCTACGTTTTCCTATGGTTCACCAACAATTCAAAGAACTTTAATGGTTCAATTCTTTGCTATTTACAAGCTATCGCATTGTTATGCGTTTCTGCTTATCGATTTAGCAAGTCTCCCATCCTAACACTAGCATTCGAATCAGTATCTGCGATTGTGTTTGGGAAACTTCCATTGTCGTGTCACTTCCCGGAATTCAGCTTTTCATCAAGTGACCTCAGTGATGGATCCATATGGACGACTCTGAACCATCCAATGGAAGGCTTTCCGAACCTTTCGACCGTGGCGGAGCCGATCATGCGGCGCTGTGCTCCATCGATGTAGAAGTGCACCCGCAATTCATGTTTGTCTCTCGCTACCGCTTCAAGTAGGTCAAGGTTGGTTGTCCGTGCAGTCAGCCCCTCGCCTTCCTCATCGATTTCGCATATCGGCATAATGCAATGGTCGGCTTTTCCATCTATCACTAATTGCATGCCGGCTGGCATTCCCTCTCGGGTGGGCAGACCTCGGCCCATTTCGCCCATCTTGATGTGCGAGCCGACGTTTCTAAGCTCGGGCTTCTGATTGAGCAATTTTTTAGCAAAGCCAAATTCGTTCACGTCACTGTAGAGATAGCGCGAACTGCGGACTATCTGTTTGTGGTTCCAACCGGCAATCTCGTCAGAAGATATGTCTATCGGGAGGCCCGATCGCCACCCGGCGCGATAGGTCTGCATTCGAAGGCGCCGCTCTGGCTCCATGTCGATTCCGTCGATATTTTCGTAACGGGAGATGATGGTTGGACAGACCATGGAGATCGCAAGATCCGGTGAAATTGGTAGCAGGACGATTATGCCGTGTGCTTGCAATGCCTCATCACCATATGGGAACGCGTTAGTCATAACGACGGGGTGGTCGGAAAGGATGAACCAACCTCCTTCATCCGCAGCTAACAACGTTGGGCGAAGGCGCGACATGGGCTTCATCACGCCCTCTCTCTCGAGGAAGTTCTTTACCGCGAGGAGCCGAAGCTCAGCTTCCTTTGGCATCGCCAATGACGGATCGAGATCGGGGTCAAAACCCATCGACTTGATGATGTCGCGAAATTGACTCGCAAGATGTCGCGGCGTCGTGCGCGCCAATTTTGTCCGCAGCATCTGTGTGGCGATCAGGTCTAGAAGGGCCCGATGATCCTCCTTTGTCATCCATGCCACTGACCGCTTCTCGAGAAGCTGGCTGACCAGCCATGCTGATCGGCGGTCCACGTCTTGGAATAGATGCTCGAAATTCCATTTGCCCTGTTCAGAAGCCACTGTGTTGAAATCGTTTTCGGAACCGGCGTTCAACAGCGAACTCGTCCATGATCGGCCGCTAATTTTGTCAAAGACGAAGATCGACTTACGATCCCCATCTCGGCTGAAGTGCCTCAATTGCGCTTGGGGAACGTAATGGTGTTTTTTGGAAGGCTTGGGTGGGGATGTCATTGTTTGTCGATTTGAGGACGGGATGTCGGTGCATTGTGGCTTGCTTCGCGAATGGCCTTAGCATCCACTCGCAGGTCGCGGAATGCTGGACTGATTTGTAGCGCGGCGCTTCGGCGATCCCCTTGGTCGACAAGGATGTCGAGGATACGGAGCAACTTCTGCCCGAGCGCGAGTGGCAGCGGCGACGATCGGTCCGCAATGTCCTGCACTCTCGAGGCGATCCTGGCCGCTATAATTGTGCCGCGCCAGCGAGCCCCTGGATCAACCTGCGCCGACACTACGGAGAGGATCGCGTCGGCAAAAACATCCGCAGGGAAGTGTTCACGAGCGCGTTCGGCCAACGTAAGAAAGTCCACCATGATTGTCGGCGCCCATCCGGCGCTACGGACAAATCGCTCTACCGTGGGAATTATTAGTTCAATGTCGGACCAGTCACCATTTGAGAAACGGTGGGCGAGCGCGGCCTTTTCAACGCCGACAAACATCAGCCATTGAGCCAGCTGCGACATCGAGAAGGCGTGCATCTCGCCCGCGCGATATGCAGACTTATTGAATGTCGGCGCGGCCAGAAGCCGGTCAAGTGAACGGTCGAGGACGACAGGCGTGATAGGCGCAACTCCCTCGCTGTCCAGCACGTGCTCGCATAAGAACTTGGTAAATAGCGGGGCGAGCAGGTCGAAACAGGTATCCTCGTCCTCGATCGCGCAGATTGGCGCAATTAAGCACGCTTCAGCCTTCCCACCCTCAATGAGCCCCACAAGCGCACCGAGTATCCCACCAAACCGTTGCGTCCATTCGATCATATCGCTTTTGTCGAGGTCTGATGCATGAGAAGCCCAAGCCGGTGCTTGACGCTCTATCGTCCAAGCGAGCATCGCTTTACAATGCGCGACGAAGAGAACCTCGAAACCAGCCTCCAAGATGTCCCGCACGGGCTGCTTAGCAAGAATTTGCCCGGCTCGGTCAGCACGCCACCAGCCGTCCGCTGCCCGCCAATGTGTCGGAGACACCCCACCCTCTTGGTCCGGATCGAGCTGCTCCCCGACCTTACGGTGGTCCCCTTGCTTTGTTACCACCCACGGAGCTGGCGGCATCGGCAGTGGGGCACCGTCAAGATTAAGCCTAGCTAAGGCTGCATTGAGCTTTTGCTGCCTTGCCTCGATCCCAGCGTTGGGATCATGCATGGAGTTCTGACCGATTTCGTCAGGCGCGAGGATGCATAGGTCGAGCGATAGCCCAAGGCCAATCCAGCACACCCGCGGTGCCACGTCCCAGAGCGAAGCCAACAGCGAAGAGGTTTCGAGCCCCACATTATCTAATGGATGGATAAGCGTAGTTAGCAAGCCAATCGCATGCTTTTCTGAAGCGGGGTCTTGGCGAAGGTCGGCAGCCGCCGCCCGTGCCACGAAGATTATGTGGTGCCAGCCGACAATACCAACCGACGACCAAAGCGGCCCGCCCTCCTCGGGACAATTCGCGGCTCGGGTCAACACATCCCTAGCCCATCCAGTTTCGGCGCTTGTCGGTGCGAGCGCGACGACGACCGCAGCCGCCCCTGCCACCGCGCCTCGTCGCATAGAGATTTGATCGTCGTCCTCATTCGGCTGAAAAAGCGCACCGTCGTCAAGTGAGCGAGCGTTGGCGATGCCCTCTTCTAATGTCATCGCGTCTGCGACCACATTTTCTTCAAACGACTTCTCTGCCCAATGGAACAGAGCGAAAGCTCGCAAGTGTTGCTGACCTTCTACTAACCGCTCTTGGACATGCGGCTCTTCAACGATCGGGTTCACCATTACGATTGCCTGTTGGTCAGACTGGTCTGGCACGTCCACCAGCCGGAAGTGGGCGAGGTCACCCCAAGCGGCATGAGTCCGCGCTTCCTCCAACGCATCGTCACGCGCGCCAGGGTCATTGCGCTCTTCTTCGAACTCGAAATCGGGAGCGTCTGCGAAAGCGTTGATCGCGTCGCGAACCCTTTGCGCATGCGCATCGACCGTCTGGAAGACGTGGAGCGTTGCCAAGCTTCGGATCTCCTCCGATCGAACGGGCAGCGCGTTGAGCTCCTCGACGGCCATTGCGTCCTTGCGGTGGTGTTCTTGCCAGAATCCGATCTGACTCGACGAACGGATACTTGTCTCTTGGGCGTAGCGTTGAATGTCTGCGCGCCAGAGACGCTGGGTGGATACCAGAATCTCGTTTACAGGGGTGACGGCTGGCTTCGCCAGCGCCACGTTTAGAGCGATCCCGAGAGAAGCAATAGAATCGTTCCCGCGGACAATCTGCTCGATCAAAGCGTCACCATCAGCACCGGCTTCAACCTGGTCAAGCGCCCACTTGTCGAGCGCGAGGTAAGCGGAAGCAAGCGGCTTCGGCGCCCAAAGGCCACGGCTCCAGAGATATTCGCGGACGCCACCCCAGAACATTTGGACACCCCAAGGGAACTCGACTTTGACTGGCACCGGTGTGCCACTGTTTGGCTGAAGGCGATGGAGCTGCCGCCAGGCCTCTATCGCGTGGTTGGACATCGACCGCACTAGCTGTAGCGCTTCGTCGGGCGCGTTCTCGAAAAGCGCATGGAAAGGCTGGTGGAGCGGCGAGGCGGGGAAATAGCCGGAAGGATCGCGCTCAATGGACAGCGAATCCCAGTCCCATCGATCTGGCCCCCAATACCCAAGGTTGGGGCTTGATAAGCTCATCTGCTCGCCCCAATCGAGACTTTCTTCAGGTCGACGCCGTAGCTCATCCCGATATTCCGCCGCGCGCTTATCTTCTTCTAGCCGACGCCGTCTATGATCTTCTGGGAGCTCGCCGCGAAGGTGGTTCAAGGTGAACGCCACAAGGTCGGCTGGCAGAGATTGCGAGAGAATGGGCGCGAATGCCATGACGTCTTCGAAGGCCGCTTTCGACGCGGGGCGATCGGGTCGAAAGCTCCGCAAGTAACTGGCCACTCGTTCCGGCTCGACATAGCTGGCGCGGAGAATTAAACGTCGGAGAGTCCCTTTGAACTCGTCGACCCCTTGCACGCCGCTCCAAGGGTCTGGAGGCTCTTCCTCATCGTATCGACGGAACCGGCCCATCCTCTCTTCGCGCAGCTCAAGCTCGGATAGCCACCCCGCCGCGTGCTTCACGATCATTGCTGAGATTGGGTTCGGAGAATCGGCGAGCGCGTTCTGCCACACCTCGAACAGCGTGAGCACTTGGGGAAACAAGTTGTGAGGGATCGCGTTCAATCGGATGTCTAGGTAGCGAAGAAACCGCGTCCAAAGCCGAAAGTCGTCGGGCCAACCGGCCATGTCGGCGGCGCGCACTCTCATATCGCGGTCTTCGATGTCCCCTAAAGACCCTTCCAACACACCCGGATTCGGGATGGTATGTTGTGCTTGGAACCAGACCAGTGCGGATCTCAGCAGCGCGTAGTCGTCGCAATCTACCGCTGCCTCGAAGCCTGCTGAGCGTCGAATGAAGTCCGGAAAGTTCAGCGGTGCTAGGAGCCAAGTTCGGCGCCACTGGCTGCGTAGAGCCGAGTCTGCAAGTGGAGTGAGGGCTTCTCTCCAAGCGTTCGGGTCCGCCGCGAACATTGCCTGACCCCTCAATTCGACCGAGCGTCCGATCACAGGTGGCTCGCCTGCTGAGCGAAGGTCGTCAATCCATCGGGCCCCCGCGCCAATCAAAGCTTGGGCGAAAGACCATTCAAAGAAAATGTCGTGTGCGAATCGAACGAAATGTCCGCCTTCGATCTCTTCGAGGACGCCATCGTTGATGAGTTCCTCCACTGGCGCAAGTAGCGCAGCCTCAATCGCTTCCAGCGACACCGGTGTATCTGGCTGAAGTGCGCGGAGTCTGACCAGCCGCAGCAGCGCTCGTTGCCTAAGCCGTGCCTGGTCGCCTTGAGCGTCGAACCCGCCGCGCGACCACCACCGCGACATGAGCTCGATCTCAGACTGAGGTGTCGTCCCGGATGCGATATTAGGATTATCCAACATCCTCGCAAAAAACGGCCTGCGGACAAGCGTTCGGACGGTTTGGGGACCGAAAAGCAGCGACCGAAGCGCAGGCCTAGCAGCGGCAAGCGCTTCGGCTTCCACATCATCAAGCGCGCCAACGTCGACCGTCGCCATCCGTCCGCCGTCGAAGAGTCGCGGAAGCCAGGTGCGGACCGGCTCGACACCCGAATCCCTGAGTGTCGCCAGCACGCGCCAACCCGAAAGTTCTGAGCGGGATGCCAGCGTCTCGATAATGTCGACAATGATGCCGCGCTGTGCCCGATCAATACGATCAAGGCCGTCGATGAATAAAGTGGGAGTGCCAACTACCGCGATCTCGCGGAGCAACGGGACTGGGTCGTGCTGATTCAATCCGATCGCGGTAGCGTATTGCGCCCAACTGCTGCCGATCAGGCGATCTGCTTTTAGGAGAAGTGCTGGTCCGCTGGTAAATGCCATCTCAGATTCGCGGCGCAGGATTACAGACTTTCCGGCGCCTGGCAGGCCGCGGAGTGTGACAAATTGATGCCCGCTCAGCGCTGTCTCAACCTTCTTGCGCACGTCTGGACGTTCAAGCGTCACTTCGCCGATTTGGTCGAGAATGCTCGTCACAGCGGGCTTTACCTCGGCCATCAGAGAGTTGAGATCTGCGACCAGCCACGTGTCGGTAGCGAGCTTAAACCATGCCGCGACGTCGAGCCTAAGTGCACAACGGTCCCAAGAGCGCGCCGTGCCGGCGCCTTTACGCGCCAGCACCCGCAGTCGGTCAGCCAGCGCTACGGAGTTATCGGCCTGACCGGATGCGAGCGATTGATCGAGCAGAGCAAGCGTGGCTGAATCGTCCACGGCCCCTGCGTGCAGGGCGTCGAAGCGGATCAGCACGAAGTGACGCAGCAGCTCATACATATCCTCATGCGAGGAAGGTCTACCGAGATCAGCTGTTATCTTCTGCAGATCTTCCACGATCTTGCGGTGTTCGTTCGAGGCAATCCCGCCCTGAGTGAACCTCACCGCAAAATCGGCGGGTGCGGCGCTAGCCGCGGCGAACTCGGACAGCGTCACCAGATCGCGACACTTGCCCGCGGCAGTCGATGGCCCAACGGCCGCTCCGACTCTGTCCACACCCTCGCGGAAGTCGCGCTTGTCGAGAGTTGCCCAACTGTCGCGCACGATGTCTCGAAAGTCGTTGTTTGATTTTGCGGCGCTGATGGTGATCTCACGCTTAATCTGCAGGCTAAGGCGCGCCACCGATCCGTCAGGCGCTTCGCCGTCGACAACAATATCGTCAAGTGGTTCACCTGCATCACGCTGCTCTAGCGCTACTCTGATCACCCGACGATTTGGTAGGCCTGGCGAGCCCGAGCCAACCAAAAGCGCGGCCAGGTATCGTATCGTTACTTGGTCAGCGTATGTAAATCCGGCACCTCCGGCGAGCTCTGGCGATTGTGTCATGAAAAGATGGCTGCCACTCCTCAACTGAGTTGACAAGCCCTCTCTTCTTTCAAATGATCGCCCGAAAAAGCGGCGGGAATACTGCACCCAGTCTTCTCGATGAACATCCAGAATGATATTCTTCTTTCAGGGTGAGCATGGGTCGAGCAGGTGTCCGAGATTGGGTCGCAAAGCTGACGCCGACCATCCGTCCGCAATTGGCTCGTTGCCCGCTGGGCTGCTTTTCGGTTTATGCAAGTATGGAACCGGCGTTGCCAGCCGCCTAGGATAGCAAACTCGCCTTCGCCGAAGGAAACGATCACACCCGCTTTTTCATACGCATTTCATGCGGAAGAACTCAGTAAGACATAACCCATTGAAATCATGGTGCACCCGAGAGGATTCGAACCTCTGGCCTCTGCCTTCGGAGGGCAGCGCTCTATCCAGCTGAGCTACGGGTGCTGATTGGGCGGTTAAACTCGCGCCGAGGGCACGCATCTAGCAAAGCGGATTGGCGGCGACCACCCCCATTGTTAACGTCCATTCGAATAGAATCATGGGCAAGCAATGCCTCGCAGGCTGCCATTAGGGCTTTTGCAATGGGAGCTGAGTATAAAAGGGGCACAATGAAAGCTCGCACCCCTCCTCCTGCCTTGGAAACGCCAAGCGCATTTGATCTAAACGGCGATAGTCTGGCGGAGACCAGCCTGCCGATGGAGACATTGCGCATGCGGTGGGATGCGATCCATAGTGATGCGCAAATCATTGGCAAAATGGCCCAATTGGCGCGCGAACCAATTACGCAGCAAACTTATGGCTGCCCCGATCTCTTGAGCCATCTTTCGGGCGATCAACGCAATTTTGCGCTGAATACGTTGGCCGATATTGAAGTCATGCTGAAGCCCGGCGTGACTGCTTTGCAAAATATGCAGGCAAGCGGTGCCGATGTCACCGCGCCGGCGCTGGCCCTGTGGTGCGAATTTCATCGCTGCCGCCGTGCGTTGATTGACTTGGCCGAAGCGAATCGCTTGACATAAGTTCTATATTTGTTCCTATTGCAGGGATGAACAATCTACTCAAACAAGCCACTCCTGAACCCACTGCAGACCCGGTCGCTGCACCATTATCGTCCGACGTCGCGCGCGGGATCACTCGACTGTTTGCGCGCAACAATATTTGGTGCGTTGCTGAGATGCCTTTGCGCGGTGGGCGGCGTGCTGACCTTATGGGAATCGATGCCAAGGGGCAGGTAGTCATTGTCGAAATTAAGGTCGCGCGCGGCGATCTGCTGGGCGACAGCAAATGGACCGATTATCTGGATCATTGCGACCGGTTTTACTGGGGTCTTGCCCCTGATTTGGACCGCAGCGTTTTGGATAGTGAGGCTTTTCTGCCGGAAAGTTGCGGGGTGATAGTCGCAGATGCCTATGATGCTGAGATTATCCGCCCCGCTCCGCTGGCACCGCTTGCCGCGGCTCGCCGTAAGGTCGAGGTCGAGCGTTTGGCGCGGACGGCAATGCGGCGGATGTCTGGTCTTGCCAATCCCAATATCGGCGGAAAGCCGCGCGCGGAGTAAGGCAAACTGAGCGCGAGGCAGTGGCATGCAAAATTTGCGCTACCGCTTGGGTGCAGGGTGAGGCATAGGTTTAATCATGTGGGCCGCGATCCTAATTTCTGCTTTGGCTATGACGGTGATTGTCGGCCTGCGTTATCTGCTGACCAGCGGTATTTTTGCTTGGATCACCAGCCGTGTGCGTCCCGGTTTATATGACGGCAAGGCCACGCAAATTGGCCGGGAAATTCGCTGGTCACTGGCCTCTGCGGCGATTTACGGCGTGCCTGCAGGCGTCGCGGCATGGGGCTGGCAGAACCGCGGCTGGACGCAAATCTATCTGGATTGGAATACCTATCCGCTCTGGTATTTGCCGCTATCTGTGCTGGCGTTCTTACTGGCGCATGACACTTGGTTTTACTGGACGCACCGCTGGATGCACCGGCCACGCTGGTTCCGCATTGCTCATGCAGTGCATCATGCCAGCAAGCCGCCAACCGCCTGGACTGCGATGAGCTTTCATCCCGTAGAAGCGCTCACTGGCGCAGTCGTTATCCCGGCTTTGGTGTTCCTCATCCCTATTCACGCGGCCATGCTAGGCATTGTGCTGATGATTATGACGATTATGGGCATCACCAATCACATGGGCTGGGAAATGTTTCCGCGCTGGTTGGTGAAAGAGGGGCTCGTTCACCGCGGGTTCGGCAAGTGGCTGATAACAGCCAGCCACCATGAGAAGCACCATGAACAATATGGCTGCAACTTTGGGCTATATTTTCGTTTTTGGGACCGGATATGCGGCACAGATCGCGGTCTATCGGAGAAATTTGCATGACTTTTATCGCATCAACCAAAGTTTTCGGCGTGATTGGCTTGCTGGCAGCAGCGCCTTTGCTCAGCGCGGCGGCGCCTGCCACGGGTGAAGTGGTCATCGATATCTCTAACCTGCGCTCTTCCAAAGGCGTGGTTTTGGCCTGCATGACGACCAATTCCAAAGTCTTTCCCAAATGCCGCAAAGACCCCGCCTCCTATCGCACTTCTATTCCCGCTAGCGGCGCAAAGAAGCTGGTCTTCAAAGGCGTAAAACCGGGGCGGTACGCGATTGCATTGCTGCATGATGAGAACAAAAACGGCAAAGCCGACCGCGCTCTCAGCATGATTCCCAAGGAAGGTTTCGGATTTTCGCGCGATGCCAAAGTGCGCATGGGGCCGCCCAGTTTTAAGTCAGCAGCCTTTGATTATGCGGGTAAGGGCAAGGCGATGACCATAAAAATGCGCTACATGCTCTGAGCCTATCTAGCGGTATTGCCTCAATTTATATTGCATCACGTAAAATTCCTGTGACCAATTGGCACTGCGCTTAACGCGATTTTTACCACATAGTCCCAGAACAGCCTCGAACTATTCTATTAGGGGCTCATCTGGGCATGGATACGCTGCGCGGAACATTTGATCGGGACAATGCAATTGACGAGGGCGATGATTTCGACCTTGGTCAAGAGGACGTGGGCGCACAATTGCCGCCTGCATCCATTGGTCAGGACGAACGCCGCATGCAGGTGCGCGCCTATAATCATTGGGCTAGTCTGCTTGGCGACAGCAATTTCCCATCAATTGAAGATCTAGAGCTTAGCGATCTTCCTGATTTCAGCCCGCATAGCGTTTTGCTCGATTTCTCGGTCGGCATCGAAGACCCTGCCGTGCGTTTCATTGGCAGCGAATTGGCCGATGAATGCGACGCGAGCGAAGGCATTGATATCCTCTCTGATGTGCCCAGCCGTTCTTTACTGAGCCGCATCACTGATCATTATATGCAAATCCTAGCCAATGAAGCGCCGATTGGATTTGAAGCGGAATTCGTCAATCAGCGCGGCGCCACCATTTTGTATCGCGGCATTCTGTTGCCATTTTCTAGCAATGATGAAACGATTGATTTCATCTATGGCGTGATCAATTGGAAAGAGCTGGCCGATCAAGAGACGACCGATGCGCTTTTGCTAGAAATTGACCAGGCGCTTGAGCAAAGTGCTCCTGCAGAGAGCCCCTTGGCCGATCCGCAGGTGCGGGCGCCGGAGCCGCTGACCCAATGGGCCGATAGTCCGAGCGCCGAATTTGAGCCGGAAGCCGAAGAAGAAGATGCTTTTCCTCAGCCTGACTTTGGCCATTTCCAACTGGATGATGAAGACGAAGATGAGGAAGATGACGTTGAGCTTGGGGCCAATTACGGCTTTGCCTCGCTCACCGATCATATCGCTGCGCCTGTCGAAAAGGCCGATGCGCTTGATTTGGGCAGCTTTGAAGCGGAACATTTTGAAGAGAGCGCTCCGTTGGAATTGGGTGCATTTGAAGAAGCCCCAAGGTTTGATGCGCCAGCGGATGATGTTAGCGCCCCTGAAGATCTGTCTGATGAACTCTCAGATGACGCTGGTCTTTATGACACTCTCGCCGCTGCGCGCGAATTGGCGCACAGCGCCCGCTCTAGCGAAGACCGCAGCCGCAAAGCACTCTACGCTGCTGTTGGCCGCGCTTATGATGTTTCTATAGCGGCGGATGAAAGCCCAGAGGAATATAACGAATTGGTCGCCGATAACGGCCTAAGCGTGCAAGAGCGTGCGCCGATGACACCGATTGTGAAATTGGTCTTTGGCGCTGATTACGACAAAACCCGCCTCACCGAATATGCCACAGTGCTCAGCCATGCGCACCGCGTCGGCGTGGAGCGCGGCAATTTGGCGGCCTTCTTGAAGGATGCCGAAGGCGGTTTGAAAGCGGTTGTTTCCGCCGAGCGCCGTCTCCGCCGCGAGGAAAGCGGCAAGCCGGTTGAAGCCAAAGACGCACCTGCTGCGGGCTTGGCGAAAAAGCTGCGCAAGCTAGAGGGCAAGGGCTTTGATGCCATCGACGCCGATGGCGCAGAATTTGCTCTGGTGATGATCCGCCGAAATGCGGATGGCCAAGTGGTTATGCTGGGTGAAATTGCCGATGACATTGCTCTGGTTGAACGCGCAGGCCGCAAACTGGTTGGCTAAAGCCAGACAAGTGCCTCTAAGCCGAGGCTTGTCTATAAAATCACTGTTATCCCATGCCGCGCGGGGCTAACCCTGCGTAGCAATGCTTTCGCGCTCTTCCTCCATTCGCATTCAGCCCTTTACCGGATACCGAACGCCGACTCGTATCCGCCTGTCTGCGCGAGTTCTGCGCGGGTCAGCCCCCGACTTTGAAGGGGAGAGTGTGCTGGATACATTGCGCACAATGGCGGCGCTTTATGCCTCACGCGAAGTGGAGGGCTGCGCGGTTGCGCTGCATTATGCAGGGGAAGTCCTAGCTCATACCACCAGCGATGATGAAGGTTTCGTCCATTTTGATACGCCATTTGACGGGGCTTTGCCGCCTCAAATGCGCTGGGAAGACGCCGCATTGCATTTGGAAGATGAAGCGTCAGAAGCGCGCCTACTGGCCCCGCCTCAGCAAAGCGCAATCGGCATCATCTCTGACATAGACGACACGATAGTCGAGACAGGCATCACTGGTTCCATCGGCGCTATCGCCAAAAATTTGCACCGCATCTTGCTGCAATCTCCGCAGCAGCGCGCGCCAGTGGCAGGTGCAGCGCAATTCTTTGAGCAGCTGACCAATCCGGGCGGGGTGCATCAGCGGCCTTGCTTTTATGTCTCCTCCAGCCCGTGGAACCTCTATCCCTATTTGCGCAGTTTTAAGGATCAGCACGGTCTGCCCTCTGGCCCAATGCTGCTGCGCGACTGGTCGTTTGGGCGCGAGACTTTGGGCAGCGCAGGGCACGGCACGCATAAGCTAGGCGCAATTCTGAGATTGCTGAGCGACTTTCCTGAAATGCGCTTCGTTTTGATCGGTGACGACACACAGCGCGACCTTTCCGCGTTTGGCAGTATTGCCGCGCAGCACCCCGACCGGATTGCCGCCGTGTTTATCCGCCGCGCAGGCGCAGACACTAACCCCGATGAGGCGCACACTCGCTCCATATTGGCGGCAAACGACACGCCTTTTTGGACTGGCGAACACTTTGATGATGCGCATGCCGTGCTTGCGCAAGCGGGCTTAGAATGAAACAGGGCAAATGGTGATGAGCAAGAGGCGGAAAATGACACTTTGGATTATTGGCATTGTCGCGGTGCTTGTCGTTGGCGGCTTTCTGGCGCTGCAATATGCGATTGCGCGCAATGGCCCGGCGGTGCTCGATACAGCTGACCGGATTACCGGCGGCACACGCGGCGTGGAGCTGGCGGCGAGTGCACAATTTGGCGGGGCCGCAGCGCAAAAAATCCGCGTTTACAAAGGCGCTGCTGACGAAAAAGCGCAGCCCGTGATCATCTTCGCTCACGGCGGTAGCTGGCGAAATGGCAACCCCGACGATTACGGATTTATCGCGAGGGCTTTGGTCCCTGAAGGCTTTGTCGTCGTTTTGGCCGGATATCGCATGCATCCAGATGCGGTTTATCCCGCCATGCTGGAAGACACCGCCAGTGCAGTCGCTTGGACGAAAGCCAACATCGCGCAATATGGCGGTGATCCAGAGCGGATCATTTTGACGGGCCATTCAGCGGGTGCATATAATGTCGTTATGACAGCGCTGGATCAGCAATGGTTGGCGCGCGAAGGTCTATCAGGCGATGATATCATCGGTGTCGCCGGATTGGCTGGCCCCTATGATTTCTTCCCCTTCGATAGCGAATCGACAATCGATTCCTTTGGCCCAGCGAAGGAGCCTGCAGCGACGCAGCCGATCAATGCTGTGCGCGGTGATGCGCCGCCCATGCTGTTTGTTCACGGCGAAAAAGACACATTGGTCTATCCGCGCAATTCACGAGTTCTGGCGAAGGCAATTACTGAGGCGGGCGGCGACGCGCGTGCGGAATTCTTCCCAGAAATGGCGCATAATGAGCCGCTTATGGCTTTGGCCAGCCCGTACAGGCGTGATGCAAAAGTGCTTAATCTGATCGCGGAATTTGCCCGTGAAACTGCATCGCAAGCCGCCCAGCAACCTGCCGAGGCGCTAGCGCAGCAAACTTCAGTTCCCGTTCAGGGCGAATAGAGTTAAGCTTTGCCCATGCGGACAATGCTCTATTTATTCACGGCCTTTGCGGCGCTGGTTCTGACTGTTCAACCGGCGATGGCGCAATCAGTGCTGCGCGATGCAGAGACCGAGGCTTTGCTCAATGATATGGCTGCGCCTTTGGTTGAGGCTGCGGGTCTTGCTCCGGGCAATGTCGATATTGTCCTGATCAATGATCCATCCATCAATGCTTTTGTGGCTGGCGGGCAAGCGGTCTACATTCATTCTGGCCTAATCGATGCCGCTGACACCGCCAATGAGGTGCAAGGCGTGATCGCGCATGAGCTGGGCCACATCACCGGCGGCCATATTGTTCGTTATAGCGAAGGCGCAAGCGCAGCCTCCAATATCTCGATTCTATCGATGCTGCTGGGTGTTGGCGCGGCTTTGGCGGGCGCAGGCGATGCGGCGATGGGCGTTATGATGGCCGGTCAGCGCGCGGCCATGGGCAAGTTTCTGGCATTCAGCCGCGTTCAAGAAAGCTCTGCCGATGCAGCGGGTGCTGAATATCTCTCCACCGCCGGTATTTCGGGCCGCGGCAGTCTGGCGTTTTTCGGCAAATTGCAAAGCCAATCGCGCCGTTATGGCTACAGCCAAGACGCCGATACGGAATTTAATCGCACGCACCCTTTGTCATCGCAGCGTATCTCGCGACTGCGTGAGGCGTATATTGTCGATGCGGCTTGGGACACGCCTGATGATCCGGAGCTGGAACGCCGGTTCAAACGGGTAAAGGCCAAACTTTACGGCTATTTGTCTGAGCCGAAACGCACATTGTACAAATATCCTGTCACCGATGGCAGCGTGCCTGCGCGCTATGCCCGCGCCTATGCGTTTCACAAAAATGCGCTGATCAGCGAGGCGATGGCGGAAACCGATGCTTTGATCGCGCTTGACCCAACCGACCCCTATTTCCTCGAATTACGCGGCCAAGTTTTGCTAGAATCTGGCCGGCCTGCAGAGGCCATTGCACCGTTGCGAGAGGCAACGGAATTGTCTGGCAATAATCCGCTGATTGCATCGATTTTCGGACATGCTCTGATCGCAACAGAGGATGAGGCTAATCATCCAGAGGCGGAGCGCGTTTTGCGCACAGCGGTTGGGCGCGACCGGCTCAATCCTTTCGCATGGTATCAGCTGGGCGTGGTCTATGCTGCCAAGGGCGATATGCCGCGCGCACGGCTGGCGAGTGCAGAGCAGCAAGTGATGACGCGCCGCTACACTGAGGCTTTGCGCAGTGCGCAATTTGCCGAGGGCGGCCTCGAAGAAGGCACGCCTGATTGGCTCAGGGCGCAGGACATTTCCCTGCAAGCACGTGCAGAATTGGAAAAGATCCGCGACCGCTAGTTCGCTTTTACTCTATCCTCGCACTTGCTCAAAAGCCGTTTGGCTGACAGGAGAGCGCCATGAAAAACACAATTCTCAACGCAGCCTTTGCTTTGCTTTTCGGCTTTATCGGAGCAGGCATATGGTCCTATTCCGGCCTCGCGGATGCACGCACCAAAACTTATCTGCTGGAAAACCCAGAAATCCTGCCGGAAGTCGCCGAAGCGTATCAAGCGCAAGAAGCGCGTGAACGGTTGGCCGATGTGTCGGATGAAGTGACCAGTGCATTTCCCGGTGCGGTTTTGGGCAATCCTAATGGCTCCAAAGTGCTTGTTGAGTTCTCCGACTATAATTGCGGTTTTTGTCAAAAAAGCCACGCCGATGTCGTCAAATTGATTGCCGATGATCCAGAGCTGAAAATTGTGATGCGCGAAATGCCAATTTTTGATGGCAGTGAACCGGCCGCTCGCATGGCTTTGGCCGCGGCGAAGCAAGACAAATATGCGCAATTCCATGAAAAAATGTTCGAGATGGGCCCTGCCAATGCGGAGACGGCTCGCGCCGCAGCGCAGGCAGCTGGATTGGATATGGCCAAGGCAGAAGCAGATGCAGCCTCTCCAGAGGTTGATCTGGAGCTTGTCCGTACGCGCAGTCTGGCGCAGCAATTGGGTTTTGGCGGCACGCCGAGCTGGGTAACAAAGAACAACGCCTTTGAAGGGGCGGTGGGTTTTGACGAGCTCAAAAAGGCGATCGCCAGCGCTGAAAGCTAATGGCGGGACCGCGGTTTTTGGGGCTGGCTGCGATTGGCAGTGTGATGCTGGGTGTAGCCGCGCCCGGGCCTGGATTGGCTGCATCTAAAGCGGCGAAGCATAACGCCGAAATTCTTGCCGATTACCAAGCCTTCCAAATGAAGGATCAAGTGCTGCAGCAGGTTGGGCTGAAGCTTGCGCGGGGCAATGCGGCCTATTGCGCCAATGCGCCGCTTTCGATTGGGCTGACCCTTACCGATATGGCGGGCTATTCGCGGCCCAATGATGTGCGCTCTGCGCTCGGCTTAGACGGTGATTTTGCCGTCGCCACGGCGGGCAGTCTTGCCGCTGATAGCCAGACCGAGGCTTATCAGCTTGCTCCTGATCTAGAGATCACCGCAATTGACGGCGCCAAAATCAATGACTGGCCTGCCAAAAAGCGACTGGATTGGAAGCGTTTGAAACGCGCGCATGATTTGGTTGATGCTTCCCTCCAAGACAATGGTGAAGTGCAGCTTCAGCTAGGCAGCAACCAGAATATCACGCTTTATGGTGTTCCAGCCTGCGCGACCCGGTTTGAGCTGAAAAGCGGCGGCAAAAAAGCGTTGGCTGATGGCGCGCGGGTGCAATTGGGCTCTGAATTTCCCGGCTTTGCCTATGCTGAGGATGAATTCGCAGCGGTCGTTGCGCATGAGCTAGCGCATAATATTTTGGAGCACCGCAAATGGCTCGATGCCAAAGGGCGCAATCGCCGCGCTGTGCGCGCGACAGAGCGTGAGGCGGACAGGCTAATGCCATGGCTGCTTGCCAATGCGGGCTATGATCCAAGAGCCGCTGTGCGCTTTATGGAGCGCTGGGGCCCGAAACATTCTAAAGGTATTTTCCGCGCGCGCACTCATGATGGCTGGGATGAGCGCGCGGAATTCGTCGCTGCAGAAGCGGAAATCGTCATCGCGCATTTAACCGCCAGCGGAGCCGCCGATTGGCCGCGATTTTTCCGCCGAGACATCGCGCCTTTGGATGATGAAGGCTAAAGCGCTCTAATCAGTCAGCCAGCGCCTTGGCATAGGGCGAATTGACCGGTTTCGACATGACGCGGCGCACCATAGGCTCGAAGAAATCGAGCGGAAGACTGTCATAATCAGGATCGAATGAGGACTGGTCGTATTTCTCGCAGAAATGCGCGCAGGCCTCGAAATATTTGTGCCCGCGAAACTTCTCGCGTGCCTCGCGGTCAAGCCCGACATAATGGAAATAATAATAGCCCTGAAATGCGCCGTGCTGCTCGCAAATCCAATGGGTTTCCTCTGACACAAACGGCTTGATAATCGCTGCCGCCACATCGGGGTGGTTATATGTGCCAAGCGTGTCGCCAATATCATGCAGCAGCGCCATCACGACATAAGGCTCATCGCGGCCATCGCGGTGCGCGCGGGTCGCGGTTTGCAAGGAATGCTCCAAGCGATCCACTGGAAAGCCGCCAAAATCGCCATCCAGCAGCCGCAAATGGTCTAGCACCCGGTCGGCCACGCCTTTGGAAAAGCTGCGATATTCAGTGCCGATAATGTCCCAATCTTCTTGGGTGCCTTCCAGCATTGCGTCGAATTTCGCGCGTTCTGGATCGCCCGATGGTGTGTCGCTCATATCGTTCATGCCGCTCTCTCCTGCTGCTCTGTGGGCCTATACTGGCCTTTCTTACGCCGAGCAGTGTAGCGCATAAGGGGAAAACCGCCAAAACAATTGGCGCATTCTGCCTGCTTTGGTCTAAAGTGCTAGCCTATGGCCGTATTGCCGTTTCGTCCCACGCCGTTCTTTGCGAATAAGAACCGGGCGTTTTGGAACCTGCATTTGGCGGGCTGGAGCGGGCTATTTCTGCT
Source organism: Marinomonas sp. (assembly GCA_039967435.1). GTDB lineage: Bacteria > Pseudomonadota > Alphaproteobacteria > Sphingomonadales > Sphingomonadaceae > Erythrobacter. The sequence continues at coordinate 805,830 of JBDVRS010000006.1, forward strand.
GCGCGCGACATCGGCTTTGGCCAATGGTCAGCCGTTTGATCTGCTGCTGGTGATATTCGTCAATATCGTGACGGGCTTTTCGATCAGTCTGGTTCTGTCGGTTATTTACCGTCAGCTGATTGACCGTCAGCCGATTGTCACATGGGGCATGACCATGCTGGCTTTGTTGGCAGCGGTGGCGATCCATGTTTCCATCGATGCGTGGGTGCAAGGCCTCTATTACACCGGCATTCGCGAGACGACATTTGCCCAGCGCTTTATCGGTTTGAGCTTTCTTCCGCTGGCGCTGCTTGGCGGGTGGAGCGCGCTGTATTATGCGATCAATTACTTCCTTCAGGTGGAGGAGCAAGCCGACCGGCTGGAGCGTTTGCAGGCCCAAGCCACCAGCGCGCATTTGGCGATGCTGCGCTATCAGCTCAATCCGCATTTCCTGTTCAATACATTGAATTCGATCAGCACATTGGTCCTGCTGAAACAGACGGAACCCGCCAATGCGATGCTGACGCGCCTGTCAGGCTTTTTGCGGCACACTTTGGTGACAGAGCCGGGCAGCCAAGTGACTTTGGCGCAAGAGGTAGAGACATTGCAGCTTTACCTCGACATTGAACGCATGCGTTTTGAAGAGCGTTTGCGCACGAATTTTTCCATCGACGATGACGCGATGAAAGCGCAATTGCCGTCCATGCTGCTGCAGCCCTTGGTTGAAAATGCGATCAAATATGCGGTCAGCCCGCAAGAAGAAGGTGCACGCATCACGGTCGAGGCGCGGGTGCACAATGGCCGCTTGCAAGTGGGCGTAGAAGACACCGGTCCGGGCGCTGCGCCGGAAGGGGCCGAACTGATCGCAGGCATGGGCATAGCCGATCCCACCTCGGCCACATCAACCGGCGTCGGTCTGGCCAATATCCGCAACCGTCTGACGCAGGCCTATGGCGCGGCCCACCGGTTTGAGACCACATCTAACCCTTCTGGAGGGTTTAGCGTCTTTATTGAAATCCCATATGAGACTGCCGAGCAAGAGGATGCTGCGTCTGTGGCTGGTGCAGCTGCAATCCCTGCAGCACAGCCGGCCCCTGCCCCTCGGTCCCCCATCTCTTCTGAGCAACCCCCACTGCCATTGGAAAGCCCGTCATGACCATTCGCGCCTTACTCGTCGATGATGAGAAACTTGCCATTCAAGGCATGCAATTGCGGCTCGAACCGTTCGAAGATGTTGAGATCATCGGCACGTGCCTAAATGGCCGCGAGGCGATCCGCAAAATCAAAACCGAAAAGCCCGATCTGGTGTTTCTCGACATTCAAATGCCGGGATTTGACGGGTTTAGTGTTGTGAAAGGCGTGATGGAAATTGAACCACCACTGTTTGTGTTCGTCACCGCCTATGAAGAGCATGCAATCCGCGCATTTGAAGCCAATGCGGTGAATTATCTGATGAAGCCGGTGGATGAGGATAAGCTTGCCGATACAGTTGAGCGTGTGCGTGTGCGCCTTGCCGAGCGCAAGGGCGTGGATGATGCCGAAAAGCTGAAAGATGTGCTCGAAGAAGTTGCGCCTGGCAAAGCTGAGGAACTCTCCGATGATGATGGCGAATCCGCTGACCGGTTTGAAAAGCTGATCAATGTCAAAGATCGCGGGCAAATCTTCCGCGTCGAAGTCGACTCGATTGAGCATATTGAGGCGGCGGGCGATTATATGTGCATTTACACCGGCGACAATTCGCTGATCCTGCGCGAGACGATGAAGGATTTGGAGCGCCGCTTGAACCCTAAGCATTTCCAGCGCGTGCACCGCTCAACAATTGTCAATCTCAACCAAGTCCGGCAAGTCAAACCGCACACCAATGGCGAATGCTTCCTAGTGCTGGAATCCGGTGCAGAGGTAAAAGTATCGCGCAGTTACCGCGATGTGGTGGCGCGCTTTATTTGAGCGCACTTGCGGACGCGGCCTGTCCGTTTATTGAGAGGGTATGACTTTTTCTCTCACAGGCTTCGACCTCAACGCATTCGTCCGTGACACTTTGGCAGAAGACCTTGGTGAAGGGCTGCCAGCAGGCGGGCGCGATGTCACATCGGAAAGCGTAATCCCGGCAGATGCGCGCTTTTCTGGCGTCATGGACAGCCGCGATCCCATCACTGTGGCAGGCTTGCCGATTGCAGAGGCGTTCTTCCGCGCGCTTGATCCCGACATAGAAATTGAAGTGCTGGTGGCAGAGGGCGCAAAAGCGGCAGCTGGCACCGATTTGATGCGCCTTTCCGGCAATGCGCGGGCGATGCTGACAGCGGAGCGCAGCGCGCTTAACACGGTGCAGCACCTCTCCGGCATTGCGACCATGGCGAGGGAATATGTGGATGCGATGGACAGCGAAACCTGCACTTTGCTCGACACGCGTAAGACGATCCCTGGCCTGCGTCATCTGGAGAAATATGCGACCCGCATGGGCGGCGCACAAAACCACCGCATGGGCCTGTGGGATGCAGCGATGATTAAGGACAATCATGTCGGTGTTGCAGGCAGCGTTGGCGAGGCTGTGCGGCGCGCAGCAGCAGCGGGCGTTGAGCACATCATTTGCGAGGTCGACCGGCTCGATCAAATTGAGCCTGCGCTAAAGGCGGGCGCGCATCATTTGCTGCTGGATAATATGTCGCCGGATGTTTTGCGCGAGGCTGTCGGCATGGTCGCTGGACGCGTGCCTTGCGAGGCATCGGGCGGGATCAATCTCGATACGATCAAAGCGAAAGCGGCCAGCGGCGTGCACTATTGCTCCGTCGGACGCCTGACGCAAAGCGCGCCTGCAGCGGATATTGGCTTGGATTTCACGGCATTGTGATTGCTGCGCTGTGAAGCTTGTTAAAGGTCAGCGGCCTTGGCCGATTTGGGTGTTTCTGGGTGCCTTTTTGGGCTCTGCGATTGATAATTATTGGCAAGGCATGAGCGCATTGCCGCTCAAGCAGGAAATCTATGCGCTATATTTTCCGGGTTTTGATTGGACACGCGATTGGACGATTGTCGCTCTTTCAGCGGTGTTATCGATCGCTTTCATTCCCGCCGGATTGATTTTCTTCCGCGCCAGCAAGATCGCCCGCTGGCTGGTCACTGGCTTTTCCCTTTTGGGATTGTTGAATGCGGTTTCGATGATAGGCATTTGGATCGAAGGCAGCGCGACCAATTTCACGTACTTGCGAGAGCCGGTGCTAAATTTGCTTGCGCTAGTCATGTTATGGTCGCCAAGTGCGAACCGCTATTTCGCAAAAGAGGAGCCGGTTGATGTCAGTACGTTCGACTAAGGCCATACTAGGTCTAACCGCGATCGCGCTCGCCGCAGTCTCTCCCGGCATCGCCAATGCGCAAGCCTATCAATGCCGCATGCCGCAAAATGTCTCCGTGCCCAAAGTGAGATCCGACAAGCGCGAGCGCCGCATGCCCATCACCGGCTACACGATGGCGCTTAGCTGGTCGCCAGAGTTCTGCAAACCGCGCGAAGGGCGGCGCGCCCATGCCACGCAATGCTCTGGCAAGAATGGGCGGTTTGGACTGGTCGTCCATGGGCTCTGGCCGAATGGCCGGGGCAATAGCTGGCCGCAATATTGCCGCACGAATTTCACTCTTACCAAGGCCGAGCTGCGCCGCAATTTGTGCATGATGCCATCTGCCCAGCTGGTCGCGCGGCAATGGGTCAAGCATGGCAGCTGTATGGGCAAGCCGCCTGCGACCTATTTCAAAGTGACGCGGATTTTGTGGGGCGGTTTGCGTATCCCTGATTATGACCGTCTGTCGCGGCGCGATGGTCTGACCGCAGGCGATATCAGAGGCGCTCTGGCCGATGCCAATGACGGGTGGGAGCGCCAGCATATCGGCGTGAAGCTCAACTCTAAAGGCTGGCTGCAAGAATTGCGGCTTTGTTACAATAAGCGCTTTCGCTCGGCGCCTTGTGATAGCGGCCGTTTCGGCAATGCGGATGGCGACCGTGCCAAGATTTGGCGAGGATTGTAGGCGCTGCATTGGAACTCGTTCTGTCAGACGTGCTTTCCAAACCAATAACGCGCCCCTTACTCGAATTTAATGGATTCACCCTATTGGAATAGCTGCGTTTCATACCGGAACCCGGCGTAACCTCAGGAAGTTCATTGTCCAAAGCCAATGCCAAAACTGCTGCAGCGGTGCAGGATATCTACCGGCCGATATTTCGCGGATATTTCGCGATTGTCGGCCTGTATTATGTCTTCATGTCCACGTCGCATTTTTGGTATTTTACCGGCGGTGAATTGCTGGTGATGGGCGGCGTTGCTGTTCTTGCAGCATTTGCCAGCGTGACTGCATTCGTTCAATTGCGTAAACCACTGCCAGCAAAGCAAGTTGAGCGGCGGCAGCTCATCGTCAACCTGTTGATGATCGCCAATGTCGTAGTGGCGCTTAACCTCGAGTTTGAGCCGCAAAAGATGACCTATTTCATCATGATGGTGATGATTTTTGCGCTCGCGAGTGTAAATTTTCGTCAATCGCTGTTTTCGATTGTAGCGGCTAGTGTCGCCTTGATGACCTTTGCCGGACGTTTGGATCCAGCAGCTTTTCAGGGTTATCTCTTCCTCGTTTTCGCAGCCGCGCTTGCCTCGCTTTCAATCACCTATTTCCTGCGCAACGCGATTATTCGGATCGCCAACTCGCGGCTCGATGCGGTCGATCAATTAGAAGAGGCCAAGCTGGTCAGTGAGACACTGCGGGAACGTTCGCTTTCTGACAGCCTAACCGCACTACCCAACCGCCGCGCCTTTTTTGAGCGTATGCGGCAATTGAAGTCTGAAGAAACAGGCGATGACGCCGTTTGGCTCGTTCTGATTGATCTGGACGGCTTCAAGTCGGTCAATGATATTCACGGACATTTGGTCGGCGATTTGCTGCTTCAGGCTGTGTCAGGGCGTTTGACCTCTACGAAAGTGGAGAATGCCCATGTCAGCCGCATGGGAGGCGACGAGTTCAATGTGATCGTTACTGGCGGCCACTCGCCAGATGCCATTGTCAAATGGTGCAATGCTCTGCTGAAAAAGCTTGCTCAGCCCTATTCAATCGAAGGGCGCTCGGTGCGCATTTCTGGCTCAATCGGCTGCAAGCAAATTGACCTTGATCTGGATATGCGTTCGCAGATCAATCAGGCCGACTTTGCGCTGATGACAGCCAAGGGTCAGGGCAAAAACCGCGCTGTTATGTTCAGTGCAGAGCACGCCAAGCAAGCTGAAGAGCGCTATGCGATCGAAGAGGCTTTGCGTTCGGCCAATCTGGGTGAAGAAATTGAATTGGTGTTCCAGCCTCAGGTCGATCTGGAGCGTGACACCATCGTGCGCGCAGAAGCTTTGGCGCGTTGGTCCAGCCCCAAGATCGGCACGATCCAGCCGGGCAAATTCATTCAGATTGCAGAGGAAAGCGGGCTCATCGGCGGGATCACCTTGATGGTGGTCGAAAAAGCCTTTGCCGAGCTAAAATCTTGGGAAAACCCAATCCCCATCTCGATTAACCTTTCTAGCCACGATCTGATCAGCGACATGATCATCGATGCGATTATTGACCAATCATCCGCGCTCAATATTGACTCGGCCATGGTCGAGTTCGAAGTCACCGAAACGGCGATGATGACTGATTTTGAGAAGGCGACAAAGAACCTCGACAGGCTGTCAGACGCTGGGTTTGCGATTGCTCTGGACGATTTTGGCACAGGCTATTCCAACTTCAACTATTTGCGCACTTTGCCGATTGGGAAGTTGAAAGTGGACCGCAGCTTTATGGAAAATCCCGGCGATCCCATGACCGAAAAAGTGCTGTTTTCGCTCGCTGGTATGGCACGGACTTTGGGCGTGCATTGCCTGCTCGAAGGCATTGAGGATGAGGTTGATTTGCTCATGGCTAAGCGCGTTGGAGCGGATGCGGTGCAGGGCTATTTGTTCGGCGAACCGATGACGTCTGCCGACTTGCACGACGCCATCATTGGCTTTTCCGGCCAGCAGGTCGAACGCCAAAAAGCGGCCGGTTAAGGGCTGGATTTAGGCCGGATACCCCTCCTTTTTCGCAAAAACTCTAGAGCTTAATTCACATTTGCGACTATGGAGGGGGCAATGTCTGTTCAGCCGCCTTCTGAAATGCATGATAATGCCCGGGGAAATGGGCAGGATATTGCGCGCGATAGGCAGGCACCAACGGTGGGTGTCATTTACAACCCGCGCAGCCACCGCAATCGCGGGCAGGATCTCGACAGCAATCCCGCGCCGCATGTTTTCATCTCTCAGCCCGGTGATCGCTCGCAATTGAGCGAAGCATTGGAGCGTTTTGCGCAGCGCGGGATTGATTTGCTTGTCATCAATGGCGGCGATGGAACTGTGCGCGATGTGCTGACCGCAGGCGGCGGTGTGTTTGGCGATCAGTGGCCGACTATTGCTGTGCTGCCAAAAGGCAAAACCAATGCTTTGACCGTGGATTTGAGCGCGCCGAAGGATTGGTCGTTGCAAGGCGCGATTGATGCCTATGTGGACGGCGGCAGAGTGTCGCGCAGCCCCTTAATCGTTGAGCCAACGGAGGGAACTGAGGGCAAAAGCCACTTGGGTTTTATCCTTGGGGCGGGCGGATTCACCCTTGCGATCAGAGCGGGGCAAGATGCCCACCGGCTGGGCGCTTTTAATGGTCTGGCTGTGTTTGTGACGATGGTCTGGGGCCTGCTGCAATCGTTGCTGGGTACGCGCAAAAACAAGTGGCGGCGCGGAGCCGGTATGATTTTGACGCAGCATGATACGGGAGAACAAATCCCGCATAGCGGGCTGGGCGAATCGTATCGGCGATTGGTGCTATTTGCCTCGACTTTGGAGAGTTTTCCCTCTGGAATTCAGCCATTTGGCCCCTTGCAAGGCGGGCTGAAAATGGTGGTGCTCGACCAAATCAAACGCTTCAGCATGCTGCGATTGCCGCTCAATATGATGGGCAAGGATATGGGTAATTTGGCGCAGCGCGGCATTCATCAAGTTGCAGCGGACAGTTTTACGATGGCGCTGGATGATCAGTTTATCCTGGACGGCGAAGCGTATCCCGCTGGAACCTATCAGGTGAAAACTGGCCCGAAACTCGAATTCGTCCGGCCTAAATGAACGCTTTAGAGCAGCGGATTGCAGCGCAATTTGCGCGCCCTAGAAGCGGCGAATTGCATGCGGCGGTTACCGGTTTTGCAGCGGAACTGGCAGCCGCCACTCCGCAGGCGCTGGCCATATTGTTCTATGGTTCCAATTTGCGCACCGGATCGCTTGAGGGCGTGCTCGATTATTATGTGCTGACAGATGGGCCGCAGGTCGAGAAAATTTGGCCCCGCGTCAGCTATCACGAAGCCAATGTGGCGCATGAGGATGTCCGCGCGAAAGTCGCGACAATGTCGCTGGCGCAATTCGCGCGTGCCGCCAGCGGGCAATCGCGCGATACGACGATTTGGGCGCGTTTTGTCCAGCCTAGCGGCCTAATTTGGAGCCGCGATGATGCAGCGGCGTCTGCAGTGCTGGAGGCTGTTTGTGATGCGGCCAAAACAGCGGCGCGATTGGCCGCGGCATTGGGACCAGAAAGTGGCCCAGCACAAGACTATTGGCGCAGTCTTTTTCGCGCCACCTACAAAGCAGAATTTCGCGTCGAAAAAGCTGGGCGTGAGGATAGTATCCTCAGCGTCAATGAAGCGCATTTCGACGGGCTTTTATCGGCGGCTTGGGAAGCGGATGGGCTTTCGTTTGCGCAATCAGGCGATGTTCTGACGCCTGATTTGTCAGCACATGCGCGCCGCGACACTTTGCGGTGGTGGGCAAAGCGGCAGCGTCTGGGCAAAATGCTCAATATTGCGCGTCTGCTCAAGGCAACGACTACCTTTGAAGGCGCAGGGCGCTATGCAGCGTGGAAGATTGAGCGCCATACCGGAGTGCCGGTGAAAGTGACGCCGTGGCGAGAGAAGCATCCGGTGCTGTCAGCGCCCAGCGTATTGTGGCAAATCTGGCGTCACAAATCGCGGTAAACACCGCGGCGTAAACGCCTTACATATAGCGCATATTGACCGTGATCGACTTGGTCGTCCGGCCCACTACAATACTCGTTTTCTTATAGCTCGGCTTGCCGAGGTTAAAGATGTTGATCGAAGGATTGTTCGACATCGCGCCGCCATCGGTGCGGATATCGGTTTTGCCATTGGAATTGATATCATGGCGTACAGCAATCCCGTAAGTTCCTGATGCGGGAACAGGGACACAAAACGTCATCGTACCAGCGCGGGCGCGGGCCTCGATGCGGTTGATCCATTTGCCTTTTTTCAGCCATTCAGCTTTCGTGCCGCGATAGCTTTGCACGCGCAATTTGCCTGCAGAGCTTTTGATGCCTCTCACGGTCACACGCACAGCTGGGCGTCCGCCGGAACATTTGGCCATATTATTGCTGATTTTTTGGCGATATTGTCCCTGCGCCTCTGCGGTGCTGGCAAAGCCAAGTGAGCCGCCTGCGAGCATGGCAATACCGAGCGCGATGGCGCCGGTGCTTTTGAGGCCGGCACTCATAGGTTTGGTCATAGCTGATCGCATGGCGTAAAATCCGTATGTTTGGCAGGGGCGTGGGCATACGCAGTATCGCGTGCCCGAATCTGGTGCCCCCAATTCGTTGTCAGGCAAAGTTATAGGCTAAATGTCCTGAATTGCGGCTGAATTACAGCAAATAGCGTGGTTCAGCCAGCCCGATGTGCCAGATCATGTGCCAAACTGCGTAATGGCGCGTGTGGATAAGGGGCTGGGCGTCCTTGTCGGATTCCGGCGGCTTACCTAACCCTATTCACCACCTCTATCTGGACCGTTTTATGGCTAAGCCGCTCATTTCCCCTTCCATTCTTTCCGCTGATTTTGCGCAGCTTGGCGCAGAAGTGCGTGCGATTGATGAGGCGGGCTGCGATTGGATCCATATTGATGTGATGGACGGGCATTATGTCCCCAATATTACAATCGGGCCGGATGTGGTGAAGGCTTTGCGTCCGCACACGGAAAAGACTTTCGATGTGCATTTGATGATTTCGCCGGTTGATCCATATATCGATGCGTTTGCCGAGGCTGGCGCGGATATTATCACCGTTCACCCGGAGGCGGGGCCGCATACGCACCGAACTTTGCAGGCGATTAAGGCGCATGGGATTAAGGCAGGCGTTGTGCTCAATCCCGGTACGCCGGTCGATGTGCTCGACAATCTGATTGATCTGGCCGACCTGATTTTGGTGATGAGCGTTAACCCCGGCTTTGGCGGGCAAAGCTTTATCCGTTCCCAGCTTGAGAAAATCCGCCGGATTCGCGCGATGATTGAAGCAACCGGCCGCGATATTCATCTCGAAGTGGATGGCGGCGTTAATCCAGAAACGGCGCAATTGTGCATTGATGCAGGAGCGGATGTGCTGGTTGCAGGTTCGGCCACATTTAAGGGTGGGCCAGACAAATATGCGAGCAATATCGCAGCATTGCGAGGCGCGGGGTAAGGCATGACAGATACGGTTTTAACCAAGGGTGCGGGCGGTGATGTAGCAGATCTGGAAACAGGCGATTTGTTTGGCGAAACCGCACCGAAACCAGCGAAGAAGAAAGCCGCCAAGAAGCCTGCTGCGAAAAAACCCGCTGCCAAAAAGAAACCAGCAACGAAAAAGCCTGCCGCTAAGAAAGCTCCAGCCAAAAAGGTGCCAGTTAAGAAGGCGGCGGCTAAAAAAGCTCCCGCGCAAAAGGCTGCGGCCAAAACAACCAAAGCCAAAACGGCAAAGGTTGCGCCTGGCGCAGTCAAAAAGGGGAAAGCTATCTCCACCAAGGCAAAAACGCCCGCTCCGAAGGCTCAGCCCAAACCGAAGGTCGCTGAACCCTCTGCTATTCCGCTCAGCAAGGCTGCGCCCAGTGATCAAGATTTGATCGCTGATGCTGCGCCGCAAGCGAAGGTGGCGCCAAAAGCAGCACCTGCGCCAGAACCGAAGCCTGCGCCCGCTCCTGAACCAGTAACCGCTCCCGAGCCAGTCGCGAAAGCTCCAGCAGAAGCGCCAACCAGCAAGCCTGAAGATGGCTCGCATTGGGATGGCTCAGAGGCACTTGCCCCGTCACGCGCGCTGACACTGTCGGATTTCGCGCCGCCATCCTCTGGTCCGGTGGAGCGGATGATCCGCTTGGCCTACCGCATCGGTATTCCTGGCCCAACGCTTACCTCGCCATTCCGCAAGCCTGCAAAGACACGCATCCTTGCCACTGTTGATGCGCTGCCTTTGGGCAGGCGCGCTGCTGGCATGGCTTTGCGCGCTGGGCATTTCTTGATCCACGGCGTTAAAGCCCCGATTGCCGAGATGGATTTTGCGCCGGCACAAGGCCGTCTCACCCCTCCCTTCGAGCGCGTCGTCCACGGCTTTAGCTGGATGCGTGATTTGGCCGCCTCTGCCCCGCGCGAACAATGTGCGGCGACCGCAGAGCGCATCACGCAAAGCTGGCTTGATGCCAATCCAAAGCCGAACAAAAGCGACGCATGGAAAGTGGAGCATGTCGGTGCCCGCGTGCTTGCTTGGCTGATGCATGCGCCCATGCTAATGTCGCGCGATGATAGCGAATGGCGCGGGCGGATGCTGGCCGCGATAGAGGCCAATGCGCGCTGGCTTGATCACCATGCGCCGCATGAAAATGACCGGCTGGCAGAAATCGCTGGCTGGGCCGGTGTCACAGCGGCGGGACTGCTGCTGCCAGAAGGCAAGCCGCGGCGTCTGTTTGGCGAGGCGGGCCTGCTGAAAGCTCTGGGTGATTTGGTTGCAGAGGACGGCGGGGTATTGTCGCGCAGCCCCATGGCGCAAATGGATGCGATTGCCCTGCTGGTTGATTTGCGCAGCTGTTATGAAGCGGTGGAAATTGAAATGCCATCGGCGCTCGGAGTGATGCTGGAATTGCTGGTGCCGCCACTCCTTGCGCTGCGTCACGGGGATGGCGGTCTGGGCAGTTGGCAGGGCGCGGCAGCCACTGGCGCGGAAGAACTGGCCACTTTGATCGAGGCTAGCGGCGTGCGCACACGTCCACTGAAAGATATCCGCCAATGGGGTTTCCAGCGTCTCACTGGCGGCAAAACCATTGTGCAGTTTGATGCCGCCCCGCCGCCGCGTGCGCGCTATGCCAAATTTGGCTGCGCCTCGACATTGGCATTTGAAATGTCCGACGGCTCGCACCGTTTGATCGTCAATTGCGGCGGTGCTGCGGTGGCAGGCGGCCAAGTGCCTGCGCGTATTGAACAAGGCTTGCGGGCCAGCGCGGCGCATTCGACTTTGGTGCTCGACAATGTCAATTCCACCTCTGTTCTGATCAAGGGCAAGCTGGGCAAAGGCGTTGAATTGGTTGAGATCGATAAGCGCCTTGTCCCGCAAAAAGGCGGCGAGGCGATGCGGGTTGAGGCCTGCCATGATGGATACACATCGCGCTTTGATTTGCTCCACCGTCGTATCTTGATGCTGGGGCATGACGGCGATGAATTGCGCGGCGAGGATATTCTGCTGCCCTCATCCAAGCGCGCGAAACGCGGCAAAATCAGCTTTGCCATGCGCTTCCACCTTGGCCAGCATGTTGAAGCGCGCGCGGCAGAAGATAAGCGCGGAGCCAGCATGGTTTTGCCCGATGGCAGCTTGTGGCAATTCCGTCTGGCGGGCGATGATAGCGGCGCGACCGTCACTCTAGAGGAAAGCCTTTGGGTCGATGGCGCGGGCAAGCCGCATCCGATTGAACAATTGGTTGTGCAGGGCATGGCCTCTCGCGGCGGGGAGCAATTCTCCTGGCTGTTTAAGAAAATGAGCTAAGAAGGCGTAGGTTTCATGAGTGATGTGGTGATTAAGCGGGCGCTGCTTTCAGTGTCCGATAAAAGCGGCTTGGCCGATCTAGGCAAGACCTTGGCGGCGCGCGGTGTTGAGCTTGTCTCCACTGGCGGCACAGCCAAGGCTTTGCGCGATGCGGGCCTTGAAGTGCGCGACATATCCGAGCTGACGGGTTTTCCTGAAATGATGGATGGCCGCGTGAAAACGCTGCATCCCAATGTCCATGGCGGATTGCTGGCCGTGCGCGACAATGCCGAGCACGCTGCTGCTATGGAGGAACATGGGATCGGCGCAATCGATCTGGTCGTGGTCAATCTCTACCCATTCGAAGCGACCGTGGCCAAAGGCGCAGAGCGCGCAGAAGTCATCGAAAACATCGACATCGGCGGGCCATCCATGGTGCGTTCTGCAGCGAAAAATCATGGCTTTGTGACGATTGTGACAGACCCGGCAGATTACGCTGGCCTGACCGAAGAACTAGACGCGAAAGACGGCGCGACTGGCGAAGCGTTCCGCATTCGTATGGCGGGCAAGGCTTACGCTCGCACGGCCGCTTATGATGCAGCGATTGCCAATTGGTTCGCCTTTGGTGATGCGTTCACTCACCCACTGGGCGAAGAAGCATTGGGCGCAACGCCTTTCGTTGAGACCATGCCGCTGGCGTTTAAACGCAGCGATACTTTGCGTTATGGTGAGAACCCGCATCAGGCTGCAGCCTCTTATGTGCCGCAAGTTGTCGGCGCGCGCGGTGTTCCGCAGGCAGAGCAATTGCAGGGCAAAGCTCTGTCTTACAACAACTTAAACGATGCCGATGCGGCGCTGGAATTGGCGGGCGAATTTGCCGGACAAGACCCTGCGGTGATCATTGTCAAACACGCGAACCCATGCGGCGTAGCGCAAGGCGCAACATTGCTGAAGGCTTGGGAAGATGCGCTCGCCTGCGATAGCGTCTCAGCCTTTGGCGGGATTGTCGCGGTGAACACTGAACTCGACGGCGCAACAGCCGAAGCCATCGCCAAGATTTTCACCGAAGTCGTGATCGCGCCGAAAGTGTCAGCCGAGGCGCGCGAAATCTTTGCCAAAAAGAAAAACCTGCGCATTTTGGAATGCGGCGATCTGCCCGATCCTCGCCGCGGCGGCTTTATGATGAAGACCATTGCAGGCGGCATGCTGCTGCAAAACCGCGACAATGGCGCGATTTCGGCGGATGATTTGAAAGTCGTAACAGACCGCGAGCCAACGCCGCAGGAATTGAAAGATTGCTTGTTTGCCTGGACGGTCGCTCGCCACGTCAAATCCAACGCAATTGTCTATGCCAAGGACGGCGCAACCGCCGGTATTGGCGCGGGTCAAATGAACCGGCGCGATTCGTCGCGGATCGCTGCAATGAAAGCTGCAGAGGCGGCAGAAACCTACAAATGGAGCGAAAGCCGCGCCATTGGCAGCGCGGTAGCCTCGGATGCTTTCTTCCCATTTGCCGATGGATTGTTAGCCGCAGCAGAAGCTGGCGCTACCGCCATTATTCAGCCCGGCGGATCCATTCGCGATGAAGAAGTGATCGCTGCCGCGAATGATAAAGGCCTTGCGATGGTCTTTACCGGAATGCGTCATTTCCGGCACTGATTAACTGCTGAAACGGCGCGATTTGGCCTGCCTTCAAGGCGGTGATCTTGCGCTATCTCGGCTTTGGCCTCGTTTGGCCTCATCTGGCCTTGCCGTCTCAAAACGCCTCAGAACCATGCCAAAACGCAGGAGCACTGCGTCCCAAATGCGCTTGCCTGCGTAGCTTTAGCTGTAACCAATCACAGATGCCCAACGTATAAACAAACAGCAAACGCCGCGTTCACTTCATTGAAAGTGATCTTCCCTATAACCCCTTAAGGACGACAGCACGAGATAAGAGATTTTTCCAATGGGCCTTTTTAAACCTGACCTCTATCGCAACTTTGTAATCGGCTTTTTGCTGGGCGCATTGGTTGTGGTGGCCAATGCTTCTCCTGATTGGGAAGCGGAGTTTTCAGGTAAGGCCTATGCTGCGGAAAATGATCAAGTTGCCGATGCTGCCGTAAAGGCTCCATGAAACGCATTATTACGCTAGCGGTCGCATCCGCAATTGCTCTCACCGGCTGCCAAGCCGCGCCGGTTTCTGCTGAAAATATTGTCAAAGCGCCCGCCGCCAAACGTGTCTCGAAAGAGAGCGGGGGCTTGAAAGTTGCAATCTTTGCAGGCGGCTGTTTCTGGGGCGTCGAAGGCGTCTTCTCCCACACCAAAGGCGTAAAGCGCGCGGTTTCTGGCTATCACGGCGGCTCCGCTGCGACAGCGACTTACAAGCAAACCAATACCGGCGTCACCGGACATGCCGAGGCAGTGCGGGTTGTGTATGACCCAAAAGTCATTCGCTATGATCAGCTGCTGCAGATATTCTTTTCCGTTGTTGCCGATCCGACCATCCGCAATCGCCAAGGCCCCGACCGCGGCCCGCAATATCGCGCCGCCCTCGTTCCGCTGAGCGCCGAACAGCGCGCCGTTGCCAGTTCATATCTGTCGCAAATGCAATCCTCGGGTAAATGGAAGCGGCCCATTGTTACCAAGACGGAACGCTACCGTAAGTTCTATGCAGCCGAAAATTACCATCAGGATTTCATGGCCCGCAATCCCGGCCACGGATACATTAAGCGCTGGGACAAGCCCAAGGTCGCCGGTCTAAAACGCCTCTACCCGGGCCTGTTCCGCGCCAGTTTCCTGCGCGATCATAGGAGCTAGGTTGCAATATCTGGCGCTCAGCGTGATCCTGCTCTATATATAGCGCATGGCTAAACACGCACACGCTCATACCGAACACACTGGCGATGATTTGCTGGGTGCTGCCCGCGATGCTTTAACCGGCGCTGGCGAACAATGGACTGGCCTGCGCGAAGGCGTATTTGCCGAACTGGTGCAGCACGAACGCCCAGCCTCTGCCTATGATATTGCCGACAATCTATCGCAGTCGCGCGGCAAACGCGTTGCCCCCAATAGCGTCTACCGCATCCTTGATTTGTTCGTGACAAACAATCTCGCCATGCGGGTGGAAAGCGCCAATGCTTACCTCGCCAATAGCCATCCTGGCTGCGAGCATGATTGCATTTTTCTGGTTTGCGATGCTTGCGGCGGAGCGACTCATGTCGATGACGATGATATGTCAAAAGCTGTGCGCGCCATCGCTGCGGCTCAGAAGTTTAAGCCAGAGCGTCCGGTGATTGAGATTCGCGGCTTTTGTAAGGATTGCGCGTAAGCTTTGGCCGCGGGCACAATGTCTTGCATGGCTTGCAAGCGTGAGCGACGAACCGTGTCATTTCATCGATAAGTCGTTCATCGACAGTATTGGTTTTCACGTGTAAAACGCTCCCCATGAGCACACGACCATCCCTCCCGCTGCTTGATTCTGCTGCCACGCCTGATGCGCTGCGCAGTCTCAAAAAAGAGCAACTCCGCCAGCTTTCCGACGAATTGCGCACCGAGGTGATCGATGCGGTCGGCACGACCGGCGGGCATTTGGGATCGGGGCTCGGCGTGGTCGAGCTGACCGTGGCGCTGCATTATGTTTTCAACACGCCAGAGGATCGCTTGATCTGGGATGTGGGCCACCAATGCTACCCGCATAAAATCCTCACCGGCCGGCGCGACCGCATTCGCACGCTGCGCCAAGGCGGCGGGCTGTCTGGTTTTACCAAGCGCAGCGAAAGCGAATATGACCCCTTTGGTGCGGCGCATAGCTCGACCTCCATCTCGGCGGCTTTGGGTTTTGCTATTGCGAACAAACTAAAGAACCAGCCTGGACGCGGGATTGCGGTCATCGGCGATGGCGCGATGAGCGCGGGCATGGCCTATGAAGCGATGAACAATGCGGAAGCTGCCGGCAATCGCCTTGTCGTTATCCTCAATGATAATGACATGTCGATCGCACCGCCGGTGGGCGGGCTTTCCGGCTATTTAGCGCGCATGGTGTCTAGCAGTGAATATATGGGGCTGCGTTCGCTTGCTTCTAAAGTGACCAAGAAACTCTCGCGCCGCATCCACAAGGCCGTCGATAAAGCAGAAAGCCATACGCGCGGCATGGTCACTGGCGGGACATTGTTTGAGGAATTGGGCTTTTATTATGTCGGCCCGATTGATGGGCACAATCTCGACCATTTGATCCCGGTTCTCGAAAATGTCCGCGATAGCGAGCAAGGCCCTGTCTTGATCCATGTCGTCACTCAAAAGGGTAAGGGCTATGCGCCCGCTGAGGAAAGCGCCGACAAATATCACGGCGTGCCAAAATTTGACGTAGTGACGGGCGAAAAAGCGAAATCCGCAGCTGGCCCTCCTGCCTATCAAAACGTCTTTGGCGACACTCTCAGCAAACTCGCAGAAACCGACGACCGCATTTGCGCGATCACGGCCGCCATGCCGAGCGGCACAGGCGTTGACCGCTTTGCCACTGCGCATCCTGACCGTTCTTTCGATGTGGGCATTGCGGAACAGCACGGCGTGACATTTGCCGCCGGATTGGCAGCGCAAGGTATGCGGCCATTTGCTGCGATTTACTCAACGTTTTTGCAGCGCGCTTACGATCAAGTCGTGCATGATGTGGCGATCCAAAATCTGCCGGTGCGCTTTGCGATTGACCGTGCTGGATTGGTCGGTGCGGATGGCGCGACCCATGCGGGCAGCTTCGACATCACTTACCTCGCTACATTGCCCAATTTCGTCGTGATGGCGGCGGGTGATGAGGCGGAGCTGGTGCATATGACCTACACTGCGGCGGAATATGACGATGGGCCGATTGCCTTCCGCTATCCGCGCGGAAACGGTGTTGGCGTGCCTTTGCCGGAGGTCCCTGAAAAGCTTGAAATCGGCAAGGGCCGGATGGTGCGCGAAGGGTCCAAAATTGCGATCCTGTCACTGGGTGCGCGCCTGTCTGAAGCTTTGAAAGCGGCGGATGCATTGGAGGCCAAAGGGCTTTCGACCAGTGTTGCCGACATGCGCTTTGCCAAACCGCTCGACGAAGCGTTGATCGAACGTCTTGTGCGCAGCCATGATGTTGTGGTGACGGTGGAAGAAGGTGCGGTTGGCGGGCTTGGCGCGCATGTGCTTACTTTCGCCAGCGATGCAGGCCTAACCGACAATGGCTTGAAAATCCGCACCTTGCGCCTGCCCGATGCCTTCCAAGATCAAAACTCGCCAGAGAAGCAATACGCGGAAGCTGGCCTTGATGCAGACGGTATTGTCGAGACAGCTTTGAAAGCGCTGCGGCACAATTCAGCAGGCGTTGAGGAAGCGCGGGCTTAGTGCCTAGATGGCTTCTTGAAACTGTTGGTCAGCTATTTGTTTGGCTGTTTGCCCTCGGTTTAGCCTGTGTTGTCACTTTGGCATTTGCTTGGGCGACCCTCGGTAATGGAGGTGCTGTAACAGGCACGCCATTTAACGCGGGTTTTCAGATTGTAATTACGCTGATCTGGGGCTGCGGGCTGGCTGGCCTATTTTTCGGAGCGCGCCGACTTTCGAAGTGCATGGGGTAGCGGCTTTGTGGACGCGCACCAAAATTAACTCACGGGATACAGCATAACCCGCGCGAATTGCGGGCGATCCATCTGGCACGGCGCATCCAATGTGCAATGGCGCATGGCGATATCGCCGTTCTCGGTCACCGGTGCAGGGCTGGTGAGGATAATGTCCGCATCCGCAGCGATATGCGGCGCAGGTGCGATGGTTGCAGCTGCGCTTGTTTCTGGCTTCTCAGCAGATTGCTCCGGTGCCGCCTCGATAATCGCCTCGGGTTCTTCGCCCGGTGCAGGTGGCGGCGTTGTGCCTGCTTTCAGCGCAGCATCGCGCTCGCGCTTATATCGGAGATAAGCCCCGGGGATTCCAGCGCGATTGTCGCCGGTCTTCAGCAGGTCGATTTCAAACTGACGCTTCTCCAGATATTCAGTGCGGAACTGCACATAGGGATCATCGCCGTCCCGAATATCCTTCAATTGCTCATCAAATTCGAGCCGCGAATTCAGCGAGTTAAACGCATAGGCGGGGATGCCATATTCCAGCGAATTGAACGGCTTGCCGGCAATATAGGGCAGGACAGATTGGTCGAGGCCAGAGCCGACCAAATCGCGCAAAGTTGTGGAGCCGATAAATGGCAAAACCAGAAACGGTCCATCGCCCACGCCGTAAAATCCCATGGTGTCGGAAAAGCCATTGCGGCGATAGGGCAGGCCAATGCCTTCCTTGCCCGCGACATCGATAATTCCGCCAAGGCCAAGAGTGGAATTGATCGCAAAGCGGCCCAATGTTTCCACCGCTTTGCCGAATTTGAACTGAAGCAGGAAATTGACGAAGTTCACAGGCTCGCGCAGATTTTGCAGCACATTGCGGCTGGCATCGCGGATCGGGCTGGGCAGAGCGTCTTCATAGGCATAGGCGATCGGGCCAACCACTGCCTGATCGACGCCATCGACCACATCAAAAGCGCGTTCGTTCACCCGCATCAGCGGGTCTTCTTTGGGCGGGCCATAATCGCCGGTGACGACAATTGTATTGTCTGCTGCCTCGTCTGATTGAGGCGGTTCCTCTGGCGGTGTCTGCGGTTGAACCTCTTCCTGTTCAGCGCCCTGAGGCGTCTCTGCCGCCGTCTCTGGCCCTTCTGTCTGCACCGAGGCGACAGCGGCTGATGCGGGCAATGACCAGCTGATCGCCGCGACGCTTGTTTGCGCCACAACAGGCGCGCTGGACGCGGCCACTGGCAGAGCGACGGGTGCAGGGCTGGGCATGACAGGCTGGGCCGCCATAACCGCAGGTGCAAGAATGAGAGTTGCAAGCGTAGACAAAAGTCTCTCCTGAGGGATTGAGAGCCAAGCTAATTGTTCGCACCCGCGCGGGCAAGAGCGAACTGGCCGAGCCCTGTACTTAAGGTTAATACCCTTACAACGGATGAATGAGGATAGAATATTGAGCCTGCTCCAGATTGAAAACGATGGCCCCGTCACCACCCTGACGATCGACCGTGCCGATACGATGAACCCTTTGGGGGCCGCTGGAGATGGCGAAGAGTTTGAGGCCGCAGCCCGCACGATCAATGAAAACACCGAGGTGCGCTGCGTTATTCTAACGGGTGCTGGCCGCGCGTTTTCAGCTGGCGGTGATGTGAAAGCTATGCAGGAACGTTCGGGCACATTTGGCGGCAATCCGCCCACAATCTCTGATGGTTACCGCAACAATATTCACCGCATTCTGCGCGCGCTGCATGGGCTGCGCGTGCCCGTAATTGCGGCGGTCAATGGTGCTGCAATTGGGCTGGGCTGTGATGTTGCGTGCCTTGCAGACATTCGGATCGCGAGTGAAAAAGCGAAATTCGGCGTCACCTTCCTCAAGCTTGGCATTATTCCCGGCGATGGCGGTACGTGGATTTTGCCGCGTGTAATCGGGATGAGCCGCGCATCGGAATTATTCTACACTGGCGATGTGATCGGCGCGCAACAAGCGCAGGATTGGGGCCTTGTCAGCCGCGTTGTGCCGCATGATGAACTGCTGGCAGAAGCGAAGGCGATGGCCGAAAAAATCGCATTGATGCCGCCGCATTCGCTGCGCCATACTAAAAACTTGCTGCGCCAAGGCACGCAAATTTCCTATGATACGGCGCTAGAAATGGCAGCCAATACGCAGGCTCTGATGCATCCGACGGCGGATCATATGGAGGGCGTGAGTGCCCTGATTGAGAAGCGTCAGGCCAATTTCACCGGCGATTAAATGCGTTTGGATTTAGCTTCAACGCGGCAATTCGCCTTTGCCCGTCGGGATGATAGTGCCTTGGGCACATGCAACCAGCTTTGCGGTGCCGTCTTCATCTTCGGACCAAACATCGGCGCGCACGACGACTTGGCGCTTGCCGGCTTTGATCACAGTGCCCTTTGACCGCAGCGCCTTACCGATTGCTGGCGCGAGAAAGTTGATCGAATAGGAGCCTGTCACGACATCGCCCGCGGCGCTCGCCGCGGCCCATGCGCAGGCATTGTCAGCCATCAGGCCAACGATCGCGCCATGGGCAAAGCCGTGGTGCTGGGTCAGATCATCCCGCATGGCTAAGAGCAATTCGGATTCGCCTTGCCACACTTTGACCGGTTCAATGTTCAGCCAATTGGAAAAGCCCGACCGCCGGATCGCGACTTCCTTCATATAAGCGAGGGATGCCTCAGGTGAGCTAAAGCGAGTGTCAGTCATAATCATCCTTAAGTCTGATTTACAGACTATATGGCACTTGCATCCACGCTGCGCAAGTCTGATAAGTAGACCTATGAAGCGCTACGAACCTTCCCGCTCACCATGCCCAATCGGCAGAGCCTCCAGAATTCTGGGGGACAGATGGGTTATTCTCATCCTGCGGGAGGCGTATTTGGGGGTGGTTCGGTTCGAGGATTTCATGGCGCGTCTGCCGATTAGCCGCGCTGCACTTGCCTCGCGCCTTGCCATGATGACTGAAGCGGGTTTGCTGCAACGCGACCCGCCTGATGCGAAGCGCGCCAATTACAAACTGACAGAGGCAGGGCAGGCGCTAAAGCCGACCTATGATGCGATGAAAGCATGGAGCGGACAGCATTTGTTTGAAGAGGGTGACGCCCCTACCTATTCGCGGCCTGATGAGTGATTGTCGGCGACTAAGACCGCATTAGAACCAGCGCCAAATGCCTGCTGGAATGCCGCCCATGGGAATGTGCAGCCAGCTTAGGAAGACGAATAGGATCAAGCCCGCGGCCCAAGGGAAAAGCCCTGCGCTGAAGAATTTATGGAGGCGCGGCCAATAGCTTGTGCGGCTCTCCCACAGATCCCAATCAGGGCCCATGGTCGCTCGCTTCTTGCGGTCTTGCATGCGGGCGCCAACCAAAGCAAGAAAGCCCATTGCGCTTGCCGCTATCATTGTGCGCCAGCTGTAATAGAGCAGCAAATGGGATGCAGCCCAAAGCGCAAAGCCCCACATCATCGGGTGACGGGTGATCGCAAAAACGCCCTTGGGCTCAGCGCGCGCGGCTTCATCTGCGCCGGGCATCGGCATCGCCGGATTGCCGACATAGGAACCGGCAAAAAGGATCAGGGCAGGCAGCATTATCGCGGTTGAAATTATCCAGCCTATTTCACCTGTGCCCGGTAAGTCTCCTGTCGGCGCGCTGCGAAAGGCCATAATAATCCATACGAACAGAATAAGGCTGACGACCGAATAGACGATCATAAAACCTCTATTGCCTGACAGCGCTTGAATGGGTCTGCGCCATGCGTGCGACATCAGGAAATGCGTGCCGACAAACGCGATATTGGCCGCCAATAGCGAAACGAGGCTGGTGTCCATTATGCGCGCTCTTTCTGCCCTTTGGTCTGGGCGCTTATTGACCCTTAATTGCAAACAATTTGACCTTGAAGATCAAGGTTGCGCCGCCCGGAATAGGCCCTCCCCCGCTTGGCCCGTAGGCAAGATCAGATGGGATCACAATTTCAATGGTTTCGCCCACACCCATTTTCGGGATCGCGAGCTGCCACCCTTCGATCAAACGGTTCAGCGGGAATGTCGCTGGCTCGCCGCGTTCGAATGAACTGTCGAACACCGTGCCATCCAGCAGCTTGCCCTCGTAGTGAATCGTGATCGTGTCACTAACCTTCGCCCGCTCCTCAGATCCATTATATTCCAGCCAGCGCCAGCGCAGGCCGCCTTTCACAAAATGCCAGCCATCAGCGGCTTTCAGGCCAGTGGGATAGGCTTGCTGCTCGCTATGCCATGCCATGGAGCCAACGCCAGTGGCGGGTTCAGCTTTCGCTTCGCCTGCATCCTGAGCGTGCGCAGGAACGGCGAACATTGCGCCTGCTGCGGCGAGAATTTTCCAATATTTGATCATAGTTACCAATCATAAGCCTTAGGAAGGTCGCTCTCGTCAAGATCGCGGTAACGCTTAGCCAGCTCTGTTTGATGGCTGTCCATTGGCTGCTCCACACCGTCGATAAAGACGCGTGTTGGTGCGGTGGAGACTTCCAAGGGGTCACCGTCCCACAGCACGATATCGGCGGTTGCACCTGGCGCAATCACGCCGAATTTTCCGCCATGGCCTGCGATCTCTGCAGGAAGCGAAGTGATGGTTGCCAGAGCTTGGCCCCAGCTGAGGCCTTTCGCGCCCGGCACCTTGCCAAGCGCCACCAGATTGCCCGCAAACTGTGCGGCAGAGCGTGGATGCCCATCCGTGCCGCCTGCGAGGCGTCCGATCGCAACTTTCACACCGGCGGCATGCATTCGGCCGACATTGCTTTGCGTCGCGCCCAATTGTTCAAAGCTAGAGGGCAAATCATCCAAGCCATCGGCAATTACTGGCACACCGGTGCGGGCGATATCGCTTGCGACTAGCCAGCCTTCGCTTGCACCGACCAACACCAATTTCAGACGTGGGTTGGAGCGTTTAAAGCTAAGCACTTGGCGAATGTCAGCGGCGCGCTCCACTTCGACATAGAGCTGCTGCTTGCCCGTCACGACAGGGACCAAAGCTTCGGCATCGGCGCGGGTTAGCAGCGCATCATCAGCCTTGCGCCGGCCAACCGCAA
The DNA here is from genome assembly GCA_039967435.1 of Marinomonas sp. Classification (GTDB taxonomy): domain Bacteria; phylum Pseudomonadota; class Alphaproteobacteria; order Sphingomonadales; family Sphingomonadaceae; genus Erythrobacter. Next base: position 828,265 of record JBDVRS010000006.1, read on the forward strand.
AATCGCGCGCTTCTTTCAGTGCATTGCCCAATTCTACGTAAGCGGCGCTGCGGCTGCCGCCAGCGATACGCGCGCCGGTTTCGCCCAGATCGACCAGCTGAAATGCGCGTGCTTGTTGCACTGCGTCGGGATCATCGCCCAGATCAATCAAGGCGCCTTGTCCCGCGAAAATCGATGGGCCGTGACCGGGTGTGACTAGGGCCCGCGTGATACCAGCGGCACGGCTGACTTTAATATGCTGCGAGGCGGGGTTGATCGCAGGGGCAACATCAATCGCCGCGGCAAAGCGGGACCGGCTCGCACCAATATCATTGGAATTGCTGACTCCGCTGACATCATACAATCCCAGATCGGTCAGCGCGATCACTATGCCCGGCGTGACCCATTTGCCTGTGCCGTCAATGACAGTGCCAGAGGTGGGCGCACCTGTGCCTACCGCAACCACTTTGCCGCCGCGCACGGTGACGTTTGCGCCCTCAATAGGTTCACTGCCATCGCCGGTGCCGACTGTGGCATTGGTGATGGTGAAGTCTTGGGCGGCTGCGGGAGCGGCGATCAACGCGCCGGAAAGCGCAAACGCGGCTGCGGCGGTTTTCAAAAGCGCCTTCATTTCACATCTCCTGCACCGGGCTGGCCAAGCTCAAAATCGCTCACCGGACGGCGTTTGGGATCCATCGCATCATACATAAGCGCGCCATCAATCCAGACCTTTTCAGGCCGTGAATAGACGCTGAGCGGGTCACCATTCCAGAGCACCACATCGGCCATTTTACCGGCTTCTAGACTGCCGGTCATGGCATCAATGCCCATGGCTTTTGCCGCGTTCAAAGTGATCCAGCTGATGATGGTGGCATCGTCGATTTCAATCCCGATGCGACGGCCCGCCGCTTGCGCTTTGGCGGCTTCTTGATTGAGGCGTTGGATGGAGTTTTCATCATCGGAGTGGACGACGACGCAGGCGCCTTCTTTTTGCAAGAGTGCTGCGTTTTCAGGAATACCGTCATAGCTTTCCATTTTGAACCCATACCAATCGGCCCAAATCGCACTGCACACATCATTGTCGCGCAGCAGATCGCCGATTTTATAGGCCTCGACAGCATGGTGGAAGGCGGAGACTTTATAGCCCATTTCCTTCGCCATATCCATCACCAGCGCCATTTCATCCGCGCGGTAGCAGTGATTATGGACGAGGATATCGCCATCCAATACGCCCGCCAGAGTTTCCTTCGCCAGATCGCGTTTGGGATCGTCCTTTTCCGCATAAGCAATCGCATCGAGCCACATTTGGCGGTTCACGGCGAAATTGCCCATTCGGGTCGAAGGCTTGCGTCCGCGCCCGCCATAGACCCGCTTTGGATTTTCGCCGCAGGCCATCTTAAAGCCATAAGGCGCACCGGGGAATTTCATGCCTTGAACCGTGCGGCTCGGCACGTTTTTGAGCGTCACTGAACGCCCGCCCATAAGGTTGGCAGAACCCGGCAAGATTTGCAGCGAAGTAATGCCGCCATTCGCCATTGCTCGACTAAAACCGGGGTCTTGCGGCCATACGGAATGCTCTGCCCAAACATCCGGCGTCATTGGGCTGGTCGCCTCATTGCCATCGGAATGCGCGGCAACGCTGGGCGTGGCATAATCGCCAAGGTGGCTGTGAATGTCGATAATGCCCGGCGTCACATATTTGCCGGTGCCGTCAATCACAGCATAACCATCTGCCGAAAGGCCAGTGCCTGCATCCACGACTTTGCCATCCTTGAACAAGACGGTGGCATTATCGTGACGCTTGCCCGTGCCATCGAACACAGTCGCGCCGACCAGAGCGGTCGCTGCGCCGGGATAGGCTTTATAGGTTGAGGCAAATGGCACGGCGCCATCCTCGCCCATGGGCGCACGGGTGGCGCCTTTATTTGCGGGCTTTTTGCTGGCGGATTCAACAGGCGTATCATCGCCGCCAGTGGCCGAGCATGCAGCAAGCGCGAGAGCGCTTCCCATTACAGTCAGCGCTCTCATCATAGCTTGTGTCATCCCTGGTGTCTTATCCCTTTGTCGCGGGCGTAATGCCGCCTTCTTGTGCTTCAAGACCAGCTTCCGCCGCGCCTGCAAGGCCTTCGTCATCGGTAAGCGTGTCGAGATGCATGAGACGTTTCACCAAGGGTGATACGACCATGACTGCAACGCCAATGCCAACTGCGTACCAGCCTACGGTCGAATAGACATCGATCACCACTTGGCGGCCGGCCTCTTCGGTTAAGCCGTCTCCGCCTGTGGCTTCTGCAATTTTACCTGCAGCAAAATTGCCCGTTGCTGATGCAAAGAACCATACACCCATAATAAGCGAGGCCATATGGGCAGGTGCCAGACGGTTCATTGCCGATAGTCCAACGGGGCTGAGGCAAAGCTCACCTGTGGTGTGCAGCAGATAGATCAGGAAGATGAAGACCACAGGAACGGCGATTTCTGGGCCGACTGCATCGGAACCCCATACTAGCACGAGAAAGCCTAAGCCGACCTGCACAACGCCAAGCCCGAACTTGAGCGGCGCGGATGGTTCCATGCCGCGCTGTGCGAGGAATTGCCACAGGATCGCAAACACCGGAGCAAGCAAGATGATGTAAATCGCATTGATCGATTGGAACACAGAGGCGGGAACACCGCCGCGGTCAACATGGCGATCGGTAAACAGGTTAAGCGATGAACCAGCCTGTTCAAACAGCGCCCAGAAAACGATCGAAGTTAGGATCAGGAACATTGCTGCAAAGATCCGGTCGCGCGCTTCTGAATCCAATTTCACAACGGCTGTGAAGAGAACATACAGAACCAGCAGGCCGCCAAAAATGCCGAGCACGACGCCGACCAAATCTTGATATTGGATCGCCAACCAGCAAATGCCGACCATCGCAATACCGGCGCCATACATTGTCCATTCGGTCGATTTGGTGAGCGGGCGAGATGGCTCACCCCGACCCAGCAGCAATGGCTTGCCCCAAATAAAGACGATCAGGCCCAGCAACATGCCAATCCCTGCAAGGCCAAAACCGTAAGCCCAGCCATATGTCTCGCCGATGTAACCGCACAAAAGCGAACCAGCAGCCGCGCCAATGTTGATGCCCATATAGAAGATGGTGTAAGCGGGATCGCGGCGAATATCAGTGCGCGGATAGAGCTGCCCGACGATCACGGAAATATTCGCTTTGAGGAAGCCAGACCCTACGATGATGAGCGCCAGAGCAAGCCAGAACACATAAATCACGGGATTGTTTTCATTTCCGAAGGCTGGCTCTCCTTCGAAAGCCATAAAGAAATGTCCGAGTGTCAGCAGAACTGCGCCAAACAACACGGCCTTTCGCTGCCCGATATAGCGATCGGCCAAATAGCCGCCAATCACTGGCGTGATATATACCAGCGCAGTGTAAGCGCCGTAAATGATGCCAGATTCGCCGTCAGAAAATAGCCAGTGTTTTGTAAGATAGAAAATCAGCAGAGCGCGCATGCCGTAATAGGAGAAACGCTCCCACATCTCGGCAAAGAACAGGACGAATAGCCCTTTTGGGTGGCCCAAAATTGTGCCTGCGGAATCGCCATCAGGCAAAGTTTGCGTGGTCATGCTATTTCCCTCAAATCTCTCTCGCGCCTCTCGCTGCCTCCCTAAAAGCAACACGGGCGTGTTCTATAGTTGCGCACACTAGCGCCGAAATTTCGTGTGTGAAGCATTAGTTGCATGCGTAACGGAAAAGCGGCGGGTTGAACGGCGCAAGCTTGACGCGGCGTGCTGTATTATGGCACTAGGGCACCTAGCAGTGAGAGTATCCATGACCCAAAACCGCCCTGTCTATCTAAAGTTACGCGATCAAATCGCTGCCTCCATCATTGAAGGCCAATATGCCGAAGGCGCGATGCTACCTTCTGTGCGCGCTTTGGCGGCGGAGCGCGGCGCGAATCCTTTGACAGTGGCGAAAGCCTATCAACAATTTCAAAGCGATGGCTTGGTGGAGGTCCAGCGCGGCGTCGGCATGTATGTGGTGATGGGCGCAGCCGAACGATTGCGTGCAGCAGAACGTGAACAGTTCCTAAAAGTGGAATGGCCAGAGCTTCGCACACGGATTGAGCGGCTCGGAATTTCACCGGCTCAATTGCTGCAAGGTGCTTGATTGATCAGCCAAAAATGGCAGAAAATGGCGATTTTTTAACCATAATTCGCAAAATAATTGGAAACTCTTGCTTGCGGGAACGTTACTGCTCTGGCACCATTGCGCGCATGAACGCCTTCGCCGCTTATGGACCAAGCAGCATGGCAAATTTTTAGACATCAGGGGCTCAGCCCCGACCAATCGGTCGCAAAGGTGGCGCGGCCGGGAGATACCAATGATTAGATCTGAATTGCTCCAAACCCTGCAGGACGATAACCCAGAGTTGCGCGCAGAAGAAATTGAGCAAGTGGTTGATATTTTCTTCGATGAAATATCTCAGCGTTTGGCTGAGGGTGGACGTGTTGAATTGCGCGGCTTTGGCGCGTTTTCGACACGCGAACGCGAAGCACGCCAGGGGCGCAATCCGCGCACTGGCGAAGCGGTGAGCGTCCCAGCGAAGAAAGTGCCTTACTTCAAGGCGGGCAAGGAAATTCGGCGTAAGCTTAACGGCGAATAGCCCGGCGGCAAGCTTGGGCGTCGGGGTTGCATTGCGCTGCCCCTGCCTTGGCCTGCCTCTTCTCTTGCTGTTCACAATACAGCCGGTTAAGGCGCTGCTGGTTAGCGGCTGAGAAGCCGTGCGCGGGTGTGGCGGAATGGTAGACGCCGGGGACTTAAAATCCCCTGATCCTATAGATCGTGCGAGTTCGAGTCTCGCCACCCGCACCACCGCCTCTGCCAACAATCGCTTCATACCCCCATTTTTGACGATGTTTGAGCGGGCCTTGCTTCGCTATCCCTTATCCCAACGAAACCTCATATTGGGAGAAGGCAGCTATGGATCTCGGACTTAAAGGCAAGAAAGTCATCATGAATGGCGGCGCGCATGGGCTTGGCCTGGCATCTTTGCGTCACTTTGCAGCCGAGGGCGCTGATGTCGCCTTCATGAGCCGCAAGGAAGATAAGATCGAAGCAGCCACAAAAGAAATCGATGCGGCTGGCCCTGGCAAAGTGCACGGCAGCGTGGTCGATATGGCTGACGGCGCGGACACATATAAAGCATGGGTGTCTGGCGCAGCTGATGCGCTGGGCGGCTGCGACATATTTGTGCATATGGCGAGTTCATCAGGCACTGGCGGCACAGGCGATTGGCAGGCCGGTCTCGACATGGACATTATGGGCGCGGTCAATGCGATCGAAGTTCTGACGCCTCACCTTGAAGCATCTGACGCAGGCTCAATCGTGTTGATGAGCTCCACTGCAGCTTTGGAAACCTTCGTTGCACCGCAAGCGTTCAACGCATTGAAAGCCGCCCTGATCACCCATGGCTCGCAATTGTCGCAAGCAATGGCCGCGCAAGGCATTCGCGTGAACTGCGTCTCGCCCGGTGCGATTGAATATCCCGGTGGCAATTGGGAAGTCATCAAGGATGCGGTTCCGCCTTTGTATGAAGGCACTCTGGCGAAAATGCCGATGGGCCGCTTTGGCGAGCCGGAAGAAGTGGCAAAGACAGTGGTCTTCGTCGCCAGCCCAGCCTGCCCTTATATGACCGGCGCAAACATTGTGGTCGATGGCGGCTTTACGCAAAGAGTGCAGTTCTAAACGCTGACCGGCTCCCCGAACCCTCTACTTACTTTAAGAAAGGCCTGCTCACATGGCTGAGATCGAACGCGACAAGCTGCTGGATGTTTACACTCGCACAATGAAAGTGAACCGCACGGATGAGAAATTCCGCGCGCTCCTGATGGAGGGCAAAGTTGCTGTCATGTATTATTGCGTGCGCGGGCAAGAGCTTGTCTCCGCCGCCGCAGTCGCTGCGCTAGAAGACGATGATTACGTCGTGTGCACCTATCGCGGCCAAGGCGAGCAAACAGCCAAAGGCATTCCGCTGGAGAAGTGGTGGGGCGAATGTCTCGGCAAAGAAACCGGCACGTGCAAAGGCAAGGGCGGCACGATGCACATTACCGACCCAGACACGGGCATTATGGTGACTACAGGCGTAGTTGGCTCCGGTCTGCCAATCGCAAACGGCCTTGCGATGGCCAGCCAGAACAATGGCGATGGCAAAGTGACTTTGGTGAGCTTTGGCGATGGCGCGGCCAATATTGGCGGGTTCCATGAAGCGATGAATATGGCGCAGCTGTATAAATTGCCGATCGTCTTCCTGTGCCAAAACAACCGCTACGGCGAGCATACGAAATATGCAGATCACACCGACAGCCCCGACATCTCTAGCCGCGCTGCTGGCTACGGAATGAAAGGCGTGAAAGTCGACGGCAATAACGTCAATGAGGTTTATCCCGCCATGCAAGAAGCGGTCGATCACGCCCGCGCAGGCAAAGGCCCCGTTCTGGTTGAGGCCATGTGTTACCGCATGATGGGCCACTTCTTTGGCTCTGATTTCTCCTACATGCCCAAAGAGCATTTGGACGAAATGGCCGCAGAAGATCCTTTGCCAAAACTGCGCAAAGTGATGCTGGAGCGCCAGTTCACCGAGGAAGAGCTGGACGGCATTGTCGCCAAAATCGATGCGGAAATTGACGCAGCGGTTGAACATGCTTTGGCGGCTGATTTGCCGAGCACTGATGAAATTTACAAAGATGTGCTGGAGGAGGTTTCCTAATGGCTCAAATAACCATGACACAGGCCCTCAATCTGGCCATCGATGAAGCTATGGCTGAGGATGATGGCGTCTTTTGCCTTGGCGAAGATGTCTCCGACAAGCAGGGCGGCGGTGTATTCAAAGTCACCAATGGCTTGTCGGAAAAATATGGCGAACACCGCATTCGCGCGACGCCTATTTCTGAAACGGCGATTGTTGGCGCGGCCGTTGGTGCAGCGCTGGCCGGACAGCGTCCGATTTGCGAAATTATGCTGATGAATTTCGTCGGCGTCTGCATGGACCAAATCGTCAATCATGCGGCGAAATTGCGCTTTATGAGCGGCGGTCAAACGCCGTGCCCGATGGTTCTTCGTACCACCACTGGCGTGGGCGTTGGATTTGGCGGTCAGCACTCTGACATGCTGGAGGCTTGGTTTGCTCACGTCGCCGGTATCCATGTGGTGACCCCGTCAAATGCGGCGGATGCACGCGGGCTGATGCGGTCGGCGATTGATGCCAATGATCCGGTGATCTTCATCGAGAATATCCTTTGCTATGGGCTCCAATCCGAAGACCCAGGCGTGGGTTATCGCGTGCCTTTGGGCAAAGCGGCGGTCGCAAAAGAAGGCAGCGATATTTCGCTCATCACTTATGGCCGCACCGTTTTGGACGCGCTGGAAGTGGCTGGCGAGCTCGATAAGGAAGGCATTTCTGTCGAAGTTATCGATCTGCGCACCATCGCGCCATATGATGAGGAAACCGTGCTGGCTTCGGTCAACAAAACCGGCCGCGCGATTACCTTGCATGAAGCGGTTCGCCCGTTCGGCACAGGCGCAGAGATTGCGGCCAATATCCAAGAGAAATGTTGGGATACATTGAAAGGCCCCGTCCGCCGGATCGGCGGCACATTCTCTGCCGTGCCGTTCGCGACTCATTTGGAGCAGGCTTGGATCCCGCAAAAATCTGACCTTGTGGCTCAGATCAAAGCTTCTGTTGGAAAGGCGTAAACAGCGTGGCGAATGAAATCCGCATCCCGAAATTGGGGATGAGCGCAACCACTATGACTCTCACCGAATGGATGTTCGGTGACGGGGAAGCGGTGGAAAAGGGTGAGATCATTTACACGGTCGAAACCGACAAAAGCACAACCGAAATCGAAGCGCAGGCCAGCGGGGTGATCCATCCCGCTGGCGAGGAAGGCGCTGTCTATAAGGTCGGTGATTTGATCGGGACGATTGATTAGATGACAGCCTCACCGCGCGAGATACAGGCCGCCGTCTATGCCCATGCCGGCGCACAGGAATGGGATAAGGTTGAAGCTCTGCTTCACCCTGATTTCGTGCTTTACGAGGCGGAGTGCCTGCCCTTTGCAGGCGAGTGGCGCGGCAAGGATGCGCTGCAGCGCTGCGCTGCGGCGATGTATGGCACATGGGCAGAGGCGAAGGTGGATATTCACGATATTGCCGGCGGCGACACGCATGCGGTGACTGTGCTGACTTTGACGATGACACCCAAGGATGGCGGGGAGACCTTCAGTCAAACCGTCTGCGAAATGGGCGAATTTGAAGGCGGCCAAATGAAGTCCCTTCGCATCCATTATTTCGATGCAGCCGAAGTCGCCGCAAAAGCAGGATAGCTTACAATGACAATTGAAAAAGTCTGCGTTCTGGGCGCTTCGGCGGATCAGGGTATGCCGCTTGTGGCTGAGCTGCTGGAGGCGGGATTTGATGTGACCGCAGGGGTGCGGCGGGCCGATGCGATGGCGGAAACGCCGTTCCCCGATGTGCCCACTGTCCATGCCGATATCACTGATGCCGATGCGATGGCGAAGGCGTTCGCTGGACAAGATGCAGCGGCGTTCCATCTGCCGTTCGAATTTGACCGCGAACGCGCCGCCAGCTTCGGTACCGCGATTGCGGAAGGCGCGGCGCGCGCAGGGCTAAAGAAGATTGTCTTTAACACTGCCTGCTTTGTTGCAGACCATGATTTGGACTTGTCCGCCCATGATGGACGGCGGGATATTGAAGCCGCGCTAGAGGCGACCGGCATACCGTGCGTCTTCATCGAGCCGACCGTTTTCATGGACAATCAATACCGCATTTGGAACCGGCCCGCGATCATCCGTGACGGCATTTTTGCCTACCCAGCCAAGGCTGATTTGCTGATCAATTGGGTTTGCCTAGAGGATGTCGCGCAAGCGGTTCGCCGCGCTTTGCAAACCAATGCAGCCGATGGTCAGCATGTGCCGCTTGGAGGGCCAGAGGCGCTCACCGGTGATCAAGTCGCGGCCAATTTGGCGCAAGCCTTGGGACGTGATGTGCGTTTCCAAAGCCTAGCGCCCGAAGAATTTGCCGCTGAGATGAGCGAGCTTGTCACCGGCTCGCGCGAGGTGCAGCCGCTGAGCATTTATGACGGCATGGCGAAGTTCTATGCCTTTTATAACAACCAGCCAAAATCGCCCTTGGTCGTAGATCGGCAGCATGCGCGCGATCTTTTGGGAATGGAGCACACATCGCATCTGGACTGGGCGCAGTCGAAAGACTGGATGGAAGGGCTGGGCTAAAGGCCAGCGCGCAGTTTCGCGCTAGACCGCCACCAGACCACAATATTGACCAAGGCCAAAGCCGAGATGGCGAGGCCAAAACCGAGACCTAGGCCTCCAGATGCAAGACCCAGAGGCGAGAACAACAAATAAGTCGCAACCACCGCGCTGAAAAGTGAGACCGAAACCGGAAATGCATGGCCCCAAGGTTTCATGTCCACTTTGGCATTGGGTTGGAAAGTCCAAGCCTCTTTTCGCGGCGCAAATTTTGCGGTGATCAGCATGATCGCAACCTCAATCACGAACAGGACCGCATAAAGATGCAGGAAGTGGATTGTGATGATGTCGTCAAACACAAACTTGGCCAAACCATAGGCAATAATGTGGAAGATGATCACCAGCTTTGCGCCCAGTGCCGGAACGCGGCGGGTGAACAGTCCTACCAGTACGATCGTGATGACGGGGATATTGTAAAAGCCGGTGAAAATGCGGATGATTTGCCACAATCCGTCTGGCGCGAAATAGAGCATGGGGGCTGCGGCAAAGCTAAACAATGCAATGATTACGCTTGCGATTTTGGCCACTCGAACAATGGCGGTATCACTCATCGGTGCTTTGCGAATGGCGGGCAATATATCGAGACAGAACAGGGTCGCAGCGGAATTGATCAGGCTATTGAAGCTTGAAAACACCGCACCAAGCAATACCGCTAGGAACAAGCCCATCAGTGCGGGCGGCAAAACATCGCGGATTAGAGTGGGGTAGGCGAGGTCAATCGTCGCCAGGCCTGGGCCGTAGAGATGGTATGCGATCACGCCGGGCACCATCATCAAAAACGGCACGAAGACTTTGAAAAAGCCGGACAAAAGTACGCCTTTTTGCCCTTCTGCCAGATTGCGCGCAGCCAGTGTGCGCTGGATCACATATTGATTGGTACACCAGTAAAACAGGTTTGCGATGACCATGCCGGTGAAGATCGTGCCGAAGGGGGTGGGATCGTCCGCTCCGCCGATTGCGTTCAATTTTTCAGGGTTCTCCTGCGTCAGTGTGACCAGTCCCTTAATCCACTCGCCGCCGCCCAATGCGTAAATTCCTAGAGCCAGCACTAAAATTCCCATCACCAGCAGGCCAATGCCGTTAATCGTGTCGGATACAGCCACCGCTTTGAGCCCGCCGAAAACCGCATAGATCGCGCCGGTTATGCCGATAACCAGCACTGTCGCCACCAAGGCCGCAAAGTCGGATATGCCGAACAATTCAGGCACTTCGAATATCTTCATCACCGCGATAGAGCCTGCATAAAGCACGCTAGGGATCGTCACGAGACCGTATCCGAATAAGAACAAAACCGCGCTCATTCTCTGCACGCCCGCGTCATATCGATCGGCCAAGAATTGCGGCAGAGTGGTGAAGGCCCCTGCCAAATATTTCGGTAAGAATATCAGCGCCATCGCGATGGTGGCGACTGCGGCGGTGACCTCCCAAGCCATGCTCGATAAATTGTAGCCATAGGCCGAGCCATTGAGGCCAATGAGCTGTTCTGCCGAAAGGTTGGTAAGCAGCAAGGAGCCTGCGATAAACACCCCGCCAAGGCCTCTGCCAGCGAGGAAATAGCCATCACTGGTCGCCGTATTCTCGCGCGCCATTCGCCACGAAATCAGCGCGACTAACGCCATCGCTGCCAAACAGGTCAGCCCAGTGTAGATCAATGCAGATTGTGAAATACGGCTCTCTCCTTAGCCGCAGGGCTGGCGCAAACTAGAGCGTTTGTCCATCGTCCAGAACGAAATCCGCGCCGGTGACATATTCGGCGGCATCGCTCGCTAGGAATGTCAGAATTCCGTCCATCCCCTCCATTTCCATCAAGCGTTTGCGCGGGAAGCGGCTGATCTGCTTCTTGCCCATGTCGGTGTCGAACCAAGCGTCATTGATGCCAGTGCGAATATAGCCGGGCGAGATGGAATTGATCGAAATCCCGCGCCGTGCCCATTCGCGCGCTAGGCTGCGGGTCGCTTGCACCACGCCCGCTTTGCTGGCGGAATAAGCGACAAGCGCAGGCGATGGTTCGAAGGCGGTGATCGAACCGATCATCACAATCCGGCCCTTGGTCACGCCAGCGGCCATCATCCGTTTGGCGCCTTCGCGCGCGGTTAGGATTGCGCCTTTTAGATTGATCGTAAGGACGCGCAGGATCTCTTCATCCGGCACCTCGGTAGACAGACCATTGCTGTCGATCCCCGCATTGACGATGACCGTATCCACCGTACCAAAGGCGGCTTCAGCAGCATCGAAACCGGCGATGATGGATGCCTCAGAGGCAACATCCATTGCCACCGCAAGCGCCGCATCGCCGATAGAATTGGCCAAAGCATCCAGCCGATCCTTGCGCCGCGCCGCCAAAGCAACACGCGCGCCAGAGCCCGCCATCAGCTGCGCCCAATGCTCACCAAAACCAGACGAAGCGCCCGTGATAAGCGCGGTGCGCCCGTCCAAATTACCCAGTGCCATTTCAGCCTATTTCTTCGCCGGAAGTTCGCCGTTCACATATTTATGCAGCGTGGTTTGGAAATGGCGAACGCGGCTGTCTTGATAAGCGCCTAGCTCCATAATCCCATTGGCTGAAGCCTTCATGCCCGTTTGCACATGCGGCAAATTGGCCATGTCCTGATCGAACACATTCGCTAGCGCCTCACCCATAATATGGTTCGCCCAAGAGAATGGCTCATCATCAGGGATATAGGTGCGTTCAACCGCGCGGGGGCGTTTTTCGCCTTTGGCGGTTGGGAATAGCAAGCGAATTTCCATCACGCACCAATCGGGCGTGTCCCCTGGCAGCCAGCGATAGCACAGTGTCGGCAGATAGCCGATCCAAGGCGCGAAGTTCGGGAAGATATTATAGGTGAAATTGTCGAGAATCTCAGAATCTGACTTGTCCGAATAATCATGGCCGTACGCTTCTTTGAAACCGGCACGGCTTGCCTCGGCCAGCAATTTGCGGGCCTGAAGTGGATCGCTTTCGTCGACCGTCACTTCGCCTTCTGTCGAGGCATAGCGGCGGTTGGTGTCGGCATCGCTGCCGCCGGAAAACTCCGCCATTTTGTCGAGCACATATTGCTGAGTTTTGCCCTTCAAATGCGGTGACAGCACGCCCGACGGCGTAATCGCGCGGTTAAAGTGATCGCCGATCAGGTCATATTGCGTGTTCGCATCGCCAAGGAATGGCAGCAATTGCGGGTGCGTCGTGACCGAATGCCAAGCCTCCATAAAGGCCTCTGCGGTCGCTTTCCAATTGGCCGGAATACGTTTTGCCACCCACATGCCGGTGTAGCGATCTTCCATATTATAGGCGTCATAATGATCCGCCGCAGGGCCAAGCCATGTCTTGAAATCAGGCAGATCATCATTCTCTGTGATCATGACAAAACCCTGCCACAGCTCAACGCGAACCTCTGGTAAAGACATATCTTTGTCTTCGAGATGTTTGAAATCCCAATCGCAGGGAATCTCCTTCAATTCGCCATCTGTTTTCCAAGTGAAACCGTGGAAGGGGCAGCGAAACTGCGTGGTGTTGCCGTCTTCTGTGCGCAATTTGCGTCCGCGGTGAAGGCAGACATTGTAGAAGGCTTTGACACTGCCATCGCGCTGGCGAGTGATGAGGAAGCTTTTCTCATTGATTTCGAAAACAACCGTATCGCCAATTTCGGGCAGCTCGTCCTCGCGCGCGGCAAACAGCCAGACATTGGGCCAGAGGTTTTCACGCTCTGCCTTGGCAAACTCTTCTGAGACATAGGGCTCGATCCCAATCGGGTCATTGCCCATATCAAGCGTGGTCTGCTCAAACAGATAATCTGGCGGAGTGCGCGTGTCGCCCTCCAGCATATCGGTGTAGCTTTGCCCCGGGCAACGTTCGCCAGTAAAACTCTTCATCTCATTCATGACGGCGTTCCTCGTATTTTACGCAGTGTTCGTTAGGTCTCTTATCGCACACATTTGGCGCGGAAAAACTAGCGTATCTGTGAGTGCGCGAAATCAGCGAGGGAGTGCGGAAAATGAGCCAAGCAGGAGGATTAGCGAGCTTAGGGGACATTATGCAGCTGGCCTATGTGCCGGATGATTTTGATGCAGCCCTTGCGCATTGGACCAAGACAATGGGCGTGGGGCCGTTCTTTTTGCTGGAAGGCATTCATCTTGATGGGATGAAATATCGCGGGGAATCTACAGAGGCGGCGTTTGATTTGGCTCTGGCTTATTGGGGTGATTTGCAGATTGAGCTGATCCGACCGCGCGATGATCACTCGTCCATCTATTCAGGCGAATATGCCAATATAGGGGATGGTCTGCATCATGTGTGCATCTTGGTGGATGATATTGCCGATGCCTATGCCGCTTGCGAACGGCACGGGGCCGAGATTGTGATCGAGGGCAAGTTTGGGAATAGCAGCGTGATTTACGCTGATCCCGGAAATGGCCCGGGCAGCCTGATCGAAGTGCTTCAGCAAGACCCCGATGGGCCTGACTTATTCGGCATGATCAAGGCAGCAGGCGTCGATTGGGACGGCTCAGAGCCGCTGAGGAAGCTTGGCTAAGTCGAAGCATCGGCTTCGCCTAGTCTCGGAATCAATCACAATACCGGCCGCGTAGCGACCGCAAGGGCAAGTGCCCTCCCGCAGCGACGCGGCCTTTAGGCCGTGTGAGCGAGGAAATCGCAGCCCGGAGGGGCTGCGAACCTCAAGAATTCGCGCCGAGATACCCCAGCTGACCCGCCTTAAAGATGGTCTGCGCGCGGTTCACGCTGTCCAGCTTTTCGCCTGCACGGTGCACGTGATAGCGGATGGTCGCGTGGCTGCGTTCAAGGATCATGCTGATCTCTTTGTCCGTTTTGCCAATCGCGGCCCAGCGTAGGCATTCCACTTCGCGTTTGGACAATACGCAATCCGAAGGGATACGCCGTTTGGTGCGGATGGCTTGGACATAACCGCCGATAAAGCGCCGCGTCAGCTGCGCAAAGAACGCGCCATATTCGGCAAACTCTTCACTCAGGTCTTGCTTGTCATCATCCAGCGGAATGAAGCTATTGGCGGAAATTTGGCCGAAAGGAAGGTGAACGGGAACCACAATCGCAGCGTTACAAAGCGCGCGTTTCTCAAAATCATTGAGGTCAATCTCTTCAAGATACGAATTGCGCCAGCGTGTATTAAAGCCCTCGCCATTTACCCAAAACGGCTCGCTTTCATAGCGGCAAGCGCGCGGCAAAGGAGAGTGCAAAGCAAGACGGTGATCTTCCCACCAGCGCGCGCCATCATCCAGCCAGCCAAACACGTCAGCGTTTAGGACCGCGCCATCGGCATCAATCATTGGCTCTTTGGAGGAAATATCATCGCATAGTGCGATCCGCATGCCGCGCTCTTTGGCGATACGAGCCATTGTCATGGCGGCGTCGTGAATGTCTTCGGGGCAACGGATCGTCACTTCTTCCAAAAGTTGATCCATATTCTCGAGTCCCTGCGGTGTGCGCAGTTCGACAACGTTTCCTCTCATGCCCGGCTTCCTTTCACAATTGTCCGAATCAGACAGGCAACCTAGCGTAAAGCAGATATGAATGCTCACTAATTATGTAGGCGTCAGGCCAGTTTTTTCAAATTATAGCAAAGTTCCCTCATTCAAATTGGAATATTATGACTTTTCAGGCTGCAAATCACACTGGCGAACGATGGCAGGGTGAAAATTTCGGACTCGCCTTAAAGGCGCTGGCTGTACAGGTCGAGGAGGGCCGGCCAGCGCTGATTTATGGCGAGCAAATTATCAGCTGGGCTGAGCTTGACAGGGTCACTGATCAAATTGCGGCGGGTCTGCTGGCTAAGGGGCTGAAAGCTGGCGATATTGCCGGACAAATGCAGCGTAATACGCCGGAATATATGTTCGCATATTTTGGCTGCATCAAAGCAGGCCTGACGCCAGTCAATGTCAATTACCGCTACAAAGACCGCGAACTGGCCGATATTTTTGCGCGCTTTGATCTGAAAGTCCTGTTCAGCGAAAGCGAATTTGCAGGGACTGCGGGTGCCGCCATGCCGGATGGCTCGCTGACGATTGATGTGGGCGGCGATGATTGGGCCGCCTTGCAGGCAAGCGATATTCCCGCTGATTTTGCCGTGAATGATGCGCGCGATGCGCTTTTCCTAACCGCAACGGGCGGCACAACTGGCATGCCAAAGGCGGTGATGTGGCCTTTTGACGCAGCGTGGCAGGCTTTTAGCATTTCGATCTATCAGCGCGGCTTTGGTGAGCAGCCTTTTGTCGCGACTTCGCTGGAGGAGCATGTCGCAGAAGCGGTGAAAATCACGACCGATCATCCTGCATCCAATTCCCCAACTTTGCTGCTGAGCCCGCTCATGCACGGTGCAGGACAATTCAATGCCGTGATCCAATTGCTGAAAGGCGGGACTTTGGCCCTGCTGCCGGCAGAGAATTTTGATGCCACATTGGCTTTGGAAGAAGCAGCACGCTTGGGCGCGAAGAATATGTTCGTCGTTGGCGATGCCTTCGCTTTGCCGATGGCCGATGTGCTGGACAGCCGCGATGATGTGGCTGATCTGCTCAAGGACGTGAAGACGATCACAAGCTCCGGCGCGATCTTCTCTGAAAGCAATAAGAAGCGCTTGATCGCCCATGCGCCGCATCTGGTGATTATCGATGCGCTTGGCTCCAGCGAAAGCAGCGGTACAGCGGTGCTGATCACAACGGCGGCTGGCTCAACTGGCGGGGGCAAGTTTCAAGCTATGCCGGACCGCGAAGTGAAATTGCTCGATGAGAATTTGAATGTGATTGAGCCAGGATCAGGCGGCGTCGGCATTGTTGCGCGCACGGGCGCTTTGCCGCTGGGCTATTTGGGCGAGGATGAAAAGAACGCGCAGACATTCCCTGTCATTGACGGCAAGCGCTGGTTGATGACGGGCGATCGTGCCCGCTGGGGCGCGGATGGCGCGATGGAGTTCATCGGGCGCGACAATATGTGCATCAACACTGGCGGCGAGAAAGTCTTTCCTGAGGAGGTTGAGGCGGTTCTACAGGATCATGCAGGGGTGAAAGATGTCCGCATTGTCAGCCTGCCCGATCCCCGCTTTGGCCGCAAAATTGTCGCGGTGGTGCAGCCTGAGAATGGCGCGGAAGGGCTAGAAGCGGAGCTTGATAAAAGCGCGCGCGATGGTCTGGCGGGATATAAAATTCCGCGCACTTATGTGTTCACAGAAAGTTCTCTGCGGCTCAACAACGGCAAGCCCGATTACAAAGGCGCGCAGGCAATTGCGGATCAGGTCTAACCCGCGGCCTGCCACGCCGCAGTGGATCAGAGCCCCAAAACAGTCTTGGCGATAATGTTCTTCTGCACCTCATCAGAACCACCAAAAATGGTTGAGGCGCGGTTGTTGAGATAGGTTGCCATCGATGCCTGCGCAGCAGGGCTACCGACAGGCTCAGGCGCTTCATTGCCATAAAGCGGCCGGTCCAAAGGCAGCTGCAAAGCGTCATGACCAAGCAATTCCAATCGCAAGGCGTCGACTTTTTGACCGATGTTGGAGCTAAGCATTTTCACAAGCGATGTTTGCGGGCCCGGCTGGCGGCCCTTTGCCAGATCAGCCAAAATCCGCAGCTCTGTCACTTCCAATGCTTCGGCTTCCAACTTCAAGTTCGATAGTTTGTCGCGGAAGCGGGTGTCATGGGCCATTGCGCCGTTTACGCCCGAAGGCTGCGCATCAGCGATTGCTGACAATGCGGCGATACTTTCGAGCAGGCGCGGGGCAAAGCATGATCCGCCGCGCTCATTTTCCAGCAGGAATTTCGCAATGGTCCAGCCTTGGCCTTCCTCGCCAATGCGGTTCTCAACGGGTGTTTCCGCATCGGTGAAGAACACCTGATTGACCTCGTGATCGCCTGACATTGAGACGATCGGGGTCACTTCAATTCCGGGTTGATCCATCGGCAGCAGCAGGAAGGTAATGCCCGCTTGCTTTTTCACTTCTGTATTGGTGCGGACCAACGCAAAAATCCAATTGGCGTGATGGGCGTGGGTGGTCCAAATCTTGGAGCCATTGACGATATATTTATCGCCCTCGAGCCGTGCCGCAGTCTTAAGTGAAGCAAGGTCAGAACCGCTGCCTGGCTCTGAATAGCCTTGGCACCAATAATCCTCGCCCGTCAGGATTTTGGGCAGGAAGCGCGCCTTTTGCTCCGGTGTGCCAAAGGCGCAGATCACTGGCCCGACAAGGCGCAGGCTAAGGATAGAAATGCTCGGTGCGCCGGCAAGCGCGGATTCTTTTTCAAAGATGAACTTTTGCGTCGGCGTCCAGCCCGTGCCGCCATCTTCCTTTGGCCAATGCGGAGCAACCCAGCCGCGATCACTGAGGATGCGGTGCCACTCCATGCCAATATCAGGCTCAACAAATACGCCGGGTGTCTGGCGTGAACCTTCGCGCAAATGCTCTGGCAATTTGTCAGCCAGAAACGCACGCACTTCCTCGCGAAAGGCGAGATCTTCAGAGGAGAAATCCATATCCATTGCGTTATTCTCCTTCTCTTTGGGCCCAATTGATCGAGCGCCTCAGCATGTCGTAATAAACGTCATAGCTCCAAGCGCACATTTCCTTGTGCGGATAGAAGTCCTGCATCCCGGGCAGATCATAATGGCCGCGGCAATGGCCCAGCGCATTGTAGACAATCCGGCCTTTGCCAATGTCGCGGGTGTAAAGAATGGGCACAGTGGTCTTATCCCATTTCTCCTTCACAAACCCTGTCGCTTCGCCTTCGAATGTGGTTTGCATCAGCGTATCAATCGGCGCGGTTACATCGGCCAGATAAAGCTCATCCACGATGTCGAAGTCTTCCATGCCCTTGGTCAGTTCATGGTCCTTATTGACGACTTCAACCGGAAATTCGCCAATAGGCGGATGGGCTTTGAACTGAGTGCCGAGCATTTCCATGACATCGGGGCGATCATCCGGTGCATCGACAAGGCCGTCCTCGGTGAACACGAGGATGGAATTGGTGCCGTGCAGCGCCAGCCATTTTCCGCCATTTTCGACAAAGGCCTTAAGCTGTTTCGTCTGCTCCGGCGTGGGCATGAGATCGCAGGTATAGGTAACCAGGAACCGGCACTCATCGAGCCGCTCCAGCCCTGAATAATCCGCCGCTACTGTGGTGCGAATATGCGGATGCTCCATCAGCAATTTGAGCACTTCGAGGCGCGCATAATCAATATCGTGATATTTGCCCGCTGCGACGAAATGCGCGTCAATGCGCTGTGCTGGTTGGTTGCCCATATGTGTAAGCTCCTAAGCCTTTAACTTCTGATGCTGCCGCCGCCATCGACGGTAAAGTCGCAGCCGGTGGTAAAGCTAGCGTCATCACTCGCCAAAAAGATGCATGCTTTGGCGACTTCTTCTGGTTCGCCAATGCGGTTCATTGGATGGGTGGCAGCGAAATCGCGCTCAATATTCTCTGGTTCATCGGCGCCTGAAAATTTGTAGCGTTCATACATGGGTGTCCGGATTGCGCCGGGGTGCACCATGTTTGCGCGGATTGGTACGCCGCGTTCTGCGCAATCCAAAGCGATGCTGCGTGTGAGCCCTTGAAGGCCCGCTTTCGATGCTGAGTAAGCCGCGACAAAAGCCGCTGCTCGGATTGCGATCATAGAGCCGATGTTGACGATGGAACCGGCCTCGCCCGATGCCTCGATGGCAGGGATCGCGGCGCGGCATCCATGGAACGGACCGACCAGATTAATATCGATAGTGCGCTGCCAGCTGTCGAGGTCCACATCAACCACATTGCCCGGCTCTGAAATGCCGGCAATGTTGAATAGGGATGTGAGCTTGCCAAATTTTGCCTGCACTTCTTTTACCGCGGCGTGCCACTGATCCAAATCGCGCACGTCCAATTCGAACGCAGCGGCATTTTCGCCCAGCTCCTCTGCCAAAGCGCTTGCCTTGTCGATTTGCACATCGCACAGCAGCGCTTGCCCGCCTTCAGCGATAAACATGCGCGCAACGGTAGAGCCGATGCCTTCTGCACCCCCTGTAATCAGCGCGACTTTTCCTGTCATGCGGCCCATTTTGTGTTCCTTTTCTTAGCGCTCAAGAATGGCAACGGCGGATAATCCCGGCGCGCCGTAAACATGGCTGTATGCGGTTTTGGGCCCATTGCCGTCTCTGCCCGGGACTTGGCGTTCCCCGCCGCGTCCGCGCAATTGCTCGACATTTTCGTAGACTTGACGCAGGCCCGATGCGCCGATGGGTTCGCCGCAAGCAAGGCATCCGCCATCGGTGTTGACGGGCAGTTTGCCGGTGAGGTCAGTGGCGCCTTCGAGCAGTAATTTCTCCTGATCGCCGTCTGCACAAAAACCGTTCTCGGCCATATGCATAATTTCCGCGCCACTTTCCGTGTCTTGAAGCTGCGCGACATCAATGTCCTCTGGCCCGATTCCGGCGCCCTCGAAGGCCGCCTGGCTGGCAAGGATAGTGGGCTTGCCGCCGTCCTTTACACTGACACCGGCTTGGAACACTTCGAAACTGTCAGGTGGACGCGTTTTGACGGAGATTTGCGAGACTTTAACGCCGTGCGCGCCCAGTTCCTTCATCTTCTTCTCAGAGGCTAGGATCAGCGCAACGCCGCCTTCAGCCGGTGAGCAGAACATGTATTTCGTAAGCGGATCATTGATCATCGGCGCATTCATAATCGTATCAAGATCAATCTCGCTGCGCCGCCAAGCATGGGGCGTTTTCGTGCCGTTCTTAAAGGCCTTTACCGCCACGCGTCCCAGCGTCTCTCGGCTAATCCCATGCAGCTGCATATAACGCTGGATTTTGAGCGCGAAAAACTGCGTCGTCAGCATCATGCCGGTTTGTCCATACCATTCTGGCAGGCCGTAATCAGCGGGTGACGCATTGAACGAACCGCGCGGGTGCTTGTCAAAACCGGTGGCCAGCGCAAGGTCATACATGCCGCTGGAAATCGCCATTTGCGCAGACGCCAGCGCGCTGCCGCCGGTTGCGCAGCCATTGGCGACATTGGTGAATGGCAGGCTTGTTAGCCCCAGCTCATTGACCATAATATCGGCATTGCCCGCCGCAGCTGAGCCGCCATATGCGCATTCAATATCGGGCCAATCCAGCCCAGCATCGGCCAGCGCCTCGCGCACAGCATAGACGCCTTGTTCGCGGCCTGATCGCCCGTCGGTGCGCCCGAATGGATGGATGCCTGCGCCGATAATATAAACGTCTTCGCTCATGGCTTACGCGCCTTTTGTTGGAGTTGGCCGGTAGGCGAAAGTGGTGTGGTGCTGATTGAACGGCACGATGCAAAATTCCATGTCCATGCCAAGCGACAAGTCTTCAAGCTTCGCATCCACGATCACGCTTTCCACGATCACTTCGCCCGGCAATTCGATATAGCCCAGCAGGAACGGCTCAAAATCGGGTGGGCCTTCGCCCTCCCCATTGCCGAGCCCTTCATAGGGCTCTTTCGGCAGGAAACCTTGGCTGGTCCATGACCACAGCGTGCCGGTGCGAGAGAGCTTGTAGGGCTCAATATCTGCGGCGGCATCCCCTTGCGGCATGGGGAAGACAATCTCGCCCGATGGCTTTCTGCCGCCCATCAAATGCGGCTCGGCATCATCGCTCCATAGGTCGGGGTCAATTGGGGCTAATGCTGGCATAATCGCCTCCTTTAAGCGGCTGATGCGTAGTCTGCTAAATTCGTATCGACATCGCCAAACAGGCTGGTGAGCACCAAAACGCGTTTCATCGCATGGCCAATCGCCAGCTCATCGGTGATGCCCATGCCGCCGTGCATTTGCACCGCTTCGCGTGCTACATGATCGACTTGCTGCGTGACATAGGCCTTTGCGCCTGCGGCGGCTGCCGATGCACTGTCGGGATCATCGCTGGCAGCAAGCGCAGTACGGTACACCATGGAACGGGATTGCTCGATCCGCCCGTAGCAATCAACCAGCCGGTGCTGGAGCGCTTGGAAACTGCCAATAGGCACGCCAAATTGCTCGCGCTCTTTCACATAAGCAATCGTATCATCGAGCAGGCGCTGACCAAGGCCAAGCAATTCTGCGGAGATAAGCAGGCGCATATCAGCGGTGGCTTTTGCAAGTGCATCGGCGGAAATATCGAGCCTGTCTTCATCTGTCACCGCGACATTTAGCAAGCGCACTTCGCCAGAAATGGAGCCATCGGCGAGGCGATATTGGCGCAAATCCATTCCCTTTCGGTCGGCTGGAATGAGGAAGAACGCAGTCTTGCCGCCGTCCAATGCGGTGACAATGAAATGATCCGCCAATGCCGCGCCCAAGACGAAGGTTTTCTCGCCATTGATCGTGCCGCCCGCAAGCTTGGTGCCCGCTGGTGTCCAATTGTAGCGTTGATTGCGCTCTGCCCATGCGGCTGCGACAACGCCTTCACCAGACAGCACATTTTCTAGCACATCATTTGCGCCAGCGGCCGCCAGCAACAACGCAGGCAATATGCCATTTTCCAGCCATGGATCGGGCGAATTGCCTTTGCCCAATGCTTCTCCAACCAGCGCCAGATCCAGCGGCGAACCGCCCATGCCGCCAGCCTCTTCGGGCGCGCCCAAAGCGATCAGGCCCAGTTCCGCTAATTCAGACCAACGCGCTGGGTCATAGCCCTTTTCATGGCCCCGCAAACCGTGCCGTGCATCCACATCAATTGGTGCAGTGAAGCGCTCAACTGTGCTGGTGAACAGCTCTTGCTCCTCGGACAGATCGAAATTCATGATGCCGCCTTGTAAGTAATCGGAAGCTTCGTGATGCCGCGAAGGAGAATATTCGGCAGCACAGTGATCGCATCTTCATCCGACAGAGCAAAATCATCGAGCCGCTCAAGCAGCTCATCAAAGGCGACCAGAATTTCCTTGCGGCTGAGCATATTGCCCACACACATATGCGGCCCCTTGCCAAAGGCGATGTGCGCACGGGCGTTTTTGCGGTCGATGATGAATGCATCGGGGTCTTCGAATTTATTCGGATCGCGATTGGCGGCGGCATACCGCAATTGCAGCGTTGCGCCTTTGGGGATTTGCATTCCGCCAAATTCAGTGTCCTCGGTGACCAAACGCCACATGCCTGCGCTCGGCGTTTCATAGCGGAGGCTTTCCTCAACCATATTGCCCAGCAGCTTGGGGTCACGTCCGCCAGCCGCCGCTTTTGCTTTGGCCATTTGCTCTGGATTGCGGATCAATTGCAGCATGCATCCAGCGATGGTGGAGGTGGTTGTTTCATTACCGGCGACCATGAACTGCTGCATGATTGAGCTGATCTCTTGATCGGTGAGCGGTGTTTCGCCTTCGATGCGGGCCTCAACCAGATCGGTCAGCAAATCATCACCGCCATTCGCGCGGCGATCATCAATCTGGCCGCGGATGAATTTTTGATAGTCAACGAAAGAGCGAGCGCATTCCACTTTGCGTTTCTGATCGACCAGCTGGCTGAAGCGGTCAACGGCGGCATCGGACCAATCTTTCACTCGGTCAATTCCATCTTCGATCCCGATCTGCTGAGAGATCATCGCAACCGGTAGAGGGATAGCGAAATCCTCAACAAAATCGCCGCCACCAGTTTTGGTCATCGCTTCAATAAGGGCGATGGCTTTCTTACGCATATCTTCTTCGATGGCATTCACGCGCGGCGCTGAAAAAGCGAGGTTTACCAGCTTGCGATTGCGCGTGTGCACCGGTGCATCAGCGGTCAGCAAAGTGGGAACATCTTCCCAGCCTTCTGCCAGAATATCCTGAATTTCCTGCGAGTCTTCATCGCGCATCAGCGATGCAAAATCATTGGAGAACACATCAGTCATGCCCGTGGCCTCGCTGCACAAGGCGTAGGAATAGACCACAAAGGTGTTCATCTCGGGCAGATGTTCAATCTCAATACCCGCATCATGGATCGCCTTATAATGGGCAAAAGGATCGACGAGCGTTTCCTGCGCAAACATATTGGTCTGTGGTTTGTTCATTCTGTGGCTCCGCCGGTCAAGGTCGCTGAGATTGTAAATTCACCTTGGAGAATAGCCACAGGCAGGGCGGATATGCGATGCGTGAAAGTGTTAGGAAAGCCGTGATTGCGCACTATCGAATTCAGGAGGCTTTTTCGGCCTAGGCGCGCTTACCCTTCAGACAAATCACCGAATTCACGGACAAATTCGGCACTATCGAAGTAATCGCGCCATTTGGCGATTTTGCCGTCATCATTGAGCTCAAATGTGCCCATTACTTTGATGACGCGCTTTTTGCCCTTCATTTCGAACCAATCCGTACGCTCTGTCAGCACCACATTTCCATTGGCGGCGATGTGATGCATGTCGAAACCGCAGGCCTCTACGCCCGGAAATCCATCCATCTTGGCGCGCACTTGGTCGATGCCATTGACGGTCGATAGCGGAATATCGGTCCACTCAACATCTTCGGCCATGAAGGAATAAATCTTCTCCAGATCAAACTCATCCCAAGCGGCAATAAAGGCTTCAATCGTTTGGATGGGCGTCATGGGTTTTCTCCTGCGGTAAAGTTGAGCGCTTGGCTGAGCATTTGGCGCACATGTGGATTTTCATAAGTCTGCGGCGCGTCACCAAATTGCAAGTAAACTAACGGCGCGTTTCCAACTGTTTTGTGCCATGCGACCAGATTGGAACCATCAGGATGATCCCAGCCTTCATTGGAATAAAGCGTGCCGGAAATGCCAAGAGCTGCGGAATAGAAATTGTCGCGGGTGAACTTGTAGTCGCTGCGCACAAGCGGCTCGACATCCTCTTCGAAAACCTGCGCTAGGTAGAGCTCGTCGCAGACAGGGAATGATTTTGGCAGGCCGACTGTGACGGGATGATCGGCCACCACCTGCGCATTGTAATTCACATCGTGGCGATAGCCGGAATCGAGCACTTTCTTCCCGCGCACTTCGCCCTGCGTATAAAGAAAACGCCCGCCCAGCATTTCATGCCATTCGGGCCAATCCGCCCATCCGGCCAGCGCATGATGCATGGCAACCGCGCCGCGGCCGCTGGCAAAACGTTCAACAATGGCGCGGCGAAAGCCTTCCGATGGCTCGCGCGAGGTCACCCAATCATCGGCAAAATCATATCCGCCCATGTCATAGAACAGAACCGCATCCGCATCGCGCGCGGCCCCATTCGCCACGGCTTCTTCTGCTTCGGGATGGAGGATATGGGTGACGTCCCAATCGCCCAAATTGTTGATTAGCTCGTCAAAGGGTTCCGCCTCATAAGGGTGGCCCCAAGATAGGACGAGTAGTGAGCGCGTCATGCGATTTTGAGGATCATCTTGCCGTCATTGGAACCGGCGAACAGGCGCATGAAACTGTCATAGGCATTCTCAAGCCCTTCATCGACATGCTCATCAATAGTCAGGCCGTGGGCCTGAGCCCATTCGCCCATCTTGGCGCCGCCTTCGCCGAAACGCTCAACATAATCGGAGACAAGCAGCCCGCGAATAGAAGCGCGGTTGACGATCAAGCGCCACAAATTGCGCGCGCCGCGAGGCTCCGTGTTATATTCGCTGATCAACCCGCACAGGCCAACGCGGGCATAGAGGTTGAGGTTCATAAGGCCAGCATCGAGGATTTCCCCGCCGACGTTTTCAAAAATCACATCAACGCCATTGGGCGCAGCTTCAGCAATGGCCGCTGTCAATGCCGCTTCATCCTTGCCCTTATAATCGATCGCGGCATCAAAGCCGTATTTCTCGGTCAGCCGAGCGCATTTCTCTGGCCCGCCCGCAATACCAACCGCGCGGCATCCGTGAATTTTCGCGAGCTGCCCGACAAGACTGCCCACTGCGCCAGCTGCGCCAGTGACCAATACTGTCTCACCTTCCTTGGGCTCGCACACTTCGAGAAAGCCGAAATAGGCTGTCATGCCGACCGCGCCAAAAATCGAGAGATAGTTGGTGATCTCTGGCACGAGGCTTGGGTCAATCGGCTGGGTAAAACCGCCGATCATGCTGACGGAATAATCCTCCAACGCATTGAGGCCCATCACCCATTGGCCCTTTTCAAAGCCCTCTGCGCGGCTTTCCTCCACCACGCCAATCGTGCTGGCGCGCATCGCATCACCCAATGGCACCGGCGGCATGTAATTCCCGCCAGCATCCATCCATCCGCGCATCGCTGGATCGAGCGAGGCATAGTGGTTGCGGATAAGAAATTCGCCCTCGGCCAACTCCGGCGTCGGCTCTGTCACCAATTCGAAATCCTCGGGAACGGGCGATCCATCAGGGCGGCGTTGGAGCAGGAAACGGCGGTTGTCAGGCATGGGGTATCAGGTCCTCAATCAAGGGGTATAGTAGGCGCTCAAAGATCGCAGTTTATGCGACGGCGATCTTAACCGGAATGGCGCTTTGCAAGGCTTGGCCGGTGATGGAATCGTAATCGACCTCATCACTGGTTAGCCGGTTGGTTGAACCGCCAATTTCATGGACATTGTGCTTGCCAGCATCAGCATCACCAAACGCATGGGCCATGGAAATTAGCCCGCGCCGTACGCGGTCACTGGGTTTGACGACCCCGTGAATGCTGGAATGCGCCGAGGTGATTTCAATGATGTCACCATCCTTGATGCCTTGTTCGGCCATATCATCGGGGTGGATGTAGGCGGGGTTGGTCGTGACTTTCAGCCCAAGGTTTTTGAGCGGCTGGCCAATCGAATTGAACCGCCCTTTTGACCGGCGCGAAATCATGCGGAAATCAAAGCCTGCCGCGCGTGCTGCATCGGCGCTGTATTTCTCAAGCTCTTTCGGCATGTCGCCTGCGGCCAATTGGAAGCGGTGCTGCTGCTCTTCGTCAAAGGCTTGGATGATCGGATGCTCATCCTCGTAGACGACTGCCGCACCGCCAGCCTTTTGCGCATCGGCACGCACTTGGCTTGGCGCAACAAGGCAGCCAGCCACCATCAGATCGAGGAAGTCCTGCTTGGATGGGCATTTGTCCATCGGTACATCGCCGCCTGGCAATTGCATTTGAACGCCCAATTTGCTGCCGATTGTCCAGAGCATTTCATACTCATCAATCGTATCACCCGGCGCATCTGCGAGAGCTTCTGTGTAACGCGCATAAGCGTTTTCATGCCACCATTCGGACAGATTGGTGATGTCTTCGCGCTCCAAACATTGCGACGGAGCAAGCACCACATCGGCGCGGCGCGCACTGGCGCTCATCCATGGGTCGATCTGCACGAACAGTTCCAGATCATCCAAGGCTTTGCGCATTTTCAGCTGGTTGGGGAAGCCAACCTCTGGATTGCCGCCAACAGAAATCAGCGCGCGAATTTGCCCCTCGCCCGGCGTTAGGATTTCATCGGCCATCACATTGCAGGGCATTTCGAACAGCAATTGACCGAGCCCACGAAAGCGTGATTTTGCCATGCCCTCGACACCGAACATCGGTGCTGGCGGCGCAACTTGAGCGCGCTTCTCGCCTTGTTGGACGGTGAAGACCCCCGGCACGCCGCATTTCTCACCCTCTTGGCGGAAACGAGCGCAAATTGTGTTGAGGCATACGACCAAATATTCAGTCAGCGTACCATTGCCCGCCATTTCTGGGCCTGTGCCGGTTACTGCGCACCCTTTTGAACCGCCGCCAAACATGCGGGCTGCGGCGACCAATTGATCTTTCTCAACGCCTGCGCGCTCCGCTGCGACTTCCGGCGGGAAGGCCTGCACAGCTTCGGACAATTCCTCAAATCCATCGACATGCGCCGCGACAAAATTGCGGTCATAAAGCTCTTCACTGATGATCACATTGAGCATGCCGGCCAGCAATGCGGGATCCTCGCCCGGTTTCACCGGCAGATATATATCGGCGAGCTGACCGACCTCAGCCAGACGCGGATCGGCAACGATCAGTTTCAGCCCGTCTTTCTTACGGTCGCGAATGCGCTTTGATGGTGAGAACGGTGGCACTCCGCCAACCGGCGCATAATGCGAGACAATCGGGTTATTGCCGATGAAAAGCGCCACATCGGCTTCTGAGAAATTGTTCACTCCGCCAGACCATTTGCCGTAGCGTTCCGTGGTGAACACCTTGGCAGGCTGATCGAGGGTAACCGAGGTGAAGAAGTGTTTTGTGCCAATCGCTTGCGCGAGGCTCATCGTGGCCATCATGGCTGCGGAGTTTTGATATCCACCAGAGCCCATAAATAGGGCGATGGAATCCGGTCCATATTTGTCGATGATGCGCTTAAATTCATCGCTAACATGCGCCAGCGCATCCGGCATGGGCGTTTCTTGCATATTGCCATCGGCATCGCGCACTAGGCTGTGATGCAAGCGATCCTCGCTATTGTGCGAATCGGGGAGCTCACGGCCCTTCTTACAAGTGTAGCCGCCATATTCTGGATCATCGGGATCGCCGCGCACTGACAGGACTTTACCGTCTTCGACATCGACCAACATTGCGCAATTTGCATGGCAAAACCGGCAGAAACTCTTGTGTGTTTGAACGCCCATGATGTGCAGATCCTCTTTTCCAATTGAGCGCAAACTAACAGAAGCTGTTTCCTGCGCGACTGACACTTTTGGCCGTGGTGCGCAAAGAGGCGGAGACGCATTAGGCTGAGCAAATAAACTTTTAGGAGTAGAGGCAATGACCACGACCACGAAGCAATGGCTATTGAACGGACATCCACGCGGGCGCGGCATTGAGGATGGCGATTTTAAACTGGTCGAGACGCAATTGGGTGATCCGGGCGAGGGCGAGGTTTTGCTCAAAACGCTCTATCTCGGCTTTGATCCGGCACAAAAAGGCTGGATGGAAAACATTGCCGATTACGTTGCGCCGATGAATATTGGCGATGTCATGCGCGGCAGCGGGATTTGCGAAGTCGTCGAAAGCAATCATGACAATTTCGCGGTCGGCGATCTGGCATTTGGCACAACCGGCTGGTCAGAATATGTTGTCATTCATGGCAAAGAGCTCACCAAAATCGAAACCGATATTTCGCCCACTGCAGTGCTTTCGGTGCTCGGCAC
This sequence comes from Marinomonas sp., assembly GCA_039967435.1. Classification (GTDB taxonomy): domain Bacteria; phylum Pseudomonadota; class Alphaproteobacteria; order Sphingomonadales; family Sphingomonadaceae; genus Erythrobacter. Next base: position 856,586 of record JBDVRS010000006.1, read on the forward strand.
GACGGGGCTAACCGCCTATTGCGGGCTGTTCAAAGTGGGCAAGCCAGTGGCCGGTGATACGGTTCTGGTATCGGGCGCAGCGGGCGCAACAGGCTCTATCGTGGGCCAGCTTGCAAAGCTTGCGGGTTGCCGGGTGGTCGGCATTGCTGGCGGACCAGACAAGTGCAAGTGGCTGGTCGATGAAGCAGGCTATGATGCCGCGATTGACTACAAGGCTGGCAATGTGAAAGCGCAAATCAAAGAACATTGCCCGACCGGCGTGGACGTGATTTTCGACAATGTGGGCGGCGTGATCCTAGATGATATGCTCGCCAATATTGCGACGGCTGCACGCGTTGTGATTTGCGGCGGGATCAGTCGCTACGAATCGGGCGGCAAGCCAGTGGGCCCGGGCAATTACTTCAACCTGATATTCCGCCGCGCGAGCATGCAGGGTTTTATTGTGCTGGATTGGGCGGCTGAATTTCCGGTCTTACGCAAGCGTTTGGAAGGCTTCGTCAAAGATGGCAGCTTGAAATATCAGGAAGACATTCAAGAAGGATTTGAAAACGCGCCCGATACTTTGCAGCGCCTGTTCGTCGGCAAAAACCGCGGCAAGCAAATGTTGAAGCTTTAAAGTTCAGGCAGGTCCTCGGGCCGATTGATATTGGCAAGGGGAGTGCGCAGCGCAATGCCGCGCGCTCCCGCCATTTCGGCAAAGCCATAAAGCGCTCGGCCGCCATCTGAGACATATTGATCGAGCGTGCTGGCAAGTGATGCTGGCCATAGGCCCACCACCGGCTGATCCTGCACAAATGACGCATGGTCTGCCGTTTGGCCTATGCCATCTGCCAATTGGAGGCCTAGGTCTCGCGGCAATTCTGGCACGTCGCAAGGCGCGCTGAGCACGGCGTCAAAACTATGTTCAGCAGCATAGGCGAGCGCCGCATTCAGCCCGCCAAGCGGCCCCATATCTGCCGCTGGCCTATCCGCGATACAAGTGAAGCCCGCCTCTTCGCGGCCGCATATAATCACCGCATTTGTCTGCTGTGTCAGACTGTCAACGACCCGATCAATTAGGCGCGCGCCGCCGACCAAGGCATGGGCCTTGTCACTGCCGAAACGGCGCGCTTTGCCGCCTGCTAAAACTGCACCGAGAATGCGCAAATTGGAGCCTCAGTCGAAAGCTTCAGTGGCTTCGCCTTGCTCGTTGTAAACGGGGCCTTCTTTATCCACGCGGTATTTGCGGCTCACCGCACCGGTCAAACCAAATGAGCCGAGGTGATCGCGCATTCCCGCGTATGCATCATTGGCAAAGTGACGCGCCAGCGCCTCTTCGCTTTCCCATTCTTCGAACACATTGATGCGGGTCGGATTATTGCTGTCGGCACTCCAATCATACATGATGCAGCCATCTTGCGCGAGGGCGGCATCAATATGCGGCTTGCTGCTTGTGAGCGCTTCGGCGCGCTTGTCAGCAGGCAGATCAATCTGTGCGGAAATTACGATTTTGGCCATGGGATTATCCTTCCTCTGGGCGGAATTCTGCGATGATTTCAAAGGCGCGGTGGGTATAAACCCATGCGCCATCTCGTTTGGCTAAGCGGTCGGTATAGAGCCCGCCAATCATGCGGGTTGAACCATCATTACCTTTCAAGACTTCCTGCGTTTGGCAGCGAGCGGTAGCGGTATCGCCGTCAATTTCAATCGAAGATGGCACGCAGCTAAAGCTGACTTTTTCGAAATTGCTCATCGCGCCCAGCCACATTTCCACGATGGCTTCGCGTCCGGCCAATTCCATGCCCATAAAGTCCCAAGTGGCATCATCCGCCCACACGCTGCCCCAAATGTCCTTGTCCATCAGGACAACGCCGTCGCCGTATGTATCGTTAAGCTCGCGAATGGCGAGCCGGTCTTCCACTGGGCCTGTAAACATATGTCAGTCTCCTTTTATGCCCCTATCGCTGGATAAAGGCGCGCGCGGCAATGGTTACTTTTGGGAAGGGCGCTCTTTGCACCTTAGGCCTATCGTGCAGAATATAAAACGTATTGGGAGAATTGTGATGGGACGTTTGGCAGGCAAAACAGCGGTGATTTTGGGCGCGGCGAGCGAAGGGAATATGGGGCAAGTGATTGCGCGCCTTTTTGCCAGCGAGGGTGCCAAAGTCATGGTCGCGGGCCGCAATGAAGACGTCCTTGCCAAATTGGCGGATGAAATTGGCGGGCATTATGCGCTCTGCGATATTACCGATCACAGCCAAGTCCACGGCTTAGCAAAAGCGGCCACAGATCAAATGGGCCGCGTTGATAGCGCCATCAACGCCACCGGCTGGGGACTGCTTTCCAACTTGCTGGAGACAACCGAGGAGGACCTCAACAAAATCACCGCTCTGCAATTTACCGGTGTGCATCATTTTCTGCAGGCATTCGTCGGCACGATGAAGGATCAAGCCCCCCAAGGCGGGTCAATAATTTGCCTGTCATCGGCAACGACCAAAGCGCTGATCAACAATCACGCGGCCTATATTGGTACCAAGCGTGCGGGCGAGGCGATGATCGAATGCGTTGCGAATGATTTCGGGCAATTTGGCATTAAGGCGAACACCGTCTCCCCTGCATTCACGGAAAGCCCCATGACTTCTGACAGCTTCCAAGTGCCAGGGCTGGTCGATGCATTCCTGCCGCGATATCCGCTGGGCCGTCTCAACACATGCGATGATGTTGCCAATGCTTGCCTGTGGCTTTCGACGGATGAAGCCTTTGTGACAGGCCAAAACATCCAGCCAAACGGGGGTCTGACAATTCGCGGCAATCCTCAAGCAACAGATCTCGAAGCGTCGATCGGAGCCGCTATGGCAAAGGCGGCGGAGGGTTAGGCGCTTTTTGGGAGACCAGCTTCTGCATCAAGCCAAGCCTCCGCGTCCTCGCGTGATTGAAAATAGGCGAAGTGCGGATTGCTGTCCGTCACACGCTTTAATTGCATGCGCATGACCGCGGAAGAAACGATATTGGCGGATCGGCGCAATCCGTTCTCAAGGCACCACAGGGCCATGGCTTCGCTGTGTTTGGTGCGCTCTTGAGGGAGGATATTCGTGCGAGAATGGTCGACTAGCGCATCAAAATGGGGCCGCGCGCATTTGGCGAAATTGGCTGCTTCCATGAACTCTTGGAAAAACACATCGACGTTATAGTCCCGTGCTCCGTCGAACAGAATGATGACGCGGTTTTTCGATGTGTCGCGTTTGATCGAGTACATGTCAGATGAGGCCTGAATCAAGCCAAGCCTCGGCTTCTTCGCGGGTGCCGAAGAATGCGAACCGCGGATCGCGCTTTGTGACCCGCGCAATTTGCATGCGGTGGGTTATAGATTGCACAATATTGGCGGATCGGCGCAGGCCATTGGCCAGAAACCACTCGGCCAAATCCTTACTGCCATCGGCAATGTTTTGCGGCATGACCATGCTGGACGTATAATCGGTGAGCATGTCGAAATATTCACCGGTGCCTTTGACGTTCATCACGGCTTGCTGAATATCGAGCAGTGTGCTGCTGCTGTCGTGATCTTCAAACATTCCAAAGCGAATTTCGATCCGCCGTTTGCTTGGAAATTGCTCGATATTGTACATGACGGGCGGCTCTCAGTGCTTTTTCAGATAAGCGTGCAAGCCGTGTCATGAACAAGTTTTGTTAGTCTGCCGTAATCGCACCCCTAGGTGGTTATACAGTGTTGTGCCCGTGAGGAGCGTTGAGATCGCCGCCCAATTTCGCGATTAATACTGCGCTGTGCCGCCATCCACGCTGATCGATGCGCCGGTAATCCCGCCGCCTTCCTTGCTGGCGAGCAGCAGCGCAACAGCTGCAATTTCTTCGACCGTATTGGGGCGTTTGATCGCCGCTTCTGCTGCGAACATATTGATCATCTCGTCAAATTCCATGCCCATCGCTTTGGCGGTGGCTGGGCCGCTGTTCTTGATGATATCGGTGACGACAAGGCCGGGGCATATGCAATTGGCGGTGATGCCAATGTCACCGACTTCGCGGGCCAGTGATTTGGTCATGCCGATCACTGCATGTTTGGCGGCGGTATAAGCGGTGAAGACGGGTTTGCCGTGTTTACCTTCCATCGATGACATGTTGATGATCCGGCCTGTTTTAGCAGGAATCATGGTTTTTAGCGCGCGGCGAGCGGCCCAAAAGGTGGAATAGACATTCCATTTCATCGCTTCGTCAAAGGCTTCATCTGACAGATCGACCATGGGCTGAAGATCGCCCGCCCCGCCAGCATTGTTGACGAGAATATCAAGGGTGCCGAATGCGTCTACGGTTTGATCGACGAAGCCTTCAACATCCGATTGGTTCATCACATCGCCAGAAATGAAAATGGCGCGGTCGCCGACGCCGAGTTCTTCAAGGACCTTCGCGCCCTTGTCAGGATTGCGCGCAAACAGAGCGACTTTCGCGCCCTCTGCCAAATAGGCTTCTGCGATCCCGCGACCCAAACCTGCTGTGCCGCCAGTGATCGCTGCGATTTTGCCGTCCAATTTCATCTGTAATCTCCCATTTGAGGAATGGGATAGCGAGAGCCGCGGCAAAGCGCACCTCACGAAAATGGACAGTTGGCGCGGCCCTTGCGCCGAGCGAGACTACGCTGATGGAAAACATAGATATCATAATTCTTGGTTGCGGAGCGTCAGGCATGGCGGCAGCGCTCTCGGCCCATGAAGCGGGCGCATCGGTCACTTTGATTGAGCGTTTCGACAAAATTGGCGGAACGGCGGCTATATCGGGCGGCGTCATTTGGGTGCCGAACAATCCGCGCCAGCAGGCGGCAGGCATGGCGGATAGCCGCGATGAAGCGCTCGCCTATTTCAAATCGCTGGATCATGGTGATTTGGTGGATGAAACTTTGGAGGCCTTCGTCGATAAGGGGCCAGAGGCGCTGGCGTTCTTAGAAGACCAAGGCGCGATGGCTGTGTCACTGCTCGATGGCTATCCCGATTATTATATGGACCGGCCCGGCGCAAAACCAGAAGGCGGCCGCGCGCTAGATCATGATCTGTTCGCGCTTGGTGATCTGGGCGAATGGGCGGATCGAATATACGCCATTGAAGAACCCAAACCGATGATGCTGCGCGAGACACCGCTCGGAGGCGGCAGCGGCGTGGTGGAGCCAGAAGAGCTAGGCCGCCGGATGCAAAATCAGGAACGCGGCTTTGGCCAGGCGATGGTCGCACGCCTGCTCAAGGCCTGCCTAGACCGCGGTATTGTTCCGCAGACAGGCATTGAGACAAAGCGTCTGATTATCGAGGATGGCCGCGTGACAGGTATCGCGGCGCAGCGCGGTGCTGAGGCGTTTGAAATGCGCGCCAATCAAGGCGTCGTGATCGCAACGGGCGGGTTTGAATGGGATGAAGATGCCCGCCAAACGTTCCTCAAAGGGCCAATGGATGCGCCTGCCTCGCCGCCAACAGCGCGCGGTGAAGGGCTGGCTCTGGCGATGAAAGCAGGCGCAAAGCTGGGCAATATGACGAATGGTTGGTGGGCGCCGACCTTGGTCATCCCCGATACGCCTTGGGAAACAGGAGAGCAGCGCGCCAATCCCGTTTTGATCGAGCGCACTGTGCCGCACTCGATCATGGTGAATGGCGCTGGGCAGCGGTTTTGCAATGAAGCCGCGAATTACTCCGCGCTTGCTGGCGCATTCCATGCCTTTGATCCGCAGACTTATGACTATCCCAACCTGCCCGCATGGCTGATTTTCGATGCGCAATATGTCGAGCGTTATCCCATCGGAACGCGCTTGCCGGGTCAGCCTGTGCCCGATTGGGTGACGCGCGCTGATACGCTTGACGGTTTGGCCGAGGCGATTGGCATTTCGGGGCAGGCGCTTGGAGAAACGGTCACCCGTTTCAACGGCCATGCAGCGGCAGGCGAAGATCCTGATTTTGCGCGCGGCACATCGGCCTATGATCACTTTTACGGCGACCGCAGCCGAGAGGGCACTGCGGTGACTTTGGGCGAAATCGAGCAGGGACCGTTCTACGCGGTGGAGATCAAAATGGGGCTGCTCGGTACCAACGGCGGCGCGCGCACGGATGGCGCAGCACGTGTTCTTGACCATGATGGCGCAGCGATCCCCGGGCTATATGGCGCGGGCAATGCGATTGCATGCCCCACTGGAGGAATCTACGCGGGCGCAGGCGGTACGCTCGGCCCTGCACTTACCTTCGGCTATATCGCTGGACGCACAGCAGCCCAAGCGAATAGCTAACGCGAATTCTTAGCGTTTTTTCGGCTCAAACTCGATGTGGAGTTCTTTCAAAGACCGCAGCAGGAAATGCGGGTGGTAAGAAAAATCATTCTTGCCATCTGCAAACCACATATCCTCAAACCGGTCGGTGACGGCGGTAAAGCCCCAAGCCAATTCGCGGCGGGCTAGCGGCGCACCAAGGCAGTGATGCACGCCTGAACCAAAGCCCATATGCGATCCCGCTTTTGGCCGTTCCAAATCGATTTTCTCAGGACATTCAAATGCGCGTTCATCGCGGTTGGCGGCGGCATAACGCACATTGATCACAGAGCCTGCGGGAATGGTTTCGCCGGCCAATTCTTCATCTGCATGGGTGAAGCGCATGAGCGATTGCACTGGACTTTCCAGCCGCACGACTTCCTCTACAAATGTCTTCATATATTTGGCTGGATCAGATTTCAGCTGGCGCCACACATCCTTATTCTCGATCAGCAATTTCATACCTGCTGCCAGCGCATTGGTGGTCGTCTCTGAACCGCCCACGAACGTATCGGCCATCATTTCAGCATGGAGTTCATTGTCATTGAGCGGGCGGCCCCAATCCTCGATCACCGTGTTGACCAGAACGCTGATCAGGCTGTCATCGGGATTATCGCGCAGGCGTTCAAAGATGGGCTGGAAATATTGCTGAGCCTCAATCTCGCGGTCGATCATTTCCATGTGCTTGTCTTCGGGCAGCATCATCGAAATGCGATGGAAGAAGGCATCGGTCCAGCCTTTGATCTTCCACATATCTTCGCGGCGAGCGCCCATTTGCTCGCCAATGATAAACAATGGCAAGGGGATGCAAAACTGCTTCACCCAATCGCATTTGCCATCATCCACAAAGCCATCGATTAGCTGATAGGCGAGGGTTTCAACCTCTGGGTCGATTTCCTTGATCTTAGACGGCTTAAACGCCTGATTGAACATGGCGCGCATCTGCTTGTGATTGGGATCATCGCGGGCGGCCAGAGCGGGTGCAGGCACCCAGCCTTTTGCTTCAAAACGTTCGGTGATCATCTTACCGCGTTCCGCATCAGCCGGAGAATTGCGCAAATTCGTATCCATCGCCGTGCTGCGAAAACGGATGGGGTCCATAAGCACTTCGCGCACATCATCATAACGAGTGACGACATAAATGGGCGTGCCTGCAATATTATAGACCGGCGCATCATCACGCAGGGTTTTGTATGCGTCATAAGGGCATTGCTGAAGCTCGGGATCGAACAGATTGATGTTCGGCGTGTCTGCTTTTGTCGCCATGTCAGCGCACCTCGATCTTGTCTTGGCCCCATGGGGCTATGCTATCCAATTGCTGAAACGCTTCGGGCAATTCCTCGACCATGTTGAAGGTGGCTGCCAGCCTGCCGAAGCCAACGAAAAACGCCACTGTCATGCCCAGCTCGACGATCTCGGCTTCGCTGAAATGCTTGCGTAAGCCGGCGTATACGGCGTCATCCACGGCCAAGTGATCGCTCGCCATCAGTTCGCCAAAATGGATTGCGGCCTTTTCTGCATCAGACAGGTTTTCCGCCTCTTGCGGTTGTTCGAGCGAGCACACAGCGCTTTCATCCACGCCGTCTGCCACAGCATCAGAATAGCGGATCGCCATACAGCTGCGGCATTGGTTGAAGAAGGCGACCTTTAGCCGCACCAATTCCACCAAGCGGTCAGGCAAAGTGCGTTTGGTTTTCAGCGCGCCGCCAAATTGCATCAGACCCAGCGCCAGATCAGGGCAATGGGCGAAGTAGCGCGTTAAGCCTTGCTCCAAATCGCTCATCTTGTCCGGCTGCAATGCGCCGCGCAATCGCTCGTCCCATTGTTCTGGTGGCAGCTTTTCTAGTCGGCTCATGAGGGTATCCTCTTCAAATGGCTTATGGCTATTGCCGCTATTGTCGCGCGATAAGGGCCCCGCGCCAATTGGCGAAAAAGGGGAGAGAGCTATGCCAAATTTCAGCGAGGCAGCACTGCAAGAATTGCTCGACAAGAAAGCGATTGAGGATGTGGTGGCGCGCTATGCCCGCACATTGGATTGGCTGGATGATGAAGGGCAGGCGAGCTGTTATTGGCCCGATGCCGACATTGATTACGGCTTTTTCAAAGGCAAGGCTGAGGATTTTCTTCCCATCGTTATGCAGACAGAGCGGGGTTCCTTGCGGCGCTGGCATATGCTGTCGGGGCTTATTATAAGCTTCAAGTCTGCGACGCAAGCGAGCAGCGAATGCTTGGGCATTTTCGCAGGAGCCAACCCGCAGGATGACGGTACTCTTGCGGGGAATCTATACGGCGGTCGTTATGTCGATGAATGGGAGAAAAGAGGGGAGGAATGGCGCATTTCCTCGCGGCTCTATTTGCTCGATTGGCAATCAGACTTGGTCGATCAGCCCGGCTTTGAACCCAATCCAGACTTCCCGCTGCCAACCGCGAAAATCACGGAAAGCAACCACCCGCTTTACCGGAGGCTTTAGCAGTTATTTCTTGCGGTTTTGCAGCGCGGCGATGCGTTCTTGCATATCGGGGCCGCGCCCTTCGCCGTCCATCCATTCACGCACCAATGCGCCATCGGCTGGCTGTGCATCTGCCTTATCAATGAGGCGCTTATTGGCCGCATGGCTAAAGTGACTTTGTGCTGCGATCTGCTCTGCCAAACGCTTGATCTCCGAATCAAACTTGTCTTGTGGCACGCTATATTCCGCCAAGCCAATCCGCACTGCTTCCTCCGCTCCGAACATATCGGCGGTAAACATCAGGCGTTTCGCAGTGGCCGCTCCGACGCGGCGAGGCAGTCGCACGCTCATGCCCCACACCGGCGTCAGGGCGAATTTGGCATGGGTGTCGCCAAAACGCGCATTGTCTGAGGCGATGATGAAATCAGCCGCCAGCGCCACTTCCAATGCGCCGGTGTAGCAATGGCCATGCACGGCAGCGACAACGGGCATAGGCAATTTTTCCAACATTCTAAGCGTTTCAGAATGCCAGCCTTTGGATGGCGGGCTTTCGCCAGTGGCAATGCCGCCAAGGTCATGCCCTGCTGAAAAGCACTTGCCCGCACCGCGCAAAACAACGCACCCGACGCCTTTGGTCTGTGCGAGGTCTTCCACTTGGCCTCGTATTAAGGCGAACATCTCCACGTCCAAAGAATTGAGTTTATCGGGCCGGTTGAGCGTCAATTGCACCCATCCGTCAAAGTCTTCGCGGATAATTTTGTCGGGCATTGTCACGCTTCGCTTTCGGTCGGAGGGTCCATGTAATCGCGGTAATACGTCAGCTGCCCGCCTGCCACTTTGTAGATGCCAACGCCGCTGCGCGGTTCTGCCCCGTCTGAATGCATCGTCCAACGCGCCCAAACCGCGTGATCATCGCCGCATATCTCATCCACGGTGAAGTGAATTTTCCGCGTCCCCATTTCTGCAACCATCGTGGTCATGAAACCAAGGATCGCCGCGCGCCCTTCATAGCGGCCCCATATTGGGTCTTCGAGCAATGCGTCCTCGGCAAACAATGGCGCCAATGCGGTATAGTCGCCCGCGTCTTGGATGCGCCAAAATTCCTCGATCACCCTTTGTGCTTCACCTTTGTTTGCATTGGACATTGCCTGTCTCCTTCATCCCAATTCGCGGATCACATCGCTGACATCCCAGCCTGTCGATGCATCTCGCACCATAGTGTAAAAGCCGCGCAATCTTTCGCTGCCTTCATAAAGCTCGATCATATGGCCAAGCGTTGCTGACGCATCGACAAAGGCGAAATCTGTCCCAAAGCCCGTGGTCGAAAGCTGCGCTAGCGGCATGCCGTCGGCTTCAAATTGCGCAATCGCCAATGGCAAATCATCAACCCAAACCGCGCTATGATGCAGGCCGTACCGCCCCGAACCTGCCGGATAGAGATCATGGCAGGCGCTGGGATCATCATTATGCTGCTGTACAAATTCCACCATCACATCGCCCCATTGCCCGTAAGCACTGGAATGTTCGAAGGGCTGCTCAACCCCGCGATGCAGGCTGCGTGTGACCGGAATATGCCGCATCACAAAAAACGGGCCGGAGCCAAAGCTTGCCGAATGCGCTTTTGCCGCTGCATCCACGTCAGGCACGAAATAGGCCAGTTGGCGGATGGGCAGATCGCGCATGATCACGCCATCAAGATTTGGACATGGCCGCGTCTGCACTCCAAATTCCGGCGCCTTTGGCAGCGACAAACAGGAAAATGAAACAATAGAGTGCGATCAACTCGCCGCCATTATTGATGGGATAGAAATTGTTCAAACCGTGCACCATCCAATAGCCGACAGCAGACATGCCGCTGCAGATAAAGGCGACGGGACGCGTGAACAGGCCGAGGGCGATCAAAAGGCCGCCGACAATTTCAATCCCGCCTGCCGCCATGGACATAGCGCTGAGATCATAGGGGAATTCAGCAGGAAAATTGAAGAATTTCTGCGTCCCGTGCTGGATAAACATCAGCCCGCTCATAATCCGCAAAATAGCATAGGCTGGCTCTTGGAATTTATCGAGAAATTGCATGGTTCTTACTCCGCTGTGTGTGACTCTTTAATTGACCGCTTTATCTTTGCCTTCCCAATAAGGCGCGCGCAATTCTCGGCGCAGTATCTTGCCGGAAGGATTGCGCGGCAAGGCGTCGATAAAGTCGATTGATTTGGGGCATTTATAGCCCGCAATATGTTCCCTGGCGTGGGCAATAATGTCGGCCTCGCTTAGGCTGGCTCCATCTTTCAAAACGACGCAGGCCTTCACCGCCTCGCCCCATTTTTCATCGGGCACGCCGATCACCGCGACATCAGCGACTTGCGCGTGGGCATAGAGCGCGTTTTCAACCTCTGCGGGATAGACATTTTCGCCGCCCGAAATGATCATATCTTTCACGCGGTCGCGGATAAAGAGATATCCATCTTCATCGAGATAGCCTGCATCACCTGTGCGCAGCCAGCCGTCATCATCGATCGTCTCGGCTGTGGCCTCATCTAGCCTCCAATAGCCTTTCATATTTTTGACAGAGCGGGTCGCAATTTCGCCAATTGTTCCCGGCGGCAGGCTCGCGCCTTCCTCATCGATCACTTTGAGCTCAACGCCCGACAATGCCGTACCAACAGAGCGCATGCGCTCGTTGCCTTCTGGCAAATGATCGGCCGGATCAAGCGCGGTGATTGTGCCTGACGTTTCCGTCATGCCATACATTTGGATAAAGCCGCAGCCCAGCACTTCCATCGCCTCTTTCATCAATTCCAGCGGAATGGGCGATGCGCCGTAAGTGATGTAGCGAAGGTTGGAGAAATCGATGTCTTTCACATTGGGCTGATTGAGCAAAATCTGGATTGCTGCGGGCACTAGGAACAATTTGGAGATGGGATATTCCTCCATCAATTCTAGCGCACGGGTCGGGTCATATTCGGGTAGCACAATCGAATTTGTGCCCGAGACGATATTGGCGATGCCATTGCCGGAGCCTGAAATATGGAAGCAGGGCATAGCCACTAGGCTGACATCATTGGCAATCGGCTGCTGCCATTCGCGCAGCTCAATATCGGGCGTATTGCCGCCTGATGTGCGCGCCGATAGGATCGACAAATGCGTCATCACGGCGCCTTTGGGGCGGCCAGTGGTGCCCGATGTGTAGAGCTGCAAAAACTCATCATCGCGCGTAAGGGGAATGAGTGGGTCGGTGGCCTCATGCCCATCGCGCCACTCGCGGTAATCTGCAATTACGCCGTCACCTGCGGTCAGCGCTTCATCCATGCCAATCACAGTTTTGATGCGCGGGCATTTATCGCGGATTTTGCTGAGAACTTCGCCAAAGCCCTCTGCGATAATCACCGTTTCCGCTTCGCAATTGTCGAGGATGTAAGCCACTTCCGGCGGGGCGAGCCGCCAATTCACCGGCGTCATCACCGCGCCAATTTTGGAGGCGCCGACAAAGGCTTCGAAATAGAGATGATGGTTCTTGCCAAGGTAAGCGATGCGGTCGCCCTTGGTTAGGCCAAGCGCGATCATAGCCTGAGCGGCTCGGTTCGTGCCTGCGTCAAACTCAGCAAAGGTCATCACTTCATCGCCGAACATAAAGGCGGTTTGGTCTTTGCATGCCGCATCCGCACCGCGCAGGCGGGCAATGTCGCCTACGGTTTCGGCACTGGCAATTTGTGCTTCGAGATCAACCATTATGCGCGCCATTCCTTATCATGCAAAAACTTCACCCTTGTCGGTTTAGGCAGCAGCGCAAAACCGGCCATTGGCATAATGGCTAGCGTATGGGTTTTGGAACAAGGGTGATGCGATGATCGATTACACATCTGAGGAGGGGTTTGAGCCTGCGAATTTCACGCCGGGCTTCCTCGACCTGGGCGGGCCTTATTGGCTGAAACCTTGCGAGGGACGCACTCTGGTCGGCCTGCGTTTGGCGGATAAGCACCGCAATTACCGCGAGGCAGCCCATGGCGGCGTGCTGGCGACAATGGCGGATGTGGCTTTGTCCTATCAGGCCTATGCCAGCGAAAATCCGCCCGTGCCGGTTGTGACCAGCTCTATGACGGTGAATTACCTCAGCCCTGCGATCATCGGGCACTGGATTGTGGGAGATGCGCAAATAGACCGGATTGGCGGGCGTCAGGCGCATGTCTCTGGCAAGATTTACGACGGCGAGACGATATTGATGACAATGACCGGCGTGTTCACGCTGATGCGGCCTAAAAGCTCTTAGCCGCGCCACTTTGCCGCCGCGGCGGTCGACGGGTCAGTGTCGTCATGCTTGCCTTGGCCATCGGGTCCAAGCTCGCTCATATCAATTCCTTCGACCACGCGGAACTCGCGCCAATCATAGATGCCGGTGCGTTTGGCGATTTTCCACGCGCCATCACGCTTTTCGAAAATGTCTACATAGCGTCCGGCAATCACTGCTGAGTATATCTCGTCTTTTGGCGGGAATATCTCAGGCATAGGGTGGCCTGGCGGAATTGTATGCATGGCGGTCATATAAGTTTCGGTGTGACAAACATCGTCGCCCTCAAATCCGAACAATATCTGCCCCAATTGGTGCTGGGTCGCGAGGCATGGATCGATCACGCCGCGTGCTTGCTCAACAAAATCGCGCCAACCACCTGCAACAACTCCAAATCCAAACTCGGCATCATCATGGAAGAGGCCCGGCATAATATCCCAGCGGCGCCGATCGATGGCATGGGCGTAAACGGTGATAATATCGCGAATAGCCTCGCGGTCTTCTAACCTTGCATCGGGGCGCATATTCATGCCTCTAACTCCACAATAACCTTGCCAATATTGCCGCCGGTGAACAGCTTTTCATAGGCGGTGAGCGTGTGTTCCAGGCCATGTGTTACATCATAGGGCATGGTCAGCTGGCCTGCATCCACCCATGTTTTCAATTGCGCCGTCAAGCGTTCGCCTTGGTCCATGAAATCGGGCGAGAAGAAGCCTTCGATCCTGAGGCGACGCATCAACACTTGGTCAAATTCGCGGGGGCTCGTGCGCTCCCCGTGATAGTCAGAGACTAGCCCGCACACTGCGATGCGGCCATAATGGTTCATGCGGGTGAGCACATGGTCGAGGATTTCGCCGCCGACATTGTCGAAATAGACATCGAATGGCCCGGAGGCATCCAATTGCGCGGCAAAATCATCCGCCTTGTAATCCACCGCTGCATCTGCGCCAATTTCTTGCGTTAGGAACCGGCATTTCTCCGCTCCGCCAGCAATCCCAACGGTGCGGCAGCCCAGCAATTTGGCTACTTGAATGGCGAGTATTCCGGTTGCGCCTGCTGCGGCTGATACCAAAACCGTTTCACCAGATTTGGCAGCACCGGTTTGTTCAACGCCCCATAAAGCCGTCCAGCCATTCATACCCAGCGGGCCGAACCAAGCGCGTCTATCGGCCACGCTAGGGTCAAGCTTCACAGCGCCGGTCATAATCGGATCAACCTGGCTATAATCGCCCCATGCTCCAAAAGCGCGCACCCACTCGCCCTTGGCAAAGCCGTCATGCTTGCTTGCGATAATCTCGCCGACAACGAGGCCCGTCATGGGAATGCCCAGATCGAGCGGGGGCTGATAGCCATCTGTGCGGTCGGTCAGCCACATGCGCGTGCCTGCATCCATAGAGATCATGGAATTGCGAATGGTGATTTGCCCATCAGGCGTCTCGCCCAGCGGGACTTCTTGCAAGCTCAAAGCCTCGGCAAAACCATTGCCTTCAGGCCTACTATCAATGCGCCAAAATCTGTTTTTCATGGTGGCTATAATTCGCATCAGATGGCCTTCGCGCAACGTGCCTTTTCGCTAGGGTTTGGTGAGCTGGCTATCAAAAGCGCGCTATCAAAATGGGGCGGGGCATGGCGCCCGCGTTTCGCCTAGCCTCCGACTCGAAGAAATTACAAAGGGAGGCGATACACATGGCACTCATTACAGTAATCGGCGCATCAGGGCGTCAAGGCATGGCGCAGGTCGATCAAGCATTAAAGGCAGGCTATGATGTGCGCGCAATCTCGCGCCAGCCCGACCCGTTTGCAGGCTCTAAGATCGAAGGCGCAGACACAGTCGAAATCCGCCCGATGGATCTCTACGACAGCTCCACTTTCGCAGAGGCGCTCGAGGGCACGGATTACGTCTTTTACACGCATCCCTTGCAAGCCCGCGCAGACCGCGCAGTCTTGGTCGGCGAATTGGGCAAAGCGGCCGCCGAGGCGAATGTGAAGCGCTTGGTTTGGAACACATCTAGCTGGATCCCTGATAAGCCGGGCGACCCGCATACCTATGGCGGCAATACGCAGGGCATTAACGCGCTATGGCGCTCAGGCTGTCCTGGCACAGTGTTTGGGAGCGTCTTGTTCATGGACAATCTGCTGACCAATTGGGCACGGCCTTGGATCATGAATGAGGGGCGCTATGTCTATCCGCATGCCTCGCATTTGGCGGCCAATTGGATCAGCTTGGATGATGTGGCGAAGTTCATGCTCGCATCACTCGACCGCCCCGATATGGAAGGCGCATGGCTGAACATTGGTGGGCCAGAGCGTTTGAAGGGGCCGCAAGTCGCAGGCTATCTCACCGACGCATTGGGCAAGGACATCAAATATGATCCCTGCACTCCGGAAGAATTTGGCCGCTATCTGGTCGATGCCGCCGGTGACAGCATGCCAGCAGAAATGCGCGATGACTTCGCCAAAGGCATTCAGGAATTTTACGAGTACAACAACGAGGCGCCAACCAAGCCGTTTGAGGTGGATATGGAGCATGTCTATGAGCGCTTCCCCGAGCTTGATGGCAAGCTTGAAACCCTCGGCGATTGGACCAAGCGGCAGGATTGGGGCGAAAGCAATGCTCGCCCTGCATTCGGCTAAGGTGCGGCTGTGACACGGCGCGTAGAGGGCAAGATTGCACTGGTTACCGGCGGCGCATCGCGCCCCGGGCTGGGCGCAGCGATTGCGCAGCGGCTGGCAGAGGAAGGCGCGCGCGTCATCCTGTCAGACATTGATGCGAGCGGCGCGGAGGCGACTGCAGCAGCGATCCGGGCCAAGAATTTGGATGCGGTTGCTGTCACCCAAGATGTGTCCTCGCAAGAGGATTGGGACCGCGTCATCGCCGATGTGCTCGAAAGCCATGGCGGCCTTGATATTCTGGTCAATAATGCCGGAATTCTCGACGTGTCAGAGATTGACGGCGACAATGCTGTGGCCGGTCTGCGGCGGCAATATGCGGTCAACATAGAGGGTGTGTTTATGGGCACGCAGGCCGCAGTAAAGGCAATGCGGAAGACCAAAAGCCGGGGATCGATCGTGAACCTGTCTTCGGTGGCCGGCAAGGTCGGATTTCGCGGCAGCGCCTCATATTCAGCGACCAAAGGCGCGGTGAAAATGATGAGCAAATCGGTGGCTCTGGAAACGGCGAAAGAAGGTATCCGCGTCAACACCGTGCACCCGGGTATCATCCTCACCAATATGGCCAAGGCTGGCTTGTCGGATAATGCCGCGAATTACGAAGCGATCGAAGCAGGTATTCCGGCGGGGCGATTGGGTGAACCAGAGGACATTGCCAATGGCGTGCTGTTCCTCGCCTCTGATGAGGCCAAATATGTCACTGGTTCTGAATTGGTCATCGATGGCGGATATACCGCGCAGTAAATTTGGAAGGTCGCAATGACTGATCTACGCAGCCAGAATATCGCCATTGCAGAGAGCTTTTACCGAGCGCTGGAAGTTGGCGATTTTGATGCTTTGGCGGCTTTGCACAGCGATGATGTTGCCTTCAACTTGCTGGGCTCCACGCCGGTGTCTGGCCGTTGGGAAGGCAAAGCGGAGTGTTTTGGCCCATTGGTGGCGGATAAAGTTGTCGGCAAGCTCAAGCCTGAAACCATTCAATTCTCGCGCAAATGGAAGATCATGTGCGCGGATGAAAGCCGTGTCGTTGGCCTTATGGTTGGCGGCGGCATGGGCAATAATGGCCATGAATATCTGCAAACCTATTGCCAGATTATGACCATTACAGATGGCCAAATCACGGAGCTACACGAGCTGTTCGACACAGCTTTGGTTGAGCTGGTTCTCAATGACAATCCGACCGCAAACGGCACGACTGACGTCGCCAAACCGTTCGATTTTTGAAAGTCTATTCCGCCGCTTCGGCTTGGCTTGGCGTGAACATATCCACCAGATCAGCGTCTGATGCGTTGATCAGTTTCTCGACCCAGCCATGGAACACTTGGCCCCCGCCTTCATTGCGGCCGAATAAAACGTCTTTCATCAAGCCTGATTGCAGCGCCTCATGTTGGCGCTTTCCGGTCGCGTAATCCTCATCGCGTACGACGATCTCCAGGAAATCGAACTGCTCATGCGCTGATTTCACATCGGCTTCGGTTTCAGGCTGATTTTCCATCACGTAATATTGCGTAGTGAAGCTCTCACCCACATTGGCACCTGGGAACAGCTGGCTGATCAAAGCGCCGCGCTGTCCGCCGCCATAAAAGCTGGCGATCGAAATATGCGGGAAGATTGTCCACACGCCCTGTGTCAGCGAATCGTCAGGCAATTCATCATCGCTCATCGCTGACAGATCGAGCATTTCATCGCTGCCCGTTTTCTGCGCAAATTTGGACGGTGAAGACAGGCGCTGATGCGGCCCCCAAGCAAAGTAATTTGCGCGGTTGAAGAAGTCTGCCCCGAATGTGTCCTTGTGGAGCACTGGTAGGTGATAAAAATCGAGATAGCCGTCATAGGCCGTCTTCCAATTGGGACCAGCCAGCGTGCGCTGCGCAAACAATGTCCAATCTTTGAAGCCGAATGCATCGAGCAGAGCATCATAATTGCAAAGATAGTCAGGGATCGACAGCTTGCTATCGGGATCAAGCGTTGCCCAGATCAGCCCTGCGCTTTCATAGACGGGAAAGCGGGTGAGGCAGTGCTTACTCTTGTCGATTGAGCCGAAGTCTTGCGGTGAAGCGACGCCGATCAGATCGCCATCCTGCTTAAAGGTCCATCCGTGATAGCCGCAGGTAAAGCGCGCCGCATTGCCTGTGCCGCTAACAATCGGATTGCCGCGGTGTGAGCACATATTGAGGAATGCGATCACTTCGCCGTCTTTTTGGCGCGATAGGAATACGGGCACGCCGCAGATATCCATCGCTTTAAAATCGCCAGGATTGGGCAATTCGCAGGAGGGCGCAACCATCAGCGGCAGGCGCTTGAAGATCTTATTCTTCTCATCCTCGAACAAAGCCGGATCAGTATAGGCGCTGGCGGGCACGCTGACGACTTCATCGGCGAGCTCCATCGTATCGGCCTCACCGTGTGCGATGAGCGAGCGGGTCATGGCGATCAATTCTTGGCGGGACATTGGTATCAATCCTCAGTCAAATGGCGTGTTGGCAGTCATGATCACGCTTTTGCGCGCGGGTTTCAATTGGCTCTTTTGGTTAGGGCAACAAAAAAGGGCGGCCCCGCGAAGAGTCGCCCTATTTCTGGTCGAAATATGCCTTCGCTTAGAAGCGGAAGCTAACCTCCGCCGACAGCTGACGGCCGCGGTTTTGTGTAAGCACGAGATCATCACCAACGCCTGGCTCAAGGAATGGACGACCACCAGAGGTGTTTGTCCAAATTTCATCAGCGAGGTTCGTACCGATAATCGAGAGCTTCCAATTGCCATCAGGATGCCCGATCGCAACGCGCGCATCAAAGGTCACATAGCTGTCTTGGCGAAGATCATTGAGTGTATCTTCATTGGTAAAGTAGCTGCCCGAATAGATCGCGTTGCCGCCCAGATTGAGCTCCAACGTGTCACCGAGAGGGATTTCCCAATCAAAGGCAATATTGCCCGACAGTTTCGGTGCCCGCGCCGCAGAGCGACCATCAAGGTCATCGCCTAGGCCGGCCACGAAGGTGTCGGAGAAGCTTGCATCCAAATACGAAACATTCGCCGAAAGGTCGAGGCCATCAACTGGTGTTCTGTAACCAAATTCCAGATCGAGACCTTTGGAGGTCACTTCACCGGCATTCAGCGTTTGGAACTGGATCGCCACAGCGTCAAAGTTCTGCACCTGCAGATCATCGAACACATAGTAATATGCGGTTGCATTGAAGGTGAAATCGCGGTTGCTGAATTGTGACTTCAGGCCGATTTCACCGCCTTGCGCAGTTTCCGATTGATAGATCAGAGCATCTGCCGTTGCTTGGCGTACAGCTGGATCAGGATCGTCAAACCCTAGCAGCGAAGCCGATGGCAATGCTGAGTTATCGATACCGCCTGATTTAAAGCCAGTTTTATAAGAAGCGAACACGTTCACATCGTCGCTAACTTGATATTTGAGCGTTGCTTCTGGCGACCAATTGCTGTCGCTGAAATCGATGGGTCCTGAGAAGAAGCCGCTGTTGATAAATGCAGGGCCCGCTGAAAGGAACGCATGGACGAATGGTACAGAAATGACCTGCGTCTTGTTCTCGTCAGTATAGCGAACACCGCCTGACAGTTCCAATTTATCAGTGATATCAAAAATACCGCTGGCGAAGAAGGAAGCTGCCTCTGTTTTGGTGGTGTGAACCTTGTCCCAGTCATAGGTGAAGCCGGTAATCGGATCGGGTGCGACAAAGGAGATGTTCACTGCCTGCTGCGAGGTGTCGAACACGAACTCACGCGATTCGTAAAATGCGCCGACCATGAAGTTGAACGGTCCGTCAAAGTCTGAAGTCAGGCGCAATTCTTGAGTGTATTGCTCAAGCGTGTTGCGCGGATCAGAACAACCTACGCCGCCCGGTGCGCCCGGACCGAAGGTGCCGACATAGGAATAGCAATCAAAGTCGGTTGCATCCAAATCGACAAAACCAGTTGTCGATGACAGCAGGAACTCGTCGGTCAGTTGGAAATTCAGGGCCAAACGCGCAAACAGCAATTCTGTTTCAGAGAATGGAACGCCATTGCGCCCTTCAGCCAGTGTTGGCCCCGATGCGGTTGGGATGCCCGGCGCCAATGGGGCAGCTGCATCAGGCAAAAAGTAAATGCCGTCACTGTCGTTGCAATCGTTGCCAGCGGGAATGACGAGACCGCCACCTAGCAAGAACACTGAGTCAGCTACGCCATTGGGGCCGCAATTAATATCAGAATGCTGGATCGCGCCATCACCCTCATTCTTCACATATTGCACTTTGAGGTTCGCATCGAAGCCATCCAATGGCTCCCAATCGAGCGTGATACGGCCAACAAAATTGGTCTGCCCGCGGAAATCTCCATTTGCAGCATTAGACCCTGCTTGAAGTTCAACAAATTCATCAATGTCGTTATATTGCGCCGCGATGCGAATGCCGAGATTATCGGTAATCGGGCCAGAGATGTAGCTGCTGACGGTGTAGCCTTTTTCTTCGATCTCATAGGCTGCTTTGCCGCCCACTTCCCAAGAAGATGTCGGGTCAGCGGAACGGATTGAAAAAACACCAGCCGATGCTGACTTACCAAAGAAGAGCGATTGCGGCCCCTTAAGAACGTCGATCTGCTGGGTGTCGAAAAAGCCTGCTTGGACGAGGCGCATCGTTGAAACCTGCACGCCATCCATATCGAATGCGACCGCGCTATCAAAAGCAGCGGAGATGTTTGAGGAACCAACACCGCGCAAAGAAAGCTGGCCACCTGAGCCCGAACCGCCCACTTGCACGTTGAGGGTCGGTACGCGGCTGGTCACATCTGCCACTTGATCGACTGCGTATTTCTCTAGCGTCTCGCCGCTAATCGCGGTGACCGTTACAGGAACCTCTTGCAGGCTTTCATCTTGGCGACGAGCCTGAACGATGATCACATTCTCATCTGCGCCCTCATTATCCGCTTGCGGCGCGGCATCTTGCGCATGCGCTGTTCCGGAAAAAGCGGACATGGCCACTGCGGCCGCTCCGCCCATCAGGCCGATCTTCAGCGCTGACGGATTGCGAGTGTGAGTTTTGATCATCTTGGCTCTCCCTATATGGGCCGAATTTCAATCCGTGCCCGTAGTCTTCATTCAATCGGAAATTAGACCGATTTCAATTAGGGAGTGTATCGGCGTTAAATTTGGTCTCATCTGTCAAAAGGGATAGGCCATTTTTCCTAGTGAGGTATTTTGGCAACATTGCTGGACGCTACGGCATGCTGCACTTTACGTAAGGGTGAGGCAGCATGGATTACTGCGGCATTTAGCTGGCCATTTGCGTTGTTCTTGGATCATTCGGCCAGACCCACTCATCGCCAATCACTTGGTCCACCGCCAAATGCTGCGGCACATCATCCAGTCCGATCATTTTGTCGCAGGATTGGTGGAAACTGTAGATGCGCGCTTCTTGGTAAGACAATGGCACACTTTTGAAGGCGGAGGATTGCATGGATTTTTGGATCGCCTCGCCAAATTGCGTATCCTCCAGAATAATCGGGCTCATATCGCGGCCATTGGGCTGGTTTTCGTCGGGCACAGTCCAAAGATCAGGCGCAGGTTCATCCCCCCAATCCAGCGCCATTGTGACGAGCTCTAGCCGTGTCGTGCCAAGGCCAGTGGGCCAAAAAACCAAGGGCGGCACAAAGAAATTGGACAAAGGCGAGACCCAATTGGGAAACAAAGTGTAGCTTTGCGTATGGGTTCGGCCCAGCTCGCCCACACTATCGATTTGCTGCCAGCCCGGCGGGCTCTCAATCGCTCGCACATGTTCTCGGTCTGTGGCTTCGGGCGGCGGGGCCAGCATTCGCGCGTGCCCGTTGGGATACATCGTGTTCAAATTGCGCTTAGGGTCCACCAAGGGCGCGACCGTATTGGGGTGGATGAAGGGCACGTGGTAGACTTCCATATTGGCCTCCATCGCAACCTTCCAATTGCAATTAAGGTCAAAGGAATGCCGCGCCGCCAGCTTAATTCGGTCGAAGGCGAACTCCTCCCATTCCTCCGCCAGCGGCCCGAGCCATTCCTTTAGGCTCATCGCGCCATCATCGAAATTGACGAAGATCACCTTGCCGAACATTTCGCATTTGACAGATAGCAAGCCGCGGCACGACATATCGAAATCATCGGGGAAATCTTGGCGCTCTGGCACGCCCACTAGGCTGCCGTCGGTTTTATATGTCCAATTGTGATAGCCGCACATCAGGCGCGATGATTTGCCATAATCCTCGGTGACAACCGGTGCGCCGCGATGCCGGCATGTGTTGTAAAAGGCGCGAACCACGCCGTCCATGCCGTGAACAATCACAATAGGATCGCCCGCATTGTGCCAGCGCATATAGCAGCCGCGTTCCGGTATCTCATCCAAATGCCCAGCAAACAGCCAGCTCTTTTTGAAGATATGCTCCTGCTCCAGCGCGAAATATTCAGGGTCAGTGTAACGGCCAGCAGGCATGTCGGGCAGCTTAGGAAAGCCCTTGGGCGGACCGGTCCGCTGCCCCTCCCATTCCATCAGTGCTTTCAGACGTTCAACCTCTGCCGCTTCGATCATCGCAAGCCTCCGCGCAGCAATGTAGCGCCGCGCCAGCATCAAGCGACTAACATTTTTCTCATCCCTTTAAGTAGTGGCGCTTGGGCCGCGCCAAGATAGTCTGCACTTTAACAGATACAGCCGTGGGAGAGAGCAAATGGCGACCAAAGCAGATGGACGGGTAGCAGGCAAAGTCGCGCTGGTAACAGGCGGGGCGATGGGTCTTGGTAAAGCGGATTGCGAGCGTTTGGCCGCAGAGGGCGCGCATGTGATCGTGACCGACCGCGAAGCTGAACTTGCCCATCAGGTTGCCGATAGCATTGGCGGCGATGCGATGGCGCTGGATGTGACCAGCGAAGAGCAATGGATTGAAACCATCAAAGCGGTTGAGGAGCGGCACGGGCGGCTTGATATCCTTGTGAACAATGCGGGCAATGTGATCTTTGAGGATATTCTGGAATGTTCGCTGGAGCATTTCCAACTGCATATGCGCATCCATGTCGAGGGCACATTCCTCGGCTGTCAAAAAGCCATTCCATTAATGGCGAAAACGGGCGGCGGTGCGATTATCAATATGGCATCGACGGCCAGCCTGCTCGGCTATGGCAATATCCCGGCCTATACTGCGGCCAAAGGCGCGATCCGCTCGATGACCAAGAGTATCGCGATGTATTGTCAGGATGAGGACAATAAAATCCGCGTCAATGTGCTGATGCCCGGCGGGATTGAAACGCCAATGGTTATGGGCGTGTCGGGCCGTGCGGGCGAGAAGCCAATGGAAATTCCTGAAGGCGTATTGCCGATGGATTCTTTGGGCCATCCAACCGATGTCGCCAATGTGATCCTGTTCCTTGCAAGCGACGAAGCGCGCTTCCTAACCGGTGTAGAAATTCCGGTTGATAATGGCCTGTTCGCTCGGCCTCAACGCTAAAGCATGGCGGAGGAAACGCCCACTAAGGTGAAAGAAGGCGAAGGCAATTACCGCTGGTACGTGCTTGGGCTGCTGACGGTCGTAAGTCTGTTTTCTATCGCGGATCGGTTGGTTTTCTCGATCCTTTTGGAAGACATAAAGGCCGAATTTGCCTTTAGCGATTTCCAGATTGGCCTTCTAGGCGGACTGGCTTTTGCATTCACCTATGTGATTGTCGGGTTTCCTGCTGCCAGATTGGCCGACCGGTCAGTGCGCAAGAATATCGTTGCTGGCGCGATATCGTTTTGGAGCCTGATGACCGCGCTGTGCGGATTGGCGACAGGGTTTTGGACTTTGTTCTTTGCGCGCACTGGCGTGGGGGTGGGCGAGGGGTGTTCCGGCCCGCCGTCACAATCACTCGTCTCTGATTATTTCCCGCGCCATGAACTCGCCAAAGCGATGGGATTCCTCACGCTCGGCGCGACGATGGGGACAGCTGGCGGATTGATTGTTGGCGGGCAATTGAACGAGATGTTCGGCTGGCGTTATGCCTTTGTGCTGATGGGCTTGCCGGGGCTGCTGATAGGATTGGTGATGTATTTCACTGTGCGCGAGCCAAAGCGCGGGCGTTATGCGGCAAAAGGGGCAGAGATTACCCAGCAGCCTCTTGGGCAAACGCTGAGCTCGCTGCTCGGCAACCGCGTTTTTATGGGCCTAGCGATTGGTTGGGCTGTGCAGATTATGATCGGCTATGCACTCGCCTTTTGGATGGCCGCGGTGATGCTGCGCAATTTCGACATCTCAACCGGAGACGTCGGCCTATATCTGGGCATGGCATTTCTTATTGGAGGCATCCCCGGGCCAATATTGGGCGGATATGTCGCGGAATGGCTCACTAAGCGCGATGAGCGCTGGCGGGCGTGGCTACCCGGTGCAGTCAGTCTTGGCTGCGTTGTGCCGCTCGCTATCAGCCTGTCTTCTGGCGCATTCTGGCCATTTCTGGTCTGGTTCGCGCTAGCCTATGCGATCTATGTCGCTAGCCAAGCGCCCATCTTGTCGGGCATCCAATCGGCGGTGGAACCATCGCAGCGCGGCTTTGCGGTTGCCGTCGCTTTGTTCTTCAACAACCTGGTCGGGCAAGCTTTGGGCCTATCGATCATCGGCGCCATTAGCGACAGTTTGACAGACACATATGGCGCGTCCTCTCTCGGCATAGCGGTGTTTGCCGTGTGCCTTGTATCAGGATTGCTCGCCATGGCCGTGTTCGCATGGACAGCGGCGCAAATGCGTTCTTCAGGCTATCTGGCGAAAATGGCCGCTTAGAACCCCGGATGGATCGACATCATCCCGCCATCCACCAGCATTTCTGCGCCCGTCATATAGGGGCAGTCATCGCTGGCGAGGAAGGCAATCGCCGCCGCTGTTTCTGACGGATCAGCCAAGCGGTTCATAGGTGCGGTTGCTGCCACAGCTTCCTTTAAACCGGGCGCGACATTCTCTGCTTCGGCCAGAATATTCGTATCCGTCCCGCCGGGCATCACCGTGTTGCAGCGGATATTATACCCTTCCTTGGCGCAATGTGTGGCGACGGATTTCGTCAGCACGCGCACCGCGCCCTTGCTCGAACAATAGGCGACATCGCTGGGCAAAGCGCCAAGCGCCGAGGTCGAGGATATATTGATGATTGAGCCTTTGGAGCCGCCCGGATTTGCCTTCATCGCGGCAATCGCTGCGCGGCATCCGGCCATCGTCCCTTTGATATTAACATCAAAGATCCGGTCCCAAGCCTCATCAGTGATATCTTCGATGGATTGGGTCGCGACGGTTCCGGCATTGTTGACGAGAATATCGAGCCGGCCCCAGCGTTCGACCGCCTGCGCCACAATATCCGGCCATCCAGCGAAATCGGCAACATCTTGATGCGCGAACACTGCGCCTGTTTCTTCGCAGAGGTTTGTGCCCCAATCTGAGTTGAGATCAGTGCCAAGCACCTGCGCTCCATCATCGCGCAAGCGCCGAACGGTCGCGGCACCAATGCCGCTAGCGCAGCCAGTGACGATGGCGATTTTGCCAGTGAGGTCGGCCATTATTCCGCTTCTTGCCAAACAGCGGCGCTCGGGCGGGCATTATGCAGCGCAATAAAGCGTGCGAGATTGTCTGTGCCCTCGGGCAATTTCCAACCAACGGTGAAGCCGAAATTGGCAAAGCAGAACACGATCAGATCGGCGAAGGTAAAGCGGCCAAGCGCAAAGTGATCTTTGTCGCCGAGCGCTTCGTCAAACCAGCGCCATTTCTCATCTGACAATGCCGCCAGCTCTGCGCCTGCGCCTTCCGATACAACGGTCATGCGCGGCTCAAACATCGGGCGGCCGCCGGTTGCGCGGAAACCCATAGTCATCGGAACAACGCATTCCTGATCAAAAAGCCGCGCCCATTTGCGCACTTCAGCGCGCTCAGCGGCGGTTTCGCCAAACAGGTTCGGTGCCGTGTGATGTTCCTCGATAAATTCGCAAATCGGCCAGCTTTCAGTGAGGAAAGTGCCATCATCCATTTCCAATGCGGGCAAAGTGCCTTGCGGGTTTTTCGCGCAGAAATCGGCATCCTGGCGGTTTTCGCCGGAGATAATGTCGAAATGCTTGCGGGTGAAATCGGCCCCTTCGCTCAAGCCCTTCTCGGTCAAAAACATGCGCACGAGGCGGGGGTTGGGGCCGAGGCTGGAATATAAAGTCGTCATAGGGTTTCTCCCGCGAATGGATGGTTGTTGGACGATAGAATAGGGCAATGCGCGCGCGTCACCCCTCACAATTGCGCTAGGGCAAATCGGCCGTTCGGGTGCTTTGAAATGCGCGTATGATTGACGCAAGGCAGCATGGTCACCATACAGTTGGCTATGGACCAAACACCTTCTGAAGCCGCCAGAGACACACCCCTCCAAACGGCAGAAACCCCCCAGACCTCGCCAGATCTCGGCGGTCAAAGCGATGAATTGACGAAGCTGCACCCAAATCATGTGAAGGCCCTGCGGCTGACGGCTATCATCACCAGCATTCCGTTTTTGATCGCAGCTTTGGTGGGCGAAGTGATGGCGATTTTTCCTTGGCCCGGCGTTATTCTTGGGCCGGTGGCGGTGATCGCCATGTTCCTTATCCTGCGTCTGCCAATGCGCCGCCATATGGCGCGCGGCTATCAGATGAGCGATGACCGTTTGCGCGTTGTCAGCGGAATTTGGTGGCGGTCCGATACGGTCGTACCCTTTGGCCGCGTCCAGCATATTGATGTGGAGGCAGGGCCGATCGAGCGGTCTTTCGGTATTGCCACGATGACCTTACACACGGCGGGCTCGCACAATGCCTCGGTGCATTTGCCGGGTCTGGAAGAAGGGCTTGCCCGCGAAATGCGTGAGGATATTCGCGCTCATATCAAACGCGATACGATGTGAGCGCGCGCTAATGTCTGATGCAATAGCTATTGGCGAACCGCAGCGCACTCAGCCCATTGGCTTGATTGTCACGGCGATTTCTTCGGCGCGGCAATTGGTCTTTCCATTGGTCGCAGGTATTTTTGCGCTGCGCGATACATTCAGCGGGTTTTGGTTGATCGCCTTGCCTGCTTTGGCCGTGATTGCGCTGACCTTGGGGCTTTCCTATCTCGGCTGGCTGCGGCGAACATTTATCGTCGGCGAGGAAGACATTCGCGTGGAAAGCGGCATCATCAGCCGCACGGCAGCCTCTGTGCCCTATGAGCGTATTCAAGATGTCAGCCTAGAGCAGGAATTGCTGCCGCGTCTGTTCGGGCTCGTCTCGGTAAAGTTTGAGACAGGCGCTGGCGGTGCGGAGGAGCTTAAGCTCAAATATCTCACCGCCGCCCAAGGCGAACATTTGCGCGATGTGGTGCGCGAGCAGCATGCAGAGGAGGCCGCTGCCAAAACGGCTTTGGCGCCCGCGGCTGATGGTCTAGATGCCGCAGCGCAAGCCATTGCCGAAGAGCCGGCGAAAACGCTGTTCACCATGGGGCCAGCGCGGCTGATCACCAATGGCCTGTTCCAGTTTTCCCTCGCTGTGCTGGCGGTATTGTTTGGCCTGTTTTCGCAGTTTGATAATTTTCTGCCCTTCGACATTTGGGATGTGGATTTGTGGGTCGACGGCGTGTCGGATCAGACAGATCAGCTTGAGGGTTTGGGGCTTGCCGGTCAGATTTTCGGCGTTCTGTCGGCGCTTGGCACGCTCATCGTGCTGGGCTTTGCGACCGGCATTGCGCAAGTGTTCGCGCGCGAATGGGGCTTTCATCTGGAGAAGACAGCGCGCGGATTTCGGCGGCGGCGCGGGCTCTTCACAAAGACAGATGTGGTGATGCCAACCCACCGCGTTCAGGCGGTAAAATTGGATACGCGCTGGCTGCGGCACCGGTTCGGCTGGCACGGTTTGAAATTTGTCAGCCTTGCCTCCGACTTTGCCGGATCAAGCCATGTGGTTGCGCCTTTTGCCAAGCGCGCAGAAACCGATCCGATCATCCGTGCAGCGGGTTTTGAGGCGCCTTCCGATAGGCTTGAATGGCACCGCGCCAGCACGCGCTCGCGTTTTGATGCCGCCTTTATTGACGCGCTGATTTTCACCGCCATCGCTATTCCAGTGATCATTTTTGCGCCGCTTATCTTTGTCGCCATTCCGGCGGTCTTGGGCGTGCTAAGCGTTTTTGCAGAGCTCTATTCATGGACATTTAAGCGCCATGCAGTGGAGGATGGATATATCTTTGCGACCGAAGGCTTGCTTTCACCCAGCACTCAAATCGCTTCAAAAGTGAAGCTGCATTCGGTAGAAATATCGCAAGGGCCCATTGCCCAAAGACGCGGTTATGCGACGCTCAATTTGGGTTTGGCAGGCGGTAGTTTTGCGATCTCTGGCATCCCGCTGGAACGCGCGCGCGTGTTGCGGGCACAGATCACCGACAGCATTGCCTCCACCGACTTTAGCCGGATAAATGCAGCCTAAGGCTTGGTATGCTTGCCAAGCGCGCCGCTTTGATTAGAGCGGATTGCTATGAGCCAGATTAAGCCCTTCCTTTCTGACAATGCCGCCAAGGTTCACCCGCAAGTGTGGGAAGCGATGCGCGCGGCGGATAATGCCGATGCACCCTATGATGGCGATGCTTTGTCGGCTGATCTGGACGCGCGGTTTAGTGATTTGTTCGGGCGCGAATGTTCCGCGCTTTGGGTGGCGACAGGCACGGCGGCCAATTGCTTGGCTTTGGCGACAATGGTGCAGCCCCATGGCGGCGTCGTCTGCCATGAGGAAGCGCATGTGGAGATGGACGAGGGCGGCGCGCCCGGCTTCTTCTTGCACGGCGCGAAATTGATGCTGGCTGGCGGTGATAGCGCGAAATTGACGCCGGACGGTATTGCCGCGCTGCTCGATCCGATCCGTGATGATGTGCATCAGGTCCAGGCCCATGCCATCGCAATTACGCAGGCCAGCGAATATGGCTGTGTTTACACGCGTGAGGAGCTGGCGGCGTTGAGTGATTTCGCCAAATCGCGCGGGCTAGGCCTGCATATGGACGGCGCTCGCTTTGCCAATGCTACGGCGCATTTGGGCGGCTCTGCCAAAGACACCGCAAGCGGGGTCGATAGCCTCGCTTTTGGATGCATCAAAAATGGCGGGATGAGCGCAGAGGCGGTTATTCTCTTCGATCCAGAGCAGGTCGATATGGTGAAGTACCGCCGCAAGCGCGCGGGCCATTTGCAATGCAAGGGACGCTATTTGGCGGCGCAAGTGCTCGCCATGCTGGACGGTGATTTGTGGCTCAAGAATGCACGCGCGGCGAATGGCGCGGCGGCTGAAATTGCCAGCGGCTGCGGCGAGCGGTTGCTGCATCCTGTAGAGGCCAATGAAGTGTTTGCGAAATTGAACGCGGGCGAGCGTGATGCGTTGCGCGCCCAAGGTTTTGATTTTTACGATTGGGGCGAGGAAGCTGCGCGTTTTGTTGCCAGCTGGGATAGCGCAGCCGAAGACGCAGCCGCTCTGGGCAAAGCGATAGCCAATCTGTGACCGAAAGTGTCACTTCACCCGCTGAACCCACGCGCTTTCTCAGCCTGCGTATCCTTGCGCCCTTTGTGCTTGTAGCGCTGATCTGGGGCTCCACCTGGTATGTGATCACGGGACAAATTGGCGATGATATTGCCACCAACTGGTCGATCACCGCCCGCTTTGCGATAGCCACTCCAGCGATGTTCTTGCTGGCGCTATTCATGGGCAAATCGCTGAAGCTGGGCCGTGCGGGGCATTTGCTGGCGGTGGGCATTGGCTTCACGCAATTCTGCGTCAATTTCAATTTTGTCTACCGCGCCGAATTGCATCTGACATCGGGTGTGGTAGCGCTGATGTTTGGCCTGCTGATGGTGCCCAACACATTGCTGGGCTGGGCGCTCTTGGGACAAAAAGTGACTGCGCGTTTCGCCGTTGGCAGTGTAGTCGCGATGGCGGGCATTGCTTTGCTGCTGGTGCATGAAGCGCAATTGGCGCGGCTCGATGGGAATATCGCTTTGGGCATTGTCCTTGCGATTGGCGGCATTTTGGGCGCGTCCTTTGCCAATGTGATCCAAGCGGGCAAAGTTGGTCGGTCCTTACCTATGGTCGGCCTGCTGGCGTGGTCGCTGCTTTACGGAACGCTGATTGACGCAGGCTTTGCATGGGTGATGGACGGTCCGCCGCGCTTCCCCAGCGATGCCGCCTATTGGAGCGGTGCGGCATGGCTTGGCCTAGCGGGATCGGTTGTGACCTTCCCGCTATATTATCAGATTGTGCGCGAAATTGGCCCTGCCAGAGCGGCGTATAATTCGATCCTCGTGATTGTGGTCGCGATGCTAATTTCGACCTTTATCGAAGGCTATGAGTGGTCGCTGCTGGCCGCTGCGGGCGCTGCGCTAGCGGTGACGGGCATGGTCATTGCGCTAAGGTCAAAGCAGTAAGGGTTTTTTGTTCGGCTGCTTAGCTGCGTGCCGGAGCCACCCGCGCCCTCCACCCTTTCACCCGGAATAGTTTCGGATAACATCCGGGTGGAAGGGTGGAGGGCGCGGGTGGCTTGGGAGCTAGATCAAGGAAGCTAAACCTTCGCGGTAGGTTGGATATTGCGGCTTCCAATTCAAAACCCGCTTAGCCTTGCCATTCGCAACGCGGCGGTTCTCTGAATAAAAGCCAAGTGCCATTTTGCTAAGGTTCGCCTCTTCCAGCGATTGCAGAGGCGGCAGGGCTGCACCTGACAATCGGCACGCCTCTTCGATCACCGCATTGCCGCTGGCGGGCAAATCGTCGGCCAAATTGTAAGCGCCCGGTGGAGCCTCCAATCCGGCGATCACGCCCGAGACAATATCATCGACATGGCAGCGCGAGAACACTTGGCGTTGTTTGTCTTTGGGCATATCAATCCGCCGCGCTTTGCCCTCTTTCAAGCGTTCAAATGCGCTGCGTCCCGGGCCGTAAATTCCCGGCAAGCGAAAGACGCGCGCGCCCAGTTCTACCCATTTCGTATCCGCCTGTGATCTTGCGCTGCGGCGGCCTGTGCCGGTGGGGCAGGTTTCATCAACCCATGCGCCCTTTTGGTCGCCGTAAACGCCGGTGGAGGAGAGGTACCCATACCAAGCAGTGCCGAAGCCGCGCCCATAGGTGCTGAGAACGGGATCGAGGCCGATTTCGCGGTCTGGTGGCACAGATGAGAGCACATGCGTTGCGCCCGCCAAAGCGTCTCGCACAGCATCCTCATCCGCGAAATCCAGATTGCCCGCGCTGCCGGTCGCATCGACATGCCAGCCTCGCGTCCGCAATGCTTCCGCAAGCCGCGATGCCGTATAACCCAGTCCAAAGATGAGCATTTGTGCCATATCCGCGCTTTAAGCGATGGACAGCGCGGCAAAGCAACCTAAATCAGTGGTCATGGAAAATTTGAGCGCAACACCGACCGTCGATCAACCACCTGTAATTTACCGCAAGGATTACAAGCCCTATCCTTGGCTGATCCCGCAAACCAAGCTGGATTTTCAGCTCGGTTTGGACGCGACGCGGGTCACCTCCACACTGACAATTGAGCGCAATCCTGCGGCGGATGCATCAAGCGAATTGCGCTTGAATGGTGATGCGCTGGCGGCGGTGTCTGTTTCGGTTGATGGCGCGCCTGCTGATTTCCGCATGGACGGCGCAGATTTGGTGCTCACGCTTCAAGGCGAAGCGCATGTCGTCGAAGTTGTCACCGATATTGTGCCCAGCGCGAACACGACGCTGATGGGCCTCTATGCCTCGGGCGGAATGCTCTGCACACAATGCGAAGCGGAAGGGTTCCGGCGGATCACTTTCTTCCCTGACCGCCCCGATGTTCTCTCAACCTATTCTGTGCGGATGAGCGGCGACAAGGCGGATTTCCCGATCCTGCTGTGCAATGGCAATGAAACCGCGACCGGCGCAGGCGCAGACGGCACGCATTGGGCTGAGTGGCATGACCCTTGGCCCAAGCCGTCCTATTTGTTCGCTCTGGTTGCCGGTGATCTGGCCCGCAATTCTGGCACATTTACAACCATGAATGGCCGCGAAGTTGAGCTCAATGTCTGGGTGCGCGCGGAAGATTTGCCGCGCACCGATCATGCGGTGGAATCGCTGCGCAAATCGATGGAGTGGGATGAGCAGACGTTTGGGCGGGAATATGATCTCGACCTGTATAACATCGTTGCGGTGTCCGATTTCAACATGGGCGCGATGGAGAATAAGGGCCTCAACGTCTTCAACACCAAATATGTTTTGGCCGATGCAGAGACTGCGACGGACGCTGATTTTGACGGCGTCGAAGGCGTGATTGCGCATGAGTATTTTCACAATTGGTCGGGCAATCGGATCACCTGCCGCGATTGGTTCCAGCTGTCATTGAAAGAGGGCTTTACTGTCTTACGCGATCAGCTGTTCAGTCAGGATATGCAGGGTGAGGCAGTGAAGCGGATTGAGGATGTGCGCATTCTTCGCGCGGCGCAATTCCCCGAGGATAGCGGCCCCTTGGCGCATCCCATCCGCCCTGACAGCTTCCGCGAGATTTCGAATTTCTATACCGCCACCGTCTACAATAAGGGCGCCGAAGTCATCCGCATGATGCGCAGCATGTGCGGGGTGGAAGCGTTCCGCAAAGGCACGGATCTCTATTTTGACCGCCATGATGGCGAGGCGGCGACTTGCGAGGATTTTATCTGCGCAATCGAAGACGGCGCAGGGCTGGACCTCAAACAATTCCGCAATTGGTATCTTCAGGCGGGAACACCGAAAGTGGACGCCGCACTGACCCATTCAGGCGACAAGGTGACGCTAACATTGAAGCAGACCGTGCCAGCGACGCCCGGGCAGCCGGATAAAAACCCGATGGTGATCCCCTTGCGGATTGCTTTGCTTGACCGCGAAACTGGCGCGCACTCTGGTGAGGAATTGGTGGTCCTAACCGAGGCGGAACAGAGCTTCACTTTCACCGGATACACCAGGGAACCCGCGCTTTCGATCAACCGCGGCTTTACTGCGCCGGTCGTTATTGAACGTGCAGTGTCTAGCGATGATCTGCTGCTGCTGGCGGCGCATGATGATAATCCATTTGCGCGGGCCGAGGCTTGCCAAGAATTGATCGTCGCGCATTTGGTGGCTGCTGCAAAGGGTGAGCTTTCAGACGCCCAGCGCACATCGGGCGAAGTGGCAATCGTGCAAGCAATGGCTGCAGTTCTGAGCGATGATGCGCTCGACGATAGCATGCGCGGCGAGCTGATGGTTCTGCCCAGCCAGACCTATCTGCTGGAGCAAGTGGTGCAAACCGGCGCTTTGGCTGATCCGGGTGCAATCCATGCAACACGCGAAGGGTTGAAGCAGGCAATCGCGACTGCCTTGGCGCAAGAGTTGGAGGCGATTTATGCCCGCTGCCAAGCGGTCAGTTTCGTCGATCCGGCGGGTCGCGGCGCGCGCAAAGTTAAGGGCATGGCGCTGGGCCTGATGGCGGCTGGTGATCCGGCGAAGGCGGCGGCTTTGTCAAAGGCGCAGTACGATGCCGCCGACAATATGACCGACCGGCAATCGGCGCTGATGACTTTGTGCAGCATTGATGGCGAAGCGCGCAAGGCGGCGCTGGCCGATTTCCATGCGCGCTTTAGTGGCAATGACCTGGTCGTCGATAAATGGTTCACTTTGCAGGCGCTATCGCTGCACCCTCAGGTGCTCGATCATGTGAAGGCATTGGCCGATCATCCAGATTTCACCATTCACAACCCCAACCGCGTGCGCTCGCTCTATATGGCGTTGGCGGGCAATCCGTTCGCGTTCCATGATGCTGGCGGTGAGGGGTATAAGATGGTGGCCGATCTGATTATCGCGCTTGATCCGATTAATCCGCAAACGGCGGCGCGCTTCGTTCCGGCCTTGGGCAAATGGCGCAAGATCGAGAGCGGCCGCGCGGCAATGATGCGCGGTGAGCTGGAGCGGATATCTGCGGTTAGCGGCCTGTCGCGCGATACAGCGGAACAAGTCACGCGTTCGCTGGACGGCTAGGCGCGCGCATGGCGGATCAAATGCCTCATGTGCGCTCGGATATTCTTGGAGCCATTCCGCATGGCTTTTTCGGGCATGATAATGGCGCGCACCAATATGGATATGGCGTAGAGGGCGATGCAGACACTATCGCAAAGACCCGCGCTGCTGCGGCCGATACTCTGATCAAAGGCGCGAAAATTGTCACGCCCCATCAAGTGCATTCGCCCGATGTTGTGACCGTGACGCAGGCTTGGGATGATGATCCGGCAGGGCGGCCCGTGGCTGATGCACTTGTGACAAAGCAGGCAGGCCTCGCCATTGGCATTGTCACTGCCGATTGCGGGCCAGTGCTTTTCGCCGATGAGCAAGCCGGAGTGATTGGTGCGGCTCATGCAGGCTGGCGCGGCGCGCATTTCGGCGTGCTGGAAAACACGATTGCCGCGATGGAGGCTTTGGGCGCACACCGCGCGAATATCGCCGCCGCCATAGGGCCGACCATTGCTCAATCCAGCTATGAAGTCGACAAAGGCTTTCGCGCGCATTTCACTGGTGATGCCGGAGCGTTCTTCATCGGAGGCAAGGATGCAGACCATTGGCAGTTCGATCTGCCCGCCTATATCGCCCACCGATTGCAAGGCGCGGGCCTCACGCGAATCGCTGATCTGGCAATCGATACCTATACGGGCGCTGCAGACTATTATTCCTACCGCCGCGCCACCCATTTGGGCGAAGCAAATTACGGCCGCCAAATCTCCGCAATTGCGCTGGGATAAGGGGCAAATTGCATTCCTTGCACAAAAGCGAACAGTCTGTGCTCAAAACACGGTTGGCAATGCTGTTCATTGCGTCTATCAGCGCGCCCAAACGGGCAAAAGCGTGGATGAGCGCCGCTGCCCAAATGCCTTGACCCAATCTGCGCATTCACCCGCATGGAATGGTTAGGGCCAATCAGGTAACCTCCCTGCCATAGGCGCAGGGTGAAAACGAAGTAAAAGCAGGGCTATTTGCATGACTGAGATGATGGAAGATGGGGTTCGCCGCCGCGACTTTATTACTATCGCGGCCACCGGTGCAGCGGGCGTTGGCGCGCTCGGCGCTGTCTATCCTCTGGTAAGCCAAATGGCTCCATCGGCAGACGTTCTGGCGGAAAGCACCACCGAAGTGGATGTTTCTGCAATTGAAGAAGGCCAGTCGATTAAAGCCGTCTTCCGCAAGCAGCCTTTGTTTGTGAAGCGTTTGACCGCAGCCGAAATCGAAAAAGCCAAGAGCGAAGACGGCGCGGATTTGCGCGAGCCTGAAACTTTGGCTGACCGCACCCAAGAAGGCCATGAGGATATCCTGGTAGTGATGGGCGTGTGTACGCACCTTGGCTGTGTGCCTTTGGGCGCTGCTGAGGGTGAAGATAAAGGCGAGTATGACGGCTATTTCTGTCCTTGCCATGGTTCACACTATGATGTGGCTGGCCGGATCCGCAAAGGTCCTGCGCCAACCAACCTCCTCGTTCCTGAATACGCTTTCACCTCCGATACCGTCATCCAAGTCGGCTGAGCTAGAAAAAGAAGAGATCTGTCATGAGCTTTGCCTGGGCAAAACCATACGAACCACAAAATGATGTGATGAAATGGATCGATCAGCGGCTGCCTTTGCCGCGCTTGGTCTATGATGCAGTGGGGGCAGGCTATCCTGTTCCGCGCAATCTCAACTATATGTGGAATTTCGGCGTGCTCGCCGGTTTCTTCTTGGTGTTGCAGATCGTCACTGGGATTATTTTGGCGATGCATTATGCCGCCAATGCCGATGTGGCCTTTGCGACAACCGAACATATTATGCGCAATGTAAACTGGGGCTGGTTGATGCGTTATGCGCATGCCAATGGCGCCAGCTTCTTCTTTATTGTGATCTACCTGCATATTTTCCGCGGGTTCTATTACTCCTCTTATAAAGCCCCGCGCGAGATGATCTGGCTGCTGGGTGTGGTGATCTTCCTGCTGATGATGGCGACCGCCTTCATGGGTTACGTTCTGCCTTGGGGCCAAATGAGCTTCTGGGGCGCGAAAGTGATCACCGGCCTGTTCGGCGCTATCCCGCTGGTGGGTGAGCCTTTGCAAGTGTGGCTGCTGGGCGGATTTGCGCCTGACAATGCTGCGCTAAACCGCTTCTTCTCACTGCACTTCTTGCTGCCATTTGTGATTGCAGGCGTTGTTATTCTGCACATTTGGGCGCTGCATATTCCGGGCTCATCCAACCCTACGGGCGTTGAGATTAAGCAGGAATCGGACACAGTGCCGTTCCACCCCTATTACACAGCGAAGGACGGATTTGGCCTCGGCTTCATCCTGATCTTCTTTGCATTCATGGTGTTCTTCCTGCCCAACACGCTGGGCCACCCTGACAATTATATCGAGGCGAACCCGCTCTCGACACCTGCGCTGATCGTGCCGGAATGGTATTTCTACCCGTTCTACGCAATCCTGCGGGCCTTCACTTTTGACTTCCTGTTCATCCCAGCCAAGCTGATGGGTGTGCTGGCGATGTTTGCATCGATCCTGATCTGGTTCATCCTGCCATGGCTCGATAAATCACCGGTTCGTTCGGCACGTTATCGCCCGCTTTACCGCGCGTTCTTCTGGGTATTGATGGCGGATATGGCCTTGCTGTTCTACCTCGGCGGAGCCCATGCGGAAGAGCCGTATATCATGCTCAGCCAGATCGCGACGGCCTATTATTTCCTGCACTTCCTCGTGATTGTGCCGATTATCAGCCAGATCGAAAAGCCGGCTCCATTGCCTTATTCCATCACCGAAGCGGTGTTGGGCAAGGATGATGGCGCAGTGCTGGATGGTGCTAACGCTAAACCAGCTGAGGCATCAGCCTAAGGGCTGGCCGCAAGGGACAAGAGAAAGATACGAATATGATCCGTCTAGTCGCTCTCCTAATTGGCCTCGGTTTTGCCGTTGCAGCGCTTTGGTCCTTCGGCAATGGCGCCTATGTCGTCGCCACTGAAGGCATGGGCGAGAAGCCCGTCTATTACGCATTCAAAGAAAAGCCCAAAGCACCTGCGGATGGCTTTTCCTTTGAAGGGCCTTTGGGCAAATGGGATGTGGGCCAGCTGCAGCGCGGCTATAAAGTCTACAAAGAAGTTTGCGCCGCATGCCACAGCCTGAAATTCGTGGCGTTCCGCAATTTGGGTGAGCTTGGTTATTCCGAAGGCCAGGTAAAGACCGAGGCCGCCAGCTGGCAGGTCCCTGGCATTGATCCGGCAACTGGCGAGGCGACAACACGCCCCGGCCTGCCAACCGATCAATTCCCATCGCCTTACCCCAATGATGTGGCAGCTGCGGCGGCCAATAATAATGCAATTCCGCCTGACCTGTCTTTGATGACAAAGGCGCGCGGCAATGGCTCGCATTATGTCTATTCATTGCTGTCGGGCTATGGTGCGCCGGATGCTGAGTTGCTGAAGCAAAATCCAGAGTTCGAAACGCCAAAGGGTCTGTATTTCAACAAATACTTCCCCAATGTGAATTTCGCGATGGCACCGCCACTAACCAGCGATGAGCAAGTCACATATGATGACGGAACCAAAGCAACCATCAGCCAAATGTCGGCTGACGTTGCGGCCTTCCTGACATGGACCGCAGAGCCAAGCATGGTGAAGCGCAAGCAAACCGGTTGGGCTGTGATTGGCTTCCTCTTGTTCGCCACGATCCTCGCCTATTTTGCGAAGAAGCAAGTTTGGTCAACGCTCAAGCCGCGCAAAGACTAAACGCTGCGGCCACGCCGTTGATATGCATTCGAGAGCGCCTCTCCATCAGCAATGATGGCGGGGCGCTTTCTTTTGGGGCATAGCCGCTTCAGGAGATATCCCAATGATGACAGCTGACCAATTGCGCACCCTCATCCGCACCGTGCCTGACTTCCCCCAAGAAGGAATACAGTTCCGCGATATCACTACGCTGATCGGGCATGGCGAAGGGCTGTCATCGGCTGTCAAACATCTCGCCGATATGGCGCGCGATGCCGGTGCAGAGGCGATTGCAGGCATGGAGGCGCGCGGCTTTATCTTTGGCGCCGCGGTGGCGGTTGAATTGGGTCTTGGCTTCGTACCGATCCGCAAGCCGGGCAAATTGCCCGTGCCAACCATCGGCGTTGATTATGCGCTGGAATATGGAACCGACCGGCTTGAAATGGACCCTGAAGGCGTGAGCGCGGGGCAGAATGTCGTGATTGTCGATGATCTGATCGCAACCGGCGGCACCGCCATTGCCGCGGCGCAATTGCTGCGTGATGCAGGAGCGAATGCGGAGCACGCGGTGTTCGTGATTGATCTGCCTGATCTAGGCGGAGCGGACAAATTGCGCGCCGAGGGGCTGCATGTGCAGACATTGCTCGGCTTTGACGGAGACTAGTCTCCCCTTGCCACCATCCGCATAAGGCGCGAGAAGCGTAGCCATGGAATCAGCAGCACTCGTCATCGCTATTGTCGGCATCCTTGGGATTGGCGCGCAATGGATGGCATGGCGCACGGGCTGGCCCGCGATTGTCTTAATGCTGTTCGCCGGCTTTATGGCTGGCCCTGTTTCTGCGATGATTTTCGGCACACCGCTGATCGATCCCGAAAGCGCATTTGGCGATCTGCTTGAACCCATGGTCGCGATCGGCGTTGCGCTTATCCTGTTCGAAGGCGGGCTCAGTCTGGATTTCCGCGAGCTTCGCCAAGCAGGTGCAGGCGTGTTCCGCTTGGCCACAGTGGGCGTCGCGCTGGGCTGGCTCTTTGGCGCGCTCGCTGGGCACTATATCGCCTTTCTGGAATGGCCTGTCGCAGTCTTGTTCGGCGGTATTCTCGTGGTTACTGGCCCGACAGTGGTCATGCCCTTGCTGCGGCAAAGTTCGGTCCAACAGCGCCCCGGTTCGATCCTGAAATGGGAGGCGATCGTCAATGATCCCACCGGCGCATTATGCGCTGTGATTGCCTATGAATATTTCCGAAAAGTGGCTGACAACCCCGATGCCGGCCTGCTCGAAGTGGTGCCGCCCTTGATCGGAGCAGCGGTGCTGGCGGGCCTGATGGGATATGCGGCCGCGCGCGCCATTGCATGGGCGTTTCCGCGCGGAGCGATCCCGGAATATCTCAAAGTGCCCGTGCTGCTCACCACGGTGATTGGTGTGTTCGTTCTGTCCAATAAGATCGAACATGAAGCGGGGCTTGTCGCCGTCACAGTGATGGGCGTTGCGCTGGCGAATATGCATGTCTCCTCCATGCGTTCCATCCATCCGTTTAAAGAGAATATCGCCGTGCTGCTGGTATCCGGCATTTTCATTCTGCTGTCCGCCTCGCTGCGGATTGAGGATCTGGCCTATCTCAATTGGAGCTTTGGCTTGTTCCTGATTGCGCTGCTGTTCCTTGTGCGCCCTGCGACAATTCTGCTTAGCCTTTTGGGTACGGACATCCCGTGGAACGAGCGATTGTTTCTGGCATGGATTGCACCGCGCGGCATCGTGCTGGTGGCGATTTCGGGCCTGTTCGCTTTGCGCTTGTCAGAGCTTGGCTATGCCGATGGCAATGCGCTTATCTCGCTGAGTTTCGCTGTCGTTGTCGCGACCATTTTGGCCCATGGCTTCACAATCGACAATGTCGCCAAATGGCTCAAAGTGAAAGGCGATACACGGCCCGGCCTGCTGATTGTCGGCGCGAATGATTGGGCGATTGCGCTGGCAAAAGAGATGCATGCACTGGGCACGCCGGTTACCATTGTCGACAGCTCTTGGCGCAAATTGGCCGCTGTGCGCCGCGAAGGTCTGCCGTTTTATCACGGCGAAATTTTGAACGAGGCGACCGAGCACAATCTTGACCTTGCGCCGTTTCAGGTGCTGGTCGCCGCGACCGATAATGAGGCGTATAATTCGCTCGTCTGCAATGAATTCGCGCATGAGATTGGGCGGGATTCTGTCTATCAATTGGATGCTTCGACAGAGGAAGATGACCGCCACGCTTTGCCCCCGTCGTTGCGCGGGCGCGCTCTGTTTGAGGCCGGTTTTGGTTATAGCGAAGTGCATGATTTGCTGGCTGAGCAATGGGAGTTTCGCAAGAC
The DNA here is from genome assembly GCA_039967435.1 of Marinomonas sp. Lineage (GTDB taxonomy): Bacteria > Pseudomonadota > Alphaproteobacteria > Sphingomonadales > Sphingomonadaceae > Erythrobacter. Next base: position 896,321 of record JBDVRS010000006.1, read on the forward strand.
CAAATTGTCCGAAGAATTCACCTTTGAAGATGCTTTGGAAAAACTGCCATCAGATGCCCATGTGCTGCTGATTGTGCGGGTCAGCGGGACATTGCGCTTCTTCACCCATGCTGTGCGCCCCGCGCCGCGCCCCGGCGATACGGTGATCACATTTGCGCCGCCGCAGCCTGCCTTGGCAGAGGAAAAGGCGGCCAAGAAGGCGGAACAAAAAACCCAAAAAGAAGCGGCCAAAGAGGCGGCCAAAAAGCAAACTCCGAAGACCGCATAGCAGCGGGGAAAGAGGCTGAGATGAGAACATTAGACACGCGCAAAACGGTAGTGATCGCGGCCAGTGCAGCGGCTTTGCTGGCGCTTGCCGGATGCAAACCCGCGCCTGATCCTGCGGGCAAAGCGGCCGCAGACGGCGCGATTGAAGGGGACGCCGAAAGCACGGCAGAAGGCGATGTGACCGATGCGCCCAACGCTCAGCCAACCGCCTCAATCTTTGGCCCCGAGGCCGGCCTACCTGAACCAGAGGACGATGCCGAGGCCGCGCTGGAACCTTTGAAAGTCACGATTGGTTTCCCCGATGGCGGCGCAGAGTTGGATGCGGATGCTGTGGCGGCTTTGGAAAAGGCGCTGGGTTCCGATCAATTGCGCGGCGCGGGCCTCATCACTTTGCGCGCGCATTCCGATGCTAGCGGGGACATGGCAGCCAATACCAATGCGTCTCAAGAGCGCGGTTTGGCGGTGGCGGCTTGGTTGATTGAGCGCGGCATTTCGGAAGAGGCAATTGCCGTGATTGCCTTTGGCGCGCAAAATCCGGCTCAGCCCAATGCTAAGCGCGATGGTTCGCCCAATGAGCTGGGCCGCGCGGCCAACCGCAGGGTGGAATTGGAGGCCGGCACTGGCAAAACCATGCCAAAATTGCCGGAAAAAGATGCCGAGGCCAAATGAGGCCAGACGAGGCTAACTAAGGCCAGCTACCAGACTAAGCGCTTCATCCGCTAGTTCAGCGCGGCAAATCAGCAGGTCGGGCAAGTAGGTATTGGCCTGATTATAGACCAAAGGTGAGCCATCAATTCGGCTGCAATGCAAACCGTGAGAGCGGGCGACAGCAACCGGTGCGCAGCTATCCCATTCATATTGTCCGCCCGAATGCAGGTAAACTTCTGCCTCGCCCAGCACGACCGCCATGGCTTTTGCGCCTGCGGATCCCATGCCGACCAATTCGCCGCCCATGGCTTCGCAAACGGCCTGCGCTTCTTTTGCAGGGCGAGTGCGGCTGACGACAAAGCGCGGTGTTTTGGCAGCCTCGGGCAAAGTCACCGGCTGATCGGAGCGCAAAACCATATCGCGCCCCGGTAGAGCCACTGCGCCAATTTCCGCAACACCGTCCACCGCCATGCCAACATGCACAGCCCAATCGGCGCGTTCCTCGCCATATTCGCGGGTGCCGTCGACGGGGTCGATAATCCACGCGCGAGACTTGGACAGGCGCGCGTCAGTGTCCTTGCTTTCTTCTGACAAAAGGCCGTCATCGGGGCGCTGCGCCATCAATGCATGGACGAGGAATTGGTTCGCGGTTTGGTCACCCGCCTTGCCCAATGCCTTGCCCTCAAACATGCCAGAGCCGCGCACATCCAACAGGATGCGTCCGGTGATTTCGGCGAGATGCGCTGCAAGTTCGGTGTCGTTCACCAGGTACCCCTTAGATCAGCGGAAGGATTTTGGCGATGATATGATCGGCGGCTTCCTCGACGCTCATATCCACGGTGTTGACGTGAATTTCAGCGTTTTGCGGCTCTTCATACGGGCTATCGATGCCGGTGAAATTGGCCAGCTCGCCAGCCCGCGCCTTTTTATAGAGGCCCTTCACATCGCGCTCTTCGGCAACGGCCAAAGGCGTGTCGACAAACACTTCGATAAACTCACCCTCAGGCAGCATGCTGCGCACCATTTGCCGCTCTGCGCGGAAGGGTGAGATAAAGGCTGTCAGCACGATCAGACCCGCATCCGCCATCAGCTTGGCAACCTCGCCAATGCGGCGAATGTTCTCGATCCGGTCGGTTTCGGTAAAGCCCAAGTCCTTGTTCAAACCGTGGCGCACATTGTCCCCGTCGAGCAGGAATGTGTGGCGGTTCATCTGCGCAAGGCGTTTCTCAACCTCATTGGCAATCGTCGATTTGCCGGAGCCTGAGAGGCCCGTGAACCACAGGACGCGCGGATTTTGGTTCTTAATATTGGCGTGATCTTCGCGCGCCACAGTTGTCGGCTGCCAATGCACATTCTGCGCGCGGCGCAGGCTGAAATGGATCATGCCCGCTGCCACAGTGGCATTGGTGATCTTGTCGATCAGGATGAAACCGCCCAGCTGGCGCGAGGTTTCATAGGCTTCAAAAGTGATCGGACGATCTGTGCGGAGTTCCGCCACGCCAATGCTGTTGAGCTCCAGCGTTTTGGCCGCGAGATGCTCAAAGGAATTGACGTCGATTTCATATTTTGGCGCTTGCACAGTGGCCGTGACCATTTGCGTGCCAAGCTTCAGCCATAGCCCGCGTCCCGGCTTCATCGGTTCGTCAGCCATCCAGACGATGGTTGTCTCAAACTGATCGGAGGCCTCTGGCGGATTGTCGGCTGTGGCGATCACATCGCCGCGGCTGCAATCAACCTCATCATCCAGCGTAATGGTGACGGATTGGCCCGCAACCGCCTCGTCCATATCGCCGTCAAAGCTGGCGATGGTTTTGACCGTGCTGGTTTTGCCCGCAGGAACAATGCGGACCTTGTCGCCCGGCTTTACTGCGCCGTCAGAGATCAATCCGGCAAAGCCGCGAAAGTCGAGATTGGGCCGGTTGACCCATTGCACTGGCATGCGGAAGCTGCGTGATTGTGCTGCCGTATTGGCGATCTCCACGCTTTCCAAATGGTCGATCAGGGACGGGCCGCTATACCAAGGCGTATTGGCCGAGGCTGCGCCATCATCGCTGGTGATATTGTCGCCTTTAAAGCCGCTGATCGGAATGGCGGTGAAGCCTTCAATGCCAATCTCATCGGCAAAGGCCTGATAATCGGCGACAATCGCGTTAAATGTCTCTTGGCTGTAATCGACCAGATCCATTTTGTTCACGGCCAGCACCAAATGTTTGATGCCGAGCAAATGCGCCAAATAGCTGTGGCGGCGCGTTTGAACCAAAACGCCTTTGCGCGCGTCGATCAGGATTACGGCAAGATCAGCGGTGGATGCACCGGTGACCATATTGCGCGTATATTGCTCATGACCCGGCGTATCCGCGACGATGAATTTGCGTTTTTCGGTGGCGAAGAAACGGTAGGCAACGTCAATAGTAATGCCTTGCTCGCGCTCTGCGGCGAGACCATCAACCAGCAGTGCAAAGTCAATATCTTCGCCCTGTGTGCCGCTCTTTTTGCTGTCATCTTCCAATGCGGCGAGCTGATCTTCAAAGATCATCTTGCTGTCATAGAGCAGCCGCCCAATCAGGGTCGATTTGCCATCATCCACGCTGCCGCAAGTGATGAAACGCAACAGCTGCTTGTTTTGATGCTGTTCCAGATAGGCGCCAATATCTTCGGCGATCAGAGCATCGGTTTCGTAAACGGTCTCAGAATCGGTCATTAGAAATAACCCTCCTGCTTTTTCTTCTCCATGCCGGCACCGCCTTCATCCTTATCGATGGTGCGGCCTTGGCGTTCGCTGGTGGTGGTCAGCAGCATTTCCTGCACCACTTCGGCTAGGTTGGAGGCTGTGCTTTCCACCGCGCCGGTTAGCGGGAAACACCCCAAAGTGCGGAAGCGGATAGACTTCATTGTGATCTCCGGCTTTTTGCCCATCACGCGGGTTAGCCGGTCGATATCATCGGCCATAAACAGGCCGCCTTCCCATTCAAACGTCGGGCGTTCGGCTGCGAAATAGAGCGGCACAATCTCGATATTTTCCGCCATAATATACTGCCAAATATCGAGCTCAGTCCAATTGCTGATCGGGAAAACGCGAATGCTCTCACCCTTGGATTTGCGGGCATTATAGACATTCCAGAGCTCTGGACGCTGCTGCTTCGGATCCCAGCCATGATTGGCTGTGCGGAAGGAGAACACGCGTTCTTTTGCGCGGCTTTTCTCTTCATCACGGCGCGCACCGCCAAAGGCTGCGTCAAAACCGTAATGATCGAGCGCCTGTTTCAGACCTTGCGTCTTCCACATATCGGTGTGGACGGGGCCGTGATCGAAGGGGTTGATGCCTTGTTCTTCGGCCTCTTCATTGTGCCAGACCAGCAATTCCATGCCGGTCTTTTTCGCCATGCTATCGCGCAGGGCATACATGTCTTTAAACTTCCACGTTGTGTCGACATGCAGCAGCGGGAAGGGCGGGGGCGCAGGGTAGAACGCTTTGCGCGCAAGGTGCAGCATCACGGCGCTATCCTTGCCGACCGAATACATCATGACCGGATTTTCCGTCTCGGCCGCGACTTCGCGCATGATATGGATTGCTTCGGCCTCGAGCCGCTGAAGATGAGTCAGGTTTTTCATATTACTGGTCAGCTAATAGCTGAACAGCGTGCATAAAACCTAGTTTTGATTTGAGGGCGCAAAGGCCAGCCTCTTTGGGCTTGGCAAATCGGGAATAAAGTTTGGAGCGGGTAAGGGGAATCGAACCCCTCTAGCTAGCTTGGAAGGCTAGAGCATTACCACTATGCTATACCCGCTCATATCCAAGAATTGCGCCATTGCCATGGGACACGCGCATTCGTCAAACAAAACCTAACCTGCGCAGCTTTGACGCGCCCAATTATGCCGATGGGCCAACCGCCATATTGTCGATCAGGCGCGTGCCGCCAATGCGCGCTGCGACCAATAGACGCGCGGGTGTGGTTCCAAGGGTTTCGAGCGGTTGCAGGGACATGGCATCGGCCAATGCAGCATAATCGACGCTGGAAAATCCGGCGGTGAGCAGCGCTTTTTCGAGGGTGGCGGTGGCGGTGGTCACACCCGTGCCGTCTTCGATTGCAGCAATCGCAGCCTTCATCGCTTTGGGTAATGTCGCGGCATTGGCGCGGTTTTCGGGCGATAAATAGCGGTTGCGGCTGCTCATCGCGAGACCGTCTTCCTCGCGCACGGTTGGCACGCCAATAATGTCGCTGACATGGGGAAGCGTTAGGTCAAGATCGCGCGCCATTGTGCGAATAACCGCCAATTGCTGCCAATCTTTCTCACCGAAAAAGGCCATATCGGGCTGCACTTGATTGAACAATTTGCACACAACGCTGGCCACGCCGTCGAAATGTCCCGGGCGGTCGGCTCCGCAAAAATTATCGGAGACGCCGCTGACCGAGATGCTGGAGGCGAAACCGGCGGGATACATCTTTTCGACGGTCGGCGCCCATAATAGCGAGACGCCTTCGCCCTCTAGCATAGCGGAATCAGCTGCCAATTGCCGCGGATAGGCGTCCAAATCCTCGCCCTCGCCAAATTGCGTGGGGTTCACAAAGATCGAGGCGATGACATGATCGCACTGCGCCGCAGCGGCGCGCATCAGGGTCAAATGCCCCTCATGCAGAGCGCCCATTGTTGGCACCAGCCCAAGTTTTGCGCCGGATTCCCGCAATCCAGAGATTGCATTTCTTAACATGCTTAGTGACTTAACGGTTTGCACGGGCCTTGCCCCTCCGATATGGCTTTACGTACCCCCCTAAACCGGCGGCACTCTTAGTTACAAGATCGCTGCGCCTATTGATGAAAGAGCATTACGCCTCGTGGTAAACGCAAGGACTAACACATTCGGCTTTTTCAAGGGGGCCAATAATGCAAAATAAGGTCGCACATCGCATCGTTTTCGCCAATGAAAAGGGCGGCACGGGCAAGTCGACAACGGCTGTGCATGTGGCTGTGGCGCTGTCCTATTTGGGGGCAAAAGTGGTCGCGCTTGATCTGGATCCGCGCCAGCGCACGATGGACCGCTATATGGAAAACCGCGCTGCTACGGCGGAGCGCAAGGGCATTGAGCTGCCATCGCCGGAATGCCAAGTGTTCAAAGGGCGCAGCGATTCTGCCCTGCTGATCGCGCTTGAGCGCCTGGGCAAGGATGCCGATTTTCTGATCATCGACAATCCTGGCCGCGATGATCCGCTGGCCCGCGTGGCGGCAGAGAATGCGGACACTTTGGTCACGCCGATGAATGACAGCTTTGTGGATTTCGACCTTATCGGTCAGGTTGATCCGGAGACTTTTAAGGTCAAGAAATTGTCCTTCTTTGCCGAAATGATCTGGCAGGCGCGCCTCAAACGCAGCCGCGCGACATTGCAGGATGGCCGCCCCGAAATGGATTGGGTGGTGGTGCGCAATCGCACTGGCCATGTGGAGGCGCGCAACAAATTGCGGATTAAGGGCGCTCTGGATGAGCTTTCAAAACGCGTTGGTTTCCGCGTTGCTCAGGGCATGTCGGAGCGGGTGATTTTCCGCGAGCTGTTCCCTTCTGGCCTAACATTGCTCGATAAGGGCAATTTGGGCGAACTTGGCACCAGCCATTTGGTTGCGCGCCAAGAATTGCGCGGGCTTGTGAAATCGCTCAAACTGCCGAAATTTGCTGGCCAAAAACGCGGACCAAAACCGGTACAGAAAAAGAGGGCTTAGGCGATGCTGCTGAAATTCGTACTCATTGTGGTTGTGCTTTCGGTCGGTTGCAAAATGATCTTTGGCCAGTGGCCGTGGGCCTTTTTGAGCGGGCGGACGACCCGCCAGCAATCCGTGCTGCGCGCGCGCCAATTGCTGGGTGTGGACGGGCAGGCCAATCACAGCGAAATTTTGGCAGCGCATAAGCGCGTGATTGCCATGGTCCATCCCGATAAGGGCGGTTCGAACGATCAGGTGCATGAAGCCAATGCCGCGCGCGACCTATTGCTGAGCGAGCTGCCCGATCAAACCTGATGCCGCCGGTGCTGCCAAATGCCGCGCCAGATGGAACGCCAACGCTTTTGAAACTTTGCCATATTAGTGCCTGCCAGACCCCCAAAGGCTTAAGCCGCAAACCCCACCAAAGGGATAAGTGCCAATGACACATAATTTCCATTCCACCGTCCTGCGTGAATATGACATTCGCGGCATTATTGATGAGACTCTGGGAGAAGAGGATGCGCGCGCAATCGGGCGCGGCTTTGCCACTTTGCTGCGGCGCGCGGGCGGCAAGACGGTCGCGGTTGGTTGTGATGGCAGGCTCAGTTCGCCAATGTTGGCGCAGGCACTGACAGATGGGCTAACCGCTAGCGGATGCGATGTTGTGCAGATCGGCATGAGCGCGACGCCCATGCTTTATTACGCCCAAGCTTCAGCCGAGGAGGTGGATGGCGGCATTCAGATAACTGGCAGCCACAATCCCGCCAATTATAATGGCTTCAAGATGGTATTTCAGGGGCGACCGTTTTTCGGGGACGATATCCTCGAGATCGGCAGGCTCGCGGCCGCTGGTGACTGGATCGACGGGCTCAAAGACGGCGGCATTGGCAGCGTAAAAACGCGCGAGGTCCTCGGCGAGTATATCGACCGATTGCTCACTGGAATCGAGGGTATCGATGCAGCGCAATTGAGCGGGCTCAAGATAGGATGGGATGCTGGCAACGGCGCCGCTGGCCCCGCTCTTGAGGCGCTGGCCGCGCGCCTCCCGGGTGAGCATCATCTGCTGTTTACTGAGGTTGACGGGCATTTTCCTAATCACCATCCTGATCCAACTGTTGAAGCCAATCTTGAGGATTTGCGCAGCCTTGTCGCGGCCAAGAACCTCCATTTTGGAGTGGCTTTCGATGGGGACGGAGACCGGATCGGCGCAATCGATGGCGAGGGCCGTGTGATTTGGGGCGATCAGCTGCTGATGATTTATGCAGAAGATTTGCTCAAACGCCGTCTGCCAGGCGAGGAAGAGCCTGTAATCATTGCCGATGTTAAAGCCAGCCGCGCGCTGTTCGACCATGTCGCGCAGCATGGCGGCAAGCCGATGATGTGGAAGACCGGCCACAGTCTGATTAAGTCCAAAATGAAGGAAACTGCTTCGCCATTGGCTGGTGAAATGAGCGGTCATGTGTTTTTTGCCGACACGTATTACGGTTATGATGACGCGCTCTATGCGGGGATTCGCTTGATTGCGGCATCAGCACGGCTGGGCAAGTCGGTCACGCAATTGCGCGGCGAAATGCCCAATATGCTGAACACGCCGGAAATGCGTTTTCAAGTCGATGAAAGCCGGAAGTTTGCCGCGATTGACGAGGTTTCCGCGCGGCTTGCGAATAGCGAGCATGAAGTAAACGCGACCGACGGCGTGCGCGTAACAACCGCAGACGGCTGGTGGCTCTTGCGCGCCTCCAACACGCAGGATGTGTTGGTCGCTCGCGCAGAAAGCGACACACAAGAAGGCCTAGACCGCCTGCTTGCGCAAATTGACGAGCAGCTGGAATTGTCAGGGCTTGAGCGCGGGGAAACCGTCGGGCATTAAGGGCGCATCGCAATAAAGGAACCCGCCCATGAAACGCTCGCTGCTCGCTTTCACTTCTGTCCTTGGCCTTGCATTGGCTGCGCCAGCGCCCATTGCCGCGCAGGATCGGCCGCCTTCTGCCTTTGAAGCAGAGGCCATGGGCGAGTTGATGAGCGGATTGTTCGGCGAGGCAGAGGAGCTGACAGCCGAGCAACAGGCGCGCCTTCCCATGGCCGAGCAAGTTGTCGCCAAACTCTTCCCCGATGGCACCTATGCCAAGATGATGGAAGAAAGCATGAAGCCGATGATGCAGGGCATTATGGGCAATATGGCCGACAATCCTGTCTTCGCCGTGGCGCAGTTAACTGGCTTGAGCGCACCTGCATTGGGCGATTTGGACGAGGCGCAGCTGACGCAGGCCGCTGATATGCTCGACCCCGCCGCCAATGAGCGCAATGCGGCAATGGGTGCGGTTTCGGTGCAAATGATCACCGATGTGATGAACCAGATTGAGCCAGCCTATCGCGCCGGCCTGACCCGCGCCTATGCCACGCGTTTCAGCAGCGAAGAGCTGGCCGAGATGGACGGGTTTTTTGCGACCAAAACGGGCGGGAAATATGCTGCGGAAAGCTTCCTGATCTATGCCGATCCGCAAGTCATGTCGGCGATGAATGATATGATGCCGGCGATGATGGAAATGCTGCCTAAGATGATGGAAGGTATGGCGGAGGTGAACGAGCGTTTTCCCGAGGCCCGCAAATATTCGCAATTGGATGCTGGCGAGCAGGCGAAGCTGGCCGAATTGCTGGGCACGACTGGTGAGGCTTTGTCAGCGGCACAGCCAGAGAATGCGGTAGGGCTGGAGACATTGCTGGGCGAAGACAATTGAGGCTTTGACGGGCGTCTCTACCAGCTCCAACCTCCCCCCTGAAATAGCCGCTTGGTTCGCAGGCCGCGATTGGCGCGTGCGGCGGCATCAGTCCGAAATGCTGGATGCAGCGCGCGCGGGCAAGCATGCGCTGCTGGTCGCGGATACGGGTGCGGGTAAGACGCTCGCCGGTTTCCTGCCGACATTGGCGGATTTCTGCCCCTCAGTTCTGGGTGATGAAAAGCCGCATGAGGGGCTGCACACGCTCTATATCTCGCCACTCAAAGCGCTTGCCCATGATGTGCAGCGCAATCTGATTACGCCGGTCGAGGAGATGGGGCTGGGCGTAAAGATCGAAACGCGCAGCGGTGACACGCCGTCCGATCGCAAGAAACGCCAGCGCAGCAAGCCGCCGCATATATTGCTGACGACGCCGGAGAGCTTGTCGCTGCTGCTGTCCTACCCCGAAAGCTTTGACCTGTTTGCAGGGCTCAAACGCGTGGTGGTGGATGAAGTGCATGCTTTTGCCAGCGGGAAACGCGGCGATCTGCTCGCGCTTTCCCTTGCCCGATTGCAAGCCATTGCGCCCGATATGCAGCGCGCGGCTTTGTCTGCCACTGTCGCTGAACCAGAGGCCTACCGCGAATGGCTCGCGCCTCACGGCGATATTGACGCGGCGGCTTTGGTGGAGGGCGAGGAGGGCGCTGACCCTGATCTCGAAATCCTACTGCCCGATGGAGAGCGCGTGCCGTGGGGCGGGCATGCGGGGCGCTGGGCGATCCCGCAATTGATGGAAGCGATCAAAGCGAACCGCACCACCCTGATTTTCACCAATACGCGCTTTTTGGCCGAGTTCATCTTCCAGCTTTTGTGGGAGGTGAATGACGATACCCTCCCCATCGGCATCCACCATGGCAGCCTGTCAGCAGAGGCGCGGCGCAAGGTAGAAGGCGCGATGGCGCGCGGCGAATTGCGGGGGCTGGTCTGCACTTCCAGCCTCGACCTTGGCGTGGATTGGGGCGACATTGATATGGTCGTGCAAATGGGCGCGCCCAAGGGTTCCTCGCGGCTGCTGCAAAGGATCGGGCGAGCAGGGCACCGGCTCGATGTGTCCAGCCGCGCTTTGCTGGTTCCCGGCAATCGGTTTGAGTTTTTGGAGGCGACTGCGGCCAAGGATGCCGTCGATGAAGGGCAACGCGATGGCGAGGACTTCCGCGAGGGGGGCTTGGATGTACTTGCTCAACATGTGATGGCCTGCGCCTGTGCAGCGCCCTTCCGTGAAAGCGACCTTCTCGCCGAAATACGCTCCTGCCTTTCCTATGCTTGGGTGGATGCCGATGCCTTTGCGCGCGTCATCGCCTTTGTTGAGAACGGCGGATATGCGCTGAAAGCCTATGATAAGTTCAAGCGCATTACGCGCGATAAGGATGCCAGCGGCGAGACAGTGTGGCGGCTCACCCATCCCCAGCATGCCGCGCGCCACCGGATGAATGCGGGCATTATTGTGGACGCGGAAATGCTCACCGTGCGGTTTAAGAACGGGCGCAAGCTTGGGCGGGTGGAGGAACGCTTTGCCGCCACGCTTTCCCCCGGCGATACGTTTTTCTTCGCAGGCACATCGCTGGAGGTGGAAAGCCTCAAGGATATGGATTTGATCGTCCGTGCGGCGAAGAAATCGGCGACCATCCCAAGCTATGGGGGCTTGCGTCTGCCCATCTCAACCCATCTTTCCGGCCGTGTGCTCGCCATGCTTGAGCACCGGCTAAGCTGGGCGCGGTTTCCCGATGATGTGCGCGAATGGTTGGAGATGCAGGATTACCGCAGCCAAATGCCGGGGCCGGGCAAATTGCTGGTCGAAAGCTTCCCGCATGCCCGCAAACATTACAGCGTCTATTATACGTTCGAAGGGTGGAATGCGAACCAGAGCCTCGGCATGCTGATCACGCGGCGAATGGAGGAAATGGGGCTCGCTCCGGGCGGGTTTGTCGCCAATGATTACTCGCTCGCCGTGTGGGGTTTGAAGCCGGTCGCCGATCCGCGCCCGCTGCTCTCGCCCGATATCCTCACCCATGAGTTTGTGGATTGGGTGCAGGAATCGCATTTGCTGCGCCGCGCCTTTCGTGAGGTGGCGGTGATTAGCGGGCTGGTTGAACGGCAACATCCCGGCAAGCGTAAGAGCGGTAAGCAAGTCACATTCTCAACCGATCTGATTTTCGATGTGCTGAAGAAATATGAGCCCGATCATGTGCTGATGCAGGCCGCATGGGCCGATGCGCGCGCGCGGATGACAGATGTGGGGCGGCTGGCAGATTTGCTGGAGCGATCCGCCGATGAGCTGGTGCATGTCGAGCTGGAGCGGGTCAGCCCAATGGCCGTGCCCACAATGACAATGATCGGCCGCGAAGCCGTGCCGCAAGGCGCAGTGGATGAGGAATTGCTGCTGGAAGCGGAGACATTGGCGGGTGAGGCGATGCGGGTTTAGGGGGCAGCTATCTCCTAATTTCTGTGTTTGGGCATTTTGCCATAGAGGCCTTAGTGACCTGTGCCTCGTTTATTGGGGGGATTGGCTCGGCTGCGATCGTAAGGGCTATCATTAGTTCGGTTGATCCGGAATTGCCGACCGTAAAGCGATTAAAGTTGGCATGGTTTTCTAGACCATCAAGTTTGAGCCTAGTGACGTTTGTTGCTTTGAGTAAGTGCAATATACGTACCGCAAAATCGTAATTTAAGTTTGGGTCGGGTTCGAATTTTAACGTTGGTTTTGGTGAGATCTGCTCCATTCGTTGAAGCAATGTATGCAATTGACCGGTTGAGACTCTCTCGCAATTCCATAGGATGCGTTCATCTGCTGTCACGAAAACTTCATTGGTTGTAGAAGTATCCTCTGGCCAATTCGTCTCGTCGAGATAGCCGTAGCTGAACGGTTGCTCAGGTCCTGTCCTAAAGTCATGCAAAAGGGCATTTGTTGGCATTTTTTGGAATAAGAGCAGCACTAGGACAATCAACCCAAACACAAAGGCCATGGGGCGCGTGTCGATCGTTTTGATCGGCTCCCCATGGTCATATTGCGAAAAACCACCGCGCCGTTTGCCGCGTCTCACGGCTCTGCGGCGCGGTGATTTGGCTCCCATTGTCACTTAGCAAAATCCTTGTGGGCGTGATTGCCGATGAAGGCGAATTTGCCAGCGCCCGCTTCCTTGATCAAAGCAATGGTCTGAACCGAAGTATTATAGCTTGCCGTGGGAGCAGGCTGGAAACGCAATTGCGGCTCATCGGGCAGGGCGGCGAGGTGCATCACAGTGTTGCGCAGCTGGGTGCGCGAGACGCGCTCGCCATTCCAATAGACGCGGTCAGCCTCATCGATGAAAACGGTGTTGCTTATGGTGTCGATTGGATTGCTGGGGCCAGTGGGCAGATCGACCTCAGTCTTATGCAGAGCTGCGGGCAGGCCGATGATCATCATGATCAAAAGGACGAGCAATACGTCGATAAAGGGCGTGACGTTCATTTCCGACATTGGGCGGTGCGAACCGTTCGAGCGCACAGACGATGCTGCGCGGCCCGGCATCGGGCGGCCTGTGCGCTGGCGGCGGATAATCATCACCGAATTGCGGATGATTGCGGGAATGCTCTTCATATTTGACGTGGTCATCATGCGTTCTCCCTTATGCGTTGCGGCCCATTGATGGGCTCTAATCGCAGGGTGCGCATCCAAAGGGGGGAACTCGGTCGCGCACCCTACATGTGTAACAGTATAACATTATTTGGGTTTTGCCAAATCAGGACGAATGCGTGGCTGCAATGATTGCGCTCGCGCCAAACGCGGCGCCCAAAGAAAAAGGGGCGGAAACCATGATGGCCCGCCCCTTCTTTAAGGTCGATGTTCGAAAACTTATTGAGCAGCGGCAGCCGCTTCTGGGTTTTCTGAGCTACCGAACACGCGGTAGCGATCATTGCCAACGAAACCGAAATTGGTCACTTTGTTGGCCTTAATCGTCTGAACGATCCGAACGGTGAAGTCATAGCTGGCTTCTGGTTCTGGTTCGAACTGCAATTGCGGCTTGGGATCAATCTGTTCCATCTGCTGAAGCAGAGTGTTGAGCTGACCGGCGGTCACTTGCTCACCATTCCACAGCAGGCGGTCATCATTGGTCACGAACAATTTGTTCTTAATCGGCTCGATCACGATGTCTTGCGGGGGCGGATCGCCCTGTGGCAAATCGACATCGAGAGCGTTGGTCGCCATTGGGATTGAGATGATGAACATGATGAGCAAAACGAGCAAGACGTCGATCAACGGCGTCATGTTCATTTCCATCATCGGAGCGCCATCATCTGAGCCACCGGACATTGCCATAATTCAAATACTCCTAAGCGTCTTTAGCCGTTAATTGCCCGCAGCTGCTGCTGCGTTGAGTGCAGCGCGATCCTGATCGGAGATAAATCCGATGATAGGATAGCCAGCGGCCTGAACGTTGTAGATTGCCCCAGCGACACAGCGCCAAGGTGCACGGCGGTCACCGCGAATGTGAACCTGAGGAATCGCATCTGGATTTTCCATCAACGCCTCTGGGCCGCCTGCGCGTTCAACGATGCCTTCGAGACGCTCGAAAGCGACATCATAGAGCTCGGTTGAATCAACCGGCACGACATTGTTGAAATAGACGCGGCATCTGCCGTCAAGTGATGGGGTCGTATAGCCCGGTTCACCCGCGCTGCGTCCAGCCGCATCGGTCGAGCTGACGGTCAGCAGCAGGTTTTCCACCTTCGCTTCTGTCGCCCGCGAGTTCATGCGCGGGATCTCGAGATTCTCAATGGTCTGAATGGCCACCGGAATTGCGATAAGGAAGATGATCAAGAGCACCAACATCACGTCCACGAGTGGAGTCGTGTTGATGTCCGACATCGGGGTCCCTTCCCCGCCTCCTGTCGAAATCGCCATTAGTATATCCTATCCGTAATTATTGGGTCTAATCGTAAGAGGAGCGAGGGGGGGAGGCATTGGTGCCAACCCCCTCACTTCGCGTTTCAATTAGGCCTTTTTGGCAGGAGCAGGCTTGGCAGCGGCACGTGGTGCAGCTTTCGCAGCAGCAGTAACCGCAGGCTTAACAGCGCCCTTGGAGTTGATGAAGGCCAGAATGTCGGTTGTGAAACCAGTCATCATTTCGCCAATGCGGCGGTTACGACCTTGCAGGTAGTTGTATGCAAAAACCGCAGGCACAGCCACGAGCAGACCAATCGCGGTCATGATCAAAGCTTCACCAACCGGGCCAGCAACCTTATCGATTGACGCTTCGCCCGAAGCACCAATTTTCACAAGCGCGCGGTAAATACCGATAACCGTCCCGAGCAGACCAACAAACGGTGCAGTCGCACCAACGGTCGCGAGGAATGGAAGGCCGCCAGCAAGCTTGGAGTTGATGGTGTCTTGTGAACGCTGGAGCGAACCGTGCATCCAGTCATGCGCTTCAAGATCATCACCCATTTTGCCGTGCTCTTCATCGGCTTTTACGGCGTCATCAACGAGCTGGCGCCATGCGCTGTTTTTCTCAAGCTTGGTCGCACCGTCTTTAAGCGAAGGCGCGCGCCAGAAGTTTGATTGAACAGCCTTGAACTGTTTCATCACCTTGTTTTGCTCAAGGTATTTGGTGATCAGGATATAGAATGAGCCAACAGACATGATGATCATCACGGCTAGAATTGACCAGGCGATCGGGCCGCCTTCTTCCATGGCCTGCCAGAAGCCGAACTCAGCTTTTGGAGCTGCTTCTGCTCCTGCTGTAAGTAGTTGAGTAATCATTTGCGAAGTTTCCTCTTTAAAATACGTTGTATGTGTTGGCCGCCCAATTGAGCTGCCCGTTATTCAGATCAATTCAAGCGGTAGACGATGTTGGTTGACCAGCTACCCGTCGTTGGGTTGCCTGCATCATCTTTCGCCGCTGTAAACCGTGCGTAGCGCTTCATGCTTTTGCAGGCTGCTGTGTCGAGCACGGACGAACCGCTTCCCGAACCTGAGCACTGCGTAACGCGGCCATTGGGACCGACAGTTACAGAAACGCGTACCGTGCCTTCGACTTCCTCACGCAGAGCGCGTGATGGGTAGTCTTCAATAATCCGGCGCGTCCAACGACCTTGGTTCTTCGGCTGCGCTTTGGCTGCCTGTGAAGGCGGCGGCGGTGGCGGCGGAGGAGGCGGTGGGGGTGGCGGCGGAGGCACAGGCGTACCCAGAGGGGCCGGCGCAGGCGGCAGCGGATCAGGCGGAGCTGGAGGCGGCGGCGTTTGCTGCGTATCCAGTGCCGGTGGGGTCCGTTGAATGTTGATCGGTGGCGGAGGCGCTACCGGAGGAGGCGGTGCCGTCTCCTCAGGGGGAGGTGGTTCTTCTGGTTCAGGAACCTCCTCTTCTACTTCTTCCTCGATCTCCACGGCAGTCATGCGCTCGATAACTTCAACGGCCGCGCCATAAGCGAGGCCAGTTACCAGCACGTAGCCGATGAGGATGTGGATCAACGCCACGATAATTAAGGATACAATCCTATTACCGCTCATCTCTTGGTCAGCGTAGGCCATCCAGTCCTTTTCTCTCCATTACTATTGCCGAGCCTTAATTTGGCCAAGCAATGGACTGCGTAAGCAAGCTTAAGCAGCCCTTATTTTACTTCCCTGTCGCAGCGACCAAACAGGTTTAGACGCTACGGCATCGCATCAGCTAGCTTCCAAGAGGGAACTGCGCTGACCCGAAATCTCTCATTGTTGGCGAAGTCTTCCCCCGACATCGGCCCAACCCTTTGAACTCTTAACGATCCGTTTCCGGCCAAGCAAACGCTTTATCGGTTAATCACGAATTCAGACCATATGGGCTGGTATCTATCGCACTGATTTTAGGGATGATATAGACTGCGATTGCAGCCAGCGATTGGATCAATGTGAAGGTGAATAACTTGCGAAAACTACGTAAAAACAAGTATTTGATTGCGGCGTCCTTGTGTGTTGCAATGCCTGCATCTGCGTCAACGCAAACTGACAATGCGTTTGCAAAACCCTCCACAGCTGAACTGACTTTTGCTGATCTTGCAGGTCTGTCTGATGCTGCTGATTTGGTGATTCGGGCGCAAATTCGGCGCCAGATTCGTGTAAAAGCGGAGCGCGCGCCGGGTCTTCAGGCGGGATTCGCACGCCTCTACATAGAGGCCCGCACCTTGGCGCTGGTCTCCGGTAATGTGCCCATTGGCGAATCGCTGCGTTATTTGGTGGATGTGCCGCTGACCGCAAAGGGCAAGGTGCCCAAGCTAAAACGCAAGGAAGTGCTGCTATTTGCCCGCGCACCAAGCAGTGCACGGGGCAACTCCGCCGCTGGCGCTACGCAAATTCAATTGGTCAGCCCCCATGCTCAGCAAGCCTATTCGCCCTATATAGAAGAGCGTCTGCGCCCGATTCTGTCTGAAATGGCGGGACCTGAGGCTCCGGCGCGTGTGACCGGCGTGCGCGATGCATTATCGGTTAGCGGCAATCTTGCTGGCGAATCGGAAACACAGATATTCCTCAAAACAGATGATGGCGCGCCTGTATCCATCGCGGTTTTGCGCCGTCCATCATTAGAGCCCGTCTGGGGCGTGTCATGGGGCGAGATTATCGATCAATCCGCGCGGCCTCCGCGTCCGCAGACGGTCGGCTGGTTCCGCCTCGCCTGCAATCTACCGCCGAGCCTGCCGTCTTCGGCCAATCTCTCGCGTGACCGCACGCAGCGCATGCAAGCAGAGCGCGACTACCGCTTTGTTATGGGCGCGCTGGGAACATGCGAGCGCAATTTGCCGCAAGGCTAAGCGGGAGCGGAAATATCCGAATTGGGGGAAACTGAAGGAATTCTATCTCCCCCAAAGCGTCGCGGCCCGCTAGAGCTTGGCGCTATGAGCACCCCATTCACCCACCAATTTCGCGTCCGCTATGCCGAGGTTGACCCCCAAGCGGTGGTCTTCAACTCGCGCTATTTGGAATATGCCGATCTGGTCATCACCGAATTTTGGCGCACCATCGGCCTGCATTTCTCTGGTGAAGATGCGCTAGAATTTCACGTGGTGAAGGCGGAGGTGGAATATATCCAGCCGATCCGGCTTGATGAAATGGTTGAGGGCCGCGCCTTCACCAGCAAAATCGGCAATAGTTCGCTGACAACGCAGATTGAACTGTGGGGCACGGGCGATACGGGCCGGTCGCAGGGCGCGGCGGATTTGCGCGCGCGCATCACTCTTGTGAATGTCCATGTCGATTTGGAAAGCGGCAAGCCTCTGCCGATACCTGCCCATGCCCGCGCATCCCTTGAACAAAGCCTACCCAGCCAGACTGCTAATCCAGCGGAGAATATATAAGTGACCGATCTGACAAACACACCCTTGCGTCTTGGCGTGGCCGGATTGGGAACGGTGGGCGTAGGCATGCTGCGCCTGCTCGCGGACAATGCGGATATTATTGCTAGCCGCGCTGGCCGGACATTCCAAGTCACCGCCGTTAGCGCGCAGAGCAAGGGCAAGGATCGCGGCGTCGATCTGTCTGCTTATGCTTGGGAAGATGATATGCGCGATCTGGCTGCGCGCGATGATGTCGATATTGTGGTGGAGCTGGTCGGCGGATCAGAAGGCCCCGCTTTGGAACTTGCGGGGGCCGCGCTCTCCCATGGCAAAAGCTTCGTCACCGCCAACAAAGCGATGATCGCCCATCACGGCATTGTTTTGGCGGCAACTGCAGAGAAGTCTGGCGCTGCTTTGAAATTTGAAGCCGCGGTTGCTGGCGGCATTCCCATTGTTAAGGGTCTGCGCGAGGGCGCGGCTGCCAATGCGATTGATCAGATTTACGGCATTCTCAACGGGACATGCAATTATATCCTGTCTGAAATGGAGGCGACCGGCGCTGATTTTGGCGATGTGCTTAAACAGGCGCAGGAGCTGGGTTATGCCGAGGCTGATCCAACATTCGATATTGAAGGGATTGATGCCGCCCATAAGCTCGCGATTTTGGCGGGCATTGGTTTTGGCGCTCAGGTGGATTTCGAAGCCGTGCGCGTCACGGGCATCACTCAAGTGAAGGCCGCGGACATTGCGCAGGCCGATGCGCTTGGCTTTGTTATACGGCTGATCGCGCAAGCCGATGTTGAGGAGGCGGATGGAACCGCGTCTTTGCTGCAGCGCGTGCGGCCTTGTCTGGTGCCAAAAGACCACCCGCTTGCGCCAGTGGATGGCCCCACCAATGCGGTTGTGGCTGAAGGCAATTTTTCAGGACGGCTTTTATTCCAAGGCGCAGGCGCAGGCGACGGCCCAACCGCCAGCGCAGTGGTTGCCGATCTGATTGATATTGCGCGCGGCGATATTGGCGCGGCCTTTTCTGTGCCGGTTGGCGATTTGCGAGCGATGGCTCCAACCGAACCAGGCCACCGCCAAGAACGCACCTATTTGCGCTTTACCGTAACCGATCGCCCCGGCGTTTTGGCCGAGATCACCGCCGCCATGCGTGATGCGGGCGTGTCGATTGAGAGCCTCATTCAAAAGGGCCAAGCAGGTCAAGGCGGCGATGTTCTGGTCGCAATGGTCACGCACAAAGGCCAAGAGCGCAGCGTGCGCGATGCTTTGGCATTGCTGGAGGGTTCCGACAGTCTTACCGATCAGCCTTTGGTGCTGCCGATTTTGGCGAGCTAATTGGGTTTGCTGGCGAGAGCGGCTCAGCCACACTCTCTGGCAATTCCTCTGGGCCCAGCTGGCTGGCGTCAGATCCCGGCGGCGCTTCAGGCAAAGCGGCGATATCAATGATGAGCGGCGGCGGTTTTTCTGCGCCCAATCTCACGCAGCCGGGCGGCCAGCCTTGATCGGCGCAATCTAGGATAAAGTCGGGCGCTCTTGGTGCCCCTTGCAGCATGGTTCGCTCCGCATATTTGGGCCGTAAATCCTCTGGAAGCCTGTATGCCTCTTTTTCTTTGATGGTCCCGCAAACAATGATGTCGCCTGAAATGCGCGCTGTTTCTTGTTCGGATCGGCACTCTTTCGTCTCGCGCTTGGTGATGCCGCTGAGGTCGAGACGAAACGGTTCGTCTTCTTCTGGATCGAGGACTGGCTCAATGTTTTGACGCGCAGATTGCAGACCATTTTGCGCATGCAATGGGATAGCGCTCATGCTCAACAGCATTAGCGCGCTAAGCCTTGCAAATATCCTTCCCCTGTTTGCCACCAATTGCCTTTCAAAAGTGCCTTAGGGCGCAGCCGGTTCTATCTCTTCCAAAGCGGTATTGGCATAATCGATCACTGGTCCAGTGTTCGGGCCAGCATTGGGACTTGGAGCGGCAGCTTCTGCTTCTGCCTGAGTGGTCGGAATGACAATCGCATCGCCCACAGGGTTCGCGTCACCCAGCGGCGGCAATCCGCGTGCAATTCTGTCTGCATCGGAACCCAGCGGCGCTTCGGGAAGGGCCTTTACATCGATGATGATGGCTTTGGGCGGGGGGCATGGCGGTATAAAGCACATGCCGCTTATCGTGGCTGGCCCGCGAAAAATCCCAGCACCTGCCACATCGGGCGCTTGCGGGTCACCGGCGAAAGCGGTCTCTTCTGCATAGCGTTTGCGGCTGTCGCTGGTGGTGCGATATTCGCTGTCATCGCGGCGGCGTGCGCAAACGAGAATTTCGCCTGAGATCACACCGGCTTCGGCTTCGCGTTCGCACTCATCTTCATAATTGGGATCATAAGGCGCATCGGGCAGAGGCGCCAAGATGTCGATTACTTCGCCGGCTGGGCGGGTAGCACTGGCGGCGGGCGCATCTGGCCGATCCATAGGAGCTGCCGCTGTAACACTTGAGTCATCTTGCGCAGCTATTGGCGTGGCAAGAGCAGAGGCGGTCAAAACAGCTGCCCCTGCTATCAACCGATACAATTCTTTGCGCACAGCATGGGCCCTGCTTCTCGACAAGCACGCCTCCTATTGTCTAAGCGCTTCATTGCACCTTGATATGCATCAATGAGTTTGGGGACTGAATTACCGATGAACACTTCTGAAAACGCTCTCGACCGCGTACTCGTCCTTGAAATGGTTCGGGTAACCGAAGCGGCTGCAATCGCGGCGGCTGATCTGGTTGGGCGCGGCGATGAAAAGGCCGCTGATGCCGCTGCCGTGGAGGCCATGCGCGAGGCGTTCGACACGCTCTATATGGATGGCACAGTGGTGATCGGCGAAGGCGAACGCGACGAAGCGCCTATGCTCTTTATTGGCGAGAAGGTTGGCGGCGCGCCGGGCAAAGGCCCCAAGATCGACATTGCGCTCGACCCATTGGAAGGCACGACCATCACCGCAAAGGCTGGCCCCAATGCGCTGGCCGTTTTGGCCGCAGCAGAGGAAGGCAATCTCCTCAATGCGCCTGACGTATATATGGACAAAATCGCAGTTGGCCCAGGCTATCCTGACGATGTGATTGATCTAGCGAAAACACCAACGCAAAACGTAGAAAGCGTCGCGGCGGCCAAGGGCGTGAAGCCTGCCGACATTATCGTCTGCGTGCTCGACCGTCCGCGCCATGCGGATATTATCGCAGAGCTGCGCGGCATTGGCTGCGGCGTGGTTTTGATTGGCGACGGCGATGTTGCCGGCGTGATCGCGGTGACCGATGAAGACACCACAATCGACATGTATATGGGCCAAGGCGGCGCGCCCGAAGGCGTTCTGGCAGCAGCGGCTCTGCGCTGTGTTGGCGGCCAGTTCAACGGGCGGCTGTTGTTCCGCAATGATGATGAACGTGGCCGCGCCCGCAAATGGGGCATCGAAGATCTCGACAAGATTTATAAGCTGGAAGAGCTGGCCAAAGGCGACTGTATTTTTGCCGCAACCGGCGTGACAGCAGGCTCCTTGCTCGACGGCGTAAAGCGCCGCCGCAATGGCACAATGACCACCGATAGCGTAGTCATGCGCGCCTCATCAGGAACCGTGCGCTGGATCAAGGGCGAACATAAGATTTGAGGTTGGCGGGGAGTGCCGCCAGTCGGCTTGCAACCCAATTGCGGACAATCAGACTTACTAAGCCGATAGATAATCATCCAGCGTCGCATGGAAGTGCCGGATGCGGCTCTCTTGATAGCGGGCCAAAGTAACGCCGGGTTTGCGAGTGGTCTTTAGCCCTTTCTGGATGCGCATAAGGTTGTCTGTGTCCTGATCGGCGACCATGGCAGCCGACCCTAGCTCGGGCGCATCGACCCAATTCTGGTCAGGCTCCAGCATTTTCATCTGTGCAGCTGGTGGGTGCGTTCCATCCTCGGCTTTCGCGAAGAGATACATAATCTCCATGATATGGCTGTCAGGATCGTTGCCGTTGGGCCGGAAGCGATAGACAATCGGCAGAGATTGCCCACCCCAAGGGACCATGTTGGGGAACATCAGATATTCGATCAGATCGAGCGATTCTGCGTCTGACAAATCGCTCATGTCCTTGTTGACGGCCTTGCCGATTTTCTCGCGCGCACGTTCCGCAAGTTTGCCCCGCGCAGTTTCACCTTCGCCCACTTCAATTGGCTTGCCAGAATAAAATGGCACGTCGCGGCGCATGTCCTCGATGACCTTATCATCGCTGACGCCTTTGACCGACGGGCTCGGCAAGCCCTGTACGCTGATCATCCGGCTGACATGGCGAACGCCAGGCCAGATATCGTATTGCGTGTTGCTGTCGCCATAATAATTCACCACCTGCGGATGAGCGACCGGCACGTGATAGGCTTCGATAAAAGCCTCCATGCCGAGCTTCCAATTGCAAGGCATCACTTTGGCAACGTGGACTGCCTTATAGCGGTCCTCAAGCGCAAAACCCTCAAAATGTTTTGGGAGGATTTCAAGGTAATCCTCAAAAGGCTCGCAGCTGGGATCAAGATTGATGAAGACGAAGCCTGCCCAAACGCCAACTATGGCCTCTGGAAGGCAGAATTTACCTTTGTCGACCTGGGGAAAATCCCACTCGCCGGGAAGCGCCTTGAGCTTACCATCTAGCGACCAGGTCCAGCCATGAAAGGGGCACCGGATTTGCTTGGCATTGCCCGTCTCCGTGCGCAACAAAGTCCCACGGTGGAGGCAGGCGTTTACATAGGCTTTGATCGTGTCTTCGGCGGTGCGTACGACAAGGATTGAATCGTCAGCAATTTCGTAGACGAGCTGATCGCCAACATTGGGGATGTCTTCGACCCGGCACGCCAATTGCCAGCATTTGCGCCAGACATGCTCAACCTCGCGAGCGTGCCAATCTGGCGAGAAATATCGCTCGGCACTGACGTCTTCCAACGACTGGCCTTTGGGGGGAGACTCGATCCGTAGAATGTCGGGCGCTCGATTGGTGTCGGTTTCGTAAACGTCTTGAACCGACGGCTTAGGACGCCGCGCGATAATCTCCATGGATCAAACCCTCTCTCTTTGCGTCAGACTGCACGCATGATAAGAGCACGGCAATGGAAAACTTACCGCACAGTCACTTGCTGACGCTCACGCTTGATGTCGATTTTCCCTCGACCACTCAAGTTGGAAGAACATCGGCTGGCCATCGGGCGATTGCCCCGGTAACCGGCGGCAGTTTTGATGGGCCGCTGCTCAGAGGAACAGTTGCTCCGGGTTCGGATTGGTTTCTGGTTGAATCCGATGGTTCGCTTCGCATCGATGTTCGGCTGACACTCACAACCGACGACGATGTCACGATCTATCTGAGCTACACAGGCTCCATGCATGGCAAAGGCGACGCGATGGTGCGCTTTGCCAAAGGAGAGCTTCTGGATGAGGCGGATTATAATCTGATTATCCAGGCCAAGCTGGAATGCGGAGACAAGCGCTATAGCTGGCTAAATAGCCTAACTGTGGTTGGAGTAGGCAAGCAATCCTTACAGGGACCGATCTATTCACTCTTCTCGATTGGTGCCTAGCAAGGGTGCTTTTCACCCAAGTTCGGTCATTCGCGTCAGTTTAACTTTCTTCAAAAGCTGACCTAACCTGTCTTAAACCCAACTTGCGGACAATTGGGCCCAGTCGGATTGCGCTAAGTCGATAGGGCCAAAGAGGGTTGATGCTAAATCTCTGGTATCAGGAATCAGGGCGGTCTCCCAACAACACTTAGCGAAAGGACGCCTCCGGCCACTTAGAGTGCGGTGCCTCTACCTCCCTAGTGCCCCAAATGTCGGCAAAAGCGCCGTGCTGATTTGACAGTTCGCCATAGGGGAGAGCACCTTAGGGTTTCGATCATGCAGTGGAGTGAAACCTTTTGTCCAAATCAACATTTGAGTACAGTGTGTTGGCGCTCGGCGCGCTTTTTGCGGTCTGCTTTTTCACAATTGTTGTTCCGCCTTTGCTAGCGAGCGGTGATGTGATCGGAGCGTTTGCGGCAGGCTTCGTCAACCCATACTCGGCCGGATATTCGATCGATGTGATAGTCTGCGCCTTTATTCTGATCGTCTGGGCTTTTTATGAGCGCAAAAACCTCGGCATTCGGCATGGCTGGGTAGTGATACCGCTTTCTTTCATGCCTGGGGTTGCAGTCGCTTTTGCGGTATACCTCGTCATCCGATCCCGGCATCTGGCTCGCAAAGAAGGTGCTGACTAACAAGCAAAAGCCCACTCCACGTCATCCAATGCGGGCTCAACCCATCACTCGCGCAGTTTTAGGCGCCCTGCCTCGAAGGCCGTGCGGCAATCGCTCGCATCTGTTTTGACATCTTCGTCTAGCAATTCTGTATCGGTCATTCCTGCGCCCTCAAAGCGCTTGTCATCGCATTCGCCATCATTTGCGAATTCGCCCAAGTCACTGCCCCAATCGATATCGCTTTCAGCCGTAAATGTGGGCGTTTCGGTAGCGCTTTTTGCACTTGCGTCTGCTTCGTGGGCGCTCGCATCATCGGACGCGGGAGCCTCGTTGCAGGCAAGCACGAGGAGCGAAGCCATAGTCGCTACCAAAAGGTTCAATTTTTTCATGTAGATGCTCCGTGAATGGGATGTATTGGATTTGCTGTGCGGATATGCTTTGACTGGCGGCAGGGCAAGTCGATGGTGGGAGAAATTGGGTGATCAGCACGCAGCGCTTTGAAGATATGCTATCCGGCGGCCATCCCAATTCACTGGGCCGCACAGAAGAGGTGGTCGCTTTGGTGCTGGCGGAGCCCGCGCGCTTTGCCGAATTATTTGAGTGTTACCGCAGCGATGATGAAGTCGTCCGGCTGCGCGTATCCAGCGCGTTGAAGCGGGTGGAGCCAGACCGCCGCGATCTGATCATGGCTTACCTTGACCGGTTGATTGATGAGATCGGCCAGCTTGATCAGGCCTCTGCACAATGGACTTTGGCGCAATTGTTTGAGCGCGTGGCTGAGGAAATGACCGAGGCCCAACACGAAAGAGCCCTGACGATAATGAAGCGCAATTTGGCTGGTCATCCTGACTGGATTGTTCTCAATACGACAATGGCGGTTCTGACGCTTTGGGCAAAGACTGATGCGGCATTGGCGGATTGGCTACGCCCGCATTTGCAGCGACTGACGGGAGAGACGCGCAAATCCGTTGCCGCCCGCGCGAAGAAGATGCTTGCCCAGCTTTGAGCCTTATGCTGCGCCCAAGCTAACAAATTTGCGGATGCAATCATCGCGCTTTTTCTGCGACCCCAGACTTTACCGGCGGGCGCCGCATAAACTGCGGGCGCGCCGAGGTGTAAGCAGCCGCTGAGTGCCGCGGCCAAATTGAAAGACGCAAGGCTTACTTCTTAAACGATCCCGTACCAACGCGTTGAGGATGCTTATGGCCGATTTTGATCAGAGTGAGATAGCAGCCAAGCTGGCTGACATATCAAAGCAACCGGAGCCTCAATTGCGGGGCAATCCCATCTCGCCAGAGCGTTACTTCTCCAAAGAGTGGATGGACAAGGAATGGGACACGGTTTGGACGAAGACGTGGCAGATTGCCTGCCTTGAAACCGAGCTTGCCAAAAAGGGTGATTACACCACCACGTCATTGGGCCGCGAGCGGATCCTTTGCGTGCATGGTGATGACGGCAAAATCCGCGTTTTCTACAATGTCTGCCAGCACCGCGGTTTGGAGCTGATGAAGGATGAATGCGGTCATGCAAAGCGGCTGACCTGCCCTTATCATGCATGGGCCTATGATTTGCAGGGCACGCTCAAAACAGTGCCTGACGAGGCTGATTTCAAGCAAGGCAGCCCATGCGGCAAACTCAATCTGGTGGAAATGCGCAGCGAGGTTTGGGCCGGTTTTGTCTGGTATAATATGGAGGATGATTGCGCGCCTTTGAAAGAGTATCTGGGGCCAATTGCCGATCAGATCGACACCTATCCGATGGAAGAATTTCGCCGCACGCATTGGGTGACAGTAGAAGGCGATTGGAATTGGAAGCTGGTGCAGGACAATTTCAGCGAAAGCTATCATGTGCCTTTCGTCCATCCCGGCGCTATTCATACGCTGGAATATGGCCGCGAGGGCTGCCAGTTTGATCACTATCCGCAGGGGCATTGCCGAATGCTAATGCCAGGCGGCGGCCCAGCGGCTGCGGTCAAAGGCGGCGAGAAGGAAATCCTCGAAAAGCTGAAGGGCGAGATTGATTTTTGGGAGCTTAACGCAGACGATTATAAGGGCGGAAAGACCCGCAATATTCGCAAGGATCTGCAAGCGGCAAAACGCCAGCTAGGCAAGGAAAAGGGTTATGATTTTTCCACCTATCATGATGATCAGCTGACCGATAATTGGCATTATACGATCTTTCCCAACCTATCCTTCAGCCTGAAACCGGAAAGCAATATCTGGCTGCGCGCGCGTCCGCATCCAACCGATCCTGAAAAATGCCTGTTCGACATGTGGTTCATGGTTTTGTTCGCCAAGGGCCAGACCGATTATTATTCCTATGTCATGCAGGACACGATCTCTACCGATGAAGAGGTTCCGCATATGCAAGGCACAGTTGATGAAGTCACAACCGGCCCCGCGATTGATGAGGATTTGGAGATCTGGCCGCAGCAACAACGCGGCCTTCATTCGCGCGGCTACAAGCGCGATTATCTGGCGGGTCAAGAAAGCCGGATGCTCTATTTTCATGAAACATTGGAAGATTGGATGGCGCGCTGATGAGCCGATTGGAACTGGCAGCTGATAAGCTAGAGTGCACGGAGCTGGTCACCCGTCTCGCGCGCGGAATTGACCGGTGTGATGCTGATATTGTGCGCGATTGCTTTCATCCAGATGCAACCGATGATCACGGCATGTTCAAAGGGACCGCCGCAGATTTTGTCACTTGGGTCATGCCAGTGCTGGATACGATGAAGCGCACGCAGCATGTTATTGGGCAATGCTTGGTTGAAGTCGATGGAGACACAGCGGCAGGCGAGGCCTATTTCGTGGCGCATCACACGATTGAGACGCCGGATGGCGATATCTTGATGATCGCTGCGGGCCGTTATCTCGACCGGTTTGAACGGCGCGATGGCACTTGGAAAATCAGCCACCGCCATGCGGTCTATGACTGGAACAGCACCGTGCCTTGCACAGATGGCTGGGACAGGGATGATCCGGATAACCCTAGCGCCTATGGCGTCAGAGGCAGTGAGGACGCCTCCTATCGGCATCTTGCCTTGAAGGGGTGATGGCGGCATTATTCGGCAGATGAGGAGATCGCAGTGACACAGCTTTCGGATTTTGTCGGATATGAGCTTGAACAGGCGGGCGCCTGCGAAAATGCGGAGGCTGAATTTGCGCATTTGGAGCGCGCGCATATCCTCAGCCAATATTCCACCGGCGATCACATCCGCGTGCATGTAGCGATGATGCATTGGTCTGTGCGGCAAAGGGATGCGCGCGAGTTTGCGGGACAAATCGTGCGCATAATCGGTGCGGCAACGAAGACGGCGTTCGGCCTTATCCCGGTCGGCAACACGGGCGGCGCCAATGTCAGCCCGATTAAGCCGATGCCTTTGCCCCATGATCTTGCCGCGATAATCGCCCAGCATCGCTAAGCGATCTGAGGACAAAACTGCTGCGCTTCTGTTGCAAAGCCTTGGCGCTGGGCTAAGCCAACGCCCAAGCGAATCGCACGGGATTCGCGCGCATTTGTGCTGCGATATTTGAGGGAAACACTCCGCCATGAAAATCATGTCCGCCAATTCAAATCTGCCTTTGGCGCGGGCGATTGCCGCTTACCTCGAAATCCCGCTGACAGATGCCAGCGTGCGCCGTTTTGCCGATGAAGAAATCTTCGTCGAAATCCACGAGAATGTGCGCGGCGAAGATGTCTTTATCCTTCAATCCACCAGCTTTCCGGTGAATGACAATTTGATGGAATTGTTGATCTGTATCGATGCGCTGAAACGTGCATCGGCAAAGCGGATCACCGCCGTTGTGCCCTATTTCGGCTATGCCCGCCAAGACCGCAAACCCGGCCCGCGCACACCGATCTCCGCGAAATTGGTCGCCGATTTGATGACCCGCGCTGGCGCGGACCGTGTGCTCGCTGTTGATTTGCACGCCGGCCAAATCCAAGGCTTCTTCGATATACCGACCGATAACCTATATGCCGCACCCGTAATGGCCGCCGATATTCAGGCGCGTTATGGCGAGCAAGATTTGATGGTCGTCAGCCCCGATGTGGGCGGCGTTGTGCGCGCCCGCGCTCTCGCCAAACGCCTCGACAATGCGCCGCTCGCCATCGTCGACAAACGCCGCGATCGCCCGGGCGAAAGCGAAGTGATGAACATCATTGGCGACGTATCGGGCCGGCACTGTATTATGATCGATGACATCGTCGATTCCGGCGGCACGCTTTGCAATGCAGCCGCCGCTTTGCTTGCCAATGGCGCGGCCAGCGTGGCGGCCTATATCACTCACGGCGTTTTGTCGGGCGAAGCGGTATCGCGGATCAATGGCTCGGCTTTGAAAGAGCTGGTCATCACTGACAGCATTCTGCCGACAGAAGCCTGCGAGGCATCAGACCGCATCCGCGTTTTGACTATGGCGCCTTTGGTGGGCGAGGCCATTCGCCGCATCGCCGATGAAAGCAGCGTGAGCAGTCTGTTCGATTAAACGCGTTTGGCGACCGCTTTGGGCGGGGTATTATCGGGCTCATCCGCCCCGCGCCATGGATGCGCAGTGCCGGGCGTGTGCCGCTCCAGTTCTTCCAAACGCCGCGCTTGGCGCTGTTCCAAGGTGATCATCATCAAGGGGCGCGGCCGCGCGCGAAACTTCTCAGGCGTCACTCCGAAAA
This sequence comes from Marinomonas sp., assembly GCA_039967435.1. GTDB lineage: Bacteria > Pseudomonadota > Alphaproteobacteria > Sphingomonadales > Sphingomonadaceae > Erythrobacter. The sequence goes on from JBDVRS010000006.1 coordinate 924,884, forward strand.
ACGCGGTGAAATCCTTGATCAAATGCGACTGGTCGAAATAGCGCAGCAGCATTTCATTCGCTTCATTCTCATCGGCAACGCCGCATAATTGCGCCGCCAGATCGAGCGCCCTTGCCCGCCGCATCACCGTGCGCGGAGGCAGGCCGAAATCGCGCTTCACCACGCGCTGCAATTTGCGCAAGGAGATGTTCAGCCCCTCAGCAAAGTCAGGCAGGGACTGTGATGGATCTTCAAAAGCGGCCCGCTCAAACGCCACGGAAACCGGATCAGGCGGCGGCGGATCATGCCGCGCAATATAGCGCCGCAGCGCCTCTTCCATCGCCAAATTCCATTGCTGCGGTGAATAATCATCGGAGTAAATTTCGCGAAAATCATCGGCGAGCATGCCGAAAATATCCTGCTGCTCAATTCGGTCGAGCACAGTGCCTGCCTCGCGCCCCGTCAGCGCATAAAACGCGCCCGCGCGCAGTCCAAATCCCGCCGACATAATATTGCCGGTGCAAGTGATCGGCATATATTTGGAATGCTGGCCAAATTGCAGCACTTCATCGCGGTACGTTCCGTGCCCATCGGCGGTCGACGCCGTCCAGCGCCCGCCAAAAATATAGCGCGTATAGACCAGATCATTGCACATGCCGCAGGCGATCACCGTCTCTGGGTCATTGGTCGCTTTGGCAGAGACCAGCCGCGCCAGCCATGGCTGCAAATCCTCGCTCGCGCTGCGATTTTCGGACAGGGGCAGGCCTTCGCGCGAAGTGCCCGTGTAAGACTCCAGATTGCGCCGCCAAATATCAGCGTCCCAACCCTCTGGCCGATTACCTGGCCAATCGTCTCCTTTGCCGCGCCCCATATGTGCCCCCAAGCAGTCTCCCGCACCCTATAGTGCATCGAGAGGTCTGTCGAATAGCACGGCATTTGAGCCGCTTATTGGACGCAGATGACATTTTTGAAGGATTTGCTCAAAGCGAGCAGGCGCCCCGCAAAACTTGACCTTGCGCGCTGCCCCATTCAAGCCGTGCCCCATGTCAAAAACCGAAGATGATATCCTCCTCGCCGCCCATCTTGCCGATGCCGCAGGCCAAGCTATTCGCCCCCTGTTCCGCGGCGAATGGTCGAGCGAACGCAAAGCCGATCGCAGCTTCGTGACAGAGGCCGACCGCGCCGCAGAGGCCGCCATGCGCAAAATCCTAGAGGCCGAGCGGCCCGATGATGGCATTGTGGGCGAAGAATATGGCACCCATAATGAAAGCGCCGAGCGCCAATGGATATTGGACCCGATTGACGGCACGCAAAGCTTCATGGCGGGCCGCCCCATTTTCGGCACGCTGATCGCTCTTTGCCAAAGCGGCTGGCCCACCATTGGCGTGATCGATCAATGCATTGCGGGCGAACGCTGGGTCGGCGCACTTGGCCTTGGCACGACGTTTAATGGCAAGCCTGTGACCACGCGGGCCTGCAAAGAATTGGCAGGCGCCAGCGTCGCCTCCACCAGCCCGCATTATTTCCAAGAAAATGAAGTCGACGCCTATCTGCGGGTCGTCGCCAAGGCCTATCCGGAAAACCCCCAGCCGATCTATGGCGGCGATTGCTACAATTACGGATTGCTGGCGAGCGGGCATATTGATCTGGTGATCGAAAGCGGCCTGAAACTCTATGATTACGCAGCCCTAGTGCCCGTTGTCGAAGGCGCAGGCGGACAGATGAGCGATTGGCAAGGCAATCCGCTGGATATGTCGTCTGCTGAAGCCGAGGGAGGGCGCGTGATTGCGCTGGGCGAGCCTGCGCGGCTGGAAGAAGTGCTTGCGGCTATGAGTGGGGGTTGAGGGTTGTGGGTGGCAAAGTTTGGATGAGTAGTGTCAAGAGTAACTATGCTCTAGGCGACAAGCCCGGCATTCGCACCAAGTTCTATAACCAAGATTGGACGCCAGCGGAGTTTAAAATTCCGTTGGCGTCGGATGATGTGTTTGCAAACATGAAGCGTGCAGGACAAGGCTTCGCGCTACGCCGCGAGGAACTCCCCGAAGCCGCAGCGGTGTGGAACGAGAAACGCTTCAAGCTTCTGGGAGATATCTTCTATACCGGTGGCTTTCTTGTGGTGCGCGGCAAACTTGCCGAGGTGCTAGCTCGCTTCGACTTGGGTGATGGAGGGCTTGTACCATTTCCCACCTTCAAGGCTGATTTAGAGACGCCTTATCCAGGAGAGTTTTTCCTACTAAACTTTGGATGTCGGAAGAACACGCTAGTCCCTGAGAAAAGCGAAAAGGTTTCGAAGTTTGTCGTCGAGAAGAAAACAGGAATACAGCATTGGAAAGTCGATGAATGGGTGAAGGGGCCGGTCGCTATATCCAGCGAAGCACTCGGCGGTGGCGATCTTTGGGTTGAGGAGGTCCTCTACAATAAGTTCTTTATGTCTGATGCCTTAGCGCAAGCCATAACTGACATTGACATGCGAGATACATTCGCGCTCGAAGAATGCCGCATTGTGGAGTGAGCACAATGATCGAGAACGTGCGCGACCTAGCTAGTATTTGAAAGCTCGGTGAGTGAGCAGCAAACAAAGAAGGCGACTGACTGAAGTTTCCCACGCAGCAAACATATATGTGCTCCTTGGTTCTAGACTGCACGTCCATCACTATGGCTCTTGGTGTGTCCCCCATTACTCTCACCCAGAAACGGGAGGCGCTATGCGGCGGGCTCTCGGTATGTGGCGCGGGTATTTTGTGTTTTTTGTTTAGACCCTCAAGCGGCGGGCGCAGCGCGTCCGCGCTGCTTGGCTACGGCCTAACCGGCCGGCGGGCATGCGCCCTTGCGGTCACCTAGTCGGTGACCGACTAGCGCTCCCTCTCTGTGTGGCACCATGACGCTTGGCGCTTCCCTCATGCCTTGATTGCGGAGCACGGTCGGCGACCAGCCGACCGCAAGCGTGACCACGCGCCCGCAGCGGCGCAAGCCGCGAGGATATCGCACGCCGGACGGCGTGCGGAAAACAAAAGACTCCCGCGCGCGCCTTGACCCTAAACTCACTGCAAGCACCTGCTGAACCTTGGCGTGGCCCCAAACCCATTTTCCTACACCCCGCCAAATGTGTATCCCGCACCCAAGCACTAAAGCCGCGCCAATGCGGGCGCTCACAAACTCACACCAAAACACCGCCTAAAAAGGAGCAAAGGTGACAAACAGCCATGTAACCCCCCAGTGTCCGCCCAGCGCACTTTCAAATCTAACCCTATGAATACAATAATAAATTGGGCAATGTAGGGAAGGTGACAGGGTGTAACCTTTGTAACCTTAGCTTGTTTAGGAGTTGTTTGTTTGAGACCCTCAAGCGGCGGATTCTTTGTTTTCCGCACGGCCTCCGCCGCGCGATGTCCTCGGCCCTGTCGGGCCTGCGGGCGGCCAGTCGGCCTTGCGGTTGCCTAGTCGGCAACCGAGCTCCGCCAAAAGTCTGCAATGAAGCACTAAGCGGAGTGGAGCAGTTTGGATGGGAAGCGCTGATCGGCGAACGCAGTGAGCGGCAAGGGCGCACGCCCGCCGGCCGGTTAGGCCGCAGCCAAGTGAGCGGACGCGAACGCCGGCGCTTGAGGCTAAACAAACAAAACGCCGCGCGTAAAACACTTGCCAAAACACGCATCTCGCCATAAACGCCGCCTCTTCAATGACACGAATCATTTTGCCGGTCTGGCCGTTAGGGCTGCCAGGGCTGGTGAGCGTGTCCTTTTTAGGAGATGAAAATGCCCAAGCTTAAGACCAAAAGCGGTGTGAAGAAACGCTTCAAAATCACCGCAACTGGCAAGGTCAAGCACGGCGTCGCTGGTAAGCGTCACCGTCTGATGAGCCACAATGCAAAATATATCCGCCAGAACCGCGGCACATCTGTCGCTGCTGATCCGGATGCGAAGACAGTCAAGAAATGGGCGCCCTACGGGCTCGGCTAATTTCATCTGACGTCCGCTTCGGACCGATTTTCTAACAAGGATATATTTTATGCCACGCATTAAACGCGGCGTCACCACACGCCAGAAACACAAACGGTTACTCGATCAGGCCAAGGGCTATCGCGGTCGCCGCAAAAACACCATTCGCATCGCGCGTCAGGCCGTCGAGAAAGCCGGCCAATATGCGTACCGCGACCGTAAGATCAAAAAGCGCACTTTCCGCGGTATCTGGATCCAACGGATCAATGCTGCTGTTCGCGCCGAAGGCCTGACATACTCACAATTCATGCACGGCGTGAAATTGGCGGGTATTGAGCTGGACCGCAAAGTGATGGCTGATCTTGCCATGAACGAAGAAGCAGCGTTCAAAACGATTATCGCTCAAGCGAAAGCTGCGCTTCCGGCCTAAGGGCCAGCTCACGCTTTCCTACAGAGTGAAGAAATGCCAAACGGCGCGGGTGTCCTAGTTTCAGGCACTTGCGCCGTTTGCATTTGTAAGTTCGCGCCAAATTTGCCAGACAGGACAAATGGGTGGGACATCGAATACTAACGGGATTGATCTGGCTGCGATTAGCGCGGCGGATTACACAATGCGCACCGAGTTCTGGCAACCGCCTGAGGAATTCGACGGCTGCTTCACCAGCTTTTACCAGTTCGATCTGGATGTTCCCAGCGGCGGGCGGGTCCATGACTACCTCCAGCCGGAATGGGCGAACTTACGCTTTTTCGCAGGAGAGGCACCGCATTCTGAATTAGCCGAATACTCGGTTGATGACGCGCGGTTTATCGTGACCGGCCCAACGTCTCTTCCAAGCTCATTCCGCGTGGGCACGGCGCGGATGTGGGGCATAGGTCTGCTGCCGCTGGGCTGGGCGCGGTTTATGGATGTGCCAGCGGGCGATCTTGCGAATGTGGGCGGCAATGGCGAGAGGCATCCTGCATTCACCAAGTTTTCCGGCCTGTGCGAGGTTTTGTGTGACGCCTCTGTCAGCAAAGAACAGCAATTTGATGCGCTAACCGAATTTATGCGCGGGGTGATGCGACCCAATCGCGATGAGCCCAAAATCATGCGCGTTCACAAGGCGTTGCTCGATTCAAAGCTGACCAGTGTGGCCGAGTTTGCCAGCGAGGTTGCGATGAGCACGCGCACTTTGGAGCGCGTCTGCATGCGCTATTTCGGCTTTCCGCCAAAGCTGCTTATGCGCCGCCAACGTTTCATGCGCAGTCTGACCAGTTTCATGCTGCATCAAGGCGCCAATTGGACCGAGGCGATGGACGAGCACTACCACGATCAGGCCCATTTCAGCCGCGAATTTCGCGAATTTATGACGATGAATCCGACCGAATATGCTGCCCTTGATCACCCGATCTTGGCCAGCTTTATGGAAGCGCGGGCGCGGATCTGGGGCTCGGCCGCGCAGACATTGGACACGCCGGAACGCTAGAGCAGCTTTGCGCTCTGCTAGGCGTCGGGCCTACAGCTTCAAATACAGCTTTGCCTTGCGCGCCGAGCCGCGCTAGTGCGCCCCTTCACCTTTGCCAATGAAATTGCCCGATATGACCGATTTGACCGACCAAAAAACCGCCGCGCTTGCCGCGATCAATGCCGCTGAAACACTGGATGCGCTCGAGGAGCAGCGCGTTGCGGCGCTCGGCAAAAAGGGCTGGGTGTCGCTGGCGCTCAAAACGCTGGGCGGGATGAGCCCGGAAGAACGCACCGAAGCGGCGCCCGCAATCCAAGCGACACGCGGCGAAGTGGCGGACGCGATTGCAGCTCGCAAAGCGGAATTGGAAAGCGCGGCTTTGGCGGAGAAACTGGCGTCCGAAACGCTCGATCTCACTTTGCCAGCGCCCGAAACAAAGCAGGGCAGCGTCCATCCGGTTTCTCAAGTGATGGACGAGCTGGCCGAGATTTTCGCAGACCTTGGCTTCTCGGTCGCGACCGGCCCTGAGATCGAAGATGATTGGCACAATTTCACCGCGCTCAACATGGATGAAAGCCATCCAGCGCGCGCAATGCATGACACGTTTTACTTCCCCAAAGAGGAAGGCGCAGAACACAAAATGTTGCTGCGCACACACACTTCACCGGTGCAAATCCGCAGCATGAAAGCAAATGGCGCGCCCATTCGCATCATCGCGCCCGGCCGCGTTTACCGCAGCGATAGCGATGCGACCCACACGCCAATGTTTCATCAGGTCGAGGGGTTGGTGATCGACAAAGACATCCACCTTGGTCATCTGAAATGGACGCTTGAAACCTTCCTCAAAGCCTTCTTCGAACGCGAGGATATCGTCCTGCGCCTGCGCCCATCCTACTTCCCTTTCACTGAGCCTAGTGTCGAAGTGGACGTGGGTTATGCGAACACGGGCGGACGCCGCGTGGTTGGCGGATCGGGCGATGATGAGGGCCATGATTGGATGGAACTCTTGGGCAGCGGCATGGTCAATCGCCGCGTGCTTGAAAGCGCAGGCGTGGACCCAGATGAATACCAAGGCTTTGCATTTGGCGTGGGCGTCGACCGCCTTGCCATGCTGAAATATGGGATGGATGATTTGCGCGCTTTCTTCGATGGAGACGCGCGCTGGCTGTCGCATTATGGCTTCTCCGCCTTTGACCAGCCGACCCTTTCCGCAGGCGTAGGAGTGAAACCATGAAGTTCTCACTCACATGGCTGAAAGACCACCTCGAAACTGAGGCGACGCTGAAAGAGATCACCGATTGCCTGAACGCAATTGGGCTTGAAGTTGAAGGCGTCGAAGACCCTGCGCAGCGTCTTGCTGGCTTCACCGTTGCCGAAGTTTTGACGGCTGAAAAGCATCCTGATGCGGACAAGCTTCAAGTGCTGACCGTGGACACTGGGAGCGGCGATCCGCTGCAAGTCGTATGCGGCGCGCCCAATGCGCGTGCGGGTATGAAAGGCGTGTTGGGCCAGCCCGGCGCGGTCGTGCCGTCCAATGGCATGAAGCTGAAGAAAAGCGCCATTCGCGGCGTGGAATCCAATGGTATGATGTGCAGCGTGCGCGAGTTGGAATTGGGCGAAGATCACGATGGGATCATCGAATTGCCCGGCGACGCCAGCGTAGGCAAGAGCTTTGCCGATTACCACGGCTCATCGCCGATCATCGATGTAGCGATCACGCCCAACCGCCCCGATTGCATGGGTGTGCACGGGATTGCGCGCGATTTGGCCGCGGCAGGTTTGGGCACATTAAAGCCGATTGCGTTTCCTAAGTTTGAAGCATCCGGCGCGTGCCCGACTGAAATCCGCACGGATGATTTAGAGGGCTGTCCGGCGTTTTACGGCCGCGTGATTACGGGCGTCAAAAACGGGGCATCGCCTGATTGGCTCCAGCAAAGATTGGCCAGTGCAGGGCAAAAGTCGATTTCGCTTCTGGTCGATCTGACGAACTATCTGATGCTGGCATTTGGCCGTCCGGCGCATGTCTATGATCTGGCGAAGTTGTCGGGTGCAGTGGTGGCTCGGCGCGCGAAAAATGGCGAGCAGATCGTGGCGCTGAACGACAAGACTTACACGCTGGATGACAGCATGACGGTGATCGCCGATGATGCAGGCGTCCATGATGTCGCGGGCATTATGGGCGGTTTGGAATCCGGTTGCAGCGCCGAGACCACCGATGTCCTGCTAGAAATCGCATACTTCAACCCCGCACAAATCGGCGTGACAGGCCGCAAGCTTGGCCTTGCATCCGATGCACGCACTCGGTTTGAGCGCGGCGTTGATCCGGCGTTTTTGGATGATGGTTTGGACTTGCTGACCGGCTTGATTGTGGAGCTGGGCGGCGGAACAGCCAGCGAAGTCACGCGCGCAGGATCACCTCCATCGACAGCCAAAGTGGTCGCCTTTGACCCGGTTCTCACCGCGTCTTTGGGCGGAGTTGATGTGGCCGCAGATGAGCAGCGCCGTATTTTGGAAAGTTTGGACTTCGCAGTGGATGTTCAGTGGAATGTCACATGCCCATTGCGCCGCCACGATATCGAAGGGCCAGCCGATCTGGTCGAGGAAGTCGTGCGCATTCACGGCCTTGATAATGTCGCCAGCGTTGCGCTTCCGCGTGCAGAAGGCGTCGCGCGTCCGACCGCTTCGACGGAACAAAAATTGGAACGCAAATTGCGCCGAGCCGCCGCTGGTGCTGGCCTTGATGAAGCGATTACTTGGTCATTCATTTCTGAAGACGAAGCCGCGCGAGTTGGCGGCGGCGTCTGGTCGCTCGATAATCCGATTTCTGAAGACATGAAAGTGATGCGGCCATCATTGCTGCCGGGACTGCTCTCAGCGGTAAAACGCAATGTCGACCGCGGCGCGTCTAGCTTGCAATTGTTCGAAATCGGCCGGCGTTATCTGGCCGATGGTGAACATCCCACGCTGGTTGCTGTGCTGGCTGGCGAGAAAGCTGCGCGCGGCTGGGCCAATGGAAAGCCCACGCATTTCGATGCCTATGATGCGAAAGCCATGTGCCTGCAATTGTTAGAAGCTGCGGGCGCTCCGGTGGGCAAATTGATGGTGATGCCAGCGGATCAAAGCGTGGCGGAGGTCTACCACCCCGGCCAATCCGCCAGCTTGCGCCTCGGCCCCAAGAACCAGCTTGCGAGTTTCGGGACGATCCATCCCGCCATGCTCGATGCGTTTGATATCGATGTGCCAGTTGTGGCGCTTGGCATACACTTGGATGCGATCCCCGCGCCCAAAGCGAAAAAGGGTGCCGCCGCCAGCTTTGCCCGCGCACCATACAGCCCGCCTGCATTGCAATCGGTGACCCGCGATTTTGCATTTTTGGTGCCTGCTGAATTGCCCGCCGGAGAACTGCTGCGCAGCGTCAAAGGCGCAGACAAAGTGAACATCACAGATGCGCGCGTGTTTGATGTGTTTGCAGGGCAAGGCGTTCCTGAGGGTCAGAAAAGCGTAGCCGTTGAAGTCACCCTTCAGCCGCAGGAAAAGAGCTTCAAAGATGCAGAGTTAAAGGCCATCTCCGAAGCCATCGTTGCGGCGGCAGAAAAGCAAGGAGCAAGCCTGCGCGGATAAGCGTGGCGGCCAATTGTTATGTCCAATTCCACAAACTCACGGCGCACTTTCGCGATCATTTCGCACCCTGATGCTGGTAAAACTACGCTGACGGAAAAGCTGCTTTTGCAAGGCGGCGCGATCCATTTGGCGGGTGAGGTCAAGGCGCGCGGTGATCAGCGGCGGGCGCGGTCTGACTGGATGAAAATCGAGCAGCAGCGCGGCATCTCTGTGACGTCATCGGTCATGACTTTCGAGCGAAACGGTGTGACGTTCAACCTGCTCGATACGCCGGGCCACGAGGATTTCTCTGAGGATACCTACCGCACTCTGACAGCGGTGGATTCCGCGATCATGGTTATTGATGCCGCTAAAGGCATTGAGCCGCAGACGCGCAAATTGTTCGAAGTGTGCCGCCTGCGCAGCGTGCCGATCATCACCTTCGTTAACAAGGTCGACCGCGAGGGGCGACCCATATTTGAGCTGCTGGATGAGATCGCCGATATGCTGGCGCTGGATGTCTCCCCGCAAATGTTCCCGATTGGCATGGGCGGCGAATTTACCGGCATTCTCGACTTTCAAAGCGGCAATATATCGCGGCCTGAAGGCGGGTCGAAAGAGTTCGTTGGCACTTATGACCAGGCCGATATTCCGGAGCAATTTGCCGAGGACGCAGAGCTTGCGCAAATCGGTTATCCGGAGTTTGATTTAGAAGCTTACCGCAATGGCGACCTTACGCCGGTCTACTTTGGTTCTGCGCTCAAGAACTTTGGCATTACCGAGCTGATTGAGGCGATTGCCACGCATGCACCGCCGCCGCGCCCGCAGCCTGCTGGCGATAGTTTCATTGAGCCAGAATATGATGAGGTCACCGGCTTCATCTTCAAAGTGCAGGCCAATATGGATCCCAATCACCGCGACCGCATTGCCTTTATGCGGCAGGTGTCAGGCACGTTTAAGCGGGGCATGAAACTGACGCCGTCCGGCCTCGGCAAACCCATCGCTGTGCATTCGCCGATCCTGTTTTTCGCGCAAGACCGCGAGATCGCCGACACGGCAGAGGCCGGCGATATTATCGGCATTCCCAATCACGGCACTTTGCGGGTGGGCGATACTTTGTCTGAGAAAAACACGGTGCGCTTCACTGGCCTACCCAATTTTGCGCCTGAGATTTTGCGGCGGGTGCAATTGAAAGATCCGACTAAGACCAAACAGCTTCGCAAGGCGCTGGATGATTTGTCCGAAGAAGGTGTGATCCAAGTGTTCTATCCCGAACTCGGCGCGCAGCATATCGTCGGTGTTGTCGGCCAGCTGCAATTGGAAGTGCTGATCAGCCGTCTGTCTGCGGAATATAAGGTGGAGGCTGGACTAGAGGCCGCGCCCTTTGCCACCGCGCGCTGGGTGACGGGGCCGGATGAGGCGATGAGTGAATTTGAGAGCTTCAACCGCGCCAATCTGGCGAAAGATCGCGATGGTGATTTGGTGTTTATGGCCAAGAGCCCATGGGATGTGAATTACCAGCAAGAGCAGAATGCGCAGCTGAACTTTAGCGCGACCAAAGAAAGGTAACGCGACGCTAAGCTTGCAGGCCAGCCCGCATGTCGGCAATGATGGCTGCATGACAATTGCTCTTTCTTCGTCCGGCCCTACCTCGCAGACTTTCATCTCGCAAAAGCTCAAGCTGCATTACCTCGATTGGGGAAAATATGATGCTGAGGGCAATGCCAAGCCGCCGCTGATTATGGTGCATGGCGGGCGCGATCATGCCCGCAATTGGGATTGGACGGCAGAGGTTTTGCGCGATCAATATCACGTGGTGGCGATGGATCACCGCGGGCATGGCGACAGCGATTGGGTCTCAGACGGCAATTATAACGCCAATGATATGGTCTATGATCTGGCGCAGCTTATCCACCAGCTGGATGAGGGGCCGGTGCGGATTATTGCGCATTCCATGGGCGGTAATGTGGCGCTGCGCTATACCGGTATATTCCCCGATCAAGTGACGAAATTGGTTGCGATTGAAGGGCTGGGGCCAAGTCCTGAATGGCGCGAAGAACAGCGCAAGACGCCTTATCCTGAGCGCGCAGCAGAATGGATTGCAAAGAAGCGCAAAGCATCAGGGCGCACCCCTCGCAAATATGATTCTATCGAGGCGGCGTTCGCGCGAATGATTGAGGAGAACTCCTATCTCACCGAGGCACAGGCCCGCCATCTGACCATCCACGGCGTCAATCGCAATGAGGATGGAACCTACACTTGGAAGTTTGATCCGCATCTCAATGTGTGGGGCGTGGAAGATATTGGCGATGAATTTATCGAGCAAACATGGACCGCGATCACATGCCCGACACTGCTGCTGTATGGCGCGGATAGCTGGGCCAGCAATCCGGCAAAAGACGGGCGCATAAAGCATTTCAGCACAGCGAAAGTGATCGAGTTTGAGAAGGCGGGGCATTGGCTCCACCATGACCAATTCGACCGCTGGATTTCGACGTTGAAGGAATTTTTGTGAGCGGTTCCCGGTCAAGGGAACGGTTTACCGGCCATTGCCACTGCGGCGCAGTGCAATTTGCTATCACGACGGATTTTCCAGAGCTTACCACATGCGATTGCTCAATCTGCATCCGCAAAAACGCTCTGATGGTGAAAGTGCATGAAAGCGAATTTGAGCTTCTGACAGGCGAAGATGCGCTGTCTGAGTATCAATTTCACACCAAGACCGCGCGGCATTTCTTTTGCAAGACCTGCGGTATTTATCCGTTTCATAGAAAGCGGGTGACGCCTGACTATGTCGGTGTGAATGTGTTTTGCTTGGAAGCTTTTGATCCAGCGGGAATTCCCGTTCGAGCAACAATTGGCAAGGAGATGGACTAATGGCTGAGTTTTCAAACGAGCTTTCTGACAAGCATATCGCCATGATCGCAGAGCAGCCGATGTTCTTTGTTGCGACCTCCGCGCCGATTGGGCGGATCAATCTGTCACCCAAGGGCTATGATGCATTCCGTATCCTCAGCCCCAAACGTGTCGCTTATCTCGACCTTGGCGGATCGGGTAATGAAACCCATGCGCATCTCGCCGCCGATGGGCGCATCACCATCATGTTCAACAATTTCCAGCAGCCTGCCAATATTTTGCGCATTTACGGGCGCGGTGTGCCGGTGCTGCCGCAGGATGATGGCTGGGAGAAATTGGCTGCGCATTTCACCTTGCTGCCGGGAACGCGGCAAATCTTCGTTATCGATGTGGAGAGCGTGCAGACCAGCTGTGGTTGGGGTGTGCCGAAAATGACTTTGGAGGCTGAGCGCGAAACTCTTGTGAAGCACCATGCGCAAGCCAATCCAGAAGAGTGGGCGGCGAAGACAGCGATTAGGCTATCGAGCATTGATGGCCTGCCAGCGCGTGCCAGTGATCGCTATATTGCGGGCGATGAGTGATTAATAATTCATCACCTGCCTAATAAATAAACACATATGCGTTGTTGCTTAACCGCGTTCAACGCTAAAACCTCATAGATTCAGTGCCTAATACAAATTGGCACACCCCTTGCTGATAGTGACGGGTCGGAAACAGGTCCGGCAGGTATCAGGGGGCAAAGATGAAATTCATCATCGCCGTTATTAAGCCGTTTAAATTGGATGACGTCCGCGAAGCGCTGGGCGGCATTGGTGTCGCAGGTATGACCGTATCGGAGGTCAAAGGATTTGGCCGTCAAAAAGGTCAGACCGAAATTTATCGCGGCGCAGAATATTCCACCAACATGCTTCCCAAAGTGAAGCTTGAAATTGCCGCCAGCGACGAAATCGCGGCGCAAGTGGTGGAAACCATTCAAACCACCGCCAGCACCGATGCGATCGGTGACGGCAAAATCTTCGTACTCGATCTGGCCGACGCCACTCGCATTCGCACCGGCGAAGCGGGCGAGACGGCTTTGTGATGTCAGGGGTAAAAGACATGAAACGCACACTCTATTCAATCGGCGCATTGGCCCTAGGCGGCCTTGTCGCCGCACAGCCCGCGCTTGCTGCACCTGCAGCGGAAGCGGCTGAAGCCGTCGCAGAAGTCGCCGCACCCGCAGCCGATGCTGTTGGCGGAGGCACAGCCTATATTTTGAACACGCTGCTGTTTTTGATCGGCGGCTTTTTGGTAATGTGGATGGCGGCTGGGTTCGCCATGCTCGAGGCCGGCCTTGTGCGTTCGAAAAACACATCGACGCAGTGTCTTAAGAACATCGGCCTATATTCAATCGCTGGCCTAATGTTCTGGGTCATTGGCTATAATATTGCATACCCTGGCTTTGATGGCGCAGGTTGGTTCGGCATGGCCGGCACAGTCTATGACATGCAGGGCGTTGGTGAAGCCGATCTGGAAACAGGCTATTCTGTCGCTTCGGATTGGTTCTTCCAAATGGTTTTCTGTGCGACCACAGCTTCGATCGTATCGGGCACAGTGGCTGAACGCGTGAAAATTGTGCCGTTCTTCATATTTGTCGTTCTGCTTACCGGCGTTATTTACCCTGTTGTGGTCAGCTGGGAATGGGGTGCAGGTTCGCTAGACGCGATGGGCTTCTCTGACTTTGCGGGATCGACTTTGGTTCACTCAACAGGCGGCTGGGCAGCATTGATTGGCGCGATCATCATCGGAGCGCGCTCTGGCCGCTACGGCGCTGATGGTAAGGTCAATGTCTTCCCTGGCGCGAACATTCCGCTTGCGACTTTGGGCACATTCATTCTGTGGCTCGGTTGGTTCGGATTTAACGGTGCATCGCAGCTTGCGATGGGAACGATTGGCGATGTGTCTGACGTATCCAAGATCTTCGTAAACACCAATATGGCCGCTGCTGGCGGCGTGGTAACCGCGATTGTCTTTACGCTCATCCGTTACAAGAAAGCCGATGTGACCATGGCTCTGAACGGCGCGCTTGCCGGTCTGGTTTCGATCACTGCTGAACCACTTGCACCGTCTGTAGGATCCTCGATCCTGATCGGCGCAGTTGGCGGATTGATCGTAGTCTTTACGGTTCCATTGCTCGACAAGCTGAAAATTGATGACGTGGTTGGCGCCATCCCTGTTCACCTGTTCGCAGGTATCTGGGGCACGCTGGCTGTTGCTTTCAACACTCAGTCCGAAGTCGACGGCGTTACCCTGACTATGGGTCAACAATTCGGTGTCCAAGGCATTGGCGTTGTGGCCACTGCGGTGTTTGTCTCGGCAGCATCAGCAATTGTCTGGCTCGCCCTCAAATACACAATCGGTGTCCGTCCTTCTGAAGAAGAAGAATTGGCTGGCCTCGATCAAGTCGAAATTGGTGTGGAAGCCTATCCTGAGTTTTCTCGGAACTAAGTTTCACACTTCACCAGTTTGGTGGGGGAGAGGACTTTTCCTCTCCCACCTCTTCCCCGCCAACCCATGTTCCTCCTGCGAACAATCAAACTTTGATGGGCCCGGGCGCAATGCTCGGGCCCCTTTTTTTTGATGTTGGGGGTTAGGCTGACGCTTTCACAAATTCAGTGCAGCGTTCGCCGATCATAATGCTTGGCGCGTTGGTGTTCCCGCTAACGATCTTGGGCATCACGCTGGCATCGGCTATCCATAGCCCTTCGACACCGCGAGCCTTCAGCTTGGTGTCAACCACGCTGGCATCATCGCTGCCCATGCGGCAAGTGCCGACGGGGTGATAGACGGTGTCGGAGCGCTCGCGGATCATTGTGTTGAGCGCGGCATCATCATTTATATCAAATGGGTGACGATCCACGGGCGCGTAATCGGCCAAGGGCGGTGCTTCAGCGATACGGTGCGACAGGCGAATGCCTGCGCGCATAACCGCCAAATCGCGCTCGTCATCGAGGAAATTGGGATCGATTTTTGGCGCATCACCAGCCGTATTTGTGTTCAAGCGAACAGTGCCCCGGCTTTCGGGACGCAGCACGCAAGCATGCAGCGAAAAGCCGTGGCCCTTCACCTTTTCGCGGCCATGATCTTCCAAGACGGCAGGCACGAAATGCCATTGCACATCGGGCGCAGGCGCATCGGGCATCACCGACCAGAACCCGCCAGCCTCGGCATAGGGCGTGGTCATGATGCCTTTCTTGGTAAAGCGGTGCTGGATGATCGCTTTGGCCATGCGGAATGTGCCCGCCAAACTGTCGCCTATCGGGTCGGTTGAGGCGGTTTCCCAGCCAGAGACATAGTCAATGTGATCCTGCAAATCGCTGCCCACCGCGGGCTTGTCGACTGCGACATCAATACCGTATTCGCCTAAGTGTTCGCCAGGGCCAATGCCCGATAGCATTAGGATTTGAGGCGAGTTAAACGCGCCAGCCGAAAGAATCACGCCCTGCCGCGCGCGAACAATGCTCGGTTTGCCGCCGCGATTGATCGCCACGCCGGTGACGCGGCCATCTTCAATGACCAATTTCTCAACCAAAGTGCCGGTGCGAATGTCGAGATTGGCGCGGCTGCGCAATGGCTCGACATAAGCGCGGCTGGCGGTGCAGCGTTCGCCATCACGCTGGGTCACTTGATAGATGCCAAAGCCTGCTTGGCTGTCATCATTGAAGTCGTCGTTGCGCGTCAGTTGCAGGGATGCGGCGCTATCGACAAAGGCTTTGCTGGTGGGATTGGGCCAAAGCTGATCTGCGACACCCAGCGGGCCGTCACCGCCATGGAATGCACTCCCGCCGCGCACATTGCCTTCGGATTTTTTGAAGTAGGGCAAGACATCATCATAGGTCCAGCCATCGCAGCCAAGCGCGCCCGCCCAATTGTCATAATCCCACGCATTGCCTCTGATATAGACCATAGCGTTAATCGCGCTCGATCCGCCTAGGCCGCGCCCGCGTGGTTGGTATCCGATGCGGCCATTCAGACCTTTTTGTGGGACGGTTTCAAATTTGTAATTGGCGCTGTCGGGCAGAAAGGGAAACAGACCCGGCGTGCGCACGCGGATGCCATTGTTGCGCCCTCCAGCCTCCAGCAAGCATACAGAGCTGCGGCCATCTTCTGCCAGGCGTCCGGTCACTGCGCTGCCAGCGCTGCCGCCGCCAATTACGACATAATCAAACTCGTCCATGTGCTCTCCCTTTGATACGGGAAGCTAGGCAGGGTTCGAGGATTGCGCAATTGCGTTTTTATCAAGGACTGGATTTGGCTCTTCGGCTTGCTCGCGGCCCAGCCATTTGGCGCGGATCATATCGGAGGTTTCACGGCTGTTATCGTGGCTCCAACCTGGCTCGCGAAAAAGGTAGGAGAGCTTGTGCCGCCATGGTGCGCGAATGATGTCGGCAATCATCCCGATCCATTCATGGAAAACGGACCACAGCAGATTGAAACTGCCGAGCTGTTTGACGATGCCATAACGAATGCGCTCTTCATCGGTTTCGGCTTCAAATGTGCCGAACATTTTGTCCCAAATGATGAAGACACCGGCGTAATTGCGGTCGAGATAGCGCGGGTTGGTGGCATGGTGCACGCGGTGGTGGCTGGGCGTGTTCATAACCGCCTCGAACCAGCGCGGCATGCGGCCGATTGCCTCTGTGTGGATCCAGAACTGATAGATCAGATTGAACCCGCCCGCGATGGCGATCATGCCGGGATGAAAGCCAAGCAGCACCAGCGGCAGCGCGAATAATAGGCCGAAAGTGAACGAACCCGTCCATGTCTGCCGAAGCGCGGTGGAGAGGTTATAATGCTGGCTGGAATGATGGTTCACATGGGCAGCCCACATCCAGCGGATGCGGTGGCCAGCGCGGTGAACCCAGTAATATTTCAAATCATCGATCACAAAGCACAGCGGCCATGCCCACCATACGGTCCACCACTCAGGCCCGAAATCGAAGACACGATATTCATAGGCCGTAATAAAGATGGCGAGGGCAAAACCGCCAAACAGACCGCCAGCCACCGTTGAGCCGAGGCCAAAGGCGAGACTGGTGAGCGTATCTTTGGGCTCATAACTTTCAGGTGCGCGCATCCGCGACCATGCCATCTCAATCAGGATCGCGATGACAAACAATGGTACGGCATATTGGGTGGGTGAAAAATCAGGCATGGTTTTTAGCCTTTAGCGCATTGATCGCCTTTGCCCAATCGCCGCTTGCCTCCACCTGCAAAGTGACACGGCCAAACCGGCGTTCTCCGCTGTCGACATTGAGCATCTCACCGGATTGTTCCGCCGCGCTGCTTTCGTCCAAAATGCGTCCGGCGAAATGCCCACCATGCTGCTTGAGGAGCATGATTTGTCCGCCCGCATCGCGCAGCAAAGCGGCCTTGCCATCGGCGCCAATGCCCACTGTTTCCGCTGCAAAGCCGGCCGCCACTTGGCTTGCCCAATCGCGGGCTTCTGCATCATTGGCCAAACGCGCATCACGGCCCAGCCCCAGCCATACGGTTAGACCGGCAATAGCCAAAATGGCGGCCAATGATCCAGCGAATTGGACAAGGGCAAAGGGAATTTCCATCGATGCAAACTTGGCACGGGCGCGGCTTTGCGGCAAGCATGCGCATATCAAAGGAGTTTGTGTCCATGAAATTCACTGCCCGTTTTGCTGTTACTTGCGTCGCCGTGTTCGCCGCACCGCTCGCGGCTCAAACTGAAACCATCGATCCGGTTGCAGAGGTTGAAGCACAAGAAGAACGCACCAGCCGTATTGCGCAGCAATTGTGGGATTGGGCCGAGCTTGGCTATTTGGAAACGCGCTCCACCGGCCTGATGCAAGAGGAATTGGCAAGCGAGAGCTTTACGATCAAAGCCGGTATCGCCGATATCCCAACTGCCTTTGTTGGCGAATGGGGTGAAGGCGGACCAGTGATCGCAATCCTGGCTGAAATGGATGCATTGCCTGGTATCAACCAATCCGCCAGCGCATCGCGAGACCCGGTTGCAGGCAAGCATGCGGGTCATGCTTGCGGGCACAATCTGTTTGCAGCGGGTTCTCTAACGGCGGCAATTGCAGTGAAGCGTTGGCTGGAGAAGACTGGCACGCCGGGGCGCGTGCGGCTTTATGGAACACCGGCAGAAGAAGGCGGATCGGGCAAGGTCTATATGACCCGCGCAGGCTTGTTCGAAGACGTTGACGTGGCCATTCATTGGCATGCGGCGGACCGCAATAGCGCGGCGGCCCGAACGACGTTGGCGAACCGTTCAGCCAAATTCCGTTTCACCGGCGTCTCTGCCCATGCCGCTGGCGCGCCAGAACGCGGTCGCTCAGCGCTCGACGGGGTGGAGGCGATGAATATGATGGCCAATATGCTGCACGAACATATGCCGCAGGATGCGCGCATGCATTATGTCGTCACCAGCGGCGGCACCGCGCCCAATGTTGTGCCTGATTTTGCAGAGAGCTTTTACTATGTGCGCCATCCCAACCCTGATGGGGTCGATGAAATCTGGGTACGGCTGGAGGCGGCAGCTAAAGGCGCGGCGCAAGGCACGGGCACGCAGGTTGAATGGGAAGTGATCCACGGCAATAATCCGCTGCTCGTCAACACGTCTTTGGCGCGCGTGATGGATGCAAAGCTGCGATCATTGGGCGGAGTGAAATACACCGCTGAGGAGCGCGCTTGGGCGGCGGAGATTTCGAAAACCCTGGGCAAGGCAGCCAAGCCGCTCGATGACGCAGCCAAGATTGGGCCCTTTGGTAAGAGCCTTGGCTATGGCTCCACCGATGTGGGCGATGTGTCTTATGCAACGCCGACGGTGGGCGTTCGCACGGCAACATGGGTGCCGGGAACCAGCGCGCACACGTGGCAAGCGGTTGCGGCCAGTGGCCACTCAATCGGCCACAAAGGCACGCAATTGGCAGCCAAGGCGATGACGCTCATGGCAGCCGAACTCTTCATCAATGAAGGCTTGCGCAAAGCAGCGCGGGCAGAATTTGATGCGGCGCGCGGCCCCGATTACAAATATAAATCGCTTTTGGGTGACCGTGAGCCGCCGCTGGATTACCGCAAATAACTTAAGTCAGCTGTCGCCTGATGCATCGCCCGCCAGCATGTCCACGGTGGGGCGAACGGGCGAAATATCATAGCCTGCCGCGCCAGCCGCTGCTGCGATTGCCTCGGGTGCATCGCCCATTTTTGCGCGAGCGAGTGACCATAGGAATGTGGAGCGCGTGCCCGACCGGCAATAGCCGAGCACTGGGCCATCTGCCGATTTGATTGCCTCCACCAGAGCATCCACTTGCGGCAGGCTGAAGCCAGATTGCCCGATGGGGATGGCGAGATAGCCAATGCCAGCGGCTGCCGCTGCTGCTTCGATCTCAGGGCCTTGTGGTTCATCGGGCGACTCGCCGTCTGGCCGGTTGTTTACAATGAGTTTTACGCCCTGCTCTGCCGCTGTGGCGACTTCATCCGGGCCGATTTGCGGGCTGGCGAGCATTGTCTCTGACAACTTGCGAAAATCACTCATAGTGGGGTCCTTATTGCGTGCTTATGCCTGTATTTTCCGAGGGATACCGAGCATTTTGGCGCTTGTCCAAGACTAGAAGCGAGTCTGGCGAAAATGTCACAATGATTAGTCGACCTTCCGCAATCTGTTAAATAATTCGCTTGCGCGGCAATTCTAAGCTATATTGCCGAGGCAAATCGGTGGGAGCTGGCCTTTTACAGCGTCTCATCGTGCAAGGCTGGTATGTCGCTGACGGGTCTTGCAAGGTAGTTTTTGAGGCGATGTGACAAGGTACGAAGTGAATTATGGGTTACGATAGAGGGCGCCGCCGGGGCAAGGATAAGCGCGACGGATTTGGCGAAGATAGCTTCGATCCATTTGGCGGCGGGGGCGACAATTTCCCTCCGCGCGATAATTTTGGCGGCGGTGGCGGTGATCGTTACGGCGGCGGAGGCGGCGGTGACCGTTATGGCGGCGGCGGTCGCGGCGGACCAGGCGGCGGAGGCGGTGATCGCTTCGGCGGCGGTGGTGGCCGAGGCCCTGGCGGACCTGGCGGCGGCCAAGGCGGCGGCGGAGGCGGCGGTTTCAACCGTATGCCCGCGCAAGTTGTTGGCACCGGCAAAGGCACTGTGAAATTCTTTAACGCCCAAAAAGGCTTTGGCTTTGTCGCGCAAGAAGGCGGCGGCGAAGACGTGTTTGTGCATATCAGTGCAGTAGAACGCGCTGGCCTGTCAGGCCTCGCAGAAGGCCAAGAACTGGAATTCAACCTGGTTGATCGCGGCGGAAAAGTTTCTGCTCAAGATTTGCAAGTTGTTGGCGAAGTGATTGCTGTGGCAGAGCGCAGCGAAGCACCGCCACAGCGCGAACTTACCGGCGATAAAGCAACAGGGACGGTCAAATTCTTCAACGCGATGAAGGGCTTCGGCTTCCTCGTGCGTGATGATGGCCAGCCGGACGCATTTGTGCATATCAGCGCGGTAGAGCGCTCGGGACTTTCCGCTATCAATGAGGGCGAGAAGTTTGAATTTGACCTTGAGGTTGACCGACGAGGCAAGCACTCGGCTGTCAATCTGGTGCCTATTCAAAGCTAACCCGATTGCAATTCAGGCGGCCGTTTGACCTCAAATTAGAGCGGCCCTAAAGATGATTAGATGGCGGCTCTTTTTTAAGGGGTCGCCATTTTTCATTCTCAGTTTCAGTAGTATTTTTTGCAAAGGATTTAATCCATGTCGATCACCCCGCTTATGCCCGTTTACCCGCGTTGCGGTGTGCGTCCGGTTCGCGGCGAGCACTGCCATTTGATCGATGAGGACGGCACGCGCTATCTCGACTTTGCCAGCGGTATCGCGGTGAATTTGCTTGGCCATTCGCATGAAGGTTTGATCAGCGCGATCCAAAAGCAGGCGGCTGAATTGATGCATGTGTCCAACATGTATGGCAGCCCGCAGGGTGAGGTTCTGGCGCAGCGTCTGGTTGATCACACTTTTGCCGACACGGTGTTCTTCACCAATTCAGGCGCTGAGGCGGTGGAGGCTGCGATCAAATGCGCGCGGGCCTATCACCAGCATGAAGGCGATACGCAGCGCAGCGAACTGATCACTTTCACCAACGCTTTCCACGGACGGACGATGGCAACGATCAGCGCGTCGAGCCAAACCAAGATGCATCAAGGTTTCGCGCCTATGCTCGAGGGTTTCAAATATTGCGAATTTGATGATTTGGAGGCCGCCAAGGCGCTGATCACTGATAAAACAGCTGGCTTCCTTGTGGAGCCGATCCAAGGGGAAGGCGGCATTCGCCCTGCCTCGCAAGAGTTCATGAGCGGCCTTCGCGCGCTCGCAGATGAGCATGATCTGATGCTGGTTCTGGATGAGGTGCAATGCGGCATGGCGCGCACGGGCAAGATGTTCGCGCATGAACATTACGGCGTGAACCCAGACATTCTCGCCAGTGCTAAAGGCATTGGCGGGGGCTTCCCATTGGGTGCTTGCCTCGCAACTGAAAAGGCCGCGCGCGGCATGGTGTTTGGTACGCATGGTTCTACATATGGCGGCAATCCGCTCGCTGTGGCGGCGGGCAATGCTGTGCTGGATGCAGTCGCGAATGAGGAGTTCCTCGCCAGCGTTCTGGCTAAGGGTGAGGCTATCCGTACACGGCTTGAGCAATTCATCGGCAATTATCCCGATCTGTTCGAACTGGTGAGGGGCAAAGGCTTGATGCTGGGCATTAAGATGAAGGTTGAGAGCCGGCCTTTCTTTGTCCATCTGCGCGATAATCATCAGCTGATGATGGTGGCAGCGGGCGATAACACATTGCGTGTTTTGCCCCCGCTCGTGATCGGCGATGCAGAGATTGATGAGTTCTTTGAAAAGCTGTCTGCGGGCGCTGCCAGCTATAAAGCACCAGAGGCTGCGTGATGACAAAGAATGCACTTGATCTGGCGCCAGCCGTTCAGAACTTTCTCGACCTTTCCGATGCAGGCGGCGATGCGATTGCCGCGATGATTGGTGATGCAATCGACCGCAAGGCAGCGCGTGCCGGCTGGCCCAAGGGCAGGCCTGATGCAGACAAACCACTGGATGGCCGCGTGCTGGCGATGATCTTTGAGAAAAGCTCGACCCGCACGCGGGTCAGTTTTGACATTGCGATGCGGCAATTGGGCGGAAGCGCGCTGATCCTTGATAGCGGGACAAGCCAGCTTGGGCGCGGGGAAAGCATCGCCGACACCGCGCGCGTTCTTAGCCGCATGGTTGATGCCATTATGATCCGGACAGACGATCATGCCAAGATTGAGGAAATGGCAAAATATGCTCATGTTCCGGTCATCAATGGGCTGACGGACCGTTCGCACCCATGCCAGATCGTCGCCGATTTGCTGACAATGATCGAGCACAAAAAACCGCTGCCTGGCCTAGAGGTCGCGTGGTTCGGCGATGGCAACAATGTGCTGCATTCGATTTTGGAGGCTGCGGGATTGTTTAAGTTCAACGTCCGTGTGGCAACGCCGCAGGGCTACGAACCAGAGGCAGAGTTCGTCGAAATGGCGCGCGCGGGCGGCGCAGACGTAACGTTGACGCATGATGCTCGGTCAGCGGCACTGGGCGCTGATGTGCTTGTGACAGACACTTGGATATCGATGGGCCAGGATGACGCAGCGGAAAAACGCGCGGCTATGATGCCTTTCCAGGTCAATGCTGGTTTGATGGCGGCTGCAAAAGAGGATGCAATTTTTCTGCATTGCCTGCCAGCACATGTCGGCGATGAGGTGAGCGAGAATGTGTTCGAAAGCGCGCAATCCGTTGTCTTTGACGAAGCGGAAAACCGCATTCACGCGCAGAAATCAGTCTTACTATGGAGTATGGGATTGCTGGGCTAAGTGGGCAAATCGCACGGACGTTTCCGTGCTGCCCCTTACCCTTTGCAAGACTCCTCCCATATAGGGCGTGATGGCTACTCAACCTGAAATCTTCGCTGACCAATTGCTGGGCTTTACACTGCCGGCGCGCAATGCGCGTGGGCGCGTGGTGCGGCTGGATGGTTTGTGCGACGCTGTGTTGTCAGCGCATGATTACCCCGCGCCTATCAAACATCTTTTGGCGGAAGCCTTAGTCATTGGCGCGTTAATGGGCGGCCTGCTCAAAGGCGATGGCGCGCAAATGACCATGCAGGCTCAAA
The DNA here is from genome assembly GCA_039967435.1 of Marinomonas sp. GTDB lineage: Bacteria > Pseudomonadota > Alphaproteobacteria > Sphingomonadales > Sphingomonadaceae > Erythrobacter. The sequence continues at coordinate 947,905 of JBDVRS010000006.1, forward strand.
CCGAAAGCGGGCCTGTGCGGCTTTTGGTATGCGATTACCGCGATGGGCAAATGCGCGGTTATGCCGATTTTGACGAAAGTGCCCTTAGCGACTTAGGGGCTAATCCCTCGCTGGCAGCCTTATTTGGCAAAGGCTATTTGGCAATCACTTTTGAGACCGACCAAGGGCAGCGTTATCAGGGTATTGTTCCGCTTGAAGGGGAAACCTTGGCAAAGGCATGCGAAGCCTATTTTGTGCAGTCTGAGCAAATCCCGACACAGGTGAGCATCGCCATTCAATCAAGCGATCAGGGCTGCGTTGCGGCGGGTTTTTTGGTCCAGCATTTGGCCGATGGCGAAGAAGGGCGTGAGCGATTGCATGTGCGGCTCGACCATCAGGATTGGGAGCATGTCGCGGTTATCGCTGGAACAATGGGCCATGATGAACTTGTCGATCCCGAGCTTTCAATGGAGGCCCTGGTCTGGCGATTGTTCCATGAGGAGAGCGAAGTGCTCATCCAGCCAGGTGCACTTTTGTCGAAAGGATGCCGCTGCACCTCGGAACATTACGAAGAGCTAGTCCGGCGATTCCCAGCCGGCGAACAAGACGCAATGCGCAATGAAAAAGGCGCGATTGTGGTCGATTGCGCCTTTTGTTCACGCGAGTTTCTGCTCTCTATATAGCATTTTAACGCTGTTCAGGAACGGTTTAGCGCAGAAATGGCATTATGGCGTCCAAACTTAGAGTAGTGTTTCCAAGGTGGAAAGAATGTCTAGAAAGCAAATCAGCATTTGGCTTAGCTGCGTGCTCATCGCGGCGGCTGGCGGCGGCGTGTTTTTCGCCGCACCGATTGCTGCGCAGGTAGGCAGCTTGGCGATGCTGAGCAATTTGACCAAGGGTGAATGGACCGTGCGTTTTCGCAGCGGTGCGGAGCGCAAGATATGCGTGCGCTCAGGCAGTGAACTTATCAAACTGCGCCACGCTTCAGCCAATTGTAGCCGATATGTGGTGGAAGATGGTCCGCAATCTGTGACGGTGCAATACACTTGCCGCGGCAATGGATATGGCCGCACAAATATCCGCCGAGAAACATCGTCACTTGTTCAAATTGAAAGCCAAGGGATCGCATCGGGCAGTCCGTTTCAATTGAAGGCAGAGGCTCGGCGCACGGGAAGCTGTAACTAGGGCTCACCAATGATTGCGTAAGGGCGCTAATGTGTGCCAATCGCTTTTCTATGAACCAGACAAAATTATCAGATAGACCAGCTGCAATTGTATTGCTGTCCGGCGGGCTCGATTCAATGGTCAGTGCTGCTCTTGCAAAGGAGCAGGGCTTTGATGTCGTGGCGCTGACTGTGAACTACGGCCAGCGCCATGTGCGGGAGTTGGAAGCAGCAGCCTTTATCGCCGAGAAAATCGGCGCATTGCGTCATGCCAGCATCGATATGGATTTGCGGCAATTTGGCGGCTCGGCGCTAACCGATGATATCGCAGTGCCGAAATCAGGTGTCGGCGAGGATATTCCTGTCACATATGTGCCGGCGCGCAATTTGCTGTTTTTGTCGCTAACGGTGGCATGCGCAGAAGCATCAGGTGCGCAGGATATTTTCATTGGGGTCAATGCGCTCGACTATTCCGGCTATCCTGACTGCCGTCCAGAATTCATTGAACATTTTTCTGAAACAGTACGGCTTGGCACCAAAGCTGGGGTGAGCGGCACTCCCTTCGCCATTCATGCGCCGTTGCAACACATGTCAAAAGCTGACATCGCTACGCAGTGTCACCGATTGGGGCTCGACCCGGCTTGGAGCTGGTCTTGCTACGATCCCACCAAAGATGGATTGGCTTGCGGCCAATGCGATTCCTGCCGATTGCGGCGAAAGGGTTTTGCAGAGTCCGGGCTGAAGGATGGCACGCAATACGCAGCCTAATAGGGCGCTTGGGAGAGATACGCATATGTCAGCAGAAGAGAGCGAAGTGGCAACCGAAGCAGAGCAGCAAGAGGTTCCCGCTTACAGCTGGTATGCGCTGAGCGTATTGGTTGTCATTTATGTGCTGAACTTTGTTGATAGGCAGATTTTGTCGATCTTGGCCAATGATATCAAGGCAGACTTGGGCGTTGATGATGCGTATCTGGGCTTCCTTTATGGAACAGCCTTTGCGATTTTTTACGCATTGTTCGGCATTCCTTTGGGCAGGCTTGCTGACAGCTGGAAGCGTATTCGATTGATGACCTTGGGCCTGACCCTTTGGTCTGCCATGACCGCGTTTTCGGGTTTTGCGAAAGATGCAGCAACACTCACAGTGGCCAGGATCGGCGTGGGCGTGGGCGAGGCAACCGCTAGTCCTTCAGCCTATTCGCTTATTTCCGATTGGTTTCCGGCAAGGCTCAGGGCAACCGCACTCGCGATCTACAGCTCTGGCCTCTACATTGGCGGCGGCATTTCGCTCGCTATCGGCGGGGTCATCGTTGACCGCTGGAATGTGGCATTCCCGGATGGCGACCCAGTTTTAGGTCTCGCTGGTTGGCAAGCGGCCTTTGTCGCGGTTGGGATTCCCGGGCTGCTTTTGGCCGTTTGGGTGATGACCCTTCGTGAGCCAATACGCGGTGCTATCGACGGATTGGAAACACCGGAAGACCCGCATCCGTTTAGGGGATTTGTACGAGAACTTTATACAGTTATCCCGCCCTTCACATTTCTGGGAGCAGCGTCGCGAGGGGTGAAAGCACTTGCAGTAAATGTCGCTGTTTTCATCGGCGCGTTGGTTGTGGCTTATGGTTTGACCAATATATTGCAGTCAGGCGAGGGTTTCATCCTGCCTCAAATTACAGACCAATGGCTTTTGTTGGCTATAGGCTATTACGCGGTGTTTTGCTGGGCGACAGCGCTCCGAGAGAGGGACTATCCGACATTCGTTTTGACCTGGGGCTCACCAGCCTTTCTCTGCACGATCCTAGGCTATGGCACCGTCGCTTTCATGGCTTATTCGGCGTCTTATTGGGGCGCACCATATGCAGAGCGGACCTTTGATGTATCGAAGGCAGAACTCGGCTTTTGGCTAGGAGGGGGCGGTGCTGCTGGCGGTTTCCTTGGTGTAATCCTTGGGGGACGCATGGCTGATGCGCTGTTTATGCGGGTGCCGTCAGGTAGGGTTTGGGTGATCCTGTTCGGATTGTTGAGCCCGATTCCTTTCGCACTGGTACAATATACAACCGATAGCTGGTCTTTGTTTTTGATTTTGAACGTAATCGTCGGAGCGTTGGCAGCATCCGCATTGGGCGCAGCTGCGGCAAGCAGTCAGGCCTTGGTTCTACCCAGGATGCGCGGCACTGCGACAGCGACGTTTTTCCTCGCAACGACTTTAGTCGGCTTAGCGCTTGGGCCATATATGGCGGGCTATGTTTCGGCGCAAAATGATGCTGATTTGGGTGTTGGGGTGCTCTCTACGCTTTGGATTTCGCCGGTTGGGATGGCTCTTTTGATAGCCGCTATCCGGCTTGTTCCGAATGCCAATGCAACAGTCGTGGAACGCGCGAACGCAGCTGGTGAGCCGATTGCTGCTGCGCAATAGGCGTTAGAGCCTCGAGAGAACTCCGCAGGCTATGCGCGGGCCGGCGGCTCCCGCTGGATCGGAAGTATAGTCGTCCGGACCAGAGTGGACCATCACTGCCGTTCCATCTTCGTCAAAGATGTGGCTAAGAGCGGCTTCTGAACTGCCTGCAATCGGAAACGAAAATTCGGCCAGTCCATCTTCAGCGATCGTGATGTTAGGAAAGTCTCCGAAGTGGGGGCCCGTTTTACTCAATTTTCCATGAGTGACAGACTGCGGATTTAAATGCCCGCCTGCACTTTTGAAGCTGGGACCATCACATGCTCCAGCCGTATGCAAGTGAAGGGCTTTCTCACCTGAAGGCATGCTAGACAAAGATACGTTGAGTGCGACTGAACCATTGGCCTCGACTATCGATGCAAGCCCGACATCTTCGCCATATTCATCAGCAATTGGCGCAGTGGCAATAGGTTGCAAGTTGGCTTTTCCCGAAGTGCTTTCTTGCGTTTCATCTCCACTTGGGACGCATCCGATAAGGCTGGCACTTGCAAGAGCGCTCACAAAAAATTGAATCTTCACCGGTTTTCGCCTCCAACAACAACGGCAGACAAAACAAAAGGGGCCGGATTGCTCCGACCCCTCCCGAATTTCGTCTAAAGCGAAGCTTACATACCCGAACCTGGGCCGTAAGTCACTTCCACGCGACGGTTTTGAAGTTCGCGTACACCGTCTCCAGTAGGAACACGGTTCTGCGATTCACCAAATGCTTCACTAGCAATACGGCCGTCAGGAATGCCGCGTCCACCGAGGTAGCCACGAACAGCTGTGTTACGACGCTGGGAAAGACCCACGTTGTAAGTTGCAGAGCCTGAACGGTCAGCGTGACCAGCAAGCATTACTGTTGCCATGCCGCAATCCGCATATGCACTTACAGCGTTGTCCAGAATTGTTGCCGCTTCCGGAGTGATATCCGACTGATCCCAGTCGAAGAACACGATGTAAGGGCCAGTGTTACACACAGCAGCAGGTGCTGGTGGAGGTGGTGGTGGTGGAGGTGGAGGTGGTGGTGGTGGTGGCGCCGGCGGTGCCGGTGGAGGTGGCGGAGGTGGTGCCTCGCCGCCGAAGTTGTAGATGATTGAGCCCAGGATTGAGTGGGAAGAAAGATCTGTTTCAAGTCCAACGCCTTGAGGGTCAAGAATTTCAACATTTGGGGCATTGAAATAGCGATACTTGAGGCCAACGTCGAAGCTGTCGCTGATAGGGGCGCGAACGCCGCCGAGCAACTGCCAAGCGAGACCCGTATCAGAATCGTCGAATGCTCCAGATCCGAAAGAATTTATGGATCCTTGCAAATCAACGCGGGCCACACCGAGGCCAGCACCTACGAAACCTTGCAGGCCATCGTCAGGGCCGAAGTCGAACAGCCCGTTAACCATGAAGCTCAAGACGCTTGTATCGCCGTTAGCCGGTACATTTGTCGCATTTGTACGTTGGCTGGCACTTCTCGCCAATCCTTGTGAACCGGCAGAGGCTTGATCTAGGCTCGCTGATTTATAGGCAGTTTCTGCCTCCAGGCGAAATGCCCCGAAATCGTGACCTACGATACCACCGATATCATAACCATTGTCATGATCGACCTGTGCATCATTCGATGCTCCGTTGACGTCTAGACTAATGTCTTCGACAAGCATTGGACCAGCTTCAACACCGACATACCACTCGTTGTCGCGTGCAAGTGCTGGCGTCGTGAACGCCGTCGAAGCCATCGCCATTCCTATGACGAGTTTACGCATTATTATATTCCCCTTCTAGCGGACTGAAATTACGTGATGCGTATCTAACTATTCAGTCGCGAGGTGGCAAGCAGGCAATGTCCGTATAGTGTGGCAATAAAGTCTCAATTCTATGCGTTCGGAGACCAAAGCGCATTATAACAAACTCTTATGTGCCAATTTTGCAGTGGTTGAGACGTTGAATCTATCCTAAACTCGCGGGAATGCGCCAAGTTGGCGGACTGCTTCCATCAATGCTGTGATCGCATTGCGTGCTTCCGAATCAATTGTCGCACCTCCTTGCGGGGGAGCAGGCTCACTGGCGGCCTGCCATGCGCCTTCAAAAAAGTACCTTTGCCCTGAGCTTTTGTCGAAGGCTGACATACCATTGCGCGGAGATACAAATTTCCATGCGTCCGATAGACGGATAGCAATTGAATTGTCTTGGTCCGCCCAATGTCCTTGAGCAGACGAATCGATGATCCAACACTCTCCATTCACAGGTGCAGATGGTGGAGTTTGAGACACCCCCTCCACTGCAAGGTGCAGCATTGCATCGACAATTGATTGTGCTTCATTGAAGAAGAATTCCTTTTGCGCTTGCCCTGCAAGCATGGCTGTGTTGAGGTCCGCGCAAGCTTTCTGCTTCTGCGGCTGAATACATCATGGCTTGCGCGCCATTGGGCCATTCGAGACGCCGACGTGACGCCTCGAAAACGGGGCGGCGTTCTGGCGGTGAACAGGCAAGAATGCCGCTTTCACCCTCGACCATGACCGCGCGCGCTTCTCCCAATGAGGCGGAGACAAGCGCGATCCGGGCTTCGGGATCATTTTCAGCAATCATGCGGACCCATTCCGATCCACTGCGTGTTTTGCCAAAGCCGCGTCCAGCCATAATTAGCCAAATGCGCCAGTCGCCGGCGGGCGCAAGCTGCGCATCACGTGCCCAAAAGGGCCAGTGATAGGCAAATTCATTGCGCTCCGTTTCTGTAAAGCAATTGGCAAGGCGCTTGCGATCGTTCGAACTGGCCTGCGCTAGCCAGTCAAAGCGTTCAGCGCCCACGGTTGTCTTTGGCCTTTTCCTCCAAGACCTTCAGGCGGATTTCCTCCACCTTGCGGTCGATTGATGCTCGGACTTCACCGGCGCTGACATTGCGCTGTTCCGCTTGCGCTCGGGCCGCATTGTCGCGGTGCGCGGAAAGCAGCCGGATCGCATTGGCGAAGTCGTATTTCTCGCCGTCATTGGTCTTTTGCTCGCCCTCACGAAGGCGCCGCAGTACCTCCATTTCAAGGTGGGCATAACCTTCCCAAAGGGCGGTCATCCACCGGCGGGCAAATTCAGTTTCATTGGTGCGTGCTTTGTAGGCTGTGCTGGCGGCTACGCCTGCGGCCTCTGCTGATTTTGTGACGTTACTGGTTTGGGCTAGGTGTTCTAAGAAATGGTCGCGCCACCGTGTGTTGATGCGGCGGCCTTTGCCGGCTCCCGCAGTGCGAGAGCGTGTTTGCTGTGTCATCCGCTGGTTCCAATATATTGCGTTGAGAATCCAAACGCGACGGGGGTGTTCACTCGAAGTGAAAGCCAGACCCCCCAAGGGTTTTATGTATGGAAGCGAATCACTCTATCGCGATGTTTCATTGCTCTAACCAAAGAGCGTGACAATGTCAATAAAAAAGTGCCAAATAGGTTATTTAATCCAGCTTGCACCGAGGGGTGGGCTAGACTATTTGCAGCGCTCCTTCGGGTTAAAGGCTTTAGATCATGATGAAATTGCTGCGCGGTCTGTACGATTGGACCATGGATAAGGCGGCCCACCCCAAAGCGGTGTGGTGGCTGGCGTTCTTTAGCTTCATCGAATCAAGCTTCTTCCCGATCCCACCGCACCCGCTGCTGGGGCTGATGTGTTTGGCCGAGCCAAAGAAGGCGATCCGCTTTGCGATTGTCGCCACTGTGGCATCGGTGCTGGGCGGATTGTTTGGCTATGCCATCGGCTATTTCTTGTATGAAGCGGTGGGCGCATGGGTCATCGGCGCGCTGGGCCTGACGGAGAGTTTCCCGGTCGCCGCCTGCTACATCCGCGAACAAGGCGCGATGGCGGTGTTTTTCGCCGCTGGCACGCCTGTTCCCTTCAAGCTGATGACGATCACCGCCGGCTTTATCGAGATGAACTTGCTGACTTTTACGCTGGCAGCCATCGCGGGCCGCTCGTTGATATTCATGGTTGTGGGCATATTGTTCCAGCTGTTCGGTGCGCCGATCAAAGCAATCATCGACAAATATCTCGGCCTGGTGACTAGCGTATTTGTGGTGCTGGTCGTGGGAGGCTTTATCGCCTTCACACAGCTCGCCGGCGGCGATGATGATGGCGAAGCTGGCGCCTGCGACAATGTGACCGAAATTCGCAGCTAGAGCCGCGAGCGCTAAATAATCCCGACCGCTTTACCGGCGCGTTCGAACATGCCGAGGATTGTTTCGACTTCTTCGGCGGAATGTTCAGCGCAGAGCGAACAGCGCAGCAATGTCATATTCGCTGGCGTTGCTGGCGGGCGTGCAAGATTGACGTAAAGGCCTTCTTTCAAAAGTGCCTCCCACATCATCGCGCCTTGCGTCAGGTCGGGCATGATCACCGCGACGATGGCGGATTGCGGTGTTTCAGTGCCAAGGCCAAAGCCGAGATCAATCAGGCCAGAATGGAGACGCTTAGAGTTCTCCCACAAATGCGCGCGTTTATTAGAGCCATGCTGCAATTTGCGGATAGAAGTTGCAGCGGTTGCGACAACGCTGGGCGGCAGGCTGGCGGTGAACACATAGGGGCGACAAACAAGCCGCATAATATCGAACTTGGGATGGTTGGAAACGCAGAAACCGCCGACTGTGCCGACGCTTTTGGAGAACGTGCCGATGATGAAATCGCAATCATCCATTACGCCTTGTTCTTCACAAACGCCGCGGCCGTTTTCGCCGATAAAGCCCATGGAATGCGCCTCATCCACCAGCACCATTGCGCCGTGTTCTTTGGCGATCCGCACCATTTCCTTCAGCGGCGCAACATCGCCCAGCATCGAGTAAACGCCTTCCAACACCACCAGCGTTTTTGCGCCTTCAGGAATGCGCTTCAGGCGCTTTTCCATCGCTTCTACGTCATTGTGTTTGAAGGGCACGATTTCCGCATTGCCCATTGCGCAGCCATCCCAAATGGAGGCGTGGCTGTCGATGTCGAGGACGACGTAATCGCCCTTGCCAGCGATAGTGGAGATGATCCCCAGATTGGCTTGATAACCGGTGGCAAAGACCATTGCGTGATCCATGCCGTAGAAGTCTTTGAGCGCGTCTTCGCAGTCCTTATGGCCTTGATAGGTGCCATTCAAGACGCGGCTGCCGGTCGTGCCGGAACCGAAATTCTCCAGTGCATCCTTGCCTGCTTCGATCACATCAGGATCGAAAGTCATGCCCATGTAATTATAGGTGCCGAGCAGGATCGTATCGCGGCCATTGCAAATGGCGCGGGTGGGCGAGAGCACTTTTTCCATGACCAAATTATACGGGTCTTCAATCCCGCTAGAGAGCAAAGTCTCGCGCGTCTGGATCAGATCATCAAATTTGGAAAAGAGATCGCCGCTTTCGGCTGAAGTAACCTCGTTCATGCTTGCTCCCGCAAAAGGCCTATTTATGCGCCTTGTATCTTAACAACGGCGTCAATCAATTGGCCGAAGTTTTCAATCTCAGCTTGCTGATTCATGCTGATGATAATGTCAAATTCATCCTCAATCGCAGCGACAAAATCCATCACCGTCAGACTGTCAAATTCCAGATCATTGGCGAACGTCGTGGCGTCAGTGATCGCGACACCCTTTTTGTTGAAGGGCTCGATCAAGTTACGGATGGTTTCGTCGATTGATGCACGGTCCATGGGGACATTCTCTTTCGTTAAATTTGCATTCGGCCTTACAGCCCCTTTTCGCTAAGCGCAAAGCGGTTTGCGCCTTTGCTTGTCAAGGAGGCGGTGCGCTGGCACAAACGCGGGCCTAGTGTGATGGGTGAGAATGGGGGCCGATAGGACAATGAGCGAGAAAAAAGCGAAGGTGGCCAAAGCGCCTACCTATTCCGCCCATGCGATCCATCTGGTTCGCACAGCGCAATTGAACACGCTGACCCTATCGCAAATGGCCGACCAAAAGGCGTCAATCCTGATGGGCGCAACTTTCCTCGTCTTCTCCCTGACGGTGAGCCGCGCATTGGTGGGTGAGGCGAGCCTGGCGATATTGGTGCTGGCTTTTACCGCTTTTGTCAGCTCGCTATGTGCGGTGATTGCTGTGATCCCTTCTGTCGGGCAATCCGCTGCGCCAAAGGGTCCGCCAAACCGATTGTTCTTCGGGCATTTTTCGCATTTGGATGAAGCGGCATGGACGGAAGATCTTTTGTCTGAATTGCAGGCGGATGAAACCGTCTTTCGCACCATGCTGCATGATATTTATCAGAACGGCAAAGTACTCCAGCGCCGCAAATACCGTTTCCTCGGGATTGCTTATCAGATTTTTGTGGTCGGACTGGCGGCGACAATGATCATCTATTTGGCCGAGACATTCGGCCTGATCGCAATTTAGGCGGGGAACAATTCCTTCACCGCCGCCATGAAAGGCATGATTGACACCGGCTTGGACAAATATCCCGCCGCGCCCGCCTCGCGAATGCTCTCCTCATCACCTTTGCCCGCATAGGCTGTCACCGCCAGGATTGGGATGGCGGCCAGACCGACATCTGCTTTGGCCGCAACAATCAGGTCAAAGCCGGAGATACCGGGCAGCTGAATGTCCATAATGATGAGATCGGGCGCAAATTCTCGTGCGCCGTCTAACGCTGCAGCGCCATCGGCAATGCCCAATGTTTCAAACCCATTGGCGCGCAGCACATCGCAAAACAATTTTCGGTTGAGATCGTTGTCCTCGACAACCATGATCCTCTTTGCCACTGCGCCAATAACTCCAATTGCGTTTTAAAAGGTGCGTTCAATATGTCCGCCATAGGCTCAAGCGATCGCCGCGATCAAGTGGGGGCAGAGGCCTCCGTCCTATCATTGGCTGCGCTTGGCTGGCTGCTGGAGGATGATGACCGCGCACAGCGCTTTATGTCACTAACCGGACTTGACCCCGACACCTTAAGAGCCGCAGTGGGAACCAAAGCGATCCAAGCCGCTGTGCTGGAATTCCTCGCTAATCACGAACCCGATTTGCTGCGCGCGGCAGAGGCTTTGGCGACCGCGCCAGAGGAATTGATCGCTGCAATGGAAGAATTGAAACAATGAGCAATATTTTATGACCAAACCCCTGATCATCTCTGATTGTGATGAAGTGCTACTCTATATGGTCACCCCGTTTAAGGAGTGGCTGGAAGAAGGCGAGGGCGTCGATTTCAAGCTGAAAGGCAATGATTTTGCCAATGCGCTGACGTGGCAGGAAACCGGCGAACTGGTTGAGCCCAAGGATATGTGGCTGTTTTTGCGCCGCTTTTTCGATGATGAAATGCACCGCCAAACGCCCATCACTGGCGCGGTTGAGGGCATTAACGCATTGGCGGATCATGCCGATGTCGTGATCCTGACCAACCTTGAAGACAAGCATCAGGGCAGCCGTGCCGAGCAATTGGCGGGCCACGGTATCAACGCGCGGGTCTTCACCAATCAAGGGCCAAAGGGGCCAGCGCTGGAGAAAATTCTCAGCGAGTATAATCCCAGCAAAGCGATTTTCATCGACGATCTGGCACAGCATCATCATTCGGCATTGGAAACCGTTCCGCATATTTCCCGCCTGCATCTGTGCGGCGAACCGATGATTTCCCCGCATATCACTTGCGCGCATAAGGCTGGTCACGCCGATGCCAGAATTGATAATTGGGCCGAGGCTTTGCCGTGGCTAATGAATGAATTGGAAGGAAGTGCAGCATGAGCATTGAAAGCCGTTTGAACGAATTGGGCATCATTTTGCCTAAGGCCGCCGCGCCTGTCGCCAGCTACACGCCTGTCGTGATTGAAGGCGGTCTTGCCTATGTCTCTGGCCAATTGCCCTTCGTGGATGGCGCGCTGGTAACAGGGCGGCTGGGCGATGATGTATCGCTGGAAGAAGGCCAAGCGGCCGCGCGTGCATGCGGTTTGATGATTATCGCGCAATTGAAAGCGGCTGGCATTGATTTGGACAATGTAAAACGCGTGGTGAAATTGGGCGCATTTGTGACTTCTACGCCTGATTATACCGACCAGCCGAAAGTGGCGAATGGCGCTTCCGATCTAATGCAGGATGTCTTTGGCGAGGCGGGCGTTCATGCCCGCGCAGCCGTTGGTGTGCCTGCTTTGCCGCTGGCTGCCGCTGTCGAAGTGGATGCGATCATTGCTTTGTCGGATGCTCACGAGAGCGCATGAACGAAACGCCTCCATCTGGCGACAATGCCGCTGAAGGGGCCGCTGAAGACAGCGTAACTGTTCGGCTGGCGCCCAGCGTGGGCAGTTTCGATGCGGCAGAATGGAATGCGCTCGCAGGCGCGGATAATCCCTTTGTCAGCCATCAATTCCTCACTGCTTTGGAGGATTCCGGTAGCGTTGGAGAGGGCACTGGCTGGGACCCTGTGCCGATTGCGGTCACCGATGAGACAGGCAAATTGCTCGGCGCAATGCCGTCTTACGCCAAGGGGCATTCTCAGGGCGAATATGTCTTTGATCACGCATGGGCGGATGCCTTGCACAGGGCTGGCGGCAGCTATTATCCCAAGATGCAAATCGCTGCGCCGTTTACGCCTGCCACCGGCCCGCGTCTGCTAATGAGCGACCCAGCGCTCGCGCCCTATCTGCTCAAAGGCGCAGAAATGGTCTGCGAGCAAAATGGGTTATCTTCGGCCCATGCGACCTTCATTGATGAAGCGCAATTGCCATTGTTCAAGGACGCCGACTGGCTCATCCGTAGCGATTTGCAATTCCATTGGACGAACCGCGATTACGATAGTTTTGACGGATTTCTCGATGCGCTCGCCTCGCGCAAACGCAAGGATTTGCGCAAGGAACGCCGCGCTGCGCAAGACGGCGTGCAGATTGTGCGCCTATCTGGCGATGACATTAAAGCTGAGCACCTCGATGCGTTCTGGATTTTCTACCAAGACACGGGCGCGCGCAAATGGGGCACGCCCTATTTGACGCGGCAAGCCTTTACGCTGCTGTCAGAGCGAACTGGTGATGCATTGGTGATGATATTGGCGATGGATGAGGGGCGGCCCATTGCTGGCGCGCTCAATTTCATCGGGCCAGAGGCGATCTATGGCCGCTATTGGGGATGCACGGTGGAGAAGAAATTTCTCCATTTCGAGCTGTGCTATTACCAAGCCATCGATATAGCGATTGAACGAAGGTTGAAGCGGGTCGAGGCCGGCGCGCAAGGGGGGCATAAGCTGGCGCGCGGCTATGAACCGGTAAAAACTTGGTCTGCGCATTGGATCGCCAACCCCAGTTTCCGCGCAGCAATAGCGGATTTTCTGAAGCGCGAGGCGCAAGGCATCGCATCTGACCAGAATTATCTGGATCAGCGTACGCCGTTTAAGAAAGTTTAGGCGGCTTTACGGCGACCTGCGGCCAGCCATTCGCGGGCCTGTCGCTGTGCTTCGGCAATTTCGCGTGCGGTCATCTCATCAGAGATATCTGCACGGCACCAGCCAGCTTCTTCATGACCCTTGGATGCGGCCAGATTGAACCATTTATGCGCTTCGATCAGATCGCACGGCATGCCGTGGCTTCCGGTGGAATAGACAACGCCCAGCTCAAACAGAGCGTTCGTGTCGCCTGCCGCACCTGCTGCGAGATACTTCGCAACCATCAAATCGGCTGGATTGTCCGTCAGCTCGGTGGCTGATGCTGTATCAATATTATTTACTGCCATGCTCTTCTAAAGCCCCACTTTGTGCAGGCACCGGGCGATTGCCGGGCTGCTGAGAGCCAATTCGCCAGAACAGCGTCAACAAATGGTTAACGCAGCGTAACATTTATCAACTTTTACAGTTTCAAACTGCTGATTTGCTGGAGATTGCGGGGTTTTCCAGCGCTGTTCATCCTCAACATGGTTTCCCGCCTTGTGCCCGCGGCGAGGCCTGCCTATAGGCGCGCCAAAGGAAACCCTGCAACAGACCTCAATAGAGGCTGCAGCCCGCGTTCACTACGTAAGGGGTTTTCGGTTTAATATTTGGGTTAAGAGGTTAGCATGACCACGTCTTCTGATGAGATGAAAAATCTCGAAAAAGCGAAGAGCGCGATCCCTGAGGATTACGTGCCTAGCGATGACGAGACCTATATGGATGAAAAGCAGCTCGCCTATTTCAGAGTGCTGCTGCTCGAATGGAAACGCTCCATTCACGATGCATCGGATCAAACGTTGCAATCATTGCAAGACGGCCCAATCCGCGAGGCGGACCTTAATGACCGCGCGTCTAGCGAAACCGATTGGGGTATTGAGCTGCGCACGCGTGATCGTCAGCGCAAACTTATCTCCAAAATCGACAGCTCTCTGCGGCGGCTCGAGGAGGGCGAATATGGCTATTGCGAAATCTCTGGCGACCCGATTGGCCTCAAACGCCTGATCGCGCGCCCTGTCGCAACCATGACGGTCGAGGCGCAAGAAGCGCATGAGCGGCGCGAGAAAATCTCCCGCGACGATTGATCGACTGGCGTCTCTATTGGTGTTTTGGACGATCAGCCAAAGCTGTCCCCTTTCGGAACAGGGCCAATACCCGTTAACTTTTCGTTAGTTATTCACCCATTACCTCATTGTTCACCGGTGCAAAGGATGCAGCGGATCGAGCTTTATTGGCGATGCCGAGGAAAGAGGTGACCGATGTCTGAAGTGGAAACACGCAGCGCTGCGCGCGACAGTATCTTGCTGTTCGCTAACCTTTGGCTCGAAAATGATCCGGCGCGTTATCACATCAAGGTGCGCAATCTTTCCGATGCCGGCATGATGGGCGAAGGCGGTCCGCGGGTTGTGCGCGGTACGCGGCTGACAGTAGATTTGGGCAAAGCGGGCGCTGTGCGCGGCAGCGTGGCTTGGGTTCAAAACGAGCGCTTTGGCGTGGCGTTTGACGACGTGATAAATGCCGCCCGCGCTCAGACGAGTGCCCCCTCCAGCGTCCCTTCACATTAAGCGCGCACCGCGCTGCGGATGGATGAGCAGCGCCAAACCTGCGGTTTCAAAAAAGCCTTCAAAATGGCCGCGATTTTGCGGTGAATCTTGAGTTTTGCACGCTGACCGACCCTGCTTAAGCTGCTATGCCCCTAGTATGATGCGCAAGTTGCCCTCCTTTCTTTCTGTGTGCCTGCCAGCGCTTCTGTTGGCGGGCTGCAGCGGCAGTGGGGCGGATGAAACGGTCAATGTCGTGCTAATCGGCGACAGCGGCAGCCCGTTTCAGCGCGGCGTCGCTCTCACCCCGCAGGCAGGCTATTTGCAGAACGCCACGGCAGAAGGCTTGGTCAGTTTCAGCGCCACTGGCGAGATTATTCCCGCAATCGCAGAGCGCTGGATCGTAACCGATGATGGGTTGAGCTATATTTTCCGTCTGCGCAATTCCAATTGGACGTCCGGCGAACCGATTGAAGCGGGCGATATTCGTGCGCGCCTGCTAGCCAATATTGAAAAATTGGAAGCAACCGCGCTGGGTCATGATCTGGCGAAAGTCACCGATATTCGCGAGATGACCGGGCGCGTGATCGAAATTCAGCTGGCCAGCCCGATGCCTGATTTTCTGCGGCTTTTGGCTCAACCAGAGCTTGGCTTTGCGCGTGATGAAGCAGGCGCTGGCCCGATGATTTCAGCGCAGGAGCAATCCAAGCTGGAGGTTGCTTTGTCGCCTCTCCCGCCAGAGGCGCGCGGCTTTCCGGCTCGGCGCAATTGGGAGGATTTGGTCCGGCCCGTGATCGTTCGCGCTTTGCCTGCCTCAGCCGCTGTGAAGGCATTTTCCGACGGAGATGCCGATGTGGTGCTCAATGGGCGCGTGGCAAACTTGCCTCTGTCCGATCTTGGCCCATTGTCGCGCGCCAATATTCGTCTGGATGCGGTCCAAGGCGTGTTTGGATTGGCGGCGCGCAATGAAGAAGGTGTGCTTTCGGCGCCCAATTTGCGCCGAGCCTTGTCGATGGCAATTGACCGCGATGATTTGATGACGCCGTTCAATATAGGCGGCTGGCTGCCTTCGAATACAGCTGTGCCGCGCGGGGTTTGGACGGCAATTGTGCCAGAGGCGCCGTCTTGGACTGCTTTGCCATTGGAGCAGCGCCGCAGCATCGCCGCCAGCGCGGTCAATGCTTGGAAAAGCCAGAACGCTGGCGGGGCGGTTGTTCGTGTCGCTATGCCAAGCGGGCCAGGGAGCGAGCAATTGTTTGCTCGGATAAAACGCGATTGGGAGACGATTGGCGTCGAGGCGCAATTGGTTCCATCGAATGAAAAAACCGCCGATTTGGTGCTGCTTGACCGGACGGCGCTTTTCGCCTCGCCTCGGTGGTTCCTCAATCAGTTTCACTGCGAAATTCGGCCCGGGCCTTGCGCGGAACTGGCTGACGGTCTGGTCGAGCAATCGTTGCAGGAAGTGAACCCCAGACTGAAGGCGGAAATGCTGGCGCAGGCGGAATTGGAATTGGAGGATGCGGCAATTTTCATCCCCTTTGGCGCGCCGATCCGTTGGTCATTGGTGCGCAGCGATGTTGCCGGTTTTGAGGATAATATTTGGGGACTCCATCCGCTGTTTCCTTTATCAGGGTCGCCAAATTAAGGCACTGATTTTGCGATATAAAATCCAATAACCCCTTGAAAATGACGCCTCAACACCCATGTTGGGTTTAAGGAGGGTCTTCATGACCAAATCAAATTATCTGACACCGGAGCCATCTGAACGCGTGTCCCGCGAAGAGGGCCCCGCCGGTGATGGCCCCAGCGTCATGGGTTTTGAACTGCCCGTGGGCAATGATCCGCTTTCGATCCGCAAACGCGTCGAAGCGTTAGAAATCGTGCTGGAGCGCAGCTTTCATATCCCCGGAACCAAAGTGCCCTTCGGGCTCGATGGCTTGGTCGGTCTTGTGCCGATCCTTGGCGATATTGTGACAACGGTGATGGGCGCCTATTTCGTGTGGGAGGCCCGCAATCTGGGCATGCCGAAATGGAAATTAATGCGCATGGCTGGCAATGTCGGCTTTGACACTTTGCTCGGCCTTGTGCCGGTAGTGGGCGATGCGGCCGACTTTATGTTCCGCTCAAACACGCGCAATTTGCGGATCATCAAGAAGCATCTGGACAAGCATCATCCAGCGACAAAAGTGCTCGAAGGCTGATGTTTTAAGGTGCGCATAAGTGTCGAGGCCAAATGAGGCCAAAAGCGAGATGGGCTGAGATGAGGCGCTTATGCCTCCAGTTCGATGTCCCAATAGAGCCAATCGCGCCAGGTCTCATGCATGTAGTTTGGCGGGAACTTTTTGCCATATTGTTGGAGCTGCCAGCTGGTCGGCCGGATCGGCCGCATTCCAATATTCATCTGCGCTTGCTTGGGAGTGCGCCCGCCTTTTTTCATATTGCACGGCGCGCAGGATGCGACGATATTTTCCCAAGTGGTTTTTCCGCCCAATCGGCGCGGGGTGACGTGATCAAACGTCAGATTGCTCGCCGTGGCGGACTGCGTCCCGCAATATTGGCATTGAAAACGGTCGCGCAAAAATACGTTGAAGCGCGTGAAGGGCGGAAATTCGTTCTGCTTCACATATTGGCGCAAAGCGATGACGCTCGGGATTTTCATATCGAGCGAGGGCGAATGCACTTCTCGGTCATAGCTGGCGACGATGTCGACGCGGTCCAAAAACACCGCTTTTATCGCTGTTTGCCAAGGCCATAGGCTCAGCGGGTAGTAGGATAGCGGAGTGTAATCTGCGTTGAGCACCAGCGCAGGGCAGCTTTCCACATTGCGTGCTGCATCATCCTGAGCACTGCGAAATAGCGCAGTGCGTTCCATCAATTCGGCTTTGAACACTTGGTTGTTCGCTCCTTCCCGATGAGAATTGCATAATGACGCGGCGAGCCACACTGGCAAAGATGGTACGTCTGCGCTTTCCACAAGCAAGCAGTAATGTTGCGCTATTATGGCAAAGGCGCGGCGGCTGAGCTAAAGTATCCGTCAGACTATGATCACCACTCGCTTCGCCCCCAGCCCCAATGGCCATTTGCATCTCGGCCATGCTTATTCTGCAATCATTGCGCATGATGTGGCGGCCAAGGCGGGCGGGCGCTTTCTGCTGCGGATTGAGGATATTGACGGGGCGAGGAGCCGTCCTGAATTGGCCGATGAGTTTCGCCGCGATCTCGAATGGTTGGGGCTGGAATGGGATGAGGTAGCGGCCCAATCCACGCGTTTGGAAAGCTATGATGCAGCGGCCAAAAAACTCCTTGATCAAGGCCTGCTCTATCCCTGTGTCTGCACGCGGGCTGAGATTGAGCGCGCCGCGACTATTACCGGCCCTGAAGGGGCAATTTACCCAGGCACTTGCAAGGGAAAACAAGTGGATGCGGGCAAGCCATTTGCCCTGCGACTGGATTTAGAGCTTGCGCAAGAGATGGTTGGTGACCTCGCTTGGACTGACGAAATAACAAGCGAAACTCCCGCTGATCCGGGCCAGTTTGGCGATGTCGTTTTGGTGCGTAAGGATGCGCCCGCTAGCTATCATTTGGCGGCGACATTGGATGATGCGGCTGACGGCGTGACATTGGTGACGCGCGGCGAGGATTTGCGCAGCGCCACACATATTCACCGCCTGCTCCAAGCCCTATTGAGCCTGCCTCAGCCAACCTATCATCACCATCCATTACTGCTCGATGAAAGCGGCAAAAAGCTGGCGAAGCGGCGCGGATCGCCTTCTCTGGCGGATTGGCGCGCGGCTGGTGACGATGGAATGTTGCTTGCAAAGCAACTGCGCTTGCATAGTTTTCCGGCTGGAATTTCGCTGCAAAGCGCCTAGATACTGTCCATGACAACTTTCCTCATCATTGTGCTCGCCATCATTTGTGTGATGGTCGTCGTCTCACTCATCCGCGGGATTATCGCGTTTCTGCAAACGACCAAGGTCGATTTGGAGAATAATACCGGCGAGACCGTCACCGAAATGCAGCTGGCCCAAAACAAGGCCATGTTTGCGCGGATCAAATATCAAGCTCTGGCGATTGTAGTGGTGGTGATCATCATGGCGGTTGCTGGCAGCAATAGCTGATCGAAACGGGCCGGCACTGATGGTCAAGCTCAATAAGATTTATACCAAAACCGGCGATGATGGCTCAACAGGCCTTGTCGACGGATCGCGCACACCGAAAAACTCCGCGCGCATTGCTGCGATTGGCATGGTGGATGAAGCGAACAGCGCCATTGGCGTGGCAGCCGCTGCGGTAAAAGACACTGATCACGCGGCGGCGCTTTTCCGCATTCAGAACGATATGTTCGATCTGGGCGCGGATTTGGCGACACCGGCAGATGGCGGCGATTTCGCTCCGTCAGAAATGGTCTTGCGGGTCATTCCGGCCCAAGTCACCGCGCTGGAAACAGCGATTGACGCTTTCAATGATGACCTTGAACCGCTGACCAGCTTTGTGCTGCCCGGCGGCAGTGAAGCGGCGGCGCGCACTCATGTTGCCCGTGCCAGCGTGCGGGCCGCCGAACGCAGCATGGCCGCGCTGGCCGATGCAGAAGCGGTCAATCCATCGGCGCTCGCCTATATCAACCGACTTTCCGATTATCTGTTCGTCTTGGCCCGCGTGCTGAACGATAATGGCAAGGCGGATGAGAATTGGGTGCCCGGCGCCAACAGATAAGCGCGAGCCGAAAGGCGCAATTTATCTTACCCTAACTGCTAGGCGGACGAACCCTCTCTAGCCAACATCAGCATCCCCCGCTAACAGACCCCCTTTGCTGCAAGTGCGAAGGGAAGTTTATGCAAAGCGTCGCCATCATCGGATCAGGCCAAATGGGCACTGGCATTGCTCAAACCGTGGCTCAGCACGGCATTAAAGTCATGCTGGCTGACGTTGATCTCGCCCGCGCCGAGGCAGGCAAAGCGTCTGTCGAGAAAGCGCTTGGCAAATTGGTTGGGCGCGGAAAGATGGAAGCCGATGCAGCCGAGGCTTTGCTCGCCCGCATTACGCCGGTGGCCGATTATGCACCGATGCAAGATGCCAATATGATCATTGAAGCCGCGACTGAGCGCGAAGAGATCAAGCAGAGCATTTTCGAGGCAGCGGGCAAGGTTTTGTCAGATGATGCGATCATGGCCAGCAACACCAGCTCCATTCCGATTACGCGCATGGCGAATTATTCGCCAGATCCGGCGCGCTTTATCGGGCTGCATTTCTTCAACCCCGTGCCAGTGATGGGCCTGATTGAAGTTATTCCGGGCCTTGCCACAGCGCAGAATACGACCGACCGTACATCTGCCTTTGCGCAGGAATTGGGCAAGGAAGTGGTCTTGTCACAAGATGAGCCCGGCTTCGTCGTCAACCGCATTTTACTGCCGATGATCAATGAAGCGATCTTCCTGCTTGGCCAATCCACTGCTGGGATCGAAGATGTAGATAAGGGATGCCGTCTGGGTCTCAATCACCCGATGGGCCCGCTGCAACTCGCCGATTTTGTCGGGCTGGACACCTGCCTTGATATTATCAACGTGCTGTACCGCACGACGCGCGATACCAAATATCGCCCCGCGCCTTTGCTGGTCAAATATGTTGAAGCTGGCTGGCTGGGCCGCAAAACGGGCCGCGGCTTTTACGATTACAGCGGTGATGCACCTGTGCCTACGCGCTAGGTTAAGCGCGGACGTGCGACCGGTTTAGGACGGCAAATCCGCTGTTGATGCAATTGGCACCCTGCCACCGATTTCGGGAATGTCGCTCTCGCTCGCCTCATACGGGTTATCGCCTAGGTCGCCCTCATTGATTGTGCTATCCGTCGGCCGCGCGGAAAACGGGTCTGTGCTTTCGGGCGTGGGGTCAATGCCATTGGTGTTGTCGAGCAAGGCATCATCGCCCCATTCAACCACATCAGCTTGATTGACAGGCTCTTTTTGGCCTTCAAGCTTCTCAGCTCGCGGTCCCGCTTTTTGATCGCTTCGCGCATTGCCCGCGTCTTCGTCAGAACTGTTTGCCGTCTCAGAGAGAACGCCTTCGCTATCCTCTGATCCGACAAAGAACATTGCCGCGCCAATGGTGAGCGCGCCAAATGCCAGCACGCCCTTGAGAGTGGAGTTTGTCGTCGTAGTCATGCGCGGCAATTTATCCGCTTAGCCTTAACTTTCCGTAAGTTTCGCCTCGCTCGACAAATCATACAGCAGATCGAGCGCGTCACGCGGGCTGAGAGCGTCCATATCAATGCCTGCCAATCGGGCGGCGAGTACAGCGGCGGCATCTGGTTCTTCTTCTTCCGCTGCGGCTGCAAACAGAGGCAATTCGCCAAGCCCTGCGCCAATACCGCCGGTTTCGCTGCGCGCCTTTTCTAGCTTTGACAGCACTTGCTTTGCGCGTTTGACCACTGGGTCAGGCACACCGGCGAGGCGGGCAACAGCAAGGCCGTACGACCGATCTGCCGCGCCCTGCGCGAGCTCATGCAAGAGCACCAAATCACCCTTCCAATCGCGTGCGCGGACATGGTGGAGAGAGAGTGCAGGACAACTATCGGATAGCCTTGCCAGCTCGTGATAATGGGTCGCGAACAAGCAGCGGCAGGCGATGCGGCTGTGCACTTCCTCGGCCACTGCCCATGCCAGAGCCAGTCCATCATAAGTCGACGTCCCGCGTCCAACCTCGTCCAAAATGACGAAGCTTTTGTCTGTCGCTTGGCTGAGGATGGCGGCGGTTTCGACCATCTCGACCATGAAGGTTGAGCGCCCCTTGGCGAGATTGTCTGATGCGCCCACTCGGCTGAAAAGGCGATCCACGAGGCCGATATCGGCGGCTGTAGCAGGCACAAATCCGCCTGCCTGCGCCATCAGGATAATGAGCGCATTTTGCCGCAGGAATGTCGATTTACCGCCCATATTCGGCCCGCCGATCAGCCATAGCCGGTCACTTGCAGCGAGCACGCAATCATTGGCAACGAACCGCTCGCCATCGCGCGCGAGTGCATCCTCGACTACAGGGTGGCGGCCGCCTTCAATCGAAAGCTGCGGGCCGTCTGTTAGGCTGGGGCGGCACCAGCCTCCTTCAGCCGCGCGTTCTGCTTGGCCTGCGCTAACATCAATGCGGGCAAGAGCCTCGGCAGTGCGCGCAATCGCCTGAGCGCGCGCGGCGATATTGGCGACCAAATCTTCGAAATGCGCTTCTTCTGCGGCCAATGCGTGTCCGCCTGCCTCTGCGATGCGGCTGGCTTCCTCGTGCAAATCCACCGAGTTAAAGCGGACCGCGCCCTTCATCGTTTGCCTGTGGGTGAAGCCGCTGTCCGCTTCCATCAATGCATCGCCGTGGCGGCTTGGCACTTCGATGAAATAGCCCAGCACGCCATTGTGCTTGATTTTGAGCGAGGCAATATCGGTGTCCTCGCGGTAGCGAGCCTCCATTGCGGCAATAGCGCGGCGGGCATTGCCCGATGTCGCGCGCAATTCGTCGAGGCCGTGATCATAACCCTCGGCGATAAAGCCGCCATTGGACCGCTCTGTGGGCGGGGAGGTGACCAAAGCGCGGCTGAGTAAGTCGACAAGCGCACCGTGGCCTGTATCCCCGTGCCCTGCCAAATCGGGCAAAAGCTCGGCCAGCAACACAGGCTGATCGCTCAGTGTGCCCAGCATTTCGCGCAAGTTGGAGGCATCGCGCAAGCCGTCGCGCACTTGGCCCAAGTCACGCGGGCTGCCGCGCCCTGCCATGATGCGGCCCAAAGCTCTTCCAAGATCAGGCAGGCTGCGCAGTCCGTCGCGCAAATTGGCGCGGGTGATCGGGTCACCGTGGAGCCAGCTAACCAGATCAAGCCGCTGGGTGATAGCCTCGCGATTGTAGAGCGGCGCGGCGAGATCCCCTGCCAGCATGCGCGCGCCTGCTCCGGTGACGCAGCGGTCGACGCTGGCGATTAGGCTGCCATCGCGGCTGCCCGATTGGGCGCTCAATATTTCCAAATTGGAGCGTGTGGCTTCGTCAATCACCATCACCGCATCACCGGCATGGACCTTTGGCGGCAATAGCAGCGGCAAGGTTCCGCGTCCGACATGGTCGAGGTATTCGATCAGACCGCCAGCGGCCGCCAGCATTGCGCGCGAGAAATCACCAAAACCGTCCAGGGTCGCAACGCCGTGGACCGTCTTTAGCCGCGCCAATCCGCCATCGCTGGAAAAGCCCGATTTGGGCCGCTCAATGTCTTCGCCTGATGCCCATTCCCAGCCCTCTGGGACGACGCATTCGCTGGGGCCAAGCCGCGCCAACGCCGCGTTCAGCATATCGGGCGGGCATTCCTCCAGCAGCATAGCGCCAGTGGAAATATCGCAAGAGGCAATGCCAATTGTTCCGCGAACCTCTGCCGCTGCTGCCAAGATATTGGCACTGCGCGGTTCCAGCAGAGCTTCCTCGGTCAGTGTGCCTGCGGTGACAAACCGCACAATGTCGCGCTGGACCAAAGCCTTGGAGGCCGGTTTACCCTCAGCCTTTGTGCGCAGCTTTGCTTCTTCTGGCGTTTCGATCTGCTCGGCAATCGCGACGCGGCATCCACCCTTGATAAGCCGCGCTAGATAGCCTTCTGCTGCATGCACAGGCACGCCGCACATGGGCACTGGCTCGCCGTCATGCTCGCCCCTGCTGGTCAGCGCGATGTTCAAAATGCCTGCCGCTATTCGCGCATCCTCGAAGAACAATTCGAAGAAATCACCCATGCGGTAAAACAGCAGCGATCCACTCGCCTGTTCTTTCAGCTCAAGAAATTGCTGCATCATTGGGGTGGGCGGTTTGGCCATGGGCAAGGCGTAGCTGCCGTGCAGCCGATTCGGGAAGGCAAACCTGTCGCCTTTCCCCTATCGTTTGCAGCATAGCTCGGTTAGACCTTGCGGCTAATAGGACCATTTAAGGAGAATATTGCGTGGCAGATAATGGCAAAGGCGGCTTCACCACTCGTGAAGCGCTGTTTTATCACGAGACTATTCGGCCCGGCAAAATTGAAATCGTTGCCTCTAAGCCGATGGCGACGCAGCGCGATCTTAGCCTTGCCTATTCTCCCGGAGTGGCCGCGCCAGTGGAAGCGATTGCAGAGGATCCCTCGCTCGCCGCACGCTATACCGCGCGCAGCAATTTGGTGGCGGTGATCTCCAACGGAACAGCGATCCTTGGCCTTGGCAATTTGGGCGCTTTGGCATCCAAGCCTGTGATGGAAGGCAAAGCGGTCTTGTTTAAACGCTTTGCTGATGTGGACTCGATCGACATCGAACTCGCCACAGAAGACCCGCGCGCATTTATCGAGGCGGTGGCCTTGATGGAGCCGAGCTTTGGCGGGATCAATCTGGAAGACATTAAGGCGCCTGAATGCTTCATCATTGAGCAGGAATTGCGCGAGCGGATGAATATTCCGATCATGCATGATGATCAGCACGGCACCGCGATTATTACCGCCGCTGGCCTGCTGAATGCCTGCCATTTGACGGGCCGCGATATTAAGACGGTTAAGGTCGTTGTGAACGGTGCCGGCGCTGCCGCGATTGCTTGCACTGCGCTGATTAAGGCGCTGGGTGTGCGTCATGAAAATGTGATTATGTGCGACCGCAGCGGGCCGATTACACCGGGCCGTGATAAGGTCGATCAATGGAAAAGCGCCCATGCGGTGGAAACCACGGCGACCAATTTGGAAGAAGCGCTTAATGGCGCGGATATTTTCCTCGGCCTGTCGGCGGCTGGCGCGCTGAAACCGGAATGGGTGGAGAAGATGGCGGATAAGCCGATCATCTTTGCCATGGCCAATCCAACGCCGGAAATTATGCCGGATGCGGCCAAGGCTGTGCGCCCTGATGCGATCATCGCAACGGGCCGCTCTGACTTCCCGAACCAAGTGAACAATGTGCTCGGCTTCCCTTTCATTTTCCGCGGCGCGCTCGATGTGCAAGCCACCGCCATTAACGAGGAAATGAAGATTGCCGCGGCCACCGCGATTGCTGAATTGGCGCGCGAGCGAGTGCCCGAAGAAGTCGCCAGCGCTTATGGCGGCAAGAACCAAAAATTTGGCGAGGACTATATTATCCCCGCGCCATTTGATCCGCGTTTGATGGAAGTTGTCTCCTCTGCTGTGGCGAAGGCTGCGATGGATTCCGGAGTAGCCAAAATCCAGATTGAGGATTTTGAAGCCTATCAACATGCGCTCAAATCGCGCCTCAACCCGACAACCTCGGTTCTGACCGGCACTTATAATGAAGCGAAAGCCAATCCCAAGCGGATGGTGTTTGCCGAGGCTGAAGAAGAAGTCGTTTTGCGCGCTGCGATTCAATATCGCGATTTTGGATACGGAACGCCTGTATTGGTGGGCCGCACGAAAGCCGTGCTCGACAAGCTGCATCAGCTGTCTGTGTCTGATCCGCAAAGCTTTGAAATTCAAAACTCCGCCGATAGCGAGCATGTGCCCGCCATGGTCGATTATCTCTATGGCAAGCTGCAACGCCGAGGCTACACCCAGCGCGATGTGCGCCGGATGGTGAACCAGGAACGCAATGTTTTTGCATCCCTTTTGGTGGCGCTTGGTCACGGTGAAGGCATGATTACGGGCCTGACCCGCACCTTTGCGCAGAGCATGCGCGAGGTGAGTATGGTGCTAGAGCCGAAGCCCGATGCACTGCCATTTGGCATCCATATGATGATCGGCAAGAACCACACGACATTCCTCGCCGACACCACGATCAACGAACGGCCAACAGCGGCGCAATTGGCGCATATCGCAAAGGAAACCGCGGCTGTCGCGCGCCGCATGGGTCATGATCCGCGCGTTGCCTTCCTGTCTTATTCAACCTTCGGCAATCCATCGGGCAAATGGCTCGATAGCATCCGCGAGGCTGTGGCGATTTTGGATGCCGAGGACCCCGGTTTTGAATATGAGGGTGAGATGGCCCCTGATGCCGCGCTGAATGAAAAAGTGATGGAGCTTTACCCGTTCAGCCGTCTGTCTGGTCCAGCCAATGTGCTGATTATGCCCGGGCTGCAATCGGCCAATCTGTCGGCGAAATTGCTGCGCGAGCTTGGCGGGGACGCTACCATTGGCCCGATGATGATTGGCATGGAAAAGCCGGTTCAGATCGTGCCAATGACAGCGCTGGCACCCGATGTGCTGACACTGGCCGTTCTGGCGAGCGCGGGGGTTGTGGGGTGATGGCCGCTTAGGCTCTTGCGCTCACATCCACCCATTGGCGCAGGTCGATCACGTGGTCTTTTGGGCTATTTGGGTCGATCAGCACCGGTACTTTTTGTCCGTCTAGGGCGCTGCTTAGGTTGAGCCAAATAGGCTCACTTTGAAAACAGGCGAATTTGCCCGTGATAGGATGCGTGCCCTGTGCCTCGACCACATAAGGGCTGCGTCCGTTTATGCGCAGGGATGTGTTCACGTAGCAGCGCGTGAATGGCATCTCTATCCGCATACCGCGTGCATAAAGGTGTTCGATGGTTCGCTTGCGCCGCAAATGACTTAGCAACATTGCGCCGCCGATCAGAGCAAATAGACCGCCCATGCCTGCGAAAATCAGCAGCAAGAAATAGCGGTACATGAAGCTGTCGATCCCCGCATCACCAGGCGCATCAGGGTCATAAATAACATCAACAGGCCCGCCCAGCGCAACGCCGGGGGAGCTGCTGGATACATCACTGGTGAAGCGGTGGAGAGTGCCTTGTTGGTCGCGAAATTCGACCTCTGGCCGGTACATGATTGTGCCTTCTGTATCGCGGTGACGATTGAGCGCGATGACAATGCCCGACGCTTGCCCGACTTTGGCCTCTAACTGCCGGTCATTGTAGTAGAATGCGGCGCCCGTACAGCTGAAGACAATCCCGAGAGTGAAGAAAATGCCGCCCACCCATAGCTTCATATTGGACACTGCAATTCTCCTAGAAGCTGACGCATTCTAGCGGCGGCGATAGCGGAAATACCAGACCTCGTGTTTGAACACTTCGCGCGCTTTTTTCTCATAGCGTGTTTCGGTCCACCCGCCGGGACGGTTTTGCCAGCTGTCCGGCCCATCGACCAGCCATTCGAAATTGTCGGAATGGCCGCGCATGACCATTAAGGCGTGGCGCAGATAGACGGCATGATCGGTGCCGAAACGAAATTCGCCGCCCGGTTTCAGCTTGGCGGCAAACATTTGCACTGGCCCATCATTCATCATTCGGCGCTTGGCATGGCGTGCCTTTGGCCAAGGGTCGGGATGCAGCAGATAGATGAAGCTCAGCGAGCCATCGGGAATGCGGGCAAGGACTTGCAGCGCATCGCCGTGATGCAGGCGCACATTGGTGAGGCGCTGATCTTCAACATGGCCAAGCGCAGCGGCGACACCGTTCAAATAGGGCTCGGCCCCGATAAATCCGTGATCGGGCAGCATGTCCGCGCGCGCCGCCATATGTTCACCTGATCCAAAGCCGATTTCAAAATGCATCGGGCAATCTTGGTGGAACAGCGATTGTGCGGTGACTTCGCTGTCATCATCTGGGCCGGCCATAGGAACAGAAATCTGCGGCAGCAGCTTTTCAACCAGTTCTTGCTGATGCCCGCGCAAGGGCTTGCCTTGGCTGCGGCCATAGAGCCGGTTCAATGTTGTCGGATCGCCATCTTTATATGCACTCATGGCAGCAGCGCATAAGGCGGTTTTTCGCGATGCTCAAGCTAGGCGGCCAAAGCGGTGAGATTTGCGAAATATTCCAAATGCTCAGCTGGCAGCGCGATATCGTAGATTAGTCCTGAGAAAGGGAGCACGACAATCGGCGCGGCAATGGTTCCTACCGTGAGCAAGGCTCGCGCAGTTTTTGCCCGTCCATGAAAATGCAAAGCGCTGGCAATATGCGCAAACAGGCTGAAAACCGCGATCAGATAATAGGGCCAAAAGCCATATTTGAGCGGGGCTATGGTTAGTGTTCCGGCTGGCCAATAGAAATTCGGATCGATCCCGCTGAGCCATCTTGCAGACAAAGCGGCGCCCATATGCGCGCCTAGAAATATAGCCAGCACCAGGCCGCTGCCCAATTGCAGCCGGCCCCAGCCTCTATCGACGCCCGTTCGCCAGCAGGCGTGGGCAAGGCGCAGGCCAATGATTATCTGACCAGTGACCGCGGCGATCAGAACGGCCTCTGAGAGCGGATTGCGGTAGATGAGGCGAACAATTTGCAAGCCCGCTGTGTGCATATCCACGCCGCCCCAAGCCAGCAGATGATTGCCAAGATGCAGCACCACGAAAGCGCCAATGATCGCGGCGAAGATGCGGTGGATTTGCCTTGTGCCAATTGTCATGCGACATCTCCTTTAAGCGGATTCAATTTATCCGGTTAAATATTATCCGATTAAGGGAGTCAAGTCGTTGCAGCTATCCAAAGGAGTGGAATGGGCCGTGCACAGCTGCACGATGATGGCGGTTTTGCCAGAGGGCAGGGGGCTGAGCGCGGATGCTTTGGCGCAGTTTTTCGATGTGCCATCGGCCTATCTCGCTAAGCAATTGCAGGCTCTGCGGCGCGCGGACATCGTCCAATCTGTTCGCGGGCAGGGCGGAGGATACCGGCTAGCGCGCGGGGTCGATGCGATCAGCCTGTGGGATATTGTCGCCGCAATCGAAGGTTCCGCGCCCGCTTTCCGCTGCACGGAAATCCGCCAAAATGGCCCCTGCGGCCTTGCTAAGAAAGACTGCAAACGTCCGTGTGAAATCAATAGCGCGTTTCAAGAGGCGGAGGCAGCCTGGCGTGATGTGCTTAAAAGCCGGAGCCTTGCCGACATTAATGCCGAGGTTGCCGGCAATGCTGATCCGCAGCATCTGCTCGATCTCGCCCAATGGACACTGTCCAACGCATAGAAAACCCCCTCAGGCGCGCGGGCCCAAGGGGGTTTGATTATCCCTGAACAGGAGAGATTTTCGCGCCGTGAGGACCAGCTCGGGCCGCGGGTATTGGGTGTTTAGGCGGCTTCCGCTGCCTCTTCTGGATCGCGCAGAACATAGCCGCGGCCCCAGACAGTTTCGATGTAATTGTCACCGCCGCAAGCAAGGCTGAGCTTCTTGCGCAATTTACAGATGAACACATCGATGATTTTCAATTCAGGCTCATCCATGCCGCCATAAAGGTGGTTGAGGAACATTTCCTTGGTGAGCGTTGTGCCTTTGCGTAAGCTAAGCAGCTCAAGCATGGCATATTCTTTACCGGTGAGGTGAACGCGGGCGCTATCGACTTCAACAGTCTTAGCATCGAGGTTCACGGCCAGTTTGCCAGTGCGGATAACCGATTGGCTGTGGCCTTTAGAGCGGCGCACAACAGCGTGGATGCGAGCAACCAGCTCTTCGCGGTGGAATGGCTTAGTGACATAATCATCAGCGCCAAAGCCGAAGCTGCGGATCTTGCTGTCCATTTCGGCAATGCCAGAAAGGATAAGAACCGGCGTTTGCACCTTGGCAACGCGTAGCTTCTTTAGAACGTCATAGCCGTGCATGTCCGGCAGGTTGAGGTCGAGCAGGATGATATCATAATCATAGAGCTTACCCAAATCGAGGCCTTCTTCGCCAAGATCAGTTGCATAGACATTAAAACCTTCTGTCGTGAGCATAAGTTCAATCGCCTTGGCGGTCGTTGGCTCATCTTCGATCAGTAGCACGCGCATGGGTTGCCCCCTTTTACTTCATTTGCTGGTAACCCCTCAGTAGGAGAGGTTGCTGTTCATTAACCACACCATGTCTGAACGGAAAAGGTTAATATGTTGTAAATGAGTCGCTTCGTGCAGCACGTGAGATAATGTGAGTCTTTGAAGCAACAGGGGTTTTTCCTGGGTTTTGCAAATTAAGGTCTTGCTAAGAAGCATTTCGTGAAGGTTACGAGGCACCTCTCGGCCTCTTACCCTTTATAAATTTTCCAGCTTCTTCTGGCGGCGGCGCTGCACGCTGGAGCCGATGCCCAAGGCTTCGCGATATTTGGCGACCGTACGGCGGGCTAGGTCAAAACCTTCATCCTTTAACAGGGCAACCAACTTGTCATCGGAAAGGATCTTTTTCGGCTCCTCTGCATCGATGAGCGCCTTGATGCGCGACTTGACCGCTTCCGACGATGCACCATCGCCCTCACCAGAGCCGCCTGTTTTGGCGACGCCGCTGGTGAAGAAATATTTGAGTTCAAAGGTTCCGCGCGCGCAATGGAGGAATTTGTTGCTGGTAACGCGGCTGATCGTGCTTTCGTGCATTTCGATTTCTTCGGCCACCTCGCGCAACGTCAGTGGTTTGAGCTCTGACACGCCGCGGCGGAAAAAGCCGTCCTGCTGTTTCACGATTTCGGCAGAGGTTTTCAGGATAGTCTTTTGCCGCTGATCCAGCGCCTTGATCAACCAGTTGGCATCGGCGAGCTTTTCCTTAAGCCAGCCCTGCGCTTCCTTACTGGCGGCACCCTCGCGCAATTCCACATAATAGCCGCGATTGACGATCAGGCGCGGCAAGGTCGCCTCATTGAGCTTAATGTCCCAAGCCCCGTCGCGGCCCGTGGTCAGCAGTATATCCGGCACCACTGCGCTGGCCGCCGGCGCGCCAAAGGCCAGACCGGGCTTTGGGTCATAACCGCGCAGCTCGCCCAGCATATCAGCAAAATCTTCTTCATCGACATCGCACATACGGCGCAGGCGAGGAATTTCACCGCGCGCCAGCAGGTCAAGATTATCAATCAGCCGCGCCATGCACGGATCATAACGATCAGCCTCGCGTGCTTGGATCGCGAGGCATTCTGCCAGACCGCGCGCGCCCACACCGCTTGGTTCCAAAGTTTGCACCGCTGTCAGCGCATCTTCGACATCGGCCACCAGAACACCCAAATCCTCAGCCACATCGCGCAGATCAAAGGCGAGATAGCCTGCCTCATCCAGCAGGCCGATTATATGCCGCGCGATAAACACCTGCTTGTCGCTGTCGCAGGCTGGGCCCAATTGTTCGAGCAGATGGTCGGCCAAGGAAAGGTCTGCGGTGCTGCGCTCTTCTATCGGGGTCAGTTCATCATCACCGCCCGCAGCGCCGTCAGAAACCGCCGCTGATCCCCATTCACCGCTGTCGGAACTGGCGACAACGCCGTCTCCGGTATCGCGGTCACGGTCGAGCGCGCTATTATCAATGTCGAGCGGCGCTTCGCTTTCGCCTTGGCCCTGACCGATCAATTGGTCAGCGGTAAATTCCTCACGCGGAATGTCATCGGCCTCGCCGGAATTGCTATCGTCTTGAGTGACGATGCCAGCCTCCAGCAAGGGGTTCGCCTCTAGCGCCTCGCCGATGAAGGTCTCAATTTCGAGGTTGGATGCCGCCAGCAGCTTGATCGCTTGCTGCAATTGCGGCGTCATCACCAGCGATTGGGATTGTCTTAAATCAAGGCGGGGGCCGAGCGCCATAATTGCGTGCCGTTACAGCGTGAACCCTTCGCCCAGATAGAGGCGTTTGACGTTTTCATCCGCCACCAGCGCCTCAGGCGTGCCAGCGAACAAAACTTGTCCGCCATATATAATGCAGGCGCGGTCAACGATATCCAATGTCTCGCGAACATTGTGATCAGTGATCAAAACGCCAATGCCGCGCCCTTTCAAATCTTTCACCAGATCGCGAATATCGCTGATCGATAGCGGATCAATCCCGGCAAAGGGCTCATCCAGCAGCATGATGGAGGGTTTGGCGGCCAAAGCCCGCGCAATCTCGCAGCGGCGGCGTTCACCGCCCGACAATGCCATTGCAGGCGAGGAACGCAGGCGGGCAAGACCAAATTCATCGAGCAGGCGCTCCAATTCTTGGGCGCGCGTGTCTTTGTCTGGCTCCACCATTTCGAGCACGGAATTGATGTTTTGCTCCACGGTCATCCCGCGAAAAATGCTGGTTTCCTGCGGCAAATAGCCAAGGCCAAGGATCGCGCGGCGATACATGGGCAGCTTGGTCACATCTTCACCGTCCATCAAGATCCGCCCCGCATCAGGGCGAACTAGGCCCATAATGGAGTAGAAACAGGTGGTCTTGCCCGCGCCATTGGGGCCGAGCAGGCCGAGCACTTCGCCTTTGCCGACCGTCAGCGATATGTCGGATAGAACCGCGCGCTTATCGTAGCTCTTGGCGATGGAGATGACCTCCAAACCGCCATTGGGCAGGGGGGCATTTGCGTCAAAAGTGGCGGTTTGCGCCTCGGGCATAGTGTCTGTTTCGCTCATCGTGGGAAGGGTTTTAGCAGGCCTTTCTTACCGAGAAACCCCCGAAACATCGAAATTGGCAAGATTTATGCATGTAGCTGCAAATTTGACTCATATGGTTAGCGCCCTTGCCAGATGGCAGCTTGTTTGACACACTCCGAATCGGAAGAGGAAATTTGGGGAATAGCTTCGGATGAATGACATCCTATCGAGCAAAACCGCGCCGCATATGACTGCTGCGGGACGTGCAAACGTCCAAGGCAAAGTCCGCGACTGGCGCAAATCCATGAGCGATCATGTCGCTTATGCGCTGCTGGTTTATACCGGCTTGCAAATTTTCATGACAGTCCACGCCATGAAAGAAGGCTCCACATCGGTGATGCCTTATTTCGCATTGGTTGTTTTGGTCGCTGGCATTATTCCAGCCTGCATCTGGTTTGAGCGCCGCTGGCGTGACCTCAGCGATGAAGACGCCGCAGACAAAAGCCTGCTGGGCGCCTTCCGCCGCGATATCATCGCGCTGTGGATCCTTGCGATTGGCCTGCCGTTTCTGCTGACCGGCGCATGGAAAGCGTTTGCGGCCTAATCACCGCAAAGCGTTTAGTTCCCTGCGCGGGCAATCGCTTCAATAACAACTTGACGAGCCTCTGCGGCATCGCCCCACTTGCCTACGCGGACCCATTTTTCGGCCTCTAGGTCTTTGTAGTGCGTGAAGAAGTGCTCGATTTGTTGCAGGATGATTGACGGCAAATCCTTCGTCTCACCCACGTCGGAATAATAGGGGAAAGTCGTGTTTACCGGCACGCAAATCAGCTTTTCATCGCCGCCATGCTCATCTTCAAGGTTGAGCACGCCAATCGGGCGCGCCTTAACCACGCAGCCTGCGATAAAGGGGCTGCGCGCGATAACCAAGGCATCCAAAGGATCGCCATCGGGCGACAATGTGTGCGGCACAAAGCCGTAATTCGCCGGGTAACGCATCGGCGTGTGCAGGATGCGGTCGACGAACAAAGCGCCGCTTTCCTTATCGAATTCATATTTCACAGGCTCGCCGCCGGTGGGAACTTCGATGATCACATTGAGCTCTTCAGGGGGATTTTCACCCGTGGAAATTTTGTCGATACGCATGAGGGTGCTTCTCTTTATTGGGTTTATAGTTGGGGGATGCGAAAGGGTTCCGCATAGATATGCCGCGCCCATTAACGCCGCTGGCATATTGCGGCAAGCGCTTTGACCGCTTAAGCGCATTGCCATCATGGCAAACAACACACCAAAAGCGATACGCGGCACTCAAGATATTTTCGGACCCGATGCGGAAGCTTTCTCGCATGTCGTCGAAACTTTTGAGCGTGTACGCAAACTCTACCGCTTCCGCCGCGCAGAAATGCCGGTGTTTGAAAAGACCGAAGTGTTCGCCCGCGCGATTGGCGAGACGACCGATGTTGTCTCCAAGGAAATGTATTCGTTTGAGGACCGCGGCGGAGAATCGCTCACGCTGCGGCCTGAATTTACCGCCGGCATTGCGCGCGCTTATCTGACGAATGGCTGGCAGCAACATGCGCCGCTGAAGCTGGCGACCCACGGGCCATTGTTCCGCTATGAGCGCCCGCAAAAGGGGCGCTATCGCCAGTTCCACCAGATCGATGCGGAGATTATTGGAGCCGCAGAGCCCCAAGCGGACGTCGAATTGCTAGCGATGGCTGATCAGCTTTTGCGCGAGCTGGGGATTGAGGGCGTGACCTTGCAACTCAATACGCTGGGTGATGGCGAGACACGCGGGGCATGGCGTGCGGCGTTGATCGAATATTTCAGCAAGGTGCGCGGTGATTTGTCGGAGGACTCTCAAGAACGCTTGGAGAAGAACCCTCTGCGCATTCTGGATTCGAAAGACCGGCGCGATAAAATGTTCCTCGCCGATGCGCCGAAAATTGATCAGTTTTTGTCCGACGAAGCGGGCGCGTTTTTCGAAAGCGTGTGCAGCGGTTTGGATGCAGCAGGCGTTGCATGGAAGCGCGCGGAAGGCCTTGTGCGCGGTCTCGATTATTACCGGCACACTGCGTTTGAATTCATCCCTGACGAAGGCTCTGCGGCGGCCGATGCCTTGGGCGCGCAAAGCACTGTGCTTGGGGGCGGGCGCTATGATGGACTGATGGAAAGCCTTGGCGGACCAGCAACACCGGCGGTTGGCTGGGCAGCGGGCATTGAGCGGCTGGCGATGTTGGTGGGAGACCGTGAAGCGGATCGCCCTGACATTGTTGTTGTGGTTGAAGATGATGCCATGACGGCTACTGGACAAGCTGCTGTGCGTGCAATTCGCGGGGTTGGTTTATCGGCTGAGTTTATCGCAAGCGGCGGCAAGAAAAAGCGTTTTGATAAAGCAGTCAAAGCGGGTGGGCATGTGATACTTGCCATGTCTGATGGAGAGCGTCGGCTGCGCTATCATACTGAAGGCGTGGTCAAAGAGCAGCTGACCGAAGCGCTCAAAAATCTGAGCCTCGACTGATGAAAATCCCCCCAGAACGCCTCCGACAAATTGCGCAGCGTTTTGCTGAGCTAGAGGCGCGCATGGCGTCGGGCACGCTGGAAGGCGATGCCTTTGTGCAGGCGTCGCGCGACTACGCCGAGCTTGAACCGGTGGCGCAGGTTGCTGCTGAGGTTGAAGCCGCGCATGCGGAGATTGCTGACCTTAATGCTATGCTCGCTGATCCAGAAATGAAGGCGATGGCGGAAGAAGAGCTTGCCGCGATTAAAGCCACTTTGCCGGACAAAGAACGCGCGCTCGCGCTGGCCATGCTGCCCCGTGATAGTGCCGATGCTCGCCCCGCTATGCTCGAAATCAGAGCAGGCACAGGCGGCGATGAAGCGGGTCTGTTCGCGGGCGATTTGTTCCGCATGTATGAGCGCTTTGCGAGCGAAAACGGCTGGAAAGTGGAGCCTGTCTCCATGAGCGCCAGCGAGGTCGGAGGCTTTAAAGAAATCATCGCCAATGTGCGCGGCAAGGGCGTGTTTGCGAAGTTCAAATTTGAAAGCGGTGTCCACCGTGTTCAGCGCGTGCCCGTGACCGAAAGCGGCGGGCGCATCCACACATCCGCTGCTACGGTTGCCGTCCTACCAGAGCCCGATGAAGTCGACATTCAGATCGATCAGACGGATTTGAAAATAGATACTTACCGGGCGTCGGGCGCTGGCGGTCAGCACGTCAACACCACTGACAGCGCGGTGCGGATCACGCACGAGCCGAGCGGTCTGGTCGTGACGTGCCAAGACGGGCGCAGCCAGCACAAAAACAAAGAAAAAGCGATGCAGGTTCTGCGCGTCCGGCTCTACGAGAAAATGCGCGACGAGGCACAGGGGGCCGAGGCTGAAGCGCGCAAAGCGATGGTCGGCAGCGGCGACCGCTCAGAGCGCATTCGCACCTATAATTTCCCGCAAGGCCGCGTCACCGATCACCGCATTGGCCTGACCCTGCATAAGCTCGATGAAATCATCCAAGGCAGCGGCTTGGGTGAGCTGGTTGATGCGCTGATATCCGAGGATGAGGCGAAGCGTCTGGCGGCGCTTAACGAGTGACAATTGCGCAGGCTTTGAGGGACGCGGCGCAGCGCCTTTCCGAGACTTCTGACACAGCGCGATTGGATGCTGAATTGCTGATGGCGCATGCGCTGGATGTGAGCCGCTCTGACATGCTTTTGCGGCATATGGACGATGAAGAACCGGCGGATTTTCAGAACCTTGTAAGTCGCCGCACGGCCCGCGAGCCCGTGGCTTACATTATGGGTTACACCGAATTTTACGGGCGGCGTTTTGATGTTGAGCCCGGTGTTTTGATCCCCCGCGATGACAGCGCAATTCTGATCGATGTGGCTTTGGAAATTGCTCCGGAAGATGCACGTGTTCTCGACATGGGAACGGGCTCCGGCGCGCTGATTCTCACGTTTTTGGCGGAGTGCGAGAATGCGCTCGGCATTGCATTGGATGTCTCTGCCAATGCGGTGAAAATTGCCCAGTCCAATGCGCAAAAACTCGGTTTGAGCGATCGTCTGGGCCTGCTGCAACGGGATTGGGGGCGGCCGGGTTGGAATTACAATCTGCCCTTGTTCGACCTCATCCTCTGCAATCCGCCTTATGTCGAAGATGATGCGGAGTTGGAGCCAGATGTGCGGCAGTTTGAACCATCGGAGGCTCTGTTTGCAGGGCCTGAAGGCTTGGACGATTACCGTATTATTATTCCGCAATTAGGAAATATTCTGAAAGCAGATGGCAAGGCTATCTTGGAGATCGGGCATAGACAGGCCGAGATGGCCGCTGAAATTGCGGCAAAAGAGGGCTTTTCGGCAGAGTTAAAACATGACCTTGGCGGCCGCCCGCGCTGCCTCATTTTGAGCCGCGCACATGTGGAGCAATAGGGGTGATTGCCAAAAGGGGCTTGGCAAAAGCGAATCCGGTAGCTAACTCTACGTTCAAGCTTTTGGTCAGCATGGTCTGACCGCAAGCTAAGCTCCGCAAATTGCTAAATATTCAGCGACTGAATCGCTGCTTGGCTTTGCGGATAAATATGCGCCCTTGATCGTGACAATTGTTTGAGCGGCGAGCGCGTAAAGCTGGGATGAGGAAGAACTCTCCATTGAATAATAATCGCAATAATAATCGTCGCCGCGGTCGTGGTAACAACAATCGCAATCAAAATGGCGGCGGCAATCAGATGAACCGGATTGATAGCCGTGCGCGCGGAAATGCGCCGCAACTGCTTGATAAATATAAGAAGTTGGCACAAGATGCGCAGCATCATGGTGACCGAGTTCAGGCCGAATATTACCTGCAATTCGCGGATCACTATCAGCGCGTAATCGCCGATAATAAGGCGCTTCAGGACGAAGCCCGCGCGAAACGCAATGAGGGGCGTGAGGCTGGCGGCGAGGAAGGCCGTGATGGCGAAGATGGCCGCCAAGACAGCAGAAACCGCCGTCCGCGTAATCGGAATGATCGCAACGATAATCGCGGTGAAAATCGGGGCGATAATCGCCGTGATGAAGGGCGTGCTGCTGATCAGCAAGAAGGCGAAATTGGGTCAGAAGGCGACGCAATTGAAGTCTCCAGTGACGCTGGTGAAGGCGAAGCCGCTGAAAAGCCTGCAAAACCGCGCCGCGCTCGGTCTGAACGTGCGCCTCGCGTGAAGAAGGACGAGGGCGCTGAGGCTAAGCCGCGCGCTGCTAAAACCACACGAACTCCGCGCAAGAAACCGGCAAAAGCTGATGACGGTATTGATGTGGGCGTTTTGCCGCCTGCCATCAGTGCCGACGGTGATGCGGACAATGCTGAGGCGGCTGAATAGGCTGTATTTTGCAAACGTTGATGGCTGGAATTGGGGCATACTGACATGACCGATGCATCCAGCCAATCACCGCCCGCATCTCCCGGCAATTCCCCGCGAAGGGCGCGGCGCGAGGGCCAGCATCAATCGCTGAACCGCTCGCCCAAAAGCATGCAAGAGCGCATCATGGCGCATCCGCGTATATTGGCGCTGGTGTTGGGTTTGATTGCGGCGACGGGCTATCCGCCGCTTGGTCTTTGGCCGCTAACATTGCTCGGTATTGCGGGTCTGATTGCTTTGCTGCGGCGCGCTGAGGCCCGCAAACAGGCGGCGCTGATTGGTTATCTGTTTGGCTGGGCGCATCTTACCTTGGCGAATAATTGGATCGCGACGGCTTTCACCTTTCAAGGGAAAATGCCGAGCCTTTTGGGCTGGCTCGCGGTGCCATTATTGTGCCTCTATCTGGCGGTGTATCCAGCGCTTGCCGCGCTCATCACACATGAGATTGCGCAGCGGCTCGGCGGGCGTTTGGGCGCGCGCAAAAGCGCCTCTGCTCTGGCCTACGTGATCTTATTCGCCAGCCTTTGGATTGTAACCGAATGGCTGCGCAGCTGGGTCTTTACCGGCTATCCTTGGCCGCCATTGGGCCTTGCTCTGCTGGGCGGGTGGGAAGCACCGGGGATTGCCAAATTGCTGCCATGGATGGGCACTTATGCGCTTTCTGGCATTGCTGTTTTGATTGCAGGTGCGGCTCTATGGACATTGGAAAAGCGCCAATGGCTTCTGGGCGCAGCCTTGGCTGTTGCGGTGACCGTGCAAATGTTCGTGCCGGGCAATTTCGGCGCGCAAGCGGGGCAAGCGGGCCAAGAAGGCACTGTGCGTTTCACGCTGGTTCAGCCCAATATCCCGCAAGAAGAGCGCGATGCAGCGCATAAATTCGAAGAGCATTTCGCGCGTCTGGCGAAACATAGCTACGATGAAGACAATCCCAAGCGGATCATCTTTTGGCCCGAATCTGCCGTGCCGGACTATCTGCGCGATGGCTATCCTCAGCGTTATTACAGCCAGAGAACAATCGCTGCTGATCCAGGATTTGCTCGGCAAAGAATTGGCACGACAATTGGCTCCAATGGCAAGCTTATGTTCGGCGCCGTCGATTTGGAGATTGGCGAGAAAATGGGTCGCGAGACTGCGGTTGGCGCCTATAATGCGGTCACGACCATCGACGGCGAAGGCAATTTGGGCGCGCGTTATTCCAAGTCGCATTTGGTGCCTTATGGCGAATATTTAGCGCTGCGCTGGCTGCTCGAACCCTTGGGCGCGACTCGTCTGGTGGCGGGCTCAATTGACTTTATTCCGGGGCCCGGGCCGCAGACATTTGATCTTGGCGACTATGGCAAAGCAGGCGTGCAAATCTGCTATGAAATCGTCTTCTCTGGCCAAGTTGTCGATCGGAGCAATCGGCCCGATTACATCTTTAATCCCAGCAATGATGGTTGGTTTGGAAGCTGGGGTCCACCGCAGCATTTGGGCCAATCGCGGATGCGCGCGCTGGAAGAAGGCTTACCCGTTTTGCGCTCCACCACTGATGGGATCAGCGCGGTGGTGGATGCAAGCGGCATTGTCCGCCAGCATATACCCAGCGGCGCGGATGGCGGCATCAGCGGATTTATCCCGCCAGCCAAAGCGCCCACATGGTTCGCGCAGATAGGCAATGCTCTGCCTTTGATTTGGGCTGCTCTACTGTTTGTCATATCGATTGTTGTGTTACGCCGCCGCGCAAGATAGAGCTTTCGTCAGCACATAAAGACTTCCTTATGTGCTTTAGAAAGAGACCTGCATGCGTAGCGAATATTTGTTCACCTCTGAAAGCGTTTCTGAAGGCCATCCGGACAAGGTTTCGGATCAAATTTCCGATGCGATTGTGGACTTGTTTCTTTCCAAAGATCCAGAAGCACGGGTGGCGTGCGAAACGCTAACGACAACGCAGCGCGTTGTGCTGGCCGGCGAAATTCGCTGCAAGGGTGTCTATGAAAATGGGGCGTGGGCCGCGGGCGCTCTTGATGAAATCGAAGCCACTGTTCGCCAGACAGTCAAAGACATTGGCTATGAACAAGACGGCTTCCACTGGGAAACGCTGACCTTTGAAAACCACCTTCACGGTCAATCGGTAGAGATCGCGCAAGGCGTGGATGAAGGCGGTAATAAGGATGCGGACGCTGGCGAAGGCGCTGGCGATCAGGGCATTATGTTCGGCTATGCCACCAATGAAACGCCCGATTTGATGCCGGCGACTTTGGATTACAGCCATAAGATTTTGGCGCGCTTGGCCGCTGATCGCCATTCTGGCGCGGCTCCGTTTTTGGAGCCAGACAGCAAGAGCCAGGTTACTCTGCGTTATGTCGACGGCAAGCCAGTCGCTTGCACCGCAATCGTCGTCTCCAGCCAGCACGGCAAGGGCTATGACAGTGGCGACAAAGAGGCGGAGCTGAAAGCTTACGTCAAAGGCGCCGTGGCCGATGTGCTGCCAGCAGGGTTCATCACAGGTGATACCGCATGGCACATCAACCCAACTGGGGCGTTTGAAATTGGCGGACCTGACGGGGACGCTGGGCTAACTGGACGCAAGATCATCGTGGACACTTATGGCGGCGCAAGTCCGCATGGCGGTGGCGCATTTAGCGGCAAAGATCCGACGAAAGTTGATCGTTCCGCTGCTTATATCACGCGCTATTTGGCGAAGAATATCGTTGCTGCTGGCCTCGCTGCGCGCTGCACCATTCAGCTCGCTTATGCGATTGGCGTGCCGCAGCCATTGTCGCTTTATGTCGACACGCATGGCACCGGAAAAGTCGGAGATGATGTGCTCGAAAAAGCGATCGAGAGCATCGAGAAACTCGGCGGGTTAACACCGCGCGGCATCCGAACGCATCTGACGCTGAACAAACCGATTTACCGCAAAAGCGCGGCTTACGGTCACTTTGGCCGCATTGCAGAGGGCGATTTCTTCCCTTGGGAGCGCACCGATTTGGTTGACGATCTGAAAGCGGCCGTCGGCGTATAGGACGTAAAGTTATTGTAGCGCGGGCAGCAAGAACCACCCTTGGCCGATCATTGGCTCTAGGGTGACCGCGCTGCTGGGCCGCAGCAGATAATCATACAGCTCGTCGAAATCGGCGCGTTCGTCTCCTGCCAGTGCAATCAGGCAATTGGCTACGCCAAATTCGGCGCGGCGCGTTTGCTTGCGGTCGCCGGGATAGCGCAGCAAAACAAGCTCGTCCTCGCCTTTCACATCGAGCCCGCTGACGCGAAGTGCTTTGCGCACTGAACCCGCATCCGCAGCGGTCAGCGCGCTAATCCAGCCAATTTTTACGCCAGCATCGCGCAGCCGAGAAACATGCCCCAATACATCGCCATCATAGGTCGGCGCGATTGCGGCTGGGTCATGCAGACCGCCCTTGGGATCAAGATCGATTAACACAGCGAGCTGCGAGCGGCCGCAGGGGAGGCGTACCGGCTTTAGACTGCTGGGATTGGCGAGGATGGCGGACATGCGGCCCTGCGCAGGCGCCTCTTTGGCCAGCGCCTCCAGAACATAGACCGACATGGGGGCAAAGCGCGCAGGATCAATTTCAACATTGCCGGTAGCCGTTTCGGTTGCGGCCTCGGCCACTGTTTCAGTCACTGGGTCAGTGCCGTCTTTGGGCGCGGTTTCGCTGCCCTTTGCGGGAAGCTCGGCGTCGCTTGTGCTTTGCGCCTGCTGAATGTCGCGCCGCGCCAATTCCGCCATGGAGAGGTTTGCGTCCTCATCGTCTTGGGGGTTCTCAGACTTGGGCTTTGGTGCAGCCTTGGCCTCTGGCAATTCCGCCGCCTCAGCAATCACGGCTTCGGACGTCTCGGCATTTTCCGCTGCATCATCAGCGGTCTTGCTTTTGTTTCGATTGGCTTCAGTGCCAACTATTGCACCACCAGCCAGCACAGGCAGCGCGGCTGCGACGCAGCCTTGTAGGGCAATCGCCAAAGCGCTTGCAGCCAAAATGCGCGGTGTGAACGATGACCCAAATCTGCTCATTGGCCCGCTATAAAGCCCATCTGCGCGCATGTCATCGCTTGGATATTGGGTCGTATCATGTGAAATCATATTGCATCGCACAATGCATACGTAGCCAAATTGCATTCCGCGCAACTCACAACACACTGTAATTTAGCGACAATACTCCAGATAGGATCAATAGTTTGCGTATTTTGCAACAAACTATGACATTTACGCACTTGTGAAAATCGCTGCATTGCAACATATCGGACGGGCCTTTTAGGCATCCTCTCCCAAACTTATTCAGCCCGGTCATTCATTTGGCCGGGCTTTTTTTTTGGCATTGGCTTTGGCGCGCCGCACAAAACGTCGCTCCACCCAAAATCCCAGCAAAAATTTGCAAGTCACCCGCGTGCTCCCTAGCTAGGTCTTTCACGCCTTTGAAAGCGAATTGACGGAGAAGCAGCGCCCATGGCGAAAAGCGAAACATCATCTGACGAAAATAGCGTCCGGCTCCAAGTGGCCGCCGCGCGCCAAGAGGAATCGGGGCAAGGCATTGCACGCATGCCGCGCAGCGCCTTTCAAAAGCTCGGTATTACCGAAGGCGATGTGGTTGAGGTCACGGGCAAGCGGGTTACCGCGGCGCTGGCAGTGGCATCATACGAAGAAGACAAGGCGCTTGATGTGGTGCGGTTGGACGGTCTCCAGCGCGCAAATGCAGAGGCTGGATCAGGTGAGCATGTGACCATCACAGCTGCCCAGTCGCGCCCAGCGACACGTGTTGTGTTTGCGCCGGCTCAGCGTGAAATGCGGCTTCAAGGCCCAACCGAGGCGTTGAAACGCAACTTCTTCAAAAAGCCGATTACCGCAGGCGATTTGGTCGCCACATCAGGCCGGCAGCCTATGCAAAACGTGCCCGATGATGTGCGCCGCATGTTGCCAGCGGCTGCCTATGCGCTCACCGAAATACGCCTAACCGTGGCAGCGACTACGCCCAAAGGTATCGTCCATATTGACGAGAATACTGAGATCGAGTTGCGCGCAGAATTTGAAGAACCGCGCGATGGCCGTGCCGCTGTCAATTATGACGATGTTGGCGGCATGGAAGACACAATCCAAGCCTTGCGCGAAATGGTCGAACTGCCGCTGCGCTATCCGGAATTGTTCACGCGGCTTGGGGTTGATCCGCCCAAAGGCGTGTTGCTGCATGGCCCTCCCGGCACCGGCAAAACGCGGCTTGCACAAGCGGTCGCCAATGAAAGCGATGCCGAGTTCTTCACCATCAACGGCCCAGAGATCATGGGCTCTGGCTATGGCGAAAGCGAAAAGCGCCTGCGCGAAGTGTTTGAAGCGGCAACCAAAGCGGCCCCTGCAATCGTCTTCATTGATGAAATCGATTCCATCGCGCCGAAGCGTGACAAAGTGCCAGGCGAGGCGGAGAAGCGTCTTGTGGCCCAGCTCCTCACTCTGATGGACGGGCTGGAAGCGCGCAGCAATCTCGTGATTATCGCTGCGACCAATCGCCCCGATGCGATTGACGAAGCTCTGCGCCGCCCAGGACGGTTTGATCGTGAGATCGTGATCGGTGTGCCCGACGAACAAGGCCGCCGCGAAATCCTCTCGATCCACACACGCGGCATGCCGCTGGAGGTGAAGGTTGATCTGGCCGAGCTGGCGCGCGTCACGCATGGTTTTGTCGGCGCCGATTTGGCCGCGCTTTGCCGCGAAGCTGCGATTGATGCAGTGCGTCACATCATGCCAGAGCTCGACTTTGATAAGCAGG
This sequence comes from Marinomonas sp., assembly GCA_039967435.1. Taxonomy (GTDB): domain Bacteria; phylum Pseudomonadota; class Alphaproteobacteria; order Sphingomonadales; family Sphingomonadaceae; genus Erythrobacter. The sequence goes on from JBDVRS010000006.1 coordinate 990,697, forward strand.
AAATTCCCGCTGAAGTTCTCGAGAAACTCTGTGTTAGCCGCGAGGATTTTCTCTCTGCTTTGAAGCGCGTCCAACCATCTGCCATGCGCGAAGTCATGGTCCAAATGCCGCGCACGAAATGGTCTGATATTGGCGGCGTGGATGATGCGATTGAAAAGCTGCAAGAGGGGATTGAGCTACCGCTGAAGAACCCTGATGCCTTCCGTCGCTTGGGCATTCGTCCAGCCAAGGGCTTTCTGCTTTATGGCCCTCCCGGTACTGGCAAAACCTTGCTGGCGAAGGCTGTTGCGAAAGAGGCTGAGGCCAATTTCATTTCCATGAAGAGCAGCGATCTTCTGTCCAAATGGTATGGCGAAAGCGAGCAGCAAATCGCCAAAATGTTCCAGCGTGCACGCAGCGTTGCGCCATGCGTGATCTTCATCGATGAGATCGACAGCCTCGTGCCAGCGCGCGGATCGGGTCAGGGCGAACCGCAAGTCACGGGACGCGTGGTCAATACGATTTTGGCTGAGATGGACGGCTTGGAAGAGTTGCAATCGGTCATCGTTATTGGCGCAACCAACCGGCCCACATTGGTTGACCCAGCATTGCTGCGCCCAGGCCGTTTTGACGAACTCGTGTATGTTGGCACGCCTGATGCGAAGGGCCGCGAACATATTCTCGGCATTCACACGAAGGATATGCCAATGGCGAAAGATGTCGATCTGGCGGCGGTTGCGAAGAAGACCGCGCGCTTTACCGGTGCCGATCTAGAAGATGTCGTACGCCGTGCTGGCCTCAACGCTTTGCGCCGTGTTGGCGGCAAGGTCAAAAAGGTCGAAATGGAAGACTTCACAGAAGCGCTGAAAGACTCGCGCGCCACTGTCACTGGCAAGATGGAAAGTGAATACAAAAAAATGCGCGGCGAGTTGAAAAAGCGCGCGGTGCAGGCCAATCCCATCGGCTTTTTGCATGATGGAATGGTGGAACCAACGCGCGATAAAAAGCACGATTTGGCCAGCGACTGATAGGCTGGAATATACGCGAGGGGTGGGCGGTTTAGTTGCCGCTCACCCGCGCATTGGCAGCTTCAACCTCGAGCCGGTGGCGGATCAGCGCATCCGGCATAGTGTCGCCCAGCCAATCCATCATATGTTCGCGCACATCGCAGCGCAGCTCCCATAGATCGCCAATCGTCTTTGCGCTCATCGCAAGGCGCAACTCGATCGTTTCGGGATGTGCCCCCGTCATCAGTACGCTTGCCGAGCGTTGGTCACACAAGGGATGCTCAGTGACATAGCGCAGAAATTCTTCACGAATGGGTGGCACCTTTGTTGCTGGATCAAGATGCAGGAAAACTGGCCCAGTCAGCTCCTCATTGCGGCGTGACCAGTTTTCAAAACTGTCATCGAGGAAACGCGTGGTCGGCAATACAACAACGCGCTGATCCCAAATGCGTAGGACGACATAGCTCATGCCGATTTCTTCGACCCGTCCAGTATGGCCATCCACAACAACCAAATCGCCAATGCGCATCGGCTCTGTCAGCGCCACCTGCAGGCCTGCGATAAGGGATTTCAAAGCAGGCTGCGCGGCCGCGCCAACTGCCAATGCTGCCAAACCAGCGGACGCCAGCATGGTTGTGCCAATTGCTTGGACCGACGGAATGCTAAACAGCATCAGGCCAACCGTGATCGTGATGATTGCAACGGTCGCCAGGCGCGAAAGAACCGCAATCCTTGTCTTGCGGCTGCGCATAGCAACAGGGTCTTGCGAGCCCAGTCGCAGTTCCATCACCGCTGTCAGCGCCTTCACCAAATTATAGGCAATCCAGCCGAGCAGAGCCGGTTGCAGAAAGCCGCTCAATGGCCCCCAAACACGTTCCAGCGCAGGATTAGCTTGAGCCGCCAGTGATGCGCCAATCGCCAGAAACGCCCATTTGATCGGGAGCCGAATGCGCTCAATGATAAGGTCATCGGCCTGATCCTCAGATCGTTTCGTGAGCCTGCTAACAATCGCAAAAATGATGCGATAGGCTATATAAGCAAGCGCCACGAACAGGATTAAGGTGATCGCTGCCATGGTCGCCGTGGGCCAGTCCACGGTCCAATTGTCCGGATTAAAATAAGTGTCGATCAATGGGCTGCATCCCAGCTTGCGCCTGTGCCGATTTCAATATCGAGCGGCACGTCGAGCGTGATAGCAGGCTGCGCTGCCTCTGCCATGACGCGTTCAATAATGGGCGAGGCGGCGGCAACATCGCCTTCGGGCAATTCGAACACCAGCTCATCATGCACTTGCAAAAGCATGCGCACTTTGGTGAGGCCGGCGTCATGCAAAGCGGGCAGCATCCGCGCCATCGCGCGTTTGATAATGTCGGCGCTGGTGCCTTGAATGGGCGCGTTGATCGCCGCGCGTTCCGACCCTTGGCGCTCATTTCCGTTCTTGGAATCGATGCGCGGGAACCACGTTTTGCGGCCGAACAAGGTTTCTGAATAGCCGCGCTCTCGCACCGTTTCCAACGTCTCTGCAATATAGCGCTGAATGCCGGGGAAGCGCTGGAAATAGGTGTCGATCATGGCTTGGGCTTCATCCGCTTCAACTTCCAATCGGCCCGCCAGTCCCCAGCGCGATATGCCGTAAAGAATCGCAAAATTGATCGTCTTGGCCTGCGCGCGCGTGTCTCTGGTCACTTCGCCAAACATCTCCGTGGCGGTGCGTGAGTGAATGTCCTCGCCATTGGCAAAGGCCTCTTTCAGAGTGCCCACATCGGCCATATGCGCGGCCAGACGCAGCTCAATCTGGCTGTAATCGGCGGCGAGCAGAACATTGCCTGCCTCTGGCACAAATGCCTCACGAATTTGCCTGCCAATCGCTGTTCGGATCGGAATGTTTTGCAAATTTGGATCGGTGGAAGACAATCGCCCCGTCTGCGCGCCTGCCAGCATATAGGATGTGTGCACGCGGCCCGTCTTGGGATTGATCGCAGCTTGCAATGCATCGGTATAGGTGGATTTCAGCTTGGCGAGCTGGCGCCATTCCAGAACTTTTTTGGCAATCGGTTCGCCGTCTCCGGCCAGCCGTTCGAGCACGCTTTGATCGGTCGAATATTGCCCGCTCTTGCCCTTCTTGCCGCCCTTGTTCCCGCGTTTTTCAAACAGGATATCGCCCAATTGCTTGGGGCTGCCGATGGCAAATTCTTCGCCTGCCGCCTCGTGAATTTCGCCTTCCAGCCTTGCAGTTTCGCCTGCAAATTCGGTCGAGAGACCGGCCAGTTTGGCGCGGTCAACCTTGATGCCCTCGCGCTCCATGCCGGCGACCACGGCCACCAGCGGGCGGTCAACGCGCCCATAGATTTTTGTGCCGCCTTCAGACGACAGGCGCGGCTTAAGGACATGATAGAGCCGCCAAGTGACATCGGCATCCTCGGCGGCATATTCAGTGGCGCGGGGCAAATCGACCTCGCCAAAGGGGATGGCTTTCTTGCCGGTGCCGCACACTTCTTTGAAAGATAGGCAGGTGTGGCCAAGGTGGCGGATGGACAGATCATCCATGCCGTGGCCGCCTCCCATGCCTGCCTCGCCGCGGCCAGCGTCCAAGGCAAAGCTCATCACCATCGTGTCTTCAATCGGCGCGACATCGGTTCCGTACCGCGCCAGAACATTGATATCATATTTGATGTTCTGACCGATTTTGAGGACGCTTGCATCCTCCAGCATTGGCTTAAGCGCTGCGATCGCGGCCTCAATGTCAATCTGCTCCGGCGTCTCAGCCAGCAAATCCGTGCCGCCATGGGCTAGCGGGATATAACAAGCATCATTGGGGCCAAGCGCGAGACTGACCCCGACCAAATCGGCCTGCATTGCATTGAGCGAATTTGTCTCTGTATCAACCGCCACCGCGCGGGCCTTTGTGGCGCGCGCGGCCCATTCCTTTAGCCGGTCCAAAGTCTGCACGGTTTCATAGGCGCTGCGATCAACCGCTGGCATATCGGGCAGGGCCTGCGCGCTGCCATCCTTTGTGCCGGCGTCGCCCGCCTTTTCCTTCTTCGGCGGGTTCAAATCATTGCGGCGATCAGGGCTGCCTTTGCCTGCACCAAGGCGTTTGAGCAGCGATGAAAAGCCGTGTGTCTGCAAGAAGTCAGCGAGCGGTTCTTCCGGCACGCCGTCCAATTTCAGATCATCCAATGGCTCCGGCAGAGCGGCATCTTCTTTCAATGCCACAAGAATCCGGCTGAGATCGGCCTGTTCGCGCCCTTCAAGCAAGCGCTCCTTCAGCTTGGACTTTTTCATCTCTGGCGCAAAGTCGAGTGCGGCATTCAATGAGCCATGCTCTGCAATCAGCTTGCTCGCCGTCTTCGGGCCAATCCCGTAAATGCCGGGCACATTGTCGACTGCATCGCCCATCAGAGCCAGAACATCGCCAACCAGATCAGGCGTCACGCCGAACTTCTCGTGAACCTCATCGAGATAAATGCGCTGGTTCTTCATCGTATCCAGCATGTCGATCCGCGCGGGGCCATCGGGACCGTCCTTCTCGCCGATCAATTGCATCAAATCCTTATCGGAAGACACAATGGTCACGTCCCAGCCTTTATCCTGAGCAGCGCGGGCATAAGAGGCGATCAGATCGTCCGCCTCTAGTCCGTGCTCCTCAATACAGGGCAGGCTGAAAGCGCGAGTCGCATCGCGGATTAGCGGGAATTGCGGGACCAAATCCTCCGGCGCGGGCGGACGGTTGGCCTTATATTCTGGATAGATGTCATTGCGGAAGCTTTTGCCCGAGGCATCGAGGATCACCGCCAAATGTGTCGGACCTTTGGCCGAATCGAGATCCTCGGCTAATTTCCACAGCATGGTGGTGTAGCCATAGACCGCACCCACCGGCGTGCCTTCCGGATTCGTGAGCGGCGGCAGGCGGTGATACGCCCTGAAAATATAAGAGGAGCCGTCAACGAGATAGAGATGCTGTTTTTCCGCCATACGCCCGTGTTAGCAGGCGTAACGCGGGCGCGTAAGGCGCGTTCATGCGATTCTCCTCAGGGGTATCTGCAGGTACGCAAAATGAGGCGAGCAGAAATTTTTCAGGGCCAAGTGTGGCAGAAATGAGCGGGTTTCGGGCGAAATAAGGCAAAAAAGTGGCGAAATGTGACAAAATGACTTGCACTGCCACAAAGCCGCCACTATTTAGGTAAGCGAAGGAGGGGGAAGCTCTTCTTTACGTGAGGGTCGCAAACGAACCTCGCTGTATAACACTCGCTGATCAAGGAATTATATTATGCGTAAGATCGTTCTTGCCGCTGCTGTTGCAACTTCTGCTCTTGGCCTCGCTGCTTGCGGTGAAACCGCTGACGCCGTTGGTGAAACTGCTGATGCCGTTGCTGCAGACGCTGAAGCAAACGTAGAAGCAGTAGCTGAAGGCGCTGAAGGCGCTGTAGACGCAACTGCAGACGCTGCTGAAGGTGCTGTTGAAGCAACTGAAGAAGCTGCTGAAGGCGCTATGGAAGAAGTTGCTGAAGCTGCTGAAGAAGCTGCTGAGTAATTTACTCTAGCGACCTTTCATTAGGTTGAAGAGGGGCGGTACCTGCGGGTGCCGCCCTTTTTTGTGCGCGCTGCATGTGCCGGTCAAAAGGCGGTGCAAAGACCTGCGCCAATGGCCGCGCCTTTTATCGTTTTAAACGCGTCACTTAGGCACCGTCTCAGCTTTGGCCTCGTTTGGCCTTATCTGGCCTCGCCATCTTTAAGAGGGGTTTTAGGTCAAGTTTGCGCGTCCCAACGAGCGCCAAATCTCTGACCCTAAAGCGGAAGCTTAGCCGCCGGTCCAAACGCCATTGGTCCATTGACGCCCATTGTTCCGGCCCGATTGCTGGGCATAGCCATCATAAAGCGCCCGCGTGATATCGGCGATGCGCCGATCGCGCTTGCTCCTAGAGGCGCGCTTATTGCGGGCTTCATCGGTAAGATTAGCGCTCTGGCCGGTTACATAAATGGCCGCTGCGATAGTTCGGCCATCATCCAACCGAAAGAAGCCGATATCGCTGGCAGTGCGCGTCAGCGTGCCTGTTTTATGAGCAAGGTTCGCTCGTAATGGGAGAGCCGCTTTCATCCGGTCACGCCCCGTGGTCGTTGCTTGCATAGCGTTGAGAATAACGCTGCGGCTGCGCGGGCTAAGCCAGCGGCCATTGTATATTCCGGCAAGCAATAATCCCATGGCCCGCGGGCTAGCAGAATCGCGCGGATCAATCCAAGCGGCTGGATCATATTCGCCATCATCGCGGACCAAGGTCGCGATATCACGGGACAATTCGAAGTTAGAAATGCCGGCAGTGCGCTGCATCCATTGGTTCACAGCACCAGGGCCGCCAACGATATGCAGCAAGGCATCGGTGCAGCTATTGCAGCTTTTGCTGATCATCAGATCGATCAGTTTTTGGCCGGAAACATAGCGGCTCGAAACGGTGTTCGCGCGCTGAGATGAGAACCGCTTTGATTTGATCCGCGTGAGAAGCGGAAATTCGCTCGAAAGGCTCCAGCGGCCCTGATCCACACCTGCTAAGAATACTGCAGCAATGGCGACCTTGCTGGTAGAGGCCATCGGGAAGCGTTGATCCGCCAGAACGGACACTTCTTTGCCCGTCGTCAGATCAACCGCATAGACGCCAATCCGGCCTCTATCGCCGTCCGCCAATTGCGCGATGCGCCGTTCAAAACTGGATTCATATTGCGCGGCAAATGTTTGCGGCTCACGCGACCGTGTTCCCAGAGCGCGGTCAAATTCAGACTCCAGATTATTGGCTTGAGCAGCAGCAGGCGCTGCGCTTGCAAGCATCCCGCCCGTCGCCATTCCGGCGGCGAGCATAGGCGCCGCCGCAGCGAAGGTAAGGGATTTCAAGCGGGTCTGGATTTGTTTGAGCATTATTATTCTATAATCCATTCAGTCTTTGTATCGCATTAACGGCCATTTACGCGGCCATGTGCGCCCCCATGAGCTTACGGGGGTAGAGTCTCGCGAGTCGCCGCTGCAAGTGAAAATTTCGCTGAGGCGACCAATTGTGCCAGATCAGCGACAGATTCCTCCACTTTGGGTAAGGGAGCAAGCTATGTTGCCTCCAAAATAGCGCAACATCTCGGCACAAGTCCCGCGCAAAGGCTCCAAACACCCAAAGAAAAACCCGGCCAGATCGCTCCAGCCGGGTCTCCTATCTTGACGTAAAGTCGGTGGTTTAAGCTTAGAAGCCCATGCCGCCGCCCATACCGCCCATGCCGCCCATATCGGGCATTGCAGGCGCGCCGCCGGCGCTGTCATCAGGTGCATCCGCAATGGCGGCTTCTGTGGTGATCAAGAGACCGGCCACTGATGCTGCGTCTTGCAGAGCGGTGCGAACAACCTTTGTCGGGTCGATCACGCCAGCAGCCACGAGGTTTTCGTAAGTGTCTGTCGCCGCGTTAAAGCCTTGCGTTTCGTCATCTTCGCGCAGCAAATTGCCAGAGATCACTGCGCCATCATGGCCAGCGTTTTCTGCGATTTGACGGATTGGTGCGAGGATCGCCTTGCGCACGATGTCGATACCGCGCGTTTGGTCATCATTGTCGCCTTTGACGCCTGCCAATGCTTTGGATGCATAAAGAAGCGCAGTACCGCCGCCTGGGACGATGCCTTCTTCAACGGCTGCACGGGTTGCGTGAAGCGCGTCATCAACGCGGTCCTTGCGTTCTTTCACTTCCACTTCCGAAGCGCCGCCAACCTTGATCACAGCAACACCGCCAGCGAGTTTCGCGAGGCGTTCTTGCAGTTTCTCTTTGTCATATTCTGACGTGGTTGTTTCGATCTGCGCGCGGATTTCGCCAACGCGGGCCTTGATGTCGCCTTCTTCGCCAGCACCATCAACGATTGTGGTGTTGTCTTTATCGATGGTGACGCGCTTGGCCGAACCCAGCATGCCGAGCGTTACGCTCTCAAGCTTAATGCCCAGCTCTTCGCTGATCATTTCGCCCTTGGTCAGGATCGAGATGTCTTGCAGCATGGCTTTGCGGCGATCGCCGAAACCAGGTGCTTTCACCGCTGCAACCTTCAGGCCGCCGCGCAGCTTGTTGACCACGAGGGTCGCCAGCGCTTCGCCTTCAATGTCTTCTGCAATGATCAGAAGAGGACGGCCTGATTGCATGGCTGCTTCGAGAACAGGCAACATGGCTTGCAGGCTGGACAGCTTACCTTCGTTGATGAGGATGTATGGGTTTTCCAGTTCAACCGTCATCTTATCAGGGTTGGTGATGAAATATGGTGAGAGGTAACCGCGGTCGAATTGCATGCCTTCAACAACGTCGAGTTCAAACTCGAGGCCCTTGGCTTCTTCGACTGTGATAACGCCTTCTTTGCCGACTTTTTCCATCGCTTCTGCGATTTTTTCGCCGACTTCTTTGTCGCCATTGGCAGAGATTACGCCAACTTGAGCCACTTCCGCTGTGCCAGCGACGTCTTTCGAACGGCCTTGCAGATCAGCAGTGATTGCGGACACAGCTTGGTCGATGCCGCGCTTCAGATCCATTGGGTTCATACCGGCGGCAACTGCGGTCATGCCTTCGCGAATGATCGCTTGGCCCAGAACGGTAGCCGTGGTTGTGCCGTCCCCAGCAAGGTCGTTCGTTTTCGAAGCGACTTCTTTGAGCATTTGTGCGCCCATGTTTTCGTACTTATCGCTAAGTTCGATTTCTTTCGCGACAGATACACCGTCCTTGGTGATGCGGGGTGCGCCGAAGCTCTTGTCGATGACAACATTGCGACCTTTAGGGCCGAGTGTCACTTTAACAGCATTTGCGAGCGTATCGACGCCCTTGAGGATGCCTTCGCGGGCATCACGGCCGAACTTTACGTCCTTAGCAGCCATGAGATATTCTCCTAATTGAGTTGAAACTGTGAGTAAGCGTTAGTCGTGAGTGAGGCTGGTTCAGCCCATCACGCCCATGATGTCGCTTTCTTTCATGATGAGCAGATCTTCGCCATCAAGTTTGATTTCAGTGCCGGACCATTTGCCGAAAAGCACGCGGTCGCCTGCTTTTACATCCAAAGGTGTGACAGTGCCGTCATCTGCTTTTGCGCCGGTACCGACAGAGACGATTTCGCCTTCTGATGGTTTTTCCTGAGCGCTATCGGGGATGATGATCCCGCCAGCAGTTTTTTGATCGGCTTCGATACGGCGGACCAATACGCGGTCGTGCAGCGGACGAAATGCCATGATTGTGACCTTTCTTTATAGGTTGAACATAGAATTGGCACTCCCGCATGGAGAGTGCCAGCAAAGGGCATGTGGGGTTGGGCCGTTGGAGAGTCAACAGGAGTATGCCTCAAAAATTCCCGCTAAGTTCTAAAGGCGCTGCGTCAGCCCAAGCCGGTCGCGCAGCATCCAGCGCCACGTTAGCAATATCGCGGCCGTTGCAAGGCCAGTGGCTAGGCCAATCCACACGCCGATACCTGCCAGCGGCGTGTAAAACGCAAGGCCAATTGCAACGCCAATACCGGCCACCCAATAGCTGAAAGTGGCCATCCACATCGGCACGCGCGTATCCTGCAGCCCGCGCAATGCGCCAAGTGAGACCGCTTGGATGCCGTCGACCAATTGGAAGGCTGCGGCCAAGAGCAGATATTGCACGGAAAACCCAACCAGCGCCGCGTTCTTGGGCGCGTCCAAATCGACATAAAGCGAGACCAAGGCATGCGGGATGATGATCATCGCCAGCGCGGTTACGCACATAAAGCCTGTGCCCATGGCTAAGCCTGCCCAACCGGCGCGCATAATGCCGGTTAGATCACGTGCGCCGTAATAATAGCCAACGCGGATCGTCACCGCTTGGCCGACGCCAAACGGTATTTGAAATGCCATCGCCGCCAATTGCAAAGCGATCGTGTGCCCTGCCAGCTGCGACACACCAAAACGGCCCATCATGAACGCTGCGGCACCAAAGATGCCGGCCTCTGCGATCACGGTCAGCGCAATCGGCGTGCCGATCCGCAAAATCTCGCGCATGCGCTGCCAATCAGGTCGCCACCAGCGCCCGAATATGCGGTAGCGGTGCAGCTTTTCGTCAAAGCGTATGGCGGCAATATAGATCAGCATAGTTACGGTAGTGGTGATGATCGTTGCGATGCCAGCGCCCACCAGCTCCAGCCGAGGCATGCCCCAATTGCCGAAGATCAGCGCATAATTGCCCGCCGCATTCACAAGGATGCCGATGGCTGTAATCGCCGTGGCGAAAATCGGCCGGCCCAATGTGGAAACATAAGTGCGCAGGACATTGCCCACCACCATCGGGATCAGCGAGAAGACCACCACCACGAGATAGGGAAAGGCTATCGGAATCAACGCTTCGTCTTGGCCGGTGGCGCGCATGATCGGAATGGTGAGGAAAGCGAGCGCCATGCCCACTGCACCGCTGATCACGGCCAGCCACAATGCCATTCGCACGGCGCGGCGCACGGGTCGCACGGCATTGGGGTTCGCGCCCAGTTCAGCAGAGACAACCGGCGCAACGGCTGCGGTGAGCGATGACAATGCCCAAACAATCAGGCCGAACACGCTCATTACCAATTGTGAGGCGGCAAAGGGCTGTTCACCCAACCGCGCGATGAAAAACACATCAACGGAATAGGTCAGCATTTGCAGGAAATTGGCGAGCGCCAGCGGCCCAGCGAGCATGAACGTCGCCCGGAATTCTTGCGGCCAGTCTAGAGCCTTATATGTTTGCGTCTGTTCCATGCAGCCGGTCCGAATAGGCGCATGTGGTGTGATGCGGAAGCACTAGTTGCGGTGCAGCCGTTTTATATTCGGAACTGCGCCCAATCAGGCACAAACGACAAAGGGCGACATCCGAAGATGCCGCCCTCCTATCTGCGGGCGCTTCAAGTCACCCACAAAACTCATCGCAAAATTACTTGAGCTCGACGGTACCGCCAGCAGCTTCGATTTTGCCTTTGATTTCTTCAGCTTCAGCTTTGCTGACGCCTTCTTTAACAGGCTTCGGTGCGCCTTCAACAAGACCCTTGGCTTCGGTGAGGCCCAGACCAGTGATGGCGCGGACTTCTTTGATGACCTGGATTTTCTTGCCGCCGTCGCCGGTAAGGATGACGTCGAATTCGTCTTTTTCTTCAGCAGCTGGGGCATCGCCGCCAGCAGCCGGGCCTGCAACTGCAACAGCAGCTGCAGCAGAAACGCCCCACTCTTCTTCAAGAGCAGTGGCCAGTTCAGCCGCTTCAAGGACGGTCAGTTTCGAAAGTTCTTCTACGAGTTTGGCGATATCAGCCATGGTAATTCACTCCAATTTCAACAGGGATGGCCATTAATTTGCCCGATCCCAAACATGATAAATTCGTTTTGGAAAAAACGTCTCTTAAGCCCAAAATCAGGCAGCGTCTTTGGCGGCATATGCGCCAACAACACGGGCCAGCTTGTTCGCAGGTGCCGTCGCAAGTTGGGCAATTTTCGTTGCCGGTGCGTTGACGAGACCAACAAGCTTGCCGCGCAGTTCGTCGAGGCTTGGCATAGACGCAAGCGCCTTTACTCCAGCTTCGTCGAGCACTTGCGTACCCATCGAGCCACCGACAATTTCCAGCTTGTCGTTCGATTTCGCGAACTCCACAGCAGCTTTCGCCGCTGCAACCGGGTCAGCAGACCAGGCCAAAGCTGTCGGACCGGAGAGAAACTCTTCGATGCCGGTGTAATCGGTGTCTTTAAGGGCAAGCTTAGCGAGACGGTTCTTCGCAACCTTATACGAGGCACCGGCTTCACGCATTTTTCCGCGCAATTCAGTGGAAGCATCCACCGTCAAGCCGAGGTTGCGGGTGACGACCACCACACCAACATCTTGGAAAGCTGCATTTAGCTGGGCAACGGCGTCGGATTTTTGCGAACGATCCATGCTTTTGCTCCTTCAATATGGCTGCACGGGCAAATGCCTATACAGCCGGCTACATTGTCCATGACCCAGCGAATGCCGGATCACAGGCTAAAGTCCATTGATGGGGAAGGAGGATGCCGTATTAGCACCAAATGGCCTCTTTATAAAGGAGGCCGAAAAATCTCTTTTCCCCGCCTAGGCTGGAAATTAAGAAGGCCAAATTGCCTTCACCAACTGTCTCGGACGGATGACTGCATAAATGCAATCGAGGCGCGCAATGTGCTCGCGCGCCCCGAAAGTCAAGATATTTAGGTCAGGCTCTAATTGTCGTAGGAAAGAAGATCGCCCGGTTGGCATTCCAGCTCGCGGCAGATGGCTTCTAAGGTTGAGAAGCGGATTGCCTTGGCTTTGCCGGTTTTCAGGATCGACAGATTGGCGAGGGTCAGGCCCACACGCTCTGCCAATTCGGTCAGGGTCATGCGGCGGTCGTGCAATATATCGTCTAGCTTGACCATGATGCGGGTTCCTTCTTCGTTGGTGTTTGCAGGAGGCATTATACTGTCCCCTCAAGATCTTCGCGCATGGAGGCGCCGTGGCGGAACACGCGGGCGAGGATGAAGAGGATGATGATCATGAGGATGCCGGTGAGGTCGAGGCCCACATCGAAATCGAATTCTACATCATCCAGCTGTTGAGCCCATTCAGAGACCGTGAAGGCAAGGCCAGCAATGACTGCAGATAGCGCATAGACGCCTATTGCCAGCCAGCCCATTGCCGACAATCGATCCGCATTTTCGGGTGCAAAAGGGTCTCCAATGCCAACACTTTCGATAAGCGCGCGCAATTTTCCAAAGAACAAGAAGATCAGTGCCAGCGCCGCGATAGCGGCAACCAATATTACAGCGATTTGAAAGGCGGGGAAAGCAGCGACCGAGTCACCATGCTTTGCGATAATCTCTGCGCTAATCATGTCTCTTGCGAAGATGACAATCGGTGTGGCGATGGCAAGTGCCAAAACGCCAAGTGCAATAACGGCCTGCAACAGAAAGGTCAGAATTCGGCCAGCGAGCAGTAGCGGATCGTTGCGGCCATTGGATAAAGCGGCGGTGCTCATTGAATATCTCCTTTGAGTTGGTGAGGCGCTTAGGCCAATTCGATCGCAGTTGTGGTTTCAGCGGCATGGGCCGGCGGAACTGTAACAATCGCACCGATTGAGCTGATGGTGAGGATGACGGCGGCTACGGCTGTCAGGGCTTGGGTGGCTACATTTGTCATTTATCGTTCTCCGTTAAAGTTGATATCGTTATTCAATAATCTCTAACTAGGAGCGATTCGTTTTATTGTCAATCAATAATATCGAAAAACAATATGATCCTTATCGTTTAACGCGTTTTGGGGGTGGGTGGAGCTGGCCTTATGGCGCCCGTGATAAACACGTTTGACACCGCGTGTGCCTCCTCCTAAATGCTGGTCAACCGCTCGCTTCGAGCAAGCCAGTCCATGCGCGTAGGGCTAGCTTAAGAATAGAAGCGACGACCACCATATTCGCGACGTTAGAGCTGCTGTAGCAAGCCTTTGTTTCAAAGGGCATTTTGCTACGGCCTTTTTGCGTTTCGAGACCTGTTTTGCAGCATCAAACCCGCAAGCAGGCGCGCTGAGTACGACGCGTAACGACTGTATTTATCCTGCGAATCGCTGCGGCATATCCGGCGGTTCGCTTCATATAAGAGGCAATACCCTTCCTATGGCGAGCAAGGCAAAAGCACACAAAACCTCCGGTACTGCGAAAAAACGCATCCGTAAGATTTTTGGCGACATCCATGAAGTCGTGGACATGCCCAACCTAATTGAGGTTCAGCGCGAGAGCTACGAACAGTTCCTGCGCTCTGATCCTTCGATCGATTATGTATCCGGTCTGGAAAAAACGCTGCGCAGCGTCTTCCCGATCCGTGATTTTGCCGGCTCGGCTGAGTTGGACTTTGTCCATTACGAGCTCGAAGCGCCGAAATATGACACCACTGAATGCCGCCAGCGCGGCATCACTTACGCGGCCCCAATGAAGGTGACGCTGCGTTTGATCGTGTTTGAAGTCGACCAAGAAACCGAAACGCGCTCTGTTCTCGATATTAAAGAGCAAGACGTTTATATGGGCGATATGCCGCTCATGACCGGCAATGGTACCTTCATCATCAATGGCACAGAGCGTGTCATCGTATCGCAAATGCACCGTTCGCCAGGTGTTTTGTTCGATCATGACCGCGGTAAAACGCATAGCTCTGGCAAGCTGCTGTTTGCGGCCCGCGTCATTCCTTACCGCGGTTCATGGCTCGATTTTGAATTCGACGCCAAAGACATCGTCAATGTCCGCATCGACCGTAAGCGCAAGCTGCCGGTAACCGCGCTTCTTTATGCGCTTGGTCTCGATAGCGAAGGCATTCTCGATCACTTTTACGACACTGTTGTGTGGGAACGCGCAAAAGACGGCTGGAAAATGCCGTTTGAGCCCGAAAGCTGGCGCGGCCAGAAACCGGCCTTTGCGTTGGTGGATGCCAAGACGGGCGAAGAAGTCTTCCCTGCGAACCAGAAAATCTCGCCGCGCGCTGCGAACAAAGCTGCGAAAGACGGTCTCACCACATTGCTGCTGCCGACCGAGGAAGTCTTCGGCGCCTATGCTGCACGCGATCTGATCGATGAGAAAACCGGCCGCATCTATATTGAAGCGGGCGATGAAGTCTCTGTCGACAATCTCGAAATCCTCGACAATGCCGGCATCGATAAGCTGGAACTGCTGGACATTGATGAGGTCAACACGGGCCCATGGATCCGCAACACGCTGCAAGTCGATAAGGCTGAGAACCGCGATGAAGGCCTTGAGGCCATCTATAAGGTTATGCGTCCGGGCGAACCGCCAACGAAGGAAACCGCAGAAGCTCTGTTCGAAGGCCTGTTCTTCGACGGCGAGCGTTATGACCTTTCCGCCGTTGGCCGCGTGAAGCTCAACATGCGTCTGGAATTGGATGCAGAAGACACTGTGACTACGCTGCGCAAGGAAGACATCCTTGCTGTGGTCAAGGAATTGGTCGGCCTGAAAGACGGCAAGGGCGATGTTGATGACATCGATAACCTCGGCAATCGCCGCGTCCGTTCGGTGGGTGAGCTGCTCGAGAACCAATACCGCGTCGGTCTGCTCCGCATGGAGCGCGCCGTTAAAGAGCGTATGTCCTCGGTTGACGTCTCGACCGTTATGCCAAACGATCTGATCAATGCGAAACCGGCGGTTGCCGCTGTTCGCGAATTCTTCGGCTCATCGCAGCTGTCGCAATTTATGGATCAGACAAACCCATTGTCAGAAGTCACCCACAAACGCCGTGTATCGGCGCTTGGGCCCGGCGGTCTGACACGTGAGCGCGCTGGTTTTGAAGTGCGCGACGTTCACCCGACCCATTATGGCCGGATCTGCCCAATTGAAACGCCTGAGGGCCCGAACATTGGTCTGATTAACTCGCTGGCTTCATTTAGCCGCGTGAACAAATACGGCTTTATTGAAACGCCGTACCGCATGGTTGACGGCAATAGTGTGACTTCAGAAGTGAAATACCTCTCCGCAATGGAAGAGCAAAAGCACACTGTTGCGCAGGCATCGGCTTCCTTGAAAGCAGATGGTACCTTTGTCGAAGATCTCGTTTCTGCGCGTCAGAACGGTGACTACTTCATGGCACCGCGCGAGCAAATCACGCTGATGGACGTTTCGCCCAAGCAGCTGGTTTCGGTTGCGGCCTCGCTCATTCCATTCCTGGAAAACGATGATGCTAACCGCGCATTGATGGGCTCCAACATGCAACGTCAGGCTGTGCCTTTGGTGAAAGCCGAAGCACCTTGGGTTGGCACGGGCATGGAAGAAACCGTTGCGCGCGATAGTGGCGCTGCGATTGCGGCGAGCCGTGCTGGCATCGTCGACCAAGTTGATGCGACGCGGATTGTTATCCGTGCGCAAGGTGATGTGGAGCCAGGCCAGTCAGGCGTGGACATTTACTCACTGCAGAAATTCCAACGCTCCAACCAAAACACCTGCATCAACCAGCGTCCGCTGGTGAAAGTGGGCGACGTTATTGAGCCGGGCGATATTATCGCTGACGGTCCATCGACTGACCTTGGTGAGCTGGCACTGGGCAAGAACAGCCTCGTCGCCTTTATGCCTTGGAACGGTTATAACTATGAGGATTCGATCCTCATTTCAGAGCGTATCGTGAAAGACGACGTCTTCACCTCCATTCACATCGACGAGTTCGAAGTGATGGCCCGCGATACTAAGCTTGGCCCAGAGGATATCACGCGCGATATCCCCAATGTCGGCGAAGAAGCGCTGCGCAATCTTGATGAGGCAGGCATTGTCTACATCGGTGCCGAAGTGCATCCGGGCGACATTCTGGCCGGTAAGATCACGCCAAAGGGTGAAAGCCCAATGACGCCGGAAGAAAAACTCCTCCGCGCCATCTTTGGTGAGAAAGCCAGCGACGTTCGCGATACTTCGCTTCGCCTGCCGCCCGGTGTGGCCGGTACCGTTGTTGAAGTTCGCGTGTTCAACCGTCACGGCATTGAGATCGATGACCGTACGCGAGCCATTCAGAACGAGGAAATCGAGCGTCTGCGCAAGGATAGCGAAGACGAACGCGCCATCCTCAATCGCGCGACATACAACCGTCTGCGCGATATGCTGGTCGGCCAAACCGTTTCTGCAGCGCCAAAAGGCGTGAAGAAAGGCGATAAGATCGACGAAGCCATGCTGGCAGACATCGAGCGTTTCGAATGGTTCAAATTCGCGGTTGCGGATGACAAGCGTCAGACACAGCTCGAAGCGGTTAAATCGCAATATGACGAAGCGATTGCTGTCATCGAAGCCAAGTTTGCTGACCGCAAAGAAAAGCTGGAGCGCGGTGACGAGCTCGCCCCAGGCGTTCTGAAAATGGTCAAAGTCTTCGTTGCGGTTAAGCGCAAGCTTCAACCAGGCGATAAGATGGCTGGCCGTCACGGAAACAAGGGTGTGATTTCGCGCATTCTTCCTGCTGAAGATATGCCATTCCTTGAGGACGGTACGCCGGTTGACGTCGTGCTGAACCCGCTGGGTGTGCCTTCGCGGATGAACGTGGGTCAGATCTTTGAAACGCATCTCGGCTTTGCAGCACGCGGTCTGGGTCACCAGATTTCTGACGCGCTGGAAGATTGGAAGCGGGACAATCCCGATCCAAAAGCTGGCAAGCCGCCAGAAGCTGTCATGGGCGCGCTCAAAAATGCTTACGGCGAGAAATATCACGATGATCTCGATGGCCGCACAAGCGATGAGATCTTCGAGCTTGCAGGCAATCTAACCGCCGGTGTCCCAATGGGTACGCCAGTGTTTGATGGCGCGCGCGAAGGTGATGTGACCACCATGCTGGAAACAGCCGGTATCGATGGCTCTGGCCAATCGGTTCTGTTCGATGGTCGCACCGGTGAAGCGTTTGACCGCAAGGTGACAGTGGGCATTATCTACATGCTCAAACTGCACCACCTTGTTGACGACAAAATCCACGCTCGTTCGATCGGGCCCTACAGCCTTGTCACTCAGCAGCCGCTGGGCGGTAAAGCGCAGTTTGGCGGACAGCGCTTTGGTGAGATGGAGGTCTGGGCGCTGCAAGCCTACGGCGCTGCATACACCTTGCAGGAAATGCTCACCGTTAAGTCGGATGATGTTGTTGGCCGGACCAAAGTCTACGAAGCGATCGTCAAAGGCGATGATACTTTCGAAGCGGGCATTCCAGAGAGCTTTAACGTTCTCGTGAAGGAAATGCGTTCGCTGGGTCTCAATGTTGAGCTGAAGTCTAATGGCGACGGCGAAGACGGCGACGAATGGCCGGAGGCGGCTGAATGAGGGTGCGGGGCTGAACGCCCCCACCAACACGCCAACCGCTTTTACAAATTCACCCGCACAGCGCGGGAATACGGGAACTAAGTCATGAACGAACTGACCAAATTCACAAACCAACTGGCCAAGCCGGAAACATTCGACCAGATCCAAATCGGTCTTGCCTCACCAGAGCGCATCCGCAGCTGGTCCTTCGGCGAAATCAAAAAGCCGGAAACCATCAACTACCGCACGTTCAAGCCTGAGCGCGACGGTCTTTTCTGCGCCCGCATCTTTGGCCCTGTGAAGGATTACGAATGCCTTTGCGGCAAATATAAGCGCATGAAGTACAAAGGCGTCGTTTGCGAGAAATGCGGCGTTGAAGTCACCGTAACGAAGGTTCGCCGCGAGCGGATGGGCCACATCGAACTGGCCGCACCGGTTGCGCACATCTGGTTCCTCAAATCACTGCCATCGCGCATTGGTTTGCTGCTCGATATGCAGCTTAAGCAGCTTGAGCGTGTGCTCTATTTCGAAAGCTACATCGTTGTTGAGCCGGGCCTGACCCCGCTTGAGAAATTCCAGCTGCTGACAGAAGACGAACTTCTCGAAGCGCAAGACGAATATGGCGAAGATGCGTTTTCTGCCGGTATCGGCGCTGAAGCGGTTAAGATCATGCTGATGGATCTCGATCTGGAGCAAGAGCGCGATGATCTGATGGAAGAGCTGCGGGTTACCAAATCCACGCTCAAGCCAAAGAAGATCATCAAACGTTTGAAAGTCGTGGAGAGCTTCATCGATTCAGGCAACCGTCCTGAGTGGATGATCCTTGAAATCGTGCCGGTTATTCCGCCAGAATTGCGTCCGCTTGTGCCGCTAGATGGTGGCCGTTTTGCGACGTCTGATTTGAACGATCTCTATCGCCGAGTGATCAACCGGAACAACCGTTTGAAGCGTCTGATTGAACTGCGCGCGCCAGACATCATTGTCCGCAATGAAAAGCGCATGCTGCAAGAAGCGGTTGACGCTCTGTTCGACAATGGCCGCCGCGGCCGTGTGATTACTGGAGCCAATAAACGTCCATTGAAATCACTTTCCGACATGCTGAAAGGTAAGCAAGGCCGCTTCCGTCAGAACTTGCTCGGTAAGCGCGTCGATTACTCTGGCCGTTCGGTTATTGTGACCGGCCCTGAGCTAAAATTGCATCAATGCGGCCTGCCCAAGAAGATGGCTCTCGAGCTATTCAAACCGTTCATCTACGCACGTCTCGATGCAAAGGGTCTTTCCATGACCCTGAAGCAAGCGAAGAAGTGGGTTGAGAAAGAGCGCAAGGAAGTTTGGGACATCCTCGATGAGGTTATCCGCGAGCACCCCGTCATGCTCAACCGCGCGCCAACGCTTCACCGCCTTGGCATTCAAGCGTTTGAGCCCGTGCTGATCGAAGGCAAAGCGATCCAGCTTCACCCGCTGGTTTGCTCTGCGTTTAACGCCGACTTTGACGGTGACCAAATGGCCGTTCACGTGCCGCTTTCGCTGGAAGCCCAGCTAGAGGCGCGCGTCCTGATGATGTCGACCAATAACATCCTCTCACCTGCCAATGGTAAGCCGATTATCGTTCCTTCGCAGGATATGGTGCTGGGCATCTATTACCTTTCGATGGACCGCGAAGGCGAGCCGGGCGAAGGCATGGTTCTGGCCGATATGGCGGAGGTGCATCAGGCATTGGAAGTGGGCGCGGTTACGCTTCACTCCAAAGTCACTACCCGCGTGCCGCAAGCTGATGAGAAGGGCAAAATCCATCTCGTACGCTTTGAGACAACACCGGGCCGTTTGTTGATCGGTGAATGTCTGCCGAAGAACCACAAGGTTCCTTTCGACATCGTCAACCGCCTTCTCACCAAGAAGGATATCGGCGACGTTATCGATGAAGTCTATCGTCACACCGGCCAAAAAGACACGGTCCTGTTCGCTGATGCGATCATGGTCCTTGGCTTCCGCCATGCGTTTAAAGCCGGCATTTCCTTCGGTAAGGATGACATGATCATCCCGCACGAAAAAGACGGCATGGTTGATGAGACCAAAGCTCTGGTTGCTGATTACGAACAGCAATATCAGGACGGTCTGATCACTCAGCAGGAAAAATACAACAAGGTGATCGATGCTTGGAGCCGTTGCGGTGACCAAGTGGCAGACGCCATGATGGATAAGATTAAGGCCCGTCCAAAGGATAAGGATGGCCGCGAAGCTGAGATCAACTCGATCTATATGATGAGCCACTCCGGTGCGCGTGGTTCGCCAACGCAGATGAAGCAGCTGGCAGGTATGCGCGGTCTGATGGCCAAGCCTTCGGGCGAGATCATTGAGACCCCGATTATCTCCAACTTTAAGGAAGGTCTGACCGTCCTTGAATACTTCAACTCCACCCACGGCGCGCGTAAAGGTCTTGCTGATACCGCGCTGAAAACGGCGAACTCAGGCTATCTGACCCGCCGTCTGGTCGACGTGTCGCAAGACTGCGTTATCGTGGTTGAAAACTGCAAAACTGAAAATGCGCTGGAAATGCGCGCTATCGTTCAAGGCGGTTCGGTTATCGCATCTTTGGGCGAGCGTATCTTGGGCCGGACAACAGCCGAAGACCTCGTCAATGCGAAGACCGGCGAAGTCATCGTCAAAAAAGGCACTTTGGTTGACGAGCCAATGGTGAAGGAAATCGAAGCGGCAGAAGTTATGTCCGCCAAGATCCGCTCACCGCTGGTTTGTGAAGCCGACCAAGGCGTTTGCGGCACATGCTATGGCCGTGATCTTGCTCGCGGTACGCCGGTAAACATCGGTGAAGCTGTTGGCGTTATCGCTGCGCAGTCCATCGGTGAGCCGGGCACTCAGCTTACGATGCGGACATTCCACATCGGCGGCGCGGCGCAGGTTAACGAGACCAGCCATCTGGAATCGATCTCTGACGGTACGGTCGAATATCGCGACATGCCCACCATCAAGGATAAGAAGGGCCGTTCGCTCTCCCTTGCCCGCAATGGTGAAATTGCCGTGATCGATGCCGAGGGCCGCGAGCGCGAAATGCACAAGGTGCCTTATGGTACGGTTCTGATGCATAAGAGCGGCGCGAAGGTCAAAGAAGGCGATCGTCTCGCTGAATGGGACCCGTTCACTCTGCCAATCATCACCGAGCAATCGGGTATTGTGCGCTATCAAGACCTGCTCGACGGCACCACGATGGAAGAAACATCTGACGATGCCACCGGTATCGCTCAGCGTGTCGTGACAGAGAACCGCGCAACTGGCCGCAAGAAAAAAGAAGACTTGCGTCCGCGTCTGACTTTGCTTGGCGAAGGTCAATCGATCGATGATGACGGCGAAACCGAAGCGCAGCGTTATATGCTTGCGCCCGGCACCACGCTGTCGGTTGAAGACGGCCAAGAGGTTGAAGCCGGCGATATTCTCGCCCGTGCCAGCCGCGAAGCCTCCAAGACCCGCGATATTACGGGCGGTCTGCCGCGCGTTGCTGAATTGTTTGAGGCACGTATGCCGAAGGACGTTTCGGTTATCGCTAAGATTGATGGCCGGATTGAATTCGTTCGCGAATATAAAGCCAAGCGTAAGATTGCGATTGTGCCCGAGGAAGGTGATGCAGTCGAATATCTGATCCCGAAAACCAAGGTGATCGACGTGCAAGAAGGCGATATGGTCAAGAAGGGCGACACGCTCATCTCTGGCTCGCCAAACCCGCATGACATCCTCGAGGTTCTGGGCGTCGAAGCTCTGGCTGAGTATCTCGTCGATGAGATCCAGGAAGTGTATCGTCTGCAAGGCGTGAAAATCAACGATAAGCACATTGAGACGATTGTTCGTCAGATGCTGCAAAAGGTTGAAATCACATTTGGCGGCGACACCACTCTGCTGCCCGGCGAACAGGTCGATAAGGCGGAAATGCTCGAAACCAATGCCAAGCTTGGCAAAGGCAAAAAGCATGCAACCGGCACACCGATCTTGCTCGGCATCACCAAGGCGAGCTTGCAGACCCGCAGCTTTATTTCAGCGGCGTCATTCCAAGAAACCACACGCGTGCTCACGCAGGCTGCGGTTGAAGGTAAGCAAGATTCGCTCATTGGTTTGAAAGAGAACGTGATCGTTGGCCGCTTGATCCCAGCAGGTACAGGCGCAGGCATGAACCGGATGCGGGTCACCGCCTCCAGCCGTGACGCTGCGTTGAAAGCCCAATGGAAGAAGCAGCAAGATGCTTTAGCAGCAGCCGATGCAAAGGCAGCAGAAGCTGGCGAAGCCCCTGCTCCTAAAGCGGAAAGCGAACCAGCTGCTGATCCTGTTTCTAGCGAAGAAGCGATGAAGGCCGCGATGGCAAGCATGGGCGGCGGTGATGCCGCTGCTCCTGAAGCCGACGCACCTGAGGCGCCAGAAGCAGAGTAAGCTTCACGCAAACATTCATGCGCCCCTAAGGCGCTGACAGAAAAAGCCCCGCCTCAGCTTTATTGCCGAGGCGGGGCTTTTTCGTTTTCAGCCTTGGATGAAAGTCGGGGCTACTCGGCCTCAGGCTTTACAGAATCGCTCAGAACAAGGCGTGAGAAGGTCGCCTGCGCATAGTCGCCATTGGCCTTATCCTTCGCCCAATCTCCTGTTCCAGCGCATCCGGCATACCAATTGCCGCCGCCCGTTTTGGTGCTGCACTGGTTGTAAACGCCCGCCTTGAAATAGAGCGAGTCCCCGCCATAGCTGAAGGGATTGTCGAGCGTGTCGACGCCCTTTGCTAGGCTGACGGCATAACCAACTTTGCCAAGACGGGCGTTTTCAAAAGTCACATGCATCGTGTTTTGATGGACGTTGATAGTGTAGCTAAATTCCTCGCCCAGCTTGATGCCTTTTTCACCGGGGTCCTTAGTGCCTTCCCAATTGTCGCCAAAAATCGGCACAGAAATATCATCGCGATTGGGATCATCCTTGGCCAAATTGCGCTCATAATTGAAGAACACCGAACCATATTCGTGGCCGGGGAATTTCTTGAAGTAGATTTTGATCGGCTCATTGCCATAGCCAAAACCGCTCTTCGTGCTCTTATATTTGACCGCGTGGATTTGGCCGACAACCACCGAATAAGCTGCCTTTGCACTGGGATCAGCGGCGTTCAGCGCGACATGATCCACTTTTAACGTGGCCTCCATCTTGCCGCCAATGCTGGCGAATTTATCGGAATCTTTGCGGGCTAGGATGGCAAAATTATTGCCGCCATCATGCGTGCCGATTCTGGTGTTTGTCCCGCGTAGCATCTGACGCAATTCACTGCGCGTATTGCTGGAATTGGCGGTAGTGATCGCCTTATTAGGGGCGGTGAAGACCATGTGTCCATCGGCATTTAGATGGAAATAATCCGGGTGATGATAGCCCTGCATATCCGCCACTTTGATCTCGTCGGGCTTATTATTGCCATCATCATCCATCGGCAAAGTGATCTTCCAATGGCTCAGATCAAACTTGCTGGACGGAGCCAAGATCTCTGACGCATCATGAAAGGCGCAGGCCTGCGCTGCGGTGGGCAGGGCAGCAAAAGGCAGCGCCGCCAGCGCCAGCACAGCGCCGCGTGTGATCCGCTTTGGTGAGAATGGTGCGTTGGTCATAATGGTCTCGTTCTTGGTATTGATCATTGGCTATACACTTTAGTGCAATTGGTCTGAACAGCAACTGTCTAACTGCTGCGGTGATGGCGGGTGAGGGCATCATTGCGTGTTCGCGCTTGCGGCGCGGCGACGCGCTGGCTACCGCAGGCTCCATGACAATCACACGTTTCGCCCCGTCGCCCACAGGCCGCCTGCATGTCGGCAATATCCGCACCGCGCTCCACAATTGGATGCTCGCGCAGAAATTGGGCGGCAAGTTCCTGCTGCGTATCGACGACACTGATCCGGAGCGCAGCAAGGAAGAATATGTCGAGGCGATCCGCGCTGATCTGGCGTGGCTTGGCATTCATCCCGATGGCGAAGAGCGCCAATCCTTGCGCCTTGCGCGCTATGATGCGGCGTTTGAAGTGCTGAAGGCAGCAGGGCGCGTCTATCCCGCCTATGAAACAGCGCAGGAATTGGAGCTCAAACGCAAGGTTCTGCTGGGCCGCGGCAAGCCCCCCATTTACGATCGCGGCGCGCTGGACATGTCCGATGAAGACCGCGCGGCGAAAGAGGCGGAAGGTATTCAGCCCCATTGGCGCTTTAAGCTCGATCATGGCGAGGCGATTGCATGGGAAGACGGCGTGCGCGGCGCGGCGAAGTTTGATGCCGCCCTCCTGTCTGATCCCGTAATCCGGCGCGCCGATGGTTCATGGCTCTATATGCTGCCCAGCGCGGTGGATGACGTAGAAATGGGCATCACCCATGTGCTGCGCGGCGAGGATCATGTTTCCAACACGGCGGTGCAAATTCAAATGTTCACCGCGCTTTATGCGGCGGGCTTTGCAGAGCCGAATGGCGGCAAGCAGCATCCAGAGTTTGCGCATGAGGCTCTGCTCGTGGGCACAGAGGGCAAGCTTTCCAAACGCCTTGGCTCGCTCGGCTGTGATGCCCTGCGCGAAAAACACATCGAACCCGAAGCCTTGGTCGCAATGCTGTCGCGGCTGGGCACATCGCTGCCGGTTGAGGCGATTGCTGATCGCGCTG
This sequence comes from Marinomonas sp., assembly GCA_039967435.1. Classification (GTDB taxonomy): domain Bacteria; phylum Pseudomonadota; class Alphaproteobacteria; order Sphingomonadales; family Sphingomonadaceae; genus Erythrobacter. The sequence goes on from JBDVRS010000006.1 coordinate 1,015,113, forward strand.
TTCTGCTTGATACATTCGATCTGGGCACTTTTGGCCGCGCGCCTGCAAAGTTTGATGATGCGGAGCTGGAGCGGGTGAACACGGCGATTGTGCACGGCCTCAGCTTTGCCGATGCAGCGCCGCGTCTGCCCGAAGGCATGGATGAAGCCGGCTGGCATGCTGTGCGTCCCAATGTGGCGAATATGGGCGAGGTTGCTGAATGGTGGCGGCTGGTAATCGGCCCGATTGAGCAGCTTGAATTTACCGATGAAGATAAAGCGTTTTTGGCCGAAGCGGCAAAGACGCTTGTCTGGGGTGAAGACCCTTGGAGCGCGCTAACCTCCGCTTTGAAAGAAGCCACAGGGCGCAAGGGTAAAGGGTTGTTCCTGCCGCTGCGTCAGGCTCTCACAGGCATGAATCACGGCCCCGATATGGGCGAACTCTTGCCCCTAATCGGTGAAGAAGGCGCGAAGCGAAGGCTCGAACGCGCGGCTGCATAAACGCGCGCAGGTAGCGCATTTGTCAGGCGCACGCTTTCGTAAATCCGCCTAACCCTTGCTGCACTGATAGCGAGGGAGATGGGCGATGGATCTGGGCATCAAAGGGCGCAAAGCGCTGGTCAATGGCGGCAGTGCAGGCATGGGGCGCGGCGCAGCTTTGGCCTTGGCACGCGAAGGCGCAGAAGTGTTTGTCTCAGCGCGCGGGGCCGAGCGCCTTGAGCAAACATGTTCTGCCATTTCCAAGGAAACCGGCGCGAAAGTGCACCCTCTGGTCGCCGATCACAGCAGCGATCAAGGCCGCGCATTGATCCTTGGCGCATGCCCTGATCCCGACATTCTGGTCGCGACATGCGCCCCGCCGCCCTTTACCGATGATTTCCGCGATGTGGGCCGCGAGCAAATGGAAGAATCGCTGCGGATCGCTCTGCTCAGCCCGATTGATTATATCAAAGCGGTGTCCGGCCCGATGGTCGAGCGGCAATGGGGCCGCATCGTCAATATCAGCACGGGCGCGGCCAAATATCCCGCCGCCATGCGCGTCTTGTCAGGCCCGCCGCGCGCCGCCTTAGCCAATTATTGTCACGCGATTGCAAAGGATCTCGCGCCCCATAATGTCACCATCAATTCCGTGCTTCCCGGCATGCATCACACGCCGGGGATAGAAGATGTGTTCGGCCCGCGCGGCGCAGCCAATGGCCGCAGCTACGAAGAGGAAGTCGACGCTTTCGTCAAAGCGATCCGCATTCCCGCTGGCCGGTTCGGCGAGGCCGATGATCTGGGAGCCATCGTCGCCATGTTCTGCAGCGATATGGCCAATTATGTCACCGGTCAGTCATTGGTCGTCGATGGCGGCATTGGAACCTCGACGTTTTGATCCTCAGCGGTATTTCGCGGCCGTGATAAACTCGCCAAACGTCTCGCACCACACGACAGCGGTGGTGTATTGTGACACGTCGACGCCCTCGGGCACTTCGAGCAGAAAGCCGTCAAATGTCTTCACATCGCCGATTAAAACGGCCTGTGATTTGACGGGTTCAAACTCGTCCTCATGCTCGACAAAATCTGCAGTGAGATAGACTTTATAGTCCGGCCCCGGCGCAAGCTCGCCCTGATGCACGATCATTTCGGGTGTGACGCTGATTGTTCCTTCGCCCCAATGCAGCGTGTCACTACCGCGCAAATCGCGGGTCAGCTCAGCGGAAAATTGCGCATCGTCTGCGGCCTGTGCCAGCTCCATTTGATCAGGCGAGGCGGGCGCGGTTAGGATTGGCAGATAATAAATGCCAAGCGCAAAACCAACCGCGCCAGCGATCAGATGTGTCGGGATAAGCAGAAGCAAGCGTTTCATATGTCGTCTCTCCACCATAAGAGGCGCAAGTTAGCACGGATCAGCCCAGATTGAAGCGGGGAATTTAGGAGCTCCCATGCTTCTCTAACTCATCACCAGTCAGCGTAACGATATGCAGCAAATTGGTGGAGCCCGGCGTTCCAAATGGTACGCCCGCCAGTGCAATCATCCGGCTGCCGGCTTGGCCGAAACCGTGGCGGAGAGCCATGCGCTTGCCCTTGGCGATCATCTCTTCAAAGCTGCCAATATCCTTGGTCGCGACCGAGTGCGCGCCCCATAAAAGCGCCACGCGTCGGGCCGTGCGGTTCGACGGGGTCAGCACCAGAACAGGCGTTGCGGGCCGTTCGCGCGAGACGCGCCGCGCGGTGGAGCCGGAATCGGTGAAGACGGTAATCGCGCTGATCGGGACAGTGTCGGCAATTGTCATGCAGCTATGCGCAAGGGCATCGGATGTGGTCGCATCGGGCGGAGTATCATGGAAGCGGACGCGGGCGGTGTAGTCCTCATCCGCCTCCACTTGGCTCGCGATCCGGTCCATCATAATGACCGATTCCACCGGCCATTCGCCTGCCGCGCTCTCCGCTGAGAGCATCACTGCATCGGCCCCGTCATAAACGGCATTGGCCACATCAGAGACCTCTGCGCGGGTGGGGGTGGGGTTGTCGATCATGCTTTCCAGCATTTGCGTGGCGACGATCACGGGCTTGCCCGCGGTGCGCGCGGCATTGACGATGCGCTTTTGCAAAGGCGGCACTTCAAACGGTTCAAGCTCAACGCCCAAATCGCCGCGCGCCACCATCAGGCCATCGGAAAGCTCTAGCAATTCGTCCAAGCGATTGACCGCCATCGGCTTTTCAATCTTCGCGCATAATGCGCCATACCCGCCCATCAGCTTGCGAGCCTCTGCCAAATCCTCTGGCCGCTGAACAAAACTCAAGCCGATCCAATCGGCACCCTTGTCGACGGCAAAGGCGAGGTCCTTGCGGTCTTTGGGTGTGAGGGCAGGGATCGGAACCTCAACATCGGGCACATTCACGCCCTTGCGATCGGAAATAACGCCGCCCACCTCCGCTGAGCACAGGATTGCGTCACTGTCTGCGCGGATCACTTTGAGGCGAATTTTGCCATCATTGATAAGCAGGCGCTGGCCTTTTTCAAGGATGCCAAACAGTTCGGGATGCGGCAATTCCACGCGGGTTTCATCGCCGGGTTCCGGATTGCGGTCGAGCGTAAAATGCCCCGAATGCCGGATGACGGCCTTGCCATCTTTAAACGTGCCAACGCGCAGTTTTGGCCCCTGCAAATCGGCGAGAATTGCGATAGGCCGCGCAAATTCAGCCTCCAATGCGCGAATGGCCGCAATGGTTTTGGCATGGGTTTCGTGGTCGCCATGGCTCATATTCACGCGGAAGGCATCGGCGCCCTCCATGAACAATTTCTTGAGCATTTCAGGCGAGCTTGAGGCGGGGCCGACTGTGGCGAGGATTTTCACCTTGCGATTGCGCGGGCCGACTGCTGATACTTTTCGCTGTTCCATTACCCAAAGGGTATGACATGGGTTCACAGCAACTCAAGCCAATGAAGTAAGGTAAGAACCATTATGGATACGAATTCACCCGAAAATGCGGGGCCAGCTGATGATTTGGACCAATTGGATGATGCCGTTGCAGCGGCCGCTTTTCGCAGGTTGGTGCGCCATCTTCAGCACCGCCACGACGCGCAAAACATTGATTTGATGGGCTTGTCCGGCTTTTGCCGCAATTGCCTGTCCGATTGGATTATGGATGCAGGCTTTGACGGGGACAAGGCGGCAGCGCGCCAGATCATTCACGGCATGCCGCAGGATGAATGGAAAGCGACACGGCAAACGCCTGCTACAGAAGCGCAATTGGCTGCAATGAAAGCCAGCGTCGCGAAGAACAAATAGGGCGGGATTGGGCGCTTTTGGCCGGCCTTTGAAGCGGTGAGGCCAGAAGAGGCCAGATGAGGCCAAAGCCGAGATGATGAGGCAAGCGGCTGTTATACCAGCCAAAAACAGAGGGTAAATCTGGCCAAACTCAGGCCTTTTTTGCCCGCTCCAAAAGATACAATTCAACTGCACCAAAATCCTTTGGCAATTGCGTGCGGCCATGGGCTGTGAACACGCAATCATCGCAATTGTCGACCAGCAAAGCAGAGGCAAAGGCTTCGGTGCAATATACGCCGCCAACAGGGGTGACCGGTTCAATCCGCGCGGTTTTGTTGACCTCGCCGCCATAGCACAATTTGCCGCCAGTGATCTGATCTGTGCCAACCCAAATCGGGCCGAAATGCACGCCGATCCGCATGCCGGCAATCTCGCCGCTGGGCATTAATGCGGGCGAGAGATCCGCCAGCGCGCTTTGCAAATCGAGAGCAATGGAGGCGGCGTGGCGCGGTTCATCGGTGATGACATAAATCGCATCACCCCATGTGTTGCGAAACTCGACATGCTCGCCGTAAGCATTGAGGACGCTGGAAATTCGCCCCATCACCTCTGCCATAAACAGCGGCAATTCGCGCTCACCCAGCCGCGAGAACCCTTTGTAATCGGCAAAGATAATGCTGCGAATGTCGCGCTGATTATCGCCGATAATTTGCGGCTTTGGCGGGAAGGACAGGTCGCGCGGCACATCGCCTGCGGGGATGGAAATGGTGGTGCGGCCAAGGTCTTGCCACAGGGCAATATCGGCGACCGTGCCCGCTAGCCCTGTGAGCGAATAGGATTTGAACTTGTCCGAGACGACCGCCAATTGCACCGGTTCCAGCGGCAATTCTTGGCTGCGCAAAACGGCGAGGCCCATCGCAAGGCGGGTGTTATAGGCGAACTGATTATCATCGCCGACATAAGCGCCCGATGTCGCAAAATGCACCGAGGCGGCGCGTTCCATACAGGCGTGATAGCGCGGGAGCCATTCCTCGCCGCCGCACAGGACGCTTTCGCGGATAAAATCATCGGCGGCAAAGGGCAGCACCACGTTCAATTCAGCGCCGGCTTCCAATATCGCCTCGGCAATCAGAATGTCTGCGCCGCATGCCAGTGGGCCATAGGCGATGCGGATCGCATTGTCTGAAATCGCCGCAGCGATTTCGCCTGCCAAGGCTGTTTCAGCCGCAGAGCCGGCGGAAAACATGTGCCCGCAATAGCTGGCGATTGTGCCGGATGTTGGTGCCGTCATAGCCGTTCTCTAATGCTGTATAGTGGGCCGGTCAGCGCGCGCAAAACGACACGCTGGGCCCTTCCCAGCAAGCGCTGTCCACAGTGCTGCGTGTGACGTCAATGGGCTGCATTTGACCAGAAGCAGAGAACAGCTGAAGCGTTCCTTGTTCCGGCGCGGTTACATCCAATCCAACCCGCGTTACATCTGTAAAGAATGGGCCATTCACGCTGCTCGCGGTGAAGTCGCCGTCACTACCTGAAGTAAAATCGCAGGGGCCATTGAAAGAAAATGCGGTGTTATCAAAGGAGCAAGTGACCCTCCGTGCTTGGGGCGGGGCGGGGGTTTCGTCCTCGGGCGGCGCGCTATCGGCGGAGCCTTTTACGCGGATTAAGCGCTTGGCGATGAAGCCTTTGGTGCCGTCCGACAATTCCACTGGCCACCAATTGCCGGATTCGCGGCGGGCTCTGAATGTCTCGCCTACCTGTACCTGGCTTACAATGTCAGAGGAGATGGATGGACGCGCGCGGACATTGGAATGGCCATCGGGATCATCGACGGTTGCCAGTATCCAATCGGCAGGAATTTCCGGGCGTTGAGCTTCAGGCGCAGGCGCATCAGGGGCCGGAGAGGCCGTGACGGGAGTATCTGCTCCGCCTCCACCAATCGAAGCAATTGCTTCGCCGTCATTCTCGCTTTCATAGTCACTCACGTCAGGCGAGAACGCAAAGGCTGCACCAACGGCCAGCAAAACAGCGCCAATGCCAAGCCCTGCAAACAATGGCACTTTGCTCGCAGCTGGTTCTTCATATTCTTCATAAACGACTGGCGCTTCGAGCTCGGTAGCAGGCTCTTCAGGCTCAGGTGCAAAGGCGGGTTCATGTGCGCTTGCGACACTTTCATCGGGGCCATCGCGGCCGCACAAATCCGCCAAGCTGGCTTTGACCTTGCGCCAGCTATCATGCGTATCCTCGCCTTCCCAGTCGCCAATATCGGCATATTGGATTTGGTTGAATGGCAGCGGAGGGATGATCTCGCCCAATGCGGTCTGCACCAATTTCTTCTGATTGCGCGCCATATCTGCCTCGGCGCGGACCCATTCGCTGGCGGCGGCATCGGGCGACCAGACGACAATCGCGGCTTTTGCTTCGGAAATCTTGCGGGTGATGACATCGCCATAGCTTTGATGCGGCGGCAATTCTGCATCCCACCACACGTCATATCCCTCATCCTCAATCGCGCGGGCCAGTCTTGCGACCCGCTCCTTGTCTTTGCGCGAATAGGATATGAAGACATCTACCATGCCGATTTCCCCCGAGTGCCCTGATTTACCTGCCACCAATTGTCGCGGATGATAGAGCAGCCGCGCACGCATGCAATAGGATGGAGGCGACAGTCTGCCGCGCGTGGCTGATGCAGCGCCGCCAGCCGCCTTGCCCACAGAACTATCCCGCAAAAATGTGAAAAGCATCTTTCGCCGCAAATGCTGCAAGGCTAACCAGAGGCAAATTTCAATTCAAAGTGATTCTGGAGACACGACTTGGCCGAAGCCACTGATGACCGCCTGCGCCTTTTGATCGAGCGTATTGAGCGCCTTGAAGAAGAGAAAAAAGGCATCGCTGATGATATTCGCGATGTTTACGCCGAAGCCAAAGCGGTGGGCTATGACCCCAAAATCATGCGCCAGATCGTGCGCCTGCGCAAAATGAAGCCGGATGATCGCAGCGAGATGGAAATGGTGCTCGACACCTATAAGGCTGCGCTTGGGATTGGCTAAGGGTTGCTCGCTTGAAGGATACCCGCAGCTAAGCTAAGTCTGCGCTCAAGCATTTTTACCAACACCGACGCAAAGAGTACCCCCAAGGATATACCATGGCAGGCCATTCCAAATTTAAGAACATCATGCACCGCAAAGGTGCGCAGGATAAGAAGCGGTCGAACCTCTTCTCCAAATTGAGCCGCGAGATTACCGTTGCGGCGAAAATGGGCACGCCTGATGTGGATATGAACCCGCGTCTGCGGCTGGCTGTGAATACGGCCAAGGGGCAGTCCATGCCCAAGGACAATATCCAGCGCGCGATTGATAAAGCATCGACGGGTGATGATGATAATTACGAGGAAGTGCGCTACGAAGGCTACGGCCCCGGCGGCAGCGCGATCATCGTTGAAACGCTCACCGATAACCGCAATCGCACTGCGACCGCCGTGCGCACCGCCTTTGCCAAAAACGGCGGCAATCTGGGCACTGAGGGCAGCGTTGCGCATGGTTTCGAACGGCTCGGCCTGATCGAATATTCTGCCGAGGCTGGCGATGAGGACACCGTCCTAGAAGCCGCAATGGAAGCGGGCGCTGAAGACATTGAAAGCAGCGCAGATGGGCATACCATCTGGACCGCTGCGGAAGATTTGCACGGCGTTTCGGGCGCTTTGGAAAAGGCGCTGGGCGAACCCAAAGAGGTCAAGCTGGCGTGGAAACCCAATCTGACGGTTGAGCTGGATGAGAAAGGCGCGGGCACTCTGCTCAAGCTGATCGACACTCTGGATGATGACGATGATGTCCAAACCGTTTGGGGCAATTATGATATCTCTGATGAGGTTATGGAAAAGCTCGGCTGAGCACATCTCTCGTGCTGATACTCGGCCTTGATCCCTCGCTAACTTGCACCGGCTGGGGCGTGATCCGCAGCGAAGGTTCGCGCATTAGTCACATCGCCAATGGGCAGATCAAGACAGACGCAAAAGCGCCAATGGCCAATCGTTTGTCGCATTTGCTCACCGCTGTGGAGGCGGTGATTGCAGAGCATCAGCCAGTTCGGGCCGCGTGCGAAGAAATTTACGTCAATAAAAACCCGAAATCCTCGCTGAAATTGGCGCAAGCGCGCGGGGCCGTTCTGGCGGCATGCGGCGCATCGGGCCTTAGCGTGAATGAACATTCCGCCCGGCTGGTGAAGAAAAGCATTGTGGGCACAGGCGCTGCAGAAAAAACGCAGGTTCAGGCTATGCTCAAGGTCTTGCTGCCAACAGCGACAGTAACAGGCGCGGATGCGGCCGATGCTCTGGCGATTGCCATTGCGGACGCCAATCTAACTCCGCGATAAGGGGAACTTAAGTGACGATCCATTTCTACGGCATTCCAAACTGCGACACGGTCAAAAAGGCGCGCAAATATTTGGACGGTAAAGGCGCAGAATACACCTTCCACGACTATAAGAAGGAAGGCGCTGACCCTGCCAAAATTGCGGCATGGATCGATGCGCATGGTGTAGACGTAGTGCTGAACCGGCGCGGGACGACGTTTCGCAAGCTTTCAGAAGAGGATAGAGCGGATATTGACGGGGCCAAGGCGGTGCGCCTGCTTGAGGCCAATCCCAGCATGATTAAGCGGCCAATTGTTGAACATGATGGCGGCATATTGGTTGGATTTAAGGAAGAGACATGGTCCGCAGCACTCTCCTGATTCTGGCGGCGGCAATCGCTGCGATCACCACACCCACCCCTGTTTTAGCGGAGAATGACATGCTGATCATTGCCCATCGCGGCGCCAGCGCAGAGCGGCCCGAACACACGCTTGCCGCCTATGAGCGCGCGATTATTGCAGGCGCCGATTATGTTGAGCCCGATCTGGTTGCGACCAAGGATTTGGTGCTGGTTGCCCGGCATGAAAACGATCTGTCGGAGACCACCGATGTGGCTGGCCGCGAGGAATTTGAACACCGCCGCCGCGACAAAATGATCGACGGGCAATTGACCGCCGGTTGGTTCGCAGAGGATTTCACTTTGGCGGAACTTAGGACATTGCGCGCGAAAGAGCGCATCCCCACCATCCGCCCTGCCAACACGCGCTATGATGGGCTGTATCAAATCCCGACCTTTGCCGAGATCATCCAATTGGTGCGCGCAAAAGAGGCCGAGACGGGCCGCCGCATTGGCATTTACCCAGAGCTGAAACATCCGACATTTCTGCTGCAGGAAGCGGGCATTGATGTGGTCGATCTGCTGGTGACGCAATTGCGCAACGAAGGTTTGGACGGCGAGGATGCCAAGATCTTCTTGCAATGTTTTGAAGTTGGTACTTTGCAGCGCCTCAACCAAATGACCGATAATCCTCTGGTGCAATTGGCCAAGCCGGGCGCTGGTCCTGCTGACGAGCCCGCCATGACCTATGAGGAGATGCTAACGCCAACGGGGCTTGCCGATGTCGCGCAATATGCCGATGCGGTCGGCGTATATACCGGCATGATTTTGAACGCAGATGGCAGCGCGAAATCACTGGTGGCCGATGCGAAGGCGCATGGGCTGGATGTGCATGCATGGACATTGCGGCCTGAAAATGCGTTTCTGCCAGACATGCTCAAAGGCGAAGGCGGTGATGCTGGATTGGGTGATGCAGCGGCTTTGCAAGCGATGCTGGCGAAAGCTGGCGTCACGGGCGTGTTCGCTGATGATCCGGCGAGTGCGGTGAAGGCGAATAAGCGCTAACCTAACCGAAAATTATCGGGTTTAGCTTATCACGCTCTTTCGAAAGCATGAGGGGGGTGCGTGATGGCGAAATGGATGGTTCTTGGAGCTTTGGCTCTATTGCCTGCTTGCGGCATGCTGGAGAATAAGAGCGCGATCGAAGCTCTGCCTGATCTGGCGGATAAGATTAATGAAAGCGGCACGATTGAGGCTGCAAAATTGTTTCCCAACGCAACAATGAATGCCCGCGTCGAAAATGGTGATACTTTGGTGTTGATTGCGGCCAATGCCCCGCTTGGCACCTCTACGTTTGATCCCATGGCCGTGCAGAAATCGCTGCGACCCATGATTTGTGACAAGGACAATTTCCGTGATCTGCTTGAAGAAGACGGAAAAATTCGCCTCGAAATGACGAGTGACTTTGGCAAGGAATTGCCGCCTGTTCGGTTTTCACGCTGCTAGGCGGCCAGGCTTTTAGCGCTAAGCCTTCTGCCCTAAACCTTTCTGGCCGTCACGATATAGTTGAGCGATAAATCCTCGCCCAAATGCAGGCTCTTGTTTGGCCGCCACGCAATGCCGGTTGGCTCTGACATGGCGAGGCCGGCGTCCGCTAACAGCGCTTGCAATTCCTCAGGGGTGACGAAATCATTCCAATCATGCGTGCCCTTAGGGACATAGCCAACAGCCTCTGCCGCGCCTACGAGCAGGACACGCGATGCGGCCGTGCGATTGGGCGTCGACATGACCAGCAGCCCGTCCGGTTTTAGCGATGCTGCTACCTCGGCCAGAAACGCTGGCTTGTCCGCGACATGCTCCACCACTTCTAGGCACGTGACCAGATCAAACGCGCCAACATTCAGCGAAGCCAATTCTCCCGCCATATAGCGTATATCAAGACCGACCGCTTCTGCATGAGCGGCGGCGGCCGACACATTCTCGCCCGCTGCATCAATGCCGGTCACCTCTGCGCCCAGCCTTGCCAAAGGCTCACACGCCAATCCTGCACCGCAGCCAATATCGAGCGCCAGCTTGCCCGCCAGCGGTTTGCTGCCGCGAATATCGCCGCCCCAATGCCGGTCTATGCTTTCCCGAATATAGCGCAGGCGCACGGGGTTTACTTGGTGCAGGGAGGCCATCGGCCCCTTGGGATCCCACCATTCGCGCGCCAGCTCACCGAAATGCGCGGCTTCCTCTGGGCGGATCGTTACATTTGCAACATTTGCGTTTGTCATTGCACCGCCTTAACAGCGCGCGAGAGATTGAACCAGCAGGAGTCGCCCAAAAGTGGCAGGTCCCAAGCAAAGAATTGTGATGAAATTTGGCGGCACCTCCATGGCGGGGACCGAACGCATTCGCCGCGTGGCCAATATCGTGCGCAAACAGCAAGCAGCGGGCCATGAAGTCGCGGTCGTGGTCAGCGCCATGGCAGGCGAAACCGACCGGCTGGTTAACTTCTGCCGCGAAGCCAATGCGCTGTATGATCCTGCTGAATTTGACGTAGTGGTCGCCAGCGGAGAGCAAGTGACCAGCGGACTGCTTGCGATGACGCTGCAAAGCTTGGGCTGCAAAGCGCGCAGCTGGCTGGGCTGGCAATTGCCGGTCAAGACGATCGAGGCCCATTCAAAGGCCCGCGTGGACAGCATTGATGCACCCGACCTCATCGCCAGCATGGAGCGCGGAGAGATCGCGGTCATCCCGGGTTTCCAAGGCGTCTCCGATGAAGGCCGCATCACCACAATGGGGCGCGGCGGCTCTGATACCTCGGCGGTTGCAGTGGCGGCGGCGGTGAAAGCGGATCGCTGCGATATCTACACCGATGTCGACGGGGTCTACACCACCGACCCGCGCATCGTGGCCAAGGCACGCAAGCAAAAAGCGGTGACTTATGAAGAGATGCTGGAGCTCGCATCCGTGGGTGCAAAAGTGCTGCAAACGCGCAGCGTCGGCCTTGCGATGAAAGAAGGCGTGCGGGTGCAAGTCCTCTCCAGCTTTGGGGATGATGATGCGGCCAGCGCGGATGAATTGCCCGGCACATTGATTGTGTCGGATGCGGAAATGGATCAATTAGTGGAGCAAGGCGATATGGAACGCCAACTCGTAACCGGTATCGCTCATGACAAAAATGAAGCGAAGATCATCCTCACCCGCGTGCCTGACAAGCCGGGCGCTGTAGCGGATATTTTCACGCCGCTGGCGGATGCTGCGATCAATGTCGATATGATCATTCAGAACGTTGGCCGCGACAAGGGTGAGACCGATGTGACCTTCACCGTGCCCGCCGCCGATCTGGCGCGCGCGCAGGCCTTGCTGGAAGATCGTGCGGAGCAAATTGGCTTCAACCGGATCATCACCGATGATCATATTGCGAAGATCAGTGTCGTTGGCGTGGGCATGAAAAGCCATGCGGGCGTTGCCAGCAATATGTTCCGCGCTTTGTCGGATCGCGGGATTAACATTCAGGCGATTTCAACGTCGGAAATCAAAGTCTCTGTCATTATTGACGAGGATGAAACCGAGCTGGCTGTGCGGGTTCTGCACACAGCCTATGGGCTTGATGCGCCCGATTGATTGAGCTTGATTGAGCCAGGCTTTGTAAGCCCCCGCTCTTTTCGAAATTCGGCAAACCTCTAGGTAGCGAGCCTAGGGGCTCCTCCGAGTGGAATTTCGCGCGTCGATGCGCGATACATACTCCCACGCCGAATCGCGACAATGCTCTTGGATTAACCTGCCGTAGGTCGCGGTTTTGGCACGCTAACGCTCGCCCATACGCTAGGGCGGAATGTCCACAATGAGACGGGAAGTCTGTCGTCTAGGCCGGGAACGAATTATGCCGCTTAAGCCAAATCGCGCCGCTGATGCAGCCGGCTGTTCCAATGAAGCCGATATGATCGGAATGCGCGCAGATATGGGCGGCGATATTTTCATCAGGACCGATGTTGAGGGCTTTATCCAAGAAACCTCCAGCGGGCTTGATGCGGTGGGGATAGATTTGCCGCGCACGCTGCTCAAACCGCATGTCGCCGATCTTGCCGCAAAGCGTCATATGGGCAATTTGCGCGATTATCACCGCCATGCTTTGCAAGGCACAGCGCCGCTGGATAAGATTATTTTCCCCGCCGCGCTTACCCCTAGACAGCAGCTTGCCGCGTCGATGGCCGCGAATGACCACGCCGAACATGGGGCAGAGGATTGGTATTCCTTGAGCCTGAACCCGGCCCCAGAAACCGGGCTGCTAGGCGTGATGCGGCGGATTGAAAACGGCCTCGGCCTGCGCCCGCAAATGGCCGTCACTGCGCTGACCGATCCGCTCACCGGCATGCCCAATCGTAAGGCTTTCTCTGCGGCCTTGGGAAAGGCATTGGCAATGCCGGAAACTGGCACAGTCGCCTTTTTCGAAGTGGATCATTTCCGCGCGATCACTCTGCGTTTTGGCCCGAGCATGGGCGATGAAGTGGTGAAAGCCTTTGCCCAATTCCTCACCGCAATATCAGGGCGCGGTATCGCAATCGCACATATGGAAGGTGAGCGGTTTGCGGCTTTGCTGCCTCAGCACAATTTGGTCGATGCTTTGGCTTGGGCGCAGGAAGTGATCGAAACATTTGCTGCTATTTCCGCTGATCTCGGATTTGAAAACACGCAGCTCACCGCCAGCGCAGGCGTTGCGCAATTGCATGGCTCCACCGACAGCATCATGTCGCGCGCAGAACTCGGTGTATCTGTCGCAAAGGCAAGCGGCGGAAAGCGCACCGAATGCGGCGATTGGCTGCATGGCTGCGAGAATGCAGAAACAATATATGACAGGCGCGGCTTGGTTGCTGCGCGCTAACGCGCTAAAGAGTGCTTCCATGAGCTACACTGCAAAAATCCTTCTGCTGGGTTCCGGCGAATTGGGCCGCGAATTTGTCATCTCCGCAAAACGATTGGGCGCCGAGGTTATTGCCTGCGATGCTTATGACAATGCGCCCGCCATGCAATTGGCCGATGGGCGCGAGGTGTTTTCGATGCTCGACGCAGACGCCTTGCGCGCCGCGATCACAAAGCATCAGCCTGACTTTATCGTGCCAGAGGTGGAGGCGATCCGCACCGAGGCTTTGGCGCAAGTAGAGGCCGACGGCTTTACCGTCGTGCCCACCGCGCGCGCGGCGCAATTGACGATGAACCGCGATGCAATCCGCGATTTGGCGGCGGATGAGCTAGGGCTGACAACCAGCGTTTACCGCTATGCCGAAAGCTTGGACGGGGTCGTCGAAGGTGCTGCTGTCACTGGATTCCCGTGTATTATTAAACCCGTCATGTCCTCCTCCGGCAAGGGCCAGAGCAAGGTCGATAATGCTGAGGCGCTAGAGGCGGCATGGGACTATGCCGTTGCCAATATGCGCGGCGACAGGGCACGGGTGATCGTCGAGCAATTTGTCGACTTTGACTATGAGATCACTCTGCTGACCGTGCGCCACAAGGACGGCATTACATTCTGCCCGCCGATCGGCCACCGCCAAGAACGCGGCGATTATCAGGAAAGCTGGCAACCGGCTCAAATGAGCGCGGACGCTTTATCGGCTGCGCAGGACATGGCCGCCACAGTGGTGAATGAGCTGGGCGGATATGGATTGTTCGGTGTCGAGTTCTTCGTGAAGGGCGATGCGGTCATCTTCTCTGAATTGTCACCGCGCCCGCATGATACCGGCATGGTGACATTGTGTTCGCAAAACCTGACCGAGTTTGACCTGCATGCCCGCGCGATTTTGGGCCTGCCCGTGCCAGACAGCATTGCTGCGCGCCCGGCGGCATCTGCGGTGATCTTGGCTGACCGAGAAAGCAGCGACTTTGCCTTTGAAGGCGTGGCGGATGCTTTGGCGCTAAGCCCTACGCAAACCGATATCCGCATCTTTGCCAAGCCTGTGACACGGCCATACAGGCGCATGGGCGTGGCGCTGGCAACGGGGGCTGATACCGATGCGGCGCGCAAAATGGTTGGCGCGGCTGCGGCCAAGGTTCAGATTACTTACAAGGATTGAGGCGCTTGCCGCCTCGCTCTTCGACGCCTAGTCAGGTCCCCTATGAGTGCATATCCCAAAACAGAGCAGATGATGGCGCGCGGCTGCGCGTTTCTTGGCACGCAAACCGCGATTCTTTGCGGCGCGATGAGCTGGGTTTCGGAGCGCAATTTGGTCTCCGCAATTTCCAATGCGGGCGGCTTTGGCGTGATTGCCTGCGGAGCGATGACGCCCGATTTGCTGGATAGTGAGATCGCCGCGACCAAGGCGCTGACGGACAAGCCCTTTGGCGTCAATTTGATCACCATGCATCCCTTGCTGTTTGAACTGATTGCCGTGTGCCGCAAGCATGATGTCAGCCATATTGTTTTGGCGGGCGGCATTCCGCCTAAGGGAACTTTGGAGGCAATTCGCGGCCCATCTGGCGAAGATGCAAAAGCCATTTGTTTTGCGCCCACGCTGGCTTTGGCGAAGAATTTGTTGCGGCGCGGAGCAGATGCCATCGTCATCGAAGGGATGGAAGCCGGCGGCCATATTGGCCCTGTTTCCACCAGCGTTTTGGCGCAGGAGATCTTGCCGGTTTTGGCCGCGGATCAATTGATTTTTGTGGCTGGCGGCATCGCCCGGGGTGAGGCGATGGCAGGCTATTTGGAGATGGGCGCCGCTGGCGTTCAGCTCGGCACGCGCTTTGCTTGCGCCAGTGAAAGCATCGCGCATCCCGCTTTCAAAAAGGCGTTTTTCCATGCCTCTGCCCGCGATGCTGTTGCCAGCGTGCAGGTCGATCCGCGTCTGCCGGTGATCCCTGTGCGCGCGCTGAAAAACGAAGGGACTGCCGCTTTTACAGCCAAGCAAATCGAAGTCGCCAAAAGCTTGGATGAAGGCACAGTCGACATGCATAATGCGCAATTGGAAATTGAAAAATTCTGGGCTGGCGCTCTGCGCAATGCCGTCATTGACGGTGATGTAGAGAATGGCTCGATCATGGCGGGGCAATCCGTTGGCATGGTCAAATCGGAAGAGCCCGTGGCCGATATTATCACAGCCCTAATGACGGAAAGCGAAGCTGCGCTAAGCAGGCGATAGACCATGACAGATCCAATGATCCTGACACTTCATTGCGGCGATAAGCCCGGCATTACAGCGGCAGTTACGACCTTTTTGTCGGAGCGCGGCTGCAATATTCTCGAGGCGCAGCAGTTTAACGACCGCGAGACCGATCGCTTCTTCATGCGGGTCGCGTTTGATCTGGGCGAGGGCGATAAGACCGCATTGCGTGAGGCGTTTGGCGATATTGCATCGGCCTTTGCGATGGAGTGGAAATTGGCGGCTGAAAACCGTCCGCGCCGCGTGCTCATTATGGTCAGCAAGTTTGATCATTGCCTCGTCGATCTGCTGTACCGTTGGCGCATTGGCGAGCTGAATATTGAGCCGGTTGCTATCGTTTCCAACCATCCGCGCGATGCGTCTATTAAGCTCGATATTGGCGATATCCCGTTTCATCATCTGCCTGTGACGCGCGATACAAAGCCTGCGCAAGAAGCCAAATTGCGCGAAATTGCCGCGGATGCGGATGCCGAGTTGATCGTGCTGGCGCGCTATATGCAAATCTTGTCAGATGAGCAGGCGGCGCATTTTGCAGGGCGCTGCATCAATATCCACCACAGCTTCCTGCCCGGCTTTAAAGGCGCAAAACCCTATCACCAGGCGCACGCGCGCGGGGTCAAGATGATCGGGGCAACCGCGCATTTCGTCACGACCGATTTGGACGAGGGGCCAATTATCCATCAGGATGTTGAGGCCATCAGCCATGCCGACACGCCTGAGGATTTGGTGCGCAAGGGGCGCGATATCGAACGCCGCGTTTTGGCAGAGGCCGTGCGGCTTTATTCGCAAGAACGCGTCGCCATTGCTGGCAGCAGAACGGTTGTTTTTCGCGGGTAGTTGAAGGGGAAGCCATGATGATTGTTGAGCGGCTCGATCATGTGAATATCATCACGGAAAATCTGGCGCAGACCGCGCAGTTCTATGCAGAGCTGCTCGATTTAGAAGCGCGTGATGGTCCTGCGCCGATGAAGCCTGAGCAAGTTCAATGGATGCATGATGCGTCAGGCCAAGCGATCCTGCATCTCAATTCTACCGACTTCCCGCGCGTATTTGACCGAGCTGTGTCGCCTGGCAGCGAGACTGGCGCGATCCATCACGTCGCCCTGCGTTGCGGCGATTTTGATACTGTCAAAGACCGGCTCGATGCGCGCGGCGCGGATTACAGCGTGAATGATGTGTCCTCAATTGGCCTCAAGCAAATCTTCACCGCTGACCCCAACAATGTTCTGCTGGAGCTGAATTTCTTCAGTGAATGAAAGGAGTTGGGGCGGGGCTATTTAACCCCGCCGGCCTTGTCCTCATTCGCGCGGAAGATCACATATTCGCGGATCGCATCGGTTTCCTCGGGTTCCAGCGAGGTCGCAAAGCTGACCATGCCTCTGTCCTTCAAAATGCCTTCTTGAGTGACAGCCTGCCATGCAGCCTTATTGCCCAATGTGCTGGAGCGGCGAAGGTCGGGCAGCACGGTTGATCCCACGGCACCTGGTGCATGGCATACGGCGCAATAGCGAGCATATTTCTGCTTACCGAGAGCAATCACTTCCTCGCTCGCCCGGCTAGGTGGAGGATCAAGCGGAAGCTCGGCCAATTCCGGCATTTCCGGCAGTTCCGCCTCGCCGCCCAGTTTGAACACGAGCAAGCGGCTAATGTTGCGCACTGGCGCTTTTTCATTGAGCAGGCCGCCGTCAACGGTGATCGCATAGGCACCGCCCCAACCGGCCAGAACCGCGACATATTGCACGCCGTCGATGGTGTAGGTGACAGGCGGTGCAACGATGCCGGTTTGCGCCGCAAAGCTCCAAAGCTTGTCGCCGGTCGATGCATTATAAGCGTTAAACTCGCTTTCAGCGGTGCCTTGGAAAACAAGACCGCCGCCTGTTGCCAGCAATCCTCCATTCCATGGTCCAGCATGTTCAACCGTCCATTTCGGCTTTTTCGCAACGGGATCCCAAGCAATCAGTGAGCCCTTCAAAGTGCCCGCGACTTGTTTGCGGAAGCCCAGATCGGCGGGCAAATCACCCGCGCCCAGATCAAATCCGACGTTAAAGCCGCGCGCTGTATCAGGCTTCCAATCCTTTTCTGGCGCATACATCATGCCCGCTTCGAAGGCCGGAATATACACGAGGTTTTCATCAGGGTGATAGGCCATCGGGTGCCAATTGTGCCCGCCCAATGCGCCCGGTGTGACAAAGGCTGCTTTGCCCGTTTTATCGACGCGGGTTTCAGGGTTTTCGATCGGACGGCCATTGTCATCAATGCCGGTGGCCCAATTGACGGTCACATAAGGATCGCCGGAAATATATTCGCCCGTCTCTCGGTCGATGACATAAAAGAACCCGTTTTTGGGCGCTTGCATCAAGACTTTGCGCGGTTTTCCTTCGATCTCCATATCCGCCAGCATAATGTGCTGGGTGGCGGTGAAATCCCAAGTCTCGCCCGGCGTGGTTTGGTAATGCCATGCATATTCGCCGGTGGATGCAGTGACCGCTACGATAGAGGAGAGGTAGAGATTGTCGCCTTCGCCCGTGCCATCTTCGCCCGGTGAACGGTAGGCGCGGTTCCACGGGCTGCCATTGCCAACGCCGATATAGAGCAGGTCGAGATCAGGGTCATAGGCCATCGCATCCCAGACCGTGCCGCCGCCGCCAATCGCATCATTATCGGCGAGCACTTCTTTGTTCCAAGTCTCAGCGGCCGCTTGCATATATTCAGCCGAGCTTTCATCCTCTGTACCCTCTGGCACAGTGTAGAACCGCCATAGTTCATCGCCATCATCCGCGTCATAGGCAGCGATATAGCCGCGCACGCCGAACTCTGCGCCGCCATTGCCGATGATCACTTTGCCGTCGACAATGCGCGGTGCGCCGGTGACGGTGTAGCTTTGATCCTGATCGACGGTGACCTTGGTCCATTCGACATTGCCGGTGTCACGGTCGAGCGCGATCAAACGCCCATCCAGCGTGCCCAAATACAGCCGGTCACCCCATGTTGCGAGGCCGCGGTTCACGGTGTCGCAGCATGCTTTTACCGCCGTTTCGCCCGGAACCTCTGGGTCATATTCCCACAAAACTTCGCCGGTCTTGCCATTATAGGCTTTCACCTTGCTCCATGCGGTGGTGAGGTAAATGTTGCCGTCGATCACAAGCGGCGTGGCTTCTTGCCCGCGTGCTGTGTCCATATCGGCAAACCATTCTAGGCCAAGATCGCTGACGTTTTCCGCATTCACTTTGTCAAGCGGAGAGAAGCGCTGTTCTGAATAGGTGCGGCCGTAAGAAATCCAATTGGCCGTGTCATCGCCAGCGGCCAGCAATTGCTCGGCCCCGACGCGGTCACCGCTGCCGCCTGCTGCATTGCAGCTGGTCAGTGTTAGGCTGGCCGCGATCCCCGCAGCCAAAATTGCAGCCGGCTTCCATCCGCGCTTTGTCATTATTTTCTCTCCCGTTTGGCCTTTGGCCTTGGCGGGCATAGTGCCCCGCATATGCGCACTTGTCCATTCCCCAAACCCTGCCTAATTTCGCAGGCAAGCTTGCTAGCGATATGTGTCCAGAGGAGATCAGGTGATGTGCGAAGAAATTGAACTGAAGGCTTGGGCGCAAAAGCAGCTTAACCGGCGGCAATTTGGAGCCTTAACCGGCGTGGCTGCTCTGTCGGCCTGTGCGCCCAGCGCGAACATTTCTGCCAATAATAACAATGATGCAAGCGGCGTTTCCATGCTGGGTGAAGCGGTCAGTTTTGCCACTAAGGATGGCACAATGGACGCGCGCTTTTTTGCAGGGCCAAATGGCGCAGCGCCGGCGGTGATCCATTGGCCCGACATTGCCGGCATCCGCCGCTCTCATCTTGAGATGGCCCGCAGGACGGCGGCGGCAGGGTATGCTGTGCTGCTCGTCAATCCCTATTACCGCGATGCTGAAGGCGTGATTTGGGAAGACTTCGCCAGTTTCGCAGATGGCGGCTGGGGCAAAGCGAGCGAAATGCGGGCCAAGCTTTCCTCCTTCGCAATCAAAAGCGACACGCAGGCAATCGTCTCTTGGCTGGATGGACAAGCGGCCGTCGATACGGCGCGCGGCATCGGGGTAGAGGGCTATTGCATGGGTGGGCCATTCACAGTCTATGGCGCGCATGCCACGCCCAGCCGTATCAAGGCAGCGGCCAGTTTCCATGGCGGCGGCCTAGTGCGCGATGATGCGGAGAGCCCACATAAATTGCTGAGCGAAACGCAGGCGCAATATCTGATCGCCATTGCAAAGGATGATGATGCGAAGGCTCCGAGTGATAAAATCGCCTTTGCTGAGGCTGCGAAAGCCGCAGGCCGCGCAGCCAAGGTGGATGTCTATGACGGCGGCCATGGATGGACGGTGCCAGATTCGCCCAGCTACGCCAAAGACGCAGCGGAATTGGCCTTTGCTGATAAGCTCGCGCTTTATTCTGCGACCCTGTGAATTTCGCAGATTTGGCGAAAGCGGCGGCGCGCGCTACTGTGCCAAAAAGAGTAATTGAGAGGCGAGCCTAATGTTTGAATTTCTGATTGCACTGCTGGTTATTGTGGTGGTGTTCCTATTCATGGGCGTACAGATCGTGCGCCAAGGTTTCGTCTATACCATTGAGCGCTTGGGCAAGTTTAGCAAATCAGCAGACCCAGGCTTCCACCTTCTCATCCCCTTCTTCGACCGCGTTGGCCAAAAAGTGAATATGATGGAGCAGGTGCTCGATATTCCTGGCCAAGAAATCATCACCCGCGACAACGCCATGGTCGGCGTGGACGCGGTGGTGTTTTTCCAAGTGTTGGATGCAGGCAAGGCCGCCTATGAGGTCAATAATCTGTTCTCGGCGATCATGGCGCTGACCACCACAAACCTTCGCACGGTGATGGGCTCAATGGATTTGGATGAGACCTTGTCCAAGCGCGATGAAATCAACGCGCGCCTGCTTAGCGTGGTGGATCATGCGACTAGCCCGTGGGGCGTGAAGATCACCCGCGTTGAGATTAAGGATATTCGTCCGCCGATTGATATCTCAGAAGCCATGGCGCGTCAGATGAAAGCAGAACGTTTGAAGCGGGCTGAAATTTTGGAAGCAGAAGGTGACCGCGCCTCTGAAATCCTGCGCGCAGAAGGCTCCAAGCAATCGGCCATTTTGGAAGCAGAAGGGCGGCGCGAGGCTGCTTTCCGCGATGCAGAGGCGCGCGAACGCGAGGCTCAAGCAGAGGCCAAAGCAACCGAAATGGTGTCTGAGGCCATTGCGGATAGCGGCGCAACAGCGATCAATTATTTTGTCGCGCAGGAATACACTAAGGCCGTTGGCAAATTTGCCGATAGCCCGAATGCCAAAACGATCCTGTTCCCGGTTGAAGCAACCCAGCTTATCGGGACATTGGGCGGCATTGGCGAGCTTGCCAAAGAGGCGTTGGGTGATGGCCCATCCGGCGGATCGGCGCCGACTGCGCGCCGCGCCAGCGTTCCCAAAAGCAAGCCGAAAGCAGGGAGCTCATAATGGAATGGCTCTCTTCGCTTGAGCAGCATTATCTGTGGCTGGCGCTCGGCCTGTTTCTGGCTGCGGCAGAGATTATGGTGCCGGGATTGTTTCTGTTCTGGCTGGGCCTAGCAGCGCTCATCACGGGTTTTCTCGTTTGGGCGCTGCCGATTGCTGTGCCGCTGCAGATCGTCATTTTCGCAGGAATCGCGATTGCCGCAGTGTTTGTTGGTCGCAGCTATATTCGCCGCAATCCTATCGAAGCAGCCGATCCCAAAATGAACAAGCGCGGCGACAGAATGACCGGCGAAACCGCCACGGTCGTCACGGCATTCGCAGGTGGTTCAGGCCGCGTGAAGCACGGCGATAGCGAATGGCTTGCCCGCGGGCCTGACTTGGCAGAAGGCGCATCTGTTCGGATCACCGGAAGTGATGGCGCGATTTTGCTGGTGGAACCCGTCTAAGATTAAGTTTTTGACCGTGCCCAAATGGGCGCGATGACCGTTTACGTGCTCGCTTGCGCAAACCGCCCATGCTTGCGGTATTGCACCATCCATTTGTCGAGGAACACGCCAAGCGGCTTGGGTTCAATGCCCAATTGCTTAAATCCGGGATGCTCGCCGGAGGCAATATTGCCGGCCTTCAGCATGACCCATTGATCGCGGCTCATTGGTGTCAGCGGCAGGCTGGCAAAGACCGATGAGGCAATATCAGGCATTGGAATGAGCATGGGCGAGCGGCGCTGCGCTGCTGCAATACGCTTATGCATATCCATCATGCTTATCACTTCTGGGCCGCCGAGTTCAAAAATTCTGCCGCCATGCTTGGCCGGATCGCCGAGCGCTGTAACAATCGCCTCGGCCACATCATCGACATAGGCAGGCTGCATTTTCGCCTCGGGTCCGAAGACCGGCAGTGCGGGCGCCATTTGCACCAGCTGCGCAAACATATTGATGAAGGCGTCATCGCTACCGAAAACCACCGAAGGGCGAATGATCGACGCGTTTGGAAAGGCCTCTTGCACCAGCTTTTCGCCGAGCGCTTTGGCTTGGCCATATTTCGCCAGCGACTCAGGATCTGCGCCGATTGCGCTGACATGCACGAAACTGCCCGCGCCCGTCTCGCCCGCGATCCGCGCTGCAGTGCCCGCCGCGCGGCCCATGGTGGCGTTCAAATCGCCATCAAATGTGCCGACCAAATTGATCACAGCATCTGCACCAGAAATGGCTGCAAATAGGCTTTGCTCATCATTGATATCGCAGCGCCCGATTTGCAATTGACCCAGATTGGCGAGCGGTTTGAGCTTAAAGCAATTTTCTGGATTGCGGCTGACAAGGCGAAGGCGCGCGCCGCGTTCAAGCAGCGATTGCGCGACATAATTGCCGAGAAAACCGCTGCCGCCGAGCAATGTCACGAGCTTGTTTTTAAGGGGGTGCGTTTTCGCCATAGTCTGATGCCTGAAGCCTGTGGATTTGCTGCTTGGGCGCGCTTTGCCGCATGCGAGCCTCGCGTGCAAGCATTTGGGTTCAAAATGGAGCTTCAAACTGAGGATGGGGCAGGGGAGGTTGGCTGCCAAAAGCTAGTATTGGCGCGGAGCACGAGACAGTCGTTGACAGGTGCGCGTGAGTGCCGCTATCCGCGCCATCCTACCACGCAGGCGTATCCATCGTGCGATCGCCCGTGCTCCGGTGCCCAGATGGCGGAATTGGTAGACGCGCGTGCTTCAGGTGCACGTATTCGCAAGGATGTGGAGGTTCGAGTCCTCTTCTGGGCACCATTTTAACGCAGTGTTTTCGGCATATTACAAAAAATGCGGCAGGGCTTTTTTTTCACAGTGATAGGCGAAGGGCACCGCTCAAAATTGCCCTCTTCTATGCACCTTTCCCGCCTCCGCTCCCTATTTTGATATTGTCGCGGTGCAGCGCTTCTGCGAATGCGTGTGTAATATTCTAACACGGAGTTCTTACCCATGCGTCAGGTCGATCATTTCCTAGCTGGCGGCGTCACCGCCGCGTCCGTTCGTAAGCACCAAATTTGGAACCCTTCGACCGGGGAAGTGCAGGCAGAGGTTGGTCTCGGCGATGCGGCTCTGCTTGCAAAAGCTGTAACCACAGCCAAGCGAGTGCAGCCAGAATGGGCCGCCACCAATCCGCAAAAACGCGCCCGAGTGATGTTCAAGTTTAAGGAGCTGATCGAGGCCAATATGCAGGAGCTGGCTGAGATGCTGTCGTCTGAACATGGCAAGGTGATTGATGATGCCAAGGGCGATGTGCAGCGCGGGCTCGAAGTGATCGAATTTGCTTGCGGCATTCCGCAGGTATTGAAAGGCGATTACACTCAAGGCGCAGGGCCAGGCATTGATGTGTACTCCATGCGTCAGCCGCTCGGCATTGGTGCAGGCATCACCCCGTTCAACTTCCCCGCGATGATCCCAATGTGGATGTTCGGCATGGCAATCGCGGTCGGCAATGCCTTTATCTTGAAGCCATCAGAGCGCGACCCTTCCGTGCCTGTGCGTCTCGCCGAATTGTTTGTTGAGGCCGGCGCGCCAGAGGGTCTGCTACAGGTTGTGCATGGCGACAAGGAAATGGTCGATGCCATCCTTGATCATGAGGACATTGCTGCGGTGAGCTTCGTCGGCTCCTCCGACATTGCGCATTACGTCTACAAGCGCGGGGTTGCCGCTGGTAAGCGCGTGCAAGCGATGGGCGGGGCGAAGAACCACGGCATCGTCATGCCCGATGCTGACCTTGACCAAGTCGTGAATGATCTCTCCGGCGCGGCCTTTGGTTCCGCGGGCGAACGCTGCATGGCTCTGCCCGTGGTTGTGCCGGTGGGCGAAGAGACTGCAGAGCGCCTCAAGGAAAAGCTGATCCCTGCGATCCATGCTTTAAACGTCGGCGTCTCCAATGATCCCGATGCGCATTACGGCCCCGTTGTGACGCCGGAACACAAATCGCGGGTTGAAGGCTGGATTGATACGGCCGAAAAAGAAGGCGGCGAGATTGTCGTCGATGGCCGCGGCTTCACTTTGCAAGGCCATGAGAAGGGCTTCTTTGTTGGGCCCACGCTGATCGACCACGTCACACCTGATATGGAAAGCTATAAGGAAGAGATTTTCGGGCCTGTCCTGCAAATCGTGCGCGCCGCTGATTTCGAGGAAGCCGTGCGCCTGCCCTCTGACCATCAATATGGTAACGGCGTCGCAATCTTCACTCGCAATGGCCACGCCGCGCGCGAATTTGCGAACCGCGTCAATGTTGGCATGGTCGGCATCAATGTGCCGATCCCCGTACCGGTTAGCTATCATAGCTTTGGCGGGTGGAAACGCAGCGGCTTTGGCGACACCGATCAATATGGCATGGAAGGCCTGAAGTTCTGGACCAAAGCCAAAAAAGTCACACAGCGCTGGCCCGATGGCAGTGCGGACGATGGTAACGCTTTCATCATCCCGACGATGGGGTAAGCCTCAGTGCGCTCGCTCTTAGGATTGGTAATGCTCTGCCTGCTCGCCGCTTGCGTGCAGCCAGCAAAACAAGCTCAGGTCGTTGCACCCCAAGTCGCGCCTAAAGCTGCGATCGAAAAGCGGGTTGCGCTCACCTTTGATGATATCCCGCGTCAACGAGGAGCGTTCTTCACTCCAGACGAGCGCAGCGAAAAACTGATTGCAGCACTCCGAGAGGCGGGTGTCGATCAAGCGGCGTTCTTTGTGAACCCCGGCAATCTTGAAAAGAAAGATCGCACGGGCGGTGAGGCGCGTATAGCCGCCTATGTTAAGGCTGGGCACGTCATTGCCAATCACAGTTTTAGCCATCGCCATTTGCGAAAAGGCACGGCGGAGGAATATCTCGCCGACATTGACCGAGCGGCGAGATGGTTGAACGATCGCCCCGGTTACCGCCCATGGTTCCGTTTCCCTTATTTGGATGAGGGGGCAAGGGACAAGGTCAAACGCGATGCCGTGAGAGCCGGGCTTGCAAAGCGCGGTTTGCGTAATGGTTATGTCACTGCTGATGGCTGGGACTGGAACCTAGAGGCTTTGACGGTTAAGGCGAAGTTTGAAGGCAAATCCATGGATATGAAGGCGCTGAGGCGGCTCTATTTGCGGTCCCAAATCAGCGCCGTTGAATATCATGATGCGATGGCACGGCAAACCATTGGTCGGTCGCCGCCGCATGTTATTTTGCTCCATGAAACCGATCTTGCGGCATTGTTTATCAGCGATCTCGTCAGCGCATTGCGCAATGAAGGTTGGACGATCATTACTGCTGATGAAGCCTATGCCGATACGCAGCTTGCCGAGGCCATGCCGGACGTTCCTTACGCGGCCGGAACTTTGATTGGATCAATGGCTTGGGAAAAGGATATTGATCCGCCTTTGTCTCCCGTTTGGCTCACGAGCGGCATGGCAAGCTATCTTTTTGAGAAGACCGTGATTAAGGATTCCACCCCATGACCGGACAATTTTCACTCACCGAAGACCAGCTCGCGATCCAAGAGATGGCGCAGCGTTTCACCGCCGATAATATCACGCCGCATGCGGGCGAATGGGATGAGAAACATCACTTCCCGCGCGATGTGATTAAATCTGCTGCAGAGCTCGGCTTTGCGGCGATTTATGTGTCGGAGGAATCGGGCGGTATCGGCCTTGGCCGGCTGGAGGCGGCGCTAATCATGGAGGCGATGGCTTATGGCTGCCCGACCACATCTGCGTTCATCTCAATCCACAATATGGCCGCATGGATGATCGACCAATTTGGCGGGACTGAGGTGAAGGAGAAATACCTTCCAGACCTAGTCACCATGGACAAATTCGCCAGCTATGCACTGACCGAACCGGGCAGCGGGTCGGATGCGGCGGGCCTGAAAGCCAATGCGAAATTGGACGGCGATCACTATGTTTTGAACGGCACGAAGCAGTTCATTTCGGGCGGCGGCGTCAATGATGTCTATGTCTGCATGGTCCGTACCAGCGATCACAAAACCAAGGGCATCACTTGCCTCGTTGTCGACAAGGACACGCCCGGCGTTTCCTTCGGCGCGCCAGAGAAAAAGCTGGGCTGGAATGCTTCGCCCACTGCGCAGGTCATCTTCGAAGACGCGCGCGTGCCGGTCGAGAACCGTGTTGGCGCGGAGGGTGAAGGCTTCCGCTTTGCGATGATGGGGCTGGACGGTGGCCGCCTCAATATCGGTGCATGTTCGCTGGGCGGGGCGCAGCGGTGCCTCGATGAAGCGGTGGCCTACACCAAGGACCGCAAGCAATTTGATACGCCGATTGCTGACTTTCAAAACACGCAATTTATGTTGGCCGATATGGCAACCGATTTGGAAAGTGCGCGGGCTCTGCTGTATCTAGCCGCGGCCAAAGTCACCGACAATGCGCCCGATAAATCGCGCTTTTCGGCCATGGCAAAGCGGCTTGCGACCGACAATGGAAGCAAGGTCGTGAACGATGCGCTGCAATTGTTTGGCGGCTATGGCTATCTCAAAGATTACCCGATCGAACGGTTTTGGCGCGACTTGCGCGTGCATTCAATTCTAGAGGGCACCAATCAGGTCATGCGAATGATCGTTGGGCGCGATTTGCTCAGACAATGAGCGACAGAATAATAAGCGGTGGAACAATGACTGACGACGTTAAAATCACAATTGAGGGCGCGGTTGGGCGTATCTCGCTGAACCGACCAAAGGCGCTGCACGCGCTGACTATGGATATGTGCCACGCTATGTCTGCGGCGCTGAGTGAATGGGCGGATGATGACGCGGTTGAGGCCGTTGTGATCGACCACGCAGAGGGCAGCCGCGGCTTTTGTGCGGGTGGTGATATTGCGTTCTTGCGCGATTCAGCGCTGAACGATGGCGGGGTTTCGGGCCGCAAGTTTTTCCATGATGAGTATCAGCTCAACCACCAGCTGTTCACTTATGCAAAGCCAGTCCTCTCTTTCATGGACGGCATTACGATGGGCGGCGGCGTCGGCATTTCTCAGCCTGCGAAAATCCGCGTTGCTACCGAGAACACGCGCTTTGCTATGCCGGAGACAGGCATTGGCCTCTTCCCCGATGTTGGCGGCGGCTGGTATCTCTCGCGGCTTGGCGGGCGGCTGGGGCAATTCCTTGCGCTGACCGGTGCGAGGCTCGATGGCGCAGAATGCCGCTGGGCTGGGTTGGCCACGCATTATGTGCCGAGTGAAATGCTCGAAGAGCTCAAGCCGCGTATTTTTGAAAACCCATCGCGCGCAGCGGGCATTTTATCAGAGGCCGTTGGCACCCCGCCAAAAGCGCGGCTGGAGGCAAACGCCGATAAGATTATCAAGCATTTCGCCTCGGACAATTACGAAGATATTCTTGCCAGTCTGGATGCCGCGGAAAGCGATTGGGCCGCGAAAGAACGCGACACGCTCGGCACCAAATCACCGCAGACTTGCAAGGTGGCTCTGCGGCAATTGCAGGTCAGCGCGCAGCTTGCCGATTTCGCGGAAAATATGGTGATGGAATACCGCATTGCCAGCCGCGTGTTGACCCGCCCTGATTTTGCCGAAGGTGTCCGCGCCGTGATCACTGACAAGACCAATGATCCCAAATGGGACCCGGCCACGCCAGAGGATGTGAGCGAGGAATTGCTCGCTGAGATCTTTGCGCCTTTGCCTGCGAAAGAAGAATGGAAGCCCTTATGACCTACGAAGCTATCACCGCTGAAACCAATGCGCAGGGCAATGCCGGCGTCACCCTGCTGACAATCAATCGGCCCAAGGCTTTGAACGCGCTGAACTCGCAAGTGCTGGAAGAATTGATCCATGCCTTCGCCGCATATCAAGCCGACGACACGCAATTATGCGCGGTTCTAACCGGCAGCGGCGAGAAGGCCTTTGCCGCTGGCGCAGACATTAAAGAGATGGCGGACAAAGCCGCAGCGGATTTCTATTTGGAAGATTTCTTCGGCCCTTGGACATCTGAGATCGTGAAGAAAACCCGCAAGCCGTGGATTGCAGCGGTCAATGGCTTTGCCCTTGGCGGCGGCTGCGAATTGGCGATGGCGGCGGACTTTATCGTCGCGTCCGACAATGCGAAATTCGGCCAGCCAGAGATTAATCTGGGTGTTGCGCCGGGCATGGGCGGATCACAAAGACTGACCCGCGCGATTGGCAAATCGAAGTCGATGGAAATGTGCCTGACGGGCCGGATGATGGGCGCAGAAGAAGCGGAGCGCGCCAATCTGATCGTGCGCGTGGTTCCTCAGGCAGAGCTAGTCGCCGAAACGCTAAAGACAGCGGCCACAATCGCTAGCAAACCGCCAATGGCAACGATTGCGAATAAGGAAATGGTCAATTCCGCATTTGAAATGACGCTCGATCAAGGGCTGATTGTGGAACGCCGGATCTTCCAAATCCTCACCGCATCAGAGGATAAAGCCGAGGGCATGGCAGCGTTTATCGAGAAGCGCGAAGGCAGCTGGAAGGGGCGTTGATATCATGAAAATCGCATTTATCGGACTCGGCAATATGGGCGGCGGCATGGCGGCCAATCTTGTGAAAGCTGGCCATGAAGTCGCAGCTTTTGACTTGTCCGAAGAGGCGCTAGCCGCCGCAAAATCAAACGGATGCTCCACTTTCACCAGCGCATCCGAAGCTTGCGAAGGCGCAGAAGCGGTTGTCTCCATGTTGCCCAATGGCGCGATTGTGAAGTCGGTTTATTCCGCCGATGTGATCGGAAAAGCGCCCGCAGGCGCTGTATTCCTCGATTGCTCCACCATTGATGTTGCCACCGCAAGAGAAGTGATTTCGCTTGCTGAAACAGGCGGTTATGAAATGGTCGATGCTCCTGTATCCGGCGGTATCGCAGCTGCGAATGGCGGCACGCTGACCTTTATGGTGGGCGGCACAGACAGCGCCTTTGCCAGAGCAAAACCTATCCTAGAGGCGATGGGCAAAGCGGTCATTCACGCCGGCGATGCTGGCAATGGACAGGCTGCAAAGATTTGCAACAATATGCTGCTAGCGATCCATATGGCAGGCACATGCGAGGCGTTTTCCATGGCGGAAAAGCTCGGCCTTGATGCGCAAACTTTCTACGATATTTCAAGTGTTTCCTCGGGCCAAAACTGGTCCATGACAAGCTATTGCCCCGTTCCCGGTGTTGGCCCGCAAAGCCCATCGGACAATGATTACCAAGGCGGATTTGCAACCGCGCTCATGATGAAAGATTTGCGCCTCGCCATGGAAGCCGCCGACAGCGCTGATGCCCCTGTTCCCATGGGAGCGCGGGCTGCCGCTTTGTATGAGGACTTCAATGGCGCGGGCAATGGCGGGCTGGATTTCTCGGCCATCATAAAGACGCTCTAAAACGCCTTTTTAATCTGCATTTTCAAAGCATGCTGGCATCATTGTCTCGCTTGGTCTAGGGGTCGTCTCGCTTTTGGCCTCATCTGGCCTCGTCATCTCAACCCCCTTTGAGAAAGCCCATTTATGAGCAAGATTTACCCTGATGCATCTGCCGCTTTGGACGGCCTATTGCGCGATGGTCTCCTGATCGCCAGCGGCGGATTTGGCCTTTGCGGTATCCCTGAAAGACTGCTTGGCGCAATCCAAGACAGCGGAGTGAAAGGCCTGACCTTTGCCTCCAACAATGCCGGCATCGACAATGAGGGCATTGGCAAATTGCTGCGCACTAAGCAGGTCGCGAAAATGATCTCCAGCTATGTTGGCGAGAATAAGGAATTTGAACGCCAGTTCCTCTCCGGCGAATTGGAAGTCGAATTTTGCCCGCAAGGCACACTGGCTGAACGCATGCGCGCTGGCGGCGCTGGCATCCCAGGCTTTTACACCAAGACTGGCGTTGGCACGCAGGTGGCAGACGGCAAGGAAGTGAAGGCATTCATTGGCCGCGCCGATGCCCCGCAGGACTATATTTTGGAAGAGGGCATCTTTGCTGATCTCGCCATTGTAAAAGCATGGAAAGCGGATGAGACAGGCAATCTGATCTTCCGCAAAACCGCCCGCAATTTCAACGCACCAGCAGCCACTTGCGGCAAGATCTGCGTGGCCGAGGTTGAGGAAATTGTGCCCGCCGGATTGCTTGACCCAGATGGAATTCACCTGCCCGGCGTCTTTGTGAACCGTATGATTGTGGGCGCGCCATACGACAAGAAAATCGAGTTCCTAACGACCCGCGAAAGGGAGACAGTTTGATGACTTGGGACTTAGACCGCCTCAAAGAAATGTCATCCGAGAAGATTCGCAACCTATATCGTAACGCTATAACTCGAAAAGATTCAGAATCACTGCTTGTTGCTAGATTGATTGTCGAAAATGGACTGCTCGTCGATGAAAAGGGCGGTCTGCCGTTTGACCATCCGATAATGCTCGAGATAGAGGAAATTTGCGCCATGCCTGAGGCCGTAGCTGAAGCGCTTGAGGCAGCCCAAAGGGAATTGCCGCCTTTGGCTGGAATGGAACACCGCTTGGTGGCGGCTCTTGGTTCCCAATATGGCGGCCAATACACCACACATCACGCTGGTAGATGTATTGGGTCAGCAATGTTGGATCGAGGTTGGAAGCAGGACGGCATGAAGCCGATGCCCAAAGGATCTATTGCAAAAACTGCGACAATCTACACTAAGAAGGAGACAGTTTGATGACCGACACACCAGGCTGGACCCGCGACCAAATGGCGGCCCGCGCCGCGCGCGAATTGCAAGATGGATATTACGTCAATCTCGGCATTGGCATCCCAACCCTTGTCGCCAATCACATTCCAGCAGGCATGCATGTCACGCTGCAATCAGAGAACGGTATGCTGGGCATTGGCCCGTTCCCCTATGAGGATGAGGCCGATCCTGATCTCATTAATGCTGGCAAGCAAACCATTAGCGAGCTGCCGCATTCCGCCTATTTCGACAGCGCCACCAGCTTTGGGATGATCCGCGGCGGGCATATTGATTTGACCGTTCTGGGCGCGATGGAAATTGCCGAGAACGGCGACATTGCCAATTGGATGATCCCCGGAAAAATGATCAAGGGCATGGGCGGGGCGATGGACCTTGTTGCCGGCGTTAAAAAGATCATCGTAGTGATGGATCACAATTCCAAAGCTGGTGATCCTAAGTTCATTCCCGCCTGCACTTTGCCGCTAACGGGGCAAAATGTGGTCGATATGATTGTGACCAATCTTGGCGTCTTCCGCAGGCCTGATCACGGCAGCGCGTTTCAGCTGATTGAGCTGGCACCTGGTGTGACAGCAGATGAAATCGCAGCAAAGACTACGGCGAAATATGAGGTCGCGCTTTAGGTTTTCCCGCAGGCTTTGCAGGCAGCATCCTTGCCAATCGAAAGAGTGCGCATGCCGGGTTTCATGCCGTCCAAAATGTGGATTTTGCCCCACATGGGGTCGCCCAAGGTGCTGACGCCCTCAAGCAGCACGCGCACAGCCTGCATGGCGGCGAATGTGCCCGCCCAGCCTGCCATGGCGCCCAGCATGCCGTCCTCTGCGCATGTGTCGCAATCCTCTGCATCAAACGCATCGCCGACAAAGCAGCGATAGCAGGAATGGTGCGGTTGGTGGCCAGCGAACGCGCCAACTTGGCCTTGGAAACGGCCTACGGCTGCTGAGAGCAGCGGCACGCGCTCTGCAACGCAGGCATCGGATACGGCGAGGCGCGTGGCGAAATTATCGGTGCCGTCCAGCACCAAATCCACGCCCTCGATCAAATCGCCCGCATTGCCTGTGGAGATACGCGTGTCGCTGAGTGAGACTTCCAAAGCATCATCAAAATTCGCCATCCAACGCCGCGCTGCAACCGCTTTACCGTGGCCAATATCGCGCGTGTTGAAGATGGTTTGCCGCTGCAAATTGCTGGCATCGACGATATCATCATCCACTAGGGTGAAGCGCCCAATCCCGCTCGCCGCGAGATATTGCAGGGCAGGGGAGCCAATCCCGCCAAGGCCAATGATCGCAATATGCTTACCCGCCAGCGCAACTTGGCCAGCGCCGCCAATTTCGGGCAGCACAATATGCCGCGCGAAGCGGTCCAAGCGTTGTGGAGAAAGCGGCGGAGAACTCATGGAAAACGTGTTGGCATCATGGACGCAGCTTGCCAACAGCCCTGTTGATAGGGCTGCGGATAGACTGTTTGTAATCAGTGCAAATTGTGCGCGAATTAACTCTCAAGCTGCCGCAAAAGGCTGCGCACATCGCCGTCCATATCGGCATCGCGCTGGCGCAGGTCTTCGATCAGCCGCACAGCGTGGATAACTGTCGAATGATCGCGTCCGCCAAATTTGCGCCCGATCTCTGGATAAGAGCGCGGTGTCAGCACTTTTGACAGATACATCGCCACCTGACGCGGGCGCACTACGGCACGCGCGCGGCGCTTGGATGACATTTCTGACCGGTCGATGCGGTAGAATTGGCAAACCGTGCGCTGGATCTCATCAATCGTAATCCGCCGGCGATTGGCCGACAGAATATCGGTGAGCTGTTCCTCTGCCAGATTGAGCGATACTTCTTGGCCTGTCAGCTGCGCATAAGCGATCAGCTTGTTGAGGCCGCCAACTAGCTCGCGAACATTGCGCGTAATGGTGCGGGCAAGGAATTCGATCACATCGCCGGGCACTTCCAATGGGGCAAAGCGTTTCAGCTTCGATTCCAAGATCAGGCGGCGAAGCTCAATATCGGCCGGTTGAATATCGGCGACCAGACCCATCGACAAGCGGCTGAGCAGGCGCGGTTCAACACCGTCCAAAGCTTGCGGCGCGCGGTCGGCGGCAAAGACGAGGCGTTTGCCCTCGGCCAGCAATGCATCAATGGTGTAGAGCAGCTCTTCCTGAGCGCTGGCCTTGCCAATGATGAACTGAATGTCGTCAACCAGCAGCAGATCGAAACTGCGCAGGCGCGCCTTAAATTCGATCATCTGGTTCTGTTTCAGCGCTTGGACGAATTCGACCATGAAGCGTTCCGCGCTGCAGTAAAAAATACGTGCCCGTGGGTGTGCCTGCAAATAGGCGTGGCCAATGGCGTGCAGCAGGTGCGTTTTGCCCTGACCGGTCGCGGCTTTCAGATAGAGCGGCGAAAATTGCGGCTGTTCGGTTGCGGCCATGCGCTGTGCTGCGTTGCAGCCGAGCACATTGGTACCGCCCGTTACGAATGCGGCAAAGGTCAGCGATGGGTCGAGGCCCACAGAGGATGTGAAGCCAGCATCACCGATAGTGCCGGCGGCAACGGCGATCATGCCATTGCCGTGGCCATCATTGGCAGGGCGGCGTCCATCACCAAGGCGCAGTTCTGGCAATTGGCGGCGGCCGGGGTGCACTTGAATACGGACCTTGCGCACTTCGCTGCGGGCGATTTTCCACGCGAGCGAGAGGCGGTCGTGGAAACGGTCATTAACCCAGTTTGCGGAAAACTCTGTTGGCAGGAAAAGATCGAGCGTGCCGCTCTCAATTTCAAAGCCGCCAAGCTGGATCGGCTTGATCCACTGACTGTGCAATTGATGACCCAAGTCTTTGCGAAGACCGCGGCTGATATCCGACCAATCGGCAGCCAAATTCACGGCTTCGGCATCTTCCATCAAATCATCATCTGATTTGCGCCGGTTTGCCCGTGTATTGTCATTATTGTTTGCCATTGAAACGCGTTTCCCACTCGCCCCCCGTGCAGAATACGCTGCTCGGAAACCATTAAACTCCAAACGAAAGGCAAAGCTTCACCCTGTCCCGGAATCGCAAAATTCCGAAAGCCTACCTTCGACCAAAAATGTAAAGGCACAGGCTGTCCCGCCCCGTGCTGTGAGCCGTTTTTGCGTCGAGATTGGATGGGAAGCAAGGGCAATGGAGGTAAAAAAGTTGAAATAAATTCATTGACTCACCTCAACCCCGCAGGCCGCCGTTCAAGTGTTTGAAAATATTGAATATATGGGCGTGATCCGACGCAATTGGACGCGAATCGCGGGAATCCCTTAGTTTTCCGGACTTGGGCAGGTTTGCGTTAGGGCAAAATGAAAAGGGCCACCCAAAATGGGCAGCCCTTCAAGCGGTGTTTCCGCAATGCGATGTAGCTCTTCTAGCGAATCATTAACCCAATTTGATCGGGTCAAAGGTTCGATCAGCGAATCGCTAACCGGCTTTGATTAAAGCGCAGCGACTCGCTTCGACAAACGCGACATTTTCCGTGCCACTGTGTTCTTGTGGTAAACACCGCGAGCAACACCGCGAGCCATTTCAGGCTGAGCCGCTTTGAGCGCGTCTTGCGCCAGCGTTTTGTCGCCGCCTTCGATGGCTGCTTCAACTTTTTTCACCAAACCGCGGATGCGGCTCACGCGCGCCGTGTTGATTTCGGTGCGGCGTTCGTTGCGGCGGATGCGTTTGCGTGCTTGCGGCGTATTGGCCATGATTGTCCTTCATTGAAGAGCCTAGAATTGCGGGCTCTCACAGAGTTTAAATATACGAATAGGAATCGGCGCATTACCGCCGGAAGCGCGGCACATAAGGCGGCTGTGCGTTTGCGTCAAGAAAATGGTGCATTTGTAGGTGCAATTAGCTGAAGCACCTGCGCCCATTTACTTCTACTTCTGGCATTTGGGGCAATACCAAGTGCTGCGCCCCCCTTGCTGGATACGCCGAATGACGCCGCCATCGCCATTGCTGCATGGCTCACCTTCGCGCCCATAAACCGCAAAGCGCGTGGCGAAATAGCCCAGCTCGCCGTCGGGTGCGGCATAATCGCGCAAGGAAGACCCGCCATCGCGAATCGATTGAGTCAGCACTTCGACAATATGCGGCACAAGCCGTTCCAATTGCGGCCGCGTAACCTTGCCGCCTTTCTTCATCGGGTGAATGCCTGCGCGATAGAGCGCCTCGCACACATATATATTGCCTAGCCCCGCCACTATGCTTTGATCGAGCAGGCACAGCTTGATGGTCTGCCCCTTATCTTTCAGCGCGGCTTTCAAATGCTGCGGCGTGAGCAGCGGGCCAAGCGGCTCTGGCCCAAGGCTGGCAAACTGTGGCCATGCGTCCAGCGCGGGCGTATCGACCAAATCAACCGAACCGAACCGGCGCGGATCGCATAAAGAAAATTGATGGTCTGCAGTTTCGACCACCATATGATCATGCTTGTCGGGCTCAGATGGGTCAATTCGCCAGCGTCCGCTCATGCCGAGATGAAAAATCACCGTCTGCTCGCGGTCCAGATGGATCAGACCATATTTCGCGCGGCGGCTTAGCCCCGTCACCTGCGCGCCGGTCATCACTTGCACAAGATCAGGCGGGAAGGGGCGGCGCAAATTGGGCCGGTTGAGGCGCACGCTGGTGATGCGCTCTCCATCCAAAAATTGCGCGAGGCCGCGAACGGTGGTTTCAACTTCGGGAAGCTCTGGCATAAGAGCCCCTCTAACAAGCTTTGCCTCCCCCTAAAACTCCCCTAAGGCGCTTTGACTATGACAGACGCAAAAACGACTCCGTCCGCCTCCTTCGGTTATGAAGATGTCAGCCCAGAGGAAAAGACGCGCCGGGTGGGCGATGTCTTCTCCAGCGTGGCAAGCAAATATGACATTATGAACGATGCGATGTCGGGCGGCATGCACCGCGTTTGGAAAGACCGCTTTGTTCGGCGAGTTAAGCCGCAGCCCGGCGAAACTATCCTCGATATGGCAGGCGGCACTGGCGATATTGCGTTCCGCATGACAGACCGGGGCGCGACAGTGACTGTGGCCGATATCAATCAGGAAATGCTGGATGTGGGCGTGGAGCGTGCGATGGAGCGCGGCTATGACAGCCTAGTATGGTCGCGGCAAAATGCTGAGGAACTGACCTATCCTGACAATTGCTTTGATGCCTACACCATCGTCTTTGGCATTCGGAACGTCACCGATATTCCCAAAGCCTTGCGTGAGGCACACCGCGCATTGAAGCCAGGCGGGCGTTTCTATTGCATGGAGTTTTCGACGACGCAGTGGCCGGGCTTCAAAGAGATTTACGATGTCTATTCGCACAAGATCATGCCGCAAATGGGCAAGATGATTGCAGGCGATGAAGAAAGCTATCGCTATCTCGCTGAATCTATCCGCCGCTTTCCAGAAATGCCCGTGTTTGAAGGCATGATCCGTGACGCTGGTTTTGAGAACACGCGGGTAGAGGCCATTTTCGGCGGCGCTGTGGCGATCCATTCCGGGTGGAAGATTTAGAACAGTAATGACCCGCCCAATCACGCATATTTTCCGCCTGTTAAAATGGGGACGGACGCTGGCCAAGCATGGCGCATTGCGCGGCATAGAGGCGGACGCGAATACGCCGCCTCCGGTCAAGCGATTGGCGCGGCTGGCGCGGTTTGGCACGTTTCAACCCAAGGAACCCGATTACGCTGGCGCTTTCCAAGCCATTGGTCCTGCGGCGGTAAAACTGGGGCAATCGCTCGCTACGCGGCCTGATCTGGTCGGCGAAGAAGCGGCGCAAAACCTGCTGAGCCTGCAAGATGCATTGCCGCCAGTGGATTTTGCAGAGATTGAAGCGGTCATTACTTCGACGTTCGAAACGCCGATTGCCGATTTGTTTGTGTCGATTGACCCAGAGCCCGTTGGAGCCGCGTCCATTGCGCAGGTCCACCGCGCGGTGACAGCCGATGGCCGCGATGTGGCGGTGAAGGTGCTGCGGCCCGGGATTCGCGAACGCTTTGCCAAAGACATTGAGACTTATGAATGGGCAGCCGCGCATTTGGAGGCAATGGGCGAAGAGGCAAAACGCCTGCGCCCGCGCTTGACGATTGCCAATTTCAAACGCTGGTCGATGCGCGAGCTCGATTTGCGGCGCGAGGCAGCATCGGCTTCTGAACTTGCCGACAATATGAAGGGTGTAGAGCGCTACCGCATTCCCGGCATTGATTGGGACCGCACCAATGGCCGCGTGATGACGGTTGAATGGGTCGATGGCGTCAAGATCAGCGAAACCGCGCAATTGGAAGCGATGGGCATAGATTTGCCGGAGCTGGCGCAGCGTCTGGTGCTGTCTTTCCTAACGCAGGCCATTGCGGGCGGATATTTCCATGCCGACATGCATCAGGGCAATTTGTTCGTTGAACCAGACGGCACAATCGTCGCCATCGACTTTGGCATCATGGGCCGGATCGATCGGCGCGCGCGCATGTGGCTGGCGGAAATCCTCTACGGCCTGACGACTGGTAATTACAAACGCGTTGCCGAGATTCACTTTGAGGCGAAATACGTGCCCAGCTATCACGATGTCGGCGAGTTTGCGACGGCGCTGAGAGCTGTTGGTGAGCCCATGCGCGGCAAGCCGGTGGATGAGCTATCCGTGGGCCAAATGCTTGACGGCCTGTTTGCGATTACCCGTGATTTCGACATGCAAACGCAGCCGCATTTGCTTCTGCTGCAAAAGACGATGGTGATGGTCGAGGGCATTGCGACGCAGCTCAATCCGCAGATCAATATGTGGGATACATCTGGCCCTTATGTGAAAAGCTGGATCCGTGATGAGCTTGGCCCAGAGGCCGCGATTGCTGATCGGCTGAAAGAAGATGCAGGCACTTTCCTGCGCATCCCGTCACTGGTCCGCCGGTTGGAGGAGCAATTCCCTGACCCCGGCGGTGCGCCGCCGCCACCGCCTCTGCCTGATGTCCCGCTCATGTGGGAGAAAAAGGCGAATGTAGGCGGCAGTCAAGGTCGCGGCATTTTGGGCTATATTGCCGCTTTGGCAGCCGGTGCAGGCGCGCTTTATGGCGCACAAATGCTGGGCTGGATCTAAGCCGGTTTGACCGGAAGCAGCCGGCTACCGATTAGAGCGGTCGCTACGGTGAGCGCCTCCACCACCATCGGCTGCATCCAACCTTCATAGGTGCCGTTTTGCGCAATATTGACTGCGCGCCCAATGAAGGCTGCGCCCATCAAAGCGGCTGATACGATCAAGGGATCAGCGCGGCGGGCCCATGCGCCCCAAACGAGGCATCCGCCCGCCACCAGGAAGAATGCGGTGAAATCGGCGCGGATAGAGGCCAACCCTTTCACGCCCAATTGTTCAATACCAAATTCTGCACCCGATCCGCTGGGATCAAACAAAAAACCTGTGCCCAGCCACAGATAGAGCAGGCCGAGCAGACCCAAAACAATGCGAAATCCGGTAATCATATGTGTCCCCCTCAAAACATCTGCGAATTCTCAGCAGACTTTACCCCGGCGGCACTTGTGCCCTTTGCTGAGTGGTTTGGCGAGTCCTGCTCATGCATATCCGGCGGCCCACAAAAAAGCCCCTGCAGTTTCCCGCAGAGGCCTCATCGTGTTGCTAGGCCATTGGGCCCAAAGCGTTTTGCGGATTAAAGTTCGCGCTCATTCAGCGGCTGAACCGGACGCGCATTATTGCCCATCGCTTCTGTCAGAGCCGCGATTTGCTCTGCGCTGGCTGTCACAGGCGTTGACACAACGTGCCAATTTACGCCCTCTGTGCAAGGAGGCGTGGTCAGCGAACCAGGGAAATTATAGGCGCTGAGCTCAGCAGGGATCATATCGGCAAGGTTGAGTTCTGCCGAACTTCCAACATTGCCGAGAATGGCTTCAATCGCTGGGTTGGCTTCACCTTCTTCAAACATAATGCCTAGCACTGCAAAGGCGCCTTCTGCACTGGCGTGAACGAAATGCGCGGTGAGCGGATAGGCTTTGCCTGCGACGGTGTTTTCAGACGGTGTGTGCATGTGAACTTGAACAAGACCGTATTCTGTGTCGCCAGACGTCAGCTTCGTGCCTTCGCTAAAGTTCGCCTGGATCGTTTTGCCCAAATCTTCAACCGTGGCATCTGTTTCGCCATAATTGGTCGTGACCGTGATCAAACTGGCTTCGCTGGCCGCAGGAAGATCAATCGGTGATTGCTCCATTCCGGCCTTACAAGCGGCATATTCTTCGCTCAGATCGCCCCATTTGTCCGGGCCGTTATCCTCGGTATAGCCCCACTTTATTTCTTTCGTGGCTGCTTCGCTGCCTTCTGCAGGTGCGTCTGCTTGTGAACATGCTGCAAGGCTGGCCGAGGCCAACAGGGCAATCATCACATTCGTGGTCTTTTTCATTAGGGGATTCTCCATTTTCGTCTTCAAATTCAAAAACACTTACAATCGAAGAGGCGGCTGCCTTCAACTCGCGATAATGGGTATATCCGCGCCGTTTTCACCAGTGCTCGCATGTTTAACCCAAACGGCTCACTGTCATTTAACCTGCATTGTTTAGGGGTTTTTCGCAATGCGCGCGGGCTAGTATCAAGCCATTAAGCGCGGTAAGACGCTGAAATAGGAAGCCGCCAATTTCGCGGCAATAGGGAGTTCTCCTAGGGATATGCCACAGTTTCGTATCCAGCTGATCGTGGGCGGCGGGATCGCGGCCTATAAGTCGTGCGAGCTTGTTCGCCTGATCCGCAAAGGCGGGGCAGATGTTACTTGCGTTGTGACCAAGGGCGGGCAGCAATTTGTGACCCCGATGACCTTGGCCGCGCTCAGCGAGAACCAGGTTTATACCAGCCTGTTCGATCTCAAAAACGAAGCGGAGATGGGGCATATCCAGCTGAGCCGCGAGGCGGATTTGGTCGTCATTTGCCCAGCTACCGCTGATCTGATGGCGAAGATGGCCGCAGGCATTGCCGATGATTTGGCGTCCACTTTGATCCTTGCCACAGACAAGCCGGTGATGGTCGTTCCCGCGATGAATGTGCGCATGTGGGAGCATGCCGCGACGCAGCGCAATGTCGAAACTTTGCGCGCAGCGGGCGTGAAAGTTCTGCACCCTGATGAAGGGGCGATGGCTTGCGGCGAATTTGGCTATGGCCGCTTGCCCGAACCCGAAGCGATTTGGGCCGCGATTGCCGAGCAATCGGGCCTAGAGAATCAATCTGTCGCGCAATTTGAAGAGACCTCCCCTGACGCGCTGGTTGAGGCATTGGAGCCTGAACCAGAGGAAGACGCGCAACCAGGCGGAATTGCGGGCGGTTTGGGCGGATTGCTTTCGGCGATCATTCCGCGCTCAACGCCCAAACGCTCCGCTGATGAGATCGAAGCGGAATATTCCGACTTTCAAGATGACATTCCTGCGGTGGACATACCGGCGGATGAGACGCTCACGCCATCAGATGGCAGCCCGCTGCTCGCAAGCAAAGGCGATGCCGGCGCAGCTCCGCCTACTGATCCCGAAGCGATCAATCATGAAATGGGCGGCACTGCTGCTGCGCCTCAGCCTATTGCTGGCGATAACCAGCCCGTGCGCGTGGCAGAGGCGCTGGAGGATGTGACCGGCGGCGAGGCGATTGTAATGCCTGAGGGTATTCAGCCGCTTGCCGGAAAGCACATGCTGATCACCGCAGGCCCGACATGGGAAGCGATTGATCCGGTGCGCTATATTGGTAACCGCTCCTCTGGCCGTCAGGGCTTTTCTATCGCAGCAGCAGCAGCGGCGATGGGTGCGCGGGTGACCTTGGTGGCGGGGCCCGTTTGGTTGCAAACGCCCGCCGGTGTGGACCGCATCGATGTGGAAAGCGCAGAGCAAATGCAAGAGGCTGTGCGCGCTTCTCTGCCTGCTGATATCGCCGTCATGGTGGCGGCCGTTGCGGATTGGAAACCAAGAGAATTTGTGACCGAAAAGATGAAGAAGCGCGGCTCTGCACCGCCTGCTCTCATGCTTACGGAAAACCCCGATATTCTCGCCAATCTGTCAGGCTCTGATCAGCGTCCCGCTCTGCTGGTTGGCTTTGCCGCAGAGACGGAAAAAG
Source organism: Marinomonas sp. (assembly GCA_039967435.1). Classification (GTDB taxonomy): domain Bacteria; phylum Pseudomonadota; class Alphaproteobacteria; order Sphingomonadales; family Sphingomonadaceae; genus Erythrobacter. Next base: position 1,055,889 of record JBDVRS010000006.1, read on the forward strand.
TGCTCGATTACGCATCCGCCAAGCGCAAACGCAAAGGCACCGATTGGATCGTCGCCAATGACGTATCCGGTGATGTGATGGGCGGAGGCCTGAATCAGGTGCACATCATTTCGGAGAGCGGCGTGGAAAGCTTGGATGAAATGCCAAAGCTGGATGTGGCGATCGCTTTGGTAGAGCGCATGGCGCAGGCATTAGAGGGCAAAGACTAAATGACGGATAGAATCGCGGTTGAAGTGAAGCGCCTTCCTCATGGGCAGGGGCTCGACCTGCCGCATTATGCCACAGATGGCGCGGCGGGCATGGATATTGTTGCCGCCGAAGATGTGACCATTGCACCAGGCGCGCGCCATGCGGTCGCCACCGGTTTGAGCGTGGCCATCCCGCAGGGGTATGAAATCCAAGTGCGCCCGCGTTCTGGCCTTGCGTTTAAGCACGGTATCACTGTGCCCAATACTCCGGGCACAATCGACAGCGATTATCGCGGCGAGTTAAAAGTGCTGCTGATCAATCACGGCAATGAGGATTTTGCAATCGCGCGCGGTGACCGCGTCGCGCAGCTGGTCGTTGCGGCGGTGACGCAAGGGTCATGGGTCGAGGTAGACGAGTTGGATGCGACACAGCGCGGCGCTGGCGGATTTGGTTCCACCGGCGGGCATAAGACGCTTTAAGCCAGAGGCTTAGTTTACGCGGCGCACTTTCGTCTCTTCGGGTTTGATGGTGATGCGCAAAGTCTCGCCAGCGCTGCTGCCGGGGAAGTCTGTGAACATCGCCTCAACCAAATTCGGCACGAGATAAGGCAAGCGGTTGGACGTCGATACGGCCTCGGCTTTGCCTTCAAACAGGCGCTCACCTGTAGCGGCGCGGTCAATCTTCATATTGATATCGCTGGTATAGACCGTGGTGCTGCGTACCTCTGGGCCGCCAAACCACGGATCGTAAAAGCCATAACCCCATGCGCTGCGTGGGCGGTAAAATCCGCGCGAATGGCGGAAGCGCGAGCGGTAAAATCCGCCGCGATAGCCGCTATACCATGGGTCGAAGAATGGATCGCGAATGCCGGTGCTGCGCAATTTCTCGCGGCCTTTATCTACGCCGTAATCAAAGCGCACGAGCAGGCTTGCGGCTTCTGGTGTGGCGGCCGCTGCATAGCCGAGCCGCGACATTTGCGCCTCTACTGTGCGAGCATATTGCGAAAATTCAAGGCCGCCGGCGAGCGCTGGATTATCAGCGACAATCGCGAAGCTTTCACCCTGAGGCGCGGGCAATTGCGCCTGAAAGCGCGAAACATCGGCTTTAAAACCGGGGGTTGCACACGCGCCTAGGCTGGCGAGCAAGAGCGGTACGCTGGCCAGTTTGGCTTTGCGGGCTGCTTGGCTGAAAGTGCTTTTCATTGTTGCGTTCCTCTGTTCAGGCGCTCTTGCGCGGCGCGCGGTCATCTATTTCGGGCTTTCCCCACACGCTGGTCCTTGCCTAGCGTTCTAGCCCCAAGTCATGCAAAACGCCAAAACGTACATGCATATATCCTTGATAGAGACATCAGCATGAACGCATTTTGAATGTGAATATTACAAATTGTTGCTCAATATCGGCGGTTTAACCGCGCACCAACCCCAAAGCCTCATAGGTCGCGCTCAAAGTGGCACTTCCGCGCTCGCGTGCTTTGGCGGCCCCGCGCGCGAGAATCGCATCGAGCGATTCGCGGTCTTCTTTCAGTTCAACAAAGCGCTGGGAGATTGGCGCGAGCGTTTCGACCAGCACTTCACCCAGTGCCGGTTTGAACGCGCCAAAGCCTTGCCCGCCAAAGTCTTTAAGAACCGTATCGGCATCGCAGCCTTTAAGCGCGGCATAAATGGTCACGAGATTGAGCGCCTCTGGGCGGCCTTCCAATCCGGCTGTTTCAGAAGGCAAGGCATCCGCATCCGATTTCGCCTTCTTCACCTTCTTCATAATCGTGTCGGCATCATCAGACAGGTTGATCCGGCTGGCCTCAGATGGGTCAGATTTGCTCATCTTCGCGCTGCCATTGCGCAGGCTCATAATCCGCGCAGCTTCTGGCGGAACAATCGGTTCGGGCAAGGTGAAAACGGGCACTTCTTCTGACGCAAAGTCGCGGTTGAACTTTTCCGCAATGTCGCGGGCCAATTCCAAATGCTGTTTCTGATCCTCGCCCACGGGCACATGGGTCGCCTGATAGAGCAGCACGTCTGCGGCTTGCAAAGCTGGATAGGTGAAAAGCGCAACCGACTGCCCTTCGCGGTTTTTGCCGGCCTTGTCTTTCCACTGCGTCATGCGGTTCATCCAGCCCATCCGCGCTGTTCCGGATAATAGCCATTGCAGCTCTGCATGGGCGGGCACTTGCGCCTGATTGAACAGGATCGATTTGTCAGGATCAATACCGCAGGCAACCAAAGCTGCTGTCATTTCGAGCGTGCCAGCGGCCAATTCTGCTGGATTATGCGGCATGGAAATGGCGTGCAGATCAGCGAGGAAGAACAGGCACTCGCTTCCTTCTTCCATCTCATCCTGCATGCGCACCCAATTGCGGATCGCGCCGAGATAATTGCCAAGGTGCAGATTACCGGTGGGCTGAATGCCAGAGACGACGCGCATTGTGAAAGTCCTGTTTGTTTAAGTCTGGCGGCGCATTAGGCGCTGAAAGGCAGCTTTGTCGAGCACGCCGAGCAGGAATGCCGCTGGGCCATAGGTCAAAATTCCCGTCGCCATGATGGCAGCAAGGCCGATTGCTTTGTCTAAAATGCCGCCGGTAAACATATGCGCGACTTGCGGCATCAGCCACCAAAGCGCGACTCCCATAATGGCCGCGGCAAGGGCAATTTTAACCGAGCGACCCAGCACAGCGGCGGGCATTCGGAAATAGCCTTTCACATGCAGGATCGCCGCCAGCAAAGCGATATTGCACCAAGCACCAACCGCGCCCGCAATCGCAAGGCCGACAACGCCGATGCGCGGCACCAGCATGATGTTGAGGCCGACCGTGATTACCAATGAAACGGCGGCGGTATAAACCGGCGTGCGCGTGTCTTTGCGGGCGAAGAAATTGGGCGTGAGCACTTTGACAAGCACATAGGCTGGCAGGCCGATCACCAGCGCAGAAACCACTGTACCAGTGACCAGAGCGTCTTCAGCTGTGAAGGCTTGGCCTTGCATGAATGTCTGCACGAAGGCTGTGCCGGTAAAGTATAATGCCACCGCGCATGGAACCGTCAGCAGCAGCGAAAACTCAATCGCATTGCTTTGCAAAGTCGCGGCCTCATCATCTTCAGCGCGGCTCAAATGGCGCGACAAAGCAGGCAAAATCGCTGTGCCCAAAGCGATACCGATAATACCTAGCGGAAGCTGGTTCCAGCGGTCCGCCATTTGCAGATAGGTGTAGCTGCCAACCGGCAATGTGGAGAGGAAGAACAGATCGACAAAGCGGCTGATCTGATAAATGCCCGCACCAAAGATGGCCGGTACAATCAGCACGCCGAGCTCCTTTACGCCCCCATCAACGCGCGGGAAAATCAGGCTGAGCGTGAAACCGGCGCGGCGCATGAAAGACCACAGCCAGATGACTTGCAAAAGGCCGGAAAGTGACAAAGCCCATGCCATAGCTTGGGCTGTTTCGCGCCGAGATATGGGTCCGAAATCAAGAGATGCTCCATAGATGAGCGCAGATATCAGGCAGATATTGAGCAAAACTGGCGCTGCAGCGGCGGCTGCAAATCGTGATAGGGAATTGAGGATAGCAGCGATCACTGTCGCAACGCTCATAAACATCAAATAGGGGAAGGTGACGCGCGCCAGCATGATAGCCGTGTCTTTTGCGCCTGCATCATCAGGGAAGTTTTCGGGCAGGAAATATTCCACCACCCACGGCATCACCAGCATCGCGATCCCGCCAAACAGGATCAGTATTGGCAGCAGAACGGATAATACGCTGGTTGCAAATTCGCGTGCTTCTGACGTGTCGCCGTCTTTGGTCATGCGCCGATTGAACAGCGGCACAAAGGCGCTGGCGAAGGCCCCTTCGGCAAAAAGCCGGCGGAACAAATTGGGCAGCATAAAGGCCAGCTGCCACGCATCGCCCATGGCGGTCGCGCCCAGCACGCGCGCAATCAACACATCGCGTAGGAAACCAAAGACGCGGCTAACCGCGGTCAGCCCGCCAATGGTTCCAACATTTTTAAGCAGGCTCATATGCAGCCCTTACCAAGCCTTAACTGGCCGCCGGAGCGCCCGTGCCCTCTTCTTCGGCGCGCTTGGCTTGCAATTGCTGAACATACAGACCGTTGAAATCAATCGGGTCCATCATCATCGGCGCAAAGCCTGCATCGCGTACTGCATCGGCAATGATGCGGCGGGCGAATGGGAAGAGAATGCGCGGCGCCTCTGCAAAAAGAAACGCGTGGATCTGATCCTCGGGCAAATTGCGCATGCCAACCATGGCGCAATAAGCGAGCTCGATCAGATAGACATTACCCTTTTCAGCCGTGGCGGTGAGATTGATCTTCAGTTCAACCTCATGAACCTCATCATTGACCTGATTGGCGCCAATGTTGAATTGCAGATCGATATTGGGCTGATCTTCCCATTGATAGACATCCGGCGCATTGGGGTTTTCGACCGAGAAATCCTTCACATATTGCGTGATAATGCCAGCGGTGGGCTGGGTATCGGCGCCATTGGGCGCAGCAGGATTGCCATCAAGATCGGTGAGAACGTCGCCTTCGTCGGCCATGGTCATGTCTTCCTAAACAAGCTGAATAGTGTTGGTTAGCCGTGCCGCGCGATGCGGCAAGCCTTGAGACGCGCGCCTAGCATTGCATTCACGCCGCCGCAACACACGCCGCGCTATATGCGTAAATGCGCGCAGGCTGCTGCGGCTTTGACCGCCTGTGCAGGGATAAAAGTTGCAAACACGCAGGGACATGGCAGTTGTTCATTTGTATTTTGCCCCTACTTAAGGCAGGTAAGACCCTCTGAGCGGGCTATGACTCGCCGCTGAAATGGAAATAAACGAACGTGACCAACGGCATTATTGAAATTGTCATCCTTGCTATGATCGCAGCCTTTCTTGGTATGCGTCTCTATTCCGTGCTGGGCGAGCGCGCTGAGCATGAAGAGGAATTGGGTCCGCAAAACCGCGACAATCAAAACCGTGATGCACAGTCAGATGCCCAATCTGATGCCCGGCGCGACAATGCACCCACTGCGCCGAAATTGGCCACACCATCGGCCCCGCAGCCTGCGACCAAAGCGCTCGACGGCACATTGCCCAAGGTTGAGCGCGGCGTGCGTTCCATCGCCGCGGCAGACAGCCGGTTCGACATTACGTCTTTCCTTGAGGGCGCAAAGGGCGCTTACGGCATGGTGCTGGAGGCGTTTTGGAACGGCGACCGCGAAACCTTGAAAGAGCTGTGCGATGACGATGTCTATGCCAGCTTCTCCGGCGCAATCGATGCGCGCGAGGCGGCAGGGCATACGCTGGACAATAAGTTGATCCGGATTGAAGAAACCCGCATCAACCGTGCGGATATGGACGGCAAAATGGCACGGATTTCTGTGCTGTTCGTCGCTGATATCGCCTCTGTCACGCGCGATAAGGATGGAAATGTCGTGGCCGGATCGCTCGACGATGCGATTGAAAGCCGCGATATTTGGACCTTCATGCGCGATGTGAAATCCGCCGATGTCCATTGGCTGCTTGACGAAACCGACGAAGGCTAAGCCTCAGCGCTTACCGAAGCCTAAGCACATTCCCCTGAGAATTGCTGCGCGTTTGACAATCTGCGCGTGAAAGGGGATGCGAGTGCCTATGACGCACCGCTTATTCAAAACCGCCTGCGCAGCGGCTGCTCTGACGGCCTTGTCAGCTTGTAATTCGCTCGTCCCGACCAGCGATACACCCGGCATTGGCACGTCTGCGCCGGATTCCAATGTGGAAAGCGCGCGGTTTGCAGGCGTAAAGCGCGGTCCTTCGATCAAATCATTGGGCCTTAGCGGTAAGGATGCCTCCGCAGCATTGTCGGGCTTTATTGAAAGCTGCCCAAAGGTTCTGATCCGCGAAGACAAAAGCGGGCTGACTTATTCCAACGATTGGAAGCCATCATGTGACGCAGCCAAGGGCTGGCCAAAGGCGCGGGCGGGTGACTTTTTCAAAACCCATTTCGAAACGGCGATAGTGGGTTCGGGAGAGGCGTTTGCGACCGGCTATTTCGAGCCTGAAATTCGCGGCTGCCGGACACGCCAGACAGGCTGCGAAACGCCGATCTACACCATGCCCGATGATCTGAAGCGCGCCTGGCCCTCCACCGTTCCGGTTAGCGAACGCGAAGGCCGCGCCCCGCTTGGACGTACCAATGATGTCGGTGAATTCGTGCAATATTATGAGCGCGCTGAAATTGAGGATGGCGCACTGGAAGGCCGCGTGCCGGTGATCGCATATGCCGCTGATCCGGTGGAATTGTTCTTTCTGCAAATCCAAGGGTCGGGCCGGCTGCGCACAGTGGGCGGCGAGGTCATTCGCATCGGCTATGCCGGACAAAATGGCCGCGAATATGTCGGCATTGGCGGCGTCATGCGTAAGCAAGGCCTGCTCGGTGACGGTGAGGGGCAATATGCAGGCTCCATGCAAGGCATCATGCAATATATCCGCGAAAACCCTGCCGAGGGCCGCGATCTAATGCGCCTCAACAAAAGCTGGATTTTCTTCCGCGAGCTTACCGGTGATGGTCCGCTCGGCTCATTGGGCATTCCTGTACGGCGCGAAAGTTCGGTTGCGGTTGATCCGCGCTTTGTGCCTTACGGTGCGCCGGTGTGGCTCAATCTTGACCGCGATATTGCCGATGGTTTGTGGATCGCGCAGGATACGGGCGGCGCGATTAAGGGCGCCAACCGTTTCGATACATTCTGGGGCGCGGGCGAGGATGCACGCGAAATTGCGGGCGGCATGACAGGGCGAGGCGAGGCGCTTGTGTTCCTGCCCAAAGGGAGCGTGGACCGCCTCAACCAAAAATGAGCGCGCGCCATGCAATTCCGCGGGGCCTTTCGGAGGAAGAGGCGCAGGCTTGGGCGAAATTGGCCCATAGCGTAACGCCCATGGCAGGGCGCGCTGTGCCTTCCGTCAAAGCCGCTGCGCCGGTGCCGGGCGCAAAAGCCAAGCGCAAGAATGCGGTGCGCGCAGCGCCTGCTCTTACGCTCAAACAGCCGCCAAAGCCGGTTCAGCCGGTTCGCTCTGCGCCGCTGTCCGATACCTCTACACAGGGCCTTGATGGCGGGTGGGAGCGCAAATTGCGCAGCGGCACAATCGCGCCTGACTTCACCCTCGATCTGCATGGACACACGCTCGACAGCGCGCATATGCGGCTGGATAGCGGATTGTCACAGGCGCTGGCGATGGATGCGCGCGTTGTGCTGCTGATTGCGGGCAAGCCGCGTCCGGTGGAGGCTGCTGATCGCGGGAGCAGGCGCGGGGCTATTAGAGCGAAAATCCTCGATTGGCTGGCGGCTGGCCCGCATGGCAGTTCTATCGCGGCGATACGAAAAGCGCACCGCCGCCACGGGGGCGAGGGTGCGCTTTATCTGGTGCTAAAACGGCGGCGCTAGAATGGGCTGACTGGAGTTTTCGCCCACAGCGCCGCCGCGCTGGCTGCCGACCGAGGATTATCCAAAAAGCCAGACATTCATCAACCGGCCCGGCAGAGCAAAGGCCACAATGCCCGGGATCATTAGCGCGCCAAGATAGAGGCTGAGCACTTCCTTCTTATGCCCTTTCATATCGCCGGCGCGCGCTGTCGCGATCAATTTGTAGGACGCCCAAAAGGTCATCGGCACAAAGATATGGATGAAGCTGAAGCTGCCGCTGGTCTTAATGAAGATCGCGGAGGTTGCAGTGGCTACCATCAGAGCAACCCAGACTTTGCCAAGGCTCTTATGCATCGGCGTGCCCTTGGGTGCGAGCAATAGAAACCCGCCCAAGGGGATCGCGGGAAGCACGGTGGCAACATGGATGATGATGGCAAGATGGCGCGTTGCGGCGTGATCGGGCGCAAATCCCAGAAAGCCTCGAAGCAGGGCAAAGCTTGCCAGCAAGGTCATTGTCACACCAGCAAATGCGATCAGTGCGCGCATCTTTGGGGAGAGATCAAATGCGGGCTTGGCCGATGGTTTGCCGGTGAAAAAGCGTGGAAGGGAAAGGCTGGTCATTGCGGTTACTCCAGTGGACTGTGTTTCGTTGAGACCCACAATGCCGCCTGCCCATTTGCGGGCAATCGCCCTTACGCGAACTGCCGCCGGCCTTCGCGAAATGCGCGCATTTTTGAAAGTTTGCCACTTTACGAAGCGCGAATGGGCAGTCACAATTGCAGGCAATGAGCGAACAGGTCCCTGTCCAGCGCCGCGCAGTGCGCAAGATTATCATCGATCTTTCGATCATGACGGTAATCGGCATTTTTCTGGCGGTGCTTGGGCCGTTCGGCACCATATCGCAGCCGCTTGGCCTGCGCCTATTAAGCTGGCTCGGTTTTGCCTATCTCGGCTATGTGATTTACTCGCCGATGGGATATTTTGTTGAACGAATGGCGTCAGCATTCGATCTGCCGCGCGCGCCCTTATGGCTGTTTGCTGTGGTGGTGGCGACCGTGCCAATGACGGCAGCGGTTTGGAGCATGGGCTTTGTGCCGGACCCCGTGCCAATGCCAACGCTGGATCAGGCGATGACGTCTTACTTCTATGTCTTTGTGGTCGGCGGCGCGGTGACGGCGTTCTTCTATCTGATTGAGCAGCGCGGCAAAACCGAGCCTAATATGACTGCACAGCAGGCAAAAACGGACGTGCAAAGCCGCGAAAAAGATGACGAGGCCAAAACAGGCCAGATGAGGCCAGATGAGGCCAGCTTCCTTGCGCGGCTTCCGGCGAGCCTTGGAACAAGTCTAATCGCGCTTGAAATGGAAGACCATTATGTCCGCGCGCATACCGCCCTTGGCAATGATTTGGTGCTGATGCGAATGCGCGATGCAGTGGCAGAATTGGGCGAGATCGACGGCATGCAAATCCACCGCAGCTGGTGGGTAGCGCGCGGCGCGGTGGAAGATGTTCAGCGCGAGGGACGCAATGTGCGCTTGGTTTTGACAGGCGGGCTAGTCGCTCCGGTTAGCCGCGCCAATGTCAGCGTTTTGAAAGATGCTGGCTGGATTTAGCGCGCGAGGAATTTGCGTTGAAGCGCGTTCTTTAGCATCACCAAACCTGCGCCCACTATGGCGAAAAGCAGCGCGAAAGCCGCATTGCTCAGAAGGAATTTGGGCCATCCCAATGCAGGCAAATCACTGAAGAAATAGGGATAGAAGCCAGTGGCTTGCCCCAGCACCAATGCAAAGGCGCCATAGGTCAGCGGCGGCACCATAATCACTGCGATCATCGCTTTGGCCAGAGGGGCAGCGGGCGTGAAGCGGAGCCACCAGCCAATCGTCAAAGCCGGTACGATTGTGTGGTGAAATTGATTGGTGATCCGGTCAAAACCCTCTGGATGGTGAATGCCAGAAAGCAGCGCCCAATAGACAACAGCAATGATCGTCAGCGCAGTCGCTAGTGCCGCCATGACAGGGCGTGACACATCGCGGCCCAAGGCAATTGCGGCCATGATCAGACAGGCGGCGACATTGCCCCAAATGGTGAAATAGCGCAGCATTCCGCCAAGGTTTTCAAGATAGCTCCCATCACCCAGCAAGGGCTGCACCGCGAGGGCGGCAAAGGCGATCACGGCAATTATGCCAGCGAATAAGCGTGCGCGCGGATTTGCAGGCTGGGGCGCGTCATCATGCGCTTGGTTTGGAGCAATGTTCATGGCCGCTGCCTTTGCGCCGGAATGTTGCCATTTGGCAAGCAAAACCCCCGATGCTCCGCTAGAAGCACCGGGGGCTGAAACCAGATTAAATCTAGTGGAAAGCTTAGGCGTGATATTTGGCGTGGCTGATGTCGAAACGGTCGGCATCCATCACTTTGGCCCAAGCGGCAGCGAAGTCTGACACGAATTTCTCTTCATTGCCGTTTTCTGCATAGACCTCGGCTTGCGCACGCAATTGTGAGTGCGAGCCAAAGATCAGATCAGCGCGGGTTGCGCGGAACTTCTCAGCGCCGGTCTTGCGGTCTGTGCCGACATATTCCTCATCATCGCTGCCATCGGCGGGCGCCCACCGGGTTCCCATGTCGAGCAGATTGGTGAAGAAGTCTGTCGTCAGCTGGCCGGCGCGGTCGGTGAAGACCCCGTGACCCGTGTTGCCAGCAACCGCGCCAAGTGCGCGCATGCCGCCAACCAATACGGTCAGCTCTGGGATTGAGAGGCCCAGCAAATGCGCTTTGTCGATCAGCAGATCCTCAGTTTTCACCGTGGCTTTGCCGCGCAGATAGTTGCGGAAACCGTCAGCCAGTGGCTCCATCGGGTCAAAGCTGTCCGCATCGGTTTGCTCTGCTGTTGCATCGCCGCGGCCCGTTGTGACTGCGACAGAGACCGAGTGGCCTGCATCCGCCGCCGCTTTTTCAACGGCCGCTGTGCCCGCCAAAACAATCGCATCAGCAAGGCTGATATCGCCGCGAATGTCATTGAGCTTGGCGATTACTTTGCCCAGTTCATCGGGATCATTCGCCGCCCAGCCATTTTGCGGAGCCAGCGCAACGCGCGCGCCATTGGCACCGCCGCGGTGGTCTGTGTTGCGATAGGATGAGGCCGATGCCCAAGCCGCTTTCACAAGCTCACTCACCGATAGGCCGCTGCCCAATGCTGCTGCTTTAAATGCCGCAGCATCGCTGTCAGAGACGGTTTTGCCAGCGGGCACAATGTCCTGCCAGATCAAGTCCTCTGATGGCACTTCTGGGCCGAGGTAGCGCGCCTTTGGACCCATGTCGCGGTGGCACAATTTGAACCAAGCGCGGGCAAATGCGTCATCAAGTTCTGCTGGATTGTCGAGGAAGCGTTTCGAAATCTTTGCAAATTCCGGATCCATCTTCAGCGCCATATCAGCGGTGGTCATGATGGTGCGCACCTTCTTCGAGGCATCGCGAGCATCAGGTGCCATATCGGCTTCTTCTGGGTTCACCGGTGTCCAGAGTTTCGCGCCAGCGGGGCTTTCCGACAGTTCAAAATCATATTTGAACAGGAGGCGGAAATAATCATGGCTCCAGCTGGTCGGATTGTTGGACCATGCGCCCTCAATACCCGAAGTGGTGATATTGCCTGCGGCAATTTCCTCTGCATCATTGAGCCAGCCGAACGCTTGCAAATGCAATGCTTCGCCTTCAGGGGCCTCGCCGAATGTGTCCGATGGTTCCGCGCCATGGGCTTTACCAAAGGCGTGACCGCCTGCGACCAGAGCAACGGTTTCCTCGTCGTTCATGGCCATATTGCCAAAGGTCTGGCGAATGTCATGCGCGCTGGCGAGCGGATCAGGATTGCCGCCCGGGCCTTCTGGATTGACGTAGATCAGACCCATTTGGATCGCGGCCAGCGGGTTTTCCAGCTCCATGCCTTTATCCGGCTGGATGCGGGTTTGCGCGCCAGTATCGACCCACAAATCCTCTGTGCCCCAATAGGTTGTCTCTGGTTCGAACACGTCGGGACGTCCGCCGCCAAAGCCGAACACGGGGCCGCCCATGCTTTCAATCGCGACATTGCCGGTCAGGATGAAAAGGTCGGCCCAGCTAATGTGCTTGCCGTATTTTTGCTTGATCGGCCACAGCAGGCGGCGCGCCTTGTCGAGGTTGCCATTGTCCGGCCAGCTGTTGAGCGGAGCAAAACGTTGCTGTCCGCTGCCGCCGCCGCCGCGGCCATCGCCGGTGCGATAGGTGCCAGCAGCATGCCAAGTCATGCGGATAAAGAACGGGCCGTAATGGCCATAATCAGCGGGCCACCAATCTTGGCTGTCTGTCATCAGCGCAGTCAAATCGGCTTTCAGCGCATCATAGTCGATCGCATTAAAAGCTTCGGCATAATTGAAATCATCGCCCATGGGATTGGCGCTGCGGCCGCCTTCTGTGAGCGGGGTGAGCTGAGAGGCCTCGGGCCACCAATCGGCATTGGTGCGTCCGTGAAGCGAACGCGTTCCGCTGGTGTGATCGAATGGGCAGCCTGAAATATCGCCTGTTTTAGCATCCATATTTGTCTCTCCTCTAGCGTTATGATCCGCGTGAGATGCACGCGGGCTATGGGAGGATAATGAACGCTGACGCTTAATCTGTCTAATCGATTAATGCGTCAAGTATGATCGTTTTTGATAGTCTATCGCGCGGCGTTTAGGCCGCTTTCGCAGACAATTGCGCTGGCTCGTTGCGGATGAGAAAGTCAAAGGCGGATAGGCCAGCGGTTGCACCGTCGCCCATGGCCACAACGATCTGCTTATAGGGCACAGTGGTCACATCGCCTGCAGCAAAGATGCCGGGCAGATTTGTTGCGCCTTCTTCATCGATAATAATCTCGCCGTGCTGCGACAATTCAAGCCCGCAATCGGCAAGCCATTCGGTGTTGGGCACAAGGCCGATCTGGATGAAGACACCGGCCAGCTCAACATTGCGCGCTTCGCCGGAATTGCGATCTTTGACAATTAGGCCGTTCACCCGCTCGCCATCGCCGGTGATTTCTAGCGTTTCGCCTGAAGTGATTATCTCGACATTGGGAAGGCTGCGCAGCTTGGCTTGCAACACTTCATCGGCGCGCAATTGGCTATCGAATTCAATCAAAGTGACGTGACCAACGATATTGGCCAGATCAATCGCGGCCTCGACGCCGGAATTGCCGCCGCCAATGACGGCGACGCGCTTGCCTTTGAACAAGGGGCCGTCGCAATGCGGGCAATATGCCACGCCTTTGTTTTTATATTCCGCCTCGCCCGTGACGCCCAGATTGCGCCAGCGTGCGCCGGTCGACAGGATGAGGGAGCGCGCGGTTAATGTCGCGCCATTGTTCAGTTCGACTGTATGCATTCCGCCCTTTTGCGGTGCCGGAATGAGCTTGGCGGCTTCGGCCAAATTCATTACATCAATGTTGTAATCGGCGACATGACGCTCCAGCTCTCCGGCCAGTTTTGGCCCTTCGGTGTAGCTGGTGCCGGGCAAGTTTTCGATGCCGAGCGTATCGTGCAATTGGCCGCCCAGCCGCTGGGCTGCGATGCCCGTGCGGTAGCCTTTGCGCGCGGTGTAGACGGCGCTGGCAATGCCCGCTGGGCCGCCGCCAATGATCAGCACTTCGAACGGGTCTTTGGCGGAGAGTTTTTCTGCGGCTTTGGCATCCGCGCCGCTGTCCAGCTTGGCGAGAATTTCGGCGAGTTCCATCTTGCCATTATAGAAGCTTTCGCCGTTCAAATAGGTGGCCGGCACAGCCATAACGCCGCGCTCATCAATTTCGTCCTGATAGGCGCCGCCCTCGATCAGAGTGGCTGAAATGCGCGGGTTCTCAAACGCCATCAGCGCCAAGGCTTGCACCACGTCGGGGCAATTGTGGCAGGATAGGGAGAAATACATTTCAAACGCGAAATCGCCGTCCAATGCGCGCACTTGCTCAATCAGATCAGCGTCCACCTTGGGCGGATGACCGCCCGCCCATAGAAGTGCAAGCACCAGAGATGTGAATTCATGGCCCATTGGCAGGCCAGCGAAACGCACGGCCCGCGCCGTGTCGCTGGCGCGCTGAATGGCGAAGCTTGGTGTGCGAACGTCTGCGCCGTCAAAGCGCGCGGTGACCATGTCATGCAGGCCCGCAATTTGCTCCAACAAGGCCCGCGTCTGCGCTGATTTTTCATCATCGCCAAGGCTGGCAATCAGCTCAATCGGTTCACGCAAATTTGCTAGATAGGATTTCAGCTGATCCTGCATGGATGTGTCGAGCATGTCGGTGGGGGCCTTAGAAATATGGGATAGGTGCAATTGAACCCGAAGCGATCACCCCAAAACAATGGGGAGGGGGAAGAATGATCACTTCGGGTCCAACAAGGGTAAGTGCGCGCATACTGCCAGCGTGACAGCGCGCGCACTCAAATGGCTATTTAGATTTTGCCGACGAGGTCGAGCGAAGGAGCCAATGTCTGAGCGCCTTCTTCCCAAGCCGCTGGGCAAACTTCGCCCGGGTTCGCGCGCACATATTGTGCCGCTTTGATCTTGCGCACGAGCTCGCTTGCATTGCGGCCCACGCCTTCGCAGGTGATTTCCATGATTTGGATCACGCCATCAGGATCGACAACGAAGGTCGCACGATCAGCAAGGCCGCTGTCTTCGCGCAAAACGCCGAAATTGTTCGCCAGAGTGTGCAATTGGTCGCCAAGAAATGCGTATTTGATGGTGCCAATTTTCTCCGAAGTGTCATGCCAAGCCTTGTGGCTGAAATGGGTGTCGGTCGACACGCCAAACACTTCAACGCCAATGGATTGGAGGTGCGCATATTGCTCGCCCAAATCTTGGAGTTCGGTTGGGCACACGAAAGTGAAATCCGCCGGGTAGAAGAAGAATACGGACCACTTGCCCTTCAGATCTTCATCGGTGACGTCGAAGAAGTCTTTGCCCGCTTGGAATGCGGTCGCTTTGAAGGGTTTAAGTGTACTTCCGATAATGCCCATTTATGTTTCCTTTGGTTGGGTTTTTTGTAAGGGGGTGAATTGCTTCGGCGCTGCACATAGGGATTGCAGCGCAGCTTAAAAGTGCATTGATACGATTGATTGTGATCGGCTCAGGCGATCAAGTGAGCCTTTAGTTTTTAGCCCACCATTTGTGCGCGGTGCATCAGCTTGTGATCGGCCAAAACCAGCGCCATCATTGCCGCGACAACTGGCGCGCCTCTGATGCCAACACACGGATCATGCCGTCCTTTTGTGCGCACATCCACAGCCTCGCCAGCAGAGTTTACCGATTGCACGGGCGTCAGGATGGAGGAGGTGGGTTTAAACGCAACGCGGCAGATAATTGGCTGTCCGGTGGAAATACCGCCCGCCGTGCCGCCAGCGTGATTGGCGAGGAATTCGGGAGCGCCCCCGCCTTGAACACCGCCCTTTGCCATATCGCCGGGGCGCATCGGGTCGGCGTTTTGCTCGCCGGTCAGGCGCGCAGCTTCGAAACCGTCGCCAATTTCAACGCCCTTGGTTGCGTTAATCGTCATCATGGCCGCGGCCAAATCGCTGTCGAGCTTGGCATAGACGGGCGCGCCCCATCCTGCTGGCACGCCAGTGGCAACGCATTCTACGACCGCGCCGAGCGAAGACCCGTCCTTGCGCACTTGATCCAAACGCTCCGCCCAACGCTCAGCCGCCGCTGCATCGGGTGAGAAGAACGGATTATTGCCGATCTCCGCCAGATCCATTTTGCTGCGGTCAATCGCATCGCCGCCCAATTCGCACACATAGGCGTGGATGGTCACCTCTGGAATAATCTGCCGCGCAATCGCGCCCGCTGCCACACGCGCCGCGGTTTCGCGCGCGCTGGAGCGTCCGCCGCCGCGATAATCGCGAATGCCATATTTCGCATCATAGGCGTAATCGGCATGGCCCGGGCGGTAACTTTGCGCGATCTCGGAATAGTCTTTGCTGCGCTGATCGGTGTTTTCGATCATCAGCGAAATCGGTGTGCCGGTGCTTTGCCCCTCGAACACGCCGGAGAGGATTTTCACAAGGTCATCTTCCTTGCGCTGCGTCGTAAACTTATTTTGTCCCGGCTTGCGCGCATCCATAAAAGGCTGAATATCCGCCTCGCTCAGCGCGATATGCGGCGGGCAGCCGTCCAGCACTGCGCCCAAGGCAGGCCCGTGGCTTTCCCCCCAAGTGGTGAAGCGCAGCATCCGTCCAAAAGTATTAAAGCTCATGTAGGCCCTATTGTCGCAACTGTGCACTTAAGTCCATATTCTCTAGACCAAACAAAACTTTCAGTCCAAGAACAAACCATGATCGCAAAGCTATCTGGCAGGCTGGATGAAACCGGCGAAGATTGGGCCATCGTCGATGTGCAAGGCGTGGGCTATCTCGTGCATTGCTCCTCCACCACTTTAAGCGCTCTGGGCGAGATCGGCGAGGGCTGCACAGTCCACACCGATTTGCAGGTTAGCGAGAACGATATGCGCCTTCTGGGCTTTGCCGAAAGCGCAGAGCGCGATTGGTTCCGTCTGCTGACAACGGTGCAGGGCGTGGGCAGCAAAGTGGCGCTGGCGATATTATCGGCGCTGTCCATCGGCGAAGTGCGCGATGCCTGCGCTGGCGGGGATGCGGCGACAGTTTCACGCGCAAACGGTGTCGGCCCGAAACTGGCCGCACGGATTGTGAATGAGCTGAAGGATAAAGCTGGCGCGCTTCCGGGCGGCGGTTCGGTTGGCGGCGTGGCTCTGGCTCCCAAAGGTGGAGCGAGCGCAGATGCGGTTTCAGCTTTGCAAAACCTTGGGTTCAAACCGGCGATTGCGGCGCAAGCGGTAGCGGCGGCTCAAGCGGAATTGGGCGAGGGCGCGGGCGAGGGCGATCTTATTCGCGTGGCTCTAAAGAAAGCAGCAGGATGATAAAGTCTCTATACAAATTCGCGGCACTGTGCGGCGCGGCCCTGTTGGCAGTGCCCGCACATGCGCAGGATATGTCCGCTTTCAAAAACGGGCCTGTGTTTGAAAATTACGGCCCGCATGCGCCGATAGAAGGCATGAGCGCACTGCCTGCGGATGCTGAATTTGCGATAGCGTTTGATGTGGCGGAGGCTGCAAAAGACGGCCAGCGCCACCCCGGTTTTGAAAGCGCCGCGCGCTTCATCAATATGCATGTGGCAAACGGTGTTCCGGCGGAAAACATCAAAATTGCGATTGTTGTGCATGGCAAAGCGACGCTTGATCTGCTGAATGATGCCGCATGGGTGAAACGCGAGCGCGCCGGTGACGCAAACCCCAGCGCGGGATTGCTGCGCGCTTTGCTCGATCACGGTGCGCGCATTATATTGTGCGGACAGTCGGGCACGGTGAACGGCCTGGCTAAGGCTGATCTGGTTGAGGGTGTGGAAGTGCAATTGTCCGCCATGACCGCGCATGCTTTGCTGCAACAAGACGGTTATACGGTGAACCCGTTTTGAGTGGCGAAGTAGATCGTTTGGCGACGTGTCAGTGCGGGCAATTGTCGGCGATTGTTTCCGGCGAGCCAGTTCGTCTTTCGGTATGTCATTGCCTTGCATGTCAAAGACGCAGCGGTGGCCCGTTCGGAGCGCAAGCACGTTTTCAACCAAGCGACGTCATTTTGAACGGGGATCATCAGTCGTGGACTCGAACTGCGGATAGCGGAAACCCAATTGAACACCATTTTTGTCCGATATGCGGATCAACCGTTTGGTACCACTCCCGACCAAATTGGGAGCTTTTCGCAATACCTATCGGGGCCTTTGCTGACCCGGAGTTTCCAGCCCCAGAGTTTTCAATTTACGAAGCGCGCAAGCATACTTGGGTCACCATCGGCGCAAAAGTAGAGCATCATGACTGAAGACACGCCCATCCATTCCCCTGATCGGCAATTCGACGATCCCGATGTGGCGCTGCGTCCCAAAACGCTCAGCGAGTTTATCGGGCAGGAAGGCGCGCGCGATAATCTGCGCGTTTTCATCGACAGCGCAAAGTCGCGCGGTGAGGCGATGGACCATACATTGTTCTTTGGCCCCCCGGGTCTGGGCAAGACAACTCTGGCGCAAATTATCGCCAGCGAGCTTGGCGCAGGCTTTCGCGCCACTTCCGGCCCTGTGATTGCAAAGGCAGGTGATCTGGCCGCGCTTCTCACCAATCTTGAGCCCAATGATGTGCTCTTTATTGATGAAATTCACCGGCTCAATCCGGTTGTCGAAGAGGTGCTTTATCCAGCGATGGAGGACCGCGCGCTCGACATTATAATAGGGGAAGGGCCTGCTGCACGTAGTGTTCGCATAGATTTGCCGCCCTTCACTTTAGTCGGCGCAACCACCCGCCAAGGCTTGCTAACAACGCCATTGCGCGACCGTTTCGGCATTCCCGTGCGCCTCAATTTCTACACCCATGAAGAGCTGGAGCTGGTCGTGACGCGCGGCGCAAAACTGCTCGGCATGGATATAGATCCCGCGGGCGCGCGCGAGATTGCGCGGCGATCTAGAGGCACGCCAAGGGTGGCTGGACGCTTGCTAAGAAGGGTGCGCGACTTTGCCCATGTGGCGGGCGAAAGCACTGTGACTAAGGCTTTGGCCGACAATGCGCTGACGCGGCTAGAGATCGATTCCTTGGGGCTAGACGCTATGGATCGGCGCTATCTCACCATGATTGCAACCACTTACAAAGGCGGGCCGGTGGGGGTTGAGACATTGGCTGCAGGCCTCGCTGAACCCCGCGATACGGTAGAAGACGTAGTGGAGCCTTACCTCATTCAGTTAGGGCTATTGGCACGCACAGCAAGGGGCCGTATGCTCAATGATGCGGGATGGAATCACTTGGAATTGCCGATTCCCAATACTGATTCTTCCAATACGCAAAACGGCTTATTTGACGGAAATGCTTAAAACCTAAGCAACATTTGCCTGAAATTCGGTTCCAAACTGGGACAAGTGTTCCAGTGCAGCCGAAAAACATTCAAAAATCTGAGTTCGACGCTCTGTTTCGTGGTTAATATGATTGCGGCAGCGGTCCTGACAGGTTCTTTTGCAGGAACAGAAATCGCCACGTGTTCGGATTCGCCGAATGCAGTGACGGTTTTATGAAATGCAAACGAAGTGAGTTTTCGTCCATGTCGGTAAAATTGGCCATAGCAAAACTATCCGCAACAGCAGCAGGCGTCGCTCTGCTTGGCGGCGGGGCTGTGCACGTTGCAGAGGCACCGATCACAGATAACCCAGCATACGGGAGCGAACGCCCCGTTAAAGGAAAGCGGATTGCGACAGCGCAGCCCGTTCCTGTGCGTTATGTGAAAACTCGCAATCGTACAGTGCCTAAGCCTGTTCAGCGCAAACGCCGCGTCGTTAATCGCGTGGTTGAATGCGAAGGCGCAGCCGGTGCAACGCACACAGGTATCCCAAACGCCAACCCTGGCATGGTCGGTTCAACCGGACGTATTGTTGAGACAATCGAAAACGCAGCGGAATGCGCTCCAGTATACCGCGCCCGGATGATCCCTGTGCCTCTTCCTGCTCTTCCGCCTGTTCAAGGCGGCGGCGGTAGCAGCGGCGGCGTAACAGTAATCGGCGGCGGTGGCGGCTTCGGCGGCGGCTTTGGTGGAGGCTTCTTCGGCGGCTTCTTCGGCGGCGGCGGCAGTGGCGGCGGTGGCAGCGTAAATGTCACTTCGACCACAACCACATCCAGCAGCGGCGGCTCAACCTCTGGCGATATTACGAGCTCAGGCGGTTCAACCACTACCGGCGGAACATCCAGCGATGGCGGCACTTCAGGCGGTATTGTTATTGAAATCGACAATTCGACTTCGACAACATCGTCTTCAGGTGAGTTCACAAGCTCAACAACGACTGGTGAAATCTCATCGTCAACTGGCTCTGTAACAAGCTCAACCGGCTCTGTAACAAGCTCTACTGGTGAAGTGTCCAGCTCAACTGGTTCGGTAACGAGCTCAACCAGCACATCGTCTGGCGACGTATCCAGCTCTACTGGTGCGGTTACGAGTTCATCGTCGACATCCACTGGCGAAGTTTCGTCTTCTACTGGCGGCGTAACTAGCTCAGGTTCGGGCGGCATCTCCAGCACGACTTCAACGTCGGGCGGCGTGACCAGCTCAACCTCAGGTGACGTATCGAGCACATCGTCCACTTCGGGCAATGTATCCAGCTCTACCTCAGGTGATGTGTCGAGCACTTCATCCACTTCGGGTGACGTGACCAGCTCAACCTCGGGCGATGTTACGAGCACGACTTCAACGTCGAGCGGTGTGACCAGCTCAACCTCAGGTAATACCACAAGCGGTAACACCACTTCAGGTAACACCACGAGCGGCAACACATCTGGCGGAAGCAGCTCATCGAGCTCTTCTTCTTCGAGCAGCTCTAGCTCTTCATCATCTTCGGGTGATGTATCCAGCTCAAGCGGCAACACTAGCGGTTCCAGCTCTTCGTCAGGTTCGTCTTCGAGCAGCTCATCGAGCTCCGGCGGCAGCAGCAGCTTCGGCGGTTCAAGCTCTTCCAGTTCGTCGTCGAGCAGCAGCTCTTCTTCGACTTCTGGCGATGTTTCGAGCACGAGCGGAAACACCAGCGGTTCGAGCTCTTCTAGCTCCTCGTCCAGCAGCTCTAGCTCGTCATCCTCGGGTGGCAGCACCAGCTTCGGCGGATCTTCGGGTACATCTGGCACGTCGGGTACTTCCGGCACATCAGGCACCTCGGGAACTTCTGGCGGTTCGTCATCGTCGAGCAGCAGCTCTTCATCGAGCAGCTCTAGCTCTTCAAGCTCGGGCGACATTTCCAGCTCGACTTCGGGCAATGTTGGTGGCTCATCGAGCTCATCTTCATCGAGCAGCAGCTCTAGCTCGTCATCTTCGGGCGGCAGCACCAGCTTCGGCGGAACTTCGGGTACCTCAGGTACTTCGGGAACCTCGGGCACAAATGGTGGTTCGTCATCGTCCAGCAGCAGCTCTTCGAGCAGCTCTAGCTCTTCGTCGACCTCTGGTGATATCTCCAGCTCGACTTCGGGTAACGTAGGCGGTTCGTCTAGCTCTTCATCTTCGAGCAGCTCTAGCTCATCCTCTTCGGGTGGCAGCAGCAGCTTCGGCGGTAACAGCTCATCGAGCTCTTCGTCTTCGAGCAGCTCAAGCAGCTCGTCATCCTCGGGTGGTAACAATTCGTCGGGTAACACAAGCAGCGGCAACACCTCTGGTGGCAGCACAAGCTTCGGTGGTTCGAGCAGCTCTTCTAGCTCTTCGTCCAGCAGCTCTAGCTCATCGTCTTCGGGTGATGTGACCAGCACTGGCGGCAGCTCATCGGGCAGCAGCTCAAGCTCAGGCTCTTCATCGAGCTCAGGCGGCAGCACCAGCTTCGGTGGTTCGAGCAGCTCTTCGGGCTCTTCGTCCGGCAGCTCTAGCTCATCGACTTCGGGTGGTAACACCAGCAGCGGCAACACCTCGGGTGGTTCGTCGAGCTCATCAGGCAGCAGCTCAAGCTCAGGCTCTTCGTCTAGCTCGGGTGATGTGACCAGCTCGTCCAGCTCTTCGTCGGGTTCGTCTTCGAGCAGCTCTTCGACATCGGGCGGAACTTCGTCTGGCGCGACATCTTCAGGTGCAACGTCATCGGGAGCCACATCGTCAGGTGCCACATCGTCCGGCGCGACCAGCTCGAGCAGCAGCTCAGGCTCATCGTCCAGCTCTTCATCGAGCAGCAGCGGCGGCTCTACCTCGGGCGTGACAAGCAGCACCAGCTCTTCGACATCGTCGAGCACCAGCTCTTCAACGTCGACATCGTCAACCAGCGGTTCGAGCGGCACAACCGGCACCAGCAGCGGCACTGAAGTCCCTGCGCCGCCAATGATGGCACTGTTCGGATTGGCTATTGCAGCGATCCTGGGCCGTAAAAAGTTCAAGTTCCGCAAGGCTGCCTAAGCCTTCAGAACTCAAGACAAAGAGAAGGGCGGTTCCTTAGCGGGAGCCGCCCTTTTTCTATGCGAGCTTGGAAAAAGCTAAGCGCTCGGCGCGTGGGCAGCTTGGGCGGAAATTATTGTTTAAGCGGTGCGGGCGCAGGGCGCAGTGCAAGCGGACTGTCAGGATTTGCGATCCAATCGACGTCTTGCGTCGTCATCACCCCATCCAATTCCCACACATTCTTATAGCCATAGCCATAGAGGTTGATGAAAGTCGGAATATTGAGCGCTAGCGGCGCTGCTTTGAGCATGATCGGCGCGGCATTGTCGCTGAAATTATTGTTGCAATAGATCAGGATCGCTCTGGATGTGTCTTTGCCCAGCACTTTGGCCAATTTCTCATCGGTGAAATCAGAGAAGGGCAGATTGATCGCGCCGTTGATATGGCCTGCATCAAATGCTGCCGCGCTGCGCGTATCGAGGATTAACCCGCCGTCTTCAGCCGCTTTGGCAAAGAATGCCTCGCGCTGAATTAAGCGGGCCTGCCGATACTCTGCCACTTCTGCGGTGAGGCCCATAAAGCCAGCGTAGTCCACTTGAGGAGCGGCCTGCGTCAGAGCTGGAGGCGGGTTGCTTGCTGCGTTTTGCGCAGCCACTCCGCTGGAGAGCGCCAATGCAGCACAGAAAACAGTCGATTTGAACGTGTTCATAGATCACCTCTATGAACATTAGTGCCATTCGCGTTCTAAATTGAAGCTGAACGGGGGTGTGGCTCAATCCTATCCCACCTTAGGGTTTGGATGAGGGCTGTCCGGCCTTTTCCCAAGCAATCATCCCGCCTTCTAAATGGCGGACCTTTGTGTTCCACTGGGCCGCCAACATATCGGCGGCACGTTTTGAGCGGCCACTGGAGCGGCAATATAGGATTGTTTCGCGTGTCGCATCGCGCGGGATGGCAGAGGCATCGAATGAACCAACAGGCGCATTGAGAGCGCCCGCTATCCGGCCGCCTTCAAATTCCTTTGGTGTTCGCACGTCAATGAGCACGACTTTGCCCTGTGCGATCAGCCCGGCAAGCTCGCCTGTTGGAAGTGTCTCCACCGACGCCTGTGCATCAATCGGCGGGGATGCCGCAAGGCGATCCCCGCTATTGTCGATCGATACGCAGCCTGACAGTGCCAATGCTGCGCCGGCCAAAAGGAGTGCCGGCATCCGCATTAGTCAGCGGCAAGCTTCCGCAGAACATACTGAAGAATGCCGCCATTCTTGTAATATTCCATCTCGTTCGCCGTATCGATCCGGCAAAGCGCGGTGAAGGTGAAGCTGGTGCCATCGGCGCGCGTGGCTTCGACTTCAACATCTTGGCCAGGCGTCAAATTGGCGAGGCCTTTGATGGTGAAATTATCATCCGATGTCAGGCCAAGCGTTTCGCGTGTGTCGCCGTCTTTGAACTGCAAAGGCAGCACGCCCATGCCGACAAGGTTGGAACGGTGAATACGCTCAAAGCTTTCAACCACAACCGCGCGCACACCCAGCAGGATCGTGCCCTTGGCTGCCCAATCGCGTGATGAGCCTGTGCCATATTCCTTGCCGCCCACAACGATCAGCGGCGTGCCATCGGCCTTGTGCTTCATGGCTGCATCATAGATCGCCATCTGCTCGCCATTGTAAGTGGTGTAGCCGCCTTCAACACCGGGAACCATTTCGTTCTTAATGCGGATATTGGCAAAGGTGCCGCGCATCATAACTTCGTGGTTGCCGCGGCGTGAGCCGTAGGAGTTGAAGTCCGCCTTGGCGACTTGATTGCTCAGCAGATATTCGCCGCCGGGGCTGTCTTCTTTAATCGCGCCAGCAGGTGAGATGTGGTCGGTTGTTACCGAATCGCCGAGGATGGCGAGCGGTTTTGCGTCGATCACATCCACAATCGGGGCAGGGGTCATTTCCATGCCTTCGAAATAAGGAGGGTTGGCAACATAGGTAGAGCCGGGACGCCATTGATAGGTGTCGGATGCCTCAACCTTAATCGCCTGCCAGTGCTCATCACCTTCATAGACATTGGCGTAGCGGGTTTCGAACATGCCGCGATCAATCGCGCCAGCGCGAACGCTCGCCACTTCATCATTGGTTGGCCAGACATCGGCGAGCATCACATCATTGCCATCTTGGTCTTGGCCAAGCGGGGTTTTGGTGATGTCTTCGGTGACTGTGCCTTTCAGCGCATAGGCCACAACCAGTGGCGGTGATGCGAGGAAGTTGGCTTGTACATCGGCAGAGACGCGGCCTTCGAAATTGCGGTTACCCGATAGAACGGATGCGGCCACAATGTCATTGCCATTGATCGCTTTGCTGATCGGCGGCGCCAGTGGGCCAGAGTTGCCGATACAGGTGGTGCAGCCATAGCCAACCAGATCAAAACCGATTGCATCCAAATGTGTTTGCAGGCCAGCTTTGTTCAAATAGTCGGTGACCACTTGGCTACCCGGTGCGAGCGATGTTTTCACCCAAGGCTTAGGCTTCAGGCCTTTCTCAACGGCCTTTTGCGCGACCAAGCCTGCGGCAATCAGCACATCAGGGTTGGAGGTGTTGGTGCAGCTGGTGATCGCGGCAATAACAACGTCGCCGTCGCCAATATCGTGGTCTTTGCCATCGACAGCTACGCGCTCAGCAGCATCCTTGCCGTATGTTTTCTTCAAGTCGCCGTTAAACAGCTCATCCACCATTGGCAGAGTGACCTTGTCTTGCGGGCGTTTCGGGCCAGCCAAGGATGGCACAACCGCGGCAACATCCAGTGACAGAGTTTGCGTGAATACAGGCTTTTGCGCCGGATCAAACCACATGCCTTGCTCTTTGGAATAGGCTTCAACCAGAGCGATTTCATCTTCGCTGCGGCCGGTGAGACGCAGATAATCGAGCGTTTTGTCGTCGACACCAAAGAAGCCGCAAGTTGCGCCATATTCCGGCGCCATATTCGCGATTGTCGCGCGATCAGCCAAAGTAAGGTTTGCAACGCCTTCGCCGTAAAACTCAACGAAGCTGCCCACAACACCCACTTCGCGCAGCATTTGCACGCAGGTGAGAACGAGGTCGGTTGCGGTGACGCCTTCGGACATTTTGCCGGTCAGCTCAAAGCCAACAACTTTCGGAATCAACATAGAGATCGGCTGACCCAGCATAGCGGCCTCGGCCTCAATACCGCCAACACCCCAGCCAAGAACGCCAAGGCCGTTGATCATAGTGGTGTGGCTGTCTGTGCCAACACATGTGTCAGGATAGGCAACCAGATTGCCGTCTTGATCGGCTGACGACCATACGCCCTTACCGATGTGCTCAAGGTTCACCTGGTGGCAAATGCCTGTGCCCGGAGGAACAGCGGAGAAGTTCTCAAAGCTTTTTGAGCCCCATTTCAAGAAGTCATAACGCTCTGCATTGCGGGCATATTCCAGCTCAACGTTTTTCTCGAACGCTTTGGGGTGGCCGAATTCGTCGACCATGACCGAGTGATCGATCACGAGATTGACGGGAACCTGCGGGTTAATTTTGGCCGTATCACCGCCCAGCTTGCTGATCGCATCGCGCATGGCGGCCAAATCAACAACGCAAGGCACGCCGGTGAAATCTTGCAGCAGCACGCGGGCAGGGCGATATTGAATCTCGCTGCCGGTGGTTGGGTTCTTGGCCCAATCAGCAATGGCTTGAATGTCGTCGGTGGAAACGGTGAAACCGCCATCTTCAAAACGCAGCAGGTTCTCCAGCAGAACCTTCATCGAATTGGGCAGGCGCGACAAGTCGCCGAGTTTTTCTGATGCCTTGGCAAAAGAATAATAGGCGTAATCTTTGCCGCCTACTGTGAGGGTTGAGCGAGTGCCAAGCGTGTCCTGTCCGACCTGAGTCATCGAAGCGTTCCTTTCTGCGGTTTTTAAGGGCGGCGCAGCGAGGATAAACGCGCGCCAGAATCTTGAGTGCGCACCTGCGCGAAGGCGGGGCATTGGTCAAGAGGGGGATTGGACCAAGGTGACCACGCCTATGCCTCTATCCCCATGCAATGAAACAGGATGTAACAAGTTTTCTCTGGTTTTTTAGGCCCTTATAGGGTTAACTATTGGTTAAAGGTGGAACTTGGCAGGACGTTTGTCGATTCTTGGGGGAATCAAACGTGGCAACAGTGAATTTACAAAGTGACAATGCAGCGGCGCGTTTGCGTGCTGGTGTTGGACTTGCAGGCATGTTCGTCGTGGCGTGTTTTGGAGCAGCCTTGTTCTTTACCGTCGAGCAAACACAGGCGGCAGAGACCAATTTGACCGCTGGATCATCTAATGGCGTTTCGGCGCAAATCGCCCAAGTCTCAGAAGCCAAATAAGGCCTGACATTTGGTTTTGCTCTTCCGTTTTGGTGGGGCCCTTCGGGAATGTCGCAATTTCGTGAAGTTTGGCAGCTGTGCCAAAGGCTAAAGGGCGGCCTGTTCTGTGTGATCGGGCGGGGTATGGCTTTGGCCGCGTGTTGCAATCCAGCATCCAATAACAATCAAGACCGCGCCGCCAATTGTGCTGGCGCTGATTGTTTCATCGAACATGAGCCAGCCCAGCAGCGCCGCCCATAAAAAGCCGGTATATTCCACTGGAACCAGCACTTGCGCCTCAGCACGGGCATAGGCCCAGCTTAAGAACAGGGCTGCACCAACCGCCAGCACAGCGCCTGCAACAATATCGCCCCATTGCCCCGCCTGCGGAATAACCAGCAAGAAGGGTGTTCCTGACACAAGCACCAATGCGACAATCCCATTTTGGAAAGTGCTGACCTCAGCCGGTTTTGCCACCAAAGCTTGTTGGCGTTGAAGCACCAAATTCCATGCATAGAGCACCGCCGATAATAGCAGGGTGGCGAGGCCAATCAGAGCAGCATCGCTCATATTCTCCTGCCCCAATCGGCCCGCGACAATAATCACCACTCCGGCAAGACCCAATATGGCGGCGATAATGGCTTGGCGCCGGATTTTCTCGCCCAGCAAAACAGCGGCGAGATAGAGCGCGATCAGCGGCGCGATAAAGGATAGGGCGATGGCTTCGGCCAAGGGCAGGCGCGTCAGAGCGAAGAAAAAGCTCCACCCCATAAAGGCTGTGACCACGCCGCGGATCAAATGGATGCGCATGACGTCGCGCGCGGGCCATGTTCCGCCTGTCGCTTTCCAAACGGGCGCAATTATGCAAAAGCCGATGAC
Organism: Marinomonas sp.; assembly: GCA_039967435.1. Lineage (GTDB taxonomy): Bacteria > Pseudomonadota > Alphaproteobacteria > Sphingomonadales > Sphingomonadaceae > Erythrobacter. The sequence continues at coordinate 1,082,615 of JBDVRS010000006.1, forward strand.
GCAGCGCAGGAAATAGGCGCTAAATGCGCCAACACTCAGTGCGGCGCTTTTCATGACTGCATCCATGCCGGAAAACAGGCCAATGCCGATCACAGTTGCCGCCACGGGTAAGAAGATGCCTTTGTGTTGCACTTATGCAGCCCTAGGCGGGGAAAGGCCCAGCGTCACCGCATTTCCTGTGAAATCCTGCGATAAATTCAGCCACCGTAAAGCTGCGCAGATTGATATTGCGGCATATTAGCGGCTATAGTTACCGCGCAGATTGTCTGTTTCAAAGAAAGACTTATAAATGAAGATCTTGGGGCTGAAATTGAGTGTTGCATCGCTTGCAATTGGGGCAAGCAGTATGGCGGCGAGTGCGGGGGCTGCACAGCAAATCAATGTTGAGCCGGTTTTGCCAGTCGGCGCAGAAGCAGCATGGCAAGGCGATGGAATGCCTAAGGCGGGACGCACTGCAGCGCGCATCATTCCTGCCCGTCAGGACGCTGCGCAAGCGAGCGCGGAGACACCTACAAGCGTTTCAGAAGCCTTCCCCGATATGATCAAGGAAGAAGTGGTTCAGGCCGTTGATGCCAATGCGCCCAAGCCGCTGATCCAAGATTGGTCGCTGGAAAACACGCAGAAATTGATCGCTGTCATCGAAGGGATCGGAGCCGAGGGCCTGTCCTCGCAAGATTACGATCTTCAAGCGTTGAAAACGGCCATGGCCTCCGCGCCATCGGCAGAACTCAATGCGCTTGCTAGCAAGAACTTTGTCTGGTTGGTCGAAGACATGCGCGATGGCCGCACGCCGATGTCCGCTCGCAAGCAATGGTTCGTCGAAGATCCTGACCGCACAATTTACCGCACCGGCCATTTGCTAGAAGAGGCTGTGACCAGCGGCGATGTTGCCGGCACTCTGCAGCGCATTGCGCCAACCCATCCTGATTATGCACGGCTGAAAACGGCTTTGGCTGGAACCGCTGCTACTGAAACGAAAAAGCGCAAGCTTATCCGCGCCAATATGGATCGCTGGCGCTGGCTCGCCCGCGATTTGGGCAGCCAATATCTGATGACCAATGTGCCGGAATATCAGCTGCGCCTGACGGTCAATAATAATATCATCAAAACCTATCGCACTGTCGTGGGTAAGCCCGGTCGCACCGCCACGCCGCAACTCGCCGAAATGGTCAGCGGCGTTGTGTTCAACCCGACATGGACTGTGCCGCAATCAATCGTGAAAGGCGAAGGCCTTGGCGCGCGCGTGCTTAACAATCCTGCATGGGCCAAGCGCAAGGGCTATAAGGGCACAAAGCACCCCAGCGGCTGGGTCAGTGTTGTGCAGCAACCCGGGCCAACCAATTCGCTGGGCCGGATGAAGCTTGAGATGCCGAACAAGCATGCGATCTTCTTCCACGATACGCCGTCGCGCCATCTGTTTAAGAACGCCAATCGTGCATTGTCGCATGGCTGTATCCGCACAGAGCGCGCGCTGGAATTGGCGATCACAATGGCGATTTTGGGCAAGGGTGCGAGCAAGGATGAAGCGGTGAAAATCGCAACCTCCGGCAAATACACTAAGGTTCCGATTAAGAAGGAAATGCCCGCCTACATCACCTATTTCACCATGGCGACGGATATTGAAGGCAATCTTTCGACCTTCAAAGATATCTATGGCCGCGATGCGCCCGTGCTCGCCAGCCTCGCCAAGCCGCGCGTGCAAAACCGCGCGACGACTAGCGATGAAGAAGTGATCGTGATCGAAAACAACCCGCTAGCGGGTGATTGATCTATCTGCGTGAATTTCTAACCGTTTATCGTGCTTTCAAAGACTATGTCTCGGCGATAGATTAAGCTCGCCGGGATCGCATAGGCTAGGACAAGTGCGATGGACAGTTTTGGCGCGTCGGAAACACTGATCAAGACGCCGTCTAGAAGAAGGGCTGCGCCAATCGCTACGCCTGCCGCTGCCATTGCAAATGCAATCGTGCCTATTGGGCGGGCTAAATGATCGCGCAAAAAGTAAGCGACCGGCGCGCCAATCACTGCCAAAATCACGGCGGTGAAAAGCGTTCCAACCAAAGTTCCAATAAAGAGAACCGCGCTGATTATGATGAGCGTTAAGCCAATGTTCTCTGTGTTCATTTCAGGCAAGCTCAAAACAGCTGCCGCAAGAACATAGAGAGCCGTAATCGACGAGCCAAGAATGCTCGCCTTAAGGGCTGCAGGGAATATCGCTCCGAAGATCAAATGGGCATTGAGGCCTGTCAGCATAAGGTGATGCCTGCCCCGCCGACCGTCTTTTAAAACACGCCGGGATTTGTGCGCTGCGTTGCATTGGGTTCAGCCGGGCGCATAATCTCAGGTTGAGGCCGTGGAGGCTGCGGCCTTGGCTGAGGGCGTTGATAGACGCTGCCATCTTCTTGCAGGCCCAGACTGTCCGCATAGAGCAAGCGCCCGCCCGACAGGTTCAGCAGGGCAATGCGAAACTGCTCCTCGCCCAGCGCAAAACAGCCATTGGAACGCCCAAGCCTGCCCCAACGCGCGACGTGGCTGGGCTCTGCATATTTGGCGCGGTGCATCACGATATAGCGGCGCAAGGCGGCGTCATTGGTATAATCGAGCCCGCCCAAACGCACCGATGTGCCATAGCGGCCAACATACCATTCCCATGTCACATAGGCGCCTTTTGATGTGGCGTTGGACCCCTCGACATTGGAATAGGAATTGAGCCAGCCATCATGCTCTGGATCAGAGCCTCTGCCATGGCTCACCATGTAGCTTTTGACCTCTTGGCGCTCCAAATTCACAAAGTGAAAGCGGTTGCGGGCCGAATGCAGGCCAAAATCGGCAATGCCGACAATATCGCGTTTCCAGATTGCTGCGCCTGCTTTGTCGAGCTGCTCTTTTGCGATGCTGAACAATTTGCGGTCGCGCACAGATCCAGCGCGCGGCTGCGCTGCCAATAGGGTGGGCATGGCTGGCACGCTGAGCGCTGCGCCCGCTGCCAAAGAGCCTTTAAGGAGATCGCGTCTTTTCATAAGACCTTATACTAGAGCAATCTTGGCCCGAGCGTGAACGCAAAATCACGTGTTTTCGTGGATTTGTTTGGCTTTCAGCGCCAATTTGCGTAAATTTTTCTGCACTCCAGCCGCCGTTTGCGCAAATTCGCCCAATATCGCTAGCTTTGGATTACCCTCCGCAGCCATTTTTGCCATCGTCAGTCCGGTTGGATCAAGCCGCGATTTAACCAGCCAAGCCGCGATCTTGGGGTCTTGCGACCAATTGCCGCGGTTCATCATAGTGGTGGCAAAAGCATGCGGATAGGTTTGCGGATTGTCGGTGAGCGGTCCGGGGATAGCCAGCGCATTGCGCGCCGCATCATCGGGGAAATGCACCTCAATAAAGGCGGTAACAGCCGCGCTGAAAGTGACCAGCGGAACATGCAGCGGCTGCAGCGTGATCAGTCCATCCTCAAACAAAGGCTTTTGCCGATCAATGAAAGAAAAGGGCACAGCGCGGGCTGTGCAATCAATAAACAGGCTATCGCGCGGCACAGTTTCTTTGGTGCCATTTGCAAAGGTGATCGTGCCATCAGTGATGGACTGAACATGGCCAGCGCGCAGCACGTTCTTTACCTCGCGCATGCGTTCAATTTCGCCTTCTGAAATCACGGCAAAGTGGAACATCTCTGGTTCAATATCAGGGTCAATGCGTAGATAATGCCCGCTCTCGCCCAGAATGCGCATCATTTCCGCGCCATCTTGCGCCACTGCAGCGGCCTTTAGATGCGCGATTTGCGTGCCGATCAGGTCTTCGAAAAACTCCTCGCCTGGTTGCACGGTTTTGCGGTTGATGAGCCAGCTTTCACGCGGTCGCACCCAGCTGATATTGGCGGGTTTCACGCCGCCCTCTAACAGCCAGACGGCGGTATCCATCGCGGTTTTGCCCGCGCCAATGATGACATAATGCGGCGGCAGGTCGCTGCCCCGTTTCCAAATATCGGGAAGCTCGCCAGGCACAATGATTTGTGTGCCTTCATCGACCTCGAATGCGCGGGTGTGGGTCGATGGCACGCTGGTTTGGTAAAACGTCGCATCCACGATCCGGCGGCGCACGGTGATGCGGGTTTCTTCTCCGCCAAGGATAGAGACAATTTTGGCCTCGCCGGTTGCCTCATCCTTGCCGCGATATTCGGCCAAGCGGTGATAGGTGACGCGGCCCGTTGGCAGCAGCCGCATATTCATGACTTTTTCGAAATAGGCGCTGATCTCCGGCCCGCTGGCAAGCGCATGATAGCCCGCATTTGGGCCGTGCGTGTCGATTTGCTCGCTTTCAAAATCGAGCGAGTTTACCCCGTAAATTGCGGAGGGTTGGTGCAGCGCAACGAAGGAATAGGCATCATTCCAATGCCCGCCCGGCTTCGCATGCTTATCGACAAATGTGATGCTGCAATCGGGATCCTCGTCAATCAAAGTATCGGCAAAGGCAAGGCCAACGGCGCCTGCACCAATGATGAGATAATCGGTTTCGTTTTCTGCCACTTTGGGGGTATCCTTGACGAAGATCGAAAGTGATCTGGTGGCGGAATATAGCAATTACAGGGGCAGGGATAGCATGATGGGATCGAATTTTGGACGCGCTTTGGCGATTGTTTCAAGCGCTGCATTGGTCGCGGCGTGTCAGCCGAAAGAGCCGCCAGTGACCGCAATGCCTGCTGCCGTAGAGGCAGTCAAAACGCCCGCTGCCGTTGATCCTGCAATTGTCATGCCTACCCCCAAGCCAATGCAAGACGACGCTTTGCAATTTGCGCCGACCAGAGTGCTGAGCGAAAAAGACGCAGGCCGATTGCGCAATAATCAGGGCATGACCCTGCAATGGATCACTTGGGATAAGCGCAGCCCGGTTTCGGTGAAAGTGGATGAGCGCGGGGTGTGGATGCTCACCTCAGAGATTCGCGGTGACGATGGCGGCGCGATGAAAATCGAAGGGTATATCACAGAGATTGGCCGCGATTACTTTCTGCTCGATGGAGAGATCACCATCATGGGCACGCCCGAGGCATCACGTTTTTGTGACGTCAACAAAAGTTGGCGTTTCGCCGTGACCCAAAACCGCAAATATTACCGCCTGCGCGAGTTTGAATGGTGTGACCGTTTAACCGACTATATCGATATTTATTTCTAGATTCGGGTGCGGGGTTTAGGCGCCCAGCAGCATTGTATCGCCTTCGATTTCAACCCGGCCAATCTGCGATAGATAAGATTGACCCAGCAGCGATATGTCTAAGCCTTCAGGAATGATGACAGCACGCACATTGCTGCGCGCCATGCCGCCAATTTCAACATCATTCAGCTGCACTGGCACGCCGTAAACCGCGCCGCTGGCGCCGGTTCCAATATTGCGAACCTCGCTGTCATCCCAATCGAGCCCGGCGGCGCGCGCATCATCACCAGTCAGTGCAATCACGCTTGCACCAGTGTCGACCAGCATGCGCATGGATGTGCCCTCAATATGGGCATCGGCGTAGAAATGTCCGTCAAATTCGCGCTTTAATGTGTGGTCGCCTGCGTACCAATCACTGCTCGCGGATGGCTCTGAGGCAGCAGGTCCAAAGCTGATGTCGCTCTCAGCACCTTGCTCATCAGAGGGCAAAGCAATGCCCAAGCCAAGCGCGATCGCGCCTGCGCCAAATATGAGAGTGCGTCCTAACATGCATTTGGGTTTAGCGGCGGCGCCTTAAGGCAGGGTAAACTGCGTATTTTCCTCGGCCATCGCCAGCATTGAGCGGGCATGGCGCGCCGCAACCTCATGCGGATCGCCGTACCCTCCGCCCAAGGCCGAGGCGACGGGAATAGCGCGCCCTCGCGCCTCTGCAATGACCATGCGGTCACGGGCTTCTAACCCTTCATCAGACAGGGAAAGTCGGCCCAATTTGTCCTCTGCATGCGGATCAACACCGGCCTGATAGAGGATGAGGTCAGGAGCGAGATCATCAAGCAAAGGGGGTAGATGATGCTTTAAAGCGGCCAAATATGCAGTGTCATCCATGTCATCTGGCAAAGGCACATCATGGTCCGATCGCGCCTTTCGAACAGGGAAGTTTTTCTGAGCATGCATGGAAAATGTCACGATGTCTGACCGGCCTGCTGTCAGGCTGGCGGTGCCGTCGCCTTGGTGAACATCAAGATCAACGATCAGAATTTTGTGCACCTTGCCCTCTGCGATCAAGCGGTTTGAGGCAGCGGCGAGATCGTTGAAAACACAATATCCCGCGCCGGTATCATGCAAAGCATGGTGGCTGCCCGCGGCGGAATTGGCGGCATAGCCATGATGCATCGCCAATTGGGCCGCCAAATATGTCCCGCCATTGGTGTGCTGAACGCGCGATGCAATGGCGGCGGTGACGGGAAAGCCAATGCGGCGCTCCTTGTCGCGCGGGACGGTTTGCGTGAGCACTTCCTCGACATAAGTCGGGCAATGCACAGCCTCCAGCCATTCGCGCGGCATGGGGTCTGGCGCATGCTGAGTGACCGTTGCGCCAGAGGCATTCAGCGCCTCCATCACAAGGTAATATTTGTCGAATTTAAACGTCCCGCGCGCGGGCTGCGGCGCCATGTAATCAGGATGATGGACGACGTGGAGCAGCGTTCACTCCCGCGCAATCTCGGTAGTCGCCATCATTGCCAGCTCTTCGTAAATTTCATCTTCGGAGCGTGAGGCGGTGTTGCGCCAGCTCTGGGCTGTGTCGGGGTTGAGCACAATCCCATCATAGGATGTCATAATGACCAAGGGCGTGCCTTCTTGCTTGTCGAAACCAAAGCGGCGGGCGATGTGCTGATTGTGGCCGTCACCCGTTTGCGGCATGCCGACATTGACGAAGACAAGCTCAAAACGCTCCTTGATCAACCCGCCGATTTTGTCGGTCTCGCTCCAACCGGCAAAGGCGCGGCTATCGTGGCACCAATTTGCGCCGAGAACGATGAGGACATTGGCCTTGCTTATCGCTGCGCGCGCCAAGGCTGCATCCACAGCGGCGCTGGCATCGATGGAGGCATCATAGAGCTTTGCCTCGGGGTGGCCGGGATCGGATTTTTCATCGCTGTCTGTCTTATCGCTGGTGACCGCGAAATCAGCGCCCGCATTGGCCTGGGCATCCGTTGCTGCTGCGGAAGCGCTTGTCGCTTCATCGCGTTCCTCAACAACCGCTTCGCTGGCTGTTTGGGTGGATGCGGCCAAGAGCAAAGCTAGCAATGGCGATTGCATTACTCGGCAGGCTCTTTTGCGGCATGCGGATCAAATGCTGTCGCTTCGCCTGCTTCAATCGCAGCGGCTTTTTCCTCGACCAGACCGACGATATGATCAAGCATATCATTGCTTTCGATATGGTGGTCGGTGACGCCGGAGAGGTAGACCATATGCTTGCCTTTGCCGCCGCCGGTCAGGCCAATATCCGTCTCTCGCGCTTCGCCTGGTCCGTTGACGACGCAGCCCAGAACGGACAGCGACAGGGGTGTTTTGATATGTTGCAGGCGGTCTTCCAAAGCTTCAACCGTACGGATCACATCGAAGCCTTGGCGCGAGCAGCTGGGGCAGGACACGACGCGAACGCCGCGTGTGCGTAGGCCGAGCGCTTTCAGCATTTCAAAGCCAACGCGCACTTCTTCTTCGGGTTCCGCCGAAAGCGACACGCGGATCGTGTCGCCAATACCGGCCCATAGAAGCGAACCGATACCGATGGAAGATTTGACCGTGCCGCCGATTAATCCGCCGGCCTCAGTAATGCCCAAATGCAGCGGGCAATCCACCGCATCTGCCAGCCCGTGAAAGGCGGCGACCGCGAGGAATACGTCAGATGCTTTTACCGCGACTTTATATTCGTGAAAATCGTGATCCTGCAGCAGCTTGATATGATCAAGCGCGCTTTCAATCAGCGCCTCTGGGCAAGGCTCACCGTATTTTTCGAGCAGATCTTTTTCCAAGCTGCCTGCGTTGACGCCAATGCGGATTGCGCAGCCATTGGCTTTTGCTGCGCGGACAACTTCGGCCACGCGTTCGCTTGAACCAATATTGCCGGGATTGATCCGCAAGCATGCAGCGCCAGCATCGGCGGCTTCCAATGCGCGCTTATAATGGAAGTGAATATCCGCCACCAAAGGCACGGCAGCGGCCTTGGCGATCTTTTTGAAACTGGCCGTCGATTCCTCGGTTGGGCAGGACACGCGGATAATATCTGCGCCCGCTTCTTCGCACCGGCGGATTTGGTCGAGCGTTGCGACCGCATCCTCTGTCGGTGTGTTTGTCATGGTTTGAACAGTGATAGGCGCATCGCCGCCTACCGCCGTTTCGCCCACCATAATCTGGCGGCTTTTGCGCCGATCAATATCGCGCCAAGGTCTAACAGATGCCATGCCCGCACCTATAGGCGCGCTGGGATGAAGGGGCAATGACTAGGAGATCACCAGCGCACCAATGGTGGCACGATTAAGCGGCCAATCACAGCTGACACGGCGACCGGTACGATATGTGCGGCGCCCAAATGGGTGAGCGTGTCGAGGGGGCAGGATACGCCATAAACAGATGTGCCCAATGCGCCCGCCGCCAATCCTGTGAACCATCCCGCTAAGTTGAGCGACACAGGCGCCCCGCGCCTCAGCCATAAGACCAAGGCCGCGCCTGTGACTGTCGCTGAAGCCAGCGAGGCGATTATACAATGGGGCGTCAATATATGCGCTGCGCTGTGACTGGTTTCAGGGCTTGAAACCGCAGCGATAAGAGCAGCGAGCGGCAAGACACCAACCATGGCAGCGGCCCAGCGCGGCGCGTCATAGCGATTGCCGACATTGGGGCTGGCCATGGTGACGGCGGCAGTTGCCGATGCAAGGCCCAGCAATAGCAGCAAGCCATTGGTGACCCAGAAAAACGAGGAGGCATCGCCCTCGGCAATACCCTGCCAAAACCCTTCGATGGCAAGGACGCATCCGATGGTCACAGCCAGCGCCAAAGCGACCCAAATGCCGCCTTCGCGCGCTCTAAATTCGCGCACAGGTTCCATATTTTGGGCGAGCCCTGCGATCAGTTTCTCGCGGTTTGAAGGCGTATTCATTGTCATTCGGCTTTCTCAATAATCGCTGACAGCTTTTTGAGCCCGCGATGAATATTCACTTTGACCAAGCTTTCGCTCTGTCCTGTTTTTTCGGCGGCTTCGCGGATTGAGTGACCCTCAATCTTTACAAGCTCAATGACTTCGGCCTGCTTTTCCGGAAGGTTGATAAACAACCGCTCCAAACTGACGCGGGCCTCAACGACATCCTCGTCGCTGTCGACACTGGCATCGCCATCCTCGAGCAGATCCGCTTCATGCTTGTACACTTTGCGCAAATGATCGACCCAGCGGTAACGCGCAATTGCCGATAGCCAGGGCAGAAATGGGCGGGCCGGATCATAGCTGGAGCGCTTATTATGGATCGCGAGAAGCACATCTTGCACCAAATCATCCAATTGATGCGGGGGCACGCGCCGGCGGAAATACCGCTCTAGCCACAAGCCAGCCTCTGCCAGCAGCACATTATAGGCGGCTTTATCGCCCTTTTGTGATGCGGCCATAAGGCGGGCAAGAGTGGCTTCGTCGGCGATCATCTGGCGCGCGCTATATCAGCAATCTGGTCGGCTGAGAATATGCCGCCGCCGCGCCCGATTAAGATCAACGCCAATGCGCCGGTTGTGATCGCCCAGCCAAAGAGATGGGCCGAGGTGGGAAATACAAAGATCTGAATGACCGCCGTAATCACCAGCAGGCCAAGCGCGCCAAACCGTGTTCCCAATCCTAGGAACACCAATATCGGCAGAACAAATTCAGCATAGGTGGTAATCGGAACGGCAATGGATGAGGCCAAAGGGAGGCCTGAAAATTCATTTTCGAACAATTCGTAAGTGAACGGATCAATATCAAACCAAGTGCCTTCAACGACCTTATTCTTATACGATCGCCAGAAAATTCCGGCCAATGCTACGCGGGCGGCGAGCAGCGCAAGTCCTTCGAAAAACCGCCCTGACAAAAGGGCTACAATACGGTCATACAATGAAATCACGCTGCTCATAAGTCACCTATCTGGGTTGGTTGCTTAGCGTTTTACGGGCTTCAAAGAGCCTGCACCCTTGGGCGTTTTGATCGAAGTGCAGCTGCCCTTCTTCACATAGGTCCAAGCATTGCCTTGATAATCGCGGGTCGAGGTGCCCTGGCAGCTAGTGCCTGCGCCTGCTGCACAATCATTCTTGCCCGCTTTTGCAACGCCGTAGCATTTTTCTTTTGCGCCGCTTTGAGCGGTTGCCGGGGTCGAAGCGAGGCCTGCTACAATGCCTGCTGTCATGGCTAGGCCAGCGATCTGTGCAAAGGATGTCTTGTTCATAATGTCTCTCCGTGGGGGAACTGGGGGTTCATGTTTTCATTCGGTTGGCCTTGGCAATGTGCCGCAGCTGTGATGGTATTCGCGCCAATTCTGGATGCGGTTACAAAGCATCAAAATTTTCTGTGCTTATGGTGGGCAGACCCTTTTTTGTAACCCATCGCTATCGCGCATCGAACGACCCAGCAGAGGCGCGGTGATAAATGAATCCCGCGCGCGCAAAACCTGCTAGGATACAGCCATATGACCGACCGCATCGCCCCCTTTGCCGGATTTGGCCTTGGCCTGAGGCGCACGCATTTTGATGATTTCCTCAGCGGTGATGTGCCGGTGGATTTCGTCGAGGTGATTTCGGAAAACTACATGGTGGATGGCGGGCGGATGCTGCGCATTCTGGATGAGGTGCGCGAAAAGCATCCGGTGATCATCCACGGTGTTTCCATGTCGATTGGCTCGGCTGGCGGATTGGATGCAGACTATCTGGCGAGACTGAAACAGTTGGAGCGCCGCATTGATCCGCTCTGGGTGTCAGACCATTTGTGCTGGACGCGCACCTCTGCCCACAACAGCCATGATTTGCTGCCTTTGCCTTTGACGGGCGAGGCATTGGATGTGGTCTGCGCCAATATTGACCGCGCGCAGGATGCATTGGGCCGTCCGATGCTGTTCGAAAATCCATCGAGCTATTTGACCTTTCCGCAGGACGAGTTGACCGAATGGGAATTTCTGGCCGCAATGGCGCAGCGCACAGGCTGTTACTTGCTGCTGGATGTGAACAATATCTTCGTCAGCGCGCGCAATCACGGCTTTAGCGAGGATGATTATCTTGGCGGATTGCCGCTGGACCGGGTTCGCCAAATTCACTTGGCCGGGCATACCCGCGGCGAGACAGATCAGGATATCATCATCGACACCCATGATCATGATGTGTGTGATGATGTGTGGGCGCTCTATGCGAAAGCCTGCGCAATGCTGGCGGCGACCAATGTTCCGGTTGCAACCATGATTGAGCGCGATGGCAATATTCCTCCATTGCCCGAATTGCTGAGCGAGTTGGATAAGGCGCGCGCTGTTTCAGCAGGCGCGTTGGAGCCTGCGTGATGGAAGCGCCGATGACATTGGCTGACATGCAAAAGGCCTTCATGGACAATGTGCTTGATGAAGGCAGCGCAATGCCGGCAGGGTGGGGCAACCGCCATGCGGCGGGCCTCAATGTGTACCGCGGCAATTACCGCAATGCCTTGGTGGAGGCTCTGCGCGCGACTTTTCTCAAGACCGGAATCTGGGCTGGAGAAGCGCCGTTTAAACAGGCAGCGATCAACCATGTCATCGCGTATCCGTCAGACAGCTGGACGATTGATGATGCCGGCGCCGGTTTTGATGAAACTTGCCGCGCGTTCTTTTCCGCATCACCCGAAGTGGCCGAGCTTGCTTGGCTGGAATGGATGATGCTGCGCGCTTTTTCTTGCCCCGATAGTCAGCCGCTCTCTCTGGATCAGTTCAGTCTTATCACGGGCGAATATGAAGAGGCGCAGTGGCTGGGGTTGCAGATTGCTTTGGTGCCCGATTTGGCAGGCGGGCTGGTGCGCCATGATCTTCACGCCATGTGGAAAGCGATGGAGGAAGGCGCCGCTCATCCTGCCGTCAGCCAAGGCGAGGAGCGCGGCATATTGATATGGCGCGAAGGCGAGCGCCCGACGTTTCAAATGGTTAGTTCCGAAGAAGTCGCCGTGCTTCAATCCGTGCAAGCAGGCGAGAGTTTTGGCGATATTTGCGCTGGCTTAGCTGGCGGCAGTGCGTCTCCTGAGGAGGGCCAAGATGCCATTATGCGGGCAGGCGGTATCTTGGGCCGCTGGGTGCAGAGCGGCTTGATCACAGCCTTACATGCCGAGCAAGCTTAGCTTGACAGGGCGTGCATTTCAGCGTGATCTGCTGCTGAGACAGCCTATGGGCCGGGGGGAATAGCAATGACACAATCTGACGGCGACATCTTTGAGCTGCGCAGCACAAAACCGAGCATGCTTTTGCGTTTCCTCACCTGGATGATCGCGCGCCAACCGGCGATTTTCCCGAAAACCGCAGAGGCTACTCGCGAATTGTTTGCTACCCGCACGCTGCCCCATGACGCGCCTTTGCCGGAGAAGATCGAGCGCAAATATAATGCAGAGCATTGGGAGGCCGCCGGTCAAAAATGCGTTACGCTTCACCCTAAGACTGGCAAAGGGCATCAGCATATTCTCTATTTCCATGGCGGCGGCTTTGCCTTCCCCATGTTCGATATGCATTGGCCATTTGTCGCGCGGCTGGTGGATGTTACCGGCGCGAGCGTAACCGTGCCGCTGTATAATGTCGTGCCAGAGGCCAGCTATAAGGATGCCGATGCGCTGGCGGATGCGGCTTTTGCCAAGATTGCTGAAGAGTGGGATCCAGCACAGATCATTGCCTCAGGCGATAGTGCGGGCGGACATATGGCGATTGCCTTGGCGAATCGTGCCAAGAAGGCAGGCACGTCTCAGCCGGGCAAATTGGTGCTGCTGTCACCATGGCTCGATCTGACCTTGCGCGATGAAGCGGCGCGCGTGGTAGAGCCAAAGGACTTCATGCTGTCGATTGATCCGATACGGGTGATGGGCGAATTATGGGCAGAAGGCCGCGATCCAGCCTCGCCCGAATGCTCGCCGCTTTATGCCGATTTGGAAGGCTTGCCGCCGACTCAAATATTCCAAGGACGGCATGATTTATTCGTCGTCGATTGCCGCAATTTCATGGCGCGCGCCTTAGAGGCGAATGCGCCGGTTGCTCTGTATGAATATGCCGGAGCGCCGCATGTCTTTATGGTGATACCCGGCACCCGCGAGACCAAGGATGTGATGAACCTCATCCAGAACTTCCTCTCATCATAGCCGCAAACGCTTTCGCGGGGATCAGACGGTGAAGCTCTCGCCGACCATTCGCTCGCTTAAGCTCCAAAGGCCCTCTGCGATTTCAGGATCAAGCGCGTAAGACCGCACTCCGCTAGCGCTGCTTTCATCATCGACTTCTGCAATGTGGCAATCCTCGCAATAGACGCCGCCTTGTCCGGCAATCTCCGGCGCGGTTGCCGCCCAGCAAGAGGTTGCTGCGCCTTGCTCAATTGATTTGAACGTGAAGCCGCCGCCTTCGCTTTCTTCGATGCGAGCGATAAGCGCTTTGACATCATCGGGCGTCAGATGGCGCCCCAAATTGGTGTTAATCCCGCCAGGGTGAACAGCAAACACATCAATGTCATCGAGGCGCTTATTGAGAGCCACGGAAAAGAGGACATTGGCCGTTTTGGATTGCCCATAACTCACCCATTTTTCATATGTCCGGTTTTCAAAACCCACATCATCGAGATGCACGCCATCATTATGATGGGCTCTGCTCGACAAATTGATGATGCGTTTGCCTGTCCCTTTACGGACCAGCGGTAGTATGTGTTTTGTCAATGAGAAGTGCCCAAGATGATTGGTTCCGAACTGCATTTCGAACCCGTCTGCCGTTTCGCTTTGAGGGCAAGCCATGACGCCGGCATTGTTGATCAGCAGGTCGATTTTGTCGAAACGCTCATTGGCTTCGTTGGCGCAGGCGCGAACAGCGTCTTGTGAGGCGAGGTCCAGCATAATCGTTTCGACAAGCTTGCTGCCTGTATCCTCGCGAATGGCTGCGGCTGCGGCCTCCAGCTTTCCTGCATCGCGGGCGGCGATCACGACATGCGCGCCCTTCGCTGCCATGGCGCGGGCGGTTTCTTGGCCTAAGCCGGAGGCCCCGCCGGTTATAAACACGGTTTGGCCGGTGAGACCATGAGCGGCGAGAACTTCGTCTGTGGTCGATTGTGCGCCAAATTCACTCATGCTGCGTGATCCTTATCCAATTCCAAACGCCCAATGAAAAGGGCGCAAGCAGTTCAAACCGCTTGCGCCCCATCATGTCTTAGCTTCGCTGCAAGAGCAAAGCGTTTTAGCCTATCAAAATCACTTGATCTTGTTGAGCTGCTTGGCTGCCCATTCGCGGCCGCCAAGGCCGAAGGCCAATGCGCCTGCGACGCTCATGCCGATCACAATCGCGCTGAATGCGGTTTGTGTGATCATTTCGCCAACACCGGTGAAGTTCAGGCCCATGAAGGTGAACAGGATGATGGTGGCATATTTGACGATGTTGCCGGCCATTCCGCCTTCGCTTGCGCCGCTGACCAATTTGGCGAGCAGATTAGCAAGCATGAAGCCGATACCGATAACAACCGCACCGAAGATAACCTTACCGCCCAGTGCAAGCACTGTGTTCACGATCTTGGTCAGTTCAGGGAAGCCGAGCATCTTTGTCGCAGCAACCGCTGCAAACAGAATGATAGCGACTTGAACAACGCGGCCGATAACCGATGACGCTGTGGTTGAGTCAGGCAGAAGGCCAAGCTCTTGAACCGGACGATCAATGCCCAGACCTGCAAGCACTTCGGTCAGGATGTTGGCAGCGAACTTGCTGATAACAAAGCCGAGGCCAAGCAGGATGCCGGCACCGATAACCACTGGAATAGCGTTCATGATCATGTTGAGCATGCTGATCGCTGGGCCAGAGATTGCTTCGATTTTCAGCGCACTCAAGGCTGCGATAGCCACTGGGATGATAATCAGAACATAAACGACTGTGCCGATTGTGCTGCTGATGGTGGAATTGCCAGTGACCTGATCAACGCCGCCTTTGTTGGCCCATTTGTCGAGATTGACTGTCTGCATCGCTGTGGTGACGATATCGCGAACGATATTTGCAACCATAGCGCCGATAAAGAAGATGAGGCCGGCACCGATGACATTGGGGATGAAGCCCATGACAGTGTTCAGCAATTCTTGAAGCGGACCAATTGGACCTTCAAGACCAAGAGCGTTCAAGATGGCGATAAGACCGAAGATCCATACAAGACCGGATACGATCTTGCCGATGGAGCCGCCAACCGTTTCGCCGCCGCTAGTGTCGCGCTGGAGAAATTCGATTTTGTTCACCAGCTTGGTGAATGTCCATTTGACGATTTTTGCTACAATCCATGTGACTAGCAAAATGCCAATGACGATTGCGGCCTTTGTGCCGAATTCAATCGCGCCTTCGATCAGGGCATCCTGATCAATCGCGAATGTTCCAAGATATGGAATTTGCATAAGTGTGTACTCCCTCAAAAAATATATGGCGCAGCTTTAGCATCTTTGCACGGGAGTTTACAATCTCAACTATCGCGCAAGAAGATTGGAATCGAGCGCTCTTAGCTCGGAGTTTTTATCATTTAGAATCAAAACCTTAAATCGGACTTGGATTCCGGCAAGATTCAGCATTTCCTCTTAGCGGAGACCCATCCGCCATCCTTGCTTAATAAACAAAGCAAGTAGAATCAGATGCCTAAGAAGATATGCTTGCAAAATATCGGGATCAGGGATGGGCAAAAATGCTCTACGTAAAACGAGCAATGGATCGAGATTAAATATTGTAAATCTAACAGCGATTTAAGTCGGTTGTTTACGCTTTGCGCCTACTGGGTGTGTTGCGCGCGGTTGCCGATCCGGCTGGATTCTCCCATCCCATACGTCACCAGCCTTCTCTCTCTCCCAATCTGCACCCGCGCGCCACTCTCTTCAAATTAGGAGAATTTGTCGGCCTTGCGCTTGCCAAATCGCATGTCGTTTTCCAGCCTCGAACGCAATTGCGCATAGAATGCTTCCAGGAAAGCGCGCTCATCGCCTGCGCCCGGGCTCCATCCAACCTTGGCGCAAATTGCGGCATGAACGGCAACCAATGCCTCGTTCTTATCATCACGCAATACCCGCTCCAGCGTTTGCAATTCATGCTCGCCGTAAATGCTCAGTTCTTCTTCGCCGAACTCATATTTTGTGCCCGTCAATTGGCTTGCGCCCATTGCTGCACCTTGGGTCGATAGAGTTTGGGCCAGTTTCATTTTTGGCCGCTCAACAACCCAAGTGCCAGCGATCACATCGCCCGCGCGCATTGCGTCCTTGTTGAAGAATGGGAAGGCGAGGAAAACCGACACCCAAAGTGCGCTGGCCCAACCCGCATTGCCGCCTTCACCGGCAATTGCAGTGAGGAAAAAGACGAGCGGCAATAGGACTTCGATGTCGCGGATCAGATTGCGGGCGATGATGGCTTCAGGGGTTAGCCGGCCGCCATCACGGGCGGCCACTCTGATGCCGACGATACGCTTGCCTAATGTCGCGCCGCGCGGGCCAAGCTCAAAGCCGAGGAAATACCCATAGCGAGCGATGAAAATGGCCAGCACGTAGATGATGATGAGGAATTCCTGCGCGCCATTGGGCTCCTCGCCGATGCCTGACATAGTCTCATCAAATGTGGAGCCGAACAGCGCCGCCATCAGCAGGTGAAACAGAATAAGGCCGACCGTAAAAATCGTCATGTCGAGCAGGAATGCCCCCACCCGCGAGCCCCGTGATGCCACGGTGATCGGCAGGCTAATGCCTTCAGGTGTGATGATTTGGCGCAGCCTTTTGGCATTGTGACCAGCAGCAATGGATGCAGAGGTTGGGGTCGCTGTGCTCATGCCGCTGCCTCATCTTGAGCAGGCCGATAGGCAAAGAAATAGGCGATCCAGAAGAGCAGCATAGCCCCGCCGATGAGCAAGCGATTGGTTTCGCCATCGACCAATTGGCGCGGAAAAGCCTCCAGCAATGCAGCGACAACCATCATGATCACGACGCCGACCATGACAGTGGCGGCGCGCTTGCCGCTGTCCGACATGGCGGTAAGGATGGAGCGGTCACCGGGAAAGCCCATGGAGCGTCCGATGTGCAGGCCCGCTGCGCCCGATAGCATGATTGCGGTCAGCTCTGTCGTGCCATGCACGCTGAGCCATGCGGCAATCTCTAGCGTCAAATCTTGGCTTGAAAACAGCCACAGAAATGCGCCCAGCATGGCGGCATTATGCACCAGCAGCATCAGCGATGGGATGCCAAAGGCGAAGCCAAGCGCAAAGGCCAGGATCGATACGCCGGCATTATTGCTGAACAATTGCGCGGCAAAGGTTGAGAGCCCCGTTGAACTGCTTTCGGTCTGCAATGTTTCCAGCAATTGCTCGCGGCTCGCACCCGGCCCGCGCGTATCTGCAAGGCCCGTTGGCACCAAGCGGTAGAACCATTCGCTATCCTGCGCGCATAAAAGCCAGCCTACGATTGTGCCGGCCACCATCACGAATGTCGCGATACAAATGTCGAGCCATATTGCGCGAATGGCGCGGCTCCATCCGCCAAACAGAAAGGAGCGCAGCCATGCAAAGAACCCTTGGCGGGGCCCATAAACTTGGAACCAAGCGCGCTGCACCAATTGCTCCAAATAGGTCAGCGTTGCGACATCCAGCGATGTCTCACGCGCAACAGACAGGCTGGAGGCGGCGGTGCGGTAAAGTGTCGGCAGATCGAGCAGATCTTCATTGGAAATTGAGCGCAGGCGGCCCTTTTCCATACGGGTCACGATCATATCGAGGCGCTTCCATTCGCCCTCGCGCTCAAGCCTGAACCGGTCAGAACGCAAAGCGGCGGCGGCGATGTCTGTGGGCGCCTCAGGCTCTGCCGCGCCGCGCCATGCTGAAATAACAGGAGCCTTCATCCGATTGCCTCGCTGTTCTTGATCTCGAAATATTTGTCGATCAGCTGGTAGCCGATTTGGTTCCACGGCGCCTCGATCACATCGACGCCCAATTGGCGCAGACGTTGCAGCACAATCGCACGCTGATGGGCAAGACCGCCGGCGGTAACGCTGCGCGCGATTTGCGCCAGATCAGTGGGCGGCGCATCGACCATGGTTTCTAGCTCGCTGTCGGAAATGGTCACGAACAGGACCAAGTGCTTTTCCACCAGGCGCCCAATGCTCTCGACCATCAATTCCGCCGCTGTCGGATCGGTGAAATCAGAGAATAGCACAATGAGCGAACGGCGTTTGAGGCGCGCGGTTAGCGATGCCAGAGCCAGCGTAAAATTGGGCTCTGCGGCGTGATAGTCGAGGCCAGCAGCGGCGGCCTGCAGGCGGTGGAAGGATCGCGCATCATTCACAAAAGGCGTCACCACATCGGGCTTTTGCGCAAATCCATAAAGCGCGACCTTGTCTCCGCCCTTCAGCGCAATATAGGCCGATGTCAGCGCAGCCGAAACCGCGCGATCAATGCGCGGCAGGCCGTCCACTGGCTCGCACATGGCCTGACCGCAATCAAAGGCGAAGACGATCTGATTGTTCCGCTCGCTCTCATTTTCGCGGGCGTAGAGCTTCGTATGGCGAGCGCTGGCCTTCCAATCGATCCGGCGGCGATCCATGCCCGCTTCATATTCGCTCAATGCTTCGAACTGAGTGCCTTCGCCGCGAATGCGCCGCGCGATCAGGCCAAATTGGGCATCGCGCAAGAAGGTCTGCAATTCGGGCGAACGGATTGGTGAGAGGTCTGGCCAAATGCGCAATTGCTGCTCTTCATCGCGGACAATTTGTCTGGCGCCCAAGCCCAAGGGGCCAGTCCAACGCAGCCATGCGCGGGTGATATTGGCCGTGCCGCGCCGAACAGGAATGGCATCGACGGCGCCTTCATATGTGCCAGCTTTGCCGGTCTGCTCGCCGCCCGAGTAGAGTTCCGTCATGCCGCGCCCATCGCTGCCTAGTCTTGCATCAAATTCGATCGCGGCTGTAACGCTGCTTCTGGAGCCATTGCCAAATTCGCCGGTCACACGCAGCGCGGTTGCCTTGCCAATTTCGGTATCAACGGGCGCGTCCAGCTCCCATGCTTCCAATCGCCCAGCCAGCAATCCGTCGAGCAATATGACCACGAGCAGGCCGAGAACCGCCGCCGGTGCAATGACCCACGCAGCCGGCGCGGTCGCCGCGATCAGCAGCGCAATCGGCGTGCTGGCGGCGATCACCCAAGCAGCGCGCTGCGTTGGTAGGATGGGGAATTGAAAGCGCATGAAAGCCTAGCGCGGAGCCTCCGTGCTTTCGACCAGTTCGCTCACCAAGTCTTCAATGTCGCGGCCTTCAATTTCGGCTGCCGGGCTAAGGCTCAGGCGGTGGCGCAATACGGGGATCGCCAGTGCCTTCACATCATCAGGCAAAGCATAATTGCGGCCCTGCAAAGCGGCGCGCGCGCGGGCAGCGTTCGCCAGCATAACGGCGGCACGCGGGCTCGCGCCAACGGCTAGCTCCGCATGCTCGCGCGTTGAACGCACCAGCCGCACGACATAATCGACGATTTCTTGCGCGACGGTGACTTCATCCAAAGCCGCGCTAATCTCGCTCAATTGCTTGGCATTGGTTGCGGCACTGACGCCCAATTCTGCTGGACGCGGCGGGCCTTGGCGCTGGCCAAAGCGCATGACGATCGAGCCTTCTTCTTGCTCGCTGGGGTAAGGAACAAGCAGCTTAAACAAGAACCGATCGAGCTGCGCTTCTGGCAAAGGATAGACACCTTGGTTCTCAATCGGGTTTTGGGTTGCGACGACCATAAAACTGTCGGGCAAGGCATGTGTCTCGCCATCCAAAGTAACGCGGCGTTCTTGCATCGCCTCTAGCAAGGCCGCCTGCGTTTTGGGCGGAGTACGGTTGATCTCATCGGCCAGCAGCAGATCGCAGAAAATTGGCCCTCTGGTCAGAGTAAACTCGCTGGTTTGGAAATTGAACAGGTTGGAGCCAAGAATATCGCCGGGAAGCAGGTCTGGCGTAAATTGGATGCGTCCAAAATCGAGGCCCAAGGCAATCGCAAAACTCTGCGCGATGAAGGTCTTCGCTGTTCCGGGAGGCCCTTCGAGCAGAACATGCCCTTCGCTGACCATAGCGATCAGCATTTGATCGATCATCTCGTCTTGCCCGACGATGGCTTTGCCCACTTCGGCTTTAATCGCTGCTGCCACATCGCGCAGCTCGGCTAGTGTCATGCTCATGGCTTCAATGTCCTCTCAAGTTCCTTCAGCGCCTGTGCGGCGCGCAATATGTCGGTTTGGCTGCGGGCTTTGCGAAGAGCATTGGCGCGCTGCGTGAAATTGGGTTCGTCTGGCAATTTGCGTTCAACCGCGGCATCCAAAGCATCCATATCGAGATTGCTCATGCCCAATAACTCGCGGGTCCGCTGCGCGCTCAGATCAATATAAGGTTCGGCAAGCAAGCCAAAGCGGCGCGCTCGCAAGATAAGCCCAGCGCCATTGGTAACCAATTGTTGTTTGCCAAAAGCAATCGCTTGCCCCTCTGCCATAGGCGGGCCAAAGCGCTTAAACGCACGCCATCCGATTATGATAAGCAGTGCAATCAGGCACAAGGTTGCAGCAAGAAAGGGCGGACGAAACGCGAGGGTAAGCAGATTGTCTGCATTGCCCTTACCGTTCATCGTAAGGTCGAAAATGACGGGCGTTTCTTCATAATAGGCTGCCTCTTGGACAAGCTCCATCGCGAGCCTTGCACGCGTTTGATCGGCCATACCGTAATTGTTCATCAGATCAGGATCGACCACGAAATAAACCGGATATGTGTCATCATATTCCGACGTGTCTTCGATCACAAAGGCCAGCACACGGTTGCTATTGCTTGTCACCAAAGCGCGGCGGTTATCGCTGATATCTGTATAATGATGTTTGCCGGTCGGAAGCTCGCCTGTCACATACGGGCCAGTGAATGGCGCTTTGCGGTCTTTGGCAAGATCATCGCCGGTCACTTCAAAGGCGAATGGCTCGGGCAGTTCTTCGGTCCAGCCAGGGCGCTGCATGATGGGCAATCGTACCCAGTCTTCCTGCAATTTTTCTCTGACTTCTTCGGGAAGCGATGGAGGGAATTTTGTCGCAAGCCATTTGGGCAATATGACCATGGTAGGCCCTTGGTCGCGGCGCTCTGTAAGAAATTCGCCAAACTCTTCTGGATCGACAGTTGTGGGCGGTGTCAGAACCAGCAGGTCATAGGTCTCTAAATCGGATTTGGAGCGCGAGCGGCTGACATCAACGCCCTCTGCCTCAAGCAATTCCACAATGGCCGAATAGCCATTTAGGCCATTGGAGGCGGCATGCGCTGTCCCATCTTTTTCTCCGCCGCCCGTGTCGCCAATGGCCATAAAATAGAGGAGCAGCAAAAAGGCGGCAAAGCCAACGCCGACAAACCCAAGCACAGTTTTGGGGCTGAAGGGATTGGCGCGGCGGCCATTTGCCGAAACGCTTTGGGCGGCCATATCGCTCATCCTATTGGCCCCTTCAAAGAGGTCGCGGCGAAATCGGCATAGGCGGCGCGGGCCGCTTCCCAATCATCTTGGCTCAGCGCGCGCAATGCAAACAGGCTGCGCTCCACACGTTCAGCAATCACACCAAAGGTAGCGCGCGCTTTGTCCGGCAGGGCTTCAATAGCCACCAGTTCGCGCGCTGTGCTGGATGGTTCGACCCAATCGGGCTTGGCCTCCGACAAATGCACCACCGATCGCTGGAGCAGCAAATGGGTGGCCTCATCATATTTGCCCTGCGCTGCCAGTCGGTCTGCATCCTCTAGCAAGGCAATGCTTTGCGCGGCATCGGGCTGCCATTCGGGCTCTTCCTCGACCCAGCCCTTGTCGGCGCGCGGGCCCAAATAGGGTTCAACCAATCGGTAGAGGATGAACAGCGCCGCGGCGACGGCGACAATAATCAAGATCCAATATAGCGCAGGCCAAGTCGCCGGAAACCAACCGAACAAGCCGGCCAAAAATTCTCCAATTGACTTGAAGAACTCATCGAACATGCCTGGTTCGCGCGGTTCTGGAGGCGGAATTTTGACGGGCTCAAACTGAATGTCATCATTGCCGCGAACATCGCGCCAATTTTGCACAAAATCATCGCTTGGACCATTGGCGTCGCTGGCTTCAGAAGTGCTGATGGCGGGCCCCGTGGTCATTGCGGTCATTGGTGCCATGGCAGGCGCGCTTAAGCAATAAAAAGTCCATCAAAACGCGCGAAGAATTTGGGCAATACACAATCTTACTGTGCCGTGCTCTTAACCTCTTGGCCGCGCCTGCGCATATGTTCCCAATATCCGAATCTCTTTAGAATGAAATTCTAGCTCTTCTAAAGCTCGGTCCACTGCCGGATTGCCTGGCGCGCCAACAATGTCGGCATAGAACATAGAGGCGGAAAAACTTGTGCCCTTTTGATAGCTTTCCAGCTTGGTCATATTGACGCCATTGGTCGCAAATCCGCCCATGGCTTTATACAAAGCGGCGGGAATGTTCTTCACTTCAAACACAAAGGTGGTGATGGACACAGTGCCCTTGAGCGTGGCGGGGTCGACTGGATCTTTCGCGCAAATGACGAAACGCGTCATATTGTCGGAGGCATCCTCCACATTGTGTTCAGCAATCTGCAGCCCGTAAAGCTCAGCAGCAATAGGCGGCGAGATAGCGGCGATATCAGGGTCGCCGCGCTCTGCGACATAGGCGGCCGAGCCTGCTGTATCGATATGCGAAAGCGGCCGAATCCCTCGCTCTTTTAAGAAGTGACGCGATTGGCCAAGCGCCTGCGGATGGCTGTAGGCTTCTTTAAAGGGGCCGGGGCCAATCCCCATTAGAGCGTGATTGATAGGCATGAAATGCTCGCCCACAATATGCAGCCCGCTTTCCGGCAGCAGAAAATGGATATCGGCCACACGGCCATTTTGCGAGTTTTCAATCGGGATGATCGCGCTTCCTGCCATTCCGCTTTCCACTGCATCCAGCGCCTCAGAAAAGCTGGCGCAGGGCAGGGGCAGACCTTGCGGTATCGCCTCCATTACGGCGCGATGCGAATTGGCACCGGGCGCGCCTTGGAATGCAATCGCTTTTTCAGGAGCAGCCGCAGCAGATGCACGCATCTGATCGACCATAGCTTGGGCTGGGGCTGGGAAACTCGTCATAGTGGCTACGGCTGCTATCTGCGCTGGCACAAGGATGCAAGCGAAGGTGCGTGTTGCATCAAATGCAATGTGTGATGTTACCTGACCTCTTGCGCCGCCGCGCTGCCGCGACTAGAGCGACGCGCGACTGTTACTAAACGATTCAAATTGGGCATGCATCGCATTATGGAAGACCGTTTCAACACCATCGCTGGCTGGGTGCTTTTTGCAGGCATTATTGCTCTTGGGTTTTCAATCCTTTCGGGCAAGTATTTCCACATTGATCCGCCAGCAGAGCCTGGTTACGACATTAAAGATATTGCCGGACCAGACGAGGCGGCAATGACCATTGCAGAAGCTCTCAACATGGAAGGCATGGAAGCATCGAAGGGCGAGAAAATCTTCGCCAAATGCACAGCCTGCCATACGATCAACGCTGGCGGCGCTGATGGCATTGGCCCCAATCTTCACGGTGTGATGGGCAAAGCGGTTGCTGGTAATTCAGCCGGATTTGCTTACAGTTCAGCTCTTTCTGGTGTTGGTGGAACATGGGATTGGGAAACGATGAGCGCATGGCTGAAAAGCCCCCGTGCTTTTGCCAATGGCAATAAGATGAGTTTTGCCGGTCTGTCTAAAGTTGAAGATCGCGCTGCTCTCTTGCTCTACATTAACGAACAGGGCTCAAACCTTGCCGTGCCAGAATTTGTCGCGGCGGTTGCAGATGAAGCACCTGCTGAAGGCGAAGCAGTCGCTGAAGAAGACGCTGCAGCGGAAGGCGAAGAAGCCGCCGAAGCAGAAGCAGTGGAAGACGCAGCGGCTGAAGAGAACGAAGGCGGCGCATAAGCGCTTGCACGGGTTTTCAGCCTGAAGCCCTAATCGCGCCCTTTAAATCCCTGGGCGACCACATACCATTCCGATGACCCCTTGCGGCTTGCCGGTGGTTTTGCGTGTTTCACGCTGGTGAAATGGGCTTTCAGCATTTGCAGCAATTCGGCATCGGTTCCGCCTGCCAAAACCTTGGCAACGAACGCGCCGCCTTTTTCCAGCGTTTCGGTTGCAAACCAAGCGCCAGCCTCAACCAATGCCATCGTGCGCAAATGATCGGTTTGTTTGTGGCCCACGGTGTTGGCAGCCATATCCGAGAGAACTAGATCGGGCGGGCCGTCCAGCGCTGCCTCAAGCTTAGCCGGCGCTTTATCATCCATGAAATCCATCTCAAAGATGGTGACGCCTTCGATAGGCTCCGTCGGCAATAGATCGATCCCAACGATCCCTGCATTCGGCGCCAGCTTGCGCACAACTTGCGCCCAGCCGCCCGGTGCAATGCCCAAATCAACAACGCGTTTTGATCCGCGAATGAGCTTAAAGCGCTTGTCGAGCTCAAGGATTTTGTAAGCGGCGCGGCTGCGATAGCCGTCAGCCTTTGCCTTTTTCACATAGGGATCATTGAGTTGACGCTCCAACCATTTGATCGAGGATTCGCTGCGCTTCTTGCCTGTTTTGACTCGCCGATTGGGATCGCCGCCTGACCTGCTCATGCGCTGGTTCTTTCCTGCTTGTCGCGGCCGTGATCAGGGACACCGGGGATGGCCATGAGGCTGCGTAGAATGCCTTCGCGAATGCCGCGATCTGCAACGCCGAGTTTTTCCGCTGGCCAAATATCGAGGATCGATTCAAGGATTGCGCAGCCCGCCACCACTAGTTCTGAACGGTCTTGCCCAATGCAAGGCAGGTTGCCGCGCTCGTTCCGCGACATATGCGACAATCGTTCGCTAATATCGCGCATCGCTTTTGACGGCACGATCAATCCGTCGACAGCCTTGCGGTCATAATGCGGCAGTTCCAAATGCAGGCTGGCAAGTGTGGTAACCGTGCCGCTGGTACCTAGCAGGCGGATCCCATCGGCTTTCGAGGCGTCGCTGATGCGTGTGGCAAATGGTTGGAGGCTTTCCAAAACCACGCGCCGCATTTCGGTGTAGCGCGCATGCCTCTCTTCATCGCTTGAGCCTTTGCGCTGCACAGTGTCGGTCAAAGACACCACGCCCCAGGGAACGGATAACCAATCCAAAATGCGCGGCACAGTTTCGCCGCCTTGCTCCAGCAGAACCAGCTCTGTTGAGCCGCCGCCAATATCGAAAATGATCGCAGGACTGTCACCGTGCTCCAGCAAAATATGGCAACCCAAAACCGCCAGCCGCGCCTCTTCTTCTGCGCTGATAATATCGAGCATAATGCCCGTTTCTTGGCGCACGCGTTCGATAAATTCTGCCCCATTGCTGGCTCTGCGGCAGGCTTCTGTCGCGACCGAGCGAGCAAGATGCACATTGCGCCGGCGCAGCTTGTCACTGCACACTTTTAGCGCGCCTAACGTGCGGTCCATGGCGGCGTCTGAGAGTTTGCCTGTGGTCGCCAAATCCTCGCCCAGTTTTACGACGCGGCTAAAGGCATCAATAACGGTGAAATTTTCGCCGGATGGCCGCGCGATCAATAGGCGGCAATTGTTGGTGCCTAGATCAAGGGCGGCATAGGCCTGTCTAGGGCCCGGCTTTCCAGCTGGCTTCCCGCCATTTTTTCCGGGCACACGGCTGCCCTGAGGGCCCGCAGAATTGCGGCGTTTTGACTTTGGCTGGGAGGAGCGCTTGTAGCGAAAATCGGCTACCTTGCCGGACTTATTGCTCCTCTTTTTACCAGCGCCTTTATCTTTGCCCGGCGGAGAATATTCCGCCATTTCAACCAATATCTTTCTATCTTCTCGCCGCTTAGCCCAAATGCAGGCCGGACGAGGACCTGTCACAGACGCTAGCGCCTTGGCGCATTCTCGGCAAGCCTGACGCATGTTTGCTGCAAGTTTGCGGGAGATGGGGTGGCTTGCTGCTTGCCCAGCCCAAATGCTGCGCCTAAAAGAACGCAATGACAGATAAAGACCTTACAGACCGCAAATTCTATCCCGCTCAAGAAGAGGCTGACTTCGTTAAGAAGGGCCCAGAGAAAACACCGCAGACGGAGCATCCTGCCTACCGGCTTGCCTTTGCCGACGATGATTTTCTGCTGCGCGAAGAATTGCGTCCGGTGCGGTTTCAATTGGAACTGCTCAAGCCGGAAATGCTGTTGGATGAAGCGCGGGTTGGTTCGACCTTAGTGATGTATGGTTCCGCGCGCATTCCCTCACCTGATGAAGCGGATGCGAAGATTGAAGCCGCGAAAGACGGCACGGAATATGAGCAGAAAGTCGCTGCCAATCTTGCGGCCAAGTCGAAATATTACGCCGAGGCGCAGAAGCTGGCGCGGATGGTGTCTGAAAAGGCGATCATCGAAGACAGTAAGCGCCAGTTTGTTGTATGTTCCGGCGGCGGCCCATCGATCATGGAGGCGGCCAATCGCGGCGCGTCTGATGCAGGCGCGGAGAGCATTGGTCTCAATATCATCCTGCCGCATGAGCAAGCGCCCAATAGCTACGTAACACCTTACCTATCGCTCAATTTTCACTATTTCGCTTTGCGCAAAATGCATTTCTTGCTGCGGGCGCGGGCCGTCGCAGTGTTCCCCGGCGGCTTTGGCACATTCGATGAGTTCTTTGAGCTGCTAACGCTGATCCAGACAGGCAAAATGAAGCCGATACCGATCTGCTTGTTCGGCAAGGATTTCTGGACACGGGTCGTCAATTTTGAAGCGATTGCGGAAGAAGGCACGATTTCGAAAAAGGATCTCGACCTCATCCATTGGTGCGAAACCGCCGATGAGGCTTGGGCGCATATCTCCGAATTTTACGAGCTAGAGCGCTAGTCCAGCTTTCGCACTGCCTGATGGCCAAGCGGGCCGCCGCCTTTGCCATAGCCGGGCGCGTGCAGGATGGTTTGATAGACGAAGCGGCGCGCCAATCTGACGGCGTGCTCGGCGCTTTGTCCGTGGCCCATCAAACATGCGATTGCGCTGGATAGAGTGCAGCCTGTGCCATGCGTGTGGGGCGTGTCGATCCGTGCATTGTTGAACGCAATCGCCTGCGTGCCGCCGCGCACGAGAATATCGACGATCCGTGCCTCTTCGCCTTCTGGAGCGGTGTGCCCGCCTTTGGCGAGCACGTGGCAATCATAGCTTTCAGCCAAACTCATCGCCGCATCGTCCATATCCTTGGTCGTTTGCGGGGATGTGCCGGTTAATTTGATCAATTCAGGAAGATTGGGGGTGAGCATTGTTGCGCGCGGAAACAGAGTCTTGCTCATCGCGTCAATCGCGTCTTCTGAAATCAGCGCGGCGCCGGATGTGGCGATCATAACCGGGTCGAGAATGACAGGAATAGTCTCTGCTAGCTTGTCGATTTCAGCGGCGACTGCAGCGATAATGCCTTCATCATGCAGCATGCCGATTTTCACCGCATCAACGCCTATATCGCCGACGCAGGAGCGTATTTGTTCAGCGACAAACTTTGGCGTCATCGGCGCAATGGCTTGAACGCCAACACTGTTTTGCGCGGTCGCTGCGGTAAGCGCAGTCATCGTATAGCCGCCCAGCATAGTGATGGTTTTGATATCGGCCTGAATGCCCGCACCGCCGCTGGAATCGGACCCTGCAATGGCAAGAATGCGCGGTGGTTTGGCCGTATCGATCAAGCTTTGAACATCCGTTTGGTGGAGGCGGGATATTTCTCTTGAGCAGGCTTGCTGCGCGTTGGCCGGTCCATCAACTCGCCGCCGCAATTGGGGCAGGTATCATCGGTCTTTTCAGCGCAGCTTGCACAAAAAGTGCATTCAAAGCTGCAGATGAAAGCGCCGGCTGCTTCTGCTGGTAAATCGACGCCGCAGGCTTCGCAATCAGGGCGCATTTCCAGCATCAGGCTGCGGCCTTTACCGCGTCGCAAATGCGGTCGACCACCGCCTCAACCTGAGTGCTGTCATCGCCTTCTGCCATCACACGGATCAACGGCTCAGTGCCCGATTTGCGGATAACCAAACGGCCTTTGCCTTCCAGCTCTGCTTCGGCATCAGCGATGACGGATTTCACAGCATCATTGTCGAGCGGATTGGCTCCGTCATAGCGGACATTTTTGAGCAATTGCGGCACAGGATCGAACACATGCAGCAGCTGCGACGCAGGCTTGCCCGCGCGAACCAGACTGGCGAGAACACGCATCGCAGCCACTGTTCCATCGCCGGTGGTTGCATGGTCGAGCAGGATCATATGACCCGATTGCTCGCCGCCAATGTTAAAGCCGCCTGATTTCATGCGCTCCAGCACATAGCGGTCACCAACCGAGGTGCGCTCCAATGTCAGGTCGAGGCTCTGCAAATATCGCTCAAGCCCCAAATTGGACATCACCGTGGCGACCACGCCGCCGCCTGTAAGCTGGCCTTTTTCATGCATGCGGCCTGCGATCAGCGCCATCAGCTGGTCGCCGTCCACTGCATTGCCTTTTTCATCGACCACGATCAGCCGGTCAGCATCCCCATCCAGCGCAATGCCGATATCTGCGCCTTCTTCCACCACCTTGGCTTGCAAAGCGCCGATTGCGGTAGAGCCGACGCCGTCATTGATATTTGTGCCATTGGGGGTGACGCCCAGAGTGATGACTTCTGCGCCCAATTCCCAGATTGCAGATGGGGCCACTTGATAGGCCGCCCCATTGGCGCAATCGACCACGACTTTGAGGTCATCGAAACGGATCGCGTCGGACACCGATTGCTTAACCGCATGGATGTAGCGCCCGCGTGCATCTTCGATCCGGCGCGCTCGGCCGATCTGTGAGGCATCGACGAGGGCGGGCTGTAGTTCGAGCAGTTTCTCAATCTCTAGCTCATCTTCGTCCGACAATTTAAACCCGTCTGGACCGAACAATTTGATGCCATTGTCTTCGTAAGGATTGTGGCTGGCAGAGATCATCACACCCAAATCGGCGCGCATCTCGCGGGTGATGAGGGCGATTGCAGGTGTGGGCAGCGGGCCAGTCATTATCACATCCATGCCCACGCTGGTGAAGCCTGCGACCAGCGCGCTTTCAATCATATAACCTGAAAGCCGCGTGTCCTTGCCGATCACGACCCGGTGCCTGTGCGCGCCGCGCATGAAATGCCCGCCAGCTGCTTGGCCAACCTTCATAGCCATTTCCGATGTCATCACATCAGAATTGGTGCGGCCTCTGATCCCGTCAGTGCCAAAGAATTTGCGTGCTTTGCTAGTCGCCATTGTGGCTGTTCCCTGCCGTATATTCGCTTGGTTTATCGCTTTAAACGATTGGCATCATTTGTCATCAGCCGCCAGCGCGGTTATCGCCGTTCAAGAGGAATGGGAAGGCGTAGATGCGCCGGATGGGGTAAACAGTTTTGACACAAGTGACTTCACAGCGGTTCGAATTGGTGTCGATCCGCCTACCTGTTGGCCTGACATTGGCCGGTTTAGTCGGCGGCTTGCTGCTTGGCGCGGTTTTATCGGCGCAAGATTTGGCGGCAGAAATTACCTCCGGCATTGCGCTGATTGGCAGCCTTTGGCTGCGCGCTTTGCAGATGACGATTATTCCGCTGGTTGCTGCTTTGCTAGTACTGGGCATTGCGCAAATGGCGGAGGCGGCAAGAGCAGGAGCGGCCGCACGCAAATTTTTGGCCTTGGTATTCGGCGTCTTGGTGCTGGGCGGTCTGTTTACAGCGGTCATGATGCCCATAGTACTGGACGCGTTTTCTATCTCAAAAGACGCTGCGTTCTTCATCGCAGACGGAGAGCAAGAGGCGGGTGAAGTTCCCGATATTTTCGCCTTTATCGGCTCGCTGATCGCGCCCAATATTATTGCCGCAGCGACTGAGACCGCGATGCTGCCCTTGACGATATTCTTCACCCTGTTTGCTGTGGCGGTATCGCGCCTGCCCGCAGAGCAAGGCGCAAGGATGCTCGGGTTTTTCCATGCGCTCGCGAATGTCATGCTGATGATTATCGGATGGGTGCTGAAAGTCGCACCTATTGGCGTGTTTGCGCTCGCCTTTGGGGTGGGCCTTAAAAGCGGCGGCGAGGCGTTTCTGGTTCTGTTGCACTATATTGCAGTCGTGTCGGCGATGGGCGCGTTTATTCTGGTGCTGGCTTACGGCGTCGCATGGGCGCTGGGCGGGGTTAGCCCCATGCGCTTTGCCAAAGCGGTATTGCCCGCACAGGCCGTGGCGGTCTCGACACAAAGCTCTCTCGCCAGCCTTCCTGCAATGCTCGACAGTGCAAACAGGTTGAAATTGCGCGAGGAAACATCAGAATTCGTTCTGCCGCTGGCCGTTGCGATTTTCCGCGCGACTAGCGTTGCAATGAATATGGCGGTTGCGCTCTATATTGCGGATTTGGCCGGTGTCACCGTGCCATGGCCGTTGATGCTTATCGGAATTGCGGTGGCGGTGATTATCTCCATCGGTTCGGTCAGCCTGCCGGGGTCGATCAGTTTTGTTGTGTCAATCGGCCCGATTGCGCTGGCGATGGGTGTGCCGATAGAGCCTCTGGCGTTGCTAGTCGCAGTGGAGATGATGCCCGACATTATGCGTACGCTGGCGAATGTGACAATGAATGTCGCGGTCGCCTCTGTGGTGGATCGGCAGGCTACAGAATGATCGCTTGAAATGTGCCGCCGCGCGCCCACCTAGCATTTGAAACCCTTGCCGACTTTGCGCTTGTCGTTCAGTAAGCGTGGGTAATTCGAAATTTCACACCGACCAACTATTGGAGTTCCCATGGCTTTTGCATTGATGTCCCTCCCTTATGCTGATGATGCGCTGGAACCAGCCGTCTCGGCGAACACGCTGTCATTCCACCACGGCAAGCACCACCAAGCGTATATCGACAAGATGAATGCTGCGATTGATGGCACCGATCACGCAAATGCCGCGATGGAAGACATCGTTGCAGCGGCTCGCGGTTCAAACCAAGGCCTGTTCAACAATGCCGCGCAAAGCTGGAACCACGGCTTTTACTGGCATTCCATGGCTGCGTCAGAAACCGCGCCTTCGGCAGACTTGGCAGCGAAAATCGATGAAGCTTTCGGTTCAATGGACGAACTGAAAGAGCAATTGAAAGCGCGCGGTCTTGGCCATTTCGCCAGCGGCTGGGTCTGGCTCGCAGAAAAAGACGGGAAGCTGTCGATCGAAGAAACGCATGATGGCGACACTCTGGCCGATAGCGGGTTCAACCCGCTGCTGACCGTCGATGTGTGGGAACATGCCTATTACCTCGACCACCAAAATGCGCGCCCTGCCTATTTGGCAGCGGTTGTCGATCATAAGCTCAATTGGGCGTTTGCATCGGAAAATCTCGCACGCGGAACGGCTTGGGTTTACGCCTAATATCGCGATTGGAGATCGGGCGAGATCTTGAGGCTAAATGCCTAGACCTCGCTTTCAAATCCTAGATCACACATAAAAAGACCCGCCAGATGCGATAAGCTGGCGGGTTTTTTGTGTCTGGAATATTGGTTCGCTTGCTAGCGTTCAATTGTGATTGGATTGTCCTTTGGACGCAATTTCGAGCTCTTCCAAAATGGCCGCATGAGCGACACGGTCCGTGCTGGAACGCGCAGGAATTGTGTCCTCCTCCAACATTTCGGTCAGTGTAGCCCGGGCGCGGCCTACACGGCTTTTGACGGTTCCAACAGCGCATCCGCAAATATGCGCGGCTTCTTCATAGGAAAAGCCGCCAGCCCCGACGAGCAACAGCGCCTCGCGTCTTTCCGGCGGCAATGTCAGCAAGGCGCGGTGCATGTCAGACAGGTGGATCGGTTCTTCTTGACCGGCGCGCGCGGTTAGAATGCGCTCTGCAACAATTTCATCATATTCGCCGTGAAATTTGTTGCGCCGCATATCTGTGAGATAGGCATTGCGTAGGATCACAAAAATCCACGCCTTCATTGAAGTGCCCGGCTCAAACCGATCGCGCGCGGCCCATGCTTTGAGCATCGCCTCTTGCACCAGGTCATCGGCAACATCGGGCCTCCCGCAAAGGCCGCGAGCAAACGCGCGCAAATGCGGAATAACTTGCGTCAATTCGCGTTTGAAATCGGCTTGCTGTGCGGCCGTGTGTTTGAGCTTTACGACCACCGGCTAGGTGCTTTTGCTCTCATCGTCGAGCTTATCGAGCAAATCGTTAAAGCTGTCAGGAAGAGGCTCATCGACAACGGAATCATAAAGCTGGCGCAGGCCATTGGCCCATTCAGGCTCGCGGCCGCCCTTAAGAGGCGGAGTTTTTTTCTTCCGCTTCTTCTCTGACCCTGAATCTTTGCCTTGCTTAGTCATGCTTTAGGCGACACTTTCCCTCTTAGATGTATTACTTAATACCGTAGATCGGCGGCTGCACCTATACTTTTCTATTTTATCCGAACGGTAGTAAACCGGTTTGGTTCCCAAGATAAATAATAGTTAGGATTTAATGACTCAGAGCAACCTCAAAACTGATAAGTCTGGAAGCGTGCGTGACCGGCTTGCGAGCCTCTTGCTTGCTTTGCCGCGTGTGTCTGCAATTTCGGTTTTTGTCTTCATGATGATTGTCACCGTGATTGGAACGGTTGCGATTGAGCGCAATGAGAGGGCTAAGCATGAGAGGCTGATGCGCGAAGTATCCCATGCCGTCGCGGCTGACTTAGATCGGCGGGTTAGCAGTCACGCGGCTTTTTTGAGCGCGGGTGCGGCGCTGTTTTCTGTTGTGGACGAGGTTGATAAAGCTGTGTTCGCAAGCTTTGTAAACGCTCTGCCCCGCGCCGATGATCCCGCCGGTTCACTAGGGGTGGGATGGGCGCAAGCTGTGCAAGCCACGCAGGCCAGCTCCTTGAAAGTCCCAGTTATTTTCCTGCAGCCAGAAAGTGAGGGCAATCGGCGCAGCATTGGTTTCGACCTTTATTCAGAAGCCATTCGGCATAAAGCGATCGATATAGCGATAAGGACTGGGCAGCCCATTGCCTCAGGCAAATTGCAACCAGCGAACCGCAAGAAGGGCAAAGGCCTGGGCTTTCTTATCTTGATGCCGGTATTTGATGGATCAGCGAATCGGACCGCTGGCAATAATAATGCAGAGCGTGCATTGAAGGGCTTCGTCTTCACTCCTTTCAACGCATCTCTCGCTCTGGAGGAGGCAGTTGCGAGTTCCGCGCATAAAGACCTTAATGTGCGGCTGTATGATGGCGATGCTTTGCCAGAAAACCTTTTGGCGTTTCACAAGGGCGACAATGTTGGAGGAACCAGCACGCTAGAAACAGTATTGGTTGCCAATCACAAGCTCACGATCTCGGTTGATTCGGCCTTCCGCGAACGGATTTCACCTTTGGCGCTTGAGACTTTGCTGCTCGGCTTTGCCATCGCGCTGCTATTGGCGCTGCTGATTCACTTTTTAACGCAAAGAGCGGCTGAGAATAAAGCGGCGGTTGAACGCTTGCAGCAGCAAAGCTCCATTCGCGCATCTCTCACTCGGGAACTCAATCACAGAGCAAAAAACACGTTGGCCAATGTGCTCTCGATCATTTCTTTGACACGGCGCAGAAGCACGGATTTGGATCAGTTTGCAGATGCTTTGGATGGGCGAGTGCGAGCTTTGTCCGCCACACACGATCTCTTGACGCGGTCGGAATGGAGCACAACGCCTCTGCGAGCCATTTTGGAGACGGAGCTGTCTTCCCTGATCGAGGCGCGAGAGGGGGCGGTGCGTTTGACCGGCCCTGACACATTGCTTGCGCCCAATGATGCGCTGTCTTTGGGGTTGGCTGTGCATGAGCTGGCGACCAATGCTGCGCGGTTTGGGTCGCTCAGCGTGCCCGAAGGAGAGCTTTGGGTAAGCTGGCGACTTGCGGGTCAGGATGTGGCCATTGTCGAATGGCGCGAGCTGGGCGGGCCGCCGGTGCCGCAAGAACGCACCCAAGGCTTTGGTACGGATTTGATCGAGAAAGTGGTCGCCCATGAATTGAGAAACCCGGTCGATCTACAATTCTTGCCTGAAGGCGTGCTGTGCACTTTTCATGTTCCAGTGCGAGAGCGCGCTGACTTTGCAATCCGCCAAAAACCCTCAATCAGCCGGCTCTAAAGCTGCGGCACATTCTACCGGATCGGGCTGCTCGACTTAAAGAAAAGCGCTTGGCTAATCGCGGCGCGGACGGTTTTCTCTTGGAAAGGCTTGGTCACCAGATAGGTTGGTTCTTGGCGGTCGCCTGTCAGTAGTCTTTCAGGATAGGCGGTGATGAAGATAACCGGCACTGAGCCAATGGCTAGAATATCATCTACCGCATCAAGGCCAGATGACCCATCGGCCAATTGAATGTCCGCCAACACAAGGCCGGGTGAGGTGG
Organism: Marinomonas sp.; assembly: GCA_039967435.1. Classification (GTDB taxonomy): domain Bacteria; phylum Pseudomonadota; class Alphaproteobacteria; order Sphingomonadales; family Sphingomonadaceae; genus Erythrobacter. The sequence continues at coordinate 1,117,154 of JBDVRS010000006.1, forward strand.
TTGCGACAATTTCTTGCGCCTGTGTCCGTGTTGCCGCTGTGCCGCAAATGGTGTGACCAAGCCCGCGTACAAGTTCTTCCAATTGCATGGAGATCAGCGGTTCATCCTCGATGATCAAAACATCGGTGGCGGATTCGTGATCAATCTCGCCAATGGCATCCTGCACCAATTCGCTGATGTCTTCAGAGGATACGCCGAGAATTTCCGCTGCCTGTTCAGGGCTAAACTCTTCCAAGGTTGTCAGAAGCAGCGCTTGCCGATTGAGCGGGGTAATTGCGTTCAGCCGTCCGCGCGCAGCGACTTCATGAGCGGAGCCTTGCTGCTCCGCTGTTTGGCCATGCAAACCGGTATCATCGCGGGTTTTCGTCCAGACAATCGTAAAGGCGCGGTAAAGGCCAGCGCGGCCCTCTTCCAGCATGCTCTTAAGGGCTGGATCTTCCAAGGATGCCTGCAAGGTTGCGCGGGCAAAGTTATCGCCGTTTGTCTGTGAGCCCGTTAGGGCACGTGCATATCGCCGCAAATACGGCAAATTCGCTGCAACACGGTTACTTAACGACATCTGATGACCTTACCCTAAACTCACAAACAAATGCGTATTTTCAAATCGATCAATTTATTTTTAGTCGAGAAATTTGCAAACTAAACCAACAAATACTGTTCTAGTATTAAAGATTGCTTCCGTGAACAAAATAATGAGAAGAAAATTTGCGCAGAATCAACACACTATTTTGAGGCGAGATTAAATTTGAACTTTTCTGAGGTTTTTCGGGAACCATTTGCCGATTAACGCATTTTAATTTTGTCACCGCCGAGACCCCCCTCCCGTCCAAGCGGTTGGTGACATGATTATAAGGCCCTTGCTCCTACGAGCAGGGGCCTTTTTTGTACCGGGTTGGAAAGTAGGGCGCCTAAAGCGTCTTTTCGAAGATCACATATTCGCGGTTGCAAACGCTTTCGATCGTCTTGGCGATGGCGACCATTCCTTGATTGTCATCAAGGATCCAGCCCAGCTCGCCGCGATTGGAGTCAAATTCTGCCACCGAGGCATCGCGAATATCGCTGATCATCATAAAGGCCAGCTGGCTGGCGAGGCGGGAATTGTGCAGTTCTTTCTTCACGCCCATCAAGGGCACACGCATGCCTGAACGGCTCGGTTTGCGCAGCCAGCGCAGCAGATGGAACCAGCCAAAGGGAAACAGCGTTCCATCAATCTTTTGCAATACGTGATTAATGTCGGGGAAGGTCAGCATGAAGGCGACCGGCTCTCCATCCAGCTCGGCGATCATATTGAGCGGTTCAAAGATGATCGGCTTCAGCTTTTTGCCGGTGTAAGCCACTTCTTCCGGTGTCAAAGGGACAAAGCCCCAATTTTGCGACCATGCATCATTGAGGATGCCCAAAACGGTGGCGGCTTCCTCATCCCAGCGCGATTTATCGACGCGGCGCACGGTAACGCGCTCATTGTTTTGGCCCGATTTAACGATCCGCTGCACCAGCTTTGGGAAGGGTTTATCGATCGGCACATCATAGGTGAAGAGCGTTTTTGCAGGCGTATATCCTTCAGCCTCAATCCAGCCGCGATAGGCTTCAGGGTGATGGCCCATCATGATCATTGGCGGATGATCTTGTCCGCGCACCAGCAGTCCTGGTTCTTCCCAGATGGAGAGGGATATCGGCCCTAAGACGCGGGTCATGCCTTGCGCGCGCAGCCATTGCTCCGCCGTTTCCAATAATGCGGCGCCAATGCTGGCATCCTCTGCATCGAAATAGCCGAAATTGCCTGTGCCCGGGCCAAACCCTTGTTCAACCGGCATAGTCAGCGCCAGCTCATCAATATGCGCAGAGATGCGCCCCACCGTCCGCCCGCCGCTTTTTGCGAGGAAAAACTGAGCGCGGGCATGGCCGAAAAATGGGTTCTTATCGGGATCGACCAGTTCCAACTGCTCGCTGCGCAATTGCGGCACGCTATTCGGGAGGCGCGCGGCAAATGCTCTGCCGCAATCGACGAAAGCTGCGCGGCCCTGCTTGCCAGACACCGCTTCAATCACCACATCATGGCCAGCCAATTGCATCCTCCGTTTACACCAAAGCGTATCTGTGGCGATGGTCATGATGCGAAGTCAAGCGAGCGCATCGATCACAGTGATGAGAAAATGATGAGAAATGGAAGTTTGCCCCTATCGCGCCTTTTGCGGTAATGCTGAAAATTATGTCCGACACATTTGATCCTTCTGCGTCCGTATCGCCCGCCCATCAGCGGGAGGCCGCACCTGCGCATCGTGCGCAATTTATGGACACTGATGACAAGACAATGCTGCGCGCCGCGCGCGAGGCAACGAAGGATTTGGGCATGGCGAAGGGTCGCTATTACTGGCCCGATATGCTGCTGTCAGCAGGGACTGGTTACGCCGGCATTGCGGGCGCTATTTTGGCGGAGAGCGCTGCTTTGGCTGTGCTGAGCGGGGTGATCGCATCGCTGGCGCTATACCGCGCGCTGATGTTCAATCACGAACTGACGCATATTCACCGTGATGCTTTGCCCGGTTTTCGCCTCGTGTGGAATACGTTGGTGGGTGTGCCGCTGCTAACGCCTAGCTTCATGTATGAGGGCGTGCACACGCTGCATCATAAGCGCACGCAATATGGCACGATAGAAGACCCTGAATATCTGCCACTCGCCTTGATGAAACCGTGGAGCCTGCCGCTGTTCGTGATCGCGGCGTTGCTAGCGCCGATTGCGTTAATCCTGCGCTTTGCCGTGCTTGTTCCGCTGAGCGCGATTATTCCGCCGCTGCGCACGCTTTTGTGGCAGCGCGCTTCCTCTCTGGCGATCAATCCTGACTTCCGCCGCAAGCCGGCAACTGGCGCAGTACGGACATTGATGCTGTGGCAGGAGAGCGCTGGTTTCCTGTGGGCATGGGCCGTGCTGGCATCCACACAATTGATCGGTTGGCGGCCGCTGCTGATTGCCTTGGCGATTGTTTCGGTCACCGCATTGCTCAATCAATTGCGCACTTTGGTTGCGCATTTGTGGGAGAATGAGGGCGATCCGATGACGGTAACCGCACAATTCCTCGACAGTGTGAATGTCCCGCCACCGGGCCCGATTGCGGAGATTTGGGCACCCGTAGGCCTGCGTTATCACGCGCTGCATCACCTTATGCCGTCCATGCCATATCATGATCTGCCTGAGGCGCATCGGCGTCTGCGCAGCGAATTGGGCCAAGGCTCGACCTATGAAGGGGCGAACCATGCGGGCATGTTTGTGCTGGTTTCGCGGATTGCCAAGAGCACGATGATCGCGCGGGATAATAGCGTTCAATCGGTGAAGTAGATCATCGCGCAGCGGCGCTGCGCTGGCAGGCCATCATCCGCTTCATTCGCGAGCTCTCCAGCTAAGCGCGGATGCGCATCCAGCGCCGTCACTTCTTCAAAGCCAAGCTGCGCGTAAAACGGCGCATTCCAATCCAAATCGCGGAATGTCGTCAGCGTAAGAGCGGCAAAGCCCGCATTGCGCGCATCAATCTGGCATGCGTGGATGAGGCCTGCGCCAATCCCGCGCCGTTGAAAGCGCGGGTGCACATCCATTTCCCAAATATGCAACTCACGCCGAAAAGGCTGGCTGATCAGAAATCCCGCCATTTCATCGCCCACATGGGCGGTCAGACAATGGCCGCGGCGGATAAGCTTGCGCAGTTCATCCGGCTCCCAGCCATCGTCAAAAATATCGAGCCGCGCGAGCTCTTCATCTTGCGCAAACATCGCGCCAGCAGCAGCTTCAATGGCGGGCATTGCATCAGCGTCCTCGGCCCGCGCAAGCCGCAGCGACCAATCGCTCATTCTTCAGTCCGGATAAGGACAGTCTCACCGATTAGGATAAATAGGAAGAACGGTGCCCATGCGGCCAGAAAGGGCGGATAGCCGCCAAAATTGCCCATCGCCAGCGCGGCATTATCAACCACGAAATAGGCAAAGCCCAGCGCCATGCCGATGATCGCGCGCACCAGCAATTGCCCCGAACGCGCAAGCCCAAAGGCGGCCACCGCGCCTAGCAATGGCATGAGGAATGCAGACAAAGGCCCAGACAATTTGTGCCACCATTTCGCGCGCATTTCCGCCGTGCGCCGGCCGACAGCTTCATAGGCCTTTATCGATTGATAGAGGTCGGCAAAGGACAAGGCATCAGGATCAACTGACTGAAGATCAATCTTATCCGGCGTCAGCGTTTCGCCTACCGTAATGTCGGCAAGTTCCTGCGTCTCAGCGCTGGTCACATCAAAGCTGACAGCATTGGTCAGCTTCCAACCTGGTGCAGCATAGACTGCCTTTTCCGCGCGCACTTGCTGCTGGATCATACCGCTTGAACCGCGATTATACCAAGCGACATCCCGCATCACGATGTCCTTGCCCGTGCCGGTGATGGTGGAAGCGGAAAGGATGTCTTCGCCATCGGACAAATAGACATTGGCTTTGGTTTTGCTGCTGGGCGGGATGGCGCCATATTCGCTCGCCTCCCACACTTTCAGCGTTGCGGTTGCGCGGGTCACAACGCGTTCGTTAAAGCCAAAGCTGGCCACCGCGACAAAGGCCGCTGTCAGCAATAAGGGCGCGAGCACTTGGTGGGCCGAAAGCCCTGCGGCTTTCATAGCGACCACTTCGGAATTTTGGTTCAATGTCACCAAAGTAATCAGTGTCGCCAGAAGCACGGAATAGGGCAGAAACCGCTGCACAAGCTGCGGTATTCTAAGGCCCGCATAAGTCAGAAGCTCGCCCTGACCATTGCCCTCTACGGCCAAAATCTCGCCGCTGGTGGACAGCAGGTCAAGCATCATGAGCACCAGCACCAGCATCACCAAAACCGCGAAAATGCGGATGACGAACATCTTGGCCAGATACATCGTCAGCGTGCTGGATGGGAAAAAGTCGAGGGACATAATGCGCTACTCGGCTGGCTGAATTTGGGATTGGGATGAGGGCGCTTCGTCAGATGCATTCATCGAAGGCTTGCGCTTGCGGCTGAATAATGTGCCAAGCCGCTTGGATATTTTTGCAAAAGTAGCCTCCAGTGCGCCAATCGCTTGGCCGCCGGGGACATAGGCAACGCGGTAATACATCCACAATATCAAAGACGCGAAAACGAAAAACGGGCCCCATAAAGCAATGATCGGATCGATCCGGCCCAATGCCGCTATATCCTCAGCTGATTGATTTATTTTATGGTAAGCCACCACCATGATGATCGATATGAACACGCCGAGCGCGCTGGTGGATCTCTTGGGCGGGATCGCCAGGGCCACCGCCATCATCGGTAAAAGCATCATCATGACGACCTCCACCAGCCGGAAATTGAAACTCGCCTGAGAGGCATCGCGTTTCGCTTCTGTCTCTTTGTCGCTCCAGCCGATTTTCAGGAGTTCGGGCAGAATATATTCGCGTTCGGCATCACCGCGATCACGAAATTCATCGATACGCGGCAGATCAATCGGCAGATCATGGCGGCTAAAACTGAGGACGCGGGGCGTTTTGCTGCCCGTATCTTGCACAATCGTGCCATCGGACAGGCGCAGGATAATCGTGTCAGGGCTGTCGCTGGTGGCGAGGAATGATCCCTCGCGGGCAGAGATGGACAGCACTTGGCCCTTGGCATTGGAGACGCGGGCGAAAATGCCTTTCAGCTTGCGCCCTTCATCCTCGCTGGCCTCGATGCGCAAAGCCATGCGGTCTTTGAGCGTGGTGAACTCGCCGACTTTAATCGATGCGCCCAATGCGCCGGAACGCAGCTCATATTCCATCTGCTCGTAATAATATCGGCTGAGCGGCTGGACATAAAACACCAGCGCCACATTGACCGCGACCAGCACCAGAGTAATCGCATAGGGCACACGCAGCAGGCGGTTATAGCTCATGCCCACAGCACGCAGCACATCCAATTCGCTGGAAGTGGCAAGCTTACGAAAAGCCAGCAGAATGCCGAGCAGCAGGCCCAAGGGGATCGCCAGGCTGGCATATTCAGGGATCAGCGCGCCGAGCATTTTGAAAACGACGCCAATCGGACCGCCTTCAACCGCGACAAAATCAAACAATCGCAGCATCTTATCCAGCAGCAACAAAGATGCAGCCAGCGCGAAAATACCCAGCATCGGGAAGACCACCAGACGCAGGATATAACGATCAATGCTGGGAAGAAATTTGAACACTTTGGAGGCGCTGCACCGTTCTTTTAAATTGCTGCATGGGGGCTTAGCGCGAAAATCGCGCGCGGTCATCCCTAAGCCTTGCGGTTAGGCACGGTGCAATGGGCAGCGGCTCAATCTTTCTCAAGCGTGCATTGCAGCGGATGCTGGTTCTGCTTGGCGAAATCCATCACTTGATTGACCTTGGTTTCGGCCACTTCATAGGGAAAGATACCGCAAACGCCGACGCCCTTTTGATGGACATGCAGCATGACGCGCGTCGACTCTTCCAAATTCATCCCGAAGAAGCGTTTGAGCACCATGACCACAAACTCCATCGGCGTGTAGTCATCATTGAGCAGCAGCACTTTATATTGGCTGGGCTTTTTGGGTTTGGCCTTGGATTTGGTCGCAATGCCAATTTCGCTCTCGCCGTCGCGGTCATCATCATTGGCCATCATGATTGAGGCAGCGGGGAGGCGGTTTTCGCGCAGCGGGCTAGGGGTGTTTGTCATAGTCACGCATTCCATATCGCAACCGCGCGCCAAATCGCAAGATGTCAGTTTAGAGACTTTGCGCCAGTTTGGGGCGTTTGGGCGCAAAAAACCGGCCAGAGGCAACCCCCTGACCGGCTTTTGATAGTGCGACCTATTGAGCAAATGCGCCGATCAAATGGGTCGGCGCGGTATGCCCCCGAAGGGTTTAGGCAGCTTTCTTGATGCGCTCAGCAGCAACGCTCACGCGGCTGGAGATTGGCGCGAAAGCATCATTGTAGATTTTCAGCCATGCTTCAGTGTTCTTCGAACCAAAAGCAATTGCAGCGTCGACATTGCGGCGTGCGATTTCACCTTGAAGCTGAACCAGCTCGGTAGGTGATTTCACAGCAACCATTTTCTTCACGTCGGTTGTGACGGTTGAAGCAACGGTTTTGGTGGTGGCGATTTGCTCGCGGCCCATTTCTTGTGCGCCAGCAAACAGGATCTTGCCGCTTTCAACAACAGCTTCGAGATTGTCCTTATTGAACTCATTGAGTTCGCCAGCGAATTCGCCTGCTTTTGCAGCAGCCACTTTAACGCGAGTTTGCGCATCAGCAGCCATGTCTTTGGCCCCATTCGTGAGGTTTTCGGTGAAGTTTGTGTCTTTAGCTTTAGCCATGATGGTGTCCTTCAATTTGGAAACTGGTTTTGCTGCGGGAGTTTTCGCCGCGGCTGATTTTTTTGGTGCAGATTTGGCAGCGCGCTTAGCAGCAGCCTTTTTAGGAGCCGCTTTCTTGGCCGCTGCTTTTTTAGGAGCTGCCTTTTTCGCGGTTTTCTTCGGCGCTGCTTTCTTGGCAGGCGCTTTCTTCGCAGGTTCAGCTTTCACTGCCGGTGCTTCAGTTACCGCTGGTGTGGCGGCTGCGTCGGCATAGGCTTTCTCAGCCGCTGCGTCGATTTTCGATACTGTGTCAGTTACAGACTTAGAATTGGTAGCCATGAGATCCTCGCTTCATGTTGCACTGCACAAAATAAGCATTGCAGCTGCGAAGTCAAGGATTTTTTGTGCACCGCAACATAAATCAAGAAAAATATATTATTTCAATGTATTAGCGCGTTTTGACATAACGCCCAGGCGCGTCTTCGATCACTGTATCACCGCGTCCGCCCGGCTTGCGCTTGCCTTTTACGGGCACTCTGGCGCTGTCTTGCGTCTCTAACCATTCCATCCAATAGGGCCACCAACTGCCCGGATGCTCCTCAGCGCTTTCAACAAAGTCAGCCAGCGAAGCCGCTTTGCTGTCACCGACCCAATATTGATATTTGCCGGCTGCGGGCGGATTGACCACGCCCGCAATGTGTCCCGATCCCGCCAGCATGAAATTGACGGGGCCAGAATAATGCTCGGTTGCGCGCCATACGCTTTCAGCAGGCGCAATATGGTCCTCCTTGCCTGCCTGAATAAAGCTGGGCGTGGTGATTTGGGTGAGGTCGATTTTGGTGCCGTCTGCCTCCAGCGCATCAGGTTGCACCAGCTTATTGTCGCGGTAGAGATCGCGCAAATAGGCTCCGTGCCATTTGCTGGGCAAATTGGTGACATCGCCGTTCCAATGCAGAAGATCAAAGGCGGGGTAATCCTCGCCCATCAGGTAATTGTTGACGACATAGTTCCAAATCAAATCCTTGCTGCGCAGGGAATTGAAAGTCGCGGCCAAAAACCGTCCATCAAGGTAGCCCTTGCCGGAGATTTGATCGATCATATCGAGCTGACCTTCCCCAATGAGGGTCTTCAGCTCGCCGCTGCGTTCGAAATCCACTTGGGCGGTGAAATAGGTTGCGCTTTTGACTTTGTCCCCCTCGCCGCGCCGCGCCATTACCGCAAGGCTGGCGGCCAAGGTGGTGCCCGCAACGCAATATCCAATGGTGTGGACGCTTGGCACATCCAGCCGTTCGCGAATGTGATCAATCGCGCCAATTTGCCCGCGAATATAATCGTCCCAGACAATATCCTTCATCGAGGCGTCCGCCGACTTCCAGCTGACCACAAACACCGTCAGCCCTTGATCAACGGCCCATTTGATGAAGCTCTTTTTCGGGGTCAGATCGAGGATATAGAAACGGTTGATCCAAGGCGGGAAGATGACCAGTGGAACTTCCAGCACGTCTTTGGTTGCGGGGCTATATTGCACCAGCTGATACAGCGGTGTTTCATGCACGACCTTGCCCGGTGTCGCGGCCAAATTCTCGCCCAAGGTGAAAGCATTGGGGTCAGTGTGGGTCAGCTGACCGCGCTGAAGGTCTGTGATCAAATGCTGCATCCCGCGCACAAGGTTTTGGCCCTTTGTATCGATCGTGCGCTGCATCACAGCGGGATTGCTCATGAGGAAATTGTCAGGGCTCATCGCATCAAGCAAAGCCTGCGTTGCGAACTCCAATTGCTGCCGCTTGGCCTTGTCTAAGCCATCGACGTTCTTCACCGCTGAGGAGAGATATTCCGCCAGCATCAAATAGGTCTGATGGAGCAGGGTAAAGCCGGGATGCTTCCGCCATGCTGGATCGGCAAAACGGCGATCTTTGCGGGGAAGGGCAGAGGGCTCTGCCTCAGTCTTGCCGGCTCCGCCCATCAGCCCCGCAAACGCGCTTTGCCAAATTTCGGCTGTGTCTTTTGCCGCCTTTTGCGCGGCATCCACCGGCGATGTCGGCATATGTTTGGCAAGGCTCTGCGTCATCAGCATCCATTGCGCCGGGTCAATCGCTTGCGCTTTGCCCGAGGCCTCGCCCGCCTTTTCCTGCAGAAAGCCCAGCCACATGCTTTGCAATTGCGCCGCTGATGCAGACCAAGCGGCCAAGTCTTTGGGATCGAAATTGGCGGCACCGGCTTGATCACCATTAAGGCCAAACCCAGCGAAACCTTCCATCATCGTGCGCAAGGCATCGCTTTGTTGATCGAAAAATGGGCTCAAAGGGTCGCTTGTGTCGCCCTGCTTGCCGTTTTGATCTTTGGACATAGTGTTCTCGCGCTTGTGAAGGACTATTATTGGAGAGGCTAGCGAAACTGTCTTCCCTTAGCGAGGCTTATCCGCTTAGATGGCAAAAGCATTCATATGCATAGAGTTAAACGCCGCCCAAACCACGGATCTGATCGAGAGACAATGAACGACGAATTTTACCGCATGAAGCGCCTGCCGCCCTACGTCATCGCTGAGGTGAATGGCTTGCGTCATGCTGCGCGTCAGGCGGGTGAGGACATTATCGATCTGGGCATGGGGAATCCTGATCAGCCGCCGCCAGCCCATGTGATCGAAAAATTGTGCGAAGTGGCGCGTAAACCCGATGCGCACGGCTATTCCCAGTCAAAGGGTATCCCCGGATTGCGCAAGGCGCAGGCGAATTACTACGAGCGCCGGTTCGGCGTGGATGTTGATCCTGAAACCGAAGTCGTTGTGACTATGGGGTCTAAGGAAGGGCTCGCCAGCCTTGCCAATGCGATCACAGCGCCCGGCGACGTGGTGCTTGCACCCAACCCATCCTATCCGATCCACACCTTTGGTTTTATTATCGCAGGGGCAACCATTCGCGCGGTTCCAGTGACGCCGGACGAAGAATATTGGCGGGCTCTCGAAAGCGCTATGAACTTTACCGTGCCGCGCCCCAGTGTACTGGTTGTGAATTATCCATCCAACCCAACAGCCGAAGTGGTCGATCTGGCGTTCTATGAACGGCTGGTCGAATGGGCGAAGGCAAACAAGGTCTGGATCCTATCCGATCTGGCCTATTCTGAGCTCTATTTTGACGGCAATCCTACCCCGTCAATCATGCAGGTCAAAGGCGCAAAAGATGTCGCGATTGAATTTACCAGCATGAGCAAAACCTATTCCATGGCCGGTTGGCGCATGGGTTTTGCAGTGGGCAATAAGAAGCTGATTGCGGCCATGTCGCGGGTCAAATCCTATATTGATTACGGCGCCTTTACGCCGATCCAAGCCGCTGCTTGTGCCGCGCTCAATGGTCCGCAAGATGTCGTCGCTGAAAATCGCGAACGCTATCATATGCGCCGCGATGTTATGGTGGAGGCATTTGGCCGAGCAGGTTGGGATATTCCTCCGCCCGCTGCATCCATGTTTGCATGGGCGCCATTGCCGCCGGCGCTGAAATCCATGGGGTCGCTAGAGTTCTCCAAACAATTGCTAACCGAGGCCAAAGTCGCGGTCGCGCCCGGTGTGGGTTACGGCGAGGAGGGCGAGGGCTACGTCCGTATCGCCATGGTCGAAAACGAGCAAAGGCTGCGTCAGGCAGCGCGCAATGTGAAGCGTTATTTGGCATCGCTTGGATTGAACTCGACCGCAGCTTAGCAGCGCGTAAATGCGCCGCAATGTGTGGTGCTTAAAGGCGAGTTTGCGCGGGCCCCGGGGAACTTACTGGGCACTCAATGGTTTTGATTGTGAGCATCACGCTTACAAAGGGGTAGAATGACGCAAGGGGCAGCCTTGAAGCTGACGGAACGGCAACGCTCTGTAATGGAGCGCATTGATCGGCGCGTGCCAATTAAGGTGATCGCGCAGGAAATGGGCGTATCCGAAACCCGCATCAATCAGCATATCCGCGCTTTGAAAGACATTTATGACGCAGGCAGTTTGAATGAGCTGGTCGCGATTTATCGCTCCACACAAAGTGCCAATCCCAAAAGTGTTGCCGATTTTGGCGTCGGCGCTATCCCAACCGAAGGGTCTGAGCATGCCGCGCAGTTCGTTTGGTCCAACAGCCAACCGGTTGGTTTTGGTCCGCAATGGGTGCCTGCGCATTTGTCGCGCGCTTCTTTGGATCAGGACTTTCCGGCACCGTGGGATCAGCCGATGGATCCGCGCGCAATAATTTTGGCGCGTATCGCAAGTATTTTGATTGTAGGGGCAATTTTGCTGACGGCTCTATTGCTCACCTATTCAGCAGGTCAAACCGTCACGCAGGCTGCAAGCGAAGGTGCGCCAGCATCTGATGATGGCAAGCCTAGCATGGGCGTTTTTCTAACATAAATCGGCAGAAAATTTGCCGGAACCCTTGTGCGAGCGCTTAGGTTCGCCGCGTCATCTTGCGCGCCAATGCCAGTATTTCAAAACAACATAATGGATTGAAGTGGGGTTCTCTGTGTGAATCTATATTTCAAAATATGTATTTTTACTTTGAGGAACCGAATCCAACTCTGCCCGTTTACTTAACAAGACTTAACAATGATGTGAAAGATCGAAATGAACATTCACTTGGGTAGACAAAAAGCAAGTGAACCAGAATTGCCTAAAACGCAGCGTTCGATCGTTAAACAGGGGCCGAATATGAATACAGCAACACTACAGCGCCAATGGCTTGAGGGTCAGGAAATGCTGCCGCGTTTCCGCGAGATCGGCTATGTCACGCTGGATTTGTTTCACCGCGATGGCCGCGTTGATGATGGCTGGCTCAGCCTATTCCCGCGCGAATTTGAGTTGTTTTGGCGGCTGGCTCAGCAGCCCGGTGTTCAAGTGACCAAGCGCGAACTGCTCGAGGATGTGTTTCGCCTCAGCTATGAGCCTGAGACCAATCGGATTGCGGTGCATGTCGCCCGCCTGCGCGCGAAATTGGCGCCGCATGGACTTGCCAGCATGATCGTAACCCATCCTGGCGGCGGCTATTGCATCGATGCGGAAATGGGCGCGAATGTCTTCCAATTCGAATAGGCGCTTTTGCTAGTCAGGGGCACGCTATGCCGGTTTGAACTGGACAGCTGACACGCCATCGGCCAATCCCTTTGCAACAGATCTGCAAGGGAAAATCCGATGAACCAGACAGTTGCCGCCGCAAACTTTGCGCAAAATGAACGTGTATCCATTGAGCTTGGTGATGATGGCGTTGCGCAAGTGCGCCTGACGCGCGGCGACAAAATGAATGCGCTCGACCCTGAAATGTTTGAGCAAATTATCGCTGCGGGCCATGCTTTGCATTCGATGAAAGGCGTACGCGTTGTTGTTTTGTCGGGCGAGGGACGCGCCTTTTGCGCTGGCCTCGACTTGTCCAATTTTGCGCGCACGCCGGATCCTGATGAGCCGAGCATTACAGAACGCACTTACGGTAATTCCAACAAGTTTCAGCAGGTCGCCATGCTGTGGCGCAAGCTGGAGGTGCCTGTCATCGCAGCTGTGCACGGCGTGTGTTTTGGCGGCGGCTTGCAAATCGCTAGCGGCGCAGATTTCCGAATTGTGCACCCAGAAACGCGCATGGCAATTATGGAGCTGAAATGGGGTCTTGTGCCCGATATGGCAGGTTATGCCCTGTGGCGCGGATTGATCCGCGATGATGTGATGCGCGAGCTGGTTTACACCAATCGCGAATTTTCCGGCACAGAGGCAAAAGAGCTTGGCCTTGCCACTTATCTTGATGACAATCCGCTGGAGCGCGCCATCGCCATTGCGCAAGATATCGCCAATCGCAATCCCAACGCCATTCGCGCCGCAAAGCGCCTGCAACATTCCATGCTAGAGCGCAGCACGGATGAGATTTTGATGGAGGAAAGCATTGAGCAGCACGCCATCATGCGGACCAAAAACCAGATGGAAGCGGTGATGGCCGGAATGGAAAAACGCAAACCCAATTTCGACGATGTCTAAGGCCAAAGAAGGCGGGGTTTAGGCGCGGATTTATCTGCGCAGATACGCCGCTTTCGCCTGCCCATTGGGGCGTGATCTTAGCCCATCTCGGCTTTGGCCTCGTTTGGCCTTATCTGGCCTCACTGCGCTTTTGATGCGCTATTTAGCCAAAAACAGCGACACATTGCAGGCCGTCGAGCACCTGCTTGCCGTCTCTATCCCACATCCGAAGCCGTTCTGAAGAATAGCCATCATCGGCATATTGGCTTGCATTTTCAGCCAGATACCAACCATCTTTGCTGGCGTTTTCGGGGTCGAGCACGTTGAAAGACCAATTGATCGAACTAATCGGCCCGCGCCTTTGCATAATCCGCATAGCGCCCGGCGGCATTACATCGCCCATTAAAATCAAGCGGCTAACAGGATCCAAATCATGCTCCGCCGTCAGCCTCGCCCAGCGCCGAATAACCGCGCCGTGATCTGCATCCTTGGCTTGACCGTGGCGAATATCAAAATTGTTGGAGACGAAATTAATCGACTGCCCCTGCATCGCATCCAAGCTGTCCTCTGGCGCGGCGGGCCAATTTTCAGGCGGCGCAGCAGGCGTTTTTGCATTGGCCTCGCGCGCGGCCCCCAATAGCCAAAATGCGGTCAGTGCCAGCTTGCCTTCGCTGTGAATTTCGCTGCGCAATTGGGTCACATTGCGCCCCTGCCGCACGATGGTGGAGGTCAGCTCCATATCCTGTCCCACCGGGGCGACAAACCCAATTTGCGCTGCTCGCAATAAGGGCAAATCGTTGAATTTCTTCATCGCATGAGTGAAGGCAATCAAGGCCGAAGCGCCGCCGTATAATGTGCGCCCTTGCAGCCAATTGGCCGCTTCGGAAAGATGCACTGCGCCATCTGCGCCAGTGATCGGATCAAGGAGTTGAGCAATGGTCATAGAGCGTTTCTCTAGCCGAACTGCGCGCAGCGTCCAGCATCACTTTTGATCAAAAGCGCAAATGCCCGATTGCCATGCCGCGATGAACGCGCTAGTGGCGCGCCCTACGGCCCTTAGCGGGGTCGATCGGCCCGATGGCGGAGTGGTGACGCAGCGGATTGCAAATCCGTGTACGCCGGTTCGATTCCGGCTCGGGCCTCCATATTCTTACGATTGGCAAAAGCCGCGCATTTAGGGCGCTGCAGCCGTTCTGATCGACAATATGCCGCTTTAGCTCAGGTGGTAGAGCACATCATTCGTAATGATGGGGCCAGAGGTTCGAGTCCTCTAAGCGGCACCACCACTTTCACATGGCATTAGCGCGTATATAAGCGTAAGGCGATTTCAGCTGGTAAGCTCTCTTTGGGTCTGGAGTGGGGCGCTTGGATTGGGAAAAACGACTGTACCCACGGAAACCCACTTAAAGATGAGATGGAAGTCATCGCTTCCTGGAGGTCCGCTATTGGGCCGTTAGCTGAAGGTCGGGTATTGGATTATTGAGTGGCAATTCGGCACGCCGTGAAGTCAATGAGATAAGCCATTGATAACAAATCCCCGCCATGTAATTACTTCCCTCAAGCGGAACTGGGGAAGTAATGACAAAGAGCGAACGACTCAAAGCGCTACTGGGCGCTGGGTATTTCCCAGAGGAATTGCCACCTGCATTTACAACGGCCGACTTGGCAAAATATCGACGCGCTATTGGAACGGCGTGGGGCTCGCTTCCGAATTATCCGCACTACCCAAAGACAAGCCCAGAGCGTTTCAGCATTCCAAAGGTAACGGAGTGGCGAAGAGAACTTGCGATCGTCAATCCGGTCGCGCAGTACCACGTTGCGAAGCTCATTGCCGATGAGTGGCAGAGAATCAAAAAACATCTCAATTCGTGCAGCTTTGGCGTCGAAGAAGTCTCCATAAAGCCGGATGAGAACAGGGCCGTTTCAACGCCCGATTTTCGGCTTGTATCTCTTCGCCACTCGGAAATCTCAGCGCTCCACAATCATGCGCTCGTGGCAGACATTTCGCGGTTCTATGGGACGCTCTACACACATGCAATTCCTTGGGGGCTTCATACCAAGGCCTGGGCTAAGGCTAATTTGAACAATTCCGCCGTGTACGATCCGTCGCTGGGCGCTCGATTGGACAAGGCTGTTCGCAAGGGGCAGGACAACCAAACAATCGGCATTCCCGTAGGGCCCGACACATCGCGTATCATCGCGGAAATCGTCGCTGTTTCTATCGACGCCCGTGTGCAAGCCGAATTGAAATTGCTGCCAGACAGCATCGTTCGGAATGTCGATGATTGGTACATCGGCTTCGATAATGCTGGGCAAGCCGAGGAGGCTGTGGCGGTCCTTGCCGCCGCCGCCCGCGACTACGAGTTGGAGATCCACCCGGAGAAAACGAAGGTGGTGAACTCAGCCGCAGAGGTACAGGCTGTTTGGCCGACCGCACTTCGCCAGAGCCCCATTTCCTCTGAATTTTCCGAGCAATCCAAAACTATAGACCACTATTTCGCCCAGGCTTTCCAATTCGCTGCCGATCATGAACAGTCGAACGTATTGCGGTTCGCCGTCAACCTTCTCCGAAGCGTCGATATATTGAAGGTGAACTGGCCTCAGTTTGAGACCTACCTATTGAAGGCCGCTCGGGCGAACGCGACCACCATACCGATGGTGGTGCATCTCATAGTGCTATACAATGCAAAGGGCTTCCCGGTTAAAAAGGACCGGATTGCAAAATTCATCAAGGATACCGTCGCGAAGTGTGGGCCATCAGCAGCCCACTATGAAATCGTCTGGGCCTTGTTCCTTGCTAAGATGCTGAGGATTACTCTTCCAGCGGAATGGGTGCAGCCCGTCACGAAGCTGGAGAGCTCGGCTTGCGCCTTGGTCCTGCTTGATCTGCGCCAGATGGGCCTCATAAACGGGGTGATTGACGTGTCGCTGTGGACCCAAGCGATGACAGTAAAAGGCCTTGAGACCAATCTGTGGCTCGTAGCCTACGAAGCCGACCTGAAAGGTTGGTTGACGCCTCCCACTGCTGGCTTCGTTCAGAACCATCCCTACTTTGCCGAACTTCAACGACGCAATGTGTCCTTTTACGATGAAAAACGTCGTCTCAAGAATGTTCGGCGCAGCAAGCCCAAGAAGCCTTCAGATGCCTTCATGCAACACATGGCAACACTTCGGAGCTGGAGAACGGATGACATCGACGCTCAAGAGTTGCTTGAGGAATGGGAATTCCCCGGCGACGATTATGGGGGCTACTAGGGTAGAAGGGCGAGCAAAGTCGATTACTTTTGTCCGCTTCCGGTCGGTCGCGCTCGAGGACTGGATGACCGACACTAGGGCGCAAACCAAACGCGCAAAAGCAGGTATCTTATATGAGGTTAGCAAAACTGCTTCCTCATAATGCAACTCAGTGCAATGCTTAGATGAGCTTTGCCGAATTGGAGGCTAAAGATGCCGGAAGAAAAGAACAACAAACTGAAGGATTACCCAATCAAACTCGGGGCGGTCATGCTCGCTTTGCCGGTGGCCGCATTTGCCGCCGGTTACTACGTCGCGCCCAAAGAGCAGCTTGATGAAGTGGTCGAGCAAAACGGGCTACTGCAAACAAACACTGCAAAGGTTCTGGCCACCACAGTTGAGAGCTTGCGGGCTGAAAACAGTCTCATTGTTTGGTCCTATAAAGGCTCAGCGAAGGTAAAGGCGAGGCAAGAAGACTGGCTGCTGCTTGAGGGAACTCAGGAACTAATTGTGCCTGCGGTCGTCAGTTACCGGCTGGACCTCAATAAGCTCACGCTAGCCGATGTGAGCTACAACGAGAAAGCCAAGCTGGTGACGGTGAAGCTGCCTAAGCTTGGGCTTGGAGACATTGCATTTCAGCCTGAAGCGGCGACCAAAATCAACGGTGGTTTGCTGACGTTTAAAGATGACACGGTGCAGGCTCTTACCAAACTCAACTATAAGCAAGCCAGGCGGGCAATGACTGCTCAAGCACAACAAAAGACGATGGTTGAACAGGCGCAAGCCCAAGCGGCGAAGAACGTGGCCAAGCTGTTTGAAATACCTCTACGCATAGCGGGCCATCCCGACGTGAAGGTGGTCGCCACCTTCGACTGACAACGAGCAAAACCAAACACAACCTGCAGCCCTCGCGGAGAAATCTGCGGGGGCTTTTTCTATTGGAGAAAGAGACATGCAACTAATTGACACTTGGGCGGAGCTGGAAACGGCGCTCGCCTCCAACATTCACCCTGCGGCCAAGGCCGTGATCAAAGCGACACAGGGCAGGCTTGCGGACTTCGGCGACCAGCCGCTGAGCGAGCTGTGCACAATCCTCATTCTTGAAGTGGGCGACCGACTGGAACTTGATCCCGCTGACTCTGAATACATCGCTTATGCTGACGGCTGGTTCGAGCTTGTGTTTGTGATCAGCGATGATGGGTTCGGACAAGTGGTGCTGGTGGAAGACAGGCCGGACGGCAATCCAGTTTTGCTTGACCACTGCAGGGCCAACATCACCGGCTGACATCACAATAACTCGAAGAACGAGCACAGCGTCCAGGCAGTTCCGCCTCGGGCGCTATTTTTATGCCTGAAGGAAACACAAAATGATTTCGATTTTTGACGAACAAACAAGTCCGCAAAACCTTCCCACTGATTTGCGCGATCTGATTGAAGGCCACCTGATCACAGCACAAGAAAGCGGGCTCTCAGAGCATACCCACATTGCTGTGATCGAAAAAGGCGACACAGAACAAACATGGACTGATCAACTTGGATTTTCGCCGCTGCATGACCCGTTCACGGGCAGGCGATTTGGTGAGCCCTGCTTTGAACCAAACTGGGATTGGCTTGAGGTCCATCGCAGCTGGTTTGAGCTGATTTACACGGTCGGCGATGACGGGTTTGCGTTCATCCTTTTCGTAGAAAAAGCCGAGGCTCTCGTGTCTCGGTTTTGATTGCATTGCGACTGGGGGAGGACGGGAGACTGAAAATCTTGAAACCTGCGAGGGCTCTTTGCTGACTTGACAATGTGGCCGTGCGTTGCCATTTGTGTCCCACTGTTTGACATAGTTCGGCAGTTTACAAGAGACTTCAAACGAAACCTTCGCGCGGCGCGCAATTAGGCAAAAACGCTCGTTTCACCGAGCCTAAGGTTTGAAGGTAAATCATTATGAAAATCAATAACTCGCCAAACGGCGAAGCTGTGCGCTTTTGGAAAGCGTTCGGGTTCAATACGAATGTCGATCCAGAAACAGAGACCGTGATCGGCACAATTCCTGACAACACGGTGGCTATCGTTGCACGCGGTAGTGATCAAATCGATGCAAAGACGCGTGCGCTTCAACTGATTGGCATTATTCCTGGGCTGTGGGGTAAGACTAGTCCAAGCGACGATGTGACCCTTTACGCGCTTGATGCCGCAGCGCCTTTAAGCGCTATCAAAAATCACTTTGAAAGTATCTGCTCGGTCTTTGGGCCAGGCGATCCAATCAGACTACCCAGCGGACAGTATTTTGAGCCAAAGGGGTGGGCGCAATCCGCCTCTGATCTTTCCGTTTTGGACAGCTTGCAAAAGGGTGGTGCGCAGCAAGTGCCGCCAGCTGAGGATGGCGATGACCAACTGCCGTCTATAGTTGAGAACTCGCCGCTCGCTGAATTCAGTCTTTTCGGGAAGGGGGCAGAGCTGGAGATGCAAGCAAAGGATCACACCGGCTTGCTTGGTAGGGCCATCCTTTCGGGACAAGCGACCGTCGTTTACGCACCGCCAAATGCAGGCAAAACCCTGATTGCGCTTCATCTGCTGTCAGAAGGGGTAATGAGCGGCAAAATTAGGGCGCAGAATGTCTATTACGTAAATGCCGATGACAGTGGCCGAGGTGTTGCTGAAAAGGTCGTTCTTTTGGACGAGCTGGAAGCGAATACGCTTGTTCCCGGGATGCTGAACTTCACTACGGCGAAGCTGTCCGAAGCAATGCAAAAAATGGTTGAGGATGATCAGTGCAATGGTGTTGTCATCATTGTTGATACACTGAAGAAATTTGTTGATCTCATGGACAAGCGCCAGAGCGCAGGTTTCGGCAATATGGTTCGACAATTTGTCATGAAGGGCGGTACTTTTGTCGCGTTGGCTCATACCCGCAAGAATGGCGCGCCTGACGGTGCTTTAATATACGGCGGCACTAGCGACGTGATGGAAGATTTTGACGCGGCCTGTTTGCTAGTGCCGTTGCCAGAACGCAGCCCAAGAGGTGAGAAAGTTGTCCAATTCCAATTCACTAAAAGGCGCGGTCCCAACGATGACTCGGGCTATGCGTATGACGATGCAAAAGAGCTGAGTTACTCCCAGCGCTTGGCCAGTGTGAGACCCGTTGAACCAGAAGACCTTGATGAGTTTGCTGCTGCGGAGTTGCACCGTGCCGATGAGGATATCATTGCTGCAATTCACGGTTGCTTAGCCGATGGGATCCAACAAAAGATGGCAATTCGGAATGATGCAGCTGCCCGCTGTGGTGCCAGCCGAAGAGCAGTCATCACAGTCCTTGAGCGTTACACTGGTGACGATCCCAGTGAGCATCATTGGCGGTATTCCATCCAAGAGCGCGGCGCGAAGGTCTATTTTGCCCACGAGGACTGTCCTTAGCTCAGGGGGGGCAGCCGGTCAGGCTCAGCAGAATTCCAGGTTTTCAGCATGCCGCTCGCACCGCGCAGGCGCTGGGGTCGGCGTGGCTGCTTCCTGTAGCGCGTGGACAAGCGAAATTTTGCTTTTTGCCTAAGCTCTTAGGACCGATCCGCCTGACCGGCGCCCTGACCCCCACATCACCATCCGGCGTGCTCCTGCACAGCCGACTATCGAACTTTCAAAAGGAGAATATCCAATGCCTAAGGTTAAACTAGACGCGGCTTACTGTGCCGCAGCCACCTGCCAGTATGGCAAGAAGAAGACAGACCACTGGGACACCAGCGTTCTGGGATTTATCTTGGAAGTCCGCTCCAGCGGCGGCAAGACCTACCACCTGCGTTACAGCGACCAAAACCAAAAGCAGCGGCAGCTCAAGATCGGCAAATATGAGGCCGTCACGTTCGGCGCTGCAAAGGCTAAGGCGCGCAAGCTTCGCTCTGAAGTCGAACTCAATGGCAACCCAGCCGCAACAAAGGAGAAGAAGAAAGCGGTTCCAACTTACGCTGAGCTTGCCAAGCAGCATCTCGAGCACGCCAAGACCTACCAGAAGCGGCCCGAGAATACCGAAGCCGTTTTGCGCGTTCACTTGCTGAAGAAGTGGGGAAAGCTGCGGCTGGACGAAATCACGCAGCAAGATGTGTCTCGGTGGTTGGCCGAAAAGCGAAAGGAACTGGCACCGGCCACGGTTGAAAAGCTGCGGATGATGTTGGGCCGTTCGTTCGAGCTGGCAAAGCAGTGGCAAATTCCAGGCGCCGACATCAATCCGGTTCGAGGCGTACCGCGCTTCAAGTTCAGCAATGCACGTGAGCGGTTTCTGTCTGCCAAGGAAGCCGACTGTTTGTTGGAGGCGTGTGCGCTATCGTCAAACCCGCTGCTGCTGCCGATCGTGCAGTTGTTGCTGTTGACCGGAGCGAGAAAGTCGGAGTTGCTCACTGCCGAGTGGAAGAACGTCGACCTTGAACGCAAGGCGTGGTTCATTCCCGACAGCAAAACTGGCAAGTCTCGGCATGTACCTTTGTCTCAGGCCGCTGTTGCGGTGATTGAGGGTCTGCCGAAGATCGGTGGTTGTCCTTACCTCTTGCCCAATCCGAAAACTCGCAAGCCCTACGGCGGGATGAAGCGGGCTTGGGCGACGGCGAGGAAAGAAGCAGGGCTTGGTGACTTTCGGCTTCATGACCTGAGGCACTCAGCGGCTTCGTTCATGATCAACGGCGGCACCGATCTGTTCACCGTTGGCCGCATTCTTGGTCATGCCGATCATCAAAGCACGATGCGGTACTCGCATCTTGCCAATGACACGTTGCTCGCTGCTGTTGAGGCCGGAGCGGCTGGTATGATGGGAGGGGCGTCGAAATGAGCTTAGTTAAACTGCGCGATGTGCTTGTCGCGAGCGATTGCAACACAGCTGATCAGGTTATCGCTTTGATCACGGCCTGCATTGAAGGTGGCACCGATAAAGGCTCGGAGATAGTTTCGACCGTTTCCGGCCTCGGCTACAAACAGTCGTATGTAGGGCTGATGCTCTCAAAGAATGCAGGCCGCAGTGCAGAGCGGCATCACTGGTTCCGTGACGCTGAAGGCTACTATCGGTTGCACTGCTAAACTTCACAGCCCCGGATTCACTTGGCAGCAGCCATTTGGGTCCGGGGTTGCTATTTTCACCGCTATTTTTTTTTTGATTGTCTGCTTTCGATGAAGTCCGCGAGAAGATCGGATGTCTAAAACTGGGGTGGTTAGCTGACAGGTGCACAAATTTCATGCAGTGCTTTTCCCAACAATTCAATCGGATTGGGCCAGCCAATTCTCTAACGCAGCAAGGGCCCTATCTTTGCTCACTGAAAGGCTTCTGACTTCGTTTGGAAGTATGCAGATCAACCCAGCAAGGGCCGCTGATGTTAAGAATGTGCCAGCAACAATTAAGTAAACCCAACTGGTGAAAATCATGCCAGCAAAAATGGCAGCGCCAATCAGGACTCCTGGAAACAGCAAAGCTCGTAACGCTTGGAGCCGTAGCTCACCTGTTCGGTGCATCAACGCTAAGCAATCTAATAAGCATCTGATTGCAAATGCCATCGCAAACCCTTGTAAGCCGAATTGCAGACCGAAGAACGTGAGCAAAAGCAGATAGATTGGCAATTCACCAAGATGCAATAAGCCGGTAAAGCGTGAGTCACCGCGCGCCTGAACAAACATATATGGAACATGAGCTATGGCATTGAACCAGAAGCCAACCAGTACAATCTGCGCGACGTCGATTGACCGGCTGTCTAGTTGAGTTCCAAGCCAAAAGTCGAGTAGAGGCTCAGCAATGCAGATAAGGCCCACAACGATAGGGGCGAACGCCTGTCCAACAAACACTGTCAAGCGACGGTTTAGTAGTATTGCTTTATCCAGCACTTCGGCTGTTAATCTTGGGAATAGTGCCTGAGCAAGTGAAACAGGCAAAAGCATCGTTCTACTGGCGATCTGAAAGGGAACAGCGTAGGCTGCAACAGCTATCGCATTCTCTAGAAAACCGATGAGAAAGCGATCAGATATGACCATAAGCGGGCCGACCAAGGCTGAAAGCATTATCCACTTGCCATAACCAGTCAGCTTGCGCATTTCGGGCTTTGACACCCTCCAGCTTTGGCCACGAAAGAAAGCTGCCCACACACCCGTCGCCAGTATGCAAACGCCAATCAAACGGGCGACTAAGGCAGCAGCCAACAGCCAAAATAGATCAACTGTGATCCATACGGCGACCATGAGTGGCAAGATAAGTAACGCCGAGTTGGATATCGTGTTCGAAATCGCAACGAGTCTGAAGCGCTCAAGTCCCATTAGTGAACCGGAAAGTATAGCAAACAAAGCAACCAGTGGATTGCCGAGCGCTAGAATCCAAATCGAGCTCACAATTTCCTGCCGGAGTGCCGAAGAGACATCCAGGGCTAGGTCGAAATATAAGATGGATAAAAGGTAAAGTGCTAGAGTGGTGAAAATGGAGAAAACCAGCATAAGGGCGATTGCTGATGCAATGGCGTCAGCTATCGATGGTTTGCTCTGCGCCTCGCCATCGGAGGTACTTAAAAACGCCACCCTCTGAGTGATCGCTCGACCGATACCAAAGTCTGCAGCTCCAAAATAGCCAAGAAGCAACCAACCAATTGCAAGCACACCGTACTTCTCCATACCAATTTGGCTGATGAAGAAGGGGATGGTGATAATTGAAATTATTATTGGAAAGCCGGAGCCCGCGAACGAGTACATGGTGTTACGTAGAATTCTCACACTGGCTAATTCTTCGAAAATAGAGCGGACCAAAATAGTCGCAAATAATGTGATTTATTGACCCAACGCAATGGCAGCAGGTGCCTAACAGTAGATAGCAATTCAATTATTCCGCTAGCCCTGAGCGAGCTAAGCAGATCATGCAATTCTTCCTCTACATGCGGAGCAAGTTCTACCCTTGCTAAAATTCCCGCAATCAACAATTCGCCGCTTTTTAAATATCTTGCTGAAGGCCCATCTTCTCGCAGAAAAGAGAATCCTGGTATTTGAGTCTTTTTTGTAGCAGCTCCGACAAGGTTGTTCCCGTGCTGGACATAGTCGACAAGTGGCACTTTGAGGCAAGTTAAACCATTGCTACCATCCGTTTTCGAGAAGCAACAGAGAGCGATGAATGCCGTGAAATGATCATGCAGCCACATAGTTGGGCGCAAATCTGATAACTCAACCAACTTTCTTGCCAACTGCTCGGTAAAAACCAATGTCATGCCGGTAGCATTGTTTCGAAGAAATAGGTCAGTCGCTGTAGGCTCCAAATTGCGCATCTCATGATCAAAAATTGACGGTGCTATCTCAAGCAGTTCGTCGTCCACGACTCGCATATCACAATGTACTGCTGCGGCCTTATTCTGATTGATTGCCCTGATGCTCAAGTTACACTTGTCCAAATTCCAAATATCGTCTTGGTCTGCAAAAGCAAAAAAACTATCGTTGTAACCTTCGAGTTCCAAAACCCGTTCAAGGCCCGCCAAAAATGTTGCTCCGGGCCCCAAGTTTTCTGGAAAAACAGTGAGATCCACTCGCTCCCACTTTTCGCAAAGCATAGATAAATTTGCTTCATCCTTTTGCGGACCATCCGCAAACAGTGAGAGGCTTACACGACAATCTTGCTGATCAAGAATCGAGGCAATCTGACGATTTAGTCTCAGCAAATCGGGATCGTGAATCGCCATAATGACATGAATATTTGTTCCTTGGTCTCCCATCATATTTCCACCGCCTTACATGGTCGCGCGAGGCAGGTTAGCATCTCGGCACTTGTTGTTGCACTATCGAGTTTAATCTGAGTGATTGTTTGTTGGGGCGGGTCAAGGCCAACGTTACAATCGAATTTGTTACGAGCGGCTTCTGACGCAGCGTCCATGTAGACATGTGCAAAAGCACGTGTGCCAAGGAATATAACATCGAAGCCTGCTGCTTCTAACGCTCTTTTTAATCCGTTGGAGCTGGGCACAGAAAAGTGCCTCGGAACTTCTAGCCCTCTCCAGAAACCCCCGAAATTGCCTAACCCCCGAGCATTGCTATTTGGCACTTCAATATACAACGTTCCAGTTGGCTTGAGCCAATTTCGACACTTACGAAGTAAGCCTAAAGGATCGTCCAAATGTTCAATTACGTGAGATAAAGTCAGATGATCGTACAGAGAATATGGATTTTGTTGGTCAAGTTCATTGGGCAGAAGGACGTCGATGCACTTCCCCCTCGCTGAGGCGAGGGCCTCTTGATCAAAATCAACACCGACAACTTGGTGCCCTAAGCCTTGTGCTACTTTCAAAAAAGTACCGTCACCGCAACCATAGTCGAGTACTTTCGCTGGATCATTTGGCAAATATCGATATCGGGCATCGATTTCCGCTCTTCGGGTGGGCAGCAACGCGACTGCGGCTGCAAAAGCACGATCCAAAAGCCTAGATGAACCGCGATAAGTGTTGGCCACATAGCCGTCTGATAACACGCGGAAAGCCCTTTGCATTAGCCCTCGTTGCGGAGCCATATCTGCTGATTGTCCGTGCGTGTAGTAGCTCGAGTAAGCAGCTAAGGCATTCTCCGGCTTTGGCCGTTTCAGTAAAACCAGTGAAGCGCAACTTCCGCACTTGGCAAAGTCAAACTTGCCTGGCACCGTTTCAAAGTGCCAATCTTGTACGCCTGTGAGGAATTGAACGAGGTCTAGAGATTGGCACAACGGGCATTGTTCTACATTCTCAAATTCATTTTCCGACCATGAAACCGGGGCGTTAAATCCTGGCGCTTTTTGTTCTACGTTCAACCTTTGCTCCTTCAGTATCGCCTGTTCTGTAAAACTGGGACACTCTAAAACGGGGGCGAGTATATCGCTTGGTATTAGCGAATTAGGAAAGCCATGCAAATCTAGGCGATTTGAGGCGAGTTGAAGGGGCAAACCAAACAAGAATTATCTTCTATGTCTATGTCCGCAGTTGGGTCGTTTGCCGACCAGCCGCTTTTGTCTGAAAAACTTAGAGAGCTGCCGGTCCGGTTTCGGCAACTGACTACCGGTCGCTTTGTGTCTGCTATTGGGGTGGAAAGCAGACAATAGCAAAAAGCAAAGAGATGGACGGACCTGCGAAGGATAACCCACTCAAGGCAGAGAGGCAGATAATTAGGGATAGTTACATGCGCCCAGCCGGACGTGTCTTATTGCAGACTGTCGCACACATAGCTCATTCGTTTCAGACAGTAAAAAACTCGACCCCAATAATTAGACGCAAACAAGGCCCTTTTTTTAAAGTAGAAATATAACTAAATGTAGCTATTCAAATTAACTTTATTTTACTTTTACAAATTTTTAACCATCAAATCATATTAATGATAGTCAGTAGATGGGAAATTTGAAATTTTTACTGGTCTTCTAATTTCTGGCCCTGCTACACATTTTGTGGATGTAATTCCATAATAAGGGGGCGCCTGTATCCAAGCACGGGTGCCCCCTCTTTACGATTTGCGTGCAAACTACCCGCTCGAAGCGCGTCGACTGTTCCGTCCGCAATTGGGTCGATAGCTGACCAGCCGCTTTTGTCCAAAAAACTCAGATAGTCGCCGGTCCGGTTTCAGCGACTG
Organism: Marinomonas sp.; assembly: GCA_039967435.1. GTDB lineage: Bacteria > Pseudomonadota > Alphaproteobacteria > Sphingomonadales > Sphingomonadaceae > Erythrobacter. The sequence continues at coordinate 1,143,213 of JBDVRS010000006.1, forward strand.
ACTTACGGTCGCTTTGTCTCTGCTATTGGGGTGGAAAGCGGACTACCCTTTGAACCGCAACGTTGCTGTTGCTGAGGATAGCCCGCGCTTCCCTACTTCGGACTGTTCATGATGCAGTGACAGTTATATCTTCCGCAGTTCTCGCGTTCACGACTTGGTCGGGAACCATCACAGCCGACTTGCCTGTAATGATTCCTGAGACAAGCAATGCGGCAGCAGTATTCCCGCGTCCTTCTTGCCTATGCTTACCCGCCAATGCGTAGGTTTTGCCATCAATCTCGACGCTAGTAAAAGTCAGTTCATACTTGGCCGACTTTCCAAAAATTCCTTTGCCCGTCCTCCAAGTCACTGTCGCTACGACAGGCGCGTTCAAAGGAACGATCGTGATGCCGTCACGGCTGATCTCTTCCGCAACTCGAAACTCTCTTGTTTCGCCTTCTTTCATCTTCTTCGAAGTGACCTCGGCAATTGGCGAGACCTTCAACAATGTATCTTTCTGAAGAGTTACTTGCTTCTTGCTCTCCATCGGTGGAGCCTCGGCAATAACTTGTTCAGCCGTCTCGCTAATAGCTTCAGCTAGGCTTTCCTCAGCAACTTGCTGTTCTTGTGCAGAAACCAGAGTTGCTCCCGCAAAAGTCAAAGCCGTGCCAATTAGAAAGAATTTTTTCATATATACCCCTGTTGTTACTCAATCCAAAACTAACAACCAGGACTAGAAGCGCAATATATTTTTCATCATATCCACTTGATGCAGGCTACTTTTGAACAGTTGCCCAATATCGCAAAAATTAGCTTCCTAATCCTTAGTCCGCATACAAAATCAGCCAATTGCTCTCCTTAAGGCCGATTATGAGGTGGGAAGCGGACGGCCTCGCGTAACCTAATCAGTTCTTGCTGAATCGCTAAGTCGCAGATTTTCAAGAGTCCGAAATTTCTTGTGACTTTCTGACTGCTAGCTCGAGTAAGTAAAGAAGTTGATCGACCTCAACGCAAAGGCCTTCTGGTATTCGGCGAGCTTTTGGCCCCGTCCTTAACCTCACGGCGGCCTCCAAGTTGTCACGTGCCGCAAATATTTCATCTGCATCGAGACCAAGCAATAAGTCGTTGCTCATTTCTAATTCCTCTAAATAAATAATAGATTGAATTTCGAGTGATTAGTATATTCAGAAATCCTGTCCTGGAAATTGTTTTTGATCGATTGTGGAGGGAATTGAATGCTGAAAAATATTTCAAGAATTCGTTGTGCAATATACACTAGGAAAAGTAATAATAGATTACTGGATAAGGATGTGAATTCTTTGGTAACGCAGCGCGAAACGTGCAGTGCATATATAAAAAGTCAGCAGTACAAAAATTGGTCCGAATTGCCTGAACAGTACGATGATGGAGGTCATTCGGGTAGTGGCTTAGATCGTCCAGCGCTGGCGCAATTGATGCAAGATATTGATGCTGGATTGATTGATATGATCGTTGTCTACAAGATTGATAGGCTGACACGCAGCCTGGCTGACTTCGTGCGCTTGATTGAGCTCCTAGATCGTCAGCACGTTGCTTTGGTTTCGATTTCTCAAGCCTTTGACACGTCCGATAGTATGGGAAGAATGATACTCAACATACTTTTGACTTTCTCCCAGTTTGAGCGCGAACTGGTTGCAGAAAGAGTAAGGGACAACGTCCGCGTACGCAAACGGCATGGGCTTTCTCACGGCGGGACCGTTCCTTTCGGTTATACCAACTGTGAAGAGGGCATTGAGATTGATGAAGCTGAAGCCAAGATCGTGCGTTATATCTATCAGCAGTATCTGAAGCTGGAGCGCTACACACCTGTAATGACAGCCGTCCGTGAAGCCGGACTGCGCAGCTCACGAAAGCGGCTGAAGAACGGATCATATAAGGGTGGAAAAGTAATCACTTCAGGCCATGTTTATAGTATTCTTGGCAACCCAATCTACGTTGGCGAGATTAGAGGCCCCGAAGAAAATTACCCTGGACGGCATGAGCCAATTTTAGACCGGGAGACGTGGGATGCCGTTCAGTTGGTGCGTAAAGAGCGCAAGAAGAAGATTCCACACCCAAAACTAGCGGATCACTTTTTGTCAGGCATCTTATGGGATGACCTTGGTAGGCAGATGCTCAGCAGAGTTAGGACTAGAGGGGCCACAATTTATAGCACCTATGTGTCCAGCAATACAGCATGGTCTCAGCGCGAATATCGTCGTCAGTATCATTGCAAAGCCGATGAGCTGGAAAAGGTTGTCGTAGCTTCAGTCAGCGATTTTCTAAGTGATCGGAGGAAGCTCCGAAAAGCGCTTGTGTCGTTTGGAATTTTCGGACCGGAATTGGAAGAGCTTACTGCGAAGGGGCAAGCGGCAGCGCCGCTTTTGGAAGATGCTAACACTCAGCATAAAGGCGAAATACTTACCGCAATTCTTAATCGGATCGAGGTGGGAACTGAGAACCTCTTGCTTACGTTTCGTGGACTGGAGTTGCGGCGTTTTTTAGAATGGAATGGGTGGGCTCCATTCAAAGGTCGTCCTGCTGATTGGCCTTGCAGTGATGCACGGCACACTATCGACCTCCCAATATGCATGATTAACGCATTTCGCGGAAAGTCACTGCACATTAAGCCCGCCAACCCAAACTTGCTTCCGTAAATCAACGCTCCGTTAGTCAGGCTAATCGAAAGTGCACGCAAGGCCCAAAAATTGATGGAGGAAAACCGCAACCTTAACCTGGAGGAGCTAGCGAAACAGTTTGGCTGTAGGCGGGCATCGTTCACTAAGTTGATCAAAATGAACTATTTGGCACCGGATATTCTGACCTCAATTTTTGACGGCACCCAACCGGAGCAGTTCGACCGAGCCATGCTACTTGGGGTAAATATTCCAAACGATTGGGCGATCCAACGCAAATTGTTTGGCTTCGATGAACACAGGCGAGAGATAAAGCCTCGTCTGATGTTTGGTAGAGGTATGTGGCCATCTAACTGATGCTGCTCAAGTTTCATTATTGTAATTGAGGCACTTTTTAAAATTAATAGTTATAATGCTCAATATTTTTTGCTAACAGAGTGATATTATGGATATTGAACTTCATTCTGCTATTAAAAAAGCAAAAAATACTCAAAAAAATCTCGTGCGGGCAACTAATCGCGCATACGATTACAGAGAATTGGTTGAGTTAAGGGGGGAGCTGCAAGCTGACTTGCTCCTCGTCAGTAAGGCAATTTTGAATGATCCGATCTTGAAAGAAGACCCCACCAAACAAAGCTCCTTTTCAAAGCGCCATCATGAGGCGCAAAATGCGCTCTCTCAGCATCAAGCGCGGTGGAGCTTCGTGGATATAGAGAATGATTGGCAATCCTATCAGCAAGCTACATCTGATCTTCGTCGCGCTCAGGATGATTATTTTAGCTGGGCTATGCTAGAATGCATAAGATGAGATTCCTCTCTCATCGAGAGAGCCTAAAACGTCTCGATAGAGACTTCAGTCCTGAGTGCTTTGCCTCAATGTAAATGAATTAGCGCAACTCCTTGCAGGTTAAATCTTGGCGAAGGCAATCTAGCATTGGGATGATATGTTCTCCTCTTTGGAGAGAGAAATGATGCTTGATGAACCGCAATCTATGAAGCGCTGCGCAATTTATACGCGAAAAAGTACTAACCATCGGCATAGCCATGATGTGAATTCACTTGTTACCCAGCGAGAAATTAGCAGCGCTTATATAGCTAGCCAAAGGTACAGAGGCTGGGTCGAGGTCGAAGATCGTTATGATGATGGAGGGCATTCAGGAAGTGGCCTCGTAAGACCTGCATTAGCCAAACTGATGCAAGATATTGAGGCTGGAAAAATTGATGTTGTCGTAGTCTATAAGATCGACCGCTTGACAAGAAGTTTGTTAGACTTTGTCAGGTTGGTGGAGATCTTTGAGCAAAGGGCTGTTGGGCTCGTCTCAATCTCTCAGGCGTTTGATACTTCCGACAGTATGGGGAGGATGATTCTAAACATCCTGCTTACATTCTCGCAATTTGAACGTGAGTTGATTGCTGAACGAGTAAAAGACAGCATCCGTACTCGCAAGAAGCACGGAAGAGTACACGGCGGTCTTCCTCCGTTTGGTTACGTTGCATCAAAAAGCGGGCTTCAGATTGAAGCAAAAGAAGCTAAGATTGTGCGTTTCATATTCGCTGAATTTTTGCGCACTGAACGATACACTACCGTTATGACGGCGGTAAGAAAGGCTGAGTTTTGCAGTTCTGTGAAGTACTCAAAGAATGGGAATCCAAGAGGAGGCAGGCTGATGACACCTGGCACAGTGTACAACATTCTGCGGAACCCAATTTACGTTGGTGAAATTCGGGGAGACGATTGTACTTATCCAGGAATCCATGATCCAATCATCAGCCAAGAAACTTGGGATGCTGCGCAGCAAATAAGCGCAGAAAGGAGGCGTAAGCCACCACATTCTAAGGGAACAAACCACTTTCTAGCCGGGCTACTTTGGGATGATCTAGGGCGTCATATGTTGCTAGACTTAAATTGGCATCGTGGTCGCACCTACGCAGCCTATGCATCGAGCAACGCAGCTTGGTCTCAGCGAGAGTTCAAGCGGGCGTATCGCAGCAATGCCGATAGACTTGATCAATTGGTTTGTGCGGCAATCAGTGAATTTTTCTGTGACCGAGGCAAGCTTAGAGGAGCCCTTAAAAAGCTTGGAGTCTTTGGCAAGGAGCTAGACAAAATGGCTGAGCTTGGAAATTCAGCCGCTGCAAGGTTCCAAACAACGCCACCTGCAGCCATGAAGGCGCTTGCCGCTGCGCTGCTTTTACGAGTTGAAGTCGCTGAAGAATCCATAGCAATTGTGTTTCGCGCTCTGGAGTTGAGGCGATATTTGACTTGGGATGACCAATCCGGATTTAGGGGCAGGCCCTCTGAATGGTCCGGCAGTGAGGCCTACTATGAATTATCTATTCCTGTGAGAGCTATCGCAGCTGAACGGTGGCCTTCGCTCAATATTATGCCTAGGGCTAAAGAGGCTTCGGGCAAACCTAAAAAGCAGCTAGTAAATCTCGTAGAAAACGCTCGCAAGGCGCAGAGGTTGGTTGAAGAAAATCGGGAATTGTCAATTGATGAACTATCGAAACGGCAAGGTTGCCGCCCGACATTTTTTGCCCGTCTTATTCGTTTGAATTATCTCGCTCCTGATATTGTTACGGCGATCATTGATGGCGTCCAGCCGTCAGAGCTTACGCGTAAGCAGTTACTAGAGTCTAATGTTCCTACTGATTGGGCTTTGCAGCGCCGATTGTTCGGTTTTCCTGAACCAAAGCGAGATATTACACCTCGAGTTTTGTTTGGTCGAGGTATGTGGCCTGTCAGTCCTAATCGGAGCTAGCAACTGTTAACAAGAATCCTGAAATTGCATCCATTAGCCAATCTTGATTGAAATCTGAGTACAGAAAATCGGTGGTAACTAGTTGTCTGGAGTTGGGCCTTAGCGGACTGTCTGATTTTGTACGCGATCACACATTCACTGACCTTAGAAGAGGACCAGTATGGGTGAATTCCCGCCGCTGTTTCCTATGAAAGCACTTTCAGCAGTAGGAGATTGACTTGCGGTTCCAACGTACTTTGGGTCTGCTTTGGGTAATGGGAAAGGCATTCTGATTGTATTTCAATAAGCTATTGATAAATAATAAAAATGGTTGGGTTATCCCTTGATTTCGTAATGATGGGGCCAGAGGTTCGAGTCCTCTAAGCGGCACCAGTATTTTAAGATATTGAAATATAACGCTTTACAGAATTTCTGCTGTAGCAAGCTCTGTAGCAAAAACGGTAGCGGGTCGCCGTCTTCTCCCGCGTTTTTTTGAGCTACTGATTGAAAGTCAGTTGGTAGTATTAGGAAGCTATAGGGAACTTAGGAGCGTGTTGCATATGTCTTCCTCGGAATGTGCGATATTCAATTCAAAACCATAGCCTTTCATTTAAGCACATCACTTCTGAGTAGAAACTTGACTCTGAGTTGTTTTTAGCGATGTTTGAGGCAATTGTAGGGGGGCAGTGAATGGTAGATGCCAAATGGCAAGCTCTGGACTCGGAGGGTAAACGCTCTAGATTTCAGGTGACAATAAGCGGTGCCTTCGTGCTGGCTATTATAGTTCTTGTTGTAAGCTATTATCAAAATTATCTCGACCTATTGACATTCACACTATTCAATCTTCCTTCATACGCTGCATCTGTCGCTCTATTACTCGGCGCATTTTTTTTCGTTTTGCTGGTCTACGCTTGGCGCTTCTTTAGCCAAAACTCAGAATTGAGTCGGGTCGATAGGTTTATATTGATTTCTTCGATGGCTCTAAGCGTGCTTGTCATTTTCTTGGCCTTTTTGTTCGTTCTTGTGAAGTCCGCCGATGTTCTTGACGACCAACGACGCTCGCCAGCAGTTGTTGAAATTTTCTCCGAACATAGAGGTGGAGATGTTGGCGTCTTGGTACAGTCTCTTGAGACCAAATGGAACAGTTCGTTAGTCGGACCGTTGCGAAGCGTAGACGCGATATATAGGGACACCTTTGACAGTGAGGCTGGTTTTCTTAGGCGCATATCTGAAAGCAAAGCTGACGTCATTGTGATCGACTCGGGTGCTTTCTCAAATCAACTCAATAGTTCCGGAACCTTTGGCAACCGTCTTTCTAGCTCATCACTGTATGTGTTCCTCAGCCCCATTTCTCCGGCAGTGAGCAGAGAAAATACTAACTTTTTCGTCGCAGCCCCCAGTGAAATGGCCTTAGCTCGCCTAATCTTGGACCGAGTCGACCGATCAGGCTCGAGCTGGCAGTTTATTGCAGAGGTTGGTGCTCCCAAAAGATCATTCCTGAGCCGCGTCTTGATAGATGCACATGGGAGCAGTTTTGAGAGGTTGCCCTCGAGTGTGGTTTCAACTGATCGAGAGAGTGTTATCTCATCAGTTAAAGGTCGCACAGTAAGCGGCGGGCTCGTTCTCATTGATTGGGAAAGCGAACACGGCGGCGACTGTCTTGAACCTCTTGGTTCCAATTCCAAGCCCATCCTGATTGTCAACCCGCACGACTGCCACCAGGAATTTGCACCTCGCTCCTTGGATTTCACTCAAGGTAGCAACCTTCTTACTGGGCGTTTGAGTGGGGAGCGAGCTACCCCTACTCTCAACCTACTTCCTCCGATAATAGATGCTTACCTCGGGCGCAGTGATAGTCTCTCGCCTATCCACGGCTTGGCCAGACTTGAAAGACAAATGTCGCTAGACATGCTAAGGCTTGACCAAGATGGTCAATTAGTCTTCCAGTTGACTCGGGGGAACTCTAAATGAAGCTAAGAAACGCTCTCTTCATCGGATTGGTCAGCATTCTGATATTGTTGAACTTCTCGCCTTGGGTCGGCGGTATACGGTCAATAAAGTTGCTTGATGATGTCAGCCTCGGATTACTGATCTGGCTTGGCTCTCCACTGCTACTCTTTGCTGCGGTAACGCTCATGATCATTAATCTGCAAAAAGGCGATGCAAATGACTGAGAAGCTTATTTGGACAGCCATAATTGGCGGGCTATATCTTACCACTCTTTTCTGGATTGCTGTTTCCAACCGCATTCCAGACTCGTTCACGCGGGCAGAGTTTTATCGATCTGCATCGCGACCCGTCGGCGCCATTTTTCTTACGCTGACATTCGCTGCGACTCTTTTTTCAGCTTGGTTCGTTATCGGTGTACCTAGCTTTGCACATGGCAATGGAATTGGCGTGTGGCCGTACGTCTTTCTCGGAGACGTATTGGGCGTGCTTGTGATGTACCTTGTGGGCCGACGCTTCATCGAGTTGATGTATTCTGGGGCGCTGGCGGAAAGTCCAATCAAGCTACTGTTCGCAGACAAGGTCACTCGACTTGGCTATCTGTGCATAGTCGCAGTTCTACTTCTGCCCTATTTGGCGTTACAAATACTGGGGGCGGGCTCACTTGTTTCAGCAGCGTCAGAAGGGATCTTGTCGCCGGCTATTGCTTCAGGTGTCGTGCTCTTGGTGATCTGGGTCTACTCTACAATCTCTGGGATTCGCGGAATCGTGATCTCAGATGCTTTGCAGGGTTCTTTAATCTTCATAATCAATGTCATTTTGGGAGTATCTGTTGTTTATTGGATAGGAGGTCTTAGCGGATTTTTGGAACAAGTCCGCGCCGTTGACCCCAAGCTGTTGGATATTCCTGGGCCGAATAACTTTTTCACGTTTCCAGTCTTTTTGTCTTTCTTCGTTGCAGTTACATTAATCCCGGTTTCTCAACCGCAGTTCCTCACGCGTTATTTGCTTTTGTTTTCCGACCAAACGTCTCAAGCTGAAGCAAAATCGAATCTAGCCCGGACTTGCTTCGGAATGGGATTCGCCTTTTCAGTGGTTTCACTACCAATTCTCTTGACCGGGCTTGGCGGTAGGGTTCTTTTTCCAGACATTGAGACTTCGGACACTTTGATTACACAAATACTGACTGTTTATGCGCCAGAATTTCTCTTTTCTGTTTTCGTCGTCGCAGTCGTAGCGGCTGCCATGTCAACGATAGATTCAATCTTGTTTTCCTTGGCGCAGATGTTTGCCGAGGAAGTGACTGACAGTGGGGCAGAAACACCAAATCCCGAGGCAGGTTCTTTGCTGGTTGGTAGGATGTTTGTCCTCGTGGTTGCGTCAATAGCCTACGGTTTCTCATTGATGACCTCGCAGGCGATACTTTATTTGGGAGCTCTGGCGTTCTCTGCCACGCTTGTGGTGGTGCCAGCGATCTTGTTTGGCTTATTCGTAAATCGAGATAACGCGGTTTGGTCTCGAACGCTTATGTTCTCTCCGCTGATGATCTACCTTTTGATGAAGTCGTCCGGTTGGGATCGAATTGCAGGGTTTGATGCGTCGATTGTCGCTTTGCTATTTGGCCTGGTGCTGTTTGTTGTCGCGAATGGGCAGAAACAAGCATCCTGATGTTTGGCTTCGTGGCTGCTGCTATTCAGAGCGGCCTCTCTGATACGCTAACACGCTAGCAATCGATATACGCTAGCCCTTCCGATACCCATTTCTTTGGCTATTGTGCTTGCGCCAATACCAGCCGCTTTCATTGATCTGATCTGGTCGGCATCAATTCTAGCCGGCCTACCTTTATAGACGCCGCGCTTCTTTGCTTTCTCAATGCCTTCGCGCTGCCGTTCTTTTCGAATGTCAGTTTCGAATTCTGCCACTGAACCCAAAATGCCCAGCACAAGCTTCCCCATACTTGTCGTGGTATCAACAGCGCCTTGCTGCAAGCATCGAAAGCCCACCTCATTGGATGCAAGTTGGTCGATTATGGCGTGTAGGTCTTTGCCAGAACGCCCCAATCGGTCGAGCCGCGTTACAACCAGTGTATCGCCGCCTCTAAGCCACTCCAAGCACTCCTGAAGCGCCGCACGACCATCAGCCGATGTTCCGCTCATTTTTTCAGAGAAGAGCTTCTCGCAGCCATTCTCAGCTAGTTGTTGTTCTTGCAATTCTAGGCTTTGCGAGCTGCTGGAGACGCGCGCATATCCGACTAACGACATATTTTTCATCCTGTCTCATTTGCTTCTAGACTCCGATGAAAATAGCGCCTCGAAATTGGAAGCGAAGTCTAATGAGACAATCCGTGGAACCGGCGAGACGCCTTGGATGAGTATACCGATATGAGCACTGAAAACTTGCCTAAACGATGGCTATTGAGTTGCTGTCACTGCCGGAAGGTATTTGGTCAACGCAGAGTGAATATGGTGGTCCTCGTCTGAGCGCAGCGCTCTACCAATAAACTCTTCCAGAGTTTTCTTCTGGTAGCCAAGCTCCTTCGCAACTTCGGCTAGAAGGCCTTTGTTGTCATAGTGGTAAAGTACCGCTTCGTAATCTTTGTCCTCGATCGCTTTTGTCAATTCGGACTTTGCTGTGTCGAAAGCAGTCATCGTATCAATGCCATTCACCGCGCTCTTAAATTCTGCACTCAGTGATGCGGCGTCCTTACTTTCAAGTCCAATCTTCTTCATTGCAGTATCGATCTGTCGTTTAGCCTGGCGGATACAGATTGATTCAATTTGCTCGTTAGCCTGAGTGAATACGTGAGAGCGCAAATTAGCCATCTTTTGCGCAGTTTCATCAGCGGAGAAGCTGAGTGCTTCTGCCAGCGCGCTAAACACGTCAGGAAGTAATAGAAGGTTTTCCACCTCGGAAACGGGCAAGCAAAAAACCCCCATTGTATTCAGTTTGGCTCGTTCTTCGTCGGTGCGTCCGTCAGCATCAACAAGCCCTACGCATCCGACACGGTGTAGGTCTTTTCTTGCTGCGAAACTCTTGACGGTGTGAATCACTTGCTCGCTCGAACCGACTGGGAGAACTGTGAATGTGCTGTAGACTCGACGGTAGAGCGAATAGTCTAAGCTTCCTCCGTCACCTTCAACCAGTAATACGGGCTGGCGACTCCCAATGATTGTTGCGACCACATCATCAGGAATACTCTCCGAGTCTGGGATGGTCTCGATATCCCATCCTTCGCTTGGTGTTTTGCGATAACTGCGAAGGGCGTATTTTTTTGCGGCGTGTCTCGATCTCGCGAACTCAACGTCATGCGTAATATACAAAAAGGCACAATCAGGCCTAGCGGCTTCTATCTCGTCCCACAGCTTCGCGAGGATTGATTTGTTTATATGCAGTTCAGGCTCATCAAAAATTAGAAGCGTGTGCTGCTGGGCGAGAAGTGCTTGCCCAATCAAGTAGAAGATTACACGCTCACCATCGCTCATATCCGAAGCTGAATACTCGTCTGCTCCTGCTGCCTTTGCCTTGAGATTGTTGCCAAGCACGACAAGCTTGCGGTGGGGCAGGACCCGCTCCCAGATTGCCTGTAATGTATCGATCTTGGCTAAGGTAGGTGCGTCGGTGTTCGCCTTGCCATCAATGAAAGACTGCCGAAATCTGATCGAGACGTCATTGTTTTCGGCGTAGAGTGCGCCCAGCAAATGATCGAAGTCGTTTAAGAGCACCGTTTCTGGTTTTGAACCAAAGCGGAACGTGTTTTTCTGACCTTCGCGTGCATTGTCGTTCCCGAGACGCAGGCGTTTGGTTGCGATCTCAAAGCTCGGCGGAGTGACCTTCGGATTGAGGCTTAAGGAACGGTGCGCCGCGACACGGTGTACTTGCGTTCCTGAACGCGTAAGATTGTTATCAAGAAAGACTCCTAGACGGGTCTTGCCTGCCCCATTTGCACCAATAAGAACAATGCTTTCTCCGGCGCCAATATCAAGGGATATGGGGTCGGTAAAAGTTGGGACAGGGGTTGACGCTTTTAAGGTCATTTTAGTTCCATAATTTGGTGGGGAAGGTTGCTTTATTTTTGTTAATTTCAGTGAGAGGAAATTGTAATGCCCGATAGCCGTTGTATTACTGACTAAGTGCTGAAGAGCGCACAAGCAATAAGCCCAATCGCATGGTCAGTTTTTCATCTGAGACCTGAGCGTCAATAGAACGTTTTTCTGGATGGGCAAAATGCCGCACCAGCCGCCAGATTGGCGGCATCGGGGTCAATAACATTTCAACCAGTTAAGACTTCCATGTTTACATTGTAAACGCGGGTCTGGTTGCAGAGCCATTTGAAAGCGGCCTTAACTCAAAGGATTACGGTTTTTTGCCTGTATAAGAGTAACCAGTTCGCGCGCGATGTGCGTGCAAAACGTCAACGTCCTGCCAACCTCTCAATCGTCCTCTCGAACGATATCCCAGAACTCGTGCGCAAGTTGGCGGAGTGAGGTATTCAAATACAAAGGCGTACCTTCGATCTTAGGACCAGGAAGCAAAGCGTTCTTAAGTGAATAGCCAACCCAATATGCTGCATCCATTGGGGCATCGCTTTTCTTATAGCTTGGTTCGATTTTGACGGGTGCACCATGACCCTTTGGCACTCTCAGGTTTCGGTACAGAGCTTTCTCAAGTGCAATTTTGAACCGTGTTGCTTCATGACCAGAGGTGAGCAGGCAATAACCATGCAGATGCAGGTGAGTTCGTGACTTACCGCTGCTCCCTTTCGCTTCAATCACAAAGAAGTAGGGCGCATGACCCAAGCCAGCTTTCTTTAGCTCCTTGTTGATCTTGTCGATTGCGCGGTCTCGCGGTTTCAGTCCTTGTTTCACCCACTTGCGCTCAAGCTTTTCTGATACATTTGCAGTGAAGGAGTACCCATTGAAAGCGAGAGACAGTAAGAACCCTATTCGAGCCTTTGCATCATCTGTTAGTTCATTCCATTCTGGATATTCCTTCGGGTTTGTATCGTGAAGGAGACCAACAGTGTCATCGAAATCCGCATATACTAGGATAGGGTCAACAGTGCCCTTTGTACCCCGCATATATTTGGTCCGAATATTGGCAATGCGGACAAGCTCATTGAGTGCCTTTTGTTCGCGCCGAAGAAGCTCTTCCCTGTCACGTTTTATCCTCGAGACATTGATCTTTTTTCGCTTCTTTTTGGGTATGCTTGAAGCAGTAACTTTCCCCATGCTCTTGGGCTTTAGATATGGGCCACGAGGGTAAGATGAATTGCTGTTCATTGGTACAATGGGTGCTTTCAAAAGTTAGAATTTTGGAGCCAATCTATTCGCCGCCTTTTGGCAGTATGCTTGAGAAATCGACACCCTTGAATTCAACCTTCGCAATCATATCGGCAAGCCGATGGACAGTGCCTTGCGGTACTGTACCGTAACGTGCTGTCATGGAGCGATCTGAGTGGCCCATCACTAATTGACCAAACTCCTCGTTAAGATAGCCAGCTTCCCGCATTTCATCAGCCAAGCGATGCCGGAATGAATGTATGCCAAATCCTTCCCCACCGTCGGTTATTCCGATTTTCTTCAGGTACTTTCCCCACCATCTTGCCGGCTTTCTCCCAAGCTCAGGGCGCTTCTCATACGCAGTCAGTTCTGGAAATAGCTGTAAATTACCGTCTCGTTTGGCTCGTTCGCACTGATTGGCCCAGTACCGCTTAAGACCTGCCCGAAGCAGTATGGGGTGAAACACAATCAAACGCTCAGAGTTCTTTGTTTTGGTGCTCTGCCCCCTTTTAGTGTCTGCCCTTATGTAGCCAATTATGCACCCTTCTCGTTCATCGACATCATCGACATGCAACTGCGCGATTTCGGTCGCACGGGCACCAGTGAACATGCAAATCAAGGGTATCCAATATCGCCAATCATCAGCTTGGCAGTTGCCAGAAAGGTGTTCTTTCCCATCTCTCAGAAAGCCACAGTACAGCGGCGAGGATAGTATCTTGTTGAGTTGATCGTTTGAATATGGCGGGTAGGCGTTGGTCTCTCGGGAGGTGTCGAAAGACATTTCATGCCATATGTTTTTGTCGACAAAGCCTCTCTTCTTCAACCATCGGAAAAAGCCGGACAGATCGGATAAGTAGCGGTTCTTCGTTCCTGCGCTCATCAGTTTTAGGCCATCGGTTTCTGCGAGGGAGATGCAATCGGTGATGGACGAATTCTTCAGTCTTCTGTTTCTTCCTCGCCCAGCTGGGAAAACGGATAAGACATCTCGAAACCCTGATGCATCTTGCGCGGTGAGCATTCGGACGTTGCTGTTCGGTCCAACCCATTCAATAAACAACAAGACCGAATTTTTCATTTGATCGATGTTGCCGCGCTTGCGCCCCTTTTCTTGTCTCCCTTCAATGGCATACTTGTCCAGCAACTCACCTAATTGTTCGCCCGATGATGGGCTATCGTTACCAGCCGCCAGTGTTTCGCGGACGAACTTCGAAGCTGGTTCAGCGTCCAGCTCGCCGGAGATTTGTCTTAAAAGTACATCGAACGCATCTACGATTGCGATCATCATCTTGCCGAGAAGATTGTCAAACCCTGAGCCTGTGGTTCGGATTGAAGGCGCGTGTTCCTCAACAAACCTCTCCGCGATTGCTCTTATGCGGTCATAGTTCTCAACATTTGCCAGCCGAACGAATTCTTCGCGTTCACGTCGCATCTTTTTGCACCAGGCGTCATATGCATCCTTGCTATCGCTGTGTTTGCGCATTCTGGCGCGGAGTTCTTTAAGAAATTTCTGGTGGTAGAGTTCAACGACTTTCGCATCTGGGTCGACGGGGATGACGCTATCAAGCTCTGCCATTTCACGGTCGAACATCGCGCGCTGATCTGATATGAAATTCATCGCGAAGGTCTCGGCAGTTTTGCGGTCTGACGTTCCTGTAGATTTGGTTATCTCAGATTTGCCAAGCTGCGCCTTGAGCGAATTCGGCACCGCAAGTCTGATTTGCCAGTTGTCTGAGCCTGGTCGCTTGTGCAGGTACTTTTGGCTTGTTGCCATTCGTCATTCTGTAGCAATTTCTGTAGCAAAATCTATAGTGGGGGTTTGTGATATTTCAAAAAACCATTCTTTTTCAATTATATCAATGGAATCCAGTTGCTGGTACTGAATATAAAACCGCTTCCTCTAAGCGGCACCACCACTCATAATTTTCAACGAATCTGCGGCTTTAGTCTTCGCGGACAATATCCACGGGGATCGACTTAAATGCAGGCGTTTTGCTGCGCGGGTCGCTGGTACGCACGGAGAGCACATTGGCCTCTGGATAATAGGCGAGCGCATTGCCGCGCGGCAGATCGAAGGGATAGACGGTCAGCCCCTGCATTTCGCCGCTGGCGGAGCGCATAGTGACCTTTGCGCCTTCCGCTAGACCCATTTCCTCAATGTCGGCGGGGTTCATCAAAACGCTCCAGCGTGTTTGCGTGCGGCGATAGCTGTCGTTTTCTTCGTATATGATGGAGTTGAATTGTCCCTCACTTCGAATGGTTGCGAGGGTGAAGGGCGCAGCGGTTGTCTCTTCAGATGGCCCAGGCAAAGGATGAACCGCGAATGCCGCCTTGCCGCTGGGCGTGTGGAATTCGGGCGTGTGCATGATCCGGTTGCGGACATGAAATTCGCTTTTCGCCACGTGAATATCTTTGAGCTGATCCATGCCGGGAATGGTCGCGGCAATAGCCTCGCGGATAGTGTTGTGCTTGCCATAGGCGGCAAAGTCGATCGGACTATCGGGAAGCATGCGCGTACCAAGCTGCGATAAAATCACCGCCTCTGGCCGGACATTGGCGTGGCGCGTGATCCCGCCATCGCTAAGCCGGACAAAGTTGAACATGGATTCCTGCGTTGTTGGCTCCCACTCCTCATCGCGCGCAGCGACTGGCAGGATCAATGTCTCGCCATCATCTGCGCCGGCCAAATGGCCTTTGTTGAGTGTGGTGGTGAGAAAGGCCTTAAAGCCAATATTGCGCAAAGCCTTTTGCGCCAATGTGCTGTCAGGCGTTGCGGCATAGAGATTGCCGCCCATGATGAGGGCTGCGTCCATATGGCCCTTGGCCGCCTGTTCCATCGTCGCGAGCGTATCCAGCCCCTCTTTTTCTGGGAAGGTTATGCCGAACTCGCCTTCGATTTGAGCGATGACTTCCTTGGCCAAAACCGGCTTCACACCGATTGTGCCAATGCCTTGGACATTGCTGTGTCCGCGCAGAGGCAGCAGGCCTGCACCCGGCCGTCCAATCATCCCGCGCAGCAGTGCCAGATTGGAGATATATTCGATATTCTCCACGCCATTGGCATGATGCGTCATCCCCATGCCCCATGCGAACACAGCGGATTTGGCCTCTGCATAGATTTTGGCAGCGGCAGTGATCTGATCCTTGGAGACGCCGCAAGCGTCTGTAATTTCGTCCCAAGATACGGCTGCAATATCTTCCAGAAATGCCTCAGGATTGCCGGAATATTGCGCCATAAACTCTGCATCATGTTGTCCCGCCTCAATCACGGCCTTGGCGATGCCTTTGAACAGGGCGAGGTCTGATCCGATGCGCGGCTGCAAATAGAGCGAGGCGATATCATCGCCGCCCGTCAGCAGGGATTTGGGGCTTTTCGGGACAGCGAATTTGACAAGGCCCGGCTCTTTGGCGGGATTGATAACGATGACTTCACCGCCGCGGTCCCGAACCGATTTGAGCAAATGGATAAAGCGCGGGTGATTTGAGGAAGGATTGGCGCCGATCACAAACACCAAATCGCTTTGTTTTATGTCGGACAGCTCAACCGTGGCCGTGCCAGTGCCAATGGTTGCCTCCATCGCCACGCTGGTCGCTTGATGGCAATAATAAGAGCAATTGGTGACATTATTTGTGCCGTAAGCGCGGGCGAGCAATTGGAACACAAAGCCTGCTTCATTGGACGAGCGGCCAGAGCTGTAGAAAAAACTGCGATCAGGATCGGTTTCTCCTAGGCCCTTTGCCAACCGTTCCATGGCAAAATCCCAAGTGACGGGTTCGAATGTGGCTGAGCCTTTGCGCTTGAAAACTGGATCGGCAAGTCGGCCCAAATGCTCCAATTCCTTGGCGGATAATTCGTCCAATTCCTCGAGCGTGTGCTCAAAAATTTCGGCAGGAATGGCGGGTTGAATATCGGTGGATTGGGCCTGAACGCTCTTATTGCAAACAGAGGGAAACTCGCCGATTTCATTGGTCATGCCTCCGTGTTGGCCGCCCATGCCTAGGCCGCAGGCTTTGCAGGCATTTTTGGCGCGCAGAGCCTTGGCCGATTTGGTCAGACCAATCCGCTGCAATGTGGCCAGAGTGTAGAGAACCTTTTTGGGGCCGCCGCCGACAGTTTGCTTTGCCATGCCGTAAAATCCTGAATGCTATTCGTGTTTTTCGTGCCGTTTTCGCGGCCTATACTAAGCGCTGACTAACCCTAAGGCTAGTTGCCAATTGACCTTTCTATCGCGCTAGACAAGGTTGGCGAAGGCTAAGCATTGCTTTGCCAAAACCCCGATAGTCAAAGGATACGCATGAATTACCCCAAACTGCTTGAGCCGCTTGATCTGGGCCATACCACACTCAAAAACCGTTCGATCATGGGGTCGATGCACACCGGCCTTGAGGAAATGCAAGGCGGTTTTGAGCGCATGGCAGCCTATTTTGCTGAACGCGCGGCCAATGGCATTGGGATGATTATTACAGGCGGGATCGCGCCCAATTTTGAATCCTCGCAAGGCGGGGCGATTATGTCCAATGATGAGGAAGCCGCGCAGCACCGGCTAGTCACAGATGCGGTGCATACTGCCGATCCTGACGTAAAGATTTGCATGCAAATCCTGCATCCCGGCCCGCTGGCTTATACGCCTGATGCGGTGGCGCCTTCTCCGATCCGATCGCGCATTGGCAAATTTGTCCCGAATGAGCTAGATGCAGCGGGCGTTCAAAAGCAGATTGATGATCATGTGCGCTGCGCGGTCATGGCGCAAAAGGCAGGTTATGACGGGGTCGAGATTATCGGCTCGGCTGGCTATCTCGTCTCGTCATTTTTGGTTGAGAAAACCAACATGCGCGAGGATGAGTATGGCGGCTCCTATGAAAACCGCATGCGTTTCGCGCTGGAAATTGTGGAACAAACACGCGCTGCGGTTGGCGAGGATTTCATCCTGATTTTCCGCATTGCGGCGATGGATATGCTGCAAGGCGGGATGAGCTGGGAAGAGGTTGTGACGCTGGCCAATCGGTTGGAGCAAGTGGGCGTCAGCATCATCTCCACCCACTTTACTTGGCATGAAAGTGCAGTCCCAACGATTGCCACAATGGTTCCGCGCGCCGCCTTTACCGGCGTAACGGGGCGCCTGCGCAAAGAGGTGTCGGTGCCGGTCATTACCTCCAACCGGATCAACATGCCTGACGTTGCCGAAGAAGTGCTGGAGCGCGGCGAGGCTGATCTGGTTTCCATGGCGCGGACCTTGCTGGCCGACCCTGAATTTATGAGCAAGACGATTGAGGGGCGCGAGGATGAGATCAACACCTGCATTGCGTGCAATCAGGCCTGCCTTGATCATACATTTGGCGGCAAGCTGACATCGTGCCTCGTCAATCCGCGCGCCTGCCATGAGACGCAGCTCAATTATCTGCCCACAAAATCGCCGAAGAAATTGGCTGTTGTCGGGGCTGGGCCAGCGGGGCTAGCTTACGCTGTGACAGCGGCCAAGCGCGGACATGATGTGACATTGTTTGAGGCGTCTGATACGATCGGCGGGCAGTTTAATCTCGCCAAGCAAATTCCGGGTAAGGAAGAGTTTCACGAGACGATCCGCTATTTCAACCGCATGATCGAGGTTCACGGCATTGATCTGCGCCTTAACACGCGCGCTGATGCGAAGGGTCTGAAAGAGGGCGGCTTTGACAGGGTCATTGTCTCCACCGGCATTATGCCGCGCACGCCCGATATTGAGGGAATCGATCACCCGAAAGTTGCGGGCTATATCGATGTGATCCAAGGCAAGAAAACCGTTGGCGACCGCGTAGCGGTTGTGGGCGCTGGCGGTATTGGTTTCGATGTATGCGAGCTGATTTCGCACAGCGGGCCATCATCGGCATTGGACCGCGATTTGTTTGCTGCAGAATGGGGCGTTGATTTTGAAAACCACCCGCGCGGCGGCGTTACCGGTGTTGAACCGCAAGTGGCCCCATCACCGCGCGAGATATTCCTGCTGCAACGCAAAGAAACCAGCGTCGGTTCCGGTCTTGGCAAGACAACTGGCTGGACCCACCGCATCACCCTCAATCGGCGCGGAATCAAAATGATGAAGGCGGTTGAATATGTGAAGATCGACGATGCAGGCCTGCATATTCTGCGCGATGGCCTGCCTGAGGTTCTGGAAGTCGACACGGTCGTAATTTGTGCAGGGCAAGAACCGCTGCGCGCACTTTATGACGAGCTAGAGACGCTGGGCGTGCCTGCCGATCTGGTGGGTGGCGCTTATGAAGCAGCAGAGCTGGACGCAAAGGCTGCGATCAAACAGGCAAGCTATCTCGCTGCAGAGGTATAGCGGCTTTAGCTTTGCGGATTGGCCGCGCAGGATGGCAGGTCCGCATCAACGGGCGACCAAGCTTGGGCCGTGTCTGACCAAAAGCTGGAGGTGACCTGGACCCAATCGGACTGGTCCAAGCTGCCTGCTTTGATGATATTGATCGCTGCCATTTCTTCGACGCGGCTCATAATCGGTGATCCGCATTCTGGGCAAAAGCCGCGGCTGACATGGCTGCCATCCTTGCCGGTGACGGTGAAATATTTCAGATCGCCAGAGCTTTGCATGGCGGCGGTAGGCACGATGACAATGGTCGCTTTGCCGCTGCCCGTGCTTTTCTGGCAATCGGTGCAATGGCAGTGATGGGCGGCGAGAACTTGATCCTTGGGAAATTCATATTTCACCGCGCCGCATAGGCAGCCGCCAGTTGCTTGATCAGTCATAATCCGCTCACTCCATTATGTTCTTTCTGCAAAGTACCTAGCAGGCATTGACGATGCTGCCGCCTGTCACTTGTCAGCATTATGCGCCGCCTGTCAGCCGATCACGCCAATATTTCGTGAAGAATAGCCCATGCGGATCGCGCTTTTCACGCAGGGCCATGAAATCATCAAATCGCGGCAGGCTGGCACGGTAATGCGCGGCCCACTGCGGAAAATCATAGCGCGGCACAAACTTGCCCCAATGCAGGCGGAAGGGAACGCCGGCATCTTTCAGCACATCCCAATATTGCTCAAAAAAGCCTTCATCGGCATTGGGCACATCACGGTTGTTGCGGTACCAATAGAGGTCGAACCGCACTGTGCCGTCTCTATATTCATCGCTGCCGTCAGTGTAGCCCGGGTCAAGCCAAGCCGCGGAGGGCGGCCCGCCATAAACCTCGGTTGAGAAATATCCTGTAGCCTCAGGCCCGCGCGTCTCAAACATTTCGCGGTAGAGGTTGATCGCTTGCTTAGCATGACCAATCGGAACCCAAATCTCGGTGAACTCTGTGCCGAGGTAAATGTCATCAACGGTGTTATCCATGCACAGGCTGCGCCAATAATAATCGTTGAAGCGGGTTTCTTGGCCCGGCTTTGTCATAGGGCTGAAAGCGGGCAATAGCTTTGGGAAAAGCGCGCGGGCGCTGCCTTTAAATATGCTCAGAACCAGCCCCAGCAAAAGGACGATCGCGCTCACGAAAACGGCTGCAACATAGGCAAGCAGGCGTGCAAAAAACCCGCTGCCACCGCGCTTCATGACGGGGCCAAGCACGGTGAAATAATGGCTCACCTTGCTGCCCAGAAAACCCATGATCCGCGAAACGCTATTATTGCCGAGCAGTACAAAGAAAGTGGCCGCGGCCAATTGCATGGTTTGCCCAGTGAAGTTTGGCGTGAATTGCTGATAGGGGACAAGGTTCTTATCGCTCGCAGGAACGCGCTTTGCCTCCCAAGTTTGAATTCGCTCAGCGCCCTTTTGCGGCCACCAAACGGTGCGTGTGTAGGGGCGGTCTTTTAGATGCTGCTCCAGCGAAGGCTGGCTTGCAGACCCATCGCCGAACAAGTCCATAGGTGCCTCTGGTCCGGTGACAGGCGTCATCTTCTCCGTGCCTGCAACATTGTACATTGGCACAAGCTGCAGACGCATTTTTGTGATGACCCCCATTAGGCCCATGCTGGTGGAGACGGCGTCAAATTCTGCGCTGCCCTTTTCAATCCACGCGGCATTGCCAAGCCCATCGACCATGCGAAAAGCGACCGCATTATCCCAAGCGTAGCGCGTTGATCCGCCCGCTGAACCGCTGGCGGTAAATCCCGCCAGCGTCTGATGCGTGATCCCGCCAAGCGTGTTCACCGCCCAGCCTTTTTCAAAGATCTGATGCAGGAAACTGTTTTCTAAAGTCGAGACGCCAAAGGGGTCTTCCGGGTCCCAGCCAAGATTAATGCCTGGCTCTGCCTCAATAATTCCGGCAGTCTCATCGATCCAATCAAGCGCGCGCATTTTGTCAAAAGCGATATTGATCTGGCCGTCTTGCGGAGGGTGTTGTTCCAGCGTGCGATTGGGCGGCGTATTGCCTTCCGGATCGGTGTAAATACTCCAAGCCACCGAATGCGTCGCGCCGCGTCCGCGCACTTGTTTGTTATTGGCCTGCGCATATTGGATCAGCGCGATCACCTCGGCCTCATTGGCCGGATGATAAAGGCCATCTGCGCCAATCGCGATTGTGTTGTCAGTCATGTAGTTAGGCTCCCCACCATTGCCCGCTCACCGCAATGTGCCAAGTTATTTGGGGAAGTCAAAACGCATATTGGTTTGTGCCGCGCGAGCCTCTCCAACTGCCCTTCATCCAATTATTTGAGTCGCTTACGTAACGTCACCCCTTTTTTGTTGGCCTATGTCCTGTAAGGTCGCCCGCAACAGTCAACAGGAGAGTCTCCGATGAATCTTGATTTTAGTGCTGAAGAGCTGGCGTTTCGTGATGAAGTGCGCGCCTTTATTGCGGACAATTATCCAACGGAGCTCGCGCCTGATGGGATGCGCGATGACCTCCCGCCAGAAGATATTACCGCATGGCACAAGATTTTGGGCAAAAAGGGCTGGTCTACTCCGGCTTGGCCAGAGGCTTATGGCGGTACCGGTTGGACACCGACACAGCGCTATATTTGGGGCGAGGAAAATGCTCGTGTGAACGCGGTTATGCCGCTGCCATTTGGCGTGTCGATGGTTGCCCCTGTGATCTACACATTCGGGACCGAAGAACAAAAAGCCAAATATCTCCCTGGCATCGCCAGCGGGGAAGTATGGTGGTGCCAAGGCTATTCAGAGCCAGGCGCGGGTTCCGACCTTGCATCGCTGAAAACAACAGCGGTTCGTGACGGCGATCATTATGTATTGAACGGCCAGAAAACATGGACGACTTTGGCGCAGCATGCCGATTGGGGCTTCTTCCTGTGCCGCACCGATCCTGATGCAGCAAAACCTCAAGAAGGCATTAGCTTTATCCTCGTCGATATGAAGACGCCGGGTATTGAAGTGCGCCCGATTAAACTGATCGATGGCGGTCATGAGGTCAATGAAACATGGCTCACCGATGTGCGTGTGCCGGCTGAAAACCTAATCGGCGAGGAAAACAAAGGTTGGACCTACGCCAAGTTCTTGCTTGCGCATGAGCGCAGCGGCATTGCCGGTGTGGCGCGTTCGAAGCGCGGCGTTGAGCAATTGCGCGAGATTGCAAAAGCAGAGCAGCTTGACGGCGAGCCATTGATGGATGATTTCGATTTCGCGCGTAAAGTCAGCCAGCTTGAAATTGATCTGGCGGCGCTGGAAATCACTGAATTGCGCACCCTTGCTGGTGAACAAGCGGGCAAGGGGCCGGGGCCGGAAAGCTCTATCCTGAAGATCAAAGGCACAGAGGTTCAGCAGCGTCTAACCGAACTGACTTTGGAGGCGGTTGGCCATTATGGCACGCCGTTCTACCCAAGCATTGCAGATGCTGGTTCCAATGATTATCCGATTGGTCCTGACTATGCTCAACATGCCAGCTCGACCTATTTCAACATGCGTAAAACGTCCATTTATGGCGGCTCTAACGAGATCCAGCGCAATATTATCACCAAGATGATCCTCGGGCTTTAAGCCTTAAGCCGATCACGGGAGACACCAGATGGACTTTAATTTTACCGAAACCCAAGACATGGTGCGCGACGGCCTTTCACGGCTGGTGCGCGAAAACTATGACTATGAAACACGCAATAGCGTCATCGGCAGCGAAAGTGGCTGGCGGCCTGAAATTTGGGCGCAATTGGCTGAGCTTGGTATTCTTGGGATGCCCTTCAGCGAAGATGATGGCGGCTTTGGCGGCGGCGCGGTCGACAGCCTTGTCGTAATGGAAGAATTTGGCCGGGGCCTCGTGATTGAACCCTTCGTGCCAACAGTGGTTTGCGCGGGCGGCTTTTTGAAGCACGCTGGCACTGACACCCAAAAAGAAGAGCATATTGGCGGCATCGTCGATGGCAGCCGCACTTTCGCTTTTGCTTATGCCGAACCGCGCGGGCGTTTTGACTATGCAAACCTTGAGACCACCGCGAAAAAAGACGGCGGCGGCTATGTCTTGAACGGCCATAAAGCTGTTGTCGTTGGCGCGCCTTGGGCCAGCCATTTGATCGTGACTGCACGCACATCGGGCGGTCAGCGTGACCGCGACGGTATCTCCGTTTTCATCGTCGATAAAGGCGCAGACGGCGTGGTGACGCGCGACTATCCCACAGTGGATGGCCGCCGCGCATCAGAGGTCTATCTTGAAAATGTCAGCGTGCCTGCAGAGGCGCTGATCGGCGAAGAGGGCGCTGCCCTGCCGTTGATCGAACAAGTCACCGATGAAGCAATTGCGGCACAATGTGCAGAGGCCTGCGGTGCGATGAAGGTCGCGCATACGCTTACCGTTGAATATTCGCGCACGCGTAAGCAGTTCGGTGTTCCGATTGGCTCATTCCAAGTCCTGCAACACCGCATGGTCGATATGTACACCGAATATGAGCAATCATTGTCGATGACCTATCTCGCCACGCTGAAATTGGATGCGGATGCCAAGGAACGCCAAACGGCGGTGGCTGCGGCGAAAGTTCGCGTTGGGCAGGCTGCGCATTTGATTGGTCAGGAAGCCATCCAAATTCATGGCGGCATGGGCATGACCGATGAGATGGCGATTGGTCACTACTTCAAACGCTTGACCATCTTCGATGCAGAGTTCGGTAACATTGATCACCACATGAAACGTCACGTGGAATTGGCGCGTAGCTAAGCGCCAAGACCAATAAGATCGATGAATGAGGGCGCGGAGGTTTCTGCGCCCTTTTTCATTTGGGTTTCGATGTTGCCGAGAAATAACGCCCTTCGAACACCACGCCTTCAACCGTTACGTCCTGCAATTTGGCAGCGCCGCCTTTGTAAGGATCGCGGTCGAGCACGGCGAAATCGGCTTTCTTGCCAGAAGCGAGTGAGCCGACCGCGTCATCCATACCGATCACTTGTGCCGCCTCAATCGTGATCGCTCGCAGGGCTTTGTCGAGGGATAAGCGCTCGTTTGGCGCTTTCACATTGCCTTCCAAAGTGATGCGGTTGCTGGCCACCCATGCGAGATACAGCGGATCAATCGGCGCCATGTTGAAGTCGGAATGCAGGCCAAGCGGCACGCCCTTGCGCTCCAGCGATCCGAGCCGGTTCATCTGCGCCGCACGGTCAGGGCCAAGGCCGGTGCGCGCATAGGCATCGCCCAAAATGCGGATATAGTTTGGCTGGGCGGAGACATAAAGGCCAAGCTCGCCAATGCGGCGATTTTGCGCCTCGGTTGAATAGCCCAGATGTTCGAGCACAATGTCTTGGTCATTCGCTGGCTTCAGCCGCTCGGTCATGCCCAGCACAGCGTCGAGGCCTTTGTCGCCATTGACATGCGTGTGCAGGTTCCACCCAGCGTCCCAAAAGCGGCGCGTTTGCTTTTCTAGCTCTGCCGGTTCCGTCAGCCATTTACCTTCATGCCCGTCGCTATATCCCGGTGGGTTCATCTGCATATATTGCGCGAAGAACGCGCCATCGGCGAACATTTTTACGCGGTTGGAAAATTGGAATTTTTCGCTGCCATACTGGCTTTGCGCATTTGCCAGCCACGCATTGGGATCGCCTGTGACAATCGGTGCAACAGGGATTGCAAGAATACGCGAAGGGGTATCTTCGCGGTCATATAGGCTTTTGAAAAGCGGAGCCTCCACAGCAATCCCGCCAAAACCGCCAAAGGCCAAATCGGCGCTGGTGGTGATACCATTTTCCAGCATCATCTGGCGCATCTCCAGCAGGCCCTGCTGCATTTGGGCTGGCGAAAAGAGGTAAGGGCGCAGTTTCTCTACACCGGAGAACAAGGCAGTTTCATGGATGATGCCAGTGGCAAAATCGGCATGGGTCGGATCAATCTGTGGCTTGTCAAATTCCGCCACAAACGCCGCTTCATCGCCAATGCCGAGCAGTTCTAAAGCCTTGGTGTTGGCGATGATCTCATGGAAGCTGCGCTGCCAGATAACCACGGCGCGATCTGGCGCAATGCGGTCCAATTCTGCTCGGTCCATGCTGCCGTGGAACAGCTTGTGATGGCCCCATGTGATAAACAATTTCTCATCGCTCGCGGCCAAAACTGTGCGCAGGCGCGTTTCATATTCAGCCTTGCCGGTGACCGCTGGATAGCTTTTGCCAGGCAATTCCCAAGCCTCTGGGCTGATGAAGGGCAGGGGCAGCATCATGATCGTTTGCATCGGGTGGATATGCGGTTCGATGAAGCCGGGCATGACGGTTTTGCCGGCCAATTGGCGGTCGACTTTGACAGTGCGGCCTTTTGTCCAGGGCTCCAATTCGGCCATATTCTGCGCAAGACCAAGAATTATGCCATTGGATGTGGCGATGAATTTCGCCTCAGGATAGCCGGGCTCCATGGTGATGAATTTGGCCGCTTCATAAACGGTGACATCGCTATGGCTTGGCTGCGCCGGCGCAGCCTCAGCCTGCACCGCAGCCGGTATTATCATCGCCCAAATCACCAGCATCGCTTGCACGAATTTCGTCATATATTCTCTCGCCCCTATTCCCTTTGGCGCGAAGGTGGACGCAAGCGCGCAGCGGTGCAAGCAGGATAATGGATAGCCACGGCGGCCAGTGGTCTGCCCCATTCGTGCACACGCAAAGTTTGCTAGTGTGAAGCCTTTATTCAATGCTCTACGTAGTTATACGTAATGACGCAGGGAGAATGACAATGGCGACCAGAAGACCATCATCTTATGAGCATGCAGGGCGCAGTTTCGGCGTGGTGGCTTTTGCGACGCTGCTGGGCATTGGCTTTGCATGGTTAGCAGGCTCCGGCGGCATTCAAAAATCCGGCCTTGCTGTCTTTGCAATCTGCGCTGCGATAGCTTTTGCGGTGAACTGGCTCGCGTTTGTGCCAGCGGCGATTGCGCAGACGGAGAAATACTATGATCTGACCGGCGCGGTTACCTATATTTCCATACTGGCGACGGCCTGTGTTTTGTCGGCTCCGCTGGATATTCGCGCCATGGTTGTGGCCGCAATGGTTGCGGTTTGGTCGCTGCGATTGGGGACATTTCTGTTCAAGCGCATTCACGGTGATGGCGGCATTGATAAGAGGTTCGAGAAGTTAAAAATTAATCCGTCCCGCTTTCTTGTTGCGTGGACTTTGCAAGCCGTCTGGGCGATCATCACGGCAGCCGCGGCGATTGTGATAATCTCTTCTGCGGACCGCGCGCCCATTGGCATATTCTTCTGGATCGGTACCGCGGTTTGGCTACTGGGTTTTGTGGTTGAAGTGATTGCGGATCGGCAGAAAAGTGCGTTCAAAAGCGACCCGGATAATGAGGGTGACTTCATTGATGTTGGCTTGTGGAGCTGGTCGCAGCACCCCAATTATTTCGGCGAGATTACATTATGGACTGGCATCGTGATCATTGCGTTCCCGCTGCTTTCGGGTTGGTCATTCCTTGTGTTTGCCTCGCCGCTATTCATCACATTACTGCTGACGAAAATCAGCGGGATCAACATGCTGGATGCGGCCGCTGAAAAGCGCTGGGGCGATAATGAGGCCTATCAGGAATATCGTCGCAAAACATCGGTTTTGGTGCCTTTACCGCCAAAGGCTTAGCGCGCTAAACGGTTGGCGCGATGGATGATGATGCGCCTTTTGATTTGATCCTGCTTGGAGGAGGGCATGCGCATTGCGCTGTGCTGGCTGATTGGATCGAAAACGGGCTTCCCGCCGACCGTATTGCATTGGTCAGTCCGTCTGCGCATTTGCGGTATTCTGGCATGGTTCCTGGATGGATTGCTGGGCAATATGCCGAGGATGCAGGCTTGGTCGATGTAAAGGCGCTGGCTTTGAAGGCAGGCGCGCAGTTCATTGAGGATCGCTGCATCGCAATTGATCCTTTGGCGAATGCGGTGATGACCGGGGCGAGCGGCCTACTGCGTTTCACCTTTTGCTCGATTGATACAGGCGGCGTTGGGCGAGCGGCAAAGCTGCTTGGCACTGACCCAAGGCTGATTGATGTGCGGCCCATTGATGGCTTGGTCGAACGCTTGGCGGCTGTGGGCGTAGCAGAGAAAACCGCTGTGATTGGCGGAGGAGCCGGCGGCGTCGAGCTGGCCTTTGCATTGAAGAATAGAGAAGCGGGTGGGGCGCAGAGCGTCGCTCTCATCACAGGCAAAGCAGGCTTGCTGCCCGACTTTGCAAGAGGTCCGCGCGAGATGGTCCGCAGAGAATTGGAGGCGCAAGAGATTGCGGTGTTTGAGAGTGATGCGGTGGCCCGAGGTGGCGCCCTCCAAATGGGAGATGACCCACAGACCTCGGCAGATGACCCGCTGAAATCGGCCCAAATCGTGGTTGCCGCACTAGGTAGCGGGTCGCCCGATTGGCCGACTGCTGGCGGCTTAGAAGTGGATGCCGATGGCTTTATTTTGGCTGACAAAAACCAACGCTCAACGTCCCATCCTCATATTTTTGCAGTAGGCGATGTGGCAAGCCGCCAAGACATTCGCGTGCCGAGGTCCGGAGTTCATGCTGTGCATGCAGGGCCGGGCTTGGCCGCCAATTTGCGCCGCGTTTTGAGCGGTGATGAACCCATCCGTTCCTACCGCCCTCGAAAGTTCAACCTTTATATTCTCTCCACCGCTAATGAAGAAGCGATTGCGGTCTATGGCCCGGTCGCGACAAAGGCTGAATGGGCCGCGGACCTGAAAGCATGGATCGACAAGCGTTGGCTGGCCTCCTACGCCAAATTGACGCAGGGATTGTAACCGCATTCGCCTCTCAAACGAACAAGCGGTAACAAAGGGGTATCCATGAAGAAGCTTGCTATCATTGCTGTCATCGCTGCGCTGATTGCGGCATTCTTTTACTTTGGGTTGAACGAGCGACTTTCGGCGGACGGCATCTCGGACACGATTGCTGAAGTGGAAGCCTTCCGCGCGGATAATGCGATCTTGGTGCTGGCGGTGTTCTTCGCTGTTTATGTCGCAGTTACAGCGGCATCTTTGCCGGGAGCTGCAATCCTAACGCTGATTGCGGGGGCATTGTTTGGCCTTGTGACCGGCGTAATTTTGGTATCTTTCGCATCGACAATGGGCGCGACTTTGGCGTTCCTTTCCTCGCGCTATGTTCTGCGCGATAGTATTGAAAGCAAGTTTGGGGACCGGCTGAAATCGATCAATGAGGGGCTCGAGCGCGATGGCGCATTCTACCTTTTTTCCCTGCGGATGATCCCCGTAATCCCGTTTTTTGTGATCAATCTGGTCATGGGCCTAACGCGAATTAGGACCGGCACGTTTATCTGGGTTAGCCAATTGGGGATGCTGCTCGGCACGATTGTCTATGTGAATGCAGGCACGCAATTGGCTCAGCTCGACAGTCTGGACGGCATATTGTCGCCGACCATTCTTGGCTCCCTGGTTCTGCTTGGCGTTGTGCCGTGGATTGCGAAATTGATCATCGACATCTTGCAGCGGCGCAAGGTCTATAAGGGGTTCAAAAAGCCTAAGACTTTCGACCGCAATATGGTCGTTATTGGTGCAGGCTCAGCTGGGCTGGTTTCGGCGCTCATCGCCTCAACCGTGAAAGCCAAAGTGACCCTGATCGAGGCGCATAAGATGGGCGGCGATTGCCTCAACACAGGCTGCGTGCCCAGCAAGGCCTTGATTAAAAGCGCCAAAGTGGCCGCGCAAATGCGCAATGCCGACAAATATGGACTGACCGCGCATGAGCCGCATGTGCCTTTCAAGCAGACCATTGCCCGCGTTTTAAGTGCGGTCAAAACGATTGAGCCAAACGATAGTGTGGAGCGCTTCACCGGCCTCGGCGTAGATGTGGTGGAGGGTTACGGCAAAGTCGTCGATCCTTGGACAGTTGAAATTGCCTGCAACGATGGAGAGACCAAGCGGCTCACCACACGCAGCATCGTGATTGCAGCGGGCGCAGCGCCCTTTGTGCCGCCAATACCGGGCCTTGAGACAAGCGATTACCTTACCTCCGACACGATGTGGGATGCCTTTGCGCAAATGGATGCACCGCCCGCCAATGTTGCGGTTTTGGGCGGCGGACCGATTGGCTGCGAACTCAGCCAAGCTTTGGCCCGACTGGGGTCTAGCGTCACTCAGATTGAGATGGCGGACAGTGTATTGGGCCGCGAAGATCCAGAGGTCTCCGCAGCGGCAAAGGCAGCGCTAGAAGAGTCGGGCGTCAACGTGTTCACCGGCCACAAGGCGGCCAAGATAGAAGGCGGCGCAGTGATCGCAGAGCGTGATGGCGGCAGCACTGTCTCCATCCCCTATGACGTATTGATAGTAGCTGTTGGACGCGCGGCTCGCCTGACTGGATATGGTCTAGAGGATATTGGCATCGACACTGGCAAGACGGTGATCACCGATGAATTTCTCGCGACCAAATTCCCCAATATCTATGCCGCTGGCGATGTCGCAGGGCCCTTCCAATTTACCCACACCGCCAGCCATCAGGCTTGGTTTGCCTCGGTCAATGCGCTGTTCGGCCAATTCAAGCGCTTCAAAGCGGATTACAGCGTGATCCCCGCCGTGACCTTCCTCGACCCAGAAATTGCCCGCGTCGGCCTCAATGAAACCGAGGCGGATGAGCAGGGCATTGCCTTTGAAATCACTCAATATGGGATAGACGATCTCGACCGAGCCATTGCCGAAAGCGAGGCCAAAGGCTTTGTCAAAGTGCTGACCAAGCCGGGCAAGGACACAATCCTGGGCGTGACCATCGTCGGGCTGAATGCAGGCGAGTTGCTGGCGGAATATGTGCTGGCGATGAAGCATGGTTTGGGTCTCAACAAAATCCTCGGCACGGTGCATTCCTATCCGACTATGTCTGAGGCAAATAAGTTTGCAGCAGGTGAATGGAAGAAGGCGCGCAAGCCGGAAAAATTGCTGAATTGGGTTGGAAGATATCACGATTG
Source organism: Marinomonas sp. (assembly GCA_039967435.1). GTDB lineage: Bacteria > Pseudomonadota > Alphaproteobacteria > Sphingomonadales > Sphingomonadaceae > Erythrobacter. Next base: position 1,173,109 of record JBDVRS010000006.1, read on the forward strand.
GCGCAGGGGCTAAAAAGCTCAAGCACGCTATAGATTTAGGGGAAAATTATGTTGGCCGCACTTTCACTTTTTATCATGCGAATAGGAACAGGCATGCTGCTGGTTTTGTGGGGCGGTGCGCGCCTGCTGAATGAAGGCATGGGCGGCAAATTGGCGGAGAAATATTACGGCGGTGTTGCGGCGGCTGACACGCTGCAAACCGCCTTTGCTAGTGTTGAAGTTCTGATCGGAGTGCTCGTTGTGCTGGGCCTGTTTCGCAAATATTCGCTTATTGGGCAGGCGGTGATTTTGGTCGGCGGTGCAATCCCGATCTGGCGTCATTTCCTTGATCCGTTCGGCATGTATCTCTTCGCCAATCCCGAGGATGCAAACCTATTGTTCTTTCCCTCTCTTACGGTGGCCGGCGCGTCGCTCGCGCTGATTGCGATGCGCAAATATGATGTGCTGGCGCTCGACACGCTTTTCGTGAAGACAGACGAATATCAGCAGATTTAGAAGGCTAGCGCGCAAGTGGAAATATTTGACCAGTTTCGCGGAATAGCGGGCATTGCGGTGCTGGTGGGCATTGCTTGGGCTTTGTCTGAGGATCGCGGCGGTAAGCCTTCATGGCGTTGGATTGCGGGCGCGATACTGATGCAGGGCGCGTTGGCGCTGCTCATTGTGCGCGTGCCATTCGTTTGGGACATGATGGAATTTGCCAATGAAGGCGTGGCCGCGATTGAGCGCGCGACGCTGGCGGGCAGCTCCTACATGTTCGGATATCTGGGCGGTGGCGATTTGCCCTTCGCATTGAAAGAGGGGGCAGCGGCCCCCTTGGTGATCGCGTTCCAAATCCTGCCGTTGGTGATTGTGTTTAGCGCGCTCGCAGCATTGCTCTGGCATTGGGGCGTATTGCGCTGGATCGTCAACGGCTTGTCCTTTCTACTGCGCAAGACATTGGGCGTCAGCGGCGTTGTCGGCCTGTCAGGTGGGGCGAATATGTTCCTTGGCGTGGTCGAAAGCCCGCTGGTGGTGCACGCGTATTTTGCCAAGATGAGCCGCTCAGAATTGTTCCAAGTTATGGTGCTGGCGATGGCGACGATCAGCGGCGCGGTCCTGATCCTCTATGCCGCAACCTTGGCCAAGACGGTGCCCGATGCGGTAGGCCATATGATCGCAGCATCGCTTGTGTCGCTGCCTGCTGCGCTGCTTATCGCAAAGCTGATGGTGCCTGATAAAGGCGATGCAAAGACGGAGCTGGAGGCAGATGAGCCTGGCTTAAAATACGAAGGCAGTATTGATGCCATCGTCAAAGGCACGATGGACGGGATGCAGCTGTTCCTTGCTGTGATTGCGATCATTCTGGTGGTGTTTGCGCTGGTCAATTTGGTCGACCAAATTCTGGCGCTTTTGCCATTGATTGGCGGCGAGGTGCTGAGTTTGAAACGTGTGTTCGGCTGGCTGTTTTCGCCGCTAATGTGGCTGATTGGGGTGCCTTGGGCAGAGGCGCAGGCGGCAGGGGGATTGATGGGCACCAAGGCGATCCTCAATGAATATGTCGCTTTCCTTGAGCTTGCCGCATTGCCCTATGGAACATTCTCAGCCCGCGGCATGCTTATTATCACCTATGCAATGTGCGGGTTTGCCAATCTTGCCAGCATCGGCCTGCTGGTATCGACCATTGGCACGCTTTGCCCAGAGCGCCGTGCAGAGGCGGCAGGACTGGGCATTAAAAGCTGGATTGCGGGCAATATTGCGACCGCGATGACGGGCGCTTGGATTGGGCTGGTTACGTTCTGATGTTGGATGCCAAGATCCGCCCTGTCATCGACCCGCCTCTAAACGCTATCGGCGGCGCATTGGCGCGCGCTGGTATCACCGCCAACATGCTGACGTTTGTGGGTTTGGCGATCGGGTTGGGCGGAGCGGTAGCGATTGCATTGGGGCAGTTTGCGCTCGGCTTTGCGCTTATCTTGGCGAACCGATTGCTCGACGGATTGGATGGAGCGGTTGCCCGCGCCAAGGGACCAACACAGCTTGGCGGATATTTCGATATTGTCGCCGACTTCGCCTTTTACGTCAGTGTGCCGGTAGGCTTTGGCATTGTGAGTGCGCAGAACACTTTGGCGGCATTGGTTTTGACCGCCAGTTTCGTTCTGACGGGGGTGAGTTTCCTCGCCTTTGCAGTGATTGCCGCGCAGCGCGGTGAGGAAACCAGCGCGCATGGAAAGAAGAGCTTCTTCTATTCCACCGGCCTTGCAGAAGGCACAGAAACGGTCGTGGTGCTAAGCGCAATGGCGCTATTCCCAGCCTATTTCGTGCCGCTCGCTTACGGCTTTGCAGGCCTGTGTGTTCTTACTGTGTTTCAGCGCAGCGTGATGGCCGCAGCGCAGTTTAAGGGCTGATTACTCGTCGAGCCCTGCTAAGATTTTGCCGCGCAATTCGCCAAGGCGTTTGGCATTTGCACCAAGGTCAGATTGGCCCACGCGGCTGACCGAGCGAAGATCAACGTTCCCATCTGCAATGCGCGCGACGACATCGTCTTTAAAGCCGAACCAGAACGTTTCGGCCACGCCTTCAACGCGCATCGCTTCAGGATCGGCGACAACATTGTCAAAGCCCATATCATCCATCGCGGCCTTTACCGCTTTAAGTGCGTCTTCCGGTGAAGTCTCGCCCAAAGGAACAGAGGTCAGATCGGTGTAATTCTTTGCAATAAATTGCGCATGCGATTGGCTTTTGATCGCCTCAGGCGCGGCTTGCCAAGGCGGCAATTTGCCCAAGGGTACATCATATTTGGGCAGCGGATTGGATTCCTCGGCCCGGCGCGTGTCCATTGTCGCATCGGAGAATTTCGGCGGGTCTGTGACATCAGTTGCAACATCATGGATCGGATTGGCGCCCGCGACTTGGGTGACATTGGCGAGATAACCGACAATTCCCAAGGAGATCAGCAGCGCGAACAGAGGCTTGCCCCAGCCCGTCCTTGGCTTTTTCAGCAGCGCCATGACCAGCGCGATAAGCCCCGACAAAGCCGTAATGCCCAGCATGACTGGTGCGCCTTTAAACAACAAAGTGCCAAGGCCAAATTCATAGCCCCAAATCCCGAATTTCGTGCCGAGCGCGGCGACAGCGAAAAAGACTGGAAGGATCAAAGCATGGGAAAATGCCATGCCGGTGAAGAATTTTTGGGCTTTGTTCATGCGTGCTTCTTTAGCGGCTTAACCTATCCTTGCAAATAGCACTTCAATCTCACCCAAATCTGAACCACCCTTGAGCTTATCCAATTCAGGGGCCCATGGCGCATCAGGCATATCTATGCCCAGCATCGCCAGCGCTCTGTCAGAGGATACGGGGATCACTTGCCGCAAGGCTTCAAACAGCAATCTAAGGCTGTCGAGCGCCACATAAACCACCGTGCCTGCGCGCGGCTGTGTCGCCTCTTCCTTCATCAAATCCCAAGGGGCACAATCGGCGAAATAGCCATTGAGCGCATCGGCTGCTTCTACCAAAGCGGCAACGCGTTCGGGCAATTGCGTCAGGGTGATTTCCTCCGCCAAACCTTGCGCTGCGGCTAAAGCCTTTGCGCGAACGGCTTCATCGTCCGCGCTCAAATCGCCAAGCTGCGGCACGCCGTTAAAGCGCGCCTTTGCAAATTTGCCTGCGCGGCTGAGCAGATTGCCAAACTTGTTCGCCAGCTCGCTGGAATAAACCTGCGCGATCGCATCGGCGGAGATTTGACTGTCGCTTTCGGTACGCATGTGCCGCGCAAGGTAATAGCGCAAAGCATCGACGCCGTATTTCTCCGCGACCTCAATCGGGTCGACCACATTACCCAAAGTCTTGGACATTTTCACGCTGCCATCGCCTAACCAGTGCCCATGCACGACCAGACCTTTGGGCAAGGGCAGGCCCAGCGCCATCAGCATGGTTGGCCAATACACGCCGTGGGTTTTCAGAATATCCTTGCCGATCAGATGGCGACATTCGCTCCACCAATCCTGATAATCGCCGTCAGGAAATTCCAGATTGGTAAGGTAGTTGAGTAAAGCATCGAACCAAACATAGGTCACATGGTCTGGATCAAACGGTAGCTCAATACCCAATGATACGCGCGCTTTGGGCCGCGAAATACTCAAATCCTCTAGCGGCTTTTCCAACATTTTCAGCAGCTCGCCGCGGTACATTGGCGGATCAACAAAATCGGGATTGGCATTGATGTGGTCGATCAGCCCTTGGCGATATGGCTCCATCGGGAAGAAGTAATTGGGCTCATCAATCAGCTCCAATTCAATGTTCGTATGTTCAGGACAGCGGCCTTCTTCGGTGAGGTCGCTTTCCTTTTTGAACTGCTCGCAGCCCTTGCAATATTTGCCGGTGTAGCTTTTCTTGACGATCAATCCGGCGTCGAACAATTTTTGCTCAGCGCGGGCGACTTCTTCCTTGTGCCCTGCGCGCGTCGTGCGGACATAATAATCGTAATCCACGCCCACCAGGTCGAATAGGCGCTGAAACTCTTCGGCGCGCTGATCGAGATAGTCCTGCGGCGCGAGGTTCAAAGCTTCTGCGGCCTCTTGGTTTTTCTGACCGTGCTCATCGCAGCCCGTCGACAGGCGCACATCCATCCCGCGCGCCTGTTTATTGCGCTTCAGAATGTCGGCCATCACCGATGTGTGCGCATGGCCAATATGCGGGGCGGCGTTGACGTAATAGATGGGCGTTGTGAGATAGCTTTTCATAAGCGCAGCCTATCAAGCGATTACGCGCGCTTTTGCAAGCGAATTGCGTAAGGGGCGGCACATAGGCTTGCGGTTATGCGCGATAATGTCAGGCTGACAAGCGCTTCTAACATCGCTAACTATGTTGCCAGAGCCCGAACAAGACCGGGCGTTCATCGAGAAAGCGTAACGGGTTGTGAGCGAGCGGAATTCCAGCACAAAGGCGGCAAATGCGCGAGGAGCGGTGCGAGTTCCCAAGACGGCAGAGCTGGTTGCTGACCGTATTCGTGCGCGCATTATTGATGGCGATCTGAAGGAAGGCGATTCTCTTCCTTCTGAAGGCCAGTTGATGGAGCAATTCAGCATTTCGCGCCCCACTTTGCGCGAGGCGTTCCGCATTTTGGAAACGGAGAGGTTGATCTCTGTCTCGCGCGGCTCGCGCACTGGTGCCCGTGTTAGTCTGCCTCATGTGAGCAGCGTGGCGCGCTATGCCAGCTTTGTGCTGCAGGCAAACAATGTCAGCGTGCCCGATCTGTTCGAAGCGCGATTGGCGATTGAATTGTCCGCTGTGCGCAGGCTGGCCCGCAAAGGCAAAAAGGCGGAGCTTGCGCAATTGCGCGCTGAGATCGACCGTATCGAAAAGGTGAGCGAGGGCGAATCCCAGCATGAATTTTTCAGCGCGTTTAATGAGGCGCACCGCTTGCTGGTGGCGCTGGGCGGCAATGAGACGCTGCATTTGATGATCCAAATGCTGCAAGGTTTGATGGATCAAGTCGCGCTTAAAATTGTCGCTCTGCATGAGGAAACAACGCCAAGCGAAAAGAAGAAGGTTGTAAAAAGCTTCCGCAATCTGATCGACCGCATTGAAAGCGGCGACGGCGATGCAGCAGCGCATCATTGGCGGCTCCACCTGATTAATGCGAATAAGCGCTGGGACTATGACGGGACCTTGCGCGAAATTTTGAAAGACTAGAGGAAAACTGATGGCAATTACTGCGCTGAATCTATCGGGCCGCACCGCCTATAATGACGATCATGAGGCATTTCGCGATACGGTTCGCAAGGTGTTTGCCGATCATATGGTGCCGCATTTGGACGAGCATGAAGAGGCAGGGATCACGCCGCGCGCCGCATGGAAAGCGCTGGGCGAGGCGGGCATGCTTTGCCCCACGGTCAGCGAAGCGAATGGTGGGCTGGGCCTCGATTTCGGATTTAACTGCGTTTTGGCAGAGGAGCTCGGTTACATCGGATCATCAGCCGGCTTCACGCTGCAAAACGATATTACGGTCAATTATTTTGAGCGGCTTGGCAGCGATGAGCAAAAGGCGAAATATCTCCCCGGCATGATTTCTGGCGACATAATCGCGGCGATTGCGATGACAGAGCCGGGCACGGGCAGCGATTTGCAGGGCATTCGCACCGCGGCGGTGGAGGATGGCAATCATCTCGTCATCAATGGTTCCAAGACCTATATCACCAATGGCCAAAACGCCGATGTGGTGATTGTTGTGGCGAAAACGGATCCGGGTGCAGGAGCCAAAGGCACTTCGCTGATCTTGGTCGATGCCGATACGCCCGGTTTTGCCAAGGGACGCAACCTTGACAAGATCGGCCAGCATGCAGCCGATACATCGGAATTGTTCTTCGAAGATGTGCGCGTTCCTAAAACAAATATTCTAGGCCAAGAAGGGCGCGGCTTTGTGCATTTGATGGAGGAGCTTCCGCAAGAACGTCTCTCCATCGCCGTATCCGCTATGGGCGGCGCGCAGCGCGCTTTTGATGAGGCAGTGAACTTCACCAAGGATCGCAAGGCGTTTGGCAGTACGGTGTTTGAATTTCAAAACACCAAATTCACCCTCGCTGATCTGAAGGCCAAACTGCAGGTTGGATGGGCGCATTTGGATTGGGCCATCGCGCGGCATTTGCGCGGCGAGCTGACCACGGATGAAGCCAGTGCGGCCAAGTTGTGGCATACCGAAATGCAATGGGAATGCGTGGATACGGCGCTGCAATTGCATGGCGGGGCGGGCTATATGAATGAATATGCCATCGCGCGCCTGTGGCGTGATGCGCGCGTTCAGCGGATATATGGCGGGACGTCTGAAATTATGAAGGAAGTGATTAGCCGTGCGATCTGAGGGAGGCTTGGCTGACCCATTGGATTTCACCGGCAAGACCGCGCTGATTATCGGCGGATCGAGCGGCATCGGAAACGGCATTGCTCATGCTTTCAAAGCACGCGGAGCAGGCGTGCATGTGACCGGCACGCGGGCCTCCGCAGATGATTATTCAGCGGATGAGGGCAGCCATCTGTCCGGCCTTACCTACCATCATCTCGATGTGATGGACCGCAATGGGGCGGACACGCTGGCGGCGCAATTGGGCGCTGTCGATACGCTCGTCTTAAGCCAAGGCGCTGTGCGCTATGGCCGCGCGGAATTTGCGCAAGAAGGCTGGGATGATGTTGTGCAAGTGAACCTCAATTCCGTGATGGATTGCGCCCGTGCGTTCCACGCTGGCCTCAGCGCAAAGGGGGGCAACATCATCATCGTCAGCTCTGTGGCGGCGTTTAAATCAACGCTTGGTACACCCGCCTATGCGGCATCCAAAGCAGGGGCCGCCAGCCTGACCAAAACATTGGGCGAGGCATGGGCCCGCGATCAAATCCGCGTCAATGGCATTGCGCCGGGTCTTGTACCGACCAAATTGACCGCCGTTACGACTGATAATGACGCGCGGCGTGAGGCTTCGATTAAATCCATCCCGATGCGCCGCATGGGCACGCCGGAGGATATGGCGGGCGTTGCATTGTTCCTCGCCTCGCCAATGTCCGCCTACGTCACTGGCCAGACGATTGTTGCCGATGGCGGGCTGACTTTATCGTAGCCGCACAATGTCTTGGATTTGGAGGCTGCATTTAGAAAACTCTCACCGTCCGCATCATTTCTGTCACTTGCCCGCGAATTAGGCTAAACATGCCTTCGTGATGGAAGGAAAAGCGAATCATTTGCGGTACTTCGCATGCGCGGCTGCGGCCTTTTGCGCGGCGATAGCTGCCCCTGCGGCAGCCGATGTGCTTGAAATCGCAGACGATGGCGCGGCCGTATGGATTGCTGGCGGGCAATCTTCGCAAACGCCTCAAGCGGATCCGCTAAGCCAATCGACTTCTCTCTCTGCGCCTTTTCCCAGCGACCTTAATGTGCCTAGCGAGGCGGTCGCCATTCCTGCGGAACATGTGCGAGGTATCCCACAGCAATATGCAGCCAAAGTGCATGAACTCGCCGCGCGATTTGATCTCTCACCCAGCCTGATCGAGGCTTTGGTCTGGCAGGAAAGCCGCTGGCGAGAGGGTGCGCGTTCTCCTGTTGGCGCGCGTGGTCTCGCTCAGCTTATGCCCGCAACGGCGCGCGAGCTTGGCGTCAATCCCGATGATCCGATGCAAAATCTGGAGGGCGGGGCACGCTATTTGCGCCAGCAGCTCGACCGGTTTGATGGCGATTTGGAAAAGGCGCTGGCCGCCTACAATGCAGGACCGGGCCGCGTAATCCGCGCAGGCGGCATTCCGCGCATTCGCGAGACACAGAAATATGTTGCGGCGATTATGGCGCGCCTGTCTAACCACTCACGAACGCCCAATCATTCGCGCGTGCAAGCTGCCAAGCCTGCTGCGCCCAGCAATTGAATTTTGAGAATTTGAGGAAAGACCCCAATGCCCACAAAACTGCGTCTTACTGCCAAAAGCCTGATGGCGTTTATGCTGGCTGCACCAACGGCGGCATTGGCTCAGGCTGCTGATCCGGCGGGCTCTGGTCCTGTCGTCAATGCGCTGGGCTGGTTGCAAGGCACGCTGCTAGGAACGATTGCTACCACTGTAGCCGTGATGGCGGTCGCAGCGATCGGCTTTATGATGCTGACCGGCCGGATGAATTGGCGCTTTGGTGCAACGGTCATTATCGGCGTCTTCATCCTGTTTGGTGCGAGCGCAATTGTTGCCGGTATCCAAGGGGCGGCAGGCTAAAACCGATGACGCAGCTCATCCGCCATCCCGTGCACCGCGCACTCACCCGCCCGCAAATGTTTGCAGGGGTGACGATGAATTTCTTCATCATCAATCTTATGGTGACGACGATTGCGTTTCTGATTTTCAAGAGCCTGTGGATCATTCCCGTGCCCTTTATCACTCACGCCATTGGCTATTTCGTTTCCCTGCGCGAGCCGCGGGTTTTCGACCTATGGATCACCAAAGTGTCGACCTGTCCGCGGGTGAAAAATTACAAACGCTGGGGCTGCAATAGCTACGCGCCTTAGGAGGGCTTAATTCGCATGCAAAAATGGTTGGGAGCAGCAGCGTGGAGCGCCAAGGAAGCCCTTGCGGGCGACCGGCTGCCCTATGCGCGCCTGATCGATGAAAGCATGGTTTTGCTGCGCGATGGATCGGTAATGACCACGGTGCAAGTGCCCGGATTGCTGTTCGAAACCGAGGATTCCGATGCGCTCAACGCGCATGCTGCGACGCGTGAGGTGATGCTGCGTTCGACCCTCGATAGCCGCTTTGTGATGTATCACCACGTCATTCGCCGCCGCGTTGAAGTGGAGCTGGACGCGAATTTCGAAGACCCGCTGAGCGAGCATATTGATGCGCGCTGGAAGGAGCGGCTGGCGGGCGGATCATTGTTTATCAATGACCAGTTTATCACGCTGATCCGGCGACCTGCGCGCGGCAAAGCCGGGCTGGTGGAGCGCGTTTCACGGCTTTGGAATCGCACAGGGCAAGCGGAACTTGAAGCGGACCCCCGCGATGTGCGCACTTTGCAATCGGCGGTCACCGGCTTGGTCGCTTCGCTTTCGGCCTACGGAGCCGCTGTTCTGACGGATTACAGCGCGGATAATTTGGGCGCGGTCAATTCCGAAATGCTCGAATTTTTGAGCGCTCTGTATAATGGCGAGATGCGGCCTGTGCGCCGTCCGGCAGGTGACACAGATATTGGCCAAATGCTGCCCTATCGCCGTGCCAGCTTCGGGCTGGATGCGATGGAATTGCGCGGGTCGGGTGAGCCTGATTTTGCTGCACTGCTCGGCCTTAAAGACTATCCAGAGGCGACATCGGCAGGATTGCTCGATGGGTTGCTGCGCCTGCCGTATGAAATGGTGGTTGCAGAAAGCTATGCGCCAGCAGAACGCACCACGGCGCGCGAGCGGATTGATTTGGCTTTGCGCCGGCTGCGATCAGTTGATGAAGATGCAGCGGCAGAACGTGCCGATATGCAGGCTGCGCGTGATGCGTTGGGCAATGGTTCGGTTGGATTTGGCGATCACCATCTCACCGTGATGGTGCGCGAGAAGGATTTGGCACGGCTGGATGAAGCGGCGGCGGCGTGCTCTGCCGCGTTGGCGGATACGGGCGCGATTACTGTGCGCGAAGACACCAATTTGGAGCCCGGATTTTGGGCGCAATTCCCGGGCAATGAGCAATATGTGGTGCGCCGCGCGCTGATCTCATCGGCCAATATGGCGAGCTTTGGGTCATTGCATGGTTTTGCGCTTGGTCAGGCCAGCGGCAATCATTGGGGCGATGCGGTAACCCTGCTGGAGACGACATCCGCGACACCGTTCTTCTTCAATTTCCACCATGGTGATTTGGGCAATTTTTCTGTGATCGGCCCCAGCGGATCGGGCAAGACCGTGGTGATGAATTTCTTGGCAGCACAGGCTCAAAAGTTCGCGCCGCGCACCGTGCTCTTCGACAAGGATCGCGGCGCGGAATTGTTCGTGCGCGGCATTGGCGGGCGCTATGACCGGATTAGCGCGGGCGAGCCGACCGGATTTAACCCGTTGAGTCTGAACGATAATCCTGCCAATCGCGCGTTTCTTCGGGACTGGCTTGGCGTTCTTTTAAAGGCTGATGGGCCAGAGGAATTGGCGACGATTTCCGCGGCGGTTGACGCGACCTATGCCAATGATCCCAAGCTGCGGCGGCTGCGGCATTTCAAAGAATTGCTGTCGGGCGCAAGGCGTCCTCAACCCGGCGATTTGGCGGATCGCTTGGCCGCATGGATCGGTTCGGGGATAAGCGACAGCGACGAGGGCGAGCATGCTTGGCTGTTCGATAATGCGGAAGACAAGCTTGATTTAGACAGCCGCGTTCTGGGCTTTGATATGACCGCCCTGCTGGAAAACCCGCGTCTGCGCACGCCGACAATGATGTATCTCTTCCACCGGATTGAGGAACGTCTGGACGGCAGCCCCACGATGATCTTGATCGATGAAGGGTGGAAGGCGCTGGATGATGAGGTGTTTGCCGCGCGTATTCGCGATTGGCTGAAGACTTTGCGTAAGCGCAATGCGTTGGTTGGTTTCGCGACACAAAGCGCGCGCGATGCGCTCGAAAGCCGCATTTCCACCGCCTTGGTAGAACAAACCGCGACGATGATTTTCATGCCCAATGCACGCGCTCGGCCAGAGGATTATTGCGACGGTTTTGGCCTGACCGATCACGAATTCGCGCTGATCCGCAGTCTGCCTGCGCACTCGCGTTGCTTTCTTGTGCGCCAGCCTGACGCGAGCGTTGTGGTGCGGCTCGATCTGTCGGGCGCGCCCGAAGTTTTGACCATATTGTCAGGCAGAGAATCCTCCGTTCGCCGCCTCGATTTGCTGCGCGCAGCAGTCGGCGACCACCCTGCGTCTTGGTATCCGCAATTGACGGGGCAAGGCTGGCCGGGTGAACCGGCGGATGGCGCAGCACCTTTCTCGCAGGCCGCTGAATGAGCGGCGCTTGCGCCAATGTGACCGAGGGGGTTGGAACCGGCGTTGCCGCGGCGTTGACGGCTGTCGATTGCGAGGCCAGCCAGCTAACCGCGCAGACGTTTAATCGCCTGTTCGCATCTGGCGGAGAGATGGGGCTGATCCTCACCAGCCTGCTCATTCTATATGTCGCATTTTTCGCGATCAGCCTGATGATCGGGCGCTCCAATTTGTCCGTGCGCGCGCTCATCCCCAAGATGATGACGCTTGGCCTTGTGCTGACATTTGCGACCAGCTTTGCCGCTTATCAGAGCTTTTTCTGGAACATCTTTATCGGCGGGCCGGATTGGCTGGCGGGCGCATTGACGGGCACGGGCACAGGGTCCGGCGTCAATGCCTCTGCCACTTTGGTCTTCGCGCAGAAATTGGATGTGGTGTTCCTCGCCATTCAAGGGGTGAGCGAAGGGCAAGCACAATTCGATGCATTCTCGCCGCCTGGCATGATGTGGATGGGCGCGCTGATGTTATTGCTCGGCACGGTCGGTATTTTGGTCACAGCGCGCATCGGCCTCGCTTTGCTGCTGGCAATCGGCCCGATTTTTGTGGTGCTGGCTTTGTTTAACGGAACACGCGGGCTTTTTACCGGCTGGCTTAAGGGTCTTGTGATGCTGGCGATCACGCCGGTTTTGGCGGTTCTTGGCGGTAGCATTATGTTGGAGCTGGCCGTGCCAGTGCTATCCTCGCTGACCCAGCCGCAAACTCAAGGCACGATTGATCCGCAATCGGCCATGGCATTTTTCCTGATTGGCGCGGTGCATTGCGCGCTGATGCTGATGACTTTTATCGTCTCGGCAAAGATGGTCGCCGGCTGGCAAGTGTTTGGCTTGGCGCGCGAAGATATTGAGACAAAAGCGAGCGATAATGCGCTTGCCGGACGCGCGCCTTTGCAATCAAGTGCCGGCCAAATTGTCCCGCAAAACGCAGCCTATCTTTCCACCGCACAGGCAGCCGCAGGGGCAACCGCCCCATTGGGATCACGCCGGATTGACGTATCCGCCATACCGACAAATCCGCCTGCCAATGATAGCGGCGTAGGCGCCGCCGGGGCAGGAGCGCGCCAGACGAAAGTCTATGCCACCACGTCTGTATCATCAGGGACAGGCACCAGCGCATTGGGCTCTGGCGCATCCCGCACGCGCGGCATTGGCAACCGCTTCCGTCCCGCCCGCACATTCTCGCGCTCACCGGAGAAAACCGCATGATCCGCCCCGCTCGCAAAGCTGTCTTTGCTGCTGCACTTACCGCTGCAATATTGGGCGCTAGCGCTATGCCAGCACTGGCGGATGCGCGCCTGCAAACCCGCTTTTACAATCCCAATGAAGTCGTCACCATTCGCGGCCGCACAAAGGTGCAAGCGACGATCCAATTTGGCGATGATGAGCGGATTGAAAATGTTGCGGTGGGCGATTCCACGGCTTGGCAAATCACGCCGAACAAACGCGCCAGCTTGCTTTTCGTAAAGCCGCTCAGCCCTACGGCCAAAACCAATATGACGGTAGTGACCAACAAGCATACCTATCTGTTTGATCTGGTCGCGAGCCCCAAGAACCGCCCGCTCTATGTGCTGAAATTCACCTATCCCGAACCAGAGATCGATCCAGCGGAGGAAGCGCGGCTGGCGGCTGCTGCGCCTCCGCCTGAAAGCGCCAATGCGCTGGAATTGCAGGCGGCGAGCGATCCCTATGCGGTGGCCGATCCGGCGCGGCTGAATTTCAATTGGGCCAGCAATGGCAATCCCGCTTTGTTGCCCAAGCGCACCTATGATGATGGTGAGGCGACGTTTCTTACATGGCCTGCAGGCGGCGCTGTTCCCGCGATTTTGACCCGCAATGCAGAGGGGCAAGAGGGGCCGGTTAATTTCACCGTTCGCGGCGAGACTGTGGTGGTGCAAGACGTGCCCAAGGAGATCATTTTGCGGATTGGCGATGAGAGCGCTACGCTGGTGAATATGGGCACAAATCAGAGCGCGAAGCTCGGGCCTGACCGGGCCCAGCGAATGCGGCAAGAGGAGGCTTTGTAATGCGATTGGCTATGCGAGTTCCGGGCAAAACCTCGGGCAAGAGCGATGCATCCGCGACAGCGAATGACACTGATCCGCGCGAGCAAGAAACGGCAGAGATTATCGATCTCGCCAGCCGTACTGCCTATCCCGCCGTTACGCAGGGTAAGCGCGGTTCTGATGGCTTAGGCCTTTTTGCTGGTGTGGCCTTCGTCGCTCTGCTGGGCGGGGTGTCGTTCTGGGCGATGAATTCAGCGCGTCTGTCAGAGCAAGATAGCGTGGGCAACGCGGCCAATAATACGCCGGCGCAGGCTTCCAATGTGCCGGCATCGGTTCAGCCAACCAAGGCCGCCGTGGTGAAACCGAGTGTTCCCGGCGTTAAAAAGAGCGCGGTCCCTGTGAACCGCGTCAATCCAGCGCCTTCGCCGATTTATTCGCGCGGGCAAGCGGTGAATGTGTCGCCAGTGCCTCAGGCCAATCCCTATGCCTCACCTACCGTGGTGTTTGATGCAGGCGCGGCGAGCGGCGTGCAAACTGGCGCTGCTGTGCCGGTTGTGGCGGGCGCATTGGCAGGCAATCGCCCTGCTGCTGGCGGTGCGGCAGTTGGATCAGCGGCTGCTTTCGCCAACCAGATCGGCGGCGTGGGCGGAGCGTCCGCTGCGGCGCAAGTGATGGAAAATCCCGCCACCACGGTTACGCAAGGCACGCTTATCCCAGCGATCCTAGAAACCGCGATCAACACCGATGTGCCTGGATATGTGCGGGCCGTGGTCAGTCAGGATGTGCGCAGTTTCGATGGCACGAAAGTTCTCGTCCCGCGTTCCTCCAAATTGATCGGGCAATATCAATCCGGTGTCCAAGGCGGGCAAAAACGCGCTTATGTCATTTGGACGCGGTTGATCCGGCCAGATGGCGTATCGGTGAACATCGCCTCGCCCGGTGTCGGTTATGACGGCACGACCGGTATTGCAGGCCAAGTCGACAATCATTTCTTTAAGCGGTTCGGTTCTGCCATGCTGTTATCGGTAGTGGGCGGATTGGGCGCGATTGCCTCGGGCGGCGCGTCCGTTGTGCTGGGCGGAGCGGGCTCTTCAGCCGCCAGCGTAGCAGCTCAGCAAGACAGCCAAATCGGGCCAACAATCCGTGTGCGAATGGGCGAACCTATCCGTGTTTTCACCGCTCGCGATTTGGATTTTAGCGGCGTTTGAGCGACCATTTAGACGGCGAGGCCAGAAGAGGCCAAACGAGGCCAAAGCCGAGATGTCCTTTTGAAAGGTACAAATGAGCGCAGATATTCACTCTTTACCGGCAGATGAAACGGGCGGTTCCAGCAGCGGAACCGGCGCTGAAAATCGGCTGGAGAGAAGCGTCTATTTGGACGCCTATCTTGCGCCGTTTCAGCGCTGGCTTGATCAAGACACGATCACCGAAATCATGGTCAATCGGCCCGGTGAGGTTTGGATTGAGGATGCGAATGATCCGGGCATGAAGCGGATCGACGTGCCGGAAATTGATGACCGTCTGGTGCAGCGTTTGGCGGAGCAAGTCGCGCGGGTTTCGCATCAGGGGATCAACCGCGAGCATCCTCTGTTGGGCGCAACTTTACCGACTGAAAATGGCGAAAGCGGCGCGCGGATACAATTGTGCGGACCGCCGGCTAGCCGCAAACATTGGACGATGGCGATCCGGCGTCACCGGCGGCTTGATCTGCCCTTGGATGCCTATGATGCAGGGCCGCTTTCGGAGGCGTCTGAGCCGCAAATGCCCGATCCTCAGGCAGAGCCGATCGCTTATTTGCGCGCTGCGATTAAACACCGCAAAACCATTCTGATTTCCGGCGGGACGAGCACGGGTAAGACGACGTTCCTCAATGCGATGCTCGGCGAAATTCCTAGCGAAGAGCGCGTTGTGTTGGTTGAAGATACTCCAGAATTGCGCCTTCCCGGTGAAAATGGCGTTGGGCTGGTCGCGGTGAAAGGCGAGCTCGGCGAGGCGAAAGTCACGCCCAATGAACTCCTACAAGCGGCCCTACGTCTTCGCCCTGACCGCATCGTTTTGGGCGAGTTGCGGGGCGAGGAGAGCGTCAGTTTCCTGCGCGCGATCAATACCGGCCACCCCGGCAGCTTCTCCACCATTCACGCCAATTCCTTGCGCGGGGCATTGGAACAATTGGCGCTCATGGTGATGCAAACCGGCATTGGTCTCAGCCGCACAGACACCATCGCCTATGCCGCCAGCGTCATTGATGTGATCGTGCAATTGGGCCGCGACGCGAACGGCAAACGCGGGATTACGCAAATCGCCAAAACCAGCGATCTGATCTAAATCTTAACTGTCTTTTGCCGCGGCAAAGGGTGAGAAATTCGTGTCTGTATCGAATAGCTCGACGCCCTCTTTGCGCTTTAAAAAGTCGACCGCGACATAGGTCACTGGCGTCAAAACCGCCTCCCACATCACCTTCAATGCCCAATTGGTGACCATCACCAAAAGCACATCCTTTGTTTCCCAAATGCCGAGGAAGGCGACAGGGTAGAAGATCAAACTATCAACGCCTTGGCCGACAAATGTTGAACCAATGGTGCGGCTCCACAAGGCCTTGCCTTCCGTCCAGATTTTCATCTTTGCCATGACGAAGGAATTGACAAATTCGCCCGCCCAAAAGGCTATGATGGAGGCCAATACAATGCGCGGGACGAGCCCGAACACTTGCTCATAGGCGGATTGCCCGTCCCAGCTATCGGCGGCTGGCATGGCGACCACGGCCCAGCTCATGAAGGCCATAAACACCATAGCGGCAAAGCCGGTCCAGATCACGCGGCGCGCGCGGGCATAGCCGTATACTTCGGTCAGGACATCGCCGATCACATAGCTGACGGGGAAGAACAAAATCCCTGCGCCAAAGATAAATGCGCCATCAGGGGCGGGCCACCAGCCTGACGGCCAAAATGGTGTTTCTATGGCTGAGAGCTTAGCCGCGCCGATCACATTCGACAGCAATAGCACTGCGACAAAAGCGGCCATTACTAGGTCGTAATAGCGGAAGTTTTGCGCAGCTGAGGACGGCGCGGATGAAGCGGATGATTTTTCCATAACCGCCGTTACTAACGCGATTCGGTTTGACGGCAAAGCGCGCTAATGACAGGAGGCATTGCGCAAAGCGCATGGTTCGTTTGCAAGCGTGCGCCCGTAGCTCATCTGGATAGAGCGCGAGACTTCTAATCTTGAGGCAGCAGGTTCGAGTCCTGCCGGGCGCACCAATTTTTTAAGATACATCGATGGTGAGCCATTGCTGCGGGGCTGAAAGCAGACATTCTGCTCACGACCCAATTGCGGACATTGCCCCCTCCCCCATTCGTATTTCGATCCTAAGCTACGCTGCTGAGGGCATTCAGCTGCCGCCTTGCGTCACGGAAAGTGCGAGCAGGATGAAAATTAAATTTCAGAGACAATGAACCGATTGGGGCGATAGGCACACTTACCCTAAGAGAAACAAATCGAAGGAGGCGATCAATGACAAAGCGGCAATCCGCCTCATATCTTATTGATGAGTATCTCGTGATCTCTGCCCAAAGTGGAGATTCCAACGCATGGAGAAAACTCGCTCAAAGATGGGAGGCCAAGTTGATCTCCCATGCATACCGATTACTTGGCGATAGGGAGGCGGCGAGGGATGCCGCGCAATCTGCTTGGGCTGAGATATTTAGGGGCCTGAAAAATCTGCAAGACGCCAAAGTGTTTCCAGCTTGGGCTTACCGCATCACATCGCGGTGCTGCGCCAAACAAATTGATCGCGCTATCAAGGACCGCGCTCTTACGATTGAGTTCGCAGCTGAGCCAAGAGTTATCACAATTGAACCAGAGCCGCCGTCACAGCGTGGCCGACTGCAAGAGGCCATTCGGCAATTGCCTGTAGGCGAACGTGCAGCCATCGCGCTCTACCATTTTGAAGAGATGCGCGTTGCCGAGGTCGCCGTGGCGCTCGATGTGCCCGCTGGGACAGTAAAAACCAGATTGATGAACGCTCGGCGCAAATTGCGCGCGATATTAGAAGGAGAAGAAACATGACAGACAAATTGGATGAGATGATCGATGCGGCGCTCGACGCAGAAGAGCGTGAACTGTTGCACCAACTTGGGGATGAGCCCGGCTATTTTTCGCAGGCCTTTGGGCTGTTTGGCGGAAAGCTTGGCTGGGTCACTTGGCTCATGATGACCGCTCAAATCCTGATGTTTGCGACCGCAGCCTACCTAGCGGTACGCTTTTTCAATGCTCAAGACACGCTAGAAGCGTTGAAATGGGGACTACCCTCTGCCGTATTGCTGATCCAAGCTTTGCTCATCAAACTAACCCTGTGGCCGAGCTTGCAAGCGAACCGCGTTATTCGAGAGGTAAAGCGTTTGGAGCTGCAGCTCGCACGCACGAATAGTGGATGACGGGTTTGAGCCAGTGTCCGCTTTCCACCTCACATGCAGGCATTTCCAACAAGCTATCAAATGCCGTAAGCGGACACTCTTCTAACGCAGCATATCGCGCACTCACCCCCGCATCACCGTTTCCAGCAATTCCGATGTGATCGGATAGCCCGCATCCTCCATAATGGTCAGCATGGGTTTGTCATTGCGGTCATCGACCTGCGGGATGATGGTTTTGACCGGAATGGCCTCGGCCTGTGCCTTTGCTTCGCCGAAATTGGCAAACAGGGCAAGGCGTTCCAGATTGCGGCGGGTGGGGAAGATGAGCTTAATCTCGCGCGCCTCTGCCATGTCCAGAGCGCCTTGGGCGGTGACCCAGAAAAGCCGCGTGGTCTCTGAATTGTCCGCTTCAATCTCCACATCGCCGGTGCCGACATTGGCGAGGTAGAAGCGTGTGTCATAGACGCGCGGTATCCGCTCGTTCTGCGGGTTCCAGCGGGCAAAGGGCGTGAACTGCGCAAGGTCGAGCGTCCAGCCAAATTCCTCCAATATGGGGGCGAGGGCTTTCACCTCATGCAGGCGAGCGCAGGCGGCTTTGGCGCGGGCGGCTGTCACTTCGCCGGTCAGGCCAATGGCAAGGCCGGTTTCCTCCAAAGTCTCGCGAACGGCAGCGATCTGGTGCGCCGCCTCATCCACCGGCATGCCGAAATCCTGCGTCTCAGCCAGCGCGAAGTCGGCATCATCTACGCGCCCGCCGGGGAAGACTGCCATGCCGCCTGCGAATTTCATCGTCTTGGAACGGATCTGCATCAGAATTTCAGGCGCATCGCCCGCTTTGTTATCGCGAAAGATCACGACCGTTGCGGCGGGAATGGCTTCTGGATTTTGCGGGGAGGCGTCTGTCATGCATCTTTGATGCAGGCTGGGCAGGAGATTGCCAAGTGCTCAATTGGCTAGCGTGTCGGGAAATTTAACATGGGGGCATTGGTTAACAGGTTCATTAACCATCGAACTTCGCAGAAATGCGCGGTTTGCCATTTCTGGCACGGCTCATGCTATGTAATGAGTACCCTAAGAAGTCTTCTAAAATGAGGCGCGATCGCTGGTCTCCTGATCGCAGCCTCCCCTAAAAGAAAAGCCGCTCCCATGGTCTCCCGGAGCGGCTTTTTCTTTGTGTGCTTCAGTTTTGAAGAAGGAACGGGTTATCCCTCAGCTTTGGCAACGCCTTCTTTGTCGAGCGTTTCTTGCAATTCGCCCGCTTCGAACATTTCCATCATAATGTCGCTGCCGCCAAGAAATTCGCCTTTTACGTAAAGCTGTGGGATGGTGGGCCAGTCGGAATATGCCTTGATGCCTTGGCGCACTTCCATGTCTTGCAGTACGTCCACGCTTTCATAGGCAACACCGCAATGGTCGAGGATCGCCACCGCTTTGCTGGAAAAGCCGCATTGCGGAAACAATGGCGTGCCTTTCATGAACAGGACAACGTCATTGCTGCCAACTACGCCAGCGATACGGGTTTTGGTTTCGGCTTCTGTTTCAGACATGGATTATGCGCCTTGGCTAAATGGTTTTGTGTTGTGTCTTAGGTGGGAGCTTGGGTGGTCAGTTGCAAGGCGTGCAGCACGCCGCCCATTTTGCCGCCCAAGGCTTCATAGACCATCTTATGCTGCTGAACGCGGTTCTTGCCCGCAAATTGCGGTGCAGTCACGACAGCGGCCCAATGGTCATTGTCGCCGGCCAGATCGGTCAGCTCAATGCTTGCTCCAGGCAGGCCAGTGGTGATGGCCTGGGTGATTTCATCGGCGCTCATCGGCATGATATATCAGCTATCGCTCATGAGTTGGCGTTTCGCTTCAACGGTTTTTTCCGCCAGCATTTTGCGAATATCATCTTCCGAAATATCGCATTCTGCCGCGGTTAAATCGCCCAGAAGCTTGCGGATCACATCTTCATCACCGGCTTCTTCGAAATCGGCTTGGACGACGGATTTTTTGTAGCCGTCTGCCTCCTCTTCGGTCAGGCCCATCAGGCCCGCTGCCCATTCGCCCAGCAGGCGGTTGCGCCGTGCGGCCAGTTTGAAGGCGGTTTCTTCATCCATGGCAAACTTGGCTTCTTCGGCGCGTTGGCGGTCAGAAAAATCGGTCATTTTTGTTCCTCAAAGGACATTGCATATGGTGATTAGATAGGGTCCGCGCTGCTGATCGGCAAGCGCCTCGCCCTAAATCAATCGGCTCGTTAGTCCATGGTGACGACGAGCTTGCCCACCGCCTCGCGGCTTTCCAGCTTGGCAATGGCTTCGCCGCCGCGCGCCAAAGGATAGGTTTCTGAAACGAGCGGGTCGATCTTGCCTTCCTTCATCAGGGCGAACAATTCCGCCACTTGCTCGCGGAATTTCACCGGTTCGCGCGCAGTGAATGCGCCCCAGAAGACGCCGGCAATATCGCAGGATTTCAGCAGCGTCAGATTTAGCGGCATTTTGGCAATACCAGCGGGAAAGCCGACGACGAGGAATTTGCCTTCCCAAGCGATGGAACGCAGCGCTGGTTCGGAATATTGCCCGCCAACAATGTCATAGACGATGTTTGCGCCTTCTGGTCCGCAGGCGGCTTTAAATGCGCCTGCCAGCTCTTTGGAGGCCGCTTTGTCCATTTCATCGCGGGGGTAGATAACAACTTCATCCGCGCCAGCCTTGCGGGCAAACTCGCCTTTCGCTTCGGTAGAGACAGCTGCGACAACGCGCGCGCCGTAAGCTTTAGCAAGCTCAACCGCTGATAGGCCCACGCCGCCTGCTGCGCCTAAGATCAGCACCGTGTCGCCAGCCTTGATATGGCCGCGATCTTTGAGACCGTGGATTGAGGTGCCATATGTCAGCAGCAGAGATGCCGCTTTTTCCAAAGCAACGCCGTCTGGCACGGGGAACATCCGGTCGGCAGGTACAACGATCTTCTCGACCAGTCCGCCATTGCCGATGGCTGCCATGACTTTGTCGCCGACTTTATAGCCTTCAACGCCTTCGCCAATGGCTTCGATAACGCCCGCCAGCTCGCCGCCGGGCGCATAGGGCCGCTCTGGCTTAAACTGATATAAATCGCGGATCATCAGCGTGTCGGGGAAGTTAATCGCGCAGGCTTTCACATCGACGACCACTTGGCCTTTGCCCGGTGTCGGCGTGTCAATTTCGTCCAAAGTCAGCGTCTCTGGACCGCCCACTGCGTGCGTGCGTAAAGCCTTCATGCGTTTCTCTCCGTTTATTTTATTATTATGGTGTGGGCCGTTTAAGCCGCTTTCGTACCCGCTGTCATCCATGACAGTTTTTCAGCGCGCTGATTTTCGTGGGAAGCGATATGAGCATCGCGTTCCAAAGTCAGGCCGATCTCGTCCAGCCCATGCATCAGGCAATGTTTGCGAAATGGGTCGATCTCAAATTCGAACCGGTCTTGAAACGGTGTCGTGACCACTTGGCTTTCAAGGTCAACATGCACAGGATTGCCCTGCGCCGCTTCCATCAGGCGGTCGATTTGTTCCTGCGGCAGAACCACGGTGACAATGCCGTTTTTAAAGGCATTGCCGGAAAAAATGTCGGAGAAGCTGGGCGCGATCACGGCGGTGATGCCCATGTCGAGCAGTGCCCAAGCGGCATGTTCCCGGCTGGAGCCGCAGCCAAAATTATCGCCCGCGATCAGGATTGGCGCACCGGCATATTCGGGATCATCAAACACGCTGTCTCCGCCCGCGCGCAGGCCTTCAAACGCGCCTTTACCAAGCCCTTCGCGGCTGATTGTTTTGAGCCATTCAGCGGAGATAATCACATCGGTGTCGATGTTCTTCGCGCCAAAGGGATAGGCTTTGCCCTCGATGGATTTAACCGCTTGCATCTCAATCTGTCTCCGGATTTTCGCCAGACGGCGGAGTGGGCGTGTCAGCGTCTTTTTTCTTGCGCTTGGAGGCGTAAAGCAGGGCTGCGGCAATCGCGGCTGAGCCAATGGCGGCAGCGCCAATGGCGGCTTTGCCTACGCCTGAACCAGATTTCTTATCGTTGGTTTCGTCTGTCATAATCTACTCTTGGGGCTGAGGGACGGGCATATCAAGGGTTAAGCCAGTTCGCGCACATCGGTGAGGTGACCAGTGACAGCTGCTGCTGCGGCCATTGCCGGTGAGACCAAATGGGTGCGTGCGCCCGGGCCTTGGCGGCCCATGAAATTGCGGTTGGAGGTGGAGGCACATCGCTCGCTCGGCGGCACTTTATCAGGGTTCATTCCTAGACATGCCGAGCAGCCAGGCTCTCGCCATTCAAAGCCTGCATCGGTGAATATCTGGTCGAGCCCTTCATCCTCCGCCATCGCCTTCACAAGGCCAGATCCCGGCACAATGATCGCCCAGCGCACATTGCCCGCAATTTTGCGCCCTTTGAGAATATCAGCAGCAGCGCGTAAATCTTCGATCCGGCTATTGGTGCATGACCCGATAAAGACGTTTTCAATTTGGATGTCGCTGATCCTTTGGCCCGCTTCCAATCCCATATAGTCGAGGCTTTTTTGCGCTGCTTCCTGCTTGGAGGCATCGGCGAAACTGTCAGGGGCAGGAACATTGCCGCCAATCGCGACAACATCTTCAGGGCTGGTGCCCCAAGTCACAGTGGGCTCGACCAAGCTTGCATCTAATGTGACGGACTTATCAAACAGTGCGCCATCATCTGTATTCAGCGTTTTCCAATAGGCCAGCGCTGCATCCCATGCTGCGCCTTTGGGGGCCATCGGGCGGTTTTTGAGATATCGGAAGACGGTTTCATCCGGCGCAATCAAACCAGCGCGCGCGCCCGCTTCAATGCTCATATTGCAAACGGTCAGGCGTTCCTCAACACTCATCGCTTCAAACACGGGGCCGCGATATTCGATGACATAGCCCGTGCCGCCAGCAGCGCCAATGTGGCCGATAATGTGGAGGATCAAATCCTTCGCCGTAATCCCAGCACCAAGAGCGCCTGTCACATTGATCTCCATCGATTTGGAGCGGCGTAGCAACAGGGTTTGCGTGGCGAGCACATGCTCAACCTCGCTGGTGCCAATGCCAAAGGCCAATGCGCCAAGCCCGCCATGGCTGGCTGTATGCGAATCGCCGCAGACGATGGTGGCACCAGGAAGAGAGAACCCCTGTTCCGGCCCAACCACATGGACGATGCCCTGCTTTTCATCGCTGGCGTCGATATATTGCACGCCAAATTCCGGCGCGTTTTTCTCCAATGCCGCCAATTGCGCCGCTGACTGCGGATCAGCAATGGGGATGCGCTTGCCGTTTTCATCAAGCCGCACGGTTGTCGGTAAATTGTGATCGGGGACAGCCAGAGTGAGCTCAGGACGGCGCACAGGGCGACCTTGATTGCGGAGCGATTCAAACGCTTGCGGGCTGGTCACTTCGTGGACAAGATGCCGGTCAATGTAGAGCAGAGCCGTTCCATCATCGCGGGTTTCGACCACGTGATCGTCCCAAATCTTCTCGTACAAAGTGCGCGCTTGGCTAGGGGTGCTCATGACAATCCTTATTTGATTTCATTGTGCGATTAGCGGCCATGGGGCAACACTTGCAAGCCATATGGAAAATACCCGCACACCAGTCATGGAATTGTAAGCCAATCTACTCTAACTTACACTTATGTCAGCAAAACCAGCCCTTCCGTTCGACTTTCCGATTCAAATTCTGCCCGATGATATTGATTTCATGGGGCATGTGAACAATTCGCGCTATTTGAACTGGGTGCAAGATGCTGTGCTTGCCCATTGGAACAAGCTGGCGCCCGCCGATGAAGTGGCGAGCAAGGCTTGGGTCGCGCTGAAACATGAGATTACTTATCGCAAGCCCGCCTTCTTGGAAGATGATATCATCGCCCAGACCGTACTGGAGCGGTATCAAGGGGCGCGGGCTTTTTACAGCACAGTAATCTCGCGCGGCGAAGAGGTGCTGGCCGAGGTGAAATCATCATGGTGCTGCATTGATGCAAAGACCCTGCGCCCCGCGCGGATTGGCGATCATATGCGAGAGTTCTTTTTTCCTGAGGACTAATGCCCTATATAAAGGCGTGATGATGAACCGATATACGAACACGCGTTGGATATTTGCGGCCTTAGCCTTGGCCACCATGCCGTTTTCAGGAAAGGCGCAGGAGCAAGAACCGGATCAAACGGAACTGTCTGATACCGATAAGCAGCAATTGCAGCATGCACTGCATCGCGGGCAGGCTTTATACAATTATGACCGCGCTGCTTGGCTGGCGACGGACGCGATGCTCGAAGCAATCAAAGATCCCGCTGGCGAAGGCTTAAGGGGTTGGATCGTCGAGGAAGAGGAGACCTCTTGGCGGGTTACTTTCTATAAGGGCGAAGGCGGCGGCTATGCGGGCGTATTCGAAGGCATCTTTGATGGTCAAAAGCTAACCAGTTCCGGCCGAGTTCCTTCAGACCGCGCGCCGTTTGATGCAAAACAAACCGCATTGGTGAAAGCGCGCGATGCGGTCAAGGATGTCGAGCTTCAGCGGTGCTCGTCTCAACCGTTTAATTTAGTGATTATGCCGACGGGCAAGGCGGATGGTGGCCTTTTTGTCTATTACCTCGTGCCGCAAAGCAAAGCAGACGCGGTGCATTTGGGCGGGCACTACCGCTTTGAAGTGCGCGATGGCGAACAAGTAGACATGCGCAAGTTCACCAATTCCTGCATCGAGTTGGGCGGGGCTGAAGTTGAGGAAGAAACTAAGCCAGCAGCATTGATGATTAGTCACATCCTCGACCGCGTACCGACAGAAATTCATGTTTTTTCTACCTTTGCTTTGCGCACCCCAATTTATGTGTCGACTACACAGAACAAGGGCCTCTGGGCGGCAGAAGTGTCAGACGGACAAGCACGATTGCGCAGGGTCAAATAATGCATACCTTTGTCATCGCCGTTCTTATTATTCTGGCCAGTATCGCCGCGATGGAATGGGTCGCTTGGGCGAGCCATAAATATATCATGCATGGGTTCGGCTGGGGCTGGCACAAGGACCATCACGAGCCCCATGATAACGCGCTTGAGAAGAATGATCTGTACGCCATTGTTGGTGCCGCGATGAGCATTTCGATGTTCGTCTTGGGCAGCGAATGGGTGCTGGGCAAGGCTGCATGGTGGCCGGCGACATTTATCGGCATTGGCATCATGGCCTACGGCATTATCTACACCGTCATCCATGATGGTCTGGTGCATCAGCGCTATTTCAAATTCGTGCCAAAATCGGGCTATGCCAAGCGCTTGGTTCAGGCCCACAAGCTGCATCATGCGACCATTGGCAAGGAAGGCGGCGTCTCGTTTAGTTTTGTCTATGCAGAAGACCCGGCGAAACTAAAGGCGGAACTAAAGCGCCAGCGCGAGGCGGGCATTGCTGTTGTTCGCGATAGCGTGGGGGCGTGAGTGCACTACTCGTTGCGCGTCGCGATCCAGCTGCCTGAAATCGCTACCACCGCCAGCGAGGCGTAAGCCCAAGGCGCGCCCACTGTTACCCAGCTAAACACAGCCCCTGCGATCAATGTCGCAATGGCGATCATCTTGGACCGCCGAGAAATGGCGCGGCGTTCTTGCCAATCGCGCACTTGCGGGCCCCAGGTCGGATGGTTCAAAATCCTTTGCTCCCATTCCTTATTGCTGCGAGCAAAGCAAAACACCGCAAGCAGCAGAAACGGAACCGTCGGCAGCAATGGCAGAAACGCGCCAATCGCGCCCAGTGCTACGCTCAATATACCGATAGTGAGATAGATGGGGCGCATATGTTGCCGCGCCCTAGGCCGCAGCAATTCGGGCGGCGTGTTCTTTCACCAAAGCGATCATATTGGGCACGCCTTGGGTGCGATTGGAAGACAATTGGTTCTTCAAATCAAAGGGGTCCAAAGCGGCGGTCACATCCATTGCGGCGACTTCGCTTGCGGGCTTATCCTGCACCGCGGCAATCACCAGCGCCACGATACCCTTGGTAATGGCGGCATTGCTATCGGCGAGAAAATGCAGCGTATCTGCGCCTTCAGTGGGATAGACCCAAACGCTGGCAGAACAGCCGCGCACCAATGTCGCATCGGTTTTGAGCGCGTCTGGCATATCATCCAATTCGCGGCCCAGCTCGATCAGCAGGCGGTAGCGTTCGTCGCCTTCGAGGAAGTCATATTCTTCGGCAATGTCATCTAAAGATCGCATGGCAACCGCCTAGCAGTTTGCGCCTAGAGGTCCACCCCATTGGCGATGGCTTCCAGCTTGCGGATGCGTTCTTTGAGGTCAGACATTTCAATCCGCGCGGCACCGATTTTGGAGCCTGTATCGGGATTGCTGGTGCCATTGCCTCCATCCAATTCGCGGCGTTTGAGCTCCAGATAATCCTGCCATGCCCGCAATAGCGCCAGCACCACAATCGTGAGGCCCACCAAGGCTGCGCCTGCGATAATGCCTGTGCTTGTCAGCATGCCTGTCATGATTGGTTCCAACATGTGCCTATTCCTTCAAGCTGGTGCTATTTCGTATCGTCGCGCAATTGCTCAATTTCATCAGAGAGCTTTTGGATTTTTTTCGCGCTGGGTGTGTTGCTGTCGGTGACAATACGCTCGAGCACTTTCACGCGTTCGCGCAATTCATCGCGCTCTTGCTCTGCTTCAAACAAAGCTTGGTTTTGCGAGGCATCGATATCGCTGTGGGGTGATGAGCCTTGTCTGTGTTTCTGAACCGATTGCCAAATGACAATCGCGACCACGGCAACGATGGCATAGCCAAGCATTAAGCGTGCTCCTCAGGCTTGCTATCAATCCGCAAGCTTTCAATCTCGCTGGTTAGCTGATAGCCGCTATCGGTGACGATCCGTTCCACATTGGCCATGCGGTCTTTCATGGAACCCAATTCCGCGCGCAATTCAGCGTTTTCTTGGGTGAGCAGGCGCACGCGCTCAGCGGTTTGGCCGCCATTTGATGGTTTCAAAGATTGGCCCCACATGCCTTCCAAAGGATAGCCATGTTTGATCTTTAGGCGTGTCGTATGGATCCAGCCAAATGTGCCTGCTGCGCCGATGGTCAGCGCGCCGCCGATAATCCATGGCAAGTGGGGGATGATGATATTTGCAGCGTCCATAGCCTCAAGCTTTCGTCTTTGTGTTCATATTGAGCGGCACGCCGCTGTCAGTTGCGGTTTTGCCTGGCACATCACGCAGAGCCTCAATCTCGTCAGACAGCGTGTAGCCGCGGTCGGTCACAATCTTTTCCAGAACCACCATGCGGTCCTGCATCGTGTCGAGTTTGCCGTGCAATTCGGCATTTTCTGCGCGCAATTGCTTGGTCTCTGCACTGTCCGTGGGCTCGGTCTTGCCGCCCCATTCATTCTCCAGCGCATAGCCATGCTTGGCTCTGATCCAATTGTTGATCAGCCATCCAGCGGTTGAAACCATGATGATCGCCATTACGAAACCTGGGCCACCCCAATCCATTATGCTTTCTCCTGTGCATTCACATTGAGCGGCACACCGGATCCTGATTGTTCAACATCACGCGTATCGCGCAAGGCTTCGATCTGGGTCGCAACGTCGTAGCCGCGGTCGGTTACAATGCGTTCGAGAACGGCGACGCGGTCCTCTAGGCTTTTCATATTGCCCGCATATTGCGCCGCTTTTTCAGCGGTGTGTTCAGCGGTGGTTTCCACATTCAGTTTGGCAACCTTCTCCTTGTGCTTCACCCAAATGGCAAAGAACGGAATACAAAGTGCAATAATTGGAATGAGTAGCGCCATTTCGCCTTCCATAGATAAATCCCCTCTCAAATTAGTGTTTAGCGCAGCCGGTCAATTTCGGCGGTCAGGCGCGGATTGCTGGAGACGTAATGCGCCTCAACATTGGCAAGCCGGCGATCGACATCACGCATTCTTGAGCGGATTTCGCGGGCAGTGCGCTGCGGGTTTTGCCGCACGCCTTGCCAGTATTTCTGCTCTTCCTTCTCAACGTAGAGGTGCTGAGGTTTCTTGTTGAGCAACATGCCCGCCAGGAAATAGGCTGGAATAGAAGCGCCGGTGGTTATCGGAATAAGCACGAGCGCACCAAGGCGGACCCAAGCGGCATTGACGCCGGTATAATCCGAAATTCCGGCGCAGACGCCAAACACTTTGGCATTGACCTTATCGCGGTAAAGCGTGGTGCGAGGCGTGTTCATGTGCGGGTTCCTTTTTTCTCAGCAAGCAAGCGGTCCAGCTCGCGCAGTTTTTCATTATCCGCATCCTGTTCTTGCGTAAGGCGCGCGGGTTGGAAGCTTGGGTCATCGGATGCTGTAAGGCGTTCAACGGTTTCCATGCGCTCATCCAGCCGCTTCGCGAGAGAGTACAGTTCGTCGAGCAGATCTTCGTCATCGGTTGTTATGGTCGCTGCGGTTTTCCACTTGGTTACGTGATGCAGGATCATCCATGGCATGCCGATAAAAATCGCGACCACGGCAATTACTGGAGCAATTTCTTCCATGATTTAAACTCCCTTCTTTCCGTCTGGGTGACTGAGCGCTTTTTTCATCGCTTCCAGTTCATCATCAATCGCATCGGCGCCTTCTAGCGCGGCGATTTCATCGGCGAGTGACGGCTTGCCAGCAGCGTCCATGCCCATTGCATCGGCGCGCCCCTCGGCAAAATCGACGCGGCGCTCCATCTGATCGAATTTCGACAGCGCCTCATCAGTGCGCTCTGTGCTCATCAGGCTGCGCAATTTGACGCGGTTCTCTGCACTTTCGAGGCGCGCTGCGATTTGTGTCTGACGACTGCGAGCCTCGCGCAGGCGGTGCTGAAGCTTTTGAATGTCTTCTTCATAGGCGCGCAAAGCATCATCCAGAACGGCGATTTCTTCTTTCAGCTGGTCGCCCATATCGCTGGATTTTTTCTTCTCCACCAACGCGGCGCGGGCTAGGTCTTCGCGGTCTTTCGACAGAGCAAGTGCGGCTTTTTCGCCCCAGTCGGCCTGCAGGCGGTCCAGCTTTACCGTGTGACGATGCATTTCCTTTTGATCGGCAATGGTGCGGGCTGCACTGGCGCGCACTTCGACCAGTGTTTCCTCCATTTCGAGGATGATCATGCGGATCATCTTGGATGGATCGTCGGAGGAATCCAGCATGTCGTTGAAATTGGCAGCGATAATGTCACGCGTGCGGCTGAAAATGCCCATAAAGGCTACTCCGTAATTATTGGCCGTATTGGTGCTTGTGTTAGCACGGGGTTGTGTAGGTGTAGGGCTGCGGCGCAAACGATCAACCTCTTGATCAAGCCGTCTTACTTGATTGCGACTTGCCGCAGGCGAAGATGGGCCAGACGATGGGTGGGCCGAAGCATCGCTACTTTCGGGGCTGAGACTGGAGTCAGCGCCAGTAGGAGCACCAGTGGGGGAAGAGGTGCGCTCCGGCCCGAGGGAAGACGTATCGGGCGTAGTCTTTTTCAGATCAGTGGGTTTGGTTGGTTTGCTCATGCGATCTCAACTGCATTGCCAGCGATTGTCGCAGCCATCACAGGCTCGGCATGCATCTGTGTCGACAAGGCAACGAACAGAACCATTGCAGCGACGCTGGCAATTGATGCCTGACCCAATTTGGTCTGAAAGAAGCTGTTATTGTCCATGATCAAATCTCCGTATGTGTTGTTCATTGTATAGCAAGCGGTGTGCCAAACTTGAAAAACACAGTGATTTCATGGGGTAATGGAATTCTTGCATATGGCCTGTTGGAATCTATTGCCAAACATTGGGAAAATTCACTATAGGTTGGCAAATGGAGCGCGGAAGTCAATTTGTTGGCCAGTCTGGGGCCTTTCTCGATGCGGTGGAGCGGGCCTCTCGCGCTGCCCCGATGAGTCGCCCTGTGCTGGTTATCGGCGAGCGCGGGACGGGCAAGGAATTGATCGCTGAGCGTTTGCACCGTCTTTCCGCGCGTTGGGGTGAGCCGCTGGTCACCATGAACTGTGCGGCATTGCCCGAAACATTGATCGAAGCCGAATTGTTCGGTCATGAAGCGGGCGCGTTCACTGGGGCTACCAAAGTGCGGGTCGGAAGGTTTGAAGAAGCCGACAAAGGCACGTTATTCCTCGATGAACTGGGCACTTTGTCGATGGGCGCGCAAGAGCGCCTGCTGCGCGCGGTGGAATATGGCGAAGTGACGCGCATCGGTTCCTCGCGGCCCATTCAGGTCGATGTGCGGATTGTGGCTGCCACCAATGAAGATTTACCTGCATTGGCAGATGCAGGCGATTTTCGTGCCGATTTACTCGATCGACTGAGCTTTGAAGTGATCACGCTCCCGCCTCTTCGTGTGCGGGAGGGCGATGTCGGCGTGCTGGCGGAATATTTCGGTCGGCGCATGGGGTCGGAGCTGGAATGGGAGGCCTGGCCCGGTTTTGCCAGTCATGTCGCAGAACAGCTCGATAAATACGCATGGCCGGGTAATGTGCGCGAGCTGCGCAATGTGGTGGAGCGCGCGGTGTATCGCTGGGATAATTGGGATGAGCCGATTGCGCATGTGCAATTCGATCCGTTCGAAAGCCCATGGAAGCCGTTTACGCCTTCTCATCGCAAACCTGCATCCAGCGGCGCTCCTGAGCAAGCTGGGGCCCCACCGAGCGAAGCATCCTCCTCTGCGCAGATCGATACAGTTGATGATCTGCGCGGCGCGGTGGATGCGCATGAGCGCAGCATTGTCGAACATGCGCTTGGTAAGCATCGCTGGAACCAGCGGCAGACCGCCAAAGCATTGGGGCTTAGCTATGACCAATTGCGCCATTGCATTAAAAAGCATGGGCTGATTGAAAGCAGCGATTAGGCGAATTTTTACCCTCTTATACTAGTGCCGCACTGTATTTCAGGGGTGTGTATTATGGGTTTTGCCAAGGGTGTTATTGCGTTTATCGGCACCGCGTTCATCGCAGCCGTCGTGGCCTATTCGGTTTCCGCACCGCGCAATTTCGAAAGTTCCATGAATGAAGAAATGCCCTCGCTCGGCGGTAAAAGCATCAATCAAGCCGTGAAAGAAGCCAAGGCTGAGGCAAAGCGCGAGCAGTGCGAAACCTTCACTGAGCTGGCCAGCGAAGCCTGGGATCGGGCCGTCGAGAATGACAGTCTCGACCGTGATGCCAGCAAAATTGAAAAGCTTGACCGGCAGGCTGACCGCTACTGCGATTGATGGGTTTTTAACGCGGTGCGAATGCCGCTCTCTTGACTTTTGCTCATTAATTCCATAATTCTAGAAATATGGAAACGAATCGAGTTGGTCATCTATCTGCGCTCTCCTCCCTTTCTGCTTTAGCGCAGGAAAGCCGGTTGGAGGTGTTTCGCCTGTTGGTTCAGGCCGGGGCCTCTGGCCTACCTGCGGGCGACATTGCCAAGCGGCTGAAGATACCGGCCAGCTCGCTGTCGTTTCATCTCAACAATCTGGCGCAAGGCCTGCTGATTAACAGCACCCGCGAAGGGCGCTCGATAATCTACTCCGCCAATTTTGATCAGATGCGCGGCCTTGTCGCTTATCTGCTGGAAAATTGCTGCGCGGGGGAATGCGGCGCAAACACAAGGGACGCATCTGTATGAAACGCTTTCACATGAACCTTCGAGTTGAGGACATGGCGGCCTCTACACATTTCTACACGCAGCTTTTCGGCGCTAAGCCTACGGTCGATAAGGCGGACTATAAAAAGTGGATGCTGGATGACCCCTTCGTCAATATTTCCATTGAACCAAGCGTGGGCGAGGCGGGCATCGCCCATGTTGGCCTGCAAGCGGAAAACTCCGAGGAATTGGTGCAATTGTATAGCCGTATCAAAGCGGCGGATGCGCCAGAATTTCGTGAGGGCGAGACACAGTGCTGCTATGCCCATTCTTACAAAAGTTGGACCCAAGATCCTGACGGCGTGGTTTGGGAAACATTCTTCACCGATGGTGAGCGCCGCGACTATGGCGAAATGCCAGAGATTGCCGGCAGCAGCGGCCTAAGCGCAAACGCCTAGAGCGCGGGTTACTGAAACTTTGTCCCGCGCTGCGAAACCATGCAGCCATGGGGCAACCTCTTATCCATCTCGACCGGCGTGCCACCTTGCGGGAACCGCTGGCGCTTGCCGCGCAGCTCGATTGCGTTGGCGGGGTAAAGATATGCACTTTGCAGGACATCTCCAAAACCGGCGCGCGGCTCGATTTGCCCAATCCCCCTTGGCCAGGGGAATGCGCGGCTCTCAAGGCAGGCGATATTGATGTCTTCGGCATTATTGTTTGGCGAAGTCACGCGGCATGCGGGCTTCGTTTTGATCACGAAATCCGCGAGGGCCGCTTGATTGAATTGCACCAAAATGTGGCAGTCATTGCTGCTGTCAGCTGACGCCTGAGCGCCGCAAGCCGCCCAAATTTTCCCACGGCGCACGAACGTCGATCAAATTCACTTGCTTTATTGCGGGCGCGGGCCTAACCCGCATGCATATCCCGACATCGTTGAGACTTTGAAGGGGCTGGCGCCGAAAGGGGCCGGCACGAAGCCGCATTGGTCTCTACGCTGTTTAAAGACAGGAATTTGATGCAAGATCTAACGCGCCTTATCGAGATTATTGAGCCAGAGGCAAAAGCCCTTGGCTTTGATCTTGTGCGTGTAAAGATGACGCAATCAGAGGCGGGCGCAGAAGAGAAGAAAAGCGCCGATGCGCTGCAAATCATGGCGGAAGACCCCGCCACCGGCCAGCTGATCATCGACCAATGCGCCGCGCTTTCCCGCGCTGTATCAGAAGCGATTGATGCAGCCGAGGAAGCTGGCGAGGAATTGATCCCTAGCGCCTATCATCTAGAGGTTTCATCGCCCGGCATCGACCGCCCGCTTACGCGGGAAAAAGACTTTACCAATTGGGCAGGGCATGATGCGCGCATTGTTATGGTCAAAGGCTTTTCGCCTAAGGATTCCGGTATTCGCCGCGTTTACAAAGGCCCCTTGAAGGGCATAGAAGGCGGCATCATTACCATCACCGACAGCAAATCGGGCGATGTTGGCGCTTTGCCCTTTGGCGAAGTTCACACGGCGAAACTGGTGCTGACCGATGCGCTGATCGCCGCGACACAGCCGCTCGATACGTCGGGCGCAGACGATATTATTGAAGACAGTAATTCAAACGAAGAAGAGAAGGCTTAACCCACATGGCCACTGCAATGTCCGCCAATAAAGCTGAACTGCTCGCAATTGCGACAGCCGTTGCTTCGGAAAAGATGATCGACAAATCGGTCGTTATCGAAGCCATGGAAGAAGCGATCCAAAAGTCTGCGCGCAACCGTTACGGCGCAGAAAATGACATTCGTGCAAAGCTTGACCCGCAAACCGGTGATCTGCGTCTGTGGCGCGTTGTTGAAGTTGTCGAAGAGGTTGAAGATTACTTCAAACAAGTCGATCTGAAAGCGGCTGGAAAACTGGAAGATGGCGCGAAAGTTGGCGATTTTATCGTTGATCCGCTGCCCGCCGTTGATCTGGGCCGCATTGATGCGCAGAGCGCCAAGCAAGTGATCTTTCAAAAGGTCCGCGATGCCGAGCGCGAGCGCCAGTTTGATGAGTTTCAAGACCGCGCAGGCGAAGTCATCACCGGCGTTATCAAGTCGGTGGAATTCGGCCATGTGATCGTCAACCTTGGCCGCGCCGAGGGTGTGATCCGCCGCGATCAACAAATCCCGCGCGAGGCCGCGCGTGTTGGCGAACGTGTCCGCGCATTGATCAGCAAGGTGGAGCGCAATAATCGCGGTCCGCAAATCTTCCTGACCCGCGCCCATCCTGATTTCATGCGCAAATTGTTCGCGCAAGAAGTGCCCGAAATTTACGACGGCATTATCGAAATCAAAGCCTCGGCCCGCGATCCAGGCAGCCGCGCCAAAATCGGCGTGATCAGCCATGACAGCTCAATCGATCCGGTTGGTGCCTGTGTGGGTATGAAGGGTAGCCGCGTTCAGGCCGTCGTGCAGGAATTGCAGGGCGAGAAAATCGACATTATCCCATGGTCAGAAGACACAGCGACTTTCGTTGTGAACGCGCTTCAGCCTGCGACCGTTGCCCGCGTTGTTCTCGACGAGGAAGAGGGCCGCATCGAAGTGGTTGTGCCTGATGATCAACTGTCGCTTGCCATTGGTCGCCGCGGTCAGAACGTGCGTCTCGCCAGCCAGCTGACGGGCCACCAAATCGACATTATGACCGAGGAAGAAGCGTCAGAAAAACGCTCCAAGGAATTTGCTGAGCGTTCGAAAATGTTCGAAACCGAGCTCGATGTGGATGAAACCTTGTCGCAGCTTCTGGTTGCAGAAGGCTTCGCTGAACTCGAAGAAGTCGCTTACGTCGATATGGCGGAGCTCGCCGCGATTGAAGGCTTTGACGATGAGCTCGCCGAAGAGCTCCAGAGCCGCGCAAATGAAGCGTTGGAACGCCAAGAGGCAACCTTCCGCGAAGCGCGCCGCGAATTGGGCGTAGAAGACGCGATAGCCGATATGCCGCATCTGACCGAGCGTATGCTGCTGGTTCTGGGTAAAGGCGGGATCAAAACTCTTGATGACCTAGCTGATCTGGCAACCGATGAATTGATTGCGAAGAAACGCGAAGCACCGCGCCGCCGTCAGAACACAGATGGCCCGCCAATGAAGAAACCTGCCCCGCGTGAACAGGATAAGGGCGGCGTTCTGGGTGAATTTGGCCTGACCGAAGAGCAGGGCAATGAAATCATCATGGCCGCGCGTGCGCATTGGTTCGAAGATGAAGAAACTCCTGCAGCAGCACCTGATGCTGATGCGGCTGACAATCAGGAGGCCGCCCATGCGGACTCCGACCAATGAGAGCGTAGGTTCCGACACCGCTGACGCGCCGCGGCTGAGTAAGAATGCTCAGCCGGAGCGCAAGTGCATCCTTTCTGGGGAGGCTGGCCCGCGCGATATTCTCGTGCGTCTGGCGATTTCTCCCGAGGATGCCGATGGTCGTTGCACCATTTTGCCCGATGCTCAGGCCAAAGCGCCCGGGCGCGGTGCTTGGCTGGGCGTATCGCGCGGCGAGCTTGAAACGGCCATGGCGAAGGGCCATCTCAAAGGAGCACTTGCGCGCTCGTTCAAAAGTGGCGCGATTGATGTGCCCGATGATTTGCCTGCGCTGATTGCAAGCGCACTAGAAGGCGCATTTAAGGATGGGCTAGGCCTAGCAAAACGTGCTGGGCATGTTGTGCTGGGCACGGCCAAGATCGAGGATCAATTGCGCAAAGGGCGTGCAGAATTGCTTCTGCATGCGTCAGACTCCAGCCAGGACGGGCGCAAAAAGCTCGATCAGGCATGGCGTGTCGGGCGCGAAATAGAAGGCAGCGGCGAACGCGGAGCAGTCTTGCCACTGGACCGCGCGGCTCTGTCTGTGGCATTGGGCCGTGAGAACGTTGTCCATTTGGCACTGATCAACCGGGGAGGGGCGCAGCGCATTGCATCGGCAATCGCGCGTTTGCAGCATTTCGTCGGACCACAAGATGCCGCAAATGAGCAGGCTAAGACAGAAGATGGGGCGCAGCAATTGGCGGGCGCCGCTGAAGAATGACCAGCCAGATGACGAATAGAATGTTTGAAGGAACAGTAAGCTAGATGAGCGACGAAGAGAAAAAACCTGCCCGTAAACCACTTGGCCTGAAAAAGGCGGTGGATGCTGGCGAGGTCAAGCAGACCTTCAGCCACGGTCGCACCAATAAGGTGGCGGTTGAGGTGAAACGTCGCCGCAAGCTCACCAAGCCCGGCGAAACGCCCGCGCCTGCGCCAGAGCCAGAGGTCGCAGCGCCTGAGCCGGTGGCTACACCTGCACCTGCACCAGCACCTGCGCCAAAGAAACCTGCTGCCGACGCAGAGACACCGCAAGAGCGTGTCGCCCGTATGCAGCGTGAGGCCGAAGAAGATCGCCTGCGTCAGGCTGAGGAAAGCCGCAAACGCGAAGATGTCGCTGCCAAAACCGCTGTAGAAGACGCGAAGAAGCGCGCCTCGGACAAAAAGACTGAAGCGGAAGAAAGCAAAAAGGCTGCTGCCGAAGCTGAAGCCGCTGCGAAAGAACAGGCTGAGCAAGAGGCCGCCGCACCCGCTGAGGCTGCGCCTGAAGCGGATGCCGGCGATGCCGCAGCCAAGCCGACGCCTACGCCAAGCGCTCGCAAATTTACGCCGATCGCTCGACCTGAGCCAAAGCGTCCGGAGAAGAAAAAGAAGGAAGAGAAACGTGCCGCTGGCGGGGGTGCAGACAAGCGCCGCTCCGGCAAGCTGACCGTTTCCAAAGCGCTCAACGAGGACGAGGGCCGCCGTGCCCGCTCACTCGCTGCGCTGAAACGTGCGCGCGAAAAAGAACGCCGCGCACAAGGCGGACCATCCAAGCCGCGCGAGAAGCAAGTGCGCGATGTTATCGTGCCTGAGGCGATCACCGTTGGCGAGCTTGCCAAGCGCATGGGCGAAAAAGGCGCTGAACTGGTGAAAGCTCTGTTCAACCTCGACATGATGGTGACGGTCAACCAAACCATTGATGCCGACACCGCAGAATTGCTGGTCGAGGAATTTGGCCACAATATCGAGCGCGTCTCTGAAAGCGATATCGATATTATCGCTGAGCAAGATCAAGATCCGGAAGAAACGCAAAAACCGCGTCCTCCTGTTGTCACGATCATGGGCCATGTCGATCACGGCAAAACCAGCCTGCTCGACGCTCTGCGCGGCACCAATGTGACCAAAGGCGAGGCCGGCGGCATCACCCAGCACATTGGCAGCTATCAGGTGACGACGAAGGATAAGCAAAAGATCACTTTCCTCGATACGCCGGGTCACGCAGCATTTACCGAAATGCGTCAACGCGGCGCGAATGTGACCGATATCGTCGTGCTGGTTGTGGCCGCCGATGATGGCATCATGCCGCAAACGATTGAGGCGATTAAGCACACCAAAGCATCGGGCGCACCGATGATTGTGGCGATCAACAAAATCGACAAGGAAGACGCCAATGCGGACAATATCCGCACGCGCTTGCTTGAGCATGAAGTGATCGTAGAGGCGATGTCAGGCGATGTGCAGGACGTGGAAGTATCCGCGCTTAAGGGTACCAATCTTGACCAATTGCTTGAGAAGATTGCCAACCAAGCCGAATTGCTAGAGCTGAAAGCCCGCCCTGATCGCGATGCAGAAGCGACCGTTATCGAAGCGCAATTGGACAAGGGCCGCGGCCCTGTTGCCACTGTGCTGGTGACGCGCGGCACACTGAAACGCGGCGATACATTCGTCGTGGGCCGTGAAAGCGGCAAGGTTCGCGCGATCATTAATGATCAAGGCAAGCAAATCAAAGAAGCTGGCCCATCCATGCCGGTTGAAGTTCTCGGCCTTGGCGGTGTGCCATCGGCAGGCGATCAACTGACCGTGGTTGAAAATGAGCAACGCGCCCGCGAAGTGGCTGAATATCGCCGCGAAAAAGCGACGGAGCAGCGCACCGCGCTTGCCCCGACCAGCTTTGATACGATGTTCAACAATCTCCAAAGCGATCTGGTTGAATTCCCCGTTCTGGTGAAGGCCGATGTCCAAGGCAGTGTTGAGGCGATCACCACCGCTCTGCACAATCTCGGCAATGATCTCATTAAAGTCCGGGTCCTGCATGCAGGCGTTGGCGCGATCACGGAAAGCGATGTGCAATTGGCGGCAGCGTCAAAAGCACCGATCATCGGCTTTAATGTGCGGCCCAATCCAAAGGCCCGCGAGCTGGTGAAACGTGACGGCGTTGAGATGAAATATTTCGACGTGATCTATCACCTTACCGATGAAATCGGCAAGGAAATGGCCGGCGAACTTGGCCCTGAAAAGATCGAGCACGTGCTTGGCCGGGCCGAAGTCAAAGATGTCTTCAAATCGGGCAAGAAAGACAAGGCCGCTGGCCTGCTCGTCACCGAAGGCGTCATTCGCAAAGGTCTCCACGCGCGCCTCACCCGCGAGGATGTTATCGTGTCTGCTACGACCATCGCATCGCTGCGGCGCTTTAAGGATGATGTCGACGAGGTCCGTTCAGGTCTCGAATGCGGCGTCGTTCTGGAAGACACCAATGATGTGCAAGCCGGTGACAGCCTCGAGGTCTTTGAGATTGAGGAGCGTGAACGCACGTTGTGATAGAAGAAGCGATAAATGTAGGAAAATTCGCCCGATATGTGGTCGAGCAAAAGCCTGAGGGAACCTACCTTTTCGTCTGGAAGACCAGTACAAGCCAGTTTCCTGAGTATGACTCCCTTCAAGATACGGTCGGGGTAGCAAAGGAGCAGGCGCTTGAAGAATTCGGCGTTTCTCTCAACTGTTGGCGGGAAGTTCCGACGGAGGAAACATGACCAAAAGTTGGCGAGCCAAGCGCTCCCCATCGGATAAAGGAATGGGCTCATGAGCGGAACGTCTTCTTCTGGTAATCTAACCGCTGATTTTGCGCATGCTTTTGGCTCTCCGCATTCCGAACTGCTCGGCACGCAATTTGAAAGCTGGGACGAGGCTTCGCAAACGGCGACCATGCGTTTCACGGTCAAACCTGAAATGTGCACTTGGCGCGGCGGCGTCCAAGGGGGCCTCGTTGCAGGTTACCTTGATGAGGTGATGGGCTGCGCGCATTTGGCCTCGACCGCTGGCAAGGAAGCACCGCTCAATCTGGATATATCCATGACGTTGATCCGGCTGATCCCGCAAGGCCCGATTATCGGCAAAGGCCGCGTCGTAAAAGCGGGGCGGCGGGTCGCATTCTTAGAGGCAGAATTGTTGAGCGAAGATGGGGTCATTTTGGCCCGCGCAACCTCCACCGCTTTGCCGACACCTGTGCCAACGGCTGAACAAATGTCAGAGACTATGGGCGGCTAATGGCGCGTCTTCTCGCTCTGCTCGGCAGTATTAATATCGGCGGCAACCGCGTAAAAATGGCCGACTTAAAAGCGGCCTTTGCTGACGAAGGCTTTGGCGATGTACAAACGGTTGCGGCCAGCGGTAATGCAATCCTAAGCGATGATCGCGAGCCTGTTTTCATCGAAACGCAGCTTGAACGTATTTTGGCTGACCGCTTCGGTTTCAAAAGCTGTGTGATGGTCCGCACCCGCGATGAAGTGGCGAGAGCGGTTGCTGACAATCCGTTTCATGGGGAAGGGCCGCAGCATGGCAGCGATAAAATGGTGCACTCCATTTTCCTTAGCCAACAGCCCCAGCAATCCGCCTTTGATGACCTGCTGGAATTGCATAAGAGCAAGGGCAGCGAACGCCTAGCATTGGGGACGCGGGTCTTGTATCTGGACTATGTTTACAGGGTCGGCGTGTCCGATCTGTCGAACAAATTTCTGGAGCGTAAACTGGGCGTTAAAGGCACAGCGCGCAATATGAATTCGCTAAAGAATATCCTGTCAAAGATGGACGCAGAATAATGGCCCGCCAACAATCCTCCCCTGAACAGCAATCGGTTCGCGTCCTGAAAGTGGGCGAGCGGGTGCGGCATATTCTGTCCGAATTGTTGGCGCGCGGCGAGGTGCATGATGCAATCGTATCGGCCGCCAATATCTCTGTGACGGAAGTGCGCATGACGCCTGATCTTCGCAATGCGGCCGCTTACATAAAGCCGCTAATGGGATCGGATGAGGATGCCGTGATTAAGGCTTTGCGCCAAAACACCGCCTTTCTTCAACGCGAGGTCGCCAAGCGTTTGGGGCTAAAATTTGCGCCCAAGCTGAACTTTAAGCCCGATGAAAGCTTCGATGAAGCAGAACGCATTGAGACATTGCTGCGCGATCCGAAAGTCGCGCGCGATTTGGATGATGGGCTAGATGATGATTGATATGTTTGCCGCTGCATTGCTTGGCATGGCTGCGCAAGCACCGGCTCAAGATGCGCCGGCAGGCCGACCTTCTTCAACGCCAGCCAAAGACGCTTGGC
This sequence comes from Marinomonas sp., assembly GCA_039967435.1. Classification (GTDB taxonomy): domain Bacteria; phylum Pseudomonadota; class Alphaproteobacteria; order Sphingomonadales; family Sphingomonadaceae; genus Erythrobacter. Next base: position 1,212,949 of record JBDVRS010000006.1, read on the forward strand.
GCGGGACAACATCTTTTCGCGATATTGAATTTGTGCCCGAGGGTTGGAAACTTTATGATAAGGCAATCGGCGATCTAGACGGCGACGGCCGCAGTGATAGCGTGTTGATTATTCAGAAGAATGACCCTGCGCTGGTGATCCGAAACAAGAACGGTTTTGGCATGGACCGGTATGATAGCAATCCGCGCAAGGTGCTGGTTATCCTTCAGGATTACCCCGGCCAATATAAACTCGTCGCCAAAGGTGACGCGATTATTCCCGATCATGACAGCCCGACAATCAGCGATCCATTTGAGAATGTTCGGATCGAAAAAGGCTCGCTCCACCTCGACATTGCCTTCTTTGCCAATGCTGGCAGCTGGTCGATGTACAATCGCCGGTTTCAGTTTCGCTGGGACGGAAAAGCGATGGCTCTCATCGGGTTTGAGATGACCTATGTTCACCGCGCTAGCGGCGAAATGAACCAGACCAGCGTCAATTATCTCAGCGGCAAACGCAAGGATAGCAAAGGCAATATTGCTGACAGCGAAGAGAACTGGAAATGGAGTAAAGTTCCCAAAGGAACGGCGCACACGCTTGGTTCCATTGGCAATGGGTTTGAGTTTGAAGGCTGACTTTCACTCGCGTTTTGTCTGACGTTTCAAGCCAAATTTCCGCAGTGATCTTGGGGCATTAGGGGGTGATCTCGCATTTGGCCTCGTTTGGCCTCATCTGGCCTCGCGGCCCAAATCACCCAAAAAGGCACCCCAAAACGAGCTCCTAACGCGGTACCATTCGCGCTTTTAAATTGATCGTCACCGTCTTGCCCACGACCAAGGCAAAGGACGTCATACCGTAATTGCGGCGGTTGATTTTCATCGTTCCGGTGAGGTTGATCGCTTTGCCCGCTGCTTGCGTTGGCGGACGGTCAAAAGTCACAAACAGCGTCTCGGCACGGGTCACGCCGCGGGCTGTCAAAGTGCCAGAAATGCGGCCTTTGCGCGCGCTCGTCATAGTCAAATTAGAGCCTTTGAAAGTCGCCTTGGGATATTTGTCGACCCAGAAGAACTTCTCCGATTTCAGCCGCTTCAAAGTCAGCGAATCTGGCGCCTTAATATCGCGCGTATGAATGGTGACATTGACCTTGGCTGCGCTGGGCTTGTCCGGCACGAAAGCCACTGATCCCGTCAACGTGTTAAAGGTCGCGGTGCGGCTGCCAATGCCCAAAAACGGCACTTTGGCTGCGACGCTGCTGGCCTTTGTATCCAGCGTATAGGTCTGCGGCGCATTGCCCATCAGCAAGGCGGCGGCAATCGGCAGTGCGATCATTTTTGAAAGCGTATTCAGTTGGGTCATGGTCACTCCTCTAGGGGGTTATACGTTGACCTAGGCTGAAAGGTTTCAATCGCTATCCACTCGCTCCCGGCAGGCTGTAACCCACTGGCGCATCAGGGCCCAATGGCAGGCCGAGATAGAACCAGACCACGATCAGGACCGTGCCCGATATGAGCAACCAGATCGAATAGGGCAGCATCATCGCGGTCAGCGAGCCAAGGCCGAAGTCCTTTTTCCAGCGCTGAGCAAAGATCAGGATCAGCGGGAAATAGACCATCAGCGGGGTGATGATATTGGTCGCGCTGTCGCCGACACGGTAGGCTGCCGTCGCGCCTTCTGGGCTAATCCCAAGCAGCATCAGCATTGGCACCAAGATCGGAGCCAGCAGCGCCCATTTCGCGCTGGCGGAACCAACGAACAAATTGAGCAGCGCGGAAAACAGCACCATCAGGCCGAGCACCAATGGCAGCGGCAGGCCGGTCGATTCAATTGCATCGGCGCCGTGCACCGCAGAAATCAGGCCGAGGTTTGACCAATTGAACATGGCGACAAAATGCGCTGCGGCAAAAGCCAGCACGAGGTAATAGCCCATGTCCTTCATGGACTCAGACATCATGCCGACGAGGTCGCGGTGGTTTTTGATCACACCGGTTGCACGGCCATAGGCCCAACCAGCGAGCAGAAAGAGCAGGAAGAATGCCGCCACTAGCGATTGATACAATGGCCGCAATTCAGAATGAATGGAGCAGTCTGCAGCAGGAATCCCGTCACAAGCCGCTTCATTGATTAGCGGCGTTCCCGGTGCGAACACCATGAGCATCCACAGCCCCACAACGAACAATGCGGCGAGACCTGCATGGCGCAATCCCTTTGCGGCAAGCGCGCTATCCTGCAAAGTTGGATCAGGGCTAGTGCCATCTTCCGCGCCCGCTTGCGCCCCGCCAGTCCAAGCGCCGAGGCGCGGTTCAATGATTTTATCAGTAACGAGCCAAATGATCGGCAAATAGAGGAACGTCATCGCTGCGATAAAGTACCAATTGCCTGCGATATTTGCGGTCCAAGCAGCATCGAGCGCGCTGGCGCCAACCGCTTCCTCGGTGATCCCAAACAGCAAAGCGTCGAGCTGACCAGGCGAAATATTCGCGCTGAAACCGCCCGATACGCCTGCAAAAGCGGCGGCAATGCCTGCAAGAGGATGGCGTCCTGCGGCGGCAAACAATATGCCTGCGAGCGGGATCAGCACCACGTAACCTGCGTCCGCGGCATGGTTTCCGATCATGGCGACAAGGGCAACCACAGGCGTCAGCAAAGCCTTGGGCGCGCTCTTCACCGCGCTGGCCATGCCGGCGGCGAAAAAGCCGGAACGCTCCGCCACGCCTGCGCCCAGCATCACAACGAGAACATAGCCGAGCGGATGAAAATGGGTGAAGGTCTTGGGCATTTCCACCCAAAGCCTTTGGATATTGTCAGGCGATAGCAGGCTGACCGCTTCGATTTTCAGCGGCGCATTTGTTGCTTCATCAAGAGTGGTCGGATGGAGCGCAGAGACACCTGAGAGCGCTGCGATAACCGACACGGCCACAAGCGCTAAGATCAAATAAAAGAACAGGAAAACTGGATCCGGCAATTTGTTGCCCGTGCGCTCAACCCAGCCCAAAATACCCTTTTGCGTCGCGGCTTCAGCTGCGTCTGTTCCTGTATTTGCCCCTGTATCTACCATCGCGAAATTCTCACCCTCTTTTGGTCCCTCAGCGCTGGCTAGCATTGCGGACGGCTCCTGTCTCCCCACTGAATATATTCGCGTGACTGGCGGGCGGGGCAAGTTGGGTTTAGAACCACGTCCCATGGCCAAGCTCTATTTCTATTATGCCAGCATGAATGCGGGCAAATCGACCACGCTGCTGCAAGCGGATTTCAACTACCGCGAGCGCGGCATGCGCACCATGTTGTGGACGGCGGCGCTGGATGACCGGTCCACCGGCAAGCCCATTGCAAGCCGAATTGGCTTGGAGGCCAATGCGCATCGCTTTGCCGCGGATACGGACTTATGGGCAGAGGTGAGCGCGCAAAATGCTGAGACGGCGCTGGATTGTGTGCTTTTGGATGAGGCGCAATTTCTGACCAAAGCGCAGGTGTGGCAATTGGCGCGGCTGGCGGATGAGGCGGGCATACCGGTATTGTGCTACGGATTGCGGACCGATTTTCAGGGCGAGCTTTTCCCAGGTTCGGCGGCTCTGCTGGGCATTGCCGACAGCCTCGTTGAGCTGAAGGCTGTGTGTCATTGCGGGCGCAAGGCCAGCATGAATTTGCGGGTCGATGAGAGCGGAAAAGCAATCAGCGAAGGCGCGCAAACAGAGATTGGCGGCAATGAAAGCTATGTCGCTTTGTGCCGCAAACATTTCAGTGCAGCGCTGGCTGATTAGGGCACTGGTAGGATGAGTGAAATGCGCTTAGGTTTGTAGCTATGAATGAAACGATCACACAGATACTCATAATTGCGCCATGCCTGATCATTGCGATTGTCTTTCACGAGGTTGCGCATGGTCTAGCCGCATTGAAATTGGGCGACACCACTGCGAAAGATTTGAACCGGCTTAGCCTCAATCCGCTGCGCCATGTCGATCCCGTTGGCACTTTGTTGGTCCCCGGCGCTTTGGCGTTGGCCGGTGCGCCTGTGTTTGGCTGGGCAAAGCCTGTGCCCGTGCGCAAAGACCGGCTGAATAATCCTCGCTTTGGAATGATGGCGGTGGCGGCCGCTGGGCCAGCGTCGAATTTCGTGCTGGCGCTTTTTGGCGCGATTGGTCTGGGGCTGGCCGCGATGATGGCTGGGCCTGTGACGGGCGAGGAGCCGACGCTGATTGCGCAGGCTATGGTCTTCTTCATACTTATCAATATTTTCCTCGGCGTGTTCAATCTGCTGCCGATCCCGCCTTTTGATGGTTCGCACATTCTAGAAGGCTTGCTGCCCGCCTCGCTCGCAGGGCTTTATGCAAAGCTGCGGCCGTTTGGCATGATGCTGTTTATGGGGCTGGTCGCGCTGACATGGTTCGCGCCAGAGCTGGGCGTGCTGGAGAACACAATCGGTAAGCCGGTGGAATGGGTGATGCAGCAATATGTCGCTATTGCCTATGCGATTGCGGGTTAGGCCCTAGCCGCCCGCGGCATCGATAAAGCGCGCTTTGGGATGCTTGGCGAGCAATTGCTTTAGCCAAGCCTCGCGTGCGGTGCTCTTTACCAGAGCGACAATGCAGCCGCCGAAACCACCACCGGTCAGGCGCGCGCCGACCGCTCCCAATGCCGCCGCATCTGCGACCAGAGCATCAATCGCTGGCAGAGAGATATCGAACAAATCGCGCATGGAGGCGTGGCTGTCATTCATCAGCGCGCCGAGGCTTTGCATATCGCCAGCCTCCAATGCATCGGCTGCGGCAAGCACTCGGGCGTGTTCCGTAGCGCAGTGCAAAGCGCGGGAGCGGGCGGGCTCTGCTAATTCGCTGTCGCGGATCGCATCGGGACCCAGCAGGCACAAATCATCGCTTTCAAAATACGCTTTGGCCGTGTCGCATTCTCCGGCACGAACAGCATAGCGGCCTTCGCTTAATTGGCGAGTGATGCCGGAATGCAGAACAGTTAGCTCATGATCTTTGGGCAGGTGCAGCAGGCGATATTTCAAAGTCTTGGTGTCGAGCGCCATTGCCGTGCCAATGCTGGCCGCTGCCACTGCCATCTGATCCATGATACCGCATGGCACGCCGAGATATTCATTCTCCACGCGCCGTGCAGCCAGCGCGATTTCGGTGTCGGAAAAGCCTATGCCGGATGCCGCGCGCGCCGCCTTCAAAACCGCGACAATCAGTGCTGCGGACGATGACAGGCCAGCGCCCGCTGGAATGGCGGAGTTGACTGAAACCTCGGCCCCGCCTGCCAGCATATCCATGGCAATCGCCTCACGCATCGCGCCCAAAGCTGCATCAGACCAGTCACCGCGCGCCGCCTCGTCAAGGCTTCGCGTGACTGTTTCATCATAAGCGGTGGAGCGCAAAATCACGGCATTGTCACCGCGCGGCGTCAGGCTCAACTGGAGCGAAACGGACAGGGCCGCAGGTAGAACCATACCTCCATTATAATCCGTGTGCTCGCCGATTACATTGACGCGGCCTGGCACCGTGACTGTGACAGTGTCGTCCATATCAGCGCAATTCCCGCAGCGCCTTTGCCGCTCTTTCCGGCATCACATCAATTGTGAATACGCCGGAATGTTGCTCCACTCCGGCGAGATATTTGACCCGTCCCGGCCCGCGCAAAAGCGGATAGAATTGCACGGTGAAATGGTGGCTCTCGCTGCCGCTAAGCGCCGGATTAGGGCTGGCGTGAAAGCCCATCATTGTGGCGGCGGGCCCTTCGAACAATGCATCATAGCGGCGGGTGATCTCACCCATCCAATAGGCAAGCCCTTCCAATTCTTGCGCCGTGCATTCCCATGGGCCTGCGCGGCGCTGAAGCGGGGCGAGCCAAACTTCATATGGGAAGCGGGCATAGCGCGGGACAAAGGCCGCAATGCCGCCCTCTACGCCTAAGCCGTAGTCCGAGGCGCAATCGGCGATCTCGCGCTCTAGCGAGTATCCGCCTGCAAAAGCTTCCGCTTCGCGGCTTGCGACGACGGGGATTCGGTCAAATCCGTAAATCTGACCGTGCGGATGGTGCAATGTCACGCCAACGGCATCGCCGCGGTTCTCAAATGGCAATACATAGGCGCAGCCGGTATCGAACAAAGCGGCGTAGCGATCATTAATCGCGGATAGCAGGACTTGGCGGCGATCGCTTCCGATAGTGTGCAGGCTGCCGCTGGCCTCGGGGCCATAAACGACCACTTCGCAGGCGCCTTTCGCAGGCTCCGCTTCTATTCCGTCAAGCTGCGCGGCATCAGATGCGTTGCCGTGGAAAGCCGCGAATTTATTGTCAAAAACGGCGCATTCAAAATCTAAAAAGGGGATTTCTGTTGGCGGGCCATCTGGCTTTGTCGGGGCCAATGGATCATCAGCGGCAGAGGGTTTGAACGTACGGTTCTGCCGGTGCGCGGCATAGACATTCCATTCGCCGCGCAAAGGATGGAAACGCAATTCGCCGCCTTGCGCAATTTCGTCAGCGGATTGGTGCAGAGGGGCCTCTGTATGCGGTTTGCGGCCATAGAGGCGCAGCATGCGTCCATCCGCCTTAGTGAAATCGCGGCGATAGACTGGCGCTCCGCCAATTTCGGTACTGAGCTTCACCGGATGGCTCATGCAGCCGCCGCGCCGCGCGCTTCAAACCAAGCGGCCACTTTGGCCTGCGCGGCATCATCCAAATGCAATTTCAGCTTACTACGCCGCCACAAAACATCCTCGGCGCTGTGCGCAAATTCATGCGCCGCCAAATATTCCAGCTCGCGCGCATATAGGTCGCCGCCCATATGCTCGCCAAGATCGTCAAGGCTTTGCGCTTCATCCAAAACGGCGTGGATCCTCAAACCATAAGCACGCACCAAACGATGGATCATCGCGCGCGGCAAAAAGCCGTAACGCGCCGCGCATTCATCCATGAAAGCGTTCACATGGCTAGGGTCAAAACCGCCGCCGGGAAGCACGGCATCCTGCGTCCAAGCTTCTCCGCCCAAACCGCCCAATTTCGCCAAAGCATGCTCGGCCAACTTGCGGAAAGTGGTAATCTTGCCGCCAAAGATAGAGAGGATTGGCGGGGCCGTATTTTCCTGCGCATCCTTTGTATCTAGCTCGAACACATAGTCGCGTGTAACGGTCGAATTATTGGCTGATTTGTCGTCATATAAGGGCCGCACTCCGGCATAGCTGGACACCGCATCATTCGGCGTGATTGTAGTGGCAAGATATTCATTCGCCGCATCACACAAATAGGCGCTTTCCTCCGCCGAGATATCAATGCCCGATGGATCGCCTTTGAACCCCTGATCGGTCGTGCCAACCAGAGTGAATTCGCCCTCATAGGGGATGGCGAAGATGATGCGGTTATCTTTGTTTTGGAAGATGTAGCAGTGATCGCCTTCAAACAATTTGGGGAAGATCAGATGGCTGCCCTTTACCAGCCGCAAATTCTGATGCGTGGCAGCGGGATTGGCCTTACCGAGCACGGCATCCACCCATGGCCCAGCGGCATTTACCACCGCACGCGCAGTGATGCTCTGCTCACCGCCTGATGCGTCTTTCAAAGTGGCCGCCCAAGCATCCTTGCCGCGTTCTAGCCCCGTGCATTCAGTGCGCGTTCGAATATCCGCGCCGCGCTCTTTTGCGTCCATGCAATTGAGGACAACAAGGCGCGAATCCTCGACCCAGCAGTCGGAATATTCAAACCCATGCGTTAGCCGGTCTTGCAGGAAGCTAGCATGCGCGCCTTCGCGCAAACTCACCGTCGTGGTCGCCGGCAGCAATTTGCGCCCTCCCAAATTGTCATAAAGAAACAATCCAAGGCGCAGCATCCATTTCGGCCGCAATCCCTTGTCATGCGGCAAAACAAATCGCAGCGGCCATATGATATGCGGCGCTGATTTGAGCAGGCGTTCGCGCTCAATCAAGCTCTCGCGCACAAGCCGGAATTCGTAATGCTCCAAATAGCGCAGGCCGCCGTGAACCAGCTTGGTTGAGGAGCTGGATGTGTGGCTGGCCAAATCATCCTTTTCCACCAGGCACACTTTCGCCCCGCGTCCTGCTGCATCGCGGGCAATGCCTGCGCCATTGATGCCGCCGCCAATGACGAGAAGATCGTAAATATTGTCGCTCATTCCGCAAATTCCAAATGATAGATCAGGCATGTATCGGGGAAGGTGAGGGGCGGCTGGATGCCGTGGCCCATCAGAGCTGCGCCGCTGAAAATATGCCCCTCGGCGTGAAGCGCAGCGGCGTCAATGATCGAAGGTGCGCTGATCGAAGGATTTTCTGGCGGCCAGACCAATTTGATCCGGTAGTTTTTGTCCTTACTCAGCCCGCTAAAGCATATGCGCATCGGATGGGTGGCGGGCTCTTCATCGAGCTTGGCATAGGCAAATAGGGCCTCATTCTGATCCTGTGCGACGCAGCCAAATGCATTGATATGCGGCGCTGTATCCAGCCGGATGAAATTCCCGCCATGGATCAGTGCGCGGTGGCGTTTATGCAAAGCAATGGCTTCTTTGAGGATGGCGAGTTCTTCCGCGCTTTCGCTGCGCAGGTCGAGCTCCATTCCCATATGGCCAAAGATCGCCGTGCCAGCGCGAAATGCCATCGAAAAGCGCCTGCCAGTGATGTGGCATTTTTCCGGCCCAACGTGATTGCCCAGAACTGATAGCGGGAAGAAATGGCTTGCCCCGCGCATGATCGAATGGCGCGCGCGGGCATCATTATTGTCGGATGTCCAAATGCGGTCAGTGCGCTTGAGGACAGCGAAATCAGCGCGGCCTCCGCCTGACGCGCAGCTTTCAATTTCCAGCTTAGGATGGGCGGCGCGCAATTGATCGATCAGAGCATAGACGGCGCGGGTTTGCGCGCTGCTAACGGCGCGGCCATCATCGCCGCCGGGAAGCTGGATATCGCGGTTCATGTCCCATTTGATGTAGTCAATCTGATATTCTGAAACGAGCGCCGTGATCTTTTCAAACAGATGCTCGCGCACATCTTTGCGGGTCAAATTGAGCGGCAATTGCCCGCGCGAACTGATGGGTTTTACGCCTTCAGCCTGCAAGATCCAATCGGGGTGGTTGCGGTATAAATCGCTGTCGGGATTGACCATTTCTGGCTCAAACCAAAGGCCAAATTCCATACCCAATGCTTTGACCTTTGAGGCGATCGGATGGAGGCCATTGGGGTAAACCTCCGGCGACACCCACCAATCGCCTAGGCCCGCTTTATCGCTGCGCCGCGCGCCAAACCAGCCATCATCAAGGACGAAACGCTCTGCGCCGACTTCGGCGGCTTTGTCTGCCAAATCGAGCAATGCGGCCTCGTCGTGATCGAAATAGACAGCTTCCCATGTGTTGTAGTGGATGGGGCGCGGCCTGTCGGCGGTTCGCTGATTGAGCATGCTGCTTTTCAAATGCTTGTGAAAGCTGCGCGATAAAGCGCCAAAGCCATGCTGAGACCAAGCCGCCAACATGTCTGGCGTCTGGTACCTTTCGCCTGAGCCTAAGCAGGTCTCGCCAGGGAAAAGCATTTCGCCCATTTGGACCATGCGTGCGCCATCGGAATGTGTGTCGACGCGGCTGCGGTGATTGCCGCTCCATGCAAAGTGGAAAGCGGCGGCTGGTCCCTGCGTTTCATTCGTGGCAGCGGATTTTGCGATGAGCCCGGGAAAGGCATCGTGACTGGAGCGGCCTGATGTGTTTTCGCGCAAGAAACTGCCGCGAATGAGCGCTGTTTGCTCGATCTGAAACTCGCCTGCCCAGCGCCCTGAAAAGCTCATCAATTGGTCGCAGCGCGGGTCCAAGGGTATGCAGAGGGCGGCGCACCAATCCAATTCCACCACATCGTCTGACAAGTTTTGAATGCTGGTGCTGCATGTCAAAACGCCGGTGCCACGGTCGATCACGAGCCGGTGGGTCGCTCCAATGCCATGCACTGCATCTTCGCAATGGATAGTCGCTGAGCGCGCATCATGCTCCACCGCCGTAACGCGCAAATCAATCGCCCAATGCTGGCCGCCGCGGTGCGCGATCAATCCGGCGGGGCCGGAAATGCCGGTGCCGATAGCATTCAGCAAGGATGCGGAAATGGGTGCATCCGGCCCGCCTGGTGCATGTTGGCGGGTTGAGAGCAGCGCCAGTTCGGCGGCCTCCGCTTCGGGTAAATCTACGCCTGCATAATGGCAGATGGGCCGCGCGCCTTCGCTCACTTCTAAGGCGACAAATGTGCCTCCACCGCGCAGGTTGAGAAATTGGGGGGAGGGCATAGGTGCGGGCATATATACGCAAACCTCTAGATGTTTTCGCAGCTCTGTTCCATGAGCATTGCACGCGCTGTGAATAATTTTGCGCGCCGAGGGAGAGACCACGCATGAGCATGATCCAAGTGGCTGTATTTGCCGCGATAACCGCGCTGATCGCTTTTGCGACCTATCTGCATTGCCGCGGTCAATTGGGCGAGGGGCATAAGGGCGAGAAGGATTACTTCCTCGCAAGCGGCAGTCTCAAATGGTATTTTGTTGCAGGCTCAATCACGCTGACGAACCTATCGACCGATCAATTGGTTAGCATGAATGGCAATCAGATGGCGCTGGTTGCATGGTGGGAATTTGCCGCTGTTGCAGGCCTGTTAATCCTGACCTTCATCTTCCTGCCGGTCTATTACAAAAACCAATGCACTACGACGACAGAGCTGCTGCAGAAAAAGTACAATGACAAACATATTCGCGCATTGATTAGCGTGCTGTTCTTGGCCGGCAATCTGTTCATTTTCCTGCCCGCGATTCTTTATGGCGGTTCGAAGTTTTTCCTCAGCATGCTCGGCATGGATGAGGGGATTGAGAACCTTTTGATGTTCTCGGTTATTCTCGCAGCCGTCGGCGCTGCCTATGCGATTTTCGGCGGTCTGCGGGCTGTGGCAGTGTCCGATACATATTCGGGTATTTTGATCCTCGGTCTGGCTTTGCTGGTGGTCTATCTTGCTCTGCAAGCGATTGATTTTGACTTCAGCGGCATTCCAGCAGAGCGCCTGACCCTGATCGGAGATGCGGATTCCGACATTCCTTGGCCGACATTGCTGACAGGAATGATTTTCATCCAGACGTTTTACTGGTCGACGAACCAGACAATCACCCAGCGGGCAATGGCCTCACCCAGCATTCGAGAGGCGCAAAAAGGCGTGATGGCGGCGGCTGGCATTCGCCTGATCATTGTGCCGCTGATCGTGGTTGTGCCGGGCATTGTGTCCTACAAATTGTTTGGCGATGTGCCGCAAGACGGCGCCTACGGACGGATCGTGGCCGAGGTGTTGCCGGTATGGCTGTCGGGCGCATTTGCTGCGGCGCTTTTTGCTGCTGTTCTGACGACGTTTAACTCGATCCTTAATGCATCGGCGGCGCTCTATGTTTGCGATATTCATGAAGCCTATATCGACCGGCCCAAGTCGGTTGCGAAATTGAGCGCGATGGTGTCCATTGCCATGTCGGTTCTGGCGCTATTGCTGGTGCCATTTTTCGCCAGCCAGGAAAGCCTGATCAATACGGTGCAGCAGCTTTACGGGCTGCTTTCTATGCCGATCCTCTCAGCCTTTATTGTGTGCTTGCTGTTCAAGAATGTGAAGGCAGGCGCAGCGATGATTGGCGTGGTCACTGGCGTGGTGTTTTACGGCTTTTGGAGCATGGTTTGGGAACCAGCGCATTACATTCACGGCATGGCAGTGACGCTGATATTATCAGTGCTCACTGCGCTATTGGTCAACAAGCTGGTGTTTGGTCAAACTGCGCAATTCTCCCTTGGCGGAGCTGATGTTGAAACCGCATGAACCAGCGTCCTGATCCAGTTCATCCAGCACCAAACGGCTGGATCATATTGGACAAACCGCGCGGGCTTGGCTCCACGCAAGGGGTCGGCGCGGTAAAGCGAAACTTGCGCGAAGGGCTCTATGCTAGGACCAAGGTCGGGCATGGCGGCACGCTGGATCCATTGGCCGAGGGCGTGCTTCCGATAGCCTTGGGCGAGGCGACCAAGCTGGCTGGACGCATGTTGGATGCGACGAAAATCTATGAGTTCACCGTCCAGTTCGGTGAGCAAACCGATACGTTGGATACAGAAGGCGAAATTGTCGAGACCAGCGATGTGCGACCTAGCCGCGATGAGGTTGAGGCCGCGCTTCCTCACTTCACCGGAGCGATTGAGCAAGTGCCGCCCATTTACTCCGCGCTGAAAGTGGATGGCAAGCGTGCTTATGATTTGGCGCGGGCGGGCGAAGAAGTGGAGCTGAAGACACGCATTGTGACGATACATGCGCTCACCTTGGTGGAACACACCAGCAATTCAGCTACCCTTACAGCGCATGTTTCGAAGGGCACCTATATCCGCAGTTTGGCACGCGATATTGCGCATCATCTTGGAACTTGCGGCCATGTTACCTATCTTAGGCGGACAAAGGCGGGGCCATTCGCCGCAAAAGACGCGATTTCGCTGGACAAACTCAACGAAATTGGTAGTGGCGCGCCATTGAATGACCTCCTCCTGCCGCTAGAGGCGGGGCTGGACGATATCCCGGCCCTTCACCTTGATCAGACAGACGCGCAGGCGGTCCGAGCGGGCCGGGTCTTGTCTGATCTGCCCCAAAGTGATGGGCTCTATTGCGGGATGCTGGCGAATGTGCCGGTGGCTCTGATTGAGATTATTGCTGGCACGAGCAAAATCGTGCGGGGTTTTAACCTTCCCGATATCGCTAAGTAAGAGAGAAATATGTCAATTTCACCTGAAGAAAAAGCTACAGTAATTAAAGAACACGCCCGTGATCCTAAGGACACCGGCAGCCCAGAAGTGCAAGTTGCGATCCTGACAACACGTATCCGCAACCTCACAGACCACTTCAAAGGCAACCACAAAGACAACCACTCGCGCCGCGGCCTTCTGATGATGGTCAACAAGCGTCGTTCGCTGCTTGCCTATCTCAAGAAGAAAGACGTTGAGCGCTATAACGATCTGATCGCGAAACTGGGTCTTCGTAAGTAAGAATTTTGGAAGGGCGGCTCCCCAACGTTGGGTGGGCCGCCTTTTCTTTTGTGGCGCGGCTGACATCCGGTCAGCGGCTCCAAGGGGCATAGACAAAAGCCCCATACCGGACCGGGACGGTATCCCCGGCACATAGGCCCCGCGCCGCAATATGGCCGCGCGGGACATCCAAGGAAAATACATGTTCGACAAGAAAACCGTATCGATTGAATGGGGCGGCAAAACCCTCACTCTCGAAACCGGCCAAGTTGCCCGTCAAGCAGACGGCGCGGTTATGGCCACTTATGGCGAAACCGTGGTGCTGTGCGCAGTAACCGCCGCCAAATCCGTGCGCGAAGGGCAGGACTTCTTCCCGCTGACCGTACACTATCAAGAAAAATTCTCATCGGCTGGACGCATTCCAGGCGGCTTCTTCAAGCGTGAAGGCCGTGCGACGGAAAAAGAGACGCTGACATCGCGCCTCATCGACCGTCCTTGCCGTCCGCTGTTCCCCGAAGGGTTCTACAACGAAATCAACGTCATCTGTCAGGTGCTGTCATACGACGGCGAAACAGAGCCAGATATCGTTGCAATGGTTGCTGCATCTGCGGCTTTGACCATTTCCGGCCTACCATTCATGGGCCCAATCGGCGCGGCACGCGTTGGTTTCTCAGGCGACGGCGAATATATCCTCAACCCGAAAATCGACGATGCATTGGGTGAAGACGGACGTCTTGATCTGGTTGTTGCAGCGACACAAGACGCTGTGATGATGGTCGAGTCCGAAGCCAAGGAACTCAACGAGGAAGAAATGCTCGGCGCGATTATGTTTGCGCATGACGAGAGCCGCAAGGTTATCGGCGCGATCATCGATCTGGCTGAGCAAGCAGCGAAAGATCCATGGGATCTGCCGGCAGCTGACGACAATTCAGCGATGAAGAAGAAGCTGAAAACCCTCGTCGGCAAAGACATTGCAGCGGCTTACAAGCTGACCGACAAATCAGAGCGTTCCGACGCGCTGAACGTCGCCCGTGCAAAAGCGAAAGAAGCTTACGCAGAGGAAGACGGTCAGACACAAATGACAGCTGGCAAAGTTGTCAAAAAGCTGGAATCCGAAATCGTTCGCGGCGCTATCTTGAAAGACGGCCAGCGGATCGACGGACGCAAAACTGACGAAGTTCGCCCGATTGAGGCAATGGTTGGTCTGCTTCCGCGTACACACGGTTCGGCATTGTTCACTCGCGGTGAAACGCAGGCAATCTGCACCACCACGCTGGGTACAAAAGACGCTGAGCAAATGATCGATGGCTTGGAAGGCCTGTCGTACAACAACTTCATGTTGCACTATAACTTCCCGCCTTATTCGGTTGGCGAAGTGGGCCGCTTTGGTTTCACCAGTCGCCGCGAAACCGGTCACGGTAAGCTCGCCTATCGCGCGCTGCACCCTGTGCTGCCTAGCCACGAAGACTTCCCTTACACCATCCGCATTCTGTCAGACATTACAGAGTCCAACGGCTCATCATCTATGGCAACCGTTTGCGGCGGCTGTTTGTCGATGATGGATGCAGGCGTTCCAATCGAGCGTCCCGTATCCGGCATTGCGATGGGTCTGATCCTTGAAGGTGACGAGTTCACCGTTCTGTCCGACATTTTGGGTGATGAAGATCACTTGGGCGATATGGACTTTAAGGTTGCAGGTTCTGAAGCCGGTATCACATCGCTTCAGATGGATATTAAGGTTGCCGGCATCACCAAGGAAATCATGGAAAGCGCGATGGAACAGGCGAAAGCCGGCCGTACGCACATCCTTGGCGAAATGAACAAGGCACTTGGTTCATCGCGCACTGGTGTGTCTCAGCATGCTCCGCGCATTGAGACAATGCAGATCGACAAATCGAAGATCCGCGACATCATCGGCACTGGCGGCAAAGTCATCCGCGAAATCGTTGCTGAAACCGGCGCGAAGGTTGATATTGATGATGAAGGCGTCATCAAAATCAGCTCGTCCGACGGTAGCCAAATCGACGCAGCGAAAGCTTGGATCGAAGGCATTGTGGAAGAAGCCGAGGTCGGCAAAATCTACAACGGCAAAGTCGTCAACATCGTTGATTTCGGCGCATTCGTGAACTTCATGGGCGGCAAGGACGGTCTTGTCCACGTGTCTGAAATGAAGAATGAGCGCGTTGAGAAAGTCAGCGACGTTGTTTCCGAAGGCCAAGAAGTGAAGGTCAAGGTTCTCGAGATCGATCAGCGCGGCAAGGTTCGCCTGTCGATGCGGGTTGTTGATCAGGAAACTGGCGAAGAGCTGGAAGACACACGCCCTCCGCGCGAAAACAAGCCTAAGAGCGACCGTGGAAGCGATCGCCGTGGCCCGCGCGGTTCACGCAGCCGCGGCGGTGACCGTGGTGGTCGCCGTGATGGCGGCGGTGACAACAAGGGCGGCAATGATGACGGCCCGGGTCATGTTCCAGACTTCTTGAAAGACTAAACTCTTCCAAAACCAAATAGAGAGGGGCTGCGAGAAATCGTGGCCCCTTTTTGCATTTTGGGGTAAGCGCGCACCATGCTGAAACGTGAACTGATCGACACTGTCCAAATCCCCGATGGCGAGGAGCTGGAGCTGTTCAGCCATGGCCGCGATTTTATGATCGTGCTGGGCCATAATGAGCTGATGAGCACGCGGATGCGGTTTTCTGAGGAGCAATTGGCAGAGCTTACCTTCGACCGGTTGAAGGTGGAGACCCCGCGCATCCTCATCGGCGGTTATGGCATGGGCTTTACCCTACGCGCGGCATTGGCGCGTATGGATAAAGGCGAGGCGGTTGTTGCCGAGATCGCTGAAAAGATCGTCGACTGGGCACGCGGGCCGATGGCAGAACTGACGGGCGACAGCTTGGATGATCCGCGCCTCAACCTCAATATTTGCGATGTCGCGGCGCTCATCGATGATGCGAATGATGGTACATGCGAGAAGTTTGATGCGATCCTGCTCGACGTTGATAATGGCCCCGATGGCATGGTTCGCTTTGACAACAACCGCCTCTATTCGCGAACCGGCCTTGGCAAAGCGCGCGATGCGTTGAAGCCCGGCGGTATGCTGGCGATATGGTCAGCCGCGCCCGATCACGGGTTCAAGCGCCGCATGATGGAATCCCGCATGCATGTGGAGGAGGTCAATGTCCGTTCCCGCCCCAACAATAAGGGCGCGCATCATGTCATCTGGTTCGGAAAAGCGCGCGTCTAAAAATCATAGATCAGTGTTGCACGGGTCAGCGTGTCGGTTTTGACTGCACCGACCGGTGGATTGGTCTCATGCTCAACTGAATAAGACAGGCTGGCTGACAATCCGCCGCCAAGCCCAGCGACCAAGCCAGTGGTGCTGACATAGGTATTGCCGCCCGATTGGATGAAGGCGCTGGCATCTTCGGTCAGCTTCAAATTCTCAGCAATTTGCCAATCGAAATCCAAAGCAGCGAGGCCAGCGATTGAGCTGTCCGATGTCCCATTGTTGAAATCGGTTTTGCGATAGGCCGGACCAGCCTTCACCGCCAATTGCATATTGTCGTTTTCAATCACGCGGTAGCCAAGGCCCCCCGATGCGGAATAGCGCGCGGTGTAGCCTTGGAAAGTATCGCGCTCATATTGCACCAGCCCGTAAGCATAGAGGCGATCAGACAAATCGTAATTGGCTTCATAGGCGGCGAGGAATTGCTCACGCGTGGTCACGCCATTGGACTTTTGATAGTCCGCAAGTCCGGTCAGCTTATGGCGCCAATCGATCCCGACACGCTCCAAGGTGACACCTGCAGTAATGCCAGTGTCCGATGTATTGCCGGTTGAACGGAATGCGCCAAGCTGCCCTTGGCCGCGCCAATTATCAAGCAGGCCAGCTGAGCGTTTTTGCTCTTCATCGGCCGCCGCTGCTTGTGCCGCTTTCTCCGCTTCACTGGCCTCGAATTGTGCCTGAATGGCATTCAGCTCGTCGGTGTCGGCCGGATTGGTCTGACGCGCCAAATCCATCACTGCACGCACAGTCGGTGCGTCACCCTTAGCAATCGCTGCATCGATCATAGCGCGCACGGAGGCGGGCACTTCAGCGTGAGCGGTTTGCGGGGCGAGTGCAGCCGCGCCTGCAAGCGAGGCGATAAGAATGCGTTTCATGTGTAATTCCAGTCGGTTTGCGCGTTGATTATTATAGGGTCCGTGAGACCCCGAGATAATCGCGTTTACCAAGTGGAACGCCTTTGTGACGCAAAATGTCGTAAAAAGTGGTCGCGTGGAAATGGAAATTGGGCTGAGAAAAGCTGAGCAGCATGTTTTGCGCCGTGAATTTCATCAGCGTTTTGCCGCCCATGACAAAGCCCACTTCGGTGTCCGTAATCGCTTCCAGTTCGTCTGCATTGACATTGGCCAAAATGGTCTGGGCAGAGGTGACCTGCGCGCGCAATTCATCCCAGCTTTCGACGATTTCATTGAAATTGGGAGAAAACTGCCCGCTTGGCAATTGCTCCAACACATTGGCGGAATGGAGCCAGCAGCTGCGGATATGCCATGGAAGCGGCCACATATCGTCGCTGAGCTGCGCTTCGATAAGATCGGCATCCGTAAGCCCTTTTTCCGCGATGAAGCTCTGGGCTTTGTCCATCATGCCGTGAATGGCAGCCAGGGTTTGTTCGCAAGTAGGGACGAAGGCATCGTAAAGCGTTAGGGCCATGGTTTCTCTCTCATCTCTTTATAAATTTGTGCTCGCTTACAAACTGTTAGCAATGCGGTGCAAGTTCAAACTGATGGATATGAAAAACCATATAAAAGGGGCCGCAAATCCGTAACGGTAGCGGCCCATTTTTATTTCTATTGTTCGCAGACATTTCCTGCGATTTGCGCTTACCTTACGCGGGGGCCGCCAAACGGCAAAGGTGGAGGCGGTCTGCGCGCACCGCGAGGCAGCTGTGCCTGATAGGCCCGGCCGCAATGCTCAACGCAATAAGGAAAACCTGGGTTCACCTCGCCGCCGCAGAAATGGAAATCCGCTTCGCCTGGATGACCCATCGGCCAGCGGCACACTTTGTCGGACAGATCCAACAGGCTGGTTTTGTCTTTGATCGCCGGATCAGGCTTTGCCGGAACCAATCGGCGCGGCGGTGCAGGCGGGATCGGCGGTTGCTGATCACCTGGGCCCTGACGCAAAAACCCGCCAGGTCCTACCGACACAATCTTCGGCAGGTTGGGTGAAGGATTGGGAATAGGCTGCGAGGGCACGCCCTCTTGCGATGCTGCATTGGCAGCGGGAGCCGCCGCCGGCGCATTTGCTGGGGTCGCAGGCGCTTTTGCCGCAGGCTTCGCAGCTTTTGCCGTGGGCTTCTTAGGCGCGGGCTTAACGCTAGCCTTTTTCGCCGCCGTCGCTGCCTTTTTCTTTTTCTCTGCCGCCTTCACAGGGGAGGGGCGCGATTTCAGGCCCAACCGGTGCGCTTTGCCGATCACAGCATTGCGGCTGACACCGCCGAGCTCTTCAGCAATCTGGCTGGCAGTTGATCCGCCTTCCCACATTTTCTGGAGCGTCCCGATGCGTTCGTCTGTCCAACTCATGAGTTTTCAAATTCCCGTTTAAAATTCCGCCATTACCCTAGGCAGTTTGCTGTCTGGTGGCAAAGGGGCGCTTGTCACAGCGCTCGCTTGCCCCTAACCGCCAAATGATGGCCGATCAAGCAATGACACAGACTGGCGAAACTATCGCCCCAGATAGAGATCCCAATTTGGGCAATTCCGGTGGTGCAGGGAATGGTTCCCATTTCCCGCCAAAGGGCGAGCCTTTCTTCACCGGTATCAACCGCATTGGTCTTTGGTCCCTCTATATTAAGGAGGTTCGCCGGTTTCTCAAGGTGCAGACACAGACTATCTGGGCCCCGGCTGTCACAACGCTGCTGTTTCTAGTGATTTTCACCGTGGCATTGGGCCGCGGCGGGCGCGAAGTGCTTGGCGTTCCATTTGCCAGCTTCATTGCGCCGGGCCTGATTATGATGGGCATGATGCAGAACGCTTTTGCCAATTCATCCTTTTCGCTTCTGTCGGGCAAGATCATGGGTACGATCATTGATCTGCTCATGCCGCCTTTGTCGGAAGGCGAGATGATGGCAGGCATTATCGCGGCCGCTGTGACCCGCGCGATTGCCGTTGGTTGTACAGTGGCGCTGGCGATGGTGCTCTGGCCCGGTGTTAGCCTGTCGGTTGAGTATTGGTGGGCGGTGATCTGGTTCGGTCTCATGGGATCTGTGCTTTTGGCCTTGCTTGGCCTGCTCACTTCCATCTGGGCGGAAAAGTTTGATCACAATGCCGCGATCACAAATTTCGTGATTGCGCCGCTCTCGCTTTTGTCCGGTACATTCTATGTGATCGACAAGCTGGCCCCGGCTTTCCAAGTGATCAGCCGAGCGAACCCGTTCTTTTATATGATCTCAGGCTTCCGCTATGGCTTCTTAGGGCAAAGCGATTTGGGCGAGGGCGCAGAGCCAGTTGTACAAGCCGCGATAGGCGTAGGCGTGCTCAATTTGGTGCTGGCTGTGATAACCTACAAAGTGCTGAAATCAGGCTGGAAGCTGAAAGACTAACGCTTCGCAGGCCCGCGCTGGATCAATGCGTTAGCGTCCGCCGCATGCGGTAGCGCCCAGCTTCAAATTGCTCGAACAATTCGGTGACATTGGGATGGTCCACAGGGCCGCCTGATGCATCGGCAATCAGGTTTTGCTGGCTGACATAGGCAACGTAAGAACTGTCATCGCTCTCTGCGAGCAAGTGGTAAAACGGCTGCTCACGGTGCGGGCGAATGTCTTCTGGAATGGATTCGTACCATTCCTCGCTATTAGCAAATACAGGGTCGATATCGAAAATCACACCGCGAAAATCGAACATGCGGTGTTTGACCAGATCACCAATACCAAAGCGCGCTGTCGCATGACGTGGCACATCAATCGTGCGGCCTGCTTGGGCGGAGAAGAACTCTGAGCGATCCATTGTGCTTCTGTATATGGCGCTTAGGCGGGGTTAAACAAGCGCCGACGCGATGCTTCTGGATAAATGGCGATGGATTTCTTGGGTATTGAGGGCTTGGCAAGGATTAGCGGTTAAGCTAACCGCCGCGCTCTCGCAGTTTTTGCGGGAACCTACGACCAGCATATGCGGGAAATACGCTATTGCAAAACAGTGCGGAGAGATGCCGGAGTGGTCGAACGGGGTAGTCTCGAAAACTACTGTGCGGGCAACCGTACCCAGGGTTCGAATCCCTGTCTCTCCGCCACCAAGTCATTGATTTAGAAAGGTAATTTGTTTCTGATTCAACTGATTTTGGCGACTGTTTAGCGGTTTCTCTGGCTACCGAATGCTGAACTTTCTGGGACTTTTTCTCCGTTCTGTGAATTCGGCAAAATGAGCCGAAATTGTCGCGAGTTTTCAGGGGTCTATTTTCGAGTCCGTACCCATGGTTCGGTAATTTCCTTGCCCGCCACCTAGTCTTCTTCTCTGACAAAATTGTGCAAATTTGTTCAGAAACCGCGCGTTTCTGCGGGGTTTCGAGAGCAGTTCCGGTGCCGGAGAAGAGAGATTTGAGGCCGGGTGGCGCTATTGTGCCCGATTTCTCTGTAGGGACTTTTGCCACTACGGAATGGTATTCTTAGCCTTCTTAAATTTACGTGCTATCGAAGTAGAGAAGACGCCTGATCGTCCCAGCGATATGGCAATTGCCCTGCATTTGTCAGCCGTTTAGGGACAAGGGTGGCCGGTTGTTTCCCAGCTAGAATGGCATCGATAATTTGAGGTGATAGGAAATTGAGCCGGACCACTCGAGTGATCCATGAAGCCGTGATGCCTTCTTCGCGCGCAAGGGTCGCGATATTGACTTTGCCGTCGCTCAGCCGTGCCCACCATTCTCGCGCTTTGACGAGCAGATCGATAAGCGACTGATCGACATCTTCGGTTGCCGATTTGCCGCTGGGTTGGATTGTTTTCATGGCCTGACCTGATCGAGTCAGCCGCGCATCAACGGAAATGACGACATCATCTGGTGCATCTTTGGCTTTTTTAAGATCAAGCAAATCGCTCAATGTCTTGCTGTCTATTTGAATATCGATCCTATCGGGAAACACTCGAACCAATTTAATAAGCGATTTGATCGTCCATTGATGTTTCTTGCGTAGCTTTGCGACTGTGCGACCAGCATTCTGTGTCGCCGACTTTAGCGCCGCTGCCTCGATAGTAATGTTGAGCTGTGACACGAGATCCAGTGGCTCATCCAGCGCAAGCGTCAAGCGTTGGATTACAGCGGCTTCGAGTTCCTTAGCTGGTATCCGCCAGCCATCTGCAGCTTCACCTTTTTGAAGATCCCTGCTGACGTAGTAACGGTAGCGAGTTTTGCCCTTGCAGGCATGGTTCGAAACTAGTGGCTTTCCATCTTCGTCAAACACAAGTCCAGCGAGAATGCTTGGCGACTTTACCTTTGCTGCGCGCTGTTTCCCTTGGGTATTGTCTGCAAGCTTTGCCTGCACCCGCTCGAACATTTCGCGATCGATTATCGCATTGTGATTGCCTTTGTAGGTGAGCTCTTTGTGAGGAATGTCTCCGACATAGATCGGGTTGGAGAGTATTTTGTATATTTGACCGCGCGTAAAATGTCCGCCGCCAATTGCTCTGCCAGTGGATAGGGTTCGGGAAGGGGCCATGACCTTCTCATCAACAAAATCCTGCATCATCAAGCGGACGTTGCCAATTTTGAGATAACGCTCAAAGATGCTTCGGATCACATTGGCGTGTTCATCGATGACCTTGAGCGTTCTGCCATCGGGTTCGTAGCCCAGCGGCGGCGTGCCTCCCATCCACATTCCCTTTGCCTTTGAGGCAGCGATCTTGTCGCGAATGCGCTCGGCGGTGACCTCACGCTCAAATTGTGCGAACGAAAGCAGCATGTTGAGCGTAAGCCGCCCCATACTCGTGGTCGTATTGAACGATTGCGTGACCGAGACAAAGCTAACCTCGGCCTTGTCCATCGTCTCGACCAGCTTTGCGAAATCAAGCAGGGAGCGGGTTAGACGGTCAACCTTGTAAACTACCACGGTATCGATCTTACCGTCCTTGATGTCGGCAAGTAGGCGCTGAAGGGCAGGACGCTCTAATGTTCCGCCTGACAAGCCACCATCATCATATTCGGCATCGAGCAAAGTCCATCCCTCTGATGCCTGGCTCAAGGTATAAGCAGCGCAGGCTTCGCGCTGGGCATGAAGTGAATTGAAATCTTGCTCCAAACCCTCCTCGCTCGATTTGCGAGTGTAGATTGCGCAGTGGACCTTCTTCATGCCGCTTCCTTGCGTTTCCGAAGACCGAAGAAGGCTGGACCTGACCACCTTGTGCCGGTGATCGCGTGCGCAACTTCGCTGAGGGACCGCCATTCGCGATTATTCCATAGTATCTGCCCTTCATCACCAATGGTAACGACATGAACCTTGCCGCCGAACTCGCGCGCGAGCCGCATGCCAGGGCGAACATCACTTGTGATAGATATGCTTGCTTTGTGTTGAGCAAGGCGCTGGCGGGTCTTGCGCGAGAGGCCGCCGAGCTCCTGGGCTTGTATCTCGTAAGCAAGAGCTAGCCTGAGCAGATTGACGCTAATCAGGGGAAGAGGGTGGCCAGTTAGTTTCACCCATTGATCACAAAGCTTGTCCTTCTGCAATTGCTCTAGTTCATTGAGCTGGGACTGTAGCTGACCCATCATAGGACGCTCTCAGTGATGCGGTAACATTGCTTCTCGCCGCGCTTGTCGCGCTTTATTGAATGGCCCTTCTTCTTGAGGCCTGTCAGCGCTGCGCGCGTAGTATGCTCTTGCCAGCCCGTGGTTTTGATTAACTCCTCGATGGTTGCGCCTTGCTTGCGCCCGAGTAACTTTACGACATTGCCAATCTTGGTCTCGCGCTTTGCGGCAGGCACGGGCTGCGTCTTTTGGGATTTAGGCTTTGTCATATTTGATGCTCCTAGTGTGGAACAACATTATGCTGCTCCTACTAGGCAGAGCCCCAGCCCGCACTTGGCGGTGGGGTGTGCTCGGCCACTGTGCGGCGCGATCCAATAATGACACCAATGCTCGCTTAAGGTGCGAAGTCGAGTGGAAAGAGCGAACCGAAAGCTGGATGTGGACTTGTGCGCGGCTTCGCGGATTGGTGTGCACATGGACAATGAAAACCGAACTCTAATCATTGAGCTCAGCACGAGGGCGGCCATGCCGATGGAGGATGAGTCCGTGGCCGCTCTAACAATCGGAACGCTTAGCGATGAAGGTAAACGCAAAGCGCTAGTGCGGCTTCAAAAGCAAACCGAAGCAATGCACTGTCTGATAAAGGCAACTTAAATCATCACCAGAGCTTGAGCAACGCGCTCATCGCGTCAGTTTAGTCTGGTGAAACCAGATCCACGTGAGTGACATCTAACGCCAAAGCAATCTCATAGATGGTCACGATGGTCGGGTTGCGTTTACCGCGTTCCAGATCACTTAGATACTGCTGAGAGAGGCCGCATAGATCTGACAACTGTTCTTGCGTCAGCCCACGTTCCTTACGGAACCGAGCACAATTGTCGCCAACAAGTTTCCGCATATCCATCGGCAGAAACTATTGGCGAACCAACGGCTTCCTGTTTATCAACTATAGTATGTTGAAGGGGCTGACATGACACAAATAGAGAAGAAGCAACAAACTTTCGCCGAAGCATTGATGGCAGAATGTCCAAGGTGCCAGAAACCAGTTCTGCGGGTATCGAAGCAGTGCCAAGAATGCGGAAGTGAATTTACCAAAGAGGAAATTGCAGAGCTGACGAAAGATACACCGAGCAGCACATCCTCTTGCGCTATGCTTATGGTGATAATCGTGGCGGCGTCTCTCTTAATTTATGCGGTTGCTTCTAACGTTAGTTCCAGCCCAGACAAACGAAACATCCAAGCAGAAAAACTTGTGCTTGAGCAAGGTGCAAAGAGGCGCGTTCAGGCGGTATTGCGTGATCCAAACTCAGCGGAGTTTAGTGGTCTATTGGCTAGGCCGACAACCCAGGAGGGCCAAGGGATTGTTTGCGGTTATGTCCGCTCGCGAAATGGCTTTGGCGGTATGAACGGCCCGCAGCGCTTTATTGTTACAGACACGATCTTCTTGATAGACGAAAAAGCCTCTCCAGATGAAATGCAGCGCAGTTGGGATATCCTGTGCAATCCTTGAACCTTTGGTCTCATCGACTGCTTTGCGCCCCAATCCAAGACGTAGGGACCCGAGATCTTAGCGACCGAAAGCGGACATTCTCTGAGGCCATTCCGGCCAAGGAGAATTACAATGACGTATTCACATTTTGACCCTGCCGCTCAAAATCGGGTGCCATGGAACTTCGGCGCGAAGATCGGTCCCAAGCGACCCTTCAATCAAAAGCAGATCTGGGCGATCAGGTTCTTTCTTGATCGCGAAGAGCGCATTCGAGATCGGGCGCTGTTTGATTTGGCGATCGATAGCAAGCTACGAGGCTGTGATCTCGTTGAGCTGAAGATTGGTGACCTAGTAAGTGGCCCGGAAATCAGAACGCGAGCGACAATCACACAACGGAAGACTGGTCGCCCCGTTCAGTTCGAGATTGCGACAGACGCGCGTGCAAGTCTGTTCGCCTGGCTGGAACTCAGGGGCGGCGACATGGAGGACTTCGTCTTCCCGAGCCGAGTTGATCGCACCCGGCACTTGAGCACTCGACAATACGCTCGACTTGTTGATGAGTGGGTTGCGGCCATCGGCCTTCGACCAGAAGAATATGGGACACATTCTCTTCGCCGCACAAAGGCTTCGATCATTTACAAGGCTACGGGTAACATTCGGGCAATCCAGATTTTGCTTGGACACTCGAAGATTGAGAACACTGTCCGCTACCTAGGCGTCGACATTGAAGATGCTCTCACCTTGGCAGAGAAGACCGAGATCTGACTGCAGTTGGACGCCGGGTGGAACTCACTCGGCGTCCGCTTGTGGGGGTGAAAGCGGACGCTTGGCTCGAAATCGAAAAAGCCCTGCGGGGGAACAATCCACCGCAGGGCTTTGGCGCTTAGCTCAATTGAGCTTACTTCTTGCAGTCTTTATTCTTTTTGCGGAAGATATTGCCAGCTCCGCAAACAAGCTTCGATCCCACTTTCTTGGCGTTGTTGGTGTGATGCTGGGCGCGCTGCTTGGCAACTTCGACGACAGCGGCCACGGGTTTGTCTGAAGCCGCCGCCGCCGCGTACCGATTGCGCGTTTCGCGGGTGCTGCGAAGGTCTGCACCTGTCACATATCCGGCGACTGAGCGAGTGGTTGCACCAAGCGCTTTTGCATTTTCGACGTGATGCTTGGCGCGTTCGCCTGCGACGGTTGCGACACCCTTCAAGCCATCGCGCTTCAGGCCCGCTCCGTACCGCGCGACGACATCCATCCGCCGCTCTGTCTTGATGCCAGTATGCTCTTCCAGCAAGGCTCTACGCTGCCGATCGAAGCGATCATAATTCCGTACAGCGTCGCCCAATGCCGAGTTTTTGCTGTCGGCATAATCGGTGATGTTGTCCATCACCTTCCCTTCGGTCGTCAGCGTCTCAGCCAAGTTCTTGAAGTTTTCGCGGTGATGTTCACGCCGTTGAGCTACCACATCAGCAATGGTCACATCTTTGTCGAAAATGGCTGCACCGTACTGAAAGCCGGTCGAGAGTGGATCTTGAACCTCAACACCGGTTGTCGCCTTGATCCCCTCAACCGCAGCCATTTCTGCGACAACTGCAACCGCTCCGACACCGGTGCCAGCGAGAACAGCGCGGCTTCCCTTGCCGAGTTTAGCAACCGTGCCAGCGGTTTTGGCTGTTTTGGCAAGCTTGGCGGTGCGTGCCATTTTGGCTGCGTCTGCGCTTGTCGAGGCCGCCTTTAATCCGCCACGGCCACGCGCTGCTTGAGCAGAGCGTCCTGCCTTGTTGAGCTGTGTAATGTCCCCACCATTGGCTGCAACGTTGCGGACGACTTGGGCTTCCTTGACGGGCGCAATTCTGCGCGCTTGCTGCGCCATGTCTCCCCGGCGCAATACATTGCCGAGATCATCACCGTTGGCGAGAATTTGGCGGCCAAGCTGTTGGCTGCCTTGCCCGGCCTTGGCTGCATTGCGAGTGCTGCGCGCCATATCGCCGCGACGGCCCAGTTCCGCCAATTCATCCACGCTACCAGCGAGCCGATTTGCGCGGGCTGCTTGTGCGCGTTCGCCATTCTTGATCACGCGCCCAAGGTCACTGTTCGCAATGTTGGCTGGACGAGTTGTCAAAGGCTTTGGCTGCGCCTTGATCGTCGGATTGGGTTCGCCAGTGACCTGATCGCGGAAGGTTACCTTGCGGGCAGGGCCGCGATTTACTGTGCTCGGCTTTTTGGCGTTTGCACGCCTGGCTTGTGCATCCTCGCCCTTTTTGAACAAGCGCCCAAGCTCGGAATTGGCAATGTTGGTTCGTCGTATCTTGGGCGCAGTTGTGCGGACCGGCCCCTCAGCCTTCATTGTCGGGGCGCTGCGAGCTTTTTTTAACGCAGCCCGTTTTTGCAATTCACGCAGGCTAGTTGGACGGGTCGAGGTCGCCGTCTGGCGCAGGTTTTGCCCGGCAATATTGGTGGAAGTTGGAAGCTGACGGACGTTCCCGGCTGCCTTTTTGCCGCGAACTTCGCCGATCAATTCGGCAGTCTTGACGAAGCGGTCGGTTGGTTTGATGGTTGTTTTGCTAATGACGCCCATTGTGCCTGCGACAATCAGAGCTTTTTCACCATCCGACAATTCGCCATCCCGCGCGATGTCAAGGTCAGTCGATGTTTGCGCCTGCTCAGCTCCGGCATCCTGCGCGGCTGCGGGCATTGCTGCCATCGCCATTGCAATGGTCGAAGCGCTCAATCCGGCAAAATATCTTTTAGTGCCCATGTCCTTACTCCTTGTGATCCCTTTGCCGCTTCGCTGTTCGAAGGGCTTTGTTGGATCCTGTTTAGGGAAAGGGGTGCTTGTCTAGAATGAGGTGAATACCCCAATTGTTTCATGATGTTTCGAAACGGTTAGTATTTAGCGCTTCGGCAAGGTGATTGTTGCCACGGTTCCGTCGCCCGGCGTTGACCGAAGCGTAAAGGCAAAGCCGTGCCGCCGGGCAAGGTCGTGAATGATCGCTAGGCCCAGACCATCACCGTCTGATGCGTCATTCTTCGTGCCGCGCTCTTGCACGGTCTGTAAAGTCGCCTCATCCATCCCTTGCCCATTGTCGCGCACCTCGATGAGGCAAGCATCACCATGAATTACGGCCAGTTTCACTTCGCTCGCGTTTGCATGGCGAAGCGCATTCGCAACCAAATTGCTGACCGATCGGATCAGTGCGAGCGCTGGAACCTGTGTCTCGCAAGGAGCCTTCGTGGATGAAAGAATTATGCCTGATGCGGCGGCTTCGGCTGCAAACATTTCGTCGACTGTCTCAATAATCAGATCGAGTGAGTAGAGTTCGCCATGGTCTTCGCTCAGCGTCGCCTTGCGGGCTTCCTGGTCACTATATTCATGTGTGAGCTCTTCGAGATAGTCGATCGCTTCGCTCAACCGCTCTTGCAAGTCTGGCGAGAGATTGTCTGATTCCTCGCGGATGGACGCCCTCAGGCCGACAAGCGGTTGACGTATGTCGTGGCTGGCTGAGGCAAGTTGTTGCTTGCGCCGCACAGCAGTTTCACGAGCTCGCGCGTAATCACGCTCCGCTTGAAGCCGGCGTTGGTCTGCCTGTGATTGAGCTTGAAGCGCTGCAATGCGTTCTTTGCTGAGACGATCTCGCTCCAGCAGACTGCGCCTTATGTCGACGATAACGATAACGAGCAGTGTCGCAGACACGGCAAGACGCATCATGTCTCTGACAAAGTTTGAAAATAATTCCGGGACGATTGTGCCCATGAGCGCTGGCTCTACCAGCACAATAGCCAGTGAGCAGGCTGCGATCGAAATGACAGCGATCCGCCGCAATCCCTTGGCTGTTTCAATTCTTAGCGCCACGACCGCGACCAGACCCAAGACTAGGGCGTAGAATATGCCGACCAGCAAGGAATCCTTTTGCAAAGCGAATGCGGATCCCAAGATACCGATCGGTGCGGCTACCAACAGAACCTTTGCGAGCGCATTCAATTTGGCAGCAATTGTGTCCCAAAATGCGGTCAGTATCATGCATGCCAAAGCGGATGAGATCAGCGTTATACAGCTGCGCCAGATCAGCCTCGCCTGTTCAAAGTCGGATGCCAGAATCGTCGTGAACAGAGAGACATCACTCTGGATCGCGATGAAGGAAAAGCCGATCGCGACGACGATTGTGTTGGGACGGCGAGCCAAAATCCCCAGCACAATCAAGCATATCCCAACCGCTAGAAATGTTATGATAACTCCGGCCTTGAGCAGAGTGCCGATGATCTGGTTTCGGCCCAGTTCTCCTTCGCGGAAGAGCCCAATAGAAGGCCGGTCATCCAGTGCCAGATTGATCATTAGCAATTCGGATTGTCCTGGCTGCAATTCGAAGCTTGCAGAGTGCAGATAGGTCAGTTTCTGGTGAAGTAGCTCCCCATCTGAACTGGCTGTGCCACCCAATATCTGCGCTATATTGCCATCGCTTTGCGCAAGGTAAACTTCAGGCACTGTGTAAAAAATTCCACCTAGACCAATGCTCCGTCTGATCGGTCTTGAATTCTCCTGCGCCGCACGCACGGGCAGAGCGATCCAGAGATCTCTCTGCTCCATAACACTTGCCCGCCGTGGATTGAATGTGGCTGAAAATTTCCCTTCCTTGAAGGCTGCCATGGCATCATCAACGTCAAATGATCGCATGCCGGTCGAGACGAAATACCATCCTTTGCCTTCGACTTGCTCCGCTGGTTGGCCTTGCTCCAGAATGACCGGTTCGGCTTCAAAGGCCGCAGATTGATCTTGCGCGAGAAGCATGGACGGCCAAATCAGATGCGCCAAAGCCGCTGCTATCCAAAGGCAGATGCGCCTGATTGTTGTTCCCGGTCCCATCATGTGTAATATACACACAATGCTGGTTTACAGCAGGGGACTTTGTTGATGGGGCGGTGGGCGCCATGACATTTGGTAAGAACTACACGGCAGTAATCGCCGATGATCACGGAGTCATTCGCGGCGCTTTGGCTCGTTTGTTGGGCGATGCTGACTCGCTTGAAGGCTATAACTTCACCATCGCTGACGAAGTTTCGGATGGCATTCGAGCGATCGGCGCAGTGCGTAAGCACCAGCCCGATCTGCTGATGTTGGATGTGAGCATGCCGCATGCTGGCGGCACAGAAGTCTTGATCGAAGCGCGGCGGTGGGCGCCGGAATGCAAAATCGTCATCTTCACTGGAATTGAAGCAAGCGGAAAAATCGCTGAACTGGTCGAAGTTGGTGCAGACGGGGTCTTTTGCAAAAGCGATGATCTGGACGAACTTGCTGCTGCGATCCCTCGTATACTGGAGGGTGGCCGGGTAATTTGTCAGCGGTTCACACGATTGTTGGAAGATGCTGCCGATATTGAGCCGCTTACCGGCCGTGAAAGACAAATCCTCAATCTGGTTGTTAGCGGAAAGACCAATCGCGAGATTGGAGAGACCTTGGGCATTAGTATTAAGACCGTTGATCGACATCGCACCAGCGTGATGAGCAAGGCCGATGCTCGCTCCGCCGCAGAGCTGATCGCCTATGCTTTGCGTGAAGGATTGGTCGACGCCAACGCGAGTTAGGGGGATTGAACACCTACTGGCCGCCCAATGCAGTCTATTGCAAGTCTTCGACACTCACCCATCCTAAGACCCCATAAGCGTCACTAACTGGCAAGAATATCCCGCTCAATTCGCCAATAGGCATCAATTTTTGTCCCGGCCGAATGCTGCGAATGGTGTTTGCCTCACGTGAAGGCTCTTCGAAGAGATTTGACGGGACTGCGACGATTACCGGAGGCGGAGCAGAAGGCTCGACCTGCTCGATAGGGGGCGGTTCCGCAACGGCTGCATCGCTAGCAAGCTCATCCCCGCCCAGTCGTTTGCCTGCACCCATCGCTTGGGCCTGAATGACCATATTATTGTAGGCGATCACAAAGCCCTGAATCATCTCCCGGCCGTATTCCTTTTTGGTGAAGCGCAGCTCGGTAGATGCATCTTCGACGGCTTGCATCCAGTAACCCTGAGGAGTGCGCGCCATGGCATCCTCATCATCGTCGTGGAACTTGAGCTTAGTCTTTTGAACAAGCCCTGTGCCAGATGCGATGGCGACACCATCGCTGGTGTCAATCAGGGTGATGCCGGTTATGACGGTCTTCTTTTTGCCGATGCCAACGACCCCAGCGAGACCATTGACCACCGCCCCGGCGAGCGGGATCATGCCCGCTATGTCGCCTGCGGTGCCCAGCCCACTGCGATATCCGCTGTTTTGCGCCATCGCTGCTGCATTGGCGACGCCCGCGTTATTGAGGCTTGTGGCTGTCGCTACCTCGATTTTGTCGCCAGCAACGACTGTCAGCATAAATTCTGAAGCGGTTCCGGTGCTTGGATCGTAAGGAACGAAGCAGCCAGATTGCTCGACCAGCGCCTCGATCACAGGTGTCGGGCTGCCGAGTTTCTTTTCCACCCAGCTGCGTGCGTCGCCTTCGATCACAGCGATACTTCCCAAAGGGGCATCGCATTGGACAAGCTCGATTGGGCGATGCTTAGAGCCAGCCAAGGCAGCAGAGCCGGTCAGCAGCGCGGCAAGCGCAAAGGTTGGAATGGCTATGCGCACGGTCACATGCTCCAGCTTTGATTGTTCCCGACAAAGCAATCCCAGATCTGGATACGGCCACCATTGCGCTTTGATTCCGGCCCATGCGCATCAAGGCATCGCCCAGTTTTTGCATTTACAAACGCTTGTCGATCTTTTCCGGGTAGCGATTTGACGGTCCAAATCTGCGCTTCATTGCCATCACAGCCAAAGGCTCGCACCGGAGCTCCATTGTCAGTTCCCACTGCCTCCAAACACTTTCCGCTGGCCGTAGTGATTATCCTATCCTCTTCGAGGTAAATGAACCGCTGATTGCTGCCGCCTAGGCATTCCCAAACGCGCAATTTTCCGCCTTGCTTGCCCAAATCCTTCGTATCAAGGTCGAGGCACATGTCGTCCCCACTGGTGAATGGGCTGGTGAATTCCAGGTCAATCTCGATTGGACCAGGTCTGGGCACTATGCCGAAACCTTCCGGAGTTAAGACAACTTCTTCACCTCTGACCAGCGCATCAAACGCGCCGGGGTAGGAAAGCTCAATGGGTTCGAGGGAGAACTTGGGGGCAAGCAGTCCAGCTCCGCCGCTAGCAAAAATGGTGCGATCCGGGCGGATGGTCCATTCCATTTCCCGCTTGAGCAACTCGTCATAAGCGTTGAATTTTTGGCGGCCGGTTTGCCTCAATTTCGAAGAGGTCACCATTCCCGGGTCGACCACCCAAACGAACAAATGCGTCCACTCCTCCATCGCAATGACGATGCCGTTTTCAACGATCACCTGCTTATTGAGCTCTCGCAGACGCCATATGCCGTCGATTGGCAACGGGGTGCCCTCGCCATATTGCTCGAAAGTCGCCAGATCAGCGCGTGCGCGTGTGTCCTGCGCGTGCAGAGGTGCGCTTGGCATACTCAGCCCCATTACCAAAGCCGTGAATGCGAAAAGCACCGTTTTGCTGATGAATCTTTTGATACCTTGTTTTGTTTTGACCACCGCTCAAGCCTCCATAATCTTGGAGAAACTATGGAGGCGCAATGAGCATTAGCGAATGAGGTGAATGCCCCAATTTTTCTGGCTTCAGTTTAGCCGGACCCCTGGCCAAAACTCCATTGCCTGGTTCTATCAGAAATTGTCCGCAAATGGTTCGAAAGCCGAATGTCTGCTTGTCGAGACTCGGCAGCTGAAACCGGACATTCCGCAATCGGCCCAATTTCGGCCGTTTAGAATGACAATGTGATGTACGTAAATGGTGCAGTTACACGAGAATTCAACTCATCAATCAAGGCTGCTAAGGATGTTGCCGCCGGCGCTGTATTGTTTGCAGCAGTTGCGGCGGCATTGATCGGTGCCAGTGTGTTTCTGCCATATGTTATTACAATGAATGAGGCTGCGCAGTCAGTTGGCGCCTCGCTGATCTGCAGCGGCGCGCACTAAAGTGGGCAATTGCATTACATCTTACTGATTTTGACCAGCCCGGTGGGCGAAAGATATACATCTGCAATTGGTGAGCTGAAAATGAAGGTTCTAACAAAGAGGTTTTGTAAGCAGTCAAAAATCTAGAGTTTGATAAGTGTCGCCGGATACAATTTCACTAGTGTGTCAGGCTATACTCGCTTGCAGTGCCCGTAGCTGCTGCTATTCACGGCACAAGTATTTGATTCTGTGATGCAAGGGCTTGGGGTGGCATCTTCTACAATTGAGAGTGAAGAAGCTGCGGGATTTAGCGACCCCGCGCTTAATAGCTTTATTTTGCTTGCGCAATTCTTGGGCGTTCCAGCAGAAGCCTCTCAAATCCACCATGATCGCGGCCAAGGCGACCGTCCCTATACGGTGGATGATTTGGTTCGGATTGCAAAGAAGCTTGCGCTTGTTGCCCGGCGCAAGCGCGCTGCTCCATCGGAGTTTTCCAAACTACCGCTTCCTGCGTTGGTCACCTTAAATGATGGCGGCGCAGCCATCCTGCTCAAGGTGGATGATACCGGTGATGCAGGCGTGCGCCATATGGTTCTGAAGCCTGATAACCAGCGCCCAGAAATTTGGAGCGAGGAAGAAGTTCAAGCCGGTTTTGCTTTGACCGGCGGTCAAGCGGATATGCTGCTGATGACAAGCCGTGAACATATCGCGGGTCAAAAGCGCAGCTTTGATATTTCTTGGTTTATCCCTGCCCTGGTTAAGTACCGCAAGCCATTGCGCGATGTCCTCGTCGGCAGTTTCTTCCTGCAATTGGTTGGGCTAGCCTCGCCGATTTTCTTCCAGCTTGTGATTGATAAAGTGCTGGTGCACCAATCCATGACCACGCTGGAAGTGCTGGCGATTGGCCTCACCGCAATTCTGATATTTGAGACGCTGCTTTCTGCGCTTCGAAATTGGCTGTTTGCCCATACCAGCAACAGAGTGGATGCGGAGCTGTCAGCGGCGCTATTCCGCCATTTGGTCGCGCTGCCTCTGTCCTACTTTGAGGCCCGCCGAGTAGGCGATAGCGTGGCGCGCGTGCGCGAGCTGGAGAACATTCGCAACTTCCTTACCTCCAATGCAGTGACTGTACTGATCGATCTGTTCTTCACGATCGTCTTCTTTGCCGTGATGTATATCTACTCACCGATGCTGACGTTGATCGTAGCGCTGACCATTCCGCTATATGTCGTAATTTCGGTCTTTATCACTCCGCCTTTGCGGGCGCGCTTAGATGAGAAATTTAAGCGCGGCGCTGAGAACCAAGCGTTCTTGGTTGAGACGGTCACAGGCATAGGCACTTTGAAAAGCATGGCGGTGGAGCCGCGCATGCGGGACCGCTGGGAAAAGCAGTTCGCTGGCTACATCAAGACAGGGTGGGATGTGACCGTGCTGTCCAATTGGGGCAGTCACTGCATCCAATTGGTGTCCAAGCTTACCACTGTGGCGATCCTCTTCTTCGGTGCCCAAGCAGTTATCGCGGGCGAGCTTTCTGTTGGCGCATTGGTGGCCTTCAATATGTTGGCAGGACGGGTGGCCCAGCCAATCCTTCGGCTCTCGCAGCTTTGGCAAGATTTTCAGCAAGTGCGCATTTCAGTCGACCGTTTGGGCGACATTCTCAACTCTCCCGCAGAACCTGAGCATAATCCCAATCGCGCGAGCTTGCCGGCCATTAAAGGCGAGGTAGAGTTTGATGCGGTGCGCTTTCGTTACCGTCCTGATGCGCCCGAAGCTTTGCGCGGCGTTAATCTCAGTGTCGGGGCAGGCGAGATGCTTGGCATTGTCGGGCCATCGGGCTCGGGCAAGTCGACGCTCACTAAGCTGGTCCAGCGGCTGTATGTACCAGAGCAAGGCCGCGTGTTGGTGGATGGCACCGATTTGTCGCTCGTCGATCCAGCTTGGCTGCGCCGCCAAGTGGGCGTGGTTCTGCAAGAGAACATTCTGTTCAACCGAACGGTGCGGGAGAACATTGCGCTCGCCAACCCCACCGCGCCGATGGAGCAAGTAATCGCTGCGGCAGAGCTCGCCGGTGCGCATGAGTTCATCCTCACGCTTTCCCATGGATACGACACGATCATCGAAGAACGCGGCGCAAACCTTTCTGGTGGTCAGCGCCAGCGGCTCGCGATCAGCCGTGCGCTCATCACTGATCCGCGTATTCTTATTCTTGATGAAGCGACAAGCGCATTGGATGCAGAGAGCGAAGAGATAATTCAAAACAACCTTGCCGCGATTGCCAAGGGACGCACTGTGCTAATCATCGCTCACCGCTTATCAGCAGTTCGCCCATGCGACCGGATCATTACTGTCGAAGCTGGCGAGATCACGGAAGCCGGTAGCCACCATGAGCTTCTCAAAGCGGGTGGTCGCTATGCGCAATTGCATGCCAAGCAAACCGGTATGGCGGGGCCAGCCTAATGGGGTTCTTTGCCAACCGCTTTCCCACTCTTGCCAAACACGGCGCTGTCCTTCGCGAAAGCTGGCAGCAACAAGGCGAGGCTGACAAAGCCTTTAAGCCGAAGGAGGAATATGAGTTCTTACCGGCTGCGCTAGAGATCATGGAAAAGCCGCCAAGCCCTGGCCTACGCTGGCTAATGCTGCTCACTTGCACATTGCTCGTTCTCGCGTTGATATGGGCGATTATTGGCCGCGTAGATGTGGTGGCGGTTGCTTCCGGAAAAACCGTCCCAGCGGACAATGTGAAGATCGTCCAATCGATTGAGATCGGCGCAGTGCGCGCCATCCATGTGAAGAATGGTCAGTTTGTAAAGGCAGGCGAGCTCCTCATCGAACTTGATCCAACGCTTGCTCAAGCGGACGAGGCGCAAAGCGAGCAGACGCTGCTCTCCGCCAATATCATCCAGGCCCGTAACAATGCTCTGCTTGCTCATGCGCGCGGAGGCTCTGCATGGTTCCGCGCGCCTGCCGGAACGCCAGCAGATGTCGTGCGCACTGAAGAGGCCTATGTGCGCAATGCGATCGCGCAGTTTGATGCGCAGCGTAGCGCTTTGTCTCAGCAGCGTGCAGAAAATCGCGCAGAGCTGGCCGCTTCCAATGCAGAGATCGCTAAGCTGCGCGAGGCGCTACCCTATATTGATCAGCAATTGGCCGCACGACAAGAGCTCGCTGAGAAGGGGTTTTTCGCTAAGCTTAAGCTACTCGAATATGAACAATTACGCGCTGAACATTTGCGTAATATCCAAGTGCAAGAAGCGAACCGAATGCGCGCGAATGCCTCGATTGGCAGACTGGATGCAGAACTGCGCACGCTCGCAGCAACCTTTGGCAAAACGGCCGTCACCGACATGGCCGAGGCCAACACGCAGGCGGCAATGGCGACAGAAGAATTGCGTAAGTCAGAAAAGCGCCGGCAATATCAAGAACTGCGCGCACCGGTGGATGGCGTTGTGCAGCAGTTGGGTGTTGGAACCATTGGCGGAGTGGTTCAACCAGCCCAAGCCTTGATGGTGATTGTCCCATGCAAGTCCGGGGATGCAAGCGATCTATCAAGCTGCAATAGCGGGGTAGCAGTTGAGGCCTTTGTGCAAAACAAGGATATTGGCTTTGTCAAAGTGGGACAGCGCGTGGCTGTTAAGCTGGAGGCGTTTAACTTCACCGATTACGGCCTGATCGAAGGCACGGTCACCAATATCAGCCGCGATGCTATCGATCAAAGCAACGCGCCTGCTGGCAGCGAGCGCAATGAAAAAGGGCGTCCGGTGCAAAACGGGCTTGTATATGCCGCTAAGATCGAATTGCCGTGCGAGCCTAGGAACCCAGAGCGCAGCTCATTGTGCGACCGAGTTCAGCCAGGCCTATCCGTGCAGACTGAGATCAAAACGGGCAAACGCCGGATTATCCAATACTTGCTGTCGCCCATCTCCCAAGCACTAGATGAAGCAGGGAGGGAGCGGTAAAATTAAAAAATCGCACAATTATCATGTCTATAAATTGACTTATAAGTGAAATTATAGAAACTTAAGTATTGGGGGCTTATAGTGAAATTTTTTCAATTTGATTTGGGCGAGGTGATGGGTGCTGGACTCGGAACCTTTAGGGTTGGTTGCAGATATCTTTTTACTGCTGGATTTGCTCTGTATCTCGCCGGGTGCGAAGGTCAAGAAACCGGCGGTCAAAAAGCAATTGGTACTGATCCTTCTAAGCTGAATGCTGAACTTTCTGAAGCTATGAACGAGAGGAGGGAGGCGCTCGGCCTGCCAATGCTCAGCCCTCGCACGCGTTCAGAATGGAAAGAGGTTTGCGAATGGGAGCCAGATCCGGGCAATCCTAATCATCAAAACCAAGAGGATCCGCTCAAAGAGGCGGCATGTGCGCGCATCGCCGAAACAGGCTATCCGTTTCGATTGCAAAATGTTTTGAGTCAATGCCTCTATGATGACGAGAATTACGGGAGGCCACCTCCTTGGCCAGAGTACTTTGCGAAAATGCGGCGGATAACGTCTCAAGAATGGCAGGATTATGGTGGCGACTTCACCGTCCACGACGTCTGCGAAGCCTATAAGCACTTGTTGGAGGGAATCTGAAGATGCCAAGCATAAATGATGCGAATGACCTCCTGTGTCAGTCAGCCGCGTCCAAAATTCTAAGCCGTTTTTTGTGCGGGGCCTCTTCGTCCCTCACTGATTTTTGGAGGCTGAAAAGTAAGCCCTTTTTTTTCGTTATAGCGGCAATGCAGCTCAATGGTTGTGACGTGGAGCGGCAAACGGCGGATCCGACGGAAATCGATGCACCACTGGTGCGAAGTGCAGTCGAAAATGGCCGCGAACCGTTAATCGACAATTTAGGTGAGCAAGATGCAATGAAGAAGGTTACAGATGTGGTCGCAAAGCAATCCTCAGAGAGCGCTGCCGAATTGGAAGAATTTTTTCGTGGCAAGCAGCTAGAGAGGCGTCTGCATCAGCCTTCGCCGGTACGCTTGGAGTATTTCAAAAGAAATGGCTCATGGTCGATGTTTGTCGAAGAAATAGTCGCCACCCAATACGATGGGAAGTGGAGGGTTTCTCAGACTGATGACGGCAGGGCAATAATATGTGTGATTAGGCTGAAAAAGGACTCTCAGCCAATCACGAATTCCAC
The DNA here is from genome assembly GCA_039967435.1 of Marinomonas sp. Lineage (GTDB taxonomy): Bacteria > Pseudomonadota > Alphaproteobacteria > Sphingomonadales > Sphingomonadaceae > Erythrobacter. The sequence continues at coordinate 1,250,272 of JBDVRS010000006.1, forward strand.
AGAAGAATGTCGTGACGTTAGAATTTCAAAGGATGATGGGATTTTGTCGATCTCGATGCCTGGGCATCGGAGTTTAGTTTCCGATTACGATTTTTCCGAGCTTTGAGCACCAAATTTTTAATTGTGAGATAGAACTATGCCATCGTTTGCTGATATTGCCGGCCGGGTAGAAATTTCTGGTTTTACAGGAAGCGGCGCTTTTACAGATAGCATGATGCGTGCGGTGTTTGCGCAGGCCTATGAAGGGTCTGCTCGGCTTCGTGGTCGTATTAACTTCTGGCTGAATGATCCGGTAAATGTTGGAAGAAAGATCGAGTTAAAATACGATTCATCATTGGGTTTTGCCTTCACGGGGTTGGGTCAAATTTTCATGAACCCCAATAATAGTCACACGCTCCTTTATATTACGACGAACGGTGAGGCAGTGGCGCACACGCCTCTTTCGGTCCTGGTCCATGAGTTGGGGCATGCAATTGGTGGCGTTCGCGATGATCCGACCTACGCCAACCTTAAAGGAGATAATATAGATCAGTTCGTAAACGATTGGTATGATGACCTAAATATTCCCAAGGAGGTTGGATATCTTTCCCGTGCTTTGGTCTCTGATAATATACTCATTGAAGGGCGGGATTATACCGAGGGAAAGGTGATTGCGAATGCTATAGTGGATCGTGGATTTCAGGATCCGTCATCACCGGTTGACACAATCAATACCGATTTCTTGGGTAATTCTGTGGTTGGTCCCATATTGTTCGTTGGGTCATCTCAAGTCAATGACGTCACCGCAACTGGCGATGACGATTTCATTTACGGTGGAGGAGGGGATGACGAGCTCAAGGGAGAGGGCGGGGACGACAATTTATTTGGTGAAGAAGGGGGGGACTTTCTTACTGGTGGAGATGGAAAAGACAGGATTTTTGGCGGTGATGGCAATGACTATGTCGAGGGCGGCGGTCAGGATGACACACTGTTTGGGGAGAGCGGTGAGGATTTAATCTTCGGTGATGGTGGAAAGGACTACATTGATGGTGGTGCCGGAGATGACGATATCGAAGGTGGTGTGGGCGACGACACGATCCATGGCGGAGATGGTAATGATGAGGTCCGTGGCGATAGCGGCGCCGACAAGCTCTACGGTGACGCCGGCGACGATACCTTGTTTGCCGATGGGAACGACACTGTTCTCAATGGCGGAGCTGGATATGATATTGTAGACTACACCGATGCGGCCGGTCCCATAAATTGGGATCAAGTTGGCCCGGTGATCTCGAAGATTCAGGAGATCGTTGGAAGCACCTTTGACGACAATTTTGTACTGCCCGCAAGTTTGCTAAGTGGGTATACTGGCCTCGATGAACAAATTAAGGTCCAAGGGGCGGAAGGCGATGATCGAATTCTGGGTAACGCCGCTGACAACAATCTCGATGGCGGAGTGGGCGACGACACTCTATTTGGCGGTGCTGGCGACGATACGATTGTCGGCGGTGCTGGCGACGACCGAATTGAGGGCGACAGTTCGGCTCTGCTGACGCCGAATGGCAACGACCAGATCTCGGGTGGCTCCGGGGACGATATTATCGACGGACAAGGTGGCGACGATATCATACGCGGCGATCAAGGAAATGATCGCATTCTCGGCGGTGATGGCGCTGACAAAATCTACGGCGGCACTGGGAACGATATCCTCGTAGGTGCGGTCGACGAAGACGAACTGCGTGGCGGAAGCGGAAACGACATTCTGGACGCTGCGCAGCAAGACGGTCCCAGTGGAAGTCCGATCGACAACACCTCATCCGACCAACTCTGGGGCGGAAGCGGCAATGACACGTTCTTAACCAACAATGGTGACGTGATCAACGACCCAGACCGTGGCGATCGGATCAAATTTGAAGGCGTCTTGTTGACTGGTGGTGTGGAAACTGAAGAAGGATCTGGCGTTTATGAGGCCGATAATGGTTTCAAATATACTCTGACTGGTACGGACCTTCTTGTTGAGGACGACGACTTCCTTACTGACAGTATCACGATCAAGAACTTCACAAATGGATCGGCCGGAATCCGCCTTAAGAAAGAAGATGACGAACCTGATAAAGACGGGGCGGAAGAGCAGCGTGATCCTCTTATAATTGACCTTAATGGCGACAGAAATGTCATTACTTCGATGGCAGTGAGCAACGTCTATTTCGATCTCGACAATGACGGATTTGCGGAACGCGTTGCTTGGGCTGGCTCGGCTGATGGCTTCCTGGTTCGTGACCTCAACGGTAACGGTTCGATTGATGATGGGTCGGAAATGTTCGGCACGGGACAAACCGATGAAGTTGCCGGGAGCACGCAATTGCTTGGTGAAGCTGGCTTCGTTGAGCTTTCCGCCCTCGACTCAAATGGCGACGGTGCAATTACCGCTCTTGACGTCGAATTCGATACATTGCGCGTTTGGGTTGATGCCAATGGTGATGCAGCGACTGACGACGGCGAACTGGTATCACTCGGCGATCTCGGAATTGTTTCAATTGGTTTGACGACATTCAAGTCTGATCACCTCAGCGCTGAAGATGATACCTCTATCGTCACCCGGGCATCAAATGCACTTTTTGCTGACGGTGCCACTGCGACAGTCTACGATGCTTACCTTTCGATCGATCAATATGATGCGAGAGAGATCCTTGATCCCAATTTGGATCTGTCCTCTGTCAGCGACCTGCCTCGGATTCTTGGAGCAGGCTCTTTGTCTGACCTTGATGTAGCCATGGCGCGCGATGCTGGCCTTGAAGAGTTGGTTCGAACATTTACTCAATTGAATGTTTCCGAGATTGATCAGGCTCATGAGCTTGTGCAAAAAATTGTTCTGCGTTGGACTGGTGGTGATGCAATTGATCCTGAGGGCCGCGGAGCGAATATAAATGCGCGTTGGTTGCATGCTATTGAAAAACTTACCGGTGCAGGATTTGAACAAGCCGTAGTAGGAACTAATCCTCGTGCGGATGCTGCGTCGCTTTTGATCGCTGAATGGGCCGATCTTATCGACCGCACAACAGCTCAACTCTTAGGCCAAACTGATTTGGGCGCACAGTTTTTGCCAGGTCTTGAGTTTGAGGCCGCAGCTCAGTTTGTGGCGCAAGAAGGTACTCAGCTTGCTACTTTACTGGAAAATGTTGCGTCTAACGCACCTGCTGAATTTGATTCGAAGCTACGCTATTGGAAAGCGGTTTGGGGGACACTGCAGCAATACACTTTCGCGCTAGGGGTGACCGATGCGGAACTTAATTCTGCTCTTGACCAAGAGCTAGCAGATCAAGCGTTGAATCTGACTGCAGAGGAGCTGGGGCTGGCAATATTTGTTGGCGATGCAAGCAATTTCGGCGTCGCGTCACGCGAAAGCGTGATTGGTCAAGCGGGGTATCCTGGGGACCGCATTCTTATTGCCGATGGAGCAGAGACTGTGCTTGCTGGAGGGCAGGGCAATGAGCGTTTCATAGTAACTAGCACGGTTCAATCCCTGTTACTTAGCGACAGCGGCGGCGGTGATACGCTTGAACTAAATGATTGGTCTCGCGAAGAGACTGTCGTTTCAAACGAACTTCTTACGTTTTCTGATAACTCAGACAGCGGGACTGTTAACGCCTCAATCGGTGTGGAGCTAAGCAACAATGGTCGAAAAGTTGTTTTTCAAGTTAATATATCCGATGGAAGAATCTCTTCACCTGTTGATGTAATCCAGTTTGGAGAAGCTTCGAAAACACCTCTAATTGATCTGCTAACCAATTCCGGACCTATTATCGTTGGTGGGGCTGGAGCTAGTCATGAGTTTACCGGCACTTCTGGTGACGAATTTTATATCGCTCGAAGTCGCTCAGATCTTTTTACCTTAGCTTCAAATACCGGTGATGACGTGGTGATTGATTCGCCAGATACTGGGTCACCGAATGACGCGCTCTTCGTCGATGCGGATCCTGCGAACGTAGTGCTTTCAGCATCTGGAAGCAGGGGCCAGAACCTCAAAGTCCAGATTGTCGGTGGTGGGTCGATCACGTTTTTGGGGCAGTTCTCTGACGATGCCTCACGAGTAGAAAGCGTCACTTTTGCCGATGGCACTGTCCTGACTGCAGCTGAGGTTTTCGCTTCGGTAAACACTGGCAGTTCAAAAGGTGAGACTTTGGATGGCACGTATCAGGATGATGTGATCGATGGCCAGGGTGGCAGCGATACATTGAGGGGGGGATATGGCACAGATCGCTATGTAATTCGTTCAGGTTACGGCTTGACCACAATCAGTGATGGTCAAGGGCCGATTGTCGTCGAATTCGATGGATCGGTTGATCGGGACAATCTTGAGTTCTCATCGGCTGATGGCAACTTGAACATCGTCGATACGCTCACTGGAGATCGTGTTGTCGTGCAGGGCGAAAGCGCATCTAGTGCAACTTTAATCGAAATCGGCGGAGAGACGATAGAGCCATTGCGGGAATTGGTGCAGAGCGCGCTCTTGGCTGGGACCACAACCAATCACACTATTTATGGCACTGCTGCCTCCGAGAGTCTTTTCGGCACAGATGAAAAGGATTTGATCGTTGGCAATGGGGGATCCGATTCCTTATTTGGTAGGGGTGGTAATGACACTTACCACTTAAGCGAAGGTAAGGTTCGGATCATTGATGCAGATTTCGGTTTCGATACGATAACTGTCGATAGTAAATACAGCATCGATGATCTGACGTTTGTTCGCCAAAATGGCTCCCAACTTATTCGTCTAAGAATCGGAGGGTCAGACCTACAAATAGATCTCAGGAATCGGACTGCAACAGATGGCTCAGCGATTATCGGCGATTCAGATGTCGAGCAAATAGTTTTTGCGGACGGAACGAGCATTGACCTTACCTCAGGCCAAGTCATCACCGGAGATTCAGGCGACAACATACTATTCTCTTACGCGACTGAATTTCAAGTGTTTGCGCCTGGAGCCGGTAATGATCGAATCTTCGCACTCAGAAATGGCCACAAACTCGTTCTAGAAGAGGGCTTCGGGCATGATGAGTTTTATCATGATACATTTGATGTAACTGATATCGAATTCTCAGGCATCGATTTTGATGACAATGTTACGTTCGTTCGCTCCGGTTACGATCTTGTTGTATCCGTTACCGACAACGATACATTGACGCTTAAAGGCATATTTGAGCCTTTGAATGATGGTCGGAAGTTCAGTTTCCTAAAATTTGCTAATGAGAGCCTGTATTTACCCTCAGTTATTGAGCAAATTGCGGTCTCGACTGATGGCGATGACATTATGTTTGGACGCAGCGACCTTGATGGTGGTGCAGGCAACGATGTTCTGATCGGAACACGCGATGTCAATAATTACCGATTTGGCAGAGGTTTTGGTCATGATGTGATTAAAGAACAAGATAGCAATTTTGGTACTAATGACGACGCCGACACACTAACATTAATCGGCTTGAATCAGGAGGACGTAGATTTCCTTCGGGACCCATCGGACCCACTCTCCATCATTATTCGCATCAGGGATACGGGCGAGACGCTCACTCTCGACGGCACACCGTTTGATGACTTCGAATATAATTTGGGTGATGGATTTTCTGATGGTGACCAATTTGGCGGCCATTGGATCGAGCGAATTATTTTCGAAGACGGAAGCGAGCTGACGCAAGTCGAGCTTGAACAGATCGTACACGATTCAGGCGCCACTGATGGGGCGGACACGCTATTCAATTTTGGTACAAGCAATGACAGCAATGCGATATCACCTGGTGCAGTACTAGATGGCGGTCTGGGCAATGATACTTATGCAAACCAGTTCCGCGAAATCAATGTAAGAATGACGCCCGGTTCCGGCACTGACACCGTCTTGAATGGAGGAAAGTTGCGGGTCCAGGTTACTGTGCATTTGGAGGGCTTAGAGGCAGCCAATCTCGCCATTTATAGCGAGACAAGAGAAGGCCAACGGGTCACAGTTCTGCGGGCGATAACTGGCGAAGAAATTGTTGTTGAAGGTGGCTTGAATGAAGCCGATGCAGACGGCCGACAGATTTCAATAATAATCAAAGATGAAGCTGGGCAGTTTTTTAGCGCTTCTAGGCAGGGGGCACTTGTCAGTGCTTCAAATCCGACTGATGGCGCTGACTTGATCAATGGCCAATCTAGCTCTGGAGGCGGCGGTGTTGATGGACTTGAAACTCCGGGGACTGGAGGCCCGGTCGATGATACATTCGATCCTGGCGAGGGTGATGATGTTGTTTTCGGGCGTGGAGGTAGCGATACGCTTGTGTTCGAAAAGGGTGACGGACTTGATCGTCTGGTTGGAACATCTTCCTATCGTGTCACACTTGGTGCGGGGCTAAATGCCGATGATTTCACGTTCGAATGGCTCAATGACGGATCACAGAACGTCTTGCTTTCGTTCAACGATAGCAACGACGGTATCATTGTTGATGCGAAGCAGATCGAGCAAATTTTGTATGACGACGGGACGCAAATTACGTTTGGTGAAGGCGATCCCGATCAGTTTGTTGAACTAAATTCTGGCGAGACGCTTCTGAGTAATCCTGCCGGCGACAACGTCATCTCTTCACTTGCTGGAGGGACAATTGTCGGCCTTTCTGGAGCCAGCGGACAAGACACCTTTAGCGATGTAGTGTTTTCAGATGGAGTTCTGGAAGAGACGCCGGCAGGTCAGGCATGGATTCCGAACAGTATCCTTTTGCAAGACGCTTCTTCGCTGTCTGAATTCGAATTTGTGCAAGATACGTCGGCACCCGCCGATCTTGTCATTCGTAATTTGGCAACAGGGTCAACTATGCGAGTGGTAGGACAATTCCTCGGCGGAAACAGTGAGCCTATTGATCCATGGTCCAACGTTTCGATGCAGCCAAATGGTTCACCAGATTGGTCAAGCTTAGATCTAAACTCTGATGGTGTCTTCGACTTGGCATTTCTTGATACCGATAACGACGGGGTACCAAACTGGCTAAGCCCTGATGCTGACGGTGATGGTGTATCCGATTGGCAAGCCGATAGTGAAACCACGCTTGATGTTGACGGTGATGGTGTCGCCGATGTTATCGCTTATGATGACAACGAAGACGGCATTTACGATGCTTTCGATATCCCTGATTCCGATGAACAGTTCAGCGACGGCATCTATTTCTATGATGATGATGGCGACAATGAGATCGACTTTTATGGAACTTTCTTTGGCGATGAATTCGAAGTTCCTCGCAATGCTGACGGATCAATCAATTGGGCGGCGATTGATGCTAACCAAGATGGCGAGTCTGACATCGCAGTTATTGATCTCGATGGCGATGGCACGCCAAATTGGGACAATCCTGATTTAGATGGTGATGGAGAAGCAGACTGGACAATCAGTTCATTTGACACTTTTTCAAACAATTTTGTTTTTGCGGAACGCTTTGTCGATGAAGCAAGTGGTGAAACGTGGCATAAAATCAGTGATCACAACCTGTCCTTTTTGGTGCGCGATAGCGACGGTGATGGAATTCCTGACCAGTATGCGCTGGACGAAGACCAAGACTATCGACCGGACATAGCTCCTGAACCGTTTGTAGTGGGGCATTTCGGTTTCGAGTTGTCCAATCCATTCGGCCCGCCTCAGATCAGTTTTACAGATTGGTCCGATATTTTGCCTCTTGTGGTTCAGCGTGATGAGAGCGCTGCAAACCAGGATCAAACGATTGATTTGCAAGCTGCGCGGCCAGGCCCGTCAAGTGAGGCAGATTTTCTTTTCGTTGGAGCCGGAGAAACCATTGATGGGCTAGGCGGCAATGATGTGATTCTAGCCAGTGAAGGCCAGGCGACCATCGTTTTCGGTTCCGGATCGGGTAAAGACATTCTGGTCGGGCCTGAAGGTTACAACAACGCTCAGAATAACACTGTGCAACTTTCTGGCATTAGCGGCCTTGAAGAAATTGAACTTCTCGAAAGCGCTAACGGTCAAGATCTTTTGCTTAGGGTTAGAAGCACAGGCGCGACACTGATGATTTCAGGTCAACTAATTGAGGACTCCAACGGAAACACCATCCCGGTTGTAACCTCATTCACCTTGGCTGACGGCACAGAGGTCGACTGGCGCGTGATGCACGGCTTAGTGAGCGGCGTCGACACCACTTCAAGCCCTATTGTTCAAGGCGGGAATGGCGGTTCCGTGCTCGATGGAGGCGCTGGCAATGATACGCTGATTGGTGGCACGGGTGACGATATTTATGATTTCGGTCGGGGTTATGATGAGGACATAATACGAGATGCCGGAGGCCGAGACCTTGTGCGAATGGCTGAAGGTATCAACCTGGATGACATTGCTTTTAGCCGTACTGGTGTGAGCGGAAGTGATTTGCTTGTAGAGATCGCCGGACTTGATCGCCTTGCCTTTACCATAATGGGACAGTTTGACGCACCTGCTGCGCAAATTGAGAACTTTGAACTGGCGGACGGGACTCTTTTCAATTGGTCTGATGTACAGCGTTTCGTGTTAGACAGTAAGCGGTCCACCGGCGATGACATTATTCGCGGCTTCGCTTCTTCCGATCTGATCCGAGGAGGTGCAGGAAACGATACTATTGAGGGGGCCGGTGGCAACGACGTTGTCGACGGTGAAACTGGGCGCGACGTTTTCGAATTGCGTGGTTCACAAAGTGAATACGAAGTCTCTGTGGTTGACGGTTTGGTTACCGTAACAGACTTGATTCCCGGCCGTGATGGAGTTGATCGTCTTAGCAATGTCGAAGAGGTTTTTTTCCGAGGTGATCAATCAAGATTACTTATTACTCCAGAAAACACTGCTCCGGATGTGGAAGGCATAAGTTTCGTTTCTGAAGAAGATGCTACAATAATCATCGCGCGCTCTGAGCTTTTGGCTTCGGCTACAGATCAAGATGGTGACGCGCTAACCCTGCAAGAAGTCAACAATCAGAATAACGGCCAAGCATGGGTTGGCACGGACGGGAATGTTCGTTTCCGGCCAGGTCAAGACTTTGTAGGTACCGCTGGCTTTGATTTTGCGGTCGCTGATGGCAACGGTGCCGTCGTTACAGCTCGAGTGGAGCTCGCTATTACTGCGATTAACGACGCTCCCACTATTGGGATTGAATCGTTAGAATTCACAACAATTGAAGATTCTATGATTGTTTGGAGCCTACCCAGCAATGCAATTGTAGACGTTGACGGCGACTCATTGGTTGTAGAAGCAAGTCTGAATGATGGCACCCCTCTGCCCGAATGGTTGAGTTTTGACGGTTCGACATTCTCTGGGATGCCACCTGAGAACTTTAATGGCTCGCTTGATATCGAGCTGTCGGTTTCTGACGGGACGCTTTCCACTAACGCGGATCTTCGGATCAATGTTGTTGCGGTTAATGATGCGCCTACAGTGGTATCTGATCTAACAGACATAAACTTAAAGGCTGGGGAGACTTTCCTTTTTGTTTTGCCAGAAACTGCATTTGTGGACGCAGAAGGCGATGCTTTGAACTTTGAGCTCGTTGCAACAGATGGAGGGGCGCTCCCTGAATGGATTTCGGTAAATGGACTAGAGCTATCTGGAACGGCCCCTCAGGATTTTGATGAAGCTTTGGACATTGTGCTAATTGCAGACGATGGGCGCGCTGCGAGCGTTGCAACATTCTCAATTCTGCCATTTGTAAATACTGCACCGGAAGTTGTTCTGCCGCTGGAAGCATTTGTCAGCGATGAGGACACTTCTTTCAGTTACGCAATTCCTACAGGCACTTTTGCAGACGTTGACGGCGACGAGCTAGTTTTGACAGCTACGCTACCTGATGGCGGCGAATTGCCAACTTGGCTGACCTTTGATGGCCTGACCTTGGCAGGCAATCCGCCCTTGGACTTTAATGGTGTGCTCTCGATCGCAATTTCTGCAAGCGATGGCGAAGCTAGCGTCAGCGAGACGCTCAATATTGAAATTAGCGCCGTCAATGACGCGCCGGTTGCGGTTGTCCAGTTGATGGATATCAATAGCGCTGAAGACGCACCGATTGTGATAGCCATAGATCCTAACAGCTTCGCCGACGTTGATGGGGATATTCTGAGCCTCTCTGCCGCATTGGCTGATGGAAGCGCACTTCCAGAATGGCTCAGCTTCGACTCAGCTCAGTTGACGGGAACTCCGCCTCAGGACTTCAACGGTGTGTTGGATGTTCAGATTACGGCGAATGATGGAGAGCTAGAAGCTTCGAGCGGCTTCAGGCTGAACATTACGCCGGTCAACGATGCGCCGATGCTTGCCGCTTCCCTATCGGATGCAAGTTTCGATGAAGACACCGCAATCGATTTAGCGCTACCTGCTGGCATTTTTGAAGATATTGATAGCGACACTCTTAGCTTGAGTGCGGTGCTGGTTGACGGTGCCGCTTTACCTGACTGGCTAGAATTTGACGGAGCCCGCTTCGTTGGTACCCCGCCAGCGGATTTCAATGGCAATCTCAGCATTGAAGTGTTTGCTAGTGATGGAGAGCTTGAAACGAGTGATCAATTTGTACTGTCAATTAGTTCTGTAAATGACGCTCCCACAATTGAAGCTTCGATTGGAAGCTTGAGCGGGATCGAAGATGTAGCCATTGACATCGCAGTGCCGATTGATGGAATTGTCGATGTGGACGGCGACACATTGGCTTTTGACGTCCAATTGGCTGACGGTACCGCCCTTCCTGAGTGGCTCGCTTATTCTGAGGGAAGATTGGTCGGTATTCCGCCTGCCGATTTCAATGGCGATCTAGCCTTGCAGCTCGTTGCAAGCGATGGTCAGCTAAGCGTCGCAGATACATTCGTGCTTTCAATCGACCCGGTAAACGATGCGCCGGTTTTGGTTTCGACTTTAAGTGATGCCGCATCGCAAGAAGACACAGCCTTTGTCATCGATGTGCCAAACGATGCATTTTCTGATGTTGATGGTGACGCTCTGTCACTGTCCGCGCTGCTGCTTGATGGCAGCGACCTGCCCACGTGGCTCACTTTTGACGGCAGCACTTTTGCAGGCACCCCGCCTCAAGACTTTATTGGATCAATCGACATCGCAGTGACCGCTTCTGATGGCGAGCTTGAGGCCAGCGACAATTTCCGTCTGACTATTGATCCGGTGAATGATGCGCCTGTCGTGCTCAATCCACTTTCAGATCTTGTTATCTCTGAAGACGGCGATGTGTCCTTCACAATTCCGCATGATTGGGCGAGCGACGTTGATGGCGACACGTTGTCGCTATCGATCACACAGGCTGATGGAAGCGCTATTCCGGACTGGCTGAGCTTCAGCGGCAATCAGCTGACCGGCACGCCTCCTGCCGATTGGAACGGCTCGCTCGATTTGACGCTGACAGCCAGTGACGGTGAATTTAACATCACTGACACATTGAGTTTAACGGTTCTGCCAGTGAATGACGCGCCAATTGCCGCTGCTCCGCTTGCTGATCTTTCCAGAGCTGAGGACCAAGCATTTTCATTCGATATTGATGCGAACGCATTTACCGATGTTGACGGTGATACCTTGTCGCTATCCGCGGCCTTGGATGATGGCTCTGAGCTGCCAGGCTGGCTTGTGTTTGATGGCGCAACTTTGGCCGGAACACCGCCGCTGGACTTCAATGGAACGCTCGACATTGCAGTCACAGCCAGTGATGGAGCTGAAAGCACTTCCAGCACATTCACTCTAACCATTGATCCGGTCAACGATGCACCGATACTGTCCCAGCCACTCGCTGACGTCTCCGCGCTAACTGGGGAAGCGCTGACGATTGATCTTAGCGCTGGCACCTTCACGGATATTGATGGCGATGCACTTAGCTTTAGTGCCGCGCTTAGTGACGGCTCCTCGCTTCCAGAATGGCTCACTTTGAGCAATGGCGTGCTAAGTGCTGCGTCTATTCCCGGCGATGCTGCTAATCTGGAAATCACTGTGACCGCTTCGGATGGTTCTGAAAGCGTGAGTGATACATTCTTGCTAGAGGTAGAGCCTAACAATACCGCGCCAGAGGCCAATGATGACGGTGTGTTCGTAACCACCAGCAACCGAGAATTGGTGATTGATCCGGCGACCTTGCTCGACAATGACAGTGATGCGCAAGGCGATGCCCTGGCAGTTGTCGCTGTAGATAATGCAGTTGGCGGCGAAGTCGGCTTTGATGATGACGGCAATATCGTCTTCACCCCGGATGCTGTATTCGTTGGAGGCGCTGGGTTTACATACACTGTTTCAGACGGTGAACTTACTGCGCAGGCGGATGTCGCCATTGCGGTGGATCCCTCTGACCAGTTTGATGGCTTCCGCGAGGGCAATGCCAATAACAATTGGATGTTCGGGTCTTTCTTCGGCCGCAACCGCATTTTTGGCGCCGGCGGCAATGACCGGATCTTCGGCGGCTTTAATGACGATGAGCTAGCCGGCGGCGATGGCGATGACCGTATTTACGGCTTTAGCGGCAATGACAATTTGTTCGGCGGGCAGGGGGACGATCGTCTCTATGGCGGTTGGGGCTTTGATACTGCGCATTTGCTTGGCTACCGAGATAGCTACCAGATCGTAACAGGCGGCGGGTTCTTTGGGCTTCAGGCAAACGTGCTTGACCTTGACCAAGGGACAGATGGCGATGATGGGCAGGACCAGCTCTACTCCATTGAACAGCTGGCGTTTAAGGGCGGTGAAACACTCAACCTTGCCTCCCCCATCGTGCTCGACCTTGCTGGCGACGGAGTGCAAACGCTTAGCGCTTCACAAAGTGATGCACGCTTTGATCTGGATGGAGACGGCCTAGCGGACGACACCAGTTGGATTGGTGCCAATGACGCCTTCCTCTACCTTGATCGGGACGGTGACGGCACAGTTTCCGGAATCGAGGAAATCAGCTTCGTCGATGATGTCGAGGATGCAGCGACCGACCTTGCTGGACTTGCAGCTTTCGATAGCAATGGCGACGGCGTTCTGAATTCAGACGACGAACGCTTTGATGAATTTGGTGTCTGGAATGATGCCGATGGTGACGGTGCAGTCGACGACGGCGAAACCGCAAGTCTCGTCCAAGTTGGGATAGCCTCGATCGACCTTACTGGAACACCTGTCGAAGGTGTCACAGCCTTTGGTGAAGTCGCGATTGCCAATACCGGCACGTTCACGCTCAGCAATGGAGTGGAACGCGACTTTGCCGATGCTGCTTTGACTTACTTCTCAGCTGCAACCAATTTGCCTGAACTTGAAGCAGTCGATTACGGCTTTGATCGGAAGGCTAAGAAATACCGTATCCATGTTTCCAATGGTGTGGTTTCTGTCGGACGCAAGAACCGTAACCCTGGTGTCGATGCAGGTGCAGGTCAGCTTGGCGCGAACACGCTGCTGACATTCAAGGGACAAACTTATGGCCGCTTTGCCCCTGTCGTGCTGGACTTGAACGGTGACGGTATTGAGTTTGTGAAACGCACGAAATCCAATGCATTCTTCGACTACGGCGGGGATGGCATTGGTGATGATACAGGCTGGATCAGCGGCGATGATGGTTTCCTAGTCATTGATCGGAACAATGATGGGTTGATTACTGAGGCGTCTGAACTTTCGCTCGCCAGCGAAGGCGATAATGCTCGCACCGGCCTTCAGGGATTGGCGCAGCTCGACAGCAATGGCGACAGCGTAGTTGACGCAGATGACGCCCGCTTTGGAGAACTAAGAGTCTGGCAGGACCGCAATGGCAATGGCCGCACTGATGGTGGTGAGCTGAGAACCCTTGAAGAAGCCGGCATCGTCTCACTTTCTCTGGCGATCACTGGCATCGCGCAAGACCGTGTGAAGATTGGCAAAAACGTTCTCACTGCAACTTCTAGCTTTACCCGTAGCAACGGCACGACCAGCACTGCTGGCGATGTCTCGCTTGCTTACCGGCCTGCCGGTTCAAGCGCGAACGCAGGCAGCTTGGGCTTCAGTGCGGCAAGCTTTGCCGGCTTCAATCAACCCTGGCTGCTTGATCAGGCAGCACTGTTGCAAGGTATACCCAATCGCGATGACATCTTTGACCTGCTTCGATCAGGTGATGAGAATGGCTTGGCGGATGTGTTCAGTCAGTTGGACAGCGAAAGCGCAGGGGCAAATGTGAATAGTGTACCTGCTGCTTTAAGTGCTTCCATTAGCGACGGAACGGCATTGTCTGCGCCGCGCACATTGCAAGTGTTGCCGACCACGATGGCCTCAATGACGTCGCTATTGGATAATAATGTCTTGCCTAGCGTTGATGCGGGCGAGGTCTATGTTGGCTCGACAGGAGGACAGTTCGCTTTGCCTGTCATGATGCTGCGGTTTGAGGATGAGCAATCCGAACCACTGATTGAGAGCTCAGCGGTCAGCCGAACCACCCAAGAGCAGCCTGCTGTGCTTGCCGTCCTTGAAGAGGATGATGATGCCACCATCAGCTCAGAAGGCAGCGATGAAAAGGCGGACATTGCGCGTAAGATTGCGATGATCAGACAAGATCTTGCTGTCTTTGGCGTAGGCGACGGTGCGAATGATCTCGACAAACTCTACGACCAGCAAGGTGCGCTTGACTATTTTGCAGCTTAGAGTTTTGCTTAAAGGAACGCGAGCGGCTTAAGCTCGCGTTCCTTTTGGCTAGTGAGAGCAATGACGTCTTCGCGTTTGCCTGCCTTTCAATAGCCTTGCTGCGCCAAGGTTTGCGTCAACAATAGACATCCCCCTCATCGTCAAGATAGACACCCCAAGGATCCTGCGGACCTTCATAGTCTGAGAAGGGCTCGGTTATACCTGGTACTTCCGGCGGCGATCCAAGGCTGCCGCGGTTTGATAGATGGCGGCGAGCCCAGCCTAGAAGCTGCGAGAATGCATCGACCTGATCATCATGCTTGCTGTTGGGGAAGGCGAGCAGCTCTGAGCGGAAGTCAGCGAGCCAATGTGCATCTGTGGGAAGGAACACTTGGCCGGCCTCGACCATGCTGCTTATCCCTGCGGCACGGGTAAATTTGTCGCTTTCAGGATTGCGTCCAATGGGTCTTGGTACGCCGCGTTCATCAGTTTAGCGTAGCGCCTGGATAAGCTGCTGACCAGAGGCCTTGTCCTCAATCATGAGCGTCTCACAGCGATGAAGCTCGGCAAGCTCTACGGCTTTGCGAAGCAAGTCAGGAAACTCAAGCTTGCCGCGTCACACATCGATGATGAAGATGTCTGACCCGCGAAGCATGGCTGTGATACAAACCGAGTAGTCATGACTGTCTCCGGTTTTAATCGCGGTGTCCCATGATTGGATGACCTCGCCATAGACCGTGCGATCAAAGTCAGAACCATATTCTTTGAGCCAGCCGGCTTGGAAGAGATTGCCTTCAGCAGGCGAGGGGTCTTGCTGATATTGAGCGGCAAATGCCCCAGAACCCATTGATGCTTTAAGCTCATTCAGGACGTTTTGATCTTCGCGCGCAGGATGCAATATGTCACCCTCTTTGCGGTCATGGACTCTGCTGCGTGTGAGCTGGATTTGCGCTGCCTCTGGAGCAATGGCGGGAAGCGAGAGGTGGTTCCATCCGCCCGCTTCCAAAAGCATGCCGCACAGATCGACCTCATGCAGGCGCTGCATCACGCAAAGAATTGCACCGGAAGACTTGTCATTGAGGCGAGAGGCGAGGGTAGAACGAAACCACTCATTGACATTGCCCCGGGTGGTTTCTGAATTGGCCTCATCTGGCTTGATCACATCATCGAGGATGATGATGTCACCGCCGCGCCCGGTAAGCGTACCTGTAACAGAAGTGGCAAGCCGGCCGCCGCCGCGTGTGGTTTCAAAATCCCAGTTTGCCGAACGCTTACGAGAGATTTTGGTCCTAGGAAAAAGCTCGCGGTACCAAGGCGCTTGCATGATGGAGAGGCAGTCGCGTGCCAGCTTACCGGATAGCTCGCCAGAATAACTCACACATACAAAGCCGAGAGTAGGGTCTTGCCCAAGCATATAGGCCACCCAGATGATTGAGGTCAGCTTAGACTTACCATTGCGCGGAGGAAGATTGACGATAAGCCGCCGGCTATCGCCCCCAGCTACGCGGTTCAGCTCATAGGCAATCGCATCAAGGTGCCAGTTCCATTGGATCAGCTCGCCGCCTGTGACATGCGGCCATGCTCTTTGAAGGAATGCGGTGAAGTCGCGGCGCTGTGCAGCGCGCAAGAGCTCCGCCGGGTTTTGCGGGACGAGCAACTTAGCTGTCATCACTAGTGTCCTGTTCGCCATCGCCGTCGCCAGCGCTGTCACAATCGTCATCGCCAATAGCGTCGTCACCTGCTTCTATTTCTGGCTGGCCATCGGAACCACCACTTGTGGTCAAGCTGTCTCCATGGGTGCCGATAAGCTGCTCTAGCAAAGCACTGTCCTGAGCAGATAGCTTGCTCGTATCGGCGTTGCGGTCTTCCACGTCGATTATCTTAATGATTAGATCAACTAATTTATCCGCAGCGCGAATGTCGCCAGAGGCGGCTCGCGCGCTTAGCGTCTTCATCATCAGGAGCTGCTTGGTTGCTGTGACCTGTGTCCCATTCATCTGAATGGTCATCATCGAAGCCAGTTCGGCTTGAAGGTCGGTCTTGAGACCGCGTGAGCCTTTCTTGCGTCCCTTGGGATTCCCGGATTGACCCTTCTTAAATTGATGTTTCTTGGGAGGCTTGCCGTAGCCAATGCCTTCATTGTCATCGGACATGGCTCAGCCCTCGCTTTCAGAAAGGCGACCGGATGCGATCTGTGCAAAGCTACGACCATCACCTTGGAGGACGGCTTCTAACCCACTTGATGACATAAGGCGCTTGAGCGCTGTATCGGCATAGCCGGGGTCAAGTTCGATACCGGCACCGCGGCGACCAGTTTTGTGGGCTGCAAGCAGAGTGGTGCCTGACCCAAGGCAAGGATCGACGACCAGATCACCGCGGTTGGAACAATCGAGAATGAAGTCTGCGACTAGTGCGGTTGGCTTTACAGTTGAATGTGCAGCAAGATCGGCATCGCGCCCCTTGCGAAACGTGTTTGCACCTGCATATTCGACAACATTGGTGCGGTAACGGCCTGTCTCTCCTAGGCCGAAATTGTTGATATGCTTGCCCTTGCCGGATTTGAACACGAATACGAGTTCATGCTGGCTGCGGTAAAATGCACCAAGCGCCCCAACTTGCTTATTCCATACGACAAGCTGCTTGTGCTCAGAGTAGATCCCATCAGCCGCATCAAGCATCTCACGCATGTGACGCCAGTCCATACAATGATAATGTATGGATCCAGCATTTGAGAACCGGGCACAGTTGCGGAAGATCGAACGCAAGAAGGCGGTAAATTCGGGCGGGCTCATTTCTCCAGCACCCATAACGAACTCGCGGTGCTTGTGCTTGCCATTGCCCGAGACGAAGCCGTCAATTTTCACATTGTAGGGAGGATCCGCAAAGACGAGGCCAGCCTTGTCCTCGCCGAGAAATGCTTCCCATACTTCCGCTTTGCGCGCATCGCCGCAGATAACACGGTGCGGGCCGATGAGCCACACATCACCTTCGCGGCACACAGTATCTGCGGCAGGATCGGGTAACTCTACCTCTTCGGCTTTTTCTTAGACCACTTCTTCCGGCACTGAGAAATCAAGGTCAGATGTGCTGAACCCGGTGATGTCGAGGTTATAGCCATCCTCAAACAGGATGCTGAGCTCATCGGCTAGGATTGCATCGTCCCAGCCAGACAGCTTTTTCAATTTGGCAGCAAGCCAACGGCCGTGGCCGGCTGCGATCATATTATTATCGTCAATGATGATCGGCACGAGCCAGCCAAACTGTTCAATGCTCGCTGCGATTTGGCTGATCTGCTTGTCTGTATGCGTGCGGGCATTGCGCGGATTGGGTGTGAGTGAGGCTATGCTCACCAGCTCGATTTTGGGATGATTTGGTTGAGGCATTCTTGGTCTCCTGTGTTTGACAGGAGAACCAGTTATATCATTTTCATATGAAAAGCCGTCACGAAATTTTGTGGGTTTTTCCGGTTCGGTATTCAGAGATGATGTTGTTCAGGCGCTCTGGAGTGATAGGCGCGATATAGCCTTTTGAGCGCATGTAGTCATTCGTGACCTGAAGCGCTCGCCGCCTAGGGGATGCTTTGACGTCATCAATTAGCCAAGTGCCAAGTATGGGATGGGTCACTTGGGTTATTCCAGGCTCAAGTAGCTCCTCGAACTCTTCGGCAATTCCATGAGCCAACATGCCAACCCTAATGCGTTCAAAATGGTAGGCAGCCTTTTGGCCGCGCGTCATCTCAGTAAACGGCTTGCCGGAAATCAGCCGATTACCAAGCGCATCAAGAAATTGAACGGGTGCGTCAGTGCGCTCAATGGATCGTATGTCGGCTGCCAATTCGGTAGGTGACGGATCTTCCTTGGCTGGTCTTCCGCGCCGTTCTGCCTTGGGATCGATTTGGCGAAGCAAGAATGTCATTTCGGGTTCTGGCAGCAGGGCAGGGTGTATTTCGCCCAATGCCGACACGAACATCTCATCGGTTATACGAAGACCGCGATCAATTAGCTCAGAAACACCAATTGGAGTGATGATGCTCAGGTGTGAAAAATTGTGCTTGGCCATTTGTACCTGCTTTTAAGCATCGCCTGCATGGTGAGCAAATATTCCCTGTTTGGAGAACTAAATTCCTTGCTCCGATTTTAGGGAAATACTCGCCCAAACTGCAGAACTCTGCGGGTTCGAGAGCAGTGCATTGGGTTTGAAACCACAATTTCCCTGTAGAATCCCTGCATAACAGGGAAATTGGAGGGGAGACGAGTTCGCACGTGACTGGTCTCTCCGCCATTTTCTTGAAGCTCTCCGACAAGGCGTAAGAGTCTCTAACTCAGGCCTAACATGCGTGCAGCATTGTCCTTCATGATGCCTGGCATAACTTCATCGCGGAAGCCTACTTCAGCAGCAGCTGCGACCCATTTGTCGGGATGGATCAGCGGGAAATCTGATCCGAACAGCATTTTGTCTTTGAGCTGCGTGTTGGCGTATTGGATCACTTGCTTAGGGAAGTATTTGGGGCTCCAGCCGCTCAAGTCGATAAAGACATTGGGCTTGTGCATTGCCATCGACAGGCTTTGATCCACCCATGGCCAGCTGGGGTGCGCCAGTATGATTTTCATGTCGGGAAAATCCACTGCGACGTCGTCGATCAGCATGGGCTCTCCATATTTCAAGCGCACGCCGCCGCCGCCACGCATGCCTGTACCCATGCCGGAATGGCCGGTGTGAAAGATGACAGGCAATTTGTATTCATTGATCACTTCATAGATCGGGTAGGCCATGCGGTTGGCGGGGTGCGCGTTCTGCAAAATGCCGTGAAACTTAAAGCCTTTCACGCCGTAATTCTCGATCAGATCGCGGGCCTCGCGCGCACCATATTTCCCTTTGTGCGGGTCGATGCTGGCAAAGGCCATGCAGATGTCATCATTCTTGGCAGCGATTTCGGCGACCTCGTAATTGGAGACTCGCTTGGCGCCTAAACCGCTCTCGCAATCCACGGTGAACATGCAAAAGGCAATGTTCGTCTCGCGGTAGAGTTCCACAATTTCGGGCATTTTCGGGCGTTCGCGTGGCGCTTTGAAATAGCTGCTTGCGGCATCGAAGAATTTGCCCATCACGGGATCCTCGGGATCATGGCAGGAGACTTCTGCATGAACATGGACATCGATCGCGCGAATTTTGTTTATATCAATTGGCATAGTTGGGCTCCGACTGCCGGCAGCATCCGTAATACAAAACAGCGGGCAAACTCACCAGCCCCATTGGAAGGCTGGCAAATCCACTCGCTGCACATCAAAGGTTCGCCCTAAGGTTAGGCCGCACCCCTAAATGATTAGACTTACTCTGCAGGTTCTGGGGCTTCTTCTGCGGCCTCTTCTTCCAGTTTCTTGGCGATGATGCGGCGCGCACGAACAGCAGCTTCATCGCTTGGCAGGAGTAGAGGTTTCATCGAGAGAAGGTCGGTTTCGCCTTCCATCATCTCTTGGCAGAGGGTCACCATGCGGCCGTCTTCTTGAGAGAAGGTCTCGCCGACACCTTTTTGAATGCCCATATCGGTTTCTGCCGATTCAAGGTTTTTGTCCCGGCACAGATTCCAGAAATAATAGCAGGAGCCTTCATCGATCGGGGTCACCATATTGGCGCCCGGTGAGTGTGAACCCACCTCGCGATTGGTGTTCGGGGCGACGGAACCTGAGTCTAGCAACATGTTGGCCGGGGCTTCCCAACGCACATCGAAATAATATTCCATGAGATCAGGGGCTTCAGGCCAAAGCAGTGCGACCAACGGCATTTTGGGAGCATTGATTTCGCAATGGTAGTCCCAGATCAAATCGCCGGTTTGCTCCGTGCTGTATCTGCGCTCAAAATTGTCCGCAAATTGATCACCCAAATTGAGGCGCGGGTGAAGGAATTGAACGTGGGTACGGTCGAGCAGATTGTCGACGGCAAGCTGGTAATGCGCATCCAACTTGTGCGAACCAAAGACCGTTTTGTGGCCCGGGCGTTCTTCTGTCATCGAATAATCGGGAATCATGGAGACGTCTGCTTTGTCAGGGTCGCCCATCCAGATAAACATAATGCCCCAACGTTCTTCGAAGGGGTATGATTTCAAACGCGCCACTTTGGGCGGGTTGAGGTCGGTCTTCGTGCCCTTATCGCCATTAGGGTTGCGAACACATTGTCCGGTCGAATCGAATTCGAGACCGTGATAAGGACAAGAAACATTGTCGCCATATCGTGGACCTTCGCTCAAGGGAGCAAAGCGGTGCGGGCAGATATTGGACATGGCGATGGCTGTGCCGTCTTCCTTGCGGTACATAAGCACTTGCTCATTGACCAATTTTCTGCCGAGAAACTTCCCGTCATCCAACTCATGCGAGAAACCCGCGCAATACCAAACATTCTTCAAAAACGCCATTTGCCTTGTCCTTTCCTCTCATCCAGACGCTCTTTGGCATCTGGCCCCGCAATGAGACTCGTTTGCCTCATTGCCAATGCACATGGAATTAATCTAACAGTGTTAGTTTGTAAAGGTGGAATCGATGGCAAGACGTAGCGATATTGCGTTGTCGCAAGGAATGATTTGCGATGCGGCGCTGGCGATTATCGAAGAAAGCGGGCTGGACAGTCTGACCATGCGTTCTTTGGCGCGGGGCTTGGAAATTCAGGCGCCGTCGCTCTACGCACATTACCGCGATAAGTCAGAGCTCATTTCTGCGATTGCGGTACGCTACTTCATGGAAGCGCGTGATGCCGTGTTCAGCGCATCATCGGCGGAAGAATGGGCGCAAAAATTTGGCTTCGCTTTTTACAGTGTCCTTATTAGCAACCGAGATGCAGCGAGGCTATTCGCTCTGTCGCAGCCGCCTGTTCAGTCAGAAGAAGTCAGCCCAGAAAATGCCGCCAAGCCATTAACGGATTTTGGGCTATCGATTCCTGAAGCCTTGGAAATACAGGCGGCGGTTATTTCGCTTTCGCTCGGCATGGCGCTTGATCACTCAAATACAGTGACCAGCGGATTTCTGAGCCAGCATTTCGTCTTGGAGGACGCGTTTCGATCCGCACTCAAAGCGCTGGCTGAAGGGCTTGTCGCGCGCGACATCACTACTTCGCCAGCGGAATGAGCCGCTGCGACTAAGCCAGTTTGCAGACTTCATCGAAATCATAGCGCGGCAAGCGTGGGAAGACCTTGGATGGATCGCCGTGGCCAATGGTGCAGATGAAGTTGGTTTTGACATTCGTGCCTGACCAAAACGCCTCATCAACGGCTTGCGGATTGAAACCGCTCATCGGACCGCAATCAAGCCCAATCGCGCGGGCCGCCATAATCAAATAGGCACCCTGCAAGGTGGAATTGCGAAAGGCTGTGTCAGCGACAAGCTGATCATTGCCTGCGTACATTCCGCGCATATCGGCATGCGGGAACAGCTTTGGTAGATCCTCTACAAAGTCCATATCCATTCCGATAATTGCCACAACAGGCGCGCCGCTGATTTTGTCTTGATTGGGCGGTGCTGCGCAGGCGGCGATCTTATCTTTCATGTCCTGAGTGCGCGCAAAAACAAAGCGCGCCGGCAGGCAATTCATGGACGTAGGGCCCATTTGCAGCACACGGAAAAGTTGCTGGATTTGCTCATCAGAAACAGGCTTCTCTGTGTAACCATTTTGGCTGCGCGCTTCAAAGAAGAGCTGATCCAGCGCAGCATCGGAAATGGGTGTTTTGGTGGTCATATCTGTGTCCTTAACCCAGTGGGCCCATAAAGGTTTGATCAGCGTAAGTGTCTTCTGATGCTTCGATCGTTTCAGGCCACGGCGTCGTGACCGTGCGGCGATGCTCGACCGGACGGCGCTTACCCTCCCAATCCAACTGCTCCATGTAGTAATAAAGCTGGATGGCATGACCATCTGGATCGAGGCCAAAGGCGGTGTAATCGATACCAGGATTGAGTTCAGGTGGTTGATCAATGAAGGTCACGCCTTCGCCTTTCAGCCACTCCACTGCGTTTTTCAGCTGCTGATAGCTGCCCACGCGCATACCCATGCTGACCGTGCGCGAATGTTCGGATAGGCCGAGCATTGAACGCGCCTCTAATGGGTAAAGTTTCAGGCTGTGATGCTCATTGCCGTGACGCAAGAAGGTGAAATCATGGCCGTTATAGTTCACGGTTTCGGTCACCTTGAAACCGAGCATCTGCGTGTAGAATTCCACTGATGCAGCCATATCTTCGACGAATACGGCGACCGGGCCCAATGATGTGACCTTAAACGGACGGCGCAGCATAACGCCGCCGACTTCATAACGGCGATCATCGCCAAATTCGGTGCGCTGAAAGCCGTCTTCCATCGAGACGCCTTCTTCAATCTTGAGATCACGTTCAGTGAAATCAGAGATTTGCGGCATCGGAAATTCGCCATCAAAACGGCGATCATAATAAGGCATGGGCTTGCTGCGGCCATTGATGCCAACTTGCTCCATGCCATAATAGAGCTCGCATGTTTGACCCTCTGGCGTACTGAAATAGCAATGCCAATTGCTACCCGGCATATCGCGGCCTGTGCGGATCAGCTTGGTGTTTTTGGCAAGGTATTCCTGCGCATTGACCACTTCTTCCAGTGAACCAACCTGCCAGGTGAAGTGCGACATGGTCACTTCTGGGTGACCTTCTGGATCACCGATGATTGGTCCAACAGAAGGGTGCGCAAGGATCATCGCGTGGTGATCAGAGTTGAAAGTCATGAACGGCACACGGTCATCGACAATAAAATCGGTTGGAACTTCTGGCGGTGCGAGCATTTTGAGATGAACCATATCGGTCATATCAAAGCCAAGCAGACGGCCGTAAAAGTCGATCCCAGCATCAAGGTTGTTTAGGTTGAATCCAAAATGGCCAAGCCGACGAATGCGGAATGGGCGCGGAAACTGGACGCCCTCAACGGAGTAAGTGGTCATTACGATTCCTTCCCAATTCTTCTAATGGCCCCTGTGGGCAAGCCATTTCCAATAGCGGTTTTGGCCCTCTTTTATGATGCCACATTGGCCAAGGCTGTCAAAAATGCAACAAATATTCGAAGATCGTAAAATATTTCAAGGAAATGTTGCATATTTGATTTTCTTCGTCATATTCCTGAAGTCGCAGCGGCTGGAGAGTCGGCGCGTTAAAATCGAATCGCATGAGGCATTTTTGAGTTTGCCCAATCGTGCGGTCGAGGAAATGGGAGATGAAAGTTGAAAAGAGCATTGTTGTGCAGTTGCGGTATTCTCGCGACAGCTATCGGATCTTCGCCAGCCTTTGCGCAAGAAGCAGGAGCAGAAGCGGAAAATGAGAACGTAATTATCGTTACCGCTAATAAGCGTGCGCAAAACATTCAGGATGTGCCCTCTGCGGTGACGGCGCTAACAGCAGAAACATTGGAGGCGCGCGGCGTCGCCGACCCATCTGACCTAATTGCGATCGTCCCTAACCTTAGCGGTGGTACATCGCGCGGTGATACCGCGCTGGCCATTCGCGGCGTTGGCTTGACCGTTGTCGGCAGCTCGCCAGGTGTCGCGATCCACGTTGACGGTGTTTATCAGCCGCGCCCGCAGATGGCCGATATCGCTCAGGTTGATATCGAGCAGGTCGAAGTTCTTCGCGGTCCGCAGGGCACGCTCTATGGCCGCAACGCCAATGGCGGTGTGATCAATTTCAAATCGACCAAGCCAGGCAGCGAAGTGGGCGGTTATGCCCGCGCAAGCTATGCGACCTACGATGAATACCGCCTCGAAGGCGGCTTCGATCTTCCGATCAGCGACGCGGTGCGTACTCGTTTCACCGGTAAGCTGTGGGAGCGGGGCGAAGGCTTCATTGAGAACATTAACCCCAATGGCAGCGGCGACGTAGATAAGGGCGACAGCATTTTTGGCCGCCTCCATATCGAAGCTGATCTTGGCCCCGATGTAACGGCAAGCCTAATCGGAACTTACGCCAGGCGGCAGGGTGAGTTCATTTACTTCACTCAAGTTGGCACGCCGCTCCCGCAAGCTGTGGTGCAAAACCCGATTTTGAACACTGCGATCATTCCGCAAGAGCCGCGCACAACCGCGCAAAATGATCCGGTAAGTCAGAACCGTCGTTATAAGGGCCTCACTGGTATCCTTGAGTGGAGCAATGGTGATTTCGGGATCAAATCGATCACAGCCTATCAGCATTATCAGGATGAGTTTGAAGCCGATTTCGATGCGCTCGACGTATCGCAATCGCCGCGTCAGGATCAGCAAGAAGCGAAGACTTTTACGCAAGAGCTGAACTTCACGCTCAACACCGGTCCTCTGCGTGCAGTGCTCGGCGGCTTCTACATGGATGATGAGTTTTCCAATCAGCTCGATTTCCAATTCCCCCTTGGCATTTTCCAATTGGGTTCGCCAGCTGGCCTTCCGCCGGGTGCAACGCTGCAATTCTCCAGCAATCCCTACAAGACCAAGTCAAAAGCTGTGTTCGCGGATTTCTCTGTTGACGTGACTGACAGGCTGCAACTGCTTGGCGGTATTCGTTATTCTGAAGATTCTCAGCGGATCACAGAACGCAATGGGATTTTTGTTCAGACACCAGGCGGACCTTTTCAGATTCCGCCTACCGCCTGCCCCAATCCGAACAATCCTACCGGGCAATCTGAGGCCAAATTCAGCTCGACAACCCCGCGTGTTGGTTTGCAATATGAGGCCTCTGCCGATAGCAACCTTTACGCCAGCTATTCGCAAGGGTTCAAAATTGGCGGCTTCAACTACCGTGGTGGTTGCGGCGCTTCTTATGACTCAGAAAAGCTGACAGCCTATGAAATCGGTTCCAAGAACCAGTTTGGCGATATGACGTTGAACGTCGCTGGCTTCTATTATGACTATAAGGATCTGCAGGTTGAGCAGTTGGTTGGCTTCTCATTCGTTCTCAACAACGCACCAAAAGCCAAGGTGTACGGTGCTGAAGTGGAGGCGTCCTACAATGCAGGCCCTCTAACACTGAATGCCAATGCTTCAATGATGAAAGCACGTTACGGTGAAGGGTTCTTGAACCTTGACTTGCTCAATTCGGCAGCCGGTTTGCAAAGCACTGACGGCAATGCTTTGTCCAATGCTCCGGACTTCTCTGCCAATGTTGGTGCAGCCTATGAAACCGAGCCAGTGATTGCCAATGGCGCGCTGACTCTGCGGGCGGACATGTCCTACAAATCGCGGATCTTTTACCGTGAGTTTGGGAACAATGCGTACTCTCAGCCGGGCTATGCTTTGTTTGATGCGTCGATCACTTGGCGCAGTGAGAATGAGCGTGTTTCGGTTCGCGCGTTTGGCCGCAATTTGACCGGCAAGGATTATTACCAATCCTTGGCCTCGTCATCGTCTACCGGAACCCGGTTTGTGACTTGGGGTTCGCCTCGCCAGATCGGACTTGAATTGGGTCTAGATTTCTAAATCTCTTTCTCCAGAGAGACCCACAAACTTTGGGGCGCCAGCAGGTTTATTCCGCTGGCGCCCCATTTTTTTGCCTTAGCTGCTTCCGGCTCGTTGGGCCGTAAGCGATGTCTCTAGTTTTCAAATTTGCAGCGTCTTGTCTAAATCATCAAAGATAGGCTGACGCTTTTCCTGCATTGCTTTCATCGCAGCGTTCAAATCGCCGGGGCGCAACATGCCAGCGTTCCATGTCGCAATCTGCTCAAGCCCATCTGCAATAGTATGGTCGAGCGCATAATTGATGCCGCGCTTCGTGCCGGCCAGAGCTAGCGGCGATTTGGATGCAATCAGCTTTGCCATTTCCAGCGCCGCTGCAATCACAGCCTCGCGGTCCTCATGCACCGAATTGACAAAGCCCCATGACAAAGCTTCTTCGGCGCTAAATCGCCGTCCGGTATAAGCGAGCTCTTTTGCAATGCCGGGCGGGATGAGGCGAGGCAGGCGTTGCAACGTGCCCACATCGGCAGCCATACCAATGTTGATTTCCTCGACAGAAAAGCGAGCGTCGCTCGATGCCAAACGAATATCGCACGCCGACATGAAGTCGATGGCTCCGCCGATACAGGCGCCGTGTGCTGCTGCGATCACTGGCAGGCGGCTGTTTTCTACTGCGTCGAAAGCCGCCTGCAATTGGCGGATACGATTGTAAAAGGCATGGGCTCCGCGCCCTGCCTCTGCCTCGGCAACTTGGCTGATGAACGCAAAGCTCGACAGATCCATGCCTGCGCAAAAATGCTTGCCTTCGCCGGAAATCACAACGGCCCGAACAGAGGTGTCGGCGTCCAATTGCTGCATGATCTGCGGAAGCTCGGCCCAAAAGGCATCGTTCATGCAATTGGCTTGGTCAGCATTATCGAGCACCAGATGGGCAATGCCGCCTTCGGTTGATAGCCGGAAGAAATCAGTTTGAGTCACGTTTCGCTCCATTAAAATGCCGGGCTCGGCGTATGGGTTTGCTCTGCCCTGTCGCGGGCCACATTGCTTGTTGCCCAACAGGCATTGGCTTGACTAGCAGTAAATTAGAAAATATCAGATATTTTCGAAAAAATGAAGGGTGCTTCGGGCTGATGATCCGGCGTTACTGTCGTATAATATTGGCCGGCCAGGTGTCCGGCAAGTAGAGGCGAATAAGACAATGAGTGATGCTTTTGCTGGGTCTGAGAGCAGCGCCCAAAAGCCCCCCTTCCGGCATGTGCCATTTGCGCAATTGGATCTGGATGTTGAACATTTGGACGATGGCGCGATCATCATGCATTCGCGCACAGCGCTGACTTTGCGTGAGGCGCATTTGCCAGCCTATCTTGCCCGTCATGCCGATGCGCGGCCCGACCGCGCTTGGCTTGCTCAACGCAAAGGCGATGGCGCAGGTTGGCGCGAGCTGACTTTTGGTGATGCTAAGCGGCAGGTTGATGGCCTAACGCAGGCGATCTTGGATATGCATATTCCAAGGGGGCGTTCATTGCTGATCCCCAGTGGCAATTCGATTGAGCATGCGGTTGTGATGTTGGCGGGTATGCAGGCTGGCATAACGATTGCACCGGTTTCTGAAGCCTACTCCTTGATGAGCGGCGATTTCGGCCGGTTGAAGCAGGTTTGCGAAACAGCAGAGCCTGGTTTGATATTCGTGCAGGATGGCGCAAAGTTTGCTGCCGCGCTGGCCGGTGCAGGGCTGGATTATTTGCCGGTCATCGCCGCGGACAATGTGCAGCAAGGGCAAATGGCTTTTACAGATTTGGCGGCGACCAAGCCAAGTGAAGGCGTCACTTCTGCGTCAGAAGCGATTGACCCTGATGGCGTTGCAAAGGTGATGTTTACCTCTGGTTCGACGGGCGCACCCAAAGGTGTGCCTTTGACCCATGAAGGATTGCTGGTCGCAGCAGAATCCAACCTCACCACAATGGGCAATCTAGATGAAGGCACAGGAGTTCGCCTTGATTGGGCACCGTGGAGCCATGTCTTTGGGGCCACCACATTGAGCCTATCCATTATTGATGGCGGCACATTCTACATTGATGAAGGCAAGCCTGTACCAGCGCTGTTTGGCCGAACTGTCCAGAATCTCGCAGAGGTTCAGCCAGACTTTTTTATGAATGTCCCCTCAGCCATCGCCATGCTGATCGAGGCGATGGAGGTGGATGAGGCATTGGCCGCAAAGGCCTTAGAGAAAATGACCGCTCTGGGTTATGGCGGTGCGGCTCTGCCCGCTGATATTGTCGAGCGTTTTGAAACCTTAGCCATTCGTCACACGGGCCAGAGGATCACGATTGTCTGCGGTTATGGCACGACCGAAACTGGCCCTGGCGGCGGCTTTGTCTATTGGCCAACCGATATGACTGGTACGCTCGGACTGCCGCATCCTGGCTTTGCGATGAAATTGGTTCCTCTTGGTGACGGGCGTTATGATGTGCGCGTTTCCAGCAAGGCAGTGACCAAGGGCTACGTCAATCGGCCAGAGTTGAACGCGACGATTTTTGATGAGCATGGCTTTTATCGCACCGGCGATTGTGTGCGATTTATCAAGAAAGGCGATCCGCAATCGGGTTTGATTTTCGCAGGCCGTTTGAATGAAGAGTTTAAGCTGCTGAATGGTACTTTTGTGCGGGTTGGTGAAGTGCGCATTGCCTTGCTGGATGCGCTGGCTCCTTTGGTCAAGGAGGTGGTGATTTGCGGCGAGAACCAGTCAGAGATCCGCGTTCTGGCTTGGCTTAATCCGGAAGGTTTGGGCGCGCTGCATCATGATCCCGCAGCTGATATTGAGACGCTAAATGCCTCACCAGCAATCCGTGCAGAAATTTCAGCGAAAATGGCGGCCTATAATAAGGCCAATTCCAGTGCTTCGACCGCTGTCCGTGCTATGCGTCTTTTGGCCGTGCCGCCGCAATTGGACCATGGCGAACTGACCGACAAGGGATCGGTCAACCAGCGAGCGGTAAAAGAGCGGAGGGCAGGCGATGTGGCCAGCCTATTCAGTACCGATTCGGATGGTGCCAATCTTCAATTTTGAAGGCTGCGGAGAATGGCAAAATAGGAGCAAATGCGATAAATCGATCATATTTTCGAAAAAACAGTCTAATTTCTCTTTTTTGCTTTATTTTCTAAAACAGACATGTATCTTTCGAACACTGATCGGCGGCCATGTGTTTGAAGAGGCAATTGCGCGCGCGATCTGAGTTTTCGCTACGTCCTTTGTGGGGCGTGAAATAATGAGCGCTGAATGTCACTTAGGCATCGCAAAAGGCGCAAAGGGGTTGGGAGAGCCACATGCAATTAGCGCATTTTCGTCACAAGGGCGGCGTGTCTTTGGGAATGCGGATCAATGATGAATTGGTCGATCTGACCGCAGCGGGCGGGCCAGCAACATTGGATGCTGCCCTTGCTGAGGGTGCGGGTTCGCTTGCAGGTCTTGAAGAGCTTGCTGCCAAAGCAGATAGCCGTATTGCTGTGGATGCAGTGGAGGAATGGCTTCCTCCTGTGCTCAATCCGGGCAAGGCAATTGCGATCGGTTTGAACTATGTTGATCACGCGGCAGAGGGCGCACATGACGTGCCTGATTATCCGATCATCTTTACCCGCTATCCCTCATCATGGGTCGGTCATAATCAGCCTATTATTCAGCCGAAAGTGTCAAAGATCCTCGATTACGAAGGCGAGATGGTCATCGTAATCGGCAAGGGCGGCCGTGCGATTTCAAAAGAAGACGCGCATGATCATGTCGCAGGCTATTCGATCTTCAACGAAGGTTCGATCCGTGACTATCAAATGCGCACACATCAATGGACGATTGGTAAAAACTTCGACAGTTCGGGCAGTTTTGGACCGTTCTTCGTCAGTGCTGATGAGCTGCCGCCTGGCGCCACCGGATTGCAATTGCGCACGGTGCTCAATGGCAAGGAAATGCAGAGCGCAAACACCAAAGACATGGTTTTCGATGTAGCGACATTGGTGTCGACCTTGTCTGAAGTGATGGCTTTGAGCCCGGGCGATATCATTATCTCAGGTACACCCGCGGGTGTTGGCGGCGCGCAGAAGCCGCCAGTTTTCATGCAGCCGGGTGATGTGTGCGAGGTTTCCATTGAGGGGATCGGCGTGCTGTCGAACACAATCGAACTTGAGAAATAAGCGGCAGATCAACTGCTAATTAGGGCCTGAAACGAGGCCAATGCGGAGACGATGATGACTGGACATACAGTGGAAGTGGCCATTATTGGCGGCGGTATTGCGGGCCTTACTACGGCGATTGCGCTGAACAAAGCGGGTGTTGATGCGCAAGTGTTTGAGCAAGCGCCAGCCTATGGCGAAATTGGCGGACATCTTACCATTGATGAGGCCGCAATTTCGGTTCTGGCGCGCTGGGGGCTTGATAAGAAGTTCCATGATATTTCCTGCCAATTGGAAGGCATGCAGGTCAAGAAACTGGACACTGGCGAAGAAGTCGTCTCCATGCCATTTCCTGACCTTGGTTCACTGGGCGTGAATGATGATGGCCGGATGGGAACGCGCGTTGTGCATTCCTTCTTGCGGGCCGATTTGCTCGGCATGCTGCTGGCGGAAATTCCTGAAGGTAAAGTGCATACTGGCCACCGGCTAACTGCGCTTGCCAATGCCGATGGCGAAGGCGGCGACCCAGTTGCCACGTTTGAAAATGGCAGCGAAGTAAACGCAAGCGTGATTTTGGCAGCAGACGGCGTGCGTTCGCTTGCGCGCAAAATGTTTGATGATGTGCCGGCTGTCGCGGCGGGTCATACAGTTCTGCGCACAATGTGTCCGGCTGACATTCTGCCGGATGATTTGCCGACCAACCGGATGCTGTTCTGGGACGGCTGGGCATTTGGTGACAAGGCTGCTGGCGTTGGCGTTCATGCGCTGACGGTGCCAGTGCGCGGTGAGAAATTCATCAGCGTCGATCTGCAATTTCAAGGCGGCGATCAATTGGAAGATTGCGATCCGTCAGACTTGCCAGTTGACCGTGTTATGGGGCGCTACCCCGATGAGCTGGATCCAATCGTCAGCAAGATGGTTGAGGCACGGGTTGAGCCGCTGGCAGCCTATCCTTTGTATGATCGTCCTGTTGCGGAAAAATGGGTCGAAGGCCGGATCGCTTTGATGGGCGATGCAGCGCACTCAATGCGGCCTAATCTGGGGCAGGGCGGTTGCCAATCAATTCATGATGCGGGCGCGATTGCCGATGCCTTTGCTGAGCACGGTGTCACCCATGAAGCGCTTAAATCATATGAGGCAGCGCGCAAGGGCTACACGCAATCCATCGTAGAGGCTGCCAAGAATATTCAAGTCGATCCGAAGGCTTGGAAGAACAAGGGCAAGCCCGCGTAATTTTGAACAAGTTTGACCAATAAATGAAGTGTTTGGAGAAGTGATATGAGCAATTCAGAACGGGATCTGCAGAGCATTTGGTCCTTCATGGACGGTGTGGCATTTACACAAGGCTATGTTGATGCAGCAGGAACGCGCACGCGTTATGTCAATGCTGGCCCAAGCGATGCGCCGGTTGTCGTCATGGTGCACGGCATGGGCGGCACTTGGGAAAACTTCATCGCGAATTTCGCGGAATTTTCTAAGCATTTCAACACATACGCTTTCGATCTGAAGGGCCATGGCTATTCAGATAAGCCGGATGAGCCTTATGCTGTTTCAGGCTATGTCGATCAATTGGAAGGCTTTGTTGAGACACTGGGTCTCAAAGATGTCAGCATGTTTGGTCTGTCGATTGGCGGCTGGATTTCTACCAAGTTCACTCTTCGCCGTCCTGATTTGGTTAAACGCCTGATCGTGATGTCTGCTTGGGGCCGCAAGCGCATCAATGAAACCGAGGAAGAGCGCGAAAAAGGCATGCAATTCCTCGCTCAGCGCGCGCAATCTGTGGCCGAGCCTACGATTGAGAAAATGGACAAGGTGTTCTCCCAGCTTATCGCTGATCCTAAACAGCGGATGCTCGACCTGTTGACCTTGCGGATGCGCGTTTATTCGCAGCCCAATATGGTCCGCACGATGCAGAATGTCTTCGCAGGCATCATGCCGCCGCATTGGGATGAAAACGTGCTCACCGATGAAGAACTCAAGAGCATCAACCGTCCGACGATGGTTATCGCATCGCCAGATTGCAAAGACGAGTTTCTCGTTATGGCGCATGAATATAAAGGCCTGATCCCGGGTGTTGAATGGTGCGAAGTGCTTGGCGCTTCGCATTGGCCGCAGTGGGAAACCGCCGATCAAGTCAACGAAGCATCAATCGCCTTCTTCAAAGGCTAAATTGCGCGCGGCGCCAATAGGGAATGGGAGTTAAAGGCAATGGAAGCACCTGCAATTGCAGAGCGGGATAGACGCTGGAGCGCTGCTGATGAAATCATGGCGCGCCATGATGTCGACGTGCTGATCACCTTCAGTGATTTTGGAGATCAATCCAGTCTCCAGCGCTATTTCACGAACTTCCGTTCGTCCTATGATTATATCGCGGCACTTCTCTATCGTGGGCAAGAATGCGATTTGGTTATGACCCATCCCGGCGCTATTGCAATTGCTGGTCAATTGTCTTGGGCGACCAATGTTTTGCCTATGGCTGTGCCCGATAATTTGGCGGGCCATAATAGCGGGCAGGGGCCATCTGTAGCGGGTCAAATCGCCAATCAGATCAGCCAAAAGGGTCTGAAGCGTATCGGCGTTGCGGGGATGGAATATTTCCCAAACGGTTGGGTAGAGGCCATTCGCGCAGCCAACCCAGCGGCTGAATTTGTCGATATTTGGGACGATGTGCATCACCTTCGGCTGGTTAAAAGTGAAGGCGAGCAAGCACTCATTCGCGAGTCTTGCCGTATCTCTGATGTGGCTTGGTCGCATATTCCCGACATCGTGAAGCCTGGGCGCAAGCGTTATGAAGTGCTGGCTGATATTGAGCATATCTTGCGCAGTGAAGGCTGCGAGGATTCCTTCAACCTGTGTATGTCCATGCCGATGTTGCAGGAGCAACTTGACCGCAACCCATATTCCGCTTTGCCGATTGAGGAAGACAGTGTCTATTTGATCGAGATTTCCCCGCGCTATCTGGGGTATTTTGGTCAGCAGACCAATCTGGTTGCGACCGGTGCCATTCCTGCAGACATGCTGGCTGCGCATAATGCGGTCAATGCTGCGCGGGAAAAGGGCCTAGAGCTGGTTAAGCCGGGCGCCGATCTGGTCGATGTGGGCGCCGCGATTGGGGCACAATTTGCAAAGGATGGGTTCGAGCCGGCCTCACCATCCTTTGGTCACGCAATCGGGCTTGAGCTTGAAGATTTCCATATCAAGGGCGCTCCGTTTGAATTGAAAGAGGGCATGACCTTCATCTTCCATCCGATGGCTGCGGGAAATCCTGCGGTCATGCGTGCGGATACATATCTGATCACCGCGAATGGATATGAGCGCCTGACGAAGGGTGATCCTGCAGCGATGGTGTTGTGATGGTTTTGGGCGGCTTCAAAAGTCTCGCAGGCATTTGTGCTCTGGCGCTTGCAGCGCCTTTGGCGGCTCATCAAGCTGAGGCAGGGGAGGCGTCAGAACAGGCTGCAAAGCCATCCACGCAAGTGGTCCTATTGGGCACTGGTGGAGGACCACGTTTAAGGGTTGACCGCGCTCAGCCAGCAAATTTGTTGGTGGTGGACGGCACGCCCTATTTGATTGATTGCGGTGAAGGATGCGTAACACAATTGGTTGCGGCCGGATATGATCCAGCCCAGCTGCGCGCCGTTTTCCTTACGCATTTGCATCTTGATCACACTGGCGGCACCGCATCTCTTGGGGCGTTTCGCTGGACATTGGGTGCGAGCGATGCGGTCACAGTTTATGGCCCACCAGGAACGCAAAAGTTCCTCGCCGCAGGGATGGACTATTTGTCCCTGCCTGGCTCCGTACACGCCAGCGAAGTGCGCGGCATGGGCTCAATGCGAAATGTGATCAAGGCTCAGGACCTGGGCCTTGAAGGCAAAGCTGCCCTGGAGATTTTCCGCGATGATAAGGTGCGTGTTAGCGCCGTCAGCAATTCGCATTTCTACCATTTGGCCAAGGCTGACGTGGGCTTCGGTTCGATCCGTTCTTATAGCTACCGCTTTGATACAGCAGACCGCTCGGTTGTGTTCACGGGCGACACAGGTCCATCTGAGGCGGTGGAGAAACTCGCTAAGGATGCCGATGTTTTGGTCACTGAAGTGATGGATGTTGCCGGCATTCTGGAGCAATTTAAGCAGCGCGGCGGCTTCAGCGAAGCGCAGCTTGCGATGATCGAAAAGCAAATGCGCGCGAAGCATTTAACCCCGGAAGAGGTTGGCAAATTGGCAAGTGCAGCGGGAGTGAAAACCGTGGTGCTCACCCATTTTACGACCCCTGATGGTGATACGGCTGCGGTGGCAAATATTACTGCCAAAGTGAAGGCAAGTTTCAGCGGTGAGGTGATTAAGGGCGAGGATTTGCAAACCCTTTGACCCAATTTTGTTGAGACTGTTCACCTTACCGTAGAAGTTTGTCGGTAACGCTGGGGTGGCAACGCTTGCTAGATGTACGGGATACTGCAAAGGTCATGGACGTGAGAAAGCAAAAGAATTCGATATGGTAACTGGCCGCGTTTTAGAGAGCATTACAGGGGGGCGCTCGTCCGTCCCGCAAGATATTGCGGGCGAGGATGCTGCGAGTTTCGCGGTGTACCGGCAATTGCGCTCTGACATCACACGCTGCGTCCTGAAACCTGACGAAAAACTGCGTTTCGAAGCTTTGCGAAAAACCTATGGCGCGGGCATCGGCACGCTGAGAGAGGCGCTGTCACATTTGGTCTCTGATGGGTTGGTGCGGATTGATGTAGGACGCGGTTTCAGAGTTGCTCCTGTATCCGTCGAAGATCTTGAAGACATTACATTCTGGCGTATCGATTTTGAATCGAGATCCATCGCTGAATCCATCCGGAATGGTGACGATAATTGGGAGGCGAACATCGTGAGCTCCTTCCATTTGCTCAGCAAATCTGGCGTGCCTGATGTCGATGGAACAGCTGAGCAATGGGCCAGTTACGGCGAAAAACACTCGCAATTCCACGATGCCTTGGTCGCTAGCTGTGGTTCGCCATGGTTGTTGTTTTTCCGCTCAGCTTTGCAATCTCAAGCGCAGCGGTATCAGGCCTTGGCAGTGTCACACCGCGATCAGATGCAATATCGTCTAACCGATGAGCACCGCGCTATTATGCAAGCGGTAGTTGATCGGGATGAAAAGGTGGCTGTCGCGCTGATTTCCAATCACATTCAGCAGACCACTGATGATGTAAAAGCGCTACTCGAACAGTCTGGTGCTATTCCTGAAGTCCACACGAATACCGACGCTGCAAGCAAGCCGCGTCCTCGCGGAAGGCCGCGCAAAGCTGGATAGATGAGCCTTGCCGTTGCTTGCGGTGAGCGCCATTCTCAAAAACTCTTTTTCTACCCATTGATGCACTCCTAACTGAATTGCTATTGCATATAGCAATTAAACCGCTATATATTATAGCAATAGGAGAGGGCATATGCAGTTTGAACGAAGCAATCCGCTAACTGGTGAGGTGGCATCTAACGCCCCAGCCATGCAAGTTTCTGATCTGGCGGCAATCGGCGTCAGCGCTCAACAGGGCTTTGCCGAATGGTCGGCGATGGGCCCTAATGCGCGCCGCGCGGTGCTGATGAAGGCCGCCGATGCGCTGGAGGCAAAGCAGCAGGATTTTGTCGCAGCGATGGCGGCAGAAATTGGCGCGACGCCAGGCTGGGCGATGTTCAATCACGGGCTTGCCGTTGGGATGGTCCGCGAAGCAGCGGCGATTACGACGCAAATCTCTGGCGAAGTTATCCCGTCTGATAAGCCGGGCTGCGTGGCCATGGCTCTGCGTGAGCCAGTTGGCGTGATCCTAGGTATTGCACCATGGAATGCGCCGATCATTCTTGGCGTCAGAGCGATTGCTGTTCCGCTGGCATGCGGCAATGCAGTGATCCTTAAGGCAAGCGAGCTTTGCCCACATACACACGGCCTGATCATTGAAGCATTTTCGGAAGCTGGCTTCCCAGAAGGCACAGTCAATGTCGTCAGCAATGCGCCACAAGATGCAGCCGATATTGTCGGCGGTCTGATCGATTTGCCCCAGGTTAAACGCATCAATTTCACCGGCTCAACCAATGTCGGCAAGATCATCGCAAAGCGCGCTGCAGAGCATCTCAAGCCATGCTTGCTGGAGCTGGGCGGCAAAGCGCCAATGGTTGTTCTGGAGGATGCCGATTTGGATGAAGCGGTTAAGGCTGCGGCCTTTGGCGCCTATATGAACCAAGGGCAGATTTGCATGTCGACCGAGCGGCTCATTGTGGTCGATGCGGTTGCAGATGCCTTTGCGGCGAAGTTCGCCGAAAAGGTCAAATCCATGCCTGCAGGTGATCCGCGTGATGGCAATACACCTTTGGGCGCAGTGGTGGATACCAAGACAGTCGCGCATTGCCTCAGCCTGATTGATGATGCCGTTTCAAAGGGCGCAAAACTGTTGGTTGGCGGCGAGACTAGCCTCAATGTCGTGATGCCCGCGCATCTGGTTGATCACGTCACGCAGGATATGAAACTGTTCCGTGATGAAAGCTTCGGCCCGGTTGTTGGCATCGCCCGCGCCCGTGATGAAGCCCATGCAATCGAGCTGGCGAATGATAGCGAATACGGTCTGTCGGCGGCTGTCTTTACCGGTGACACAGCGCGCGGAATGCGCGTCGCGAAACAAATCCAATCGGGCATTTGCCACATCAATGGCCCGACCGTGCATGATGAGGCGCAAATGCCTTTCGGCGGTGTTGGAGCCTCTGGCTATGGCCGGTTTGGTGGCAAGGCCGGGATCGATGCCTTCACTGAGCTGCGCTGGATTACGATGGAAACACAGCCCGGCCATTACCCCATTTAAACCGAATTACTCCGCCACTTCGCTTTGAGAAAATGAGTGGGGTGGGCGGCACCTATAGGAGCATTTATGACAAAAGTTACCTCACCCAGCGGCGTTGCCGCCTATGAAATCAAAGACGGCATTGCGCGGGTGTATTTCAACCGCCCCGACAAACGCAATTGCATGAGCCCAACCTTGAATAAGGAAATGGGCGACCTTCTCAGCGAGCTTGAATATCGCGATGATTTTGGTGTTTTGGTTCTGACCGGCGAGGGCACATCATGGTCCGCTGGTATGGATTTGAAGGAATATTTCCGCGAGACAGAAGCCAAAGGTCTGGGCGCAACCCGGGCTGCGCAGGCTGATGCCTATGGCTGGTGGCGCAAGCTGCGCTGGTATCAAAAGCCGACCATTGCGATGGTCAATGGCTGGTGCTTTGGCGGCGCTTACGGTCCGCTGTTTGCTTGCGATCTGGCCTTTGCAGCGGAAGACGCGCAGTTCGGCTTGTCAGAGATTAACTGGGGCATTTTGCCAGGCGGCGGCGCGACCAAGATCATCCGCGAACTCGCGAACTTCCGCAATTCTATGTATCACGCCATGATGGGCGAGAACGTCGACGGAAAGACAGCGGCGGAGTGGGGTCTTATCAATGAAGCGGTTCCTGCAGATGCTCTTGAGGCGCGCGTCAATGATGTCGCCCAAGTGCTGCTCAAGAAGAACCCAGTGGCGTTGAAAGCCACAAAAGACGCGATCCGCCGCGTTGGCGAGATGAGCTATGACAATGCTGAAGACTTCCTGATCCGCGCGCAAGAGGCCGCTAATTCCTTCGACAATGAAGGGCGCAAGGAAGGCATTAAGCAGTTCATCGATGACAAGACATACAAGCCAGGTCTGGCAGAATATGACAAATCCAAACTGCCGGGCGCGTAATTAAGCGCGCCCGCGCGCGTGCATTATTTCACGCGCGTTGGTGGCCGGATTTACAGCCGCCGCGCATGCCAGGCGATGTGCTCTGCCATAAAGCTTGATATGAAAAAGTAGGAATGATCATAGCCGTCTTGCATGCGAATGGCGGCTTTGATCCCTGCTTTTTCGCAGGCAGCGCGCAACAGGTCTGTCTGCAATTGTTCCTCAAGGAAATTGTCAGCCGTGCCTTGATCGACCAGCATGTGCTCAACGCGCGCGCCATCTTCGATGAGGGCGACGGTGTCATATTC
Organism: Marinomonas sp.; assembly: GCA_039967435.1. Taxonomy (GTDB): domain Bacteria; phylum Pseudomonadota; class Alphaproteobacteria; order Sphingomonadales; family Sphingomonadaceae; genus Erythrobacter. The sequence goes on from JBDVRS010000006.1 coordinate 1,288,437, forward strand.
GCGCCAGCTGGCTTTATCTTCGCCAAGATAGCGTCCCAGAGCCTTCTCGCCCCATGGCACTTGGCTGGGCGCGACAATTGGTGAGAAAGCGCTGACACTGGCAAAGCGTCCGGGATTTCTCAGCGCAATCGTGAGCGCGCCGTGGCCGCCCATGGAATGGCCGGTGATTGCTTGGCGGGTCATATCCGCTGCAGGGAACTTCTCGGCAATCAAGGCGGGCAGCTCATCCTCGATATAGCTGCGCATATTATAGTGCTTTGACCAAGGGTCTTGAGTTGCATTGACGTAAAAGCCTGCGCCTTGACCAAAATCATATTCATCCGCTGCATCAGGAACTTCTTCTCCGCGCGGGGACGTATCCGGCGCGATCAGGATGATGCGGTGCTTTGCACAAGCTGCGCGATATTCACCCTTTTCCATGACATTGGCATGGGTGCAGGTCAGGCCCGATAGGTAGAACAGAACGGGCAGGGTCTCGCCCTCTTCATGCTCAGGCACGAAGGCGGCAAAAGTCATCGCCGTGCCGGTCGCGCTAGAGGTGTGTTCATACACCCCTTGCACGCCGCCAAAGCTACGATTTTCAGAGACAGTTTTCATTAAAAAACCACGACGCTGCGGATGCTTTCACCGGCATGCATCAGGTCGAAGCCCTTGTTGATTTCTTCCAGCGAAAGCCGGTGAGTAATCATTGGGTCGATCTGAATTTTGCCGTTCATGTACCAATCGACAATCTTGGGCACATCGGTGCGCCCTTTCGCGCCGCCAAAGGCTGTTCCGCGCCAATTGCGCCCCGTCACCAATTGGAAAGGGCGTGTTTCAATCGTTTTGCCAGCTTCGGCGACACCGATGATGATCGATGTTCCCCAGCCCTTGTGGCAGCTTTCCAAAGCTTGACGCATCACGTCCGTGTTGCCGGTGCAATCAAAGGTGTAATCCGCGCCGCCATCGAGCATATTGACGAGGGCCTCGACCACATCACCGACATCCTTTGGATTGACGAAATCGGTCATGCCAAACTTGCGGCCCCATTCCTCGCGGTCAGGGTTGATATCAACGCCGACGATACGGTCAGCGCCGGCCATTTTCGCGCCTTGCAGCACGTTAAGGCCAATCCCGCCAAGGCCGAACACGACGATATTGTCGCCCGGCTTAACGTCGGCTGTGTTCACCACCGCGCCAACGCCGGTTGTGACGCCGCAACCAACATAGCAGCTGGTTTCAAACGGCGCATCGGTGCGGATTTTTGCCACAGCGATTTCAGGCAGAACGATGAAATTGGAGAAGGTGGAGCAGCCCATATAATGGAAGATCGTCTGCCCTTTGTAAGACAGGCGGCTGGTGCCATCGGGCATCAAGCCCTTGCCCTGTGTTTCGCGGATGGCGCTGCACAGATTGGTTTTGCCTGACAGACACATTTTACACTGGCGGCATTCCGGCGTGTAGAGCGGGATTACGTGATCATCGGGTGCAACACTGGTGACGCCAGCGCCGACTTCGCGCACGATCCCAGCGCCTTCATGGCCTAGCACGCTGGGGAACAATCCCTCGCTGTCGAGCCCGTCGAGCGTATAGGCATCGGTGTGACAAATGCCGGTCGCCATGATCTCAACGAGAACCTCGCCCGCCTTGGGACCTTCCAAATCAAGTTCGACAATTTCGAGCGGTTTTTTGGCTTCAAAAGCAACGGCTGCGCGGGTTTTCATTGTTTGTGTCCTTCAAAGGAAAATTCAAATATATCAGGGCCAGCTCCAAGCAATCACGTAGCGCTGGCTATGGGAAAGGGCCTTATCAGTCATTTCCCGGATGGGCATTAGCCCTGTTCGTCAGCGAGCATTTTTTCCACCATGCGCCGCACTTTCACAGCGGGAGCATCGGCTTTGACCAGCAACTCTTGCTGGCGCGCCGCCGCGCTTTCAAGCCGCGCTTCAACAGCGTCGATCACTGTAACATCTTGCTCTCTGATCTTAATGTCAGACAAGCGCTGGAACTCATCGAGCTCCTCACTATCGAGGCGGAAGCTTCGCACGGAAAAGCCGAAGTAATGCGTTGTGGTTTCTGTCTCTGGCGTGATCCCATGCAAAATCCACAAGGCGCCCAGTTCTGGCGGGACAGTGTCATGGCCAGGTACCGCAGTGGTTACGGGCAGGCCTGTGCGAATGAGTTCGGGGCCGTAAAAATCGGAAACGATCTTAAAGTCTGATAGACCTTCAAACTCTGCTTCTTTGCCAAACACTTGCTCATGGAACGGGTTCCACGGAACCTTGCCCGTGCGAATAATGCGGTAGAGGCTTGCGCCCTCTTCCTCATGCATTTTCGGGTTGGCCATGGAATCACCGCCGCCGACATGTGAATGCACGTAGGGCAGGTGCGTTAGGTCGAGCAGATTGTCGACCAGAAGCTGAGAGCGGCCTTTGAGGTGAAGGTAGTTTTCTGAGCTATACCGCCAGCCATCTTCGCCTAGGTTGAAGTCCTCTGTGGGCGGCAGCAATGCCTCATCACATGCATCTTCATCGCCCATCCAAATCCAGCAAATGGGGCCTTTTTCCACGATGGGATAGGTCGGCTGACAAAAGCCTGTTCCCGTACCCTGCGAGGGGACATTGATGCATTTGCCGTCAGCATCAAATGTGAAGCCGTGATAGCCGCAAACCAGCGCATCTCCATCCACCTTGCCTTGGGCAAGCGGGAAATAGCGGTGCGGGCACAGACCATACATGGCAACCGGCGTGCCATCTTCCTTGCGGTAGAGCGCCACTGGCTTGCCAAGAAAGGTGCGTTCCATGGGGTCGCGGGTGATCTCGCTTGAGAAGCCGGCCATATACCAGCGGTTGCGAACAATGCCGCTTTCGGTTTTGAAAGGATACATGTGATCTTTCCTTTTGTTATTAAAGTACAACCGTAAGGCCAAGCAGCTCTGCGGCGTTCTGGCCCAGAATTTTGGCCCGTGTTTCAGCGTCTAATTGTGAATGAAATCCAACCGGATCAGTCTCGCCCATGTCAAAGGGATAGTCTGTTCCCATACATAGCCGGTTTACATCATGCGTGCGGATAAGGCTGTCCAGCTGATCGCGGTCGAACACCAGAGTGTCTAGCCAGATTTGGCGCAGATAGCTGGAGGGTTCGCGAGAAATGTGTTGGCGGCAGTCTTCGCGGGCGCGGTAGGCGTGATCCATGCGGCCCCAATAGCCAGGCAGATAGCCGCCGCCGTGGGCGACGCATAGCTTCAAGCCGGGATGCGAATCCAACACACCGCCGAAAATCAAATGGCTTAGCGCGATAGAGGATTCCAGCGGATTGCCGATGATATTGTTGAGGTAATGCTCCGACAAGCGTTCGCCGTGGGTAAAGCCGAGCGGGTGGATGAACAGCAATACACCCATTTCCTCTGCCGCAGCAAAGAACGGCCGCAAGCTGTCATCGGCCAATTCGCGCGGTCCGACGCTGGTGCCAATTTCAATTCCGCGTAGCCCCAGATCATTCACGCAGCGGCGCATTTCTGCAATCGCCATTTCCGTGTTCTGCAAGGGCACAGTGCCAAGCCCAACCAAGCGGTCAGGCGTGGTCGCCACCGCCTCTGCAATCCCATCATTGATTGCAACGCACGAAGCGCGGCCCAATTCCGGCGGCACGAAGTAGAAATATTGACCCGGGTTAGGGCTGATCACCTGAACATCGACGCCTTGTGCGTCCATATCCACTAAGCGCTCGGTCACGCCATTGAGCTTGCCGCCAATGGTCTGGAACATCTTGGCGTTGACCGCATCAGATGCCGCACAGGAAAAGGGCAAGCCGCGCGGCAAATCGGGCATTTCAGCGCGCACGATATTCTCTGCCGCCGCGACGCCCAAATGCGCGTGGATATCGACGACGAGATGCTCGCCGCTTTTGCGAACCTCGATGGGTTCATGCGAAGAATGCCCTGTGCAGACCACCGGTTGTTAGTCCTCATCCTTGGGCAGCGGGCCCCAGTTCCAGCCGTTGCCATCTGTTTCTTCGGCTACGATCATGTTGCGCTGGCGGCCAAGGTAATTGATCGAGCCTTCCATCACATCGCCGGGACGCAGCCAGCGATTGCCGTGGAATGCGCCATTGCCTGGAGGTGAGCCTGTGCTCAGCAAATCGCCCGGCACAAGCCGTACGCGCTCAGATGCGTAGGACAAGAATTGCTCCGGCGTGAAGATCATATCGGTCACGGGCCAATCTTGCATGACCTTGCCGCTGACTTTCAATTCAATCCGCAGGTCTTCGAATTTCACGAACTGCTTGGGCACGATGAACGGGCCAAGAATTTTGAAATTGGGTTGATGCTTGCTGACCCAGTCAAACATGAAGCGCACATCATTGCGGCGGAATTCATCGACTGTGCCCAAATCATTAATGGCGACATAGCCTGCGATCAAATCACCAGCATCTTCTGTCTTCACATAGCGGCCCGTCTTGCCGACGATCACGCCCAGTTCCATTTCCCAATCGGGATGCTCGCCAATCAGCGGCAGGGGAATTTCATCCCGCGCGCCGCATAGCGAGGAATGCATGCCGGTCCAGAAGAACGGCATGCCTTCTGTTGCGCGCTTGTCCACGATGGCCAGATTGCGCTGGAAGAAGTCTTCGTCGCTCTCGCCTTCCTCGCGCATATGCTGGTTAAACTTATTATGCGTCATCATCTCGGCAACGTGCTGGCGGTAGTTTGAACCGGCAAACAGCATGTTGGGATGAGACAGGCAGGAATGCTGGTGCAGATCGTCCATACGCATGTCGCTGCCAGCATCTTTTGCAGCAATATCGACCAAGGCGTCAAAGCTGCGGTCCCAATCGTCAAAGATCGCATGGGTATCGTGCCAGCGGTCTGACACATCGATAATGCCGCCATCGGGCTGAACGATAGCAGGGAATGGCTTGCCATCACCCTTTGCAAAAGTGCCAATTCCGAAGCTGCCTTCAGCAAGGCCAGTGGCTGGATTAAAAGTGGTCATAATAAGGTCCTTATCAGGCGAGGCATATTGAATACCGGGCGGCAGGTTTGCCCGCGTGAATGATCGGTTTAATTAGCGAGGTGAAGATGACAGCATACGCTGCAAAACGCCATCGCGGTTGAGGAAATGATGTTTAAGAGCGGCCGCAACATGCAGCACAATCAAGCCAGTAATAAGCAATGCGCCGGCCTCATGCACGCTATGCGCGGTGCCAGCAGATTCCATGCTCATCGTGACAGGCAGAAACGGTATTTCGAACAGGCCTGCATCGATCGGGTGACGCTTTGGAAAGGCCGAAGTCATCCACCAACCCGATAGCGGCATAGCAAGCAGAACCACGTAAAACAAAACATGGGTCACGCGCGCAAGAATGCGCAGCATGGGCGCCATAGTGCTGGGCAGGGCCGGTGGGCGGTGCGTCAAACGCCAGCCAAGCCTGACAATCGTCAGACCCAAAACAGCTATGCCCAAAACCTTGTGCAAGTTCACCGCTTGATTGCCCAATGGTGTTTCATTGTCTGAACCAAAGGCAATCAGACCAATCATCGTGATCACAATGATCGCCGTGGTCCAATGCAATAGGATTGCACCGCGTGAATAATGGGAGCTGCTAGCCGCGCTCATGCGAAATACGCTTCGGGCCCTTCATCCCGCCACTCATCCATCATCACTTGCGAGATATCATGGAAATTGGTGCCGTCGGATTCGCGGAACAAGTCTGTGTCTGAAAAGGATTCAAACCGCGCGCCATCTGGGCTGCGCCAAACGTCGAAGATATGGCTGCCATGCGGATGACGACCTACGCCCCAGATTGATTCATATTTCTTCTGCTTCAAGAAATTATGGGTGCGGTTCTGCGCTTCAAAATCTTGCGCTTCATAAGAGATATGATGGCAGCCGCCACGCTCATCCTGCATCAAGGCAAGGGAATGGTGGTCGACATAGTCCTCGCCGCGATTGAGGCGCAGAAAGCCAACGATTTTTGCCTGCGGCTGGCCGGGGATATGATAAATATCGCTGCCAATCATCCCGATGTTTTTCTCATACCATGCGGATGTCTCAGCAAAGCTCTTCACAAATAGGCCAACATGGCCAAGCCGCCAGAGGCGCGCTGGGCCGATTGCGCGTGAATGTTGGTTTTTGCCAAAGCGCTGCTTGCGGAAAGGCGTGTTGAGCTCAATTTCCGGATAGGCCTCGCCTGCTGAAATGCGTTCATTGCCATGAATAATCAGCACATCCAGCCCATCGGGGTCGGTCAATTTCACCGCGCGTCCGCCGCCGGGCAAATCCAATTCGCCAAGTTCTTGTGCGCCGAGTGTCTCAACGGCTTCATCCAATGATGCGGCATCTTCCGCTTCAAACGCGATGCCGATTAGAGCATCTGCGTCTGCTTTATGGGCGACATAAGCAAAATTGTCGCCACCGCGCGTCCTCATCACCAAGCGGTCATCGCGTTTCTCAGCAGTTACCAGACCAAAATCGACCGCAAAGGATTCTTGCTTGTCTAGGTCTGCCACCGCGAATGTAACGTGATGAATACACTTAATTTTCATTATAATTTTTCCCTCTGCCTCGTTCGATACGCCAGCAAATTGCCCGCGTAGAATGCCATTTTTTGTGATGGCGGCTCTTTATTTTTACAAGCTGCCACAGAAAGTTCTATGTCAAAAATGAATTGAACAAATCGAAGGAATTTGTATTTTGAATTACTGAAGGGATAGCCGAGTCTATGCGTTTCGAAGGTCTTGATCTCAATCTGCTGGTTGCAATGGAAGTGCTGCTCGATTGCCGCAGCACCACAGAAACCGCGCGCCGGCTGAATCTTAGTCAGCCCACGATCAGCGCGGCATTGCGCCGATTGAGGGAATATTTCGACGACGAGCTCTTGATGAATGTGGGGCGCGATATGGTGCCCACGGAAAAAGGCGAGGAGCTGGGGCCGGCCATTACCGAATTGCTAAATGTTGCGCGGTTTAAGATCGTCCATACAGAGCAATTCAGCGCGGCAACGTCCAATCGCCGGTTCAAAATCGTATGCTCAGACTTTGCTTATGATGTGCTGATCTCAAGCGCGATTGCGCGGGCATCATTCTTAGCGCCCAATATCACCTTTGATGTGGCGGCAACCGGGCCGCAGGGAACGCGAATGTTCCAAAAGGGCGATGTCGATTTGATGATTACCGTGCACGATTATCACTTGGATGATCATCCCTCGCAGGAGCTGTTCGTTGATACAGATGCGGTAATTTGCTGGGATCAAGGTAAATTTGCTTCCGGCATTGATGAGGAGCAATTCCTCAGCGCCAGCTTCGCCATACCCGTATTCGGCGAAGAGCGCAGACCAACGATCACCGATCTGTTTTTCCGCCGCAAAGGCATTGCGTTTAATGTTGGCGTGCAAGTGTCCAGCTTTACAGCTCTGCCGCGCGCCATCGTAGGAACGGACCGATTGGCGGTTATGCATATGTCGCAGGCTAAACTGTTTGAGCAATCGTTTCCTATTGCCGTCCACCCTCTTCCTATCGAAGGGCCCGGTGTTCAGGAGATTATGCAATGGCACCGTTTGCGACAAAACGACGAGGGCATATTATGGCTGCGGCAATTGCTATTGGAGGAAGCGCAGGCTGAACGCTGGGGTAATTAGAAAATATAATAGATAGAATTAAATTAATTCATTTTTCTAATTGCGCAGGCTGCTGCATCTCTAGAGCATAAGAAAACATGGGAGTGACATTATGAAGGCGAAATTACTTACCGGTTCAGCAATCTTGCTGGCTGCCATCAGCCAACCTGCGTTGGCTCAGGATGCAAATGATGATGATGCGGCGAATGAGGGTAACACCATTATCGTTACCGCTCAGCGTAGCTCGCAAAACATCCAAGATGTTCCGGTCTCTTTGACCGCGGTTACAGCTGAAAAGCTCTCCGATCTCAACATTAACACGGCCTCGGAAATCTTCCTTGCCGCTCCTACCGTCCAAATTTCCGGCTTCAATAACAATGTCTCGGTTCGCGGGATTGGTACTCTGGCCATCACGCCTACCGTTGAATCAAGCGTTGGTTTTGCGGTTGACGATGTAAACGTGGGCCGGACCGCTCTGGCTCTTGGCGCATTTGACGATGTGGCGCGGGTCGAAGTGCTGAACGGACCTCAGGGTCTTTTGTTTGGTAAGAACTCCTCCGCTGGCCTGCTCAATGTTGTAACCCGCCGTCCTGAGCTTGGTGAGTTCAGTGGTTTTGCAACAGCAGAAGTGAACCTGCGCGATACTACGCCGGAAACTGGCATGGGTTATATCTTGCGCGGAACGATTAACGCACCGCTTGGCGATACAGCGGCCTTGCGGATCAACACGCGCTACACGCAACAAGATGGTATCGTAGAAGATATCGGCATGGGCGACTCTGACAATAAGAAGGAAGATTGGGGCGTGCGTGCCAAGCTTCTTGTTGAACCGAGCGACAATCTTGAAATCTATGTGATCGGTGAATACGCCGAAGCAAACGGAACGTTTCTTGATAGCTACCGCCTGGCTGATCCGGGTGGCCGAGTTGTCGATCAGATTACTGGTGCTGGAATCACTGCCAGCCCCGAAAATCTGCAAATTGCACAAAATGAGACGACTTTTCGTGATACTCAAATCAGCAGTATTCAGGGAACGATCGCCTACACGCTGCCTAATGACTGGCAAATCATCAACGTTGCAGCGTATAAAAACCTGAAAATCAACTCCAGCCTGGATGCCGATCGTACCACAGGCGCCTATTTGGATTTCAACCAGATTGATTCGGACTTCTCTCAATTCTCCAACGAATTGCGTCTTTCCATTCCGGACTCAAGCAGGGTGCATGGTCAGCTTGGCCTGTACTATTACCAAGCCAAGGAAACCGATGACCGTTTGCTCGGCGGGTTTCAAAACCTTCCTACATTCGTACGGCCTAACTTCCCGTTCTGTATCAACCCGCCGGTTGTAAGCCCTGGGGGCCCGCCGAACTGTAACGTGAGCAATGACTTCTTCATTGGCCGCGATACGTCGACGGATTTCACTGTCAAAAGCTATGCTGCCTTTGGTCAGTTGAACTTTGATGTCACCGATGCTTTGACCTTGATTGCGGGTGCCCGTGTCACCAAGGATTCGATCGACATCACTTCTGTTCAGCAGCAGCGTTTCAACTATTTCGTTTCTATCGCTGATCCAGGCACATTCAATGAAGATGTGTCGAACACCAACTTTAGTTATAAGCTGGGTGCGCAATATGACGTGAGTGATGACGTCATGCTCTATGGTTATTACGCCACAGGCTACAAAGGTCCTGCATTCAACGACGTCTTTGTCGCAACCGTGCCAAACCAAGTGGCTCCGGAAACTGCAGAAACGTTTGAGCTGGGCTTCAAGAGCAGCCTCGCTGATGATGCGGTGATCTTCAACGTGTCTGCATTCCTGACCAAATATGACGATTACCAAGCGCAATCGTTCAACGTCGACTTCCGGACGTTCCTGCTGCAAAATGCCGGTTCGCTTGAAAGTAAGGGTATTGAAGCTGAAGTTATTTTGCGCCCTGTCCGGGGTCTGACGGTCAGCGCCAATGCTTCTCTTCTCGACTCGGTTTATACTGAGTTTCTTGGTGCGGAATGCTACCCGGCTCAGCCTGGTTGTGGACCAGACAACACCTTCGATGCTTCGGGTCAGCCATTGCCGGCTTCGGCGAATTTCACATCGACGGTTCAAGGTACTTATGAATTCCCACTCAGCGATGCGCTGGATGGTTTTGTAAGCGCCAACTGGTATCACCGTTCGTCGCTGAACTTCGATGTCAGCAACAACCCGACAACGGAAATCCCGAAAGCAGACTATATTGGCGCCAGCCTAGGCATTGAATCCGATGCCTTGCGGGTGTCACTGTTCTGCCGCAACTGCTTCAATCAAGTGCGCCCAACAGGTGTCACAATTTGGGCAGGCGATGCTGCACAGCGCGGCGTTTCGTCAACGTTCCAGAACTGGGATCTGAACTCTGTGCGCAACTGGGGTATCTCAGTTGGGTATGACTTCTAACGGGAAGTTTTGATGCGAATTTTGACACTATTGGCGGCCAGTGCATTTGCACTGGCCGCCATGCCCGCCCATTCCAAACACCATGCAGAAGCGCCGGCTGAAAAGCCTGTCGCTGCTGAAAAAGGAGTTTGGATCACGCTTGGTACGCGCGGGGGGCCGGTAACGATCCCCACTCGTTCACAGCCAGCCAATCTGTTGGTTGTCGGTGACAAGAAATATCTTGTCGACGTGGGGGACGGGGCTGCTGGTCAGCTGTCAAAAGCAAAGATGCAAACAGCGATGCTGGATGGCGTGTTCATCAGCCACCTGCATTTCGACCATACGGGCGGTCTTGCGGCAATATTTGGTCTGCGCTTTCAGACCAATGCGACCAGCCTGCTGACCATTTATGGCCCTCCTGGAACGCAGGAGCTAGTCAATGGCCTCCTCGATTCCATGACGCCTGGCGCCACAGCCAATTACGGCGTCCCCGGCGCTCCGGTAAAAGATCACCGTGCGAATATCGAAGTGATCGAGCTTCGTGACGGCGCGAAGGTTGATGTGGGGGCAATGAAGCTGTCAGTGCGCAGCAACACGCATTACAGCTTTACTCCGGGAAGCGATTTGGCAAACCGTTTTCAGGCATTGTCCTATCGGTTTGATCTGCCAGGCCGTTCGATTGTCTACACCGGCGACACTGGGCCGAGCACAGCGGTTGAAGAATTGGCAAAAGATGCTGATCTGTTGGTCGCTGAAATGATGGACGTGCCGCTTATCGTTGCGGCTGTTACCAGAAATAATCCTAAGCTGTCCGGTCCGGCTGCGCGGGCCATGGAATCGCATCTGACGAAGCACCATTTGCTTCCGAAAGATGTCGGGGAATTGGCCAATCGCGCTGGCGTTAAGGCGGTTGTTGTCACGCATTTTGCAGGCGCTGAACCGGTTAGCCCCAAATTCTTCGGATATCTCCAAACAATATCGCAATATTACACGGGGCCAGTGGTTATCGCCAACGACATGGACAAATTCTAACCCATGAATGATCTGAATATTCTTGTCATAGGCGGGGGTATCGGCGGTCTAACATCGGCAATCGCGCTGCGGCGCAAGGGCCACACGGTTACTATCATTGAAAAAGATCCCGATTGGGCCGTTTACGGCGTTGGGATCATCCAGCAATCCAATGTCATTCGGGCAATGGACGAACTGGACTTGCTTGATGATTACCTCGCTGCAGGTGTGCCTTTTGATACTGTGTCAGTCCATACGCCTGAAGGCGTGAAGGTGGCCGAGGTTCCTGCTCCGCGTTTGGTGGAAGGCTATCCAGCCAATGTCGGCATCGGGCGACCTGCCTTGCATAAGGTGCTGGGTGACCGCGCCAAAGGTGCTGGCGCTGAAGTGCGCTTGGGCGTTGTGGCCGAGGATATTGCCGATTTGGGTGACAGCGTTTCGGTTCGTTTCTCCGATGGAAAAACCGAAAGCTTCGACATGGTGATCGGTGCTGATGGCGTCTATTCCGACACGCGGCAGACTGTGATGCCTGATGCTGCAAAGCCGGAGTTTACCGGCCAGGCCGTATGGCGCTACAATTTTGAGCGCCCCGCTGATCTTAGTTCGCTGCATGCCTATAATGGCCCCACGGGCATTGGTCTTGTGCCGATCAGTGACGCGCTGATGTATATGTATGTGACCACGCCGGAGCCGGGCAAACCCTTCTACCCAACCGAAGGCATCGCGCAATCCATGCGGGATAAGCTCGCCAAAGCGCCGCCGAAAATTCAAGAGCTGGCCGCGCAAATCACTGAGGATGACGGCGTCGTCTATCGTCCGATGGATCAGATGATGCTCTATGGTGATTGGCATAAGGGGCGCATTGTTCTGCTGGGCGATGCTGTCCACGCGACCACGCCGCATCTTGGCCAAGGCGCCGGCATGGCGATCGAAGACAGCATTGTGCTGGCTGAGGAATTGACCAATTGTGACACGCTGGATGCAGCCTTCGCAGCCTACCGCGATCGCCGCTTTGAACGGTGCAAATATATCGTCGAGAAATCGCTCGCCATTTGCCACGGCCAAATCGGCAAGGGCCCGCTGGTGGATCAAGGCGCGGCAACTGGCGAGATGTTCGCCATCGTCTCGCAGCCTATCTAATATTCTGACTTAAGGACCCAATGATGAGCCGAGTGACAGAAATCCGCTATGTCGGATACGGCGTCAAAGACTTCGACACAGAGCGTGCGTTTTACGCCGATGACTGGGGCCTTGTTGAATCCCATGCAGACAAGGACATGGTCTGGTTCAAAACCCATGGCCATGATGAACATCACGTTGTCCGCCTGCACCGCCGCGATACGGATTGCGTAGAGGTCATGGCTTTGGCCGCTGATACGCGCGAAGACGTGGACGCTTTGCGGGACAAAGTCGGCGCTGCGGATTGCAAGATTATCCATGAGCCGCGCGAATTGGACGGGCCAGCTGGCGGATATGGTTTCCGCTTTTTCTCACCCGATGGGCTTCCGTTTGAAATTTCGTCCGACGTCGCGCGCGGTGATCAACGCGAAATGACACGCTGGGAAGGGCTGCCGCTGAAAATTAGCCACATCGTGCTGCATTCCCCTGATCATCAGGCTGCCGTGAAATTCTTCACCGATGTTCTTGGCTTCAAAGTCAGCGATTGGCTGGGCGATTTCATGTGCTTCTTGCGCTGCAATAATGCGCACCACCGGATTGCTTTGCTGCCCGGTCCTCCGTGCCTCAATCATGTTGCTTATGACATGCTGTCTCTGGATGATATGATGCGCGGTGCAAGCCGTCTGCAAAAGCGGGATTGCGATATTCGCTGGGGCCCGGGGCGGCATACGGCAGGGAACAACACCTTCACCTATTTCTGCACGCCGGCAGGCTTTGCGGTCGAATATACGTCAGAATTGGAAGAGGTTGATTTTGCCACGCAGCAACCCACCGTTCACGAGCCCGGCCCGCAAGTGATGGACCAATGGGGAACAGGCACTGGCGGCCCGCAAACCATGCCGAAACCTGTGCCAGATCCCTGTCTTTTCCAAGCGTCGGAAGTGTAAATCTATGGCCTTGTTTGAATATTTCCCGAATTACATTTGGAACCTCTCTGTTGCGATTGCGATGGAGAGCGGCGGACAAATTGGTGAAGTCATCGATATGTGCAAGCCCATCAAGGACGCTGCTGATAGCGGCGCGGATGCAGGCACGCCGCAATTCATGAAGCAATGGGCGGGCATGGGCGAAAAACTGCTCGAACTCGCCGCCGAGGATGAGGCGAAGGGCCGCAATTTCTCTGCGTCGAATAAGATGGAGCGCGCCTCGCTGTATTTGTTCACCGCTGAACGTATGCAAGGGCATGGGCATCCCGGCCGCATGGACACTTTCAAGAAAGCGCGCGAGACGTTTGATCGCTCCACCAAGCTGGGTCAGATCAACCGTGAGCGAGTGGAAATTCCTCTCGACAATGGCACGATGCCTGCGCTTTGGACGCGGGCGCCCGGTTCTGGGCAAAGCCCTGCGGTGGTGTTCTGCAATGGTCTGGATAGCAATAAAGAGCTGCTCTATTGGACGCGTCTGCCGCAGGAATTGGCGCGCCGCGGTATCTCGACTTTATGCGTCGATCAGCCTGGTTCTGGCGAGGCATTGCGCTTGCAAAACCTGCCGGTTGATCCGCATTCTGAAAGCTGGGCATCCAAGGCTGTCGATTGGTTAGAGCGCCAAGACAATGTTGATGCAGCCCGTCTCGGCATGACCGGCATTTCATTGGGCGGACATTTTGCGCCGCGCGCAGTTGCCTATGAGCCGCGCTTTGCTAGCGGCGCGGTTTGGGGCGCAAACCACAATTGGCGCGAAGTGCAAGATCAGCGCATGGCCCGCGAAGGGCAAAACCCTGTGCCGCATTATTGGGCGCATGTGCACTGGGCCTTTGGCGCGAGCGATCAGGATGATTTTCTGGAGAAGTCCTCCACCATGAACCTCAACGGACATATGGACCGCATCACTGCGCCATTCCTTGTGACGCATGGGGCCGGCGACCGCCAGATCAGTCCCAAATATGCGGATGACCTTTACGACCAATTGGTCAATTCTAAGCGCCGCGAGAAAGTCATCTTCACCGACCGCGAAGGCGGGGTTGAGCATGTTGGCGCAGACAATATGGCTTATGGTAGAGACTTGCTATCTGACTGGTTTGACGAAACACTAAAGGCGTAAGCTGGGCGGCAGATTCGCCAGCGACGCGGGAATAGGGATGGACACATGAGCGAAGTAAACGCACCTCAAAGCGCGCTATATGGCGGGGCAACTCGGCACGGCGTTCTAATCCTATTGGCAGCAATGATGCCGATCATGGCGATCACCTCGCTCATCCCGGTGCTGCCGCTGCTCTTCAAAGAGTTTGGCAGTGTTGAGGGAAGTCAATTTTTGGTGCCCATGGCGCTGACGATCCCTGCCTTATGTGTTGCGCTGTTTTCTCCGCTGGCTGGCTGGTTGTCTGACCGTGTTGGGCGCAAGAATTTGCTGGTTATATCCTTGGTGCTTTATGCCGGATTTGGCATCATTCCGTGGTTCTTGGATGATCTGTTCCAGATCATTGGCGCGCGCGTTGCGCTGGGGATTACAGAGGCGGTTATCATGACCGTTTCCACCGTCTTGATCGGCGATTATTTCGAAGGCGCCCGCCGCGAAAAATGGATCGCGCTGCAAGTCGGCTTTGGCAGTGTTGCCGCGATTATCTTGATCGCAATTGGCGGCGCATTGGGCGAATTTTTGGGCTCACGCGGACCATTTCTGCTGTATGTTCTGGCGCTTCCTATCGCGCTTGCATCGGCCATTGTTCTGTTTGAACCAACGGTTAAATCAACGGACGACGCCAGCGCGAAGGCGAAATTCCCCATCAAAGCCGTGCTGCCTTTGATCCTCACCACGGTGGGTGTGGGCGTGATCTTCTATTCGATCGTCGTCCAGCTCGGGCCGATCCTGGAGCTGTCGGGTTCTGTATCGCCTGCAACCATTGGTATCGCTGGCGCAGTGACCAATTTGTCCGTGGCGTTGGGCTCGGTCCTGTTCAACCAATTCAAGCAAAATGTCGGGCCGCGCTTGCTGACAATCGGCTTGGTTTTGGCGGCGATTGGCTATGTCGGGATCAGCATGAGCACGGGCTTTTATGCTTTGGTCGGCTTTGCCGTTGTAGCCTGTATCGGCAGCGGCATGTTGCTGCCCAATATGCTGACTTGGACGATGAGCAGCTTGCCGCCTGAAATGCGCGGACGCGGTATGGGCATGTGGACCGGCGCGTTTTTCCTTGGCCAATTTGTTGCGCCTTTGGTCACCGCCAGCGTTGTTCCGTTCACCGGCGGT
This sequence comes from Marinomonas sp., assembly GCA_039967435.1. Classification (GTDB taxonomy): domain Bacteria; phylum Pseudomonadota; class Alphaproteobacteria; order Sphingomonadales; family Sphingomonadaceae; genus Erythrobacter. Next base: position 1,303,816 of record JBDVRS010000006.1, read on the forward strand.
TTTGCGCAGGCGTTCATGGCCTATGGCGCAGTGATTTGCGTGGGTGCGATCATTGCTTTGATGCTGACCCGCAAGGGCACAGCGGTCAGTAACGCGGGATGAGCAAGCCTGCCCCCATCCTCTATTTTGCGCCATCGACCTGCGCGCGCGTGACGTTGACTGCGCTAGAGGAAATTGGGCAGCCGTTTGAAACGCGGTTGATTGCCTTTATGGCGGGCGAACACCGCAAGCCGGAATATCTTGCGATCAACCCATCGGGCAAAGTGCCGGCGCTGGACACGCGCGAGGGTATCATCACCCAGAACGGTTCAATCCTGCTCTATCTTGCGCGGGAATATCCAGAAGCGGGCTTGCTTCCGCTGGCGGGTGACCCTTTGATTGATGCTGAAAGTACCACGATGCTGTTCCGTCTGTCGGCAGATTTGCACCCCTTGGTGACGCGCTTTGTCTTACCGCAAATGTTGGTGGCCGAGGCTGAAGCTGCGCCGCACTTGCGCGCCAAAACGCGTGACTTCCTAAACCAGCAGCTCGCGCCTTTTGAGCAGCTTTTGACGAAGAAAGAATGGGTGCTGGGCGATCAATGGTCGATCCTTGATGCCTATCTTGCCTGGGTTTGGTTCCGCATCACAGGCGCTGGTTTTGATACCGGCGCATATCCGGCGATTAGCGCCCATTCGCAGCTCAGCAATGCCCGGCCAAGCGCGCAAGCTGCTCTGGCGCGTGAAGCCCAAGCTCAAGAAGAATTGACCGCAAGAGGTCTCGCTTTCACCCCGCCACCGGCGGACTGACACAAGGACAAACACAATGGATGTAAAACCAATCAGGCGCGTCATCACGGGCCATGATCAAAGCGGCAAAGCGATTATCCAGGATGATGGTCCTGTGCCGCGCATGCAGCGCATTGGCGGTGATACAGGGCCAATGTTCCATGAGGTTTGGAACACGCGCGCTATGCCAGTGCCGATTGATGCAGCCTCGGGCGAGCCGCCAGAGGAAGGCATTATCCTTGCCCCGCCGGCCAATGGCACCCGCATTCGCGTGCTGGATATTCCGCCTGATGATGCAAGCTTGGAAGAAATGACGCCCGAGGCAGCGCGCGCGCATTTCGCTGAAATTGGCGCGGCTGATGCGTCTTCATTCGAAGGCGCTGAATCGCGCCATGCCCATATGCACAAGACCGAAACGGTCGATTACGGTATCGTGATCGAAGGCGAATTGGTGCTGATCATGGATGAAGGCGAAACCACCGTGCGCGCTGGCGATATCGTTGTTCAGCGCGGCACCAATCATGGCTGGGCCAATCGTACAGATCAGAACTGCCGGATTGCCTTTATCTTGATTGACGGCGCGTTCGATGCCGAATTGAAGGGCTGATCGCGCGATCTTGCGCGCTCCAGAATAGACACGAGTTGAGGAATAGAGAATGAGACTGGCAACATTGCAAAACGGCACGCCTGATGGCCAGCTGGTCGCGGTATCGCAGGATGGTTCACGCTATCTTGAGGCAGGCGCGCAGCTTCCCAATTTGCTCGGCGCGATTGAGAACTGGGATGAGGCACAAGGCGCATTGGCCACGCTTTCCAGCCGGTTGTCGGATGGTGAAGGCACAGCCCTTAATCAAGCCCACTGCGCCGCGCCGTTGCCGCGCAGTTGGCAATGGCTCGATGGTTCAGCTTTTTCCACCCATGGCGATTTGATGCAGATCGCTTTCGGTCTTGATCCGATCGAATCCGAAAAGCCGCTCATGTATCAAGGCGTGTCCGATCGTTTTTACGGTCCGCGCGATGATATCCCTTTCCCAAGTCCAGAACATGGGATTGATTTTGAAGGTGAGTACGGCGTCATTGTTGACCAAGTGCCAATGGGCACCAGCGCCGCTGATGCGATGAAGCACATTAAGCTGATTGTGCAGATTAATGATTGGTCACTGCGCGCGATTGCACCTGTTGAAATGAAAACAGGCTTTGGCTGGGTTCAGGCAAAGCCGCCATGCTCTGCTGCGCCTTTTGCCGTAACCCCTGATGAATTGGGGGATGCGTGGAAAGGCGGCCGCGTTTGCCTCGATCTGGAAATTGATCTGAACGGGAAACGCTTTGGGGCTGCCAATGGCCGCGAGATGGATGTGGGTTTCCATGATCTGGTCGCGCACGCCGCCTATACGCGCGATTTGGTGGCGGGCACGATTATCGGCTCTGGCACAGTATCCAGCCCGCAATATGCCGAGGTCGGGTCCAGCTGTATTTCAGAGGTTCGCGCGATTGAAATGATCCGCGATAAAGGCCCCGCGACCACGCCTTTCATGGGTTTTGGAAATACCATCCGCATGGAAGCAAAAGGGCTGGATGGAAGCTCACCTTTTGGTGTAATCGATCAGAAAGTAGCGCAGGCGTAAGCGGCGCGAAATTGGATTGAGGGAGCTTCCATGTCTGTCATGAACGTCATTCGGCATCGCTATTTCACTTGGGCGATCCTTGCTTTGCCTGCGATTGGCATGTCGTTTGGTTTAAGCTCAGGCAATGTGACCCCGCATGAATTGCTGCATCCCACTGGAGAGTTTAGCGTCAGAGCAATGCTGCTTGCGCTGTTTTGTTCGCCGCTCGTTTTGCTGTTTCCGCGCGTCAAAATCTTCAAATCCCTGACGCGGCGTAGGCGCTATCTCGGAGTGGCGGCGTTTGGCTATGGGCTGTTCCACACTGTGCTGTATCTGATTGATAAGGGCACTTTGGCTGACATCTTGGGCGAGGCCCTATTGCTGCCGATCTGGACGGGGTGGGTCGCGTTCTTGATCTTCGTTCCGCTTGCCGCAACCAGCCATGACGCAATGGTCCGCAAGCTGGGCGCAAGACGCTGGAAAAACCTGCAGAGGCTCACTTATGCCGCCGCCGTTTTGACAGCGGCGCATTGGCTGTTCTTGGACTACGAATGGGGCCCAGTGCTCGTCCATTTCGTGCCATTGGCCGCGCTTGAAATCGCGCGCATTGTTAAAATGCGCAGCGGTTCAAAGCCTGAGCAAGTGGCCGTTTAAACGTAATCCTCGGTATCAATCGTTGCCCGCATCGTCGTGGGATAGCGGTGACCAGAGACATTCTCCTGATTGATCAGGCGGCCCGCTTGCTCCAGCACATCTGGGGCAATGGTCATGTCACCAGCGGAAAAGTTCTCCCGCATATGATCCATGCTGGTCGTGCCGGGAATAGCGTGCACATGCGGGGCTTGGGCAAGCAACCATCCAAGCGCTAGTTGCACAGGCTCCATACCATTGTCCGCTGCCAATTGATCAAACTCTGCAATCAATGCGAGGTTATGAGGCCAGTTCTCATCGCTGAAACGCGGATGCGAACGGCGCAGATCTTTCTCGCCCAAAGTGCCGGTGTCTTTCAGCTCTCCGCCCAATGCGCCGCGCGCGACAGGAGAGAATGCAACCAATGCAATGCCAAGCTCGCGGGTGGTTTCCGCAACGCCCAATTCTGCATTGCGGGTCCAGAGCGAAAACTCGGTTTGTACAGCGGCCATGGGATGGGCTGCATGGGCCTCGCGAATATGGGCAGAGGACCATTCCGATACGCCGTATGCGCCGATCTTACCCGCTTCAATTGCGCGCGTCATTGCGCCAACGCTGTCGGCAATCGGCACTTTGGGATCGAAACGGTGCATGTAGAACAGATCGATATGATCGGTTTTTAGGCGTTTGAGGCTAGCATCAAGCGATGCGGCAATCGCATCGGGTGAACAATCAATCCCGCGATTGGGCCCTTCGATGATGATGCCGGTTTTGCTTGCGAGCAGAAATTCGCTGCGCCGGTGCATCACAGCATCGGCGAGCAATTCTTCATTCGTGCCCTTGCCATATATATTGGCGGTGTCGAGGTGGTCATAGCCCAGATCGAGCGCTTCATTGAGCAGACGCACTTTGTCGGCATGGGGCGGCGGATCGCCATAGGCCCATGACAAATTCATACAGCCAAGGCCGATGGGTTTCACATTGCGTCCGCACAAATCGCGCATGATTTAGCTCCAACCGTCTTGTGTCTCTAAACTGGCGGCAAGTTCGCCAATGACGCGGTAACAGTCAAGCACTTGATCCACGCTGCTATTGGGTTTGCGGCCTTCACGAATGGCGGCAACAAATTCGCGATCTTGCAGTTCAATACCGTTCATCGACACATCGACTTTGGATACATCAACCGTTTCCTCGCGGCCGTTCACAAGGTCATCATAGCGCGCGATATAGGTGTCTGTATCGCCAATATAGCGGAAGAACGTGCCCAGCGGTCCGTCATTGTTGAAGCTGAGCGAGAGAGTGCAAATCGCGCCGCTTTCCGCCTTCAATTGGATCGACATATCCATGGCGATGCCAAGTTCGGGATGGACGGGGCCTTGCAATGCATTGGCTTTTACAATCGGACCGGCCTGATAAGCGAACAGGTCAATCGTATGGGCCGCGTGATGCCACAGCAGATGATCTGTCCAGCTGCGCGCTTCGCCCTTTGCATTCATGTTTTGGCGGCGGAAGAAATAGGTTTGCACATCCATCTGCTGGATATTGAACTCGCCCGCTTTGATCCGGTTGTGCACATATTGGTGCGAAGGATTGAAGCGGCGTGTGTGGCCAACCATGCAGGTTAGGCCGGTCTCTTCTGCCTTGGCGGCGACGGCCTGAGAGTCTTCCCAGCTATCAGCCAACGGAATTTCCACTTGGACATGCTTGCCCGCATTCATCGCTTTGATCGATTGATCTGCATGCATTTGGGTCGGCGTTGCCAAAATCACGGCATCGACATCATCGCGCTGCAGCATGGCGTCATAATCGGTGGTCGCAAAACCCACGCCATATTTATCCGCCATAGCCTGTGTCGGCTCTTGGCGGCGGCCAACCAAAGCGGTCACTTCGACGCCTTCAATATTCTTCAGGCCATCAAGGTGTTTTTCACCAAAGGCGCCGCCTCCAGCAAGGGCAATACGGATCATCATTTTTCTCCAATAATTGGGCGTAATGGCTGGCTAGGCCAGCGGTAAAAGTGGTGTGTGTTTTGGGTCTTAAGGATCGACAGGTTCCAGAACCATGTGACCAATGGCGGTGTTTGAGCACGGCACATGATAATGGCGGTGCAGGGCCTTTGTCTCGCGGCCCAGCGCGCCGCGCATGATCAGCCACATGACCATCTCAATGCCTTCAGAACCGGTTTCGCGAAGATATTCAATATGCGGAATATGGCGCAGCGCATCAGTGGTGCCGGTCAGCTTATCGAGGAACATATTGTCCCATTCCTGATTGATGAGTCCGGCCCGCGGCCCTTGCAATTGGTGGCTCATTCCGCCGGTGCCCCAAATCTGCACGTTGAGGTCCTCGTCAAAACTATCGACCGCGCGGGCAATTGCTTCGCCCAACGCCCAGCAGCGATTGCCCAAGGGCGGCGGGTAGGTGACCACATTGACGGCGAGAGGAATGACTTTGCACGGCCATTTGTCCGGCGCACCAAACAGCATGGTCAGCGGCACGGTTAGTCCGTGATCGACATCCATCTCATTGATGATGGTCATATCAAATTCGTCGAGGATCAGGCTTTGCGCCATATGCCAAGCAAGGTCAGGATGGCCTTCAACATCGGGCACTTTGCGCGGACCCCAGCCTTCATCGGCGGGCGCGTAACTTTCGCCGCAGCCAATCGCAAAGGTCGGGATGATCTTCATATCAAAGGCGGATGCATGGTCATTATAGACCAGCACAATCACATCGGGCAGATTGTCGGCAATCCATTTGCGCGACCATTCATAGCCTGCGAAAATCGGCGCGAAATAGTCGTCTTTATCCTTGCCCTGATCGGCCGCCACACCCAGCAATGGCACATGGCTGGTTGCCACACCTGCGGTAATTTTCGCCATTAGCTTTTGTCCTTAATCGAGCGAACACCCTCGGGCGAGCGCCCGCCATTGTTCATCATTTCGCGGTATGTCGGGAAATCCATATCGGTCATGCTGGAGACCGCTTCTGCAAAACTAATCCCATCGGTGGAGAATATCTTGGAGAGGAAATAGACATTCCCGCCAAGCTCCAGCAGCGCGTTATAATCGCGCTTGAGCACGGCATCCTTCATCGCATCGCTGAGTTTCCATTGGTCGAGATAGGCGCGTTCATCCGCGCGGAATTCATCGCGTTTATCCGGCTTCATCAGGCTCATCGCAAATTGGTTGAGGTGATAGCCCTGCCGCGCGCGCGCAGCGGTGAAGACGCGGGTGCCCGGTATGTCTTCAAATTCTGCGAGATAGGCGTGAATATTGTCTGGTTTGGTCATATCCTATGCGCTCTCCTTGGCGGCTGCATTGGCAGCAATTGCGCGTTTGATGATCTGGCGCGCACGCACGCCGCCCTCGTCGATTTGATAGGCTGTCAGCTTGCGGTAAAACACCATGGGTACGCCGCAGATTGTGCGGGCAAGCGGCGCATTGCCCACTTCATAATCCCAGCCAATGACATACCAGCTATTTTCGGCCCAAGTGGTCATGAACCTTGCTCTTTTAGCCATGCGTCCAAGCGCGGAAATACGTTGCGGGCATTGCCTTCGAAAATGGCTGCGCGCTCACTTTCGCTGACATCCAAAGCATCAATATACTTCTTTGTGTCGTCGAAATAATTGCCGGTTTGCGGATCGATACCGCGCACAGCGCCAACCATTTCGCTGCCGAACAAAATGTTCTTATTCTCTATCACTTTGGCGAGCAGATCGATGCCTGGCTGATGATAGACGCAGGTGTCAAAGAACACATTGTTCATCAGATGGGTGGCAAGATCAGGCTGTTTCAGCATATCGGCAAGGCCGCGGTATCGGCCCCAATGATACGGCACAGCGCCGCCGCCATGCGGAATGATCATTTTCAAACCGGGAAAGCGGCCGAACAAATCGCCTTGCAGCAATTGCATAAAGGCGACGGTATCTGCGGCGAGGTAATATCCGCCTGTTGCGTGCATCGCAGGATTGCAGCTGCCGGAGACGTGGATCATGCCGGGAACCTGCAATTCCTCCATCACTTCATACAGCGGGAACCAATATTCATCGGTCAGTGGCGGGTGTTCAAAGTGGCCGCCGCCTGGATCAGGGTTGAGGTTGCAAGAGACAAAGCCGAGTTCCTCTACGCAGCGGCGCAATTCTTTGATGCTGGCGCTCAAATCTGATTTCGGGCTTTGCGGTAGCATGCAGCCGCCGACAAACACATCGGGGAAAAGCTGAGTGACGCGGTGGATCAAATTGTTGCAGTGAAAGGCCCATTGCGCAGAGACTTCTTGGTCGCCGATATGATGCGCCATGGCACTAGCACGCGGGCTGAAGATGGTGAGGTCAGCGCCGCGTTCCTTGATCAGGCGTAGCTGGTTGTCCTCGATCGTTTGGCGAATTTCATCATCGCTGATTTCAGGATAGGGCGGCGGGCTTTTGCCTGCTTCAAATGCCGCTTTCTGGTCTTCGCGCCACTGGTCATGCCCCTTTGGCAAGACGGTGTAATGTCCGTGGCAATCAATAATCAGGCTCATGCGGCGTCCTTTGTTGAGAGTTTTGGCAATGCAGCTTCGCGCTGACGCTGGACCGTGCCTTGGGTCATGACAGGTTCAATGCCCAGCGCGCGCAAAGTGGCGGCGGCCTCTTCCATTTCAGCGGCGCGGCGCTCGCCATGCGTTGTCATGCGCTCCAAATTATAGGGCGCTTTCACTGTCCAGCTGACGGTTTTTTCACTGGCGTCGAGCGAGGCCAGCACTTCCTCTGCAACGCCTGCAGCATGGGCGCCCGCCATCATTTCATCGGTTAGCGCTTCGACGCCTTTGACCATGACGGATCGGATCATTTTGATCGCAGAGGCGCGCCCGACTTCGGCGCCGACATTGCGCACGTTGGTGAAACCCAATTGCTCTAGCTCAGCTTGCGCGGCCTCCGCATGTGGGCCAGCCAATAGCAAAGGCACTTGCATTTTTGCAGGGTTCACTGGGGCAAGAATAGCCACATCGACATAATGCCCGCCGCGCCTCTCAATGACGGCGGCGGCTGCGCGCTTGGTTTCCGGCGCGACAGAATTCATATCCAACCACAGCGCACCGGACGCCAGCTCGCCTGCATATTGCTGCGCTGCTTTAAGGGCCTGATCGGCGGTGACGAGGGAAAGGACGACCTGCGCCTCGGCCAAGCCGCTGGCTGCATCGCTAGCATGGGTTACGCCTGATTGCGTCATGGCATCGGCGCGTGCGGGATTGATATCGTAAGCGCTCGCTGCGCTGCCCCAACCGGCCGCAGACGCAAAGGTCGAGCCCGCTTCTCCAAATCCGATCAAGGCTATTCGTTTTTCCATCCGAATGGGAATGCAGCCAAATGCTCCATGCTGCCAATGAATAGCACGAAGTTATGATAAGTTTTTACGAATAGAGCTTGGCTGTATCACGCAAGATATTATGCATTGCGCGCTGCGGAGCAGTGGGCCGCCAATCGCGCCTTGTAGTAATGCCAATATCGCGTGACACTTCCTGCGGCGGCGGGGCTGCTGTGATCAGCCCGTTCTCAATTTCCACCCGCAATTGGTCGAGCGAAAGCAGCGAGAGCATGTCTGTCTCCAGCAACAATTCCCGCATCGTAAGCGCCGAACCGCATTCGATGGTGACATCGGGCAGCGTGCCTGCGTCACTGGTCATCAGCGCCTCCCAATAGCTGCGCAATGGCGTATCGCGGGAGGGCAGAACCCAGGGATATTCGCGCAAGGTCTCCAGCTTCAATGCGCTGGCCTTGCTTAAAGGGTGGCCTTTACGCATCACGATTTGCGGGCGGTCGATAAAGGCGCTTTCCTGCGTCAGATCATCGGAGGCGACATCATGCCGCAATGCGCCCAGCAGCAAGTCAATCTCACCATCGCGCAATGGCGCGACCAGCTCGGCATAGCTGCCCTCAACAATGCTGACATTGACGCCTGCATGTTGCTTTGTAAATTCGAGCAGGGCCTGCGGTAACCAGCGCGCGCGTGACAGCGGCATTGCGCCTATCACGACGCGCCCTTTTGCCGTGCCTAGCCATGCGGCAACTTCTGATAATCCGTTCTGCAGTTCCGCCTGTGCAAGGCTGAAATTGCGCGCCCGCATTGTGCCCTTTTTCGTCAAAGTCAGATAGCGTCCGCGCCGCTCCGCCAGCCTTTCCCCCAGTGCCAATGACAAATCCGCGACCGCCCGATGGAGCGAGGCAGAAGAGACGCCGGCCAGCTGAGCCGCTGCGGAATAGCTGCCCGTTCTTGCCAGCGCGATATAGGCACGCATTTGGGTGGAGGTGACGCGCGGTGAGCCGATCAACTGCAATGCGGTTTGCGCCCGCGCTGCCAGCAGCAATGCAGGCTGCGTTGGCTTCATCCCATCGGGTTCGCGGCGGAACAATCGGCATTCCAGCGCCTTCTCCAAACGCGCAATGGCCTGCGTCAAAGCGGGCTGCGTAAGGTTGACGGAAATGGCGGCTTTCGTGACAGTTCCATGCTCAACCGTTGCCGCAAGCGCGGCCAAATGCCGGATATTGGGAATGCGTTCAATCATCCAGTCTAATTAGCAAAAACTTATATATCCGTATAGCTTCGCATTGGTCTATTGCGTTTAACCAGAGCAAAGCGGCCAATGAAGGAGATTACGATGGGTGTCGTTGTCCAGAATATTGAACGCGCTAGCCGCGATATTGTTGATGGTTTGGCGCAGTGCGGGGTTGCAACTGTGCATGAAGCGCAGGGGCGCAAAGGTCTGCTCGCCAGCTATATGCGGCCCATTTACACCGGTGCGCGCATTGCCGGCAACGCTGTCACGATCAGCGCCGCACCTGGCGACAATTGGATGGTCCATGTCGCGATTGAGCAATTGCAAGAAGGCGATGTTTTGCTGCTCGCCCCGACCAGCCCATGCGAAGATGGCTATTTCGGTGATCTGCTTGCGACCAGTGCCATTGCGCGCGGTTGCCGCGGTTTGATTATCGATGCCGGTGTCCGCGATGTGCGCGATTTGACGCAGATGAACTTCCCCGTCTGGTCAAAGGCGATTTACGCGCAAGGCACGGTCAAAAACACTTTGGGCAGCGTGAATGTTCCGCTTGTGTGTGCAGGCGCGCATGTTGAGCCAGGCGATGTGATCGTTGCCGATGATGACGGTGTGTGCGTGGTAAAACGCGCAGAAGCGGCAGATGTGCTGGAAAAAGCGCGCGAACGTGAGGCCAATGAAGAAGAAAAACGGCAACGCTTAGAAACGGGCGAGCTTGGCCTCGACATGTATAAAATGCGCGAGCGACTAGAGGCCGAAGGGTTGAAATACATCTGATGCAGAGCAGCGCGCCTGTGATGTGGATGCGCGGAGGCACGTCGAAAGGTGGCTATTTTCTCGCCGATGATCTGCCCACTGATATTGCGGAGCGCGATGCGTTTTTGCTGCGCGTTATGGGCAGCCCCGATCCGCGCCAAATCGACGGAATGGGTGGCGGTGATCCGCTGACCAGCAAGGTGGCAGTGGTGCGCAAATCGGCGCGCGATGGCGTGGATGTCGACTATCTGTTCCTGCAAGTTTTTGTCGATGATGCGCTTGTTTCTGATCAGCAAAATTGCGGTAATATCCTTGCGGGCATTGGCCCCTTTGCGATTGAACGCGGCTTGGTTGCAGCCTCCAGCGATGCAACGCAGGTTGTGATCTATATGGAAAACACAGGCCAAACCGCTGCGCAGATTGTGCAGACACCGGGCGGCGCGGTCAGCTATTCTGGGGACAGCGCAATCGACGGCGTGCCGGGAACAGCAGCAGCAATCCCCGTAGAGTTTCGCGATACGGCTGGCTCGACTTGCGGGGCATTATTGCCAAGCGGCAATGCAGCCGATGATATCGCAGGGACGCTGTGCACTTTGATTGACAATGGCATGCCCTGCGTGGTGATCAAAGCGCAGGATGTGGGCGCCACGGGCTATGAAACCCGCGAAGAATTGGAAAGCGATGCCTACAGCGATATTCGCGCCAAAATCGAAGCGATCCGCTTGATCGCTGGACCGATGATGAACCTCGGCGATGTCAGCGAAAAATCCGTGCCCAAGATGACTTTGGTTGCCCCGCCGCGTGATGGCGGCGCTGTGTCAGCGCGCGTGTTTATTCCGCGCCGCGCCCATGCCAGCATAGGCGTTCTTGGCGCGGTTACGGCAGCGACTGCTTGCTTAATCAAGGGTTCGGCCGCGGCAGATATTGCGAACGTGCCTGAGGGGCCGCGCAAAACTCTGAGCATTGAACATGCCTCTGGCGAGATGAGCTGCGTTTTGGAAACCGGCGCTGATGGCGAGGTTGTATCATCGGCCTTGCTAAGGACGGCGCGCAAATTGATGGATGGAACAGTGTATGTCTGACCGAATTACCAGCTGGCATTCCGCCCCGTCCAAGCCGCGTTTCACTCCGCCGCCCGGAGCGGTCGATGCGCATTGCCATGTGTTTGGCCCGATGGCGCAATTCCCTTTCAGCGCGAAGGCAAAATACTTGCCCGAGGATGCGGGGCCGGAGACATTGTTCGCCCTGCGCGATCATCTCGGCTTTTCGAAGAACGTGATTGTGCAAGCCAGCTGCCATGGCACCGACAATTCTGCCACGCTGGACGCCATTACAAGATCGGGCGGCAAAGCGCGCGGTGTTGCTGTGGTTGATCCCGCGATTTCAGAGGATGAGCTGCACGCACTGCATGCTGGCGGTATTCGCGGGGTCCGCTTCAATTTCCTCAAACGGCTCGTCGATAATGCGCCTAAGGATAAGTTCCTTGAGGTCGCCAATCGCCTGCCTGATGGATGGCATGTTGTGATCTATTTTGAGGCCGATATTCTCGATGAATTGCGCGGCTTTATGGACGGCATTCCCGTGCCTCTTGTGATTGACCATATGGGCCGGCCCGATGTGCGCCAAGGGCCAGATGGCCGCGATATGAAGGAGTTTCGCAGCCTGCTCGACAGCCGCGATGATATTTGGTTCAAGCCAACCTGCCCTGACCGCTTGGATGCAATCAAAGAAGGCGGCGGCGGTGATCCTTGGGATGACTTCGCGCGGGCCACGGCGCCGCTGGTTGCGGATTATTCTGATCGCTGCATTTGGGGGACCGATTGGCCGCATCCCAATATGCAGGATGAAGTGCCCGATGATGGCCATATCGTCGATATGATCCCGCGCATTGCGCCCTCTGAAGAATTGCAGCACAAGCTTCTCATCGACAATCCAGAGCGGCTCTATTGGGCGGACTAAACAACGTCAGTCTGAAATGGCTAAGCTGAAAATGTTTCATTTGTCTGGTTGAGCTTGGCGCGAGCTTCTGCCACACCAACAAAATCGCAGCGAAAAAGCTGCTCGTTGGAGAGAACATCATCATGCCCTTTGGCCTTTTAAAGCGCGCGGCATTGGCCGTGCTTGTGCCGCTCACTCTTGCTGCATGCAGCGCCGTTCCAGAACGCGCCCAAGGCGAGCTGCGGGATTTGAGCGAGGCTAACACGGAATATCAGGCCACTTTGCAGGAGCAATTGATCGACGCAAAGCCCGGCGATGTGATCACTATTCCAACAGGTGTGTATGCTCTCGACCGGATGATCACATTGAATGTCGACGGGGTTACTATTCGGGGCGAGGGGGCGGATAAAACCATCCTCAATTGGCAAAATCAAAAGGCTGGCGCAGAGGGCCTCTCGGTGAAAGCAAACGACTTCACTTTAGAAAACCTCGCCATTGAAGACACCACGGGCGACGGGCTGAAGGTGAACGGCGGCATAAATATTGTCATTCGCGGCGTAAGGGTCGAATGGACCGGCGGCTACAAAACAGAGAACGGGGCTTACGGCCTCTATCCCGTTCAAACCGAGAATGTCCTGATCGAGGATAGCATCGCCATCGGAGCGTCTGATGCGGGCATTTACGTTGGCCAATCGAAGAACATCGTGGTGCGCAATAACCGCGCGGAATATAATGTAGCGGGCATTGAGATTGAGAACAGCGTCAACGCCGATGTTTATGGCAATACTGCGATCAACAACACTGGTGGCATTCTGGTCTTCAACATGCCGAACCTGCCTCAGCGCGGCTACGGCACGCGGATTTATGACAATGACGTCAATGAAAACAACACAGAGAATTTTGGCCACGAAGGCACGCCAGTTGCCAGCGTTCCGGCGGGCACAGGCATCATCGTCAATTCCAATGATGATGTGGAGATTTTCGGCAATCGCGTCGCTGATAACAACACCGCCAATGTGATCATCTCCAGCCTGTTTTCAGCAGGCTATGCCGATGATGAGCAGGCCGAAAACTTCGATCCCTATCCCGAAGGTATTTGGGTCTATAACAACACATTTAGCGGCGGGGGCGAATCTCCCGATGGGCTAGAGCTAAAGGCGCTGAAGACCATGCTGTTTGGTCCGACAGGCGCATTCCCTGATGTACTGTTTGATGGGCATGTCGATCCCGCCAAAATGGTCGGCGGCAAGCTGCCTGATGCGCTGCGGATTTGTGTCAGCGATGAAGGCGTGGATGTGCTCAATATTGACGGCCCCAATGGCAATGAAGAACCGCGCGTGGAAAGCGATGCCTATCGCTGTAAGCTGACCCCGCGTAAGCCGGTCGAATTGGCTTTAGCAGAGGCGGCCGGCAGCTAAATCATGCGGAGCGGATTGGCGGTTCTTTCGGCGGGTATGCTGACGCTGCTGGGCGCTCTTGCGGGTTGCTCTGGTGATGCGGCAGAGCAACCCGCGCAGCTGCCAATGATTGCCGCCAATTACATTGCAGAGGGCAATCCGGAAACTTTGCGCGAATGGGGGCAGGTGCAATTGTCGGGCGGCGCATTGGTGCTGAGTGATGATGTCGTGCCCTATGATTTGAACACTCCGCTCTTCACAGACTACGCCCACAAGTTGCGCACGATCTGGATGCCGGAGGGGAGCTCGGTGAATTACCGAACTGGCGAGGTTCTCGACTTTCCGTTAGGCACGGTAATCACCAAAACATTCTATTATCCGTTGAAAGACGGGGGCGATGAGAGCCAAGTTTTGCGCGACAGTTCCAGTGAATTCTTCCAAGGCGGCAAACTGCCTCTGGGCAATGTTCGCTTGATAGAAACGCGGGTTCTGGTGCTGCGCGATGCGGGTTGGGAGGCGATCCCCTACCGCTGGAATGAGGAGCAGACTGAGGCCAGCCTCAACCGCATTGGCGGGATCATTCCGCTCAGTCTGGTGAACGAGGATGGCGAGGCGGCGGCGTTTGATTACGTCATGCCCAATGTGAATGAATGCGCCAGCTGTCATGCCAGCGATTCCAATAGCAAGGCGATCTGGCCGATCGGGCCCAAGGCGCGCCATTTGAACCGTCACTTTGCCTATGATGATGGAACGCAAAACCAATTGACGCATTTGAGCGATGTTGGATTTTTGAAGGGTGCGCCCGATGATCTGAGCGCGGCCCCGAAAAACGCGCTATGGGGCGATCTGGATGCGTCGTTGAATTCGCGTGCGCGGGCCTATCTCGATATCAATTGCTCGCATTGCCACAGCCCCATCGGCCCTGCGGATACCTCTGGTTTGTCGCTGCTGCCTGATGCGTCTGGCGCTGCTCTTGGCAAATGCAAAGTGCCGATTGCCGCCGGTGCTGGCACAGGCAATCGGCGCTGGGGCATTCACCCCGGCCATCCCGACCAATCGATCCTCATCTACCGCATGGAATCCGATGAAGCGGACAAGATGATGCCGGAAATTGGCCGCTCAACCGTGCATGAAGAAGGCGTGGCTTTGCTCACCGATTGGGTCAAATCAATGGAAGGCGATTGCGGCTAATTCACGCGCGCATTCTCGTAGGCAATCCCGCATCAATGCAGATAGTTTTGCAGATAGCCTTCGAGCGCGGTCATGCGTTCTTTTGCAATGGCCTCGCACTTCGCCTTATCGTCCCAATTGCGTAGGATTTGCATTTGCGCCGCAGTGAAGATTTCGATCACCATGCGGGCAATGACGCTGGCATCTTCGCCGGAAAATCCATCATCCCCAGCGGCCCAGCCGCGCGCCAAATGCTCGGCCAATTGCATGTTCCACGTCTCGCGCACAGACGCCAACTCGCGTGTCGTTAGCGTCAAAAGATAGACAGCGCGGTAAGCGGGCTGATCTTCGAACAGACGCGTGACACCGTTCAAATCGGCCGCGAGTTCATCCTGCCAGCGCCCGACGCGCCCGGCTTCCTCTTCCAAAAGAACCGCAATCGCATCTTGATTGAACCGCGCAAAAATGGCGCTGTAAACCGCGTAAATATTGGGGAAATAGCGATAAACCGTTCCCACCGGAATGCCCGCCTCTTTGGCCACAGCGCTGGTGGTGATGTCGTCGACCGCCATCCGCCGCAGCATGGCCTCGGTCGCGTCGAGAATGCTCTCAATGCGTTCTTCCGCACGCTTTTGCTGGGGCTTGGCGCGTCTATCGAGATCAATGGGCATAGTCTGGTCGCGCATACGAATGCCCTTATCTGCTTAATTCTGCTCTTGCCAGCGACTAGTGGTGTTTTCCCTTAAACACTTAGTTTTGGGCGGCATAGTTTTGTGTCATAGAAGGCAACGCAAAAAGGGATGGGGATGACACTATGAGCGCCGATTTAGCCACGCCGTTGACGCTGCCTTGCGGCGCTGTCTTGCCCAATAGGATCAGCAAAGCGGCCATGACTGAGGGGCTGGCCACACCTGACGGCCGGCCCACGCCTGAGTTGGAGCAGCTTTACGGAATATGGTCGGATGGCGGGGCTGGCATGCTGCTGTCCGGCAATATCATCATCGACCGCGATCATTTGGAGCGGCCCGGCAATGTAGTGATTGAGGCGGAGCCAGATGCAGAATTCAAAGCTGCAATGGCGCGCTGGGCCAAGGCTGCGACCCGCGGCGGCAATCATTTTTGGGCGCAGATCAGCCATGGCGGACGGCAGACGCAAAAGGTCGTGAACCCGCATCCCAAATCATCATCCGACATCCAGCTTGCGCTGCCCGGCGGTCAATTTGGCAAGCCCACTCCGCTGACGCTGGAAGAGATTGGCGACCTTGTTCAGCGCTGGGGGATCGCTGCAAAAGTGTGCAAGGATGCAGGCTTTACCGGCGTACAAATTCACGCAGCCCATGGCTATTTGATCTCGCAATTTCTGTCGCCCCGAGTGAATGAGCGCGAGGATGAATATGGCGAGGCATTGGGCAATCGCGCGCGCATTTTAATCGAAGCAGTGGCGGCAGTGCGCGCCGCCGTTGGCCCCGATTTCCCGATCAGTGTGAAGCTAAACAGCGCTGACTTTCAGAAAGGCGGGTTCGACTTTGAAGACAGCCTGCAAGTGGTCAAATGGCTGGAGGAAGCCAGCGTCGACTTGATCGAAATTTCGGGCGGTACCTATGAACAGCCCAAGCTGATGGGCAAGGAAGGCATGGAGGATGAAGAAGCGCAAAATGTCGCCGCATCCACCGCTGCGCGCGAGGCGTATTTCGTCGATTTTGCCAAGGCGATGCAGGCTGAGGTTTCCGTGCCGTTGATGGTCACTGGCGGTTTTCGAACCCGCGCTGCAATGGAACAAGCGCTGGAAATGGGCGCTGCTGATGTGATCGGCTTGGGGCGGCCATTATGCGTGTTGCCCGATGCGCCGAACCAATTGCTAGCGGGGCGCGAGGACTTGCCCAAATATGAGGATTATCTGGGATTGTTGCCCGATTGGCTCGGATTTTTGCGCGGGCTAAAAACCGTCAAAATGCTTGATGGGTTTGGCGGTATCTACTGGTTTTATGAGCAAATTTGGATGCTTGCACGAACGGGTAAGACGGATGCAGAATATCCCGTCTTCAAAGCGTTCCGAACGGTTGATGCGCGCGGCAAAGACATTATGAAGCGCCGCCGCAACATGGAAAAGCGCCCTAGAGATTGACTGAGGGACGCTCGCCCATGCGCTGACGATAGCTAAGCAAATTGGGCGTTTCATCGTTCAATTTTGTGCCGGTCACTCGCATGAAATCAAGGAAGCAAATGGCTGTCACATCGGCCACAGAAAAGCGCTCGCCAGCCACGAAAGCGCGCCCCCCCATATGCTTCTCAAACCCTTTTAAGAAGTGCCCGATTTGCGCCATGCCGCGTTCGGCCAGCTCTGGGATTTGCTCATAATTATGCGGGCCGGGCAGGGCGCGGCCTTTCATCGCTGGATGCGAATTGCGGAATGCGCTGGCCACCGCCATTCCAAAGCCGTTCTCAATGCGAAATTGCCAAGTCGCGACTTCGGCTTTTTCCAAAGCAGTCGTGCCGAGCAGCGGCGGCTCAGGATATTCCACCTCCAGATAAGCGGCAATGCCGGCATTATCGGTGAGCACAGTGCCATCATCCAGCTTGAGCGCGGGGATCGTGGCGCCCGGATTGATCGCGCGATATTCCTCTGACATTTGCTGGCCGGTGTTCATGTCGATTTGTACGACCTCATGCGGCACATTCTTTTCGGCCAAGATAATGCGCGCGCGGCGCGGGCTGGGCGCGGTAGACGTGTCGTAGAATGTGATGGTCATGCGTTTGTCTCCTGTTTGCACCCCACAGTAATGGCGCGCGTCAGGCAAGCAAACTTAAAACCCAAATCGCAGCGAAGAGGTTGCCGTTGTTTCCTTATCATCGAGGATGGTGATCCCATCGACGACAACTTGTGCGTCCTTATGATTGACGCCAAGATTGAACGACATGCCGCGCGCAAAAGCATAGTCGAGGCCAAAAGCTGCGGATTTCTCTGCCTGCCCTTCAATCTCGCCATAATGGCCCTCAGCCGAGGTGGTGAACGCGCCCCATTGGCGCTGCCATCCGCCAGAGACGAACCAGCGCTTTGCCAAAACAGGACCTGCTTCCAGCGATTCCACGCCGCCGCCAACATTATACCGGCTGCGCGAATAGAGATATTCAAACGTGCCCATCAGCGCATTGGTTTCAAATTCGGTGAGGCCGTCTGGCGCCAAATATTGTGCATCGGTAAAGCGCAAAGCATAGCGATAGCCAGCGCGGCCTGATGGGCGCTCATACACTACGCCGAGATCGTAATTGCCGTCTTCATCCACGATGGCGCTGACGCGTGATGGGCCAAATTGACCAACATAACCGCCGCCCCAGCCTTTTGCCGCGCCAAGTGCATCATCGAAGGCGAGGTCCGCATTACCTGTGCCGCGCACGCGCCGAGTTTCCTCGCGGACAATGTCCATAACTTCGCCGCCCAAAGCGGTGCCGTAAGACCCTTGGATAAAGCCTGCGACACGGTCAGTGTATTCGCCCCGGATCAGCTCATCGCGCTCATATTGCCCAAAGTAGGCGACGCCGACATTCCAGCGATTGCCCAATTGGGTCGAGGCGTTGAATTCAAAATTACCGATAATGCCGGGATTGAGCGCATCATCACCGCCAGCGTCATCTTCAAAATCATAGTCGACGCGCGCATCAATAAGCCCGGTAAACTCAACGGTGATATCGCCGACTTCGGTGGAAAGCGGCTCTTCCAAATTGGCGAGACGCTCGCTGGAAATCGCTACGCTTTGTGCAGCGACAGGCGCAGAAATAGCGATGGCGGTGAGGCTACTCGCGGCAACCAAAGCGGCGCGGAGTTTTGTGGCGGAGTGCATCATTATACTCTCCGCTGGAACCAGCGCTGGAAGGCTTGGCGCGCGATTTGGCGGCCTGCATCCATCGCCGCTGTGTGGTCCATTTCCCAATGCACGCCGCCATAAAGCCGGCTCATGCCGTTTTCTTCAGCGGCTTGGGATAGGGACGTCCAGCGGCGCAATCTGCCCGCCAATTGCGGAAAGCCATTGAGATCCGGCGAGGTGTGCTGAAACGCAACTTTGTCTGTGCCGATCAGCAATGCGGTCAGCTCTGCGCCCGCTGCACCAAAGGTCGAATGGCCCGATGTGTAAGCAGGGAAGTTCGGTGTCGGGATGAAGCTTTTCCAACCCTTTTCCTGAGCAATCGCCGTATTACCAAATTCATTGGCGCGGTAACGGATCGCTGTTTCTGGGCGCAAAATGTCATATTGATATTTGCAATGCCATGCGTTGATCGCGGCATCGCCCTGCGTCATGCCCAGCAGCGCAAAGGCGCGCGCAGTGTCGAGGAAATCCATACCCCGGCCCTGCATCACTTGGGTCGCAATATAGAGAAAGTGTCCCGGCGGCGTGATGCCCCACGGGCCATCTTCCCAGAACACGGCAATCTCTGCCTCATCCTCGGTGCGCATGGCGCTGTCCGCGCAGCCGATTTTGCGGACATATTCAAATTGCTTGGCAAATTCAGGGCTGGCCGGATCGTAAAACTCGCCCGGCTGGAATTGCGCGGAATGGGTCATGGTCCAAGGCTTTACTTTGCCAAGACCGGGGAACAGCCCGCGATCATAATGGCCCACACGCGGTCCGGTGCTATTGCCATAAGTCGCGCCGGTTGGGTTCCAATTGAGCGCATCTTTGCGGCGCTGATAGCGGCCATGATAATAATTCACTTGGCTGGGCTCGGCCCCGTCACGGGTGCGCATTTTGTTGACATACATGCCAACTTTGCGGCCCCAATCGACGCCGAGAGATTTTGCCTCGCTATCGGCAAAGCGGTTCTTAAATTCGCGGCGTTCCAGCAGAAACGGCTGGCCAAAACATTGGGCAGCAACGGTGGCAAATGCGACGCCGTAAGCAACTTCAGGATCGGCGCCAGCAGGCGCTGCGCCAAGGCCGTAAGGCTCATGATAACGCCCGCTTACCGCATTGGCGGCAAGGAAACCGGCGAGCATCGGCCCAGCGTAATTATAGGCAGCGCGCGGCGGCGGCACGCGCTGGTCACGCGTTTGCTGCAATACGACATCGACCCAGTGGAAAACCGTGTTTTGGTTTTGCGGGGCTAGCACCTGCGAGAGATAGGAGGACTTGCTTCCAAACTTGGCCGTGCTGCACCCTGCTGACAATCCAGCAAGAGTGACCGCAGCTGTCCCTGCGCCAAGAAATTTCCGCCTACTCAATTCCATCAATTCGCTCCGCCGGCGAGCGGGAATTCAGCCCCCTGCCGCGTTTAGTGTTACCCCGCGGAACGCCGTCCAAGCCACCCAAGCCATGGGACGATCCGTGAAGCTGCGTATAGGGATAGAGGGTTAAAAATCGGTCAGGTTGGCGCTTGGCTTTTGTTAACCATAGTTGTGTGTTTTCAAGAGGTGAATTGACCTTGCTAGGCTCAGCGGCGAAGGATGCAAAATGACCAAACCACTGATGAAATTGGGCTGCTGCTATTACCCTGAACACTGGCCCCAAGAGGGGTGGGAAGAGGATGCGCGCCGGATGGTGGATGCGGGCCTTTCTCAAGTGCGGATTGGCGAATTTGCATGGAGCCGGATTGAGCCGGAGCCGGGCGTTTTCGATTGGCAATGGCTCGATGATGCAGTGGCAGTTTTGCACGGCGCAGGGCTGGAAATTATCATGGGAACGCCTACCGCAACGCCGCCCAAATGGCTCGTTGATCGCATGCCTGATATGGTCGCTGTGGATATGCATGGCCGCCCGCGCGGCTTTGGTTCGCGGCGGCATTATTGCTTCAGCCACGCAGGCTATTTGGAGGAGGCAAAGCGGATCACTCGCGCGATTGCAGAGCGGTACGGCCAGCATGCCGGCGTCGTCCAATGGCAGACTGACAATGAATATGGCTGCCATGATACGGTGCAAAGTTTCTCACCCTCTGCGCGTGATGCATTCCGTGCTTGGCTGGCCGCACGATATGGCAATGTTGAGGCTCTGAATTCTGCATGGGGCAATGTGTTCTGGTCGATGGAATATCGCAGTTTTGACGAAATTGAGCTGCCCAATCTAACGGTGACAGAGGCGAACCCTGCGCATTGGTTGGCCTTCCGCCGATTTGCGTCTGACCAAGTGATCGCGTTCAATCGTGTGCAGGTCGACATCTTGCGCGAATGCTCGCCGGGGCGGGATATCACGCATAATGCGATGGGTTTTTACACCGGCTATGACGCGCATGATCTGGGCGATGATTTGGATATATTGGGCTGGGATAGCTACCCGCTCGGCTTCCTCGAAATGTTCCGTTTCGGTGATGAGGACAAGTTGAAATATGCCCGCCAAGGGCATCCTGATATTGCGGCGTTTCACCATGATTTATACCGCGGCTGTGCAGCAGGAGAGCGCTGGTCTGTGCTGGAGCAGCAGCCCGGGCCGGTGAATTGGGCGCGGCATAATCCGGCGCCTTTGGACGGTATGGTTGCCCTTTGGACGATGGAGGCTGCAGCGCATGGCGCAGAGCTGGTCAGCTATTTTCGCTGGCGTCAGGCGGCCACGGCGCAAGAGCAGATGCACGCAGGTTTGCTGCGGCCAGATGGGGCAGATGCACCCGCGATGGCAGAGGTCAAAGATGCGGCGGCCAAATTGGAGATGATGCAGGCCAAAGGCGAGACCTTGAGAGATGTGGGCCGGGATGTGGGGCTTATTTTCAGCTTTGAAGCGGAATGGATGACGCAAATTCAGCCGCAGGGAGAGGGGCTTTCGGCGCTGTGGGCGGCGTTTGATTGCTACACCGCTTTGCGCAAAAAAGGTCTGAACGTGGACATTGTTCGGCCTGGTTCTGACCTTAGCGCATATCAGCTAGTCGCTGTGCCTTGCCTGCCGATTGTGAGCGAGGATTGCTTGGCTGCGTTAAAGCAGTTTGAGGGGCAAATTATCATCGGGCCAAGGTCTGGTTCGCGAACGAAAGATTTCGCCATTCCGAGCAATTTGGCCCCGGGGGTTTTGCAAGAAATCCTCCCGCTGAAAGTAACACGCTCTGAAAGCCTTAGGCCGGGATTGGTGCATGATGGGGAGGGCTGGGAAATCGCGCGCTGGCTCGATCACATTGAAAGCGATGCGGCGGCGGAATTGACGGCGGCAGATGGCGCAGTGGCGTGCTGGAAATCGGGTAATGTGCACTATCTTGCGACATGGCCAAAGGGCGCGGTTTTGGATGAGGTGGTTGCGCGGGCTCTCGCTGAGACATCCTTGAAGACGCATGATTTGCCCGAAGGTCTGCGCATTCGGCGGGACAGCAAACACCTCTATGTGTTCAACTATTCGGCCGAGATACGCGATATTCCCAAGAGCATTTCCGGCGATCCAATGATTGGCGCGCGGACATTGGCCCCTGCCAGCTATGCGGTGCTTGCGCTTTAGTTGCTGCGAGTATCGAGCCACTGAGCGAGTTTTACGCCGCCCGTGATCAGAAACGGCACCAATACAAAGCTCAAAGTAACCTTGGCGATCACTTGTCCGATCATCAGATTGGTGATGTCGAACTCGCCATAAAATGCTAGCGTGATGAAGATCACCGAATCCACCGCTTGGCTGAGTGCTGAGGCGATCGCGCCGCGAACCATTAGCCCAAAGGTGGATGCCTCGCCGCCGCCAGCAAGCTTGGAAAAGATCCAAATGTTCAGCATCAGCGAGGTGATATAGGCTGCAGGCCCCGCCATCAAAATGCGCGGTGTCTGACCCAGAACCGTTTCAAATGCGGCCAAATCAGTGGCGCGAAATTCGGTCATTTCGGGCGAGGGCGGCAGGCTGAGCACAAGGTAAATAATCGCCGCCGACAATGCGAGCGGGATAAAACCGAACCAAACCAATCGCTTGGCCATGGCAGCCCCATAGAGCTGGGTAATCGTGCTGGAAATCACGACCAGCAGGAGGAAAGGGAAGATGCCCGCTTCAACCGCCAAATTGCTCGGCCATAATTGCACTTGTTTAAAGGCAACTACACCGGCCAGCACTGTCATCCCGCCATAAATCAGCAGATAGGCAAACAGGCCGCGCGGCATGGCAGCAGCAGCGATGGCCTGCGGTGTGTCGAGAGGTTTGGTGTCTGTGCTCATGGCGGCAAAGACTATGGCGGACGCGCGCAAAAGAAAAGCGCGAGTAGCGTCTGGGCGCAAAAGCCTGTGGGCATTTGACTGGCGCGCGCTAAAAGGCGAGACGTTGAAGCGCAGCGCGATAGGGGCGATTCCTATTGGCCGCAGACGTCAGGATTAGGGGACCCATGCCGCCATTTTTAATCAATATCGCCGGTATTGCGGTGATCCTTCTCATCGCATTTCTGCTGTCTAACGGCAAAAAGCGGATCAATCTGCGCGTGGTGGGCTCGGCCTTTGCCTTGCAGACGGTCATGGCGTTTTTGGTGCTTGCAACAACTGGCGGCAAGGCGGTGATCAAGGGCATGTCGGACGGCGTGTCGGCGCTATTGTCCTATGCGGATGCGGGCACAGCTTTTTTGTTTGGCGCCGATAATCCGCTCGCCAACACCTTTGCCTTGGGCGCTCTGCCGGTGATCGTGTTTTTCGCCGCGCTTGTTTCGATCCTTTATCACCTTGGCATCATGCAGCGCATCGTACGCTGGGTTGGCGGGGCGATTGGCTGGCTGACAGGCATTTCAAAAGTGGAATCGCTG
This sequence comes from Marinomonas sp., assembly GCA_039967435.1. Classification (GTDB taxonomy): domain Bacteria; phylum Pseudomonadota; class Alphaproteobacteria; order Sphingomonadales; family Sphingomonadaceae; genus Erythrobacter. The sequence goes on from JBDVRS010000006.1 coordinate 1,327,279, forward strand.
GCAGCAGCGGCCAATATCTTCGTTGGTCAATCAGAAAGCCCGCTTGTCGTGCGACCATATTTGGCCGCGCTAAAGCCTAGCCAGCTGTTTACATTGATGACTGTCGGCATGGCGGGCGTGGCAGGCACAATCCTTGCCGCTTATGCGGGTCTGCTTGGCGACGAATATCTGCCATTTCTGCTTGCGGCGGCCTTTATGTCTGCGCCCGGCGGTATCTTGATGGCGAAGATTATTTACCCCGATGATGGCGAACCTGCTCCTGAAAGCGGGGATGCGGAGTTTACCCTGCCAGAGGCGCGGATCAGTGCCGAAGGGCCCGGAGCCATTACAGAGGGCGGCAAAGCGCCAGAAGTCGAGATTGCAGAGACTTTCGAAGAAGGTCACAAGCCCGCCAATGTGCTGGAGGCTGCGGCCCAAGGCGCGCAAACCGGCGTGAAATTGGCCGTCGCGGTTGGCGCGATGGTTATGGTGTTTGTGGCATTGGTGGCTTTGGCAAACGGTGTTTTGGGCGGCGTTGGCGGATGGTTTGGCTATCCCGACCTCTCCTTCCAGCAAATGCTCGGCTATCTGTTCGCGCCGGTGATGTATCTGATTGGCATTCCGTGGAATGAAGCGGGGATCGCAGGCGGATTGTTCGGCACAAAGATCGTGCTCAATGAGTTTGTGGCTTTCATCGATTTGGGCGCTGTCGAAGGCCTATCGGATCGCAGCCGCGCCATCATCACCTTTGCGCTGTGCGGTTTTGCCAATTTCAGCTCGATCGCCATTCAAATGGCAGTGACCGGCGGCTTGGCGGAAAACCAGCGTCCGATGATTGCCAAGCTGGGCCTGCGCGCATTGGCCGCCGGTAGCCTTGCCAACCTCATGAGCGCGGCGCTCGCCGGATTGTTCCTCCCTTACTAATCAGGTGCAAATATGACTGATATTGCTTCTGTTTCCATCGCTCAACCGCTGGAAAATATTGCCGATGCATTGGGCGAAAGCTTCGCTGAATATGGCTTTGCGGTCATTCGCGATCACGGCATTCCGCAGGATTTGATCGAGCGCGCAGAAGCGGCCTCCAAAGCGTTCTTCGCTCTGCCAGAAGACGTGAAGCTGGCTTACAAGCTAGAGGGCAGCGGCGGCGCGCGCGGCTACACATCCTTTGGCACAGAAAAGGCCAAGGATGCCCGCGTCCATGACCTCAAAGAGTTTTGGCATGTCGGGCGCGAATTGCCCGCAGGCCATGCTTTGGCGGAATATATGGCGCCCAATGTGTGGCCGTCTGAAATTGCAGATTTCGAAGAAGTCTTCAGCGCGCTTTACGCCGCATTCGACACAGCAGGTCTGCGCGTGCTGGAAGCGATTGCGCTGCATTTGGGGCTCGACCAGCAGTTCTTCGCCAGCACGGTTGATAATGGCAATTCGGTGATGCGCCTGCTGCATTATCCGCCTTTGGGCGATGATGCGCCAGAAGGTGCGATCAGAGCGGCGGCGCATGGCGATATCAATACGATCACGCTGCTGCTGGGCGCAGAAGAGGCCGGTTTGGAATTGCTCAAGGCGGATGGCGAGTGGTTGCCGATCCCAGCGCAAGAAGGCGCGCTGGTGGTGAACATTGGCGACATGCTCGACCGGCTGACCAATTCGCGGCTCAAATCGACAACGCACCGCGTCGTGAACCCAGCAGGAGATGCGGCAAAACGATCGCGCTATTCCATGCCGTTCTTCCTGCATTTCCGGCCGGACTATGTAATCGAGACGCTGGAAAGCTGCATCGAATCGGGCCGCGAATCGGAAGCGCCAGAGCCGATTTCCAGCCATGAATTCCTGCTTCAGCGCCTTCGCGAGATCAATCTGGCCTAGCGAAATTGGCCCATAACCAATCGAATCGGGAAAACTACAAAATCCTGAGAATTGTTGCACCGCAGCAACAATGGCCTTCGCGCCCGCTCTGTTCATCCGTATTTCTGCGGGTTTAGCTCTTTCCACAGACGGGTGGCCGCGCATTTGACTAAGCATTTGCACGCGCGATGACGCGGGATTGTAACATTTGCACCTTCTTAGCTGCGTCCATCGGGCCTAACGGGGCGCATGAGAACTGCGTGCGTTTCCTCACCAAGGCGCAGTCGAGCACGATTTTAAATCAGGGGTGTCAGTCATGAAAATCAAATATCTTCTCGCAGCGAGCGTTGTTAGCCTTTCGGCAGCCGCAACAATCGCAACACCAGCATCTGCACAAAGCATTACATCAGGTGTCGAAGGCACCGTTACCGATGCCGACGGCGCGCCGCTGGCCGGCGCAAGCGTCACGGTTACCGATACACGCACCAATGCAACGCGTACGCTGAGCACAGATGGCGATGGCCAGTTCCGCACAGCGTCACTTGCACCGGGCGGCCCCTACACGGTCACTGCGACCGCAGCAGGCTTTGAAGGCCAGACGGTAGAAAACCAATTTATCAACATTTCGGGCAACACCGACTTTACTTTTGCATTGGCATCCACCGCTGCTGGCGGAAGCGACAACACCATCGTGGTGACCGGCAGCCGCGCACGTGTGACGCAATTGGCCGTTGGCCCGGGCGCTGCTTTCGGAACTCAAGAGCTTGAAGCTTTCCCATCGATTACCCGCGACATTCGCGACATTATCCGTATCGACCCGCGCGTTAGCCTTGAGGCCAGCAATGATGTCGACCGTATTTCTTGCCTCGGCGGAAACGATCGCACGAACACATTTACTGTCGATGGCATTGTGCAGTCCGATGTCTTCGGTCTGAACGGCACGCCGTTTGCCGCACGCAACTCTCTGCCGCTTCCGTTTGATGTGGTTGATCAGGTTTCCGTTGAATTCGCGCCGTTCGATGTTGAATATTCCGACTTCACCGGCTGCCTTGTGAACGTGGTGACCAAAGCGGGTTCTAACGAATTTTCAGGCTCTGCTTTCTACACCTATTTCGACGGTGGCCTTTACGCCAATTCGATTGATGGCGCGCCGCTAACCGGCAGCTCAGAAAAGCGCTGGGGTGCGACCTTGTCTGGTCCGATTATCCCGGATCGTCTGTTCTTCTCGGCTGGCTACGAGAAGGCTGATTTGGGTCAGGGCAATAACTTTGGCCCAGCGGGCGGCGGCTTCACCAATGAAGCCAACTTCGTCACGCAAGACCAGTTCAACACATTCGCTGAAATCGCTCAGCGCGTTTATGGCCAGGACGTTGGCGGTTATCCGACCACTTTGCCCGAAGGCAATGTGCGCTACTTTGGCCGTCTCGACGCGGTCATCAACGATGATCACCGGCTCGAAGCCACGTATCAGCGTCTTGAAGAAACCAATGTCGAAGACGATTTTGGCGGCCAGAACATCACAGGCCTGAACAGCTTCGAAGATGAAGGAACGACATCGGATTATTATTCGATGCGTCTTTACTCTGAATGGAGCGACACAGTCTCTACAGAGCTGCGTGTTAGCCGTGCCAAAGTGGGCGACGTTCAAGGCCCAGTGGGTTTTGGTGAAGCGCAATCTGACAACCCAACACCGCGTTTGGTCGTTGGTGTATTGCCGGTTGCTGGCTCGACCACACAAAACGGTATCTTGAGCACAGGCCCTGGTATCTTCCGTTCAGCCAACCAACTTGATACGCAAATTGATCAGGCTCGTTTCCAAATGAATGTGGATGCTGGCAATGGCCACTTCCTCAAATTTGGTGCGGAAGTGAACGATCTGGAAGTGTTCAACCTGTTCGCCATCAACGCGACCGGTTCGCTCTATTTCGAAAACTTCGCTGATTTTGAGGAAGGTCTGCTGTCGGGCGGAACCGAGCTTTTCCCGAATGCGGATGAGATCGCGACAGGCCTCGCGCTTGGCGGGGATATCAATGCGGCAATCGACGGCGACATCAACAATGCTGCTGCTCGTTTCAGCCGCCAGATCTATTCGTTCTACGCTCAAGATGAGTGGCAGGCGACTGATCAGCTGACCGTGAATGCCGGTGTGCGCGTCCAACTTTATGACGGCGACGCGCCGATGACGAACCCGAACTTCTTTGATCGTTACGGCTTTACCAATGCCAACTCATTTGCGGGCATTGATCCGGTTGTTCTGCCGCGTCTTTCGGCAAGCTACAATTTCGACAATGACGGCTTCTTCTCTAACAGCCGTCTAACCGGCGGTGTCGGCATTTTTGCTGGCGGTGATCCGATTGTGTATTTCTCAAATGCATTCTCGAACAATGGCTTTTCGAGCGCGCTGGGAACAACCCGCTTTGATTGCGGAGCTGGTGACATTGCTGTGGATGCAGCCACCGGCCAATTTGATGTGGTCACAAACGGAGCCTTCACTGGTTTCCCAAATTGTGCGGTTGCAGGGGGCGCTGCTGATGCGGCAGCTGGTCTTGCCGATGTTCAGTCAACCGACCCGGATCTTAAAATCCCAACTGTGACGCGTGCGAGCCTGAGCTTCCAATCCAGAATTGGTGCAGAAACAGGCTTCTTCAGCGATTGGAACCTGACACTCGATTATATCTATTCACGCTTCAACAATGCGCTGAATTTTGTCGATCTGTCTCAGGCGCCTGATATTCGCACAGGCCTAAATGGCTTCACCGTTGATGGTCGTCCGATCTATCAAGCGGTTGATGCGACCAATGCTGGTTGTAATGCAGTGCTTCAAAACCAAGGCGGTACACCGCCGGTTTATACCGGTTTGTCAGCGGCTTGTTATAACACTCGCCGTGATGACAACATCCAGCTGACCAATGGCCGTTCCTCTGAATCGCACTCTGCTTCGATCGTTCTTTCGAAGCGTTTTGAGAGCGGTTTGATCACTCAGGGCGGCTCCACGAACGTTAGTCTTGGTTACGCCTTCACCGATTCCAACAATGCTCGTAACAATCAGTCTTCGACAGCGACATCATCATTTGACGTCACTGGCGCGTTTGATCGCCAAGACCCAGCGGTTTCGACGGCGACCACAGAAACACGGCACAATTTCACTGCCGCTGTGAACTTCCGTGAGCAGTTCGTTGACGGTTACGACACAAGCATTGGTTTCTTCTTCCGCGCTCGTGAAGGCCGTCCTTACAGCCTTACCTTCGATGGTGGCGGCGTGTTTGCTGATAGCTCATCGGGCTCAGACAACGCTCTGCTCTATGTTCCATCAAGTGTAACTGATGCGAATGTTTCGCCATTGTCTGATCCGGCTGCGGTTCAAAGCGTTATCGACTATGTCGCTGCTTCGGGTTGTAAGTTCACTCCAGGTGCAACCATTCGCCGGAACACTTGCCGCAATGACTGGCATTTCGACCTTGATCTTCGCCTCAGTCAGGAATTGCCATTCCTTGGCACTTTGACAGGTGTCACTGAAGATCGGATCGAAGTGTTTGCTGATTTCGCGAACTTCCTGAACCTGATCGACAGCGGCTCTAACATCCTGCGTTCGCGCGGCGGATTTAACGGTCTGGTTGATGTGGCTGATGGCGGTGTTGATGCGCAAGGACGCTACATCATTGAGGGCTTTAACCCCGATGATCAGAACTTCATCGCGATCAACCCATCTGCATGGCGCATTCAAGTGGGTGTTCGTTACGAATTCTAATTCGGTGCGATCATTGTGAATGAAACAAGACGGCGGGGCCTTAGCGGGCTTCGCCGTTTTGCTGTACGGGTATAGCCTGAAGGGCTTAAGCCGCCTCTAGCAGTTCGCGGGCCAATTGTTCGCGTACGTCATGGCCTACGCCAGATCGCAAAGCGCGTTCAAAGGCTGCGGCCTTTTCGCCGAGGCTTTCCTCACCAAACATGCCCGCTGTCCCCGCCAGCTTATGGACAAGAGAAGCCAAATCATCGCCTAATGCGCCAGTTAGCTGACCATCACGCAAGGCGATTTCGATTGCCTCCAATGCTTCGGAGCGGCGCTGTTGCCATTGCACTTGCAGGGCGGGGGAGGGGACATGATGCGGCGCGGTCAGCGCCTTGCCGAAATCCTCCTCCAATCTTTGGCGCGCTTCATCCACTTCGGGATCAATGGGAGGGCTGGGCGCTTCATCGAGGCTGGGTACGTCGTCGAGATCCGCGACAATCCTTACCGGCAGCCAGCGCTGCAGGGCGGCGACCAAATCGCTAAAGACAAGCGGCTTGGGGATATGCGCCTGCATGCCCGCTTTTTTGGAGGCGGCGACATCTTCTGGAAAGGCGTTGGCGCTGAGCGCGATAATCGGCAAAGTCTCGCTGCGAATGCCCTCTTCGCGGATCGTGCGCGTGGCTTGATAGCCGTCGCAGTCCGGCATTTGAATGTCCATCAGGACCAAATCAAACAGCTCGCCGTGCAATTGCGCTTCTAGCACTTTGGCGATCGCTTCATGACCATTGGAGGCGGTGGACACGCGCTGCCCGCAGCGCTCTAGCATGGTGCGCACCAGCAAACGGTTGATGTCATGATCCTCAACTAGCAGGATATGACAGGCGGGCGGCAAAAGGCCGGGCTGATTGATGTCGACCAGCTCTTCGCTGATCTCTGGCGGCTCTTCCATGGGTTCAGCGACTTCGATGAAGGGCAGGGTCAAGGTGAAGCATGAGCCTGTGCCCACCTCGCTTTCTACCTCAATATAACCGTCCAGCAATTCAGCCAGTTCGCGGCTGATGGACAAGCCCAAACCCGTGCCGCCAAATCGCCGAGCCGTTGTGTGGTCAGCTTGAGAAAACGGGCGGAAAACCCGCGCTAACCGGTCTTCATCAATGCCAACGCCAGTGTCACGAATGGCTATGCGCACCAAATCCCCATCAAGAGTGCAGCGGATTGATACCGAACCTTTATCGGTGAATTTGACCGCATTGCTGACCAGATTGAGCACAATTTGACGCAGGCGTTGTCCATCGGAAAAGACCTGTACGCGGCTTTCAAATGGCTCAACCTTGAGCTCAATGCCTTTGCGCTCTGCTGTTCCGCGGTGCAGCTGGACACAGTTTTTGAGCATATGCTCGACCAAAATTGGTTGGCGGTCGATTTCAATCTGTCCCGCCTCGATCTTTGAAAGGTCGAGGATATCATTGAGCAGCATCATCATAGAGCGCCCAGATTGAACGATTAATTCCACTTGGCGGCGTTGCTCCGGATCGAGATCATTGTGCAGCATTAGCTCTGCAAAGCCGAGGACGCCATTCATGGGCGTGCGGATTTCATGGCTCATATTGGCAAGAAATTCAGACTTTGCGCGCGTGGCCTGTTCGGATTCTTGGCGAGCTGCGCGCAGGGCATGCTCTAGCTCAATCCGTTCTGTCACATTGCGGGCCGCGACCACGATTGCCTCTGGAGCACCTGTTTCACTATTGCGCACCAGCTTGCAATCGGCCTCTAAATAGACTGCGCGCCCTGCGTCATCATCAACATAGCGGCGGTAGGTGAAACGCTCTCTTTCGCTTTCGCCGGATAAGAGTTTGCGTTCAGCAGCGACGATGGCCTCGCGGGCTTCGGGATGCATCCGGCTGCTGGCACGCTCGCCGAGAAAGTCCTGCGGGTTTGCGCCAAGAGTTTCGTGCGCGGAAGGGGAGACGTAAGTGCATATTCCATCAAGGTCATAGCGGAAAACAGCATCGGAAATATTGTCAGCCAGCAGTGCTAAATCCTGCTCTTGCGCGGCCAAGGCTTGGGTCAATTTTTCGCGGCTCGCTAGGATTGCAGCAGCCGGGACGCCGACTAGAAAATTGGCCGCCATAAAGCACTGCAAGATGAGCAATTTTGCCTCAACGGAGGGTGCTGCTGCGCTGGCTGGCCCGTAACCGTTCCATGACATGAGGGCGGCAATGCAGGAGGCGATAGTGACGAAAATTGCGCTGCCCAATGTGCCGCAGCGGAAGGAATGGATCAGCACAATCGGCGTGATGAGAAACATCAATGGATAGGTGTCTTGAGAAAAGACCAGCAGGGTGGCAGCCGATCCGGCTATCAGCAATAGCGCGCGCTCTGCCCATGCATCGCGCGATATGGAGCGGCCCTGCTTAACCGCATCGATGGTCAGCAAAATCAGGGGCACTGCGATGATCATGCCAATCGCATCGGACAGGAACCAGCTTATCCAGCTGTCCAATGCCAGCGTGCCATCCATGCTAATCGCGAACATGGCGATTGTGCTGGAGACCGCAGGAGCGATCAGCCCTCCTGCAAGCACAAAGCGGGCAAGATGGCTGACATTTTCAAAGTTCGGACGGCCGCTGCACAAATATCTTCCGGCATACACCGCGAGAAATATCTCAATCATATTGGCGGCTGCAAAGCCCAATGCATGGATGGCAGGGAAATCATAAAACCAATTGGCGCAGGCGCTGCCGATGAATATCGCAGCAAAGCACAGCGGATTGGCGCGGTCATGCCCGCTATGCAGCAGGAATGCCGCGATAACGGCATTGGGTATCCAGATCGTCGCGATGGGTTCATCAAAGCGTGTCGCAGCAATGCAAAGCATCGCCAGCAAGCCAAATACCGCGCCAGTGCCGATGGAAATTACCAAGGAAATGCCGCGGCCGCGCAAGACGAAACCGTCCCCAAATCGCATTGGCCAGAGACGGGAGCTAAGCTGTTGCATTTTCACGGCCTTCCTTTCGCGCTATGGGGGTTAAAGCGGTAGCTGGGGCAATGATGCTTAGGCCTATTATCTAAAGGGGAACCTCTTTGCGCAATCAGGGCTATTCCCAGGTTTCGCGGCGGCCAAAACCTGCGATTATTGTTCTAATCGTCTTGGGCCATGTCGTAGGCCTGTATCTTTTGGCGCGTGCCTTGGTGCCGGATGTGACCGGCGTAGTGGAGCGCGATGTGCTCGACGCTTTCACGGTAACCGTTACTGCGCCCGAGGAAGAACCTCCGCCGCCGCCTCCGGAGGTGGAACCGGAACCCGATGCAGGCGCGCAGGGTGACCCGGGCAAAGAAGCGGTGCCGCAAGAGACCAAAGAACCTAACCCGCCAATTAAGCTGAAGAAGGATAAGCCCGCCCCGCGCGCCACCTCCACAGGCACAGCGAAAAGCTCCGGTGCCAAGGATACGGGCGAGGGAACAGGCGCAGCCGGCACTGGCGATGGTACGGGCAGCGGCAATGGCGGATCAGGGCGCGGCAATGACCGCGTTGCTGTGACGAAGCCATCGGTGCGGTCCGGCGAACTCAACACCGCGCGCGATTTTCCCGTGCCCGAAGGCGGGCGCTCCACTCGGTTTGGCAAGTCAGTGATCGTGCATTTCACAGTCATGCCCGATGGCACGGCGAGCCGGTGCAGCGTGGCGAGCAGCGGGGTCGATAGCATGACGACAGGCTTGGTCTGCGGCCTGGTGACGCAGAAAATCCGTTTTAACCCAGCGACCAATGCATCCGGTCAGCCGGTTGAGGCGCGATACGGATATAAGGTGGACTTTTCTGGGCGTTAGAATGGATGCTCAATAGCAAGGTGCATCAAAAATCGCATGGCATTGTAACGCTTTGCCAATCCAATGGCGTTAAGGGGGTGAGATTATGAGCGCGAATATCATCCATCCAATTATCCTGTGCGGCGGCAGCGGTACACGCCTGTGGCCCAAGAGCCGCAAAGACTTGCCCAAGCCGTTTCTGCCATTGCTTGGCGAGCGAACGCTGTTTCGTGCCGCCTGTGATCGTGCTTCTGATCCTGCGCAGTTCGCTGCGCCCATGGTGGTCGCAGGGGCTGTGCATGTCGATTTGATTGCTGCTCAAGCGCCGCCTTCCGGCCTCTCCATCATTGTTGAGCCCGCCGCGCGCAACACTGCGCCCGCCATCGCTTTGGCCGCCGCGCGCCTAGACCGCGATGCGATAATGCTGGTGTGCCCCAGCGATCATCACATTGCCGATGAGGCCGCATTTCAAGCCGCCGCCGCCGCCGCCGCAACAATGGCGCGAGCAGGGCGCTTGGTCGCCTTTGGCATCACGCCGGACCGCCCAGAAACCGGCTATGGCTATATTAAGCGCGGCGATGCTTTGGATGATGGTTTTGTCATCGAACGCTTTGTCGAAAAGCCGGATCTGGAGCGCGCCAAAGCGTTTCTCAGTGATGGCAGCTACGCATGGAATGGCGGAATTTTCGTCTTTCGTGCAGGCCAATTGCTGGACGAATTGAGCGAGCACCGCCCCGCTATGGCCAAGGCTGTTATTGCCTCGGTCGCTAAGGGCCGCGAGGAAGGCATGTGCTTCCATCCAGCGCCTGCCGAATTTGCCAGCATTGAAGGCGATTCAATCGATTATGCCGTGATGGAAAACACCCAAAATGCCGCCATGGTGCCGGCCTCTATGGGCTGGTCCGACATTGGCGATTGGTCGGCTTTGCAGGATGCAATAGGTGCGGGCAGCGATGCCGCCAATCACGCGCCAGATAATGCTGAACTGGTCGATTGCGAAAGAGTGATGGTCGTCAGTGACGGTCCGCGTGTCTCGGCCATTGGACTGGAGGATGTGATCATTGTCGTTGATGGTGACGAGGTTTTGGTGACCCATAGAGACGGCACGCAAAAGGTTGGAAAATTGGACGGGGCGAGCAATCAATGAACGCTTTCTCTCCCCGATCTCACCTGACGCGTAAGTCTGAAATACTGCCGACGCGCATGGTTGAAAAAGTGTGGGGCCGTGATGCATTGCCGGCGCCTTTTGCTGCGCCTAAGGGTCAGACAGTCGGCGAGATTTGGTTCGAACCACCGCCGCAGCTTCCTAGCCTCTTGGCGAAATATCTCTTCACCAGCGAGAAATTGTCGGTGCAGGTGCACCCTTCTGCAGCTCAGGCTCAGCAGGGCGAGGAGGGTAAGGAGGAATGCTGGCTCGTGCTGGATGCAGAGCCCGATGCGCGGCTGGCGATTGGATTTAAACAGCCGATCAGCGGCGAAGATATGCGCAGCGCAGCATTGGATGGATCGATTGAGCAATTGCTTGAATGGCATCCGGTGAAGGCTGGCGATTTCTTCCATCTGACGCCGGGCACAGTTCATGCGATTGGGCCGGGTCTGTCGCTGGTGGAAATTCAGCAGAACTCTGACACGACCTTCCGCCTGTTCGATTATGGCCGCCCGCGCGAGCTGCATTTGGACCGCGCCATCGATGTCGCTAAAGGAACCATCTATCCCAGTGCACGCAAAGGCCGCATTGCTGCAGGCTCATCATGCCTGCTGGACGGAGAGCATTTCCGGCTCGACCGGATTGTAGGCATGCCCTCTCCTGCTGAATATGCGGCCTTTGATGGGCCGTTGTTGGTGATGCCGCTGGAAGGCTGTGTCGATCTTGGCGGAGATAAAGCCGAGGCGGGGGCCTGTGCCTATGCGCCGTCCATCCATGCAGCGGATTTTGCTCTCTCCAAAGTAACACTGCTGGTTCGCCCTAACTAAGCGGCGTCAGGCAAATGCGTTTGTACGCGCTGGGTAAGACGCGCGAACAATTTTCACCATGCGCGCAAAATGGGCAAAGACATGATTTGCGGCAAGCGCGGCTGCATCATAGTCACCTTGCGTCTTGGCCTCTTCCAATTGCGGCAGAAGCGCGCGCCAAAATTCACTCATCGCTGGATCGGTTAGAAAAGCACGCGGCCAATTTTGTGCCTCTGAGCCGCGCAACTCGCCGAGGATCGCCTTGTTTCCAAGCGATGACCCGGCGAGTGCCCACGCTAGCCCGAGGGGGAGGGCTGCGCGGGGGAGTTCAAATTGAGGTTGCGCCATCTCGGCCACCAAATGATCGACGGCGCTGATCTGATCTCGCATTCCAAGTGCGTCCAAATCGGCCTGCAGCAAGGATGTTTGCTCTGGCGGACGCTGAGCGGCCGGAAGGTGCCGCTTTGCCCACTCGTCAAGCGGCCTTCGCGCGGCATATTGGCACAGCAGAAACTCACCATAGCGTTCCGGCGTGTGCCAACCATCATCGCGCATCAGCGCATCGAGCGCGTCATGGGCGGGGCGCGTTTGCTTGCGTAAATGACGCCGCATGCTGGAAAGGTTGAGGAAATTGGGGACGAAGCACACTCCATTGATCCAATAGAGCGAGAAAAACTGTCACAATATCGGCGCTGAAAGAAATAACTTGAGCACGAATACATCATTGATGAAGTAAAGGCGCAAGCAGTATTTACCGAAATGGCGAAATGCCATTCGATTGCTTGCATTCTAAATATGGATTGGGTCGCCGCGCAACCTAGGAGCGCTACTTAATCGCTCGGCTTTTCGAGCAATTTTGCGCCATTGGCCTCAACGGCCTTTTCGATCAGCGGCTTAAAGAAGCTGAGCGAGAGCGGCAGAGTAAAGTCGAGCACGACTTCATTGTCGGCAATCGCGACACTGCCAGTGACCTGCTGGCCCATTGCATCGACGCTGATATTCATCAGATCATCGCTGGGCCAATTGGTTTCCACGCTTGCCATGCCGCCGGGCAGATGATCGCCAATTTCGTGGCTACGCTCACGCAGGCGCCGCCGCACTTCTTCGCGGCCAAGCTCGTGGGGGAGGGTCATGCGCATGGGAATTTCCTCACGATTTATTGGACAGTTCGGCCAGCGCTTCATCGCCGCCATAGCGGTACTCAAGATAGCGGTCTTTGATCGCGAGATCATCCAAAGCGCCCTCGGCCAGGCGGCGCGTGACGCGGTCCATTTCCTCGCTGATTTTGCCCAGACTGTCGGTCAGGCGTTCATCGGCGGATTTGCCGACATGTTTCTCGCCGCGCAAATGTTCCGGTATCTTGCGGTAATTGTCGATTGTCTCGGGGATATATTCACCGACCAGCTCGCGCACTTCTGCAGCAGAGGGGTGGGCCTGATCCACCGTTTCCAATTGCACGCCGAGCGCGTCCAATTGCACGCCCAATTGATCCACTAAGGTAACGGCGGGCGCGGGCAGAGCAGGGCGCTGCGCCTCTAGCCACAATTCCGTTCGTCCGACCAATTGCTTGGTATCGCCCTTGGTCAAATCGGCCCGCTGCGGTACTTTCATCTTGGGGTATTTGCCAAAGACATAGAGCGCCGCCAACGTCGCTACGCCAGCGGCCATAATGCCGGTAAAGCCAAGTCCGCCAATAACCACGCCAATGATCGATGCGCCGAGCCAAACTGCGCCCACGCCAAGCGCAACATTGCGCACTTTCTTGAGCCGGTTCTTCCATTTCAGCGCAGCCGAACCCTTGCCAATTGACGCTGCCATAGGGCGCCGATGCGTGCCGCCTTCATCGCGGTTCACGCGCAGGCTTTGTCCCGCAGCAGCAAGTATTCGGTCAGATTGCGGCGTTGTGTCCGGCATATATGTTTAGCCTTCCAGCGCCAGCAAGGACGTGTCGGCGGATACCTTGGCCTCGGCCTGCGCTTGGCCTTCTGCGCGCGCGATATAGCCTTTGGATTTTTCCACTTCGCTCGACAAAGTATCGACTGTCAGCTTCATGTTTTCCAGAGCTTTCACCTTGAACTCATCCACTTCATCCATCGTGTCATAGATGTTTTGGAAGGCGCGTTGCAGCGTCTCCATCGGAATGGTGGAGGAGGCCGCCTGCTCGTGAATTTGCCCCGTTTGCTCGCGCAGTAAAGTGCTGGTGCTGTCGATGATGTTCGCAGTGGTTTCATTCAGCGAAGTGATTTGCTGTAGCACGAGGCGCTGATTGGTCATCGCCTGCGCCACGGTTACCGCTGTGCGCAATGCGCCCACGGTTGTGGTGCTGGCGCGGTCGACGCCTTTGACCAGCTCAACATTATTCTTCTTCACAAGGTCAAGCGACAGATAACCCTGAACGCTGACCGCCATTTGGGTGAGCAAATCCTGGGTGCGTTGGCGGACATAAAACAAAGCACTTTCGCGCAATGCCTTGGCCTTTTCCGGATCGGAAGAATCCAGCTCAAACGCTTTTTCCTCCAGCTTTGTATCGAGCGCTTTGGCGATGTGGATCATCTGCTCCAGTTCGCCCATGGCTTCCCAGAGCTTCTGGCGTTCAACATCAATCGCCGCATTATCGGCATGCAGTTCGCGCTTGCCGGAAGCGAGGCGCTCAAGGATCGCCTGAATATGCCCCTGCGCCGATGTGTAGCTGTCGAAGTAATTCTGCAGCTTATTGCCCCAAGGAATAATGCCCAGGATTTTGCGCCCCGTCAGCTTACCCTTGCGGCCTGGATCGAGGTCTTCGACGGTGCGGCGCAGTTCAGCCAGATCAGTGCCAACATTGCTGTCATCATCCATTGCGCGCACGGGCCGGTCGAGGAAACGGTTCGACATGGCCGCAGCGGCGCGGATTTGTTCCTGACCCATGCGGGTGATCTGATCGACTTTCTCGCCAAAGGCTGGGGAGTTGGCATCTTCGGCGACCAATTCGGTCACGAAACTGTCGACCTTTTGATCGAGCTTAGAGACTTTCTCCGCATCAACAGGGACAAGGCCAGCGGCCTTTTCTGGCGCAACCGTAGGCACCGGATCAGGCGGCGTCAGATCGAACGCGTTGGCGGTTTTAGTGGCTGTTTCCTGAGTGCTCATCGCGTTAATTCAAACTCCCTATGCGGCAAATTGTGCGAAAAAAGGCGCGCCGCTTGTTACTGTATTAGTGATCTAAGACAGGAACTTCAAGATTTGTGCCCCATTGGCGCGCAAAGGTCTATCCTTTCGTTTTGGCGCTGAGATGCGTAAATCAGCATTGCAGAACCCATTTACCCAAGGATTTTCATAGCTTGTCCGCTTCAAAAACGCCGCCGCCCACTGATCCTGCCAATCCCGCCGATACGGGAACATCCTTCCGCCGCGTGGTCTTTTCCTTCCAACGCTGGTGGGTCGAAGATGTGATGGGCACGGTCGATCAGGCCGCTGTGATTGCCAAGCGCCGCGCGGAATGCCCTTTGTCGGCGCGCTATTTGTTTATGACGGCGATGTCCGGCGGCATTGCAGTTTTGGGGCTGCTGCTATCATCACCAGCGGTTGTGATCGGCGCGATGCTTTTGTCGCCGCTAATGGATCCGATCATGGGCATTGGCTTTGCGCTGGCAACAGGCGATTATCGCTGGCTGAGGCAATCGGCGCGCACTTTGGCTTGGGGCACAGTGATGGCGATTGGTTTGACCGCAATGGTGGTGTTTCTGTCGCCGCTCAATGATATTACCAGCGAGATTGCCTCGCGAACGCGGCCCAATCTGTTCGATTTGCTGGTTGCTTTGTTTTCATCAATGGCAGGCGCTTATGCGATGATCCGCGGGCGCGATGGGACGATTGTGGGCGTTGCGATTGCGACCGCCTTGATGCCGCCTTTGGCTGTGATTGGATTTGGTCTAGCGACGTTCAATTGGACGGTCTTTTTAGGCGCGCTGCTACTCTATGTCACCAACGCTGTGACGATTGCGCTGACCGCTTTGGCGATGGCGCGGCTTTACGGTTTCAGCTCGGAACTGAGCGAAAAGCAGACAATGTTTCAAAGCGCTGCGGTTGTGGCGGTGTTTGTTGGCCTTGCCATTCCGCTCGGTTTTTCCTTGGTCGATATCGCGCGGGAAGCGCGCGACACGCAGCAGGTGCGATCCATCCTCAGCGACACATTGGGTAAGTCGGCGCAGGTTCCAAATGTCGAGATCAACTTCACCTCAGAACCCATGGCAATCTCGGCCTATTCTTGGACGACCAAGATCAGCGAAGGCGCGCAGGAACGAGCGAAAGAGCGGATTGAGAAGCAATTGGGCGAGCCGATTGATTTGAAATTGCAGCAATATTTGGCGCAAGATGAGCGCAGCGCGGAAACCGCACAAATCGCCTCGGCCAATGCGCAAGCAGAAGCGGCAGAAAACGACCGGGTTGATGATTTGGAGCAGCGATTGATGCTGGCCGCTGGCGTCGAAAATAGCGAAATTGTGGTTGATCCGCAGCGCCGCCGCGCTCTGGTTAAAGCCAAGCCATTGGAAGGCGCGACTTTGGCGACATACCGCGCTTTGGAGCAGCGGATTGCTGCCTCTGAGCCCGAATGGCGGATTGAACTGATCCCGCCCGCCAGTGCCTTGGTTGATGCCCCTGCGCCAGCGGCGATCACTTTGGATGAAGAGGGGCAATTGAGCGGCGCCGGATTGGCGGCGCTGGATTATGCCGCATGGGGCGCGCAGCGGATGGAATTGCCGCTGAAATTATCGGGCAGTGCAGAGGCCATTGCAGCGGCCAAAGCGCATTTGGATAAGAACGGAATAGAGGCGCAATGGGAAGAGATACCAGACGGCGAAGAGATGCGCGCGAGTTGGAGCGAATAGCCTAAACTTGCCTGCATTTTACGGGCGCATTTAGAGGGCATCTCGCAGTTGGCCTCGTTTGGCCTCATCTGGCCTCGCCATCTTTTGAGCGCGATTAAGCCGCCAATTCCAGCGGCACAATCTCGCCTGACAGATAGAGCTTTTTCGCTTTCGCGCGGCTCAATTTGCCAGAGGACGTGCGCGGCAATGTGCGCGGCGGGATTAGCTCCACAACGCAGCTCATGCCGGTCACAGAGCGCACCTTATCGCTGATCTGCGCGCGCAACTTTACGCGCTCTTCAGGGTCAGAGACGCGGCAATGCACCAGCACAGCGGGCGCTTCCTCGCCATTTTCGGTCTCGACGGAAAAGGCGGCAATATCGCCGTGATTAAAGCCGGGCAATTGCTCCACCGCCCATTCAATATCTTGCGGCCAATGGTTCTTGCCATTGATGATGATCATATCCTTGGCACGGCCCACGATGAAGAGATAACCCTCCGCCATATAGCCCATGTCGCCGGTATCCAGCCATGCGCTTTCGCCCGGTGTTTCGCTGGGCACGAGACAGTCGACAGTCGCGCTTTCATTGCGGAAATAGGAATGCATAACGCTGGGCCCTTGGCACCAGACTTTGCCGATTTGGTGGTCGCCTTTGACCGCCTCATCCTCGCCGCGAATTTCAACCTTCATATCGGGCAGAGTTTTGCCGCAATTGACGATTGCGCGGTAGCGGGCAGGGCGAGATAGGTCACGCGGCGTGCCGGACAAGCGCTCTTCTTCAACCAGCTCGACACGAATGCCTTCGCCCGGCGGCATAACGGTGACGGCCAGAACGGCCTCAGCCAGCCCGTAGGACGGAGTAAAGGCGCTGGCTTTGAACCCTGCATCCGCGAACGCATTGACGAAGCTTTGCATCACATCGGGCCGGATCATATCGGCGCCATTGCCCGCAATCCGCCAGCGCGACAGATCGAAGCGCTCTGCAACATTGCTCTGGCTGGAAATGCGGCGTGCGCAAATGTCATAGCCAAAGGTGGGCGAATAACTCAGCGTGCCGCCCTTATTGCGGCTGATCACATCCAGCCATGCCAGAGGCCGCCGCGCAAAGGCATCGGGCTTTAGATAGTCGCCCGACACTTGGTTGGCGATCAGGGACAGAAAACACCCGACCAGCCCCATATCGTGATACCATGGCAGCCAGCTGACGCAGCGCTCATTTGCGCCCAATTGCATGCTGGTCGAATGGCCATAGAGATTGTGCAGCAATGCGCGGTGCGTCACTGCAACGCCGGTTGGGAAGCGGGTGGAGCCGGAGGAATATTGCAAATAGCAAATGTCTTCTGGATCAGCCTTTGGTAGCTCGCATTCCGGCGCATCGCGCTTTGCAAAATCCTGCCAGCTTTCGCATGCGCAGCCTTGCTTGGCCGCAGCCGCGCTCGCCATTTCAGCGATTTCTTCAGGGAAGATCAGGAGTTTCGGATCGGAGCTGCCCAATTGCACAGCCAATTGATCGATGAAGCTTTCCTTGCCGCCAAAACTGGTGGGCAAGGGCAATGGCACAGGCCATGCGCCGACATAGACGCAGGCGCAGAATAAAGCGGCAAATTCGGGGCCAGTTTCCGCGATCAGCGCAATGCGGTCTTCCTTGCCAATGCCAGCGGCCACCAATTGCCGCGCCATGACAAGCGCATCATCGCGCATTTCAGAAAAAGGATACACGCGCTCCAATTGTCCACGCATATCATGGAAATTGAGGCCCTTTTCGGACCGTGCAGCATAGTCGATGGCGTCGTTAAACGTATCGAACTGTGCTCTGATGCGGGGCAAATCGCAATCATTCGGCGTTGGCGTCAACACGGCATCAGTCATATTTATCAAACGAAACCCGTTAGTTACGATGCTTTGCAAGGCATCCGTGTGGGGCACATCTACCGATGTATACCCGATTGCGCAAATATCAGCGTTTTCCAATTCCCAATGAGTGTGGCACGATTAAGGCGCGATGACTGAAAATGAGACAGATCAGCAAGGAAATGGCCGCCAACCGGTAGGCAAGTCGCAGCGCAGTTCGGGGCGCAATTCCAAACGGGGCGCGCAGGGCGAACGGCGCGAACCGCGGCCGCCGCCAAAGCCGCTGACCGAAACGCGGCTGCGGGATCTGGCGCTGCATTATGCGGCGAAATATGCGACCACAGCGGCTAAGCTTGAAAGCTATCTCACCCGCAAAATTCGCGAACGCGGCATGGCTGAGGCAGATGATGGCAGCCCGCAGGATATTCCTGCAATCGTTGGCGGCATTGTCGCGCGGCTGGTTGAGCTGAAATATGTCGATGATGAAGCCTATGCCAAGGCGCGCACGGGCAGCCTGCTGCGCCGAGGCTACGGCAAGCGGCGCGTTGCCGAGGATTTGCGCTATGCCGGCGTCGATGAGCACACCCGCGAAGACACAGCGCCCAGCACGCCTGCAACGCGCGAGGCAGCTATCACTCTGGCCCGCAAGCGCCGATTTGGGCCCTATGCGGCTGATAGAGCGCCGGACGAGGGGGATGGGGATGAACAGCCGCGCCTAGAGCCCTCAAAACGCCAAAAACAAATTGCGGCAATGCTGCGCGCAGGCCATGGGTTTGATACAGCGCGCATCATCGTGGATGCGCCCAATGTTGATACGCTAGAGACGTGGCTGCGCGAGGCGATTGACGAAGCATTGGATGACGAAGAAGGATTTGGGTTATGATGCGCGTGTTTTGGACGGCAGTTGCCGGTTTGGGATTGGCCAGCTGCAGCGCGCAGCCCGCGGCAAATACGGGCAATGGCGGCGAGGTTTCCGCGACGCCGACTGCTGCTGCGAAAGCTGGCACGCATCCAATTTCTGGCCTCGAAATCATCGATGTCACCGTTCAAAGCGGCCAAATGCGCCATGTTTTCCGCAGCGAACTTGCCAACACGCCCGAAACGCAGGCGAAGGGCATGATGTTCCGCACAGAAATGGGCGATGATGAGGGGATGCTATTTCCCTCCGATCTGCCCGCACCGCGCAGTTTCTGGATGAAGAACACGCCGCTATCGCTCGATATTATTTTCGTCGGAGTGGATGGCCGGATCAGCAATATTGGCGCGAATGCTGTGCCCTATTCGCTCGATTCGGTTTTATCAGTTGGGCCAACCATCGCTGTGCTGGAACTGCGCGGCGGGCTGGCGGCAGAGCTTGGCATTACAGCGGGTGACCGCGTGATTTGGCCAGGTAGCCCTGTGAACGATACCGAGGGCGAGGCGGCTCAATAAGAGCCAAATTTGTGCCACGGGGCAATAAGTGTGGTTGCTGGCTTGGCGAAGCTTCGCAATTAGGCTAACCCGCGCCCCTGAAACGAGTATGTTGGATTTATGAGCATTTTTGGCAAAATTTTCACCTGGTGGGACGGCGCGACTTTGGGCACGCATTTGTGGTCATGGCGCAATGGCAAACACGTCGGCACCGATGCTGAAGGCAATAAATATTACCGCAAAGCTGCGCGCAGCGGCGGCACCTTTCAGGATAAAGGCGTGCGCGCTGAACGGCGCTGGGTGATTTATGCCGGTGCCAATGATGCCAGCCGCGTGCCGGCTGAATGGCATGGCTGGCTGCACGGCGCATTTGACGATGTGCCCGAAAGCTTCCTGCCCCCTGCCAAGGTTTGGGAAGCGGATTACACGCCCAATTCAACCGGAACAGCTGACGCATATCGTCCGCAAGGCGCATTGGAGCGCGGCGGCAAGCGTGCGCGGGCAACCGGCGATTATGAAGCTTGGTCGCCAAATGCTGGAACAGAAGCCTGAGCCATGCGTAATGCGCTGATCCTTGCCGCCAGCCTGACTTTGGGCGCCTGCGGGCTTATCGGCTCTGATGAAGCGCCGGAGCGAATTGAGGGCGGCAATGCCGCCGATGTAGAAGCGCCGAAGCCCTCGCTTGCCACTGCGCTGGATGCTCCAGCAGAGGGCGCGGCCGAGGACGGTGAAGCGGCCAAAGAAGAAGCACCAAGCGATGTGGCCGCTGATGCACAAATTGGCACGCCCATGGAAGAGCGCGTTGCGACGATTGGCCTGCTCAACAAGCGCAATAATCTGAGCCAAGATATTGAATTGAAACCGGGCGAAGAGCACGAAGTGGGCGATGTCATCATCCGCTTGTCTGCCTGCGAGCGCACTGCGCCTTGGGAAATGCCGAGCGAAACCGGCGCTTTCCTGCAAATGTTCGTGAAAGCCCGCGGCGAGAATGATTTTGGCCGCGTGTTCTCTGGTTGGTTGTTCAAAAACTCACCCAGCGTGAATGTGGTGGAACACCCGATTTATGATGTTTGGGTAAAAGACTGCGCGATGAGTTTTCCCGGCGAAGAAGGGCCGTCCAAGCCCGCCGCCTCGGATGATAAAGACGCATAAGCTTGCGGCAGGCTGCAATGCGGCTGGCCATCAGCCTTTGCCACCAGTTGCAAATAATCAGCCTGCGGCAATTCGCATGCGCCAAGTGACGCCAAATGGTCGGTCATGAACTGACAATCGAGCAAGCGATAATGCGCGCGGTTCATCAATGCGACCAGCCATGCAAGCGCAACCTTGCTGGCATTATCGGCGCGGCTGAACATGCTCTCTCCGCAGAACACGCGGTCAAAGCACACACCATAAAGTCCGCCAACCAGCGCGCCATCTGCGTCCCAGCATTCCACCGAATGCGCGTGGCCAATGCGGTTTAGCTCTGCGTAGCTGGCCTCAATCCGCCCGCTAATCCAGCTTTCAGGATGGCCGGGGCGGGGCGCAGCACAAGCGGCGACAACAGCGGGAAAGTCGCGGTTGAGCGTCACGGTATAACGGTCTTGGCGCAGGGTCTTTTTCAATGACCGCGACACGCGCAACCCTTCTAAGGGAATGATTGCCCGCTCGCGCGGCTCCACCCAAAACAGATCGGGATCATCGCGGCTGTCTGCCATGGGGAAAATCCCGCTGCGATAGGCTGTGATCAGCATGTCGGCTGGGATTGGAGGCGGGTAGGGCGAATGCATATCTGCCTGCGTCTTTAGCAGCAATGGCGGCGATTGGCGCGCATTTTGTGTCCCGCGCCATCTGCCGATTGCCCGCTGATTAAGCGTCTATAGCTGCCCTATTGCTGCATGGGGCAAATCAGACGCTTGCTTTGCCGCCCGCGAAGGATTAGAGCGCGGCTCGCTTATGCAGGGGCGTAGCTCAGTTGGTAGAGCGTCGGTCTCCAAAACCGAAGGTCCAGAGTTCGAGTCTCTGTGCCCCTGCCATTTAAGCGCTTTTCCCAAGCATATCTGACTGCTGCAAATGCTCCCGTATAGGTTGAGCGCTGTTCTGCTCGCAACTATATGCAGAAATCCAAAATCATACAGTAAAACTACCTCCATATCGGATACATTTCGATGTTTTAATTGGAAGCGTTTGAATGCGTGATCGTATACTATCTATAACGCGCGCTATATTTATTTGATTCGTTGAATAATGAATATTGAGCCCACAATGGATGCTCGGCGCAAAGCAAGTGGTTGGCACGATGGGCAAGGCGCAATTGGATAAAAGTATGGATGTACAAGAGGCTGAGGAGCCTGGCTTGGGCTCCCAATTGGACTTTCCCATTGTCGGCATTGGCGCATCCGCTGGCGGGCTAGAGGCGGTCACCACCATGTTTCAGGGGGTGGAGACCGGCACGGGCATGGCCTTTGTCCTCGTCATGCATCTCGATCCCGATCACGAAAGCATGATGGCGGAGCTCTTATCGAGCAAGACGCGTATTCGCGTGCGCCAGATTGCAGAGAATGACCATGTTGAGGTTGATTGCCTGCATGTCATTCCGCCGGGCGCGAGCCTGCGCATTCAAGACGGGATGTTCCGGCTGGATCCTTTTAGTGAGCCACGCGGTCTTCGCCGCCCAATCGACAGCTTCTTTACCGAGCTTGCCAAATTGCAGGGCGAGCGCGCCGCCGCAGTGGTGCTTTCCGGCACAGGCGGTGACGGCACAGCGGGCATGCGCATCATCAAGGAGTTCGGCGGGATCAGCGCGGTGCAATCGCCAGAGGAGGCGCGCTATGACGGCATGCCATTTTCCGCGCTGGCGACCAAAATGGTGGATTTCACTCTGCCTGCCTCAGAGATCGTCCCGCGCATCAGAGCGTTTTTTGACGGCGCGTTTGAAACGCCCTTTCCCGATGATGACGATGCCGGTGTCAAAGCCATGGACACGATCTGCGGCATTTTGAAGAGCACCACTGGCGCAGATTTCACCGGCTACAAACGCTCCACCTTGCTGCGCCGGTTGAACCGCCGTTTGCAAGTTTTGGAAGCGGCTAGCATTGAAGAGTATCTCACCTTGCTGCGTGAGGATGGTTCAGAACAGCGCGCTTTGGCCCGCGACTTTCTGATCAATGTCACATCCTTCTTTCGTGATCGCGAGATTTTTGAGCAAGTGCGCCAAACGGTCATTTTGCCGCTTCTGCGCAATAAGGATGCCTCTGACGAAGTGCGCATTTGGGTGGCTGGCTGCTCGAGCGGGCAAGAGGCCTATTCCATCGCTATGATGATCGATCACACCTGCGAGGAGCTGAAGAAGCGCCCGCTGGTGCAGATTTTTGCAACCGATATGGATGAAGCGATGATCGATATCGCGCGTCAGGCGAGCTATCCGGTTTCCATGTTTCATGAGCTGCCCGCCAAATACCGCGATGCCTATACGGTTGGCCAAGATGAGAAGTTCGAAATCATCGCAAAGATCCGCGAAATGGTGCGCTTCTCTGTCCATGATCTGATCCAAGATCCGCCTTTTTCCAAGGTGGATATGATCTCTTGCCGCAATCTGATGATCTATCTGGGCGAGGAATTGCAGAGCGGGCTTTTCCCGCTGATGCATTTCAGCCTACGTCCCGGCGGGCATTTGCTGCTGGGCACTTCGGAAAGCGTTACGCGCGGCGACAATCTGTTCATTCCGCAGGATCAACGCGCGCGTATTTTCCGCCGTAATGACAGTGCGAAACGTCCGCATTTCAATCTGCCTTTGGGCAATCCGCTCACCGCGAAAAAGGCAAAGCAAGCCTATCCCGGTTCGCAGCGCATGTCGCAGGAAATGGATTTTCCGCGCCACCAGGGTTTCGATGCCAGCAATGCAGCGATCTACGAAAATTATGCGCCGCCCTTTTTGCGCGTGGCGCAAGATGGCCGGATCATGGACAGCTCCGGCGATCTCAGCCTGTTTATGATGTCGCGGCCCGGTGAAGAGCGCAGGCTTGATTTGCTCGCGCGTGACGGGCTGAATGAAGTGATCGGGCCCTTGCTGGCTGGCGCAACCAATTCAGGCGAACGCCGCGCGATGAAGGGGGTCGAGGTATCCTCGCCCTTTGGCGTGCAGAAAACCGATATTATCGCGCATCCCATGAAAGATCAGACAGTGGCGCTGGTCTTTATCGTGCGCGAGCGGCTTCAGCCGGTGATCGACGAATTTGAACTGCGCCCGCCTTCGCGCGATGAGCAGGTCGCCGATTTGCAGGAGAATCTGCAGGCGGCGCGGCTCACGCTAAAGGGCAAGGTTGAGGAGATCGAAACCGCGAATGAGGAGCTGAAAAGCTCCAATGAAGAAATGATGTCGATGAATGAGGAGCTTCAATCGGCCAATGAAGAGCTGACGACGGCCAATGAGGAACTGAAGAATAAGATCGATGAGCTGACTTTGGCCAATGCGGATCTCGACAATCTGCTGCAATCTGCTGATCTTGCGATGATCGTGCTCGACCGCAATAAACGCATTCGTCACGTCACCGATGCGGCGCGCAAATTGATGCCGCTCATGCGTTCTGACGAGGGGCGCAGCCTAGCTGAATTCAACATTCCTATCGGGAATTTCAATCTGCTGGATGAAATCGGCAATGTGATTGAAAGCGGCGAAGCCTTTGTTGAGACGACCGAGCCCAATGATAAGGATCAGAGCTTCTACCTGCGTATAACACCCTATTTCTTTGCTGATGGGTCGGTCGAGGGGGCGACATTGTCCCTGATCGACATCTCCAAAGAGGTGGAATTGCGCCATGACCTGTCGGTGGAGACGGAGAAACTGCAGCTCGCGATGAAGGCGGCTGGCATGGGGTCTTGGGACACTGATCTGGAAACCGGCCGCATGCGGATTGATGCCGCTGCTGCCAAAATCGGCGGTTTGGACAAGCATGGCTTGGTCGAGCGTGATGCCTTTTTCAAAAATATCGAAGCGGTCGATAAACGTGAATTTGTCAAAACCCGCGATGCTGCGCTGAAAAAGGGCGAAAGCTATTCCTACACCGCCAAGGTCAAAAACTCCGGCGTCGAAACGCGCTGGGTTCAGGTTCACGCGAAGCCCTATACCGGCGCAGATGGACGCAAGAAGGTCATCGGGCTTGGGATCGATGTAAGCGAGCTTTACCGCTTGCAAGAGGGCCTGCGCGAGGAATCCAGCAAATTGCGACTGGCGCTCAACACTGCGCGCATGGGCGTTGCAGAAATGGATGTTGAGACGCGGGTAACGACTGCTGACAAAGCTCTGGCCCATCAGCTCAATCTGCCTTCAATCGGCGAATATGGCCCTGAAGAACTGGTGGAGTTTATCGTCGCGGAGGATGTTCCGCTGATCGATGAAAATCTCGCCAAAGCGGTTGAGTATGGCCAGGAATATGAGTTTGATTTCCGGGTCGATGTGCCGGGCGAAGATATGCGCTATTTGCGCTCGCGCGGGTTCATTTTCACCGGCGCCGATGGCCGGCCCAAAGTGGTGGCGCCCACAGTGGATGTAACTGCGGGTGAGCAGCAGAAAATGCTGGTTGGCGAGATGAGCCACAGGATCAAAAACCTGTTCGCTGTCATCGCCGGATTGGTCAGCACCGCGCCCAAGGATCATCCCGAAACCAAAGCGATGGCGCAGGATTTGCTGGAACGCATTGTCTCGCTTGGCAAAGTCTATGATTTGGCGCGCAAGGACACGACCGCCTTTGGGCTTTCCTTGCGCGATATGTTTACTTCGGTGATCGGCTCGCATGCCTCCACGCAGGCGCTCAGCTTTGATGGGCCCGATGTGTTCATCAGCCAAAATGTCCTCAACACGTTCACACTGATCGTGCATGAGCTGACGACCAATGCGGCCAAATATGGCGGATTGTCAGCCGCCGATGGCGCGCTCAGCGTGAGTTGGAAAAAGCAAAAGGATGGCGTGACCCAAATCATCTGGGAAGAAATGGTTCCAGACTTCGATCCGCCGGAAAGCCATGAAGGATTCGGCTCGCTTTTGATTGCCTCTGGCGTGCGCCAATTGCGGGGCCATTTTGATCGCAGCTTCAGCAAAAAGGGCGTGCGGATTGAACTTTCACTGGCTCTGTCACAGGCGGAAGGGCGTTGAACACAGCCGCCGATAATGGCCTCAACGGGCTTGCGATATTGGTGGTCGAAGATGAGATTTTCATCGGACTGGCGGTGGAGCAGGCCTTGCGCGATGCCGGCGCAGAGACAGTCGATTTGGCCACAACCCTATCGGAAGTCGAGGACTGCCTTGCGGGCACTGAATATGATGCGGTGGTGCTGGATTTGCGGCTGCCCGATGGTGAAACCTTTGATCTGGGTACGCAGCTTTTGGATAAGCATGTGCCGCTGGTCATTCACTCTGGCCATGCAGATTTGGATCATTCGCACCGCCTGCCCAATGCGGTGTTTTGCGCCAAGCCATCCACGCCGCAGGATTTGGTCCATGCGGTTATCGAGGCGCGCAAGATCGCAGCGGTCAGCCCAATCTTTCACAGCAAACGCGCGCCGTTTTAAATCTGCGGCCCAAAAAAGAGGCCCCGCGCGTATGATACGTGCGGGGCCTCAATCCTATTTAGCGTTTTATACGCCTCAATATTCTTCGGGTTCTTCCGGCGTATCAGCAAAGTGATCCTTGCCCGCCGTTTTGTCGCCCTGCGCCAGTTTGAAGACCACGCCTGACAAGAGCGCCAAAGCCAGCAAGTTAGGCAGAGCCATCGCCGCGTTGGAAATATCGCCCATGCGCCAAACGGTCGTAAGGTCCGCGCTCGCGCCGAGGTAAATCACTGCGCACCATAGAACACGCCACACCATATGCAGGATCTTCTCGCCGCCGCGGGTAGAGCCCGGTACGCGGTCGTAGATAAAGGTGATCGCGCGTTCACCGTAATAGCTCCATGTGAGCAGGGTCGTGAACACGAAGACGATTAGTGCAATCGAGGCCACCAATGTGCCGATGGAAACGCCTGCGATTTCAACTGGAAAGGCCGCTGCAAATGCGCCGCTGGTCATGGCAAAGCCTTCCAGATCGCTTTCCCATGCGTGGGCTACGGCTTGACCGCCTCCGGTAAAGTCGCCTTGCACGGTTAGGATGACCAGAGCGGTCATGGTGCAGATCACGATGGTATCGATGAAACAGCCCAGCATCGCCATGCGGCCTTGCTGCTCAGGATCATTGGTTTGCGCAACGGCGTGCGCGATTGGGGTTGAGCCTTGGCCAGCTTCGTTGGAAAACAGCCCGCGTGCAACGCCCGCCCTGATCGCAATGATAATCATCGCGCCTGCGAAACCGCCGGTTGCCGCTGTTGGGTTAAAGGCGGAATGGAAGATCAATCCAAAAGTTGCCGGAATATCGGCAATGTTCAGGATCAGTGCCAGCAAGGCCATCACGATGTAGGCGCCTGCCATGAAGGGGATGACCTTCTCTGCGACATTACCAATCGATTTAATGCCGCCGATAATCACGACGAATACAGCAACCGCAACGATTGCGCCGCCCATGGCTTCTTCAATACCAAACAATTCATTCAAACCATCGGCCACCGCATTGGCTTGGATGGAATTGCCCGTAATCATCGCAGAGAAAAGCGTGCCGAGGCAAAACAGGATCGCAAGCCATGTCCACTTTGGTCCAAGGCCCATCATGATGTAGGTCATGGGGCCGCCGCGATAGGTGCCATCTGACGTCTTCTCACGGTAACGAATGGCGAGAGAGCCTTCCGCAAAAGCCAGAGCCATGCCGATCAAAGCGGTGATCCACATCCAGAAAATCGCGCCCGGTCCGCCCAGCGCAATCGCTGTTGCGACACCGGCGAGATTGCCTGTACCCACTTGGCCTGACAGCGCAGTGGAAAGCGCAGCAAAGGGAGAAATTTCGCCTTCACCTTCGCTTTTGCGGCTCTTGAACAGGCCTGCAAATGCGCTGCCGAGATTGCGCAGCGGATAGAATTTGAGCCCCACCATGATGTAGAGGCCGATGCCCAATAGAATGATGACCATCGGCGGGAAGGGGATAATCTCCACCCCATTCCACGAACCGCCCCAGATAAAATCCGATACGTTGACCACTTGATCAGCGAAACTGACCGGCGTGTTGTCTGGCATTGCCATGGGTAACTTCCCCTCTTGGACCCAAAAATATTGCGGCAAGCTAGAGCCGCATATCGCGATTGGCCAGCCCAAAAGTTTCGCCTGAAACCACACGCATGCACTCACGCTTGCTTTCTATTGCGGCTAGGCCTAGATGGATGACGTCTTCCGACATTGGAAATTATAAAAGCCCCTCCCAATCTTGAATTGGGGCGGCGATACCCCAATTGCCGGAGAAGGAAATTTTTTCGAAGGAAAAGAGGCCGCACATGGCTGAAGAGAAAAAGAAAAAGACATCGCCCGCTGAATTTGTGAATCAAGTTCGCACGGAAACCAGCAAAGTCACTTGGCCCACCCGCCAAGAGACGATCCGTACAGCGATCTTCGTTTTCATCCTTGTGATTGTGCTGTCGCTGTTCTTCCTTGGGGTCGACACGATTTTTGGCGGCCTGGTAAATTGGCTGCTCACGCTCGCTTGATCTTTGGCGCTTGATTTGGGCGCCTAAACCGCATTTGTTTTAACGCTTAAAGACTTACGACAGGACTTAATCTCATGGCTCGTTGGTACATCATCCACGCCTATTCCGGTTTTGAAAATAAGGTGCGCGATGCGATCCTTTCCGAAGCGGAGCGTCTGGGCCTTTCTGACGGCGTTGAAGAGGTTGAAGTGCCAACCGAAACCATCATCGAGGTAAAGCGCGGCAAGAAGGTTGAAGTCGAGCGTAAGTTTATGCCGGGCTATGTCTTGGCCAAACTGCAAATGACCGATGATGTCTATCACTTGGTCAAAAACACACCGAAGGTCTCCGGCTTTCTGGGCAATAATAACAAGCCGCAAGCGATCACAGACAAAGAAGCCGCGCGCTACTTTGGCGGTGTCGAAGATGCGAAATCTGCACCGAAACAGCAGGTCGCTGTTGAGTATGAAATTGGCGATAGCGTCAAAGTGCTCGACGGACCGTTCGCCAGCTTTAACGGCGTGGTCGAAGAGCTCGATTTCGACAAGGCGAAGGTCAAGGTTTCGGTATCAATCTTTGGCCGCGCTACGCCGGTTGAGCTTGAATTTGAACAGGTCGAATTGGTCAAGTAAGCCTAAGTGCGGCGCGCTAGACCGGCCAGAAAGGCTGGCCTGCGCGCGCCTGCATAAACAGGAACACCGCCAGCGCAATTTGTACGGCGGTTACCCCAAACACGGTTGCTTTGACGTTCCAGCCGCGCCTGTCGGCCATCCATCCAGCCAGCGGAATGGTCTGCATCAAATGCATGCTGACGAAGTGTGCGGGGCGCAAATCGCCATATTCGCGCGACCATCCAAAGAAGGGCACGACTTCGCCGCCGCCGCTCAGCGGAGCGCCCACATATCGCCCAACGCTCGATAGATAGCTGGCAATGATCAAGGTTGAGACAAAGCCGGTGGTCAGGCCGAGGATGGCGCCCAGCCAAAGCCCGGGCCGCGAGCGGTCACCCTTGCGCCAGATTTGTACCGCTAGCACCAAGGCGACAGCTATCAACACAACCGCGCCGATGCCCATCAATCCGTAGAACACTTGCTCTACAATGCTGCTGTCATTGTAATGCGAACGGACCCCGCGCGCGGCTTGGATATGGATGTAGAGCGTCTCAAAGATCATAGCGAAAACGGCCATATAGCCAAACGCCAGCATAACCGGCCCTTGGCGAATATTGCGGGGCACTAGCTGAGCCAAAACGGCCAGAGTGACAAAATGCAGTGTCAGCGAAACGTTGAATTTTTGCGGCTTGGTCCAAATCGCGGCATTGTCGAGCAGGCGCTCATCAATCAGCCATGCCGGAATGGTGACGAGGAAAGCTGCGGCCATGAAGACGGCGCTGGCCATGAACAATCGCGTGATGTGATCATTGTCCAATGCGCCAAGGCTTTGCATCGAGCCGGAGCTGCGGGCAGGGAACAGGCTCATGCGTTCGCTCCTTTGGCGGCGGTATCGCCATGCATGTCCGGCACAAGCTTCGCGCCAGCCCAGATCGCCATAAACAGCGCCAGACCCAGCGGGCCGGCCATAAAGGTCAGGAAAAGGATCGGGGCTTGCAGCAAGCGGCTTAGCCCAATGCGGTCGGCCTGCACCGCGATCCAGCCGCCGATAAACAGATCAAACGCAAGGTAATGCACCCATCCCGCCAGCAGGGCCCAATCATTGGAGAGCAGGGTTTTGACCTGCGCCAATGACCCAAAGCCGCCGCCTTCGACAGTCAGAATATGGCGCATGGCAAGCCCTGCATACAGCAGCGAGAGGCCAAAAGGTATGATGAAGCGCGGCAGCGAAAGCAAAGCCTGCCAAAGCGCAGACGACCCGCGCGGCAAGAATATCAGGATGAGCCAGCCGAGCAAGGCGGCCTGTCCTGCAAGACCAAACAATTGCTCTGGATCAGCCGCCCACGCGGTTCCATAGCTTAGCATAATGCGCCCGTGCCCATGGTGAATTTTCTCCCTCTTGACCGAAGCCTAAAGACCGCAAGGGAATCTGTCTAGAACAGGGAGTTAGGCTTTCGTTGATGAGTGCTCAGCTGCGCAATCCGCAGAGGCAAGTGAGTGACAGGACTGCTGCGCTCTGGCAAAGCCGTGCACATGAAAACACGCCCTTCCATTTGCCGCAAGAAGGCGCGCTATTCCTCGCGGGATGCGGCTGAGGAAGTTGCAAAGGGCGCGTTCGAAAGAGAGGCTGTGAAGCTGCGCGTTTACGCCTGCGAACTGTGCCGAAATTTTCATCTCACCAGCCGGACGAAGGGGATGAAAGTGCCCGCTTATGAGCGGGAGCAATTGCCGCGAAATTAGAGGCATTTTCCTACAGGTTATGGCGCTGATATGGCGGGCTTATGTTTGGGGTGCTTGCACCGAATTCTGGCCAACAGATTGCACTATTTCACGCTACCGCGTGTCACCCCCAAGCTGTCCGTTTTGCCTTTCAGCCTTTAACCCAATGAAACAGTGACGAAAAATAGAATGTAGGGAAGGTGACAGGGTGTAACCTTTGTCACCTTAGGTGCGGCAATCCGTTCGCTATTCTCTCGACCCGCTAAAATGCGCTCCATCAAGCGCGATTTTGGTTGATTTTGCCCGCGTTTGCGCTAGACGCGCGCAGTCCGAGGAAACGTCCCTGGATTTCGTGCGGGAGGCTGATGCAAATTCAGCTGTTTGACCGCTTAACATGACCCCGTCTCAAAAACAGGCGGGGAACAGTGTGAAAGGAGGCCTCTCATGGCCAAGAAAATCGAAGGCTATATTAAGCTGCAAGTGCCCGCGGGCACTGCAAACCCATCACCGCCCATCGGCCCTGCTTTGGGTCAGCGCGGCGTGAACATCATGGAATTCTGTAAAGCGTTTAACGCCGCGACACAGGATCTTGAAAAGAACTCACCGATCCCAACAACCATCACGGTTTATGCGGATCGCTCGTTCAGCTTCACCACGAAAACGCCGCCAGCCAGCTTCTTGATCAAGAAAGCTGCTAAGCTGAAGAAAGGTTCTAGCGAGCCGGGCAAAGTGGTCGCAGGTTCGATCAAAACCAGCGCCGTTAAAGAAATCGCTGAGGCCAAAATGAAAGACCTCAACGCCAATGACATTGACCAAGCGATGAAAATTATCGCTGGTTCCGCCCGTTCGATGGGCCTCGAAGTGGTGGAGGGCTGATCTGATGGCTAAACTGAGCAAGAAACAAAAAACCGTCGCTGAACTGGACAATGACAAGATCTATTCGTTCGACGATGCGATCAAAACATTGCGCGAATTCGGCAGCAAAAAGTTTGATGAAACCATCGAACTGGCGATTAACCTCGGTGTTGACCCGCGTCACGCTGACCAAATGGTTCGCGGCATGATCTCGCTTCCTTCGGGCACGGGTAAAGACGTGAAAGTGGCTGTGTTTGCCAAGGGCGACAACGCTGACAAGGCAACCGCTGCGGGCGCTGATAAAGTTGGCGCTGAAGACCTGATGGAAGACATGCAGGCCGGCAATCTCGATTATGACCGCGTGATCGCAACCCCTGATATGATGGGCGTTGTTGGCCGTCTCGGTAAGGTTCTTGGCCCTAAAGGCCTGATGCCAAACCCGAAATTGGGCACAGTCACTCCAAACGTTGAGCAAGCCGTTAAGGACGCCAAGGGCGGCCAGGTTGAGTTCCGCGTTGAGAAGATGGGCATCATCCACACGGGCATCGGCAAGATGTCTTTTAAAGATGCTGACATCAAAGCGAACTTCGAGGCGCTGACACAAGCAATTGTGAAAGCCAAGCCATCGGGCGCGAAGGGCAAATATGTGAAGAAGGTCTCGCTGACCTCGACCATGGGCCCTGGTCTCAAAATCGACTTCTCGGAAACGAACGAAGCGTAAGCTTTTCGCTTTCCTACACAGAGCATTTTTGAAAAGGGGCTGCAGGAGAAATTCTGTAGCCCCTTTTTGTGTGCGTGTTGGAAATGGGTTGGGGTCGCCTAGGTCGCGGCTTCTGCTTCTGGCTCTGCTTCATTCTCCAGAGCCGCTGCTTTGTCCCTGTTCGATAATTGGCGGCTGTAGACCCAGCCGATCCCAATCAGGCTAAAGCCCAATGCCATAAAGCTGGCGATGCGCAGCAGGCCATCGAGAACAGCGGCATCGACGAGGAACACTTTGCCAACCGCGCCCAGCATCAGCACCAGCGATCCAATCCGCCAGCTGCGCGCATTTTGTACAGAACCCCAAGCCAGATAGGCCAAAGCCAAGACAATGCCGAGCAGCGAGATAAGCAGGCTTTCATTCTGCCCAATGCCAAGCGACGTCAGAACGCTGCCCGCAAACACATGGCGCAACAAGGAGTAAGCCAGCAGGCCGATCAGCACCATGGTGGCGATATCGGCGGCGATACGAAGCTTGGCTTGCCATGCGTCGCTTGCCAATGAGAGCGCCAGCCAGAGCCCGGCAATCGCGGTGACATAGGCTAGCGTGAGCCAGTTTGCCACCGGTGTAGGGCCAACATGCTGCACGCTCATCAAAGGGTTATGCAGGATGAGAGTGAACCAGAGGAAGTGGCCCAGCGAGACGGCAATCAAGGCGAGAGCGACAGGCTTTGCCATGTCTTTGAGCGCCGGGATTTGCGGCAAAAGCTTGGATGCACCAAAGGCCAAGGCGAGCAATCCCGCCTGCCAAATCGTGCGTTCACCCATGGCGTAATGCTCAAAGGCAAGCACCGTTTCGATGCCCCAAACCTGCTTGTAAAGGCTGTGAATGACGACTGCAGCGAGGATACCAATGCCCACCATCATCGCGGCGCGGAAGCTGATGGGGCGCTGCGTGCCTGCATATATCATCAGGCCAAGCGCCGCCGCAGTGGGCGCAATTTTCAGGCCCATATCGCGCAGGCTAACGGCAGCATCGGCCATAAATGGCATGCCGGCGACTGCCTCTGCGCCAGCAGTCAACCAGACCAGAACAGGGACCACGGCCCAGAAAGCAGCAATGATCAGCGCCGTGCCCCAAGCCGCCTCGCGTGCGTTTTGCCACATATAGAGCGCCATAGCGCCAATTGCCGCGACCCATGCCAGCGCCATGCTCGGTATGACTTGTGCGATCAGGCCGTAGGTCAGGGCGACTGCGAATATCTCGCCAGCGCTTTGTGCGGCTTTGTTCCTGCCGAGCAGCGCCATGGTCAGGAATGGCAAAAGCGAAGCGCCCCACCGGATTAGAGCGCGTATGACATTATGCGGGGTGTCTGTGTTGGCGAGGGCAACTGACCCAAGCCGCGTCAGTTCAGCTTCGAAGCCCGGGGTTACAAACAGAGCGATCAGTGTGCCAATCGCGCCCGTCCAAGCCGCCATCTGCAGCGCCATTGCCTCGCGCTTCCACCACATGGCGGCCAAAGCCAAAGCGATGATGGCGGCCATAACCGGCGCCAGCCATGCCGGTGTCAGCATCAGCAGGGCGGCGAATAGCATCAGGGCGGCAGGGGCGAGCAGGATCAGGCTGCGGCGGGTGTCGTCTTCCTCGCGGCGCATCCAAATAAAGGCGTAAGCTGCGACGGGCAGCAAGGCGAGAGCGGCAAAGCTGGCGGCCAATTGCGGTTCGCTCGGTGCCTCGCCCCAACTGCCGAAGCGCACGTAGGAAAGCGCAGCGATGCCCGCAGCAACCGCGCTCAATTGCGCCAGATCGGTCAGGCCTGCTTTGCCGCGCCATTGGTAGAATAGAGGCATGCCTGCGAAGATGGCAGCCATCGCGCCTGCCACAATTACGAAATCGCGCGTGATCGGGTCAGGCCAAATCGCGAGCAGCCATAGGCCGAGCCCTGCGCCGACAAGCGTCCCAAGTCGTAAATCGGGATAGCGCCAGCCAAGGCCAGATAATGCCGCACCGATGAGCAAATAGAGCCCCCATGTCAGCATATCGAAACCGGCATTGCTGACCAGCACCGCGATTTGCAAAGTGGCAATGCCGCCCGCCGCTAGCTTTGGCAGGCTCGGCCCGCCTTTGGAATGGAGGAAGGCTGGAAGGACACTCCCCAAGACGACCAAATAAATGCCCAATGCGGCAAAGTCAGAGGCGCTGGATACACCGGCGACCATCATCAATACGCCCCAGCCAAGACCGGCTGCCAGCGCGGCATAGCCCATCCAGCTGCGCCCTTGTGATTGGCCCGCCCATGTCAGCCCGCCGGTTACCAAGGCGAGATAGAAGGACAAAAGCGGGATGTTGGAGCTGTCACTATCGACCAGCATTGGCGCTGCAAATCCGCCGACCAAACCGATGACGGCGCAGGGCAGTCCAAAGCGGAAGGAGAGCGCAATGGCGGCGGCAGTCACAGCGGCAAGGCCGACAAAGGCGGTGCCCGCGCCGATCAAACCGTAGGCCGTGCCCGCGAGGTAGAATGCACCGTAAAGCGTCGCCAAACCTGCCCCTGCCAAAGCCTGACGCACGCGCGGATCGCGCACGCGGTCTTCATATCGGTAGGCGGCCTCTGCCCCTGCCAAAAGCAAGACACCGAAGGCAAAGCTCATTATGACGCGGACGGTTGGCGTGACCAGCCCCGCCTCAATCGAATAACGCACGAGGAATATGCCCGCGATGGCCAGTGCAAATCCGCCCGCCCAAATTGGCAGGCGCCGCCCAAATATGTCTTCGAAATCGAAATTAAAGCGCGAGTGAGTGATCTCTTCGGCGGTGTAATTCTCAGGCGCGGGTGGATCGGATGGCGCAGGCTCTGGAGCTGCCTGCGCGGTTTGCACCTCTTCAGCCGGAGCAGCATAGGCCGCAGCAGCAAGCGCGGGTTCGTCTTTTCGCTCCGGCTCCGGTAGGATCTCGGCTTCGGGCTCAACTTCGGCAAGAGGCGCTGCGGGGGTTATTTTGGAGGCTGGGGTGGCGATTGACCTTCCAGCCGCTGCATTATCAGCGCCGCCCGCAGCAAAGTTCTCGCGCAAATCATCGATCACATCTTGGAAAGAAGTGACGGCATTATCCAGCCGCTTTTCAAGCCGCTTATTCTTGTCCCACAGCAATACAACCGCGAGTATCAAGCCAAAGATCAGGATATAGTCCATGCCCTAAAGCAAACTATTGGCGAATTGGGGCGCAATAGCAATCTGATCTGCTTCAAATACCGCGCTTTATATTCCGCCTGGCGTAAAATCCCAGCCATTCTCGGCCAGGCCTTCACACAAAGTGTCCATGCAACTTTTCAGCACATCGGCATCGGTGGAGCGCACAACGAAGTTTGAGCCAACCTTGCCCTCGCGAAAGAAGGGGTAGCTGCCGATCTGGCAATTATCGTGGGCCTGCTCAACTTCGCGCAGCAGCACGGCGACTTCGCTCTCAGGGATATATCCGCCCACGGTTTCCGCGATCAGCGGCAACCCGCCCTCTAACTCGCCGGTTAGCGCATCGAGCATGCCAGCGGTGATATGCGGCACGCCGGCCATGATGAAGATATTTCCGTGCCGAATACCGGGCGCGCCCGATTTGCGGTTGGGGATGAGGTCTGCGCCATCGGGCACGCGGGCCATGCGGAGCCGGCCTTCATTCACGCCGCCCTTATCGGTGTAATACCGTTCTAGGATTGCGCGCGCTTCTGGGTGAACGACCACTTCCACGCCCAGCGCCGCTGCGATTGCATCGACGGTGATATCATCATGGGTTGGGCCAATGCCGCCGGTGGTGAAGAGATAATCATTTTTAGCGCGAAGTGCGTTGACTGCCTCGACAATATTGTCTTGCTCATCAGAGACAACGCGTACCTCGGCAAGGCGGATACCTTGCACTTGAAGCCAGCTGGCAATCTGCCCGATGTTTTTGTCATGGGTGCGGCCCGACAGGATTTCATCGCCAATAATGACGAGGCCTGCTGTCCAAATTTTTTGTGATGATGTCATGATGCTGGGTTAGGCGAATTTGGCGCCAAGCAAAAGGACTTCATTCACATTGAAGAACTGAACGGCCGCATAGCGGCCGCAAGCGTGCCCACGCGGCCGCAGCGACGCGACCTTTAGGTCGTGTGAGCGAGGATATCGCGCGCCGGACGGCGTGCGCAAAACAAAAGCCGCACTATTCCGCCGCTTCCAATTGTTCATCATTGTCCTGCGCAAGCGGCGCGCCAGCCTTGCCAAATTTCAGCACGCCATCATCGATTGCAGCGGTCTGCATGATCTTCCGGTCGGCAACATACTCCTGGCTCAGCCGCCATGGATAGCTTGTCGCATTGCGGGGCATGATGTGTTTGCCGCGTTTGATATAGCCAGAGGAGAAGTCGAAAATATCCTCCTCCTCAATCGCGGCCTCTTGCGCCGCTGTCATGGCCGGAACAGCAATGGCTACGCCTTTGGCCTTCATATGATTGAGCAGGCGGCAGGCATATTCGGACACCAGATCCGCGCGCAATGTCCAGCTGGCATTGAGATAGCCGAACACGCCCGCCAAATTGGGCACGTTGGAGAACATGCAGCTCATATAATAGAAACGCTTGGAAAAATCGACGGTCTCGTCGTCCACGGCAATATCCATCTTGCCGGCAAAGGCGAGCGTCAGGCCAGTTGCTGTGACGATAATATCCGCCTCCAGAAATTCGCCCGATTTGAGGCGCACGCCGCCTGCTTCAAAGCTGTCGATATGATCGGTGACGATGGAGGCTTTGCCCGCGTTCATCGCTTTGAACAGATCATCATCGGGCACGAGGCACAGACGCTGATCCCATGGATCATAGGGCGGAGTGAAGGTCGCCTCGTCGTAATTGCTGCCGAGCACTTTCTCGATGGATTTCTTCAGGCCTTCTTTCACTTTTTCAGGCTTATTGCGCGCTAATTTGAAGCTGAAGTCCTGCATCCGGATATTCTTGAACCGCGTCAGCCTGTAGGCTGCGGATTCTGGCAGAACTTTGCGCAGAGTGTTGGCAATCCAATCCTTCGCAGGGCGCGCCCACATCCATGTCGGCGTGCGTTGGAGCATGGTCACATGCGCGGCTTTGTCTGCCATTGAGGGGACAATCGTTACCGCCGTTGCGCCGGAGCCGACAACGACCACTTTCTTGCCTGCGTAATCGAGGTTCTCTGGCCAGAATTGCGGGTGCAAAACTTCGCCTTCAAATGCGCTGGTATCAAACCCTGCATCATAAGGATCGTCATAATCATAATAGCCGGAACCAAGATAGAGAAAGCCCACGCGCAATTGGCTGGCTGTGCCGTCGCTTGCCTCTAGGCTGACATGCCAGCATCCATCTTCAGAGGAGAAATTGGCCGCGACCACTTTTTGCCCGAAACGGATTTTCTCACGAATGCCGCGCTCATCAACGATGGTGTTGAGATATTCCATAATGGAGGGCGCATCAGCGATGGTTTTTTCATGCTTCCATGGCTCAAACACAAAGCCCAATGTGTGCATGTCACTGTCAGAGCGAATGCCGGGATAGCGGAACAAATCCCACGTGCCGCCAAGGCCTTCGCGCATTTCGACAATGCCGTAGGAAAGATCAGGACATTGCATGCCCATATGCGCCGCCATGCCAATGCCGGAAATTCCGGCGCCGACAATCAACACCTCGTAATCGAGTGCGCTTTTATCCATCTCTTCTCTCCTGTGGCGGCAAAGTAAGCACAGGCTGGGCTTAAAATCCAGTGACGATTGCGATTTGCAACTGACTTAGCAGTTTTGATGGGCTAGGCCGCGCCGCTATGAAAACTGCTGCTTTGCCTGCCTTTGGCCTTCTCGCCTTTTGCCTTCCCGCTCATCTTAGCGCGCAAGAAGAGGCGCAAGTTGATGAGGGCGCAAATGTGATTATTGTGACGGGCGAGGGCTTGGATGATGCACCATCCGCCGCTGCCTATGCTTCGGCGGATTTGGACCGCGAAGTGATCGAGAGCGCGGCGTCCGGCAGGTTGGAAGATGTGCTGGGCAATGTCGCAGGGTTCCAGCAATTCCGCCGCTCAGACAGCCGTTCGTCCAACCCCAGCGCGCAAGGCGTGACACTGCGCGGACTGGGCGGGAATGCGTCTTCGCGAGCGCTGGTCCTGCTGGATGGTGTGCCCATGGCCGATCCGTTTTTCGGCTATATTCCTTTGAGCGCGATTGACCCTTCGGGCCTCGCATCTGCGCGAGTGACGCGCGGCGGCGGCTCTGGGCCATTTGGCGCGGGCGCTTTGTCCGGCACCATCGAATTGCAAAGCGCCAATGCGGCGGGGCTGGCCGGTTCTGCTCTGGTGAACAATCGCGCAGAGACTGAACTTTCTGGCAGCTATGGCGCGGAATTGGGCGCGGGCTTTGTCGGCGTCCACGGACGCTGGGACCGGGGCAAGGGCTTCTTCACTACGCCTGAAGATCAGCGCGTTCCTGCATCAGCGCGGGCAGGTTTCGATAGCTGGTCCACCGGCGTCCGCGCCTCTGTGCCAGTGAATGAAACGGTTGAATTGCAGCTGCGCGGATTGCTCTTTGACGACAAGCGAACCTTGCGTTTTGATGGAGCGGATTCCCGCCATCAAGGCCAAGACGCCAGCATCCGCCTTGTCGGCCGAGAGGGGTGGAAGTTTGACGCGCTGATTTATGTCCAAGCGCGCAATTTCAGCAATGAAGTGATCAGTTCCACGCGCTTTGTGCGGGTGCTCGACCAGCGCAATACGCCCTCGACCGGCATTGGCGGTAAGATCGAAGTGCGCCCGCCAGTGGGCGGTGCCCATACACTGCGGGTTGGCATGGATTACCGCAAATCCACCGGCGAATTGCAGGAAGAGGCCTATAGCGCCTTCACTGGCAATCTGCGCGAGCGGCGGCGCGGCGGCGGCACAAACAGCGATTTGGGTTTCTTCATTGAGGATGATTGGCAAATTGGCCCGCTAACCCTGACCGGCGGATTGCGCACCGACAAAACGGAAATACGCACCGGCTTTTACCGTGCAGTGAACGCCAGCGGCGCTTTGGTGCAAGAGACCATCGCCCCTGATCGTTCCGATTGGTCAGTAAGCTGGCGCGGCGGGGCGGCTTTTGCTGCCAGCGATACAGTGAAGCTGCGCGGTGCCGCCTATACCGGCCTGCGCCTGCCGACGTTGAACGAACTCTACCGCCCCTTTGTGATCTTCCCGATTGTGACGCAGGCCAATGCCGAGCTGGAAAACGAACGCCTACGCGGGTTTGAATTGGGCGCGGATTTCACACCGTCTGATGATGTGTCATTTGCGCTCACCGCATTTGATAACCGCGTGAAGAATGCGATTGCCAATGTGACGCTCACCCCAACATTGCGCCAGCGCCAGAACCTGCCAGCGATTGCAGCGCAGGGGATTGAGGCGGGGCTTAAGGCGAAGCTGGGCGCGCTGCGGTTTGATGGATCGCTTGGGTTTACCGATGCTGAGATTGAGGGTGAAGGCGATTCGCTGGCGCTGGATGGCAATCGCCCGCCGCAAGTGCCGCGCTGGTCAGGCTCTGCGCGGCTGGCATGGCAACCGAGCGACAAGTGGGCTCTGGCGGCGACGCTAAGGCACACTGGCGCGCAGTTTGAGGATGATAGCGAGGCTGTGCCATTGCCCTCTGCCACCACGATTGATTTGTTCGCGAAAGTGCCGCTTGGCGACAAATTTGCGCTGATCGCGCGGGCGGAAAATATCTTGAACACAGACATTGTGACCCGAAATTCGGGCGGCGCGATCGATTTGGGTGCACCGCGAACCGTGTGGCTGGGCGTCCAATTGCGCCGTTGACGTAACGTAAAATGGTGACGCTAATCCGCCTTGTGGCATTTTTGCACCTTGCGGATAACAAGCGTGCTAATCGGTATTGCGTTGTGCGTTGCTGCTGATAGTCTCCACGCAATAATAAAAGTACGTGGAGAGGTACAATATGACATATAAGTTCGCGTCGCGTGCGGCGTCCCTGCTGGCTACCAGTGTTCTGGCAACCGGCATTGCTGCTAATCCAGCCTTTGCTCAAGACGCTCAAGAGGGCGCAGATGAGGCTGATGACAATGTTATTATCGTGACGGCGACCCGCCGCGCGCAAGATGTTCAAGACATTCCAATTGCTGTGACCGCTGTTACGCCGGAGCAGCTGGAAAAGCAGGGCGTTGTCAACGTCCAGAACATCACCCAAGTTTCACCAAGCTTCTCAACCTCCAACGCGCAAATCGCATCCGGCTCTGTCGTTCTGCGTATTCGCGGCGTGGGTACCACATCCAACAACATTGGCTTTGAAAGCGCGGTCGGCATCTTCGTTGATGGCGCCTATCAATCACGCCCAGGCGTTGCGCTTGGCGAATTTGTTGATGTTGAGCGTGTTGAGGTTCTTCGCGGACCACAAGGCACATTGTTTGGCCGCAACACTTCGGCTGGTGCGCTGAACATTACAACAGTTCGCCCTGACCTTGATGAGTTCGGCGGCTTTGCCAACGCATCATATGGCAATTTCGATTTGATGAGCGTGCAAGGCGCGGTCAACCTGCCTGTCGTCGAAGACACATTGGCTGTTCGTTTGACCGGTGCGTACCGAGAGCGCGATGGCTTCGTTGATATCATCGATGGCGGCGGCACAAAAATTGGCGAGTCCAATACGATCGACCAGTTCATCGTTCGCGGCCAGCTTGGCTATGAAAGCGAAGGCGGCGTCAAAGGCCGTTTGATCTTCGATTACACAGAAAGCGCAAACCAATGCTGTGCAGCGCTCGAAGTGCTGGCAAACACAGCGTTTGAAGGCGCAGTAGAAGGCGTAGGCGGCCCACCTCGTGCAGGTATGGCGACACCGCTTCCAGCGGTCACTCCATTCGACACGGTTAGCGCTCAGCGCGCTGTTGATGCCCGCACCGCAACTGCTAGCCGTCTGCCGCTTTCCGATGCAGAACAGTGGGGCATTACAGGTGAGTTGGAATTCCCGCTTGGCGACAATGCGGATCTGATCTTCATCGGTTCATACCGTGATTTCTCTTCGACTGAGAGCTACGATTCCAGCTTCTCTGGCATTGATGTGTTCGATGTGGATCGTCTCGATGTCGGCATTGAAACTCTCACCGCAGAATTGCGCGTCCAAGGCGAAGCTATGGACGGCCGGTTCAACTGGCTCATCGGTGGTTATTACTCAGACGAGCAGATTGGTTCAGAAACTGACTTCACCCTCGGTGCAGACTATGACCTTCAAATCGCGGGCTTGTTTGGCGGCGCATTTGGCCCTGCGCCAATTGGATTGCTCACTGGCCTAATCGGCGGCACACCAATTAGCCCTGAGGGCACATCGGCCACCAACCAATATACGCAAAGCAGCAAAAGCTGGTCGATCTTCACTCACAATTCGTTTGATATCACTGACAGCTTGAGCCTGACATTGGGCCTGCGTTGGTCGGATGAAAGCAAAACTGGTGGGTTCCAACAGCTTGCTAGCAACAACCCAGCCTGTTTGACCCTGCTGGGCGGCGTTCCTACAATTGCAGCGGTTGCAGGCGCGGCCAATGTTGGCAGCGTGCTTGGTACAGGTTGTTTCGCCTTTACCGCTCCAGCGATTGGATCAGATGCGATTGCATTCCCGCTTCCGCGTCCGTTCGAAACGCCGTTCAAAGATGATGAGCTGATCTATACCGGTAAGGTAACCTATCAGTTCGCCGCTCCAATCACGGCCTATGCCAGCTTCACGCACGGCTATAAATCGGGCGGTATCAACCTTGATATTACGGCGAATGCCGGCGGTGCGGATCCAAGCTTCTTGTCTGAAGAAGTGGATGCTTATGAAATCGGTATTAAGGGCAAGTTCCTTGACGATGCTGTGACCGTAAACATGGCGGCCTTCATCGAAGAGTTCTCGAACTTCCAAGTTCTTGAATTCACCGGAGCACAGTTCACCACCTTCAACGTGAACGCGGCAAAATCATCCGGTTTCGAGCTGGAATCCACAATCCGTCCGGACAGCAATCTGACCTTTAACTTGGGTCTGACCTACACGGATGCGCGTTACCCCGATAATTGCGATGGCGGTGTTCCTAACGCCAACGTCACAACGCTTTGCGGTAACTCGCTGACGAATGCCCCGAAATGGGTGGGCATTGTTGGCGCGAACTATGACAAGGACTTCGGAAATGACTTCCGCGGCTTCCTGTCGGCACAAGTTCGCACAGAAAGCGATCGCCGGACATCAACACAAGCACGCAGCGT
The DNA here is from genome assembly GCA_039967435.1 of Marinomonas sp. Taxonomy (GTDB): domain Bacteria; phylum Pseudomonadota; class Alphaproteobacteria; order Sphingomonadales; family Sphingomonadaceae; genus Erythrobacter. Next base: position 1,369,419 of record JBDVRS010000006.1, read on the forward strand.
GCCAAGTGCAGCGGCCATCGCGGCGGCTGGCGGTATCCAAGCGGCGGTTGATATTGCGCCTCTGGTTCCGTTCGATGTTCAAGACGGCAACACCAAGATCAACCTGCGCGCTGGTATCGGCGCTCAGGATGAGAGCTGGACGCTGGAAGTTTGGGGCGTGAACGTGACTGACGTTGTGACCCGCGGTGTTACATTTAACACTGTGCTTCGCGGCTCATCACGCTCTGCCTTTATCCAAGAGCCAGCAACATATGGTCTGACGCTCCGCACCAAATTCTAAGGCCAACAGCCTAGAAACGCCTTTGGGAGAGGGCGCCCTTGAAAAAAGGGTAGAGAGGGTGGCTCGCAATATATGCGGGCCGCCCTTTTTCTGTGTGGGGCTTGCTTGTTTGGCGTGGGCGGCAGCGCGCTTCGCTTATCTCACGCAAAGAAAAGGGGCCGCTTGAACGTAATGCAAGCGGCCCCGTTTTCTATTTGGAACTGGAGGTTTTTGAAGCCCTACATACCGCGCTACATACCTCTGGCGATCAGCATCTTCATCACTTCGTTTGACCCGCCATAGATCCGCGCAATGCGAGTATCGCGGTACATGCGGGCGATAGGGTAATCATTGATATAGCCCGCGCCGCCATGCAGCTGGAGGCATTTGTCGACGACTTCGCTTTGCAGTTCGGTCACCCAATATTTCGCCATGCTGGCCGTGCCCACATCGAGATCGCCTTGAAGCAATTTGGCGATGCAATCATTCACGAAAATGCGCGCTGCAGTGCCCTTTGCCTTTAGATCGGCGAGCACGAATTGCGTGTTCTGGAAATCCCAAATGGTCTGCCCAAACGCCTTGCGCTGCTTCACATATTCAACCGTCGTATCCAGCGCCTTTTCAATGCCAGATGCCGCGCCCATTGCGATGACAAGGCGTTCCTGCGGCAGCTCGCCCATCAGCTGGTAAAAGCCTTTGCCCTCAACGCCGCCCAGCACATTGTCGCTTGGCACGAACACATCATCGAAGAACAATTCCGAGGTGTCGGCGGCATCCATTCCGACCTTGTCGAGCTTTTTGCCGCGTTGGAAGCCTTCGGCGCCTTCGGTCTCGAGCAGCATCAGCGAGATACCCTTGGCGCGCTCATTGGGATCAGTTTTTGCGACGACGACAATGAAATCAGCGATTTGGCCGCTGGAGATATATGTCTTTGCGCCATTGATCCGGTAACCATTGCCGTCTTTCACCGCTGTGGTGGTGATGCTTTGCAGATCGGAGCCCACGCCCGGCTCTGTCATCGCAATCGCGCTGACCAATTCGCCCGATACCAGCTTGGGCAGATATTTGAGCTTTTGCTCCTCGGTACCGTGCCGCACGAGATAAGGCAGGATGATGGTGTTGTGCAGCGAAGCGGCAAAGCCCTCGACGCCGTGCTTCGACTGCTGGTCGAGGATCACCATATCGTGGCGGAAATCGCCGCCATGGCCGCCATATTCGGTCGGCACGGATACGCCGAGCAGGCCGGCCGCGCCCGCCTCATGCCAAAATTCGCGGTCCACCTGGCCATCATCGCGCCATTTCTGGATGCGCTTTTCGCCAGCGTTTTGTTGGAAGAATTTGCCCACGCTATCGGCAAAAATCGCGATCTCTTCTTCTTCCATGAAGGCGGGTTGGGGCACGTCAATTACTGGCATTTCATCTATCCTTTATAGGCGGAAAATACCCTGCAATCTCAAAGGGATCTCAGGTCATCTCGCGTTTGGCCTCATCTGGCCTTGGCGGTGTTATATGCGAATTTGGGCTGCACCTCCCACACCCTCCACCCTTCCACCCGGAACAGTTTCGGATACGATCCGGGCGGAAGGGTGGAGGGTGTGGGAGGCTTGGGTCACATTAAGGGCGCCCCTATTTTCCTGTCCAATTGGGCGCGCGTTTTTCAGCAAAGGCAGCAGCGCCTTCGCGCGCATCCGATGATGTGAACACAGGCGCAATCAGCTCGCCCTGCTTGTCATAACGCTCTTCCATCGACCAACCGCGCGATTGCTTCATCACTTGCTTGGAAACGCGAACAGCCAGCGGGCCATTGGCTGCGATTTTTGCCGCCAGTTCCATCGCGCCGTCGAGCGCGGAGGAGTCCGTAACAGTGTTAATCAGGCCAAGCTCATAAGCGCGCGGCGCATCGATAAACTCGCCGGTCAGCGCGAGCTCCATCGCGATCCGCTCAGGGATTTGATCGGGCAGCATCATGACCCCGCCAGCGGCAGCCACTAGCCCGCGTTTTGCTTCGGGAATGCCAAACTTCGCGCCGGAATGCGCAACGACCAAATCGCAGGCAATCATCAGTTCCAGCCCGCCTGCCAATGCATAGCCTTCGACAGCGGCGATCAATGGTTTTTGCGGAGGCGCTTGCACCACGCCGCCGAAACCGCGGCCTTTGACGCTGGGGCTTTCACCGCGCAAGAAGCCTTTCAAATCCATGCCAGAGCAAAATGTTCCGCCAGCGCCAGTGATAATGCCAACGCGCAAATCATCGGATGCGTCGAGATGATCCATCGCTGCTGCAATGCCTTCGGCCGCCGCCTTGGTCATGGCGTTCTTCGCCTCTGGACGGTTGATCGTGACGATCAAAACGCCATCTTTTTCACTAGTCAGAACTTCTTGCGTCATGGTCTATTCTCCCTGGCTTAGTCGCCGTATTTCTCAAAAGCTTCGCAGCTAATATCCGTTGCTTATCTAACTTATATAACTATGTTGCGAAACATGTCTATTGCCCATCTTGGGCCCCAATCAAGGAATCACTCATAATGGCCGAAGCCTACATCATCGACGCGGTCCGCACCCCTCGCGGAATTGGTAAGGTTGGCAAGGGCGCGCTGGCGCATATGCATCCTCAGCACCTCGCCGCTGCTTGCTTGAAAGCCATTCAAGAGCGTAATGATTTGGACACCAGCACGGTTGGCGATGTGGTCTGGTCAACCTCCAGCCAAGAGGGCAAGCAAGGCGGCGATTTGGGCCGCATGGCGGCTTTGGATGCTGGCTATGATGAAAAATCCAGCGGCATGACTTTGGACCGTTTTTGCGGCGGCGGCATTACGGCGGTTAATCTGGCCGCGGCTCAAGTGATGAGCGGCATGGAAGATTGCATTGTCGCTGGCGGCACAGAGATGATGAGCTACACCGGAGCAGTCGCAAAAGAGCGTATGCAATTGGGTTTGCCGCCGCGCCTGATGGGCAGCCACAATGAGCGCCTTGCAAAAAGCCACCCACAATCTCAGCAAGGTATTTGCGGCGATGCGATTGCCACTATCGAAGGCTTTAGCCGCGAAGATTTGGACATGGTCGCTTTCAAAAGCCAAGAAAACGCAGCCGCTGCGATTGCAGAAGGCCGCTTCGACAAATCGGTCATTCCGGTTGTCGATGATGAAGGCAAAGTCGTCCTCGATAAGGAAGAATTTCCGCGTCCGGGTACAACGATGGAAGTGCTCGGCGAGCTGCCTGCATCTTTTGAGAAAATGGCTGACTTTGCGCTTGGTGAAGGCGAGCCGACTTTCCGCGAAATGGTCAATCAGAAATATCCTGATGTTGATATCAAACACTTCCACGGCCCTGGCAATTCATCGGGCGTGGTAGACGGGGCCGCTGCGGTTCTGGTGTGCTCCAAAGAATATGCGCAAGAGCACGGTTTAAAGCCGCGCGCGCGCATCGTTGCGACCGCCAATATGGGCGATTGCCCGACGCTGATGCTGAATGCGCCAGTTCCCGCCGCGAAGAAGGTCATGGAGAAAGCGGGCCTGACAACAGACGATATTGATCTGTTCGAAATCAACGAAGCCTTTGCCGTTGTCACCGCCAAATTCATGAAGGATTTGGACCTTGGCTGGGACAAGGTGAACGTCAATGGCGGCTCCATCGCTTTGGGCCATCCGATCGGTGCAACAGGCTCGATCTTGATCGGCACCATCGTCGATGAATTGGAGCGCCGCGAAGGGCGCTATGGTCTGGTCACAATGTGCGCAGCGGGCGGCATGGCCCCTGCGATCATCGTGGAACGGGTCACTGATTTCGCTGATTGATCTGACGCAAAAATAGGGGCTGACGCCATGGTAACGGACAACACACCGGTCATCATTGGCGTTGGCCAATATTCTGAAAAGGTCGACGAGGAGGGCTATGAAGCGCTCTCTTATATGGACTTGGCCGGCCGCGCATTGGGCGCAGCGATTGCAGACAGTGCAGCAGCAGATGCTAAGAGCGTAGCGGGCGCAATTGATGTGCTCGCCGCGATCCGTGCGTTTGAAATGTCGCGGGCCGACCGCAAGCCGCCCTTTGGGGCCGCCGACAATGTGCCGCGCGCGATTGCAAAGCGCGTTGGCGCCAATCCGAAACGTGCAATCCTGACGACAACTGGCGGGCAGACCAATCAAAAGCTGGTCGGTGAATTTGCCCGCGACATTGCCGCTGGCGATGCAGAGGTCGCGGTGATCGTGGGGTCAGAGGCAATCTCCACCGTGCTCGCGCTGTCAGCCAAGGGCGAAATACCCGATTGGTCGGAAGAAATTGGCGGTGAATGCGAGGATCAAGGCTTTGGCGTCGATGGACTAATGGAGCACGGCCTGTTCGCGCACGGGGCGACTGGAGCGATCCCGCTCTATGCTATCGCCGAAAATGCACGGCGCGCGAAATCGGGCAAGTCGCTGGAGGAATATCGCCGCGATATTGGCGATCTGTTCGAACCTTTCACGCGTGTTGCGGCTAGCAATCCGCATTCCGCTGCACCGGTGGAACGCAGCGCGGAAGAACTGGCGACCGTCACGCAGCGCAACCGCATTGTCGCAGAGCCCTACACCCGCATGACCGTGGCCCGCGATCAGGTGAACCAAGCCGCCGCGATTCTAATCGCTAGCGCCGGAAAGGCGCGCGAATTGGGCGTGCCAGAGGCAAAATGGGTGCATATCCATAGCGTCTCTCACGCAACCGAATTGATGTTGTCGCAGCGCCCTGATTTGTCCGCCAACCCTGCTTCCATCGCTAGCGTTGAAATGGCTCTGGCGCGGGCGGGCAAGGGAATGGCCGACATGGCCTATCTCGATTTTTACAGCTGTTTTGCGATCCCTGTGTTCAATCAGATTGAGCATTTCGGATTGAGCGTGGACGATCCGCGCGGGCTGACGCTGACGGGCGGTCTGCCGTTCTTTGGCGGGGCGGGGAACAATTACTCGGCTCATGCCGTCGCAGAGGCCGTGAGCCGTGTGCGAGATGACCGCGGTGCCTATGCTTTGGTGGGCGCAAATGGTGGTTGGATGAGCAAATATGCGACTGGCATTTATTCCACGGACGCCGCCGATTGGAGCGGCAATGACCGGTTTGAAGAAGTGCCAATGGCGACAAATGCCGTACCGCGCAGCAAGGCGCCATTCTCGTCAGTTACGGTCGAAAGCTACACGATCAACCACACGAAAAAGGGATCGGATGCGGTCTTTATCGGGCGCAATGCAGACGGTGAGCGTGTGTCGGGCAATGCCGATTTGGGCGATCCTGCCACTGCTGAATTGTTCGAAGGTGGCAATCCCTTTGGCGCGGTCTTGACCGTGGTGCAGCTCGCCGATGGCCGCAATATGGGGCAAGTGGCTTAAGCGACCAAAGACGCAAGCACGCGGCGCTTGCCTTCATATGGCTTGCGGCCATGCATAGTGCGGAAATTATCGATCAGCGCTACGTCGCCCGCAGCCCATGCAATGTCGCGCGTCATTTGCTCTGACAGCTCAATTGCGCGTGCCATATGTTCAGAGCCAATGGGCTCGCCGCGGCCAAAACAGACGGATTTGTTCGCCGTATTGCGGCTGTCTGACCATCCGCGAAACGCCGCGATCAATTGGTTGAAGAAACTGCGCGAGCCATCGGGCAAAGTGCGCACTGCTGGCAGCACCGGAGTGACGGCGCGCAATGTGTCATCCGCCAACCATTCCCACTCATAGCCCAATGATCGGAGGCGCGCCTCTGCACCCTCGCGGGTCTCAACGCCCAAAGTACTGCGCCAGCTTCGCCCTTGGCCAGAGCCCGCGTCATCCTCGCCCGGCATCGCATTGGTGTAGCGCACGCCTTCATCGGCAAAGCGCTGGGCCAGACCGGGGGCATCGGCGGACAATTGCCCGTATAGCCAGTCGGAACGGCACACGGGTGTTGCGCCTCCTGAGCTTGGCGGCACTTCGCAATAGAAGAACAATTTTGACGGGTAGAGTGGCGTCTGCGCCATCTCGTGATGCAGGTGGATTTGCGTTTCGGGCGGGGCTTCATTGGCGGTGAAGACGCGCGGTGTGACATTGACGCGCACAGCATTGCTCAGGCTTTCGGCATAGGTGAAGCCGTCTTCGCCATACCCGCCAACGACCGCGTCAAACGCAAGCGCATCAGGCACATCAAAGCCGCGAAACAGCAGCGCGCCGGCATCATCCAGCGCCTCATCCACGGCGCCCTTATTGGCCGCAAGAAATGCGGAAAGATCGCCATTGCCCGGGATGATCGCGGGGAATTCGGGCAGAGTGTCGTCAGTCATAAATTGGGTGAAACTTTCCAAAGGCTCCCTCGGCAAACACGCCGGGATCATTGAAGCGTTGGCCGCGATTAAGCGCGGCGATGGCGACCATTTCATCCTCGCTCAAAGCGAAGTCCATAATGCCGAGGTTTTCAGTCATACGCTGCGGCTTTGACGTTTTGGGAATGATCGACGTGCCGCGCTGCACGCCCCAGCGCAGAACAATTTGCGCCGGTGTTTTGCCGTGTGCCTCAGCCGCCACGAGCACGGGGGCCTGCGTCAAAACTGTATCGCCTGCGCCCGCCATATCGAGCTCAACATAAGAGAGCGCGCCCAGCGGAGAAAACGCTGTCACATGCATGCCGTAATCCTGCGCGAGGCGGATGAGCTTTTCCTGCGTCAAATAGGGGTGCGCTTCAATTTGCAGGCTGTGCGGGCGGATCTTCGCATAGCTCATCAGATCATGCAGTAACGCCGAATTGTAATTGCACACGCCAATATTTGCAGCGAGGCCGGCATCGACCAAAGCCTCCATCGCGCCCCATGTTTCATGCAATGGTACTTGTGCAGGGCGCATCTCCGGCTCGCCGTCAGCGGGCATAAACAGCCATTCGGGCGGGTATCGTTCCGCAATTGGCACATATTCCAGCGCAATGGGGAAGTGGATCAAGTAAAGATCAAAGGCGTCGATTTGCAGATCGCTAAGAGACTTGCGCGCGGCCTCTTCGACATGCTCGGCAGCGTGGAATGTGTTCCACAATTTGGACGTGATCCAAAGCTCTTCGCGCGTCACCAAACCCTCGGCAATTGCGCGCGCAATGCCTGTGCCTACCTCGGCCTCATTGGCGTAATCCGCAGCGCAATCGAGATGGCGATATCCGGCTTTGATCGCGGCATAGGCGGTGTCTGCAGCATCTTCGCGCGCGACTTTCCAAAAGCCGAAACCGACAGGTGGGATTGCGTTCATTATGGCGTGTTCTCCGAGGTGAAATCGAGCGTGATGGACTGGCCTGTGGCAATGCTGCGCTGGGCGGCATCACCCATTTGCACAGCGCGCAATCCGTCCATCGCCGTGATGAGCGGCGTCATACCCTCAGTCAGGCAGCGATGAAATTGCGCCAGCTGAAAATAGGTCGCGCCGTGGTGATCGCCTGCCGCCAAGGCTTCAGGCGGAGTGGTTACAGGCTCTTCAACCGGCAGACGCGGCTCGCCAAAGGGCGTGCGCGGCGACCAGATCACACTGGCGCGCGGGATTGCGACTTCCAATTTGCCTTTGGGGCCGAGCGCATAAATGTCCTCTTGCTGTTCCGCTCCATCGGCGAACATGCACAGATCAAGACTGGCCCGCGCGCCGCCGGCAAAATCCACCGTGACCAAAGCATTGTCGAGAATGTCGGGTGTCTCGCCATGATATTGCTCGTCCAGATGGTTCACATCTTGGCCGCCGCTGGCATAGATGCGCACAGGTTCATCGCGCAAAATATGCCGCATCAGGTCAAAGAAATGGCAGCACTTCTCCACCAATGTCCCGCCAGAATTGCGGTTGAAGCGGTTCCAATCGCCGACTTTATCAAGGAAGGGAAAGCGGTGCTCTCGGATCGAAAGCATCTTTACGCCGCCTGTCTCCCCGCTCTGCACCCGCTCAATAAAGCGCGCAACCGGCGGCATGAAACGGTATTCTTGGCCCACCCATAAGAGCCCGCCAGACTTTTCAGAGATCGCTGCAAGTGCAGCGGCATCGGCGACCTTTGTACACATCGGCTTTTCCAGCAGCAGCGCAATCCCGCGCTCGATCAAAGGTTTGGCCACATTAAAATGCGTGAAATTGGGCGAGGCGACAATGACCGCATCCGGCTTCGCTGCCCTCAGCATAGCGTCTGCGTCGGCAAAGGTCGTGATTTCCAGCCCTAATTCAACTGCCAATGCCTTAGCAGAACTGCGCGAGCCCGCATCAGGGTCGGCAATCGCGACCAGCTCTACGCCGTCGACCAAAGCGCAATTGCGCATATGCTCGCGGCCCATCATGCCGCAGCCAATGATGGCGTATTTGCGCGTGTCATTCATGGCCCTCGCTATCACGGGCGGGGCGCGAATTGGCAAGCGCAGAAATGCGGGCTGGCCGCAACTTGCCACGAAGCTTGGAATAGCCTATATAGTTACAAACGAAACTATAATGCTCTTTAGAAGGATTCGCGCGAAATGGCAGACCTATTTGAAAACCCAGCAGGCCTTGATGGGTTTGAATTTGTCGAATTTTGCGCGCAGGAAAAGGGTCAGCTTGAGCCCGTTTTTCAAGCCATGGGTTTCACGCATATTGCCAGCCACCGCGCCAAGGATGTGCATCTTTGGCGGCAGGGCGGGATCAACCTTATCGCCAATTATGAACCGCGCAGCGCCGCTTGGTATTTTGCGCGCGAGCACGGTCCGTCTGCTTGCGGCATGGCGTTTCGCGTGAAGGATGCTGTCAAAGCCTATGACCATTTGATCGAAGCGGGCGCAGAGCCTGTTGCCAATGAGCCGGGCCCGATGGAGCTTCGCATTCCTGCGATCCGCGGCATTGGCGGGGCGATCCTATATCTGGTCGATCGCTATGCAGATGAGGAAGGCGAGGGCCTTTCCATTTATGACATCGACTTTGAATATTTGCCGGGCGTAGACCGCAATCCGGTTGGTGCAGGTTTCGATATTATCGATCACCTCACCCACAATGTTTACACTGGCCGCATGTCCTATTGGGCCGATTATTATGAGACGCTGTTCAACTTTAAAGAGATCCGCTTCTTCGACATTAAGGGCGAATACACGGGCCTTACATCGAAGGCTCTGACCGCGCCTGATGGTAAGATCAAAATCCCGCTCAATGAAGAAGGCGAGGGCGGCAAGGGGCAGATTGAGGAATTCCTGCGCGAATTTAACGGCGAGGGTATTCAGCATATTGCGCTGATCTGTGATGATTTGACCGCCTGCTGGGACCGTCTGGAAAAGCTCGGCGTGCCGTTTATGGGCGCACCGCCGCACACCTATTACGACATGCTGGACGAGCGTCTGCCGGGCCACGGTGAAGATGCCGAGGCGCTGCAAATGCGCGGCATTCTGCTGGACGGAACAACAGAAGGCGGCACGCCGCGCTTGCTCTTGCAGATATTTGCCGAGGCGCAGGTCGGCCCAGTGTTCTTTGAATTCATCCAGCGCAAAGGCGATGACGGATTTGGCGAGGGCAATTTTAAAGCTCTGTTTGAAAGCATTGAGCGCGATCAAGTGGCGCGCGGCGTATTGGATGTGGAGCCGGCTCAATGAGCGCGCATCCGGTGCAATTGGGCGGCGTCCATCATGTCGCCTATCGCTGCAAGGATGCGGCTGAAACGGTCGAATGGTATGGCCGCGTGATGGGCATGGAATACACCACCGCCTTTGCGGAGGATCATGTGCCCTCCACCGGCGAATATGACCCCTATATGCATGTGTTTTTGGATGCAGGCGGCGGCAATATCCTCGCCTTTTTCGAACTGCCAAATCAGCCTGAAATGGACCGCGATCACAACACGCCGGAATGGGTGCAGCATCTGGCGTTTAAAGCGCCATCGCTGGACGCATTGCTGACTGCAAAAGCGCATGTGGAGGCGCAGGGCATCGATGTGCTTGGCCCCACGCATCACGGCATTTTCAAATCGATCTATTTCTTCGATCCCAATGGCCACCGCGTTGAACTGGCGGCGGATATTGGGACAGATGAGCAATATGCCGAGCTAAAGCGCGTCGCCGGGCCCATGCTGGCGGAATGGAGCGAAACCAAAAAGGCTCCGCGTCACGCCGATTGGCTGCATGAGCTAGCCCGCGAGGAACACGCGAAAGACTAGCGGCAAACTGATTGGGCCTATTGGGCCGTTTGAGGAAGCGAGAAGGTCACCCGTGATGCCATGGCCGATACTTGGCCAACAGGCGCAGGATCGGCTGGCGGAATTGGGCCGCCCGCTGGTAACATCGCGATCAGCTGATCGAGCTCGCCCGAAACTTTTGCCGAAGCATCGCCTTCTAGCCCGCTGGCCAAATCTTTCGCCACGACAGCAAAGCCATATGCATCCTGATATTCGCCCGGATCGGTGACTTTTCCATCTTTCACCGCAACGCTATATTCCGCTGTCACCGTGTCCATCAAGAAGGTGATCAATTCAGACGCATCGCCGCCAGCCTTTTCGCGCACAGCAGCAAGGTTGTCTTCTGCGGCTTTCAATTGCGGTTCAATATCGGCGGCAGGCTTGCCTTCTTCCAATGCGGCAGAGACGGCTTCAAAAACGCTGGCATCAAAGCCAAGCTCATCCAGCCCCGCGCGCTCATCGGCGTGGGTTTCGGAGACGGGATGCATCAAATGCGGAGCTGCGGCTTTCGCATCGCCTGCGCGGTAGAGCGCGAGGCCTGCTTCAACATGACCGGCCATAAAGGCGAGGCGTTGCTGCAGCGGGAGGGAGCTGGCGCTTTCGCCTGCTTCCCCGCTTTCGCCGCCTTCACCGGCTTCGCCGCCCGCCGCCGCTTGCGTGTCTGCGCCAGCCTCTCCAGCTTCGCCCGCTTCTCCGGCAACTGCGCTACCCTCTTCGCCGCTCTCGCCATTTTCGCCGCCGCTGCTGCATCCAGCCAGAGTGCCGCCCATCAAAGCGCCAGCAAGACCAAGGGTCGTCCAAGTTTTCAAAGTCGTCTTCACGGGGGCAAAACCTTTCGCAATTGGTGTATTTGGCGCTACCATACGCAGATCGCCTCTTAATGCAAATGGTTCTCAAAAGCTATGATCCTCTCCATTCAAGCCACCAATGACACACAAACGCTTTCCGCAATCGCGCAGCAAGTCACCAAATTGCAATGGCAAGATGGCCGCATAACCGCTGGTAAGGTCGCGGGTCAGGTCAAGGTAAACCAGCAAGCGATCATGAGCGACGCCGCGGGCAAGGCCTTGCAGCAGACATTGCTGCCCTTGGTCACGGAGAACAATGTGCTGAAAGCCGCATCGCAGCCGCGCCGGTTCTCACATTTTCTGGTGAGCAAGACGCAAGATGGCGGGCATTATGGCGCGCATATCGACAATGCTCTGATGGGAGCAGGCGAGGGGCGCATGCGCAGCGATTTGTCCTTCACCCTCTTCCTGTCGGACCCCAGCAATTATGAGGGCGGGGAGCTGGTGATCCAAAATGCTGGAGCGGAGCAGCGGATTAAGGGCGAGGCAGGCACCATGGTGCTTTATCCCAGCAGCACCATTCACGAGGTGATGCCCGTCACATCGGGCACGCGGACCGTATGTGTCGGCTGGATTGAAAGCCTGATCGCAGACGGCGCAAAACGCGAATTATTGTTCGATATGGAAAATTTGCGCGCTAGCCTGCGGGCAACATTGCCGGCCGGATCAGCCGAGCTGTTGACGCTGGATAAGACCATCGCCAATTTGATGCGGATGTGGGCGCAGCTTTAAAGGCCGCGCCCTCGCAACCCGTCTTAGTTCCAGCCAGCACGGTCGAAAATTTGCACCGCTTCTTTTTGGTTCTTGCCAAGCTCGCTAGCGTTGATCGTGTCAGGTTTAAATTCACCCAAAGCCTCAACCGCTGAACCGGCTTTGACGCCCGTGGCCGCAGGATATTCATTGTTGCCATTGGCGAAATATTCTTGAGCCTGTTTCTCGGTCAAATATTCGAGGAATTTGATCGCGTTTTCGCGGTTGGGTGAATGCTTCAGCAGGCCCGCGCCCGAAATATTGACGTGCGTGCCAGTGCTCTCCTGATTGGGGAAGACAAGGCCGAGCGTATCCATCAACTCGCCATTTTCTGCATCCTCGCCGGTATAACGCCCAAGGTAATAGGTGTTGACGATGGAGATGCCGCATTCGCCGGAGGATACCGCTTCGATATTGGCAGTGTCATTGCCTTGCGGCTCGCGCGCGAAATTGGCGACGACACCCTTGGCCCATTCCTCGGCCTTGGCCGCGCCTTCATGGGCGACAATGCTGGAGAGCAGCGAAATATTGTAGATGTTGGAGGAGGAACGCATGCAAACCTTGCCGCGGTGGGCAGGGTCGGCAAGGTCAGCATAGGTTGCCAGCGGGGCTGGTGTGCCTTCTGCATTATTGTGGATGATGATGCGCGCGCGGGTCGACAGGCCGAACCACAGACGATCGGGATGGCGCAAATGATCCGGCAGGCGCTCTGTCAAAACATCCGATTCCACCGATTGCAAAATGCCGGCTTCTTCGGCGCGCCATAGACGCCCTGCATCCACGGTGATGAGCAGGTCGGCGGGGCTAAATTCGCCTTCGCTGACGACGCGCTCGATAAGGGCATCGGCCTTTGCCTCGATACGGTTGACCGTAATGCCGGTTGCCTTGGTGAAGTCCTCATAAAGCGCCAGATCAGTGTCATAATGCCGCGAGGAATAGATGTTCACTTCGCCGTTGCCTTCTGCATCAGCATCACCGCCAGCAGAGCAAGCGGCAAGGGCGAGGACGGCGGTGGAGGCAAGAATGGCACGGATCATGGAGAGGGACTTTCTGACGTTGGTTATTGTTATTGCAAATCATTCCTAATAATGCGCTTTGACTGAGTCAACGGACTTTGCGATAGGCGTGTATTCTAGCGCGGAAAGGCGATTAGACTGGCATGTTTGGGGGTAATGGCAAATTGCGAACCGATCAGGGAATTGTCGGCGCCTGCATGCTCCAACCAAATCTCAGCGGCGCTATCATTGGCAAGCGTGATTGCCGCGCTGCGTCCGCGGTGCCGCACGTCTTTAACAATGAGACCATCCGCGCTGGGCGCGGCGCGCAGGCTGCCTTCGCGGATCAGCAAGTCGGCCTGCTTGGTACCGGCTGGCAAAGCCTGCGCCAAGGCTTCCGTCGGCCACACACCAAAAGGCGTTTCAAGGCCTTGCGCGGTGACTGTCGCGGTGACGCTTTGCGCTTCACCAAACATCATGCCCACGCTCAGACTGGCAGGCGTATTATAGAGCGCGGCGGGCGTATCGGCCTGAATAATTGCGCCGCTCTCCATCACAGCGATCGTATCGGCAATATCCATCGCTTCTTCGGGATCATGGGTGACCATAATAGCGGTGGCATTGCGGGCTTTCAGCAAGCGGCGGCATTCGCGCCGCAAATCGCGCCGCAGCACAACATCAATGCTGGCAAAGGGTTCATCCAGCAGCAGCACCGCAGGCTCCGGCGCCATCGCGCGGGCCAGTGCCACACGCTGTTGCTGACCGCCCGACAATTTGGCGGGATAGCGCTCGCCCAATCCGCTAAGCCCGATCATATCGAGCCATTGCTGCGCCAATTGGGGAGAGCGATCAGGCTTTGCCACGCCGAACAGAATATTCTCCGCAATCGTCATATGCGGAAACAGCGCGCCATCTTGAAACACCAATCCGATTGGGCGGTGTTCTGGCGCAGGATTGCGCGCGGGGTCGGCGAGAACCGCACCATCCAAAGCAATGCTGCCTTGCTGCACTTCGAGCAGGCCAGCGGCAAGATTGAGCAAAGTGGTCTTGCCACAGCCCGACGAACCGAGCAGACACGTGATCTTGCCCGAGGGCACATGGAGATTAATGTCCGCAAGTGCCGGTTTGGACGCGCGGGGCGAGGCGTAATGATGGCCGATATTTTGAAATTCGAGGTTCACTTATCTGTCCTGCTTGCTCGGCGTAATTTGGCGGGCGCGGGGCCGTGCTGACACGCTTTAGGCCTATTGGCGCAGCCAGCGCAACACGCGTCAGATTGCCGCGCAGCCATGTTCAGGGGGGCATCTGGAGCAGCGCGGCCTATGCCATCGCGGCGCTGGCGCTGGTTCCCTTGGCCGCAATTCTTTGGGCTCTGCCCGCGGGCGGTCTGGCGGCATGGGGCGATATCTCCACCACATTGCTACCGAAATATGTGCTGAACACGGGCGCTTTGATGCTTATCACGGGCGCGCTGACGGCTTTGATGGGAATTTCCACTGCATGGCTGGTGAGCGCAGCGCGTTTCCCCGGACGCGGCATATTGGCATGGGCGCTGGTTCTGCCGCTGGCCGTGCCCGCCTATATCGCAGCCTATATCTATGCCGATTTGCTCGATTTTTCAGGGCCCGTGCAAAGCGGCCTTCGCAGCCTATTTGGCTGGAGCGCAGGGGAGTATAATTTCCCTGCGATCCGATCTTTGCCGGGCGCAGCCTTGGTCTTATCGCTGGTTTTATACCCCTATGTCTATTTGCTCAGCCGCACAGCTTTTGCCGCTCAAAGCATGAGCCAATTTTGCGCCGCGCGCACTTTGGGTCTGACACCGGCGCGGGCCTTTTGGCGAGTGGCTTTGCCCAGCGCGCGCCCTGCGATTGCGGGCGGTTTGGCGCTGGTCCTGATGGAGACACTGGCGGATTTTGGGGTGGCAGAGTATTTCGGCGTTCCGACATTTAGCACCGGCATTTTCCGCAGTTGGCTGGCGATGGGAGACAAGGCCGCCGCGCTGAAATTGGCGGGCGTGATGCTGGTTTTCGTTATCGTGCTGGTCGCGCTGGAAGCATCGAGCAGGCGAGGGCAGGTCGATGCCAAGGATGCGATTGCGGATGACAATGCACTGATTGAGCTGAGCGGGGGCAAAGCGGCTTTGGCGAGCCTTATCTGCGCATTGCCAGTGCTGCTAGGGTTTGGCCTGCCGGTTGTTATCTTGCTCGGCCATGCGGTGGATCAAGCGGGATTTGAAAGCGTGAGTGATTTGTGGAGCTATGCCGCTGACAGCCTGAAACTCGCCGCGAGCACATCCATTATCGCCGCCATTGCCGCTGTTCTGCTCGCCTATGCGCAGCGCCAATCGGTTCGCCGCAGCGCCCATGCCGCCGTGCGCCTGTCGACCTTGGGATATGCCTTGCCCGGCGCATTGCTGGCGGTGGGCATGCTCGCGCCGCTGGGCGGATTTGACCAATCGCTGACCCGGTTTGCGCGCGACACTTTCGGATGGACCGGCGGACTGATCCTAGCGGGGACGAGCATCATATTGATTTATGCGCTGGTCGTGCGTTTCCTGACCGTCGCGTTCAATTCGGTGAGCGCAGGCATGGGCAAATTGCCGCGCCAAGTGGATGCTGCCGCGCGGTCACTGGGCGCTGGGCCCGGGCGCGTTATGCGGCAAATCCATCTCCCGCAATTGCGCTTCAGCATCGCGGCGGGCGCGGCGCTTGTGTTTATCGACACCCTGCGCGAATTGCCCGCAACGCTGATCTTGCGTCCGTTTAATCTGGAGACATTGGCCACGCGGGTTTACCGGCTGGCGAGCGACGAACGTCTGGCGGAGGCGTCCACTGCGGCGCTGGTGATATTGGCGGTGGGCCTGATACCAGTGATGATGCTGAGCCGCGCGTCGAAGCGGTAGGCCAACAAAGGTATGGCGGAGACGGAGGGATTCGAACCCTCGATACCCGTTATAGGTATGGTTCCTTAGCAGGGAACTGGTTTCAGCCACTCACCCACGTCTCCGAACCTTTGCTCGCGGTAGATGCCCTAAAATAGGAACCACCTGTCGGATCAAGAAAGCGCGCTATAAGGCTGACAGGTTAACGCGGCAAGTTCCTTCGCGTAAAAAATCGCACAATCTTTGCGTATTGCCGAAATGCTGGGTTTGGACTCGCCTTACCCCGTTTTCGATTCCTCCTGCCGCTGATGCGTTGCATCGCTGCGGAATGAAGCTGATCTTAGGAAAGCGTTTACCATATAGTAATCTGTTTTATGGCAGAAAGTTCGGGTTATGAAAAAATTCTTATCCAAATTCCGGCCCGCTGTTGGCTTGTTCGCCGCAGCTGCATTCGCTTTATCTGCGCCCGCCGCAGCCCAGGTGGAAAGCTTTGATCCCGACGCTGCCTTTACCGGCGCGATTGACGCCGATTTGGCGGAAGGGGCAAGCGGCGCTGTTAGCAGCGCGGAAACGGCTGTCTCCGATACTGCCAATGCGGCGCAAGGCGTCGCCAATGATGCGGCCGCGCGGGCAAGCGACCCGTTTGAAGAAGCGATGGTCACCTATCAGAATGCACCGAATGCCGCAGGCGATGCCGGCGGCGAAGCGGTTGCTGGAATGGACAACACTGCTCCGCAGGCGGTTGAGGATGCCGCTGTGGATTCTGCAACTTATGGCGAGGATGATCTAATTGGCGCGGCTGAAGGCGTCTTTGGCAAGGGCGCAGAAGGCGTAGCGAAAATGATCCAAGGTCTGCTGAAAGAGCAGGGCCAGCCCAATGCTTACATCGTGGGCCGCGAGGCGGGCGGCGCATTTATCATTGGCGCACGTTATGGCTCAGGCACTTTGCACCACAAGATCGAAGGCGAGCGCAAAGTCTATTGGACTGGTCCGTCCATCGGCCTTGATGCGGGCGCCAATGCTGGCAACACCTTCGTTCTGGTCTATAATTTGTTCGACACAGAAGACGTCTACAAACGCTTCCCCGCCGGTGAAGGCCAAGCCTATTTGGTCGGCGGATTGCACGCGAGTTACGTGCGGCGCGGCGATATTGTGATGATCCCTGTGCGCGTGGGCGCTGGCCTGCGACTGGGCGTCAATGCGGGCTATATGAAGTTTAGTAAGAAGCAGAAGTGGCTGCCGTTCTAAAGCGCAACCAAAATTCAAAAGACCTTTAAAATGGTCATATAAGAGCCGCATCAGGAAAAACCCTGTTGCGGCTCTTTGCGCATGAAGGCATTAGGCGCGAATGCTAGAAAATCTCTCTCCCCAATCGCCCGATGCGCTGCTTGCGCTGATCAAACTTTACGGCGCGGATGACCGCCAGGATAAGGTCGACCTTGGCGTCGGCGTTTATCGAACCAATGATGGCGCGACGCCGGTCTTTGCTGCGATGAAACGCGCGGAACAAATCCTCGTCGATAGCCAAGAGACGAAAGCCTATTTGGGCCCAGAAGGCGACATGGGCTTCGTCAATGCATTGATGCCGCATATCTTTGGCGCCAATCCTTCGCGCGGCGGACGCATCACCGGCATGCAGACACCGGGCGGCACTGGCGCTGTGCGGCTGGCTGTGGCTCTGGCGCAAAAGGCGGGGGTTACGCAGCTTCATATTGGTACGCCAAGCTGGCCCAACCATGCGCAGATCCTCGGCGATATTGGGCAGGAAATGACCGGCTTTGCCCATGCCAACGCCGATGGCAGCGCAAACGCTGACATCGTGCTCGACATTATTGGAAAGGCGAAAGCGGGCGAGGCGATCTTGCTCCACGCCTCTTGCCACAACCCAACCGGCATCGATTATTCGGGTGATCAGTGGGATGCGATTGCAGCGGCGCTGGCAAGCAGCGCATGTTTCCCGATCATCGATTGCGCCTATCAAGGGCTAGGCGATGGCATGGAAGAAGATGCCTACGGCCTGCGCAAAGTCATCGATACCGTGGATGAGGCTTTCATCGCCTATAGCTGCGATAAGAACTTCGGCGTTTACCGCGACCGCGTTGGCGCGTTTTACGCAATGACGAAGAGCGCTGACGAGCTGGATACGGTCTTCTCCAATGCCAATGCTTTGGCGCGGGCCAGCTGGTCGATGCCGCCTGATCATGGCGGTGCAGCGGCGCGGATTATCCTGCGCGATGAAGAGCTGACCAAAATTTGGCTGGATGAGCTGACGACGATGCGCGCCCGCATGCGCGATGTTCGCGATAAGCTGGCGGCGGCAGGCACCGCAGGCAGCGTCGATCTCACGCCTTTGGGCACGCAGAACGGCCTGTTCGCCATGCTGCCTGTGACCAAGGAGCAAGTGGTGAAACTGCGCGAGGATCACGCGATCTATATGGCGGGATCGGGCCGCATAAATATCGCCGGATTGCATGATGGCAATATCGCGAAATTCGTCGCCGCTTTGGCTGATGTGACCGGCTGATATGGATAGGCAACCCACGCTAGAGGATGAGCGGCTTTTGCTGCGGCCTTTGGTGGCGGGTGACTATGACGCGCTCTATGCAGTGGCGAGTGATCCTGCGGTTTGGGAACAGCATCCGTTCCATGATCGGTGGCGCGAGGATGTGTTTGCAGAGTTCTTTGCCGATGCTTTGGCCAAGGGCGGGGCGCTGGCGATTATCGACAAAAAATCGGACACAATCATCGGCTCCTCCCGCTTTCAAGGACTGTCATCAGAAGACGGCGGCTCGGTTGAAATCGGTTGGACGTTTTTCGCGGTTCGTTGCTGGGGCAAGGGGATCAATCCGGCGGTAAAGCGGATGATGCTTGCCCATGCTTTTGCCAGCGTAGGCCGGGTGGACTTTATGGTGGGTGAGACAAATTACCGCTCACGCATTGCGCTGGAAAATATCGGTGCTGAGCGATCAAGGCGCACGGAGCTTAGGCAATATCAGGGCAAGCGCGTGCTGCATATTATCTATGAAATGACGCGCGAAGCTTTTGAAAACGGGCCGTTAAACGCTGCGGATTAGTTTGCGAGCGATTGCATCCGTTTGAGATATCGCGCCAGAACGTCGATTTCCAAATTCACTTCGCTGCCCGATTCTAGCATGCCCAAGGTCGTCACTTCGCCGGTGTGCGGGATGATGTTGAGCGTGAAAATGCACTTCCCATCCGCTTCATCCGCAACCGCGTTTACGGTCAGCGAAACGCCGTTCACCGTGATCGAGCCTTTGCCCGCAATGTAAGGCGCCATTTCTGCAGGCGCGCGAATATCAATCCGCGTCGAATCGCCTTCAGGCCCAGCGGAAACCACCGTGCCAACCGCATCGACATGGCCGGTAACAATATGCCCGCCAATCTCATCGCCAACTCGCAATGATGGTTCAATATTCAGACTCGCGCCCTCTGCCCACATTTGCGCCATGGTGCAGCGAACCGTTTCTGCCGAGACATCCACAGCGAACCAAGCATCGCCTGCGCTGCCGCCGCGTTCCACCACTGTCAGGCACACGCCAGAACACGCAATGCTTGCGCCAATGGCGATATTGGCCGGATCGAGCGGCGCGCTGATTGTCAGGCGCAAATCGCCGCGCTCTTCCGCCTTTGTGATGGTGCCGATACCGGTGACAATTCCTGTGAACACGCGCCGCTTCTCCTAGTTCTGTTTGCGCTGATAAGCGGCGAAACGGTCGCTGCCAAGCTGACAAGTTTCCAATAGCTCCCAATCCGCCAACGCTTCGGGCAAAATTGCGGCGGGGGCTTTGGTGCCAGAGCCCATGGTGATGGGGGCAATGTAAAGCTCAATTCGGTCGATCAAATCGGCATCCAGAAAGGCCGCCGCAGTGCTCGCACCGCCCTCGATATAGAGCGTATTTATCGCAGTCATTTCATGGACATTTGCCGGTTGGCTTAATGATCTCGCGTCTGGCCTCGTTTGGCCTCTACTCAAAATAAAGCGTTCTGGAGAGCGGTTTTCCAGTCCCGGCAAGCGCACATCAAGGCGCGGACTGTCTGCTCGCCACGTTCCGCCGCCTACCAGAATAGCATCCTGTTTCGCGCGCCGAGAATGGACATGAGCCCGCGCTTTTTCGCCGGTAATCCATTGTACCCCGCCAGGCTCACGGGCGATAAAGCCGTCCTGCGACATGGCCAGTTTCAACGTGATGAAGGGGCGGCCCATACGCGCTTGCATCAAATATCCAGCGAGAGAATTGGCGCAGGCCGCATCATCCAAGACGGTGACGGCAATGCCTGCTTTTTCTAACTGTTCAATCCCGGCGCCGCTGGTCCTTGGATCAGGATCACGCTGGCCGATAATGACCCGAGCAGGGGCGGCTTCTGCCAATAAATCGGCGCAAGATGGCCCGCGCGCAGACACATGAGCGCAAGGTTCCAATGTCACATAAATATCCGCGCCAGACGCTGTTTCTGCGGCCGCTTTCAAAGCCTCTAAAGCATGCGCTTCTGCATGAGGGCGCCCGCCATTTTGCGTCCATCCGCGCGCCAGTACTCGGCCATCACGGGTGATAACACATCCAACGCTGGGGTTGGGGCGGCTGAGCGGCACGCCGCGCTGGGAAAGACGCGCGGCTGAGGCGATCCATTCTTGGTCAGCAAAAGCGGGCCGCACAACCAGAGCTATTGTTCCGTTTCGGTAGGTGCTTCAGCGGTTTCTTCTGCCGAAGCGTCTGCCTCTTCAAACGTATCCTCGGTATCGGACATATCCACGCCCGTTGCCCGTCCAAGCTCGCGGTAAATCTCGCGCTTACGCTCTGCCGCGGCTTCCAATTCTGCGCGGCGCGCATCCATGATTTTCTGCCGCGCTGCGTTTTTGGCGATGATTTCCTCATCGGTCTGATCGGAAGCATAGGTGGAGATATACACCACCTCTGGCGGCTCTGGCGCGATCATATATTGTTCTTCGCTCGCCCACCACATCAGCAGGGCGACAGGCGCTATCGATGCCAGCATAATCGGCACACGGTAGGGTGTGGGTTTCTTGAACTCAGTCCAAAAATCCGTGATCCCGCCCTTGGGATTGAAACGCGAAACAAATGACATGTTGTGAGATATAGGGAGAGCGCGCGTTTAACGCTAGTGGCTTGGCTTTTGAAAAGCAGGCGCTAGTCGTATTGCACGCTGATCGGAATGCGCGCGCGCAAATTGCCGCCCAGCGCCGTTGCCGCATCGGTGTACATGGTCGCAGAAAAGCGGAAGGTGAGCTGACCATTGGAATCCAGCGCCGCCAGAGCGGGTAGGTCGGTCACAAAATCGCGCAATTCTGCCTCGCCGCCTGCCGGATCGCGCATCGCAACCTGTGTAGGAATGACGACGCGCACGGTTTGATTGGGCGCGCCGGTGATCATAGCCTCGCCATGGAGAGCAACGCCGCCCAAATCATTGAGCTCGCCAAAGATGATTTTGCTGCCGCTTTCCAAATCCAGAACAACACGGCCCACACCGTCGCCAACGCGCACAATACGGCCAAAATCAATATCGGCTTGAATGTCGATTTCGAGCGGGGAGCAATCCACCTTGCCCTTTTTTTGGGGCTTCGTATTCCCTTGGCCGCGGCATCCCGGCGGCAGGTCGCATTGCTCGCACTGCCCCTGCGCCAAAGCGGCGGGGGCCTGTATGGCTGCGAGCGACAAAGCTCCTACAAAAAGGGCAGCGGGTTTCCACATAGTCTGCTGAAATAGCAGCAGCGTGGTAAACGAAGTGTTACGCAGAAATACGCAGGGGCGACGTGGCTCAGCCGAAACTGGCGTAGAGGCTGCGGCCTTTGTCTTTCAGCCACGCGTCGGCGGTGTGAATGTTGCCTTCAAATAGGCTGCCCAGCATAGCGTGGAAAGCGGGCGAGTGATCGAAATGGACCAAATGCGTCACTTCATGGGCGACGACTGAACGCCGGACATAATCGGGCGCTTGGATGAGCCGCCAATTGATCCGCAGCGCTTTTTTGCTGGAGCATGATCCCCAGCGCCGCTGGGCGCGGGACAATTTTACTGGCGCTGCATCAAGGCCGGCAGCGGCGCAATAATGATCGCGGTCATGTTCAAACAGATCGAGCGCGCGGGCTTCTAACGCCTTTTGCAAACGCGGAAGCAGCGAGGATTGCGGGCCGCCCAATGTGATCATGCCATCCTCAAAGCTGGGCTTGCGCGGGGCAGCGGCATCCCAATTGATCTGCATCGTCTCGCCGCGGTACATTAGCGTTCCGCCCGGCGTCGGCGCGGCACCTTGCGGGATTTTGGCCAATTGGCCTTCCAGCCAAGCCTGACGTGACTGAGCGAATTCAATTGCCTCGCGGCTGCTCGCCCACCGGGGCAGAGAGACGCGCGCTTCGCTGCCATCGGGGGCTAGCCTAAGCGTCATGCGCCGAGCGCGCGGGTGACGGCGCAAAACGATGGGCAGGGTGAGTGTACCGGTGCTGGTATCCAGCATGATCTCCGGCTCCAGCATCTCTTTGCGTAGCCAATCAATCATGCCCAAAATTCGCTTTAGGCCATTCGACAATATGGTGCTCCAGCGGGCCAGCCGTGGTTTCAGACACAACGCGCCCTGCTGCGCCGACATTGGCCCTGCTCACGCTTTCACGGTCGCCGGACAGCAGATAATGCCATGAATAGAGCGGCTGGTTTCGGGCGCGCAATTTATAGGCGCAAGTGCTGGGCAGCCACGGAACCTCATCCACCAATTTCAGCGTCAGCCGCATGCAATCGGGCACGAAGGCTTTGCGATTGCGGTAATCCATGCATTGCGCCGTTCCGGTGTCGAGCAATTTGCACGCGACATTGGTTTCGGCAATTTCGCCTGTGTCAGCATCTTCGATTTTATGGAGGCAGCAGCGCCCGCAGCCATCGCAAAGCGCTTCCCATTCAGCGCGGGTGAGATCGCCCAAAGGCAATTCCCAGAATGTGTCTCTTATTTCACCCATTTGAGGAGTTCTTGAGTGACGCCCGCCGCGCTTTCTTCTACCGGAAGCAAAGCAATGGGGTCGCCATCTGGGCCCATCAAAATTCCGGCGCGGCTGTGATCCATAAGGTAGCCGCCATTTTCCAGCACTTCGCCTTTGGAATAAAATGCACCAAACGCTTTGACCGCAGCGGCAATCTGTTCTTCGGACCCTGTAAAGCCAATCATATCGCTGCTGAAAGCGGCGGTGAATTCAGCCACTACCTCGGGCGTATCGCGCGACGGATCGACAGTGATGAACATCGGCGTGACCTTATTGCCAAGCTCGGGCTCTTCCGCTTTGAAATCCTCATAGCCCTTGGCCATGCGCTGCACATCAAATGGGCAGATATCGGGGCAATAGGCATAGCCGAAATAGACCATGCGGTATTGGCCATTGTAATCGTAAAAGCTCACATCCTTGCCGGTTTCATCCACCAGCGCGACATCGCCGCCTATCGTTGCGCCAGCCAGCGGCGGCTCTGAGGGTTCGCTTTGTGCGACTTGACCGCAAGCGGCCAGACCCCACATTGCAAGGGAGACGATGCCGGCCTGCGCGAAGCGGCGAATGTTCAAAGGGGTCGCGATTAGGTTCATGCTTTGCTAATTGGGCCTATGTGATAGGTGTTTTCAAGGGCTGCATTGGCATAAATGCGGCAGAAAATGCAAAAGAGTTACAGCGGAAAGGCTGGGGCGTACGGGGTATGATGCGTAAATTTGTATGGGCTAAGCTTTTATTGGCAGGGGCGGCTGCGGGCAGTCTTGCAGGCATTGCCGCGGCGCCAATTGCTGCGCAGTCTTTTTCAGAAGGCTATAAATTCCTCAAAGCGGTGAAAGACCGTGAAGGGCAAGAAGTTACCGATGCCTTGAATGAGCCGGGCACGATTATCGTCAACACCCGCGATATTACGACCGGTGAGACCGCGCTGCACATCGTGACCGCGCGGCGCGATACCAGCTGGATCCGCTTTTTGACGCAGCGCGGGGCCAATCCCAATATCCGCGATAAAAAGGGCATTGCGCCCATCCAGGTTGCTGTGCGTTTGGGGCATGTTGATGGTGTCGAGGAATTGATCAAAGCGGGCGCGAATGTCGATGTCAGCGACAGCTCAGGCGAAACGCCGCTGATCGCTGCTGTGCATGCGCGCAACACGCAATTGATACGCATTCTGCTCGCCCAAGGCGCAAGCCCTGACCGCACGGATAATTCGGGCCGCAATGCGCGCGATTATGCCGAGCTGATGCAGTCCAATGGCATTATCATGAGCGAGTTTAAGCGCGCTGATGAAGAGCGCAAAAACAAGAACACTGGCCCAAGCTACGGACCCAGCTTCTGATGTCTGGCTATTCGGACATGACTTTGGACGAACTGCGGCTGGCGCTTGCACCCGATATCGCGGCCTCTGCCATTTTCGATGGATGGAATGATACCGCATTGACCGCGGCTGCTGAAATGGCAGGGGCGGATGTGGATGTTGCGCGGCTGGCCTATCCCGGCGGCGCGATGGATATGATTTCCGCATGGGTGGAGCATGTCGATGCCGCCATGGTCACCGCTTTCCCACCGGAGAGAATTGCAGCCATGAAAATCCGCGAACGTATTCGCGCTTTGGTGGCTTTTCGGCTGGAGGCGATTGAGGGGCTGGATGAGGCTTTGCGCCGCGCCCGCTCTGTTATGGCTATGCCGCAAAACGCGCGGGTGTCGCTCAAGATGGGCTGGCATAGTGCTGATCTGATGTGGCGGCTCGCCGGTGATACGGCCACTGACTACAACCATTATACAAAGCGCACGATCCTTGCTGGAATTTACGCCGCGACCTTGGCGGTATTCGTCGATGATGACACGCCTGACAAAGCGAAAACTTACGCTTTTCTAGACCGCCGAATTGATGGCGTGATGAAGTTTGAAAAGGCGAAGGCGAAACTATTGGGCGGGGCATCAGGAGAAGGTCGCGAGCATTTTAGCATGTCGCGCTTCCTTGGCCGGCTTCGCTATCCAGAAAGCTGAAGCCGCAACCTGCGCTGTATTCTTACGTAGAAACCTCCATTCTGGCTGCATCTCCCGTGCATAGTCGCATGGTCTTGCTTGCCGTTCGGTCTCGTCGCTGTCACTTTCCATTGCGAAGAATCACTTGGCCACCGTGCGATACCGCGCGGGTCCAGCAATAGGGAATGACAAGACAATGGCAGGCAGCCTCAATAAAGTAATGCTCATCGGCAATTTGGGCGCTGACCCTGAAATCCGGTCTTTCCAAAATGGTGGACGCGTGGCGAATTTGCGCATTGCGACTTCTGAAAACTGGAAAGACAAAAACACCGGCGAGCGCCGTGAGAAAACGGAGTGGCACACTGTCGCGATTTTCTCCGAAGGGCTGGTCGGCGTGGTGGAGCGCTTCTTGAAGAAAGGCAGCAAAGTCTTCGTGGAAGGCAAGCTGCAAACGCGCAAATGGCAAGATCAAAGCGGCAATGACCGCTACAGCACCGAGGTTGTGATCCAAGGCATGGGCGGCACGCTCACCATGCTGGACGGCGCATCAGGAGGCGGTGGTGGCGGCGGCAACTACGGCGGCGGACAAAGCTCTGGTGGCGGAGGCCAGGGTGGCGGCGGTTGGAACCAAGGCGGCGGCGGCAATGCTGGCGGTGGTTCGGGCGGCGGCGCGGCTGGCGGCTCCGGCGGCGGTTATGACGATCTGGACGATGACATTCCGTTCTAGGAGGCAGTTTAGAGCGCGTCTTTTTAAAACCTGACAGGAATTATGAATTGAGAACCCACAGAATTGCCCATGCTATCAGCTAGCGCGATTTTTGGGTTTTTGAGCACCTATATATTTCCTGCTGCGCTCGGGTTTTTCGCGGCGTTTAAAATGGTCAATGCTATTGGTTTTCTGATCGACCTGCTTCCCTTTGAGCACATCCAAATCAATCGGCCGGAGAGGCTGACTTATCTGCTTGCCGGCGGATTTTTGCTGTTTCAGGGTTATAGCGCCTACGATCAGCTTGGGTATTTGCCCGTCTATTTTCTATCCTTAAGCACCGGCATCATTCTTGGATTGCTGCTATATTGGATCAAGTTGCGGCCCGGGGAAGACGAAGAAGAGCCGTTTGTCACCTTAGGTGACCCTTTCGATCACCGGGAAAAATAGAACGCGTTTGCCTTCACTAAAGTGAGCGCATGCGAAATCCGCATTACTCCCGTTTCAGCCCAGCCAGCAATTCCGCCAAAGGCCCATCCTGCTCGCCCTCTGCGGCGATACCGGCGGCTTTTCGCGCTGCGTCAGCATTCGGCCCTTCGGCATAGGGATCAATCGCAAGGCCGAGTGATTGCGCTACGGCTTCGCCCAAATCGAATGTATCGCCGCTAAATTCGATCTCGTCGCAATCATCGCCTGACAGTTCGACCTCGATGTCCGCGCCCTCTGCGGCGTGATCGAGCGCTGCGACATCGCCAATGGCGACAAAGCGAAAATCCAAAACCTCATCAATGTCGGCGGAAAACTCTTCTGCTGACACTGCGCAAATTTGCATGACTTTCGCCTTTAAGGTGCCCGATGCACGCACGAAGCTTTTATCGGGTTCTAGGCTGATTTTGGCGTGCAGGCTGTCCACCGATGCCAAGGAAAAGCGCTTTGCCAAAGCAGCGCGCTCGGCTGCGTCCGCTTCCACCACAACGGCGTCTGCGGGCAATTGCCGTGCGTGGATTAGGCGCTCCAATTCGCTCATGCTTGCATTCCGGGCAAGGCGACCGCATCGGCTGCGATCACAGCGTCATCATCCAGCGCGGCCAAAATATCGGCCAGCGCCAGCAATTTATCCCGCACCATTTCAGGCGAGCCGCCTTCTGCAAAGCTGACATTGCGCTCAATCGCGCCGAGCAGCTTTTCCAAATCGCGGCTGTTCAGCGCGGGGCGATATGCGCCCAAACGCCCGCCCACAACGCTCATCAATTTGCCCATGCGCTTGCCAACAACCACATCATTCACGCCAAATTCGCGCAATTGCCCGTCCATATCTTCAACGAATAATTCGGTCAGAAAGGCGCTTTCCCCGCGCAAGGCATCGCTCGCCTCCAGCCGCACCAAAGTCACGCATAGAACGCCCGTGATCATATCGAAGCGGCCATCGACACTGTCGGCGACCTTGCACTGCGCATACCAGCTGGGATCGCGGGCAATGCCGACGACCTTGTGCCACAAGGGGCGCATTTTCTCCACCGGATCTGCCTCTAGGCCGAGCCATTTGGTGAGCATGTTCATCACTAATATCCTTCAAAAATCGCGCGGGTTTAATCGGGCCTGCGCGCCTGTGTTCATCCTCAATTCAAACCGCCGGCGTCAAACCTTGCGGCCAAATGGCATGCGCCTATGCACATTCGCTTAAAGGCAAAGCGTTGCAAGGCGTCCGCCATAACCGTAAGGCCTCAGGCCAGATATAGGAATTGCAGCAGCGGGGGCAATGCGCCAAAACGCGATTTATGTTGCAAAATGAGAAGGCTTGATTGCGCAATGGTGATGAAAAAAGCGCTTAGTTTGGGATTGGTGGCAGCGATTGGGCTGGGGCTTTCGGGCTGCTCCTCGATCCGCGAATCGCGCGGCTATGTGGTCGACGGTGTGCTGGTGAATTCCGTGCAGGCGGGGATTGATAATCGCCGCTCGGTTGAGGCGACCTTGGGCCGCCCGACTTTCACCAGCCAATATGGCGATAAGACGTGGTATTACATTTCCAGCGTTACGGGCCGTAAGCCCTTTGTGCGCCCTTCGATCAAAACGCATTCCGTCTTGGCGGTGAAGTTTGACGGGGCTGGCAATGTGATTTCGGCGGAGCGTTCCGGCGTTGATCAAGTCGCTTTCCTTAGCCCTGATGGCAAGGAAACTCCGACATTGGGCCGCGAGCGGACATTCCTAGAGGATCTGTTCGGCAACATTGGCCAAGTTGGCGCAGGCGGCCCTGGCGGCGGACCAGGCGGTCCATAACTGCCGGGTCTTTCCCATCCGCGCTTGACCATTTGGGCGCGCGCCCCATATTTCATTTATGAGCAATGATACGGCGAGCCACGGCCTAACCCAGTGGCACGGCACCACCATTATTGGCGTGAAGCGCGGCGACACGACTGTGATCGCTGGCGATGGTCAGGTTTCCATGGGCAATACCGTGATGAAACCCAATGCGCGCAAAGTGCGCCGGATTGGCGAGGGCGATAAAGTCATCGCCGGTTTTGCGGGTGCGACCGCCGATGCTTTCACTTTGTTTGAGCGGCTTGAGAAAAAGCTGGAGCAACACCGCGGGCAATTGCTGCGCGCGGCGGTGGAGCTTGCGAAGGATTGGCGCACCGACAAATATTTGCGCAATCTAGAGGCGCTGATGATCGTGGCCGATAGTGAGAGCCTGCTGGTGCTGACCGGCAATGGCGATGTTCTGGAACCCGAAGCCAAGGATGGCACGACCATCACAGCGATCGGGTCTGGCGGCAATTTTGCTTTGTCTGCTGGACGCGCTCTGGCCGAATATGAAGATGATCCGGAAAAAATCGCGACCAAGGCCATGGCTGTCGCTGCAGATATATGCGTCTTCACCAATGGCAATGTCACGCTCGAGAAAATTTCCTGAACTGGGATTTGCGAAGAATTATGATTGAGAACTTCACCCCCAAGGCCATCGTGGCCTCGCTCGATGAGCATATTATTGGCCAGCAAGACGCCAAACGCGCGGTAGCCGTGGCGATGCGCAATCGCTGGCGGCGGCAGCGTTTGGGCGATGATTTGCGCGATGAAGTGACGCCGAAAAACATTCTGATGATTGGCCCCACAGGCTGCGGCAAAACAGAAATCTCGCGCCGTCTCGCCAAATTGGCCGAGGCGCCTTTTGTCAAAATCGAAGCGACCAAATTCACCGAGGTTGGCTATGTCGGCCGCGATGTAGAACAGATCGCGCGCGATCTCGCCGAAGAAGCGATCCGCTTGGAAAAAGAGCGCCGGCGCGGTGCTGTGCGCGAGGCTGCATCAGAGGCGGCAATGGAACGGCTGCTGACCGCGCTGGTCGGTGACAGCGCATCTGAGGCCACCCGCGAAAGCTTCCGCGAGCGTATCGTGCAAAATGCGATGAACGAAGTTGAGGTCGAGATTGAAGTGACCGACACGCCCTCTGCGCCCCTTGATATGGGCAATATGGGCGGCAATGTCGGCATGATTGACCTGTCCGATATGATGGGCAAAGCCTTTGGCAAAGCGCCGACAAAGCGCCGCAAAATGCGCGTGCCAGAGGCTTGGGATAAGCTCGTCGATGAAGAGGCAGACAAACGCCTCGATGATGATGATGTGGCGCAGGCTGCGCTTGCGAATGCGGAGACCAATGGCATCGTTTTCCTCGACGAGATCGACAAGATCGCTGTTTCCGATGTGCGCGGCGGTTCGGTTAGCCGTGAGGGCGTGCAGCGCGATTTGCTGCCGCTGATCGAGGGCACCACTGTCAGCACCAAATATGGCCCGATGAAAACCGATCACATTTTATTTATCGCGTCGGGCGCTTTTCATGTGGCCAAACCGTCTGACATGCTGCCCGAATTGCAGGGGCGCTTGCCCATCCGCGTGGAATTGCGCGCTCTGACGGAAGAGGATTTTGTCCGCATTCTGTCTGAAACACGCGCCAATCTGGTGGAGCAATATAAGGCGCTGATCGGCACAGAGGATGTGACGCTCGACATCAAAGACGATGCGGTGGCAGAAATTGCGCGCATTGCGGCGACAGTAAATGAAAGCGTTGAGAATATCGGCGCGCGGCGTTTGCAGACCGTGATGGAAAAGCTGCTGGAAGAAATCAGCTTTGAGGCTGAAGAGCATTCTGGCGAAACGATCACCATTGATGCCGCCTATGTGAAAGAACGTCTCAGCGATCTTGCGGGCAATAGCGATCTGTCGAAATACATCCTTTGATGGGATCAGCGCCGATCCGTGATTTGCAGGCCATGCTGCGCGGTATGGACCCTGTGTTGGATGAGGCCACTGCCTACCGCTTCATTCAAGTTGCGCCGGATATTGCGCCGCAAGCCTTGGGCGCTGCGATTGCGACAATCCGTGAAGCAGAAGGCGTCACTGCGGTCATCCCTTCAACCTTGGCGGACGAGCTTGGGCAGGGCGGCCCTGATTTTGCGCGGATTACTTTGCAAGTGCATTCTGATTTGGAAGGCGCAGGGCTGACTGCGGCAGTGGCGACCGCGCTCGCATCGGAGCAGATTGCCTGCAATGTTATCGCTGCATTTCACCACGACCATTTGTTCGTGCCATGGGACAAGCGCGCGGCGGCCTTGGCTGCTCTCAAAACCCTATCCCAAGACGCTCACCTAAAAGCTTAGCCCTCGGGCGTATAGGCCGGAGCATCGCCGCGCGTGATGACGCGGGCCATCGCAACACTGGTGATCCCGCCATAATTGCAGGCGGTTTCATAGCTGTTCTCGGTCTTGTCCATGGTGACCCGTGTTTTGACGATCCACTTGCCGGTTTGGTAGACGCTAAGCAGTGAGGTTTGCTCTTGGGCCGGTCTTTCCCCGCGAGCTGGAATGGAATAATCATACATCGCAAGGCCAAGGCCCAAATTTGCCTCTTGGCCTTCGCTGCCTTCTTTTTTCATCCGGCCAAGGATCGATTCGGCCAAAGGTTTGATAACGCCGCGGTGGCATTGCTGGCCTTCTTCCTTGCGCTCCGTCACGGTGATCGCAGAGGTTTCATTGATTTGCCCAATGGCTTGTTTTGCGCCCTTATAGGCGATCGGGCCGGTCAAACCTTCGGCGGTGTAAACGTAAAGCGTCATGCGCTGAAATTCTTTGCCGCCAAGCATGTCATATTGGCAGCTGCTGTTTGTTCCGTCTGGAGCGTAATCGGTAATGGCCACCAGGGTCAGACCGCGAAACTGGTCAGAGCAAATGGCGCCGCTGGCCATGTGAACATAGTTTTGGCCTATCTCCGATTTCACGGTGAGCCACATGGCCGGATTGGCAGTAATGGGAGGAGGCGCTGGCAGGGCTGGGCGGGCAAGGGTTCTGGCCTCCGCGCTGGCAATTGTGCCCGCTGGCGTAATACCTGCTGTGATTGCCGATAGAATAGCTGCCGTTGCAAAAGCGAAACGCATATAAACCCCCTATAAGCTCCGCCATGGAGCCGATGTTGGTATAGGGGATTGCAGCGGGGGCGTGAACCTAATGTGAAGTTACGGAAAACAGGCCGCTTTTTGCTTGGGCAGAGTGTTTGCGCTGTCCTGCTATTCAGCTGCTTCGCCAACATCTGCCGCCTGCTCACCGCTTTCGCTCAGCTGGCGGTTCCACATATCGGCATAGAGCCCGCCTGCGCTGAGCAGTGCCTCATGCTTGCCTTGCTCGGCGAGCTTACCCGCCTCTAGCACGAGGATATTGTCGGCATCGGCAATGGTGGAAAGCCGGTGCGCAATCGCCAATGTTGTGCGGCTTTGCGAAATGCGCTGCAGGGTAGAGAGAATATCTTGCTCGGTTCGCGTGTCGAGCGCGCTGGTGGCTTCGTCCAAGATCAGGATCGGCGGATTTTTGACCAAGGTGCGCGCAATCGCCACGCGCTGCTTTTCACCGCCGGATAGCTTCAGTCCGCGTTCGCCCACTTCGGTAGCGAGGCCATCGGGCAAATCTTGAATAAAGGGCCAAATGCTGGCGTCGCGCGCGGCTTTCTCAACCAGCGCATCATCCGCAGTGCCGGAGCCATAGGCGATATTATAGCCGATGGTGTCATTGAACAGGACGCTGTCTTGCGGGACGATGCCGATATTGCCGCGCACGCTGTCCTGCTGGTGCTGGGCAATGTCTTTGCCATCGATTAAGATACGCCCAGATTGCGGATCATAGAAACGGAACAAGAGCCGGGCGATGGTGCTTTTGCCTGCGCCCGATGGGCCAACGATGGCTACGCTTGATCCGGCGGGTACTTCGAATGACAGCCCCTTCAATATCGTGCGTTCTGGTTCATAGCCAAAATGCACATTGTCGAAGGTGATATGCGGCTTGCGCACAATGAGCGCGGGCGCGCCGGGCGGGTCTGTCACTTCCAGCGGAGTGTCCATCAGTTTGAACATTGCGCCCATATCCACAAGCCCCTGCCGGATGGTCCGGTACACCCAGCCGAGCAAATCGAGCGGACGGAACAATTGCAGCAAATAGGTGTTCACAAACACCAGATCGCCAACGGTCAACTCGCCCTTGCTCCAGCCCCAAACTGTGTAGGCCATGGCCGCCGCCATCAGCGCATTGGTGATCAGCGCTTGGACCATATTGAGCAGGCCAAGCGAGTTTTCGCTCTTTATTGCCGCCTCTGCATAAGAGCTGGCGGCATTGCCATAACGCTCTTCCTCGCGTGCCTCTGCGCCGAAATATTTGACGGTTTCGTAATTGAGCAGGGAATCCACAGCGCGGTGCAGGGCTTTGCCATCGAGATCATTCATCTCGCGGCGCAATTTTGTGCGCCATTCTGTGATCCAGCGCGTGATGGCAATATAGGTAACCACGGTGAAGGCGGTGGCTGCGACCATCTCCCAGCCAAAATTGATGTAGAAGATCACGCCGACCGCGATCAACTCGATGGCGGTGGGGGCAATATTGAACAGCAGAAAATACAGCATCATATCGATGCTTTTCGTGCCACGCTCTATCACCTTGGTCACCTCGCCCGTGCGGCGCGACAGATGAAAGCGCAGCGACAGGCGGTGAAGCCGGTGAAATACGTCGGTGGCAAGGTTGAGTGTGGCGACCTGACCCACGCGCTCAAACACCATATTGCGCAATTGATCGAAGGCGACGGAAGTGAAGCGGCCAAGCCCATATGCCAGCACCAAAGCCAGCGCCACGCTTAATGCCCCCCCACTTGGCGTGCCTTCCATTGCATCCACCGCATCGCGGTAAGCAAAGGGCAGGGATAGGATCACAGCTTTCGCGGCCAGAACCAGCATCATCGCAATAACAATGCGGCGCTTTAGCGAGGGATTATCGCGCGGCCATAGATAGGGCAGAAACCGCCGCAGCGTTTGCCAGCCATCGGTTTCAAGCTCGCGCTTGGCGTCTTCAGATGTGGAAGTATCAGGCGGCATTACCCGCCATATGTGGGCGCGGGGCTGCGCTTGCACAAGCGGCAAGCGTTCATGGGCCTATATTATTTATCCGCGGCGTTGGCTTTGCGCAGCCGCTGGCGAAGTTCATATTTGCTCGGCAGATCGAACAATATGCGCTTGGTGGAGAAATCAATCGCCACACGGTTGAACATTCTCAAATGCGACATGCCCAGCGACAGAACGGGTTTGTCTTTGAGGCCCAAGGCTTCAAATGCTGGAGCATCGGCATAGGCAATCGGCATATTGCGCAAGGCTAATCCTTGAATTTTAATCTCTCGGGCGATCGACATTTCGCCCTGCATGGAGACGCCATTGACGTCCGTAGTCGTCACCTCTTGCGCGCGCTTGGCTCTAATCTTGCGCTGCAAAGCGAGATTGCCGAGGCTGCCCTGTGCGCCGGTGTCAATAATGACGGTGGTTCTGACGCCTTCGATCTCTGCATTGGTGACCAGCAATTGACCCAGTTTCGGACGGGCGCGCACAATAATCTCAAAGCCGCGATTGCTGCTTTTCTCTTCTGCATCGGCAACCGCGATTGTCTCACTTCGAAAATCGATCAGCACGCGCATATCTTGCAGGCTATCGAGCCCAATGATCCCGTCGGCGCCAACGTTATGCCGGCTAAGGACGGGGGCGGGGATATCATAGAGAGTGCGGCTGCCGAATTCGAGCTGCTCCAGCTCCACCATATCAACGGAGCGGCGGCTGGCCATGCCGACCAATGTTGCTGTGCCCATCGGCTCTAGCTGCAAGGCGTCATTGATCCGGTGCGTAACCGCGGTTGCCTGCGATCCGGTATCGATCATGAAATTATAGGGGCCAGCGCCGTCAATGGTGACCGGCACAGTATAGCGCTGATTGCGATCAGTATCGAGCTCAAGCACTTCGGTCGCAGCATCGGTGAGGCTGGGCGCAATCGCGCCATTTTTCGCTGGATCTTTCAGCGGTTCAACGGCTGCGGTGGTGACGGCAAGCGCCACTGCTGAGGCGGCGCCCAATGGCATCCAAATCGCGTTCATTGCCCGTCTCTCCTATAATGGGAGTGTCAGACTATCACCGTTTGGGCGGATACCAAAATGGCTTATGCAGGAGCAGCTTCTGCCTTTGGTCGCAGCAACGCCCAGGTTTCTTTGACGAGCCGCGGCCAAACCAGCCACATCGTCACGCTATAGGTTGCGGCCCCTACAAGGGCCTGCAGCGCAAGATCAACAAGCGCCAAGTCAAAGCGCAAATAGGTCTGCACCAGAATAACCGCGCCCGCCATCGCTGCGACACAGATAAAGATCGGCAGCAGCTCACGCAGCAAAGCAAGGGGGCTCACCCCGATGCGCGGCAATGTCAGCGTCAATGTAAAGGCGAGCAGGGATGGCGCTGCAATCCACCATGCATAGACAAGCCCCATGGTCCCTTGCTGCGCGCCCCAAAGAAACGCGCACGGCATAATGATCGCGCCTGCAATGCTGGTCGTGAGATAAATTTGTGGGCGGCCAATGGAATTGGTGGTGGGCGAACATATAAAGTGCAAAGCCATGAGCGGCATGGCCAAAGCCAGCCCCGCAACGATGGGTATAATGCCGAGCCATTTCTCGCCCATCAAGACGGTGATCGCATCCGCGCTGGTCAGGGCAAGGCCTATATATAGGGGCGCTGTGACCATCATCACCATGCGCGCGGTCTTCAGGAAATAGGGTCCGACAGGCTGCTTTGCGCGGTTGAGCTCAGAATAGGCGGCCAGCGCCACTTCATTGATTGGCGGGATAAAGCGGCCCGTGACAATCAAGGTCAGGAACAAGGCCTGCGTATAAAGACCAACATCAAAGGTCGACATGACGCGCCCTGCAATCATCACATCGCTCTGGCTCTGGATGATCCAGAACAATTGGCACAAAGTCAGCATGCCGCCGAAGGTGAAAAGGTCCCACGCCCCGCGCGGATCAAAGATCGGCCGTATCCATAGCTTCGCCGCGATCATCAATCCGATCGCGCGGGTTACAAAGATAGAAAGGCCGGAATAGACCAAAGCCCAAACGCCCCAGCCAAGCCATGCCAGCACTAAAGCCGTAATCGCGCCTACCAGCGCGCTTGCCATATTGGCTTGGCCTTGGCGGCGGAACTGCAATTGCCGCGCCAGCCATTCAGAGGGCAGGGCGATAAAGGGTATAGTTAGGAAGATGACCGCTTGAATGCGCAGCATATGCGCAATCACGGGTTCCTCGAAATAGGCTGCTGCTGCAGGCGCAAGCGCGACCTGAACTGCAGCTAAGAAGACATTGGCGAGCAAGAGCATGCCAAACACTTGACCAACGCGCCGTTGATCCAGTTTCTCTGTCTGCACAATAGACGTCGCGAAACTCTGCCCGTTTAGAAAGGCGAGGGCGGTGACCAATACCTGGCTCATCGCAAACAGACCGTAATCTGTCGGGGTAAGCAGGCGGACCACTAGGAATGTAGATGTCCATGTGATGATCTGCGCAATCACCTGACTGCCCCAGCGCCACGCTACAGCATTGCGCACTCTTCCGGCAAAGCCATCAGAGGAGAAGTCTTGCGACTCTATAGGGGATTCGGGTTTTCTGCTCATCGTGAAGCGGCCTTAACCGTGAAATATGAAGAAATGCCGCATGAATCGTTTCCGGAATCAGGGCCGAATCCGTCGGATTTTTACAAAAGCTTCGCGGCTGGCCAATTGGGCGCCCCAAAGCTCACCGAAACCCTAACAAAAACGATAGCGTAAAAAACTGATTTCAAACCATTTTCCAAGTTTTTGAAATAATCTTGCAAAAAGGCGTTGACCGAATCCAAAGCCCCGCCTAGATGAGCTCCACCGACGCGGCGCAGACGGCTTCTACCAAATGCCTCGCAACGGTCGCCAATATATACGGACAGCCGGCCCTCGGTTTCTAATCGGGGATCGCTAGTTGTCCGCTTTGTATGTTGGTCGGCTCTTTGACATTGTTAGTTTTTGATGAAGGGACATGTGGGCGACGGCGCCCGGTCCGAGGATTTTAAGGCCTCGGTAACCGGTAACCAAGTCGATGCCACATCTTAGTCGGGCACCACGCCTGGCTTTGGTGATACATGTTCATTCGTATCCATTACGTTTGACAGTGCAGGTATCGGCTCCTTGAAGCTCATGCCAAGCAGGTTAGCGAACTTTACGTTCGTGCTTGTTTAGTATGTGACACAAACTTGAGAGTTTGATCCTGGCTCAGAACGAACGCTGGCGGCATGCCTAACACATGCAAGTCGAACGAACCCTTCGGGGTGAGTGGCGCACGGGTGCGTAACGCGTGGGAACCTGCCTTTAGGTTCGGAATAACAGTGAGAAATTACTGCTAATACCGGATAATGTCTTCGGACCAAAGATTTATCGCCTTTAGATGGGCCCGCGTTAGATTAGATAGTTGGTGGGGTAATGGCCTACCAAGTCGACGATCTATAGCTGGTCTGAGAGGATGATCAGCCACACTGGGACTGAGACACGGCCCAGACTCCTACGGGAGGCAGCAGTGGGGAATATTGGACAATGGGCGAAAGCCTGATCCAGCAATGCCGCGTGAGTGATGAAGGCCTTAGGGTTGTAAAGCTCTTTTACTAGGGATGATAATGACAGTACCTAGAGAATAAGCTCCGGCTAACTCCGTGCCAGCAGCCGCGGTAATACGGAGGGAGCTAGCGTTGTTCGGAATTACTGGGCGTAAAGAGAACGTAGGCGGTCTATCAAGTCAGGGGTGAAATCCCGGGGCTCAACCCCGGAACTGCCCTTGAAACTGATAAACTAGAATCCTGGAGAGGTTAGTGGAATTCCGAGTGTAGAGGTGAAATTCGTAGATATTCGGAAGAACACCAGTGGCGAAGGCGACTGACTGGACAGGTATTGACGCTGAGGTTCGAAAGCGTGGGGAGCAAACAGGATTAGATACCCTGGTAGTCCACGCCGTAAACGATGATAACTAGCTGTTCGGGCTCATAGAGCTTGAGTGGCGCAGCTAACGCATTAAGTTATCCGCCTGGGGAGTACGGTCGCAAGATTAAAACTCAAAGGAATTGACGGGGGCCTGCACAAGCGGTGGAGCATGTGGTTTAATTCGAAGCAACGCGCAGAACCTTACCAGCTTTTGACATCCTGGTCGCGGATAGAGGAGACTCTTTCCTTCAGTTCGGCTGGACCAGTGACAGGTGCTGCATGGCTGTCGTCAGCTCGTGTCGTGAGATGTTGGGTTAAGTCCCGCAACGAGCGCAACCCTCATCCTTAGTTACTACCATTTAGTTGAGTACTTTAAGGAAACTGCCGGTGATAAGCCGGAGGAAGGTGGGGATGACGTCAAGTCCTCATGGCCCTTACAAGCTGGGCTACACACGTGCTACAATGGCGATGACAGTGGGCAGCGACCCCGCAAGGGTGAGCTAATCTCCAAAAGTCGTCTCAGTTCGGATTGTTCTCTGCAACTCGAGAGCATGAAGGCGGAATCGCTAGTAATCGCGGATCAGCATGCCGCGGTGAATACGTTCCCAGGCCTTGTACACACCGCCCGTCACACCATGGGAGTTGGTTTCACCCGAAGGTAGTGCGCTAACCTGTTTACAGGAGGCAGCTAACCACGGTGGGATCAGCGACTGGGGTGAAGTCGTAACAAGGTAGCCGTAGGGGAACCTGCGGCTGGATCACCTCCTTTCTAAGGATATTGGCGGAAAGCGTCGAACTTCGGTTCGAAAGTGCTTCCTCCACTTCCAAAGAACATTGCCGTCGTCCTCATGTCCTTTCATCAATCGGAAACAGCACTTCAGGGTGTTGTTATCCTGAGCCGGCTCGCGCCTCTGGCGGCCTTTTGGTCGGCCGGGACAGGTGTGGGCCTGTAGCTCAGTTGGTTAGAGCGCACCCCTGATAAGGGTGAGGTCAGAAGTTCAAATCTTCTCAGGCCCACCATTTTACCTATAAGGGGCCTTAGCTCAGCTGGGAGAGCACCTGCTTTGCAAGCAGGGGGTCATCGGTTCGATCCCGATAGGCTCCACCAGGTATTTATTCCGATTGTATGAAAAGAAAGCGGATCTCGCTCGAGGCATTGCCTCGCAGCTGAGTTAGGCGACATTGGTCGCCGCATTTGACATTGTGAATGGGTTTTTAAATCGATGCCGTGGCGCATTGGTTGCATGGATGGTCTAGCCGACCATTCTCTACGCGACCGGTGCATCACAAACATTAATCAAATTGATTATTATCTGGCTGAGATAAAATTCTTCTACATCATCGTTAAGACGGCAAGTCTTTATGCAGACTTGTCGTTGATGGTGTGGATTCTCAAGCGTGAGGTAAGAGCATTTGGTGGATGCCTTGGCATGTACAGGCGATGAAGGACGTGGCACGCTGCGATAAGCGTCGGGGAGATGTGAGCAATCTTTGATCCGGCGATTTCCGAATGGGGAAACCCACCTTCACCATTTCTTTCTCATTATCTTCGGATAGTGAGAGCGAGGTGGATAAGGTATTACCGAGTTGAATATATAGACTTGGTGAAGCGAACCCGGGGAACTGAAACATCTCAGTACCCGGAGGAAAAGACATCAACCGAGATTCCCGTAGTAGTGGCGAGCGAACCGGGACCAGGCCAGTGCCTTTTCTATTATTAACAGAACACTCTGGAAAGTGTGGCCATAGCGGGTGATAGCCCCGTATGTGAAAAGACTAGAAAAGGACTTGAGTAGGGCGGAACACGTGAAATTCTGTCTGAACATGGGGGGACCACCCTCCAAGCCTAAATACTCGTACATGACCGATAGCGAACACAGTACCGTGAGGGAAAGGTGAAAAGCACCCCGATTAGGGGAGTGAAACAGTACCTGAAACCGGATGCTTACAAGCAGTTGGAGCCCCATAGGGGGTGACAGCGTACCTCTTGCATAATGGGTCAGTGACTTAATCTAACATGCAAGCTTAAGCCGTTAGGTGTAGGCGAAGCGAAAGCGAGTCTGAATAGGGCGAATGAGTATGTTGGATTAGACCCGAACCCCGGCGATCTAGGCATGACCAGGTTGAAGGCGCAGTAACATGCGCTGGAGGACCGAACCGTTGCATGTTGAAAAATGCTCGGATGAGTTGTGTTTAGGGGTGAAAGGCCAATCAAGCCGGGAAATAGCTGGTTCTCCGCGAAATCTATTTAGGTAGAGCGTCAGATGTATGCCGATGGGGGTAGAGCACTGGATGGGCTAGGGCTGCGCGAGCGGTACCAAACCTAACCAAACTCCGAATACCATCGAGTCTTGTCTGGCAGACAGACGGCGGGTGCTAAGGTCCGTCGTCAAAAGGGAAACAGCCCTAACCTACAGCTAAGGTCCCCAAATAATACCTAAGTGCGAAAGCATGTGGGAATCCCAAAACAACCAGGAGGTTGGCTTAGAAGCAGCCATCCTTTAAAGAAAGCGTAACAGCTCACTGGTCTAAATAAGGGTTCCTGCGGCGAAGATGTACCGGGACTAAAGGTATTTACCGAAGCTTAGGGTTCATAGTTTACTATGAGCGGTAGCGGAGCGTTCCGTAAGTTGATGAAGCCGAAGGGTAACCGACGGTGGAGATATCGGAAGTGCGAATGCTGACATGAGTAGCGATAAAGAGGGTGAGATGCCCTCTCGCCGAAAGACCAAGGGTTCCTGCTCAACGCTAATCGGAGCAGGGTTAGCCGGCCCCTAAGACGAGCCCGAAGGGGGTAGTCGATGGGAACCACGTAAATATTCGTGGGCCTGGTGGTGTGTGACGGATCGTGGAAGTTGTGTGTTCTTATTGGATTGAACATGCAGCCAAGCGGTTCCAGGAAATAGCCCCACCGTATAGACCGTACCCTAAACCGACACAGGTGGTCAGGTAGAGTATACTAAGGCGCTTGAGAGAAGTATCCTGAAGGAACTCGGCAAATTGCCTCCGTACCTTCGGAAGAAGGAGGCCCTGATTCGAGGCAACTCTTATCAGGGGGCACAGGCCAGGGGGTAGCGACTGTTTATCAAAAACACAGGACTCTGCTAAGTCGGCTTCAAGACGACGTATAGGGTCTGACGCCTGCCCGGTGCTTGAAGGTTAAGAGGAGGAGTGCAAGCTCCGAATTGAAGCCCAAGTAAACGGCGGCCGTAACTATAACGGTCCTAAGGTAGCGAAATTCCTTGTCGGGTAAGTTCCGACCTGCACGAATGGCGTAACGACTTCCCCACTGTCTCCAGGATATGCTCAGCGAAATTGAATTCTCCGTGAAGATGC
>JBDVRS010000007.1:0-27919 GCA_039967435.1 Marinomonas sp.
GAGGCCTTTGATCAGCCGCATATCGCGGAGCGGGGATTGCTGGTTGAAGATGAAAACGGGGCCTCTCATATCGCCTCACCCATTCGGTTCGCAGGCGCCCAATTCCGGCCTAAAGCGACGCCGCAATTGGGTGGGAAATGAGCGGCCTAGCTGTCGAGGTCGATATGCATCGCATAGGCGAAGCGGTCACCAGGGTGGTGACTGACAGAGATTTCATAAACGCCGCCCTTGGGATCAAGGTAGCAGCGAATGATCCGCAGAACAGGCTGGTCGCGGTCAATTTCCAAAGCTTCGGCGATAGTTTTATCGGCAGCAATGGCCTGAATATCTTGAGTGACGCGGCCAATGCTCGTGCCGGTCAGTTTCTCGATTTGGCTGAACAAAGTGCCCGCGCTAAGGTCGAGGCGGTCAACCGCAGTCCCCAGCTTTTCATGAAAAAAAGCATCCGTCACAGCAATAGGCGGCGCGCCCGCACTTTGCCGGCGTGTTCCTGTGAAGCGGCGCCAAGTGCCAAGGGTGCTTTCTTCGATTTGATCGGCGATTTCGCTGGGAAGCGGGCCGGTATCTTGCGGCGCATAGGTGACTTCACTGCCGCGCGCATATTGCAGCAATTCGCCCACATTCGACAGCGGTTGGTGCAAAGCTCCGCCTCTTGCAGAGGCGGGTTGCACCACAGTGCCGGACCCGCGCTTGCGTTCAATCAGGCCCTCGTTCTGCAGCCGTTTCAGCGCCTCGCGAACGGTAAAGCGGCTGACGTTATATTGCGCGCACAATGCTGTCTCGGTCGGAAATTGCTGTCCGTCAGCATAGCGCCCGGACGCAATCGCCTCGCGCAATTCGCCAGCGACTTGCAAATAGCGCGGCATCTTCTTTTGAGCAGGCGCAGCGGCCTCAGACAAAGTGAATTCCAATCCCAGTCTTTGCGCTTGGAGCGGTCTTATGGGTGAACCATTACTCCAAGGCTTGGCACAAACAATAGCGCGAAATGTCGGCGATGGCGAGAGGAAGCGCGCGCGCCTCCACTTGCTTGATTGGCTCGCCTGTATCGCAGGGGCCCGTGATAGCGAAGCAGGGCATTTGGGCGGCTTAGTTTCGCGGCTGGGCTGGGAGCGCGCGACCTATGTGGGCAATGCGCTAGAGATGGACGATGTCCACCGTACAGCATTGCTCCATCCTGGCCCCGTTATTTGGCCCACAGCGATGAGCATGAGCAGCGCCAGCATGGATGTTCGGCTTGATGCCGCCGTGCGCGGGTATGAAGCTATGATTGCCGTGGGCGCATCGCTGGACTCGCATCATTATGCCCACTGGCACCCCACATCCACAGCAGGCGTTTTTGGCGCAGCGGCTGCCTTTGGATCACTGATCGGTTTCGCGCCGGTGGAATATTCCAATGCGCTGGGCAATGCAGGCTCGGTTGCTGGCGGCTTGTGGCATATGCGGCATGACAATGTGCTCACTAAGCAATGGCATATTTATCATGCAGTTCGCACTGGGCGTGATGCAGCCATGCATGTTCATTACGGCGCAACAGGGCCAGCGGACATCTTAGGGGGGCCGCAAGGGCTTTTCGCGGCCATGGCAAAGGAGCCGGGGGCGCTTGCCTCCAATGGTGATGGATGGCTGATCGATCAGGTCAGCTTCAAGCCGTTTGCCGCTTGCCGCCATGCTCATCCTGCGATTGATACAGCGATGGAATTGCGGATAGCGGGCAAGCTCTCCGCGCCTTTTACGGTGGAGACTTTTGCCGATGCACTGACGTTTTGTGACCGGCCAGATCCCAAGACTGAGCTGGAGGCGAAATTCTCCATTCAGCATGCGGTTGCCGTGGTGGCCGATGGCCGCGATGCGAAGCCAGAGGATTTCACTGAGGAAGCCATTGCAGCGTTAAGCGAGCTGCGCGCGCAAGTTGCGCTTACCGAAGACCCAGCAATTACAGCGCGCTATCCCGCACACTTCGGCGCGCGGGTGAACGGGCTTGAGCTGATCGACACCTTGGGTGATCCTGAGCGCCCTGTCGGCGAAGCGCAGATCGTCGAAAAAATGCACACGCTGGGCAAGTGGGGCGGCCTGACAGCAGATCAATGCGGCCGTGCCGCCGATTTTGCACTTAACAGTGATGATCCCGCCGCGATTGATGACATGGTTGAGGGGTGGCTGGCATGAGCTTTATGGCTCCTGACGCGACGGCAAAGCTGTTGGAATGGGCCGGTGCCCGCCATGTTTTGCCTGCCGATGTTCGCGGTGATGCGGTGCGATTGTTGGGCGATACCTTGGCAATAGGCGCCGCCGCTGTGGATGCACCGGGCGAGGCGCAAATATTGCAAGCAGCGCGCAGTTTTGGTGCTGGCGAAGGGGCGCGATTGCTCGGCACGGTAGAGCGTCTGCCGGCTCCGTCTGCGGCCTTCGTCAATGGCTACCGCGTGCATTGCCTTGAATGGGACGCGGTGCATGAGCCGGCCGTTGTCCACGTGATGAGCGTGGTAACCGCTGCATTGGGCGCAGCGCTCGACCGGCGCGCGGCAAAGGGCAATTCTTGCGATCCAGAAGAGGCGCTGGCGGCGCTTGCCATTGGCGTTGATATTGCCTCTGGATTGGGTCTGAGCGTAGATAGCGCCATGTCGTTTTTCCGGCCCGCAGTGTGCGGCATTATGGGCGCAGCAGTGGCTGTGGCACGGATCGATAATGCGCCGCTCGATAACGCCTTGGGCCTCGCTTATTCCAGCGCTGCGGGCACGATGCAGGCGCATGTTGAAGGCAGCGAAACCCTGCCGTTTCAAATCGCAAATGCCGCACGCGCTGCGGTGATGGCAAGCGACTTGGCGGGCACTGGGTTTTCTGGCCCTAAGAACCCGCTCGAAGGCCCTTTTGGCTATTACGCTTTGTTTGAGGATGGGGCGCTCGAAACCTATACGCGGGATCTCGGCACAATATGGCGAATTTCAGAGGTCAGCACAAAGCCATTCCCTTCGGGCCGCGCGAGCCATGCTGCCCTTGGTAAGCTGAATGCGTTGGCGCTTAATCCAGAACAGATCGCGCAGATTGAACTGGCCTGTCCGCCGCTAATCCGACGCTTGGTCGACCGCGCTTATTTGCCCGATATGACAGCGGCTTGGGCGCGGCTTTGCATGCCATTTCTTGCCGCATTGATGCTAACCGATGGACGCATAGATCCGCGCCGCTTTACGCCTGAAGATATTGCCGATCCCGCTCTGGCCGCGATTGCAGTCAAAGTGTGTCTTACCGATGATGGCAATCAGGATGGCAATGCGCTGTTTCCGCAAATGCTCACCATCACAGCTGCGGATGGTGCCGTGGTTGAACATCTGGTTGAGCACACTCTGGGCAGCCCTGACAATCCGCTCACCGCAGATCAGACAAATGCCAAGCTCAGCCTAGCGCAGGAA
Source organism: Marinomonas sp. (assembly GCA_039967435.1). GTDB lineage: Bacteria > Pseudomonadota > Alphaproteobacteria > Sphingomonadales > Sphingomonadaceae > Erythrobacter. The sequence goes on from JBDVRS010000007.1 coordinate 3,408, forward strand.
CTTGCTCCGGCTGATGCTGATCCACGAATTTTTGACAATCCTCTCGCCTATTTCACGGATATTGCATGACCTATCCCACCTATTTTGAAGCGCTCGATCATAAGCAAATGCTGGCCGATTATCCGGTCGGGGAGGCGTTTGTTTCGCGCTATAAAGCCATGAGCCGTGACGAGCTGTTCGCCGTGCAGGATGCGCAGTTTAAGCGGCTGATGGTGAAAGGGTGGCAAGTGCCATTTTACCAGCGCCTATGGAGCGCGCAGGGAATAGAGGCGGGCGATATTCGCGGGCTTGCCGATATCACCAAGCTGCCGGTTTATGACAAAACAGACTTGATGGCCTCTATCGCGGAATATCCACCCTATGGCGATTTTCACGGCATGGGCCCAGCGGCCACCCGCGATCCGGTGATCTTTCACACGACCAGCGGCACAACCGGCAAACCGCAAACTTTAATGTTCGGTCCCAAAGGGCGCGAAGTTGGAAATGTGCTGGTTGGCCGCATGTATCGCTGGATGGGATTGCACAGCGACGATGTCGTGCATTCGGTCTATGGTCACGGGATGATTAATGGCGGGCATTACATCCGCGAGGCTGTGACCAAGTTTACCAATTCAATCTTCCTTTCCGCTGGCACAGGGATTGAAACGCGCAGCAAAAACCAAGCGCAATTGATGGCCGATTTTGGTGTCACCACGATCGTTGGCTTTGTCGATTATGTGCGCAAATTGGCGGGCACGGCAGAGGAGATGGGCCTATTTGACCAGATCGATATCCGCATGATTATCGGCCATTTGGGCACAGAGGACCGTCAGGCGACAGAGGATGCTTGGCACGGCGCAAAAGCCTATGATTGGTACGGTGTCGGCGACACAGGTAGCATCGCAGGCGAAGGGCCGGAGCGCGACGGCATGTATGTCTGGGAAGATGCGCAATATCTCGAATTGCTCGGCATTGATGATGGTGCACCGGTCGGGCATGGTGAGACCGGCGATATGGTTGTGACGTGCCTTTATAAAGACGACATCGCGCCCTGCATTCGCTTCAACACGCATGACATTACGAATGAATTGGATGGCCGCGGCGAGATTGCATTTAAGCGGATTGCAGGCTTTCGTGGTCGCTCTGACAATATGGTAAAACTGCGCGGTATCAATGTGTTCCCGCACGCAATTGGTGCGATTATTGAGAACCGTAGCGATTTGACGGGTGAGTATGTTTGCCACCTCAATCGCGATGCGCAGCGCCGTGATAGTATGCGTGTAACATTGGAAAGCAAGGGCGGCACCGATGTATCCGCTCTGAGCGAAACTTTGAAGCAGGGCCTCGGGGTTGAGGTGGAGATTGCCTTGGTTGAGCCTGGCGGAACAGCGGCGGTGACAGAGATCGACAAGCGCCAAAAACCGCTGCGTTTAATCGACGAGCGCGGGGTCTAGAGCGCAGCAATGCTCGATGAATGGAACGCCTTTTTATACCGCGATGACGACGCAATAGAAGGCGTCAGCAATGCCTCGGACCCGCTCGCTGGAATGACCGTCGGCGTCAAAGCCAATATCGCAGTAAAAGGCATGCCATTTCACGCTGGGATCGGCGCATGGGACAATCGCAAAGCCGATGCCGATGCCGAGGTGGTTGCGCGGTTGAAAAGTGCTGGCGCAGTGATCTCGGGCATCCTCAATATGGAGGAAGGCGCGCTTGGTTCCAAAACCGACAATCCGCATTTTGGGCCCACGCAAAATCCGCATAAATCAGGCTATTCACCCGGCGGATCGTCAGGCGGCAGCGCTGCGGCGGTCGCGGCGGGATTGTGCGATATTGCACTGGGTTCAGACACTATGGGATCGGTTCGAATTCCAGCGGCGCATTGCGGTATATATGGCTTCAAACCTGCAACAGATAGCATCAGCCAGATAGGCCTAATTCCTGCCGATCCAAGCCTAGATGCGATTGGCCCTTTGGCCTCCAATTTGGACGATTTGGAAGCGGTGTCTCGCGTCATCTCCGATTTTGGAGGGGGTATCTCCGATTTGGCCTCGTCATCTCTAACGGGGCACGGCGTGCCTATCGATGCGCCGATTGCATCCGCTTTTGAAGCCGCTTTATCTCAGCTGGATGCCGCGCCAACACCAGTTCATCTCACTCATCCAAACTCGCGCATCCGCTTTGCAGGGTTCATCGGTGTGTCAAAATTCATGGCCAAGGATTTGGCCGGAGTGCCCGTGTCACAAAGCCTCGCTAAGCTGCTGACTTACGGTCCGAAAAGATCAGCGGCAGATTGGGCCGAGGATCAAGCCATCCTAGCGCAAACGCGGGATGAAGTGCGCGCAATCATTGAGCAGTACGGTTTCCTAATTATGCCCACCGTGCCCAATGCGCCCTTTGCACATAGCGAGCGTGAACCCGCCGCTCAGGCAGATTTAACCTGCCTTGCCAATATTGCCGGATTGCCCGCGATCAGCCTGCCCATGGGCTGGACGAATGATGGCATGCCATTGGGCATTCAGATTGTGGGACAGACCGGATTTGAAGCGGGACTGTTCCAATTTGCACGTCATATCGACGCCGTATTGAGCGCCTATCGCGCGCCCAAGACACACAGATAACTGAGGGAGAAAAGCTATGCGTATTATCGTTCCTTTCAATTTGAAGCCCGGCACCAATGTCGCTGAATATGAGGAATGGGCCAAGACGAAAGACGTCCCCACCGCGAGCGCTCTGGCGTCGGTAAACAGCTTTACCGTACACAAGGCGACCGGGCTTTTTGGCGACCCTGATACGCAGCCGCCCTATGCCTATTTCGAGATTCTCGACATTACCGATATGGATGCGTTTATCGCTGATGTTTCGGATGAAGCCTTTCAAGCGGCGGCTGCTCCGTTTCAGGACTATGCCGATGCGCCGCAATTTATCCTGACTGAAGATCTGTAAAAGAAGGATTTGAAGCGATGGGCAAATTTGCTGGAAAAACGATTGTCGTCACCGGCTCTGGTAAGGAAAAAGGGCTGGGGCAGGGCATCTTGCAAGGTTTCGCAGATGAGGGCGCAAATTGCGTTGTCTCTGATCTGACTATCGATGCCGAAGCGCAGGGCGTTGCCGCTGAATTGCAGGCACGCGGCGCCAAGGTTGCAACCATTGCTTGCGATGTTTCCAGGGCCGATCAATGCGCTGCATTGGTAACGCAGGCCGCGCAAGAGTTTGGCCAGGTTGATGTCTTTGTGAATAATGCCGGCATCGGCTTTAAGATGAAGCCTTTGCTCGATGTCGATACGGTGAGCGAATGGGATCAAGTCCTATCGGTTAATCTATCAGGGGCGTTTTATTGCACGCAAGCAGCCGCCCGCGCCATGGTCGGTGCAGGCCAAGGCGGGCGCATCATAAATATCGCCAGCCAAGCGGCAAAAACCGGCTTTCCGCATCTGCCCGCCTATGTCTCATCCAAACACGGTATGGTCGGATTGACGCGGGCCAGTGCGGTGGAATTGGGCGCGCATGGGATCACGGTCAATGCGATCTGCCCCAATCATGTGACCACCGGTCTCGGCGCTCAGCAAAACGAATATTTCAGCAAGCTTTTGGGCTTTGATACGGTTGAGGATTACCTTGCCAATATGGCCGCGAAGAACCCAATAGGCCGGCCTGGCCTGCCTTCCGATACTGCCGCAGCCTGTCTGTGGTTGGCGAGCGATGATGCATTTTACGTGACTGGCGAGGCGCTAAATGTGTCCGGCGGCGAGGAAATGCACTAGGTTGAATTTGGGCGCAAACGGCCAAGCACAAGGATTGAGAGCATAATTATGCAAGAAGAACGGATCGACTGGCCAAGCGGCGCGAAAATGGCGCTCAGCGTGGTCGTCAATGTCGAAGAAGGCAGCGAGATGACCATCGCCCGCGGTGATCGCGGGATGGAGCCGGTTGATGAGCTGGGCGTCTACGTTAAGTCCAAAATTCGCAACTACTCCAATGAGAGCAATTACCTTTACGGGATCAAGGCGGGCGCACCGCGCGTGGTCAAATTGCTGAAGCGTTACGACATTATGGCCAGTTGGACGGTTGCGGCGTTATCGCTTGAGAACCATCCGGAAATTGCCGCTGCAATTGTTGAGCTTGGCCATGAACCTGTCAGCCATGGCTATCGCTGGATACACCAGTTTAAGATGGACGAGGATCAAGAGCGCGCATTTATTCGCAAGGCCGTCGACAGCATTGAGAAAAGCTGCGGCGTGCGTCCCTATGGCTGGCTCTCGCGCTATCTTCTTACCGACAATACGCGGCGATTACTGAGCGAAGAAGGCTTCACCTATCACATGGATGATTACAGCGGCGACGTGCCCTATTGGGACCGCGAAACCATCCCTAATAAGCCGATGTGCATTGTGCCTTATCAGGTCGATAATAATGACATGAAAATGTGGACTGACCCTGCGCTGACGCCGCATCAATGGCTCGATTATGCGAAAGCCAATTTTGATCAAACCTATGCTGAGGGCGAGGAAGGCAATCCCAAAATGATGAGCCTTGGTCTGCATTTGCGGATCATCGGCCGCCCCGGACGCATTTGGGCGCTAGAGGAATTCTTCAAACATGTGCGCGCACATTCCGATGTTTGGGTGACCACGCGCAAAGCGATTGCAGGGCACTTTGTCGCAGGCAATCCAGCATGAGTTTGCGGTTAGAAATCCATGGTCAAATCGCTCACCTGCTGATCGACCGCGCGGATAAGCGCAATGCATTCAATATGGCGATGTGGCAGGCCATGCCGGAACTGTTTGAACGCGCGGCCAACAATACAGACCTTAAGCTGATGATCATCCGCGCAGCCGAACCAAGCGGTGCGTTTTGTGCAGGCGCCGATATCAAGGAATTGCTGGCGAATAAAGACGACGAGGGCTGGCGCTCTGCCAATCAGGCCGCCATCAACCGCGTGCAATATGAGCTTGCGCGGCACCGTCTGCCAACGATCGCCTTTGTCGAAGGCGACTGCGTTGGCGGAGGCTGCGGAATTGCACTGGCATGCGATTTGCGGGTTGCGACGAGCAATGCGCGCTTCGGCATTACGCCTGCAAAACTGGGCCTTGTCTATCCTCTGCATGATGTGAAACTGCTCACCGATTTGGTCGGGCCGGGGCAAGCAAAGCGCATTCTTTACACCGGCAGTCTGATTGGCGCGGAGGAAGCGCAGCGGATTGGACTTGCCGAATTTATCGCTGGCAGCCCTGATGAACTCGCAGATCAGATTGCTGCTGCTAGCCCGCATTCGGTCCGCGAAACGAAGCGTTTTGTGCGCCGCGTTTTGGATGGGCAAGAGGCCGATGATGCCGACACATTGCGCATTTTCGCAGAGGCATTTGTAGGCGCGGATTTTGTCGAGGGTACGACAGCCTTCGTTGAGAAAAGAAAAGCGGAGTTTTAAACCATGAGCATTCAGCACGGCACGATAATGGGCGGGCTTTCCGCTGTCCCTGACCTAGACGCTGCGCTGCGCGGTTACCGCGACTGTTTGGGTTTTGAAATTGTCGAGCAGAGCGAATTGCCTGCGGAATTGGCGGCTAGCTGGGGATGCGGCGCGAACGCTGGCTCACTCTATGCCGCCTTGCGCCCGACTAGCGGCGCGCCATGCTGGTTCCGACTGGTTGAGCAGCCCGATCATCCAGACTTTAAGCCGACCACAACCTATGGCTGGGGTGCGTTTGAATGCACGGTTGAGGATGTTTGGCATTGGCCCAAAGTGGTCGAAGACGCCGGGTTTGAAATCGTCGGCGCTCCTAAAGTCCTAGAGAATATTGAACCCGCCTTTATCCCTATGCAAGTGCTGGGGACGGGACGCGAGATGGTTTATCTCAATCAGGTTTTGGGCGATTTGCCTCTGACCGATTTGCCCCGCGCCCATGCGCCAGTGGACAAGATTTTCATCGTTGTTCTGGGGACGCCAAATCGCCCCGCCAGCCTCAAATGGTACCGCGATGCAATCGGCCTTGATCTGGGCGAGGATTACACTCTGCCCTATTCGATGATCAATGATGCGTTCGGCCTGCCTGCTGATACGCAAACCACGATTAGCATGGTGCAGGGCGGGCGGATGCCGATCGTCGAGGTCGATGATTATCCAGAGGCTGCAACCATGCGCGCGCGCCACGCCGATATGCTGCCACCAGGCAATGCTTTGGTCACTTTGGGGGTCAGCGATTTGGATGCTTGCAAAACGGATTGGATCACTCCGCCAGCGCCGCATAAGGGCGCATTGTATGAGGGTCGGCGCGCTGCTACGACAGTGGGATTGGGCGGCGAATTGCTCGAATTGGTTGAGGTGAATTGATGACCCTATATGCGTTTTACTGCCGCGATGGTGAGAACGGTGCGGTTCTGCGCGAGAAATTTCTAGCGCAGCATTTGGCGCATGTTGAAAGCGCGATTGATAAAATTGCAGTGGCTGGTCCGCTCAAACAAGGCGATGATACGGTGGGCTCTTTGTTGGTCGTCAAAGCGGAAAATGAAGAGAATGCGCGGACCATTCTCGAAGCGGATCCCTATTTCGATGCAGGTGTTTGGCAGTCGATTACAGTCGACAAATTTCTCGGGGTCGCGGGCGATTGGGTCGGCGGCGCGACTTGGAAGTAATTCTTGCCGCTTAGCCTTTGTGCTTGCCCGCTTCCCAAACGTCGGAAGTGTAGGTCGCTTCCGCAAATTTGAGCGGCGCATCCTCTAGCCTTGTCGCCAGCGTATCATTCCAGCGATTGAGAAAGCCAAACAGGCTTATCACACCCATAATTTCCACAATCTGCCGCTGAGAGAAATGCTCGCGTAGCGCTGCAAAATGTTCGTCTGTTGCAGCATTTGGCTGGCTGCCTGCGGCCAGTGCCAAATCAAGCGCGGCTCGCTCTGCGACGGTGAATAGATCGCTGGTTTGATATTCCCACACGGCGGCAATTTTTGCCATATCGCCGCCCGCCATTTCAACCGCGCCATGCGCTGTGTGCGCTTGGCAATAACGGCACCCTGACGCGCCGCTGGTAACGGCGGCGACCATACGTTTGAGGACACCATCCACTTCGCTAGGTCCGTAAATCACTGCGACCAATTGCTGCATAGCCTGAGTCATTTCCGGCCAATGCGCCATTGCGAGTGCGTCATTAGGAACAAAGCCCATTATTGCTTCTGCAAATTCGAGGTTTTTGCGAGTAGCTTCGGGCAAGTCCGCTATATTGGCGGGCGCAATGCAGGTCATTCAAAATCCTTCGGCGTTGCATCTGGCGCGAAATTATCAATATCGCGCCAGATCAGCCATTCGCCATTGACCCATTTGTAAACAAGGAAGGAACGTCCCGCGACAATAGTCGGTTCAGCAGCGCCGGGAAATTCGATGATCATCTGATATTTCGCGATGAGAAAGCCAAGGCCGTTTTCAACCTTTGCCTCTTCTGGCCTAAACTCAATTGCCGCCTTCGCGCCGGATTTTGACAGGCGCTGCAAATAGGTAACGATATTGTCAGCACCTTCGATCTTGTTCTGATTGTGCGACATCAACACTGCATCATCGGTATAAAGTGTCCGCAGCGCGTCCCAATCGTTTGCTTCGTAATTTTTGCGCCATGTTTCGCCTGCTGCGATCAATTGTGGTTCATTCTCAGAAGACTTGGGTTCGGCTGAGGTCTTGGCTTCGCTTTGAGAGCGGCTGCAACTTGCCTGCATCCAGCGCAGATTGATGCCAACCACTGCGGCATCGGTTGAAGCCCAGCTGTAGCTTACCGCACGCGCAGGGTCTTGTTTGTGCACATAAAGAACGAGCGCCGGTTTGTTGCGGCTGCCTTTTGCCCATGTGACATTGCGCAGGCGAATGGTGGCATCGGGGGCTTCTCCATTGCCGGGCACCAATATGCGGCCGCCTTGATCAAAAATGTCAATGTTGCGCTGGAAAGACCAATCCTCGCTCCCATCTGGTTTTGGGGTGTCTTTACGAACAGAGATCCAGCACCGAAAATCGCGGGCAAGGCGAAGCTCGCTCTGGCCGGTTTGCCAACCTTTTTCTCCGCGCTTGCTTAGGCTTGGAATGGGCTGGTTAGACCATTCGCTTTGGGGCTTTTTGAATGCATCGATTTTGCGCCATTGTCCGTCTTCGCGCACTTCGAAGGCGGTCCATTCGGCTTGCTCGCGCCCTTCTTCTTCGGCGAAATAAGCATCTTCTGTATTGGTCCAAATGCCGGGCGTGAGCGTGCTTTGCGCTGCAAGCGGTGATCCCAAACCCAATATCAAAGGCAGGGCAATAAGGCGATGCGGTGCAGATCGTGGCGTCATGCCTTTAGGCTTACGCCGAAAAAAGGCAGTTGAAAAGAGTTGTCCGGACAACTCTACTAAAGCGGTAGGGCCGTTTCATATTTGATCCGCTCCATTGCGAAACTCGTTGAAACGTCATTGAGAGAGGCGGTGCTGATTAGCTTTTTATAGACTCGGTCATAGTCGGCCACATCGCGCACCATGAGCTTGAGTAGGTAATCGATGTCACCTGCCATCCGGTAGAACTCGACGATCTCCGCTATTGAACCTGTGGCCTCTGCGAAGCGCTCCAGCGGTGCTGTCAAAGCAAATGCACCTAATTGAGAATGCAGGTTGAACTGGTAGGGCAGGTCGATGCCCAGACCTCGCAAACCAGCTAGTCCATTCCGCTATTTCAATTCATCGCCCGAAGTCATTCGATTGGTGGTGATGATGTATGTTCGATTTCCGCTGAGCTTGCGGAATGTTGAAGATCTTTTGGCTGAACGCGGGATTGATGTTTGTCACGAAACTGTTCGGCTGTGGTGGAACCGGTTTGGACCGGTGTTGGCAGCAGATATCCGGCGGCAGCGGGTGAGCCGGATGAAGGGCTTTCGTCACTGGCGTTGGCATCTTGATGAGGTGTTCGTGAAGATCAATGGCGAAACACACTATTTGTGGCGTGCGGTGGACCAAGAAGGCGAGATCATTGAGAGTTGCGTCACGAGAAAGCGCGACAAAAAGGCGGCGTTACGGTTCTTGAAGAAGGCACTGAAGCGGCATGGTCAGGCAGAGCAAATTGTCACTGACGGGCTCCGATCTTACCCGGCAGCTATGCGAGAACTTGGCATGGAGCACCGCCGCGAGATGGGTCGATGGAAGAACAATCGAGCCGAAAACAGTCACCTTCCGTTCCGACGAAAAGAGCGTGTCTTGCTGCGATTTCGACAGATGAAATCGCTTCAGAAATTCGCCTCCGTTCACGCCAACATCCACAACCACTTCAACTCGCAACGCCACCTAACCGACCGTCAAACTTACAAGACCGCCCGCTCAGCCGCATTGGCTGAGTGGCAAAATCTTGCTGCCTAGATTCAGCTTGCCTTTGCCACACTTGCACCAATCAGAGACAAGTTGCGATTAGACTGACAGCACCGCCACACCCCCCTAAAACAGTCCAGTATTAATCGCCGCGCATTTCATCGTTCATGCGGGAAGTGGTGTGATGATTGCCATATGAGCTTTTCACTGCTGTGTTGGGGTCAGAGGGCTAAGCAGGGTGACAAAGGTTACACCCTGTCACCTTCGCTTTTCTGGTAAATTCCAAATTCAAAACAGTTGTTTGCATGAAAATTGGCGTGGGTGACGGACAAAGGGTGACGCAGCCTATTTGTCACCTTTGCCATGAGTTTTCTGGTTCGGAAGCATGCGGGATTTAGCGATGGGAAAGAGCGAGCCGCTTTGTGCTGTGATCTCCCCTGTAAAGCACATCGGCGCTGTAGGAAAATGCGCGCCACCCGGGCCAAATCGTCAAAATTGCGAGCTCAGACCAATCTCACATACCAATAAACTGTTGCATTGGTAACACACTTGCATACCAGTTCGGTTGACAGTTCTGCTGCAATTGGTATTTTCCTTGGGATTCTTATTCAAATACAAAGAATACACAGGGAGAACACACATGAGTTTCACGCGCATGGACGGCGGCCGATTGGCTGCAACCAGCACTCCGCACTTCAAAAAACTACTGCTATCCACAGCAATCGTTCCGGCGATGATGCTGCCTATGTCAGCAGCCCATGCGCAGGACGCAGCGCCTGAAGCAGCAGCCGATGCAGGCGATGACAACACAATCGTGGTCACCGGCTTCCGCAGCTCGCTGCAAAGCGCTCTGCAAGAAAAACGCAATGCCGACAGCCTGATCGAAGTTATCCAGGCTGAAGACATTGGTAAGCTGCCCGATCAAAACCTTGCTGAAGTTCTCGAAAACGTCACTGGCGTTCAAATTACCCGGACAGCCGGTGTTGGTACCGGCGTTCAAATTCGCGGTACCAATGACAACCGCACCGCAATCAACGGCGTAACAACGCTGGGTTCAGGTTCAGGCCGTGGCGGTATCAATTTTGAAGACGTCAACGCAGCGATTATTTCCTCCGTTGAAGTGATCAAGGCGCCGCAAGCATCGACCATTGAGGGCGCTGTTGGCGGTACCATCAACCTGCGCACTATTCGTCCGCTCGATCTGACCGACACGCTTTTGGCTGTTCGTGTTCAGGGTGAATATGCTGAATTGTCCGACACAATCACTCCGCGTCTATCGGCGAGTTTCGGTGACAATTGGTCAACCGGCGCTGGTGATATGGGCTTTGTGCTCGCAGCTAGTTACACCGAGCAGGAAGCTGTGTCATTCCGTCCACGCGTTGACCGGGATAACTTCATCCCAGCCGGTGCTGCGGTTGCAGCAGACGGTTCTGCAGGGCCGAACTTTGATTTCCTCGGCATTCAGTTCCTCAACCAAGAGCTTGAGAATTTCGAGTTTGAAACAATCAATATTTCAGGTTCGTTTGAATGGGAGGCGGCCCCTGGTTTTGTTGCTTTCATCGATGGCTTCTACAATGATCAAGAGCGCCGTCAGGACAGCTCGCGCATTCAGGCATCCGGCGTCAGCAGCGTCGATCTGGTCAATGTTCCAGATACATTTGAAACTGTAGAGTTTGGTTCGCTTGGCGGCGTAAACTTCGGCAGCATTCAGGCTGCTTTGACTGGTACAATCCAGCCGAACCTAGCGCGTGATGATGATGATCCGAACTTGCGTTTCTCCAGCGATACTGGTGCGCGCGTTACTGAAAGCAGCATCTTGCGCTGGGGCTTTGACTGGGAAACCGGTCCGTTCACGGTGCATTTCGAAGCATCGACAGCGCGGGCTGATACGGTCAATCCAAATCTCAGCACCACGCTGAACTTCATCAACCCTAACCCGCTGACCCCGCCTGATGGCACCAGCAATGATAACAGCGTTCCGTTCATCTATGATCTGTCCGGCGGCGCTCTGACATTCGGCATCGACTTCGCTTCGCCATTTGCGCCTACGGTTGAGCAATTGCTTGACCCGAACAATGTTGTTCTGGATGCGGTTACTGTCGGCCGTGACACCACTGAAAACTCAGATGATGCGATCCGTTTCGACGTAAATTACGATACCGCAGACGTGCTTGGCTTCATCACTTCGGTTGATGCTGGTTACCGTTGGAATCGCCGCACAAGCGAATTCAATGATATTGGCACAAGCCGCGGTTTCAGCCGTATCGCAGACAGCCCGAATGGTTCGCAATTCGCCGGTCTTTTGGTCCCTGGACCAGATATCTTTGGTGATGCGGATGGGCGCGAACTTGCGTTCCGCAACTTCCTTCTGATCGATCCAGACCAAGCGTTTAGCGATCCGGATGGAACACTGGACACAATCCAAGCTGCGTTCTTGGCGACACCAAATGGTGTTGTGATTGCTGATCCTTCAAATAACTCAAATGCGTTCTTTGACATCACTGAGAAAACGCATGCGGCTTACCTTCAAGCCAATTTTGAAGCAGGCGTTCTGCGCGGTAACTTGGGTGTTCGCTATGTCGACACATCGATCGACTCGCTCGGCCTGACCACACTCGGCGGTACGGCTACACCTGTCGTCACCAGCGGTAGCTACAGCAAATGGCTCCCGCGCCTGAACGTGATCGCAGATGTTGCTGATGATATCGTTCTTCGTGCAAGCTTTGGTAAGGACCTCAACCGTCCTGACTTTGATCAATTGTCGACCTCATTCACATTCGGCACTAGCCCGAACTCTGCGGTTGCGATTGGTAACCCAGGTTTGGCGCCAGAGACTGTAACCGGTTTTGATGCGTCGATTGATTGGTACTTTGCACCAGCAGCAGTGTTGAGCGTTGGTGTCTTCCATAAGAAGCGGACGAACCTGTTCGTGACACAATTGGAAGAGCCAGTTGAAGACGCCAATGGCTTCCGTGACATTACGGATCCATGTGAAGGCGGCGGTATTTTCAACCCAATCGCTGACCGTAACGTCTTGTCGAATGTCTTGGGCAACGGCATCTGTGTTCCGATTGAAACACAGGTCAATGATACAGCCAGCACCAAGCAAACCGGTGTTGAGGTTGCGTTCCAATATGATCTTTCGAACTTCGAAGATTCGCTTGGTTTCGCATCGGGCTTTGGTATCCTTGCCAACTACACTTACCAAGACTTCAGCGGCGGTGAAGCGTTTAACACCTCATCGGGCCGTGGTACGCCGATCTTGGAGGCCAGCAGCGGCCAGGCTGGACCGTTCACTGCGGTTCAAGGTCTTCTCGACTTCTCCAAGCATGCGTACAATGTGACGCTGTATTATGAGAAGCATGGTCTGTCGGCTCGTGCGCGTTACACTTGGCGGGATAGCTTCCGTACGCTGGATACAGCAGGCGGTGCATCGCTCAACTCGACGCTGGGCTTCCCGACAAACACGGGCGCTCGTGGTCAGCTTAACGCTAGCATCAGCTACGATCTTACTCCGAACATCGTGCTCGGTGTTGAGGGTGTGAACGTGACCAAGTCGAAGATTACGCAATCATGCGTAAACGACGGCGCATTGCTTTGCTTCCAAGGCCTTCCGGATCGCCGGATCACCTTTGGTGCGACGTTTAAGCTCTAATCAGAGCGCATAAATTTGCCGGGCTGCGTTGATGCGGCGCTCCGGCGAATAAAACCGATTGAGGGATCGGTTCTCCCATGAGGGTTGGCGGAGCGGCTGGTAATGGCCGCTCTTCCAACCCTCTTTCTTTGGGTTTTGTGAAGGGCAAAACAACTGGCATCGCTCATTGCAGAAAAGTCACAGCATTCGGAAATATACCAATTGGTCTAGACAGTGGCCCTAAATGGCATGGTCCTTGGGTTGACATAGCTGTCCCTTTGATTAACCCATCGGGCAAATAAATACCCCATGGGAGAGACTAATGCTTAAACTTCGTGCCGCCGCACCTTTGCGCAATTCACGCGTAACAACGGCTTTGCTGGCTGGATCCGCACTATCTGTCATTGCCATGCCGCAAGCTGCATTGGCGCAGGATGCACAGGCTCCAGAGCAAGTGGCAGAAGAAGAAGGCAGCATTGTTGTTACCGGCATCCGCCAAACCATTCAGAACTCGATTGAAGAAAAGCGCAATTCGGTCGAAGTTTTCGACGCACTGTCCACCAGCGAGATCGGTGACCTTCCTGCTCTTTCGATTGGTGAAGCCCTCGAAACATTGACCGGCGCGGGCTCGCACCGTGAAAATGGCGGCGCGACGGAAATCGCAGTTCGCGGCTTGGGTCCATTTTTGACCTCGACCGTGATCAACGGCCGTAGCGCAACAAACGGCAGCGGCGATCGCTCCGTCAACTTCAGCATGTTCCCATCAGAACTGTTCAGCAAGGTTGGCATCTATAAGACACAGGCTGCCAGCTACATTGAAGGCGGCGTCGCAGGTCAGATCGTTCTCGAAACGGTTAAGCCGCTCGACTATGGCAAGCAGCGTATTCAGGGTGATTTCAAACTCAACATCAACCCTGACAATCTCGATATTGATTCCGCTCAGCGCTTCAACAAATATGGCTACCGCGCTACGATGAGCTATGTTGACCAGTTCAATCTGGGGGACGGTGAGCTGGGTATTTCACTGGGCTATTCCCGTGTTGACTCGAACAACCCAGAGCAAGAAGCGCGTGTCTCCGGCACGGTGCGTGCCTGCGTTATTGACCCCACGACAACCAGTGATGGCGTGTTTGATGATGGCAATTGCGACACAAGCGGTTCAACCATCGACGGCCTGCGTGATGGCAGCGTCACTGATGATTTCCTGATCGCTCGCAACAGCTATGCGCTGCGTTCTAATATCACTCAGGAGCGCCGCGATTCATTCTTTGGCGCGCTGCAATATCAACCGACGCCAGATGTGGATATCAATGCTGACTTCCAATATTCTAACCGCGTTCAAAGCGAGCAGCGCAGCGATTTGAACTTTGCTGAAAGCCGCCGGATCGACGGCCCCGGTGATCCCAACACGATCGCTGGATTTGACTTGATCACAACGGAAACCGGCGCGCTTCGTCAGTTCACCAACGAGCAGCGTGTTGAAGCGGTCAGCGAATATCTGGAGCGTGACGAATCCTACTATGGCGGCGGTTTGTCGCTTGACGCGCAACTTTCAGACCGTTTGAAATTGTCGCTCGATGCTTCTTATTCCCGCACACAGCGGATCGAAGAAGCGGTGCAAATTCGTTTCCGCACCGAAGATGGCGAGTCCATTTTCGGCAACACTGATGCCGACGGTAATCCGTTCTTCCCAGAGGCGTTTGAAAGCGACCAAACCCCGAATGCTGGCCGCACAAACGGCACAGATGACCGGATTGAAACAGCGACCCAAATCTTCCAAAACGGTTCAAAGGGTCTGAACTTCGTCACACAAAATTTCGACGTGACGGATCACACCTTGTTCGCCAATGATCCGCGCCTGCGCGCCGATTTGGAGCAGGATCGTTACAACTCAATCTGGGCTGTTCGCGGCGATCTCGAATATGAAATGGAGGGTTTCTTTAGCTCCATTCTGGCCGGCACACGCTATCAGCAAATGGTCTATAAGGATGTGCCGGGCGCATCGCGCGGTACCAGCCGTTTTGAGAACACTTACAATGACACAGATGGCTCTGGCGCATTGTTTGTTGCCAACCAAGAATGCCGCACAGTGTTTCCTGAAAGCGGCTTCATGTCGTCAATCACTGGCGGCAATCCACTGATCACCAATGTCGATTTGGATGGCAATGTGATCGGCACATCGAACACATTTGCGACTTTCGATGCGCGCTGTATTGCTCGCGTGCTTGAGCGTGAAGACCCATCGGGCCTGTCGTTCGATTCAGACGGCAATGTGATCTATCCAACCGGCGATTTTGACTCCATTCAAAACACCGATTTGGAAGAGCGCAGCTGGGCTGGTTACATCCAAGGTAACTTTGAAAGCGAGTTTGGCTCTATGCCAGTTCGCGGCAATGTCGGTGTACGTGTCATCCACACATCCACCACATCACAAGCATTCCGCACCGCGCTTAACTTGGAAACCGTCGACAATGACGGCGACGGCACAGTTGGCTTCGCCTTGGTTGAAGATGGCACAACTTTGACCCGCAACACGATCAAGGGATCATACACTGAATTCTTGCCGAGCTTTAACCTCGTCGCTGAATTCCAGCCTGATCTGCTCGGCCGTTTCGCAGTCTATCGTTCGCTCTCGCGCGCTGACCCATCCGATCTGGGCGCTGGCCGTATTTTCAGCGTGAACGCCGATGATGATTTCGCAACCGCAGAAGAGGCCCTGCAAAACGGCATCAATAGCGTCACGGCAACCGGCAACCCGAACACAGCCGCGTTGCTGTCGTGGAATGTCGATGCGGGTCTTGAATGGTATCCAAATGATGACACCATTCTCGCCTTCAATGCGTATTATAAGAGCTTTAACGGCGGCTTCGAAGGCGTTCGGCAGGACGAGATTTACAACATCAATGGCGGCAATGTTCCGGTTTCAACCACGTTGGTTGATACCAATAGCGACACCAGCACCATTTACGGTGTGGAAGTAACTGCAGCGCACAGCTTCAACTATCTTCCAGCGCCGCTTGATGGCCTTGGTTTCAAACTGAGCTACAATTACGCTGACTCAAACTTCGAGTTTGAAGATGATGTGCTCGGCGCGCTGACCAATGTCGCAGCAGACGGCACGCGGACCTCTATCAACGGTCTTGTTGCGCCGGCCAATTTGCCTGGCTTCTCCAAGCATGTTCTGTCTGCGCAAGCCTATTACGAAATCGGCCCGTTCGATTTCCAAGGCGTGTACAAATATCGCAGCACATACTTCCAGCAGTTCATTTCAACTCCGGGCCGTCTGCGGTTCGTGGATAGTGTGGGCGTTTTTGAGGCGCGTATGTCTTACAAGCTGAACGACAACGTCCGCTTCACTCTTGAAGGGATCAATCTGTTCAACGAGCCGCGCACTGACTTCCGCGGGGCTGCCGATGATCTGAGCCAAGTTCTGGTCTATGGCCCGCGTTACTTCGCTGGCGTTCGCTTCAAGTTCTAATCATTTTGGGCGCGGCGGGGATGGTTTTATGCTGCCTTGCCGCGCCCAAACTTTGCTTCAAAATGGGAAGGTTTCAAACCAAACGGGGGTCAATTGGTAAGGGCGAGTGACAAATGCTCTTCCTTTCCGCTAGTGATTGAAAGACGATAGTTTTAGACGCAAGATGGGGCTTGGCGCAAAATGGCTGAACAAAGATTGTTTCATGCGATTGCAGAACAACTTTCACAGTTGATCGATGAAGGCGTTTTTCCGCCTGGATCACGATTGCCCGGTGAACGCGAGCTCGCCGAACGCTTTGATGTTAGCCGGGTTACCGTCCGCGAGGCGGAGATCGCTTTGCAAGCCATTGGCCGCATTGAGATTAAAACGGGCGCCGGCGTTTATGTTTGCGATGAACAGCCTAATGGCCCGGGCGCATTGCCCGAGGTCAGCGCCTTTGAGGTGACCGAGGCGCGGTCCTTGGTTGAGGCAGAGGCTGCCGCGCTCGCTGCCAAGCTGATCTCTGAGGCTGATTTGGTGAAGCTCACCAATTTGATCGAAGATATGCAATCGCCCGATGATGATATTTCAACAGAGGCTGACGGCGAATTTCACGCGACTATTGCTCGGGCATCCGGCAATGGGGCTCTTCTCCACACAATCGAAACCTATTGGCGCATGCGCGAGGAATTGCCTGCGGTAAAGCGCACTTACGAATCCATTTGCGACGATGACCCTAGGGCCCGTGCGAAAGAGCATCAGGAAATTCTCGAGGCTTTGCTGGCGCGCGATTCTGACCGTGCAAGGGCGGCCATGCGCACGCACTTCCACCGCTTGATAGGCACCATGCTGGATGTGACTGAGCGCGAGGCCATGCGCGAGGTGCAAGAGCGCGTTTCGCAGAGCCGTGAACGCTTCCTCTCGGGTATCGCCAGCTAACGCTATACCAATTGGTTATCCAATGTTTGTTTTTGGGTATAATAGATTGGTTGACTGCCTCCATATCGCCTGATAGCCCTTCCTTATAAGTTTTGAGGAAGGTTACCGATGATCGTGAGGCTATGGCTGTTTGTCTGCGCATTGGTGCTGGGCGCGTCACCTGCATTGGCGGAAAAAATCCTCGTCAAAACGCAGGCTGAATATTTCGCCGCTGCCAAACAGGTTGAGGCCGGTGACACTATCATCCTCGCCAATGGCATTTGGAGAGACTTCGAAATTGTCCTAACCGGCAAAGGCACGGCAAAAAAGCCGATTGCCTTGACCTCTGAAGACCCGGGCAAAGTTATCATTTCCGGCAAGAGCAATCTGCGTATCGGCGGCGAGCAAATTCTCGTCACCGGCCTAACATTTCGCGATGGCTACAGCCCAACGGGCGAAGTGCTATCCTTCCGCCGCACAAAGAAAGATCTCGCGAACAATAGCCGCATGACTGAGATGGTCGTCGACGGCTTCAGCAAGCCCGACCGCTATGAGAGCGACTATTGGGTCGGCATGTACGGCAAGAACAACCGTTTCGATCACAGCTATTTGGCTGGCAAGACCAATAAGGGTGTGACCTTTGCGGTTCGCCTCGACAGCCCTGAAAGCCAAAAGAACGGCCACCGCATCGATCACAATTATTTCGGCCACCGTCCGGTTCTTGGCTCCAATGGCGGCGAGACTTTGCGGGTCGGCACCAGCAAATATTCTGCATCCATTTCGAACACGCTGATCGATAGCAATTATTTTGAGCGCACCGATGGTGAGGTGGAAATCATCTCGATCAAAGCGGGCGTCAATATCGTGCGCGGCAATGTCTTTGACAGCAGTCGCGGCGCGGTGACCCTGCGCCATGGCAATGGTAATCTGATCGAGCGCAACGTGTTCCTCGGGCGCGGCAAGGATCACACAGGCGGCATTCGCGTCATCAATGGCGATCAAACGGTGCGCGAAAACTATATGGAGGGGCTGCGCGGCGCTGGCTTTTCTGGCGCGCTAACAGTGATGAACGGCGTGCCCAACTCGCCAATCAATCGCTACGTTCAGGTTTCCAATGCAAAGATCGAGCGCAATTCCGTCATTGATAGCCACCGCATCACTTTGGGTGCGGGCGCGGATGAAGAGCGCTCGGCTGCTCCAGTGGACAGCGTGTTTGCGGACAACATTCTATCGAGCAGCGCCGGGGGTACGTTTATCGAAGTGGATGCCGATATTTCGGGGCTCGCCTTTTCTGGCAATCGCCTGATCTCTGGCAAGGTGCACGGCGCGCTTACCTCGCTCAAGCCAGTAGCGACTGAACTTAAGCGCGCGGATAATGGTCTGCTTTATCCCACCGATCCCGCGCTTGCACATGTCGGTGCGCCGCGCGGACTTGATCCGATTGCGCGCGATAAGACTGGCCCCAAATGGTATCCTAAGCCTGCGCAAGACGCCGGTTTTGGCGCAGGCAAAATGATCGCGGTTGTGCCGGGTGATGGCGCGATTGAAGCGGCGCTTTTGCAAGCCAAGGCGGGCGATACGTTGAAACTGGCTGCCGGTGATTACGCCGTAAACAAGACCATCCTTCTCGATTTCCCGCTGACGATTGAAGGCCCTGCGGACAGCAAGCAGGGCGCGGTGATTGCATTTGCCCGCCCATCTTTGTTTGAAATGGCCGAGGGCGGCAGTCTGCGCCTGCATAAGCTTGTTATCAATGGCAGTGAAGCGCCCGATAATGTCGGCAACAATATCATCCGGACGACCTCAGTGCCGATCCGCGGCAACTTCGCGATTGAGATCGATCAGGTCACCATTCAAGACCTGACTGTGAACCGCAATTTCGATGTGATTGTTATCGGCAAGAGCGCCTTTGCAGACTCCATCACAATCAAAGACAGCGTGTTTTCAAACATCTCTGGCGTGGTTGTAAAAGCCAATGCCGAATATGAGGATTACGGCCAGTATGGCACGGAATATCTAACGATTACTGGCACCGCTTTCAGCAAAATCGGAAAATCGATCGCTGATATTTACCGCGGTGGACGCGATGAGAGCACCTTCGGGCCGCACGTCACCCTCTCATCATCAAGCTTGCAAGGTGTAGGAGGCGAAAACGCCCCTTCATTGGTGTTGCACGGCGTCCAGCATACGAAGATTACCGGCAATGCGATTGCGTCTTCAGGGGTGCTGAAAATCATACATACAGTCGGCGTGCCGCGCACGGTTATTTCTGGAAACAGCTTTGACACAGCGGATGCGATTGATGCCAGCGAGATGAATTATCCGGGAGAGCCGCGTTTGACCTTGTTGGGCAATGTTTTTCCTGCCGCACCCGCAGCGGAGGCCGCGCAATGAGTAGATCAATGCACCGTTTAGCTATCGCGGCTGCAACCATGAGCGCAGCTCTGATTGGAAGCGCCGCCGATGCAGCACCAGCGACTGCTGCTACGCCAATGGCGGCCCAGGCGGCCAGCGAGCTAACGCCTCTGCCACCTCTCTACGCCAGCGAGATGAAGCGCGCCCAGAGCTTCGTCGACGGCATGATCGCGGCAGGGCCAATTGTGCCTCAGCCTAAGGATCCGGGAGGCGGATACACCCATGAACAACACAAACGCAATTACCGCGCCATGTATCTGTCGGGGCAATTGTATCAGATCACGGGCGAGGAACGGTACCGCCAATATATCCGTGCGATGCTGCTAGAATATGCGGTGCTGTATCCGACCTTGGGCGACCATCCGGCTAAGGCCAATCAGAACGTTGGGCGCTTGTTTTGGCAGGTGCTGAACGATGCCATGTGGCTGGTCCACACAGTGCAAGCTTATGAAGCTGTGCGCGATACTTTGTCTGCGGAAGAGCGCGATCTGATTGATAATAATGTGTTTCGCCCTGCGGTGAAATTCATGTCCGTCGACAGCAAGGCGACTTTCAACAAGATCCACAATCACGCCACTTGGGCGACCGCGGGCGTTGGTATGACCGGCTATTTGCTGGGCGATTCTGATATGGTCGACCGCGCATTGCTGGGCTCTGACAAGACCGGCAAAACGGGCTTCATCCGTCAGACCGAATTGCTGTTTTCGCCCGACGGATATTATACCGAGGGGCCCTATTACCAGCGTTTCGCCATGCTGCCCTTCATCGTGTTCGGCGATGCGATTGAGCGCAATGAACCGGAGCGCAAAATTTTTGAGCACCGCGATGGTATTTTGCTCAAAGCGATCAACACCACGATCCAGCTGACTTATGGCGGGCTGTTTTTCCCCTTCAACGATGCGATCAAGGATAAGAGCCTGAACACCGCTGAGCTCTATGAAGGCGTAGCGATTGCCTATGCCCAATCCGGTGATCCCGGCCTGCTGGCGATTGCTGAATTTCAAGGACGCACCGTGCTGACCAAAAATGGTCTGGCGCTCTCGCGTGATTTGGCTGCGGGCAAAGCCAAGCCGTTTCCGTTCCGCTCCATCCTTCTGTCCGATGGGCCAGAGGGCAAGGCGGGCGCGATTGCGGTTCTGCGCGATGGCGAGGAAAAGGGTCTCGATCACACAGTGCTGGTCGCCAAAAACGCTAGTCAAGGGTTTGGCCACGGGCATTTCGATAAGCTCAGCTGGCAGCTTTACGATAATGGCGCAGAGATTGTGCGCGATTATGGCGCGGCGCGCTTCCTCAATATTGAGGCGAAAGAGGGCGGGCGTTACCTTCCGGAAAATGAGACCTGGGCAAAGTCGACTATCGCCCACAACACTTTGACCGTGAATGAGCAGAGCCATTTTGGCGGCGATGTGAAACTGGCGGATCAACACGCGCCGCAGCAGCTCTATTTCACTGATGGAGACGGCCTGCAGGCGACAAGCGCGACCATAGGCAGCGCCTATCCAGACAGCAAAACTGCCTTCACTCGCACATTGGCGATGGTGGATGTTGAGGGACTTTCAGCGCCCGTTGTGATTGACGTGCTGCGCGCCAAAGGTGAGGGGGCTCAGCAGTTCGATTTGCCGCTCCATTACAATGGCCACATCATGCAGGTCGGCTTTGACACTAACAGCAATGTCGCAGCGCGGCCTGTTCTGGGCACAGACAATGGCTATCAGCATATTTGGGTTGATGCCATGGGCACACCAGCGGCCGGAAAATCCTTCCTCACATGGCTGAAAGACGGCAGGTTCTACACCTATCGCTTTGTGCCGAGCGAAGGCATGGAAGCCATTTTGGCGGAAAGCGGGGCCAATGATCCAAGCTTCAATCTGCGCCGCCAACCGCTGATCATTCAGCGCGTGAAAGGCACCGACAATGCAAGCTTCGTGAGCGCACTGGAAAGCCACGGATTGTATGATGGCGCGACTGAACAAACGATTGGTTCAAACAGCCAAGTTGCATCGCTCACCCACAGCCGCGCCGGCGATTTTGACATTGTCACGCTCACAACGCTGGCGGGCGAAGCCGCAACTTTGGCAATTTCCTACGATCAAGATGCCAGCAAAACGCACCGCGCCAATGTGAACGGGCGCGAGCTGGTTTGGCAGGGCTTTATGGCGCGGGTTGATCCAGCGGAGGGGCAATAATGGCGAGCGTATTGAACACATCCAGCCCAGCCTTCGTTGAGGCGGGCAATGTCGAGAAGGAAGATTTGGGCGGCGGAATTTCGCGCCAAATCTTGGGCTATGGGCCGGAGATCATGATTGTCAAAGTGTGGTTTGAAGCGGGCTCTGTCGGCGATGTTCACAGCCATCCGCACAGCCAATCAACCTACATTGAAAGCGGCAAATTTGAAGTGTTCATCGACGGCGAAAAGCGCGTGATGGGCGCCGGCGACAGCACATATATGGCGCCGAATTTGGAGCATGGCTCTGTGTGCCTAGAGGCAGGCGCTTTGATCGACACATTTAGCCCAGTGCGAGAAGATTTTTTGGGTGAGGGGAACTGATTATGCCTAAGGGTAATCTTAGATTTTGGATTGTCGGGCTTGTCGCTCTGGCCACCATCATCAACTATATCGACCGCGGTGCTTTGGGTTTCTTATGGCCCGAAATATCCGAAGACCTTGGCATGACCAAGGCGGATTACGCGATCATTTTGAACGTCTTCACCTTTGCTTATGCGTTTGGGCAGACATTGTTCGGAAAGATCTTCGACTGGATTGGTGTTCGCCTTGGCTTCGTCCTTTCAATCGTCGTTTGGTCCGCTGCAACAATCCTGCATGCCTTTGCTCAGGGCTTAACCAGTTTCGCAGTTTTCCGCGCCATTTTGGGCGTGTCGGAGGCTGGCAACTGGCCCGGCGCGACCAAGGCCAATGCAGAATGGTTCCCGATCAACGAGCGCGCCTTGGCGCAAGGTATCTTTAACTCCGGCGCCGCAATTGGGGGTATTATTTCAGCGCCGATTATCGGCCTGCTGTTCGTTTATCTTGGTAGCTGGCAGGCGACCTTTATCGCCATTGGTGCACTAGGCTTTCTGTGGCTCATCCCTTGGCTGCTCGTATACAAAGCTGGTCCTGATGCGCACCCTTGGATTTCGGAGGAAGAGCGTCAATTTATCCTCACCGGACAGCGCAATACAGAAACCAATGAAGTCGCTGATTATGCGCCGAACACTGGTGAAATCCTCAGCCGCAAGGAAAGCTGGGGCGTAATCCTCGCCAGCTTCTTCCTCGATCCGATCTGGTGGCTGTTCGTGGGTTGGCTCCCGCTTTACCTCAATGAGACATATGGCTTCGGCGTCGAAGAAATCGCGATCTATGCGTGGATACCTTATGTTGGCGCGATGCTGGGCGCTTGGTTCGGCGGATTGCTCGCAGGCAATCGCATCAATGCAGGCTGGACGGTAAACCGCACGCGCAAAACAGTGATTACATTGGGCGGCATAATCATGCTGGTTTCTCTATTGGCAACCACGCAAGCCTCGATGCCGATTTATGCAGTGCTGCTTATGGCAGTCATCCTGTTTGGTTTCCAAACAGCGGTTGGCAATATCCAAACTTTGCCGAGTGATTTTTACAGCGGTAAGTCCGTTGGTTCACTCGCGGGCTTTGCAGGCACGGCCGCCAAATTGGCGGTGGTTCTGCTCAACTTCCTCATCCCGGTCATCACAGTGAATAGCTACGCGCCGGCCTTCATCGTTGGCGCTGGCCTTGCGATCATGACCGTCTTGTCGGTTCTGATCCTTTGCCCAGACGTCAAACCTCTCAAACCGAAATCCGCCTGATCTTAGGCATTCTAAATCAAACTAAATGTGGGACTAAAGAATATGAAATTTGCAGGTAAAGTCGCAATCGTAACCGGCGGCAGCCGCGACATTGGCCGCGCAGTTTGCGTGAAACTCGGCAGCGAAGGCGCGAGCGTTGTTGTGAACTACAACAATAATCAAGCCGATGCCGATGCTACTGTTGCCGCCGTTGAAGCGGCAGGCGGCAAAGCGATTGCAGTCAAAGCCGACGTGACAAAGCAGGCTGACGTAACCGCTCTGATTGCAGCTGCGCAGGCGGCCTATGGCGACACAATTCATGTTGTGGTCAATAATGCAGGCGGTCTGGTTGCTCGCAAAACTTTGGCTGAAATGGATGAAGAGTTCTGGAACCATGTCATGCAATTGAACGTGACATCGACTTTCATGGTCACTCAGGCTGCAGCTCCTTCGATGGGAGAGGGCGGCGCGATTGTGAACCTTGCTTCATTGGCTGGCCGTGATGGCGGCGGCGGCGGCGCGATTGCTTATGCCACATCAAAAGGCGCTGTGATGACCATGACTCGCGGCCTTGCAAAAGAGCTTGGCGCCAAGGGTGTGCGTGTCAATTCGCTTTGCCCGGGCATGATCGCGACCAAGTTTCATGATGACTTCACACCGGATGCTGTGCGCGAAAACGTTGCCAATTCCACCGCGCTGAAGCGTCAGGGTCGTCCAGAGGAAACCGCTGATCTGGTCGCCTATCTGGCATCTGATGAAGCGTCTTACATCACCGGCGCAAATTACGACATCAATGGCGGGCTCGCGTTCTCGTAACGCCCCGCCGGTTCAAAATAATTCAAGAAAGCTCTCCTCCCCAATGACTGATTTTCTCTCGTTCGGCGAAATCATGCTTCGGCTTAAAACGCCGGGTCATGAACGCTTTTTCCAATCGCATGAATTTGAAGCCACTTTTGGCGGGGGCGAGGCGAATGTCGCTGTGGCTCTGTCCAATTATGG